>OY282379.1 GCA_958295875.1 uncultured Pseudomonadales bacterium | reverse complement strand
CGGAGATGATTCCGAAAGTGAACGCGGCCATCGCCGAACTCGGCGGCGGGGCGATCACTTACGCCGTCAACACGCACTGGCACTTCGACCATGCCGAGGGCAACTTGGCCTTGGGGCCGGCCGGCACCAAGATCGTGGCGCATGCCAACGCGCGGGCGGACATGGCTACTGGCGGCATCATCAACATGGTGATGGCGAAGTACGGCCAACAGCCCTATCCCGCCGATGCCTTGCCGGTCATCACCTATGAAGACCGCATGCAGTTCCACTTCAACGGCGAACAGGTAGACCTCATCAATGCCGGCCCGGCGCATACCACGGGCGACACCGCGGTGATCTTCCGTGGCCACAACGCTGTGCATTTCGGCGACGTGTTCAACAACACCGGCTACCCGTTCATCGACGCGGACAGCGGCGGCGACATCGACGGCATGATCGCCTTCTGCCAAGCCATCGCCGATGAACTGCCGCGGGACGCCATCGTCATTCCCGGCCACGGCGAGGTGACAGATTACGCGGCGTTGGAGGCGTACATCGACATGCTGAAGACGGTGCGTGGCCGCGTGGCAGCGCTGATGGCGGACGGCAAGTCGTTGGAGGAAGTGGTTGCGGCGAAGGTGACGGCAGACTTGGACGAACGTTACGGCGACGAAAGCAGCTCGCTCGGCTTCGTCAACCGCGTTTACACCAGCTTGGCCAAGCAATCCGGCGGTTAACGGCCAAGCCGCGCTACGGCGGCGGGAAGTCCAACATTCGCTTGAGGGGCGCCATCGCCTTGGCGCCGAGAGCGGGCGCCACAAGCACTTCGCTATCCTCGCGCTGCAAGGATTCCGCCAGCGTGCGCAGTTCGTTCATCGCCATCCAAGGGCAATGCGCGCAGCTGCGGCAGGTGGCGCCGTCGCCGGCCGTGGGCGCCTCGATGAAGCGCTTGTCCGGCGAGTGCTTGCGCAGTTGGTGGAAGATGCCGCGGTCGGTCGCCACGATGAAGGTGTCGTGGGGCAACTCGCGGGACGCTTGAATGATCTGGCTGGTGGAGCCAACCCGGTCTGCGATGTCGAGCACCGCCGCCGGAGACTCTGGATGCGCCAACACGGCGGCGTCTGGGTACACCGCCATCAAGTCCTTCAAGGCTTGGAACTTGAACTCCTCATGCACCACGCAGGCGCCGCTCCAGAGCAGCATGTCCGCGCCGGTTGCGCGCTGGATGTAGGCGCCGAGATGCTTGTCCGGCGCCCAGAGGATCGGCTCGCCCCGCGCCGCCAAGCTCTCGATGATGCGCAAGCCGACGCTTGAGGTGACCACCCAGTCCGCCAGCGCCTTCACCCGCACGGACGTGTTGGCGTAAACGACGACGGTGCGTTCGGGGTGGGCTTGGGTGAACGCCTCGAACTCGTCCGGCGGACAACCGATGTCGAGGGAACACTCGGCGCTCAAGGTCGGCATCAGCACGCGCTTGTCCGGTGACAGGATCTTCGCCGTCTCGCCCATGAAGCGCACGCCGGCCACCACGAGGGTGGAAGCGGGATGGTCGCGTCCGAAGCGGGCCATCTCCAACGAATCGGCCACGCAGCCGCCCGTTTCCTGCGCCAAGTCTTGGATGTCGCCATCGACGTAGTAGTGGGCGACCAGCACGGCATCCAGCGCAGCCAAGCGGTCGCGGATTTCGTCCTTGAGCAGGGCCCGCTCGGCCGCCGACACCGTCGCCGGCTGATGCACGGGCACTTGCGCTGCAGGCAAGCTGTAGTCCTTGCGCATGGACGGATAATAGCGCAGAGCCCCATGTGCCGTGGCCAGCGCCGTGCAACGCATCGCTTTCCTCACTGCCGCCGACACCCCGGCCGGCGATAATCACGAACGCATGGCGCGGGCGTTCGCGGCGCGTGGTTGGCAGGCGCAGCGGCTCGCATACGAGTCTCTCGGCATGACGCCCGATGGCGTCACCGCGATGAGGCCCGGCGGTGCTCGCGTCCCGCTCGCTGCCTTCGACCTCATCTGGCCCGTGGGGCTAGGCGCCCGCGACACCTTCCTAGACCGGATGCAGCTCCTGCGCGGCGTGGACCAAGCTCGGTTCGTCAATGCCGTGGATGCGCTGGTCTACCTGCACGGCAAGCTGGCGTTGTTGGAGTTTCAACCGGAAACCCATGTGAGCGCGGACGTCGAGGCGCTGTTGGGGATTGCCGCCCAAGGCGGGCGCTGGGTCGCCAAGCCCATCGCCGGCAGCTTTGGCCGGGATGTGGCGCAACTTCCGCCCGATTCCGCGAGCCGCCGCGCCATCCTCGAACGGCTGACCGGCGCCGGGGCAGGGCGCCCCTGCATCCTGCAGCGCCATGAGCCGGCGGCGCGCACGCGTGAAAAGCGCGTGCTCATCGCCGGCAGGGAGATCATCGGCGCGTATGGGAAAGCTGGCGGCAACCTCTTCGCCGGCGCCGTGGCCCGGCGCGCCAGGTTAACCGCGCAAGAGCGCAGCCTCATCGAGCGCGTCATCGCCCGCTTGAACGCTGCCGGCGCCCGCTTCGCCGGGGTAGACCTCGCCTATCCGCACATCTTTGAGGCGAACGTTGCGAACCCCGGCGGCTTGAGCACGCTGGCGGCGCTGACGGGCAGCGACCCGGCGCCGGCCGCGGCGCGCGCCTTGGAGGCGTGGCGCGAGGCGCAGTTGGGTTAGGGTGCGCCGCCGTCCACGCGAATGATGGCGCCGGTGGTGAAGCTCGCGGACGGGCTGGCGAGGAACAACGCGGCGCCGACGATCTCTTCTGGCTCGCCGCCCCGGCCCAAGGCGAGGCGCGTCTTGAACACGTCAAAGGTCTGCGGCGTCCAAGCCTTGGAGATGTCTGTGAGGAAGGGCCCCGCTTGGATGCAGTTCACGCGCACGGCCTTGCCGAACGCGAAGGCGAGCGAACGGGTGAGCGAGTTGAGGCCGGCCTTCGCCGCGCCGTAGGGCTCCGAATTGGGGGTGGCCTCCACGGCGGCGTTGCTGCTGATGTTGATGATGCAGCCGCCGTCGCCGGCGGCCATGCGCTCGCCGATGAGCGCCGAAAGACGGTACGGCCCCTTCAGGTTGACGCCCACCACCTTGTCGAACAGCTCCTCCGACACCGCCGAGAGCTTCGGATAGAGCGGCGACATGCCGGCGTTGTTGACGAGGATGTCCACCCGGCCAAAGCGCTCGTAGGCGGCGTCCACCAAAGCGTCGCATTCGTTCCAGTGCCCGACATGGCAGCCCACGGCCAACGCCCCTCGGCCGCGCGCCTCGATCTCCCCCGCCACTGCCTCGCAGTTGTCGAGCTTGCGGCTGGTGACGACGACGTCGGCGCCATGCTCGGCGAACGCGAGCGCGATCTGGCGCCCCAAGCCCCGGCTGCCGCCGGTGACGAGAGCCACTTTGCCCGAGAGGTCGAATAGCTTATCCACCTGCTTCCCCTTAGAATGCCCGTTTCTTCGACGCGGTTGCGTTCGATTCTAACGGAGGGGGTAGGACGATGGGCATGTTGGACGGCAAAGTCGCGCTGGTGACGGGCGCTGGGGGTGGTTTGGGGCGCACCCACGCGCTGTTGTTGGCCGCCGAGGGCGCGGCGGTGGTGGTGAATGACTTGGGCGGTGCCCGCGACGGCACCGGCGCTGGCAGCGCGATGGCAGACCAAGTGGTCGCCGAGATTCGGGACGCCGGCGGCCAAGCCGTAGCAGATTATGGCTCCGTTTCAGACCCAGAAGCTGCGAAGGGCATGGTGCGCGCCGCGGTGGATAACTTCGGCAAGCTGGACATCTGCATCTGCAACGCCGGCATCCTGCGCGACAAGTCCTTCAAGAACATGGAAGACGACATGTGGGACGTCGTGGTGGACGTACACCTGCGCGGCACCTATCTCACCGCGAAGGCGTCCTACGATCAGATGCTCGCCCAAGGCCACGGTGGGCGCATCGTCGTCACCAGTTCCACCTCTGGCCTGCTCGGCAACTTCGGCCAGACGAACTACGGCGCGGCCAAGGCCGGCATCGCCGGCATGGCGCGTTGCCTTTACCTCGAAGGCGCAAGGTATGGCGTCACGGTGAACGTGTTGGCGCCGGCGGCGCTGTCGCGCCTGACGGACGACATCTTGCCGGAGGCCGTGAAGGAGACCATGCCGCCAGAGAAGGTGTCGCCGATGGTGGTTTGGCTCTGCACGGACGAAGCCAAGGAAGTGTCCGGCCGCACTTGGTTCGTGAGCGGCAATCGCGTCGCGCTCCTGTCTTGGCAGATGGCGACGGTGGCGCAGCAGGAAGGCGACGCGCCCCCTTGGGATGTCGCCGCCCTCGGCGAGCAGGTCTTGGCCACCAAGGACGGTTGGCCGCCAATCAACCCGATGGGCGGATTGACCTGAGATAGGCCCAAGCGCCGCCGCCCCGGTTGTGGGCCGGCGGCGCCCCGCTTTCCTTGCCCGCTGGCGGCGTTGCTAAACGGGCACGCTAGGCCACAGTATCCCGCACCGTGCGCCGGCCCAGTTGGGAGAGATGCACTTCGCTCGGCCCATCCGCAATCTGGCAGTAGCGGCTGGTCATGTAGATGTGGTTGATGGGCGTGTCTTGCGTCACCCCCATGCCGCCGTGCGCCTGCAACGCGCGGTTAGCCACCCGATTGCACATCTCCGGCGCCGCCACCTTCACCATTGAAATGTAGTCCCGCGCGGCTTTCGGGCCGTGCGTGTCCATGGCATCGGCGGCGCGCAGCACCAACAGCCGACACTGTTCAATTTCCATGCGCGAGCGCGCCACGTCGTGTTGGATGCTGGTCTTCGCCGAGAGCTTCTCGCCAAACGCCACCCGCTCGTCGACGCGCTTGCACATGAGGTCTAAACAGCGCTGCGCCATGCCCACGAACATCATGGCGTACTGGAAACGGCCAGGTCCCAAGCGCCCTTGGGCGATCTCGAACCCGCGCCCCTCGCCAAGGATGAGGTTCTCGGCGGGCACGCGCACGTTGTCGTACAGCACTTGGGCGTGGCCGCCCGGAGACCCTAAGGTGCCAAACGTGCGCACCGGCCGCTCCAGCACCACGCCGGGCGTGTCCTTCGGCACCAGAATCATGGAGAACTGCTGATGGCGCGGCGCGTCCGGGTGCGTCTTGCCCATCACGACAAACACTTTGCAGCGCGGGTTGAACGCATTGGAGGTGAACCACTTGCGCCCGTTGATGACATAGTCGTCCCCGTCTTGGAGGATGGTGGTCTCCAAGTTGGTCGCGTCGGAGGAAGCGACGGCCGGTTCGGTCATGGAATAGGCGGAGCGGATTTCGCCGTTCAACAGCGGCGCCAGCCAGCGTTGTTGCTGCGCCTCGCTGCCGAACCGAGCCAGCACCTCCATGTTGCCGCGGTCTGGCGCGCTGCAGTTGAACACCTCCTGCGCCCACGGCACGCGGCAGATGAGCTCCATCACCGGGGCGAACTCCAGATTGGAGAGCCCGGGGCTGAACTCCTCGTAGTCGCGGTGCAAAAACCAGTTCCAGATGCCGGCTTGCCGCGCCTCGGCCTTGAGGCCCTCGAACCACGGCGGGTATTGCCAACGGTTCGCGTCGTCGTCCACGAACTCCCAAAACTCAAGCTCACGCGGGTAGACATGCTCGTCCATGAACGATTGCACACGCGCCTGCAGCTCCAGCACCTTGTCACTCGGTTCGAAATCCATGCCTTCCCCCAAAGCCCCTGCATTGATGTGGGTATTTTGGCGCATCGTGGCGAGTCCGGCTATGCTTCCCGCTTGGCGGAAGGGGAGAGATGATGGCGGCAGCGGCGCAGGGCCCATTTGTCGGCAAGGCATTGACAGCGCGCGAGTTCGTCGTGGACGAGGCGCTGTTGGCGGATTTCCACGGCGGCCTTGGCCTGCCACGCGATGGGCGCCGTCCGGTGCCGTCCTGCGTTGCCAGCGGGGTGGATAACGCCTATTTCGAGGAAATCGCGTTCCCGGACCACTTCGGGCATCTGTGGATGCGCCAAGAGTACGAGTTCTTCCAGCCGCTCGTTCCCGGCGCCGGCTATGTCGCCAGCGGCTGCATCCGCGACATCTACGAGCGGCGCAACCGCAATGTCGTGCGCTACGAGGTGGAAGTGCTGGACGCCGCCGAGCGCCTCGTCATGCGCAGCCAACATCATCAGAGCTTCCTCGCGCATCGGGACGCCTCCGGCAAGCTGGCGCTGCGCGCCGCCGGCGACAAACCGGGGGCGCGGCGATTCGAGGTGCCGCCGGGAGAACCCTTCGGCGGCCTGACGCGCGCCATCACCGTGGAAATGTGCGGCGAGTT
The DNA here is from genome assembly GCA_958295875.1 of uncultured Pseudomonadales bacterium. Classification (GTDB taxonomy): domain Bacteria; phylum Pseudomonadota; class Gammaproteobacteria; order Pseudomonadales; family Azotimanducaceae; genus VXNE01. The sequence continues at coordinate 3,740,076 of OY282379.1, read as the reverse complement.
TTTCCACGGCGACGCCAACTACCACACCAACCGCGAGGCGTCGCAAGCGCTTGGCTTTGAAGACGTGGTGGTCGGCGGGCGCATGACCATGGCCCTTGCGGCCCATGTTTGCGAGGAAGCGTTCGGCGCCGCTTGGTGGACCTCCGGGCGGCTCGACGTGAAGTTCACCAATCCGGTGTGGCCGGGCGATGCCGTGACGGTGCATGGCGTGAAGACGGGCGACGGGGCGGATGCCGAAGGGCGTTCAGCCGCGTTCGTCTGGCTCGCCAAGGCGGACGGCACCGTGGCGCTGGTGGCGCAGGCGAGCGCCCAAGCATGACAGCCCTCATGCCGGCGCCCCCCTTCACGGGCCTCAAAGTCCTCGACGTTGCCACTGTCATCGCCGGCCCGGCGGCGGCGATGATGCTGGCAGACTTCGGCGCGGACGTCATCAAGGTGGAGCAGCCCGGCACGGGAGACTTGCTGCGCATCAGTTCCCGGCTGCCGGGCACGCCGGATGCCCGCAGCAACTACATGTGGCATTTGGATGGGCGCAACAAGCGCTGCCTGGCGCTGGATTTGAAGACGCCCGCCGGCATGGAAGTGCTGCACAAGTTGGTGGCGTGGTGCGACGTGTACATCACCAATCAGCCCCACTCGGTGCGCGAATCGCTGCGGCTCACCTATGAAGACCTGGGCCCGCTGAACCCACGCATGATCTATGCATCGCTCACCGCCTACGGCGAACGTGGCCCAGAGCGGGAACGCAAGGGCTTCGACCAGATCGCCTACTGGGCCCGCAGCGGCTTGATGGACCTCATGCGGCACCCAGACGCCATGCCGACGCAGGGTTTGCCCGGCATGGGAGATCATCCCACCGCGGTGGCGCTTTACGCCGCCATCATCACCGCGCTATGGCGGCGCGAACGCACGGGCGAGGGCGGCATGGTGCATACCTCGCTGTTTGCCAACGGGCTGTGGTCGGCATCTTCGGTGGCCCAAGGCGCCGTGGCCGGCGCCGACATGGCGGACTATCGGGCGCGGCGCGGCCAACACCATTGGCTGTGGCGGCTCTATCGCTGCGCGGACGGTCGCTGGCTGCAGTTCAACATGGTGCGCACGGAAGAGCTGATGTACCTGCTGCTCGCCGCCTTGGACGCCACCCACCTCATTGAAGACGAGCGCTTCGCCAACCCCGAGGCCATGGCCGCCAACAGCGAGGCGTTGGGCGGCTTGATGCAGGACATCATTGGCGCCCGCCCGTCCGCCGCGTGGATGGAGGCCTTCGCCGCGGTTGACCTGCCGGTGAACCGCATCGGCTTGGTGGAAGAAGCCGGCGCGGATGCGCAAGCGCTGGCGAACGGCATGGCGGTTCCGGCGCAGGATGCGCGGTTCGACTTGCCGCTCGTCGTCAACCATCCGGTGAACGTGGAAGGGTGCGCCCGGGCGGAGCCAAGGGCGGCGCCAGAGTTGGGCGAGCACTCCGAGGAGATTCTGGCGGAGCTGGGTTACGACGCGGAGCAAATCGCGGAACTCTTTGCGGGCGGCGTCGCGCAGGCTGAGGGCGGCTAGCGGCGCGGCCGCGACCGCTTGGCAAATCCCGTGTTGCGTGCGCTGGCGCCTCTGCGCCGGGCCACGCCTAGAACGCCACGACTCGCGGCGCGGCTAATGCGCGACGCCGGCGGCGCCATGTTCATCGATGAGCGCACCGGTGTGAAAGCGTTCCAGCGCGAACGGTGCCGCCAAGGGGTGCGGCCGATCATTGGCGACGGTGTCGGCGAACACGTACCCGGAGCCGGGCGTCGACTTGAAGCCGCCGGTGCCCCAACCGCAGTTGAAGTACAGCCCGCGCACCGGGGTGGTGCCAATGATCGGGCAAGCGTCGGGGCAGATGTCCACGATGCCTCCCCACTGGCGGTTCATGCGCACCCGGCTGAACGCCGGAAACAGCTCGCAGACGGCTTGGATGGCGTGTTCCAACACATGGAAGGAACCGCGTTGGCCGTAGCCGTTGTAGGCGTCCGTGCCAGCGCCGATGACGAGGTCTCCCTTGTCGGATTGGCTGATGTAACAGTGGACGGCGTTGGACATCACCACTGTATCCAGGCACGGCTTGAGCGGCTCTGAAGCCAGCGCCTGCAAGGGGCGGGATTCGATGGGCAGCCGCAGCCCCGCCATTGCCGCGAGCAGGCTGGAATGTCCCGCGGCCACGCAGGCCACTTTGTCTGCTTTGATGAAGCCTCGTGACGTCTCGACGCCCTTGGCGCGTCCACCTTCCACGCGGATGTCCACCACCTCGGTGTGCTGCAGCAAGTCCACCCCCAAGGCGTCGGCCGCGCGCGCGTAGCCCCACGCCACCGCGTCGTGGCGAGCGACCCCGCCCCGCGGCTGCCAAGACGCGCCGAGCACTGGATAGCGCGCCGTCGGCGAGCAGTTGATGAGCGGCGCCTTCGCCTGCACCTCGGCCGGCGTCAGCACTTCGCCGTCGATGCCGTTCAACCGATTCGCGTTGACGCGGCGTTCGATGTCTCGCATGTCTTGCAAGGAGTGGCCCAAGTTCAGCACCCCGCGCGGGCTGAACATCACATTGAAGTTGAGCTCGACGCTCAAGCCCTCCCACAGCTTCAGCGCGAACTCGTAGAGGTGGGCGGCCTCCTCTCGCAGGTAGTTGGAGCGCACGATGGTGGTGTTGCGGCCGGTGTTGCCGCCGCCGAGCCAGCCCTTCTCCACCACCGCGACGTTGGTGGCGCCGTGGCGCTTCGCCAAGTAGTAGGCGGTGGCCAAGCCGTGCCCGCCGCCACCCACGATCACCACGTCGTAGGCGGGCTTCGGCTCTGGGTCGCGCCACGCAGGTTGCCAGTTTTCGTGATGGCTGCGCGCGTGCCGGAGCAGGTTGAGGAGGGAGTACCGTTCCATGCCGGAATCGAGCCGCTTAGCCGCTGCCGCAGGCTGCCAGCATACATTGGCCACGGTGTCGCTGGCGTGCCCAATCCAACCCCGCGAGGCGGGCGATTCGGACGTCGAATTTCTCGTTGCAACCGTCTTGCGCTGCGCCGCTCGCGCTATAATCTGGTCAGGCGCTTCGGAGTGCCCCGCGTGACTGCAACTATGGCTCAAGTCGTCCGTTTCACCCGCATGGACGAGGGGGATGCGGTGGACTACGCGTTGCTGGACCACTTGGCGAAGCCCTACATCGCCGAGACTGGCCAGCGCGTGCTGGCGTATCTGGAAACGCTGTCCGAGGGGCTCTTGGGCTACCGCATCAGCCGTTACCAGCACTCGCTGCAGGCCGCCAGCCGGGCGCTGCGGGCGGGGGAGTGCGGCGAGGTTGTGGTGGCGGCGCTGCTGCACGACATCGGCGATGCGCTGGCGCCGGAGAACCACGCTGAACTCGGTGCCGCGGTGCTGCGCCCCTATGTCGCCAAGCACACCCATTGGATGGTGCTGCGGCACGGCGTGTTCCAAGGCTATTACTACTTCGACAAGATCGGCGCGGACGTGAATGAGCGCGAACGCTATCGAGGCCACCCAGCCTTCGAGGCCACCGAACGGTTCTGCGCCCACTACGATCAGCTATCGTTCGATCCTGATTACGACACCCTCCCCATCGACGCATTCGAGCCGTTGGTGGCGCAAATCTTCGCCCGCAAGCCTTGGGGCGCCCATGTAGAGGCGGACTGGCCCGCCGGCGAGGTCTGACGCAATGGCACCTTCCATCTGTGCGGTGAAAACAGAGGGCAGGGTGCTGACGCTTAGATGGGACAGTGGCGAAGCAGTGCGCATTCCCTACCTGTGGTTGCGCGACAACTGCGATTGCCCGGCGTGCCGCGTCACGCAAACTTCGGAGAAACGCTTCCGTGTAGACAACGTTCCGGTGCGCTTGCGGCCCCATGAAGTGACCTTGGAGGAGCGGGGCGACGGTGACGCGGCGCTCTACATCGTCTGGCCAGACGGCCATCGCACCTGCTATCTCGCGCAAGACCTCTGGCGGCTCACGCAAACGCCGCCGCCGGCGCTGCATCATTGGGATGGCCGGTTTCGCCCACATGCATTCGACTACGCCGAGTTCTTGTCCCAGGACGCCACGGCAGCATCGTTCATCGAGGAGTTTCTGACCGCCGGCGCCGCCGTCTTGGTAAACGCGCCCACGACGCCAGGTTCGCTGGAGACGTTGGCGCCGCGCTTAGGGCCGCTGCGCGAAGTGGTGTTCGAGCGCATCCATAACGTCGCCGTCAATCCGCATGGTTACAACATCGCTCACACCGCGGAAGACATCCCGCCGCACAATGACATGGTGAGCTACACATGGCCGCCGAGCGTTCAGGCGTTGCACATGTTGGTGAACGAGTGCGCTGGGGGAGAATCCATCATCGTCGATGGCTTTCGGGTGCTGGAGGGTTTGCGGCGCGCATCGCCGGCCCTCTTTGACGTGTTGTGCGAGGTGGCGGTGCCGTTTCGTCTGTTCAGCACCGATGACGAAACCTATGCCGTCAACCCGATCGTGCAGCTCGACCGCGCCGGCCAAGTGCGGATGCTGCGCTACTCGAACCAAACAATGCAGCCCATCCCGCTCTCAGAGCCGAAACTCTATGCCTTCTACCGCGCGTATCGGGAGCTGTCGCGCCGCCTCCGCGCCCGCACCGCTCAAGCGCGGCTGCGCCTCTCAGCGGGGCACATCTTGATCGTTGCCGGGCATCGGGTGCTGCATGGGCGCGCGCCGCTCACCGGCATCGGGGCGCGCCACTTGCAGGATGGCTACTTCGAGCACGACAACGTGCGCAATCACTTGGCTGTGCTGAAACGCAAGGGGCGCGTTTAGAGGCAGCTAGGCATCTCGGTAGCTGCAAGTCGGCGATCTTGACGGTAGCCAAGGGGCGTCATTCCGCGCTGCCGGGCATGATGAGCGAGGGGCGGTGATGAACGATGCGGCGACATGGCTGGCCCTCGCCGTGAGCGCCTTCGCGACAGCCGACGGCGCTGTCGGATTCGGCGCTCGGGCCGAATCGTTCCCGGATGGGCATCAATGCTGGCGTGCCGAAGCGCCAGCGGCAACGCCTCGTCACGCCGATCAGCTCAGCCGGGGGAAGGAAACAGTGGGCTGCGTCCGGCTGCCGGACGCCGCCATACGGCGCTGCGCAGACTGGCGCGTCTCCGTGGTGCGGGACTTCGACGGCAGCATGATGGTCAGCGCCGAAGCGGATGACGGCGTGGCCGGCGCGGGCGACCAGGACCAGCAGCGGCTGGCCGGAGCGGTCCGCGATCCGTTGGAACGCGCCGAGATTCTTGCCCTGTGGCCGGCCGGGGCGTGGAATCAGCTGCGCCTCTGCGACGGGGAAGAGTCAATCGAGTTCCCCGTCGCAGCTCCGTTCCGGTGCCAGGTGCTGCATCCCGACGGCAAGCCAGTGCCCATGACCTTCGGCAGGGGCGCCGAGCGCCGCTGCGCCGTGGCGCTGGGCGGCCATGCCGGAGCGCTGGTGAGCGCCGCTGGAACTGGGTCGGCTGGGATGGGGGTGGAATTGATTGGGAATCCGCCGCTCCCCGCGTCGGTGCCGCCCGGCGGAACGGCGCGGTTCGGGATTGAACTCGCCGGGGAAGCGAGGTCAGCGTGGCACGTTCCGGTCACGCTGACTTCGGTGGCCGTCGGCTCGGCCGCGCATCGGGTGTTGCTGGAGGACGCCGAGCGGCGCCGCCCTTGTTCAGGCGTTCCTTAGCGGATTGCGCGGTGCCGGCCGCGGCTCACGGCGTGCCGCAACGGTTGCCTTCATAGACGCCGATGTTGTCCATCCACACGTCCAAGGGGCTCTGCGCGAAATCGAACGCCACGCGGGCGTGCAGGTCTGTCTCGGCCACCGTGAAGGTGTGTTGGAAGCGTTTGCGCGAAGTGGTGAGGCTGGCGCGGAACTGGCCGCCGCTCAGGTTGCGCCAGGCATCCATGTTGGTGTCCAGGTACGCCGTCATCACGCGGCGGCCTTGGGCGCGCGCGTCATAGCAGATCGTGTATTGCTGGCCCCGCGTCACCATCACGGCATGGCTGAGTTGCGCGTGCCAAGGCCGCGCACCGGTCTCGCGCACGGAAACATGTACCTCGCCGCCACGCTGTTCAATGAGTTGAGTGGCCATTTCAACGGTGTTCCAGTTGGTGTCGTTCAAAGACCCGCGCGTGAAAGAGCCGCCGCTTGAGACCAAGTTGCCGCGGCGTGGCGGCAGTGGGGATTGTTCGGAAAAGAACAGCATGTCGTTGCTGGCGAAGCCACCGGGGTTCTGCACCTGCAGGAAGTGCAAGCCGCCCGGTTGCGGCAGGGCGTCGAGTTGGGCGACCAACACTTCCCCCTGGCAGGCCGGCAGCGTTCCGGCGGCGCAACGCACCTCGCCGGCGCTGCGGCGGCCGTCGACGAACAGCGCGGCCCCCGGCTCAATGTGCCGCCCGCTGAAGCGCAGCGTCCCGGCTACGCTCAGGAACGGAATGTCCACGGTGCGCAGTTGCGCTTCGATCACGCCCTCCGGCCACAACGCCGGCTGCGGATGATCGAGATCAACGTTCGGCCCCAAGCGCCCCGTGAGCGTCAACACCAACTCGCCGGCGGCCGCCTCGCGCAGCAGCGCGGCGCGCGAGAACGTGGCGCCGCCAAGGCGTTCGGCGTAGTTGTTGCCGCGGAACTCCACGGCGATGGCCTTCGCTTGGCCACGGGCAATGCGCGCGCCTTCCCCTTGCAGGACGATGGCTTCCTCGGCCGCGGCGATTTCCAGCGCTTGCAAGAGGTGCGCCGTGTCCGCGCGGTGCGCGGTCGCGTGGTTCAGGGTCACCTGTCGGGCGAAACTGCCGTGGAAGCCCGTGCCGCCTTGCAACACCATCTCCCAGATGTCCGGCGAGGCGCCGGCCAGCCTCCACATGTCCTGCTCAGGAAACGTGTCGTCCATGCGCACGAGATTCAACAGGTCCAAAATGTTGAGGCGGCCTTGGGGCAGCATGGTCCAACGTTCGTAGGCGCCACGCCAAGTTGGCGCATCCATGCCCGTGCCGGGGGTGTTGGTGCTGACGAGAAACGGCATCTTGTGGCAGGCGCCGCAGGTCGGGGCGCCGGTGGTGCGACCGCTTGCGTCATTGATGAAGCTGAACTCGAAGAAGCCGTCTCGGGCTGAGCGCGTCATCACGTTGTCGTAGGGGCGCGCCGGCGCCGGCGGATAGGGTGCGCTCAAGATGTAGCTCGCCAGCGCCTCGCGCTCGTCGCCATCGAGCAAACCGGCCTTGCCGGCGTCGTTGGTGGGGCAGTTGGCCACGTCGCACATGGTGGTCGCCATGCTGCCGTCCACCAGCATCTCGGTGCAGCCGCGCGGGTCTTCCAAGCCGCAATTCGGCGCCACGTCGGCGTTGATGGATGCGGTGTTGTTGCCGCCGTAGGGGTCGCCGGGGATGCCATCCCAGTGATACGGCTGGGTGTCGCGCAAGCCCCGCGCCGGCATCGTGAGGCGGGGTGGAACTTGCGTACACCCGTCCACATCGCAAAGGGGCGTGTCGAGCACCCAAATCAGTTGATCGGTGTGGTTGTCTGGATGGCAACTCTCGCAGGAGAACGTGCCCGTGGAGGAGGCGTCCGCGTCGTTGAAGGCGATGCGGCCGCGCTTGACGACGGGATGCGTGGGATCGTCGAGGCGAATCGTCGCCGTCACCGAGAGGGCGGCAGGGGTTGACACGTCCACCACCGAGACGCTGTTGTCCAAGGCATTCAACACCCATGCCGTCTGCGCGGCGCCGGTTGGGCTGGCTGCAAGGGCCACGCCACGCGGCCCGGCGCCCACGCGCACCCGGCCCAGCACGGCGCCGGACTCCGCATCCATGGTGAAGACCCGATCTGAACCGGCCGCGGTGGCCACCAAGAGGCGGTCATCGTCGCTCACCTGAATGCCGAAGGGCGTCGCCAAGGCCATCCCCGGCGCTGGGTGATTGGGCGGCGTCGGCTCCAAGTCAAAGAACGTGCGGGCGTTGCACTCGGCGTCGCAGGCCACCCGCGTGATCTGGTTCAGGAATGCGCGATTCTCCATTTCGGCGAGGCCATGCCCCTCGGTGCCGGCCAGCCCGTTCGCCATGTTGCGGGCGTCCGTCTGGGCGATGAACGCCCGTCCGCGGCCGTCAACGGCGATGCCGTAGAGCAGGGTGCCGAGGGTGTTCACGGTGTGCAGCAGTGTGTCCGTGGCGGTGTCGAAGACGAACAGGTCCCGGTCTGGCAGGCGCGGGTTCCTCACGATGTCCGCGTCGTAATTCAGGGACAGCACGTTGTTGTTGGTGAACACATGCTCCACTGCGTCGAATGTGCAGTCTTGGCGGCCGACGGCGGCGGCGAAGCAGCCGGAGAGCTGGCTTTGGTTGTTGGATTCGAACGGGATGACGTAAAGCCGCCCGCCCCGCACCGCCAAGGCGCGCGGTTCCTGCGCCCGGATGTCCAAGTGCCCGGTCACTGCGCGCCGGGCGACATCCACGATCGCAACGCGGTTCGCCGGCGAAAGGGCAACGTAGGCCTTGGCGTTGCTGGCGAAGGCGATGCCGACGGGTTCGTCGAAGCGGGTGGCCAGCGTCTCTGGGTCTATGTCCTGAATGGTGGCGATGACCTGGTGGCGGGTTGGGCTGGCCGGGCGCGCGTCGATGACGCTGATCGAATCCGACACATGGTTGGCGACCCACACTTCGGCGCCATCTGGCCGCGCTGCCACGCTGACAGGATCGATGCCGACGTTGATGCGCGCCGCCACGGTGAGCGTTTTGGCGTCAACGACATCCACGGTGTCCGCCGGCGTGTTGGCGACGTACACCGAGTGGCCAACGACGGCGATTGGCTGCGCGTGCGGGCTCGCGAACGTGGGATGGCCAACGTTGTCCGGCACGCTTGCTTGCGCCACGGCGACTGTCGCGCTGATGGCCAGCAAGGCGGCGCAGACGCTTCGCGCGGGCCACGCCCGCGGCGTCACGGGTGGCTGGCGCGTGGACACAGCGGTTCCTTTGGCCATGACGGAGGCTTCATCCAGTCTCGCCAAGGCGTGAATGTAGCGGATGCGGTGGGCGTTGTGTAGTTGCGGTAGCGCTCAGCCGGTCATGCGGCGACGCCGCGAGGCAACCGCAGAGCGTCGCGGAATCTGCGACACTGGCGGTGCCATCTGCCGGGCTGATTAGGAGACCCCATGCCGAGACGATCCAAGACCTCATGTTCGCTCCGCGCGCTGCGTTTGCGGCCAAGGCTGGCCGCCCGCCTCATGTCCTGCATGGTGGTTGGTTGGCTGGTTGCCTCGGCGCCCGGCACCGCGGCCCAAGGCCGCTTCGACGATGTGGAAATCACGGCCACGCCGGTGAGCGGCGCCATCCACATGCTCACCGGCGCTGGCGGCAACATCGCCGTCTCCATTGGCGACGATGGCGTGTTGATCGTCGATGACCAATTCCTGCCCTTGGCGGAGCGCATTCAGGCGGCCATCGACGCGCTGGGCGGGGCAGCGCCGCAGTTCGTGCTCAACACGCACTACCACGGCGACCATGTGGGCGGAAACCCCCACTTCGGCCAAACGGGTGCCATCATCGCCCATCACAACGTGCGCGTCCGTTTGCTGGAAGACGCCAGCTTGCCGGCCGCCGCCTTGCCGAGCGTCACCTTCGCCAAATCCTTGAGCCTGCACTTCAACGGCGACGACATCCGCCTCATGCACCTGCCCGCTGGGCACACGGACGGCGACAGCGCCGTGTGGTTCACAGGTTCCAACGTGCTGCATTTGGGCGATCAGCTATTCAACGGGGGCTTCCCGTACGTCGATTTGGCGGCCGGCGGCACGGTGGCCGGCTACATCGCCAACTTGGAGGCGGTGCTTGAGTGGGCGCCGCCCGACGTCAAGGTCATCCCCGGCCACGGTGCCCTCGGTGGCCTCGACGCCGTGCGGGCAGCGGTGCAGGTGCTGCGCGAGACCCGTCAAGTGGTAGCCGATGCACTTGGCAAAGGCGCGACGGTCGATGCAGTGGTGGCCACTGGGCTAGGGCCGGAGTACGCCTCGTGGGGAGCCGGCTTCATCAACGAGGAACGTTGGATTCGCACTCTCGCGGCGGACATGGCGATGCCATCGGAGTGAACCGGCGCGGTTAGCGGCGGGAGCGCGGCAGTCGATGCCGCTTTGGCTTTGTCTAGGGTCTTGGGCGGCGGCTCCCGCATTGCCGCGGATGTCTGCTGGCCGGATAGCTGTCCTGCGTCGCACCGGATGCCACCACCCGCATTACCGCAAAGCGCCGCCGGCCGGGTGCGAAGGGGAGCGGTAGCCCCATAGCTCTCCCCGCCGCTTAGCCGCCAGAAAGATGAGGGCGGACACCGGGATGCCAGGCGCCAGCGCGGTCATCGGGTCGGTTGCTGCGACGAGCTGGCCGAGCAGCGCCGCGGAGATGGGCGCCGCCAGCATGAAGCTGAAGACGAACAACGCCAGCACTTGCGCCCGTTGCGGCACCGGCGCCTGCTCTTGCACGATCGCCCGCGCCAACGTCGAGGTGACGCCCATGTTGAGGCCCCAAGCCGCCACCAGGACGAAGAAGAGCCATGCAGGTGGCTGGAACAGGAGCGCCGCGAGGATGGCGGCACGGGTCAATTGCATCAGCGCGAAGAGCCGCCCTGGGCGCAAGAGCGGCATGGCAACGTACAACGCCACGTTCGACACGATGGCGCCGGCGGTGAAGGCGATGAACAGGTTGGCGAGGAAGGCCGCGTCGCCGCCATACACCTTGGTGACGATGAACGGCATGGCGATGGTGTAGGCGCCGGCGTTCACCAACGCGGACACGAAGTTGAGCCCGATCACATCGCGCAACAGGGGCTGGCGCTTGAGTGCGCGGAGGCCGGCAAATGGATTGGGCCTGCCGCTGGATTGGCGCGCCGGCAGCGCTGGCAGCGGATGCGCGGCCGCTGCCGCCAATGCAAACAGCAGCGCTTCCCCCGCCAACACCCAGCCCACGCCAACGGATTTGATCTGGCCGCCGAGCGCGAAGCCGCCGATGCCGACTATCGATGTGACCACCGTGACGATGACGACGGCGCGCTGAATGTCCAGCCGGCTCACGGCGCTCAAGGCCGCCTGCCGCGCTGGGTCGCTGAACGACTGCAACAGCGCCACGGCGACGCCAAACGCCACCGTCGTCCAGAACGTTGGTGCCGCAGCCGTCATTGCCAAGGGCGGCAGGCACGCCACGGCGGCGAATGCGATGAGCACTTTGCGCCCATCCCGGCGATCCGCGAGCACGCCGCCGGCGAACAGAGCGACGAGCGCTGGCGCCTCGATCAACACCCGGCTCAAACTGTAGCGCTCCGGGCTGACATCGAGCATGCCGATCAACACCCACGGCACAATGATCCAATGCAAGCTGATGGCCCCCAGCCACAGGCCCGACGCGGCGAGATACCAAGGAAACGCAGACCGCGGCGGCAGCAGGGGTGGGGACATGTCAGCGGCCATGATAGGGGAAGCGGGTGGCACACAGCCGCGATGTGAGCCTAGCCCACCTTTCTGACCTCGACGCCGAACCACGCATTGAGCTTCAACAACAACGCCACGATGGCCACACCGTGTATGATCCAGAACGCCGCTTGCGCCGACTTCCAGAGAACAGAGGTGGATGCGTCTGCGAAACCGATGACTAGAACAGCTAGCATGTAGACCAGAATCAGTACGACATGGAGCCTAGCCATATTGAAGACACGTCTGGCGATGTTGGACAACGTTTCAACTTTGCCGACATCTGCCTTCTTCTTGGCGTCATTGATTTGTCCGGTTACAACACCGGCCCAAGACATGATGGCTACCAATGACGCATAGAGCATCATTGGCGTGAAGTCTGTGAACGTCACGGCGACTCAGTTGGCCGACTCGCAGGAGAGATCCACCACCACCAAAACCTGAGTAGATGGATGCCGAAGACGGCAATGCGTTCCAGTTGCCCCACAGACCGGCAATCCCACTGGACATAGTCGCGATCGCGGTCATCCAGTTTGTGGTCGGAAATGTACCCAATGGTGCCACCATCGGCGATTTTGAAGTGCTTGTCGCCCCTAGGCCTGCGCTTGCTGCGGCGCACCTTGGCCTCGAATCTACCCTTGTACCGACGAGAGAGTTCTTCGACGAAGGCGAGCTCGCCTTCGTAGTTGAAGAAGCAGCGTATCCGTAGCTGGGATTGCTGATCCATTCTTGCCTTGGCCGCAGAAATCAACCCTGCGTCGTCGTACACATCCGCAGATGCCTTGCTGCCGTCATCATACATGATGATCGAACGCTCGGCATTTTGAAGTAACTCAATGAGATTGCTGATGGCCTTCTCGTTGTCGTTCTTGCCCGGCCGCCCCTTCACGAGGTCGAGCCCGCCCGCGCGTTGCACATAGGCGTCGAAGCAGAACCGGACGATGACGGCCACGATGGCAATGCCACCGATGATGCCGAGCCCAAGAGCCGCGACTTCGTTCTCCATTTCCTTCCCCGTCCTGACTCTTGAGACCGATGCAAGAGCGGCCTGCCCACCTAATCGCCCGGCCGATTGCAACGAGTTCAACTCGTCAAAGAGCACCGTTCTCGCTCAATAGAGACCCAGCATAAGGGTCTGCACAACTTGTGCGCAACTGATGGACGGTAGGGCTCGCCGTGCCGGGGGCGCGACTGGTCTCGACCTGGCGGCCGGTGTCCTACGCCGTTGATGGGCCGGGAAGATGGGCGCGACTTGCGCAACCCCATGGCCTTGTCGGTGGTGACGTGGACGATCCCGGCCGACAGGATGAACGTTCGAGCGACGGCGGGAGCTAACGGAGCGGTGGGGGCACGTCTGTGGCAGCGGCAAGGTGCTGCGCCAATGTTCGCTTTCCGCAGGCGGCAAAAACCCTGTCGATGTGGCCTGATGAGCCCGTCAAGTCGAAGTCCAGCATCGTGCGCTCATGCCAGTGGTAGGGCAGCGAGACGCGAAGCCTGTCGCTAGTTTGCAACGACCTAGCGAACCCCTCCTCGCCGCTCACGAACAGGGCCGTCCCACCTTCGCTGTCGCTCACGTTCAGGGTGGCTGGCGGGCTGTCGTCAAAACGGTAATCAGGGTTTCCGGTCAGGTCCAAGTGGCCGAAAGCTAAGAAGACCTCAAAGTCCTTCCCGCCGGAGCAACGGACATGCAGTGACGCGCCGTTTGTCACAAAGTTCGGCACAGACGCCGAGGCGAAAGTGAGCTCCTCATCCGTAAAGTCGTCCACGCTTTTGCAGCTGCTCCACTCGGAGCCGAAGATGCTGGCGGACACGGCGGCCAACGCCGCAAGGACTACGGCCTCAGTGAGCTCCTCATCCGTGAAGTCGTCCACGCTTTCGCACCTGCTCAACTCGGAGCCGAAGGCGCTGGCGGACACGGCGACCAACGCCGCAAGGATTGCGGCCTTTATGCGAAATGTTGTTGTCATCTGCGCGGTACGCACTGGGGATGCCCGCTTATGACAAATCGGGCGCTGCCGACCGCTGCGTGTTGTCCATCCCATGTGTCCGTGTACGATTCCCTTCCGCTCTGGCGATGAAATTCGATGTCCGAAGAGTAGTCTCCAGAACCCCGACACTCAAGCCGCAGAGGATGCTCTACGCCCCGCCTTGACCAGAACGCCTACCGCGTGTGAGCCTGTCCCTTCGGCGGCCCGGCGAGCGCGTTGCGCGGCGTCCATGTCGCCTTCGACAGGTCGCCGTCGTGTCCTCAACGCGCAGAGGTGTTCGCGCAGCCACTGTTCGCCTTGTTCGCTTCGCCGGCGCGGTCCCGGCCGCATCGCCACTCGCCAGCAAGGGCGAATGGTGCGGATACCTGACCTAGGGAAGGTCTGAACAGTGCGCCGATCGACGGCTGGCGGTCGGCGAAGGCAGGTTCGACAGCGCCGTGGGCGCGGAACCGCCGCGAATGTGGCGCGATTCCGCCGTTTCGACGCCGTTTCCAGCGTTTTCCCCGCCTTCCGGGCGCACGGGCGCCGCGCTCAGGCGGCCAGCCTCCGCTCGGCGATCAGCAGGTTGGCGAAGCCCAGCAGCAGCGCGATCCGCTGCGCGTTCTTGCGCAGCCCCCGGTAGCGCACCTTGCCGTACCCAAACATCCGCTTCACATAGAAGAACGGATGCTCCGCCTTGGCGCGGACCGACGCCTTCTCCTTCTCCCGCAGCGCCGCCTCGCCGCCGGGCTCCAACTGCCGCCGCAGGCCCGGCCGCATCGCCACCCGCCAGTCCACGCCCCGGCCCCGGTTCTCCGGGCGCTTCTCCACGCCCCGGTAGCCAGCGTCCGCCCAGACGCGCCTCTCGCCGCCGTGCAGGAGGCGGTGCGCGTGCGCCACGTCCGACTCGCTCGCCGACGTCGCCGCGAAGCTGTGCGCCACCCCCGTCTCCGCGTCGGCGCCGACGTGCATCTTCATCCCGAAGTGCCACTGGTTCCCCTTCCTCGCCTGCCGCATCTCCGGATCCCGCTTGCCCGAACGGTTCTTCGTCGACGACGGCGCCTCCACGATGCTCGCGTCCACCACCGTCCCCTCCCGCAGCCTCAGGCCCCGCGACGCCAAGCTCGCGTTGATCGCCGACAGCAGCCTCTCCCCCAAGCCGTGCCTCTCCAGCAGATGGCGGAAGTTCAGGATCGTCGTCTCGTCCGGCAGCGCCGACAGCTTCAGGCCCGCGAACCGACGCGCCGACTCCACCTCGTACAGCATGTCCTCCATCGCCGGATCGCTCAGGTTGTAAAACAGCTGCGCGCAATGCACCCGCAGCATCGCCGACAGCGGATATGGCCGGCGGCCGCGGCCCGCCCTCGGATAGTGCGGACGAATCACCTCCTCCAGCTCCTTCCACGGAACCAGCCCCTCCATCCGCTCCAGGAACTTCTCCCGCCGCGTCTTCCGCTTCTTCGCCCTGTACTCCAACTCCGCGAACGTCGCTTGGGTCGCTTCGGTCATCGAACGCCTCTCCCAACGGTCAACACGCCCATTGTCGCAGCACCGCCAGCGCTTGTTCAGACCTTCCCTAGGGCATGCCAAGCCGCTTGAAGCGAGGGTGCCACCTTCGCCTTCGACACAATAGACATGAGGTGGGGCTGGGAGCGTTCCCGCTACGACATCAGGAGCGGCCGCCGTCAGCAGCCATCCTCCCACCCGCCAATGGCCTTCCCGCCCGCGGTTGCGCCTGCCGCCATGCCGGCCTACCATGCCGTCATATTATGTCAGCGCATCCCGACATGGCTGGTGGCGCGGCCGGGCAGCATCTGCTCATCGAGTGCTTCGGCGCCCATGCGAGCTTGGGCGAGGCGGCCTTGGAGTCGCTCTTGCGCCGCGCGGCGCAGGCTGGGGGTGCGCGCGTCCTCTCTTGCCACATGCATCCGTTTGGCGCAGCGCTGGGAGTGACGGGCGTCGCGCTGCTCGCCGAATCCCATGTCACGGTTCATACTTGGCCGGAGCGGGGTTACGCCGCGTTTGACATCTTCATGTGCGGCGGCTGCGATGCCGAGCGGGCGGCGGAGGTGATCGCCGCGGCGGCGCCGGGCGGGGAAGTGCGCATTCGGGCGCTGCGCCGGCCGGCATTGGATGATCGGGAGGATGGCGAGTGAACAGCGACGGACGCTCGGCGATCTTTGCGTTGCTGATGCCGGGCGCGGTGATCACGGCGATGGCGGCGCTGTTGTTGGTGGGCTGCGACGGCAGCGGTTCGGCACGGCGGCAGGTGGAAGCTGAACTCGCCACGGTGGCCACGGCCACTCAGCAGCTTGGGCAAGATCTGGATCGAAACCGCCTCTCCAACGCGGTGCTCATCGGCCAATATGCGAAGGAAGTGGCGCGCAGCAAGCCGTCAATGGCCGAAGTGGCCACACTGTTGGGCAAGGAAGGCACGCGCGAAGGCACGCTGTACAAGGGGTTGCTCACGCGCCTGGACGGGGCGCGGCGCGCCATGCCGCCAGAAGATGCTGGCGTCGATGCGTACACCGCCCTCGCCGGAGAGCTGCAGAGCCTCTCGGAGGCGGCTGCGCCGGCAGAGTTCAACCTAGCCCTCACAGACCCGCTCAATGTGCTTGCGGACATATCAGACGGGGCGCTGCCCCGGGTGGGCGCCATCAGCAAAGAGGCATCCGAGCGGGCGAATGGCGCGCAGAGCCTTGGCGCCGGCGGCCAACTCGTGGGCAACCCGAACTATGGCCAGTGGCGCACGGATTCTGGCGGCAACTCGTTTTGGGCGTGGTACGGCCAGTACATGCTCATAAGCCAATTGCTCGGCGGCAGGACCATCGGCTACGGCGCTTGGGCGGGCGGGCGCGACTACAGCTATTACCACGACTATGGGCGGCGCAACTACACGTCGCCGGCGGCGCGGCAGCGCCAAGCGCGCGTGGAATCCACGGCGCGGCGCAAGTTCTCGTCTGAGGGGCGCACCTTCGCGAGCCCATACGCCAAACGGCGCCAAGGCGCTTCCACCGCGGTGGCGCGGCAGAAGTTCGCGTCCTCATACAGCCGCCCCGGCGGCCAAGCGCGCGCCAGCACGGCGTCCATGCGTGGTTTTGGCAGCGGCGGCCAACGCGGCCCAAGACGCGGCAAGTGACGAGAGCAGGGGGGTAGCCAAGGCATGTTTGATTCGCTGAGCATTTGGATCTGGGGCATCGTCGCGTTGGACCTGTTGGTGGCCATCGTCGCCATTTGCGGGCTGCGGTATGGCGCCAGCATGTTGTTCGGCGTGGATTCGCGCCACGAACTCTCCGAGAAGGACAATCTGGCGTTCGGCTTGGCACTGGCTGGCGGCGCCGGGGCGGTGGCCCTCATCCTGGCGGCGGCTGGCGCTGGCGACCCGGCGGTGACGTTTACCGAGGAACTCACCGTCGTCGTGGCCTACGCCGTGGTTGGGCTCGCGCTCTTGAAGGTGGGCCTCTTGATTAACGACTGGATCGTCTTCCACAAGTTCTCCGTGCGCGAGGCGATCAATGGCGAGAACGCCGCCGCCGGCACCGTGCAAGCGGCCAACCTCATCGCCTTGGGAACGCTCATCCACGGCGCCGCGGGTTGGGCGGAAGGCAGCTTGGAGCAAGCCTTGGCGGCGGTGGCCATCGTCTTCTTCTTGGCGCAAGTGGTGGTGCTCGGCGTCACCCGCGCCCGGGCCATGATCTACGCGCGCCGCCACGCCGGGGAACGTTGGCAGGATGCCATCGCCAAGGGCAACACGGCCTTGGGCGTCCGCTACGCCGGGCATCTCATCGGCACGGCGCTTGCCTCCTCTTCCGCCGGCGGGTTGGTCGCCTTCACCCCCGGCGCGGACGGCGCGGCGGCCCTCGCCTACGTCGCTTGGCTCGTCTGGGCCATCATCTTGGCGGCAGTGTTGTTGGCGCTGTCGATGTTGGCGCAGCGGATCGTGCTGAGCGGCATTGATGTGGTGGCTGAGGTGGACGAGCAGCGCAATGTCGGCGTGGCCGCCATTGAAGCCGCGGTGTTCATCGGCATCGGGCTTGTCATCCGGGCGGTGGTCGGTTGAAGCCAGCCTGCATCTGAGCCGGTGGCGTGCTGGCGATTCCCGCCAGCCCTGCCACGACACGCGATGGCACGAGCGCCGCGTGGCACCGATTCGGCGCGGTGCGGCGCAGACGCGCCGGCCACAAGCCGCCTCCAACCGCGCCAATGACCGCGGTCCACCATGACTGCGCGCGCTGAAACGCAACGCCGGCGCCTGCGCTTGCACGATGCTGCGCTCATCGGCGGCATGGGCGTCGTCGCTGCATGCGGCCTCATCTACGAATACCTGATGGCGCACTACGCCGGGCGCATCCTCGGCGCGGTGGAGCCGACGCTCTACGCCATGATCGGGCTGATGATCGTGGCGATGGGGGTCGGCGCTTTCGCGGCCAAATGGGTGAGCGCCATCTATCGCGGCTTCGCGTGGCTGGAGCTCGGCATCGCCATCTTGGGCGCGACCTCGGTGCTGGCGCTCTCCGCCGCAGTGGCCTTCGCCTACTCGCTGCCGGAATTGTTGCGCCAACTGTATGGCGTAGATGCCTTCGTCGAGTTCGAGGGCGGGTTGGCGGCTACGCTGGTCACGCTCTCCCGCGCGCTGCCGTTCGTGCTCGGTTTCATCATCGGCTTCTTGATCGGCATGGAGATTCCGTTGATCGCGCGGGTGCGCCAGCACGTCCACGGCAAGCACTTGGAGCACAACCTCGGCACGATGTATGGGGCCGATTACATCGGCGCCGGCGTCGGCGCGGCGATTTGGGTGCTCATCTGCCTCAAGCTGCCCATCGCCCACGCGGCGGTGGGCGCAGCGGCCGCCAACACAGCCATCGGCATCGGCTTTCTGCTGCTGTGGCGCGATGCGCTGAGGCCCGCCGGCTGGCTCTGGCTCGGCCATGGCGCAATGGTGGTGCTGCTCGTCTGCTTCGCCGCTTTCGGCGTGGAGTGGATGGGGCGCCTGAGCGATACGCTGTTCAAAGATCGGGTGGCGCACAGCCTGCAAACGCCCTATCAGAGCATTGTGCTCACCAAGCGCCACATTGCCGCCGGCAAGCCAGACGTGTTGAGCCTCTACATCAATGGCCGGCTGCAATTCGCGTCGAACGACGAGCGCATCTACCACGCATACCTCACCACGCCGCCAATGCTCGCCGCGTATCGGCGCGAACGGGTGCTGATACTCGGTGGCGGCGATGGCTTGGCGCTGCGCGACGTGCTGCGCTGGAAGCCGGCCGCGGTCGACCTCATTGACCTCGACGCCCAATTGCTGAAGCTGTTCCAAGGCGCGGACGCCGCCGCCCCGGGTTGGCTCTCGGATGCCCTCACGCGCTTGAACGAGGGGGCCTTCGCCGATGCGCGGGCGACGGCCATCGTTGGCGATGCCTTCGTCGAGGTGGAGCGTCTGGTCGGGGAGGGGAAGCGGTACGATGTGATCATCGCGGATTTGCCGGATCCCAGCCACCCAGACCTTGATCGCCTCTACAGCGATTACTTCTATGCCCGCGCGCGCCAGTTGCTGTCGCCGGATGGCGCCTTCGTCACGCAATCGACGTCGCCGTACCATGCCAAGGCCGCGTTCCTCGCCATCGGCAAGACGATGGCCCATGCCGGCTTCCAAGTGGAGCAGTACCACGCGAACGTGCCGAGCTTTGGCGAGTGGGGGTGGACCATCGGCACCGTCGCCGGCCGCCCCGCATCCGCCCGCATGGCCCTCGCCGAGGAAGCGGCCACGCCCGATGGCTGGCTGGATGCCGCCGCCATTGCCGCCGCATTCGCCTTTCCTGCCGGCTTCTTCGACGGCGTGGCGGACATCCGCGTGAACCGCTTGGGCGAGCACGCGGTGTATGGCTATCACCAAACGGCTTGGCAGACCTTCCAAGGCGTGTACTTCGCGGGGGAGGAGGTGCCGTAGGCGAGCGCTGCTCGCACGGCGTGAGTCGCGGTGCCGCCCACACGGCCGGCGAGAGGTGCCGGCGGCGCCCAAAGCGAGATCGGGCCTGCCCCGCGCCGCCGAGCGCCGATGCCTCACGCCATCGCGCAACCCGTCTCGAAAGAACCCTTGACCTTCGACATAATATGTCATAGCTTGCTCGCATCGGGGTCGTTCCGGCTTTCGGGCGGCGCTCTCAGGCAACAGTTAAGGAGATTTCCGGCATGGCATTGGAAGACCTCGCCTTCCGCCTCAACGACTATGAGGACGAGGAGGGCACCACTTTCGACGCGCTGGTCACGGAGGACGGCATCCTTGAAGTCGTCTGCTCCAACAACGACGAGTTCCCCATCCACATCACCGAGACGCAAACCCAGATCCTCTCGGTGACGCCACTGTTCAACGCCTCGGAAGTCGCGGCCGGCAAGGCAGACGAACTGAACGAGGCATTTCTGCGGCTGAGCCCGGCGGTGCCCCTGTCCGCCATCGGCTTGCAGGGCGACACCTACATCCTGTTTGGCGCGATGGCGTTGTCCACGCGCTTCGAGGTCATTGCCCACGAGCTCGAAGTGCAGGCGGAGAACGCCATCGATGTGCTCGAAGCCGTCGAGCACTTGCTCGCCTGACGCGAAAGACCATCACCTACCGGAGGCAATCATGGGAGTTTTGAGAGACATGTTCACGGCGCTCAAAGGCGGCGCCAACGAAGTGGGCGAGGCCATCGTCGATGCCAACGCCATTCGCATCTTGGAACAGGAGATCCGCGACGCGGAGAACGCCATCGCCAGCGCCAAGCAGAGCCTGACGCGGATGAAGAGCACCGAGATCAAGTTGAAGCGCGAGCTGTCAACGTTGAACGCGGACATTGGGGACTACGAGCGCAAGGCCGTCGCGGCCCTTGAGGGTGGCGAGGAAGGGCTGGCCACGGAAGTGGCGGGGCGCATCGCGGAGCTTGAGTCTGACCGTGAGGAGAAGTCCAGCGAACAGGCGGCCCTCGACATGGAGATCGGCAAGATCCACCAAATGATCAAGGCCCGCGAGCGCACCATTCAGAAGAACAAGCGAGACTTGGACAAGGTGCGCACGGTGCAGGAGCTGCAGCGCGCCACCGCGAGCGTGTCGAAGAACTTCGCCGCCACGGGTTCGAGTGGCCACCGCGTGTCCAAGGCCCTCGAACGGGTGAAGGCCAAGCAAACCGATTGGCAAGATCGCATGCAGGCCGGCGAGTGGCTGGAAGGCAAGGAAGCGGGGGACGACCTGGATGCCAAGCTGCGCGCCAAGGGCATTGGCGGCAGTGCTGGCGGCGGCGCCAACGATGTGCTGGCGCGGCTGAAGGCGAGGCAAGGGGGCTAGCGGTGCTGCGCAAGCTGTGGCGCGCCCGTTTCGGCGACAAGGCTGGGGCGGGCGGCGCGCGGCGCCTCGCCACCGCAGGAGATCTACGCGCCGGTGACCTGCTCACCTTCAAGCACCGCCTCAGCCTGCCGCCGGCTCTGCAGGGGCAAACCTTCGAAGTGTCCGAGGTGGGCACCTACCACTTCGATGATGGCCTGCATGTGCAATTGACGCTAGACGGCACCGATGGCGGGCGCATCTATCTGGACTTGCCGGAGCGCGGGGCGACGGAGCTCTCCCTTTCCCGTGAAGCGCCCCGCGCCGACGTGCTGCGGCTCTTCGACGAAGGGGCGTTTGCCGCGCTGTGGGATGAGGGCTTGGCCACGCTGGAGCTCGCGGCGCAGTTGCCCGAGTACGAAGGCTGGGTGGCCGAACGCTACGACCAAGTGGTGAACTTCGGCGAGGGCTACTTCTACAGCCGCGATCGCCGCGGCGAAGACGTGTCGCGCCATGTGGATGACGACGCGGAAGAACTGCGCTACCACGAGTGCGAAGACGCCAGTGGGCGCTTTGGCGTGACGGTGGAGGTGTGGGCCGATGGCGAAACGGACGTTTCGCTGGATGTGAACTGCCCGCTGGACGTCATCGAATCCATGTGGCCGGGCGAGGGCACTAGCCAGTGAAGGACGACGCGCTCAACGGCAACGCGCCTGCCGCCGGCGCCGAACGCCCAGAGCGTTTCCGTGCGGAGCGCCGTGCGCTGCGCAAGGTTCAGGTGCATTTCGAGTTCCAGCAAGCGCTGATGCAGCGGCTGCGCATGGCGGCGGCGGCAGAGAACTTGAGCTATGCAGACTTTGTGCGCAAGCTGGTGGGGCTGCCATACGCGAAGATTCAGCGGCCGCGCATCAGCCTCTCGTTCGGCGAGGAGGACCTTGAGCTCCTAGCCGAGCGCTACCAAGAGCCGGCCGCGGAGCCGGCAGTGCTGAAGCGCCGCGTGATGGATGAGGTGAGCCGGCAGTTCCAGCGCGAAGCGGAAGGGGCTGCGGCCGAGGGTTAGCCGAGCCGCGGCCGGCAGTTATCCGCCTTCGCGGGCGCGAACCATCGCTTGCCGCCGCGGAGGTTAGGCGAGCCTCAAGCCTCCAGTCATCCCCGCACCGCGTCGAAGTAGGCCGCCGCGGCCTTCAAGTGGGCATCGACGTTCGTTCCATGCCCCATGTAATGGGTGACGACGGCTAGATGCGTGCAATCCAACTCCGCCCAGCGGTCGTGGTGGCTTCGCCACTTCTCTGGGTTGCCACCGCGGCTCTGCGCCTGCGCTTGAATGCCGAAGCCTTGCCATTCTCGACCCGCCGCTTCCCTCGCGGCGCGAATGGCGTGAAGGGCTTGCTTGGCGCCCTCGTTGGGGCCGCCAAGGGGAATCCAGCCGTCGCCTAAGCGGCCACAGCGGGCGAGCAATGCCGGGGCGCCGCCGCCGAACCAGATGGGGATGGGTTGCTCTGGGCGGGGCAGAATGCTTGCCTTGGTCACGCTGTGGAACTCGCCTCGATAGGTGAAGCTGTCTTCGCTCCAAAGCCGCTGCAACAGTTCCACCTGCTCGGCTTGGCGTGCGCCGCGCCGCTCGAACGGCACGCCCAGCGCCTCGTACTCCACCTCGTTCCAGCCGGTGCCGACGCCGAGCCGGAAGCGGTTGTTGGAGAGGATGGCGAGCTCCGCCGCTTGCTTGGCCAGCAAGGCCGTCTGCCGCTGCGGCAGGATCATCACCGCGGTGCAGAACTCCAGCGTGGTGGTCACCGCCGCCATGAACGCAAAGGTGGTGAACGGCTCGTGGAACGCCACGTCCTTGTCATACGGGCCGTTCCAGCCGCCGGGCCGGTCTGGATCCGCGCCCAGCACATGGTCGTAGATGAGCACGTGATCTGCGCCCAAGGCTTCCGCGCCCTGCGCGTAGTCCTTGATGGCGGCTGGGTCGACGCCGATCTCGTTGTGGGGGAACACCATGCCGAGTTTCATCGCAATGCACCATCGCCAACCAAAGCAGCCATGATATGCCGTGCGCTGGCTTGGTGGGCTTCAAGCTGCCGCCAGCCGGTGCGTTCATTCGCGCCGCAGCATCTGCATGGCGTCGGACAATCCCCTACAATGCGCCGCTTTGCGACGCCTGAGCCGAGATAGGGCCATGAGCGGAACGCTAGGTTCGGGCAACTCCTTCTCCTTTGTGCGGATGGAGCGGGAGATCCTCCAGTTTTGGGATGAGCAGGAAGTCTTCAAGCGCTCCTTGGAGGCCACCCGCGACAAGAAGCCCTACATCTTTTACGACGGCCCGCCGTTTGCGACCGGGTTGCCTCATCACGGCAACCTGCTCGCCTCCGTCATCAAGGACATCGTGCCACGCTACTGGACCATGCGCGGGCGCCATGTGCTGCGCCGCTTCGGGTGGGACTGCCACGGCCTGCCGGTAGAGCACGAAATCGACAAACAGCTCGGCATGTCGGCGGCGCAGGCAGTGGAGAAGCTGGGCGTGGCCGGCTACAACGCCGAGTGCCGCGGCATCGTCGAACGTTATGTCGATGAGTGGCAGAGCATCATCACCCGCATTGGCCGTTGGGTGGATTTCGACGACGGCTACAAGACCATGGATGCGTGGTACATGGAGTCCGTGTGGTGGGTGGTGAAGCAACTCTGGGATCAGGGCCTCATCTACCCCGGCTTCAAGGTGATGCCGGTGTCGACGGCGCTGCAGACGCCGCTGGCGAACTTCGAGGCCAACATGAACTATCGGGACGTGCAAGACCCTGCCGTCACCGTCCTGCTCAAGCTGGCCGACGAGGATGCTTGGCTCACCGTGTGGACGACCACGCCGTGGACGCTGCCGTCGAACCTCGCCGTATGCGTGGGCGCGGACATCGACTATGTGAAGGCGCGCGACCGCGTCGCCGGCAAGACGCTTTACTTGGCGAAGGAGCGCCTCGACGCCTATGCGGCCCGGCATGAACTCGAGCCGCTGGCCGAGCTCAAAGGCAGCAGCCTAGTCAACCGCCGCTACGAACCGCTCTTTCCTTACTTCGCCAGCGAGGCGCAGCGCGGCGCATTCGTGGTGGTGGCGGATGACTATGTCACTACCACTGAGGGCACCGGCCTCGTGCATCAGGCGCCAGCCTTCGGCGAGGATGACTTTCGGGTGCTGCGCGAGCATGGCATTGATGCATTCGTTTGCCCAGTGGGGATGGATGGCGTGTTCACCGACGAGGTGGAGGACTTCGCCGGCCAGTTCGTCAAGGACGCGGACGCGCCCATCATTGCTTGGCTGAAGCGCGCCGGCGCACTGTACGAGCAAGCGGTGGTGGAACACGCCTATCCGCACTGCTGGCGCTCCGACACACCGCTCATCTACCGTCCGGTGCCGTCTTGGTTCGTCCGCGTCACGGATTTGATCGACGACATGCTGGCCGCCAACGAGGATGTGCATTGGGTGCCAGAGCACATCAAGCAT
Source organism: uncultured Pseudomonadales bacterium (assembly GCA_958295875.1). Taxonomy (GTDB): domain Bacteria; phylum Pseudomonadota; class Gammaproteobacteria; order Pseudomonadales; family Azotimanducaceae; genus VXNE01. The sequence goes on along the minus strand of OY282379.1, from coordinate 3,715,877 downwards.
GGCCGCTTCGGCAACTGGCTCGCCGCGGCCCGGGATTGGGCAATCTCGCGCAATCGCGTGTGGGGAACGCCGCTGCCCATTTGGGAGAACGATTCAACGGGCAAGCGCGTGTGCCTCGGTTCGTTGGACGAGCTTGAGGAGCGCACCGGCGTCCGGCCGACGGACTTGCATCGGGAGTTTGTGGACCCGCTCACCTTCGAGGTGGATGGCGAGCCCGGCGTCTATCGGCGCGTGGAGCAAGTGTTGGACTGCTGGTTCGAGTCTGGCGCCATGCCCTACGCCCAACTGCACTATCCGTTCGAGAACAAAGACATCTTCGAGCGTGGCTTTCCGGCCGAGTTCATCGCCGAAGGGCTGGACCAAACGCGCGGCTGGTTCTACACGCTTGCGGTGCTCGCCGCGGCGCTGCGCAAACGCCCGGCGTTCCGCAATGTCATCGTCAACGGCCTCGTCATGGCCGAAGACGGCAAGAAGATGTCCAAGAGCTTGAAGAACTACACGCCGCCGGAGGAGCTCATGGAGACCGTCGGCGCGGACGCGCTGCGGCTCTACCTCATCAACTCCGGCTTGGTGCGCGCCGAGGATCAGCGGTTCACGGATGCCGGCGCGCGGGACATGGTGCGCCGCGCCCTGTTGCCTTGGTACAACGCGTTCGCCTTCCTGCGCACCTACGCAAGCATTGATGGCTGGGCGCCGGAGATGGGCTTTCATCACGGCAGCAACGTGCTGGATCGTTGGCTGCTGTCGCGCCTGCAAACACTGAAGAGCCGGGTGGCGGAAGAGATGGCCGGGTACCGGCTGTACAACGTGGTGCCTAGGCTCTTTGAGTTCATTGAAGACCTCACCAATTGGTACATCCGGCTCAATCGCGCGCGCTTTTGGGGCGAGGACATCAGTGCCGACAAGATCGCGGCTTATAGTGCGCTGCACACCGCCGTGCATGAACTGTCGCTGGTCATGGCGCCGTTCGCGCCGTTCTTGGCGGAGCACATTTACTTGGAGTTGGCGAAGCTGGCTGGCGACGCAGCGCCCAAGCCCTTGAGCGTGCATTTGTGCGACTACCCAGACGCGGTGGCCCACTTGCGCCAGCCAGCGTTGGAGGACGCCGTGGAACGGATGCGCCGCGTCGTGCTCCTCGGCCGGCGCAAGCGGGAGGACGCACGCGTCAACCTGCGCACGCCGCTTTCGCGCCTCGTCATCATCCACCGCGACCAAGCCGTGTTGGACGAAATCGCCCAGCTGGAGCGCTATGTGAAAGCGGAGCTGAATGTGAAAGCCGTCGCCTACGACCGCGACGAGGCGCGCCATATCGACTGCAAGGCGCGCCCGGACTTTCCGCTGCTCGGCAAGCGCTTGGGCAAGCGCATGAAGGCGTTTCAAGCGCACATCGGGGCGCTCACGCCAGACGAAATCGAGCAATTCCAAGCGGCCGGCGAGATCACCCTCGATGGAGAGACGTTCGGCCCCGATGACATCCATGTGTTGCGCGCGCCGCGGGCCGGGAGCGGCGTCTTGTCCGACAGCAAGGTCTCCATCGATCTCGACTGTGCGCTGAACGACGCGCTGGTGCGCGAAGGTTTGGCGCGCGAGGCCGTGAACCGGCTGCAGCGCTCAAGGCGGGATTTGGGGCTGGAAGTGACGGACCGCATCCGCGTCACCTACGGCGGCGACGCCGATGTGGTGGCGGCGCTCAAAGCGCACGAGGACTATGTGGCAGGCGAAGTGCTGGCGGTGGAGTTCGATGCCGCCATGACGCCGCCGGATGCGCTGCGGACGGACATCCAAGGCCGCCCGTTCGCTTATCGCATCGAACGGGCCTGATGCACATGGCCAGCCACTGCCGCCCCATCGCGGCCATCGCTGCGCTGGCCGTGGCGCTGTTGCCGGCGACGCTGGCGCACGGGCAGGGCGATGACGGCGGTGAGCGTGCGCCGCCAGCCCCGCGCGTCATCGTGCTGTCTTGGGACGGCGTGCGCCACGATTACCCGGATTGGGCCGAGTTCCCCGGCCTCGCTCGGCTGCAACGGGATGGCGTGCGCGCCAGCTTGTTGAGCGTCTATCCGTCGAACACGTTTCCCGCCCATGTCTCCCTCGCCACGGGCACCTATCCAGACGTCCACGGCATCGTGGACAACTTCTTCCTGGAAGACGGCAAGCGCTACCCTGTGGGCGACCCGGACTGGATCCATGCGGAGCCAGTGTGGATCGCCGCCCAGCGCCAAGGCGTCAATGCGGCCACCTACTTCTGGGTGGGCTCGGAGGGAGACTGGCGCGGCCAAGGCGTCTCGCACCGCGTGGCGCCGTTCGCGCGGCACCCGGAGCAGCACAAGGCACGCCGCATTTTGGAATGGTTCGACCTGCCGGCCGAAGAGAGCCCGCGCCTCATCATGAGCTACTGGGCCGGGGCGGACGACGCCGGGCATCGGGCAGGGCCGACGCCGGCGGCCATCGTGCCCCAATTGCTAGACCAAGACGCCGCGCTGCAAACGCTGATCGACGGCCTCGATGCCCGCCACGCTTGGCCCTACACGACGCTGCTGTTGGTGAGCGACCACGGTTTCACGGCGGTTGAGGGCGTCATCGACATCGTGGCGGCCTTGAGCGCCGCGGGTGTGCCGGCGCGCGCCTACGGCGGCGGGCTGGCGCAAGTGTTTCTCAAAGACCCGCGGCAGATTGACGATGCCGAGCGCGTGCTGCGCGAGGTCGAGGGCATCTCCGTGCATCGCCCCGATGCCTTGCCACGGCACTGGCGGTTGGCGTGGCCGGGCCGGCATGGGGACTTGCTGGTCGCCACGGCGCCGCCCAACGTGCTCACCCAAGACTATGCCGCGATGCGGGGCGGGCATGGCTACCTGCCCGAACACCCGGACATGTTGGCCGCCTTCTTCGCCATGGGCCGCGGCGTCGGCGCGTTGCCTGAGGCGGCCAAGTTGCGGCAGATCGACCTCGCCGCCACCATCGCGGCACTGCTCGACATCAAGCCGCCGGCGCAATCCGAAGGGGTGCCGATGCCTTGGCTGCGCTTGGACGGGGAGTAGTGGTTCAGAGCGCACCCGGCTGGGCAGTTTTCGCCGGCCTCATTCCGCTGTTGTTGCGCCTGTCTAGGCGCACCTGACACTGCGGCCGGCATCGAGGTGCCGGCGCCGAGCGGTCGTAAGCGGGCCGTCAGCGCGGCGGGCGTACCCATGCCACTGTGCTAGCCGGTGCCCAGCCCCGCGTGCCGTCGGCGAGCGCAATGCGCGCCCAAGCGTCGCGCTGCTCAAGAATCGTGATCTCCGTGGCGGCCGGCAGCGGATAGGCCAACGTCGGCGGGGCGCCGGCGCTGTCCGCGGAGCGCAGCGTCACGCCGTCCGCCAGCACCACCGCAGCGCCGGTGTTGGCATTGCCGAAGATCGCGGCGCCCACTGCGATGGCCCAGCCAGCGATGGGCAGCACCGCGACGCGACGCATGAGCCGCGCGCGACGGCGAGACCACGGCGTCAGCATGACGACGGCGAGGGCGAAGGCGCTGGCGCCGACCCAATGCCATTGCCTGGCCGACAAGTGGCGCCGCCAAGAGAGCAGCGAATCCAATGCCCCAGCGGTGGCGGGCCGCGGCAGCCAGCTAGGTGCCCGCTCCTGCAACCAAGCGAGGTTGCGCGCGGCCCGTTCATGGCCAGGGTGTGCCGCCAGCGCGCGCCGCCACGCTAAGGCTGCGTGTCCGAACGCGCCGGCGCCGAGGGCGGCGTTGCCCCAGTCTGCCAACAGTTCCGGTGCGTCGGGCTGCGTTTGGGCGACGCCGCGCAGGCGCTCTTCGGCCTCGGTGAAGAGGCGGGTGCGGCGCACTCGGTCACCTTCTGCCAAGGCTCGGCCATAGATTTCGCGCGCGGCGTCCAACTGCACTGCGGCGGTTGCGGTGGCTGCGGGGTTGGTGGGGATGTCCTGCGCGAGGGCCGGTCCGCCAGCGAGCAACCCGACTGCCAGCACCGCCGCGGCCACCATGCCCGCGGGCGCCACATCGCCGGCCGCGTCGCGCTGCCATGCCTGCGCCAGCGCTTGCACCGCGGCGATGGTTTCCTCGTCGAGTGGTTCATCCGCGGCGCGCGGGTCGAACGCCGTGGTATCGAGCCGCTCCATCACCGCGGCCCGTGGCGGGGGCTCCAAGCCCAACGCCGCGGCGAGCGCGCGCAGTGCCTTCATCACCCGCGGCGCGGCTTCCTTGGCCGGCTGCGCGGCCTTGAGCGTTTGCGTGAGCTCGCGCAGCGCGCGTGCCACACGCCGCCGGCGCCCGCGGCGGCCTTCAGTGCTGCGCCAAGCGAAGTGCAGGCCGGCGAGACCGAGCGGCGCGAGATACAGCGCAAACAGCCAACGCTGATGTAGCCCCGTTCCCCACGGCGCCTGCAGCGTCTGCTGCGGATCGCTCAACGACATGTCTGCCCCCAAGAGCGATCCGCCCGCGGCGGCCGGCGCCGCAGTTCGCGCTCTTGCTGCCGGCGTCGGCGTCGCGCTTGGCGGCGGCATCGCCGCGGCCACGTCCGCAGCGCCGACGACCGTGCCCGTCTGCACAGACAGCGCGATGGGCTCGCTGCGGGCGACAGCATAGGCGCCGGCGATGGGGTCGAAGTAGGGCAGGGCGATGGCCGGCACTTCCCGCGCCTCGGCGCTCATCACGCGCACCGTCACGTCGAAGGTCTTGGCGTTGGCCGCGGCGTCCAGCACGCCGAAAGGCGGCGCGCTCGGCACCGAGAACAGGGCGGCGGGCAGCGCCTCCGCGCCGCTCAAGGGCGGCAGGGACAACCCCTCGAGGTCGCCGTCGCCACGCACGGTGATGGCCAGGTCCACCGGGTCTCCCACTTGCACGACGCTGCGGCTCGCTTGCACGGCAATGGAAAAGCCGCGCCCGACGGCATTGACGAAGCCGGGCGGCCGGCCCGCCTGCGGCAGCGGCCGCACCGTCAGCCGGCGACGTTCCCCCTCGGCTTGAAAGAGCGCCGTGCGTGTGCGCCGAAAGCCGAAGGCATCGCGCACGGTCCCCGCTTTGAGGTGCGCCGCCACCCGCACCGGCGCGATGTCGATGGTGCCGGGGCGCAACGCGGTGACGCGAGCGGGAAAGCGCAGGCGTGTGTACTGCTCGCCGCCCTCGGTGATGCTGTCGCGCCGCATTGGCAACTCGATGTTGGTGGCGCCCGCCGGGAAGGCGATGGTCTGGCCGCTGCCGGCCCCCGGCGCCACGCGCACCGCATCCACTGCGAAGAGCGGCACCACGAATTCGTGGCCTTCCACGTCTCGCGTGAGCAACCACTCCACCGCCACCTCGAACGTCTCGCCCACCCAAACGGGACGCTCGGGCAGGCTCATGCGCACGATCATGTCGCTCGTCACCTGCAGTGGTTCGGCGCTGAACGCGGCGGCGCGGTGCGTCGCGGACTTCGCCCCCTGGGTGACCGTGAGCGGCGGCACCTCGTAACGGCCCGCAGCCGACGCCTGCACGCGCCAGCGATACACGAAGGTGACCTCTTTCCACTCCGAGCGGCGCCCGTTGACGATGCGTATCTGTTGCGAAACGTTGGGGCTCACGCCTAAGTACGTCACTTCGCAGTTGGCGATGGCGAGCTCCGGCGCCTCCGGTTGAGGCGTCTCGTCGAAGCCAGTCGCCGAAAGGGACAGGATGAAGGGCAGGTTTGCGTACAGGTCCTCCGAGTCCACCTGCAAGGAGAGGGACTGCCCCCAAGCGAGCGGCGCAAGCAGGGCGGCTGCCATCGCGAGCGCGCGCAACGGCCTCACCAGTCCTTCTCCACCGGGTCTGGCTGGCTCGACCCTTGGCGCCGGTCTCGCCGCCGCTGCGCGTCCCGGTCGCGGATCGCCTGCAGCCGGCGCATGGCTTGCCGCTGTGACATGCCGGCTTGCTCATCGCTTGGCGCTTCAGCCTGTTGGGGTTGATTGGCAGCTTGTTCGCCTTCTCCGGCGCTGTCTTGATCTTGGCCGGGCGGCTGCAGCAGCCTGAGCGCGTTCTCCAATCGTTCGATGGCGGCGAGTTGCTCGGTGAGCGCGGGCTCCAAGTCTGGCGAGGACGCGGCAGCAGCTTCCGTCGCTGCGGCGATGATGGCGTCTGCGCCGTGCATGTGCGCCGCGCCGGCGCGGAGTTCGACGACGGCCTTGGCGAGAGTCTCCCCGTCGGCGGCTTGGGCACCCGCCGGATCATCTGGCACAGGGGATGCGCTCGCTGCATCGGCGCGTTCCGCCAAGGCTTGGGCCAGCGAATCTCCAACGGCAGCGTGGTCGGTCTGACGTTCGGCGAGCATGCCGAGTTCTGGCACCAGCCGGTCCAATTGCGCCTCGAATTGCAGGGTGGCAGCGCGGTCATGCGTGTCAGATTGCTCGACGATGAGCGCCTGCAGGTGCTCGCTGAAGCTGAAGAAGATGCGTCGCAACGCTTCTAGGTGGCTGAGCGCGGCCTGCGCCAGCGGCAGGGCCTCGGCGTGGGACGGCCCGGCCGTGTCGAGTTCGCGCGTGAGCGCGTCGAGTTCGCGCGCCGCCGCGGCGCGGTGCGATTCGGCCAGCTCATAACGTTGTTCCGCCGCGGCCGCGTCAGTCTCGCCCTCGTCGGAGGCTGTCGGCAGCGTTTCGCGCAGGAGCGGCTCGATGCGCGACAGGCGCTCGCGATTGTCAGCGGCCAACGCTGCCACGGCGCGGGCGCGGTCCGCGGCCGCAAGCGCCCGGCCCGCGTTGGCCGCATCATCGTCCGCTGGGGGCGTCAGCAGGGCGGTCGCTTGGCCTTGGTCCGCATAGGCGAGCTCGATCAAACCACGCAGGTCGGCAAAACGTTCGATGGCGCGATTGAGCGTGCGCACGGCGTTGGCCTGGGCCTCGACGGCGGTGTCGAACGCCTCGTTCTCGAGGGCCGCGATGGCGCCGCGCATGGCGGCGAGGCCGTTCTCTAGAAGTGGCACCGCTTGCGCTGCGGCTTGCTGAACGCGCGCGGCGGCTGGGTCTTCGGCCTCTGGGGCGGTTGATGCGTTGCCGTTGGATTCACCCTCGGCAGCCGTCGCCGCCGCTTCGACGCGGCGCAGCGTCGCCCCCGTGCGGGCGGCTGCGTCCTCTTGGCGGTTCGCTAGGAGGCGCGGCGTTAGCCAAGTGGGCAGTGGTGATGAGGAGCCTTCCTCCTCCACCGCGATGCGCCCTTCTGCAAGCGCCGCCATGGCTGCGGTCTGGCCGAGCAGGGCCACCTCATCGCGCACGATGGCGCGCAACGTGGTCAGCGGATCTTGCAGTTGCTCGCGGGCGCGTTTCAATTCCGCGAGCGCCGCATCCGCCCGGCGGTGGGCGCGCTCGCCTTCCAAGCGCCGCAGCCGCCGCCGCGTGTCGGAGAGCGACTGCCGGCTGCGTTGCAGAAAGCGTTCCATGCTGGTGAGTTGGGCATGGCGCACGGACTGTTCGGGAGTGGGCGCGTCCAGGTTGTCGATGTGCCCGCGTTCGGCGGCGCCCAAGTCCGCCACTGCAGAAACCTCGGCCAGGAGCGCGCGTTCCCGCGCGGCCAGCGCTTCGAAATCCGCCGCAAAGCCGGTCGGCTGCGCCGCGGCGCCCTGCGCGTTGATGTCCGTCAACAGCCTGCGGATGCCGTCGCGCAGGCCACGCTGGTCGTCGATGATGCGATCCAGCCGTGCTTCCAACGTGTTGGCGCGGTTGATGCTGTCCGCCAAGCGTTCGATGCGGCGCAGCACCAGTTCGAGGTTCACCCTGGCGTCGTCGTCCCCAGCCGGCGCCAGCCGGGTGGCGTCGTGAAACCAAGCCGCGCTGGTGCGCAAGGTCTCCAACGTCTCGGCCGGTGGTGCATCTCGTGCCGCGTCGGCTTGCCCAGCCAGCGCGAGGCCAAGATTGAAGGCTGCCCGGTACCGCAGCGTCGCATCAGCGCCGGCGGCGTCTCGCGCGGCCAGAAAGCCATCCGTCGCGCCTTGGAAGGCATCGTCTTGCAGCAGCGCGAGCGCCACGTTGTAGTGGGCGCGCGGGCTGGCATCGGCGGGCAGTTCGGCGGCATCGGCGGTGTTCGATTCAGCTTCCTCGCCCGCTGGCGGGGGCACCGGCGGCGGATCCTGCTCGCCATGCGCCATCGCCGTTGCCAGCAGCAACGCGCCGGCCGCCATCAGCCTTAGGAGTCTCATGCCACGCTGCGCTGTCCCGCGACCGCGCCGGTCGCGCCGCTCCAAATGCCGGCCATGAGCGTCAGCAATGCGCCGAGCACGAACCAGCGGTAGTGCTCAGTGGGGCGGCGGCGCACTACCCGCGCCGCGGCGTCCGTCACAATCGGCTCGACATACGCTTGGACGATGGAGTCGATGTCCACCGCCGAGGTGCCGGCCGGCACATAGATGCCGTCGCTCTGCAGCGCGATCTCGCGCAGCGTCGCGCCGTCCAGGCGGGAGCGCACGATGGCGCCGTCCGCATCGGTGACCAGCGAGCGCGCGCCGGTGGCCGGGTCTGTGATGGGAATCTCGCTTCCGGTTTCGCTGCCAAAGCCGATGGCGACGATGCGAATGCCGGCCGCCACCGCCTCGTCGGCAGCGTCCTTGGGGAAGGAGTCGTGATCTTCGCCATCGGTGATGAGCACGAGGATGCGCGGGGTGCCGCGATTGGGGCCGAACGCGGCGACGGCCTTCCGGATGGCATCGCCGATGCGCGTGCCGCCACGCGCCACCGAGCCCGGGTCTGCATCGCGCAGCACGAGCCTGAAATAGCCATAGTCTGAAGTGAGCGGGCTCAATACGCTGGCGCGACCGGCGAAGGCGATGAGGCCCACGCGCTGGCCCTGCACGCGCTCGATGAACTCAACCACCTCGGCCTTGGCGCGCGCCAAGCGGTTTGGCGCGGCGTCTTCGGCGAGCATGCTCCGAGACACATCGAGCGCCACCAAGATGTCCGCCTTCACGCCGCGATCCAAAGTCTCCGTGCCGCCTGGGGTTTGTGGACGCATGAGCGCGACGATGCCGAGCACCAACGTCGCAGAGAGGAGCGCCAGCCGCGTGGCGCGGCGGCCAATGGTGACGCGCCGGGCGACGCGCCGCTGCATGGCCGGCGAGACGAATCGCGCCAAAGCGTCGGTCGAGCGCAACTCGAAGAACGCAGCGCCCCCGGCCACCGCCAACGCCGGCCAGACGAGGTGTACCCAGTGTGGATTGGCGAACACCCAGCCGTCCATCAGGGCACCCTCGGGAATACGGCGGCGCGCGTGAACCAACCGGCGCCGAGCAGCAACAGGCCGGCGGCCAGTGGCGCCAAGAACAGCTCATGGTACTGGCGGAAGCGGTCCTCAGTGATCTGGGTGCGTTCCATGCGGTCGATCTCGCCATACACCTCGGCCAAGCCGTCCGCGTCGGCGGCACGGAAGAAACGCCCGCCAGTGCGCGTGGCGATGCTGCGCAGCGTGTCCTCGTCCACTTCCACCGGCACCGCGGCGAGCCGGGTGCGCCCGGTGAAGGGATCCTCCACGCGCACCGGCGCCAAGCCCGTGGTGCCGGCGCCGATGGCGTACACCTTCACCCCTAGCGAACGCGCCAGTTCCGCGGCGTCGCCCGGCGCCTCGACGCCGGCGTTGTGAACGCCATCCGTGAGCAGCACGACGATGCGGGATGTCGCTTCCGACTCACGCAACCGTTCGACGGCGAGGCCCAAGGCGTCGCCGATGGCGGTGCCGTCCTCGGCGCGCTCGCGCACGATGGCTAGGTTGCGCGCGACGGCAGCGAGGTTCGGGTGGTCCAGCGTGAGCGGGGCGGCGGTATCCGCATAGCCCGCAAAGCTGACGAGGCCGATGGCGTCATCCGGGCGGCCGCCGAGTGCCCCGTCGCCCAACACGAACGCCTCGAACACATCCTGCACCGCTTCAAGGCGCGTGCGCTCGCGATCCTCCGTTGACAGGTCCAAGGCTTGCATGGAGCTCGACACGTCAATGGCCATCATGATGGCCACCCCTTCGCGCTGAATGCGGCTCAGGCGCTCGCCGATGCGCGGCCCGGCGAGGGCCACCACCAACGCGATGAGCGCGAGCGCGACCATGGCATCGGGCAGCCAAGCCCAGCGCACGCGCCAACCGACGGCGCCCTGTGCCAAGAGCTTGAAGGAGGAGAACGCCACCCGCCCAGCATCCCGCCGCGCCAACAAGAAGGCCGGCACGGCGAGCAACACGAGAGCCAGCGCGAGCGGCTCGCGGAACTCCAAGGAGGCGAAGCTGCCCATGTCAGGCTGCCGGTGCCGAAGCCGGCGTGGTTGCGCCCGGCGGGGGAGGGCGGCCGCGTTCCGCGCTGCCCGCGTCCGCGGCATCCGCAACGGCCGGCAAGCGGGTTTCATCCAAGAAGCGCTGCACGGTCTCAAGTGCCTCGCGGGACTCGTCCGCGGCGGGGCTGTAACGGGCGAACTTCACCCGGTCGCAATGGGCAAGGAAGGCGGAGAGCAGTTGCCGGTGCGTGTGCGAGAGGGCGGCGGCGCGGCGCACTTCGAGCAGGAACTCCTCGGTGGTGAGCTCCGGCGCCCGCACCGCGTAGCGGTCTTCCACATAGCGCCGCGTGATGTCCGAAAGTTCAACGTACCAAGCATCCGCGGCGTCGCCGGCGGGCCAACCGCGGCGCTCTAGGCCTTGCAGGCGGCGCATGGCGCGGTCATAGGCGGTCAGCTGGGCCCGCGCGAGCGCGCGCCGCTGCCAAAGGAAGGCCGCCACGATGAGCGCTGCCAAGCCGCCAATTCCGGCCACCGGCCACGGCCACCAGAACGGCAGCCAGCCGCCGGCGTCCTCCGGCAATGCCGGGCGCGGCGGCAGCAGTTCGTCGGAAATGGCGCCTTCCGGCAGCACGGACGCCACCGCAAACGCGAGTTCGTCCGTGAGGAGCTCGCGGTAGGCATCGCTCGGCCCATCGCGTTCATCGAGATACTCGACCCGCAGCCCGGGGATGCGCTGCGGCCCGCTCATGGGCGTCTCCAAGCGATAGCGTTGGGTGATGGCCGCGCCGCCGTCTTCGGTGACGCCGTTTTCGGTAGCGAAGTCCCGCACTGGGAAGCGGCCCAACGCTTCGCCGAACACAGGCATGTCCAGCCGCACGCCGGGCTGCGCCTGCACCGCGAGCGTGAGGGTGAGCGCGTCGCCGAGGCGTGGCGCGGCGGGCGCCAGCGTCACCGTCGCCTGCACGGGGCCATCTCGGGTGGTGGTGGATAGGGTGTCTGCCGCGGCGTCGGGCTCTGCGGCCACCTGCGCTTGCTCCGGGTCCGCCGGTTGGCAGGCGGCGCAGAGGGCCAGTGCGAAGGCCGCGGCGATGGCGCGGCCGTTCAACGGCGGGTCCTCTTCTCGCGCATGCGCAGGAAAGCAAGCAGCGGCGTGGCGACGGGGTGCGCCGCGTCGATCTCAATCATGTCGATGCCGACACGCAGGAACCCCCGCTTGAGGGCGTCTCGCCGTTGTTCGGCATCTGCGAGCAGCGCTGCGCGCAGGGACGGGGAGCTCGCATCCACCAAGCGGCGCTCGCCGGTCTCGGCGTCTTCCAAGGCCACCAAGCCGCCACCATCGAAGTGCCGCTCGCGAGGGTCTGTCACGCGGGCGGCCACCACGTCGTGCTTCCGGTTGGCGCCGCGCATAGCGTCCTCGTAGCCGTCGTCCAAAAAGTCTGAAATCACGAACAGCACGGCGCGGCGCGGCAGCACCTTGCGGCAGAACTCCAACGCATGGGCGATGTTGGTGGCGCGTCGCCCTGGCGTGGCCTCTTGGCCAGTGCGGCGGCGCAGCTTGCCGAACGCCGCGACGAACATGCGTGGCAACCGGGCGAACGCGCCACGCTGGCGCAGCCGGGTCGCCACATCGCCGTCGCGTCCCCGCGCCAGCACTTCGCGCACCACCCGCAGCGCGTGGCGGGTGCCCTTGCGCGGCGGAATGAACTGGTCAACGCCGCCGTGAAACAGCAACAACCCTACCTTATCGTCGCTGTAGATGGCCGAGAACGCCAGCAGCGCAGAAAGCTCCGCCGCCGCCTCGCGCTTGGAGCGCTCCGCCGAGCCGAAATCCAGCGATGCGCTGATGTCGACGATGAGCAGCACGGTGAGTTGGCGCTCCTCGACGTAGCGCTTGACGTAGGGCGCCCCGAACCGGGCGGTGACGTTCCAATCGATGCTGCGCACGTCGTCGCCGGGGATGTAGGGGCGCACCTCGTCGAACTCCACGCCGCGCCCCTTGAAAACGGACACATAAGCCCCGGCGAGCGCATCGGTGACTTGCCGGCCAGTCGTTAGCTGCATCCGGCGCACTTGCCTCATGATGTCGGCGGTGGGCAGGGCGTCCGTCATGGATTTGCGTTGGCTGTGGCGATGCCGGTGCGCGTGCAGCGAGGCAGGGTTTGCGGCACGGGGCGGCGAGCTTCAAGGCACCTCGACATTGGCGAGCACGGTGGCCACCAAGTCGTCTGCGTGCCGCCCTTCGGCCTCCGCTTCGTAAGTGGCGATGACGCGGTGGCGCAGCACGTCAAGCGCCACGCTCTTCACGTCGTGTGGGCTCGCGTAGGTGCGCCCGGCGAGCAGGGCGTGCGCCTTGGCGAGCTTGACGAGGTTGAGCGAACCGCGCACGGACGATCCGCACTCGATCAGGTTCGCCAGTTCCGGCATGCCGGCGGCGGCCGGGTCTCGCGTGGCGGCGACGAGTTCCACGGCATAGCGCTTCACCTTGTCGTCCACGAACACCTGCCGCGCCACTTCGCGGGCCGCAAGGATTTCCGCGCCGGACATCACCGGGGACGCCTGCGGCGCGCGGCCGGCGCCCGCCATGCGGTCGATGACGCGCACTTCGTCGTCCTTGCTGGGGTAGGTGACCTTGAGCTTCATCATGAAGCGGTCTAGCTGCGCTTCCGGCAGCGGGTAAGTGCCTTCCTGCTCGATGGGGTTCTGCGTCGCCATCACCAAGAACGGCTCATCGAGCCGGAACGTCTCCTCGCCAAGGGTCACTTGGCGCTCCTGCATGGCTTCAAGGAGCGCCGCCTGCACCTTCGCCGGCGCCCGATTGATCTCGTCGGCAAGCACCAAGTTGCTGAACACCGGCCCCTGCTTCACCGAATAGGTGCCATCCCGGGGGTTGAAGATCTGCGTGCCGGTGACGTCTCCGGGCAGCATGTCGGGCGTGAACTGGATGCGGGAGAAGTCGCAGTCGATGGCGTCTGCGAGGGTGCTGACGGCCAAGGTCTTGGCGAGGCCGGGCACGCCCTCGAGCAACACATGGCCATCCGCCAGCAAGGCGAGGAGCAAGCGCTGCAAGAGCTCGTCTTGGCCCACCAGCACCTTGCTCACGTCGCCGCGCACGGCGTCGAAGCGTTCCTGCACCCGCGGGGCATCTCCGCTCACGTTGTCGGCCATCGTGCCTCCATCTTCATCGCGTTGGTTGCTTGGGTTGCGTTGTTCAGGGCCGAAGAATGTCGCCACGCCACGCTGCCCGGCAGCGCGGATTTTAGGGGCATTGTCGGCGCTCCCGCAAATATAGTTTGGGCTCTGGCAGGCGTGGGCCGGCGGCGGGTTGGCTTGCCGCTTCAGCCCGGTGTCGGCTTGCCTTGGCGCAGCGGGGGCACGTCCTCCACGCGTACCGGAAAGCGCCCTGCGCCACGATCTCGAAAGTAGTGCGCAAGGGTGCGCGAAACCACCGGAAAGGCGAGTTCGTCCCACGGCACGTCTCCCTCTGCCACCAAGCGGGCATCCAAGCTCTCGGCGCCGACGCCGAACTGGCCCGAATCCAGCGTCGCGCGGAAGAACATGTGTACTTGGGAGATGTGCGGCACGTTGAAGACGGTGTAGAGGCCGATGATGGAAACTTGCGCGAGCGCTTCCTCCCGCGTTTCCCTCTCGGCGCCGGCGGCGATGGTTTCGCCAGCTTCGAGAAAGCCCGCCGGAAGCGTCCAATAGCCCTTGCGTGGCTCAATGCCGCGCTGGCAGAGCAGTACGCGATCGCCATAGATCGGCAGGCAGCCGGCGACCACTTTGGGGTTCTGGTAATGGATGACGCCGCAGTGCTCGCAGACGAACCGCTCACGGTCGTCGCCAAGCGGAACCTTGCGGACCACCGGCTTGCCGCAGGCGCTGCAATAGTTCACCGGGGCAGTATAGCGCCGCTGCCGCCTCGCGCTGCGCTTGGCGGCCGCGTCCTGCGCCACCACGAGGCTGCGGGGGTGCCGCGTAGTGCCCAGTCTTGCGCTACGCTTGGCCGCCATGGCCCACCCGGAGCAACCGAGGCGCGGCGCTGTGCGCTATGCGCTCATCCACCACGGCGCGTGCCCGGCGGCGGGACGCTGCCACTACCGCGTTGCCGAGAGCGGGCAGGCACATCCGCAACTTGCCGAGTACGAACGCGGCCCGCACCCACGCAGCATTGCCATCGCCATTGATGGAGATTTCGATTTGGCGCCCCCTGCTGCCGCGCAACTTGAGGGATTACGGGGTCTCCTCCTGCAACTGAAGCTCCGCTACCCGGCCTTGACTGTCGGTGCGCATCGGCAAGTGCGTGGCGACGCACCGACGGCCTGCCCCGGGCGTTTGTTCCCTCTGCAGGCATTGCTCGCTTGGTCCCGTTCCGAACTGCTCGTGCAGCGCGACGCCGCGCTCGAGCGAGAGGTGGAGTCGCAGTACTCGGGGTGATGGGTGGCTGTGGTTCTGGCGAGCGCGATGAAGCCGCTCAATTCGTTTGGCCACAGGCATCGAGCAGCGCGAAGCGGATGGCGTCGTAGAGGTCTGGGCCGGTGCCGAAATCCCAAAATAGCAGCCAGCATATGAAGATGGCAGTACCCAAGCCGAAGATCGGGCCGGAAACCACTCGCACTCTGTCGTCCATCCGTTTTAGCTCCATCTTTGCCGAAAAAAGGCCACCCTACCATGCCGTGGTGCCCTTCCCGAACGCGCCGAGATGCTGCACCTTGATGCCGGCTAGGTGTGCATTGAGACATTCGGCCAGTCGGCTACGCGGCCAGTCGGCTACGCGGTCCGGTGGCCTCGGCGCACGACGATTTCAGCGATGTCGCCTGCCAAGTCGGGTGGATGTCCCTACGGCTGTGCACTCGCGCCCGGCCACACTGGCCGCCATGCACGAAGACGACATCTGCCGAACTGCGTTCGCGGATGCCGGCATGACGCGCCACCTGCTGGAACTGCTGCCGCAGGACGCCACCGCCGAGCTGGACCCGCGCCGGCTGCGCCGTCTGCCGACCGAGCATGTCGCGGCGAGCGGGCAGCGCCGCCGCGCCGACATGGCTTGGGCGGTTGGCATGCTTGGGCCGGCAGGGCCGACGGACGGTTTGCAGGAGCGGGCCGGCGTTGTGGTGGGCTCGGGAGCGGAGGCGTTGCTGGCGCTGGAGTTCCAGTCCTCGCCGGACCGCGCCATGGCGCTGCGGATGGAGATCTACGTGGCGCTGCTGCGCCAAGAAGTGGCCGCCGAAGGCGGCCTGCGCGCGGGCGACCTGCTGCCGCGGGTGCTGCCGGTGGTGGTCTACACGGGCGGCCGGCGCTGGCGGCCAGAGACTCTCGACGAACTGACCGCGCCGACGCCGGCGGGCTGGGGCAACTGGCAGGCGCGTTTCGAGTTCCTTTGCCTTGACGCTGCGAACTTGACGGCGGAGGATGGACGCTCGAACCCGGTCGCCGCGCTGCTGCGGCTGCTGGCGACCCGGCGGGCGGAGTCGGTGCCGGCGCTGGCGAAGGCGCTGTTCGACGGGCTGCGGCCGGCCGGTTCGGGCGCGGAGCGTCAGGCGTTTGCGAATAGACTGGCGCGGGCGCTGATGCGAATGCTGATCGCCCGCTTCGCCGGCGACGAGGCCGGCGACCGGCATCAACATATGCAGCAGGCGCTGCGTTACATGGAGGAGCCCACCATGCTGGCGGAGGCAATCACCGAATGGCGGCAAAACGCCATTGCGGAGGGCAGAACCGAGGGTAGAACCGAGGGCTTGAGGGAAGGCACATCCCGAAGCAGGACGCTGCTGCGTCGCCAAGCCACCAAGCGCTTTGGCCTTGAGGCGGGCGACGAGTTCGGCCGGCTTTTGGCGGACGAGGAGGATGCCGATCGGCTGGCGCTAGCCGGCGACTTGGTGATCGACTGTTCAAGCGCGGAAGAACTGCTGAGCCAGGTGCGCCGGTTGCTGAGCGACGAGTCGCCGATCGGTTAACGATGGGCGTGGTCGGGGCGTCGGCGGAAGGATTGGCTGCGGTCGGCCGGGTCAGGCGCAGAGCGGCAGGCATTTGCGAGGAGACTGGCACGGGCGCTGATGCAAATGCTGATCGCCCGCTTCGCCGGCGACGAGGCCGGTGACCGGCATCGACACCACATGCAGCGGGCGCTGCGTTACATGGAGGAGCCCACCATGCTGGCGGAGGCAATCACCGAATGGCGGCAAAACGCCATTGCCGAGGGCACATCCGAAGGCGGGAGGACGCTGCTGCGTCGCCAAGCCACCCGGCGCTTCGGCCCCGAGGTGGGCGACGAGTTCGGCAGGCTTCTGGCGGGCGAGGAAGATGCTGATCGGCTGGCGCTTGCCGGGGACTTGGTGATCGACTGCTCAAGCGCGGAAGAACTGCTGAGCCGGGCGCGTCACCTGCTGAGCGACGGATCGCCGATCGGTTGACGAAGGCGTGGTTGGGGCGTCTGCGGAATTGGCCGACCGTCTTGCCCGACCGTGCGTTCAGCACCGCGAATAGTGGATCCCACGCCTAGGGCACAACCGCCTACTCGCTAGTGTTTCCTTCGGGCGATTTCTTGGGCTTTGGCCGAGGTGGTGGCGGAGGCGGCTTCTTCTTCCCCGGCCGTCGTGGTGTGCCGCTGGCCGTGACTTTTCTATTGGACGGCATAGCGTTCGCTGATTGTCTTGAACGCTTCCGCTTCGCTCTTGTTGTTCAGCCGGCGATTGTCGACGATGCCCGCGTCACCGGACCGGCTCGTCGCTTCGTTCATTTCTTTGGCGAGAGCAACGAGGCGTTCACGGGCGGTGCCTTCATCAATGTCCTCTACCTCCAACCACAGGTTCCGCCACAGGGTATCTAACCGATCGCACTGGGAGCTGATCATGTGGGCCACCGCGGCCTTCTTTGCGTAATCGGCGATGAAGACCCACACCGCGACCAAACCGACGAGAGCGTTGGCAATCAACTGAACGGCGCTTGGCAGCACATCCAAGACCGCCGCGAACGAACTGGCCGCGCCAAACGCCAACAACAGCAGGGTCAAGGCATGCATGCGACGGTAGTGGTTGGCAACGGCGGTGTAGTAGCGCACAAGCCGGTCAGAATCCAGCAACTCTTGCCAAATCTCATTGCGGGTTTGATCGCTGACCACCGCCGCTCACCTAGACGCTGCAACCAACGAAACCGTATAGCTTGGCCTTCTTGCCGTCAAGCCGGCGTCCTGCCCTCATCCGGCGCTCCCTTCCCTGTCGCTATCCGAAGAACCGGAAGTCTTCGGTGTTGTTGAAGGGGAAGCGTTGGGCGCCGGGGGAGTTCTCGATGCCTAGGTAGCGGCGCAGGGCCTTGTGGAAGTGCTTCGGGTAGATGATGGTGCCGTTGGCGTCGTCGCGGCGGAGGGTGCTGGGGTTGATCTTGTGGGCGAAGTGGAGATCGTCCGTCTCGCCGACGACGCGGTTCGTCCAGGGCTGGTTCTTCTCCATCACGACGTAGCTGCCGATGGGCCAGTGGTCCTTGCCCTCCTCCGCGTTGTAGTGGTTGGTGCGCCCGAAGTCCGAGCCGATCACCACCACCAGCCGGTCGGCCACGCCGTGCTGCTCTGCATAGTCCCACAGGAAGTCCACGGAGTCCGTCAGCGCGCCCAGCAGCCACTCGTGGTCGGCGTCGTGGGCGCGATGCGTGTCGAAGCCGCCGAGCAATAGGTCCGCGCTCACCCCCGCGCCGGTCTTGAACGCTAGCACCGCCAGCTGCGCTTGGCGGCGCAGTTCGTTGCTGTAGGTTCCCGTCACCCGGCTCGTGTATTCCTCCGGCTGCTGGAACTCGTCCTCGGACGGCAGGGCGTCGGCGAACCGCCTCAGGCCTTCGGCCGCCGCCGGCGCCAGCGACGACTGGTAGTAGCGGCGGTTGCGCGCCGCTTGCGGCAGCAGCCGGGGGGCGGACGCCAGACGCGCAATCGTCTCTGCATGCGCTTGTGTGACCAGCTCCCAATCCGCCGCCAGCAGGTAGCCGCTTCCGTCGTCCTCCCAGGCGGTCCGGTTCGGATAGGCGATCGACAGAACCTCCGCGGGGCCGTGCAGCCGCGTGAAGCGAGTGACGCCGCCAGTGGGGGAGAAGCCGCCGAAGCTGAGGTAGGGCAACGCGCCGTCGGGGGCGTGGCGGGCCGCCAGCAGGGCCGTCGTGGTCGGATACCCCTCCGAGTTGCGCCCGCTCCAGTTGTGGACCACGCCCACGGTGTGGGAGTTCGTCTGCGCGTCCACGCCGTTAACGACCAGCATGCGGCGGTGGTACTTCTCGAAGAAGGCCGTGTTGCGGGCAAAGGGGGCATAGCGCAGGTTGCCGGACTGCCGGATATCGCCTTCCCTCGCCCAATGATTGATCTCCGGCTCGCCGGCGGTGTTCGCCTTGGGGTCGCAGAAGCTGGTGGGGTCCCAGCCGCCATCCGCCTGCACGAACGCGAAGAACTTGCCGGCGTAGTCGGCCGCGGCGGCCAAGGGGAGCCGGAAGCCCGCCATGCCGCCCACCGCTCCGGCGGCCAGCCCCTTGAGCAGCGCCCGTCGCCTCATCGGGGCAGTCCTCCGTCCTTTCTGGTCCGCGCGCTCACAGGTGGAGGTACCGGTGGTCCGTCATCAGGTACGCCAGAACAACGGCCCAAGTGCGGGACGCGTGGTTGGGATCGGCCATTTTGTCATCATCGAGCCATTCGTCGACCTCATGCCCAAAATCCCAACGATCGTATCCGTTCTCGCCTTCCACCCACACTGGAGAAGGCGCACCGTCGATGCCCTCGAAGAAGCGCAAGTCGTCCCACCATAGGCACTGGGCGGGCCAGCAGATGTGGCCTTCCTCTCCGGCCTCGCGCTTGCGGCGCCAGACGTCCACGAACAGCCGGAACGCCTCGTCCACATCGGCGGAGTCCGGCGCGGCGGCGACACCGAGCAGGTCCCGATGCAGGTCGGCGAGCTGCCTGCGGAAGGCGGCGGCCCCTACGGAGCGCTCCATGTCGGACTCCACGAGGATTTGCAGCTTGGCAAGCCTCCCCTCGGGCTGCTCCGCCCAGGCGACGACGTCGACGGTGTAGCGACCATCGGTAGGGATGGTCAAGGGCACTTCGAGCGTAGTGTCGCACCAGAAGACCTGGTGGTCGGGATCCCCGCGTCCTTCGCGCCATCCCTTGCCGCCGCAGTCGGCATCGTCCAAGTCCTCGATCTCGTGCGTCACCACCACGCGGCCGGCGGCGTCCCGCAACTCGAGCCTGTCCAGCCGGAGGTTGTAGTCGGGCAGGTTCTCCTCCCAGTGGTCGTTGACGTAGCTCAGCCGCGCGACGACATCGCCCGCCATCAGGCGCCCCTGTGTGGACACTGTCTCCCTGTCGCCCCAGGACGCCGCCTCGATCTCGAATACGTCGCCGAACTCGCTGAACGGCGTGGTGGCGAGCTCCACATGCCGGAACAGCCGCCGCTGCCGCGCCGGCAGAAGATGGAGATCGCGCAGCACGATCGCGCCCGCCAGCAGCGCCGCGTGATTCCGCGCCACGCCGGCCATCACCGCGGTCATGTCGCCAGCCCGCTCGATGATCCCGTCCGAGTCGATGCCTCCGTATAAGAGGCGATAGCCGTCGCCTCGGAGGTGACTGGGCCAAGTGAGTCCCGAGCGGGCGTCCGGCAACCGTCTGCCCAACTCCACGCCCGTGGCCGCAGCCGTCTTCAAGGTCAGCTCCTCCGGCGTCAGCAGGCGCTCCATGCCGGCGTCGCGCAGCGCCGCCAGCCGCACCGGATCGTCGTCCGCCGTCGATTCGGCGCGCGCCCACGGGGAGAGGGCGATCTCGACCAGCAGGTCATTCAGGTTGAACTGCCGGCCGCCGCCGAAGCCGCGCCGGAACCCTTGTGCGAGCCTTCCGACTTCGGCGTTCTGGGCGTTGGACGCCAGCAGCCGCCCGGCGAAGTCCGCGTCGCCCTCGTCCTCCGGCGGCGCCGCGACTTCGGTTCCCAGGATCGCCGGCCACCAGAACTTCACCGCCGCCTCCGCGAACCGCTCGTCGGCGACGACCGCCCGCGCCAGCCACTGGACGCTGTTGTCCGGGCTCGGCGCCTCCCGCCCGTCGAAGCCCGGCTTGCGCATGTCCCGGTACCAGGTGTCGCCCTCGCGGTAGTAGTCGTCCGGCATGGGGGCCCACACCCTCAGCGCGCCGGGTTTGTTCTCCGCGTCCTCGCTGTCCTCGCTGTGCCAGCTAGTCCAAGCCGCCACTTCGACCGTGTAGTCGCCATCTCTCGGAACCTCCACGGAAACGACCACTCGGCAGAAGATGTCGACGCCTAGGCCGTCCCATATGACGCCGCAGTCGCGTTCGTCCGGGCCCCAAATGTCCTCCAGCTCCCAGCTACCGACCACCTCGCCGGCGGCGCCGCGGACCGTCAAACTGTCAATCAGGATGTTCGTGTAAACATCTGCGGGATTGACGTTCGCCAAGCCGATTTCGTTGCTGCCTGCCGTCAGGCGGGCGCTGAGCGAAATGGTCTGCTTCTCCTCTTCGGTTCGCGCGTCGATCTCCACTTGCTCCCAACCACCAGGATCCTCCCCCTTGTATTGATCGTCCAGCGAATCCATTCCTCCCCACTGGTCGCGGTAGAACCCGTCGGCACCGTAGTTTTGGAACGCCCCCGCGACGGGGTCGAGGACACCGTGGCAGACCGTGCAGGCGGGGTTGCGCATGGTGGGGTTGTCGGTGTCCGCGAGCGCCGCCGGGTCTGTCGTGCGGGACGCGGACTTCTCCACGTCGAGGCCTAGGAAGTGGTAGTAGGTCCAGCGCGACCGCGCCCGGTTGCGGTTGGTGGGCGTGGTCGGATAGCGCTTCAGGAAGGCCAGCGTGTTGAGGATGCCCGCGTGCGGCCAGTCGGTCCTCAGATTGCCCGGGGCGATCACATGGAGGCCGAACGCCTCCGTGTATTCGCTCACGACGGAGTCGTCGCTTCGATAGTAGTCCACGATCCACGACGGCTTGAACTCCAAAGCGTCGTCCGCGTCGTCGAACTCGGCGGCACCGCCGTACGCCGCGTCCGCCAGCGGATTGGCCATGACGTAGTCGGCGGTGAGGACTTCGGTGTAGCGCCGGTCGTTGTGCGCCACATGGGCGATCAGTTCCAGCGGCGCCCGTGCGAACCCGAGTTGGCTACGTTCCCACCATGCGGCAAGCGCCGCCTCGTCACCGGCCATTCGCAGGGCGCGATACCTATTGTTGAGGTTCACGAAGCCAAAGATATTGCCGTCGATCGTCGACCCCAAGTGCTTGTCCGTCAGCAGCCGGTCGTTGGCGGCGCGGATCAGGAAGTCGTGGAAGCCGTCGCCGGCCATCAGCCCCCGGATCGCCTGGCGCAGCCCCGCCGTTCCCCGCTCAGCCAGCTCGTACTCGGCCTCGGTCGGCAGCCGCCCGGCGAACACGATCGCCGCCCGCCAGAGCGTCTTCCACGCCGGCGCCATCGCCACGCCGTCGAACAGCGTCGCCGGCGTCAGCGGTCCCGCGCCTCCGGAGCCGCCGCCCGCCAGTTCCAAAAAGCCCTCGATGCTCGCGTAGTCGTCCGTGCCGGCGGCCGCCTGCACCCCGCCGCCGTGCGCCACCCCTTGGATCTTGTTCAGGATCAGCTCGGCGCCGCCGTCCACGTCGGCCAGGAAGTCCTCGAACGCCTGCATGTTCAGCGCCAGATGGTCGGCGTTCGTCGAGCGGACGAACACCAGCCGCGTGTTGTCGGAGGCGCCGCCCTCGACGTGGCAGTTCACGCACTTCGACTGCACCACGGGCGACACCCGCTCCATGAAGAAGGACGCCGCCGTCACCGCGCCGGCCCCGCCGCCCGGCGCGGTGGAGAGGTTGGTCAGGTGCCCGGTCGGGCTGCGCAGCAGGCTCATCGCCTCGACCGGCCGGTCCGAGGCGATGGACAGCCGCCACTTGCCGGCGCCGTCGCCCAAGGCGCCGCTGGCGATGCCGTCCCCGTCGCCGCTCTCCAGCTGCGCCGCCGACAGGGTGAGCGAGCGGCCCGCCGGCACCGTCGCAGACACCGCGGAGCGGCCCGGCTCGCCGCGGTCGTCCACGCCTGAGATGGTCACTTGGGCCGCTTCGGCGCCGTCGTTGACCAGGCGCAGCAGGCTCACCTGCCGGTCGTTGCTGCCGGGGTTGAACGTCGGCGCCAGATGCTCGACGCCGCTGGCCGGAACCAAGTCGTGCATGCTGGTCAGGAAGCCGTCCGCGGTGCGTATGTAGGCGAGCGCCTCGATGTCCAGCGACGACTCCAGCTCCAAGCGCCAGTCGCCCTCGCCGGCGCCGACCCCGCCGGACAGCCCCTTGGCGCGGTTGCCCTGCTCCAGGTCGTCCGAGTTGAAGTGGACGGCTTGGTTGGCGGCGATCGCCAGCGTCACCGGCTCGTAGTCCCGGCCGGAGTCGTCGCGGGCCCGCACGGAGACCTCGCCGGCGTCGTCCGAGCGGTTCACCACGCGCACGAAGCCTTGGCGGAACGGGTCCGACGCCGGCGGGAACAGCGGCACCCGGTGGACGCCGGCCTCCGGCTGGGGCGGCGCCGTCGAGAGGTTGGCCATGGCGCCGGTCGGGCTGTCCAGCAGGCTCATCGCCAAGATCGGCCCGTCCGCCGTCACTTCGAGCCGCCACTTGCCGGTGCCGTCACCCAAGGCGCCGCCGACGATGCCGTTGCCGTCGCCGCTCTCCAACTGCGCCGCGGAGAGCGTCCGCGACGCGCCCGCCGGAACGGCGACGCGCACCTCGCCCCCCGGCGAGCGGCCTTGGTCGTCAACGCCGCGCACCGTCGCCGCCACGTCGGCGTCGCCGTCGTTGACTAGGCGCAGCAGGCTCACCTGCCGGTCGTTGCTGCCGGGGTTGAAGATCGGGATGCGGCGCGCGCCGCCCTCCTCGGCGGCGAGGTCGTGCATCGCGGTGAGGAAACCGTCCCGCGTGCGCAGGTAGGCGCGCGCGTCGAAGTCCAGCGAGGACTCCAGCGCCAAGCGCCAGTCGCCCTCGCCCGGCGCGCCGACGCCGCCGGACAGGCCCTTGCCGGCGTTGCCGTCCTCCAAGTCTCCAGAGTTGAAGTGCACCGTCGCGCCGGCGCCGATGGCCAGCGTGACGGGGCCGAACTGGCGCCCGCTGTCGTCGATCGCCAAGACGGACACCTCGCCGGCGTCGTCCGAACGGTTGACCACCCGCGCGAAGCCCTGCCGCAGCGGGTCCGACGCCCGCGCGAACAGCGGCACCAGGCGCCGGTTTCACGCCGCTGGACGCCGCGGCGGCCGCGAACGCGCCGTGGCCGGCCGTGCTGCCCGCGCTCGAGGCGGCCAACCCCGCGGCGCGCGCTCCAAGCGCGGGGACGCCGGCTGGCGCGGACCCAGCTAGCTGGTCAAGGGCGCTCCAAGCGTCGTTCCGCCACACGGCGTCGCGGTGCTGGCGGAGCACGCGCTCCCGCGCCTCGGCGGGAACCGGGCAGGAGACCTCCGCGTTCGCCGTCGACGGCGTGGAGGCGTAGAGCGTGTTCGGCATCCGGGCGTGGGCCATAGCTTGGCGCCAGCGCAGCTGCCGTTCCAGCAAGCCCCGCCGCGCCCGTTCGGCGCGCTGCGCCTCCGCGGCCTCTGCGGCCCGCCGCCAGGCGGACTCCGCATCATCACGGTTCTGTGCCAGCGGCGCCGCTGCGACGATCAGCGCCAGCGCCGCGAGCAACGCCGCGCGGATGTGGCTTCGTCTTCCCGCGCCGTTCGTGGATGGTCCAGCGCCCGCCATTGGCTGCCGTGCCCCATCCCCCACAGTGGGCCGGAACCTGGACGCTCTGGTGACCTTCACAGCTTCACAGGCCTCGACCTAAGACAAGCGGGGCCGCCTAACGGTCTTTCGGGCGCGGTACTTCCGTCACCGCCCCGCCCCTCCCCTTGGCCGCAGCTCTTCCTTGAAGACGCGGAGGATGTCCCGCGGACGTGCCGTTCAGCATGCCCGAGGACGGCAAAGACAATACCGGCATGACCGCACGGTGGCAACCTCAGCCTGCCGATGTTGCTCATCGGACAAATTTGTAGTTGGCGGGGAGGGCCGGGCGTAGGACCAGCCCGACATGCGTGCCTTGACGCTCGTATGGGTGTGGTCACCACGTTTGTGTTGTTGGTGCCGTACTCGTTTCCCGTGCCGTCACAGCAAACGACAATGTTCTTCATGGCTCCTTCCGCTTTAGCAGCGCCGCATGCTCGCTACGCTCGAAACTCCGGAACTCGGCGTTGCGGTTGGACAGCACCTCGAATGACGATACTCGTTCGGGGTTAGGTAGTCGATATGCCAAGCTCCTTGGGGCCGTTCTACTGTTCGGATGCTGGCGCTCCCCGCCAGCCAAAAGCCGTGACCGCCTTAGACCGTGGGATTCGCTCAGCGGACACGGTATTGTGCGTTGACGGTGCCGAGCGGGTCGACGTTGCGAACGCGGTACCAAATCCATCTGAGCCGGCACGGTGAGAAAGCGCGCGCTCCTTCAACTCCTGCTGGCCGCTCTCGCCCACGCTTGCTGGGGAGCAGACGGCGCGCAGCTAGCCGAGCGGTGCAACGAGTGCCACGGCCCCGGCGGGCGCAGCGAGAACCCGAAGGTGCCCTCCATCGGCGGGTTCAGCGATTTCGCCATCATGGACTTGCTCGAGATGTACGCGAGCGGCCAGCGTCCTGCCCGGCCGGCCAAGCTGGCCGATGGCACCGAAACGGACATGAACGAGATCGTGCAGGCGCTCGCCGTCGAAGAGATCGAGGCCGTCGCCCTTTACTATTCGGAGCAACGGTGGCGGCCGCATGCGCAAGCGTTCGACGCCGCTCTCGCGCGCCGCGGCGCCGTCGTCCACTCCAGAAAGTGCGCCAAGTGCCATCCCAAGGGCGGCAGCGTGCCGGAAGTGGATTTGGCGATCACCGCCGGGCAGTGGCGCGAGTACCTTGAGACGGAGTTCCGCAACTTCGACGCCGGCACCCGCCCGATGACCGCTAAGATGCAGCGCAAGTACGAGACGCTCTCGGCAACAGACAAGAGGGCGATCATCGAGTTCTACGTGAGCGCCGGCGACTTCTAGGCCGTGACGCCAATGGTTCGCACTACCATCTGGATGCTGGGGCTGGCAGTGTTGTTCGCAACATGCTCTGGGAGTGGCGATCCGGCTGCGGAAGCACATGCAACGTTGGTTGCCAAGCTGGCAGCCGGGGAGTATTCCCGCCGCGGCGCAGACCTGTGCCTCACTTGCCACGATGAGGAAGAGCCGTTCCCGACGGCCGCGGTGTTTGAGACGCTGCATGGCCACCCGAGCGTCGCCGGCTCGCCGTTCGAGCAGGGCACTCCCGCAGATTATCCGGCAGGCCTGCAATGCGAGGCTTGCCACGGGCCGGTTGGCGACCATGGACGGCGCATTCTTGCCGAGGGCGCGGCGCGTGAACCGATCGTCAACTTCGGCCAGCACGGCAACGCGGCGGCAGACCTGCAGAACCAGCTTTGCCTCGCCTGCCATGGAGACTACGGCCGCGCCCAGTGGGCCGGCAGTGCGCACGAGCAGGCGGGCTTAGCCTGCGCGGACTGCCATAGCGTGCATGCTGCGGTGGATGTCGTGCGCAGCCGCGACGGCCAGGCGTCGCAGTGCGTTGGCTGCCACGCGGGCGTCGGCGCCGACATGCTGAAGGCATCCTCGCACCCGATGCGCCGCAACCAATTGATCTGCCGGGACTGCCACGATCCGCATGGCGGCGAGGGGCTGCTGCGCGACAGCGCTGGGAACGAAGCATGCACGCGCTGTCACGCTGAGCTGCGTGGCCCGTTCCTGTGGGAGCACCCGCCCGCCGTCGAAGATTGCGGCATCTGCCATGAGCCGCATGGCGCCAACCAGCCGGCGCTGCTCGCCCGCCGAGCGCCGCAACTCTGCCAAGGCTGCCACTCCTCGGTTGGCCACCGCAGCTGGCCGCAACTGCCTTCGAGCCCGTCCGACCCTAGGGCGGAGTTCCTGTTCGCCAATGCGTGCCTGAACTGCCACGCCCAAGTGCATGGCTCCAACCATCCCTCTGGGAATCTGCTGCGGCGTTAGGGGCGATGGCAAGAGCGATCCTCTGGCTGCTGGCGCTGGTCTTGACGGCCAATGCGTCGGCGGACTACGCGGTGAACTACGCGAATGCAGACCCAAGCCGCTGGCGCTGTCGACTGTGCGAGTTCGACAAGGCGGAGGCGCGCTCGGGCGAGGTCGTCGTCGGCAGTATGGACTCTGCGTACGGCGAAGCTCGCTTTGGGCGCGACACGGGCATCGACCGAGCCGGACAGTACTTGGCGCTCGATGCGGATTGGCAGGCCAACAGCGAATCGGGAACGGTCTGGCGGTTTGCCGGCAGCGATCTTGGTTTGGCTTCCCGCATCGCCACCCTCGGCGCAAGTCGGGCCAAACGCTACGGCGTCGAGGTGCGCCTGGCGCAGTTGCCACGCCGCGTCGCCAAGGATGGACGCTTCCCGTTTCGCCCCGTTGCCGACACGCTGGCGCTGCCGATGGACTGGCAGCGCGGCTCCGGCAGCGCGGAAACGACGCCGTTGGAGACCGAGCGCCGCAGTGGTGCGCTGCGCGCCTGGATCGCGACAACGCCGCGCACGCAGTTGCACATAGGCTACGCGCAGGAGCGCAAGACAGGTGTTGCGGAGACCTACCGCGACGCCTTCTACCAAGCGGCGGCGCTGCCGCAGCCCATCGACCAACGCACGCAAGAGGTGCTGCTCGGCTGGCGTTTCAGCGGCGCGCGAGCGTTGTTCGATGCGTCGTACGAGCGGCGCACGTTCGCGAACGGCGAAGCGGCCTTGGTTTGGCAGAACCCGTACTATGGCTTGGCGACGAGGCGCAGCGCCACCGCGCCGGACAACGCCACTGACTTGCTGCGCCTCGTTGCCAAGTTCCAACTTGGCGCGCGCACCACGCTCCGCGCGACGCTGGCCGGCGGCAAAACCAGCCAGGACGCGGCCTTTCTCCCCTACACGACCAACCCGCGCCTCGACGCGCCGCTGCCGGCCGATGGCTTGAACGGCCATCGCCGATCCCGATACGGGCGCATCGTTTTGCTCACCAGCCTCCACCCCAAGCTGCGGCTGACAGTCTCCCACACCACTGATGACCGTGCCGACAGCCGCGTCGCCGCGGCCTTCACGCCGGTGCTGGGCGATTTGCTTCCCACCGCGACGCAGACCGTGCATGGGTTTTTCTTTGAGCGTCGCCAAACTGATGTGCGCTTGCGCTACCGAACGCCGAGGCGCCTGCGCTGGACCGCAGGTCTTGTGCGCCGGGAAGCGGCCCGCTCGAGCCTCGAGATTGGCCACAACCAGGAACGCGGCGTCTATCTGGAGGCGAGCCGGCAATTTGGCAATTGGCAGTTGAGCGCCAAGCGTTCCCGGGCACGGCGCGCCGCGGCCGATTTCTTCGCCAACACGGCGAACAACCCACTCACGCGCCGCTACTACCATGCGCCCCGCGTGGAGACGGTCTGGCAGGGCTCGCTGCGCTACCGGCGCGATGCTTTGGCGGCTGGGCTGCAAGCGCACTCTCGCCGACACGGTTACCCGGATTCCGCGCTGGGTCTGCAACGCACCGCGGCCCGCGGCTGGAATGCGGACTTCGCCTACGCTTTACGCCATGCCTCGGTTACGGCGTCCTACGGCGTCGATGGCCGCCGCTCGACGACCACCGGCAGCGCGGCGTTCGCGGCGGCCGACTGGCGCTACGACACGCGCGACACCGTGGCGACCGCTGCCGCCCGCTTGGACTTTCAAGTGCGGCGCTGGCGTATCGACGTCACGCTGGATGCTGCATCGTCGGATGGATTGGGCGCCTACGCGACGATGTTCGACGCGGCGCTCAGCCAGTTCCCAGACTTGGTCTCGCGGCACAGATCGTTGGACATCCGGGTGCGCCACCGGTTGAGGGGCGGCCTTGCCGTGTTGGGCGGGGTTTACCTCGAACGCTACCGCGCTCGGGATTGGGCCATCGACGGCATCGCGCCGGAGAGCATTCGCAACGTGCTCGCCACCGGGCGTTCAAGCCCGGTCTATGCCAATCGGCTGCTGTATGTCTCTTTGGAGAAATCGATATAGCGGGGCAGGGGCTTCCGCGAGAGCGGGAGACACCGCGATGCGTGCCTGATGTCGGTTGAAGCAATCGGGCAATCGACCACGCGAGCCCCGCGGCCCGATGTGCAGGCGCACAACGATTGCAGCGATGTCGCGGGCCGAATCGGGCAAATGTCGCTAGCGCCGCACGCTCGTCGCCGACCAAACTGGCCGGCATGCACGAAGACGACATCTGTCGAACTGCATTCGCGGATGCCGACATGACGCGCGACCTGTTGGAATTGCTGCCGGAGGACGCCACCGCAGAGCTGGACCCGCGCCGGCTGCGCCGTCTGCCGACCGAGCATGTCGCCGCGAGCGGGCAGCGCCGCCGCGCCGACATGGCTTGGGCGGTTGGAACCGTAGAGCGGGCCGGCGTTGTGGTGGGCTCGGGAGCGGAGGCGTTGCTGGCGCTGGAGTTCCAGTCCTCGCCGGACCGCGCCATGGCGCTGCGCATGGAGATCTACGTGGCGCTGCTGCGCCAGGAGGTGGCCGCCGAGGGCGGACTGCGCGCCGGCGACCTGCTGCCGCGGGTGTTGCCGGTGGTGGTCTACACCGGAGGCCGGCGCTGGCGTCCAGAGACTCTCGACGAGTTGACGGCGCCGACGCCGGCGGGCTGGGGCAACTGGCAGGCGCGTCTTGAGTTCCTTTGCCTTGACGCTGCGAACTTGACGGCGGAGGATGGACGCTCGAACCCGGTCGCCGCGCTGCTGCGGCTGCTGGCAAGCCGGCAGGCGGAATCCGTGCCGGCGCTGGCGAAGGCGCTGTTCGACGGGCTGCGACCGGCCGGTTTGGGCGCGGAGCGGCAGGCTTTTGCGAATAGACTGGCGCGGGCGCTGATGCGAATGCTGATCGCCCGCTTCGCCGGCGACGAGGCCGGTGACCGGCATCAACATATGCAGCAGGCGCTGCGTTACATGGAGGAGCCCACCATGCTGGCGGAGGCAATCACCGAATGGCGGCAAAACGCCATTGCCGAGGGTAGAACCGAGGGCAGAACCGAGGGGAGAGCCGAGGGCAGAACCGAGGGCTTGAGGGAAGGCACATCCCGAAGCAGGACGCTGCTGCGTCGCCAAGCCACCAAGCGCTTTGGCCTTGAGGCGGGGGACGAGTTCGGCCGGCTCTTGGCGGACGAGGAGGATGCCGATCGACTGGCGCTTGCCGGCGACCTGGTGATCGACTGCTCAAGCGCGGAAGAACTGCTGAGCCGAGCGCGACGCTTGCTGAGGGGCAACTCGCCGATCGGTTAACGAGGGCGTGGTCGGGGCGTCTGCGGAAGGACTGGCCGACCGTTTGGCCGATGCCAAGTTCAGGCCCACGAACATCGGCGTCGGCACTTTCCGGCTACATGAACTTGCGTTCCACATGGCCGATGCGAGCCGCCTGTCGCTGGATGGCCGCTTCGACCAACGCCGCGCGCGGCTGGGCGAATAGGTCCTGCCGGAGCAGATTGAACTTGGCCAGCAGCCGGTCCATCGCTTCGCCGTGTGGTTCTAGCATACCGTCGGCGTGGATATGGGTGACACCCAAGCCTTGATTGACCAACGCTGGGGACACCAGTAGCGTACGGTGACAATCCAGCGGTTCCTTCTCCGCGCACATCAGCGCCATAGAACGCTTGCCAGCGTCGTGCAGCAACCGGCCGACGCTGTCCTTGAAACGTGCGGCCTCGGCCACGCGGTCGTAGCAGATGCGTCCGCCCTCGTAACAACGCGGATCGTCGCTGCGCCCGCCGAATTCACGCCCCATGTAGACGTAGTCCAAGCCCTTTTTTCTTAGGGCGTCGGCGAGTGTTTCGCGGTTGAACTGCGGATTGAACCGGCTGTAGGGCGCCGAGCGCACATCGGCGACGGCGGCGACGCCAGCGTCGTCGAGCAGTGCCAGAAAAGCGGCCAAGGAGTGGTTAGAGTGGCCAACCGTGTATACGGCGCAGTCGTTCATCTGTACTTGACCATCGCGGCAATGAGCTCCTAGCGGGTCGCCATCGTGAATCAAACGGTACAACACCCAGCTTGTCGAGCGGAGCGCCGCTGACTCTCGGCCTCCGTTACCCGTCCCGCGTTTGACAAGCGCCCCGGCAAACGAAAAAATGCCCCGTTTCGCCACGCGGGGCCTGCGCATCCCCGGGAGACTTCATGGCCGAGATGCTGTCCGGCGCCGACATGCTCGTTCGCGCGCTCCAGGACGAAGGCGTGGAGTATCTGTTCGGCTATCCCGGTGGCGCCGCGCTGCACATCTACGACGCCATCTTCAAGCAGCAGAAGGTGGAGCACATCCTCGTGCGCCACGAGCAAGCGGCCGCCCACATGGCCGATGGCTACGCCCGCGCCACCGGGCGCCCCGGCGTGGTGCTCGTCACCTCCGGCCCCGGCGCCACCAATACCATCACCGGCATCGCCACGGCGCACATGGATTCGACGCCCATCGTCGTCATCTCTGGCCAAGTGCCGACGGATCAGCTTGGCACGGACGCCTTCCAAGAAACGGACATGGTGGGCGTTTCGCGCCCAGTGGTGAAACACAGTTTCTTGGTGCGCAACGCCGCGGAAATCCCCATGGCGGTGAAGAAGGCGTTCTACATTGCGGCCTCGGGGCGCCCAGGGCCGGTGGTCATCGATGTGCCGAAGGATGCGACGGACCCGAACGCCAAGTTCGAGTACGCCTATCCGAAGGACGTGGCCATGCGCTCCTACAATCCGGTCGCGCACGGACACAGCGGCCAGATCCGCGCCGCGGTGAAGCTGCTGCTTGCCGCCAAACGCCCGGTGATCTACAGCGGCGGCGGGGTGGTGCAGGGCGACGCGGCAGAGGCGCTCACCGCCATCGCGCGCCGCTTGGATTACCCGGTCACCAACACCTTGATGGGCCTCGGCGGTTTCCCCGGCACAGACCGGCGCTTCCTCGGCATGTTGGGCTTGCATGGCACGTTCGAGGCCAACCTCGCCATGCATCATGCGGACGTGATCTTCGCCGTGGGCGCCCGCTTTGATGATCGCGTCACCAACAATCCGGCGAAGTTCTGTCCAGACGCGAAGTTCATCCATCTGGATGTGGACCCGGCCTCCATCTCGAAGATCATCCCGGCGGACATCCCCATCGTCGGTGCCGCGGCGCCGGCGCTGACGGGCATGTTGGGCCGCTTGGAGACGGAGCTTGAGCGCAACCCCGACGCCATCGACCGCGATGCCATCGACGCATGGTGGCGGCGCATCGATGGCTGGCGCCGCCGCTTCGGGTTGGATCACGATCAACGGGCGCGTGGCGACGCGCCGCTGTTGCCGCAGCAAGTGGTGCAGGCGGTGTATCGCGCCACGCGGGGCGAGGCCTACGTCACCGCCGATGTGGGCCAGCACCAGATGTTCGCGGCGCAATACTATTTGTTCGACGAGCCGCGGCGCTGGATCAACTCTGGCGGCCTCGGCACGATGGGCTTCGGCTTGCCAGCCGCCATGGGCGCGCAGTTCGCGTTTCCGGATGCGCAGGTGGTGTGCGTCACTGGCGAAGGCAGCTTCATGATGAACATGCAGGAGCTCTCCACCTGCATGCAGTACGCGCTGCCCATCAAGATCATCAACCTCAACAACCAAGCCCTCGGCATGGTGAAGCAGTGGCAAGACATGCAGTACGGCGGACGCCATTCGCACAGCACCTACAAGGACGCGCTGCCGGATTTCGTTGCGTTGGCGGCGTCCTTTGGGCACGCCGGCTTCCGCGTGGACACATTGCCGGAGCTTGAAGCCGTCGTGGCCGAGATATTCAGCGACAAGTACAAGGATCGGCTCGTCTTCTTGGATGCTTGGATCGATCCAGACGAGCATGTTTATCCGATGGCCATCAAGGGCGGCGCGATGAACGAGATGGTGCTCACCCGCAACGGCGGGCCAGCGCCGCCACCGTGAGCGCGCGGCGCATCATCGCGGTGCTGTTGGAGAACGAAGCGGGAGCGCTGTCGCGCATCATTGGCTTGTTCGCCCAGCGCAACTACAACATCGAAAGCCTCACGGTGGCGCCAACGGAAGACGAGACGCTGTCGCGCCTCACGCTCACCACTTGCGGCGATGAGAGCACCATCGAGCAAGTCACCAAACAACTCAACAAGCTCATTGAAGTGGTGAAGGTGGTGGATCTCACCGATGGCGACCACATCGAGCGGGAGTTGATGTTGGTGAAGGTGCGCGCCGAAGGGGCGCAGCGCCCGGAAATCAAGCGCGTCGCGGACATCTTTCGCGGCCAGATCGTTGACCTGACGCCAGATGCCTATACCGTGCAACTCACGGGCCCCAGCGAGAAGCTCGACGCTTTCATACGTGCCATCGGCCGCGCCGCCGTGCTCGAAGTGGCTCGCTCCGGCGTGTCCGGCATCGGGCGTGGCGACGCCATGATGCGTCTGTAGCAGCTGACGCGCGACGGCGCGGTTGGCGACAACGGGTGCGAGGCGCACCCGCTCAAACCACGAATTCAAGGAGGCAGCGAATGCGGGTGTACTACGATAAGGATGCGGACCTCTCCGTCGTCCAAAACATGCAGGTGGCGGTGATCGGCTATGGCTCCCAGGGCCATGCCCACGCCAACAATCTGCGCGATTCCGGGGTTGCGGACGTGCGCATTGGGCTGCGCCCCGGCGGCGGTTCTTGGGCCAAGGCGGAACGGGCGGGTTTCAACGTGGCGCCGGTGGCCGAGGCGGCG
Source organism: uncultured Pseudomonadales bacterium (assembly GCA_958295875.1). Lineage (GTDB taxonomy): Bacteria > Pseudomonadota > Gammaproteobacteria > Pseudomonadales > Azotimanducaceae > VXNE01. The sequence goes on along the minus strand of OY282379.1, from coordinate 3,682,914 downwards.
CAGGGCGCAGACCTCGCCATGATCCTCGCACCGGACGAACATCAGCAGCGCATCTGCCAAGATGAAGTGCTGCCAAACATCGCAAGCGGGGCGGCGCTCGCGTTCGCGCATGGCTTCAACATCCACTTCGGCTTGGTGGAGCCGCCGGAGGATTTGGACGTCATCATGATCGCCCCCAAGGGCCCTGGCCACACCGTGCGCTCCACCTACACCGAAGGCGGCGGCGTGCCGTCGCTCATCGCCATCGGCCAAGATGCCAGCGGCCGCGCCAAGGACATCGCGCTGTCTTACGCCACCGCCATCGGCGCCGGGCGCGCTGGCGTCATCGAGACGACGTTCAGGGAGGAAACCGAAACAGACCTGTTCGGCGAGCAAGCCGTGCTCTGCGGCGGCGCCGCGGCGTTGGTGACTGCCGGGTTCGAGACCTTGGTGGAGGCCGGATACGCGCCGGAAATGGCGTATTTTGAGTGTTTGCACGAACTCAAGCTGATCGTGGACTTCTTCTACGAGGGCGGCGTGAGCAACATGTGGTACACCGTCTCCAACACCGCGGAATACGGCGGCCTTACGCGCGGCCCTCGCATCGTCACGAACGAGACAAAGCAGGAAATGAAGCGCATACTCGAAGACATCCAGTCGGGCAGGTTCGCCCGCGAGTTCGTCAGCGAGAACCAGGCTGGAGCGCCGAGCATGAAGGCGATGCGCCGCCTTGTTGGCGAGCATCAGCTGGAGCAGGTTGGCGCGAAGCTGCGGGCAATGATGCCGTGGATCGAGGCCAACAAACTGGTGGACCGGGAGCGGAACTGACACGAACATGGGAGCGGATGAGCGCAGTCGCCATTGGCATTGCCCGGACGGGCGCGCCGGTTTGTGATTGGGCTGTGAAGCGTCGCGAAGATAAGGCGAACGTCGCCGGCGGGCCCGCTCGGCTGCGCTTGCGGGCCGTGGACGAGCTGCGCCGCGCCCCGCGCGACCGCTACCGCCGCGGCATCGCGTTGCTGCCCAACCTCATCACCACCGGCGCCATGTTCGCCGGCTTCTACGCCATCGTCGCCGCCATGAATGGGCGCTACGTCGCCGCCGGCGTGGCTGTCTATGTGGCGATGTTCCTCGACGCCGCGGATGGCCGGGTAGCGCGGTTGACGAGTTCCGAGAGCGCCTTCGGCGCTCAATACGACAGCTTGTCAGACATGGTGGCGTTTGGCGTGGCGCCGGCGCTGGTCACTTTCTCTTGGGCGCTTTCCGGCCTTGGCCAAGTGGGCTGGGTGGTCACGTTCGTGTACATGGCGTGCGCGGCGTTGCGGCTCGCGCGCTTCAATGCCGCGGCCAGCGAGGATCATTCGGCGTTCATGGGGCTGCCGAGCCCGGCCGCCGCCGGGCTGGTGGCGAGCACGACATGGGTTTGGAGCGAAGCGGCCGGCGCGGATCCGAACATCGCGGCGCGGGCTGGCATTGCTGTGGTGGCCTTGGCCACCGGGCTGCTCATGGTGTCGAACTTCAAGTACTTCTCGCTCAAGGTAATCAATTTCCGCGATCGCGTGCCGTTCGTGACGCTGGTGGCCGTGGCGCTTGGCTTCGCCATCGTCGTGGCAGACCCACCTCGGGTGCTCCTCGTGATCTTCGCTGCCTACGCGCTGTCCGGCCCGGCGCATTACTTTTGGAACAAGGCGCGTCGTGGCAGTGGCGACAGCGCGGTGGAAGAAGATGGCTGAGCGGATACGTTCATACGAAATCACGCCGGAATCTGCGTGGCTGTCGCGTCGCGCGGTGCTCGGCGCCGGCGTTGCCGGGCTTGCGGCGTGGCCAAGCCATGCGCTGTCGCAGGATTGGCTGGGCCAGCGGGGTTTCGCACCGGGCGCGCCCATCGCCGACGAGGCGGAAACCCCCTTCGAATACGCTTCGGCCTACAACAATTTCTACGAATTCGGCTCCGACAAGGACGACCCAGCGCGGCATGCCCACGAAATGACGGTGGATCCGTGGACGGTGGAGGTGTCTGGCGAGGTGGCGAAGCCCGGCAAGATCGGCATTGAAGACCTGCTGGGCGGCATCGACCTTGAGGAGCGCATCTATCGCCTGCGCTGCGTTGAGGCTTGGTCGATGGTCATCCCGTGGATCGGCTTCCCGGTGAAGAAACTCATCGAGCGCTTCGAGCCCACAGGCGCCGCCAAGTACGTTGCCTTCGAGACGCTGGTGCGGCCAAGCGAGATGCGCGGCCAGCGTTCGTTCTTCTCCAGCATCGATTGGCCCTATGTGGAGGGCCTGCGCTTGGACGAGGCATACCACCCGCTAGCCATCTTCGCCGTGGGCATGTACGGCAAGGTGCTGCCGAATCAGAATGGCGCCCCGCTGCGGTTGGTGGTGCCTTGGAAGTATGGCTTCAAGAGCATCAAGTCCATCGTCGGCATTCGGCTCACGCGCCGCCAGCCGCCCACCACTTGGAACTTGCTGCAGGCGCGCGAATACGGCTTCTATGCCAACGTCAATCCTGCGGTGGATCATCCGCGCTGGAGCCAGAAAACGGAGCGGCGGTTGCCGAGCAGCCTGTTCGCGCCCAACCGCATCGACACCAAACCATTCAATGGCTACGAGGAAGTGGCGCCCCTCTACGCCGGGATGGACTTGCGCAAGCACTTCTGAGCGCCCGCTGGCCGGGTGGGACGCGGAGCTTTGGTGGCGGACGCCTCGCCTTGTCGCCGTGACGGGGCGCTCTTTCGCCGTCCCCCACATGGCGGGGCGCGGGGCGCAGAGGCCGCCCGAACGTGAACCCGGTTCGGACACGCCGGGTGGATTGGGCGCGGCCGGCGCTCTTCGTCGCCTTGGCCACGCCCTTTGCCCTGCTCGCCCACGACTTTTGGCTTGAACTCCAATCGCCCGGCGCCGCCTTCGGCGCGGACGCTGGCGAAGCCGTCACCCGCTACCTTGGCGAATGGGCCATTCGGATGCTGATGCTGACGCTCGCGGTGTCGCCGGCGGCGCGTCTGTTCAAGCGCCCGCGCCTCGTGCGCTACCGTCGCGTCTGCGGCCTGTTCGCTTTCGCCTATGCGCTCACGCACTTCGCGGCGTATTTGGCGTTGTTGGCGGGGCTGAGCTTGCGCGGCGTGCTGGAGGACTTCATCGAGCGGCCGTACATCACCGTGGGCATCGCCGGCCTGCTCTGTCTCGTGCCGCTGGCCGTCACCTCCACGCGGGGCTGGCAGCGGCGCTTGGGAAGCAATTGGCGGCGCCTGCATCGGCTGGTCTATGCCATCGGCGCGCTCGCCTGCGTACACTTGTTGTGGCTGTCCAAGGGCGGCTATGGCGAAGCGGCGTTGTATGGTGCCTTGCTGATCGTGCTGCTTGGGGAGCGGGTCGCTAGAATCGCGCTGCGTCGCCGCGCCGCCGTCGGGAAAGCGGGAAAGAAGGGGTGAGCGTGAGGGAGCAGCGTGGAGCGTCAGGAACGGCGGACAGCGTGGGGACGAGGGGCAGCGTGACGGGCGGAAGAGTGAGGAAGCGCAGCGTGAAGAACACAGGAAGCGCAGCAACGTGACGGAACCGGAAGAACGCGCCCAACAACGGCGCGGATACTGGCGCGACAACCTGCGGCTCGCGGGCTGCTGCCTAGTGGTCTGGTTCGCCGTCTCCTTCGGTTGCGGCATCCTGCTGGTGGACGTGCTGAACCAAGTGCGCATCGGCGGCTTCGAGCTCGGCTTCTGGTTCGCCCAGCAGGGCAGCATCTACGTCTTTGTCGCGCTCATCTTCTTCTACGCATGGCGCATGGGGAAGATTGACCGCAAGCACGGCGTGGATGAGGAAGATTGATGACCCTGGCGACGCTCACCTACATCGTCGTCGGCGCCACCTTCGCCCTCTACATCGGCATCGCGTTCTGGTCCAAGGCGCGCACCACTGGGGATTTCTACGTTGCCGGCAAGCACGTCCACCCGGTGGCGAACGGCATGGCGACGGCGGCGGATTGGATGTCCGCAGCTTCCTTCATTTCGATGGCGGGGCTCATCGCGTTCCTCGGCTATGACGGCTCCGTCTATTTGATGGGTTGGACGGGGGGCTATGTCCTCCTCGCCCTGTTGCTGGCGCCGTATCTGCGCAAGTTTGGCAAGTTCACCATCCCAGAGTTCATTGGCGATCGGTACTACTCGCAGACGGCGCGGGTGGTGGCGGTGGCATGCCTCATCATCATTTCGTTCACCTATGTGGCGGGGCAGATGCGCGGCGTGGGCATCGTCTTCTCGCGTTTCCTCGGCGTGGACGTGGCGACCGGCCTGTTGGTGGGCATGGGCGTGGTGTTCTTCTACGCCGTGCTGGGCGGCATGAAGGGCATCACCTACACCCAAGTGGCGCAGTATTGCGTGCTCATCTTCGCCTACACCGTGCCGGCAGTGTTCATTTCCCTGCAAGTGACGGGCGTCGCGGTGCCGCAACTGGCCTTCGGCAGCGGCGCAGGAGGGGGCGAGAGCCTGCTCGCCAAGCTGGACCGGGTAGTGACGGACTTGGGCTTCGCCGAGTACACAAGCGGCTCCAAGAGCCCCGTCGATGTGTTCTTCATCACCTTGGCGTTGATGATCGGCACCGCCGGGCTGCCGCATGTGCTGGTGCGGTTCTTCACCGTGCCGCGTGTCCGGGACGCGCGCACCTCGGCTGGCTATGCGCTGCTCTTCATCGCCATCCTCTACACCACAGCGCCGGCGGTGGGGGCCCTCGCGCGCCTCAACCTCACCGCCACCATTCAGAGCGGCCCGGTGGGCGCGGTGGACGGCAATCTCGCCTATGCCGAGCGCCCGCAGTGGTTCCGCACGTGGGAAGACACGGGTCTGTTGGCCGTGGAGGACTTGAACGGCGACGGCCGCATTCAGTATTACAACGATGCCAACCCGGCGTTTGCAGAGCGCGCGGAATCCATGGGTTGGCAGGGCAATGAACTAACCGTGGACCAGGACATCATCGTGCTGGCCAACCCAGAGATCGCCGGCCTGCCGGATTGGGTGGTGGCGCTGGTGGCCGCCGGCGGCATTGCCGCGGCGCTCTCCACCGCGGCGGGGCTGTTGCTCGTGATTTCGGCGGCGGTGTCGCACGACATCGTGAAGAGTTGGGTGGCGCGAGGCATCTCGGAACGTCAGGAGCTAACCATCGGGCGCATCAGCGCTGCGGTGGCGGTGCTGCTCGCCGGCTACCTAGGCTACAACCCGCCGGGCTTCGTGGCGCAGGTGGTGGCGTTCGCATTCGGCATCGCCGCGGCATCGCTGTTTCCGGTGATCCTGCTCGGCATCTTTGCCGCCCGCATGAACCGCGAAGGCGCCATTGCCGGCATGTTGACGGGGCTCGTCTTCACCGTGGGCTACATCGCGTACTTCAAGTTCCACATGCAGCCATTGGGCGGCAACGTGAAGGAGAACTGGCTGTTTGGCATCTCGCCGGAAGGCATCGGCGCGGTGGGTGCCATGTTGAACTTCGCCGTCGCCATCGCGGTGAGCACGGCGACGAAGCCGCCGCCGGCGGAGACGCGGGCGTTGGTGGAGCGCATCAGAACGCCCCGATGATCCGTTGACCACCGTCGACCACCGTGGGGGCTCCGCGGGGCGCCGCTGTGGGCGCGGCTTCAGCGCGGCGACGTGGGGTTCAGCGAGCCAGACTTGAACCCGGCGAGATCGAGCGCCACGAACCGATAGCCGCAGGCTTTGACGCGCTCCACGAGGGCATCCCGCTTGGCCAGGGCGGCCTCGAACTCGTCTGGCATCACCTCCAACCGCGCCACTTCGCCGTGGTGGCGCACGCGGAATTGGGAAAAGCCCAACGCGAGCAGGGCAGACTCGGCGCGTTCGATCTGCAGCAGCAGGCCAGCGTCGATGGCCGTGCCGTAGGGGACGCGGCTCGAAAGGCAGGCGGATTGCGGCTTGGCGGCGTTATCTAGCCCCAAGGCGGTGGCCAACGCGCGCACATCGGCCTTGCGCAGGCCCGTTTCCGCCAGCGGCGCGCGCACGCCATGCTCCGTGGCGGCGACGAGGCCGGGGCGATGATCCCCCAAGTCGTCTACGTTGGTGCCGTTGAAGACCACTTGGAAGCCTTCCGTGCGGGCGATGCCGTCCAGCTGGTCGTAAAGGGATGACTTGCAGAAGAAGCAGCGGTTGACTGGATTGGCCCGGTAGTTGGGGTTGTCCAACTCATCGGTGACGATGACGCGGTGCGCCATGCCCCATTGCTCCGCCAGCGTCTGCGAGAGGTCTAAGTCGCTGCGCTTCAGGCTGGCGGAACCAGAGGTCACCGCAAGCGCCTTGGCGCCAAGGGTCTGCGCGGCAACGTATGCCACCAGCGACGAATCCACGCCGCCAGAGTAGGCGACCACGGCAGAGTCGAAGCCGCCGATGAAGGATTTCAAGGCGTCGTACTGCGCCTGCGTCTCGACGTTCATGGTGCCTATGTTAAGGGCAACGCGGGGTGATGGGTGAGCGGGCGGCGGCAATCACAAGCGATTGATCCGGCTCGCCAAGAAACCCGCCCCGAAACCATTGTCGATGTTCACCACGCAAACGCCGGATGCGCAGCTATTGAGCATGCCGAGCAATGCCGCGAGGCCGCCGAACGCGGCGCCGTAGCCCACGCTCGTCGGCACGGCGATCACGGGCTTGTCGATGAGCCCGCCGACGACGCTGGGCAGCGCGCCCTCCATCCCGGCCACCACGATCGAAACCTTGGCGGCGCGCAAGTCTTCCACCCGCGCCAACAGGCGATGGATGCCGGCCACGCCCACGTCGTTGATGCGCGTCACGGGGTTGCCGAAGAACTCGCAGGTGACTGCCGCTTCCTCGGCCACCGCCGCATCCGAGGTGCCGGCGGTGACTACGGCGATGCGGGTATCGGCGGCCGGAGCCTCGCGCTGGCGCAAGGTGATGGCGCGGGCCACGGGATGGTACTCGGCGTCGGCGGCTTGCTCCTTGATGGCGGCGTACTTCTCCGGCGCCACGCGGGTCGCCAGCACGTCCTCGCCGCGTTCGCGCAGGGCTTGGAGAGACGTGAGGATTTGCTCCGGCGTCTTGTGTTCGCCGTAGATGACCTCGGCGGCGCCGGTGCGGCGGCGGCGATCATGGTCTGTGGTGACGTCGCCGGCGGCCTCGAAGTAGCAGGCGTCGATGCGCTGCAAGGCGAGCTCCAACGGCGCTTCGCCGGCCTTGAAGGCGGCGAGGATGTCGGTGAGCTGCGTCAGCCGTTCATCCATGCCGCCGCCTCGCGTTCGAGCGCCGCCTTCACGGCCAGATAGTCGCCGCCGCGCTCGCTGGCGAGACGCGCCACGTCGTCGTGTTCCACCTTCCAGCGCTTGGCGCCGCCGGGCAGGTGGGCAACCTTCAGCCGCACGGCGCCGAAGGAACTGGGGAACTCGACGGCCTCCCGCGGCAGCATCCATTTCTCCACGTCGTGGCGGCGCAAACCCAAGGTTGTGGAACCGCGCAGCAAGCGCTCCGCAATGGCCGGCAGCTTCGCCGGCGGCGCCAGCACCGAAACGCGGTGGCCAGGGCGTGATTTCTTCATCAGGCCGGGCGCCACGAAAACGTCCTTGGCGCCGGCTTCCATGAGCGCGTCAATCAGTGGCCCGAAGGCTTCCGGGCTCATGTCATCAACGTTGCACTCCACCTCCACGTTCGTCTCCACGTTGTAGGCGGAGCGCTCGGCCGGCGCTTCCATCTGCCCCTGCATCACGCGCAACACATTGGGAATCTTGAAGTCCGCTTGGCCCACGCCGTAGCCGATGCGGGATGGGATGAAGCCGCGCGGCGCGTCGAACACATCCACAGCGCCCTTCAGGATGGCTGCGCCGGTGGGCGTGGTCGCCTCGGCTGCGACGCCGCCGAAGCGGCACGGCGCCCCGCGCAGCAGCGCCGCTGTGGCCGGCGCCGGCACCGGCATCAGCCCATGCGCGCAACGCACCATGCCGCCGCCCACTTCCACCTCGCCGCACCAGACGCGCTCCACGCCCAAGCATTCGAGGCCGATGGCGGCCGCGGTGATGTCCACGATGGCGTCCGTGGCGCCCACTTCATGGAAATGCACGGCCTCGATGTCGATGCCGTGGACTTGCGCTTCCGCTTCAGCGAGGGCTTGGAACATGCCGATGGCGCGGCGCTCCACGCCGGCGTCAAAACCAGCCGCTTGGATGATATGTGCGATGTCGGCCAGGTGCCGATGCGGTTTCGGCGCCGCGTCATCCACGACCACGGTGGCCTTGACGCCGGCGATGCCCATCTTGATGTCGCGTTCGAGCCGCAGCTCAAACTCGGCGGCGAGTGAGAGCTTGTCGAGTTCCGCGCGCAGGTGCGCCGCCGGCACGCCGACGTCCACCAACGCGCCGATGTGCATGTCGCCGGCGATGCCGCTGAAGCAGTCGTACAGAAGCGCGTTGACCATCGCGGCATCTTAACTGATGCTTGTCTCGTGCTTGAGGCCCGCGCTCGGTGCTGGGCTTGGGCGCCAGTGCCGGGCGGGTTGCTTGGAAGACGGCGAGGGAGTGCCATCATGCGCGCCATGTGGCCGTGCAAACGGTTCGACTTCAGCTGGGCGGACTGGCGTTTTGCTTTGCGCTCGTGCTTGGCGCCGCCAGCCCAAGCGGCCGTTGAAGAGCGGCTCTTGCGCCGCACCGGCGCCGAGCGGCCAGCGCTGGCTTGCCTGACAGTGCGCTCGGCGTTTGACCTCTTCCTGCGCGCGCAGCATTGGCGCCGTGGCGATGAAGTGATCTTCTCGGCCCTTACCGTGCCAGACATGCCGGCCTTGGCGCGCCAGCATGGGTTGACGGTGACGGCATTGGACATCCACCCGGTCACTGGCGCTTGGGATGCAGCCGAGCTTGAAGCGCGCTGCGGCCCGCACACCCGCGCCGTGGTGTGCGCGCACTTGTTCGGTGCCCGCAACGACTTGCGGGCGACGCTCGCGGTGGCCAAGCGGCGCGGCATCGCCGTGGTGGAAGACTGCGCGCAAGCCTATGCTGGGCCAGACTGGTGGGGCCATGCGGAAGCGGATCTCTCCCTCTTCTCGTTTGGCCCGATGAAAACCGCCACCGCTTGCGGCGGTGCGCTGGCTTTCGTGCGGGATGCCCGCTTGGCGGCGGCGATGCGCGAACTCAGCCAGCACGACCCGGTGCAGCCAACGGGCGAGTTTTGCCGCCGCGTGCTCGTCTTGGGCGCTCTGCAGTGCTTGGCGCATCCCCGTGCGTTCCGTGCGCTTCACAGCCTAGCGGCATTTGCCGGGCAAGACTTGGAGCAACTTACCCACCGAGCCACCCGCAACGTGCCAGCCGGGCGCTTGGCCGGCTTCATTCGGCGGCGGCCAAGCGGTGCGTTGCTTGCCTTGTTGGAACGCCGCTTGGATGAAGGGCAAGCGCCGCTCGTGCGCCGCCGCAACGCAGCGCGGCGGCTCTCCGACGCCCTTGGGGATGTGTCGTGTTCGCCCACTGCGCCTACGGCAAGCGAGGCGCCGCACGGCCACTGGATGGTTCCCGTGTACGCCGCGGACAGCGAGCGTTTGCGCCGCGGCTTGCGCGAAGCAGGCTTTGACGCGATGCGCTGCCGCATGGCAGTCGTGGATGACGGCGTCACGCCGACGCCAGGAGCGCAGCAGCTCAGCGGCGCGCTGTGCCTGCCGTTCGACCCAACGATGCCGGCCGCGGAGCTTGAGCGGCTCGGCGCGTTGACACGGCAACTGATCGAGGGCCAGAGCGCCGCCGCTGGCGGCAAGGCTGCTTAAGGATGCATGGCGAAAGGGTGATTGCATGCGTAAAGCGCTGACAGTGCTCGCACATTTGGCAGCCATCGTCTGCCTCTACTTGGTGGTGAGCGGCGCCTTGTTCCTCGGCTTGCAGGTGAACCCGGCCTACGGCACCGTCGCCACGCTCGCCGCCATGGCCCTCGTTGGCGCCTACGTTTACTTCGGCTTCATCCGCAAGCGGCGCGCTGGCAGCCGGAATACGCGCCGCAGTCCCCCGCAATAGACCCGCGCTAGGGGAGCAGGGCGCCGCCGTCCACGTCGAGGGTGGCGCCGGTCATGAAGTCATTGCTGATGGCGAACAGGATGGCGGCCGCCACTTCCTCCGCCCGCCCGGCGCGCGGGATGAGCTGATTGCGGGTGGCGGCGCCCAACAGCTGCTCGCGGGCTTGCCCCTGTGCGGGGAACATCGGCGTGTCGATGACGCCGGGCGACACCACGTTGATGCGCCGCGGCGCGAGCTCCGGCGCCACGCCGCGCGCGAATCCCTCCACCGCGTTGCCCACCGTGGAGATGGCGATGGCGCCGGGATTGCACTTGCGTGCCGGATAGCCGCTCACCAGCACGATCGCGCCGTCCGCCGCCAAGTGTTCGGTGCCCAGGCGGACGGCGTTCACATATCCCCAGAGCTTGCGAAACGAGCCTTGGAAGCCGTCGAGATCCATGGCGAGGAAGGGTCCCGAGGCGCGTTCTCCGCCAGTGGCCGCAGCGACCAAGATGTCAAAGGGGGCGCACTCGGCGAACAAAGCGCTCAAGGCATCGCGGTCGAGCACGTCCACTTGACGAAACGACGTCCCCGCCGGCGCTGCCGCCGCGGCCCTGTCGATGTTGGCTTGGGAGCGGCTGGCGGCGATGACGTCGGCGCCTCCGGCCGCCAGCTGGAGCGTGGCGGCGAGCCCGATGCCAGAAGTGCCGCCCAAGACGACGGCGCGTTTGCCGGCGATGTCCATGTGGATGCCTCGTCAGTGCTTTAGAAGGGTTGTTGGTGCGCCGCGTGGCGTGGCCGCGGGTGTTCCGGGTTTGGCTCTCAGGGCGCGCAGCGTCACTCGATTTCTCCGCCGGCGGCGGCCACGGCCTCTTTGACGGCTGCCGCCATGCGCTCAAGTGCCGCGTCGTCTGAACCGCGCATCACCAGCATGGTGCCGTAGCGCTCATCCCGGTAGAAGGGATAGCTGCCGAGCTCCACTGTTGGGTGGCGCTCCTGCACGGCGCCGAGCGCGGTGGCGACCTCGCCCTCGCTCACATAGGCGGTGATGGAACGCGAACGGGTGACGGCGCCACCCTCCAACTGGTCCTCGAGCGAGGCAAGCATGACCTGCATCACCCTTGGGATGCCCGCCATCACGAACACGTTTCCCATGCGGAAGCCCTGCGGGCCCCAAGGGTTGTCGATGAGCGTCGCGCCCTCGGGGATGCGCGCCATCCTGAGCCGCGCGTTCATCACCGCGTCCGGCGCCGGCCGGCGGCGGATGACGGTGGCGATCTCCTCGTTCATCACCAACGGCACGTCGAACGCCGCAGCGATGCACTCGGCGGTGATGTCGTCGTGGGTGGGGCCGATGCCGCCGGTGGTGAACACATAGTCGAACGCCGTCCGCGCGGCGTTCACCGCGGCCACCACCACGTCTTGCACGTCTGGCACCACGCGCGCCTCGCGCACCTGCACGCCCCACTCGTTGAGATGCTTGGCAAGATGGGCGAGGTTGGTGTCTTGCGTCCGGCCCGAGAGGATTTCGTTGCCGATGATGACGACGCAGGCGGTGACAATGCGTTCACTCATGGTTGTTCACCAGACCTGCCTCTTTGCCTATGGCGCGGTTCACGCCGAGCGGAAAATCCCGTTCCCGGCGTCGCCTCTGCTGCCCGCTGCGCCGCTGCGGCACATGCCACCGCCATCATCGGCCGACGAACTGCGGTGCGCGCTTTTCCTTGAACGCGCGCCGCCCTTCCTTGTAGTCCTCGGAATCAAAGCAGGCGTTCACGAGTTGGCGCACGGCGTTGAGGTCGGCGGTCTGTCCGCCGCCCTCCCAAGCGTCCACCGCGGCCTTGGCCGCCTTGACCGTCAGCGGGGCGTTGGCCGCCACCCGCTCGGCATAGCCGATGACAGCGTCTGCGATGTCGTCGCGTTCCTTAATGAAGCTCACCAAACCCATGCGCAACGCCTCGTCCGCTGGCATCAGCCGCGCCGAGAATAGGATGTCGCGCGCGTTCGCCGGCCCCACCACGCGGGACAGCTTGGCGAGGCCCTCATAGTCGTAGCCGAGGCCCAGCCGCGCCGCGGGGATGCCGAATGTGGAATCGGGCGTGGCGAAGCGGATGTCCGCATTGAGCGCCGTGGCGAGGCCGCCGCCGATGCAGTAGCCCTCGATCTTGGCGATGAGCGGCTTGGAAAAGCTGCCCAACGCCCGACCGCCCCGCGCCGACGTGCGCGCGTACTCGGCCTTCTGCTCCGCACTCGAGCGCTTGGCGTCGAACTCGCTGATGTCTGCGCCAGACACGAACGCCTTGCCGCCGGCGCCCTGCATCACCACCAAGCGCACCGCGTCATCCAACTCGAAACGCTCCAAGATGTCGCCGATGGCTTGCCACATCTCAAGCGATAGGGCGTTGTGCCGGGCTGGGTTGTTGAACGTCATCCAGCCGATGCCGTCGTCGATGCGGGCGCGCATCTTCTCGGTGTTGAGGGCAAGCTCCATGCCGGGCGGGGTCTTCGTTGCGATGGTTGAGGCACAGTTTATACCGAGCGCCCACGGGCTTGGCACCGAAGGTGCCGGCGCACGTTGGTCGGTTCGCCCGCAACGGCTGGCGCGGCGTCGCCTCGCCGCTGGCCGCTTCGGCCCGGCAGTGAACGCTTGGCCGATTCTGCTAAGGTGCGGCCACCTCCGCCGGCGAGCAACGCATGGACTTTCAGGCAACCGACGAACATCAGCTCATCCGCGAATCCGTCCGGCGCATCTGCGCGGACTTCCCGGACGAATACTGGTCGCAGTGCGATGCCGAGCACCGCTTTCCGCGCGATTTCTACGATGCCTTGGCGGCCGCCGGATGGATTGGCGTCGCCATTCCGGAAGCCTACGGCGGCAGCGGCAACGGCATCACCGAAGCCTCCATCGTGTTGGAAGAGGTGGCGGCCAGCGGCGCGGCCATGAACGGCGCCAGCGCCATCCACCTCTCCATCTTTGGCATGCATCCGGTGGTGAAGCACGGCAGTGCGGACATGAAGGAGAAGTACTTGCCGCGCGTGGCCAACGGCGACTTGCATGTTGCCTTCGGCGTCACGGAGCCAGACGCCGGCACGGACACCACCTCCATCAAGACCAGCGCCCGCCGCGACGGCGACCACTACGTCGTCCGCGGCCGCAAAGTGTGGACCACCAAGGCGTTAGATGCGGAGCGGGTGTTGCTGTTGACGCGCACCACGCCGGCGGACGAAGCCCCGAAGCGCTCCGCCGGCATGACATTGCTGCTCGCTGATCTCAAGCGGCCCGAAGTCACCATTTCGCCAATCGACAAGGTGGGCCGCAACGCCGTGGCGTCCTGCGAAGTGGTGTATGACGACTTGCCGGTTCACATCACGGACCGCGTAGGTGAAGAGGGCAGGGGCTTTCACTACTTGCTCGACGGCCTGAACGCCGAGCGCATCCTCATCGCCGCCGAGGCGCTGGGCATCGGTCGGGCGGCGTTGCGGCGCGCCGCGGACTACGCCCGCGACCGGGTGGTATTCGGGCGCCCCATCGGCATGAACCAAGGGGTGTCGTTTCCGCTTGGGGAGGCGCGGATGCGGCTCGACGCCGCGGAACTGATGATCCGCAAGGCCTCTTGGCTCATCGACCAAGGTTTGCCCTGCGGCGCGGAAGCGAACATGGCCAAGTGGCTGGCGGCGGACGCAGGGTTCCAGGCTGCGGACCAAGCCATGCAGACCCACGGCGGCTTCGGCTACGCGCGGGAGTATCACGTTGAGCGCTATTGGCGCGAGGCTCGCCTCATGCGCATCGCGCCGATCTCACAGGAGATGGTGCTGAACTTCGTGACGGAGCATGTGCTCGATTTGCCGCGTTCGTATTGAAGGGCCGCGGGCGTCGCCTCCCGTCAGCGCCCGCCGCCGAGCCGCTTGCGCTTGTTGTCCACGTAGTCCACCAAGATGTACTCGCCGAGCCGCTCCGGCGTCGAGTAGAACACGCGCCCGCCGTTGATGCGCGCCATCTGTTCCATGAACTGCTTCAAGTGGTCATTCGCGTCGAGCATGAAGGTGTTGATGGCGATGCCCTTGCGCGTGCAGCGCCGCACGGCGCGAAATGTCGCCCGCCAAGTCTCCAGGGTGGGCGGATAGGCGAATTGATGCCGCCCGTTCGGCAACAGATGCGCCGTGGGTTCGCCGTCGGAGATCAAGATGATTTGCTTGGTGCCGGCGCCGTCGCGGCAGAGCAGTTGCTCGGCGAGCAGCAGCGCGTGCTGCATGTTGGTGCCCAACACGTATTCGTCCCACTGCAAGAACGGCAGGTCACGCGGTTTGAGTTCGTTGGCGTAGGCGGCGAAGCCAATGATGTGGAAGCTGTCGCGGGGATACTGTGAAGTAATGAGGTGATGCAGGGCGAGGGCCACCTTCTTGGCAGCCTCGAACGAGCCGCGCAACGCCATGGACCACGATTGATCCACCAGCATGGCCGTGGCCGTGGAGGTGAGCCGCTCGGAACGGTCCACCTCGAAATCGTCGGCGCGCAGCTTGATGGGCAGGGCGGGGCCTTCCCGGTCCATCGCGTTGCGGATCGTGCGTGGCATGTTGAGGTGGAAGGCGTCGCCGTGCTCGTAGGGCTTCGTCTCTGCCATGCGCTCGCCAAAACGTCCGGCTTCGGGCAGGGGATGGTTGCCGAGGTTCTGCCGCTTGAGGCGCGCGTAGATTTCGCCCAAGGCATGTTGGCCGATCATCCGCGAGCCACGCGGCGTCAGCTCCCACTTGTCGCCCGCCTCGCGCAGATAGCCGGCTTCCTTGAGCGCATCGAGCAACGCCTTCAGGTTGTCGAGGCCATCGGCGTCCTCGTCGCCCAACAGTTCGGCAATGGCGTCGCGGTCGATGCGGTCCAAGTCGCCGGAACGTGCCGCGGCCTGCACCTGCTCCATCGTCTCGTCTAAGCGGTGCATCTCCTGCATCAAGCGCATGGCCGCTTCCAAATCCAACTCGTCGCTGCCGCCGAAACGGTAGCGGGCGCCGCGCGGATTCAGGAAGTCCATGGCCTTGGTGAGCTGGCGGAGCGCTTGGTCGAGTTCCGGGTCTGCAAACCGGTCTGCCATCATCGACAGCAACTGCGCGCGTTGATCCGGCGACATGGAGCCAAGCATGGATTGCGCCGCAGCCATCTGTTGGCGCATCTGCTCCAACAGCGCTTCCAACGTCGCTGGCGGGTGGTCGCCGAACATGTCGCCGAAGCGCGCCATGAAGCCTTCGAAGTCTGGCTCTTCGCCGGCGATCTTCTTCACCAGCATGTCGTGCAGGGCGTTGAGCATCTCCTTCATGCGGGCGATGTCGCCGTCTGAGAGGCGCTGCACCATGTTCTCCACGTCTTTGAAGAACGTCTGCGTCATCGCCTTGCGCAGCTGGTTCAAGAGCGCGATGAAGTCCCGCTGCGCATCTGGGTTGAGGAACTCGTAGCGTTCGAGGGCCTTGATGCGGCCGGCGGTGTCCTCCGGCAGGGCGTCCAACTCGGCTTGGTTGCGCTCGGCGATCTTGCGCAGCATCTCGTCGGAGAAGGCGTCCTCGCCGCGGGCAGCCCACTCGTCCACGGTGGCCTGCTCGCGCTTCAGGATGTCGTTGAGCTGCTGCTCGATGTCCTGCATCACGGTGGAGAGGTCGAAGCGGTCCAAGCGTTCACGCTTCTGCTCCCGCAGGCGTTGCAGGAGCTGACGCAAGCCTTGGCTGTGCCCGCCGTCGGCGTTCGGCAGGCCGCGCGCGAGGAGGTTGCGCAAGGCCCAGCCCAAGTCCCCATGCTCCATGAGGTCATCAGCGATGGCGCCCAACACCGCATCGGCATCCACTGCGCCCGCTTGGGTGCCATCCCATTGCGAGTAGCGCGCGCCCAATGGTGGAAAGCGCATGGCGCTAGGCCGTGAAGGCGGCGCCGCCGGGCAGGCTGCGTTTGTTGAGGAGCTTGTTGAGGTGCAGCCCCTCAAGGATGAACTCGATGGCCGCGGCGGTGTGCGCCGCGCCGGCCTCGCCGGCGATGCGCGCCACCGCGTCGCCGAGGCCCTCCACTTGGTCGAGGATGTGGGCGTATTGGCCGGCTGCCGCCGCCTCACCGGTTTCGACGACCAGCCCTTCACTGAAGGCGAGGGCCACCGGTTCCAAGTCATCCACCTTGAAGCGCCGGTCGAACACCGTTCGCACCGCAGCGTTGACGATGCGCCGGGCGATGGTCTCCTCTTGGCCTTCCTCCATCGCCTCGAACTCCAGCTTGCCTTGCAGCGATGGCGCGATGAACGGCAGATCCGAGATACGTGGCGCCGCCTCGGCTTCACCAAGGCGCAGGGCGCGGCGCAGCGCGTTCGCTTTCACCGCTTCGAAGTTAGCGATGGAAGCGCGTACGGACACGCCGGAACGCTGGTTGACGTCGGGCGAACGGCGGGCGGCGTGCGTCACTTCGGCGAGAATTTCGCGCATGTAGTCTGGCACTGTGATGCGTCGCCCCGCCGTGTCCAGCTGCGTCGCCTCCTGCTCCATGATGGTGATTTCCTGCTCGATGGAGGCGGGGTAGTGGGTGCGAATCTGTGCGCCGTAGCGATCCTTCAGGGGCGTGATGATGCGCCCGCGGTTGGTGTAGTCCTCTGGGTTGGCGGTGGCCGCGAGGAACACGTCCAGGTTCAGGCGCACCTTGTGGCCGCGAATCTGCACATCGCGTTCCTCCAGCACGTTCAAGAGGCCCACTTGGATGCGCTCGGTCAAATCCGGCAGTTCGTTGATGGCGAAGATGCCGCGGTTGGCGCGGGGCACGAGGCCGAAATGGAGGGTGAGGTCGTCCGACAGATAGCGCCCTTCGGCCACCTTGATGGGGTCTACCTCGCCGATCAAGTCTGCGATGGTGATGTCTGGCGTGGCGAGTTTCTCGCCGTAGCGCTCATCCCGACCCATCCAGTGGATGGGGGCGTCGTCGCCATGCTCGGCGATGAGTGCCTTGCCTTGCGCGCTGATCGGTTGGTAAGGGTTCTCCGGCACGTCCACGTCGGCGAGCACGGGGGTGTGCTCGTCCAGGAGCGCGGTGAGGCTGCGCAAAATGCGCGATTTCGCTTGCCCGCGCTCGCCGAGCAGGATGAGGTCTTGCCCGGCCAGGAGCGCATTCTGCACTTGCGGGATAACCGTTTCGTCGTAGCCGACGACGCCCGGAAACAGCGCTTCCCCGGCAATGAGCTTCGCGATCAAGTTCTTGCGCAGTTCCGCCTTCACGGGCAGCACTTCGTAGCCGGCGGCCTGCAGCTGGCCGACGGTCTTGGCTCGTTGCGGCGCGGCGTTCTTGCTCCGAGCCATCTGCGCGGTGAGCCCTTTAGCCGCCGAGCAGCGCGTCGTAGGCGTCGAGACGCGCCTTCCGCAGGCCCGCGTGGACGCTCGGCTCAGCGTCGATTTCGAGCGCTTCGTCTTGCGCCGTCTGATACGCCGGCCACGGCGGCAACCCTTCGCCATTGGGATCGCCGGTTTTGGCGAAGTTCACCCAGTAGCCCATCGACAGGCGCGTCACGGCCTCGTCGCTCGCATCCCATGCTTCGGAATCCATCATGCCGAAGCCGCTCGAATTGCCGAAGGCGTAGGCGATTTCGGCCGCATGGAAGGCGCCGAGGGAACGGCCATACTCCGCTAGGGGCGGGGCATGGTTGAAGAGATAGAGCCAAGCGCGCGTGCCGGCGGTGTCGGCGAGCCGTGCCCAAGTGCGCATCGCCCAAGCGAACATGCGATCGCTCAAAAATTGCTCGTAAGCAGTCTTCGGGGATTCTTTGGCGATGGCCTCGTAGGCGGCCAGGAAGGCTGGGGCATGCTCATCGCCAACGGCGTTGGACACCGCTTCGCTCCATCCGGCGTGATCCATCTCTGGGAAACCCATGAACAGTGTGGTGCCCTCGTCCGCGGTGGAGCCGACGATGGCGTCCACTTGGTTAGCGCGCTTGGATTCGAACAACGCCCGCATCTGATCTTCGAACATATGGCCATCGACGAAGATGGAGCGCCACGGGGCGGCCACGCCAGACTCGGCGATTGCCACGATCAACGCCTTGGCGTCCTGTGCGCGCAGCGCCGCCAAGGCTTCAGGCCCTTCGCCCTCCACGCCCAAGGCGCTGGCGAGCCCTAAGCCGATGTCGTGCCCGCCACCAGTGAGCGTGCCCGGGAGCACGGTCGAGTCCACAGAGCCGCTGGCTTCGGTGAGCGTCGCGTGCCGGTCGAAGCAGCCGCCGGACTGGGCGATGGCTTTCTGGAACAGGCCGGCCGCCAGCGGCGTTGCGGTGAGGTAGCACACGCTCATGGAGCCGGCGGATTCACCGAAGATGGTGACGTTGTCTGGGTTGCCGCCGAACGCGGCGATGTTGTCGCGCACCCATTGGAGCGCGGCGATTTGGTCGTGCAGCCCTTGGTTGCCGGAGGCGCCGTGCGGGGATTCCGCGGTGAGGGCGGGGTGCGCGAAGAAGCCGAGCAAACCCAAGCGATAGTTGACGGATACCAACACCACCCCCTCGCGCGCCAAGCGCTCGCCGTCGTAGACGGGAGTGCGCGACGCACCCATCACGAAGGCGCCGCCGTGGATCCACACCATCACCGGGCGCTGCTCGTCCGCGCGGCTGGCCCCGGTCCAAACGTTGAGGTAGAGGCAGTCTTCATCTTCTGGCATGGGTTCCGCGCTATAGAACCCTTCCTGCGGCGGTGGCTGCAAACAGGCCGGCGGCAACTCGGTCGCATCGCGCTCGCCTTCCCACGAAGCCGCGGCGACGGGGAGCTTCCAGCGCAGCTCGCCCACTGGGGGGGCGGCGTAGGGAATGCCCTTGAAGGCGAGCACCGCGCCATCTTCGGTAGAGGTGCCGCGCAAGACGCCGTTCGCCGTGGCCAGCGTTGTGCTGAGCGCCGGGGCGGGCGGCTCGACTTCAGGCGCGGCCGCTTCCGGCGGTGGCGCTTCCGGCGCGCATGCAGCGATGCAGAGGCAAACGACTGGAAGGGCACGGCGCATGGCGTTCCTCGTTTGGGCTGGCGTCAGACAGCGTATTGGTGGGCGGTGGCGGCGGCGGCGAAGTTGTCCTTCAGGATGGCGTAGCTCTGGATGTCCGCGTTCACGACGTCGAGGCCGTGTTCCAGCACATAGGCGTAGCTGCGTTGGAAGTCCGTGAGCGGGGCGCTCATCAATCCGCCGTCGTAATGCTTGTCGAACGCCTTGGCGTCGCCTCGCCCCAGCCAGCCGCTGCCGGCGAGGAGCCGCCCCACCTTCATGCCGACCAAACCGACGCCCGCCTCCCGCGCGCGGTCAAGCTGCGGGCGCAGCGCCGTCATGCTCGGCGTGCTGGCGAGGATGTCCTTCGCCTCCCAGTCGTACCAGCCCGCTGGGGTGATGGCGATCATGGCAAGGTCATACCAGCCCGAGTCCACCGCAGCATCCAGCACTTTGGCGGCGTTTTCGTGGGTGCTCACGCCGTAGTGGGACACCTTGCCGGCCTGCTTGGCAGCCTGAAAGGCGCCGTATAGCTCTTCCGCCGCCACTACGCTGGGATTGTTGGCGCCCATCTGGTAGTAGGCGTCGACATGCTCGACGCCGAGGTCCCGCAGGCTGTCATCGAGCATTTCCGTCCATGTGCGGGCGGCTTGCCGCGCCTGTTCCGGCGTCACCTCGGCATTGGGGTCGATGTCCACATACGTCAATGCCTTCGAGATGAGATACACGTCGTCCCGGTGGCGCTTGAGGAAGCCGGCCATGTTGCGCTCAGCGTCGCCGTAGTAGCGCCGAAAGCCCACGTCGAAGACGTTGACGCCGCGCTCCAAGGCGAGCTCC
This sequence comes from uncultured Pseudomonadales bacterium, assembly GCA_958295875.1. Taxonomy (GTDB): domain Bacteria; phylum Pseudomonadota; class Gammaproteobacteria; order Pseudomonadales; family Azotimanducaceae; genus VXNE01. The sequence continues at coordinate 3,663,163 of OY282379.1, read as the reverse complement.
AACAGACGGTCATTGGGTTTGCGCGACAGCGCCGCACCACAACCGAACACCAAGCGGCTCGCGTCGAAGCCCGTGCGGCCGAGCTTGCGGTAGGCCATTGCCGGCCACGGCGGCGCCTCGGGGGCCGCGTCCTGCGCCTCGGCGATGGCGCCGTGCAAGCTGCGCGTATGCCACAGCGCTTGGCTGCCCACGCCGATCATCGCGGCGTAGCGCATGAAGGCGCGGCGGTTGGTGGCGGCGGTTTGCGGGGCGGCGTCGGGCGGCGTCATGGCGGTTTCCGCTTAGGTGTGGAAGTGCCCACTATTCGCCAACGGCCGGGTCAAGTCAACCGGGGCTTGGTCTTCGGCGGGCCGTCCTCGGCATTGCGCGTTTCACGCTGAACGCTGGTGCCGGGTGTCTGCGCCGCGTCCTTCCTCGGACAGCCGCGGCAAGGCGTGGGGCCGCGTGCGGCGCGTGGGCGTTTCGGGGGGCTTCGCCGCCAAGAAGCAGAACGAGCCAAGCAGCGCTCCAATGGCGAGCGTGGTGAATCCGCCCTCATAGGTGCCTGAGGCATCGGCCATGAGGCCGGCGACGATCGGGCCGGCAGACATGCCCAGCATCACGATGAGCGACGAGAAGCCCATGATGGTGCCGAACGCCGCGGCGCCGAAGTAGTCTGCCCGGAGCGCGACCATCTGCGGGCCGCGCACGCCCCAGCCCAAACCATGCGTCACCGCGAACGCGAGCACCATGAAGAGGTTCTCTGCGAACGCCAAGAGAATGAGGCCGACGGCATGGGCGAGCATGCAAGCGACGCAGATCATGCGCTTCTCGAAACGGTCTCCAAGGAAGCCGCCGATCAGCTGCCCACCCATCTGGCTCGCCGTCATCAGCGCGATCACCGCGCCGCCCACGGTGAGTGAATAGCCGAGCCCCTCCGTGAGATGGGGCGCCAAGTGAACCATCACCGCGGACACCACGAGCAGCGACGCCGCGTGGCCGAACGAGATGAACCAGAACGCCGGGGTGCGCAGCGCTTCGCCGGCGGTGTGGTCCGCGCGTCGGGGCGGCAGCGTCGAGCGCGCGTCGGATTCAGGCGCTGGCGCCACGCCATCTGGAAACTCGCCCGGCCCCGGCCGGTGACGGATCACTTGGGTGAGCGGCAGCCCGACGACCATCACGATGATGCCGGAGGCAAACGCGGTGGCGCGCCAGCCAAACGCCTGTAGGGAAAAGACGACCAGCGGCACCAACAGCCCGCCCACGGAGTAACCGACTTGGGCGAGCGCCACGGCCTTGGCGCGACGTTGCTGGAACCAGTGGACGATGGCGATCATCAAGGTGTGGAAGCCGCCCAAACTGGAGCCGACGGCGACCAGCGCGAACGTGATGTAGAAGGCGAGGATGGACTCGACGTAGCTGAACAAGATGAAGCCGAGGCCGAAGATGACGGTGCCGACGCGCAGGATGGGACGCGGCCCGAACCGATCCACCAGCCAGCCCTGCAAGGGCCCCAGGATGCCGCTCTCGATCCTGGTGAGCGCGAACGCGCCGGCGATCACCGCCTTGCTCCAATCGAACTCTTCCTGCAGCAGCACGACGTAGGCGCTGTAGGACTGCATCCACAGCATGCCTGCAAGCATCTGGATGCCGCTCGACGAGCCGACGATCCACCAACCATAGAAGATCGCCCCACCGGGGCGGATGACAGCGTCCGCACGCTGGCGCAAAGCGCCAAGGGAGAGCATCGGCGAATCCCGACCAAAACCAAGCAGTATCGCAGACTTGCGGGAACGGCGATGGCGGGGGTGGGGGGTGAGCGCGTTGGCTAGGGGTTGGCGCCAAGCGGCGACGATGGGGCAGGGTGCGCTCGGTCTTCAGCGGGCGATCAAGAGCGCGTCATCCCGCTCGCCCCAGCAAACCCAAGAAACTGACGCAATCCTGTTTGTCCGGGAACGATCCTCGCACTTCCCGACCATTCGAGTAGCGAACAGTTAGCTCGTAGTGATCGAAGCGGCTTGCAGGCGTCGCTTCATCGTAGCCTTCAATGAAGTGGATGGCGCCGTTGATGGCTTCGAAGCGGACTGATGTGCCCGACAAGGCCAGCACCGCAACCTGTGTGACACGCCGTTCCAGGCAATTCCGCAGCGATTGGAAGAAGGGATCGAACTCGCTGGCGCACACTCTGGCGATCTCGGCGCTGATCGTCTGCCGGTCATGGGCCGGCAGTGCCTCGTATGACCTGACCTTGCGGCGTAGCTCCGCCACGGGCGAGGCCTCATCCGAGGAGACGTCGACACCGACATTGCGGAACGCTTGCAAGATCATCCCGTAGCTGGCGTAGGCGACATGGAAGCCGTGTGAGCGCAACTGATCCCGTGCGCTCTCCGTGAAGTCGCCGGCCAGCACGGCACCTAGGAACGGCGCCGTGTGCCGGTGAGTCTCAGCCAGCGGCAAGACGGCGCTTTGGATTTCCTGCACCTTGTTCCTAGAGTGTTTCGTGTACTTGCGCCATGCGATCTCGATGAAGGCTCGCGGATGTCCTAGCCTCTCTTCGGTGCCGCCATCCTCCAACACATAGTCCAAATCGTGGCTGTTGCCGTATGAATCTTGCCACTTCACCTTCGTCTTGCCGCCCCGCACCGGCCGCGGATGCTGGTGGTCTAGATACAGGCCGAACTCGTGCGCCATCGCTCGAAGTCGGCTGCCAATCGCCGCTTCGACCTCATCCCCGATGATTTGACCGAGTTTGTGCGCCGGCGACTTGGCCACGCTAACCCAGTGCCCACAACCGCCCCTCGCAAAGGGGAACGCGGTGCTTGCGGTTCTTCCACTTCGTATTGCGGTCGCGCGTCTTCTCGAAGGACGTGGACCGGAACCCGGCTGCCAGCGCGAGTTCGCTCAGCCACTCCACCACCGGAACGTAGACGCCGTACGGCGCCGAATCCCCGATGACGAAGCACACCCGGCATGGCGACTGGCACACGCGCCGCAATGCCCGCCAGACTTGGGCGAGATCCAAGAAGTAGCAAGCCACCATGTTGTGGTAGGTCTTCTTGCCGCCGCGGGCCAATCGAATCTCCCCCAACCGCGTACATGTGCTTCGCAGTTGTGTGGCGATTGGCGCTAGTTCTGGGCTGCTCAGCACTTCGTCGAGATCGACGGCGCTGTTTGGGACGTGTTGTGTGCAGGAGCGCAGCAGATGCTGTCTGATGTGTTGCTGCAAATCTCCCCAACCGCGCACCTCGCCGAAGAAGGTGAGCTCTAGGCGCGTGGCGTCTGCATAGTCGTAGTTGTTGGGATAGGGCGGAGAGGTGACCACGAGGTTGAACCGCCGGTCCGGCAAACCCGCGCAGGTGCGGGCATCGCCCAAGCCGAAATCAGCCCGCGGCCCCGTGACGCCGCCGATTGCCTCCATGTCGTCTTGGATGACTTGGGCCATCGCTTGGAACGCCACGAACGGCACCGCGACTCGCGCTTTGCGCCGGTCCGGCAACAGGTACTGCCAGTTTGCCGTGCCCACATGGGAAGTCGGGCGCAAAATGGCGGCCAGAGTCAGCCAAGCTAGGCGGCCGGGCGCGGAGTCGCCGTCAACACTCTCCACGGCCCGCCGCAGGCAGTCCAGTTGCCGCAACGCATCGTCCGAGTAGCACCGACGGATGAGTGGGGCATAGGACGCCAGGTCCGGCTCGATGCGCTTGGCGTGCGCAAGCACTCGGGCCGCTGTGCGCCGGTAGTCGCTCGGCGAGGAACGGTACGCGAGCTTGGCGTGCGCAACACGCGCGACGAAGGGGTGGGAATCTAGGCCCCAGGACTCGGCGCCACATTGTTCGGCGGCGATGAGCGTGGTGGCGCTGCCCGCGAAGGGGTCGAGAACGCGCACTGGCCGCTCCTCGGCCTCGCTGGCGATGAGGTCCGCAGCCCAAGCGCCGCTGAACCCGGCGCTGTAGCGGAACCACCGATGCACCGGGGCGTCCATGTTGCCGACAAAGCTGCCGGCGGTGTGCTCCGCGTACCGGGGCGGCGTAAGTTCGGGGAACAGTGAACTCTGACGCATTGGGGGCATGAACCAAACCTGCCGGGCCGGCGGTGTCATCTTGGCGCGGCTGGCGCCTTGGGGTCAACGGCAGCGGACTCGCCCGTACAAGTGCCCCGGTGGCTATCAACCAGACGACGACGGGCTGCAGCCGACTAGTGGAGCCGCTGGTTGCGCGTCCCTCAAGCGCCGCCGCGTGGCGCTCTCTGCTGGGAAACGTCTGCTGCTAGCCCCGCCTCACCACCGCGCCAGCAGCCGCGTCGGGCCGCGGAAGAAGGGGTTGAGTGGGTACTCGAGGTCGTCCAGCTCGGTGAGTTCGAGATTCGGCAGGCGCTGCAGGAGTGTGCCAAGGGCGACTTCGGTTTCGAGCCGCGCCAATTGGGCGCCGAGGCAGAAATGGATGCCGCCGCCTAAGGACTTTGAGCGCACAAAGGGGCGTTCGATATCGAGGGATTCGGCATCCTCGTAGACGTCTGGGTCTCGATTCGCGGCGCCAAGCACGCAAATCACCATTTCGCCCGGCTCAAGCCATTGCCCTGCCACCTCCACGGGCTCCTGAACGACGCGGGGCAGTTGCTGCACTGATGAGTCGAAGCGCAGAAACTCCTCAACAGCCTTCGGCATCAGCGCCGGATCAGCGGTGAGGCGAGCGAGTTGGGCTGGATGGCGATGCAACGCGACCAAGGCGTTGCCGATGAGGTTCACGGTCGTCTCATGGCCAGCCATGAACAAGAGGCGCACGTTCTGCGTGAGCTCTTCATCATCGAGCGCGCCGTGCTCATCCTCCGCACGCACCAAGTCCGTGGTCAGGTCGTCCGCCGGGGCGTTGCGCTTCACCTCTGCTAGTTCGCGCAGATACGCATCGAACTCGTGTCGCGCCGCGGCGGCTTTACGGTGCCGGGCTTTCTGGTCTAAGGAAGGATCGATGCCCGTGCCCCAGCGGATGATCTCGTTGGAAAGGAACCCGAAGTGCTCCCGGTCTGCGTCTGGGATGCCCAGCATGTCGGCAATGATGGTGGCGGGAATCGGATAGGCATAGTCGCGCGCGACATCCATGGCGCCCCGCGGCGCAAGTGTGTCCAGCAGGCGGTTGACCAACCTCTGCACGGCGGGGCGCATGGCGGCTATGCGCTTGGCGTTGAATGCCTTGGCCACGAGGCCGCGCAGCCGCGTGTGGTCAGGCGGGTCGAGGTTCAGCATGTTGCGCGGCTCTTCGTCGCCATCTGGGCGCGGCGGCAGCCGATGTTCGGTGCCCGGCGGGGGTTGCTTGCCGAAGCGACGATCCTTCAGGATGAAGTCGATGTCGTTGTAGCGGGCGGCGTACCAAGCACCATCGCGTTTGAAGAGGCGCGCTTCGCGGGCGAACGCATAGGCGCCGTAAGGGTCTTTGAAGAACGACTGCAGGTCTTGCTCGGCGAACATCCATTCAGCGGCCTTGATGTGACACCCGAATGTTAAGCAGGAGTTGGCTGGCGGCGCCACACTTCCTTTGCGATTTGTTCTGAGCAGCCTCGTTCCTACGTGGACTTGCACAACGAGGTTCTGCCCTGAATGACGCGATTCGCTGGCCGCATTGCCGACCAATAGGGCCGTGGTTGCGGCCGCCAGCGCATGGCCACTGTAGCGAGTTGCGCTATGATTCTGGCGTGATGCGCAGTTCAAGGATCGTCCCATGAGCGATCGTTCCATCAAGCAGGGGGCGTCGCGTGTCCCGTGCCCAACGTTCGATGCGACGGCGTTCACCACGCCCAAGCCGTTGTCGGAAGCGAAAGTGGCCCTCGTATCATCGGCGTCGCTGCACCATGAGGACGATGATGACTTCGGCGTGTCTGACGCCGGCTACCGTGTGCTCCACCGCCATCGCCGCGACATCGTGGTCGGCCATTGGAGCCCCAATTTCGACGCCAGCGGCGTCACCGCTGATCTCAACGTGGTGTTCCCCATCGACCGCTTGGAGGAGATGGCGGCGGACGGCGCCATCGGCAGCGTCTCAGACATCCACATGGCATTCGCCGGCAACCAGTTCGATCTGGCGGCGATACGCATTGACGGCGGCCCGGCCGGCGCCAAGCACCTCGCCGAGCACGGCGTGGACGTGGTGCTCCTCACCCCGGTCTGACCCCTCTGCACGCGTACAGTCTGTACGCTCGCGCATGTCTTTGAGGCCGCTGGCATCGCCACCGTCGCCATCGGTTCAATCCGCGAACAGCTCTACGGCACCGCGCCGCCGCGCGGCCTGTTTTGCGACTTCCCGCTCGGGCGGCCGCTAGGCGTGCCGAACGATGCGTCCTTCCAGCGGCGCGTTATCGAACGCGCCTTCGGGCTGCTTGAGCGCACCGAGCCAGCCCTTGAAGACTACGATGTGGCGATCGAAGAGGACGATTCGCAAACGCTGGCGTGCCCATTGCCGGCGCGCATGGATCCAGACGCGCATCCGGCGGTAGACGAAGCCAAGGGCCTGCGCCCGGCTTACGAACGCGCCGTGGCAAAGTTCGGCAAACGCGCCGGTGCCGTGCGATTGCTGGACGCGGATGCCGTCCCCGCCGCCATCGAGGCGTTCATTCGAGTCGCCGAAGGCGAGCCGTGGAAGCAGGCCGGCATCCCCGGCATTCCCGCCCGCGTGTCGCAAGACATCCGCGGCTACTACGAAACGGCTGCATTGGCCATCGCGGACCACACGCCGGCCGCGTGGGCCGGATACCGTTGGTTCCGCGACCAAACGAGAACTGGCCAAGTCATCCGCAAGGCTCGGGACGCCATGCGCGAAGCTGGCGTGCAGGAACCGATGTGGCGGTTCTTGATGCCGCTCGATTCCTAGCGCGGGTTGCTTGCGTACACGGGAGCGCCTCGCTCCACGCGACCTCAGTCGTCCGCTCCATGCCGAGTGGAACCTGCCGGCACCATGCCTTGGTGCGACGGCTGATCTGCCGGCTGGAAGGTGGTATCAGCCGGCTCGGTAAATCCGGTGCCGGCGGTTCTCGTGCCTAACTCGCATCGCTCACAGGCGGAAGCCGGCGAGGGCTGCGCGACAACCGTTGGCCAGGCAAGGTTGTTCCATGCGGATTGCATGGCGTGGCTGACGCGCCAAGCGCCGAACACGTTCCATGCCGTGGTCACGGATCCGCCCTATGGCCTTGTCGAGTACACGTCCAAGGAGCAGGGCAAGCTGCGCCAAGGCAAGGGCGGTGTGTGGCGGTTGCCGCCGGCGTTCGATGGCGTCGAGCGGTCGCCGGTGCCTAGGTTCACCGTGTTGAGGCCGCAAGATCGCGAGGCGCTTGCGGAGTTCTTCTTTCACTGGGGCGCGCTGCTCATGCCAACGCTGGTGCCCGGTGCCAACGTCGTGGTGGCAGCGAATCCCTTGCTCTCCTATGTGGTATCCGGGGCGCTGGCGCAGGCGGGCTTGGAGCGACGCGGTGAGATCGTTCGCCTCGTCACTACCATGCGCGGTGGAGACCGGCCGAAGGGCGCAGACCGGGAGTTTCCAGAAGTGAGCGCGATGCCGCGTTCGATGTGGGAGCCGTGGCTGGTGTTCCGCAAGCCGCTTGCCGGCACGGTGCGCGAGAATCTCCGCCATTGGCGCACCGGTGGCTTCCGCCGCCCAACTCGCGGCCAACCCTTCGGAGACGTCATCCGCTCTGCGCCAACCCGCAAGGAAGAGCGCGCGCTGGCACCCCACCCTAGCTTGAAGCCGCAGGAGTTCCTGCGTCAGGTCGTCTTCGGAGCGCTGCCGCTTGGCGAGGGCGTGGTCTTGGACACGTTTTGCGGTGCCGGGTCCACCTTGGCTGCCGCCGAAGCCGTGGGCTATGCAAGCGTGGGCGTGGAAAAGGATGAGCGGTACTACCGCATGGCGGTGAGCGCGGTGCCGCGTCTCGCCCGATACGGGCGGTCGGAGCGACCAGTGCGCTGATTGGCGGCGCCTGCGGGCGTGCCGGTAGCGCCGGCGGCGGCAGGCTAGCAGCACGAGTTCTTCTACAACCATCAGCGCCCACACTCCGCCATCGACTACCGTTCCCCCAACGAGTACCTTGTCGCCTGCGAGGCTGCCCAGCCTCAGTGCCATATGTCGTGAACCGGTTCACAGGCTTGCGTGGCCGATGAACGTCGCTTACGATGGGGCCTTAGCAGTCCGTTAGATCAGTTTCAGTCTTTTGGCGACGTACCCGCTCCACAGACCTCCAGCCGAGGTCGAGCCACCATACGAAGCGAAAGATCGCACTTTCGCCGGTCCCCGTCTGGATAAGCAAGAAATCGAGAACGCGGACTATGAACACTGCACGTTCTTGGACGCCAGCTTCAAGGAGGCGATCCTCCGCGGCTGCAGCTTCCTAGATTGCATATTCGTGGGCTGCTACTTCCGCCGAACGACACTGAAAGATTGCCGATTCGTAGGATGTCGATTCTACGACTGCCAGTTCCCTAATGCCATTTTGCACGGCTGCGACTTCCAGTATAGCTTGTTCGAGTCCTGCCAAGTATCGTTCTCGGAGATGGAGCACTCTCTGCCCTCGCCGCCAAACCTAAAGGAGCAACTATGCAGAAACCTTGCGATTCAATCTACCCGTCTCGGTCTGTCGGACGATGCTCGCCGCTATCGAAGATCTGAGTTATCTGCTCGAGAGGAACACCTATGGAACGGTTTCACAGGCCGTTCGGAGTGGTATGAGAATCACTTTATCGGCGCACGTAAACTCCGTGCCTTCGTGCATTGGTCACTGAGCAAAGCTAATGGATTTCTCTGGGGGTATGGCGATCGTCCTTTGGTCCTATTTAGGAATCTCTTGGGTGCGGTTTTCATCTTCTTTCCGCTACTCTACTGTTGCTTTGGCGACTTAATGCATACAAACGAGGAAAATGGAGATATTGGCTATTTGGATTATGTCTCCTTCAGCATATCGAGTGCTTTGCCAGCTAATGTCCCTTCTGACATGTACGCGTCGAGCCGGTTCGGGTACATCTTGGTGATCCTAGAGTCCCTGTTTGGGGCACTCACGTTTGCGCTGTTCGCGGCGTATGTCTTTCGTTGGAGCCTGCGCAAGTGACACAGGAGTGGTCAGTCTGGTCATACGGGTCCGTTGCACGCGGTGACGCGGATAGGTTGAGCGATGTTGACGTACTTCTCGTAGGACCTCATGGAGAGCAGCCAGATGGAGTACTGGTGGCTGCCGGCCTTTGCAGTACCGACGTGGCCATCAGCCGCTATTCTTGGGATGAAATTCGAGGCATGGCGAAATACGGATCGTTGTTTTTGCATCACATCCGGATTGAGGGATGCCCGCTGTATGAAGGCGAGGCTTGCAGGGGAAGACTGGAGGCCGTTCTAGCGCCGCTTGGTGAGTACACACTAGCAAGAAGGGACATTCGCGGCTTCAGAGTGGTCCTCGCTGACATCAGGGAGTCCTTGGAGCACGGTGGTTCTAGGGCGTTTGAGTTGTCGGTTTTGGCTACCGTGATCAGGCATGCGTCCATATTGGGCTGCTGGTTGATCGGTGCCCCCAGATTTGGGCGGTTGGCTCCAGTAGCCCAATTCGCAGCCGCGATTGGCGAAACCGTGACCCTAGACGATTTCTGGCCCTTGTATATGTACCGTCTCCATTGCGACGGTCGTGTCGAAAAGAGCGCTCTGCGTTCGGTAGCCGTTGGAACGTGGCTCGATAGAGCACAGAGGTTGGTAGGATCTTTAGAGGAGGTACTTCGTGAAGGACATCGCAAAGTGTCTTCGTGAGATAGAGAAGGTTAAAGAGGCGGCGGAGAGTCAAGCGGTACCCTATGCCGCTCGCTCGCGGATAGCTCGGCTTGTGCTTGACACAGCGCGTCTGGTCTGCGGGGCAATACATGCGCCGTTGCCGGATCGCCTTGAGGTTCTGTCTGCGCCGGTGGGCGTCGACTCGAAGTTGACCAGAGTAGTTGCAGCCTGCAACAACCTAAACCACTTGGGGAGGTCAGTCGCGCAACCCAGCGAGCCGTTGGAAGATCGTTGGCGGACGATGTGGCATGCCTTACTGCGCGAGCTCGATGAACTTGATGCGGCCTTGCGAGAGTGGAGGAACACAGATGCAGCGGTAGGTAACGCTGACGGATCGAGAACGAGACGTCCAGCACCCTGAAGAACTAGTGCGATAAGTTCGAGCATATGCGGCCACGGCAAAACGAGTCTGGCGACGGTGTTCGCCTGTTGATGGCGCTGTGGCGTTCAGGGTGGATGGGCTGCCGCCAGTTCCGGGCGGCAATGGAATGGAAGCGGCGTCAAAGCGTCTGTCTCGTCGGCGTCTAGGCGGGACAGGCGGCGGGGGTTCGTGTCCGTTGGCCTGTCGCCGGTCGCGGCGGCAAACGCCTCCGCACGGGGATTGCGCGCCATGAAAGGAAAGCGGGCGTTGTGGAAGTCACGCGGTAGCGGCGGGCCGAGCGCCTTTTGCACTCCTCTTCGAAGCACGCCGTGAACTTCGAGCCGTCGTCCACCTGCATGGTGCGGATGTCGATCCGCTTCACGGCCTCGTGCGGGAACACCCCTGCAGTGCTGGCCGTAGCGTACGGATAGACCTTGGCAACTTGTTTCCGCGTGTTCGGGTACACGGGCCCTGACTCCTTGAAGGTCTTTCCGTCAATGTGCGTGGCCGTGTGATCGAAGTGTACGACGAAGTGCTTGTCTCGCGGCTTCGCAGAACGAGCACGGCTGCCCGGGCCGCGCTCCATGTGCGGGCGCAGGATGCCGCCACCCCGGCGTCGGACAGCGCCCGCTCGGGCGCTGCGTACCTCGGTCGATGGTCGCGTACGAGTTCTTTGACAGCTACCAGCGTCCCGACACCTCGCCCGCGAGACTGCCCAGCCTCACTGCCACATGTGGCGAGCCAATACGCAGCCTTGCCACGGCGGATGGTGCTTGTCTATAGTGTGTCGAGTGCCGGCCATTGGCCCGGCGGACCCGGGGGCGTGGACGCCGCACAACACAACGCAGTGGAGAATGCATGAAAGCAGTATTTTGCGAAAAGCTGGGCGGGCCGGACGATCTCGTGGTGCGTGATGTGCCGGAGCCGGGAGCGCCGGGCGCCGGGGAAGTCACGGTGGCGCTTGAGGCGCGTGGCATCGCCTACACAGATCTCTTGTTGATCGCGGGGCAGTACCAAGTGCGTCCAAACCTGCCGTTCGTCATCGGCAGCGAGGCCACCGGCCGCGTCATCGCGGTCGGCGCGGAGGTCGAGGGTTTGGCCGTTGGGGACGCGGTGTTGACTGGCGGCGGCTGCGTGGAGCAGGTGGTGAAGCCCGCTGCGGACGTGACCAAGCTGCCGCCCCATGTCGATCTGGAAGCGGCTGCCGCGTTTCGCTACAACTATTCCACGGCCTTGTATGGCATGCAGCGCGGGCGGCTGCAGGCTGGGGAGACGTTGCTCGTGCATGGCGCCGGCGGTGGTGTCGGGCTCGCCGCGGTGGATGTGGGCAAGTTGATGGGCGCCACCGTCATCGCCACGGCCGGCAGCGAGGAGAAGCTGGCTGTCGCCAGCGAGTTAGGCGCCGATCACGTCATCGACTACAGCAACGGCTTCCGGGAGCGCGTCAAGGAACTCACGGGTGGACGCGGCGCGGACGTCATCTACGATCCCGTCGGCGGCGATGTCTTCGACGAATCGATGCGCTGCGTTGCGCCGTTTGGACGCGTCCTCATCGTCGGCTTCACTGCGGGGCGCCCGGCCCTCGCCAAGACGAACCACCTGCTCATCAAAGATGCTGAAGCCATCGGTTTCACCCTCGGCGCATTGAGCGCGCGGCGGCCGGATTGGGCGCGGCGCAATCAGGACATCCTGATGGGCTGGTTGGCGGCCAGTCGCATCCGCCCATACTTCTCCCATCGGGTGCCGTTGAGCCAAGCAGCGGATGCATTGAAGCTCATCGCCGAACGCCGCGTCATTGGCAAGGTCATCGTCGTCAACGATTGATCCGGCCGACGCTGCGTGATCCAGCGGCGGAGGGCAGAGGCTGATGTGCCGTCGTGCGGCGCCGCGAATGTGGAGCAGCTTCTCCCAAACGGTGGGGGGGCTGGGCGGACGCCGCTCGCTATCGACGCCGCGGCGGTTCGAACGCCACCACATTCCCGCCCAAGGCCGCTTCGGCGAGGGGACGTAGCGCCAGTTCCCAAGTGAGCATGCCCTCGCCGTCTTGCGCGAAGCCGCGCAGCCCGTAGGCATCCCGCAGCGCGAACAGCGCAAACGCCGCGCTCGCGCCGTCCGCGTTGCGCAGCAATCCCGCGTTGGGCTCGCTGTCCAGTTTCGCGGTGCCGTCATACGCGATGCCGGCGCCGCGCACGGAGAGGGTGTAGCCGCCACAGTCGTCCGCCACGATCCACACGGTGAGTTGCAGGGGGTCGCGCGCCGGCGTCGTCAACTCGGCCTCGATGAGTGCGCCGTCGTCTTCGGAGAGGGTGAAGTCCACCGCGAAGCTGGTGCCGCTCGACACGTCCACCGGGCGGTACGAACCCTTGCCCGTCCACTTGCCCGCCGCTAGCAGCATGGCATGGCGTTCAGGAACCGAGCCGATAGCGCAGCTTCACCACTAGGTGCTCCGCCAGCGGGTCGCTGAAGGCGTCGGCAAAGAGGTCTGTGAAGCTCGCGCCCACGGCACTCGGCAGCTGCGCGTTCTTGGTGTAGACGACGAAGAGATCAGACATCGGCGCCAGTTCCCAACGGTAGCGTAGCTGGAAGTTGAGTTCGGAAATGGTGAAGCCGTCGTCATCTGGGGTGTCGGCGATGGTGGCGAGCTCCCGGCGGCCCTGCGGCAGCTCATAAAGCGCTGCGCCGGTGGCCGCAATGCCCACCCATTGCAACGCCATGCGGAACTGGTGCTTGGCGTTGATGAAGTAGTCCACGTTGACGCTCGGCAGCCACTCTTCGGTCTCAAAGGCAGTGAACGACCGGTTCCCCTGATAAAGCAGCCAACCATCGCGCACCACATAGTCCAGCGACGCCTGCATGGTGACACGATCGGTGGGTCGCCACGTCACTTCGCCAGCGTAGCCCAACTGAACGCCGCGCAACGCCTCTTCGTTCCAGCTCAGCCCCACTTCATAGGCGAAGCGCCGCGAGTGATCGGATTCGTACTCAACGCCGGCGGCCCAGCCGCTGTCGATGCGGAAACTCCCCGCGCCATAGCCGTTGCGGTCGTCAAACACGGCAGGGCGGAAGCCACCCCAAACCTCCACCTCGGTGAGATTGGGCAAACGAAACTCCTGCCACATGTTGATTTGCGCATCCACCAACTCGTTGGCGCCGTTGTATCCCCGGCGGGCGGAGAACCCAGTGAAGCTGTCGCGAGCCCACTCAAGGTCTGTGCGGCGCATCCGCATGCGATAGGCGTAGCGGGTGAGATCGTTGCGTCGCAGGTAGCCCAAGTCATTGATGTCGAGCGCATCGTCGAACCGATCGAGGGCCAGCGAATGCGTTAACCCGTGGCGCGGCGTCCAATCAATGTCGATGAAACCACCGTAGCCCGTGTCCGCGTGCGGCGTGTCGGAGGACATGAGTTGCCCATCAGCCTTCCACTTGCCATCGTCGCTGAACAAGTGCCCGTCCACAGCGTGGACGCGCGCCGCCCCGTACTCGTGCCACGTTGCGGTGGACATCCAGCCGAGCGCCCGATAGCCGGCGTTGCTGTCTTCGTAGAGTAGGCGCATGGCGCCGAAATCGCGCCCATCCTGGTGGAACTTGACGCGCTCGCCATCGGGCATCACGCCGTGCAGCGCGCTCTCCTCCTCGAAGGCGCCGAGTGCGCCGTAGCGCAGGCGCCCAGATTGGCCCGTCGCCTTCACCGCGGCCAAGACCTCTGATGGGCGGCCCAGCTCTATGCTTGAAACTGTGAGGTCCGCGGGCAAACTCGGCACATCTGGTCGGCCGCCGATACGACGGGTGTGCAGCAGCGTCAACGGGCCACCGCGACGCCAGCCACTTGCGCGCGGGCTGGTCACGAACACTTCCTGCCGCTCTTGGAAGAACAAGCGCTTCTCTGGATAGAACGTCTCGAACGCGGAGAGGTTCACGATGACGTCGTCCACCTCGACATTGCCGAAATCTGGGTTCAAGGTGGCCGTGAGCTGGAAATCGCTCGAAGGGCGCCAGAACACATCCGCGCCAACCTTGCCCGACGTGTCGCCGGCGATGCCGTCGAACGTGCTCGATGCGTAAGGAAACACGCTGTACCCGTGGCGCGGGTTCACCGCTTCCACCGTGAGCGGCTGAAACTCCGAGAGGAACTTGGGGTTGCTCCAAGTCAACGGCGGCCACGCCCAGCGTTCATCCAGGTGCGCCACATGGCGCGTCGCAAAGAAGCCGAGGGCGCGCCGCCCGGACGCTTCCGGCATCGCCAGCAAAGACCACGGAATGAAGAACTCCGCTGTCCAACCGCGTTCCGAGCGCGCAGTGGCGCCATGCCAAGCGCCATCCCAACTGCGGCTGTACTCGCGCTCCGGGAGGATGGTGCCGTCGGAGACGCTGTCGCCCAAGCTAAGTTGGAACCAGAAGCCGTAAAGCCCTTCGCCCGAAGTGTCCAAAGTGAAGGAGAAGTAATCCCGGTTCAGATGGCCTTGGTCCCGCGAACTCAAGCGCTCGACCATGGTGGCCGGGTCCTGCTCCATCGTGGCGCCCAAGTAGAGGCCCTCGTCCGTATAGAAGAAGCGCACTTGGGTGGCCAGGGAGATCGGCGCCAACGTCGTGGGGCTCACGGTGCGGAAGGCACCCTGTGCCGGCAGGCGCCGCCAAACGGCTTCGTCCAAGTGCCCATCGACGCTCACCTCCACCGCTTCCGGCAAGCGCTCCAATGGCAGCGCCGCATCGGTTGGCAGGGGCAGAGCGGCCGCGGCCGCGAGGGCAAACGGTGCCGACAGCGCGAACACGTCAGCTATCGCGGCAAGATTTAACCAAACGCAGCCAACCGGTGAGTTTGCACATCACCCCATGCGTTCGGCTTGGCTCGTCGGCGTCAACAGGGAGCGGTGCCGGGATGGCGCCGTCACCGGGGCGGGGCAGGCGATGCAGCTTGAAGCCGGGTGGCGCCTCCCATGCCGGCTCTTCCGTGGGTTCGATGAACGAGCCTTCTGGCCGCGCCGGTGGCGTGGCCGCCAAGCTCTGCAGCGCGTCCGGGTCGTCAAGCGCGGCGCGGCTCGCGAGGTCTGCAAACTCGTCGAAATCCGCCAAGTCCGCTAGGTCGAGATCGAGGGCCGCGTCCTCCCCAAACTCTGCGCCGAGGGGCGTGGCATCCAACGTCAACCCTTGCGCGGCCGGCGCGATGCCAGCGCCGGCGGTGGCCACACCCTGTACCCGCAACACCCAAGCGTCCGGATAGCCGCTCGTTTGCGCCCGGCGGGCGCGTTCGTCCGCCGCGGCGCGGCTGCCATAGGGCCCGCCGACAACGCGAAACACCGCCCGCCCGGCCACTTGGGCCGCGAGCGTCTGCACCGGCTCGGCCAACGTCTGCACGGCCTCCGCCTGCAAGCGCTGCGCGGCCTCGAAGGACTTGAAGCTTCCGATGGAGACCCAAAAGCTCGCGTCTTGCGCCGCCGCGGGCACGGTGGCGGCAAACAGCAAGGCAAGGGCAAGGCGCGGTGAACCGAGCATGGAGGTTCCGATGACGCGAACGCGGATTCTAGCTTGAAACGGCGCGGGATGCCGGGCCCGGTAGGCAGCGCTCACCCTACCTCCAACCAGTCCAAGCCTTCATCTTGGGTCGCAAAGCGCAACGCGCGCAATTGTTCACGGAAGGGGGCGAACGTCGCCTCAAGGCACGCTGCGCTGTTGTTCTGTTCGCTGACGTGGCCGACGATCACATGCGTCAGGCCGTCGTGCATCACCTCGCTCAGAAACTTGGCCGCTTGGTCGTTGGAGAGGTGGCCGTGGTCGCTGGCGATGTGGCGCTTGAGGCGTGGCGGGTAGCCTCCCCGCAAGAGCATGCCGCGGTCGTGATTGCTCTCAAGGAACAACGCCGTCGAGCCTTGGAAACCGGCGCGCACATGGGGCGTGATGGCGCCGGTGTCCGTCAACACGCCTAGCTGCGCGTCGCCGTGGCGAAACACGAACTGCGTGGGCTCGCGGGCGTCATGGGGCACGGTGACGGAGCGCACGCTCAGCGTCCCCAAGGCAAACGTCGCGCCGCTATTGAACGGGCGGGCGAGGGCGGCATCGAGTTTCGGCAGCGCCCGCAGGGTGCCGTGGGAAAGATGCACGGGCTTGCGGAAGCGGTGCGCCAGCGCGGTGACGCCGCTGATGTGGTCCGTGTGTTCGTGGGTTACCAAAATAGCGGTCAATTGTTCTGGCGACACGCCGCGGCGCAACAGCCGCGCCCTTGCATTCTTCAGGCTGAAGCCGCAGTCGATCAGGACGATGGCATCGCCGCCGGCGACGAGGGTGCCGTTGCCGCCGCTGCCGGAGCCTAGGGAAGCGATGCGCAGGGCGCCGCTGCCTACGCCTGCCGCGTCAGGTGGCGAACTCACGCAGCATGACCAGAATCTGTTGGCTCACCTCTTGCGATGCTGGCGGCCCCTCGGGCTCGAACACTTGCACGAGCTGCGCGTTGGGGCTGGTGGCGATGCGGATGTGGAACGGCTGCATCTTGGCGCTGCTGTCTCCCGGCAGGATGCGCGCGAACAGCGAAGGCCCCTTGCCGCTCAATTGGCGCGAATCCACTTCCACATGGAAGAGCCCGGCATCGCGCTGAAGCTCCTTCACTGTCATTTCCGCCCGCTGCAAGGCTTGGCCGATCACCGCCCAAGCGCGCTCGAAGTCCACGTTGAGGCGCAGCACCGGGTAGCCCTCGGCATCGCGCTCGACGATGGCTTTGCGTTCGCTGGCGATGTCGAGCGCCACCATCGAGACGGATTCGGTCGCCATGCCGGCGCCGTAGTAGGCACCGAACTCGTGCAGCAACTGTTCTTCGACAAGCGCGGATGGCGACGCTTCCGGCCAGCCTTCGGCGGGCGCGCCCAACGCTTCGTTCTCGTAGCGCACATGCAATTCGGAGGAGCCTTGGCGAATGCCGTGCTCCAGCTTGAAGCGCACGCGCTTGCGTCCTGGCGCGGCGCCGCTGCCGGCGTCTTCGCGCAGCGTCGCACGCACCACGTCGCGCTGCTCCTCGTTGCCGATGGCAAGCCATTCGCCGTCGATGCGTCCGGCTTCTGGAAACTCAGCCACCGTGGCGACGCCGTTGTCGGCGAGGAACTGCTTCACCACCGGCCACACCTTGGGCGGCTCGCTGGCCATCACCAGCCATTGCCGACCGCCGAGCTTCTGAATCTTCACGGCGTCGTCGTTGGCGCCGAAGATCGCGTCTGGCCGAGGCGCTTGGTCTGGGAACAGCCGCGCCAAGGGCCGCTCGTCGATGTTGGGAATGACCCAAGTGTCCTGCACCGGCGAGGCTTCGATGTCTTCGGGGATGACCAGCGGCGGCGCTTGGCGCGCCTTCACATAGTCGTCGGACGTGTCGCGGACGAGCCCCGAGTCGTCACTCAGCCAAGCGCAGCCGGCAAGCAAGCCGACCAGCGTCGCCGGCGTGAGGAGCCTTGGAACGCTCACAGCGCGCCGATGTTGGCGAGCCTCGCGCGCAATTCCCCGACATGCGCTGCGGACAGCGGCACCAAGGGCAGCCGGATGCCGACGTCCACCTTGCCGAGCATATGCAGCGCCCACTTCGTGGGAATGGGGCTCGTCTCAACGAACAGGATGTCGTGGATGGGCTGCAACCGCGCGTCTAGCTCCCGGGCACGCCCTGCATCCCCTTCCAAGAAAGCTGTGCAGAACTCGGACATCTCCTTCGGCAACACATTGGCGGTAACGGAAATGGTGCCAGTGGCACCCAACTCCATCATCTCCAAGGTTTGGGCGTCTTCGCCGGAGACGACGCGAAAGCTGTCGTCCGCCACCGCGTCCAACACCGCCGCAACGCGCTCTGCGTCGCCGCAGGCTTCCTTGAGGCCGATGACGTTTGGCAGCCCAGCACAGCGCGCCACCGTGTCGGGCTGCATGTCGCAGGCCGTGCGCGGCGGAACGTTGTAGAGCACGATCGGCACATCCACCGCTTCGGCGATGGCCTTGTAGTGTTGATACAACCCCTCGGGCGGTGGTTTGTTGTAGTACGGCGTGACGAGCAGGCAGGCGTCCGCGCCGGCGTCGGCCGCCGCGGCGCTGAGCTCAATGGCCTCGGCGGTGGAGTTGGCGCCGGTGCCAGCGATGACGGGAACGCGCCCGGCGGTGCGCTCGATGGTGCGCCGCACCACCTGCTTGTGCTCCTCGGCGTCGAGCGTTGCAGATTCCCCGGTGGTGCCCACGGGCACGATGCCGTGCGTGCCAGACTCGATCTGCCAATCGATGAGCGCGTCGAGGGCGGCCCAATCCACCGCGCCGCTCGCACGCATCGGCGTGATCAGCGCGACGATGCTTCCCCAAAGCATGGCAGCCCCCTAGCTAGAGCGCTCGTCGAGAACGCCGGCTATGGTAAGGCCGCGGCGCACTGCTCTCAAGCCGATGTGCGGCGTGGGCCGCGGTACGCGAGGCGCCGGCAGGTGCCGAGATTCCACGCGCCTTGCTGCGGCAGCGCTCGGCGAGGAGCACCTTGGGCCCCTTGAGCGCAACCGCTGCCGGGCCGCCACACTTGCCGTTGCTCCCTCACTCAATGTCTTCCAAGCGCTCCACGGCTTGGGCGAAGGCTTCGACGTCTCGGCTGCTGAGCAGGCGCACGAAGCGAATATGCGCCCACCGCGGGTTCGCCGTGGCCTCGAGGGTTTGCCGACGGCGGCGGCGATGCTGCGTGACGATCCACCACAGCAGGGAATCCGCCTGTCGCCACACCAAGAGCTGCGGCCAGAAGCGTTCCCGGTTGGTGCCCCAAAGCAGCTCGCCGGTGCGCCAGCGATGCCAAGAGCGCCGCAGCATCCGCCACATGCAAAGGCTCACCGGCAGGTCCAACCAGATGAGCGTTTCCACGCGCCCCCAAAAGGCGCGCTGTGCGATCGCGCTGTATGAACCCGCAGTCACCCAACGTTCGCCGCTAGTGGCGGCGCGGAAACGGCGCTCCAACGCCGGCGGGTCTGTTTCGTTCAGCCCCACCCAACCGGGGAGCCAGTTGAGCGCGTCCAAGTCCACGACGGTCAAGCCCTTGGCCTTGGCCAAGCGAGCAGCGAGCGTCGTTTTGCCGGACGAGCTCATGCCGACGATGTGGATGCGGGTGCCGAGTTGCTCTGCCGCGTGGTGCGGCTCGGTGAGGGGCGACGCAAGCCAACGCGGCGGCTCGCCATCCGTTACCACGCGAGCCGAGGCACTGTCCTTGCCGGCGCTAGCCAAGCGCTGCGCCCGCGGTTGGGAATCGACGCTGCGCCGCGTCATTCGCGAGCTGGATTGGTCTCACGTCTCCGGCTGTGGCAGCGTGGTGGCGCGGCTTGGCCAAGCGGCGAAGATGGCTTTGACGAGCGTGGCGAGGGGAATCGCGAAGAACACGCCCCAGAAGCCCCACAAACCACCGAAGGCAAGCACGGCGATGATGATGACGATGGGGTGCAAGTCGTTCGCTTCGGAAAAGAGCACTGGCACCAGCACGTTGCCGTCCAAGGCTTGGATGAGGCCGTAGGCGGCCATCAGCCAAGCGAAGTCCCATGACCAGCCCCACTGCAGGAACGCGACTGCGGCGACCGGCACGGTGACCACCGCGGCGCCAAGGAACGGCACCAGCACGGAAACGCCCACCAACAGCCCCAGCAGCGCCGCGTAGTTGAGCCCCAAAAGGGCAAAGACGATGAAGCTCGCGCTGCCAACGATGAGGATTTCCATGAACTTGCCGCGCACGTAGTTGGCGATCTGCACGTTCATCTCCCGCCCCACCCGGTTCAACAACGGGCGCCGGTCTGGCAGCAAGGCGACCACCCAAGCGATCAGCCGATGCCGATCCTTCAGAAAGAAGAAGACGGATATTGGCAGCAAGATCAAATAGATGACGACGGCAAACACGTTGGGCACCTGGGCCACCAACCCCTGCAGCGCCGTCCCGCCCAAATCCGTCAATTGCGCGTTCAACGTGATCAGCCAACTATCCACCACGGCTGGCGAGAAAAGCCCTGGCTGCCCCCCGGCGAAATCCGCAAGGGCCGCCCGCAGCCGTTCGATGAGATCGGGCATCGCCGCCAGCGAGTCTGACAGTTGCCGCCACAAGAGCGGCGCCACCACCACCACGACGGTGATGGCGCTGCCGATGAAGAACAGGAAGACGAGCCACACGGCCACCAAATGCGGCATGCGCCAACGCTCCAAGCGGGCGACGATGGCTTGCAGCAGGAACGCCAGCACGAGGCCGGCGAGGATGGGCGCCAACACTGCGCCGAAGGCGATGAGCACCCCGAAGGCAACGCCGAGCAGGACGACTAGATAGATGGCCTCCTCGTTGGAGAAGTAGTCATTGATCCAGCCGCTGATGACTTCAAGGAACCGCACCGGCGTCAGTCTTGCCGTTTTCGCAACAGGTAGGAGTAGGTGCCCTCGCCCTGCTGCGATTCGAGCAGGGTGTTGCCGCTTTGCCGGGCGAAGGTCTCGAAATCCCGCACGGAGCCTGGGTCTGTGGCATGTACGCGCAGCAGCGCGCCGCCGGGCAACCCGTTCAGCGCCTGCTTGGCTTTGAGCAGCGGCATCGGGCAATTGAGGCCGCTGGCGTCGACGACAGTTTCTTCCTCCATCAAGGTGGCAGGATAGCAGCTTGGGCTAGGCCGAGGCGTATCGGGGGAAGGGGTCGGGGCATTTTGCGGAGAGGAAAGGAGAGAGGGAGGTAGGGGAAGGGGAGGGCGATGGGCTGCGGCTTTCCGCTATGATGCCAAGTCATGCGCAGCGCGGCTTTCGTCTTGGCGTTCGCCCTCACGGCTGGGGCGGCTTGGGGTGCCGAGCCAGAGGCGCTGCCGGAGCTCGGCGACGCTTCCTCCGCCATCGTTTCCCCGGAAACAGAGAAGCGCTTGGGCAAGATGTTCCTCAAGCAGCTACGTTCGCAGGTGCCCACCGTCGCAGACGAGGTGCTGAAGTACTACGTTGCGACGCAGCTCTTCCAGATTGCGCAGCACTCGGAGCTCAAGGAAGCGGTGGTGTCGCCGCTGCTCATCGACAGTGAGGAGATCAACGCATTCGCGGCGCCGGGCGGCGTGGTTGGCATCAATCTCGGTCTCTTGGTGCATGCGGCGGACATTCACGAGTACGCCTCGGTCATCGCGCACGAGCTCGCGCATCTGAGCCAGCGGCACTTTGCGCGCGGCATCGAGGCGCAGCGGCGGACGACGCTGCCGATGCTGTTGGGGATGATCGCCGGCGTCGCGCTGGCCGCGGCAGGGGGCAGCGATGCCGGGATGGCCGCCATCATGGGCACGCAGGCGGCGGCGATGCAAAGCCAGTTGCGCTACAGCCGCACCCGCGAGCAAGAGGCAGACCGCATCGGCCTCAACACGCTGGCGCGCGCCGGGCATGACCCAGACGGCATGGCGCGCATGTTCGAGCGCATGCAACGCGCCTTCCGCTTCACCGAGCGGCCGCCAGAGTTCCTGCTCACGCATCCGGTGACGGAGACGCGCATCGCCGATGCCCGCAATCAGGCGGCGGAATACGGGGTGCGGGCCGCTGCCGGCTCGCGGGACTATCAGTTGATGCGCGCGCGGGCATTGGTTCACTTTGCGCCGACGCCTAATCGGGCGTTGACGGAGGCCCGCCATGCGGACGCTGGCGGCGCGGTGGGAGCGTATCGGCTGGCGCTCGCCCGCTCCCGTGCCGGTGAGCACTTGGAGGCGATCATCGACATGCGGGCGCTGCACGAGGCGAACCCACGCAGCATCTTGTTGACCGCCTCTTACGCGGAAGCGTTGATAGAAGGCGAACAGCACGAGCGCGCCATCGGGCTGCTCTCGCACCAGTTGGTGATCAATCCAGACAATCAACCGCTGGCCATGCTCTATGCGCGGGCGTTGGCCGGCGCCGGACGCAACGGCGCAGCCCAAGAAGTGCTCTTGCGGCAGAGCCGGGTGCATCCAGACGACACGGACATCTGGCGCGAACTGGCAGAGATTGCCGGGCTTGCAGGGGACATCGTGGGCGTCCACCGCGCCCGCGCTGAGTACTTCGCCCTGCACGGCGCCTATCAGAACGCCATCCAGCACCTTGAATACGCCCGCGGCTTGGTGGGGGAAGGCAAGGGCGCCCTGATGGCGCGGCTCACGCAACGCATTCTGGACTTGCGAACGGAGTTGGAAGGGCTGAAGAGCTGAGCAGGCGCTGGTCGGGAGTCCTTAGGCATAAGCGCCCAAGCCAAGGCATCACTGCTCCCGCACTGCCTGCATCATCTTCTGGTGGCGCGCTGGGTCCAGGATCATCGACGCGAAATAGAGCAGCAGGTCTTTGTGCGTTTGGTTGATGCGGGTGCGCTCCATGGCCGCTTGGCCGGCGTTGCTGTTCACGAAGCGAAAGCAATCCTTGATGGCGTCCTCCGTGCCAAGGATGGCCGTGGCGCGTTCATTGAGAATGTTGTGCGCCGCCTCCAAATCACTTTCCGCGATGCCAGCCTCGTCTGGGTGCATCACGATGTTCGCCCACACGGTGGCGAGCAGGATGCGGTAGGCGTCTTTGTCCACGAACGCGCCAGCGACGCCGGCGCGGCGCTCCACCTCGTCGAGAATTGGCGCGAACCGCGCCTTTAGTCGGGCCGCACTGGCTGCCTCCATGCCCGCATCTTACTGGAAGGGCGGGGGCGGCGGGCGCGGCGGCGCTCGTGGGCGGTGCGTGGCGGCCGCTGCCGAAATGAGCCACACCGCGTGTATGGCAAAATGCCGCCATGCCGGCCGCTACGCGCAATCGCGGCGCACTCCTGAATCCAACGCGCCCCGCCGCTGGTTTGCCGGCATGGCGCGCACAGCGGGTTGTCGGGACGCTTGAGCCATGTTCCAAGGGCTGACATTCGATCCGGTGCGGCTGCCGGAGGCCGCCGAAGGCCTGCGCGACGCCGTGCGGGCGTTCGTCGCCGAGCACCTGCCCACGGGTTATCTGCCGAACTCAGACTTCAACCAAGGCCATAGTCCGGAGTTCTCGCGCAAACTTGGCGAACGCGGCTGGATTGGCATGACTTGGCCGGTGGAGTACGGCGGCCAGGCGCGGTCATTCTTCGAGCGCTACGTCGTCACGGAAGAGCTGCTTGCCGCCGGGGCGCCGGTGAGCGCGCATTGGATTGCAGACCGGCAAAGTGGCCCGTTGCTGTTGCGCTATGGCAGTGGTGCGCAACGGCGACGCTATCTGCCGGGCGTGGTGCGGGGCGAGACGTACTTCTCCATCGGCATGAGCGAGCCAGACACGGGTTCAGACCTTGCCTCCGTGCGCACCCGCGCCGAGGAGACGGCGGACGGTTGGCTGGTGAACGGCGTCAAGGTGTGGACGACGGACGCGCAACGCAACCACTACATCATCGTGCTGGCGCGCACAGCCCCGCCCAGCGAAAACCGCCACGCCGGGCTGTCGCAATTCATCATCGACCTGCACGGCCCTGGCATCGCCGTGCGCCCCATCCGCAACATTGCCGGCGGCGAGGACTTCAACGAGGTCGTCTTTCAGGATTGCCCCGTGCCGCGCGAGAACTTGGTTGGCGTCGCCGGCAACGGCTGGCAGCAGGTAACGAGCGAACTCGCGTACGAACGCAGCGGCCCGGAGCGGTTTCTGTCCGCCTTTCGGCTGTTTGTGGAGTTCATCCGCGCGGCTGGGCCGCAGCCAGACCGGGCGACGGCGGCGCTGATTGGACGCATCGCGAGCCACATCATGACGCTCCGGAAGATGTCCATGTCTGTGGCCGGCATGTTGCAGGAAGGCAAGGACCCGGCCCTTGAGGCCGCGTTGGTGAAGGCGTTGGGGAACGACTTCGAGAAGCTGGTGCCGGAGTGGCTGCGCCTGGCTGGGCCGGCGCTGGGCGCGTCGGCGCAGGACGAGCGCTTGCAGCGTTCGTTCCAGCAAACGCTCCTGGCCGCGCCATCGTTCACCCTGCGCGGCGGCACCCGGGAGATTCTGCGCGGTGTCATCGCCCGTGGGCTTGGGCTGCGCTGATGGACGCACTCATCGCGGATGTCGCGGAACGCATCCTGCGCGACCACTGCGACAAGGCGACGCTGGATGCCGCCGAGGCGGGCCAATTCCCAGCCGAGCTTTGGGAGGCGTTGTCCGGCGCCGGGCTGCATGAAACTGGCAGCGTCGCTTCCGGTTCTGGCTTGGGTGACTTGTTCGGTCTGCTGGCACTCGCCGGGCGCCACGCCGCACCGCTGCCGCTGGCCGAAACGCTGCTGGCGAACCGCCTCATCGGCGACGCCGGGGCGGGCCTCACCACCATCGCCATCGGCGGCATCGCGCCTTGGGGGCGCCGCGCTACGCGGGTGGTCTTGGGCGAGAGTGGCCATGTGGTGACGGGGTTCGAGGTGGAGGAACGCGCCAACCTTGCCGGCGAACCGCGCGACCGCATCATCGGCGGCGACCGAGCGGCTGAGACAGTCGAGGTGTCCGGGCTTGAGGACCTCCTCGCGCTGTCCCGCGCCGCGCTCATGGCTGGCGCGATGGCGCGGCTCTTGGAACTATCTGTGGCTTACGCCGGCGAGCGGCGGCAATTCGGGCGGCCAATCGCCGGCTTTCAGGCCGTGCAGCAAGGCTTGGCCGTGCTCGCCTCGGAGGCGGCAGCCGCGCAACGCGCCACCGATGGCGCCGTCGAAGCCGTCGCCGCGCCGGACTTTCCCTTCCAAGTTGCCGCGGCCAAGGCGCGGGTCGGCGAAGCCGCTGGCGTCGTCGCGGAGATGGCGCATCAGGTGCATGGCGCGATGGGGTTCACCCACGAGCACACGTTGCATCACTTCACCCGCCGCCTCTGGGCGTGGCGAGACGAGCACGGCGCCGAAAGCGAGTGGCAAGCCCGGCTCGGCGCCGCCATCGCCGGGCAGGGCGCGGATGGGGTGTGGGCGTTTCTGACTGCGTTGGAACGCTGAGCGTCTGGAAGGGTAGAGCTGGCTGACGGCCCCCGAGGCCGGGGCCGCACTGTCGTTCACGCCGTCTTGGCGCCTTGTTGAGCATGCCGGCGGAGGTCGGCGATGCCCCGCAGCGGCCCGGTCACGCCGCCAGAGGCAGCGGTGAGCCGGAACTTCAAGCCCCTCAGCGCCGGTGGGCGGTAGTCCGACACCGTGGTGAAACGTTCAGCGACGGACGCATGGACGAGGGGTAGATCGTTCCCATCGTCGCTCGGATCATCGCCGTCGCTCACATGCACTGAGCGCACCGCCCGCTCCATGACGTCCGCCGCGATGCCGGTGTGGGCATGCAGTGGGCCGTGAACGAGTGGGTGCAGCGCGATGTCGTCAACATCAAGCGCGGCCAGATCGTCTTTCTGCTGGCCCAAGTGCGCCGCAATGTCTTCGTCGGCGCTGGCGATCCGCACATCCTCCGCCAGCGCCCCGCGGCATTCGGCGATCATGAACTCAAGGGCCACGTCCGAGAGCCCATCCTGCCAATAGCCGCCGCCGACATCGCCATGAACGCCTGGGAACCACACCTCGAGGATGCGGCGCGGCTCGTCTGCGTCCTTGTTCATAAGCGTTGGCGTGAACGGCACTCGGTCCTCGTCGAGCGCGAGGAGATGCACAGCCCGTTTGATGCCGGCGTGCAAAGTGCCGTTCTCGAACACGACATCGCTGCTGATGCGTTCCCCCTTGCGATGGATGCCGCCCATCGCCGCCACCGTGTCGAACACGCCGAGGAACGCGACGGCGCAGTCTTCGCGCTCCTGAAGGACGAGGCTTGCGAACTTGCGGGCGAGCGCGGCGCCGCGGCTGTAGCCGAAGACGATTAGCTTGTCGTCGGGGCCACAGTCAGCTTGCGCCAAATTCGCCTTCGCGTCCTCCAAAATGTCGCTGGCATCGCCCCACGTCGGTGCGAAGATCTCGTTCATCGCTCGGCGGGCGGCCTTGTAGAGAGTGCCGACGAAAGGAATGCGGCCGCCCGCTCCCAAGGTGCCGATGCCGTTGTAATAGAAGGAGCGTTGCCGCCGCCCCGAGGGCGTGGTGATGGGCGCAGCGTCGTCCGTCAGCCCGCCGCCCAGCATCAGGTGCAGCTTCAGGATGTTGGTGACGCTCTCGTCTTCCTTGAACTGTTCAGCGTCGCTCGGTTCGTTGCCGGTGCCGTCGAAGCAAAAGATGAGGGTTTGGCTGGTCTTGGCCATATCCAGCTAGTCTAAGGGAAGCGGCGCGGTGCCTGGCAGTGTTGCAACGGACGCGCGGCTGGCCGCGGCCAACCGCGGGCTTGACGAACGGTCGTGGCCGTTCGCAATCGCCACGCTAGTCAAGGACAATGCTGCGATGGCAATGCCCATCCATAACGCGGGCCCGGCGCATCTGCGGTGCCGCCTCATGGGCGCCGCCGACACCCGCGAGTGCTGAGCCGGAATCGGGCTTGGCCGTGAGCATCGTTGCAGGAGTGGACGTCGGCGCCACCCACACCCGTGCCTTGATCGTGCAGGGCAGCCGCCGCATCGCTCGCGAGCCGTTTCCCACTGCGGATTGCTCAACGGCGCTTGGCCTGCTGCAGGCGGCCTTGGGCGAAGCCACGCCGCAGGCGGTGTGCGTGGCGGTGGCTGGCCCGGTGGTGGACGGCGCTGCGCGGCTCACCAACGGCCACCTCGCCTTCGACGGTGCGGCGCTGCAAAACGATTTGGCGGTGCCGGCGTTGACGTTGGTGAATGATTTGGAAGCCCTCGCCACCGAGGCGCCCCATCTCGGCGCCGCGCGCCTCATGCGGTTGGGGGGCGCCCCGGCCAGCGGCTCGCGCGCTGTGTTGGCGCCCGGCACGGGCCTCGGCATGGCCTTCATCGATGCCGACGGGCGCGTTTGGCCTTCGGAGGGCGGCCACGCGCCGCTTGCCCCGGCGGATGCGTTGGAGCGCGAACTGCTCGGCACCTTGTCCGACGAACTCGGCTATGTCTCGTGGGAAGGCGCGCTGTCGGGGTCTGGCTTGGTCAATCTGTACCGCGCCATGTGCCATGTCTGGGGCAACGCCCCGGCGGTCCTGACGCCGTCGCAGGTGACCGCGCGCGCGGTCACTATGGAAGATCCAGTGTGTCATCAGACGTTGGACACGTGGTGTGGCTTGTTGGGCAATGCCGCCGGGGCCCTCGCCGTCACCGCGTGCGCCCACGGCGGCATCTACTTGGGCGGCGGCATCGCGCCACGCATTGCGGATTTCATCGCCGCCAGCTCGTTTCGCCGCCGCTTCGAGGAGCGCGGCGCCATGAGCGACTACGCGCGCGACATCGCCACCACCATCATCATGGATGAGATGGCCGGCGCCGCCGGCGCGGCGCGTTGGGCGGGGCGGCTGTTGGCAGACGCCGCGCCGTAAGCCACCGCGGGCGCCGGCGCAAGCCACTCAATCACGAACCTTGGCGGCGGCCCAGTTAGAGAACGCGGCCAAAACCGCGGATAATGGCGCGTTCAGCGCCGCAAATGGGGAGGTTGCGTGACGGTTCTAGATGGCATTCGGGTGCTCGATTTTGGCCGCTACATCGCCGGGCCGTTCTGCGGCGCGTTGCTTGCGGACCTCGGTGCCGACGTCATTCGGGTAGAGAAGGTGCATGGCAGCGAAGACCGCTACGTCGCCCCGGTGACGGAAGATGGCGAGAGCGGCGGCTTCCTCGCCTTGAACCGCAACAAACGCGGCTTCACGCTGAACCCGCGCACGCCGCAAGGGCAGGAAGTGGTCCGCAAGCTGGTGGCCACCGCAGACGTGGTGATCGCCAACCTGCCGCCAGACACGCTGGCCTCCATGGGCTTGGACTACGCCAGCCTCTCGGCCATCAAACCAGACATCATCCTCACCACCAGCACGGCCTTCGGCGCCAGCGGCCCCTATGGCCGGCGCGTTGGGTTCGACGGCGTCGCCCAAGCCATGTCCGGCAACATGCACTTGACGGGCGAGGCGGATGCGCCGATGAAGAACTACTACCCCTATGTGGACTACACCACCGGCGCCCTGAACACCGTGGCGACGCTGTCCGCCATCGTCCACCGCATGCAAACCGGCGCCGGGCAGCATGTGCAAGGCTGCCTGTTGGCCTCCGCGCTCACCATCGCCAACGGCACGCTCATCGAGCAAGCCGCGCTGAACAAGAACCGCGTCGCCACCGGCAATCGCGGCCAAACCTCCGCCCCGTCGGATGCCTTCCAAACCAGTGACGGCTGGATTCTGGTGCAGGTGGTTGGCCAGCCGCTCTACGAGCGTTGGGCCAAGCTGATGGGCGAGGAGCGCTGGCTCACCGATGCGCGCTATGCGACGGACGAAGCGCGGGGCGACAATGCCGCCGACATCAGTGAGCGCATGGCCGAGTGGACCCAGGGCCGCACCACCGCCGAGGCGATGCGCGAACTCGATGCGGCGCGCATCCCCTGCGGCGAGGTGTTGACGCCGGCGCAAACCCTCGTCAACGAGCAGGTGCTGCAGGGTGGCTTCTTGTCGCCAACGGATTACCCAGGGCTTGAGTCGCCGGCGCCGCTCGTGCGCATGCCGGTGGAGTTGGCAAAGGTGGACACTTCCATCCGCCGGCGGGCGCCCACGTTGGGTGAGCACACGCGAGAGATCATGCTCGAACTCGGCTACGACGACGCGGCCATCGATGCGCTCAAGGGCGAAGGCGTGATCTAAGCCTGCTGGCCAGGCGCCGCGGCGACGGCCGCCGGCGCGTCCGGGGCAGCGGGGTAGAGATAATCCCGCGTGAGGGGCGCCGCGTCGTTGCGCGTTGCCAGCTGCATTTGGAAGACCACCAAGTCCGACACTTCGAACGCGGTGGCGCAAGCGACGAGATAAAACTCCCACATGCGGCAGAAGCGCTCGCCCTTGGCGCGCCGCAGCTCGTCACGCCGTGCCTGAAAGCGGCGATTCCACTCGCGCAGCGTGTGCGCGTAGTGGCGGCGCCAAACCTCTAGGTCGCTCAGGACAAGTCCGCTCGCCTCTACCGCGCGAATCGTCTCGGAAGCCGCGGGAATGTAGCCGCCGGGAAAGATGTGGCGGCGAATCCACGGGTTGGTGGGGGAGGGCAGCGTGTACTGGCCGATGGTGTGTACCAAGGCCAAGCCATCGGGCTTCAGACACTGCCGCACTTGGTTGAAGTAGCGCCGAAAGTTGCGCCGCCCGACATGCTCGAACATGCCCACGGACACCACGCCATCGTATTGCTCGCGATGGTGCCGATAGTCCTCCAGCCGGAACTCGACGCGGTCCGCCAAGCCCCGGCGTTGCGCTTCCGCGGTGGCGACGCGCAATTGCTCCTTGGAGAGTGTGAGGCCGACCACTTCCACGCCGGCGCGTTGCGCGAGATGCATGGCGAGGCTGCCCCAGCCGCTGCCGATGTCCAACACGCGCTGGCCGGGCGTTAGGCAGAGCTTGCGCCGGATGTGGTCGCACTTGGCCACCTGCGCGGCTTCCAGCGTCGCGTCCGGGTCGCGGTAGTAGGCGCACGAGTAGTGCATGTCTGAATCTAGGAAGGCGCGGAACAGCGTTTCATCCAGATCGTAGTGGCGGCTCACGTTCGAGAGGCTGCTGCGCACGTTGTTCCAAGAGGTGAGCAGCGAGGCGAGCGGCTGCAAGAGCCGTTTGGCGCCGCTGTCGGACAGCGGCTGTTCCAAGTTGACGCGCAGGATGGTCAACAGATCGATGAGTTCGCCGCTGGCCACGTCCCAGTCTCCGGCCAAGTAGGTTTCCCCGAGGGCCGACGCCGGGTTGAGGGCGATTCGCGGCAACGCCGAGGCGCGCCGCAACGCCCAAGTGGCTTGGGGCTCGCCGGCGCCGAATGTGTGGCTGGCGCCGTCCGGCAGCACGACGGTGAGCGTGCCGCGGCGGACATGGCTCGCCAAGAGCTTCAAGAACATCGCGGCTAGGATAGTCCAACCGGCACTGTTGGCGCAGCAACGGCGCCGCGGGGGCGCCGGCTTATACTCGCCGTCAACGCAATGGGAGAACGCGCATGAAGGTGAGCGTGGGCATTGGTGGCGCCGCATCGGGCCGCCGCGGGGATTTCGAGGAGCAGGTGGAGTTCGCGGTGCAGGCGGAGCGGCTTGGGGTGGACGCCGTGTGGTCCGCGGAAGCCTGGGGGCAGGACGCCATCGTGCCGCTTGCCTACTTGGCGGCGCGCACCGAGCGCGTGCGCCTTGGCACCGGCATCATGCAGATCAGCGCCCGCACGCCGTCGATGACGGCGATGACCGCATTGACCATGGCCACGGTGTCCGGCAACCGCTTTCTGCTCGGCTTGGGAGCGAGTGGCCCGCAAGTGGTGGAGGGGCTGCAAGGGCGGCCCTTCAAGGCGCCGCTGGGGCGCATGCGCGAGACGGTGGACATCCTGCGCCTCGCGTTCGCCGGCGAGAAACTGGCCTACGACGGGGTGCATCATCAGCTGCCCCTGCCCGGCGGGGAAGGCAAGGCGCTGCGTTTGGCACAGCCGGGCAACCCGAACATTCCCATCTATCTGGCCACGCTCGCGCCGAAGGCGCTGGAATACACCGGCGCCGCGGCGGATGGTTGGCTCGGCACCTCGTTCACGCCGGAACATGCGGACGCGCACTTCGCCCACATCCGCCGCGGCGCCGCCTCGGCCGGCCGCACCCTCGCCGACATAGACCTTCAGGCCGGCGGCTTGGTGGCGTTTGGCGACGATGCCGCGGCGCTGGCGGCGCCACTCAAGCCGGGCATGGCGTTCACCCTCGGCGCGATGGGCTCGGCGCGGACGAACTTCTACAACGATGCCTACCGCCGCGGTGGCTGGGCGGATGCCGCGCAGGAAGTGCAGCGGCTTTGGGTATCGGGGCAGCGCGAGCAAGCGGTGGCCGCGGTGCCGAACCAGATGGTCCTCGAAGCGAACCTGCTGGGCGACGAAGCGGGTGTCAAGGCGCGCATCGCAGCCTATCGGGATGTCGGCGTGAACACGCTGCGGGTGCAACCGGCCGGCGCCACGCTGGAGGAACGGCTGCAGACGCTTGGGCGCGTGATGGACCTCGTGCGCAGCGTGAACGACGCTTGAGGGCTGGCTCAACTCATCCCAGCCGCATGCGCTCGATGCCAACCAGCCGGTCGTAAACGAAGTACAGCGCGCCAACGCCCACCAGCAGGATGCCGCCGAGGGCCGCGGCCAGCCCCCAGTTGAGCGACTGCTGCATGTGGTAGGCGATGAAGTTGGAGATGAGCTGCCCGGTGCGCCCGCCCACCAAGGCTGGGGTGATGTAGTAGCCCACCGCCAAGATGAACACCAACAGCGAGCCGGCGCCGACGCCAGGCAACGTCTGTGGCCAATACACGCGCCGAAACGCCTGCGGGAAGGTGGCGCCCAGCGAGGTGGCAGCGCGCATGTGTGACGGGGGCACGCCACGCATCACGGAATACAGCGGCAGCACCATGAACGGCAACAACACATGGGTCATGGCGACGAACGAGCCGGTCATGTTGTAGATCATGGCCAAGCGCTTGTTGTCCGCGATGACGCCCAGTTGCACCAACGCCTCGTTCAACACGCCCTGGGACTGCAGCAGCACGATCCAAGACGTCGTGCGCACCAACAGCGATGTCCAGAAGGGCACCAGCACCAGCAGCAACAGCCACCGCGCCCGATGCGCCGGCGCTTGGGCGATGAGGTAGGCCAAGGGATAGCCGAGCGCCAAGCACAGCAGCGTGACGCCCAAGCTCACCGCCAAGGTGCGCGCGAAGAGCTTGAGGTAGATGCGCTGCTCGTCCGGGCGCGCCACCACGGCGCCGCCCACATCCCGGTCTAAATCCAGCGCTTGCAGATAGTGTTGCGGCGTGACGCGCTCGCCGGCGCGACGGATGGCGCGCCAAATGAAGGGCTCGGCCCACGCTGGATCCGCCTCGATGAGCGCTGCCCGCCAGCCCGCCGTGTCTCTGGCGGGCGCGTCCCGGGTCGCCAGCCGCCGGGCGCTGCGCGTGATGACGCTGCGCGTGCCGCCTTCGATGCGGTTCACGCGGCTTGCCAACTGCCCGACCGAGCGCGCGGCGCGGGCGCTCACCAATTCTTGCGCGGCCGCGGCGAATGCTCCGTCTTCCGGCAGGCCTTCGCCATCCCATTCGGCGAGCAATGCCATTGTGCGCGGCAGCGCGTCGGCCACCGTTGGATCGTAAACGCTGCGCGTCAGCATGGCGCCAAGGGGCGCGATGAAGGTGATGCCGACGAACGCGAGCAGCGGCAAAGTCAGGCCGGCGGCTCGCCAACGGGCCGCCCGGGCCCGGCGCGGGGGGCTTGCGCTATCGCTGGCCACGCGCTCGGTCATCGCGCCAGCCACGCCGCGAAACGCTCTTCCGCTTCGTCGCCGTAGTCGCTCCACCACTGCGGGTCTTGGCGCAGGGCGACGGCGAGATGCTCTGGTTTGGTGGGCATGTGCGGCGCCATTTCGACGCCGGTGGCCAAGTGCGTGGTGACGAGCGGCGCGGCCGAGATGCGCGCTGGGCTGTAAGCGATGTGCTTGGTCAAGTCGGCCATGATCCTTGGTTGCGCCGCGAAGGCGATGAACTGGCGCGCCGCCTCGACGTTCTGCGTGCCGCGCACGATCGCGAGGCCGCCGGGGTAGGTCACGGCGCCATCCCACACCACCACGAACGGCTGATCTTCCAGCACCTGCGCATTGAAGATGCGGCCGTTGTAGGCGGTCGTCATCGCCACCTCCAAATCGGCAAGCAACTGCGGCGGCTGCGCGCCCGCCTCCCACCAGACGATGGAGCTCTTGATGGCATCGAGCTTGTTCAGGGCGCGGTCGATGCCCCCCGCGCTGCTGAGCGTGGCATACACGGCGTCCTTCGGCACCCCGTCAGCCATGAGCGCGAACTCCAAGTTCGCCGCTGCGGTGCGGCGCATGCCGCGGCGGCCCGGAAACCGCTCGAGGTCGAAATAGTCTGCAATGTTTGTCGGTTTCTCCCCTGGGAAGGCATCTGGGTGGTAGGCATAGATGGTGGACGCGAACAGGGTGGCCGGGCCGCAGTCGTTGATGGCGCCGGGCGGGTAGTCGTCCCGCGCCGGCGTCCCGTCCGCAGCCGGTGGCAGCGAGTCCTCCGCCGCCAGCTCGAACAGCCCCTCGTCGCAGCCGCGCACCATCCGGTCGAAGTCCAAGTCCACGACATCCCAGTACACGTCGTCCAGCTCCACTTGGGCGCGAACCTGTGCCAAGTCGCCGCTGTACGTGTCCACGCGCACCTCGATGCCGGTGGCGGCGGCGAAGGGCCGGATCACCGCTGCCTCGCTGGCGCGTTGGTATGAACCGCCCCAAGAAACGATGGTGAGGGGCGCGGCGGCGCTGCTCTGGGTTGCGGCCGCGCACAGGAACGCCACGGCCAACCGCAGCCGTCCGCGCAGTGGCCTTGGCTGGCGGCTCGCAGTCACGCGGCCATCCCCGTGTCGGCGTCGTCGGCCGGCAGCGCTCGACAGTCCGTTGGCGTCCAGCCGACGCGCACGCTGTCGCCCTTCAGCACGGCGCCGTGCCCGACGATGTTGGGGATTTTCGCCACGAAGCTCTCATAGCCGCCTAGGTTGAGGCGCACGCGCAGGTGATCGCCCAAGAACACCAAGTCTTCCACCTTGGCGTCGAACTCGTTGGTGTACTCGCCCGGCTTGGGCGTCAACGCCACCCGCTCTGGACGGATGGCGAGGATGACCTCCTCGCCGACCGACCGCCCGGCGACGGCGAACGCTTGCACCGCCAAGCCGCGGAAATCCACCGTGCAGAGATCGCCGGTGATGGCGCTGACACGCCCCCGAAGCAGGTTGTTCTCGCCGATGAAGCCGGCGACGAACTCGCGCTCCGGTTCCTCATAGAGCGCCTCCGGCGGGGCGATCTGCTCGATGCGGCCGCGATTGAACACCGCCACCCGGTCTGACATGGCCATCGCCTCGGTCTGATCGTGGGTGACGTACACCACCGTCACCGCCAACTCGCGTTGGATGCGGCGGATTTCGTACTGCATTTCCTCGCGCAGGCGCCGGTCCAACGCGCCCAAGGGCTCATCCATCAACACGAGGCGCGGCTCGAAGACCAGCGCCCTGGCGATGGCCACGCGCTGCTGTTGGCCGCCGGAGAGCTCTGCGGGCCGCCGGTCTTCAAAGCCTTCGAGGCGCACCAGCTGAAGCGCCCGGCGCACCCGCTCGGCGGCTTCGTCCGGCGCCAAGCCGCGCACCTCCAACGGGAAGGCGAGGTTGCCGCCCACGGTCATGTTCGGGAACAGCGCATAGTTCTGGAACACGATGCCGATGTTGCGCTCGCGCGGCGGCAGATCATCGACGGCACGGCCGCTGATCTCGATGTGGCCGCTGCCCGGCTGCTCGAAGCCGGCGAGCAGCATGAGGCAGGTGGTCTTGCCAGACCCTGAAGGGCCAAGCAACGTCAGGAACTCGCCCTCAAGCACCGCGAGGTCGAGGTTCTGGACGATCTGCGTCGTGCCGTCGTAGCTCTTGCAGACGCCTTGGAAGCGCACATGCGTCGCAGCAGGCTCGCTCACGTCTTCTCCGGCAGCGGGAAGGGCAGCCCGTAGTATAGGAGAGGCGGTGGTGCGCGGGCGCAAGACGTGGGACGCTCTAGCGGCCCTCCGGCCCCAGCGCCTTGGCGCTGCATGGAGTGGCCGTTCACCGTGCCGGCCAAGGCTCCCTTGGGGCAGCTTTGGCCCTGATCTCCGCGCAATGGGGTTGACATACCTCGAAAGGACTCTAGAGTGACGCTCAATCGGGGGTTGCATTGAAGTATGCGGGAATGCGGTCTGACGGACGCGCTCAACGTTCAGAGAACCTGCGCATAGCGGCGTGGGCCTTCTCGCGGGGCGATGTCGCCCCTGGACAAGCCGACGGCGTCGCGCTCCGGCTCCAAATTTCCGAGATGGCACGGTCTTTGCACACACACACACACACACACACACACACACACACACACACACACACACACACACACACACACACAATTCCTGTTCGCTTGTTCCAGCAGCTAGTGGAGCAGCTTCTCGCTTAGATTCATCGCGCTGTAGGCGGCCGGTCCGTCTGTGCGCATCCATACGGCCCGCGGCTAGCCGACTTCCGTATCCCGCACCGAAGGGACCCGCTGGGCGATCTACTGATTCATTTGCACTTGGCGTCAGGTCGGGGACTCCCGGCTGCATGACTCTTTGTGAATCACGTCGCCATACGCCCGAGACGCACACGTTAGTCCAACCTTCGTAAAGGAGGGAAGAATGGCAGATCAACTCGAAAGGGAGGTTGCGCCCAAAGATCCGAAGAGGGGGGAGGAGACGGAACTGTTCGATAAGCCGAGCTTTCAATGGTTCGTCGCAGTTCTCATGGGCATTGTTACTTTGGCGGTTTGTGCTGTGCCCATCGCGTTGTGTTTGGCGGCATTCGGGATCGGCGGTATCGGTACGGGAAGTGCATTCCAAGCGGAGCCGTTGATGACCATGTTCGGCGGGATCATCGCCATGTTTGGCGTCCTGATGGCGGGTATCTTCGTTTTCATGGCGATCCGTATTGACCGAGGCGCAAGGCGCGAGGCACGGAGCGTCGCTGAAGATGCTGGGAAGGAGGCAAAGCGCGTCGCTAATGAAGCTCGAGAGAAGGCGACAGTTATCGCCGAAGGGGCTCAGCGGGCGGCTAGCGAATCGGCAGAGAGAGTGGTCAAGGGATTAGCCGAAACCCAAAAAAGCCTCGCCGCAGTGCCCAAGGACATCAAGGCGGAAGTCGAACGGAACTTTGTTGAGCTACTAGAGAAGGCCAAAGAAGAGGGGAGCAATGCTCACGATGAACGGCGACCCGACGCTGAGGCGGCATTCGAACGCATAGCAACGGTACTTGGAGCGCTACTTAAGGACGGGCGGTCGCCCAATGAGAGCGGCTGAAGCCGAACCCCGAATGGTCAGTAGCTGCGAGCTCGGAGGCGTTGGTAGCCATGAACGGTGATTGCGCCACAACACCGGCACTTAGTCTCGCTGCCGGAGAAGGTTCGGTGACCGCGGCGGCCGAACGAAGTCCGCCTCTCGGTTGGGCACTCACCCTCCCTACATGCGCGGCCCCCATCCGAATCACCAAATCCACTCGTGCATCTGGGTTCTCGCACGAGACAACAGCCTGACTGGCGAGAGGAGGACCTTATGCCAATTCGGTGCCGAGGCGACGGCAAAATCGTCGATGAAGAGACACGGCCGGTGCGCGGTCGGGAACACGAAGATGGCCCGACCACGCCGGCACCCGGGGCAGATCGTGACGCGGAGCCAACCTATCGAGTCGGCGGGGTACCAGCCCGCAAGTCGTTGTTCGGCGACGATCAGGATCGCAATTGGGATGCGCCAACGGAACCTATAGGAGCACCGGAGCGCCGCCGGCTCGGCCACTTCGCCGCCGGCGGCGCCGACGGGGACCGGGCAGCCGTCGGTGCCAGCGCGGCCCGGCAACTGATGGCAGGAGGACTTCGATGACCGAACCCGACGACGCGGACTCCGGCCCCACGCCGAGGTCCACGCCTTCTCGGTGGAGTGGCTGTCCGATGGCTACGGGCATGGACTGGTGCTGGAGATGAAGCCAAGCGGTGCGAGGAGCTGGGAGCAGCGCATCGTGGTGCAGGGCAGAAGGCGCGCGATGGGCCTCGGCAGCTTCGAACTCGTCACGTGCGCGGATAGCGAGGGACGGCCGCGCTCGCCAGACCTTCCCTAGGCGTCAGCGGAGGAATAGAGTGAGTTCGAGCAAGAATGTCGGAAGCGGTTGTGCTGAAGGCAAGGCTGCTGCTGGGCGCGACGGCAGCAAACCGCCGCCCTTGAAGCCATCGGCACTGTTTGTGCTCGGCGTGGCCGCGTTGGCGCTGGCCAATTGGTCCTATGCGGCCGATCTCTTTCTGCCGCTGCAACCCGCCGGCGCGGGGGTTAGAGCCGTGGCTCCGGCGGCCGATGCCGCGCCGGCTGGGCTGAGATCCTCGGCTGTTGGCGGAGTCTGGGAACGGCGGGTGCGGATCTCCCGCACTGAGCTGGCCAGGACGCGCGACGAAGTCGAGTACTCGGGCGAAGGGCGCCTGCGCCTGAACGTCACCGCCGACGTTGATCTCGACATGGTGGTCGAACGGACCGCGCCGACGGCGTGGGGCTATTCCCTGTCCGGTCGCATTGAAGGCCGCAGCGTGGGATTCGCCACGCTGGTGGTACACCCGCATGCCGTGTCGGCGTCCATCTGGACGCCGGGCGCTTCTTACGAAGTCGTCCCATTGAGCGGCGGCGCTCACGCCGTACGGGACGTGACGGAGAAGCCGCCCGCCGAGTGCGCCGGCGTGGCGCATCCGGAGCGTCCTGAGTTGGGCATGTCGGACGCGTCCGGTGCGCAAGGGGCCGCGGACGACGTTTCGATGGTGGACATTCTAATGGTCTGGACGCCTGCGGTGGAGGAGGTGCGCGGCGGCGAGGCGCTAACGAAACTGTTTGTCGACGGGCTTGTCACCTTTGCCAACGACGCATTCGAACGCAGCGGCGTCTTTGTCTCTTTGAACCTCGTCGGCGCTGAAGGGGTGGACTATGAAGAAGAGGATATTTTCATGGACTTCGATCGGCTGATCGATCCTGCCGATGGCCACATGGACAACGTTCACATCCTACGGGACACACTTGGTGCTGATCTGGTGCATTTGCGCAGGCGCCCGCAAGTTGGTGAAAGCGCGAGTGGCATAGCGGAGCTATGGGGGGCGTTCAGCGTCAACGTGACGACCCATGAAATCGGCCACAGCATGGGGTTGGTTCACGACCGCTACGATAGTTGGGGATTGAGTGGGTATGCGTTCGGCTTCGCCGGGGGCGGGAGGTTCTGCGAAGTAACCATAATGGCACTTTCGTTCCGATGCAGAGCATCAGGGAAACACCCAATTTTCGTCCCATTTTTTGCTTCGCCGTGGCGATACAGTCCCATGGGTGTGCCGCTCGGCGTGTCTAGGTTCGGCAAACAGCGTGCGATGGTGGACGGGCCGGCGGATGCCGTTCGTGCGTTGAACCGAAATCGCCACGAGGTCGCCAGCTGGCGGCGAAGCCGCTCGGGGACGAACTGAAAAAGATGCACGCCAAAGCACCAAGCGCGTCCACACTTCTGTTGGGGCTCTGTTTCGCCTTCCTTGCGATCGCGGTGGCGGCCGGTCCATCGTGGCAGCCTGCGCCTGGCGTCGTCGAAGGCAGCGATTCGGGTACGCTGGTCGGAATTCCCGATGCGGCCCTTCGCGAGGCTTTGGAACAGGCGCTAAATAAAGGCCCGGACGAGCCAATCACCCGCGGCGAGATGGAGAGGCTCCGCAGCTTGTACGCCGGCAACGTGCGACAACTGACTGGGGTCGAATACGCGATCAACCTGCAAGACCTGTCGTTGCCCGGCGGTGCAATCTCCGATCTTGCGCCGCTCGCCGGCCTCAATCGCTTGACGGACCTGTATTTGGGCGGGAACGAGGTGTCCGACCTCGCGCCGCTCGCCGGCCTCGTCTCGCTGACGGTACTGAACGTGTCCCGGAACGAGGTGTCCGACCTCGCGCCGCTCGCCGGCCTCGTCTCGCTGACGGTACTGAACGTGTCCCGGAACGAGGTGTCCGACCTCGCGCCGCTCGCCGGCCTCGTCTCGCTGAGGCGACTGGCCGTGGGCGGGAACGAGGTGTCCGACCTTGCGCCGCTCGCCGGCCTCAATCGCTTGACGTACCTGTCTGTGTTCGAGAACGAGGCATCCGACCTTGCGCCGCTCGCCGGCCTCGTCTCGCTGACGGTATTGAACGTGTCCCGGAACGAGGTGTCCGACCTTGCGCCGCTCGCCGGCCTCAATCGCTTGACGGACCTGTATTTGGGCGGGAACGAGGTGTCCGACCTCGCGCCGCTCGCCGGCCTCAATCGCTTGACGTTCCTGGACGTGGTCGTGAACGAGGTGTCCGACCTTGCGCCGCTCGCCGGCCTCAATCGCTTGACGGACCTGTATTTGGGCGGGAACGAGGTGTCCGACCTTGCGCCGCTCGCCGGCCTCAATCGCTTGACGTTCCTGGCCGTGGGCGGGAACGAGGTGTCCGACCTTGCGCCGCTCGCCGGCCTCGTCTCGCTGACGGGACTGGCCGTGGGCTGGAACGAGGTGTCCGACCTTGCGCCGCTCGCCGGCCTCAATCGCTTGACGTACCTGAGTCTAGGTAACTTGGCGATCTTGGACTATACGCCTATATCGGCCATCACCTCGCTGACCCGGTTGCATCTCGAAGAGACTGGGATGTCAGACGTCGACCTTGCGGCACTCTCAGACCTCGCCTCGCTGACGGAGCTAAGACTCGTACGCAACCGCATATCGGATGTGTCGCCCCTGTTGCATAACAGGGGAATCGACCACGGCGATCGCGTCTTCTTGGAAGGCAACCGGCTAAGCCTGAAGTCCATCGAAACGGACATTCCCGCGTTGCTCGAACGGGGGGTGGAGGTGTCGTTCGATGCTCCGCCCGCCCTACCCGACGGGGCGGAGGTGGCGGAGATAACGGATCCAGCGCTTCGCGGAGCGGTGGAAACGGAGCTGCGCAAGGGCAGCGGCTGGCCGGTCACCGTCGATGAGATCTCCGATCTGGTGCGTCTGGATGTGTCGAATCGTGGCGCCGAGGACTTGACCGGTCTGGAATTGGCAACAAGCCTGCGATATCTCGATCTCGGTGGGAGCGACATCGAAGACATTGGCGTGCTGACCAGCTTGCCTTTGGTTTGGCTGTCACTACGCGACACAGGCATCGAGGACGTGGCGTTGCTTACCGATATGGACCTCGGCTTTCTGGCCTTGGACGGCAATTCGATAAGCGATCTGCCGACTCTTTCCGACGGGTTGGGTTCGCTGCATCTGACCGACAATTCGATTTCGGACGTCACCGCCTTGGCGAACTTGCGTTTGAGGGAGCTTCGAGTGAGCGGCAACTCGATCACGTCGCTCTCGCCGTTGGCGGGGATGTGGTCGTTGAGATACCTGCACGCGAACGACAACCAGGTGATGGACATCGCCTCCTTGAACTTCGAATCCCTAGCGGAACTCCACTTGAGCAACAACGCCGTGCAGGACATATCACCTTTGCTGAACGGCGAGAAGCTGTTGATGGTGGATGTGCGGGGAAATCCACTGTCGGGCGAGGCGATGAGCGTCCTCAACGCCCTGCGCGAACGCCGGATAACCGTGCTGGCGGGGGAGTCCGTGCCGTACTTCCCGGCGACCGGCGCTAGGCGCTTGGGCTTCGTGCGAATCGTCAACCGGAGCGAAGCGGGTGGCGAGGTGCTCATCGAGGCGGTAGACGACGCTGGCGTTCGCGTGGGGCCGGTGCGCTTGCAGGTTGGCGCACGGCGGGCGGTTCACTTCAATTCGGCGGACTTGGAGAACGGCAACGCGGCGAAGGGGTTCGCCGGCGGCATTGGCCGGCCAACGGCCGGCGATTGGCGGCTGGACGTCATTTCCTCTTTGGACATTGAGGTGCTGTCCTACATCCGCACCGAGGACGGATTCGTCACCGCCATGCACGACGTGGTGCCGGACGCGATGCTGCCGTTCTTCAATCCCGGCGGCAACCAACGGCAACGGAGCATCCTGCGGGTGGTGAACACGGAAGCGGAGCCGGCGATGTGGGTGACGGGTGGCTACGACGACCGCGGCAAGTGGCACCCGATGGCGGGTTCGATAAAGGTGCGGCCGCAGCACGCCCTAACCCTCACCGCGCAGGCGCTGGAGAACGCGCACCGCCTCGGCGACGGTGCCGGCAAGTGGCGGCTGCGGGTGCCCGGCTTCCCTTGGTTGGCGATGAGCCTGCTGGAAAGCCCCGCCGGACATCTCACCAACCTCTCCACGGTGCCGAACAATGCCGAGTCGCTGACGGACGGCGGCTGGCGCCACCGGGTGTCGTTGTTTCTCGCGGCGGGCGGAACGCGGACGGGATTCGTGCGGGTGGTCAACCGCTCGAACATCTCGGGCGAGGTGGCCATCGAGGCGGTGGACGACGAGGGCAACCGCGCCGGCCCTGTCTTCTTGAAGTTGGGGTCTCGGCAGACGGTGCATTTCAACTCCAACGATCTGGAGGCCGGCAACCACGCCAAGGGGCTTGCGGGCGTCGGCACGGGCGACGGGGATTGGCGCCTGGCCCTCACATCCGAACTCAATCTGCAGGTGCTTTCCTACATCCGCACGGCGGACGGTTTCGTGACCAGCATGCACGATTTGGCGCCCCAGGCGGAAGACGGCAGCCACCGTGTGGTGTTCTTCAACCCCGGCAGCAACTCGCGGCAGGTGAGCAAGCTGCGTCTGGTCAACGACGGCGGCCGGGCGGCGTCGGCGACGATCGCGGGCGTCGACGACGGCGGCTCCGATTCGGGGACTGCGGCGGTGACGGTGCCGGCGGGGCAGGCGATCACGTTCACGTCCGCGCAGCTGGAGGCGGGCGGCGGGGGCCTCTCGGGCGGCTTGGGCGACGGGTCGGGCAAGTGGCGGCTGCGGGTGGAGTCCGACGCGCCGCTCTCGGTGATGAGCTTGCTGGAGAGCCCGACCGGCCACCTCGCCAACGTCTCGACCGGCACGAAGGGCCGGAGGTAGCGGCCGACTTGGACGGTGCCGTGGACTTCAGGGGGTGCGCCGCACGGCAACAGGGCGATCGACGCTTCGGCGCGAGTGCGAGATGGATGGCAGCTGGCACTCGCGGCAGTACAGGGCGATCACCGGCGAGTTGCCGCCGGAATCGCCCAATCGATTGGCCCAGCAGCACAGACGAAGAGACCCTCTTCCTAGCTTGGCCGAAAATGCAGCTGCCGGGCTACTCGCCAGCGATCAATGCGTGTTCGATGTCGTTGTGCAGGGCGAGGATGAGCTATCTCATGTCTACGAAGACGTGGACATCTGCGAGAACCCTAGTGTAGTGTCGCCAACATAGCGTTGATTAAGTCTCTGCCGCCAGGCTCGCCCGCGCGCGGCCAACCTTTTCGAGGATGTCTTCGGCCGACTTCGTCCAGACCAGCGGCAGCGGGTTCT
The DNA here is from genome assembly GCA_958295875.1 of uncultured Pseudomonadales bacterium. Taxonomy (GTDB): domain Bacteria; phylum Pseudomonadota; class Gammaproteobacteria; order Pseudomonadales; family Azotimanducaceae; genus VXNE01. The sequence goes on along the minus strand of OY282379.1, from coordinate 3,621,108 downwards.
CGTTGCAGGCGTCCAGGTACTGCCGGAGGCTCTTCTCCAGATGGCACACGGAGGTGAACGCGCCGCGCCGCAGCCGCTGCTCGGTCAGCCGCGCGAAGAAGCGCTCCACGAGGTTCAGCCACGACGCGCTGGTGGGCGTGAAGTGGAGGTGGACGCGCTTCTTCCGCTCCACCCACTTCCTCACCTTCTCGTGCTTGTGGGTGGCGTGGTTGTCGAGGACGATGTGGATGTCCTGCTCCGGCGGCGCCGCCCTCTCCACCTCGCGCAGGAAGCGCAGCACCTCTTGGTGGCGGTGGCGGCGGAAGGACCGGCCGACCACCTCGCCCGACGCCAGGTTCAACGCCGCGAACAGCGACGTCGTGCCGTGCCGCTTGTAGTCGTGCGTCGCGGTCCCGCAGCGCCCCTTCTTCATCGGCAGCCCCGGCTGCGTCCGGTCCAGCGCTTGGATCGAGCTCTTCTCGTCGAAGCTGAACACCGCCGCGTTCTCCGGCGGATCCAAGTACAGGCCGACCACGTCGCGCAGCTTCTCCTCGAAGCGCGGGTCGCTGCTCAGCTTGAAGGTCCGCGACAGGTGCGGCTTCAGGCCGCGCGCCCGCCACGTCCGGCTCACGAAGTCCCGCGACGCCCCCGTCTCCCGCGCCATCGACCGGCACGACCACTGCGTCGCGTCCTTCGGCAGCCGCGTCGTCGTCGCCTCCACGATCCGGCTGCGCAGCGCCGCCCGCTCCGCGTCGCTCCGGCCGCCCTGGTTGCCGCCGCGCGCCCGCTCCTTCTCGATGCCCGACAGACCCTCGTCCGCGTACCGCCGGCGCCAGCGCCCCACCTTGTTCGCTTCCGCTCCCAGCTCCGCCGCGATCTCCTTGTTCGTCATCCCCTCCGACGCCTTCAGCACGATCAGCGCCCGTTCCCGCAGCCGCACCGGCACGCTGCGCGACGACGACCACCGTTCCAGCTTCTCCCGGTCCCCTTCCGGCACTTCGATCCTTGGCGCTGCCCGCATGCCCTCGCTCCCCAAAACCTTGCCGACCGCATCTTGACACGACCGCCGAGCGTAATCAATGGTTTGCTTGCGACACTACACTAGATTGGTGTTTCCCCCGACTTCGAGGGACGCTCCCTCCCCGAACGACCAAGAGTACCAGCTACTGGAAAGAGCTAATCCTGAGTACCCGCCCCAAGCCCGGCGACGGGGTACTGAGGGTTATGTAGTTTTACAGTTCACCGATACGGCGACGGGTCGGGCACAGGCTGTGCCACCCGACGTCTTTGACAGTGCCTCTAAACCCGCTTTGCGACAATGGCGGTACAGGCCGCGGACAGAGAACGGCGAAGCCGTGGACGTGCATGGCGTCCGCACTCGAGTGGTCTTTGAGATTCAGGACTAACCTCTCGAGTCTGGCGCTCGGCTGGCCATCCGAAGTCTCGCCGTCGCTTGGCCGATGCGGCGCTTGGCAGGTCGAGCATGGCCGCGCCTGCTCGGTTTCCACGCACGAGTGCCGCGTCCACATCTTCTACTGCTTGCCCGGTGGGCTGCTACTCGGAACCAAATCGGCCACGCTGCCATCGTTCAAGGGCGGACATCGATGCTCCACTTCGCCCGAGTGGCCGAACGCGCCGCGATCGAGGCCGCCTAGGTATTGCTTGGGTGCGGGTGCCGGACGAGAGCGTGTCACGCATGGCCGGCAGCGGTACAATCTCACCTCACCGGGGCGTAGCGCAGTCTGGTAGCGCACCACACTGGGGGTGTGGTGGTCGTCGGTTCAAATCCGGCCGCCCCGACCAGCTTGTCCAACGGCCATCGCTTGGCGTCCCCGCGTTGAGCGTCGCGGGCGCGGCCAAGCGACACTGGCTAGATCCTGCACCGGCCAGATCCTGCGACGGCCGACACGCCGGCTACCAGAATCCCACCACGCGCTCGATGGTCCAAGCGCTCGCCACGGTGCCCATGCCGTAGGCGGCAGCGACGTGCAGGCGTTCCACGCCGCCGGCCGTCAAGAAGCGGCGAGCGGCCCACAGGAGGCCGCCGGCAACTGCTGCGAACGAGATCTGCCCGGCTTCGATCCCTAGGTTGAACAGGAACAGCGTCAAGGGCACGTCGCCGGGTGGCAGGCCGGTTTCGGCCAAGGCCCCGGCGAAGCCGAATCCATGCACCAAGCCGAAGGCGAACGCCACGCCCCACGGGGCGACGCGGGCTGCGCTCGACGCATCGGGTCGGGCGGCCTCGACGGCCAAGTACACGATGGAGAGGGCGATGCACGCCTCCACTGGCGGCCCCGGCAGGTGCGCCACGCCTAGCACCGTGAGCGCCAGCGTCAGCGAGTGGGCCACGGTGAATGCCGTGATGGTGGCGACGATGGCGCGGGCGCCACGCACCAAGAGCAGGATGCCGAAGACGAACAGCAGGTGGTCGAAGCCGCCCAGGATGTGCTCCACGCCCAATGTGAAGCGCTCGCGCACCCCCGCGCCCGGTTCGTCTAGGGCAACGGCCACGAACGGTTCCGAGAGCACCCGGTCGATGCGGCCGCCGTGTCGATCTTCGACGCGCAGCACCACATCGAAGCGCCCGGTGGGGTTGCTGATGGTGATGTTTGGCGGCGCGTCGCCGGGTTCGCAGACGATGCGGCGCTCCACGGCGATGTGGTCGATGCGCTCCACGCGGCGCGGCGGCGCCCGATCCGCGCACCAGTCCGGGAACGTCACGTCGATGTCGGCAAACTGTGGCGCCCCGGCGGCGCTGCGCAGGGTGAGGACATAGGCGCGTTCGCCAACCTCGCGTACCTCCACCACGGCCATCTGCATCTCGTGGCCGAGCGCCGGTGCGTTGGCGAGCAGGGCGAGGGCCAGCCGCGCCCACCAGCAGCGCATCATTCGCCAGCAGCATCCGCCGAGGCCACGCGCACGGTGTGACGCGCCCTGAGCGCCTCGTAGCGCCGCGCCTGCTCGCGTTCGATGTGTCCCCTCTGCCAGTCCAGATGCACTGCGTCGCGCACTTCGTCCAGCGGTTGCTGGCCGCCTTCCGTGTAGGCGTGGATGCGCACCGCGTGCCAGCCATGCACGGAGCGCACCGGGCCGAACCAGACGCCGATGCGTCGCTCTTGGGCGGCTGCCGCCACCGCGTCTTGGAAGTCGGCGCCGAAGTCCTGCGCCAGCCGGCTCGGGTCCGGCAGCGTGAGCGCCTTGGCGGTGCGGAAGGGGTCGTCGGCGATGGATTCGCCGGCGTTCAACAGCGCCAAGGCCGCCTGCGCATCGTCCCGCGCCGCGGCGCCGCGCTTGCCGGTGCTGAAGTAGCGGTGGGTGAGGGTGAGCTCCGGAACCTGCCGATAGCGCGCTTGGGTTGCCTCGTAGTGGGCGGCTAGGGTGGCTTCGTCCGGTTGATCGACGGCGGCCAAGTCTGCCCATGCGACGCTGAGCTTCTGCGCCAAGTGGCGCCGCACCACGGCATCGCCCCGCTGCAAGCCGAGCGCCAGCGCCTCTTGGTACAACACCTCCTCGCGCACGCGCTCCTCAATGAGCGCTGCGAGCTCCGCCTCAGTGGGCGGGCGGCGCCGTTCCCCCTCCCATTGCGCGGCGAGCCGCCGCACCTCGTGGCGGTCGATGTCGATGCTCGCCGGCGCATCATCGGCATCTTGGCCGGCCAGGGCGTAGACAAGAAAGAGCGCGGCGCCGAGGCCCAAGAACCGCACCAGCGGTTCCCGGCCCAGCCGCTTGGCGGCGTCCTGCGCCAAGGCCGGCCACTCCTGCGCCAAGGCCGGCCACTCCTGCGCCAAGGCCGGCCACTCCTGCGCCCGTCCGCCGGCAGCCGGCCCCTCCGCCATGCCCGCCGCGGCCCTAGAGCTTGCCGTAGCCCCCGATCCAAATGGGGCTGGACCAAGCCATCGCATCGTTCATCTGCGACACGCGAACGTAGTAGTTGTCGCCCTGCATCTCGCTGGTGTCTTGGAGCGAGAACGTCACGTCCCGGGGGCCATCCGCCACCACGCGCCGCAGCGTGATGCGATCTTCCCACGGCCCGATGCTGAGCGTGTGGGAAACCCGCCCGTCGGCCATGTCGGCCAACGCAAGCTGCACGTCGGCGGGCGGCGTCATGTTGCGCTCGCTGTAGAGGAGCGGCGCCCCGCCAGTCTCGATGGCTTCGGCGAGTTCGATGCTGAGCGCGGCGTTCGGAGTCACGTCGGCAAGGCGCAGACGGATCGAACTGGTCTCGCCGCGGGTTTGCGTGCGAAAGCGGAAAGTGCCGGGCGCGGTACGTTCGAAGTCGGCGCCGCCCACCGTGTGGAAGTCCTGCGGGCGCGCATCGGCCAAGGTGGCGCCGGCCACTGTCAGCGTGCCGTTCCAATGGCGCCATCCGCGCGGATTGTCGCGTGGCTGCAATGGCAGCGATGAGGTCTCGAACGTCAGTTGATAGTCGCCGTCTGTCGGCGCTTGGGCTTGCGTCGAGTAGTCCTTCTGCCACAGCACGGAACCGTTCTTGAACACCGTCACCACGTTGATTGGGGCGGTGCCGACCACGCGCCCTTCGATGGCGCGGTCCGCCGCGAAGGGTGCCCGCTCGCCCATGCCGGCGCCGTTCACAGACACGTCGAGGATGATGCGGTCGCCGGATGTGGCGTAGGCGGCGCGGCGCTTCATGGCGTCGAACAACGCGTCCGCGGTGAGCTCCTGCGCCAATACGGCGCCGAGGCCGCCCTGTTGCGAGAGGCCGCCGGGGCGCGGCGAGGTGTAGCCGGGTTGCGCGAGGTGGTTGTCGCTCGCCGCCGTGAAGCCCACATCGTGGCCGTGGCTCAAGTACATCTGGCCGAACCACTCGAAGGTGCCGTGCTGCGACATGATCTCCACCAACGGCTCAAGCAGCGGATCGTTCAGCCGGTAGTCCCCGTTCTGATGCGCGTGGGGAATCACCACCACGTCCGCTGGGTCATGGTGGGTGCGCAAGCCTTGGTAGAGGCTGGAGAGCGTCGGGTAGAACTGCGCCCGGATGAGCTTGCGATCGTTCGGCGAGCGGAACAACACGTTGTGGTGGCCGCCTTGGAAGTTGCTCACCGTCCATTCGTAGCCGAGGTAGGCGATGAACTCCCCCGCTTGGCTGTACTTGCGCACATTGTCTGCCAACACGCCCCACTCGAAGGCGTCGAGCCAGATGTCGTGTTCAGAGTGGGTCACATAGTCCAGCCGGGCGTCGTCGCGTGCCCAAGTCATGAAGCGGTCTGGCGTGCCGACGCCCTCCGCGAAGCTGGAGTGGCCGTGGGTGTCGCCCCAATAGATGCGTCGCGCAGGACGCTCTTCCACCAGCACGGGGTTCGCCACGCCGACGATGTCGCCATCGGCGGAGGCGATGGTGAAGTGATGCGCGCCAGGCTCATCGAGGGTCACGCCGCGCAGCATGGCGATGGCGGGGCCGCCCGGCGGCAAGGTGGCGAAGGGCTCGCCATTGCGCTGCACTTCCCAGCCCGGGATGTCGCCGGTGGCGCGGTTGTAGTGGCGGTCTTGGGTGCGCACCGAAACATCGAATGGCTCTCCCGCCGCGACGACGGAGGGGGCAAAGCCATGCACCCCAGCGGCCTCGCCGCCGGTGACGACGATCGGCTGAATCGGCAGCGTGTGGAACAGGTCTGAACCGTCGAAGTCCAAGTACAGGGGCAGGGGCATCCGGTCTGAGGAAATGGTGGCCATGCGCAAGCCGCGGCTGCCGGCGGAACGGTCGCCGTAAGTGATGGTCACAGTGTCGCCCTCGGTCAGCGTCCCGGCTTGGACGCGAAAAGCAAGGGTGTCCGCATTGCCGCGGAAACCGCCGTGCATGCCGCCATAAGGGTGGTTGTCGGCGGCGAAGCGAACCGCGGGATTGGACGCGGTGATGGAGATGTAGTTGTCGGCAGTGGGGTCGCTCACTTGCCAGCGGCCATAGTCTGGCATGAAGTGGCGGGTGACGAGGAAGCCGCCGCCGGGCTCGATGGACTTGGTGCCCACCGTGTAGGTTTGCTGCACCGTCACGAAATCCCCGGCGCCGAAGGGCCCCAGGTCCGCCACCAACGCCCCGATGGCGTTTGGCTCCTCATCCTTCAGGGTGAACTCCTTGATGAAGTCGTCCACCGCAGCGCCGGTGCCGTCCGCCGCCTGGGGATACGTCAAGACGCGAATGGCGACCGTCACCGCGTTGACCGGCAGCGTGCCGCCGGTGCGCGAGTAAGCGTTCATCCAATCCCAAAGCACCCGCACACGGTCCTCCCGCGTGGCCGGGCCGGTGGCTTCGGCGGCCACCTCCGCCTTCAACGCTTCAACGCGCTCGCGCAGTTCCGGGGTGAGGTAGTCCCCCTGCGCCCCGGCGCCAACGAAGGCCAGCGCCGCCCATGCCAAGATGTGTTTGTGGTTGCCCATATCTCCCCCTGCGGTGATTCCGCTATTGCGAGTATACGGTTACAGGGCCGTCCCAAAGTCGGCGCTTTGGCGAGCGTTCGGTTTCGGACTGGTCGCCTAGATGGGGATCCGGTTGGTACCGGGGTCCGGCCGAGAGCGGTTTTTTCGGAGTTGCCGGGGTTGTTTCCTTCCGCTCGCCGCAAGATCGGGCCAAAGTCACGGGGTTGTTGGTAAAGTCACGGGGTTGTTGGCAAAGATGGGATAGGGGAGCAACGCTATGGATTCCTTGCGCAAGATTCTGGCCGGCATCGCCCTGGTGGTGGGCACAGTCGCTCTTTTCAACTACTACTTCTTGGCCGTCAATCCATCTGGCCAAATCATCTGGGACATCATCGACCCGTTCATCATCCTCACCTTGGCCGCTTTCACCCTGATCAACATCGCCGAATCTGTGGAGATTCGTCGCGGCGGCTCGGAGGTGGGCCGCCTGCCGCGGGACATCCTCACCGGCGTGGTCGCCATGGCCGCGATGTTCTACGGACACAACTACGTCTTGAAACTGGCATTCGGTGTACCGGCCGCCAACGTCTGGATATGGCATTTCATCGTGCCGCCCATAGTGGTCATGCTGGTGTTCGAGGGAATCTCCCTCTACCTGAGAGATGCCAAGTCGAGCGATCCAGAATCAGGCTAGACCGCATGTTGCGCCAAGGGCCGCGATGATCGCCGAGGACGGAGAATGGCTTGGTGGCACTGGCCATGGAGCGGCCCAATGGACATTGCCGCCATAGCTGTGGCTAGGCGTAAATCGGCAAGCGCTCCGGCAAGCCTTCAAGAGCGGAATAGTCGCGGTCACTCGTCACCAAGGCGATGCTGGATGTTTCCAACGCGGTGGCGACCTGAACGGCGTCGGGCAGGCGCAGTTTCGAGGCACCCCGTATCCGGGCGGCGCGATGAGCAATCGAAGCGGTCAGGTCAGCTAGCCGCCATGTGGGAGGCGCGGTCAACGCGCTGCGATAGCGTTGCGCCAAGGCTTCATCGCCCACTCGCAGAGGGCCGGTGAGCACTTCGGCAAGCGTCACGGTGGCAACAACCAGCTCATGTTCCCCCGCTTCGGCGCGCTCGAAAAATGGCGCATAGCGGGGCGCGAAGTCCGCATGGCCTTCGAGAAAGTAGATGATTGGCGCACTGTCCACCGTTACCCTGCCGCCGGGGGGTAACGCGCTGATGTCCATCAAGGCCATTCGGCCCTCAGCTTGTCAACGAACCGCCCCGCATCCCCGAAGCAGCCCTTCGCAGAGCCGCGCAAATCCGAAAGGTTCGGTGCCTTGCGCAATGCCTGGGACACGGGAACGACGGCGGCGTAGGGTTTGCCACGCTTGGTGACGATGGTGATGGCACCTTCATTATTGGCCGCCCGAAGGATTTCCGGCAGCCTTGTTCTGGTCTCCTCGACGCCAGCGGTTTCGACCCTGCTCTGCATCGTCTTAGCCATTAACTGTACGATCTGTACAACCTAATGCAAACTGCAATCCTGGGCAACCGCTTGCACACCTCGGGAAGCGCCCGCCCCCGCTGTCCAATGAGAAAGTGAGGGTGAAGTTGGTCGTTACTTGGGAGGCAGTACACGGTTGACCGTTTGACGACGCCGCGGCGTCGGTGTGGTACAACCCGGCGCAGCAGTGGTCGCCGCATCCGCTTGAGTTTCGAGCGCGGGCACGCGCCACGCCCATGGACACGAGGACGAAAGGGGAGGACGAATGGACGAACTATGCACGTTGAGCGCAACCGAACTCGCGCGCCGCATCCGCGCCGGCGAAACGTCAAGCCGCGAGGTGGTGGAAGCCCATCTCGCGCGCATTGACGAGGTGAACGGCTACGTCAACGCCGTCACCGTCACCCTTGCCGACACCGCCCGCGTCGCCGCGGATGCGGCGGACGAGGTGCCCGTTGCGGCTCGCTCGGCCGCGCTGCACGGCGTGCCGTTCACCATCAAGGAGAACATCGACTGCGTGGGCAGCCCCACGACCAACGGCGTGCCAGCCCTCGCCAACGAGCTGCCGGCGGCGGACGCCCCCATCGTGGCGCGCATGAAGGCTGCTGGCGCCATTCCCTTGGGGCGCACGAACCTGCCGGAACTCGGCGCCCGGCTCGACACGGACAATCCGCTGCGCGGGCGCACCCGCAATCCGTGGCAGGGCGGCTTGACCCCTGGCGGCTCCAGCGGCGGCGAGGCCGCGGCGTTGGCCGTGGGCATGACACCGTTCGGCTTGGGCAACGACATCGGCGGCTCCTTGCGCAACCCAGCCTATTGCTGCGGCATCGCCGCCTTGAAGCCCACGGTGGGGCGCATCCCCTACGTCAGCAGCGGCGGCCCAGATCTCGGCTTCTCCGTACACTTGCTCACGGACGGCCCGATGGCGCGGTCAGTGGCGGACCTGCGCGCCGGCCTCGCCATCATGGCGGGTCGCCACATCGATGATCCGCTCTCCGTCGATGCGCCCCTTGAAGGGCCGCGCCCAGAGCGCCTGCGGGCGGCGTTGGTGAAGGACATCCCCGGCTACACGCTGCCGGAGGCGACCGTGCGCGAGATCGAACGCGCTGGCCGCATCCTCGCCGCCAAGGGCTGGAAGGTGGTGGAGGTCGAAGCGCCGGAGCTCGATCTTGTGAACGACATCTGGGGCAAAGTGCTCACCGTCGGCGGCATGGAGGACATGCAGCCGTTGGTGCGGCCAGTGGTCTACGAGATGCTGCAGTCGATGCGGCCGCGTTTCCAGGGAGACTCCACCCCGAATGACCTCATTCACAGCGAACGCCGCCGCCTGCGGCGGGTCTGGTCGCACTTCCTCACCGAGCATACGGTGGCCATCGGGCCAACTTGGACGAGCCTGCCGTGGCCCATCGACTCAGACTTGGGGCCCCGCGGCATCGACGTGCTCATCGACACGGTGCGCTTCATCACGCCTGGGAATGTGCTGGGGCTGCCGGCCGTGGCGCTGCCGACGGGCGTGGATGGCGGCCTCGCCACCGGCGTTCAGATATATGCAGATCTTTATCGCGAAGATCTCTGTCTGTTGGCGGCGGAACTGATCGAGAGCGAGGTCGATGCGCCGGCGCCGATCGACCCGGTCTACCCCGCGGCCGGCAGCAAGTGACACGCCGCCCAGCCGCCGCCGGCGACGGGGGAGGGGCTGGGCAACTGCTGTTTGCAGATGTCGGTTGCGTAGGCGCAGCGGGTGTGGAACGGGCAGCCGGGCAGCACTTCCGCCGGGCTCGGCAGCTCGCTCGCCGGCAGTTTGCGGCGCAGCGCCTTGCGGCGCCGTTGCTCCACCGGGTCTGTCACGGGTGCCGCAGCGAGCAGCATCTCGGTATAGGGATGCGCCGGCTGGTCGCAGACGCGCTGCGCCGGGCCCATTTCGACGATGCTGCCTAAGTACATCACGGCGATGCGGTGGCTGATGTGGCGCACCACCGCAAGGTCGTGGGCGATGAAGAGGTAGGCGATGCCGAAGGATGCCTGCAGCGCTTGCAGCAGGTTGATGACTTGGCTTTGCGTCGAGACGTCCAACGCGCTCACCGGCTCGTCGCAGACGATGAGGCGCGGCTCCAGCGCGAGCGCCCGCGCCACCGCGATGCGCTGCCGTTGCCCGCCGGAGAACTCCGCGGGATAGCGTTCCAGATGGTCCGCAGCGAGCCCCACCCGGTCAAGGAGCGCTGCGGTCTTGGCGTCGCGTTCGCGCCCGCGCAGCCCAAAGTGGACGGTCAGCGGCTCGCCCACGATGTCCGCAACCACCATGGCGGGGTTGAGCGACGCGTATGGGTCCTGAAAGACGGCCTGCAGATCGCGCCGAAAGTCCAACATGCGGCCCTTGAGCGCATGCACCGCTTGGCCCTCTAGGCGAATCGTGCCGCGATGCAAGTCCGTCAGCCGCAACAGGGCGCGCCCCAAGGTAGATTTTCCGGAGCCGGATTCGCCCACCACGCCGAGCGTCTCGCCGGCGCGCATTGTCAAACTCACGCCGCGCAGCGCGTACACGGTGTAGGAACCGCCGCCAAAGACGCCGCGGCGTACCCGAAACCGCACATGCAAGTCGTCCACTTCCAAAAGCGGCGGGGCGTCGGTCGTCATCGCCATCCCTCGGCCACGTCGATTTCGCCAATGCGCCGGCAACGGTTCCAGCGGCCGGCGCCGAGGTGGCGCAGCGTCGTGTCCTCCTTGGCGCATGCCTCGGTCGCGTGCGGGCAGCGCGGGTGGAACCTGCAGCCCGCCGGCCAGCCCCAAGCCGGCGGCACGCGCCCCGGAATCTGCGCGAGGCTGGCGCCGCGCTGGTTCTGCGGCATGGAGGCGAGCAGGCCAGCGGTGTAGGGGTGTGCCGGCGCGGTGAGCAGCGCAGCCGCGGGGCCGCGTTCGATGATCTGGCCGGCGTACATCACCAGCGCTTCGTCGCAGAGGTCCGCGATGACGCCCAAGTCATGGGTGATGAGCAGGATGGCCATGCCCCGCTCTTCCTGCAACGCGCTCAATAGGTCCAGCACCTGCGCTTGGATGGTCACGTCCAGCGCCGTGGAGGGCTCGTCCGCGATCAGTAGCTTGGGGTCGCCGGCGAGGGCCATGGCGATCATCGCCCGCTGCGCCATGCCGCCGGAGAAATGGTGCGGATAGTCGTCTGCGCGGCGGCTGGCATCTGGGATGCCGACCTGCGCCAGCAGTTCGACCGCGCGGCTGCCGGCTTGCCGGCGGTTCAGCCCGGCGTGCAGACGCAGCGCCTCGCCGATTTGGTGCTTCACGGTGAAGGCCGGATTGAGGCTCGCCGAGGGCTCTTGGAAGATCATGCCGACGTCGCCGCCGCGGATGCGGTTCAAGGCCGGTTCCGGCAGCCCCAGCAGCTCCTGCCCGCCAAAGGCTACGGAGCCGGTCGCTTGGCCGCCGGCGTCGAGCAAGCCCATGATGGCCATCGCCGTGACAGACTTGCCGCAGCCGGATTCGCCCACCAAGCCCACCGTGCGCCCGGCCTCCACGTCGAAGCCGACGCCGCTCACCACCGTGAGCTCGCCGCCGCGCGGCGCTTGAAAGCGCACCTCAAGGTCCACGACGCGCAGCAACGGCATCGCGCCAGCCGTCGCCGCAGCCGCGTCTGGCGGCGCGCTCGTTGCTCGGTGTCGGCGGCGCGAACCGGCCGGCGCCTCGCCGCGCGCCAGCGCATCGCGCAACCCGTCGCCCAGCAGATTGAAGGCGAGCACGGTGAAAACGATCAACAGCCCTGGCGGCGCCACCATGAACGGGTGCTGATGCAGGTAGTTCTGCGCGGTGGCGAGCATCACGCCCCAGCTGGCTTGCGGCGGCTGCACGCCCAAGCCGATGTAGGAAAGCCCCGCCTCGGCGAGCAGCACATAGGCGAATGTCAGGGTCGTCTGCACCGTCAGCGGCCCCGCCACGTTGGGCAGCACATGGCGCGCGAGAATGCGCGGCGTGGAAGCGCCGCCCACCCGCGCCGCGTCCACATACACCGCCTCTCGCGCTTCCAATGCGGTGCCGCGCATGAGGCGAAAGAACGCCGTGGCGTTGACGATGCCGAGGGCGATCATGGCGTTGGTGAGGCTCGGCCCTAGGATGGCCAGGATGGCGATGGCGACCAGCAAGGCGGGCAGGGCGATGACGGCCTCGACCACGCGCATCGCCACGCGATCCCACCAACCGCCGAGATAGCCGCACACGAGGCCCAGCGGGGCGCCGAGGACGAGGGCGATGCCGACGCCCAGCGCCGCCGCCTTGAGCGCCACCGCGGTGGCGGCGATGATGCGGCTCGACATGCTGCGGCCCAGGTGGTCCGTGCCGAGCCAGTGCTCGCTGCCCGGCCCCTCGAACGTGCGCGCCAAGTCCGTCTGCACGGGATCGTGGGGGGCAATGTGCGGCCCGATGAGCGGCACCGCGGCCAACACCAGCAGATAGAGCGCGGCCCAAGCCGCCAAGCGGTGGCGCAGGAATGCGCGCGCCAAGCGTGCGCCGCCGGAGAGCGGGGCAGCGCCCATTTCAGGGCTCGCCGCGCTGGCTGCCAGCTCGCTCATCCCGGCCTCATGCGCGGATTGACGTAGCCGTAGGCCACGTCCACGGCGATGTTGACGACCACGATGATGACGGTGCCCATCATCACCACGCCCTGCATGATCGGGATGTCCTGCGTGCGCACCGCGTCGATGGCGAGGGCGCCAAAGCCATGCAGGCCGAACACTTGCTCGACGATGAGCGCCCCGCCAAGCAGGCCGTTCACTTGGAAGCCGATGGTGGTCACCACCGGCACTGCGGCGTTCTTCAGCGCGTGCTTGAAGGTGACGGCGCGTTTGGAGACGCCCCGCGCCCGCGCCGCCCGGATGTACTCGCGCCCCAGTACGTCGATCACGGCGCCGCGGGTCTGCCGCGCCAACGCGGCGCTCGCCGACGTGCCGAGGGCGACGGAGGCGAGCGCGATGCTGGCGAGCCAGGCGCTGACGCTCTCGGTGGGCGGCGTGAAGCCCGTCGCTGGCAGCAGCCGCCACCACAGCGCGAACGGGATGGCCAGCAGGATGGCCACCCAGAAGTTCGGCAGCGCTTGCCCGACGGTAGCGGCGAGCACGGCGATGCGGTCCACCAAGCCGCCGCGGTGCAGCCCCGCGTACACACCCGCCGGCACGCCGATGACGAGGCCCACGAACATGCCCCCAAAGGTGAGCGAGAGCGTCACCGGCAGCGTGTCGAGCACCGCTTCCACCACCGTCTGGCTGTTGTAGGCCGACGTGCCGAGGTCTCCCTGCAGGGCACGGCCAAGCCAGCGTCCGTATTGCACAAGGAAGGGATCGTCGAGGCCCAGCTTGGCGCCCAGCTCGGCGTACTGCTCCGGCGTGGCGTCCACGCCTAGGATGATGTCCCGGATGTCGCCGGGCACGAGGTGCAGCATGGTGAACGTCAGGAACGAGACGATGAGCAGCAACGGCGCCAAGCCGGCCACTCGCGTGGCGAGGAGCCTCAGCATCGGGGCGCTTCGGCGCGGGCGGCCAAGCGGATTTCCCGCAGCATCGGATCGATGTAGCGGCCCACCTCAACGCCGCAGAGCTTGGCGGCGTCATAGATGGCCAGGTCATCAAGCTGAAGGTAAACCAAAGAGAACACTTCCTTCACTAAGATATTGAAATACTGTTGATAGTTCCGCTCACGCAGAGACTCGTCCAAGCTCCGCCGCGCCTCTTCGGCGAGGCGCTCGATGCGCTCGTCCCGATGACCGAATGGGTTGAAGGCGGCGGTGGCGGACCAGATCGCCGGATGGCGGCTGTCTGGGTCGAAGTTGGGATAGCCGATGGTGCTCACCGGGAACGTCTTGGAGCGCGCGTGGGTGGCGATGGTGCCCGGTTCGATCACCGTGATCTCCATGTCGATGCCCACGTCCCGCAAGTAACCCTGCACCGCCTCATACTCGACGGAGTTGTCCGGCAGCACCGGCGCCGCGAAGGAGAAGCCGTCCGCGAGGCCGGCCGCCGTGAGCAACGCCCGCGCCCGTGCCGGGTCGTAGGTGAAGAAGTTCTCCAACTGCGGCACATGGCCCAGCCCTTCCACCATCGGCTGCGAGGCGGCGCGTGCGTAGCCGAAGAACACCGCCTCCGCGATGGCGCGGCGGTCCACCGCGAAGCCCAGCGCCTGCCGTACCCGCGCATCGCCGAGGGGCGGGGTGCGTTCGCCGATGCGGTCCAAGATGGTGAAGCCGAACCAGCGGTTGGCGCGGCGGGCGATGCCAAAGCCGAGGTCCTCGGCAGCCGCGGCTTCCGTTGGGCTGACGATGGCGATGTCGATCTGCCCAGAGATGAGCGCGTTGAGCCGCGCGCGCCGGTTGGTGAGCACATGCACATCCACCGCCGGCACGTCCCGGTGGCGCGGATTGAAGTGCGCGCCGGTGGGCTCGAAGCGATGCACGGCGCCGATCTTCGACCGCGCCTTGTCGTAGCGCCACGGGCCGGTGCCCACCGGATTGAGGTCGAGGTCTGCATTGTCGAAGGCGGCCGGGCTCACCATCATGCCGGGCGAGAGCGCTAAGTTGTAGAGCAACGTCGGGTCCGGGTGGCGCAGATGCAGCCGCACCGTGAAGTCATCGACGGCGCTGGCGCCCTGCAGGGAAGCAACGGTGTTGATGCGCGGTCCGGCAAGCCGGATGAGCCGCTCGATGTTGGCCGCCGCGGCGTGGGCGTCGAAGGGCGTGCCGTCGCTGAAGTGAACGCCTTGGTGCAGCGGGAGATCGACGGTCACTGCGTCGCGCCACGTCCAGCCGGTGGCGAGGCCCGGGATCGGCCGCAGCGGGTCGGCGGGGTCCAGTTCGGTGAGGCCGTCGTACACCAACGTGAGGTAGCTGCTGAATTGCGGCCCGGTGTCGGCCAGGTGCGGGTCGAACGTTACCAGTGGATTGTTGGTGCCGAAGCGCACCCGCGCGGCGTCGGGCGACGAGGCCGGCGATTCGCCCCCCGAGCAGGCGGCGAGCCACGCCGCGCACAGGAGCGTCGCCAGCCAGCCACCACGGCGCAGCGTCACGCCGGTTCCGCTCCGCGCCGCCTAGAAGATCAGCTGCACCGTCTCGCCATCGGCCTCCACCAGCGTCGAGCGCCACGCCGGCAGGATCGCCGGCCCCGAAGGCAACCGCGCCGCCCACTGCGCATGACGCTCGGCGAGCCGCGCAACGATGTCTGGATGCGCTGCGGCCAAGTTCACGGTTTCGCCAGGGTCGTCCTGCAGGTCGTACAGCAGCGTGACGTGGCCGAGCGGCGCGTCCGTAGGCCAGCCACCCTCGGGTGGCGTGAGCCGCCCGGTATCGTCCAAGTCTTCTTGAGTGAACTCCGTGCGGGCATAGCGGATGAGTTTGTGGCGCTCGTCGCGGATGGCGATGGTGGGCCCAGAGCGCCAGTAGAGGTGGTCATGCGGGCGGCCCGGGCGCTCGCCAAGGAAGTATGGCAGCAGGTTCACGCTGTCTTCGGTGGCCAACTCCGTGCCGGCGGCGCCGGTGAAGGTCGCCAGAAAGTCCAGCGCGGTCACCGGCGCATCGTAAACCAGCCCGGCCGGCAGGCCAGCGGGCCAACTCACTATGAACGGCACGCGAATGCCGCCTTCTTGGTGATAGCGCTTGAAGCCGGCGAACGGCGCGTTCGAGCAGGCATCGTTGATGTAGCCGGCGCAGCCGTTGTCTGAAAGGAAGGCGATGAGGGTGTTCTCGTAGGCGCCGATTTCCTTCAGCTTGGCTACCACCCGTGCCACGCTTTCGTCCAGCGAGCCGACCATGGCCGCGTAGATGCGCGTGGCGTCGTCCTCGATGTGGCGGTACGGCGCGAGGTGCCGCTCGGTCGCCTGCAGGGGCGTGTGGGGCGTCGTGTGGCTCAGGTAGAGGAAGAACGGATCGTCCCGATGGCGTTCGATGAAGGCGACGGCTTCGTCTGTGAACGCATCGGTGAGGTACTGCTCCACCTCGACACCGTCAAAGCCGCGGTAGACGCCGATGCGCTCGTTGCGCTCCGTCGGAAACCTCGCCATGCCGATGGACTCGACGCCGGGCGTGTTCGGGTCGATGAAGATGCTGCCGCCGGCTAGCACGCCAAAGTACTCGTCGAAGCCGCGGCTCAAGGGGTGGTGCGGGCGCTGATAACCAAGGTGCCATTTGCCGACCATACCGGCCGCATAGCCGCGCTCCTTGAGCACGCTGGCGATGGTGCGCTCGTTCGTGCTCAGGCCGGCGTCCAGGTCGCGGCCGGCGGGATTGAACTCCCACCCGTGACGTTGTTGGGTGCGCCCGGTGAGCATGCCGGCGCGCGATGGGCTGCATACGGGATGGGAGACGTAACCCTGCGTCGCCCGCACGCCGGCGGCGGCGAGGGCGTCGATGTTGGGGGTGGCGATCACTTCGCCGCCATAGGCGCCGACGTCGCCGATGCCAAGATCATCCGCCATGATGAGCACGATGTTCGGCATGGTGCGCTGTGGCGGGGCGCTGGCGTCGTCGTCAACGTCTGCCGGTTGCGAGGGGCCGCAGCCGGCGAGGGCCAAGCCGCTTACGGCCAGTGGCAACACGCAGCGCAGCGCACGCCGAATGGAAACCCTTGCAAGCATGGCCTAGCCCCCCAGATGTGCCGTTTGAGCGTAACACGGCACTGCCGCTGAGCTGTTTGCCGCCAGCGACCCGCGCCGCCGTCCATAGGGGACATCGGCGCCATGCAGGGCTTGAAAAAGCCCTCCGCGCCGCCATTAATGCATCGCCCTCACCACGTTCGGACGCGCATGGCCACAGAGACCCTCGGCTTCCAAACCGAAGCCAAGCAGTTGCTGCACTTGATGATTCACGCCCTGTACTCCAACCGGGAGATCTTCCTGCGCGAGCTCATCTCCAACGCCTCGGACGCCATCGACAAGCTGCGCTTCGACGCGCTTTCCGACGCGGCGCTCGTCGCCGACGATCCAGACTTCAAGATCCGCGTGGAGTTCGACGCAGACGCCAAGACCATCACCGTGGCGGACAACGGCGTCGGCATGACGCGGGAAGAACTCATCGCCAACCTCGGCACCATCGCCAAATCGGGCACCGCGGAGTTTCTCGACCGCCTCACCGGCGAAGCGCAGCGAGACGCGCAGCTCATCGGCCAGTTCGGCGTGGGCTTCTATAGCGCGTTCATGGTGGCAGACGAAGTGGCCGTGGAGACCAAACGCGCCGGCGCCGAGGCCGGGACGCGCTGGACGTCGAAGGGCGAAGACGAGTTCACGGTGGAGGACGCGCCCGACGCGCCGCGTGGCGCCAGGGTGACGCTCAAGCTCAAGGGCGATGCCCACGAGTTCGCCGATGCGTTTCGGCTGCGCCAAATCGTGCGCAAGTACTCAGACCACATCGGTGTGCCGGTGGTGATGGCCGGCGAAGGCGAAGGCGACGACGCGGCGGAGGAAGAAACCGTGAACGCCGCCACCGCGCTCTGGACGCGCTCGCGCAGCGAGGTGGAGGACGACGAATACAAGGCGTTCTACAAGCATGTCTCGCACGACTACGAGGAGCCGCTCTGCTGGAGCCACAACCGCGTGGAGGGGAAGCACGAGTACACAAGCCTCATCTACGTGCCGCAGCGGGCGCAGTTTGATCTGTGGAACCGCGAGTCGCCGCGCGGCCTCAAGCTCTATGTGCAGCGCGTGTTCATCATGGACGACGCCGAGCAATTCCTGCCGCTGTACCTGCGCTTCGTGCGCGGCGTTGTGGACTCGAACGATCTGCCGCTCAACATCTCCCGCGAGACGCTGCAGGACAACCCCTCCGTCACCACCATGCGCAACGCGCTCACCAAGCGCGTGCTCGACATGCTCGGCAAGCTGGACGCAGACGATTACGGCAAGTTCTGGGACGAGTTCGGGCAGGCCATGAAAGAGGGCGTCGCGGAGGATTTCGGCAACCGCGACGCGATCATGAAGCTGCTGCGCTTCACCTCCACCGCTGGGGATTCAGACGCGCAGCGCGTCTCGCTCGCGGATTACGCCGGGCGGATGCAGGAAGGGCAGGAACACATCTACTACATCGTGGCGGACAGCCCCGCCGCGGCGCGAGGCAGCCCGCACTTGGAAGCGCTCAAGGAACGCGGCATCGAGGCGCTGTTGCTGACAGACCGCATCGACGAGTGGTTCATGTCCTTCGTTCACGAATTCGACGGCAAGCCCTTGAAGGACGCCAGCCGCGGGGACTTGAAGCTGGCCGAGGATGCCGACGAAAAAGATGAAGACGCGCCGGCGCCGGACGATGACGCCCTGTGCAAACGCATCGCCGACGCCTTGGGCGAGCGCGCCGAGAGCGTGCGCCGCTCCACGCGGCTGACGGATTCGCCGGCCTGCCTGGTGCTCGCCGAGGGCGACGTGAGCGAGCAGATGCGGCGCATCATGGCGGTCGCTGGGCAGGCGCCGCCCGAGAGCAAGCCGCGCTTCGAGATCAACCCAGCGCATCCGTTGGTCGAGAAACTTGACAACGAGCCGGACGAAGACCGCTTTGCGGACTTTGCGAATGCGCTGTTCGATCAGGCGAGCCTCGCCGAAGGCCGCCCCCTCGCCGACGCCGCCGGCTATGTGCGCCGGATACAACGGCTGCTGCTGGGCGCTGCCACATAGGGAGCCTCCTCTTCGATAGGGAATCCCTCCCCGACAGGGAATCCCTCCCCGCTCTCCGCGCCGCGGCAGCGCCACGCGGCAGTTTGTTACCATAGCCGTGCCTCGTCGGGGATGGGCAGGGGAGCGTCATGCAGGTGGCCATCGTGGGCGCCGGCAACTTCGGCACCGCCATTGCGAACATCGTCGCGCGGAACGGCTGCCCCACGCACCTGTGGATGCGCGACCCGCTGCAGCTCGCCGACATCCGCCGCCACGGCGAGAACCGCCGCTATCTGAAAGGCCGCGCCTTGGACGGCAACGTAACGCCCACCTGCGACATGGCGCTGGCGGTGGGCGGCGCAGACCTCATCTTCGTCACCGTGCCCAGCGCATCCTTCCGCGCCGTCACCGCCGATCTCGCCGCCCACGCCCAGCACGGCGCATTCGCCATCAGCGGCACCAAGGGCATCGAGGAACAGGGCTTCCAACTGATGAGCCAGATCCTGACGGAGCTGCTGCCGCGCTGCGCCACCGGCGTCATCAGCGGCCCGAACTTGGCCGAGGAGATCGCCGATGGCCACCATGCCGGCACCGTGGTGGCCAGCGCGTCGGACGCATTGCGTGAAGCGGTGAGCCGGGCGCTCTCAAGCCCCACCTTTCGCGTGTATGCGAGCGAGGATGTGTTCGGCGTGGAACTCGGCGGTGCCCTCAAGAACATCTATGCCATCGTGTGCGGCTTGGCGGCCGCCCTTGAAGTGGGGCAGAACACCATGGGCATGCTGTTGACGCGCAGCTTGGCCGAGATGAGCCGCTTCGCCGTCTCCTTGGGCGCCAATCCCTTCACTTTCTTGGGCCTCGCCGGCGTCGGCGACCTCATCGTCACCTGCACGTCGCCGCTCTCCCGCAACTACCAAGTGGGCTATCGGGTGGGCAGGGGCGCCACGCTGGTGGAGGCGATGGACGCGCTCGGCAAGCTCGCCGAGGGCGTCAACACGTTGCGGGTGATCCGCGCCAAGAGCACTGCGCTGGGGGTGTACATGCCGCTGGTGGAGGGCTTGCACCGGGTACTGCATGAAGGCGACGACATCGGCGCGGTGGTGGGCGACTTGATGACCAGTGGCCAGATGCTGGACGTCGAGTTCGCCAAGCCCTCGACCTGGAGCGATGGCTGAGCGATGAACGGCTGGCGCGGCAACCGGGTCTGCACCGCTTTCGCCATCGCCGCGTTGACGGCGCCGGCGATGGCGGCGCAGGACGTCGCCGGCAGCCGCGACGCCCCCGGCGTCGCCCGCTATCCCGGCGCATGGATCGTCGAGTACCGCGAGCGGCCGGCCGCTGCGCTGCCGTACGACTTCGTCACCGCGCCAGTGGACAAGATACGCGGCGATCTGCGGGTGCAGGGCGTGCGCGTCAGCGGCGCTTTGCAGCGCATCACCTACCGCGTCCCGGACGGCGCCCGCTTGGCGGATGTCATCGGCCATTACGAGCGCGTGGTGGCGGCGGCGAGCCCCGGCATCGCCTTCACTTGCCGCGGGCCGGACTGCGGGCGGAGCACCGTTTGGGCGAACGACGTGTTTGACGTGGCGGAGCTCAATGCACCGAACCGCAATCAGTTCTACTTGGCGGCGCCCATCGCCGTGGCCGGTGAGCAGCGCTTGGTTGCCGCCTACGTCGTGCAGCGAGGCAACCGCCGCGTCTACGCCCACATCGATGTGGTGGTGCCGGAAGAACCGGTTCAGTTTGCAGCCAACCAAACCTTGGCTGATGCCTTGGAACGCAACGGCTACGCGACGGTGGAGGGCGTGGAGCCGGATGCCGCCGGCGCGCTCGACGCCGAGGACTTGGTCGCGCTTGGGCAAGCTGCGGCGTCCTTG
Source organism: uncultured Pseudomonadales bacterium (assembly GCA_958295875.1). Taxonomy (GTDB): domain Bacteria; phylum Pseudomonadota; class Gammaproteobacteria; order Pseudomonadales; family Azotimanducaceae; genus VXNE01. Next base: position 3,600,771 of record OY282379.1, on the reverse strand, counting down.
GCGGGTGTTCAGGCACGGGGCCTGCATGTGGTTTGCCATCTGTTCGGCGCGCGTCCGGTGGCGGAGTTGCTGGCCGCTGCCGAAAGCTGTGCCGAGGCGGCGGCCGCCGCCCTTGCGGATGGCGGCGTGACGGCCGCTCCCCACGGCGTTGGCCCGTTGGCGCCTGGCGGCGGGGTGCAGCCGCGGTTGGAGTTGGTGCTGCCCGACCGGCTGCGTGGGAACTGATCGCGTCGCCGAGACGATTGCGGCCTTCGCGGCACAGTTGGCCGCGGCAGACTTGGCTTATGGCCACGGCGCGGCAGATGCCCTGGCCGAGGCGGAGTTGCTGGTACACGGCTATCTGGATGCGCAGCCGTGGGATGCGTCAGCGCCGGCCGCTTTGCAGCGCCTGTTGCGGCAGCGCATCGAGGCGCGCATCCCCGCGGCCCATCTCACGGGCCGCGCTTGGTTCGCGGGGCGTTGGTTTCTGGTGTCGCCGGGGGTGATGATCCCGCGTTCGCCGCTGCAGGAACTCATTGGCAACGGGCTTCAGCCGTGGCTCCGGCGCCCGCCGGCAACCGTCTTGGACCTGTGTTGCGGCAGTGGCGCTCTGGGGCTGGCGGCGGCGCTGCAGTTCCCGGACGCCCGCGTCGCCCTCGCTGACATCGACCCGGCGGCGGTGGCCTGCGCACGCAGGAACATCGAGCGGTTTGGCTTGGCGCGGCGGGCGCAGGCGCACTTGGGCTCGCTCTTCGACGCGGTGCCGCCAGCGCGGTACGACCTGATTCTTGTCAATCCGCCCTATGTCGCCGAAGCCGAGCTCAAAACGCTGCCGCCGGAGTACGGCCACGAGCCGCGTTTGGGCCTCGCCGCCGGCGCGGATGGCCTCGACTGTTGGAGAGCGGTGCTCTCGCAAGTGGGAAGCTGGCTTGCCGATGACGGCCTGCTCGCCGGCGAGGTGGGCAACTCGGCGCCCGCGTTGCAGCGCGCCTTTCCCCGGTTGCCGTTCATCTGGCCGGAGCTGGAATGTGCCGAGCGCTTGGCGGACGGCGCCTTCGGCGTGTTCGCGCTGGACGCCGCCGCCGTCGCGTAGCGGCCACCGCGGCGATGCTCCGCGCTGGCTGTCGCCGGTCACTCGCGCGGGGGTGGGGCAGGCACGGTGCGCCGACCCGCCCTTGGGCAATGCCCGACCTGTGCCCGCCCCGCCCCTAGCCGCGCTTGTCATCCCCGGGCGGACTCTCGATACTGCGCCGGATGGCCGGCAACACCTTCGGACAAGCCTTCACCCTCACCACCTTCGGCGAGAGCCACGGCCTCGCCTTGGGCGCCGTGGTGGATGGCTGCCCCCCTGGCTTGCCCCTTGAAGAGGCAGACCTGCAGGAAGACTTGGACCGGCGCCGCCCCGGCCAATCCCGCTACACCACGCAGCGGCGCGAGCCGGACCAAGTGCGCATCCTTTCCGGCGTCTTTGAGGGCGTCACCACCGGCACGCCCATCGGCCTCGTCATCGAGAACGTGGATCAGCGCTCCCGGGACTATGGCGCGGTGCAGGATCAGCTGCGCCCGGCGCATGCGGACTACACCTATCTCAAGAAATACGGGCTGCGTGACTATCGTGGCGGCGGGCGCGCCTCGGCGCGCGAGACGGCCATGCGGGTCGCCGCCGGCGCCATCGCCAAGAAGTACCTGCGCGAGCGCTGCGGCGCGTTGGTGCGCGGCTACCTCGCCGCCATCGGTGACATCGAGCCGAACGCCTTGGATTGGGACGCCGTGGCCGCCAACCCGTTCTTCTGCCCCGATGCCAGCATCGTGCCGGACATCGCGGCGCTGATCGACGCGCTGCGGGCGGCAGGGGATTCCGTGGGCGCGCGGGTGAACGTCGTCGCTTCCAACGTGCCGCCTGGGCTCGGCGAGCCAGTGTTCGCCAAGCTGGATGCAGAGCTTGCCGGCGCCCTGATGGGCATCAACGCCGTCAAGGGCGTGGAGTTCGGCGCCGGTTTCGGCGTCGTCCGGCAGCGGGGCACCGAGCACCGCGACGAGATGGATGCCGGCGGCTTCTTGAAGAATGATGCCGGCGGCGTGCTCGGCGGCATTTCCTCCGGCCAGGACATCGTGGTGAGCATTGCGCTCAAGCCCACTTCCAGCCTGACCACGCCGGGGCGCAGCGTGGACGTGGCCGGGCGCGAGGTGGAGGTGGTCACGAAAGGCCGCCACGACCCGTGCGTGGGCTTGCGGGCGACGCCCATCGCCGAGGCGATGGTGGCCCTCGTGTTGATGGACCACCTCATGCGCGACCGCGGCCAGAACGCGGACATCACGCGCTGAACGCGCACCGCTTTCCGCCGGTGGCGGGCAGTCTGTAGAATCCCGATGCGGAACGGCGCGGCGCACTTCGGCGGGCGCCTAAGGAAGGCGGATGAGCGGCAGCACCCTCTACGACAAAATCTGGGACGCCCATGTCGTCGCCGAGCGCGACGACGGCATGACGCTGCTCTACATCGACCGCCACCTGCTGCATGAAGTGACTTCGCCACAGGCGTTCGATGGCCTGCGCGCCGCCGCCCGCCCGCCCTGGCGCTTGGGCGCCAACTTGGCCACGCCAGATCACAATGTGCCCACATCTCCGGCTGAACGCGCCGCCGGCGTGGCCGGCATCGCGGATGCCACCTCCCGCCTGCAGGTGCAGACACTGGACGCGAACTGCGAAGACTTCGGCATCGAAGAGTTCGCCATCAACGATCCACGCCAAGGCATCGTGCATGTGGTGGGCCCGGAGCAGGGCGCCACCCTGCCGGGCATGACCATCGTTTGCGGCGATTCCCACACGTCCACCCACGGCGCCTTCGCCGCCCTCGCGCAGGGCATCGGCACGTCCGAGGTGGAGCATGTGCTGGCGACGCAATGCCTCGCGCTGCGCAAGAGCCGCAACATGCGCATCTTCTTGGACGGCGCATTGCCGGCAGGCGTTTTCTCCAAGGACTTGGCGCTGGCAGTGATCGGCGCCGTCGGCACCGCCGGCGGCACGGGCCACGTCATCGAGTTCGCCGGCGAGGCCATCCGCGCCCTCTCCATGGAGGGGCGCATGACCGTGTGCAACCTCGCCGTGGAAGCCGGCGCCCGCGCCGGCTTGGTGGCCGTGGATGACGTGACGTTGAATTATGTGTCGGGACGGCCCTTGGCCCCGAGCGGCGCTGCTTGGGATGCGGCGCAGGCCAGTTGGCGCGGCTTGCGCTCGGATGCCGACGCCGTGTTCGACAAAGAGGCGCGGCTCGATGCGGACAGCATCGCCCCGCAAGTCACCTGGGGGACTTCGCCGGAGATGGTGGCAGACATCGGCGCCACCGTGCCGAACCCAGACGACGCCGATGGCGCTGTGCGGGCGAACGCCGTCGCCGCGGCGCTGCAGTACATGGACCTCAAGGCGGGCCAGCGGCTGGCCGGCACCCCCATCGACAAGGTGTTCATCGGCTCCTGCACCAACGCCCGCATTGAAGACCTGCGCGTTGCCGCCGCCATCGCCCGCGGCGGCCGGGCGCGGGCCAAGACGCTGGTGGTGCCAGGTTCCGGCCTCGTCAAGCGCCAAGCGGAGGCCGAGGGGCTGCACGAAATCTTTCTGGCCGCCGGCTTCGAGTGGCGCGAACCGGGCTGCTCGATGTGCCTCGGCATGAATGACGACCGGCTGCAGGCGGGCGAGCGCTGCGCCTCCACCTCCAACCGCAACTTCGAGGGGCGCCAAGGCCACGGCGGCCGCACGCACTTGGTGAGCCCAGCCACGGCGGCCGCGAGCGCGCTGGCCGGCTGCCTCGCAGACCCAAGGGAGCAACTTTGATGGAAGCCTTCGTCACCCACCGGGGATTGGCCGCCCCGCTTGACCGCGCCAACGTGGACACAGACCAAATCATCCCCAAGCAGTTCCTGAAGGCCATCGGGCGCACTGGCTTCGGCGACAACCTGTTCGATGCTTGGCGCTACTTGGACGAGGGCGCAATCGGCAAGACGCCGAACGAACGCGAGCTCAATCCCAACTTTGTGCTCAATGCGCCGCGCTACCAAGGCGCGAGCGTGTTGCTCGCACGGGACAACTTCGGCTGCGGCTCCAGCCGGGAACACGCCGTGTGGGCGCTGATGGAGCATGGCTTCCGCTGCGTGGTCGCGCCGAGCTTCGCGGACATCTTCCTCACCAACAGCTTCAACAACGGGCTGTTGCCGATCACTTTGCCGGGAGACATGGTGGATGATCTCTTCGCGCGAGTGGCGGCCGGCGAGCTGTGGCTGACGGTGGACTTGCGGGCGCAATCGATCCAAGCGGACAGCGGTGAAACGTGGGCGTTCTCCATTGACGGGCAGTTGCGCCAACGGCTCTTGCGTGGCCTCGATGACATCGGCCTCACCTTGGCCCACGCCGATGCCATCCGCGCCTTCGAGCGCCGCCGCCGCGCCGAGGCGCCGTGGGTGTTCGCCACATGAGCCGCGCAGCACACATCGTGGTGTTGCCGGGAGACGGCATCGGCGCCGAAGTGGCGCCGCAGGCCGTGCGCGTGATGACCCGCGCCTGCCCGGAGATCGATCTCAAGTTCGAGTATGCGGACGTTGGCGGCGTCGCGATTGACCGCTACGGCACGCCGCTACCGGAGGCGACCCTCGCCGCGGCCCGCGCCGCGGACGCGGTGCTGCTCGGCGCCGTCGGCGGCCCCAAGTGGGACGATCTGCCCATGACGGAGCGGCCGGAAAAGGGGCTTTTGGGCCTGCGCGCCGGCCTTGATCTCTTCGCCAACCTGCGTCCGGCCATGCTGTTCGAGCCGCTCGCGGACGCCTCGTCCTTGAAGACGCCGCTGGTGGCCGGCCTCGACATCCTGATCGTGCGCGAGCTCACCGGCGGCATCTACTTCGGCGAGCCGCGCGGCGTGGAGATGGGCAATGGCGGACGGCGCGGCTTCAACACCTACGTTTACGAGGAGCGCGAGATCGAGCGCATCGCCCGCGTCGCCTTCGAACTGGCGCGCAAGCGCGCCGGCCGGCTCACCTCGGTGGACAAGGCGAACGTGCTGGAAGTGACGCAGCTCTGGCGCGAGGTGGTCTCGGCGGTGGCGGCGGATTATCCGGACGTGGAGCTCAGCCACATGTATGTGGACAACGCCGGCATGCAGCTGGTGCGCGCGCCGAAGCAATTCGACGTGATCGTCACCGGCAACATGTTTGGCGACATTCTTTCGGACGTGGCGGCCATGCTCACCGGCTCGCTCGGCATGCTGCCGTCCGCGTCGCTCAGCGCCGGCAAGCAGGGGCTCTATGAGCCGGTGCATGGCACGGCGCCAGACATCGCCGGGCAAGATCTTGCGAATCCACTTGCCACCATTCTTTCCGCCGCGATGCTGTTCCGCTACAGCTTGGACGCGCCGGAGGCCGCCGGTCGCATCGAAGCCGCCGTCGCGGCCGTGCTGGACGCTGGCCTGCGCACCGCGGACATTTGCCCAGAGCATCCGCCGCCGAACGTGCGCCGAGTGCGTGGCAGCGAGATGGCGGACGCGGTGATCGAAGCGCTGGATGTCTAAGCTCGCGCACTTGGCCGCCGCGGTGCTCCTCGCCGCCGGCGCGGGCATGGCGCCGGCCGCGGCGCAGGATGCCGGCACGGCGTTCGGGCCCACCGGCCCCCGCGACACGCTTTGGGGCATTGGCGCGCGCTTGCGAGCGGAGGGCGCCACGGTCGAGCAGACCATGCTCGCGCTCACGCGCCTGAACCCGGATGCCTTTGTCGGCCCGCAAGGCAATCTCGTCAAAGCCGGTGCCATGCTGCGCGTGCCCACGTTGGCCGAAGCGCGCGCCGTGTCCGCGGACGAGGCACGGCGGATGGTTGCAGACCCAAGCCTCGATTGGTCTGCGCCGTTGGAGATGGCAGAGGCTGGGGATGGGCAGGGCATCGCTGCCCCTGCTCCTGCCGATGCGCCGCTAGCCGCCGCCCTCCCTCCCGCCGCCGCAGCGCCCCCGCCCGCCGCGGCATCGACGCAACCAGAAGCCGTTGATCCCTCAGCTTGGCAACGCCGCGTGCAGGATGCCGAACAGCGCGTGGCCGAGCTGACGCGAGAAAGAGATGCTTTGCAGGCCCGATTGGCCGAGCAAGTGGCCGTGGCCGCGGATGCGCAGCGGCGGCTTAGAGCGTTGCAGGCCGAAGTGGCCCTCACGGAAGCGCCGCCTCCATCGGCCGCCCCGCCGCAACGCTCACCGCGCCCAGAGCCGGCACCCGAGATGGCGCGAGAAACTCCTCCGCCATCGCCGTTCGCTAAACGAGACGAGCCGTCGTCACTTGGCCTTTGGTTCGGCGTGGGGGCATTGGGTGTTGGCGCGTTGGTGGCGGGGTTCCTGTGGCGGCGTAAGCGTGCCGCCGGCAAGGGCGGGCCCAAGCGTCGGAGCGAGCCGCGGCCCGTAGGCGCGAGGGCAGTGGCTGCGATGCCCGCGACGAGCGACCAAGGCGAGCCGGATGCCGAAGCGCCAGAGCACCAGCCGCCAGCGTCTGGCGATGCCGAAGCAAGCGCCGATGCCAGCCAAGCGACGTCCGCCGCGGCCGAGGCGCCCGCAGCCCCTAGCGCGCCGGCGCCGCAAACGGGCGACGAACCCGCCGCTTCGGATGCTGCCGCGGACGATGCGGAACTGGAAGCCCCGGCGGACTACTCTGCAGCCACCAAGCTCAATCTCGCCCGCGCCTACGCGGACTTGGACGATCGAGAGAACGCCCGTGAGGTGTGCTTGGAAGTGATGCGGGAAGGGGACGACGCGGAACGCGAGGCCGCCAAGGCGCTGCTCGAGCGCCTCGATGCAAAAGCAGACTGACGACGCCACCATCGCGTTGGGCGTCGAGTACGACGGCGCCGCATTCTCTGGCTTTCAGCGCCAACGCGACCGGCCCAGCGTGCAGGCCGCGTTGGAAACAGCCATCTCGCGGGTGGCGGACGAGCCGGTGCAGATCGTGGCCGCGGGCCGCACTGACGCTGGCGTTCACGCCACCGGACAAGTGGTGAGCTTCCGCACCGGCGCCAGCCGCCCGTTGGTTGCGTGGCAGCGCGGCGTCAACGCCTTGGCTGGCGGGGCCGTCTCGGTGTTATGGGCGCGCGCTGAAGAGGCCCGCTTTCATGCGCGCTTCAGCGCCGTCGCGCGCCGCTATGCCTATGTGTTCGTCGAATCCGAAGCGCCGCCAGCGCTGTTGCGCGGCAAGGTGTGCTGGTCGCGTCAGCGCCTCGATGCAGCGGCGATGCATGCAGCGGCGCAGGCGCTGCTCGGCGAGCAGGACTTCACGTCCTTCCGCGCCGCCGGCTGTCAATCGCGCAGCCCGTTTCGCTGCGTGCAGGCGGCGTCGGTGCAGCGCCACGAAGACCGTGTGGTGTTCGACATCCAAGCCAACGCATTCTTGCTGCGGATGGTGCGCAACATCGCTGGCGCGTTGCAGGAGGTGGGCCGGCAAGGGCAGCCGGCAGACTACTTGGGGCGCCTGCTTCAGCTCAAGAACCGCTCAGCCGCGCCGCGCACGGCCCCGCCGGATGGCCTCTACCTCACCCAAGTGTCGTACCCGCACTTTGCGATGCCGAACCGTGCCCCGCCCGTGTTCTAGGCCAGGCGGGTCATCGCCGGCTGAAAAACTCGGCGATGGGTGGCCGGAAGCGATCCATGTCCACGAGGAATGAATCGTGCCCTTGGATGGATTCCAACGCCAGAAACGTCACCTTGGGCACCACCGCAGCGAGGCCATCCGCAAGTTCCTGCTGCTGAGCGAGCGGGAACAGGAAATCTGTGGTGACGCCGATGATGAGCGCCCGCTCCACCTGCACCCGCCCCAACCCGCCGGCTAGGCTGCCGCCATGGTCGCAGGCATCGAAGAGGTCCATCGCCCGAGAAAGGTATAGGTAGCAGTTGGCGTCGAACACGCCGACGAACCGTTGCGCGTGAACCTCAAGGTAAGACTCCACCTCGAAATCGATGCCGAACGGCTCTTGGCTGGTGGCGGTGCGCTCGCGCCCAAAGCGCTGCGCCCACTCCGTGGCCGAGCGGTAAGAAATCATGCCGAGCTTGCGGGCGAGCCGCATGCCTTGCGTGGGCGGCGCATCTGGCGCGTAGTGGCCGTCGCGCCAAGCTGGGTCTTTGCGGATGATTTCCCGCTGCACAGAGCGGATGGCGATGGCCTGCGGCAGGGCGCGCGCCGCGGACGAGATGGCGACCAGCGCCCGGGCGGCGTTCGGGTGCAGCATGGCGAAGGCAAGCGCAGTCATGCCGCCCATGGAGGCGCCAACCACCGCGGCGAGCCGTTCGATGCCCAAGGCATCGATGAGCGCGCGGCCGGCATTGGCGATGTCTTCCAAGCACAGCACGGGAAAGCCCAGCCGCCAAGGCTGGCCGGTGGCCGGATTGATGGAGGCCGGCCCCGTGGAGCCGAAGCAACTGCCCAACGAGTTCACGCAGATGACGAAATGTCGGTTGGTGTCGATGGGCTTGCCCGGCCCCACCATGTCTTCCCACCAGCCTGGAGCCGGGTCCAACGCGGACGAAGCGGCGTGGGCCGAAGGCGAGAGGCCAGTGAAGATGAGCACGGCGTTGTCGCGCGCCGGCGCCAGCTCGCCCCATGTCTCGTAAGCGATTTTGGCGGCGGGCAACGTGCCGCGGGTGAGCTGGAACGGCGCCGGCAGCGTCAACCACTTGCGCGCATCGCCGCTGGCCGTCGCGGCCGCGGCGCGGCGCCGCGCTCGGCGGGCCGTTAGATCGTCCATTCGTGAACCGGCCGCCCAGAGTCCTGAGCGTCCAAGTAGGCTAGGGTGAGGGCATTGAAATCTGCCCCGTGCTTGGCCAGCCACTCGCGTTGCCAGGTGGCGCCGTTTTGGTTGCGCTCAACGCGGCGCGTCGCAAGACCCACATGACGCTCGACCTCTGCGGCCGGCAGGCCGAACCGGCGCAGGGCGTCTGCAGCGGCCGGCAGCAGTTCGTCCAGCAGCAACGCCCGTGCGCGCCGCCGCCGACCGTGGCGCCAGATGAGTTCGGCATCCAAGCCGTCACGCGCTGCAGCGTAGAAGTTGGCCTTGGCGGCCTCGAACGGCAACTCCTCTTCAATGGGCCGTTCCGCGTTGATGAACGAGCGCGCGAGACCCATGAAGGCGGCGGTGTTGGCGACGCAATCGTCGATGGTGGGGCCAGCCGGCACGACGCGGTGTTCGATGCGCAAGTGCGGGGTGCCGTCGAAATCGAAGCCAAGCAGGGGCCGGTTCCATCGCCACACGGTGCCATTTTGGAAGCGCACATGGGCGAACTTGCTCGGCGGTTCGTCCTGCACATAGGGGAGCAGGATGGCGTGGCGCTCTTGGTTTTCGCGAAACACCTCAAACAGCGACGCGTCCGCGTAGCCGTCGCCGAAGCCCACGCGCGGCGGGTTGCGCGGCCCGACGGACACCGCCTGCTCGAACAGGGGAATGCGCGTTTCCGCCCAGAGTGACTTGCCGAACAAGAACGGCGAGTTGGCCGCGAGCGCCACCATCGGCCCGGACGCGGCGATGGCGCCGTTGTAGGCGCGAACGGCGGCATCCGGCCGACACTGCAGGTGAATCTGAAACGACGTGGCCGCGGCTTCGAGCATCACATCGTCGTGCGTCATGTTCAGCGCGTCCGCGCCGGATAAGTTCAGCTCGAACGGGGCGCCGTCGCGCAAGGCGAGCACCCGGTCGTTCAGCGCCTGGAAGCGCACGCGTGGCGACATGTAGGTGGAGTTCAGCAGTTCCGGCTTGATGGTGGGCAGGATGCCGATGGCGGCAAGCCGGAGGTCCATCGCCGCGGCGCGCGTCCGGCATGCCGCCCAAGTGGTGGCCAACTCATCGTGCAACCGGCTGAAGACGCGCCCGGCCACCGCGCACGGGCTGCCGTTCAACTCGACGTTGAAGGAGGCGAGCTCGGGAACCACCAGCGGGTTGTCCAACGTGGCGAGGAAGCGCTCGTTCTGGGCGGCTGGGTTGCCTTTGGCATCCACCAGCCAAGCCTCCAGCTCGAAGCCCGCGATGTCGCCCCGCTGGCTGAAGCCGCCATCCTCGAACAGCGCTCGGACGGCGTTGGTTTCCTCGTCCAACCGCCGCCGGAAGCGCGTGTAGTCTTCAGCGTTGAAGTGTCGTTGCGCGATTTCGTCGCCCATGAGCGGCGGCCGTCGTTTCGACAGCGGTTAGTTTACCGCGGCGGCGAACAGCGGATTGCGCCGCGTCGCGGCGACCAGCTGCAGGGCTGCGACGGGGCGCGAAGGCCCGGCGGGCGTTGGCGTGGATGCGCCCGGGTGAGGCAGAGGAACGCGCCTAGGCAACGGCCCGCCGCCGCAGCGGTGGCGGGCCTCGGGGCCTGCTGTCCGCGTCTCCGCTAGGCGTTGTTCGGGAACACCGCCAGCAGGCGCATCTCGATGCTGCGTCGAGGCGGGGCGTCGGCCGGTGCGCTCGGGTTCTCGAACGAGGTGTGCGGGCACGCCCAGCCGCGCTTTCTGGTGTCGAGTTGGGAGAAAAAGAGCACTTCGTCCGGTGCCATTGCCGACACATAGTAGAAGCGGTGCGCCGGATTGCGCAGCGGGATGGAGGACTTGTCCTGCGTGGCCACGATGGCGCTGTCGCTCGCCCGCGCATAGCCGGTGTACTGGTACTCCACGATGTCGCGCGGCGCCAGCGACGCCGCATCGACCAGCGCCAGCGGATTCTTGATCGCCCGGTTGTCGAACGGCTGCCAAGTGTTGTACCAAGCGAAATCCGCGCCATCGTAATCCGCTGGGTTCACGCCCTGGCGCGCCAACACACGCCGCGCCGCCGCATGAGGATCGTTCAGGCTGTAGTCGCAGTGCAGGAAGCGGGCGTAGGCCTTGTTGAAATCCTCGGTGTCTTCAGTGCGCGCGACATGCTGGGTGATGAAAACCGCCGCAGCGCCGGTGACGCGCTTGGCGAGGCCGATGATCTCCGGGTAGTAGACGGCCCTCACTTGGGCGTCGTCCTGAAAGTCCTGCACTGCGGAGGTGAATTTGAGGAGCGTGAAGCAACTGCTGTCCAAGCCCAATTCGCCGCGCTCCAAGCCTGGGCGGGCATCATGGATCGTCACGGTGTGCTTCGAGGTGTTGGCGCGGCGGCTCGCGCGGTCTCCAATCTGCGGCACGTCAATGCGATCGCGCCATTCGTCGTTGAGATAGCGGACTTCGGCTTGCACGGCCATCGGCGCCTCCGGGCGATGTTCGGGTAGCCCAGAGTCTAATCGCTTGGCGCGTGAGAGGCCAATGGCCGTTGGCGGGGCTGTTGGCGGGGCGCTGCGGTGTGCCGGATTTGGGCGGGCGTGTTCGCTACGCGCCGCCGGCTCGGATCACGCCACAGCCGATGCGGCCGCCGGCGCCGCCGATGGGCTGCGTCGTTCACGCGCAGTTCTCGAACCCAGCCGTGGCGCCGGTGCGCGACCGACCCGATAGCCAGCGCGTGTCGTCCAGCTCCATGGAAGGTCGCCGCGCCCCTTCCGGCATCTGCAGCTGGCAGCGAACAACACTCGCTCTCGGTGTCGATTTTGGACCGAGCTGGGCGAGCGGGAAGAAGCTCAGTCGGGCGATGCGGGTGTTAACGCGCTCGCTCCTACAAGGAAGGCCTTGCGCGGGCGGGACTAGCCGGTGCCGCCCGTGCTAACCGACCGATTGTCGGCGACGAGCCCCGTCAGACCGCGGAGTGGCTGGCCCCAATATCTGATCCGTGAGGATCGACAAGTCGTCTTTCTGGCTCTCCGTTTGGACTACAAGTTTCTCCAGTTCATCGCACGGCAACCTCGAAAGAACGTGAACAACCTTGGGGAAAGCATCTGCGCGAGACCGAATCTTGCTCGCCGTAACCGCCTGGGATTCCAGAAACTGCTTGACATGCCACAGTTCACCAAGAAACCCTTTTTCTTCATAGGCCATGGCAAGCCGCTCGACTAGGGAATAGACAATGTCGCTTGGTGCTGCATCTTGTATCAACTCTCGAGCGGTCTTCCGCCTCCGTGTTCTCTTTTTGGGCGCCGTTTTGATCTTGGCACTTTCACGGATTTGCTGAATCTCTCGCTCAACCACGGCTACGTCTACACCTTCCGCGTTTGCTAACTCCTCCAGCACTTGCTGCCGCCCGTGAAAGGCAACCAAAAGCCGCATCTGCATCTGGAGTTCTTGGCTCATCGATCCTTTGCCTTTACGCCAATGGCCTGTAGTATCTCATCCTTCAAGCCATGGAACCCATCGATACGATTCCGCCGTGCATATGGAGTGTGCGAAAGCGAAGTCGCCTGTCGAGCAGCCGTCGTATAACTGCGAGAATACGGAATGGTGTAGTCGAACATATGCCACCCTCGCTCTCGAGATACCTTTTTTACGTCCTTGATTGCTCGGGATTTCTCGGAGTTGTCGGCATATTCGGACTGTTCATTCAGAACGAGGCCGGCAATGTCTAACTCGTGGTCCTGGTTCTCTGCGGAGAATTCTTCAACGGAGCGTGCAAGGAGTGGTAGGCCAATGGTAGCCATGAACTCCGTCTTGACGGGTACGACGACGTAACGGCTGGCGAAATACGCAGCTTCTGTGAGTATCGACTCCGTTGGCGCACAATCGATGATGATGATGTCGTATCTGTCGCGCACTTGTGCTATGCCCTTCGCCAAGCGCCGTTCCTTACCGGTAGGATTCTTCAAGGTTCGGCTCAGTTCGAGCCGTGAGGGAATTAGGTCGAATGTTTTCGAGGTAGGATAGCTGGGGACTTTGACAAGGACGCTCTGAAAGTCCATTGGCTTGGGTGCGCTTCTTCCCCTACCTGATGGAATATAGTCGTCGAGCACCTGCGCGACGGTGGGGCGGTTGTCCTCTATGTGCTCCACATAACGACGTGCGCCCAAGAGACTCTGGCTTAGGTTGGACTGTGGATCGAGATCGACGGCTAGCACGCGGAGTCCGTCGGCCGTTACCGCATGGGCGAGCTGCGAGGCAACGGTTGTTTTACCAACCCCACCCTTCATGTTGATCATGCTGACAGCTACGGCCATGTCTCGTGTCCAGCGCCCAATCGCGAAATCACGCTACGCCGATGGTGGTCAAACGTCAAGCACTTTACGGGATCAGCGGGCGGGAGCAGCGGTGTGCCGGAGTTGGGCGGGCGTGTTCGCTACGCGCCGCCGGAACGGATCACGCCACAGCCGATGCGGCCACCGGCGCCGCCGATGGGCTGCGTCCGGTGATCGTCTGGGGCGGCGTGAATGACGATGGCGGAGCCATCCTCGTCAAGGAGCGGCGCCGCGCCGCCTAGGGCCGGCGCGGAGACGCGAATGCGCTGATGGAAGAACTCCGCCGCCGCGGCGCCGTCTGCGGCCACGTGCAGATTCGGCAGGTCGCCGTTGTCTGGCATTGCGTTGCGCAGCCCATGGCGGTTGCCTTCGGGGTTGATGTGCCCCTTGGCGGCGGTGAAATCCGGCGAGCAGGCGCCGACGCTGTGCAGGTGAATGCCTTTTGGCCCGGGCGGCAGGCCAGCGACGCGCACCTGCACGATGACGCCAGCCGGCGCTTGTTCGAAGACAGCTTGGCCAATGTGTGCGCCAGTCGGGTCGACGATGGTGGCGATGGCCATCTCCTTGGCCTCTGCCTTCTCGCCCGCCACGGCCAAGAGCCCGTGTGCAAGGGTGGCCGCGGCGAGGACGGCTCGCAACGAGTTCATGAGTGCTCCACAAGTGTTTCCGGCCCACAAAAGATACGGGGACGCTGAGAGCGTCCCCGGGGTGCTTTCGATCAAGCGCCTTTGTGCCCCGTATTGGCCGGGAAGCGCTTGATGGGTGCTTATGCTGGCGTACAGTAGGTACTCCGCCCTCGATTGTCAACGCGGCGTGCATGGGCTGTCGATAGCAAATTGATCTGTCCGCTTTTGGCCAACGCGACGTCGCGGTCGATAAAAGCGCGCGTGAACCTGTGCCCGCCTAGGAATCGGCGGACTACGGAGGGATAGACGACGAGCAGGTCGATCACGCTGCCGTCGTCGTCGTGAGTGGTCGGGCGGTGTGTCGTCGGCCCCTGCGCGCGGGAGGGTGCGCGGTCTGCCGGTCGTTGGGCCTGAGCCGGGTCTGCGCACTGCCCGAAGGCCCCGGGCCTCGCCTGCCGGATCACCGCGGCGCCGCCGATGGCCTCGATGGTGTGGATGCCGTCGTGCGTCCACGCCGTGCCCGCCACCATGTCCCCGTTCACCGCCAGCACCACGGTGCTGTGCGCCTGCCCTTCGATGCGGCCGGTCAACGTGTAGCCTGCCGCCGTCGGTTCGGTTCGCCCAAACACGGCCTTGAGCTCGGTGTCCGCGAACAGGTTGAGCACAATGGCGCTTTGGCTCCCCCTCCCGCACATCCAGCCGCAACGCCGCCAGCCGCCCGGCGTCCATCGTGGCAGTGCGTTCCCGCGCCGCACGAGCAAGACGGGGCCCGTCGCGGGCCGGCTCGACGCCCGTCGTTCTGGAGGCCCTTGCCGAAGGCGGGCGCTCAGCCAGGCGCGGCGGCGCGGCCGCCGCCGGGCGCTCGGCGGAGAAGAGAGGCTCGCCATCGCCGGCGGCCTCGACATGGGCCGCGAAGATGAACAGCAACGCGACGCAACACAGACCGAGTGGCCGAAACATCAGCAATCCAAGATTGTGGACCGTCGCCGCGCACGCAGTGATTCGAGCATACGCAGAAGGCCTTCGGTTGCCATAACGCTGTCTGCGTTCCTGCCACCGCGCGGACATCCGCCAGCGCGGAGACGGCTTGAAGGTGCTTGGCGTTCGTCCCGTGGCGAGTCGTCGTAGAGAACAATGGCTGTTGGCCTCAAGCCCGTAACCCGGACTTCAACGCCTCTCCGGCGCAGCGCGGGGACGTCCTCGGCAAGGGCATCGGCGCCTAACGGATTGCCGTCTAGGCGAACGTAGTCTCCGTCACCCAGCCCGGCATTTGCGACCAACGGCGCGATATCCGAGATCAAGTTGTTCGCCAAGTACAGTTTTTCGAGCTTGGCCAATGTGGACAAGCCCGATATGTCTGCAATAGCGTTATCGTTGACGTCCAAGACTTCGAGATTGGACAACCCGCGCAGAGAACTCGCTGTCAGTGCGGTCAATGGACTATCGTTTAAAGCTAGAAGTTCCAAGTTGTCTAGACCAGCGAATGCACTCGGTTCCACCGTTACCAGGGCATCAAACCACCAAAAGTACAGATCCTCTAGATTGGATAGACCATCGAACATGTCACTCCGCAACGCCGTCAAGGGAGAGTCATGAATGACTAGGCTGGTGAGCTTGGACAGGCCGTTGAACAAGCCTGGCGGCAAGGCGTCGGGGCTCAAACTCAAGTGTTCTAGATTCTCGAGGCCTGCAAATACGTTGGGTGGGAACATGGTCATGGAAGGCCTGGGGAAGTTGAGCCAAGTCAAATTTGGCAAATCTCGGAAGACGCCGGGGGCAACGCTGGTCAGTGAGCTGCTGGCAATTTCCAAGTCGCTGAGTTCGGAAAGCCCATCAAACACACCCGGTTGCAGCGACGTCAATTCAGACTCTGAGATCGTCAGGTCATGCAGATTGGCCAGCCCGTTGAAGGCACCCGGCTGCAACGACGTCAATGGTGACCAAAGGATGAACAGTTTATGCAGGTTGTATAGCCCGTGAAACGCACCGGGCTGCAACGACGTCAATGCAGAGACGATAATGTCCAGTTCATGCAGATTGGAGAGGCCATTGAAGGCGCCGAATTGGATGGTCTGCAATTCGTGGTTGTACTTCAAAGTCAGCTTGAATAGGTTCGGCATGCCATCGAACACATTGGCGGGCAGCGTGTGCAGGTTGTGGGAGCCCATTCTAAGATCAAGCAGGTTGACGAGCCCTAGGAAATCGCCAGCCCAGGGGCCGCCGTCGGCGGTGTGGACCCAGAACTTACGCAGGGATGCGAGGTCTTGGGCAGTGATGTCGGCGCAGGGCTTGCCTACCGCCTCTTTGAGCTCGTACCGAACGGACTCCGAACGTTCGCAGACGGCGGGCGGCGGGAGGGCGCGGGCGCCTGCCTGCTTGGTCAGAAGGACCTTGCCGGCGATCATGAGGGCGACCTCGCGCTCCCAGCCGGGGTTGGCGGAGACGGCGTAGTCCACGGAACCGTCGCCGGTGCCGCCCGTGCTAGAGGTGATGCTGACGAACGGGTCGTTGCTGTGGGCGGCCCAAGCGCAGTTCGAGGTCGTGCCGATCTGAACGCGGTATGCGCCGCCGGCGGCCGGGACGGTCGATGGCGGCGATGACAGGGAGTAGGCGCAGCGGTTCGCGCTGCGGCGGAAGTTGGCTACCACCCTTCGCGCCCCGTTCAGGCTGCGGACCGCGTCGGCGGGGCCGTCCGCGCTGTCCGAGGGCTGGTCTCCCGGAACGCCGAGCGGTACGCCTTCGGCATCGGGGTACCTTTGGTTCGGGTTGGAGAAGCGGGGCAGCTTCTTCTCCGTGGCGCCGTATGCCATGATGGTGTACGCGCCCTCCAACTGCTCCGGCGGGTCGGCCACGATGTAGCCGTGGCTGTAGGGAAACGGGGTGTTGTGGACATCCAGCGACCGGTCATGCCGCAGGCCCATGTTGTGGCCGAGCTCATGCGAAAAGGCGAAAGAGTCCGACACGCTGAGGGCCCAAAGTGCCTCGGCTTCGGAAAGGCCCTGCAGCTGGTAGGCGATTCCGCTCACGTTTCCCAGCGCAACGCCGGTGCCTGCCAAGTCGCCCCGGTGCAACAGCACCAAGTCCGCGGCGTAGCTGTCGCGCAGCGCATGCACCTCATCCAAGTAGCCGCTTGCGGGATTCACCAAGTGGTCATGAATGCGGTACATGTTGGTGTCCTTCTCCGCCGCCGCGTGCTCCACTTCCACGGCGGCCACTAGGTTGAGCCGCTGCGCTGCGCCGCTCGCCCGGTAGGCTTCGTTGGCCAACGCGACGTCCCGGTCGATCAAGGCGCGCATGAACCTGTGCCCGCCTTGGGATCGGCGGACTAGGGAGGGATAGACGACGAGCAGGTCGATCACGCTGCCGTCGTCGTCGTGAGCGGTCGGGCGGTGTGTCGTCGGCCCCTGCGCGCGGGAGGGTGCGCGGTCTGCCGGTTGTTGGGCCTGAGCCGGGTCTGCGCACTGCCCGAAGGCCCCGGGCCCCGCCTGCCGAATCACTGCCGCGCCCCCGATGGCCTCGATGGTGTGGATGCCGTCGTGCGTCCACACCGTGCCGGCCACCATGTCGCCGTTGACCGCCAGCACCACGGTGCTGTGCGCCTGCCCTTTGATGCGGCCGGTCAGCGTGTAGCCCGCCGCCGTCGGCTCGGTTCGCTCGAACACCGCCTTGAGCTCGGCGTCCGCGAACAGATTGAGCACAATGGCGCTTTGGCTCCGCTTCAGTACATCCAGCCGCAACGCCGCCAGCTGCTCGGCGTCCATCGTGGCGGATCGGCGCCGCGCCGTGCGGGCAAGCCGGGGCTCGTCGCCGGCTGGCTCTGTGGCTCCGATTTCAGGACCGCGCGCCGCCGGCGGGCGTTGGGGCATGGCCGCCGCGGGGCGCTCGGCGGAGAAGAGGGGCTTGCCTTCGGCTGCCCCGACGCTGCTTGCAAAGATGGCCAGCAACGCCACGCAGCACCAACCGAGCCTCTTGAACATCAGTGGTCTAGGATCGTGCATCGTTTCAGCGCAAGACACATTGCAGGAAGCAATGATGGTTACTTGTTACGTTGCTCCACCGTGAGGCCACCTACCGTTAGGAACACCAATCGACTCTCTCGGTCGAGTAGCAGCGCCAAACGACCACCGGAAAGCATGGCTATGTCTCTGATCGCAGCATCGCCCTCTATCCTTTCGACGTAGCGAACCGTTTGGTCTTCACGCCTGATCCGAAAGATAGAGCGGCCATGAAAGTTTTGCTGACTTCTTCCTATCAAGGAAGTAGCCAACAAGTCGTTCTTCCACAACGGCAGTGCGTTCTCGTCGTTTGCGATTAGGCTGCTGATGCCGATGGACGGTACCCAGGCGAAGGTCGGTGGCGCAGTGCCATCAATCTCTTGCCGAGGCAGTTCGCCCGCCCGCCGGTATCTGTCGCCGTCGGTGACGTAGGGCCAGCCATAGTTATTGCCTTGTTCGATTAGATTCAATTCGTCCCCGCCCCGTGGTCCGTGGTCTGTCGCCCAAATGTTGCCATCGCTGTCCCGCGCGAGCCCCGATGGATTTCGGAGGCCCGAGGAAAAGACTTGAGCTTATCCCGTCTCCACGGTAATGCGCATGATCTTGCCGAGAAAAACATCTAGATCTTGCGGTTCCGGTGGCGATCCGTTGGCGCCCCGTATTCTACCGAAGTCCCCAACTGTGAGCAGCAAATAATCGGCCCCGTCCAGTAGTAGAGCCCCACCTGATTGGGCCATGGCAAAAGGTGGGGTTAGGCACGGCTTGGTATCGTAGACCGTTCTCCAAGAGGGAGAAACTGTCGCCTGTCCGAAGAAAGCGTCTTAGCAGATACACGCAAGACGAAGCATTTGCCGGTGAAGTAGTTATGGGCGACGAATAGATCAAACTGATTAGAACCTCGTTCCTTCAATATGACATCGGTTATGTTATAGTAGTAGTTGTAATGATCGAACTCTGGGTCATTCGAAACTTCATGTGATTCAAGAACGGACTCATTCATTGGCACCCTTCCCGTTAGGTATCGGGGCCTTCCATTAACGCCGACTATGGCGAATCTTCCCCTCGGCGTTGCGACTAGAAGGTCGTCGTGCAAGGTGGTCATGGCGCCGCCTATGACAGCAAAGTGCTCTAGTTGGATAGTGCGAGTGTCGAATACGTAGTAGTGAGATTGCAGTTTGGTCGCGCGGTTAACTTGAAATGGGAAAGGCCGCGCCTCGTCAGTTTGACTTAAGCCAAGCCAATTGGTTTTGAATCCGACCAGCACGAGTAGCCCGATGGTTGTGATGACGATGAATTTCATCCTCTATTGCCTTCAAGCCCCCATCGCACCGGCGCGTCGTGGCATTCGCTTTAACAGGTTGGTGTTATCGCCGTTTGTGGCGGAAGAGGTGTCCCCTCCAGCCTCGTCGGCCAAGTATCGCACAAGTCCGCGACCTCCATTCAAATCGTGGGTTCAGCGCATCGTGATCCACGGGCACCGCCGCTCGTTCGGCTTCGGCGGCTACCCGTTGGTGGGCTTCGGGGAAACGAGGCGGATGGCGTTCGGGAACCGGGCGCTGGCTAGGCAGGGCGGCGACCTGCTGGCGCTTCGCGTGCGGCGCGACATCCCCGACTTCGCCGCGGCGGCGGCCAAGGTGATCGACGTCCAGGCGGGCGCATGGAAGGACGAGGGCAAAGTCGCGCCGGCAGTGGGAGTCGTCGCTGGCCGCCTACGCCTTCCCCCGCCTCGGCGGCAAGCGCGTGGACATGATCACCAGCGCCGACGTGATGGCGGCGGTGCTGCCGATCTGGTCGTCGAAGCAGGAGACGGCATCGACGGTGCGGCAGCGGATCAGCGCGGTGATGAAGTGGTGCGTCGCGCAGGGCCACTGCAGCGACGACCCGCCAGGCGTGGCGGTGCTCCAAGCGCTCCCAGGAAGCTGTAACCTGGGCTGAAGACGTGCGCGAATGGATTACCTCACGCTATCCCGACAGCCCTGTGCTGGACATCGCGTTTCATGCCGATGAGAGTCAATTCCACGTCCACGCTTTAAGCTTTCCACGAGGAAGAACCGCCGATGGCGAACTTCGGCTGGGAATGACCGCGGCATCAATGGCGGCCGATGCGTTGACAACGGGACGGCTCGTCAATGGGCGGTGGGGTAAAGAGGCGAAGAAGGAAGCCGCGTCTCGATTGCAGGATGACGCATGGCTTCGTGTTGGCGAGCCGCATGGGTTGATGCGCGGCAAGCGAACCGCTGGACGCAAGCACAAAGCGCTGACGAAAGAGAAACGCGCCGAAGCGGTCCTGAATGAAGCGGCCGACAGGGCGGATGGCATCGTTCGCAACGCGACGTCCAAAGCCAACGAACTGACGGACGGCGCCGAGGTGAACTTCACTGAAGCGGAACGCGATCGTGCCGAAGCGGCAAAGTTGTTGAAGAGCCAACGTGGATTACTGGCGAAGCGCCGCATCGCTAAAGTTGAGAAGCGTGAGGCTGCCGCTGATGAACGGGATCGCTTGTTGAATGACCGCGAAGCTAAGCTACGCCGTTTCGTCGATGCCATTCGCAAGGAAACCAAAGCATTGATAACCAAAACAGGCGAACGCGGCAGCGCTTGGTGGCAGAGGAAGGAACGCGAACTCGAAGGCATCGAGTCGGATCGGGAACCTGAGATCACACAATGCGATCCAGTGCCTAAGCATGAGAGCGCTGCTGATGAACTGAAGCGAAGAGTGCGAGAAGGGCTTAAGCGGTAACTCTGCAAAAGTCCCTGCCCGCGCCCGTGGACAAGCGCGGGCATTGGCAGAGCGCGCCCGGCGCGTTCCTGCGCAACGTGGACGGGGTGGCCCGGTACCTCGGCCCGTTGGCTGGCCCGCGCCCAAACGACCCTCCCACCAAGCAGATAACGACGCGCCGCCGTGAGCACGTTCGTTGAGCTCCTCCGAGCTCGTCGATACCTGCTCTTGCTCGGCACCGGCATCGGCGTTGCGCTAGCGGTGCGCTATCCGCTGATTCCCGTCGAGACGGGTGATCTGCGAACGTTCGCTAGTTGGCACGACTTCATCGTTCAGAACGGCTACTTTGCGGCGCTGGGGCACGACTTCTCCGAGTACAACGTCCCTTACCTCTATCTGGTGGCCCTGCCCGCGATCGTGATGGCTGCGCCACTCTCGCTGCCGGGCGGAGGGCTTGCCATCAAGGCAATCTCCATCGCCTTCGACTTCGCCCTGGCCTTTTTCGTCGGCAAGTGCGTGGGCCTCAAATGCCGTGAATCGAAGGCCATTCCGATCCTGGCCGGGCTGGCGACGCTGCTCGCTCCCACGGTGGTGCTCAACAGCTCGGCGTGGGGCCAATGCGATTCCATCTACACGACCTTCTTGGTGGCCTGCCTCTACTTCACCCTCGCCCGACGACAAGCCCACGCGTTCGTCGCCTTCGGGCTGGCCGTTTCCTTCAAGCTGCAGGCGGTCTTTCTGGCACCGCTGTTCCTCTGGCTGCTGGCGCAGCGGATGGCGGAACTGACTACGAAGGGCGCGCCGGCGCGGGAGCTGCGCCGCACGCTGCTTCTCGGGCTGCTCGTGCCGGCGGTGTACCTGACCACCCTCGTCCCAGCCTGGCTCCTCGGCCGGCCCTTGCTGGACTTGCTGATGATCTACTACGAGCAGTCGCAAAGTCTGGCGCTGCTCTCCGCGGGCGCGCCCAACCTCTACGCATGGATTCCCAACAGCCTCTACCCGTGGTGGCCCGCGGGGCTGGCCTTCGCCGTCTTCGCAGCGGCGCTCGTCGCTATCCTGATCTACCGAGCCCGAGCGAAGGTGACGGCCGAGCTGACGGTCCTGCTGGCGACGTTTTCGGTGCTGTTGATGCCCTACATCCTGCCGAAGATGCATGCGCGTTTCTTCTTCCCTGCCGACGTCATCGCCATCGTCCTCGCGTTCCACCTGCCTCGCCTCTGGCCCGTGCCGGTGATCGTCGGCCTAGCGTCGATGATTTCCTACCCCCGCGCCGTCACCGGCATGGAGCCCATTGCCACCGAGTGGGTGGCGCTTATCCTCTTGCCGATGATCGCCGTTCTGTCGTGGCAACTGCGTGCGGCGCTTGCGCCGCCGGCATCGACAGCGTCCATCCCTGCATCGACCGACGCCTGCTCCGAACCGTCCAAGCCCCGAAAGTGATCCAAGCGCACCCATGGCGGACGACGCCCGCACAGGCGGCGGCTGGGAGGGGTGCATCAGCAGATTGCGGTGTCGCCTTAGGGATGCCGCCCCTTTGATCGCCGCCGCCCACCTGCCGATCGTCGCCTAGGACACCGTGCATGCCGCACCCGTCGGCGCGGTTCACGGCATTTGCACCTGCGAAAGCTCCTCCCTCCCGTTCCACACTCCGGTGCGGGTCCGCTCGATTGGATAGTCCGGCAGGGGCACGACGGCGCCGCAGGTGCCTCCTGCGAGTGCCCGGCACCCTGTTCAGACCTTCCCTAGGGAAGGTCTGAACAGGCGCCGGCGGTGCTGCGACAATGGGCGCGTTGACCGATGGGAGAGGCGTTCGATGACCGAAGCGACCCAAGCGACGTTCGCGGAGTTGGAGTACAGGGCGAAGAAGCGGAAGACGCGGCGGGAGAAGTTCCTGGAGCGGATGGACGGGCTGGTTCCGTGGAAGGAGCTGGAAGAGGCGGTCCGTCCGCACTGCCCGAAGGCGGGCCGCGGCCGCCGGCCGTATCCGCTGTCGTCGATGCTGCGGGTGCATTGCGCGCAGCTGTTTTACAACCTGAGCGATCCGGCGATGGAGGACATGCTCTACGAGGTGGAGTCGGCGCGGCGTTTCGCGGGCCTGAAGCTGTCGGCGCTGCCGGACGAGACGACGATCCTGAACTTCCGCCATCTGCTGGAGAGGCACGGCTTGGGGGAGAAGCTGCTGTCGGCGATCAACGCGAGCTTGGCTTCGCGGGGCCTGAGGCTGCGGGAGGGGACGGTGGTTGACGCGAGCATCGTTGAGGCGCCGTCGTCGACGAAGAACCGTTCGGGGAAGCGGGATCCGGAGATGCGGCAGACGCGGAAGGGAAGGCAGTGGCACTTCGGGATGAAGATGCATGTGGGGGCTGACGCGGAGACGGGGGTGGCGCACAGCTTCGCGGCGACGGCGGCGAGCGAGTCGGACGTGGCGCACGCGCACCGCCTCCTGCACGGCGGCGAGAGGCGCGTCTGGGCGGACGCTGGCTACCGGGGCGTGGAGAAGCGCCCGGAGAACCAGGGCCGGGGCGTGGACTGGCGGGTGGCGATGCGTCCGGGCCTGCGGCGGCAGTTGGAGGCGGGCGGCGAGGCGGCGCTGCGGGAGAAGGAGAAGGCGTCGGTCCGCGCCAAGGCGGAGCACCCGTTCTTCTACGTGAAGCGGATGTTCGGGTACGGCAAGGTTCGCTACCGCGGGCTTCACAAGAACGCGCAGCGGATCGCGCTGCTGCTGGGCTTCGCCAACCTGCTGATCGCCGAGCGGCGGTTGGCGGCGTGACCGCGGCGCCCGTGCGCCCGGAAGGCGGCCAAGGCGCCGGAAACGGCGTCGAAACGACGGAATCGCGCCACATTCGCGGCGGTTCCGCGCCCAAGGCGCTGCCGAAGCCGCCTTTGCCGACCGTCAGCGACCGATCGGCGTCCTGTTCAGACCTTCCCTAGGGGCCAGCACGCAGTCGAAGCGTCTCTCGCTTGCGCTGGGCGTCGCGGACGAAAAGGTACAATAGATAGTGCATTAAGGACGACCTGTAACGGGCATAAAACCCAGTAAAATCAATGCGTTAAGAGATATGCGTGGCGGAAGAGGTAGGAGTCGAACCCACCAAGCGCTTCGAGCGCCTCAACGGCTTTGAAGGCCGCGCGCCCCACCGGGGACGATGCTCTTCCGCCCGGAATCTTAGCATGTCGGCTCTGGAGGGCCGGGCGCCGGAGCATCGCCGGGAGCGTGGACGCAAGGGCTACGGCGCAGCTACTCCACCCACGCGCCCCACTTGTTCGGCCTGGCCATGCGGCCAGCTTGCAGGTACACGAACGCCTTGCCGAAGAACAGGAGCAACGCCTCGTTGAACACCAGCAAATGCGTCGCGAGGGGCAACCGTTCGCCGTCACGGAACACCGTGCGGCCGGCGTCCGCTTCGGACAAGCTCTCCAAAGCGGCTTCCAGCGCTTGGTCGAGCGCGTGGTGCCATGCGCGCAGCCGTTTCACGTCGCTGGCAATGGAGGGGTCCGGGTAGCGGTACTCGAAACTCGCTCGGAAGGTGCGGAACGAATCCGCATAGCTGTGCTGCGTTTCGCCGATGCTTACGCACAGCTCGCCCAACGTCGGATTGTCCCCGCCGGGGCTGAATGCCAGCTCATGATCGGTCAGTTTGATGAGCAGCTCGTCCCGGGGCACGAGCGATTCTCGGATGAACTCCCGATAGGGCTTTTCGACTTCTGCGATCACGGTGCGATCACGGCAAGGTGTTTGCGCTTAGGAGAAGCCAGCATAGACGATGCCGCTCAGCGCTTGCCATCCGGTGCGCGGCTCAGCGTCGAAGGGGCAGTTTACGAACGCGCTGCGCTCGAAGTCGTCGTCGGTGGGAAAGTGGCGCTAACCGCGCGGTGGGAAGTGACCGCTGACGCCCCACATCAGCCCGAAAGCGGCGGTTCCTTGGCGGCGCTCACGCTTCGCTCCCACTCGCGCATCCGCCCAATCATATGGGCCCGGAATGAAGGGATGCCGAAGCTGACCATCCCGTCTTTGGCCGCCAACACGCCATGTGCGATGGCTTGTTGGATGGTTTGCTGGCCATCGTAGGGCTTGCGGTCGCACAGCGACATGGCCAGCTCCTGGGGGATTGCGCGGTCGCCCGCCTTGGCGAAATGGGCGGTCAACGGCATCAACGCTTCTCGCGGCTCAAGGCCGCCATCCAAGTGCATGGCGTCCAAGCGGCCCTCGTAGTACTCCACGCGGGCACCGTGGCCGTCGCGGATGACGTTTCGCAGCACGCGCGGATCGTCAAGGCAATGCGGCCCCGCTTGGCGAGCGGCTTTGACGGCCGCTTCCAGGTAGCCGTGGATGTGGGCTGGGTAGCCGAACGATGCGTCAGCCAGCGCGCTGAGCGGGCCGTCATCCACATCTTCCAAACCGTAGTAGGCCAAGTTTTCGCCGATGGCTTCGTGGGTGTCGTGGGCGTCAAGCGGCCCCAGTGTGATGGGCGGGGCCACTCGGCTGACTCCTAGGCCGGAAAGCACGGCAAGCGTGTGCTGCAGCCCCGCGCCCAGCGGCATCACTGGGCAGCCTTCGGTGCCTTCATGCAGGGACTGGAGGACGGCAGCGCTTTCCGCCGTGGCGTTTTGCAGTTCATCGATGCTCACGATGAGCGCTGGGCAGCCCTTGGGCCATGCTCGCGCCAATGCGCCCATCATCGCCGCGAACCCATGCGCAACGCGCTTGCGGTCCCGCGTCATGGACGCCTCCGCCACGGATAGCGAAGCGCTGCCGGATGCGATGGACGTGTCCATTTCGGCAGTGGCCCTGCCGGCTTCGCCGGCTCCTGCCGCGTCGGCGATGCGCAAGAATGAGTCTAGCGGGTTGGATAGTTCGGACGCCTTGAGGCTCACCGCCTTGGGCGCTGCCCCGCCCAATGCCAAGGACGTCGCCTTGGCCACAAAGCGGGCGCTGAGTTCCGTCTTGCCCACGCCGGGCGTTCCTGTAATCAGCGTGAACCCGGCCCTGTGCGCTCCGCGCGCTCTCGTGGCGACGCCCCGCAATGTCTCGATCAGGCGGGCCATCTCCACATGCCTGCCGGCGAAATGGTGCAATGGCTGGCGGGGGCCCGGGAAGATGATTCTGGGATCGGCCATGCGCCCCGCGTCTCCCAATCAAGTGTTCGGCAAGCCTTCGCGCCCTGCCTGTCTCGGGGTGATTTTACGCCGGCGCCGTTTCTTCCGGAGACCGAAAGTGGCGCATGGGCCGATCGGGCGGGCTTCGCTGAACCGGAATCGCCCGGTGGCTGCTCGACTGCGCGCGGAGGGATGGTTCAGGTCACAATTCTGAACTCAAATGGGGCCGCTTCGTCAGCACAGTTCCTTGGCGCATGGGTGTGTGGCCCGCAGGGGGCGGCGCCGCTGAGGCGAGCGCGGGCGGTATCGCGCCCTTCAGGGTGCCAGTTGAACCAAGCCAGCGCGTACCAATCGCGGATGACGTGTGGCAAGTAGGCATCGCTGCCATCGTCGAATGCCGCCCAGCCCAGCTCATTTTGAAAGGCTCGCCAAGCGGCCGCGCAAGAGCGAACGCCGCCACGCTGGTGGCCTTGCGCGTGGGTCGCGGAGTTTGCGCGAAAGACACTTCGCCGCGCGTGACGGCGTGCCTAAAGAAACAACCTGTTCACGTCGTTTGCCAAGGCGCCGTGGCCGACATCGCGCACGATAACCAAGATGCGATGCGAAAGCGTGCGCTGCCAAGCTCAACGCCACTGGCTGTGGGTTCGTCCACCGATCGGGCGTGGCGCGTTCGGCAGCCAATGGGAACGCCTGCGCGGGGTCGCCTCCCGTTTGGCGCAGGGCGGTGGTGAGAAGCCCGATGAGACGTTCTGCACGGCTCGCGGCTATCGGGCCTTTGAGGCTCGCGAGCGCCCGGCCATCCGCCGCGTGTTCGCGATGGACGTAGCGCGTGGTGCGTTGGCGTTGGGCAAACAGCTTCCCACTATGCATACGCCATCACGGGTTCCGCTCGTGCAGTTGGCGAAACCAGAGCATGGTGTCTGGGAACGCCGGCCCGGCCCCATCGAGTTTCGCGTCCACCGCTTCAAGCTGCGAACGTAGCGCCGCCATCATCCCCGCGCCAAGCCGCGCTTGCCAGCCGCGCTCGGTCTCCTGCACCAAGGCAGGGTAGGCGTCGCGGCTGCGGCGGGATTTCGGCGTCGGGTAGACGAGCCGCGTGGCAACGCCGCGCATGCGCCGTTCCACCACCACCACGAGGTGGCGTTCCGGCGTGGAGCGGCCGCTGCCGACCACGCCGTCATCGCGCACGGCTTCCAGCAGCGCACCGGTGTCGGGAAGGCGCTGCAGGAGGGTGGAGGCTGTGCGCAGATCGCCCAGCCGTTCGCGCTCATAGTCGATGGCAAAGGCCGCAAGCGCCACCGAAAAGAGCGCAAAGAGCGGCTGGTTTCCCGCGTCGGAACGTCGCAGCACCACTGGCCACTCTTCGCCCCGCGCCGGAATGCGCGGCGGGCCGGGTTGTTCGCGCAGATAGAAGCCGCCAGTGAGGTTGCCATCGGCGGGCCCGTAGGCTGTCAGATACCAAGGCAGTTCCACGTCCACGGCGTTGGCCGCGGTAGCAAGGGAGGCTCGCAAACCGTCGATCAGGCCCGCTCCGAAGCGCCGTCGCCAGCGCCGTTCCACGTCCGCCGCCAACTGCCTGCCGGCATCCCGCGCGGCGCGGCCCGGCGCGGTGAGATGCAGCGTCTTCAACCCGCCTGCCGGCGTCGCCGGGGCCACCCGAAGCCAGCCTTGCGCCGCCAAGTCGCGCACCACCACGCGCACGGCGCGCTTCGCCAGAATGGCCTTGGCGCCAAGTTCGCGCTCAGCCAAACCGTCGTCATCGATCACTCGCAGCACGTTGGCCCACACGGCAAGGTGCGGTTTGGAGAGATCGTCTCCGGCGCGGCGTGCGTAATCCTCGGTGAAGGCGATGAGGGCGTGGCTGAGCAACGTCGGCAGCGGCGTGGCCGCAGACGCGACCAGAGGCCGAGCGGCGCCCATCGGCCGCAGCGATGCATAGTTCAGCAGCCGGACGAACGCCGCCCCCTGTTTGGGGTCGCAATGCACCTCGTCGCCGCGCTGCCGCGCACCCACGCGGGCCGCGATGTGCTCCACCACCATGCGGGCGATCTTGCCGTGCAGGTGGTCGTCATAGCGCATCGTCAACAACACGCCGCCGTCGCCGGTTGCCTGTGCGTCGCTGTCGGTGTGGATGCCGGGGAAGTACCGGAAGATGTCGAGCAGCGTGCGAGCTTGATCGGCGGACATGGCGAACCCTAGGGAAGGTCTGAACAGTGCGCCGATCGACGGCTGGCGGTCGGCGAAGGCGGGTTCGACAGCGCCTTGGGCGCGGAACCGCCGCGAATGTGGCGCGATTCCGCCGTTTCGACGCCGTTTCCAGCGTTTTCCCCCGCCTTCCGGGCGCACGGGCGCCGCGCTCAGGCGGCCAGCCTCCGCTCGGCGATCAGCAGGTTGGCGAAGCCCAGCAGCAGCGCGATCCGCTGCGCATTCTTGTGAAGCCCGCGGTAGCGAACCTTGCCGTAGCCGAACATCCGCTTCACATAGAAGAACGGATGCTCCGCCTTGGCGCGGACCGACGCCTTCTCCTTCTCCCGCAGCGCCTCCCCGCCACCGGCCTCCAGCTGCCGCCGCAGGCCCGGCCGCATCGCCGCCCGCCAGTCCACGCCCCGGCCCCGGTTCTCCGGGCGCTTCTCCACGCCCCGGTAGCCCGCGTCCGCCCAGACGCGCCTCTCGCCGCCGTGCAGGAGGCGGTGCGCGTGCGCCACGTCCGACTCGTTCGCCGACGTCGCCGCGAAGCTGTGCGCCACCCCCGTCTCCGCGTCAGCGCCGACGTGCATCTTCATCCCGAAGTGCCACTGGTTCCCCTTCTTCGCCTGACGCATCTCCGGATCCCGCTTGCCCGAACGGTTCTTCGTCGACGACGGCGCCTCCACGATGCTCGCGTCCACCACCGTCCCCTCCCGCAGCCTCAGGCCCCGCGACGCCAAGCTCGCGTTGATCGCCGACAGCAGCTTCTCCCCCAGGCCGTGCCTCTCCAGCAGATGCCGGAAGTTCAGGATCGTCGTCTCGTCCGGCAGCGCCGACAGCTTCAGGCCCGCGAACCGACGCGCCGACTCCACCTCGTAGAGCATGTCCTCCATCGCCGGATCGCTCAGGTTGTAAAACAGCTGGACGCAATGCACCCGCAGCATCGCCGACAGCGGATATGGCCGGCGGCCGCGGCCCGCCCTCGGATAGTGCGGACGGACCGCCTCCTCCAGCTCCTTCCACGGAACCAGCCCGTCCATCCGCTCCAGGAACTTCTCCCGCCGCGTCTTCCGCTTCTTCGCCCTGTACTCCAACTCCGCGAACGTCGCTTGCGTCGCTTCGGTCATCGAACGCCTCTCCTAACGGTCAACGCGCCCATTGTCGCAGCACCGCCAGCGCTTGTTCAGACCTTCCCTAGGCGCTGGCCCGCGCTGCGTGAACCGGAGCGAGCGCGCACGCTCGGGCATCGGTCACTTGACGTGCCGCCGCCCGAACCGCGCCAAGGGATGTCTCGCAGGGTCCACCACCGCTTGTGGCCGTTCCAAGGGAGTGTAGCCGAGACGCGCCAGAAACCGCCGCTTGCTGTGGCTCGCACATCCGCCACCGCCCTAGGGTCGGCTTGGCCCCGGGAGCAGACGCCGCCGCGCATCACGGCGCCACGCGCTCGGCGTCGCCCACCACGCGCCGCAAGTCGCCTTCGCGGCGGGTGAAGCCGTGCCGGTCGAAGTGCTCAAGCACCTCGATCACCACGTTGCGCCCTACGCCCGAAGCGTCGCGGAATTGGCGCACGGTGAAAGGGGCGTCGGCATCCAGACGCCGGGCGATGGCGACGAGTTCGAGCAAGCGCTCCTTCAGGTAACAGCGGTTGGCGCTCACGCGCACGATGAAGCCCAAGCCGGCCAGCGCCCGCAGGTCTTTGTCCAAGTGGGGCAGGGGGCGTTGCAGAGACTTGGCAAGGTCTCCCGAACTCGGCGGCTGCACGGTGTCGAGGGCCGGCCGGATGCGCTCGAAGAGGCTCGCCAGATTCGCCGGCACTGCGGTGACATGGCTCGCCAGCGCAAAGTGGCCAGAACGCGAGCGCAACTGGCCGCTCTCCAAGAGTTCCGCGATGGCCCAATCGACGGCGCCGCTGGCGATGCCCGGCGCGCGGGCGAGCGCGTGTTGCGTCATGCCTTCGCTCTGTGGCAGCGCTTCATGATGGCGAGCCAGCCCTTCCAACAGCGCCTCTCGCGTGCTCGCCAAACGCTCCGGGTCGATGAGTTGCGTTCCCCGTTGCGCCACGCCGGCGCGTTGCACGGCCTCCCGCGCACCGCTTTCGGTGAGGTTCCAATTGCTCCTGAACGCGGCGAGCTCCACCACTTCCAGCGCCGCCAGTTGCTTGAGGGCGGCGGCGGGGTCTGTCTCGCGCATGGCGGCGAGCCGGGCTTGGCGTTGGGGCGCGCGCCGCCGGCCACTGGGGGCGCGTGGGTCGATGACGACGCCACCGCCCAGGGTGCGGCCCAAGTCCTGATCGCGCAGGATGAGCCGGTCGCCCACCTTCAGGTGCGCGGGTGCGTCGAAGACCACGTCGACGATGGCGCCCTCGCCGGGTTTCACTGGCGAACCCTCAAGCAACGCCACCCGCGCTTGAGCATGGCTGGTGGCGACGTAGGCATGCACCGGCGCCCAATGCCGCACGGCGCGGGGAAAGTCCTTCAGCACCTGTAAATCCACGGCGGCGCTGGCGGTGGCGCCGGCCGCTTCCGGCGTGACGATCCAATCGCCCCGCGCCACGTCGCGCAAATCAATGCCGCCAAGGTTCATGGCGGCGCGGTCGCCCTCCACGGCGCTTTCCGCCGCGGCGTCCTGCACCCGCAGGCCGCGCAGCCGCGCCGGTTGGCCGGTGGCGGCCACGGCCAGCGCATCGCCGGGCCGGGCGGCGCCAGACGCCACGGTGCCCGTCACCACCACGCCGGCGCCACGCACCGAAAACGCGCGGTCCACCGCGAGGCGGAACTGCAGCGCGGCGCGTTGCACGGCATGGCGTTGGGCGGCGGCGGCCAGATGCGCGCGCAATTCGGCAATGCCGCGCCCATCCGGGCATGCCACTTCGATGATCGGCGCATCGTGCAGGAAGGTGTCCGCGGCGAGGGCGCGAATCTCGCCGCGCGCTTGCGCCGTTTGCGCCGGCGTCGCCCGGTCGATCTTGTTGATCGCCACCACGCCGCTTTGCAGGCCAATGAGGGCGAGGATTTGCAGGTGCTCCCGCGTCTGCGGCATCACGCCGTCGTCCGCGGCCACCACCAGCAGCGCGTGTTGACGGCGGCCAACCCCGGCCACCATGTTGTGAATGAAGCGGTGGTGCCCCGGCACGTCCACGAACCCGACGCGAACGCCGCCGAAGTCCGCATAGGCAAAGCCGAGGTCGATGGTGAGGCCGCGGCGTTTCTCCTCCTCCAGGCGGTCTGTGTCGATGCCGGTCAGCGCGCGGACGATTGAGGTCTTGCCATGATCCACATGGCCCGCCAGCGTCACGATCACGGCAACGCCTTGATGCTTCGCAGCAACTCGTCCATGGGTTCAGCGCAGCGCATGTCGAGCCAGAGCCGGCCCTCGCGGACGCGCCCGATCACCGGGCCCGGCAAGTGGCGTAGCTGGCGGGCGAGCGGGGTGGGCGCTCGGCCGTCGGGCGGCCGCACGGCAACCGCGATGCTGGGCAGCAGATGTTCGGGCAGCGCGCCGCTGCCAAGTTGGCAAGTCGCCGCCTCGGTAGCCACGTCGAAGCCTGGCGGCAAGGCCTCGCGCAGCGCCTCCGCCACCGCTGCTGCGCGCTCCCGCAACGTCGCCAAGGGCGTTGTCAGCGTCGCCATGAGTGGAACTTGGCGCGTGAGGGTGGCTTCGTCCTCGTAGGCGCGCAACGTTGCATCGAGCAGGGCAAGGCCCACCTTGTCCAGCCGCAGGGCGCGTTTCAGCGGGTTCGCCTTCAACTGCGCCACCAACTCCGCGCTGCCGACGATGAGCCCGGCTTGCGGGCCGCCGAGCAGCTTGTCGCCGGAGAACGTCACCAAGCTTGCGCCGGCGGCGAGGGTCTCACGCGGCGTTGGCTCGCGTGGCAGCCCGAAGCGGGAGAGATCGACCAACGCGCCGCTGCCAAGGTCCACGCACAGGGGCAGGCCGCGTTCGGCGCCGAGGGCGGCAAGCGCCCGCGCGGGCACATCGGCAGCGAAGCCCTCGATGTGATAGTTGCTCGGATGCACCTTCAACAACAGCGGCGTGTCGGCGTCGATGGCGCTGGCGTAATCCGCTAGGTGGGTGCGGTTGGTTGTGCCCACCTCCACCAAGCGGCAGCCGGCGCGGGCCATGATGTCTGGGATGCGGAAGCTGCCGCCAATCTCGATGAGCTCGCCCCGCGACACCGGCACCGGCCGCCCCAGCGCCAACGTGTTGAGCAAGAGCAAGAGCGCCGCCGCGTTGTTGTTCACCACGGTTGCTGCTGCCGCGCCCGTCAACAGCTTGAGCCGCTGTTCCACCACGCCTTCGCGGTTGCCGCGGCGGCCGGCCTCCAAGTCATACTCCAAGGTGAGCGGCGCGGTGGCGGCGGCGATGCCGGCGGCGGCGATGTCCGCGCCGAGGGGCGCGCGCCCCAAGTTGCTGTGGATGAGCGTGCCCGTGAGATTGAAAACGCGCCGGTAGCCGTGCCCGACGCGGGCGACGAGCCAGCGCTCCACCGGCACCGCGTAGCGGGCGGCGTCCGCCGCCCAAGCGGGCGCATCGCCGCTGCGGCGCGCGTCCGCCTGCAGTTGGCGCACCGCTTCCTTCGCCAAGCCAACGCCGCGCCGCTCGATCACCTCGGCGAGCGTTGGGTCGGCAAGCACCGCGGCGACGCTGGGCAAGTCTCTTGGCGACATGAGGCACGGGCGGCGGGCACAGACCACAACGGGCTATTGTGCCAGCCAGCGCGGAGCTGCGGACGGCTGGACTGAGCGCCGGCTTCGAGTACATTGCTCCGTTTGGCGCCGCCCAGCGCGGCGCGGCCGCAAGGAGATGCAAGCGATGCGGGAAGAACGGAGCGTGGCGTTCGTGGGCCTTGGCGTGATGGGCTATCCGATGGCCGGGCACTTGGCCGGCGCCGGCCACGCCGTGCGGGTGTACAACCGCACGCGGACGCGCGCCGAAGCGTGGCTGGAGGAACATGCCGGCGCGGCCGCGGCCACCCCCGCCGAAGCCGCAGCCGACGCGGCGCAGGTTTTCTCGATGGGCCGGTGAGCAGCGGCCAAGCCGGCGCCGACACCGTGGCGAACAACATCGCCCTCGGCAATCCCGCAGCCAGCCAAGCCGACATCGGAGCGGCAGCGCGAATCGCTGGCGCCTATGCGTTCGTCGCTAATCTTCCCGACGGCTTTGGGACGCGCTTGGGAAGGGCGGGCGGCGCCCTTTCCGTGGGCCAGAAGCGGCCCCTCGCCATTGCCCGCGGCCTCGTCAGCACCGCGCTGGTGCTGGTGCTGGACGAACCCACCGCCGCCTTGGACCCCTAAACGGAGAACGCGCAGGTGGCCGCCCTGCAGGCCGAACGGGCTCGACGCTTGCTCAGAGTGAAGCTGGAACTTGCTGACTATCTTGCGCGGGATGGCAAAGGCACCTACGATCTCGCCGACTGCGAGATCAAGTCCAATTGGATTCGCCATCATGGCGCACGGACCAAGCACAGCTCTTTCTTGGATTCCCTCCACCCCAAGGATATGGAGCGGCTGGTGGAGACCTACTACCGGCAAGTCCACGAACGCAAGACCGTCTTGTTCGCCACCGTCATCGACAAGAGGAAGCTGTATCCGAACACAACCCACGATACTCTGCATCGGAAGGCGTATGAGTTCTTGCTGGAACGCATCGAGCACTACATGCGCGAATACCACTCTCGGCATCGAGCCTTGATAGTCATGGACGATACCAGCAAGCAGCTGAATCGCTCTGTCACGTTACAGCACGCCCAATTTCAACGTCGCGGCAACCCCAACATGCAGTTTCCGCACATAGTCGAGTATCCCTTCTTCACGCGAAGCGAGCTCTCCAACGGCGTTCAGCTCGCCGACCTGCTTGCCTACAATGTCTACCGCGCCTTCAAAGACGAATGTCTCGACTACAAATACTTCAAGCTGATGCTGCCGAACATCTACAGACGACAGCAGGCCAACGCTCTCGACGGTCTCAAAGTTTGGCCCGATACATCACCCCTAGTTGCCCTAGCGAGCAAAGCATGGTCAAGTTTGAGCAGGTGATGGTGTGATGTCGGGCTGGGCGGGCCATATCGAGCTCCAGTAGGAGCACCCGACGGCCCCACCGTAAGCGCTTCTCCTTCTCCTGTCAAAGGGATTTCGCAGTTCGAGCGTACTCATGGCCTCGGATGTCGGCCATCGCGAACGCGAGACCTCGCTTGCGCCGTGACGGCCTATGCCGCTGCTGGCGCTCACCGCGTTGCCGCATCGCTTCCTCGCCAAAGCAGCCAAAGCGGAACCAAGGATCGGGCGGCGGGCACAGACCACAACGGGCTATTGTGCCAGCCAGCGCCGTGGCGCGGACGGCTGGACTGAGCGCCGGCTTCGAGTACATTGCTCCGTTTGGCGCCGCCCAGCGCGGCGCGGCCGCAAGGAGATGCAAGCGATGCGGGAAGAACGGAGCGTGGCGTTCGTGGGCCTTGGCGTGATGGGCTATCCGATGGCCGGGCACTTGGCCGGCGCTGGCCACGCCGTGCGGGTGTACAACCGCACGCGGACGCGCGCCGAAGCGTGGCTGGAGGAACATGCCGGCGCGGTCGCGGCGACCCCCGCCGAAGCCGCAGCCGGCGCGGATGTGGTGTGCATGTGCGTCGGCAACGACGACGATGTGCGCAGCGTGGCGCTTGGCGCTGAGGGCGTGGTCGCCGGCTTGCAGCCGGGCGCCGTGCTCATCGATCACACCACGGCTTCCGCCGGCTTGGCCGAGGAACTCGCGGCTGCCGCGGCCGAGCGCGGCGCAGGCTTTCTCGATGCGCCGGTGAGCGGCGGCCAAGCCGGTGCCGAAAACGGCCAACTCACCATCATGGTGGGGGGCGACGCGGCGACGTTCGCCGCCGCCGAACCGGTGCTCGAATGTTACGCCCGCGCCGTGCGGCGCATGGGCGGCGTCGGCTCGGGGCAGCTCACCAAGATGGTGAATCAGGTATGCATCGCCGGCGTGCTGCAAGGGCTGGCGGAAGGGCTGCACTTCGCCGAGCGGGCCGGGTTGGATGTGCCCGCCGTAGTGGACGTGATCTCGAAGGGCGCCGCCCAATCTTGGCAGATGGACAATCGCGCGGCGACCATGGCGCAGGGCGAGTTCGACTTCGGCTTTGCCGTGAAGTGGATGCGCAAGGACTTGGCCATGACGCTGGCGGCGGCGCGCCGGCTGGGTGCCCGCATGCCGCTCGCCGCGCTCGTCGATCAGTTCTACGCAGACGTGGAAGCGCTGGGCGGCGAACGTTGGGACACCTCAAGCCTCATCGAGCGGCTGCGGCAGGGGACGCCGGCCCGCTAGGACGGTTTCATCGAATCCGGCCAGAGGCGGCTCATGCCTCTCGGCGAAGCTCCACGAGAATGTCGTCCAACAGCTTGTTGGTTTCCTCCATCCGCGACACCCAGAAACAGAGCGGGTACAGGCCGATGGTGATGATGGAGAGCAGGATGAACAACAGGAACTGGCCGAGCCTGGTTCCGACACTGCGTTCGCTTGGCATGGGCATTCCTTTTCGGTGAACGAAAAACGCAAGCATAGATGATGGTGCGCCAAGGGCCGCGCTGCCTTTGCGCCGCCGGTGCCCACCGCGAAGAAGCGCCGCCGCGCACGGCGTATCATCCGCCGCCAACGCAAAGACTTGAGCGCTAAAGCCCATGAGCGAACCGCTCGCCACCTTCCGCATCTTCGATTTGGGCGAGGGCCCAGTCACTGGCTTGGCCACCATGATCCTCGCGGATTTCGGCGCCGACGTCATCAAAGTGGAGCCGCTCGGCGGAGACCCGAACCACGCCATGCCAGCGTCGCGCATGTGGCTGCGCGGCAAGTCCCTGCTGCGTGTGGACTTCGACGATGCAGCGCAGTTGGCCGCCCTGCGCGCCGCGATCCTGCAGACCGCGGACGCGGTGGTGACGACTCTCGGCAAAGATCGCCGCGATGCGCTTGGCCTTGGCGAAGCCGACCTCTGCGCCGAGCGCGGAGACCTCATCTACGGCGCGGTGTCTGGCTTTGGCGAAGACGGCCCGTACCGGAACTATCCCATGGTCGAAGCGGCCGTCGCCGCCAAGTTCGGGCGCATGGCGAGCCTCGAAGGCATTGCCCAGCGCGCCGGGCCCTGCTACTCGGCATTGCAGGTGGCCACCCACGCTGTCGCGCAGGCGGCGGCCGCGGCATTGCTCGCAAGCCTCCTCAAGCGCCAGCGCACGGGGCTTGGCGGAGCGTTCGACACGTCGCTCATGCGGGGCCTGCTCGCCTACGACATCGGCGGCTTGCAGGTGGAGCATCTGCGCGAGCGTGGCGTCATCCCCACGCCGCAGGCACCCACGGATCCGCGCACCACGCTGCCGCGCATCTATTACCACGCGGCACGCGCCCAGGACGGCCGCTGGCTCCAATTCGGCAATCTGCTGCCGCACCTGATGAACAACTTCCTCGCCGCCACCGGCATCGAGGCGCCGCCCGGCGGCGTGCCCATGGAGGGCGATGCGGGGCTGGAGCCATTCCGCGACGCGATGTTGCGGCGCATCGAAACCAAGCCGGCGAGCGAATGGATGGACGTCTTCATCCGCAACGGGGGCGTCGTCGCCCATCAATACCAGACCACTCAAGCGGCCTTGCAAGACCCAGACATCGTCGCTAACGGCCATGCCGCGGCCGTGGCAGGGGGCATCCAACTCGGCCCCGTGGCAGACCTCACGGCGACGCCGGGGCGGCCGGGCAGCGCGGCGAAGCGCATCGAAATGGCGGCCGCTGGGCGTCGGCAACGGCCGTTCGCCGCGCCTGTGGCCACGTCCGGCGCTGCCAGCAAGCGGCCCCTTGCCGGCATCACCGTGGTGGAGGCGGCAACCATCATCGCCGCCCCATTGGGCGCTTCCACGCTGGCGGACCTCGGCGCGCGCGTCATCAAGATCGAGCCGTTGGCCGGGGATCCCTTCCGCAACATGATGTACGGCACCGGCGCCATGCGCTGCAACACCGGCAAGGAGAGCATCTGCCTAGACTTGAAGTCCGCCGCCGGGCGGCGCATCGCGCGGCAGCTCACCGAACGCGCCGATGTCTTCATCCACAACTACCGCCCCGGCGTGCCGGAGAAGCTCGGCATCGACTATCAAACGCTCTGCGCTGACAACCCAAGGCTCATCTACCTCTCGGCCAACGGCTACGGACGCAAGGGGCCTGGCGCCAAGCGGCCCTCGACACATCCCATCCCAGGCGCGGCGCTTGGCGGCGTGGTTTGGCAGATGGGCGGCTTGCCGGAAGACGAACCCATGTCGCTGGAAGCCATCCGTGAAGTGGCGCGGGCACTGTTTCGGGCGAACGAGGTGAGCCCAGATCCGAACACGTCCATGGTCGTCGCGACGGCCGCGACCTTGGGCCTCGTCGCCCGCGAAGCGACCGGCGTGGGGCAGGAGATCTTCGTCGACATGCTCGGCGCCAACGCCTACGCCAATTGGGACGACTTCTTGAGCTATCCGGGCAAGCCGGAGCGCCCTCGCGTGGACGCCAACATGCTGGGGCTCGGCCCGCGTTGCCGCCTCTATGAATGCAGGGCGGGTTGGGTGTTCCTGCATGTGGCGAGCGACGCGGACTGGGAGCGCCTTGGCGTCGCCGACGAAGCGGCGCTGGAAGCGATGTTCCAAACCGATGACGCAGACGCCTGGGAGCAGCGCCTCACCCGCGGCGGCATTGTTTGCGTGCGCGCCGACGCTCACTGGCCGGCGCAGTTCCTAGTGAACGATGCTTGTGCGCAGGCCGAAGAACTGGTCGTCGAGGCGCCCCACGCGCAACTGGGCCGCTATCCGCGGCAAGGGCCCATCGTGCGGTTTGAGCGCGGCGGCAGCTATCCGGGCGCCTGCCTCGCTGGCGAGCACACCCAGCGCCTGCTGCTGGAACTCGGCTACGCGGACGGCGCCATCGCCGAGCTGTTGGAGCATGGCGCGGCGCTGCAAGCGGCCCTGTGAGTGCGTCGCGCTGCGTGGCTAGGCTGGCGCCGCAGCGGTGCGGCAGCACCGAGGCAACGTCATGCGCGGCGCGCTGATTGCCGGCGGCGTCGCCTTGGTGTTGGCGGCGGGCATTTTTCTATTGCGCCCAGGCGCCATGCCGCCGCCGAAGGAAGCGGATGTCATGGCAAGCCTCGGGCGCGCCGTGCTGGCGCCGATGGGAGACGTGGTGGTTGTGAGCGAACCGTCGGACTGCCGCAGCGAGGGCGTTGCCAAAGCGTCGCTGCCGGCCGCGCTCTTTCGCAGCTTCTTGGAGGCGAACGCCGCC
The DNA here is from genome assembly GCA_958295875.1 of uncultured Pseudomonadales bacterium. GTDB lineage: Bacteria > Pseudomonadota > Gammaproteobacteria > Pseudomonadales > Azotimanducaceae > VXNE01. The sequence continues at coordinate 3,562,846 of OY282379.1, read as the reverse complement.
TCGGCGCAAGCGTTGGACTTGGCGGAGATTGCGGCGGCGCCGCCGTCCGAATACGCCAACTTGGCACCCGAAGTCATGGCTGGCGCCGTGGGCAAGCCCGTGGTCGCCGTCTCCCGCGCTGGCATGTTGGAAGCGCAGGCTCTGGTCTGCATCGAAGTGTTCGCTGCGGTTGACCGCGCCTTCTTCGTGGTCTTGGCGCGAGGCCACGAGCGGCCTTGGTCTGTGCAGCGAGAACTGTTGGCGTGGGAGAGCGAGCGGCCTGTCGCCACGTCCGTGAGCGACGACGAGCCGCTGTTCCTGCCTAGGCCGTCCGAGCTGGACCGGGCCTTGCGCGAACAATGATCGATCGACGCAATCGCGGGTGTGCCCTCGGCGTGGCGGTCGCCCTGTGCGCCTTGGCGTTGGCGGCGTGCTCGGATGCGCCCTCGACGCCGCCCGCGGCTGAGCAAACGGCCGTAATCGGGCCGGCTCGCGCCGCAGGAGATTTGGACGCCATCGCCGCAGCCGGCGTGCTGCGCTTGGCGCGGCGCCGCTGGGACGGCTTCGACACGCTGCCACGCCAAGGGTTGCCGGCGGAGCGCTACCGCGAGCTTGCCGAAGCGTTCGCCGCGCAACGCGGCCTTGCCGTGGAGTGGCGCACGGTGGAGGGCTTCCACGAATTGATTCCGGCGGTGCGCGATGGCCGCGTGGACGTTGCCGTGGCGAACATCACCGTCACGGATTCGCGGCGCCGCGAGGTCGCCTTCACCGCACCGCTCACGACGACGCGGGAGTGGGTGGTCGGCGCTGCCGCGGCATCCGGGCACGCGCTGGCGGAATTGCGCTTCGGCGTGCCGGCGCAGACGGCCTATGTCGAGTCCCTCGCCGAGCATGTGCCGGACGCCGCGGTGACGCTCCTGCCCGCCGGCACAGACCCCACGGAGGTGCTGCAAGCGTTGGAGGCGGGAGAGTTTGACGCCACGGTCATGGACGCGGTGGTGGCGCGCCCGCTGGTCGCGGCCAGCCCGACTGTTCGGCAGTTGGGTGAACTGCCCGCGCCGCGAGACCTCGCTTGGGCTGTGCGCCGCGACAATCCGCAGCTCCTCGGTGCCCTGAACGCCTTTCTCGAGGAAGCCCATCTGGCCGGGAGCGATGACATCGCGCACCGCGACCTCGCGCAGATGCGGCGCAGCGGCCGCCTGCGCATGCTCACGTTGAACGGACCGGCCACCTACTACCTGTGGCGCGGCGAGTTGATCGGCTTTGAGTATGAACTGGTGAAGGCGTTCGCCGACAGCCAAGGCCTCGTTCTGGAAACGGTGGTGGCGCCCCACCGGGAAGACTTGCAGCCGTGGCTGCAGGCCGGCCGTGGAGACCTCATCTCCGCCGGCATCACCATCACCGCGGCGCGGCAGGACGCAGGCCTTGCGTTCAGCGACCCTTACTTGCGGGTGCGGGAAGTGTTCGTCAGCCGCGCGCCGGTGGATGCCTTGGCGGGGCTCAAGGGCCGGCGGGTGACGGTGCAGGCTGGCACCAGCTTCGTGGAAACGCTGCGCGGCTTGCCGGCGGACATGGGCATCAGCATCGACTTGGCCGAAGTCGCTTCACCCGCATTGATCGAGCGGGTGGGGCGCGGCGCCGCAGAGGTGACATTGGCGGATAGCCATGTGGCCCAAATCGAAGCCGCGTTCGATGAGCGGCTGCACCTCGGCCCCGAACTCGAAACGGAGCAGTCGCTCGGTTGGGCGCTGCGCGCGGATCAGCCGCAACTGCTCGCCGCCCTCAACGAGTTCATCCAAGATCGCTACCGCGGCTACGAGTACAACGTGTTGCGCAACAAGTACTTCCGCAACGAACGACGCATGCGCCGCCAGCGCGAGCATCGGGTGGAAGGGGAGACGCTCTCCCCCTACGACGGCATCATTCGCGCCGCCGCAGAGGAACATGGTTTCGACTGGCGTTTGATCGTGTCGCAGATGTATCAAGAGAGCGGCTTCGACCCGGCGCAGGTGTCTTTTGCCGGCGCCCGCGGGTTGATGCAGGTGCTGCCGCGCACAGCACAAGAAGTGGGGGTGGCCGCGGACCGCTTGACAGAGCCGCGGCCCGGCATCGCCGCCGGCGTGCGCTATCTGGCTTGGACTCGGGATCGTTTCCCGTCGTTGCCGCTTGGCGAGCAGCATTGGTTCGCGTTGGCCGCCTACAACGCCGGCGTTGGCCATGTGCGCGACGCGCGACGCCTTGCCGCGCGCCAAGGGTGGGATGCAGGCCGTTGGTTCGACAATGTGGAGAACGCCATGCTGCTGCTCTCAGAAGACCGCTACGCGCGCCAAGCGGTGCATGGTTATGTGCGCGGCAGCGAGCCGGTGCGGTATGTGAGCGAGATTCGCCATCGCTACCGCGCCTATCTGGATCATCTCGCGGCGTTGCGGGGGCGGCAGGGGGTGCCGGCGGCTTCCGAATAGCGTCGCCGAGGCTCGAGCGCCGCCGCGCTTGGCGGCCTTGGCCGGGGCGGGCTAACTCGGCGCTGGCGTTAGCTCGAAGCCGTCGCCGGACAGCTTGGCGTCGCTGGCTGCGGTGACGGCGAGCGCCCAGCCGGCATCGGCATCGGGCGCATTGCTCACGGCGTGGATGATGGTGCCGGCCGGCGCGGTCGTGGCGCCGGCGGCAGGCAGCGCGCCATGCCAGCGGAAGCGCGCGAGGCGTCGCTTCACCGCGCCCCGGTGCTGTGCCCGCGCCACCACCTCTTGCCCCAAGTAGCAGCCCTTGGTGAAACTCACCGCGCCCATGTCCGCCAAGCCCAGCATCTGTGGCAGGAACCGTTCTGCCACTGGCGCGCTGACGATGCCTATGCCAGCGTCGATGCAGCGCTCCTCGAAATCGTCACCGGCCGTGTCCCCTGCGGCCGCTAGGAACCACCCGAACGGACGCAGCGCGATGGCTTCCGCCACCGCGTCATCGGCGATGGTGAAGCGCTCCGGCTGGCGAGTGAGTGAGCACTTGGCGAATACGAGATACTTCGCCAAATGGTCAGCCAACGCATCTGCCACGCTGGCATGGACGAAGATGTCCACTGCATCGGCGCGGCCGGCCGCCCAGCCATTGGCCAACACGCGCCCCTTGATGTTGCAGCACGCCATCGGCATCGCAACGTTCTTTTCGAGGGCGTCCAAATCGCAAGTGACGTAGCCTTGCATGAAACTCGTAGCGTCCGGGCCGCGTAGCATCAGCTTGGCGAGGCCGAGGCTCGATTGCGTGTCGGGAGAGACCATGCGCCTATTCTACAAGGTCAGCGACAACGGCTTTCCGAGGCGGCGATGAGCCGGGCGGATGACGCCAAGGCGCTGTGGCGCAGCCGGCGCGGGATGCTGGAGCTTGATTTGTACCTAGTGCCGTTCGCCGAGCGCGAGCATGGCCGCTTGACGGCGGCGGAACGCAGCGCCTACGCAGAGTTGCTGAACACCGATGACTGGCAAATCCTCGATTGGCTGCAAGGGCGCTCTGAACCCAGCGTCGGACTCGCCGCCATCGTCGAGCGTGTCCGCGCCGCCGCCAACCGTTGACGTCACCGCGCCGCGCCACGCCATCCCATGGACGCTCGGCTATGAGTGGCTGGTGGCGGTGGTCGCGCTGCATGTCTTGATCGGCACGGCCTTGGCTGCCTTGGCGTCACCGTGGTGGGGCTGGGTGGCAGTGGCGAGTTGCGCTTGGAAGGCGCTCTCAGCGCGTCCGGGCGAGGGCTACCTGCTGTTGGCCTTTGAGGATGGCATCGAGGTGCGGCGCGGAGATGCAGTCTTGCCGCGTCGCGGGCCCTGTTGGTTGACGGAACGGTGGCTCGTCATCCCCACCGCGCGGCGCGTCCTGCCGATCAGGCGCGGGCGGCTGTCGCCTCAGGACTTTGCGCGGCTGCGGCGCGCGGCCCTCGCCGGCGGCTGAAGCACGTCGAGGGGATCCGCCGCTGGGTGCAGGATGCTCGGCGCGGCGTGGGGCAGGGGCGCCGGAAAATCCAACGTGTAGTGCAATCCGCGGCTCTCGCGCCGCGAGCTGGCGCAGCGCACCATCAGCTCCGCCACATGCAGGAGGTTGCGCAACTCGATCAGGTCGTTCGACACGCGGTGGTTGGCGTAGTGGTCGTGTACTTCCTGCTTCAACAAGTCGATGCGGCGCCGCGCCCGCGCCAGCCGCTTGTCGGTGCGCACGATGCCAACGTAATCCCACATGAAGCGCCGCAGTTCGTCCCAGTTGTGGGAGAGCACCACGCCTTCATCCGAATCGGTCACGCGGCTTTCGTCCCAGTGCTTGAGCTTAGGCAGCGCCGGCCGCGCCGCGTCGAGCGATGCGGCGATGTGCTCACTGGCCGAATCTGCCAACACCATGCACTCCAGCAGCGAGTTGCTGGCGAGGCGATTGGCGCCGTGCAGGCCCGTGCAGGCTGTCTCGCCGATGGCGTAGAGGCCCGGCACGTCCGTGGCGCCGTGGCGGTCCACGATGACGCCGCCGCAGGTGTAATGCGCCGCCGGCACCACCGGAATCGGCTCTTGGGTGATGTCGATGCCGAAGTCTAGGCAACGGGCGTGGATGGTCGGAAAGCTGGATTCGATGAACGCCCGCGGCCGGTGGCTGATGTCGAGGTACACGCAGTCTGCGCCGAGCCGCTTCATTTCATGGTCGATGGCGCGAGCGACGATGTCCCGGGAGGCGAGTTCGGCGCGCGGGTCGAAGCGCGGCATGAAGCGTTCGCCGTTCGGCAGCAGCAGGTGCGCTCCTTCGCCGCGCACCGCCTCGGAGATGAGGAATGACTTGGCGTGCGGATGGAACAGGCAGGTGGGGTGGAACTGGTTGAACTCCATGTTGCCGACGCGGCAGCCGGCGCGCCAAGCCATGGCGATGCCGTCGCCGGTGGCGCCATCGGGGTTGCTCGTGTAGAGATAGACCTTGCTCGCGCCGCCGGTGGCGAGCACCACAAACGAGGCGCCAATGAGTTCCACGGCGTCCGTGGCGCGGTTGTAGACGTAGGCGCCGGCCACGCGGTCCGGTTGGCGGCCGAGTTTGCCGGTGGTGATCACGTCGATGGCCACCCGATCGGGCAGCAGCGTGATGTTCGGATGCGCGTCGGCGCGCTCGGCGAGCACGCGCTCCATGGCTTGGCCGGTGCGGTCTGCGACGTGCAGCACGCGCCGCCGGCTGTGCCCGCCCTCGCGCGTCAGATGGAACTGGCCACTGTCGGCGTCGCGGGTGTCCGGTGCCAAGCCATAGTCCAGCAGCCGTTGAATGGCGGCCGGGCCGCGTTCGACGACGAACTGCACCATCGCTTCGTCGCACAGCCCGGCGCCGGCCTGAATCGTGTCGCGCACATGGCTGCGCACTGAATCGTTGGCGCCCATCACCGCGGCGATGCCGCCCTGCGCCCAGTTGGTGGAGCTGCCTTCGATGGGCCCCTTGGAGAGCACAATCACCCGCGTTCGCTCCGCCAACCGCAAGGCGGTGGCGAGCCCCGCGGCGCCGGCGCCAACGATGAGCACTGCCGGCCTGAATCGCTCGTTCATGGCCGTAGTATAAGTGCGGTGCCTAGGCTAAGCCGGCCACGCGGAGACAAGCCACTGCCGCTTGACGAGGCGGATTTGATCGTGCGGTGCGGCACCGTCATCGCGGCCGGCGGCGGTGGCTGCCGCGTGGCCATGGAGCGCGATCGCTGCGCCGGTTGCGCCGGCCGCTGCACGGCAGGGCTGGGCTGGCTCTCCCAAGTGGAACTCAAGATAGCGACCCAAGCGGCGCCGGCGGTGGGCGAACAGGTGTTCGTTGGCGTGCCGCGACGCGGCATGACCGGTGCTGCGCTCACCGTGTTCGGCTTGCCCCTCGCCGGCCTTGTCGCCGGCGCTTGGCTGGGGGCTGCCGCTGCGGCGTTGATTGGATTCGCGGCGGGCGCCGGCCTCGCGCTGGCGGCCACCCGGCTCGGCAACCAAGCGGCCTGGCTGCGTCCACGCCTGGTCGCCGCGCCGCCAGCTGACGAATAGGCCCTTCCACCGTCCGCCCGCGGGCGTCTGACCTAAGCGTTCGGCGGCGGCGCCGGGGTGCGGTAAAATTGGCGCCCACTCGGAATTGCGGTGAACAGACGCCTTGCCGGCCATCGACCACATCCGCAACTTCTCCATCATCGCGCACATCGACCACGGCAAGTCCACCTTGTCGGACCGCCTGATCCAGCTCTGCGGCGGCTTGGACGAGCGCGAGATGGCGGAGCAAGTGCTCGATTCCATGGATTTGGAGCGCGAGCGCGGCATCACCATCAAGGCGCAATGCGTCACGTTGCGCTATCGGGCGCTGAACGGCGAGCGCTACCAGCTGAACTTCATCGACACCCCTGGCCATGTGGATTTCAGCTACGAGGTGTCGCGGTCGCTGGCGGCTTGCGAAGGCGCCCTGCTGGTGGTGGATGCGGCGCAGGGCGTGGAAGCGCAATCCGTCGCCAACTGCTACACGGCCATCGAGCAGGGGCTCGAAGTGCTGCCGGTGCTCAACAAGATCGACCTGCCGCAGGCGGACACAGCCCGTGCGCGGGAGGAAATCGAGAACCTCATCGGCCTGGATGCCGCGGACGCCGCCTTGGTGAGCGCCAAGACCGGCGCTGGCGTGCCGGCGCTGCTTGAGCGCCTGGTAGCCGAAGTGCCGCCGCCGCAGGGCGCCACGAGCGCACCCCTGCAGGCGCTCATCATCGATTCTTGGTTCGACAACTATCTCGGCGTGGTCTCGCTTGTGCGGGTGGTGCAGGGGCGCCTGCGCAAGGGCGACCGCATCGTCGTGCAGTCCACTGGCCGCGCCTGGCTGGTGGACGACGTGGGTCACTTCACGCCGAAGCGCGAGCCGTGCGATGCGCTCTGCGCCGGGGAGGTGGGCTATCTGGCGGCCGGCATCAAGGAGATTCGCGGCGCGCCGGTGGGCGACACCCTCATGCTGGCGGGCGCCGCGGACGTGCCGGCGCTGCCCGGCTTTGCGCAGCCCAAGCCGCAGGTGTATGCCGGCATGTTCCCCGTCAACTCGGATGACTTCGAGGGGCTGCGCGAGGCCCTCTCCAAGCTCTCCTTGAACGACGCGGCGCTGTTCCACGAGCCGGAAACGTCCGACGCCTTGGGCTTCGGCTTCCGCTGTGGTTTCTTAGGCCTCCTGCACATGGAAATCGTGCAAGAGCGCTTGGAGCGCGAATACGGGCTGGACCTCATCACTTCCGCGCCCACCGTGGTCTACGAGGTGGAGACCCGGGAGGGCGAACGCTTCGAGGTGTCCAATCCATCGAGCCTGCCAGATCCGGCGCGGGTCGCCGCGCTGCGGGAACCCATCGCGCACGCGCAAATCTTCGTGCCGCAGGAACATTTGGGTGCCGTCATCGACCTTTGCGTCACCCGCCGCGGCGCGCAGAAGAACATGCAATTCTCCGCTGGCCAAGTCGCGCTCACCTACGAGCTGCCGTTGGCGGAGGTGGTGATGGACTTCTTCGATCGGCTGAAGTCCGTGAGCCGGGGATTCGCGTCCTTGGATTACGGCTTCGAACGGTTCGAGCCGGCGCCGCTCAACCGGCTGGACATCCTCGTCAACGGCGAACGGGTGGATGCGCTGGCGGCCATCGTGCATCGCGGCCAAGCGGAGCAGCGCGGGCGCGACCTCATCCGCAAGCTGAAGGAGATCATCCCCCGCCAGATGTTCGATGTTTCCGTGCAAGCCGCCATCGGCGGGCGCATCATCGGGCGCGTGAACGTGAAGGCGCTGCGTAAGAACGTCACCTCGAAGTGCTATGGCGGCGACGTCACGCGCAAGAAGAAGCTGTTGGAAAAGCAAAAGGCCGGCAAGCGCCGCATGAAGCGCTTGGGCAAGGTGGACATCCCCCAGGATGCCTTCCACGCCGTGCTCAAGATGGAGCGGCGATGAGCGCCGGCGCGTCGAGCGGGAGGGCAATGGCGGCGCTGGAAGCGCGTCTGGGCCATGCGTTTCGCAACCGAGCGCTGTTGGCGCGGGCGCTCACCCATCGCAGCGGCGGCGCGGGCCACAACGAGCGCTTGGAGTTCTTGGGCGATGCCGCCCTGGGCTTTGAGATCGGCAGCCAGTTGTTCGACGCCTACCCAGACGCCGCCGAGCGAGACTTGAGCCTGATGCGGGCGAGCCTCGTGCGCAACGATGCCTTGGCGGCCATAGCCGCAGAGATCGAACTGGGCGCGGCGCTGCGCTTGGGCAGCGGCGAGAAGCGCGCCGGCGCCCGGCGCTCCGCCTCCATCCTCGCCAATGCGCTGGAGGCGGTGCTGGGCGCGGTGGTGCGCGATGGCGGCGTGGATGCCCTGCGGCCGGTGGTGAAGCGGCTCTTCGGGGCGCGCTTGGCGGCGTTGGGCGGGCATGCGCCGCAGGACGCGAAAACCAAGCTGCAAGAGCTCGTGCAGGCGCGCAGCATCCCGCTGCCGGATTACTTGGTGGAGCGCGTGGAGGGCGCTGACCACGCGCGCCGCTTTGTGGTGCGGTGCCGCGTTGCGCAACTCGACGTGGATGCCGCCGCGGCCGGCAACTCGCGCCGCGAGGCGGAGCAACGCGCCGCCGATGCGGTGCTCAGGCGGCTGCTGTGACGAGCCGCTGCGGCTTCGTGGTGTTGGCGGGCCGGCCCAATGTCGGCAAGTCCACGTTGCTCAACCACCTGTTGGGGCGCAAGCTCGCCATCACCTCGCGCAAGCCCCAGACCACGCGGCACAACCTGCTCGGCATCGACACGCGAGGCGCCGTGCAGGTGATCTATCAAGACACGCCGGGCATCCATCAAGTCGGCGGCGCTGGCGGGCGCCGCGGCGGCACGGCCATCAACCGCTACATGGCAGGGCAGGCGAGCCATGCCGTGCGCGACGCGGATGTGGTGGTGCTGCTCATCGAAGCGCGAACTTTCACAGAAGCGGACGCCGCCGCCCTGCGCCAAGTGGAGCGTGGCGCAGCCGCTCGCATCTGCGCCATCAACAAGATCGACCGCTTGGAAGATCGCCGCGCCTTGCTGCCGCTCATCGATGATGTCCAAGGGCGTGGCGACTTCGCCGCCATCGTGCCGATTTCGGCCCTGCGGCGCGATGGCCTGGATGCGTTGACCGACGAGATTGCCGCGCGCCTGCCGCCGGGCCCGCACCTCTTTGCCGCAGACGACGTGACCGATCGGCCGGTTGAGTTTTTCTTGGGCGAGATCGTGCGCGAGAAGATCATGCGGCGCTTGGGCGACGAAGTGCCGCATCGCGTCGCAGTGGAGGTGGAGCGGTTCGTGACGGGGCCGGCGCTCGCGGAAGTGGATGCGGTGGTGTTCGTCGAGCGCAGCAGCCAGAAGGGCATCGTCATCGGGCGCCGCGGCCAGCGCCTGAAGGCCATCGGCGCCGATGCGCGGCGCGACATCGAACACCTGCTTGGCCGTCAGACGATGCTGCGCCTGTGGGTGAAGGTGAAGGCGGGTTGGAGCAACAATGCCGCTTCCCTGAAGGCGCTTGGCTACCACTGACGCGCGTGGCTGAACCCACCCTCCGCCAGCCGGCATTCGTGCTGCATCGCCGCCCCTATCGGGAGACGAGCGCCATCATCGAGTTGCTGACGCGGGATCATGGCCGCATCGCGGCGGTCGCCCGCGCGGTTCGCCGGGCGCGTCGCCCGCAAGCGGTGGAGCCGTTCGCCAGCTTGGAAGTGGCATGGCGCGGCCGCGGCCGCTTGATGACCCTCACGGCCTGCGAGACGACGCGCCGGTTTGCCTTGTCCGGGCGGCCGTTGTTCGCCGGCATGTATATGAACGAACTGTTGACGCGCTGCTTGGCGCCGGAGGAGGCGGTCACGCCGCTGTTCGCGGCTTATGGCGACACGCTCGCCCGCCTCGCCGCCGGATGCGATTTGGAGCCCGTCTTGCGCACCTTCGAGAAGCGCCTGTTGCGCGAACTCGGCTACGGGTTGGCGTTTGATTTCGAGCTAGGCAGTGGTGCCGCCATTGAAGCTGAGTGCCGCTACGAGTTCGTCAACGGCGAAGGGTTCCGGGCCGCCGCAGGGGGTGCCGCCGCGACCTATCCGGGGGCAGTGTTGCTCGCCATCGCCGCAGACTGCTATGACGCGCCCGACGTGCGCCGCGCCGCCAAAACCATCCTGCGCGCCGCCCTGAAAGCCCATGTCGGCGACCAGCCCTTGACGTCCCGCGAGCTGTTTCGCGCTGCCGGCCGATGAGCATGGCGCCCTGTTCGCCCCAAGTCCGACAACCGCAGCGCGGGCGGCTAGAGGCATGTTTTGGTATGTTTGCGCCGGCTGCCCACATCGTGCCGGTGGCTTCCTTCATCGCGTGACGCACTGCTGATGGTCAAGATCAGAGACGATCTCCCGCGTTCCGCGGATGGCTGCCCGGACGTCGAGGCGTGGCTCAGTGAGCTGGGGGAAGGCCGCCGTCCGCTGGCCGTCGCCGTTGGCCTCATCGAGGATGCCGCATTGCTTGGCCACGGTTTGGACGTCGCCCACTTGCTGCAGCAGCTGGAGATGGACACCGACGCCGTGGCCGCGGGGCTCCTCTACGAAGCGGCGCATGCCGGCGCTTTGAGCCCGGCCGCTGTGGCGGAACGGGTTGGCGATGGCGCGGCCGGGCTCCTCGAAGCGTTGCTGCGGGTGGGCAGGGCGGACGCCTACGAGCTCTCCGACGCGCCACTCCTCGACAACCGCTACGGCAGCCAGGTGGACAACGTCCGCCACCTGCTGGCGTCGCTCATCGACGATCCCCGCGTCGCCGTCATCAAGCTCACCGAGCGCGTGGTCGCCTTGCGCGCGGCCAAGTCTGCGCCGCGGGAAACGCAGCAGCGCGTGGCGGACGAGGCGTTGCGCGTGTTCGCGCCGCTTGCCGGGCGCTTGGGCATCGGCCAGTTGAAATGGCCCCTTGAAGACCTTGCGTTCCGTTACCTGCATCCGGAGGACTACCGGAAGGTCGCTGCGTCCCTCGATGCCCGCCGCGAGGAACGGGAGGAGCAAGTGCGCCAAGCGGTGGCGGAGTTGTGCGCCCGCTTGGACAAGGCCGGCATCGAGGCGCAGGTGGTTGGGCGCGCCAAACACCTCTACAGCATCTGGCGCAAGATGCGGCGCAAGGGCATCGACTTCAGCGAGGTCTACGATGTGCAGGCGGTGCGTGTGGTGGTGCAGCGCGTGCCGGAGTGCTACGCCACGCTGGGCGTCGTCCACACGGCGTGGCCGCACATCCCGCCCGAGTTCGATGACTACATCGCCAATCCCAAGGACAACGGCTACCGCTCAATCCACACCGCTGTGGTGGGCCCCGCCGGCAAGGTGCTCGAGGTGCAGATCCGCACCGCGGAAATGCACAAGGAGTCTGAACTGGGCGTCTGCGCCCATTGGGACTACAAGGATGGCGAGGCGGAGTCTCTGCGGTCTCGCAAGATGCAGTGGCTCGCGCAATTGTTGGAATGGCACGATGACGCCCAGCACCCGCTCGATGAGGCGGGTGGCGAGGCGGACCGCATCTACGTGGCGACGCCCCAAGGCCATGTCATCGACATGGCGCAGGGCGCGACGCCGGTGGACTTCGCCTACCGCGTTCACACCGAGGTGGGGCACCGTTGCATTGGGGCGCGGGTGGACGGCGTCGCGGTGCCGCTGAACACGATGTTGCTGACCGGGCAGACCGTTGAAGTGCTGACCGGCGCCGCCGAGGCGCCACGCCGGGAGTGGCTGAACCGCGATGCCGGCTTTGTGAAGACGGCTCGGGCGCGGTCCAAGATCCAAGCGTGGCTGCGCGAGCAATTGGCCGAATCCAACGTGCGCGCTGGCGAGGGCTTGCTGCTCGACACGTTCCGCCGCTTGGACATCGCCGCAGACTTGGACGCCTTGGCGAAAGAGGCGGGCTACGCGACGCGGGAAGAATTGCTGGCCGCGGTGGGCATGGGCGAGTGCCATGTCATCGACCTTGTGCGGCTTGTGGGCGCGCGGCCAAGGGAGAGCGAGCAACTCTCTCTGCTGCCGGCGCAAGCCAAGCCCGCCTGTCCTGTGCAGGGCATCCGCGTGCTGTGTCACAACCGGCCGGGGTTGCTGCGGGACGTGTCCTCCGTGGCCGCGGCCATGGGCATCGACGTCGCCAGCGTGGCGGCGCACGCGGTCGAGCCCGGCGACGAGGCGACCATTTCGCTTGAAGTGCGGGTGCAGGACGTGCTGCAGCTCGCGCTTGTCATCGACCGCATCCGCCGTGTGCCCAGCGTCCAGGATGTGCGCCGCGCATGACGGCGCCGGCGCATGGCGCTGCGGTTTCGGCTTGGCTCGGCGCGGGCCGGCTAGCGGGCAACGGTCAGCGGTCAGCAGCTTGAGGAATAGGCATTGAAACTCATCTTGTTGGGGCCGCCGGGGGCGGGCAAAGGCACTCAAGCGCAATTCATTTGCGACGCACTGGGCATTCCGCAGATTTCGACCGGCGACATGCTGCGCGCGGCGATTGCTGCCGGCACGCGGTTGGGGTTGGAAGCGAAGGCTGTGATGGATGCCGGCGAGTTGGTGTCGGACGCGGTGATCGTGGGCCTCGTCAAGGAACGGCTCGCGGCGCCGGATTGCGCCGGCGGGTTTCTCTTTGACGGCTTCCCGCGCACCATTCCCCAAGCCGAGGCGTTGGTGGCGGCGGGAGTCGAGATCGATGTGGTGGTGGAGATCGCGGTGGACGATGCGGAAGTGGTGCGGCGCATCGCCGGGCGGCGCGTCCACGAGGGCAGCGGGCGCGTCTATCACGTCGCCTTCAATCCGCCGCGCGTGGCGGATCGTGATGACGACACCGGCGAGCCCCTCGTGCAACGCCCGGATGACCGCGAAGACACCGTGCGCGACCGGCTCGCAGTCTATCGGCGCCAGACAGCGCCGCTAGTGGAGTTCTACCAGGCGTTGGCCGCAGGCACCGCGCTGCGCTATGTGCTCGTCAACGGCATGGGCGACGTGGCGGCCATTCGCGCCGAAGTGCGCGCGGGGTTGGCTGGCGACGCGTCCGCTGGCCAGCAGCGCGGCTAGGTGGAGCCGCGGCGCTAGGCTGCGGCCCTCGCGCCCAGCTCGAACAGCAGCAGGGCGTCGGTTTCCAATACCGCGGCGGGGGCGCCGGGAAAGCCGTACTTGGCGCCGAGCTTGGCCAGGATCGTCGCCGCTTCGGGGTGCTGCGCGGTCACCGGGATGAGCTCGCGCTCGTAGCGCTTGCCGTCGATGCGCACCACGGCGCGCGGATCTTCCTGCGCCTCCGCTGGCCACTGCTTCCACAGCCGACCCCACCAGCTATCCATGTAGCCGCATGGCACATAGAGCTTGCCGCCGTGCTCCACCACCCACACGGTGCGCGAGCGCGGCGGCGTCATGAGTTGCAGTTCGATCTCCATGACGTCGCGGGCGAACGCCCAATCCGGCTCTTCCGCCACCAGTTCACCGCCGACCAAGGGGCCGCCGGCCACCAGTTCGTTGGGCCCGTCCGCGAAGCGCATCGCAATCAGGTAGCAGCCGATGACGACGATGAACGCACCGATGAGGATGGACAAGGCCCGCACGACGATCATGAAAGTTCTCCAACGATCCCAGCGTCGAGTCGATAGTGTGGGATGCGCGCGCGTTGTGTCAACGGGCGTGCGGGCTGGTGGTATGTTCCAAGTAGCCGAGGGGGACGTGGGGAGACGCATGGACAAGGGCATTGGCAAGGGTGGCGCGGCCGGCGCGTCGGCGTTGTTGGTGCTGGCGCTGGTGCTGGTCGTTGCCGTGGCGTTTGGCGCGTATGTGTATCTGGCTGAGGGCGGGCCGAAACCGGCGGAGCCGGCTGAGGTGCCTGCGGAAACTGCTGCCGAGACCGCTGCTGGTGGCCGCGCTGGGTGGGTGACGGACGGGCGGGTTCTGCGGGCGGACATGGACGATCCGGGGATGTGGCTGGCGCACGGCCGCACGCACGAAGAGCAGCGCTTCTCGCCGCTCGCCGGCATCCACCGGGGGAACGTCGCGGGGCTCGGCGTGGCGTGGCTCAAGGACCTCGGCACCTACCATCCGGTGGAGGCGACGCCCCTGGTGGTGGACGGGGTGATGTACTTCACGGCGCCGTGGAACGTGGCTTACGCGGTGGACGCGGCGACCGGCGCGGAGCTGTGGTCGTTCGACCCCGGGGTGCCGGGGGAGACGGCGCGGGCGGCGTGCTGCGGGGTGATCAGCCGGGGCTTGGCGGTGTACGAGGGGCGGGTGCATCTGGCGACGCTGGACGGGCGGCTGCTGGCGCTGGACGCGGGCACTGGGTCGAAGCTGTGGGAGGTGGACACGGTGATCGACCGCTCGCGGGAGTACACGATCACGGGCGCGCCGCGGGCGGCGGCGGGCAAGGTGTTCATCGGCAACGGCGGCGCGGAGTACGGGGTGCGCGGGTACGTGACGGCCTACGACGCGGCGACGGGGGAGCAGGCGTGGCGCTTCTTCACGGTGCCCGGGGATCCTTCGCTGGGGTTCGAGAGCGAGGCGATGGCCGTGGCGGCGGAGACGTGGAGCGGCGGCGCGTGGTGGGAGATCGGGGGCGGCGGCACGGTGTGGAACGCCATCGTCTACGACCCGGACTTCGACGCGGTGTACCTGGGGGTCGGCAACGGCTCGCCGTGGACGCGGGCGATCCGCTCGCCGGGGGGCGGGGACAACCTGTACCTGGCGTCCATCGTGGCGGTGGACGCGGCGACGGGGGAGTACCGCTGGCACTACCAGACGGTTCCTGGGGACAACTGGGACTACACGGCGGTGCAGGACATGGCGCTGGCGGACCTCGCGGTGGACGGGGTGGAGCGGAAGGTGCTGATGCAGGCGCCGAAGAACGGCTTCTTCTACGTGATCGACCGCAGCGACGGGACGCTGCTGCGGGCGCATCCGTACGCGACGGTGACGTGGGCGACGCGCGTGGACATGGAGACGGGGCGTCCGGTCGAGAACCCGGACACGGCTTACGCGGACGCGCCGCAGTGGATCCTGCCGGGGCCTGGCGGGGGGCACAACTGGCAGGCGATGTCCTGGGACGCTGGGCGCGGGTTGATGTACCTGGGGGCGCACGACCTGCCGTTCCTGTACGCGATGCCGGAGGAGTACCGCGAGACGGGGGTGTACAAGCGCCGTCCGGGGGCGTGGAACACGGCCTTGGAGTTCGGCCGCCTGAACCAGATGATCGAGGCGACGGAGAACCCGCCCGAGGGCAAGGGTTATCTCATCGCCTTCGACCCTTTGACTGGCGAGACGCGGTGGCGGGTGGAACAGCCCTTGGGCTGGAATGGCGGGGTGCTCGGCACGGCGGGAGGCTTGGTGTTCCAAGGCGATGCCCAAGGGCAGGTGGCCGCTTACGACGCCGACACCGGCGAACTGCTTTGGCGCCATCAGACGCACACATCCATCTTGGCACCGCCAATCACCTATGCCGTGGACGGCGAGCAGCATGTCGCCATCATGACCGGCGCAGGCAAGGCGGCGAACCCGGCATCCGCGACATGGAAGTACGGCAGCCACGGGCGGCTCATCGTCTTCAAGCTCGGCGGCGACGCGATGCTGCCCGTTCCGCCGCTGCGGGACCTGACCATACCGGAACTGCCGCCGATCACTGCGTCCGCCGAGGACATCGACCGCGGCGACCTGCTGTACAACGACCATTGCCGCAGCTGCCACGGCCTGGGCGCGAAATCTCCCGGCGCGATTCCGGATTTGCGGCTGATGACGCTGGACACCCACGGCGCCTTCCAAGCCATCGTGCTCGGCGGCACGAAGCGGGACGCCGGCATGGCCAGCTTCGCCGACCTCCTCGACGCGCAGGATGTCGAGCGCATCCGCCAGTATGTCATCACCCGCGCGCAGCGGTGGCGCGAGGAGCAGGCCGCCGCCGCGGCGCTATGAAGTTGCCGCCACGCCCCATATCGCATGGCGTGGTGGTATGTTTCCTTGAGTCAGCCACGTTGGGGGGATTAGCGGCATGACCATTGCAACCGGAGCAGGCCGCCAGACTGGCGCGTCGGCGTTGTGGGCGTTGGCGTTGGTGTTGGCCGTTGCAGCGGCCTTTGGCGCGTATGTGTACTTGGCGGAGGGGCGTTCGGCGCGGGCGCCGGCCGCGGCGCCGGAGCCGGCTGAGGCGCCGGCCGAGGCCGCGGCCGCTGGCTGGGTGACGGACGGGCGAGTTCAGCGGGCGGACGCGGACGATCCGGGGATGTGGCTGGCGCACGGGCGCACGCACGAGGAGCAGCGCTTCTCGCCGCTGGCCGGCATCCACCGGGGGAACGTCGCGGGGCTGGGCGTGGCGTGGCTCAAGGACCTCGGCACCTACCATCCGGTGGAGGCGACGCCCTTGGTGGTGGACGGGGTGATGTACTTCACGGCGCCGTGGAACGTGGCTTACGCGGTGGACGCGGCGACGGGCGCGGAGCTGTGGTCGTTCGACCCCGGGGTGCCGGGGGAGACGGCGCGGGCGGCGTGCTGCGGGGTGATCAGCCGCGGGCTGGCGGTGTACGAGGGGCGGGTGCATCTGGCGACGCTGGACGGGCGGCTGCTGGCGCTGGACGCGGGCACCGGGTCGAAGCTGTGGGAGGTGGACACGGTGATCGACCGCGAGCGCGAGTACACGATCACCGGGGCGCCGCGGGCTGCCGCTGGGAAGGTGTTCATCGGCAACGGCGGCGCGGAGTACGGGGTGCGCGGGTACGTGACGGCCTACGACGCGGCGACGGGGGAGCAGGCGTGGCGCTTCTTCACGGTGCCCGGCGATCCTTCGCTGGGGTTCGAGAGCGAGGCGATGGCCGTGGCGGCACAGACGTGGAGCGGCGGGGCGTGGTGGGAGATCGGCGGCGGCGGCACGGTGTGGAACGCGATCGTCTACGACCCGGACTTCGACGCGGTGTACCTGGGGGTCGGCAACGGCTCGCCGTGGACGCGGGCGATCCGCTCGCCGGGCGGCGGGGACAATCTGTACCTGGCGTCCATCGTGGCGGTGGACGCGGCGACGGGGGAGTACCGCTGGCACTACCAGACGGTTCCGGGGGACAACTGGGACTACACGGCGGTGCAGGACATGGCGCTGGCGGACCTTGTGGTGGACGGCGTGGAGCGGAAGGTGCTGATGCAGGCGCCGAAGAACGGCTTCTTCTACGTGATCGACCGCAGCGACGGGACGCTGCTGCGGGCGCATCCCTACGCGACGGTGACGTGGGCGACGCGCGTGGACATGGAGACGGGGCGTCCGATTGAGAACCCGGACACGGCTTACGCGGACGCGCCGCAGTGGATCCTGCCGGGGCCTGGCGGGGGGCACAACTGGCAGGCGATGTCCTGGGACGCTGGGCGGGGGCTGATGTACCTGGGGACGCACGACCTGCCGTTCCTGTACGCGATGCCGGAGGAGTACCGCGAGACGGGGGTGTACAAGCGCCGCCCGGGGGCGTGGAACACGGCCTTGGAGTTCGGCCGCCTGAACCAGATGATCGAGGCGATGGAGAACCTGCCTGAGAACAAGGGCTACCTCATCGCCTTTGACCCGCTGACCGGTCAGCGGGTCTGGACAGTCGAACAGGCCCATGCTTGGAATGGCGGCACCTTGGCCACCGCCGGCGACCTCGTGTTCCAGGGCGACGGCACCGGCCACGTCTCGGCGCGGGACGCCGACACCGGCGAGGCGCTCTGGCAAGCGCAAACTTATGCCTCCATTGTCGCGCCACCAATCACCTATGCCGTGGACGGCGAGCAGTACGTCGCCATCATGACCGGCGGCGGCTACCTGCCGGACGAAGCGGCTGCCACTTGGAAGTACGGCAGCCACGGCCAGCTCATTGCCTTCAAGCTCGGCGGCGATGTGGCGCTGACAGAGCCGGCGCTGAGGAACTTGGAGATTCCCGAGCAGCGGCCCATCACAGCCTCCGCGGAGGACTTGGACCGTGGGGACGTGCTCTACCACGAGTATTGCTGGGCCTGCCACGGGCCGGGCGCCAAGTCGCCCGGTGGCTTGCCGGACCTGCGCTTGATGACGGCCGAGAGCCACGACGCCTTCCAAGCCATCGTGCTCGGCGGCACCAAGCAGGACACCGGCATGGCCAGCTTCGCCGACCTCCTGGACGCGCAGGACGTGGAACGCATCCATCAATACATCGTTTCCCGCGCCGTGAAGGATCGCGACGCGGCGCTGGCGGAGGCATCGGCTGCGGCGACGCCGGCGGAGTGAACCGCGTTGCCGGGCGCCACGCAGTTGGACGGCCCGCTTAGCGGCATCTGCCCGAACTGCGGCAGCCCGCGGCGCGATCGGTTCTGTGCCCGCTGCGGGCAGAACGACCGCAGCTACATCCGCTCGCTGCCGCTGATGATGTGGGAGTTCCTGCGCGAGGCGTTTGAAATGGATTCGCGCCTGCTGCGCACCTTCAAGCTGATGGCGACGCGCCCTGGCGAACTGCCAGCCGAGTTCTCCCGAGACCGGCGGGCGGACTATTCCTCGCCAGTGCGCCTGTATCTCTTCGCCAGCATCGCGTTCTTCTTCGTGCTGTCGCTCACTGCGGAACTTGGCGCGCCGCCGGCGGAACGCCTCGCTGCGGCGCGGGAGCGCCCGGCGCCGCCTGGCGCCCAAGCCGGTGCGGACGCGGTGCGCGCCCTGCTGCCACCGGAGCAGGCGCGCAAGTGGGACGACATCATGGATGACGAGACCGGCCGGCTGGCGCGCGCCATGATCTTGCAAATTGAATTGGAGCCCTTCGCCGAAGAGGTGGAGACTGAGCCGTTCTCGCGGTTCCTATTGACGCAGTTTGTCGATGTGCTGCATCAGCCGAGGGTGGCGTTCGACCGGCTCATCGACAACCTCCCCATCGCCATGTTCTTCATGCTGCCGGCCTACGCCCTGCTGTTGGCATGCTTCTATCCGCGGCGCGGGCGCTTTTACGTGGAACACTTCGTGTTCGCCATGCACATCCACATCGTCGCCTTCGTCGCGTTCACGGTGATGTTGCTGGTGCCGGAGAACGTCGTTGGAGACTACCTGACCACTGCGATCGCGCTGTGGCTCGCCGGCTACTACTACCTTGCCCTGCGACGCTACTACGGCGGTGGCCGGGCAGTATCCGGGGTGAAGTGGCTGGGGCTCATGGCGCTGTATTCGCTCATGCTCGGCCCCGGTTTCCTGCTGGTGATGTTCGTGACGCTATACTCGCTGTAGGCGAGTGCGCTCAACTGGCGCGCGGCGGCGTTCAACCAACCGCGCCGTGGATCGCTGCGTGCAGCTCGCCTAGCTCGTTCAGCATGGCATCCACGCTGCGGGCGCCGGCTTGGAAGATGGCCGTGGCGTTGAGCGCGGTCCAATCAAAGCCCATCGCCGCCACCTCCTCGGCGCGGCGCACCACCCGTTCCTTGTCTGCGTAAAACGCTTTGTCTGCCTGATCTCGCGGCGGCAGGGCGAGCATCTGTTGGAAGCCAATGGCGGCGGGGTCGCGCCCGGCAGCTTCGGCGTGCCGGACGATGCGTTCTCGGCACTTGGCAGCAACGGCGGGTTCGGCAATCGCGTTGGAGAGCCAGCCGTCGCCTTGCTCGCCGACGCGCCTGAGCGCGGCCGCGGCGCTGCCGCCGATCCAGATCGGCAGGCCACGTCCTTGTGGCGGCTTCGGCTCCATCGCCATCGCGGTGGCGGAGTAATAGTCGCCCTTGAAGTCCACCCGCTTGTCGCCCCAATAGGCGCGCAGCACTCGAATCGCTTCATCCATGCGCTTGCCGCGATTGTCGAACCGCTCCTCAAGCGCATCGTATTCGGATGCCTGCCAACCCACGCCAACGCCCAACCGCATGCGGCCGCCAGACAGCGTGTCGAGGGTGGCCACCTGTTTGGCCACCAGCACGGGTTGACGTTGTGGCAGCACCAACACTTCGGTGCCGAGGCCGATGCGCGACGTGGCGGACGCGATGAAGCTCAACGTCATCAGCGCTTCCATGATCGGCATCTGCGGTGGGTAGATCGGCGCTTCGCGCGAATCGGTGGGATAGCCCATGATGACATGGTCGAACATGTCGATTTGGTCGTAGCCGATGGCTTCAATGCCCTGCGCGAGCTTCACCACGGCAGCGCCGCCCTCGCGGTAAGCAACGCTTGGGAACTCCACTGCAAGCTTCATAGCCTCCCCCCAATTCGGCAACGGTGATGCTTGGCAATGGTAGCAGGGGCAGCTTAGCGGGATGCGCGGGGGCACGTCGCCAATAGGAGAGGAAGGAGCTGGGCGTGACGACGGCGTTGAGACCGGCAACGCCTAATGACGGGTGGGCGCGAGGTTGTCAGGTTTTGGCGAAGGCGCTTCGAGCGCTTGGTCGGCGCCGAAGCGCCTTCATTGGCCGCCGAATCTGGCGGGACCGGGCCTTTGAGACGCCCTGCCCTAGGGGGGCGACGGATGGCGGCAATCGCCTGCTGCGCCACATCATTGCCACCGGGCAAGGTGGCAGTTGTGGCGATTGACGCGGCGGCGGCAGCGGATTGACCCCTTGCGCGAACCCGTGGACATGGCCAATGCCTCTTTCGACGGGGCGGCCGGTCGGCGGCGAGGCCCCGTGACTTCACCGAGCTTGTTGATTCGACGGAGGCGCGGGGCGCCTTCAGACCGTGATGGCGGTCGGCGGGGCGCTGGCGGCGTTGGGAGCCGTTGCCGACGCCGCTGGCAGTCCGCGCAGGATTTGATTTGACCGGGGGAGGGGGATAGCCTCGCCGCCCCATGACCCTTCGGCGCCCCCGGCGCCGCCGACGCTTGAGCGGCCGCAGCGGGAGCAGGGCGCAGTGAAGAAATCTGATTGGATTCGGAGGAGAGGGAAGATGACGCATGTGGGACGGGCCGCGTTGGCCGCTGCCGCGCTCGCGCTGGCGCTGGCCAACTGGGCCAGGGCGGCCGACGACTCGGTGGTCGAGATTCCAGACGACGCCCTCCGCGGGGCAGTGGAAGCGGCGTTGGAGAAGGCGCCGGGCGAACCGATCACCCGCGCCGAGATGGAGAGCCTGAGCGAGTTGTCTGGCAGCGGCGTTGGACGGCTGGACGGCATTGAGCACGCCGTCAATCTAGTCGTGTTAGCAGTCCCGGACGGATCGATCTCCGACCTCGCGCCGCTGGCCGGCCTGACGTCCCTAAGCGGACTCGAGCTGCGCAACAACGCGGTCGAGGACGTGTCAGCGCTGGGGTCGCTGGAATCCCTGCAACGGCTCATCCTGTACTACAACGAGATCGAGGACGTGTCGGCGCTGGGGTCGCTGGAGTCCCTGTGGTTGCTCTACCTATCCGGCAACGCGATCGAGGACGTGTCGGCGCTGGGGTCGCTGGAGTCTCTGACACGCCTTCACCTGTCCGGCAACGCGATCACGGACGTGTCGGCGCTGGGGTCGCTGGGGTCCTTGCAGCAGCTCGTCCTGTCCAACAACGCGGTCGAGGACGTGTCGGCGCTGGGGTCGCTGGGGTCCCTGACGGGGCTCTACCTGCACAACAACGCGATCACGGACGTGTCGGCGCTGGGGTCGCTGGAGTCCTTGGAGTTCCTCGACCTGTCCGGCAACGCGGTCGAGGACGTGTCGGCGCTTGTGCGGAACATGGGGCTCGGCGATGGCGACTTCCTCGACTTGCGTGGAAACCCGCTAAGCGCTGAATCTATCGAAACGCACATTCCAGTGTTGCTGCAGCGAGGCGTGGACGTGGCGTTCGGCATCATAGTGGCCCGGGCGCTTCGCCGGGCAATTGAAGATGCGCTGGGGAAGGGCTCGGGCGAACCGATCACCCGCGCCGAGATGGAGAACCTGAGCGAGTTGTCTGCTCAGTCAGTTCCACGGCTGGACGGCATTGAGCACGCCGTCAATCTAGTCGAGTTACGCGTCCAGCACGGATCGATCTCCGACCTCGCGCCGCTGGCCGGCCTGACGTCCCTAGAGAGACTCACCCTGTACAGCACCGAGATCACAGACGTGTCGGCGCTGGGGTCGCTGACGTCCCTAGAGCAGCTCAACCTATCCTTCAACGCGATCGAGGACGTGTCGGCGCTGGGGTCGCTGGGGTCCCTGACATCGCTCGAACTGTCCAACAACGCGATCACGGACGTGTCGGCGCTGGGGTCGCTGACGTCCCTAGAGCAGCTCAACCTATCCTTCAACGCGATCGAGGACGTGTCGGCGCTGGGGTCGCTGGGGTCCTTGCAGGTGCTCCACCTAAACGACAACGCGATCACGGACGTGTCGGCGCTGGGGTCGCTGGGGTCCTTGCAGGTGCTCAACCTGTACAACAACGCGATCACGGACGTGTCGGCGCTGGGGTCGCTGGGGTCCCTGACATCGCTCAACCTGTACAACAACGCGATCACGGACGTGTCGGCGCTGGGGTCGCTGG
Source organism: uncultured Pseudomonadales bacterium (assembly GCA_958295875.1). GTDB lineage: Bacteria > Pseudomonadota > Gammaproteobacteria > Pseudomonadales > Azotimanducaceae > VXNE01. Next base: position 3,540,512 of record OY282379.1, on the reverse strand, counting down.
GGTCCTTGCAGGTGCTCAACCTGTACAACAACGCGATCGAGGACGTGTCGGCGCTGGGGTCGCTGGGGTCCTTGCAGGTGCTCCACCTAAACGACAACGCGATCACGGACGTGTCGGCGCTGGGGTCGCTGGGGTCCCTGACATCGCTCAGCCTGTACAACAACGCGATCACGGACGTGTCGGCGCTGGGGTCGCTGGGGTCCCTGACATCGCTCAGCCTGTACAACAACGAGATCACGGACGTGTCGGCGCTGGGGTCGCTGGGGTCCCTGACATCGCTCAGCCTGTACAACAACGCGATCGAGGACGTGTCGGCGCTGGGGTCGCTGGGGTCCCTGACATCGCTCAGCCTGTACAACAACGCGATCGAGGACGTGTCGGCGCTGGGGTCGCTGGGGTCGCTGGGGTACCTCAACCTTTCCGGCAACGCGATCGAGGACGTGTCGGCGCTGGGGTCGCTGGGGTCCTTGCGGACGCTCTACCTGTCCAGCAACGCGGTCGAGGACGTGTCGGCCCTGGGGTCGCTGGAATCCCTGGCGGGGCTCTCCCTGTCCAACAACGCGGTCGAGGACGTGTCGGCGCTGGGGTCGCTGGGGTCCTTGCGGTGGCTCTCCCTGTCCAACAACGCGGTCGAGGACGTGTCGGCCCTGGGGTCGCTGGAATCCTTGTGGTGGCTCTCCCTGTCCAACAGCGCGGTCGAGGACGTGTCGGCGCTGGGGTCGCTGGTGTCCTTGCAGTGGCTCTACATCCGAAACAACGCCGTCCAAGACCTGTCGCCGTTGCTGGGCGGCGGTCGGTTGGCCATGGTGGACGCGCGGGGGAATCCGCTGTCCGGCGAGCCGTCGAGCGCCTTGGGCACGCTGCGGGAGAGGGGCGTCACCGTGCTGGCGGGCGAGGCCGCCCCGTACTTCCCCGCGGCCGGCGGCGGCCGCGAGGGCTTCGCGCGGATCATCAACCGGAGCGACGCGGACGGCGAGGTGCTCATTTCGGCGGTGGACGACGGCGGCAACCGCTTCGGGCCCGCGCGCATGGAGGTGGGCGCCCGGCGGACGGTTCACTTCAACTCGCGGGACCTGGAGGACGGCAACGCCGCCAAGGGCCTCCGCGGCGGGGTCGGCCGCCCGACCGTTGGCGACTGGCGCCTGGAGGTGACTTCCTCCCTGGACGTCGAGGTGCTGTCCTACGCGCGCACGGACGACGGCTTCGTCACCGCCATGCACGACGTGGCTGAGGGGGGGACGCTCCCCTTCTTCAACCCCGGCAGCAACGAGAGGCAGCGGAGCATCCTGCGGTTAGTGAACATGCAGGCCGCCGAGTCGTACGTGGGCATTGGTGGCTACGACGATCGCGGCGTGGAGCACAGGGGCGAAGGCTTCACAATGGGCGCCGAGGCCGCGGCGTCCATCACGGCAACCGAGATGGAGGGCGTCCACGGCCTTGGCGACGGCCACGGCAAGTGGCGGCTGCTGGCGCCGGGCTTCCCTTGGCTGGCGATGAGCCTCCTGGAGAGCCCCACGGGGCATCTCGCCAACCTCTCCGCGGCGCCGGACAACGCGGAGCCGCTGGCCGGCGGCGGCGCCAGGCACCGCGTGCCGCTGTTCCCCGCCGCCGGCGGCGCGCGGCATGGGTTCGTGCGCGTGGTCAACCGGTCGTACCGTTCGGGCGACGTGGCGATAGCGGCGGTGGACGACGCGGGCAACCGCTCCGGCCCGGCGCGCTTGGAGATTGGCCGTCGGCAGACGGCGCACTTCAACTCCAGCGACTTGGAGGCGGGCAACGCCGCGAAGGGGCTCTCCGGCGGAGTGGGGACGGGCGAAGGCGACTGGCGCCTCGAGCTCACGTCCACCTTGGACCTGCAGGTGCTGTCCTACGTCCGCACGGCGGACGGCTTCGTCACGAGCATGCACGAGCTGGTGCCGCGCGCCGAGGACGGCAGCCACCGCGTCGTGTTCTTCAACCCCGGCAGCAACTCGCGGCAGGTGAGCAAGCTGCGTCTGGTCAACGACGGCGAGCGGGCGGCGTCGGCGACGATCGCGGGCGTCGACGACGGCGGCTCCGACTCGGGGACGGTGGCGGTCACCGTGCCGGCCGGGCGGGCGCTCACGTTCACGTCCGCGCAACTGGAGGCGGGCGGCGGGGCCCTCTCGGGCGGCTTGGGCGTCGGGTCGGGCAAGTGGCGGCTGCGGGTGGAGTCCGACGCGCGGCTCTCGGTGATGAGCTTGCTGGAGAGCCCGACCGGCCACCTCGCCAACGTCTCGACCGGCACGAAGGGCCGGAGGTGGCTGACGCGCGCCTCGAACTAGCGGCCGACTTGGACGGCGCCGTGGACTTCAGTGTGCGCGCCGGGCGGCAACAGGGCGCTCGGCGCTTCTGGTCCTCGCGGCGGTAGGCAGCCGCGTCGCGGAATGTGGCGCTTGTCCAGCTTGGGATCGCGGTCGGGCCCTTCGGAGCGGCCGCCCGCGCCCTCCTCCGCATTCGGGCCTCGGGTGCCGGAGGTGCTCGCCGGCGCGGCCGACCTGCGAGTCCGATCACCGTTACGGCAGCGTGATGCTGGACCCTGTGGATATTCCCTGTGGGCCCAACGGCGAGTGGTGGTGGCGGCGGCGATCACCCTGTGATTGCCAGCGCCGCCGGATGCCGCCCTAGAGCGGTTTGAAGAACCCGGCAAAGCCATTGCTTCAACGAACCCGGCGTGGGATGCGCTGGGACACGTCGCCAATAGGAGAGGAAGGAGTTAGACGTGACGACGGCGTTGAAACCGGCAACGCCCAATGACGGGTGGGCGCAAGGTTGTCAGGTTTTGGCGAAGGCGCTTCGAGCGCTTGGTCGGCGCCGAAGCGCCTTCACCCCGGGACGGAGCGGTGAGCTACCGCAATCCCCGCTCCTTTACCGCAGATTTCACAGATCACCTCCTTCACTCTCGGCCAAACACGCCCACATTATGTGTAAGAAATTGGCGGGTGTCCACGATGGGACGACGGCATGTTGCAAATGAACTCCGTGGCCACTGGCGCTCGCTCATGCAATCGCGAGTTCCTGCTGATCGGGCTCGCTTGTGCCTGTCCGGCTTGGGCACTCAGCCGTTCGACGAGGGCCGGAGACAGATACAAAGATTCCACTGTCTGGCAATCGCGGCCAAGCAGGGTGGACTGGGTGGACCGGCCGGCGTGGATGGATAAGTGCTGTAGATGAAGTTCGGGGGGCAGTGGTTCGCCGTGGGTTTTCTCCCCCGTCGCGCCGTCGTAGCTGACGATGTAGGACTTGCCAGCACTGTTCATCACACGCAGCGCGTCCACGAACTCGGTGTAGGGCAGGCCGCCTAGGTACCGATGGTCGCGCGTGAAGGATGTGCCTTGATAGGGTGGATCCATATAGATCACATCGTCGGCGGATGTTTCCGCGACGACGTCTCGGAAATCCCACGCCGTCACTCTGGTGCGAGCCGCCAATGCTGCCGAGACGCCCAGGAGTTGCTGGCGCATGGCCTCTGGCCTCATGCCCGCCCGCCGATTGTCGGCGCTTTGATTGAACCGCCCGTCCGAGCTATAGCGCACCGCGCCTTTGACGATTCGCGCCAGCAGATAGAGCAGAAGGTGTGGCTTCGGCTTTTGATTGAACTGGCGGCGAACGCGATGGAAGAATGCTCTTTTGTCCTCTAGCTGCTCGCGCCATAGGCCTTCGTAGCCTTCGGCCAACTGCACGGGGCGCTCCAGTATCTCCTGCCAAAGCGCGACAAGGGGACCGTTGGCGTCGTTCAGCCAGAATCGCTGTGCTTGGCCATGCACAGCAGCCGCGAGGGACACGGCGGCGGAACCGCAGAAGGGTTCGACCAGAAGGCCGGTTCCAAACGGGATGTGGGGGAGGATGTGCTTGGTGATGGAGCGTTTGCTGCCTTGATATGGGAACGGATGCGGCACTGGCTGCCGGCGTGCTGACGTATTTGGCATCATGCGTCGCTCCTGCTGTCGCCCCTAGCCCTCCAACAGAATCGTGACCGGCCCGTCGTTGGTCAGGCTCACCTGCATGTCGGCGCCGAAGATGCCGGCATGCACGGGTGCCCAGCGCTGGCGCAGGGCGTCTAGGTAGCGTTCGTAGAGCGCTTTGGCGTGGGTCGGCTCGGCGGCGTGCGCGAAGCTGGGGCGGTTGCCGCGGGAAGTGTCCGCCGCCAAGGTGAATTGGGAGACGACGAGCACGGCGCCGCCGATGTCCACGACAGAGCGATTCATCGGCTTGGCGGCGTCGGCGAACACCCGCAGCGCCAACGTCTTGGCGGCCAGCTTGTCGGCCCGCTGCGCGTCGTCTTCCCGGAACACGCCGAGGAACACCAACAGCCCTTGGCCGATGCGGGCGACCTCCGCGCCGTCCACAGCCACCGCCGCGCCGGCGACGCGTTGGCAGAGCGCTCTCATGGGTCTCTGGGCGCTGACTTTTGGGGCAGTCGGGCCGTTCGTGCCGGGGCCAGCCGTTGGCCAGCCGCCAGCGCGGCCCTCGGGCGGCACCATGTCGCGCCACGCCGGAGCCGCTCGGCGCCAAGTTCTTCCACACGAGGTTCTTCTACAATAGCCGCCATGACGCAAAAGAAGGCAGTAGCCCTCATCTCGGGCGGGCTCGATTCCATGCTGGCCGCGAAGGTGGTCATGGAGCAGGGCGTCCATGTGGAAGGGCTCAATTTCTACACCGGATTCTGCGTGGAAGGCCACACCCACGCCATTCGCGCCCGGCACCAAGCGCGGCCCAAGCGCAACAACGCGCTATGGGTGGCGCAGCAGCTAGGCATCAAGTTGCACATCATCGACGTGTCGGAGCAGTACAAGGACATCGTGCTGCGCCCGAAGCATGGCTACGGCCAGCACCTCAACCCCTGCCTCGACTGCAAGATTTTCATGGTGAACAAGGCATTGGCATGGGGGTTCATGGATGCGAACGGGTTTGACTTCGTCATCACCGGCGAAGTGATCGGTCAGCGCCCAAAATCGCAGCGCAAAGCCACCATGCCCATCATCGCCAAGGAGTCCGGCGCGGACGATCTCCTCTTGCGTCCGCTGTGCGCCAAGCGTTTGGCGCCGACCAAGCCTGAGCGCGAGGGTTGGGTGGACCGCGAGGGCCTGCACGGCTTCGAGGGCCGCAGCCGCAAGCCGCAGATGGCGCTGGCCGCGGAGTTCGGCTTCGCGGATTATGCGCAGCCGGCCGGCGGCTGCTGTTTTCTGACGGACGCCGCCTATGCCGCGAAGCTGAGTGACCTGTGGCAGGCGCGTGGCGAACGCGATTACGATTTGGACGACATCATGCTCCTCAAGGTCGGGCGTCACATTCGCCCGGCGCGCCATTACAAGCTCATCGTGGGACGGGAAGCGGGTGAGAACCGCTTTCTCGAAGGCTACCGGAAACGGTTTTTGCACCTGCGCACGGTGGGTGTGGAGGGCCCCTTGGCACTCATCGACGGGGCGCCGAGCCGGGGCGACGTGCGCCTTGCCGCGCAGGTGCTGGCCCGCTACAGCCAAGGCCGGGACGCCGCCCAAGTCGGTGTGAGCGCTCACCACACCAATGGCGTCACCGAGGCGCTGCAGGTGGCGCCGCTGCCGGCGTCTGAGATTCCGCGGGCTTGGCATGTCTGAAGAGCGCTCCGCTGGCGCCCCCGCCGCCAGCAACGCATCTGTGCATGAGGTGGACGCGCGCGGCTTGCTCTGCCCGCTGCCTGTCATCCGCGCCCAAGACGCGGCCGGCGCCTTGGCCCACGGCGACCTGCTCGACGTCTTCGCCACGGATCCAGGCACATTGCACGACATTCCCGCTTGGTGCGAAGTGCATGGGCACCGGGTGGTGGGCACTTGGCACGAGGCGGGGGACATTCGCATCCGCATCGAAGTGTGCGAAACTTAAGCGGTGCCGTGGCCGGCTCTCCAAAAGACGTCCAACCTATAAAGACGTCCAACAAAGAGAGGCAAGGCTAAGGCCCCGGTGGCTCGGTTTGGCGGCCGGCTTCTAGGCCGCGCCGCGCGTCGCCGCCGGATGAAACGGGGAGGAGCGAACTCGCGTTTGGCGCCGATGTTGCTTGTCCTAACGGCGGCGGCAGGAGGGTCTGTCGGCCGTCAAGGTCTCAGGGGAGGCGGCACCAAGCCGCTTGGGGCGACGCGCCACGCGCCGTCGCTTAACACAACCAGTTCACAAGGAGCGTTAGCCGAATGTCGGAAAACACGTTAAAGCTGATCCAAGACAAGGACGCCAAATGGGTAGACCTGCGTTTCACGGATCCGCGCGGCAAGGAGCAGCACACCACCATCCCGGCTGAGCGCGTGGACGATGACGTGTTCGCAGACGGCCTCATGTTCGATGGCTCTTCCGTTTCGGGTTGGAAGTCCATCAACGAGTCGGACATGATCCTGATGCCGGATGACTCCACGCCGGTGCTGGATCCGTTCCGAGACGAAACCACCGTCAACCTGCGCTGCGACATCGTCGAGCCGAGCACCATGCAGCCGTACGGGCGCGACCCGCGCTCCACGGCCAAGCTCGCCGAACAGTATCTCGCCTCCACCGGCATCGGCGACACGGCCTATTTCGGGCCGGAGGCCGAGTTTTTCGTGTTTGACGACGTGCGTTGGAAGGTGGACATCTCAGGCGCTTCCTACGCCATCTCGGCGGAAGAAGCGGCGTGGGAATCGAACTCCGAATACGAGGGCGGCAACATGGGCCACCGCCCGCGCGTGAAGGGGGGTTACTTCCCCGTGCCGCCAGTGGATTCGGCCATGGATTTGCGCAACGCGATGTGCAGCACCATGCTGTCGATGGGGTTGCCCGTGGAAGTGCATCACCACGAAGTCGGCACGGCGTGCCAAAACGAGATCGGCGTGCAGTTCAACACGCTGGTGGCGAAGGCGGACGAGCTACAGATGTACAAGTACGTCGTCCACAATGTGGCCCACGCCTACAACAAGACGGCCACGTTCATGCCCAAGCCCTTGGTGGGAGACAACGGCAACGGCATGCATGTGCATCAGTCCATCGCCCGCGGCGGCGAGAACGTCTTCTATGGCGACGGCTACGCCGGCCTCTCGGACACGGCGCTCTACTACATCGGCGGCATCATCAAGCACGCCCGGGCCATCAACGCCTTCTCGAACGCGGCCACCAACTCCTACAAGCGGCTCGTGCCGGGCTTTGAGGCGCCGGTGCTGCTCGCTTACTCGGCGCGCAACCGCTCGGCCTCCATCCGCATCCCTTACGTGCAGGGCGGCAACCCGAAGGCATATCGGGTGGAAGTGCGGTTCCCGGATGCCGCCGGCAATCCGTACCTGACGTTCGCCGCCATGCTGATGGCCGGCATTGACGGCATCCAGAACCAGATTCACCCTGGCGACCCCTTCGACAAGGACTTGTACGATCTTGCGCCGGAGGAACTCGTCGGCGTTCCCACCGTGTGCGCCTCGCTCGACCAAGCGTTGGAAGCCTTGGACGCGGACCGCGGCTTCCTCACCACAGGCGGCGTCTTCAGCGACGATCAGATCGACGCCTACATCGAACTCAAGCAGGCGGAAGTGGAAGTGCTGCGCATGACCACGCATCCCGCCGAGTTCGACCTGTACTACTCCGTCTGACGGCCATGCCGAGCGCACTTGGGGCCACGACCGGCCTACGGGGTTGCGCGCGGCCAGCTAGGGCGGTGGCCGATGGCTAGGCGGTGCAAGACGTGGCCGGCATTGGCTGCCGCGCTCCTTGCCGCCAGCGCCGGCGGTGCCGAGGTGTATCGCTCCGTGGATGCCGACGGGTTGCCCGTGTTCAGCGATGTGCCAATGGACACGGCCGAAGTGGCGCAGCGCCCTGCTGGGGTGAACGTCTACGCCGCCTTGCTTCCGTCGAGTGGCGACGAGGCCGCCGGCGATGCGCAGCCCGTCGCCGAAACGTCGGCCTATGTCTCCGCGCTCATCGTCGCGCCCTTGGATGGCGAGGCAGTGCGCGCCAACGGTGGCGCCGTGCAGTTGCGGGGGCAGGTGTCGCCTTCTTTGCAGACGGGGCATCGCGCCGTGCTGTTCGTTGATGGCGCGATGCTTGCCAGGGCCGATGCAGACGCCGACGGCAGCTTGGAGTTCGCCTTGGCGAACGTGGCGCGCGGAAGCCATCAAGCGCGCATCGATGTGGTGGACGCCAACGGGGACACGCTGTTACAGGGCGCCCCATCGGTCTTCCACGTGCTGCGCGCCACCGTCCGCCGATCGCGCTGAGCACCCACCCGGCCGTCGCCCACCTTGATGATTGCACCCGTTTGGTGCAATGTGCGATTGGGTGGATGGCCGTTATGGTGCAAAACGGGCTGCGGCGCGACCGCACGGTGGTGCCAAGCATCGGCACGGACATTGCTAGCTAGACGTTAGGGCGGCCGTCTCTCTTAAGCCATCCCGCTTGAGGTGAAGCCCTCGCCCGCCGCTGCCGGCGCGAAAGGTGCTTGCCGGCAACGGCAGCCACCCTTGGATGGCAATCGAACCAGAGCCCATGCCCAGCGCAGCCGAAATACTCGATCACCTCACCACCGCCGTGGTGGTGTTGGACAACACCCTGCGCGTGAGCTACCTGAACCAAGCGGCGCAGTCGCTCTTCGGCAAATCCGCGCACCGCGCCTTGGGCGAGGAAGTGCGGCGGTTGTTCGTGGATCCGGCGGAGCAGGCTTCCGCGCTCCGCAACGCGTTGGAAACCGGCCAGCCCTTCACCAAGCGCGAGGCGACGTTGGTGGGCAACGGTCGCCGCCCATTGCGCGCCCACTACACGGTGGAGTTGCTCGGCGAGGCGGAACTCCTGATCGAATTGGAGCCGCTGGACCGCTTTCTGCGCATCAACCGGGACGGTCAGCATGTCGCGCTGCAAGAGACGACGCGCAAACTGGTGCGCGGCCTCGCCCATGAGATCAAGAACCCCTTGGGCGGCATTCGCGGCGCGGCGCAGTTGTTGGAACGGGAATTGCCGTCGCAGCGATTGCGCGAGTACACGCAAGTGGTCATCGAAGAAGCAGACCGTCTGCGCAAGCTGGTGGACCGCATGTTGGGCTCCAACCAACAGCCCAACTTCGCGCCAGTGAACATTCATCGGGTGTTGGAGCGGGTGGTGCAACTCATCGAGGCGGAAGCGCCTGGCCAAATCACCTTCACGCGGGATTACGACTTGGGGTTGCCTGAGTTGGAGGGGGATTTCGGCAAACTGGTGCAGGCTTGCCTCAACATCCTGCGCAACGCTCGGGAAGCGCTTGTCGAGACGCCGAACCCGCACATCGAGTTGGCCACCCGAGTCGTGCGCCAATTCACCATCGGCCAGCATCGGCACCGGGTTGTCGTGCGGGTGGATTGCGTGGACAACGGCCCCGGCGTGCCGGCGGACATCGCGCAGGGCATCTATTACCCGATGGTGAGCGGGCGGCCAGATGGCACTGGCTTAGGGCTTTCCATCACGCAGAACATCGCCGGCCAGCACAACGGCGTGTTGGAATGTGACAGTGCGCCCGGCCGCACGGTGTTTTCGTTGTACATCCCCCTGCGGCAACCGAAGAGTGAATGAGATGGGAGACGTGGCGCCAGCGACGGTGTGGGTGGTGGAGGACGATCGTTCCATGCGCTGGGTGCTGGAGCGGGCGCTCGGCCAAGCCGGGTTCGCCACGCGCTCCTTCGCGCGCGGCGACGAAGCGTTGCGGGGTTTGGCGGGCGAGCAACCAGATGCGGTGGTGACCGACATTCGCATGCCGGGCGCGGACGGGCTGGAACTGCTCGCTGCGGTGCGCGCCCAGCGTCCATCGCTGCCGGTGATCGTGATCACGGCACATTCAGATTTGGAGAGCGCCGTGAAGTCCTACCAAGGCGGCGCCTTCGAGTACCTGCCCAAGCCGTTCGACGTCGATGAACTCATCGCCACGGTCGGGCGCGCCGTGGCCCATGGCCGTGAACTGGCGAGCCCCAAGGAGGCAGACGGCGCCCCGCTGCCGGCCACAGAGATCATCGGCCAGGCGCCGGCGATGCAAGAGGTGTTTCGCGCCATCGGGCGCTTGGCGCACTCCAACATCACGGTGCTCATCAGCGGCGCTTCGGGCACCGGCAAGGAACTGGTGACCAACGCCTTGCACCGGCACAGCCCGCGCGCCCAAGGCCCACTGGTGGCCCTCAACATGGCGGCCATCCCCAAGGAGCTCATTGAAACGGAGCTGTTCGGGCATGAGAAGGGCGCGTTCACCGGCGCCAACGCCCGGCGCATCGGCCGCTTCGAGCAGGCCGATGGCGGCACGTTGTTCCTAGACGAGATCGGCGACATGCCGGCGGATGCGCAGACGCGCTTGCTGCGCGTGCTCGCGGATGGCGAGTTCTACCGCGTTGGCGGGCGCGCCACGGTGAAGGTGGATGTGCGCGTCATCGCCGCGACGCACCAAGATTTGGAGGCGCTGGTGGCATCCGGCGCGTTCCGGGAAGACTTGTATCACCGCTTGAACGTCATTCGCGTTCACCTGCCGCTGCTTGCTGAACGCAGCGAGGACATCCCGGCGTTGGCGCGGCACTTTCTCGCCGCCGCGGCCAAGGAGCTTGGCGGCGAGCCGAAGACGCTGCTGCCAGAGACCGAAGCCTACCTGTGCGGGTTGCCGTGGCGCGGCAATGTGCGCCAATTGCAGAACGCCTGCCGCTGGCTCACGGTGATGGCCGCTGGCCGCGAGATTTTGATCGAGGATTTGCCGCCGGAGTTGCTGCGGGCGAAGCCGGCGGTCGCCGCCTCTGCGCCGCAGGATTGGCAGGCAGGCTTGGCAGCTTGGGCGCAGCGTGAATTCGCCGCCGGCACTGGCGAAGTGCTGACACGGGCCTTGGCAGAGTTCGAGCGCACGCTGATCGAGGCCGCCTTGGATCACACCAATGGCCACAAGGGGGAGGCCGCGCAGCGGCTCGGCTACGGGCGCAACACCTTGACGCGCAAGTTGACCAAACTGGGCTTGGCAGTGGAATGAGGCGCCGGCGCACCGTGACGAGCGCCTACCAAGCGTATGCCTCTGGCGCAGGGCCGCCGGGCCCTGGGAACAACTCATCCAGCCGCTCGATGGCGGACGCATCGAGTTGCAGTTGCGCCGCGGCAACGTTCGCTTCGAGCTGCGCCATGGTGCGCGGCCCGATGATGGGCGCGGTCACGCCCGGCTGCTGCGCCACCCACGCCACGGCCACGTCCGCCGGGGCAAGCCCTAGCTCGTCGCACAGGGCTTGATAGGCGTCGGCCTTGCTGGATTTCGGCATGAAGGCTCGGCGGCTGCCGGCGTCTGCGCCGGAGCGGCCGCCAAGCTGCCCCCCAGCTAGGGGGCTGTACGGCACGAAGCCCAAGCCATACGCCTCGCATGCGGGGATGACTTCCAGTTCCACCTGCCGATTCGCCAGGTTGTAGACGCTCTGTTCCGAGACGAAGCCAAGAAAGCCGCTGCACTTGGCTGCCTCCTGCGCCTTGGCGATGTGCCAGCCAGCGTAGTTGGAACTGCCCACATAAACGACCTTGCCTTGGGCCACCAACAGCTCCATCGCCTGCCAGAGCTCTTCAAAGCGCACGGCACGGTCTACATGGTGCGTCTGGTAGAGGTCAATGTGGTCTGTTTGCAGGCGCGTGAGGCTCGCCTCCACGGCGGCGCGGATGTGCCGGGCGGAGAGGCCATGGTCGTTCGGCCCCACCCATTCGCCAGTGCGCTTAGCCGGGTCTGCCGCGCCCCATTCGTTCGGCTTGGAGTACACCTTGGTGGCCAGCACGATGCGCTCGCGCCGACCGCCGCCCTGCGCCAGCCAGCGGCCGATGAGGGCTTCCGTTTGGCCGGCGTTGTAGTTGTTGGAGGTGTCGAAGAAGTTCACGCCGAGCTCCAACGCCCGGTCCATCATGGCGAATGATTCCGCCTCGGCGGTGAGCCAAGAGAAGTTCACCGTGCCGAGCGCGACCGGGCTGACTTTCACGCCGGCGCGGCCAAGCGTTCGATATTCCATGCTCATTCGCTCGTTTGCCCTTGTGCTTGCTTCCCTATGCGCCTATGCGCGCGTTGCGCACGTTTGCCTCTGCGCTTGTTGGTCTCTGCGCTTGTTTTGGCCTTTGGCCTTTGCGCTCGTTTGCCTTGATGTATAACAGGTTATCGATTGGCGCAGGGGAATGACAGGCCATGCCAGAGAAAATGGTGCGGGCGAACGGCATCGACATCTGCACGGAATCTTTCGGCGATGCCGGCGATGCGCCGCTGTTGCTCGTCATGGGCGCGTCCGCGCAAGGCATCTACTGGGACGACGAGTTCGTGCAACGGCTGGTGGCGCAGCGTCGCCGCGTCATCCGCTACGACAACCGGGACACGGGCAGGTCCACCTGCTTCGACTTCGGGGCGGCGCCGTACGACCTCAATGACCTGGCGGCGGACGCGGTGGGGGTGCTCGATGCGCTCGGCATCGACCGCGCCGACGTGGCTGGCGCTTCCATGGGCGGCATGATCGTACAGGCGTTGGCGATCCATCATCGGCCGCGCATTGCGAGCGCCACCATCATCATGTCATCGCCGCTCTCCGGCGGCGGCGAGCAGCCGGAACTCGGCGCCGCAGATTTGCTCGGCCCAGACCCAGCGTGGCTGGAGGAGACCATGGCCTTGCAGACGCGCCCGCTCAACACCCGCGAGGAGAAAATCGCCATGCGGGTGGAGATGTTTGGCCGCTTGGCTGGCTCGGCGTCCGGGTTCGATCGCCGCCGCCAGCGCGCCTTGGCCGAGCGCGAGTTCGAGCGGGCGGAGCACTTCGAGGCGATGAACAATCATGCGCTGGCCATTGGCGCGAGCCACCCGGCAGACCGGCGGCCGCTGCTGCGTGAGGTGGACGTGCCGACGCTCGTCATCCACGGCACGGAAGACCCGATCTTGCCGTACCCCCACGGCTTGGCGTTGGCGGAAACGATCCCAGGCGCCGAGTTGCTGACGCTGGACGGCGCTGGGCACGACCTGCCGGAGCGTTATCAGGACGACATCGTGGCCGCCATGATGAAGGTGAGCGCCCGCGCGGCTTGACGCCGCCAACGGCTCGCGCCCAAGCCAGCGCCATGACGTCCAAGCAGCGAGCAGCGCGGCAGGGCAACGCCACGATCTTCGACGTCGCCGAGCAGGCCGGAGTCTCCATCAAGACGGTCTCGCGCGTCGTCAACAACGAACCGAATGTCCGCGAGAGCACGCGCGACAAGGTGCTCGAAGCGGTGGAGCGCTTGCGTTACCTGCCGAACGTGGCGGCCCGCTCCCTCTCTGGCCGCAGGTCTCGGGTGCTGGGCTTGGTCTATGGCAGCCCGGACGAGTTCAGCTACATGAAGGATGTGCTCGACGGCGCGTTGAGCGCGTGCGAGGAGCGGGATTACTCCCTCTTGCTGCGGCCGTTGACGTTGCCGAACGCGGAACTCGTCGAACAGGTTGAGCGCTTCATCACCCAAGCCCGGGTGGAGGGCGTCGTCTTGCCGGCCCCCATGGGAGACCTGCCGGACCTGCAGCGCCTGCTGCGCCGGCTGGAGACTCCGTTCGCCGCCATCACGCCGAAGGTGGCGACGGCGGGGCAGGTGACGATTCTGTGCGAGGAGCAGGCTGCGAGCTGCTCGCTCACCGAGTTCCTCATCGAGCGCGGGCACCGCGCCATCGGCTTCATCAAGGGCGACCCAGACCATGGCGCCACGGCCAAGCGCTTCGCCGGCTATCGACAGGCGTTGGCGAAGCACGGCATTCGCTATCGGGGGCGGCTTGTCCGGCAGGGCTACTTCAACTTCGATTCCGGCAAGGCCGCCGCCGCCGAGTTGCTGAACCTGCCGCAGATGCCCACCGCCATCGTCGCCAGCAACGACGACATGGCCGCTGGTACGCTGCTGGCGGCGCGGCAGCGGGGCCTCGCCATCCCGGAAGACCTCTCCGTGGCTGGCTTTGACGACGCCCCGTTGGCATCGCGCCTTTGGCCGCCCCTCACCACCGTGCGCCAGCCCATCCGCGAGATGGCGAAGACCGCCGCCGGGCTGTTGATGGACCGGTTGAACGGCAACGCGACGGAACCCCCCGTGGTGCCCTTTGCCTGCGAGATCGTCGTTAGGGAGTCCACGACTTAGGGCGCGACTGAGGCGCGAGGCACGCGCCACCATCCGCTGCCCCGCGCCCGGCGCGACACCAAGATCGTGGCCGGGCCAGCCACCGACTCTGAATCCAGCCCCGGCATCCCCGGCTTGACAACGTTGTCATTTGATTGGCAGATTAGCGCCCGCCGATGGAGGACGCCGGCCATGCTGTCTGCGACAGCGTGCGCTGCGGCGCCCCGGTGAGGCGGAAGATTGACCAATGAGTGTGGCCCATGTGATGGCGGCGGTGAGCTTGGCAGGCGCCTTGGCCAGTGGCGTCGTCGCCGCGTCGCAGCCGCAGCCAGAGGCAGATCGCAGCGGCCCGCCGCGTTGGCTCTTGGCAAGCGTTGCCGCCCCCGTGTCGCGGCAGGGGCCGGTGCCGGTGGAGATCCGGGGCGAACCGGGCACCTACCAACTCTATCGAGGCAACGCGCCCTATGTGATTCGGGGCGTGGGTAGCCAAAACCCGGACGATCTCGCCACGCTGCCCCGGCACGGCGGCAACTCGGTGCGCAACTGGGCCGTGGAGGACGGCGCCATCTTGGACCGGGCGCGGGAGCTTGGGTTGACAGTGGCGCTGTGTTTGGACGTGGCGCGGGAACGCCACGGCTTCGACTATGACGACGCCGAGGCCGTGGCGCGGCAATTCGAGGGCCTGCGTGAGCAGGTGCTGGCGCACCGCGACCATCCCGCGCTATTGGCTTGGATCATTGGCAACGAGCTCAATCACGATTACAGCAACCCCCGCGTCTACGACGCCGTGAACGATCTCTCGAAGATGATTCACGAGCTGGACCCGCACCATCCCACCACGACCACCACCGCCGGCATCAGCGCGGAACTCGCCCAAGTGATTCGCCAGCGCGCGCCGGATTTGGATTTCTTGAGCGTGCAGGTGTACGGCGGGCTTGCCGGGCTGCCGGACGCCTTGGTGGAGATCGGCCTCGACATGCCGCTCATGGTCACCGAGTGGGGCACGATTGGCCACTGGGAGGCGCCGACCACGGAGTGGGGCGCCCCCATCGAACCCACTAGCTCTGCCAAGGCGCAGCGCTACCGAACGGGCTACGAGCAGGCGCTGGCGCCGTTGGCCGGGCGCGTCGTTGGCAGTTACGCCTTCCTGTGGGGGCAGAAGCAGGAGCGCACGCCCACTTGGTATGGGCTGTTCACCGCCGACGGGCGGCGCACCGAGGCGGTGGATGTGCTGCAGCGCATCTGGACTGGCGATTGGCCGGCCAATCGAGCGCCGCAGGTCGCCGGCCTCGCCCTTGATGGCCAAGCCGCGGAAGACTCGGTGCGGCTGCGCCCAGGGCAAACCTATGCCGCCGCGGTGCAGGCGAGCGACCCGGAGCAAGACCCGCTGCGTTTCGATTGGCGCCTGTTGCGGGAGAGCGCAGCCACCCAAAGCGGGGGCGACCCAGAGGAGATTCCCCAGGAGCTCGCGGACGCCGTGCTGAGCCCGGAAGCCAGTGAGACGCAGCTGCAGGCGCCGACGCGGCCAGGCGCTTATCGGCTGTTTGTGTATGTCGGAGACGGCCAGGGCGGCGTCGGCCACGCCAACTTGCCGTTCCTCGTGGCGCAGGAGTAGGCCCCATGGCGGACATGCGCGAGGAAGCCTTCGTGTCGGGCTGGCTCAAACGAATGAGCCTGCGCCAGAAGATCGGCCAGATGACCATGGCCGAGCGTTTGGCCGTCACCCCAGAGGATGTCAAGGCGCACGCCTTGGGGGCCGTGCTCTCTGGCGGCGGCTCCCACCCAGGCGGCAACGCGCCGGCGGACTGGGTGGCAATGAACGACCAGTTCTGGCAGGCGGCGGTGGCGGATGCGGACAGCCCAGGCGTGCCCATCCTGTTCGGCATTGACGCGGTGCATGGCCACAACAATGTGCGCGGCGCCACCATCTTCCCGCACAACATCGGCCTCGGCGCCGCCGGCAGCCCGCAACTGGCGGCGGAGATCGCCCGCATCACCGCCAAGGAGATGCGCGCCACGGGCTTGGATTGGAACTTCGCGCCCACCCTCGCTGTGGTCGGCAACAGCCAATGGGGGCGCACCTACGAGAGCTTTGGCTGCGACCCGCAGCGCGTTGCCGAGTTCGGCGTGAGCTACGTCCGCGCCCTGCAGGACGAGGGCGTCATGGCCTGCGTGAAGCACTGGGCGGGGGACGGCGGCACCCAACACGGCATGGATCAAGGCGAGACGACCCTCGATTGGGAGGCGTTCGAGGCCACCCACGTGGCGCCGTACTACCCCGCCCTCAAGGCCGGGGTGATGAGCTTGATGGTCTCCTTCAATAGCTGGAACGGCGACAAGTGCCACGGCCACCGCTTTCTCGTCACCGAACTATTGAAGCAGCGGTTGGGCTTTGAGGGCATCGTCGTGTCGGATTGGGACGGCTTGAAGTACTTGGACGACGACTATGGCGTGGCGGTGCGCCAGTGCGTGAACGCGGGCTTGGACATGCTCATGGTGCCCGAGGCTTGGCGCGAGTTCATGGACGCGCTGGAAGCGCAGGTGCGGGGCGGCCACGTCCGCATGGAACGCATCGACGACGCGGTGCGCCGCATTCTGCGCGCCAAGCTGCGCCAGGGTTTGTTCGACGCGCCGCGCCCGGCTGAGCGTTCCGGCATCGGCGCCGCCAGCTTCGGCTCGCCAGCGCATCGGCAAGTGGCCAAGCGCGCCGTGCGCGCTTCCTTGGTGCTGCTGAAGAACCGCTTGGGCCTGCTCCCCCTGGCGCCGAGCCAACGCTTGCTGGTGGCCGGCAAGAACGCCCACAACCTCGGCCACCAATGCGGCGGCTGGACGTTGAGCTGGCAGGGCGAGAACGGCAATGCCACCATCGAAGGCACCACCATCTGGGAAGGCATCCACGCCATGGCGCCACAGGCGGAACTCAGTGCGGACTTGAGCGGCGCCGAGGCGGATCCCGCAAAGCACGATGCGGCCCTCGTCGTCATCGGCGAGAAGCCATACGCCGAGGGCTTTGGCGACATTCGCCCGGGCGATGAGGTGATCCAAGACACCGGCTCCGCGGTGCGGGGCCTCATCAATCCCTTGGGGCCGTATGGTCAGAGCCTCGAGCTCGCGCGCACGCATCCAGAGGATTTGGCTTGCATCCGACGCATCGCCGCCACGGGCGTGCCGGTGGTGGCGCTGTTGATCTCTGGGCGGCCGTTGGTGGTGAACGCTGAACTCGACGCCTGCGCCGCCTTCGTTGCCGGCTGGCTGCCGGGTTCGGAAGGGCAGGGCGTCGCTGAGGTGCTGTTCGGCCAACACGGCTTCACCGGGCGGTTGCCGCTGCCTTGGCCAAGGAGCGCGAACACGAGCGGCGATGGCGCCGCGTCCGGCGAGCCGCTGTTTCCCACCGGCTACGCGCTGGCGGCTGCTTTGGTGCCGCCTCCGGGCTAGCGAAGGCGCGGCCCGTGGCACTCTGGGGCGGTGGCGGCCGTCGCATCGAGTTCACCATGCAAGCCCACGCCCGACGCCTTGGCGCACAAAGGGGACGCCCCGCCGATGGAGCGGCAAAAGTTCGTTGACATCGCTCGTGCGGTTTCATATAAGCCGCAAATGACAGCGTTGTCATTCCGCTGAATGGCGATGGCCTCCATGTTTTAGGCCATCCACCAACTTGGCGGAAGCACGCCAACCCCAAAACGGGGAAAACGGGGAGGAGGAACACTCTATGGGTAACGAGCGCTTCAAGAAATCGCCGCTCACTGTGGCCGTTTCCCTCGCCTTGAAGGGGATTGCCGTCGGTGCGCCGGCGGCCTATGCGCAAGAAGCGCCGGCAAACGCGGCGCAAGCGCAGGGGCCGATCGAAGAGATCGTCGTCGTCGGCATCCGCCAAAGCCTCAGGCAGTCCATGGAGCTGAAGCGGGCCAGAGACGGCGTGGTGGACGCCATCACCGCAGAGGACATCGGGAACTTCCCGGACGGCAACTTGGCCGAATCCCTGCAGCGCATCACCGGCGTGTCCATTGACCGAGACCGTGGCGAGGGCGCCCGGGTGACGGTGCGCGGCTTCGGCCCGGGGTTCAATCTGGTGCTGTTGAACGGGCGCCAAATGCCAACCAGCGACGCCTTAGGGCGCTCGTTTGACTTCGGCAACCTCGCCTCCGAGGGCATCGCCTCGGTGGAGGTGTACAAGAGCGGGCAGGCCAATGTGCCGACAGGCGGCATCGGCTCAACCATCAACATCCGCACCACGCGCCCCTTGGATGCCCCCGGCACCCATTTCACCGCCGCCGCCAGCGGCCACCACGACACCTCCACGGAAGAAGGCAATCAGTGGACGGAGGAACTGTCCGCCCTGTTCTCGAACACCTTCGCGGACGACACCTTCGGCGTTGCGGTGAGCGCCGTGCGCCAATCGCGGGACAGCGCCGTCAACCGCGCCAGCGTCGGCGGGTGGCGCACCTTCGAGGGGGTGGTGAACAACTGTTGGTGTGGCGTGGGCCGCTCCGAGTGGGGTGGCATTCCGCCGGCGGGTGACATGAACCAACAGAACCGCCCAGGCGATGATGACCTCTACTCGGTTCCGCAGGTCATCGGCTATGAGTTGGCGGAGTACGACCGCGTGCGCACCAACGGCCAGCTCACGCTGCAGTGGCAGCCAAGCGAGCAGGTGGAAGCCACGTTGGACTACACCTACTCAGAATTGGAACTGTCCCGCACCTACAACAACCTCTCCGCTTGGTTCAACTTCGGCGGCCAGGAAACGAGTTGGAGCGATGGCCCCCAAGCCACGCCGCTGGTGTACACGGAGAACTCATCCGGCAGCGACTTCTCCATGGGCGCCGGGCAGGACGCCTTCCAAGCGCAGAATGGCGCCTTGGGCCTCAACGTGCTTTGGGATGTGTCGGAACGCTTGACGCTGGAGTTCGACTATCACGACTCCATGGCCGAGCGCTCGCCGGACAGCCCCTACGGGAGCTCATCGCTGCTCTCCATCGCGGCGTGGACGCGGAACCGCACCACCGGCTATTTCGGCAAGGAACTGCCACTGTTGGGAATGACCTTGAGCGACCCGCTGAGCCCAGACGACATGCAGGTCACCGGCAGCGTCTTCACCAATGCCTATTCGCGGATGGACATCGAGCAGGCACGGGCGGGTGGCACCTTCGACATGGACTTCGACTTCATCGAGAGCATCGATTTTGGCGTGCAGCTCACGGAGGTGAACAACCGCTCCGCGCAGTCCGTCGTGCAACGCGACGCTTGGAACAATCAGCAAACGCCTCTCGGCGCCATTGCAGACCTGATGCGGCCCGCCTCCGCCCGCAAGGCGTTCGACGAGATTCCCGGTGGCGACGATCCTCGCCGCCAAACAGACTTCTACACCTTCGACATGGTGCAGGTGATCGCGCGCACCGAGGCACTGATGGCGTCCGGCGAGGCCAACATTTTCCAGTTGACGGACATGGGCCCCTGCGGCACGGGGCTTTGCGCTTCCAACAATTACACGGAAGACCGGCGCACCGAAGAAGACTCCGTGGCCGCCTACATGCAGGCGAACATGACGTTTGAAGCCGGCGACATGCCCATCGACGTGCGCATCGGCCTGCGCTATGAACAGACGGACGTCGCCTCCCAAGCGCTCTCTCCGGCGTATACCGCCATCAATTGGGTGTCCGGCAACGAGCTGTCCGCGGTGCGCTCGGAGAATCCCGAGTTCACCAACTTGGAGGGCGACTATGACGTCGTGCTGCCCAATGTCGACTTCAAGTTTGGGCTGACGGACGATTTGGTGGCGCGCGTCTCCTACAGCGAAACCATCACGCGGCCCGGCTACGGGGACATCCAAGGCGGCCAAACCATCAACTCCTTGGTGCGCATCGACGGCGGCTTGGGCAATCGCGGCAACCCCGGTTTGCTGCCGTTCGAGTCCAGCAACATCGATCTCTCCTTGGAGTGGTACTACAGCGAGGACAGCTACGTCGCGGCCGGCTATTTCCACAAGGACGTGGAAAACTTCATCGGCACCTCATCTGTGGTGGAAACGCTATTCAACCTGCCGCATCCGGCGCTGGGCCCGTTGGGCCAAGAGGCGCGGCAAGCCACCGGCAGTTCGGACGGCGGCACGCTCTACTCTTGGATCATCGCCAACCGCGCGGACGCGGAGGGCGTGGACGCGGAGACCGGCACCATTTCGGGCGTGGCAGGGCGAGACCCGGCGGCGCCGTTCAACATGACCGTGCCGGTGAACATCGAGGAGGCCACGATGAGTGGCTGGGAGTTTGTCCTCCAGCACAACTTCGGCGAGAGCGGCTTCGGCGCCATCGTCAACGCCACCATCGTGGATGCGGACGTTGGGTACGACAACCTCAACTTGGCGGAGCAGTTCGTGCTCACAGGCTTGAGCGACTCCGCCAACCTCATCGCCTTCTACGACAAGAACGACATCAGCGTCCGGTTGGCCTACAACTGGCGCGACGAGTTCTTGTCCGGCACTGGCCAAACGAATGTGGGTTCGGGGCCGCCGACGTATGTGGCGCCGTACCAACAGCTCGACCTGTCCGCCAGCTACTGGTTCACAGACCAAATGCAGGTGTACCTGGATGTGCTGAACATCACCAACGAAACGGTACACATCTTCGGTCGCGATGAACGCCAGACGCTGTTTGCGGACCAGTTGGGCACACGTTACAACATAGGCTTCCGGTACAAATTCTAACCGGGCCTTGTTGGATGCCGTCGCTGGTGGCGGCTGCGCGTAGTACCATCCCCCTTGGGTGCGCAGCCAAAACCAGCGCGGCGAATAATGGGCAATGAATCGGCCAACCCGCACGGTGGTGATTCTGGGTGGCGGCACGGCTGGCTGGATCACAGCCAACGTGTTGGCCGCGGAGCGCCGCCGGCGCAACGCGGAACTGCCGGCGGTGCTGTTGGTCGAATCTCCGGACGTGCCGACCGTCGGCGTTGGCGAAGGCACTTGGCCTTCCATGCGCATGACGCTGCAGCGCATCGGCTTGTCCGAAGCCGATTTCATCCGCGGCGCCGAGGCGAGCTTCAAGCAGGGCACCAGGTTCTTCGGCTGGGCGCAGGACGACGGCGCGGACGCATACTGCCATCCCTTCAGTTGGCCTGCCGAGTACGCGAGCATGAACCCAGCGCGGCATTGGCTGGCGCAGGGCGGGAGGCCGGCGTTTGCGGAGGCCGTCACGCCGCAAGCGCGGGTGATTGCCGAAGGGCTTGCGCCCAAACAGGCCAGCGCGCCGGACTACGCCTTCACCGTGAACTACGGCTACCACTTGGATGCCGGCAAGTTCGCGCATTTGCTGCGCCGCCACGCGGTGGAACGCCAAGGCGTGCGGCACCTTTCCGGCACCGTCGAGGGCGTGGAGTGCCACCCTGACGGAGACTTGGCGGCGCTGGTGCTCGGCGGCGGGCAGCGCGTCGCCGGCGATCTGTTCGTGGATTGCAGCGGGCAGCGGGCGCTTTTGATTGGCGCGCACTTTGGGCGCGCGTTCACCTCCGTTCGGCGCTGGCTCTTCAACGACCGCGCCATCGCCGTGCAGGTGCCTCATGCGAACGCCGAACGGGACGCCATCGCTTCGGCGACCTGCGCCACTGCGCAAAGCGCCGGCTGGATTTGGGACATCGGCCTGCAAACGCGCCGCGGCTTGGGCTATGTGCATAGCCGCGCGCATGTTGACGAAGCCACCGCGATGCAGACGCTGCAGCGCCACATCCAGCACACCTCGCCCGGCATCGACGTCGACGCGCTCGACTACCGCAGCATCCCCTTCGAACCCGGCTACCGAGAGGAGCCGTGGACGCGCAACTGCGTCGCGGTGGGCCTGGCCGCTGGCTTCGTCGAGCCGCTGGAGGCGTCCGCGCTCGCGCTCATCGAGCAAGCCGCCGCCATCATCGGCCGGCAGTTGCCGAGAGACCGGGAGATCATGGCCGTGCTGGCCAAGCGCTTCAACGCGAAGATGCGCCACCATTGGCAACGCATCGTCGAGTTTCTGAAGCTGCATTACATGCTGTCGCGCCGTGAAGGCAGCGAGTATTGGCGGGACAACCGGGCGCCGGAAACATGCCCGGAGGCGCTGCGCGATAAGCTCACCCTGTGGCAGCAGCAGCCGCCGTGGCACGAGGACGCGCCGTTGCTCGATGAACTCTTTCCTTCAGCGAGTTATCAGTATGTGCTCTATGGCCTCGGTTTCAGGCCGCGCTACCAAGACGCCCAAGGCTGCGCGCCAACGGCGCAACGGGCGGCGGCGGTGTTCCGCAACACCGCGCAGCAGGCGGACAAGCTGGCGCAGCGCTTGCCGACCAATCGGCAGCTCTTGAACGCGCTGCGGGCGGCCCGAACGCAATAGAACCCCGTAGAAGCGCACAAAGAAGCCATAGAGGAGGCGAGGCAAATGACCAACTTCATCATGCTCGACCACGAGGAACATCAGCACCTCAAAGTCATCACCGAGCGCTCCGCCCGCTTTGGCGACAACGTGATGCATGTGGCCACCTTTCCTTTCGAGTTCCGCGACGTGCAGGCGTTCTACCCAATCCTGTTTCATCAGGGCAGCGATGGCGGCATCCGTCCGGTGGCCCTATTCGGCTTGCAGGAGAACGAAAACCTCTTTCTGGACGATGACGGCTGGCAGGCCGGCTACATCCCTGCCATGATTCGGCGGGAGCCCTTTCTCATTGCCATCCAACCGCCCGAAGACCCGGACCAAGGCGAAAGCGTGCGTGTGTTGGCCTTGGATGTGGATCATCCCCGGGTCAACACCGAGGAGGGGGAGGCGCTGTTTCAGCCGTTGGGCGAATACACGGACTTTCTGGAGCAGACTGCGGACCTGGTGGAGGCGATCTACGGCGCCGTCATGCACTCCAAGGCATTCGTCGAAGCCTTGCAGGAGCTTGATTTGATCGAGGCGGTCACGTTCGAGATACCGCTTCAGGACGGCTCCGTGAACGAACTGCTCGGCTTTCACTGCGTGGCGGAGGAGAAGCTGCAGGAGTTGTCCGGGGAGGAGCTGGGCGACTTGCAGGCACAAGGCTTCTTGATGCCGCTGTTCATGATGTTGGCCTCGATGGCTCACCTGAGAACCTTGATCGGGATCAAGAACCAGCGCTTGGATTTGGATGATGGACTGGTTGGCTGACCTGCCTTGCGTCCACAGCGCGGCCAGCGACGCTGGCGGCGTGGCGCCGCGATGCTTCGAGTCTTCCGAGCCGGTGCTGCTGAAGGGCGCCGTCCGCGATTGGCCGGCGGTGCGCGAATGCAGCCAATCGCTGGCGGCGGCAACCCGCTACCTCGGCCAGTTCCACACCGAGCGACCACTCACCGTTTACGCCGCCGAAGCGCAGGCGAAGGGGCGGTTCTTCTACAACGCGGATTGCACAGGCTTCAACTTCCAACGCGGCCGGGCCACCTTGGCGCAGGTGCTGGGCAAGCTGGCGGACCCGGCGCGCGAGGCGCACTTGGCATCCATCTACATTGGCTCCACGTCGGTGGAGGCGTGGCTGCCGGGCTTTCGCGCCCACAACGATGTGCAGGTGCCGTCCGAGCAAGCCGTGGTGAGCTTCTGGCTCGGCAACCAAGCCCGCATCGCCGCCCACTACGATTTTCCGAACAACCTCGCCTGCGTGGTGGCCGGTGAGCGGCGCTTCACCCTGCTGCCGCCGGAGCAGTTGGCGAGCCTCTATGTGGGGCCGCTGGACAAAACCCCGGCCGGCCAGCCAGTGAGCTTGGTGGACTTCGCCGCGCCGGACTTGGCCCGCCACCCGCGCTTCGCCGAGGCGATGCGCCACGCCAAAACCGCCACGTTGGGGCCCGGCGACGCGCTCTTCATTCCCAGCATGTGGTGGCACCATGTCGAGTCCTTGGCGCCCTTCAACCTGTTGGTGAACTATTGGTGGCTGGCCAGCCCCATGCATCTGGGCTCGCCGGCGGATGCCTTGATGCATGGCATCCTCGCGCTGCGCGATCTGCCGCCGCGGCAACGGGAGGCGTGGCGCGGGCTCTTCAACCACTATGTGTTCGACGCGGGCGACGCCACCCACGAGCACATTCCAGAAGCGGCCAGAGGCGCGTTGGCGCCGCTTGGCGAGGCGGCGGCGAAGCAGTTGCGGGCGAAGCTCGCCCAAAGATTGAACGGGTAGCGCGCGAGCGGTCGCGCCGGGGGTGCCGTGACAAACAAAAGGATTCATCGGGTTGTGATCGCCGGCGGCGGCACCGCCGGTTGGATGACCGCGGCGGCACTGTCGAAGCTCATCGGCAAGACGCTGGACATCACCTTGGTGGAATCCGAGGAAATCGGCACCGTCGGCGTGGGCGAGGCAACCATTCCCACCCTCATCACCTTCCACCAACTGCTGAAGGTGAAGGAGCAGGATTTCCTCAAGGCGGTGCAGGCCACCTTCAAGCTGGGCATCTCCTTCGAAGGCTGGCGCGATGTCGGCGAGGACTACATCCATTCCTTCGGCTGGGCCGGCAAAGACAGCTGGGCCGCCGGCTTTCAGCACTTTTGGCTGAAGGGCAAGCGCTTGGGCATCAGCCGCGAGTATGGCGCGTACTGCAACGAGTGGCTGGCCGCCAAGCGCGGCCGCTTCGCCGTGCTGCCGAACAACAAGCTGAACTACGCCTACCACATTGACGCCTCCCTATATGCCAAGTTCCTGCGCGGCATTGCCGAGGAGCACGGGGTGAAACGCCAGGAGGGGAAGATCGAAGCGGTGCTGCAAGACCCGGCAGACGGCTTCATCACCGGCATCCGCCTGCGTTCCGGGCAGCTGGTGGAAGGGGACTTGTTCATCGATTGCACCGGCTTTCGCGCCCTGCTGATCGGGCAGCAACTGGACATCGGCTACGAGGATTGGGGGCACTGGCTGCCTTGCGACCGCGCCGTGGCCGTGCAAACCAAGGCCGTGGCGCCGCCCATCCCCTACACCCGCGCCATGGCCAGGGCGGCCGGCTGGCAATGGCGCATCCCCCTGCAGCGCCGGGTCGGCAACGGGGTGGTGTTCAGCAGCCGCCACTGGTCCGACGACGAGGCCGTTGGGCAGCTCATGGGCAACGTTGAAGGCGACGCGCTCACGGAGCCGCGCGTCATTCGCTTCGGCGCCGGCCAGCGCCGTCGGCATTGGGAGAAGAACTGCGTGGCGGTGGGCTTGGCCTCCGGCTTCATCGAACCGTTGGAGTCCACCAGCATCCACCTCATTCAGCGCAGCTTGATTCGCTTGATGCAAATGTTCCCCTACGACGGCATTCGGGCGCCAGACATTGACGAGTTCAACAGCCAAATGAACTTCGAGATCGACAACGTGCGCGATTTCATCATCCTGCACTACCACGTCACCCGCCGCGCGGACAGCGATTTCTGGCGGCAGTGCCGCGCCATGGACGTGCCGGATTCCCTCACCCACCGCATCGAGCTGTTCAAGCAAGCCGGCCGGGTGTTCAAGGTGCCGACGGAACTGTTTGGCGAAACGTCTTGGATTCAGGTGATGATGGGGCAGGGGCTCGAACCGGAGCAATACCATCCCATCGTCAACATGATGACGGAAGAGGAACTGACGCAGTTCTTGGCCGGCATCCACGGCTCGGTGGACCGGCTGGTGCAGCAACTGCCGGAACATCAGCGCTTCATCGATTACTACTGCAAGACCGCGGCGAGCTAGCCCTCGCTCCAAGCACTCGCCCATAAATCCCGGAGGGCCCCAAATGGCCGCACCCACACGCTCGGCCGCCCAGACGCTGAGGTTCACCGAGAAGTTCGGCTACGGCTTGGGGGATGCCGCCTCCAACTTCTACTTTCAGGTGTTCAACATCTTCCTGCTGTACTACTACACGGATGTGTTCGGCCTGCACCCGGCCGCGGTGGGCACGATGTTCTTGGTCACCAAGGCGGTGGATGCCCTCAGCGACCCGGCGATGGGGCTGGTCGCGGATCGCACCGAGACGCGCTGGGGGAAGTACCGGCCGTACCTGCTGTGGATGGCGGTTCCCTACGGGCTGCTCGGCTACGCGATGTTCGCCAGCCCAGCGCTTTCAGACACCGGCAAGCTCGTCTACGCCTACGTCACCTACTCGCTGATGATGCTTGCCTACACGGCCATCAACATTCCCTACTCGGCACTGATGGGGGTGATTTCGCCTTCCTCGGACGAACGGGTGAAGGTGTCTGCGTACCGCTTTGTGTGTGCCTTTGGCGCCGCGTGGCTGATCGGCACGTTCGTGACGCCGTTCAAGAACATCTTGGGCGGCGGCGACGAAGCCGAAGGCTTCCGGCTCACCATGCTGATCTTCTCGGGCTTCTCGATAGCCCTGTTCTGGGTGACGTTTGCCACCACCAAGGAGCGCGTGCAAACCGTCGGGCAGCAATCCAACATGCGGGGAGACCTCGCGGCCCTGTCGCGCAACGTGCCTTGGCTCGCGCTCTTTGTGTCTGGCGTGTTCGCGCTCATGCAGGTGGCGGTGCGCAACGGCGGCATCCTGTACTACTTCAAGTACTACGTGGGCGACGACGGCGCGAGCTTGTTCTGGATTTTCGACAGCACCGCGGTGTTCCTCTCCACCGGCACGCTCGCCATGATTCTGGGGGTGACATTCACTCGCTTCCTCACCCAGCGCTTCGAGAAGCAGCATTTGATGATCGCCCTCACGGTGCTGAGCACAGTGCTGTCCTGCGGGTTCTTCTTCTTGGCGCCGGATCAGTACGGCTGGATGCTGGCGCTCAATTGCATCGGCAACTTCATCGCCGGCCCGTTGGCGCCGTTGGTGTTCGCCATGAACGCGGATTGCGCAGACTACGGCGAGTGGAAGAGCGGCCGCCGCACCACGGCGCTCATCTACTCCGGCGGCGGCTTCGCTGCCAAGATGGGCCTCGCCGTCGGCGCCGGGCTCGCCGGCTACATCTTGGCGCTGTTCGGCTTCGTGGCGAACCAGCCGCAAACCGAAACCGCCATGCTGGGCATCCGCCTGATGTTCACGTTGTTTCCCGCCGCGCTCTCCTTCATCGGCGCCGCCGCCATCCTGTTCTATCGCTTGGACCGCTCCACCATCGCCGTGATGGAGGCGGAACTGGAGGAACGTCGCCGCGCCGCCAGCGGCTAGCGCCGAACGCGGCCCGGCATTTGTCGGCGGCGGCGCGCCTTGGCGTAGACTTTCCGCATGCACACAGATAACGGCGCGCTCACGCCGGTCGCCCGTGCCGAATCCCTCGTCGCGGAGATCAGGGCCGCGGCGGACGCCATCGATGCCGGGCGCGAGTTGCCCAAGGCCCTCGCGGACGCCATGAAGGCGCTGGGCCTGTTCCGCCTGTTGGCGCCGCGCTCCGTCGGCGGCGAAGAGGCGGATTGGCTTGAGTATCTGCGCGCGGTGTTCGTCATCGCCCAAGCGGACGCCAGCGTGGGCTGGTGCTTCAACCAAGGCAGCGTGTTCGCCACCGTCTGCGCCCGGGCGCCGGCGGCGTTGGCGCAGGAGGTGTGGGGCGACCCGGACACCGTGGTGGCGAACGGCCCGCCGCAAGGCGCAGTGGAAGCGACGCCCACCGCCGGCGGCCATCGGCTCACCGGGCAGTGGATGTTCTCCAGCGGCTGCCGCCACGCCAACTGGATTGCCGCGTTGGTGGCCGGCGGCGGCCAACCGGCGCGACTCTGCCTGTTGCCGCGCGCCGACGTGGAGTTCGTGGACGTGTGGCAGGTGCAGGGCTTGCGCGGCACCGGCAGCTTTGGCTTCCGCGCCCGCGAACTGTTCGTGCCGGCCGCGCGCATGATGCCGTTGGTCGTGCCGCCGCGAGAGCCGTGGCCCCTCTATGTGATCCCGCAAGAGCTGCTGTTCGCCTGCGGCTTTGGCTGCGTGGCGCTCGGCAATGCGCGCGCCGGCCTGGACGCCACCCTCGCGCTCTGCGCCGACAAGCGGCCGCGCTTCGCTCGACGGCCGCTCAACGAAGACGCGGTGGTGCAGCAGCAAATCGGCAAGGCGGAGGCAACGTGGCGGGCTGCCAAGGCGCTCTTGTTCGAGGCGGCAGGGGACGTGTGGCGCTCCGTGCAGGCGACCGGAGCGATCACTATGCCCGAACGCGTCGCGTTGCGCCTAGCCGGCACGCACGCCATCCGCCAATCCGCGGCGGTGGTGGACATCGCCTACAACCTAAGCGGCGCCACCGCCATCTTCGCGGATCGGGCCATTCAGCGCCGCTTCCAAGACGCGCACGTGATCACGCAGCAAGTTCAAGGCCGCGAGTCCCACTATCAAACCGCCGGCCAACATTTCTTGGGCCTAGAGCCGCAAGGCATGGTTTGAGCGGGGCGACGCGCTGCAATGATGCATATCATCGTCAAGCCCCCTCGCCCAAGTGCAACCACGCAGTGGGCACCGCAGCGTTACAGTTCGTCGCAGACACACTGGGCACGCCATGTGCAACGGCGCCCGCTCTGCAAATTCCGCAAACTGGTAGCGACCCAATTGAGCCATTCGTCCCTGCTATCGGCCCAGCCGTTGCGAAAGTGTTCCAGCGAAGCGTCGAGGTAGCAGGTTGACTTGGTCGTCACTGGCTGCTCTTCCAGCCACCAAGCATCGTCTTTCGTGGACCTTGAGCAGGTGTCGATGCCGGACAGCCGAGCGGGTCCCTCGCACTGCGCCACGCCCTTGGCGAGTTCGGTATCAACGGCGTCGCGGAGCGCGCGCCATCCGCCGCCCGGACAGCGCGGTTCCCCCTCCTTCTGGCGGCACTCGGCTCGTCCACCTCGCCGCCTGTGCGCGATGTTCAGAGCCAGCCGCCGGACGACCGCCAGGCAGGCCGCGCCGTTGCCCTTGCGGTTGCGCGCGCGGTGCAACGGTTCGAACGGCTGTTCAACGCAAGCGACAGCCCGCGCTGGCTTATCGAATCCGGCGGCGCGTATTCTCGCCCGTCAAGGGTCGTCACAACGCCGGCGCTAGCGGGGTAGCAACGCGACGATTCGCAAAGGGCCGCCGCTGCCGCCGCGAATCTTCATGGGCAGCGCGATAACCCAAGCGCCTGCCGCCGGCAGGCGATCCAGATTCGCCACGTTCTCGAAGGCGGGAACGTTGCGCTCGAACAGGATGCGATGCGATTCGAACAGCCGCGACTGGCCGAAATCGATGCTTGGCGTATCGATGCCAATAGCGTCCAGGTGGCGTTCGTCGACAAGCCAACGGGCGGCGTCTGGATGCAGCCCTGGGAAACGTAGTTCGGAAACCGCTTCCGAGCCTCGTTCGGCGGTGCCCAAGTAGCGGGCGGCGTCCGGCCAAAAGGCGCCATAGCCCGTGCGCAACAAAACGATGGCGCCGGCTGGAAGCGCCCCGTGTTGGTTCTCCCATGCCTCGATATCCGCCACCGTCACTTGGTAGTCGGCGTCCGCGATGGCGGCGGTGGCGACGTTGATGACACACGCCGGGCCCACGAGATCGTCGAGCGGAATCGCTTCGACGCTGCGCCGTCCCTTGGCAAAATGCACTGGCGCATCGATGTGCGTGCCGCCATGCTCTGCGCTACGAAAGCTGTACGCCTCGTACCAGTAGCCCCCTTCCGCTTCGCCGCGGCTCTCCACGGTCAGCTCGAAAGGCGGCGACGTCGGCCAATAGAGGGTCTCCGGCGAAAAATCGTGCGTCAAGTCCACCCATTGGCCAGACAACGCATCGCCGACGCTCGATTCGGTTTCCGAACAAGCGGAAAGCGCGATCAGCAATGGCACGATCGATAGGGTTCTTGGCACCCGTGGAATCATAGCCGGTGGCAGTCGGCGACGCACGGCCCTGAACTGGTTAAGGCTCCGTCTTAACGGGATGGCCGCCCCGCTTCATGCGCGAGTGCGCTCTTGCGGCTCTATACTGCAAGCATGGACTTGGGATTGGCCGGCAAACGCGCTCTGGTGGTCGGCGGCAGCCGTGGCATCGGCAAGGCGATTGCTTTCGCGCTGGCGCGGGAAGGCGTAGAACTCGCCATCGTCGCTCGCACCGAGTCAGAACTCACACATGCAGCGCGGGAGATCAATCTCGCCACCGGCCCGCGCATCGTACCGTTGCCTTGCGACGTAACGGATCGCGCGGCCGTTGAAGCCATGGTAGACGCTGCCGCCGAGCAACTCGGCGGCTTGCACATTCTCGTCAACAGCGGCTCGTTGCCGGGCGGCTCGCGCACCGCCACCGGGCCGATAGAGAGCATCGTGGACGAGGACTTTCTCGCCGACTTCGACGTTAAGTATTTGGGCGCGCTGCGTTGCGCCCGGGCAGCCATCCCGCACTTGCGCGCCGCTGGCTGGGGCCGGATCGTCAACATCAGCGGCTTGAACGCCCGCATCGCCGGCAACCTAAGCGGCGGCGCCCGGAACGTTTCGCTGGTCCACTTCACCCGCACCCTGGCTATGCAGTTGGGGCGTGACGGCATCACCGTGAACTGCATCCATCCGGGTGCCACGCGTACCGAGCGCACGGCCGTCGTGCTGCGCGCGCGAGCGCAGCGCTTGGGCCTGCAGCCGGACGAAGTGGAGACTGCGGACTACGCGGAGGGCAGCGAGCGCAGCAACTCCATCGGCCGCATGGTGGATGCCGAGGAAATCGCCCACATTGCCGCGTTCCTCTGCTCCGACAAATCTTGGGCCATCAACGGCGAAGTGATCGCCGCGGACGGCGGTGGCAGTTCGGCGGTGTATTACTGAGCCAAGGTGCTTGAGCGCTGCGGCGAGATAGACTCTCCCCATGTCGCCGGCCGACCCACCCACCGTTCCCGAGCAAGCGCCGAAAGTAGGCGACCTAGTGCGCGTGCGCTCCCGCCAGTGGCTAGTGGAGGAGGTGGTACATCCGGCGGAGGGCGGCAGCCCGCAAGTGTCGCTCGCCTGTGCGGACGACGATGCCCAAGGCCAGTCCCTCACGGTGTTCTGGGATTTCGAGTTAGATCGCTCCATCCTGAAAGAAGAGGGCTGGGCGGACCTCGCCAGCCGGCGGTTCGATTCGCCGCGCTACTTCGCCGCCTTCTTCAACACGTTGCGCTGGAACGCGGCGGCGCTAACCTCCTTCTTCCTCTGTCGTTTCGCGTCTTTTTCTCTCTTTTCACACCACTTCGCGGCTTCATCCCTGCACACAGCACAGTCTGGCAAGCGCTCAGGTTCTCCCTCAATGCGTTCCATCCATCTGCCATTTTGCCCACCTCTTTCCTTAGCCGTGGGGTGACCGTTCGCCACCGTATCCCTTGCCTCGGATACCGTGTTTACACTCTAACTGCCATGTACGGTACTCAGTGATCGCCCCGTGGCGGGGTCTGGTGGTAAGCACATCGCAGATCACCTGCCAAACAGGTGGCCTCTCACCAACCCACCCACAGGCGTCGCCAACGCCATGCCCGCGGATGTAGCAGACGAACTTCTCTTGGGCTTCGTCTAGACCGTTTCGCGGCATCTTGGTCAGTGGCTATCCGCCGCCTTTTGTCTCTCTGCGACAGCGCCAGTATGCCGAACCATGCGAGGAACGGCGCAGATACGAATGCGCCGCTGGCGAACTCTGCCCTGTCGGAGAACCCGCAAAGCACTGGCGCTACAACCGCGCCACGCGCACGTTCGATTTGGCGGAGGGACGGCGTACGGCCGGCTACGTCGTGGCGTCCGAGGACTCACGGTCGTTCGATGATCCTGGCGTGTTCGTGGAGATTCCGCTCGTCAATGCCATTCGGACGCGGGTGAAGGCGTGGCGCGAGGCCGGCTATCGCGACGGCGAGGCTGACGCTGGCTTCAGGGGCTGCATGACGCTAGTGGCCACATGTCGTACACGGCAAGCTGCGTGGTCGTTTGCCCTAGGTGCGCGGCTTGCGCCACACTAGCGCGGTGCATGAACCCAACAACATTGGCAACACCAAGTAACGGTGATGACCGATACCGACCCGGACCGCTCGGCATCTGTGAGCGCCAGCACGCTGCGCTACGCCCGGCAGCGAGCCGGCCTAACGGAGAGCGCGGTGTCACGGCCGCCATGGCCCTCCGCCTCGGCCGCTACTTCGAAGCGACTGCACAGTTCTGGTTGAATCTGCAGCGGGCGTGGGAGGCTCGCCGGGCGCAAATCGACGCGGGTGCGCGGGTCTGATCCCGCACCCGCGGTTGTCATTGCCCGCCGAATGCGACATATTGCGGCTTCGCGGGAAGGCACCTAGGGTGGCTGCGATGTTGTCGGCAATGTCATGGGCGGCGCGCAAGCGCATCGGCCTCGGCAGCGTCGCATTGCTGCTGCTCGGTGGCGCTTTGCTCATCGAGCATGAAGCGAGCCTGCATCAAGTTGGCGAACCCGTCTGCGCCGTTTGCGCGTCGGGCGCCCCAGAAGGCTTGGGCAGCGCCGTCCTCCCGCCACCGCGGACCACCACGGTGGCCCGCCTTGCCACGCCACGCGCCACCCCCGCCGCGGTGGGCGCGGCGCTGTTGGCCCCAGCCATTCGGGCACCGCCGCACTCTCTCAGCACCTAACTGGCAACCCCGCTGTCTCGCGGGGTAACACGTTGTTTTGCTTGTGGGAGTTCCCAATGTTCCATGTTTGTCGTTGCCCGAGCGCTTGGCTCGCGTGTTTGTGTGGCCCTAGCCGTGCCAGAGCGGT
The DNA here is from genome assembly GCA_958295875.1 of uncultured Pseudomonadales bacterium. Taxonomy (GTDB): domain Bacteria; phylum Pseudomonadota; class Gammaproteobacteria; order Pseudomonadales; family Azotimanducaceae; genus VXNE01. Next base: position 3,507,871 of record OY282379.1, on the reverse strand, counting down.
GCGTCGGCGCTGCCTTTGCCCGGGTGCTTGGCTTGTTTGCCTGTGCGGCTTGCCGGCGTTCGCCGCCGGCGAGGACGCGGAGCCGTCCGCCGACCAACCCCCCGATCGCTACGAAGAAGTTGTGGTGACGGCGCATCCACTCTCTGACACTGGCTTGGCGCAACCGGCCCAAGTGCTTGCCGGCGCAGCCCTCGATCAAGCGCGCGGCGCCAACATCGGCGCGACCGTGGAGCGGTTGCCCGGCGTGCGGTTGAGCTCCTTCGGCGAGGCGGCCGGGCGGCCGGTCATTCACGGCTTGGCGGGCGCCCGCGTGCGCATGTTGGAAGACCGCTCGGACACCCTCGATGTGTCCGTCACCAGTTCAGACCACATGGTGACGGTGGAATCCTTCGTGGCGGAGCGGGTGGAAGTGTTGAAGGGGCCGAGCACGCTGCTGTATGGGTCTGGCGCCATCGGCGGCGTGGTGAACGTGGAAACCGGCCGCATCGCCAACACGGTGCCCGATGACAATTTCGGCGCCCGGCTTGAGGTGCGTGGCAACGACAACGGCGACGGCACAGCGGCGGCCCTGCGCATGGACGGCGCCGTCGGGCGCTTGGTGTGGCATGTGGATGGCTTTCGGCGGCGAGCGGAAGACTACGCCATTCCCGGCTTCGCCGAATCCTCTCGCTTGATGGCGCAGGAAGCGGCAGAACGCGACGCCGAGCAAGAAGATCATGACGACGACGGCGACGATCACCACGAAGACGGCGATGAGGACGGCGACGACCATCACGAGGATGGCGATGAGGACGAGCACGAAGATGAGGCGCCGGCGCATGGCCGCTTGCCGGGCAGCGACTACACGGTGCGCGGCGCCGCCGCCGGGCTGTCGTTTGTTGGCGAGCACGGCTTTGCCGGCATCTCATTCAGCCGCATGGATGGCGACTACGGGCTGCCGGGCGGCCACGAACACGGCCACGAGGAGGCCGAAGAGGAGCATCACGAAGACGAGGACGAAGACGAAGCGGAGCATGGCGAGGAAGGCGGCAACGCTTGGCTCGACATGAAGCAGCAGCGCGTCAGCGTTGAGTTTGGCTTCGATGCGCCCTTCGGCAACTTCGATAGCCTCAGCGCCCGCATCGGCTACAACGACTACGAGCACGCGGAAATCGAGCCGAGTGGCGACGTCGGCACAACCTTCGCCAACGATGCCTATGACGGGCGCATCGAGCTCCGGCAGGATGCGGCCGGCGCGTGGCGCAACGCCTACGGCCTGCATCTAGTCCGGCGCGAGTTCTCCGCGTTGGGCGAGGAGGCTTTCGTACCGCCGGTGGACTCAAGCTCCACCGCGCTGTTCTGGGCCGGGGAGCGGGGCCTCGGCGCGTTGCAGCTAGAGAGCGGCTTGCGCTTGGAGCGCATGAGCCACGAGCCATCGGCGCGCGCGTCTGGCCCGCGGCGGAGCTTCACGGCCTACGCGGCATCCGCTGGCATCATCGCGCCAGTGAGCGACGCTTGGCGTCTGTCGCTGCTCGGCGACCTGTCTTCGCGGGCGCCGATTGCCGAGGAGCTCTATTCCAACGGCGCCCATTTGGCCACGCGCAACTTCGAGCTGGGTGACCCGTCCTTAGACCCAGAGCAGGCAGCGAGCCTGTCCGCCAAGGCCGAGTATCAGAGCGAGCGCATCGTGGCGCGCGCCACGGCCTATCGCCGCCACTTCCGCGACTTCATCCATCAAACGCTCACCGGAGACGAGCAAGACGGCTTGGCGGTGCTCCGTTTCAGCCAAGCGGACGCCACCTTCACCGGGCTGGATTTCGAGGCCACCTTCCATGTGTGGGAGCGGGGCGATTGGCATGGCGATTTGCGCTTCATGTTCGATGTGGTGGCAGCGGAACTCGACGTCGATGGCAACGACAACCTGCCGCGCATTCCGCCGTCCCGGGGTGGCTTCGGCCTCGACGTTGACAACGGGCGCTTCTTCGTCGGCATCGACTACCTGCGCTCCGCCAGCCAAGATGACGTGGCGCCTTTGGAACTGCCCACGGACGCCTACGAGGATCTGCGTTTCGACGCCAGCTACCGTTTGTCGGCGGGCCGCTCGAACATCTCCTTCTTCGTGCAGGGCCGCAACCTCACGGACGACGAGCAGCGCGACCATGTGTCCTTCATCAAGGACTTGGCGCCGCGCCCTGGCCGCACGCTGGAGGCAGGCATCCGCGTGTCGATTTGAGGGCGCGAAGCGCCGGCTGGCGGACCGCCGGCCGGCGCTTCGGGCCGGGCGTTGGGGTTATCATGCGTAGCTAGCGAACGTAAGGGTAGCCACGCCGAAAAGGATGCGAACGCTGCCATCGTCATGGTTTCCGCTCGGGGCCTTGTTTGCCCCGCAGTGCACCTTTGCGGAGCTCGCGGCGGCCACGCCGGATCCCGCCCGCATCCTCTTCAAGCACATCCTGTGGCTCGCGCTCGCGCCGGCGGTGTTCGTGTTCGTCGGCAGTTCCCTCTTCGGCTGGCGCTTGGGCGCGGGAGAACCGCTGCGGCTGCCTCAGGAGACGCTGACGCTCATCGCCATGGGCTATTTCTTGGCGCTGCTCGTCGGCCTCACCAGCACCGCGGCCGTGTCGCGTTGGATGGCCGCCACCTATGGCGGGCGTGACGCCTTGGGGGCGCACTTGGCGTTGGTGGCGCTGGTCGCCACGCCACTGGTCATCGCCAGCGCCGTGCATCTCTTTCCCCACGTGTTCGTCAATGTGCTTGCGCTCATTCCAGCGTTGTTGTGGAGCCTCTACCTGCTCTACGCGGGGCTGCCGACGGTGCTCGGCACCGGGCCGGAGCGGGGCATGTTGATGGCCTCGGCGTTGGTGGGCTGCCTGTTGGTGGGGGCGGTGACGCTGCTGTGCGTGAGCGTGGCGCTCTGGGCCAGCGGCATCGGACCGGCCATCGGCGTGTGAACGCGCCAGCGGGAGCAGCGTTGCGCTACCACGACCCGGTGGTGCGGGCACTCGTCTTCTGCTCTGTCATCTGGGCGCTGGTCGGCATGGCCGCCGGGGTGTACATCGCCGCGGAGTTGGTGTGGCCAACGCTGGATTTTGGCTGGCCGGCGCTCTCCTATGGCCGCTTGCGGGCGCTGCACACCAACGCCGTGATCTTCGGCTTCGGCGTCTCGGCGCTCATGGGCACCGCGTTCTACAGCGTGCAGCGCACCTGCCATGTGCCGCTGGCGCTGCCGCGGCTCGCTTGGTTCTGCGCCGTTGCTTGGCAGCTCGGCGTGGCTGCCGGCGGCGCCTCGCTGCTCGCCGGTTGGACCGGGGGCAAGGAATACGCGGAATTGGAGTGGCCCTTCGACATCGCCATCGCCATCGTGTGGGTGAGCTTCGGCGTCGTCTTCTTCCTCACCATTGCCCGCCGCGCGGTGCGGCCCATCTACGTGTCCAACTGGTTCTACGGCGCACTCATCATCGTCATCGCCATGCTGCACATCGTCAACAGCTTGGCCGTGCCGGTGACATTGTCCAAGTCTTACTCGCTGTTCGCCGGCGCCCAAGACGCCATCGTGCAGTGGTGGTACGGGCACAACGCGGTGGGCTTTCTGCTCACCGGCGGCTTTCTCGGCATGTTGTATTACTTCCTGCCGAAGCAGGCCGACCGGCCGATTTGGAGCTATCGGCTCTCCATCTTGGCGTTCTGGGCCTTCACTTACAGCTACATCTGGGCCGGGCCGCACCACCTGCACTACAGCGCCATTCCGGAATGGGTGCAGTCGTTGGGCATGGTGATGAGCTTGGTGCTGCTCGCGCCGTCGTGGGCGACGATGGTGAATGGCGTAATGACCGTGGCCGGCGCGTGGCAGAAGCTGAAGACCGACCCGGCGCTCAAGTTCATCGTGCTGTCGCTCGCGTTCTATGGCTTGGCGACATTTGAGGGGCCGATGATGTCCATCCGCAGCGTGAACGTGGTGAGCCACTTCACCGATTGGACCATCGGCCATGTGCATTCCGGCGCCTTGGGTTGGAACGCGATGATTACCTTCGGCACGTTCTACTTTCTGGTGCCGCGGCTCGTCGGCGCCCCGCTTCGCAGCGTGCGCTTGGCCAACATCCACTTCTGGCTCGCCTTGGCGGGCACCATGCTCTACGTCCTCGCCATGTGGGGTGCCGGCGTGTCGCAAGGGTTGCTGTGGCTCGCCTTGGACGACATCGGCGAGCTCAGCTTCAGCTTCAAGGACATCATGGCGAGCATGGCGCCGTACTACGCCCTGCGCTTGGTGGCCGGCCTGTTGTTCTTCGCCGGCGCCGTGCTCATGGCCGCCAACTTGTGGTGGACGGTGCGCGGGCGCTGCACGGTGGCAGTGGCGCCGCCGAGCGTGGCGGACGCGGCCGGGGCGATGCGAGGGGAGGCCTGATGGACGGCTTGGGCCTGCATCGGCGCTTGGAGGCGAATGCCGGGCTGCTGACCTTTGGCATCTTGGTCGTGTCCGCCATCGGCGGTTTGGTGCAGGTGCTGCCGAGCGTGTTCCAGGATTCGCTCGTGGCCCCGGCGCCGGCGACGCGCCCGTATCCCGCGCTGCAGCTGATCGGACGCGACGTGTACATCCGCGAAGGGTGCAGCGCCTGCCATTCGCAGCAGGTGCGGCCGTTGTTGGCGGAAGTGCGGCGTTACGGCCCGTACTCCCGCGCCGGCGAATCGGCGTACGACCGGCCCTTCCTGTGGGGCTCCAAGCGCACCGGGCCAGATTTGCATCGCATCGGCGGGCGTTACACGGATGTCTGGCATCGCGCGCATCTCATGGACCCGCGCAGCGTCGTGCCGAACTCCATCATGCCCGGCTATCCCTGGCTTGAACGGCGTGCCGCGGACGCGGACGGCGACATCATGCAGCGCATGAGGGCGCTGCGCTTCCTCGGCCACCCGTACACGGATGCCGAAATCGACGCCGCGCCGGCCGCTCTCGCCGGCGCCACGGAATTGGATGCGCTCATCGCGTACCTGCAAGGGTTGGGCGCGAGCGCGGGGGCGCCGCCGCGATGACTTGGTTCGTGTTCGCCGGCGACATGCTCGTCATGCTGTTCATCACGGTGTTGGCGGTGTGGCTGTTTTGGCGTTCCTCGGACGAGGCCATCGCCGCGACGGCGCGCATCCCGCTTGAGGACGAAGGCGAGGCGCAAGACGACGATGCCAGCCGCTGACCTGCCGTCGGACTTCTGGGCCGGCTGGATTCTCATCGTCACCGCGGTGAGCGTGGCGGGCTTGGCGTGGCTCATCTACAGCGTGTATTTCGGCGCCGCCGCCCAAGAGCCCGAGGGCGACGAAACGGTGTGGGATGGCAACCTGCGCGAAGGCTCGCATCCGGCGCCGATGTGGTGGTTTTGGACGATGTTCGCTTCGCTCGCCTTTTCTGTGCTCTACCTCATCCTGTACCCGGGCCTCGGCAGTTACGCCGGCGCGTTGCGCTGGTCGCAGGGCGGCGAACTGGAGGACCGCATGGCGGCCTACGAGGCCGAGTTCGACAGCATCCGCGACCTCATCGCCGTGGCGCCATTGGAGGCATTGCGGGCAGACGCCGGTCTCATGGCTTCCGCAAAGCGTGTGTTTGACCGGGAGTGCGCCGTGTGCCACGGCGAAGATGGCGCAGGGCAGGCGCAGCTGTTCCCCAACCTTGTGGATGGCGCTTGGCAGTGGGGCGGGGCGCCGGCGGACATCGAGCGCTCCATCCGCGATGGCCGTCGCGCTGTGATGGTGGGTTGGCGAGCCGTGTTGGGCGAGGCTGGCGTGGCGCGGTTGACGGCGTTGACGGCAGCCATGCACGGCACTGGCCAACCCATCGACAGCACTCACGCCGGCCACGCGGAGTACATGCAGTACTGTGTCGCCTGCCACGGGCCAGACGGCAGCGGCAACCCGTTGCTGGGCGCGCCGAGCTTGGTGGACGCGGCGACGCTGTACGGTGCGGACTTGGCAGCCATCGAGCACACCATCGCCGTCGGCCGCGGTGGCGAGATGCCGGCCTTCGACGGGCGGCTTGATGACATGCATGTGCGTTTGTTGGTGGCTTGGCTGACGCGCTCGGACCATGCGCCCTAACGCGACGTGGCAGCGCCGGCGCGGGATGGCGCCGGCCGGCTGGCGCCGTGACATGGAGGAACCATGAAGGAAGACCTCGCGCCTGAGGGCGAGACGCCGGGCACGTCGGTCCAATTCGGCACACAGGCCGCGGCCCTCGTGGCGCGCATGACCTTGGACGAAAAAGCCGCCCTCTGTTCCGGCAGCGGCTTGTGGCACACCTCTGGGGTGGAGCGGCTTGGCGTGCCTGCCATCCTGCTCACCGATGGCCCCCACGGCGTGCGCAAGGCCACTGGCAAGGGGGCGCCGGCGTTCGGCAACACCGAACCGGCCACCTGCTTTCCCACCGCCGCGGCCCTCGCCAGCGCTTGGGACGTGGACCTGTTGCGCGAAGTGGGCGCCGCCATCGGCACCGAGTGCCGCGCGCAGGGCGTTCATGTGCTGCTGGGCCCCGGCCTCAACATCAAGCGCCACCCCTTGTGCGGGCGCAATTTCGAGTACTTCTCCGAAGATCCCGTGCTGTCGGGCGAACTGGCCGCGGCGCTGGTGGAGGGGGTGCAGTCGCAAGGCGTCGGCGCCTGCCTCAAGCACTTTGCCGTGAACAATCAGGAGACGCGGCGCATGGTGGTGGATGCGGTGGTGGATGAGCGCTCGCTGCGCGAAATCTACCTGCGGGGCTTTGAGATCGCCGTGCGCAAGGCGGCGCCGTGGACGGTGATGTGCGCCTACAACAAGGTGAACGGCATCTATTGCAGCGAACACGAAGGGCTCCTCACGCGCATCCTGCGCGATGAGTGGGGCTTCGATGGCCTCACCATGACGGACTGGGGCGCGGCGAACGATCGGGTGGCCGGCGTCGCCGCCGGGCTTGATCTCGAAATGCCGGGCAGCCGCGGCGTCAATGATCGCCGCGTGGCCGCCGCGGTGACGACGGGCGAGTTGCCGGAACCCTTGCTCGATCGCACTGCCGAGCGCGTCGTGGCCTTGACGCTCCGCGCAACGGCCGCCGCGTCGGGCGCCGGCTCCGCGCCGGATTTGGACGCGCACCATGCCTTGGCGCGCCGGGCGGCCACTGAAAGCGCCGTGCTGCTGCAGAACACAGGGGAACTGCTGCCGTTCTCCGGCCAGGGCAGCCTCGCGGTGATCGGCGCCTTCGCCCGCGCGCCGCGCTTCCAGGGCACGGGCAGCTCCCGCGTCCACCCCACCCAAGTTGAATGTGCGTTTGACGCCATCGTCAAACTGATGCCGCCGGCAGCCAAACTCGCCTATGCCCCCGGCTACGACCCCGAAGAGAGTGATTTGGCGCCGGCACTGGCGGAGGAAGCCGCCGCCTTGGCCGCCGGCGTTGATGCCGTCGCGCTCTTCGTTGGCTTGCCGGACGCCTACGAGTCTGAGGGGTTCGACCGGGAGCACATGCGGTTGCCGGCGCAACACGAGCGTTTGATTGAGGCGGTGTGCGCCGCCAATGCCAACGTTGCCGTCGTGTTGGCCAATGGGTCGCCGGTGGAGATGCCTTGGGCCGGCCGGCCCCGCGCCATCTTGGAGGCGTACTTGGGCGGGCAGGCCGGCGGCGGCGCCGTGGCCGCGCTCTTGTTCGGCAACGCCAATCCAAGCGGCAAGCTCGCCGAGACGTTTCCGCTGCGGCAGACGGACGTGCCGGCCGACCCGTGGTTTCCCGGCGTCGGGCGGCAAGTTGCTTACCGCGAAGGCATCTATGTGGGCTATCGCTACTATGACGCCATCGGCGCACAGGTGGCGTTTCCGTTCGGGCATGGCCTCTCGTACACCCGCTTCGAGTACTCAGACCTGCAGGCCACGCCGGCGGAGGGCGACACCGGCGCCTTCGAGGTGGCGGTGACGGTGCGCAATGTGGGCACGCGGCCAGGCGCGGAGACGGCGCAGCTCTACGTTCACCAGCGCACAGCGCCCACGCACTGCCCAGAGCAGGAACTCTGCGCCTTCGCCAAGGCGCACTTGGACGTCGGCGAGGAGCGGCGCTTGGCCTTCAGGTTGGAAGCGAGCGCCCTCCGCTGGTTTGACGCGGATGCTGGCGCGTGGGCACCGGCCAGTGGCGTGGCCGAAATTCGCATTGGCGCCTCAAGCCGCGACATCCGCGCCACCGTTGAGGTGACCTTGCCGGGCGCGTCGGGCGCCGCCCAGGAACGCGTTGCGCATCCCATTCACGATGGCCAATTCGCCGCCGGGAGTTTCGAGGCATGGCTCGGCCGTCCGCTGCCACCAGCCGAACCGACGCGGCCCTTCCACATCAATTCAACCCTCGGCGAGCTCGAGGCGACGCGGCTTGGCAGGGCGGTTCGGGCACGGTTCGCGGCGGTGTTCGCCAAGCGTTTGGGGCTGGACAGCGTGGATGCCGCCACGCGCAAGATGTTCACCCAGATGCAGGCCGACATGCCGCTGCGGGCGTTGGTGCTGCACAGCGGCGGCGCCCTGAGCTTCCGCATGGCTGCCGCCTTGGCGGCGCTGGCGGACAGCCGCCCCATCGCCGCTCTGCGCGCGCTGGCGCGCAAGGATGCGCTTGCGTCAAAGGAGCGGGCCTCGGCCCCGAGCAAGGAGCCGGCCGCCCGCCAAGGAGGTGATCCATGATCGACGCTCTGATGCGCGCGCGGACGTTCATGCCGCGCTTGGCACTCGCCGGGGCCTTGGTGGCCGCTGTCGGCGCCGCGCCGGCCGACGATCGCGCTGGCCGGCTCAATTTGCTGCATTTGGTGCCCGTGGCCCGCTTCAGCGTCGCGGAAGCGGAGCGCAGCGGACCGCCGCCCCACACGGTGGCGTTTCGCAACGAATCCACAGTCGGGGTGCCGCCCGCCACCTATGCGTGGACGTTCGGCGATGGTACCCGCAGTTCGGAATTGAATCCCACCCACACTTACGACGCAGCCGGCGCCTACACGGTGACGTTGACGGTGCGCACCGTCGTTGGGCCGGACACGAGCAAACATAAGGGCCTGATCACGGTGGGGATCGACACCGATGGCGACGGCACGCCGGACAGCCGCGACCTGGACGATGACGACGACGGCTTGGAGGACACGCTCGACCCGTGGCCGATAGACCGCAGCCGCACCATCGCCGCCGGCCGCTTCCATCCCTATCGCGAGTTCGCCGCGCGCTGCGAGAACCCCCGCAGCGGCGTGAATCTGGATGGCTACCTGTGGCCGGACCGACCCGGCTCGAGGTTGCTCGAGAAGCACTGGCAGCGCTCGTGGAGCAACGATCTCTATCTCTGGTACGACCAAATCGCCGATGTGGAGCCGCTTGCCTACGGCGACTCTGACGACGACTTGAAGGAATACTTCCAAGTGCTGCGCACCACCGCCGTCACGCCAAGCGGTCGGCCGCGGGATCGCTTTCACTTCACTTATGACACCGATGAATGGGAGGCGCTGACGCGCGGCGGCGCGACCGCGGGATATGGCGCGTCCTTCGCACTCCTGGCGGCAAGCCCGCCTCGGGAGGTGCGCGTCGCCTATACGGAGCCCAACTCGCCGGCAACGGAGGCCGGCTTGGCGCGCGGCGCCGTGGTGCTGGAGATCGACGGCGTGGACTTCGTGAACGCCACGAGCCCCGAAGATGTGGCCAAGCTCAACGCGGGCCTCTATCCGTCTAGCGTGGGCGAGACGTATGAGTTTGTGGTGCGAGACTTGGGGGCCACCGCGCCCCGGACGATCATGCTGCGTTCGGCCGAGGTCGTTCCGGATCCAGTGCAGCATGTGGACGTGATCCCCACCTCCTCGGGCCCGGTGGGCTACATGCTCTTCAACGACCACATCGGGTCCGCCGAGCGGGAACTGCGGGATGCCGTGGCTTCGCTCGAAGACCGGGGCTTAACGGATCTCGTGCTCGATCTGCGGTACAACGGCGGCGGCTATCTGGCCATCGCCAGCCAGCTTGCCTACATGGTCGCCGGCCCGTCGGCGGCGCAAGGCCGCGTGTTCGAGTCCCTCCGTTTCAACGACAAGCATCGAACGCGGAACCCGGTCACTGGCCAGCGGCTGGCGCCCGTGCCGTTCTACACGGAAACCATCGGGCTGCCGGCTGCCAACCGGGTGCCAGCGGGCGACCCGCTCCCGACTTTGAACTTGCCGCGCGTCTTTGTGCTCACTGGCCGCGGCACCTGCTCCGCCTCGGAGACCATCATCAACAGCTTGCGCGGCATCGACGTCGAAGTCATCCAGATTGGCACCACCACCTGTGGCAAGCCCTACGGCTTCTATCCCTTCGACAACTGCGGCCTCACCTACTTCACGGTGCAGTTCCAAGGCGAGAACGCCAAGGGCTTCGGCGACTACCCAGACGGCTTCTCGCCTGCGGGGCTGCCCAGCATCGAGGGGGTGGAAGTGCCCGGTTGCCCGGTTGGCGACGACTATCGCCATGGCTTCGGCGATGTGGATGAGGCGCGCTTGCGGGCGGCCCTCGCCTACCGGGAGACGGGCACTTGCCCAGTGGACCCGGCGGGGTCGTCGAGGGCCGCTCCGAGCCGGGCCGACGGCCAAGCTGCGCCGGCGTTGCGTGATGGGGTGGTGCCGAAGTCCCTCTGGCACACCAATCGCTGGCTCCATGCGCGATGAGCATCGTCTAGGCAGCGATGGGCGGGCGCTGAGCGCGCCGGCCCGCGCATCGGCGCCGTCACGCTGGTGCGCGATATACTGCCGGCGCGCCGCACCCGTAGCTCAACTGGATAGAGCACCAGGCTTCGAACCTGGGGGTTCGGGGTTCGAGTCCCTGCGGGTGCGCCAGCTTGCTACCTACCAGCCGCTCCCGCTGTCGTCGCCGGCAACGCGAAGCCAGCGCGGGCTATTGGTAGATGCGGTCGAAATCTTCCCAGAAGTCTGGGTAGGTCTTGGCGACGCACGCCGGCGCCCGGACCTCACAGCCACCGACCTTGCTGGCGAACACCGCCATGGACATGGCCATGCGGTGGTCTCGAAAAGTGTCGAATGCGACGCGCCGCGGGTTCGTCAACGGCGCGATGCGCATGCGGTCTGCACCCTCGTCAACCTCCACCCCGGCCTTGCGGAGTTCCCCGGCGGGGCAGCTGATGCGGTCGCACTCTTTGTGGCGCAGCGTGCCGAGGCCGCTGATCTCCACCGGCGTGGGCAGGAACGGCGCCATCGCCATCAGCGTCGGCGCGGCGTCTGGCATCGCTGCCATGTCCACATGGGCAATGGCGTTCAGCGCCGTCGGGCCGGTGATGGTCACGCTGTCGGCCTCCGCGTCCACCCGCGCCCCGAGACGCCGGCAAACGTCGAGAAACGCGAAGTCCCCTTGGCCCGTCTCGGTGCCGAGGTTCACGATGCGCACCGTGGAGTGGTGCAGCGTGGCGAGGGCCGCGTGATAGGTGGCCGCGGACGCATCGCCTTCGATTGCCACCGCCCCGCCCGTGTAGCGCTGCGGCGCCACTTGCAGCGTGCGTGCGTCCACCGTGTTCACGACCACACCGCGTCTTGCCATCTCCGCCGCCGTGATGGCGACATACGGCGCAGACGCGGGGGCGCCGGTTTGATGGATGGTCAGCCCCCTTGGCAACCGCGGCGCGATGAGGAGCAGCGCGGACAGGAACTGGCCGGAGACGCTCGCATCGACGGCCACCTGCGCCGCCGGATGCGCCGCGCCGCGCACCGTGATGGGCAGCCGCCCGCCGGGTTGGGCTTCGATGTCGCAGCCAAGTTCCCGCAACGCCGCGACGAGGCCGTCATTCGGCCGCGCCCGCAGCGACGCCTGCCCGTCGAGCAGGGTGCGGCCTTGGCGCAGCGCCGCCAATGCGAGCAACAGTCGCATCGAGACGCCGCTCAAATCTAAGTTGAGTGCCACGTCTGGGCCGTTGAGCGATTGCGGCGGGGTGGCCATCCAGTGTGCATCGCCGAGCGTTTCGATACCCGTGCTAAGCGCTGCCAGGGCGGTCGCCATCGTTGTCACGTCTTCACAATGCGGCGCGCCGATGAGTTCGGTGGGCGCTTCTGCCAATGCCGCCATGAGGAAATGGCGCAACGCGATGGACTTGCTGCCCGGCAGCGACACCTCTGCGTCGAACGGACGCTCCACCTTGGCGATGGCGCGGGCGGGGCTGGTCATGCAGAGTATGGGGCAGCGCGGGCTGCCTCGGGGATGCGGCAAGCGCGTTCGAGCAGTTGCGCGCCGCGGCCCGGGTAGCTGAAGCGCAGGTGCTCGCCGACGCGCTCGCGTTCGACGATGACGTATGGCGCTCCGAGGGCTCTGAAGCTGAGCACTTTGTCGCGCCACTCGATGGCGACCCAAGTGTTGACGCACCAAAGCCCGACGTCCCGCGAGCCATTGGCCACCGTGCCGTCGGTGTGGAAATCGTGGATGACGCCGGCGGCCGTCACCACCACCCGGTCGCCGCATTGTTCGACGCGCTCCACATGGAACGCTTCGCCGCTGCGGCTGCGCCATAAGCCGCGCAAGTCCGCGGCGTCGGGCACCAACGGTTCGCGGCAGTCTGCGAGCACGGGCATGGGCCAGCGGGACCAGCCACAGCCTGGCGTGTATGCCTTGGGGATGTCGGCGGCAGTTGGGCCGTTGCCGTCCAACTCCGGCAGGCTGCAATAGTCCAAGTCCGCGCCATCGGCGGCGAAGATGGCCGGGTCTGTGGTGTCTGGCGGGCGCGGCCACAGGAACAGGACGCTCGCGGCGATGAGGATGAAGCCACCGACCGCGGCCCCCACGGCGATGCCGGCGCGTTTCAGCGAGCGCATCAGGCGGCGCCACCCGGGCGTGGTGAAAGCCAAATCGTAGCCGGGCGTGGGGCGCAGGGCATGGCCGAGGGGAGGGAGTGTGGCATGGCGAAGGCCGGGCAGCGTTTCCGTCGCATGATATGACGTGGTAACTTGCGCCGCACCGCGTCGAAAACGCGAGCAGACCCAGGGAGCACCGATGCACGTTGGCATGGCCGCCATCTTCCAGAACCCGGAAGACCATATCCAAGATGGCGAGGTGTACGCGAACGAACTGCGCCTCGCCAACCTCGCCGAACCGCTGGGGTTCGATTCCATCTGGGGCGTGGAGCACCACTTCACGGACTACACCATGTGCCCTGACGTGCTGCAGTTCCTCACCTACATGGCGGGCCGCACCGAGCGCATCCAGCTTGGCTCGATGGTGGTGGTGCTGCCTTGGCACGATCCGATTCGCGTCGCCGAGCAGGTGTCCATGTTGGACCATGTGTCCAACGGGCGCTTCATCCTCGGCATGGGGCGTGGCGCCGGCCGGGTGGAGTTCGAGGGCTTCGGCATCGACATGGGCGAATCGCGGGAGCGGTTCGTCGAAGCGGCAGAGTTGCTGCTCACCGGGCTTGAGAACGGCCGCGTCGAATACGACGGCAAGTACTATCAGCAAGCGCCGCGGGACATTCGCCCGCGTCCGCGAGCCACCTTCAAGGGCCGCTGCTATGCGGCGGCGGTGTCGCCGGAATCCAGCGAGATCATGGCGCGCCTAGGCCTCGGCATCCTTGTGATTCCGCAAAAGCCATGGGAGATGGTCGACCAAGAGCTCGCCACCTACCGCGACGTGTTCCAGAAGGTGAACGGCGCCCCGGCGCCGGCGCCGATCATCGCCGGCTGGGTGTTCTGCGACGAGGACGAGGCGGTGGCGCGGAAACAGGCGGTGCGCTGGATCGGCGGCTATTGGGAAACCGCCCGCAAACACTATGAGATCGGCGGCGCCCACTTCGCCAAGACGAAGGGGTACGAGTTCTACGCGGCCATGTCCGCGGCGCAGCAGGCGAGCGCGGACGCCGCCACCGAGGCGTATCTGGACCTGCAGGTGTGGGGCACCCCGCAAATGTGCATCGAGCGCATCGAGCAAACCTGCCAGCGCATGGGTTCGAGCGCCTTCACCGGCGTGTTCAGCTACGCGGGCATGCCCTACAACCAAGCCGAGCGCAATCTGCGCCTGTTCGCAGACAAAGTGCTGCCGGCGCTGCGCGGCGACGCCGCGGTCGCAGCCCGCTAGAGAGCTTCGTCGCCGGCGGGGGCTGCACCTCCCGCCGGCGGCGCTGGCTCGCATCGTCTTACCAACAACGTTGACCAAGGGGAGGAAGGTATGGCCGAAGCCGCCATCAAAGACACCGAAGCCGATTTGAATGTCCTCACGATGGGCGAGGAAGCGCAGCCGCTGCTGGACGCGGTGACCAAGTTCATCAACGAGGATGTGGAGCCGCAGACGGAGGCATACTTCGATGCGGCCGGAGAGCATGGAGACCGCTGGAGCCTGTCTCCCCGCCAAGAAGAGATCTTGGGCACCCTCAAGGGCAAGGCGAAGACCGCTGGCCTGTGGAACTTCTTCCTGCCAGACGCCGAAACCGGCGAGGGCCTCAAGAATCTGGACTACGCCTACATCGCAGCCCAGCTCGGCAAGAACCCCATCGCCTCCGAGTGCCTGAACTGCAGCGCCCCGGACACCGGCAACATGGAAGTGCTGGAACGCTACGGCACGGCAGAGCAAAAGGAGCGCTGGCTGAAGCCGCTCTTGAACGGCGAAATCCGCTCCGCGTACGCCATGACGGAGCCGAACCTCGCCTCCTCGGACGCGAAGCAGATCGCCACCCAAGCCCGCCTCGATGGCGACGAGTGGGTCATCAACGGCGAGAAGTTCTACATCTCCGGCGCCGGCGACAGCCGCTGCAAGGTGATGATCACGATGGTGAAGACGAGCCCAGACGCGGCGCCGCATCGGCAGCAGTCGCAGATCCTCGTGCCCATCGACAACCCCGGCGTGGAAATCCTCGGCCCGATGACCGTGTTCGGCCACGATGACGCCCCTCACGGCCACATGCACCTGCGCTTCAGCGATGCCCGCGTGCCGAAGGAGAACATCCTGCTCGGCGAAGGCCGCGGCTTCGAGATTTCCCAAGGCCGCTTGGGCCCTGGCCGCATCCATCACTGCATGCGCTCCATCGGCCAAGCCGAGCGCGCGCTCGATCTGATGGTGCGCCGCGGGCTGTCGCGGGAGGCGTTCGGGCGCCCCCTCGCGCAGCTTGGCAAGAACGTGGAGGTCATCTCCCGCGCCCGCATCGAAATCGAGGCCATGCGCCTGATGGTGCTGAAGGCTGCCAAGGCGATGGACGTGCTCGGCAACCGGGAAGCGCGGGTGTGGGTACACATGGTGAAGGCGATGGTGCCGGAGCGGGTGTGCCAGATCATCGACCAGGCGATTCAGATGCATGGCGCGAGCGGCGTTTCGCAATGGACGCCGTTGGCCCGCATGTACACCGGCCAGCGCACCCTGCGCATCGCCGACGGCCCGGACGAAGTGCATCACCTCGTCGTCGGGCGCGCCGAACTGCGCAAGTACCAAGGCGAGGCATAGCGCAACGCCGGCTTCAAGGGAGGGCCCGCTCGCGGGCCCTCCGAAGTTGGCCGCGGCGTGCAAGCGCGACATGAACGTTCGCCCCAATCGCTACGACTTTTCGCCCATGCACGAGGCGCTGGCCAAGCGCATCGAGGATGGCTTCCTCGTGATGGCGGCGACGGTGGTGCTGGAGGGGCAGGATGTGGTGGACCTGCATCTCGCTGGCCACCGGGACCGGGAAGCGGGAGCGTCCATCGCACTGGACTCCATCTACCGCATCTACTCGAACACCAAGCCCATCACCTCGGTGGCGGCAATGACGCTGTGGGAGGCCGGCAAGTTCGACCTTGACGATCCGGTGGAGAAACACCTGCCGGCCTTGAGCGGGCTGACTGTGCTGCGGGAAGGCGCGACGGATGCGGCGGATGCCGAGCCGCTAGACACGCCGCCTACGGTGCGGCAGTTGATGTGCCACAACGCCGGCTTCTCCTACGGCTTCCTGATGGAATCGCCGGTGGACGCCCTTTACCAAGCTGAGGGCCTCTTGACCGGGCGCCTCTCCCTCACGGAGATGGTGGAGCGTCTGGGCAAGCTGCCGTTGGCCCGCCGGCCCGGCA
Source organism: uncultured Pseudomonadales bacterium (assembly GCA_958295875.1). Classification (GTDB taxonomy): domain Bacteria; phylum Pseudomonadota; class Gammaproteobacteria; order Pseudomonadales; family Azotimanducaceae; genus VXNE01. Next base: position 3,491,888 of record OY282379.1, on the reverse strand, counting down.
AGCGGTTCCAGTACAGCGTGGCCACGGACGTGCTGGCGCGGTTGGTGGAGGTATGGTCTGGCCAGCGCTTTGGCGACTATCTGGCCGCGAGCATCTTCGAACCGCTGGGCATGGTGGACACCGGCTTTCATGTGCCGGCGGCGAAGCATGGCCGCTTCTGCGCCAACTACGCGCCGGTGGACCCGTTGGATCCGCTGAAGCCCGGCATCGTGGCGGCGCCGGAATCCCTTGGCGGCGGCTATCTGGAGCCCAAGCCGTTCCAATCCGGCGGTGGCGGGCTGGTCTCCACCGTTGGCGACTACACGCGCTTCGTGCAGATGCTGATGGGCGACGGGGCGCTGGGCGACACGCGCATCTTGGACGCCGCCACCTTGGCGGAGATGCGCAGGAATCAGCTTCCCGACGGGGTGGCGGTGGAGTTTCCGATGTGGGTGATGCCAGACACGGTGTTCGGCCTCGGCTTCGCCATCAAGACGGCGCCGGCAGCCGGCGAGCCCGACGTCGCCGTCGGCGAATACCACTGGGGCGGCATGGCCGGCACCCATAGCTGGATGTCACCGGCCGCCGGCATCGCCGGCATCATCTTCACCCAGCGCTTGCCAGGCTTCTGGCACCCGTTCAGCCAAGACTTCAAGCGGCTCGTCTATCAGGCGGTTTGCTAGGGCGCTCACCGTTGGCGCCTAGGGCGCGCAGCGTCGCCGGGCCGCCCATCCCCTCAGCTTGCCCCTTCCGCCATTGCCAACGCCGTTTGCAGTGCCCGGTACTTGGGTTGGTCGATGGCCAACTGCGCCGCGACGGATTGGCGCAGGTGTTCGGCGAGGCCCGGCAGCGACAATGCAACGCTGCCGTCGCGCAGCCCCCGAGTCAGCCGCCAGCGCAAGCTGGCGAGCTCCTCCGCGCTGTTGAAGAGCGCCTGCAGCCCGCGCTCCTCGGCGGCGCGGGCATTGGGGCCGAGCGCGTTGTCGCGCAGAACGATGTCCAACGAGTTGGCCGCCACGCGGGCGAGGAAGCGCATGCGCCCCGCAGTCGCACCCATCACTTCGCCACGCAGGAAGTCGCGCACGCTCACCAACAGTTCCTCAAGGCGCGGCATGTCCACATCGCTTGGCCGCGACGGCCCCGGCGCCAAGTCGATGCGGCCGGGAATCAACAGGTTCACGCAATCCATCTGACATTCGGAGGAGCGCCGCCCGATACCCGGACGCTCGACGGATGGATCTGGCCCGTTGCGGTAGCGGTCTGCCATGCCGAGGCAGCCCACGGCCCACCAGAACGAGCCGAACACTTCCCAGAACCGCACATGGTCTGCGTCCACGGCGCGGCCGCTTGCGTCCTCGTAGCCCTGGAACAAGTCCTCGTAGCTGCCGAACCCACCCACTGGCGCCGCGCCTCCAAAGCGCCACGAGCTGGTGCAGAGCCAGCCCAAGTCGCGCATTGGGTCGCCGCGGTGCGCGATTTCCCAATCCAACACGGCGACGATGCCGGCACGCGCCACCATGATGTTGCCGTTGCGGAAGTCGCCATGCACCAAGCGCGGCTCGACGCCCCTCGGCAGGTGCTCCAAGAGCCAGCACCCCGCGTAGTCGATCATGGGCTGCGGCGTGTCGAATGCCTTGTAGCGGTCCCATGTCTCATGCACGAGTTCCTCGGGCGTGGCGGTGGGCAAGAGCGGCGCCAAGCCCGCCGCCGCCACATCGATGCCGTGAGTGCGGGCCAAGGCAACGCCGCAGTCGTAAGCGAGACGTTTGCGCGCGTCGGCCAAGGCGTCTTCACGGACGATGCGCGCGCCCAAGGTCTCGCCATCGAGCCAAGCCATGATGAAGCCATCGCCGAGCCCCTCGGCGGCGTCGAGCACATGGAGCACCTCCGGCGCCGGGACGCCGGCCGCGCGCGCCGCCATCATCAGCTTGGCCTCGGTGGCCAAGCCGAGCGTGCCTTCTGCCTGCGCCCCGCCGGCGGCGCGCCGCAACGCGAAGGAACGCGGCCCGTTCGCCGTCTTCGCGTCCACGCGATAGGTCTCTTGGCTGGCGCCGGCCGAGAGGCGTTCAACCCCCTCGACCGCGCAGCCGGGCACGGCTCGCGCCAGCACGGGCTGCAACAGTGTCAAGATGTCTGTGCTGGTGGTCAGCGTCGGGCCTCTCGCCTGGCAAAGGGTTCCGGCAAGGCTCAGTTAGAATAAGCAATTCCGTCACGGAGTTCGCATGAGACTGGCTCTCGTCGTTGCGCTGTTGTGGATGGCGACCGCGGCAATGGCCGAAGCGCGCGTCGTCTTTGGCAGCTTCCAGAACGTCAACAACGCCGATTCCCTAGCTGCGGAGGTGCGGGAAGCCTTCGGCGTGGACGCGAGTGTTGTCTCTGACGGCCGCCGCCACCGCGTGGTCGGCCCAGTAGCCGCCACCGCCGTGTCCGCCGCCCTGCGCGACCGTGCCATCGCTGCCGGCTGGTTGGACGTCTGGCTGCTTCGGGAGGCATCGACGCTGGGGGCGGCCATCACCGCGGGCGTGCCCGCGACCGGTATCGTCGAACCGCTTGAACCTGCCGCGGCCCACGACGCGGACGCCGCTGACGCGCCCACGCCCCCCGCCTTGGCGGATGAATCGCAACCCGCGGCCACGCCGCAATCATCCACAACGCGGGCCGTCGCCATGCCAGCGCCGGACGCCGCCGACGCCGGCGAGTCGGAACTGCGGCTTGCCACACCCTCCGGCGACGCCATCGTCGTGCCCCGCATGGCAGAGCGCGGCCTCGCCTTCGAGTTGGATGGCGCCTTGGACGAGGCGTTTTGGGCAGAAGTCCCCGGCTACGACAACATGGTCGTCATCGAACCGGACACGCTGGGGCCGGCGCGCTTTCGCACCGTCGCCCGCTTCTTCCACACCGAAGAGGGCCTGTATGTGGGCGCTTGGATGGAGCAGCCGCCGGAGACGCTGCTCAAGCGGCTCACCTCCCGCGACGAGTACATCAACCGCGACAGCTTCGGCCTGACGCTGGACACCTCCGGCGCCGGCCTCTACGGCTATTGGTTCTCGGTGAACTTGGGCGGCACGGTGATGGACGGCAAGGTCGCCCCGGAACGAGACTTCAGCTACGAATGGGACGGCCCGTGGGAGAGCGCCACCGCTGAAACCGAGGATGGCTGGAGCATGGAGATGTTCCTGCCGTGGGCCATGATGGCCATGCCGGCTGTGGAGGGGAACCGCGAGATGGGCTTCTGGGTGAACCGCAAGGTCGCCTACATCGACGAGCGCTGGGGTTGGCCGGCGCTGCCGTTCACCGCTGCCCGCTTCATGTCGCAGCTGGGCTCGATGCAGCTTTCCAGCCTCACCCCGCAGCCCCAGTTCACCCTGTTTCCGTATGTGGCCGGCGCCTCCGACCGGGTGGCCGGCGACGAGAGTTGGAACACGGGCCTCGACGTGTTCTGGCGGCCATCGTCAAACTTCCAAGTCACCGCCGCCGTCACGCCAGACTTCGGCGCGGTCGAATCCGACGATGTGGTCATCAACCTCACGTCCCGCGAAACGTTCTTCCCAGAGAAGCGGCTCTTCTTCGTGGAGGGCAACGAGATATTCCTCACTTCACCGCGTTCGGCCACGCCGCGGCCCGGCAGCGGCAGCGCCAGTGGCTCCAGTTCCTCCATCGGCGCCCGCGCCACCACGGAGGCGTTCACCCGCCCGCCCACCACCTTGCTGAACACGCGGCGCATCGGCGGCAAAGCGCTGCTGCCCATTCCGAGCGACGTGGACGTCGCGGGCCATGAGGAGTCGCGCCCGACCGAGCTGCTCGGCGCCGCCAAGCTCACGGGGCAGACCGGCCCGTTCCGCTACGGCGTGCTGACGGCGCTGGAAGACACGCCGACGCTGCGCGGCACGCGAGCTGGCAAAGAAGTGCTGTTGAAGGGCGAGGGGCGAGACTTTGGCGTGCTGCGCGGCCTCGTGGAATCCGTTGGCGACGGCCGCCGCTCTGTCGGCTACATCGGCACCATCCTCGATCACCCGCAGCGCCAAGCCTTGGTGCATGGCGTGGACGGCCACTATCTGAGCGGCAGCGGCAAGGTGAAGGTGGATGTGCAGCTCCTGCAGAGCGACATCGACGACGCCGAGGATGGGCACGAGGTCGGCTATGGCGTGATGACGGACTGGACGTGGACGCCCCGGCGTGGAGTGCGCCATCGCTTCAGCGCGGACTACACGGACGACGCCCTGAACATCAACGACTTGGGCTTTCTGGACCGCAACAACCTGCGCGGCGTGCGCTACAGCTTCGACTACACCCGCTCCGGCATGCGCCGCTTTCGACAGTGGCGCAGCGGCGTCACCACCGGCGTCTGGGTGAACGACGAAGGGCACGCGATTCGCCGCGGCATGTTCATTCGCAACAGCCTGATGTTCCACAACGGGTCGGAGGTGCGCACAGATCTCAACGTCTTTCCTTCGGGTTGGGACGACCTTGAGAGCCGCGGCAACGGCACCTACCGCAAAGACGACCGGATGCAGCTGCAGCTTGGCTATGGAACGGAGACCAGCAAGCCATTCAGCTGGAGCGTGGTTGCCGGCGGCTTTCGGGAAGATCTCGATGGTTGGAACTACCGCGCCGGCTTCGGCTTCACCCTGAAGCCCGGCCACCGCTTCTCGCTGGACATGGACTTCATCTACAACCAACGGGAAGGCTGGCTCCTGCATCAGGAAGACCGCGAGTTCACCTCGTTCACCGCCAAGGATTGGCAGCCGCGCCTCGCCATGGATTACTTCATCAGCGCCCGCCAGCAGCTGCGCTTGACCATGCAGTGGGCCGGCATCCGCGCCGATGAGGAGGAGTTCTACCGGGTGCCGGAGCGCCCAGGCAGGATGCTGCGCGTGGCGAAGGCGCCTGGAGCCCCAAGCGACGACTTCACCATCAGCCGGATGACGGCGCAGCTTCGTTATCGCTGGCAGATCGCGCCGCTGTCTGACCTCTTCGTCGTCTACACGCGCGGCAGCAACCTGCCGGACCGCGGCGAAGCGCCGTTCGATGACTTGTTCCGGGATGCGCTGAACGAGCCGGTGATCGACCTCTTCGTGGTGAAGCTGCGCTATCGCTTTGGCAGCTAGTTCCGTCGCCGGGGCGCCGCGGCTCTACTTCGGCTACTGGCTGATTGTCGGCGCCTTTGCCACGCAGTTCATTTCACACGGCGTCACGAACTATGTGGCCGGCGCCTTCTTGGCGCCGATGACGGCGGACTTGGGTTGGACGCGAGCCGAGTTCACCATCCCACGCTCCTTGGGCGGCTTCGTGATGGCGCTCACCGGCTTCTTCATCGGCGCGTGGGTGGATCGTTTCGGTGGCCGGCCGTTCATGATCGCCGGCGTGGTGCTGAGCGCCGCATCGCTGTGGGCGCTGAGCACGGTGCAGACGCTGGCCGGTTGGATTGTGCTGAACGGCGTGCTGCTCACCGCGAGCGCTGCGATGTTCGGCAACTTGGTGGCCAACGTGACGCTTGCCAAGTGGTTTGTGGAACTGCGTGGGCGGGCCGTGGCGCTGGCGGCGATGGGCGTCTCCTTCGGCGGCATCGCGCTCACCCCCGCCGCCACCTGGGCCATCGATGCCTGGGGCTGGCGCGCCGCTTGGCAGGGCCTCGGGGTGACGGCGCTGGTGTGCGCGTTGCCGTTTGCGTTGTTGATGCGCCGCGCGCCGGAAGACTTCGGCTTGCGCCCAGATGGCCACACCGACGTGGACGCGGCCGCCGGCCGCACACGGCGCGCCGAAGCAGACTACGCGCGCTCGATGACGCGCCGGCAGGCGCTTGGCAACGCCAGCTTCTACCTGCTCATCCTGGCGTTCGGCCTGTTCGTCATCAACATCGGCGTGATGCTGCTGCAAACGGTCCCGTACCTCACGGACGCCGGCCACAGCCGCGCGACGGCGGCGTTCATGATGGTCGTCGCCTCCATTCCGGCGATGCTGACGAAGCCGGTGTGGGGCCACTTGATCGACCGCTTGGGCACCCCGACGCGAGGCAAAGGAGACGCAGGCGAAGGCACGGCAACGCGGCTGGGCGCCAAGCCGTTGGCCGCCATCGGCTCGGCGCTGACCGGCATCGCCACCGCGGCCATCGTGTTGAGCGTTGCGTCCGGGTCGCTCGTCGGCATCTACGCCGCCTTCTTCCTGCTCGGCGTTGGCTGGGGCGGCATGATTCCCCTGCAGGAGGTCATTTGGGCGTCGTTCTTTGGGCGTCGCCACTTGGGCGCCGTGCGCAGCGCCGCCTTGCCGTTCTCGCTGGCATTCGGCGCCGGCGCACCGCTCGCCGTCTCCTACTACCACGATGTTGTGGGGGACTACCACGGCGCGCTCCTCAGCGTCGCGGTGGCGAACTTGATCGCGGCGCTGTTGATCTTGGCGATTCGAGCGCCGCGCGGCTAGGGGGGCTTGGTCAGCGGCGCCAGCGTCACTGTGCCTGCCAGCCGAGGGTGCGCTCGACGTCGAGCCGAATGAGCGACGAAATCGGCACCGCGGCGTACTGTGGATACTTCAGCTTGAGCGCCCGCTCGCCATCGGCATCGCCGCTCACCGCTTGAGCCATGCCTTCCACGCGCACCCACCATAGCGCCTGCCAATCCTCGGCGTAGTGGTCGATGAGCAATGCCACGCGGGGGTTGGCGCGGATGTTGGCGAGGCGCTGTAGGCGCGCATGGCGCTTCGGTTTGCCATCGATGGGCATCCACACCGTGCCGGCGCGGTGCGCGAACACCACCGGCACGATGTGCGGCGCGCCATCTTGGCCGACGGTGGCCAAGCGCGCCACGCGGGCAGTGGCTAACGCATCAGCCGGAAGCAGGCGCGCACCTCGTTGACGAAAAGCTCCGGTTGCTCGAAGGCGGCAAAGTGCCCGCCCTTGTCCAGCAAGTTGTAGTAGCGCAAGTCCTTCATGCGGGTTTCCAGCCAGCGGCGGGAGGCGCGGAAGATCTCCTTGGGGAACAGGCTGCAACCGGATGGCACGGTCACGTCGTCCAAGCGCCCGCGCGCGAAGCTCTCCCAATAGAGGCGCGCGGAGGACGCCCCGCAGCCCGGCAGCCAATAGAGCATCACGTTGTCCAGAAGTTCATCGCGGGAGAGCACGTTCTCCGGATGGCCTTGGCAATCGGTCCACTGGTAGAACTTCTCCACGATCCAAGCGGCTTGCGCGGCCGGCGAATCGACCAAGCCATAGCCCAACGTCTGCGGCCGGGTGCTCTGCTGCTTGGAATAGCCCGAATCCCAATCTTGGTAGAACTTGCGGGCGCGGATGGAGCTCTGCTCCAGTTCCGTCATCTCCTCGGGCGGCGTATCCACCCGGCCGATCACCGGCATGTTGACGTGGACGCCGGCGCAGTGGTCGGTGTCGTCCATGCCGATGGCGGAGGTGACCGCGGCGCCCCAGTCTCCCCCTTGGGCAAAGTACTGGTCGTAGCCGAGCCGTGCCATCAGCGTCGCCCACGCCCGACCGATGCGCTCCACTCCCCAGCCCGCCTCGCTTGGCTTGTCCGAAAAGCCGTAGCCAGGCAGGGCCGGCACGACCACATGGAAGGCGTCTTCGGGGTTGCCGCCGTGCGCCGCTGGGTCCGAAAGCGGGCCGATGACCTTCAGAAACTCGACGATGGAGCCGGGCCAGCCATGCGTCAACACCAACGGCCGGGCGCCGGGCGCGGGTGAACGCACATGCAGGAAGTGAATGCCGCAGCCATCGATGTCCGTCTTGAACTGGGGCATGGCATTGATGCGGGCTTCCGTGGCGCGCCAATCGTAGGCGCCGCGCCAGTGCTCGCAGAGCTCCTGCACGTAGCTGAGCGGTATCCCCTGCGTCCAGTCATCCACCAGCTCGGCTTCGGGCCAACGTGTGTTGGCGAGGCGCGCGTTCAAGTCGTCTAGCTCGGCAGCGGGAATGTCGATGCGATAGGGGCGAATGTCGGTGTTCATGCGAAGGCCCTGAAGTGCGTGGAAGTGCGTGCGCCAGCGAGTATACGGCAGGGTGGCGGCGCCCCGGCGCGGCCCAGCCGCCACGGCATCGCTGGCCCGCCACAAGGCGGGGCGCAGCATTAGGCGCCGGCCGCGTACCAGATGGGCGAAGACCAGGCGCGCTCTTGAATCGTTGTCGGCAGGCCGGCCCTGGGCGCTACGCCAGCGCGCACCGCATCCCAAGTCGTCCACCGGCAGGTGGGGTTCTCCAACACTCGAACGTAGTACACGGCGGGCACGCCGGGCTCGAAGTCTGGGTCGGTCCACACAGTGCGCAGCGCTTGGGCGCCGACATCCGTGCTGATGGCGCAGGACGAAAGGTCAACGGTCGCGCCGTTGTCCGGGCAACGGTGGGTGTCGGCATCGACGTTCAGGCCGTCTGAACAGGCCACGTCGTAGACGCGTTCCCGATTCTCGCGCCGATAGCCCGTGTCATGCCACCCCTTCACGATCTGCACGCGTTGCAGCGGCGCGCTCAGCGGGTCGCGCTGCGCCCACACGAGGAATTGCGGCGGGGCATCGCCGCTCGCCGCCAAGTCTCCCCCCATGCTGACGCCGGCCGCGTAGGCGTCCGCCGCCAGGGTGGGGCTCTCCAAATCCAGCGCATCGAGGCCAAAGCCGCCGAAGAAGCGCAGCTTGATGCGCGGGCCGGAGGTGCCGTAGGTCTCTTTGCGCTTCATGGCGGCAAACAGCGCCTCGCGGGTGTTGGACTCGGCCCAGATGGCGGCGAGCCCGGAGGAGCTGAATTGTGCGCCGCGCATCCCGAAGTACTCGCCTTGGGCTTCGGACGATGTGTTCGTTTGGCTCTGGAAGCGGTCTGGCAGCGCTGCCATGAACGCCAATCGCTCGGCGGAGATGGGCACCGAGCCGCGATTCTCCGCCGTCCCGGTCACCGGCGTGGAACCAAAGTGGTTGGACTCATCAACGGAAGAAGCGCCGTTGTGGTTGTCCGTGGAGCCGACGACGCCCACCTTGAACGGGTTGCCGCGGCCCTCTTGCTGCAAGGCCAGGCCGTTGATGAGCGCTTCGCGCACATAGCTCCCCTGCGGCTTGCTGGAAGCGGAGATCTTGCCCTTGCGCGTGTTGAGTATCTCGAAGTTCGCCCACTCATCTTCCGGCGACAGCCGCGGATGGGTCTCGGAGGTGCCCTTCGCCTGCGTCACCTCCACCAGCATCTCGTTGCGCATCCTGAGCGCGGCGAAAGCGCTGTCGATGGGGCGTCCATCCGAGTAGCGCAGCTTGAACACCTGCCCGTTGGACTGGTTGGAGTTGTGCGGGATGGCGATGCTGTCCGCCCCTTTGGCGCGCAGCGCGTCCATCCACGCCCACAGGTCCTCCGGGTGGCGCGAGTCGATCATCGAGAACGGCCGCAGCGGGGCCACGGAGCCGGCGAAGAAGACGTTGCGGTGGTATGCGGCAGATTCTGGCGGCACGGTGCTGGACGTCCACTCATAGGCGATGAAGGTGGTGAACTCGCCGGCCGCATTGTGGCGCTCTGCGGCGTCGATGATGTCGCGCCATGCGGCGCGGTGGGCGGCGTCGTCGAAGTAAGGGGACTCCTGCGCCGGATGGTTGTTCGCCCACGCCGCCAAGCGCTCCATGACGCCGCCTTCGATGGCGCGCACTTTGCGAGTCTCCTGACGGAACAGCGCACTCCGTTCTTGGGCAGACCTTGGATTGCGCTGCTCCGGGCGGTTAACGCCGTGGAACGGCAGCGCGCCGGGCAATTGCCCCACCTCGCTCGTTGCATCCGCCCACTGCGCCAACACGCCCAGATACATGCCGTGGTCGGTGACGGCGAAGAAGTCAAGCGGCGCCGGCAACCGCATTTCCAAGCCGAACGCATTGCGGACGGCTTCGCCCTTGGCATGTCGATACGCCTCATCCGGCGTCACCAACGTGCCGAGCACATAGGCATCGAAGGAGTGGGTGGTGTGGGTGTGCAGGTCGCCAAAATAGACGTTGCGCTCCGGGTTGGACGCAACGTCTTCGCTCGGCGGCGACGGTGGCGCCGCGTAGTCCTCAACTTGGCGCACATCGTCTGAGCAGGCCGCCAACAGGCCCAGCGCCGCTACTACGGCCCCCCAAATGCTGAAACGTGGCTTGCCCATGCGCTCACGCCTCCTCGCGCCGCCGCACGCCAGGCGGATGCAGCGCTTGCGGCGTGTCACGGTGCGTCGGCACGCCGGCCGCGGCAAAGATGCCGTCGATGTCTGCCCGCAGGCTGTCATCCAAGCGCCAGTCCGCGGCGGCGACGTTCTCCTTCAACTCGCGCTCGTCGCGCATGCCCACCAACGCCACGGACACGGCGTCGTTGCCGAGCACCCAAGCGATGGCGAGTTGCGCGACGGACTTGCCGTGGTCTGCGGCGAGTTCGCGCAACTGGGCTGTCACCCCGATTTCCTTCAAGAACGGCTCGCGCTCGAAGAGCGGCAGGTCGAAGGCGTTGCCGCGGGCGCGCCAATCGTTCTCGGCGAACTCCGTCTCTGGCGTGAAGGCGCCCGTGAGCAGGCCGAAGCCCAAGCTGCCATAGGCCATGTAGCCCACGTTGTTGGCCTTGCACCAAGGCAGCACCGCCGCTTCCATGCGCCGGTCGAACAGGTGGTAGCCCACTTGATTCACGGCGAGGTGGCCGTGCCGCTCGGACTCTTCAAGCATCGCCACGTCGAAGTTCGAGACACCGTAGTGGCGCACCTTGCCGTCGGCCTTGAGCTGCTCCAAGGCGCCCATGGTCTCGGCGAGCGGGGTATCGTGGTCTGGCCAATGAATCATCAGCAGGTCGATGACATCCGTGTTGAGGCGCTGCAAACAGCTTTCCGCCCGGGCGATGACGTTGTCCCGCGTGGAGTCCAGCCCGATGACGCGGCCCTCGGCGTTGTAGCGAAAGCCCACCTTGGTGGCGAGGATGATCTCGTCGCGCCGATTGCCAAGCGCTTCGGCCAACAGCGTCTCAGAATGGAACGGGCCGTACACCTCCGCCGTGTCGAACAGCGTCACGCCGTGGTCGATGGCGAGGTTAACCGCGCGCGCTGCCTCCCCCACGTCGATGGCGCCGTACATCGTCGTGCTCATCTCCCAAGTGCCGAAGCCGATGGCGGACGTCACCAAATCCGTGTCGCCGATGCGTCGTTGCTCCATGCCTCCCCCTGTTGTGGCCTAGCCATTCGAGTGTACGCCAAAGCCCGCCGGCGTCGCCGGGGCGCGGCATCCGGCTTGCGGGCTTGTCGTATCATCGTAACAACGCGGCTGCCGCGCAGCCCAACACGGCCGGGGTGGGGAGCATGAGCGAATTCACTAGCATCATTTATGAGGTTGAGCGTGGCCGCGCACGCATTACGCTGAACCGCCCCGAGAAGCTGAATGCGCTCACGCTGCAGCTGCAAACGGAGCTGAACGAGGCGCTGTGGGAGGCGGACAACGACACGCGGGTGCATTGCGTCATCCTGCGTGGCGCCGGCCGCGCGTTTTCCGCCGGGTACGACCTCACTGGCGCAGACCGGAACGTCCCTGTCTCCCGGGTGCAGTCCAGCGACGTGCCGTACCGCGGCGGGCGCAGCGTGGATGACGACGCTTGGCAATTGGAACGCGCCCAGCGGCTGCGCATGGCGCTGTTCGACATGCACAAGCCGTCCATCGCCCAGCTGCACGGCTATTGCTTGGCCGGCGGCACAGACATCGCGCTCCTCTGCGACATGATCATCGCCGCGGACGACACCCTCATCGGCTTTCCGCCGGCGCGGGATCTCGGGGCGCTGCCCAACAACATGTGGCTCTACAACTTGGGCCCGCAGTGGGCCAAGCGCCTCACCATGACCGGGGATTCCATCACCGGCGCCGAGGCGAGCCAACTCGGCTTGGTGATGAAGGCCGTGCCGAAGCCAGACTTGGAGGCGGAGGTGGAGCAACTGGCAGACCGCTTGGCGCTCATCGACCCAGACCTCCTCGCCGCCAACAAGCGCATCATCAATCTTGGGTTGGAATTGATGGGTGCCCGCACCTTGCAGCGCCTCGCGGCCGAGAACGATGTGCGCGGGCACAATTCCGCTGCGGCGCTCGGCTTTGGGCAGCGCGTGCAAGAGCAGGGGCTGCATGGCGCCTTGCGCGAGCGCGACGGCAAGTTCGGCGATGGCCGCGCCCGCGTCAACGGCCCGGAACGGCGCGACGCGCAAGGGCGCCTCATCGACCCTTAAGCCACTTTGGAAGTTCTCCAGCTCCTCATCAGCGGGCTCTCGCTCGGTTGCGTCTATGGCTTGATCGCCCTCGGCTTGGTGCTCATCTACAAGGCCACCGAGACGGTGAACTTCGCCCAAGGCGAGGTGATGATGCTGGGCGCGTTTCTCGCTTACACCTTCGTCAACGTGCTCGGTTGGCCGTTCGCGCTGGGCTTTGTGGCCACGTTGGCGGTGATGGGCGTCGTCGGCGCGCTCTTGGAGCGGGTGCTGATGCGGCCGATGCTGGGCGAGCCGCCGTTCGCGGCGCTGATGCTCACCATCGGCTTGGGCTTCGTCCTGCGCGCCATCGCCGGTGCCGCGTGGGGCAACGAGCCGCACACCCTGCGCACGCCGTTCGCCGGCGACGTGCTGCGCTTCGGCGAGCTCGTGGTGGGCACGGAGAACATCGCCATCGTGCTCGGCACCGCCATCCTCTGCGGCGGGCTGTATCTCTTCTTCCGCTTTGCCCGCGTCGGCATCGCGCTGCAGGCCGCTTCGCAAAACCAGCTCGCCGCCTTCTATGTGGGCATTCCGGTGCAGCGCGTGTTCGCCTTGGTGTGGGCGCTCTCGGCGATGGTTGCGGCCACCGCCGGGGTGCTCGTGGCGCCGGTGTCGCTCATCGACCCGTTGATGGGCTTCATCGCCATCAAGGCGTTTGCTGCGGCCATCGTCGGCGGCTTTGGCAGCTTGCCCGGCGCCATCGTCGGCGGCCTCATCGTCGGCGTAGTGGAACAGTTCGCTTCCCGCTACCTGTGGCCCGGCTTTGGCGACACCAGCGCCTACATCATCCTGCTGGTGATGTTGGTCGCCCGGCCGGAGGGCATCTTCGCCACGTTGCAAAGGAAAAAGGTGTGAGGTTCGTCCTCAAAACGCGCTACGGGCAGGACATCGACCTGTTCCGGCACAACGGCCAGCGGTTCTGGTATGCGCTGCTGTTGGTTGCCCTGCTCGCCGCCCCCTGGGCGCTGGGCGATTTCTACGTCGGCGAAGTGTCGCTGGTGTTCATCTACGCCATCGCCGGCATCGGCCTCATGCTGCTGGTGGGCTACACCGGCCTCGTGAGCCTCGGCCACGCGGCGTTTCTCGCCATTGGCGCCTATGCCCATGCGTGGTTGCTGAGCCACGGTTGGCCGTTCCCCGCTTCGTTGGCGGCCGCGGCGGCCTTCACGGCCACCGTGGGGGCGTTGGTGGGCATCCCGGCGCTGCGGATGACGGGCATCTACTTGGCCGTGGCGACCCTGGCCTTTGCCGAGATCGTGGAACAGGTGATCACCCGCTGGGAGTCCGTCACCGGCGGCTACCGGGGCATGGCGGTGCCGCCGGCCGAACTGTTCTCGGTGTCGCTGTTGGACGTGGACGTCTTCTACTACGTCTGCCTCGCCGTGCTGGTGGCTTGCCTCATCGCTGCGCTCAATCTCCTGCGCAGCCCGTCGGGGCGCGCGATGGTGGCGGTGCGCGATTCCGAAGTGGCGGCGCAAAGCATGGGCATCAACTTGGCGCAAACCAAGACGCTGGCGTTTGCCGTCTCGGCTGGGTTCACCGGCACGGCTGGCGGCTTGCTTGCGCACAAGATCGGCTATTTGGCGCCGGACGCCTTCACCATTGTGCTGTCCATCCAACTGCTGTTGATGGTGGTGGTCGGCGGCTTGGGCTCCATGCACGGCGTCATCTATGGCGCCATCTTCATCGGCCTGTTGCCGCAGGGCATTGCACTCCTTCGCGACGCCACGCCGCCAGCGGTGGCGCAGATTCCTGGGCTTGAGCCCGGCATCTTCGGCGCCATCCTCATCCTGTTTCTCATCTACGAGCCCCTCGGCATCCACGGGCGCTGGGTGAAGGTGCGCCAGTTCTTCACGGAGTTCCCCCTGTATCGCAAGGCCACGCACCGGCGGCAACGGAGCTACCTGCGCACGGAGCGGGTGCGATGAGCTTCTTCGAGGCCGAGGCGTTGAGCTTGAGCTTTGGCGGCGTGCATGCCGTGCGCGACGTGTCCTTCGCCGTGGAGGAAGGCGAGGTGTTCAGCATCATCGGCCCGAACGGCGCCGGCAAGACGACCCTCTTCAACCTCATCAGCCGCTTCTACGACCCTGACGCCGGCGCCATCAGGTTTGGCGGCGAGGACATCACGCGCTTGGCCGCGCACCGCATCGCCGCCAAAGGCATCGCGCGCACGTTCCAGAACACGGAACTCTTTGCCCATGAAACGGTGCTCGCCAACCTGCTGATTGGCTGCCATGCGCATCGGCGCACACACTTGTTGGAAGAGCTCTTGTTCCTGCCCCGCGCTCGGCGGCAAGACCTTGCGTTCCGTGAAAGGGTGGAAGCCGTCATCGACCTGCTGCACTTGCAGGGCTATCGGGAGCAGACCATCTCCGCCCTCCCATACGGCGCCCGCAAGATGGTTGAAGTGGCGCGGGCGCTCTGCGTGGCGCCCACGCTCCTGCTGTTGGACGAACCGTCATCGGGCCTCAACCCGGAAGAAACGGAAGACCTGTCGTTTTGGATTGAGGACATCAACGAAGACTTGGGCGTGACCGTCATCATGGTGGAACACGACATGAACCTCGTCTCGCAGGCTTCGCATCGGGTGCTGGCGATGGCAGATGGCGAGGTGCTGGCAGTGGGGGAACCTGCCGCCATCCAAAGCCATCCCGACGTGTTGAGGGCTTACCTCGGTGACTGAGCAAGCGAGCGCAGCGCCGCTCTTGGAACTCAAGAACATCGAGACGCACTATGGCCCGGTGATGGCGATTCGCGGCGTCAGCCTCAGCGTGCCGGCCGGCCAAGTCGTCGCGGTGCTTGGCGCCAATGGCGCCGGCAAGACGACGGTGCTGAAGACCATCAGCGGCGCCATGGATCCACAGAAGGGGTCGGTGGCGTTTCGCGGCCAAAACATCTCCGGTTGGGCGCCAGACAGGGTGGCGCGCCTTGGCGTTGGCCATGTGCCGGAAGGCCGCGAGGTGTTCCCGTTCCTCACCGTGGAAGAGAACCTGCGCATGGGCGCCTACAGCCGCAAGGATGCCGGCGTGAAGGACGACTTGGAACTCGTGTATGGCTACTTTCCATCGCTGGCCGAGCGCCGCGGGCTGGCGGCTGGGTTTCTCTCTGGCGGGCAGCAGCAGATGCTGGCGGTGGGACGGGCGCTGATGCTGCGCCCCGCCCTAATGCTGCTCGATGAGCCATCGCTTGGCCTCTCGCCGCGGCTGACCCACGACATCGCCGAGATCATCGCCCGGCTCAATGCCGAGCAGGGCGTTACCTTGCTGCTTGTGGAGCAGAATGCGAAGATGGCGCTCGACCTTGCGGACTACGGCTACGTCATGGAACTTGGCCGCGTCGTCATGGAGGACACCGCGGCGCGGCTCAAGGACGCCACGGACATCAAGGAGTTCTACCTCGGCATGAAGGACGAAGGCGTGCGCGGACGGCGGCGCTGGAAGGCGCGCAAGACATGGCGTTGAGCGCGGCGGCGGCGCCAGCGGAAACTGCCGGCAACGGCGCCGAGGACGCCGCAGCGGCGGCCATCGTGGCCGGCTGCGACACAGTGCCGCGCCTCTTCGCCAAGCGCGTGGCGGAATTACCGAACAAGGTGGCCATCCGCGAGAAGGACTTCGGCATCTGGAACGAATACTCGTGGGCGGAGTATGGCGAGCGGGCGCGCGCCGCTGGGTTGGGCTTGGCGGCGCTCGGCTTGGAACGCGGCGACGTGGTGGCCATCGCTTCGGAAGTGAACAAGGAATGGATGTTCGCGGACTTGGGCGTCATCTGCATGGGCGGCGTGACCAATGGCGTCTATCCGACAGACTCGCCGAGCCAAGTGGAGTACCTCGTCAACGACAGCGGCAGCCGCTTCTACTTCGCCGAGGATGAAGAACAACTAGACAAAGTGCTTGCGGTGCGGGAGCGCACCCCGACCTTGGAGAAGATCATCATCTTCGACATGGAAGGGCTGCGGCGCCTCGACGACGACATGTGCATGAGCTTCGATGCGCTGCTTGAACTCGGCCGCGCCCACGACGCAGCGCATCCCAACGCTTGGGACGACGCCATCGCCGCCGCTGACGCCGAAGACTTGATGATCCTCACTTACACGTCCGGAACCACCGGGCCGCCGAAGGGCGCCATGATTAGCCAACGCAACATGCTGTTCATGATGAATAGCCTGCAAGGGAGCTATGGCATTCGGGAGACGGATGAACAGCTTGGCTTCCTGCCGCTGGCGCATGTGGCCGGGCGCATGTTCTACACCTTCGTGGGGCTCGAATCCTGCTCTGTGGTGAATCTCGTGGAGGAGCCGGAAACCGTCCCGCGAGACCAACAGGAGGCGGCGCCGACCATCCACTTCGCCGTGCCCCGGGTGTGGGAAAAGCAGTTCTCCACCGTGGCCATCAAACTGAAGGAAGCGACGGCCCTCGGCAGGTGGGCGTACCGCTTGGCCATGAAGGTGGGCGAGCGCCGCGCCGCGCACCTGAAAGTCGGCGCCCAGCCACCGAAGGCGTTGGCAGCGTTGTTTTGGGTGGCAGACCTCTTGGTGTTGAAGAATATCCGCCGCCTGCTCGGCATCGACAACTGCCGTTGGCTCTCCACCGCCGCGGCGCCCATCGCGCCGGACCTCATCGATTGGTATTGGGCGCTGGGCAAGCCGATGTACGAGGTGTATGGGCAGACGGAGTGCGGCGGCATCGCCACGGCCAACACCCCTGGGCGTTGCCGCATCGGCAGCGTCGGCGCCGCGGCGCGCCATGTGGATGTGGAGCTCACCGCCGAAAACGAGATCGTCATCCGCTCCCCCGGCGTCATCCAAGGCTACTGGAACAAGCCGGAGAAGACCGCCGAGACGTTCCGCCAAGGATGGCTGCACACCGGCGACGTCGGGCGCATTGACGACGACGGCTTCGTTTACGTCATCGACCGCATGAAGGACATCATCATCACTGCCGGCGGCAAGAACATCACGCCAAGCGAGATCGAGAATCAGCTCAAGTTCTCGCCCTACATCACCGATGCCGTCGTGATTGGGGATCGCCGTCCCTATCTCACCTGCCTCGTGATGATCGATCATGACAACGTCACCAAATACGCCCAAGACCACGACGTGCCGTTCACCAACTACACAAGCCTCTGCCACACCCAAGCCGTGCAAGACTTGGTGTCGAGCGAGGTGGAGCGTGTGAACGCAAAGTTTGCCCGCGTGGAATCCATCAAGAAGTTCCGCCTCATCGATCAGTTGCTGGACCCAGAGGACGACGAGTTGACGCCAACCCAGAAGCTCAAGCGCAAGGTAGTGAACGAAAAGTACGCAGATTTGATTCAAGGCATGTACGGCTCATGAACAACAATCCACTGAAAGCGGACGTGACGCCCCTGCGCGAACACGCCGCACCCACGCCGCCGCGGCGCTGGCTCGGTGCGCTGGCGCACTGCATCGAGCAAACGGAATGCCGTGCGGCCGACGGCTCGGTTTCGCTGGAAGCGGGCCTTGATGCCTTGGCGGAGCTTTGGGTGGGGCAGCGCCGCAAGGATGGCGCGGTGCATTGGGCCGGCAATGGCGGCAGTTCCACCATCGCCGGGCACCTGTCGCAGGATCTGCTCAACCGCGGCGGGGTTCGATCGCTCACCTTCAATGACCCAGCGTTGCTCACTTGCATGGCCAACGACTATGGCTATGCGGATGTGTTCCAACGGCCGCTGGCAGCGATTGCCCGCACCGGCGAGGCGCTGATGGCCATTTCCAGTTCCGGCATGTCCGGGAACATCATCGCCGCTGCTTCGCAGGCGTTGGACATGGGGTTGGAACTGGTGACGTTCTCTGCGTTCGGCGCAGACAACCGCCTGCGGCAACTGCCGGCAGCGCTGTCCTTTTATGTGCCGACCCACACCTACGGCCAAGCCGAACTCGCCCACGGCGCCTTGCTCCACGCGGCCCTCGATTGGCTGGAAGGCATCCATCCGAAGTAGCGGGGAAAGGGAGGCGTGAGCCGGCCCAGCCCTTTGCGGGTAAGATGCCGCGGCAGCAGACAAGGAGGCGGAGCGATGACACATGGCTTGGGGCCCACGCTGGGCGACGGCCCGCTATGGCGCGGAGCACAAGCCCTTGCACCGTGCAAGCCGCGACGCGCGGGCGACGGACTGCACCGCGTGGGCAAACGGCTTGTGGCGTGCGCGACGCTGGTTGCGTTGGCCGCTTGCACCCCCGCTGAAACGGACACCGGCGACGGCGCTCCGCCAGCGGCGCCTGGCGTCACGGACACCGAGGTCGTGTTCGGCACGCACACAGACTTGTCCGGCCCGGTGGCGATTTGGGGCGTCGGCACCGTCAACGGCGCGCGGATGCGCTTCGATGCGGCCAACGCTGCCGGCGGCGTGCATGGCCGCACGATCCGTTTCATCGTTGAAGACGCCCAGTATCAGGTGCCCCGCGCCATTCAGGCGGCCAACAAACTCATCGGCCGCGACAACATCTTCGCCATGCTCATCGCCCTCGGCACGCCGACCAACAATGCCGTGATGACGCAGCAGTTCCGCGACGGGGTGCCTAACCTGTTCCCCGTCACCGGGGCGCGCTCCATGGTCGAGCCGTTCAATCCGCTGATGGTGATGCAACACGGCATCTACTACGACGAGGTTCGCGCCGCCGTGAAGTACTTCGTGGAAGAGCAGGGCAAGCAGACGGTGTGCGCCATCTATCAGGACACAGACTACGGCATCGAGATTGTGGAGGCCGTACACGACCAGTTGGCTGCGCAAGGGCTCACCATCACCGAAACGTCCGCACACAAGCCCGACGCGACGGATTTCACTCCAGCCATCTTGCGCTTGCGCAACGCCAACTGCGATTTGGTGCTGATGGGCACGGTACACCGGGACACCATCTTGGTGCTCGAGGCCGCCCGCAAGATGGGGTGGGAGGGCGTCGCTTGGGTGGGCAACAACGCCGCCTACGGCCAAGTGATCGCAGAGCAGGAGAGCGGCTCCGGCGAGGGCTACTACGCCTTTGTACACATGGCGCGGCTCTACCCGGACGATGACATGTCGCCGGCCGCGCGCGCTTGGTACGACGCCTACATGGAACGCTTCGGCGTGGAGCCGGGCCTGCCGGCGATGGAAGGCTGGCGCGCGGCAGACTTGGTGCTGCAAGCCTTGGAGACGGCGGGGCGCGACCTGACGCGCGCCGGGCTCATGGCGGCCATCGAGAGCATGACCGACGTGACGGACATGTTCGGCTACCGGCTCTCCTTCGGCCCGGAGGACCACAACGGCGTCAGCGAATCCACGCTGTCGGTCGTGCGAGGCGGGCGCTGGGTGACGCTGGCGGAGGCGATCAGCTACTGAGTTGCGCCTTTGTCAGAACGTGGCCGCGGTGCTTGTCTCATGGCCCGCGGCGGATGCGCCCGCTTAGCCTTTGAGGAAGCCTTGGCACCGGTCGAGATGCCGCCGGGTGGCGTCGGCATCGGCTGACGGCAGCCAGAAGATCACGCGATTCACGCCGGCCGCAGCGAACTGATCCACCAAACGCTGCTCCGGCGGCAACGCGAACACGGAAATCGAGATGGTCGCCGGGTCGCGCCCGGCTGCCTCGCTTAAGGCGCGCAGCTTGCCGATGCCTTCCAGCACCTGCTCAGGTTGTCGAGCGCGGGGCAGCCAGCCGTCCCCGCAGCGAACGATGCGCTTGAGTGTGTGGATCGTCTCGCCGCCAAGGATGATTGGTGGATGCGGCTCTTGCACTGGCTTCGGCCAGCACCAGATGCGGTCGAAATTGACAAACTGGCCGTGGAACTCCGCTTCATCCTGCGTCCAGATGGCCTTGATGGCCTGCATCTGCTCTTCCAAGCGCTTGAAGCGCGTGGCCCACTCGGTGCCGTGATGTTCCGCTTCCTCGCGGTTCCAGCCACCGCCCAGGCCGAACAGGAAGCGCCCGCCGGAAAGGTGGTCCACCGTGGCGGCGGCCTTGGCCGCGGTGATCGTGTCGCGTTCGACGATGAGGGTGATGCCGGTGCCGAGCTTGAGCCGCGACGTCACCGCGGCCGCGGCGGCGAGGGCGGCGAACGGGTCCAGCGTGTGCGCATACTCCTTGGGCAGCTCGCCGCCGCCTTGGTACGGCGAGCGGCGCGAGACGGGAATGTGCGTGTGCTCCGGCACCCAGAGGGACTCAAACCCGCGCGCCTCCGCTTCGCGGGCAAGGTCTGCCAACGGCATGGAGTAATCCGTGGCAAAGTTGAAGAGGCCAATGTCCAAGGTGCTGCCCTCGATGGCGGTGTCTTGAAGCTAGCGTATCACCCGCCCGCGTGGGTGGGCGCGGGGCAGGGCAGTGGTCAGATAGGCGCTGGCCCGGCGCGGTCCGTCAGGAGCCAGCGGATCATCGGCAGGTGGGCGCGGCCAAAGAAGACTTCGTCGCCAACCAGATAGGCCGGGGCGTTGAACAGGCCAGCCGCGGCGATGCGCGCCTGCAGCGCTTCGAACTCGGCAGCGTTTTCCGCAAAGGCCGCAACACCCGCGGCGCTCAGGTGGCCGCCTAGCGCCGCCCGGTCTTCAATGTCCAGTTCCGATCGCCAATAGGCCGCGAACGCGCGATCCAAGAAAGCGTGCAGGGCGGCATCTGAATGGTCCTTTGCGGCCAGCATCGCCATGCCGAACAGGGTGGAATCTGGGTCTCGGTAGATGTCTTGGATCACCAGCCCTTGCACAGCCGCATAACGCTCGATTTCTTGGGCG
The DNA here is from genome assembly GCA_958295875.1 of uncultured Pseudomonadales bacterium. GTDB lineage: Bacteria > Pseudomonadota > Gammaproteobacteria > Pseudomonadales > Azotimanducaceae > VXNE01. The sequence goes on along the minus strand of OY282379.1, from coordinate 3,470,997 downwards.
TTGTAGGTGGCGCGGTGGCGCAGGTGCCGCTCGCTCCGGCCATCCCCGGCGGGTGGCGGGCGGTGCGGCGAAGCAATGGTCGGCAACCAATCCACGGCGATGCCGAGCTCCGCGGCGAGCGCTCGGGTGGGCGCGATGGCCAAGTAGCACTCCGGACGCTTCACGTCCAACGTGACGGTCAGCGGCGAAGCAGGCGTCAACGCTTCGGTCATGGTTGCTGCGGGGGCTCGTTGGTCGCCATCGGTCAGGACGCGGCGAAGTGTTGGTAGGCCACGTCTGGCGCCGTGCCCCGCCGCCCGGTCAGAATCCAACGCACCATCGGCAGATGTTCCCGGCCGAAGAAGTACTCGCCTTCCACCACATAGCCGGGCACGCCGTAGATGCCGGCGTCGAAGATCGCGGCCTGCATCGCATCGTGCTCCGCGCGGCCCGGCCCTTCGTGGAATGCCTTGAAGCCGTCGGTCTCGGCGCCCGCGGCGGCGAGCGCGGCGGTGACGACGCTGGCATCTTCCGCATCGAACTCGCGGCGCCAGAATCGTGCATAGCTTTCGTTCAGGTAACGCGCCAACACCGCGTCGCCGTGGCGCTTCGCCCACATCATGCCAATGTGGACGAGAGAGGTGTCCCAGATCTTGATGGTGCCGCGCAGCAGATAGCCGCTCAGCCGAGCGTAGCGGCGGGCGTCCCGATAGGCGTACTTCACGCCGCGCCACTGCTCCGGGGTGCGGTTCTGCTCCACCACCTCGTCCTTGGCGCCGAGGCGGGCGGAACCAAGAAAGCTGGGAATGTCCAGCGTGAGCGGGCGCCAGTCGATATCGATGCCCAAGTGCTCGGCCAAGGCGTAAGTCGGGTCTTTGGCGATGAAGGCGTAGGGGCTCTTGAAATCGATGTAAACGATGAGCGGCCGCTCTGAACGGAACGGATCGAACTTGGCGGCGACGGCGGTCATGCTAGCGGCACCTCCCTAGGGCAACGGCAAGGATAGCGCGTCTTGGCGCAACGCTGCGGCCCGTGGTCGGGCGGCGATGGCACCCAACGCGCTCGGGCGCTGCCACGCGACGCGAGCGGCGGAAGGGGCTCAGAAAGCGCGCGCGACGGCGCCTCGGTTTGTCTAAGCGCGACGCGGCTTCAGCACCAGTTGCTTGCGGCCACCACTCAGCGGGTTTTGGCCGCTCACACCCATCGGGATGTGTTTGATCTTGTTGCCAGACTTCAGAAATGCGTCGACGTCCGCGGCCAGTTGCTCCCTAGTGCGAGCAATGGCGGCATCGGTGCGTGCCCGATTTGCCATAGTTTCGTTCTCCCCCGAGAACGACCAAATCTAGCCGACCGAGCACACCAACGCCAACTTTGACTTTTAACGCCAATTCAGGTAGGGCTCTGGCTGCCGGCATCGTCGTCGGCACATCTTTTGTCGTTGAAACAAGCATTTACGGCGACGTCTCGGCGACGAGACGGGGCGCGGGAAGGGAACGGCGACAAGGCCGTTCAGCGCGAGCGTGAGGCAGCCGCTGTAGGGCGTGGCCTACGGAGATTCGGCGTTGTCGCTCGCCCCCAGCAGCGCCTGCACGTCCTGCAGCACGTCGGCAAACTGCGGGCGCTCTTGGTATCCCTCTTCAGCCCACTTCTGCCGGATGATGCCATCGGCGTCAATGTGCAGAATGCCCGGATGCGCGATGCCGTGCGCGGGATGGCCGGGCGCGTACTGCTCGTTCAAGATGCCAAGCGCCCGCGCCCGTTCTCCGGCCGGGGCGTCGTCCGCTCCCGCATCGGAGAGCATGGGGTAGCCGATGTCGTTGTCGCTGGTGAACTCGGCAAGCACGTCCACGCCATCGTAGCTCATGGTGGCCACCGAAAGCCCGAGCGCCTCAAAGTCGTCTTGCCATTTCCCCAGCTTCACGAGTTGGGCCTTGCAGTAAGGTCACCAATCCGCGCTGCGAACGATCAAGAACAGCAGCCCGCGTTCGCCGCCCAAGCTCTCCAGCTCCCGCAACGCCCCGGTTTGGTCGCTGGCGGCGATGGCCGGCATCTCCGTGCCGATGGCCGGCCCCCAAGCCTCCCCGTACTCAGAGGCGTTGGCCGGCAACGCCAGCAGCCACGCCACGGCAAGCGCTGCCACGCCCTTGCCGAAACTCATTGTCCAGAACTCGCCCATGCCGGCCATGATGGCGTGACGGGCGCGGATGTCAAGCGGATGAGAGGTTGGCTAGTGCGTCCCGCATAGACGCAGTATGCTCAGCAGCGAGTGCCGGCTAGGCCTGCCGACGATGGCCTGAGTGGCCATATGGACGCGGGTCGCCGCTAACCTTCATCGACATTGGAGCGCAACGATGGGGGGACTCGACAGAATGTGTACGCACAAGGACGTCGCGAGTCGCCGCCGACCCCGCGAGGGCTTGATCCCTAGGCAACGCCCACGGGAGGAATGGGAGCATGCCCAAACTGTTGATACACCAGATGGCATCCCGCCACTTGGGCCTCACGCCGGCGACTGCGGACGCCAACGCCGAGGCCGCCGCAGTGTGCCTAGACCGCCATCACCAGCCACCGCTGAACATGAAGCTCGACCGAGACGGGTTGGCAAGCAATGCTTCCGTCGATTGGACTGCGCCAGGCACGAGGGTGCGGGCGGCATGGGCGAACCAGACCGACGCCACCGAGGCCGGCGCATGCGCCTGTGCGCTGGCGGCGCTCGAACTCACCGATGGCCTGTTCGCTGTTAGCAGAGCGGAAGTCCTGACCGGAGCAGACTACTACGTTGCACCGGCGGGCCGGACGATTGATGATCTTGAGGAATGTCGTCGCTTCGAGGTGTCCGGCACAGACCGGGGCGATGCGAGTGCAATTCGCAGACGAGCGATACCAATGACTTTGTCGTCAGGGGAGCAGAGTCGGGTGAAGAGCTTTATAGAACCCGTGATGCGAGTCTGATGTTGGCGTTTCTTACGGGTTGGGAGAAGGGGGTTGCTAGTGTACCGGAGCCGGAAGAGAAGGAGCCTACGGAGAAGCATAGCCACCACAAGAGCCCGTCGCATAAGCCTGAGGAGAAAGGAGAAGCTAAGGAATAGAACACCAGTCGAGAGGGACGCTGAGTTGCAACAGTTGGCGTGGAGAGTTACGGTAAATTCCTCTCTCGATTTCCTCTCGGCTGGTTCTTTTCTTTCTAAGTTAGGAGAAGAGTGATGAAAGTTCCCCTATGGCTTATAGGATTGTTAGGCGGGGTGGTTTTGGGACTGATACTACCTTGGTTGGTAGGTGGTTTAGAACAGGAGCCCGAAAAAGGAAGGTCGGGAAGAGAAGCGACGTCAGTTGAATGCAAAGAGTTTGAGGAAGTGCTTGCAGTGTTTGATGGGGTGAAAGGTACGATTCTAGATACCTGTGAAGATGAGGGTATTCCGGAGCGTATGTGTCTTATCACTGTGCGACCAACTATGTCGCAGGGTTTGAATGAAATGTGTAGTTATGTGGAGCAGAGTTTGCCTATGCTCCCGTTGGCTGACGTAGACTTCGGAAGCTGTGCAGGGCAAGCTGGACGTGGGTTGGAGGCTTTGAAAGGGAAGTTGGACTGGTTCCAATGTTAGGAGGAAAAGTGAGCAAGACAAACTGGCCGGACAAGTGCGTTTACGAGGCGGATAACCTGCACTTGATGCGGCGGATGAATACTGATTCGGTGGATTTGATTTATCTGGATCCGCCCTTCAAGTCAGACCAGGAATACGCAGGCCCTATTGGTTCTGAAGCAGCTGGTGCTGCCTTCAAGGACACTTGGACAATGGCTGACGTTAAGGACGAAGAGCACGGCGAACTAGCGGAAAGAAACCCTGCTCTAGGCTTGGCTATAGAGTTGGCTGGAGAGGGTCACTCGAAGTCGATGAAGGCTTATCTGATTTACATGGGTGTTCGTTTGCTGGAGATGCATAGAATCCTCAAACCTACGGGTTCAATCTATCTTCATTGTGACCGCCTTAACGCGAAATGCAAACAGGCCGCCAAGGGGCAGAGCAGCTTGCCCGCGACAGCTGGCGTCGTCGGCTTTGAGGCCGCGCGAATCGAGATCGCCGACGTGGATTGACGAGGGATGAGCCCGGCAGCACCATGACTTGGATTCAGCACCACAGGGAGAGCGAAGACCGCGCATCGGAGGCGGAGGCGTGTCTGTGTCTCGGCGATCGTGAAAGGGCCCGAGATCTCTATGCCTTATCGGCCCGTGCCGAAGAGTTAGCGCTCAAGAAACTCCACCACTCCAAGGTGCGAACCTACGGCATCACCGCAGTGAGCGCGGCGTCGCTGTACTTCAAGGCTGGCCAGTTGGACTGTGCCGAACGCGTCGCGATGGAAGGCATGGCGTTCGACGGGCTGCCGGCATTCGCACGGCATCAACTACGCCACATCGTCCAGGTTGTCTGGGCCGAGCAGGAGCGCCAAACGAGCGGCCTGTGTTTCGTTCCCGGACAGCTGCTGGTGTCCGTGAGCGGCGGTCAAGTCGTCACTGGCGGTGCGCCACTTCAACCCATCCTAGACAAGGTCAAGGCGGTTGAGTCCGTGCATTATCGAACAGCGGAGTTTTTGAGCGGTACGGCCCTCCGCACCCGCGGCCCGCCAAGCAAGCAGATTCAAGAGAAATACCGCCCTTGGCTGTTCCAAGCATCGCCCGGCAGCTACCAATTCGCAGTGGCGATACAAGACGACAATGAAGACATGTTCGGACCATCCGGCGAGCTAGTGGCGGAATTCTTCTTCAAAGTTCTTCGCCTTGGCTGCAGCGGGTCAGATGAGGATTTCTCCAACGCCGTACCGGATGCGGGCTACCGGGAGACCTTTCTGAAACTCACACGGAATCTCGCACCTAACGGCAAGGTGTTCGAGAGCTTGGAAGTCAAGGCCGCCGACGACTCGCGGGTGGTCAAGCTCGACCAACAAGCCCGTAAACGCGTAGGCGAGAGGATCCGGGGCTTGAGGAAGCCTGACGTATCTCTCCGCGGCCAAACGCACGCCGGCGTGCTTCGCGCGGTGCATCTCGACAAGGATTGGCTGGAGGTCGCGGTTGGGGACAGTCGCATCAAGGTAGTGGGTGTGGGCGAGCAGGTTGACGATGTCATCGGCCCCTTCGTCAACAAGCGCGTCCTGATTTACGTTGCTTCTGATGGAGAGACGCACCGCTTCGTCGACATTGAGCCGGATGACTAGGTCTTAATCCCGTCAACTTGGTGGACATCGCGGCCGCAGACAGAAGACCCCAGAAGACGAGGCGGCGGTAATGCCGCGTCAGGGGGGCGTAGCCAGAAAACACCGCGGTGTTGAAGAGAATGAGCAGCGAGGCTTCGGATAGGAACCTCTCGAATTGGGAGAATACGAGGGGGTTCATGAGCACGCCGCGGCTGTTGACATTATCGACCCACGCCGAAGACACCAGAAAGAACAGCACGACCATGACGACGACCGTACGCGGCGAGCCGACGATGCGAACATACGTCTGGGCCGTCTCTCAGATCGGGCAGTCGGCCTAGTTTCTTTGTCCTAGCCAAACGGCTATCTGAAGAGGACCACATGGTCATGCAGAGGCGAGGGCGGTGCGGGCGAAGACATGCTCGCGCACGAACGCGGCTTCAAAATGCGCATGTGGCCCTCCTCGATTCGCAATCCACTCGATCCCGCCGCTTCAATGCTGCTGCGGGTGCCCACGCCCTCTGATAGCCTAATCCATCATCAAGGGCTATGAGGCTAAAGGTGCAGCCGTTCGATCCGCTCGCTCCCAACGCGACCACCATCGCGGCCATGGAAGAAGCGCTAGCCGGCGGCCTGCCGCGATTTGAGAACGTTCAGAGCCTGTTAGACGACCTGCATGCGGACGACTCGAGCGAACGCATTGGTTCAAGCGGGGCTCCCACCACAGCCACCCGCACCGTCCCGAAAGAGCTATAGTGGCTCATCCCGTCGCCTAGGGAGCTTGCATGGCCAAGGAACTCGTCCTCTACACCCACCCCATGTCGCGGAGCCGCATCGCGCGCTGGATGCTGGAGGAGACAGGAGCGGACTATCAGGTGCAGCCGCTCACCTACGGCGACACCATGAAGTCCGCCCAGTATCGTTCCATCAATCCCATGGGCAAAGTGCCGGCGCTGCGCCACGGCGATGCGGTGGTCACCGAGGCCGCTGCGATTTGCGTTTACTTGGCCGATGCCTTCCCGGAAGCCGGCCTCGCGCCGCCGGCGGACGACCGCGCAGCCTACTATCGTTGGCTGTTCTTCGCCGCCGGCCCGCTGGAGGCCGCCACGGTCAACAAGGCGCTGGGGTTTGAGTTGTCCGCCGAGCAAGAAGCGATGGCTGGCTATGGCAATCTCGCCATAGCGCAGGACGCCTTGGAGCAAGCGCTCGCTGGTGGCGGCCACATCGCCAGCGAGGCGTTTTCCGCCGCGGATGTCTATGTGGGCGCCCACGTCGGCTGGGGCATGGATATGATGGGCACGATCGAGAAGCGCCCGGCGTTCGTGGATTACTGGCAGCGCGTGAGCGCCCGCGAAGCGCACCAGCGCGCCAATGCGTTGGATGACGCGCTGTTGAAGGAGATGGAAGCCGCCCAATAGTCCGCTGACGGCCGGCATCGGCCGCAGCCTAGGTTTGGGGACAATGGGCCAACACGCGCGAAAGCCATGCCAGAGCCAACCTTCGCAGACGTCTGCCTTGCCAACAACTCCCGCTACGCGGAAGGCTTCGACAAGGCAGACGTGCCGGCGGCGCCAAGCGCTCGCGCCGCGGTGGTCACCTGCATGGACGCCCGCATCGAAACCGGGCGAGTGCTCGGCGTCGCCGAGGGAGATGTCCATGTGATCCGCAACGCCGGCGGTGTCATCACGGACGATGCGCTGCGTTCGCTCTTGATCTCGCAACGATTGCTTGGCACGGAGGAGATCCTCCTCATCCACCACACAGACTGCGGCATGGCCACCTTCAAGGATGACGACCTGAAGGCCGCCATTGAAGCGGAAACTGGCCTCAAGCCGGCGTTTGCGCTGGAAGCCTTCGCGGATGCCGAGGACGACGTGCGCCAGTCCATCCGCCGGGTGCAGGCTTGCCCCTTCATTCCGGTGCGGGACAAAGTACGCGGCTTCCTCTACGATGTGAAAACGGGTCGCTTGAACGAGGTGCGCCAAACATGAACACCACTCCCCTTGACGAAGCGCGCATGCAACCGGCTGTGGCATGGGCGGCGTTTCGCAGCGTGCTGGCGAACCCAGAAGACACGCCGCGGGTTTTCGAGCTGATTCGCGCCATGGCCGGGCCATCGCTGCGCCGCGGCTTGTGGCGGTTCCGCAACACGGCCTTTGGCCAGCGGGCGCTGGTGGAGCGGCCTCGCTTGCTGAGCCACCTGCAAGACAAAGAAGCGCTGGCGGCGTTGCCGGCAGGCAGCTTGGGGCGCGCCTACTTCGGCTTTGTGTATGGCGAGCACTTGTCCGCGGAAGAGCTGGTGGCGGCAGCCAGCGAGGCGGACGCCGGCTATGCCTTTGCGGACGCAGACTTGCGTTGGTTCCGCGAGCGCGTGCGAGATCAGCACGATCTCTGGCACACCGTCACGCAATACGGCCGGGATCCGTTCGGCGAGGCATGCCTGTTGGCCTTCACCTACGCGCAGATGCGCAATCGTGGCGTGGGCCTGTTGGTGCTCGGCGCCGCTTGGAAGCTCTCCAGGGTGATGGGCTGGCGCGTGTTCGCCGCCCTATGGCAGGGCTTTCAAGCCGGGCGCCATGCGAATTGGCTGCCGGCCGAGGATTGGGAGCGGAGCTTGGCGCTGCCGGTGGACGAACTGCGGCGGTTGCTGGCCATCGGGCCGCCGAGCGTCTATTGGGAAGTGAAGGCTGATGCCGCGGACAACGCACGCTACAGCGCACCAGATCGCCCGAGCAGCACAACAGCCCAACCCAGCGCGGAGGCAGCGCCCGAAGAACGCCAAGCTGTCGTTTGAGCGGCCCGCCGGCACCACTTCTCTCCCAATAGGCATCGCTGGCGCCGCCAAAACAACGGGCGCGAGCGCTGGGACGAGGCGGACGCCGCAGCGTTCACCCGCTTCCTTCAGCCCGCAACGCCGCAAGTTCCGTCGGCGAGTTGACGTTGCGAAACGCGCCTGCCCACTGCGAGAGGTCGGTGGCGCGAATGTCCTCGGCGTCCAGCCAACGATGAGTGGCGCGGCCACCGGCCGCGAAGAAACCGGCCAGCGCGCGCGCCCGCTCGCGGCGCATCAGCAGAAACAGGTTCTGACGACGGCTGCCGTCGTGAGGCACGGCGACGCCGGCGCATTCAGCATCTTCCCTTAGTAGCTGCACCAAGTTCTCGGGCAGGCAAGGCGTGTCGGCAGGGCAGGTGAGCACCCACTCCGAGCGCACCGCCGGCAACGTTGCGGCCAGCCCGCCGAGAGGGCCCGCACTCGGCGTGGCGTCCGCGATGGTCTCCAAGCCGAACGCCTTGAGCTCGTCCGCATTGCGGCCCGCGCTCAAGATCACCCGCGAAACCTGCGGAGCAAGCCGCGCCAGCACATGGGCGAGCAGCGGCTGCCCGCGCAGATCGGCGAGTGGCTTGAGCGCACCGCCGAAGCGCCGCCCTTCGCCGCCGCAAAAGACAATGCCGGTGATGTCCGCCCGCTCCAAAGGGAACCTCGTCAGCCGTCGGGCTCGCCACGATGAGGCATGCGATAGGTCTCGGCGGCAGCAACCGTCATGGCAACACGCGCTGCGCCCCCACATACACGTTGAAGCGATCCGCTCTCAGGAAACCGACCAGCGCAATGTCCTGATCCGCCGCCAACTCCACCGCCAAGCTCGATGGTGGCCCGATGGCCGCGACGAAGGCGACGCCGGCCACCGCGGCTTTCTGCAGCAGCTCAAAGCTCGCTCGTCCACTCAGCAGCAGACCACGCCCGCGCAAGCCGTTTTCCGCCAAGTAGGAACCCGCGAGCTTATCCAGCGCGTTGTGGCGGCCCACATCTTCGCGCACGCGCAGAATCGCGCCGTTGGCGTCGAACGCGGCACTTGAGTGCAGCCCGCCGGTGCGCGCGAACTCCGCTTGGCGGGCCCGAAGGCGCGCCGGCAAGCCTTTGAGAGCCGCCGCCGTAATGGCGAAGGCCGGCGTCGGGCGCGGCTCAAGCTGCACCCGCACGGCGTCTAGGGACGCTTTGCCGCACACGCCGCAGCTGGACGTGGCGTAGAAGTGGCGCAGCAGCCCGCCGATGTCCACGCGCACGTCGTCACCGAGCTCGACGCGCAGCACATTGCGCAGGCCCTTGTCTGGGCTGGGCGGGCCGCACGGCTCAACCAAGCGCACATCGGCCGCGCTGTTCACGATGCCTTCACCGGCCAGAAAGCCGATGGCCAACTCCGCATCCGCGCCTGGCGTGCGCATGGTCACGACAATGCTGCGCTCGACGCGCTCGCCACCATCGCGGTACGAAAGACGCACCTCCAGCGGCTCTTCCACCGTCACCAGATCTTCATCGGTGGCGCCGGCGCCAACGCCAACGCGGCTCATGCCGACGCGCCAGCTTGCCGCTGGGGCGGGTTTGGCGGGAATGGTGTCCGTAGAGTTATCCAGCCGGCAAGAGGTCTATCTGTTCCGCATCGCGCACGCGGAACGCCTCCTGCCAGGGCGAGCGATGGTTTGCCGGGCGCACTTCCACCGCGGTGACCTTGTATTCCGGGCAGTCCGTCGCCCAATCCGACAAATCTGTGGTGATGACGTTGGTGCCCGTGGCCGGATGATGGAACGTGGTGTACACAACGCCGGGGGCCACCCGCTCCGTCACTTCCGCACGCAGCGCAATCTCTCCCATGCGGCTCGTCACAGACACCCAGTCGTCCGTTTGGATGCCGCGCAGTTGCGCATCGGCAGGATGGATTTCCAAGCGGTCTTCATCGAGCCATGCGGTGTTCTCGGTGCGCCGCGTTTGCGCGCCCACGTTGTATTGCGTGAGGATGCGCCCCGTGGTCAACAACAGCGGGAACTTGCGGTTCGCCCGTTCCGGCGTGGGTTGATAGGCGGTGAGGGCGAACAGGCCCTTGCCGCGCACGAAGGCGTCCCGATGCATGATCGGGGTGCCTTCCGGGGCGGCGTCGTTGCACGGCCATTGCACGCTGCCAACCCGGTCCAGCAGGTCGAACGAGACGCCGGCGAAGGTGGGCGTCAACGACGCCACCTCATCCAATATCTCGCTGGTGGATGCGTAGCGCATGGGGTAGCCCAACGCCTGCGCGAGGGCCTGCGTCACCTCCCATTCCGCCATGCCCGTCTTCGGCGGCATCACTGGCCGCACGCGGTTGATGCGGCGCTCAGCGTTGATGAAGGTGCCGTCCTTCTCCAGGAAAGACGTGCCGGGCAGGAACACATGCGCGAACTTCGCCGTTTCGTTCAGGAACAAATCCTGCACGATGACGCACTCCATCGCGTCTAGAGCCGCCTCCACATGCTGCGTGTTTGGATCTGACTGAGCGATGTCCTCGCCTTGGATGTACAGCCCCTTGAAGGCGCCGGCGCAGGCGGCGTCCAGCATGTTGGGGATGCGCAGGCCGCGCGCGCTGTCCAGCGGCACGCCCCAAGCGGCGTCGAAGGTCGCCCGCACGGCGTCCTCCTCAATGGGGCGGTAGCCGGGCAGTTCATGCGGGAATGAACCCATGTCGCACGAGCCCTGCACGTTGTTCTGCCCGCGCAGTGGATTGACGCCAACGCCCGGGCGGCCCAAGTTGCCCGTGGCCATGGCCAAGTTGGCCATCGCCATCACCATGGTGGAACCTTGGCTGTGCTCGGTGACGCCAAGCCCATAGTAGATGGCGGCGTTTTCGGCGGTGGCGTACAGGCGCGCCGCGGCGCGGATGTCTTCCGCTGCAACGCCGGTGGGCGCCGCCGCCGCTTCCGGCGAGCACTCGCTCTGGGCGGCGAACTCCAGCCATTCACGGAAGGATTCCATATCGCAGCGTTCCGCTACGAAGCGCTCGTCGATCAACCCCTCGGTCACCACCACATGGGCAAAGGCGTTCATCAGCGGCACATTGGCACCGGGCAGCACCGCCAAGTGGAAATTCGCCTCCACATGGGGAGAGCGCGTCAAAGCGATGCGGCGCGGGTCTGCCACGATGAGGCCGGCGCCCTCGCGCAGCCGCCGCTTCATCTGCGAAGCGAACACAGGGTGCCCTTCCGTTGGATTGGCGCCGATCACCATGATGACGTCCGCGGCTGCCACCGAGTCGAAGTCCTGCGTGCCGGCGGAGGTGCCGAAGGCGCGCTGCAGGCCGTAGCCGGTGGGCGAATGGCACACGCGGGCGCAAGTGTCCACGTTGTTGTTGCCAAACGCGGCGCGCACCAGCTTCTGCACCACCCAAACCTCCTCATTGGTACACCGCGAGGAAGTGATGCCGCCGACAGACTTGCCGCCGTGCTGCGCCTGAATCGCCTTGATGCGCGCCGCGCCGAAGCTGATGGCCTCGTCCCAGGACACCGTGCGCCAAGGGTCGCTGGTGTCCTCACGGATCATGGGGGTGGTGATGCGGTCTCCATGCTGGGCGTAGCCCCAAGCGTAGCGCCCTTTCACGCACGAGTGGCCGTGGTTCGCCAACCCGTCCTTGTCTGGCGTCATCCGCACCACTTGGCCGCCCTTCACCTCCGCCTTGAACGAGCAGCCCACCCCGCAGTAGGCGCAGGTGGTCTTCACCACGCGATCTGGCACGCCGTGCTCAATGACGGATTTGTCCATCAGCGTGGCCGTGGGGCAGGCCTGCACGCAGGCGCCGCAGGACACGCACTCGGAGGAGAAGAAATCCTCGCCGCCGGTGGCGACGGCGCTGGCGAATCCGCGCCCATCGATGGTGAGGGCGAACGTGCCTTGAATCTCCTCGCAGGCGCGCACGCAGCGCGAGCAGACGATGCACTTCGAGGCATCGAAGGCGAAGTAGGGGTTGGAGACGTCCGTCGGCGCGTCCAGGTGGTGCTCGCCCTCGCCGTAGCGCACTTCGCGCAAGCCAACGGCGCCGGCCATGTCCTGCAGTTCGCAGTCTCCATTGGCGGAGCAGGTGAGGCAGTCCAGCGGATGGTCTGAAATGTACAGTTCCATCACGCCCCGGCGCAGCTTGGCGATGGCCTCGCTCTGTGTGCGCACGGCCATGCCGTCGGCCACTGGCTCCGTGCAGGCGGCGGGGAAGCCGCGCCGCCCTTCGATTTCCACCAAGCACATGCGGCAAGAGCCAAACGCCTGCAGGCTGTCCGTGGCGCAGAGCTTGGGGATGGGGACGCCGGCGGAAACGGCGGCGCGCATGACGGATGTGCCGGCGGGAACAGACACTGCGATGCCATCGACCGTGAGATGCACGGGGGCCGCCGCCGGGGGGGCGGGCGTGCCGAAATCGATGTCGTGGGCCCTCATGGCGTCATGCTCACCTTCGGCCGCTCACGTTTGGGTGCCATGCGGCAGGGACAAGGCGCTGCGCACGGGAATGGGCGTCATGCCGCCCATCTGGCAGAGGCTCGCTTGCTCCATGACATCGCAGAGGTCGCCGATGATAGCCAATTCAGCCGCCGGCTGCTCGCTCGCGCGCAGCGTCTCCACGAGCTCCCTACCGCGCACGGCGCCGATGCGACACGGGGTGCATTTGCCGCAGGACTCATGGGCGCAGAAGGCGAACGCATAGCGCGCTTGCTCGATGAAATCCACCTGATCGTCGAACACCACCACGCCACCGTGCCCGACGCCGGCACCCAAGCGCGCCAGCGCTTCGTAGGTGAGCGGCGCATCCAGCTCGGCGCCCTTCAGATAGGCGCCCAGCGGCCCGCCCACTTGCGCGGCGCCGATGGGCCGCCCGCTCAACGTGCCGCCGCCCCAATCGTCTATGAGTTCGCGCACCGTCAGCCCGAAGGGCAGCTCGAAGAGGCCGCCCCGGCGCACGTTGCCGGCGAGCTGGAACGTCATGGTGCCGGTGGAAGCGCCAACGCCAAGCGCCGCGTAGGCGGCGCCGCCCATGCTGAGAATCGCCGGCACCGCGCACAGCGTGATGACGTTGTGGACGAGGGTGGGGCGTCCAAAGAGGCCGGCCACCGCGGGCACTGGCGGCTTGGCGCGCACTTCGCCGCGCTTGCCTTCCAGGCTCTCCAAGAGGGATGTTTCCTCGCCGCAAATGTAGGCGCCGGCGCCGATGAAGAGCTCGATGGCGAAATCCTGCAACAGCCCCATGCGTTCGGCGACGGCCACCGCCTTCTCGAAAGTCCTCGCGGCGAGGGGATACTCGGAGCGCAGGTAGACGACGCCGGCGTCCGCCCCGGTCGCCCGGCCGGCGATGAGCATGCCCTCGATGAGGCGAAACGGGTCTCCCTCCATGATGAGGCGGTCTGCGAAGGTGCCGGAATCCCCTTCATCTGCGTTCACCACGATGTACTTCTTGTCCGCCGGCGTGTCGCGCACGGTGCGCCACTTGATGTGGGCGGGGAAGCCGGCGCCGCCACGCCCGCGCAGCCCGCTTGCTTCGACCTCAGCGAGGATGTCAGCCGCGGGGCGCTCTAGCCACTCCTGCAGAGCGCTGGCGTCGTAGCGGAACGGGTCGCGCCCGCCACAGCGGTCAAAGATGAGGCGCTGTTGCTGTGCTAAGCCGGGCAGGGCGTCCACCGGCCCCAAGCGCACGGCTTCAAGCTCGTCAACGTTGGTGACGGGGCCGTACGCCACGTCGTCCATTTCGATCATCGGCTCCGTCCAAGCAAGGCCGCGCGAGCCGGTGCGCACCACCTCATGCCCGCGCGCCGCCAGCGCCGCAGCCACCTCGTTCGCGCCCAAGGCGTTGGCGAGCGTCTCGCTTGGAACGTAGGCGACGCTCAAGCGAACAGCGCCTTGATGGTGGCCCGGGCCAGCGGGCGCCCATCCACCATCGCGCTCGGGCCGGAAGCGCAGAGGCCCAGGCAGTAAACCGCTTCCAAGCTGACGCTGCCGTCCGCCGCGGTCTCGCCCAACGCGATGCCGAGCTTCTCCTGCGCCGCGGCGGTGAGTTCGCGCGCGCCCACGGCCTGGCAGGCCTCGGCTTGGCAGAGGCGGATGTGCCGGCGGCCGGCCGGTTCGGTCCGCAAGTCCGAATAGAAGCTGACGATGCCGCGCACTTCGGCCACGCTGAGGTTGAACACGTCTGCCACCGTTTCCATGTGCGCTTGCTCAATGGCGCCGAGCGTAGCGGCCACCTCGCGAAGTGCGCTGATGGGGGCGCCGATGCGTCCCACGCAACGCTCGCAGATGTCCCGAACGGCTTGCGGTGCATCAGACGGCATGTCAGCCCTCCAAGGTGCACTCAGCGCCGAGGGACGCGCAGGTCTCTTTGAACCAATCGATCACCTCTGGGTGATAGGGAATGCCGTTCGCGGCACGCTCCGCCAACGCCTCGCGTTCCAAGATGCCCGGATAGACGACGCGCTCCGCGCCCGGCGCCGGCTGGCACTCGCGCAGCCGCTTGAGGTAGGCGTCCATGTCTGCCTTGAACCCGTCAACGTCCGTGAACGTCGCCACATCGAGGGCGATGAACGAATGCGCGAAGGGAGCGCGCCGGTCTGGCCCCGCGCCCGTGCCGGCGAGCACCGTGGTGAGCACCTCAACCATCAACATCAGCCCAAAGCCTTTGTGCGAGCCAATCTCCCGCGTGCCGCCGAGGGGCAGCAGCATGAACCCTTCCGGCACAGCCGCTTCTTCCATCACCGGCGAGCCATCGCTCGCCGCCACCCAACCCGGCGCGACGTTGCCGCCCACGCGCCGCAACAGGCCGATCTTGTTGCCAGCCACGGAGCTCATGGAGGCGTCGAAGAGATAGGGCGTCTCAGTGCCAGACGGCGCCGCGACGCCGATGGGGTTCAAGCCCAGCAGCGGTTCCGCGCCGAAGGTCGGCGTCACATGCACGCCCCCAGAGGTCATGGACAGGCCCACCTGGTCGTGGGCGAGCGCCCGCTCGGCGTAGTAGGCCGCCGCGCCGTAGTGGCCAGCGTTGCGCGCCACCACCATGCCCACGCCGCATTGCTTGGCGCGTTCGATGGCGAGATCCATCGCCGCCGGGCCGACGGCGAGGCCGAGCCCCAAGTCGCAATCCATCACCAGCGCGGCGCCGCGATCGCGCACCACCTTGCGACTCGGCGTTGGGTTGATGTGGCCGCCTTGGAAGCCGGCGACGTAGGCGCGCATCATGTTGCTCACGCCATGTGAATCGATGCCGCGCGTGTCCGCATAGATGAGCACGTCTGCGGATTGGGCCGCGTCCGCGGGCGGCATCTTCAGTGCCATGAAGAGGTTCTCCACCGTCGCGCGCATGGCTTCTGGCGCCACCCGCACGGCGATGTCTTCCGGCACCTTGAATCGATCCAGCATGATGCGCTCCTCTGGTGGGATCAAAATGCCGCGAACGCCGGCCGCGGCAAACAAGCAGTTTATCGCGCCGCTCGCGGGCGGCGACCAACCCGGCCCGGCGAAGGCGTTACGGCACGTTGCCGACCAGCGCCTTGGCCACCTCCTCCAAGGACTCGTGCCGGGTGGCGAAGTTCGGCAAGGTCATCACCTGGTTCAACCCCGCCTCGGAAAGGGCGGAGAGCTGGTCGATCAGCGCGTCGCGGGTGCCGATCATGAGGCCGGCGCGGAGCACGTCTGGCGTGAGGAAGCGCTCCTCCTCCGGCAACACCCAGCAACAGTGGCCAGCATGGATGCGTTGATGGCGGCGCTCCGCCGGCACCTGCTCCATCATCGCCACATAGTCGTCCCAGATGCTAGCCAGTGCGTTGGGCGGCTGGTGGCCGAAGTTGCGGTATTGGTCGTAGGCGAAATGAACGGCCGCCGCGGCCATCGCCCCGCATTGCCCCTTCACCCGTTCGGAATCCACCGCCTCGCCGTCTTCCAGCACGACGATGCAGGTGAGCGCGGTGGTGTAGTAACTCTCCCGGTCGATCTCCCGGCCAACTTCCCGCGCGCCCGTTTCGATCATGTGCCAAACGCGCTCCATGTCTGCGGCGGAGCGGGGCGCAGCCATCACCGCGCCATCGCCGTGCTTGCCGGCGAGCCCCAACGAGCGCGGCCCGAAGCCAGAGACATAGAGGGGAATCGGCTCCTCGAAGTTCACGAAGCCCTCGTCCGGCATGATGTGGATGATCGGCTGGCCATCGTCGTTGGTGGCTTCCGCCCCGCGCAAGAGCGGCTGCAGCGCACTCAGGTACGCATCGAACTCTTTGATTCGATGCGGTTTCTTGCCCATGATGCGCATGGCCGTGTTGCCAGCGCCAACGCCGAAGAACGTGCGCCCCGGCGCAAGCGCATTGATGGTGGCGATGCCGGCCGCGTTCACCGCCGCCGGCCGCGTGCCGCTCACGGCGACGCCGGTGCCGAGTTGTATGCGCGACGTGCGCGTCGCCGCCAGCGCCAACGTGGCGTAGCAATCCGACCACAGCATCTGGCTGTCCGCCAGCCACGCATGGCTGAAGCCCAGCGCCTCGGCGTGGACAACATAGTCGATGTCGCGGATGTGCGAGGCCACGCAAACGCCAATGTCCATGCAAATCTCCCTCACGCCCCAAAGTTCAGCAGCCGCTAACTTGCACCGACCGGGGCGCTCGCGCAAGTGAATGAACGGGATCAGCAACTAGATCAGCACCTTCTGGGACAGCGCCGCGCCCAAGGAAGCCCTTGCGGCGGCGAGCGTCGCAAGGGCGTTTCCGCGCGCGGCCAGTGCCGGGGGAGCGCTCACCTGCGCCGCCATGAACGAAGCGCTCGCACGTTACCTCGACTACTGCAACAACCGCCGCCGGCGCCGCTCCCTCGGCATGAAAACCCCTGCCGAGTTCGCTAGGATGATGGCCGTGGCTGCCCGACCCCAAATGTCCAGAAGGCCGCTGATCCCTACAGAGCGTGCAATGGTTCGCCGATGAACGTCGACTTGGCGAGCGGGCCAGTCGCCATCGTGGCCATGCTCTTGTTGGCGTTAATGGTCGTGGCGGCCATAGGGGCCAAAGTAAAGGCTTCGTCCACACGCGCCGGGACCAAGGCACTGCCATACAGATTGCGTCCCTTTCTATCGGCCGCGGAGCTGCGCTTCTTCCAAGTGCTGGAACTTGCCGTGAACGACAATGCGAGGATTTGCCCGAAGGTGCGCCTAGCAGACATCTTCGACGTCGTAAGGCCGACGGAAGGGCAAGTCGGACACCGGAACAGAATCTCGCAAAAGCATGTGGACTTCCTGCTGTGCGATCCTGCGACCATGGTGCCGATGTGCGCCGTCGAACTCGATGATTCGAGCCATCGTCGCAGGAAACGACGGGAGCGCGATCATTTCGTCGACGAGGTCTTTCGACAATGCGGCTTGAGGCTGGTGCATATCCGGGCAGCTGCGGAATATGACGCGGCCAAACTGAGGGAGCAGATTCCTTTCGCAAACGACCCTTGATCACATCGGGCGTTCAAGACGGCCGCAGCATTCGGCAGGCGGCGAAACATCGACAGCGCCTGCCACGAAATGCCGTACGAGGCGCGGTGCGCGAGTCGGGGCGTCGAACCGAAGGTGGTGCGTCGGAAGCGGCGCGGCGTCTCGATGCGCGCTACGCCCTCCGGCCCATACGACAAAGGACAGGAACCTCCCGGCCTTGGTTCTGAGCGCCCCCTCCAAGCGCCAAGCGCATCCGGCGTTCCAAGCCTGCGGTGCGGTAACATCCTGCTGCGTTGGGAGGGAGGATGCATGGAACTTCGGAATCTCGCCACTGAACCCATCCAGGCGGATGACGAGACGATTCGCGCCGCGTTGGAGGATGCGCATGTGCCGTCGTTGATGAACGCGCTGGTGCATCTCACCGGAGACGCGTCGATCATTCGTGGCGACGTGCGCCCGCAGGCGGGGTTCTTGGTCGATCCTCAAGGCGGCATCGACCCAGCCGATCAGGCGGCGATTCGGGCGCGGGCGCTGAGCGTCCTCACGGCGCATCGGGACGGCCAAGCCTTGCCGCCGCCGCCAAGCCAGGCGCTTGTGCATGAGATGGTCTGCTTTGCCGCCGGCCAAGAGCTTGAGGCCGAGTACGGGGAGTTCCTCGAGGCGGAGCTGGCCCTGAACGGGGAGGATTCCTATGGCGTGCCGGAGCTCTTGGCGCTGCCGGCTGCGGCGCGCGCGGGTTTCAAGGTAGTCATCGTCGGCGCCGGCATGTCTGGCTTGCTGGCCGGCATCCGGCTGCAGGAAGCCGGCATCGGTTTCATGATCGTGGAACGGCACGGCGACGTTGGCGGCACTTGGCACCAAAACACCTATCCCGGCTGCCGCGTGGACAGCCCGAACCATACCTATTCCTACAGCTTTCAGCCCCACGATTGGCCGCAGTTCTATTCGTCCCAGCCGGTGCTGCACCAATACTTCCGCGATTGCGCGGAGCGCTTCGGCTTGCGCGAGCACATCCGTTTCAACACGGATGTGGAAGCGGCCACCTTCGATGAGGAGAGCGGGCGCTGGCGCGTCGATTTGCGGGGCAAAGACGGCACCGCCGAAACCGTCGAAGCGAACGCCATCATCAGCGCCGTTGGCCAGCTCAATCGCCCCAAGTGGCCGGACACTCCCGGCCAAGAGCGCTATCAGGGCATCACCTTCCACTCCACGGAGTGGGAGCACGAGCATGATCTGGAAGGACGCAACGTGCTGGTCATCGGCACGGGTGCGTCGGCGTTCCAGTTCGCCCCGGAGGTGGCCCGCAAAGCCGCCAAGGTCACCATCTTCCAGCGCACTGCGCCGTGGATGTTCAATGCGCCGGACTATCACGCCCATGTGCCAGACGGCAAGCATTGGCTGCTCCAGCACGTGCCTTTCTATGCCAAGTGGTTCCGCTTCAGCATGTTCTGGCGCATGGCGGAGGGCATCCTCGCCGCGGCGCGCAAAGACCCGGCGTACAACGAAACGCAGCGCGCCATCAGCAAGGAGAACGACCAGCTGCGCGAGCTGCTCACCATGAGCATTGCTGGCCTGTGCGAAGGCGACGAAGCGTTGCTGGGCAAGTTGGTGCCGAACTATCCTGTCGCCGGCAAGCGCATTCTCATCGACAACGGCAACTGGATTCGCGCCTTGCGCCGAGACAACGTGGAACTCGTCACAGACGCCATCGCGGAGATCAACGAAACCGGCGTGTTGACGGCGGACGGGGTGCAACACAATGGCGACGTGCTCATCTACGGCACAGGCTTCACCGCGGCGAAGTTCCTGTGGCCAATGCGCATCACCGGCCGCGGCGGCAAGACATTGGAGGGGCGCTGGTGCGGCGACGCGCGGGCTTACCTCGGCATCAGCGTGCCGAACTTCCCCAACCTCTTTTGCATGTACGGCCCGAACACGAACATCGTGGTGAACGGCAGCATCGTGTTCTTCTCCGAATGTGAAATGCGCTACATCCTGGGCTGCCTCAAGCTCTTGATCGAAGATGGCAAGCGCGCCATGGATTGCCGCGAGGACGTCCACGATGCCTACAACGAGCGCATCGACGAGGGCAACCGCAACATGGCTTGGGGCATTTCCAAGGCGCCCACTTGGTATCGCAACGACAAGGGCCGCATCGCGCAGAATTGGCCGTTCACGCTGCGCGAGTTCTGGAGTCAGACGCGGGTGCCGAACCCTGCGGACTACGTCTTCACTTGAGCATGCACTCGGTTTCGCGCACACGCTCGGCGATCGCGCGAGCGGCCGCGGCGCAGCGAAGCCGAGCCGAATAGGAGGGAATCCGTTGAAAGTCGCTCTCATGTCGAACCCGTACAACCGGGTGGATTTGTTCCAGGCCGCCGGCTTTGAGGTGCTCGAAGGCCCGGCGCGCACCACCGCAGAAATGATCGAACTGCTGCGAGACGCGGACGGCGCCTTGGTGAACATCATCCCCGCCACCTCCCGCGAGGTGCTCGAAGCGTGCCCGAAGCTCAAGGTGGTGAGCCGTATGGGCGTGGGGGTGGATTCCATTGATCTCGATGCCGCAACGGATTTAGGCGTGCTCGCCTGCAACACTCCGGGCGTCAACACCACCGAGGTGGCCGACCATGCCATGGCGCTATTGCTCGCATTGACGCGGTGCCTGCACGGCTCCATCGGCCTGACGCTGGCCGGCAAGTGGGGCACAGATCGCGAGGCCGTGCGTGGCCACCAGCGGGCTGTGCGCCGCATCGCCGGGCACCGGGTGGGCATCATCGGCTTCGGTAACATCGGGCGCGCCTTCGCGACGCGCATCAAGGGCTTCGGGCCCAGCGAGATACTCGCGCATGACCCTTATGTCCCCCAACTCACGGGAGACCTGTACGGGGTGCGCATGGTGGGTTTCGACGAGCTGTTGGGCGAGTCGGACTACATCAGCATCCACTGCGCGGCCACCTCCGAGACGCGCCACATGATCGATTCCAACGCCTTGGGGCAGATGAAGGAGACGGCGCTCCTCGTGAACACCGCGCGCGGCCCGCTCATCGACGGCGGCGCATTGGCCGCGGCGCTCCGCGATGGCAAGATCGAGGGCGCAGCCCTCGATGTGACGGAAGTGGAACCCATCGACCGGCAGGATGCGCTGCTCACCGCGCCGAACATCATCATCACGCCGCACATTGCCGGCTTCTCGCCGACGTTTCTTGCCGAGTGCCCCAAGCTGCAAGCGGAGAACGTCATTCGGGCGCTCACCGGCAAGCCGCCGCACGGGCTCGCAAACCCAGAGGTCATCAAGACCATCGCCGTGATGCGCGGCGGGGACGGCGGGCGGTGGGCCGGCGTTCCAGACTTTTCGACGGCGCTCGCGGTTTGACGGCGCCACACGGCAATGGCGCGTCTTGCGCCCCGCGTGAGCCTTCGCTGCGCAGCGCCATATCTATCTGAACCGGTACGGATTAGGGGAACGACAAAATGGACATCGGCCAAACCTCACACAAGCAGCTCACCCGCATCGGCGTGTTCTATGACGGTGGCTATTTCTCGCATGTGAGCAACTATTACCGCTACGACCACGAGCGTGGCCAGCGCATCAGCATCCACGGCCTGCACGAGTTCATCCGCGAGGAAGTGGGGCATTTCGAGCAGACCAATCCGCAACACTGCCACATCGTTGAGGCGCACTACTTTCGCGGGCGGTTCTCCGCCGAAGAGGCCCAAGAGCGAGACATGCTGCTCGGCGAGCGGCAATTCGAGGATGCCCTGATGAAGGCCGGCGTGACGACGCACTTCCTGCCCGTTTCTAACCGCGGCGCCGATGAACCGAAAGAGAAGGGCGTGGATGTGTGGCTGGCGCTGGAGGCGTTTGAGCTCGCCATGCACAAGGGCTTCGATGTGGTCACCTTGATTTCCGGCGATGGGGACTATCTGCCGCTGGTGCGCAAGCTGAACGCCTTGGGCATCCGCGTGATGGTGACGGCGTGGGACTTTGACTTGCCGGACGGGCGCTCTGGCACGCGCACGTCCCAAGCCTTGATCGATGCAGTGACCTATCCCGTGATGATGGACGCCATCATCAACGACCGGGGGCGGCGCAACACCATCGAAAAGCTGTTCGTCACGCCGCGCTCCGCCTTGGTGCCGCCGCAGCCCCGCCCGCCGACACAGCCAGTCAGCGCCGTCGCGCAGACGGAAAATGGAGAACGGCTGGTCGGGGTGGTCGGCAGCATGCCGCTGCACCGGGATTTCGGCTTCGTGGCGCCGGAGCAGGGTGAAGAGAACCTCTTCTTCCACCAAACGTGGGTGGAGAACTGCTCGTTCCATGAACTGCGCCCGGGAGACCGAGTGGAGTACACGCCGGACGTCAATCCGAATACCGGGCGGCCGGTGGCCATGCGCATCGTGCGGCTGTAGACGGCGTCCCGGCCACTGGCTAGAACGCTGCCCGCGCCGCCGCGCACGGTGCGCCGCAAGCGTTCGCAAGCCGTTTCGCAGCCACGCCAAGTGCGTTAAGTTGCGCGTGTGTTCTCTGGGCGACGAGGGCAGAGATGCTCGATTTTGGTGGATTGAACTGGTGGGCCATCTTGCTGGCAACGGTGGCTTCCTTTGCCTTGGGCTGGCTGTGGTACGGGCCGCTGTTCGGCAAGGCATGGCTCGAAGCGCTCGGCAAGAAGGCCGAGGACTTGGAGCCGAGCCCGACGCCCTTCATCATCAGCTTCGTCACGGCGCTGGTGACGTGCGTAGTGCTGGCCGCCATCATGCAGGGGCTTGGCATCGCCAACGTGGCCGGCGGCTTGGCGCTCGGCCTGATCACCGGTGTCGGCTTCATCGCCGCGTCCATGGCCTCCGATAGCGCATTCTGCGGCTGGGGCGCCAAGCTATGGGCGATTCAGGCGGGGTATCGCGTAGTCTACAGCGTCATCATGGGCGGCATCATCGGCGCGTGGGCGTAACCGCCGCGCCGTCGTTCACGGCGGAGTTCGCCTAGGCGCCCACCGGGCCCCGTTGCGCGAACGCCGGACTTCAGCCCTGCTAGCCGGGCGTCGCGCTCCACACCATGAAGTCGCCACCCATCGGCATGGGCCCGCCAGAAACGGCCACCTCCGGCTTCACGCCCGTCACTTGGCGACGGCCGGCGCGCCCCTGCAACTGCTGGATGCAATCCGTATGCATCCAGAACCGGGTGCGGCCGCAGCCGATGTTGCCGCCGCTCGGCTGCACGGGGTTCGGCCCGGCGATGCTGATGTCGGTCTGATAGAAATCCAACGCTTCGCCAAACTTCAGGCCCCGGTAGCCGAGCCCCTCGATGTGGAACTGATGGAACAGGGTGAAGCCGTCGTACATGTTCTCGAACGAAACATCGGCTGCGCTGATGCCGGCGCCCTCGTAGAGCTTGCGCGCCGTGCGTGCGGTGTCGGCCTCCACTTCGTCGAGAGTGGCCGTCATGCTCCGGGTGCGTGTGCGGCTTGATGCATGCCCCAATATGTACACCGGCTTCTGGCGCATGTGCCGCGCCCGGTCCGCGGTGGTGAAGAGATAGGCGGCAGCGGCCATGATCGGCAGGTCGTTGTCGAGCAGGTTGGCGGGCTTGGCGATCCAACGGGCGGCGTTGTAATCCTCTGCGGTGATTTCCTCTGGGCGGTGCTGCGCCCAATAGCCCTCTGGGAACAGCAAGCCGTTGCGCCGCGAGTTCTCCATGAAGGGCGCCATCATTTCATGGCGTTTGCCGTACTTGCGGCAGTACTCGGCGAATTGCAGCGCCGTGCCATAGCACACCGGCGTGCCCCATAAGGCGCGGATGGCCACGTTGCCGGGCAGGGCGTCGCCGGCGCTGGCGCCCCCTTGTCCGTACCGTCCCGCGTAGTTGTGCCACGCCTTCAGCACCAAGCAGGTGTGGGCGAGGCCATCGCCAACGGCTTGCGCGGCCACGCAGATGGCGCGCGTCATGCAGCCGTCGCCATGCATGGCGAACTTCACGCCGCTGAGTTCCGGCATGTTCTTCAGCACCCACGGGGCGCTCAGTTGCGCCAAGCCGTCCAAAGGGTCGTCCGTGGCGGCGAAGGCATTGAGCATCTCCGCCGGCACTGGCCTGCCCTTGGGCCAATGGGCGCCGGTAGTGGTGGTGGGATCGAGCACGAGGCCATCGATCGCCGCAGGGTCAACACCGGCGTCCTCGATGGCGCGACGCAGGGCGAGCAGGCTGATGGCGCCCACGCTGGTCTCGGGCTGGCCATCCCAGCGTCGCGCCGTAGGCGAGTGGCCGATGCCCACCGCGGCCACTTTGCCGCGATGTTCCCACAACCCCATGCCCTCGTTGGCCCGGAACATGGCGGCCGGCGCGTTGTGCGCTTTCATGCTTCCGCCCCGACGACGCGCCATTCCGGCACCCGCTGGCCATTGGCCGTGGCCTCGAAGATCACCTCCACCGCGGCGCCCAGCGGCACCTCATCCACCGGAGTGCCGGGCAAGTGCGAGTACATTTGGATGTCGCTGTCTTCTTCCAAGGCGATCACCGCGACATTGAAGGGCTGGTCTGCCTGCAGCAAGCGCACCGGGGAGTCATGCACCACCGCGTAGTTCTGAATGACGCCGCGCCCGCTCATTTGCCGCCATTCCAAGGCCGTGTCTGCGCGGCACTCGCCGCAACGGCGCGACGGAGGATGCTGCAATCGGTCGCAGGCGGCGCACCGTTGGATGACCAGCCGCCCCGCATTGGCAGCTTCCCAAAATGGCCGCGTCAGTTCGTCTGGCGCCACGCCCTGCTTCACATTCCCTCCGCATCGCTCCCGTTATGAAGCGAGCCATTGAACGCGAGGCCACGGCACCGGGTCAACCGCTTGTGGCGGAGCCGGCGGAGCAGGACGTGCCGCGGGGCTGCACTCGCATGTCTTGTGCGCAAGCAGCGGCTGCGCAACGGTGGGTGAGGGCTGGCGTCGCGTGGCCGTCGGCGCAACCGGGACGTCCAGCCTCGGCGTCGCGGCCTTATACTCGGCGTTTTCGGCGGATGGCGAACATGGCGGGGCTGGCGCGGCGCAAGAGGGTCGG
This sequence comes from uncultured Pseudomonadales bacterium, assembly GCA_958295875.1. Taxonomy (GTDB): domain Bacteria; phylum Pseudomonadota; class Gammaproteobacteria; order Pseudomonadales; family Azotimanducaceae; genus VXNE01. The sequence goes on along the minus strand of OY282379.1, from coordinate 3,446,560 downwards.
CTTTGTCAGTTTGGGTTGCCCAAAAGCGCTGACGGACACCGAGCGGATCGTCACGCGGCTCAAGGCGGAGGGCTTCGACACCGCGCCGACCTACGACGATGCGGACCTCGTGGTCGTCAACACCTGCGCGTTCATCGACAGCGCCGTCGAAGAATCCTTGGACGCCATTGGCGAAGCCATCAAGGGATGCGGCCGCGTGGTCGTGACCGGCTGCCTCGGCGCCAAAGCGGATGTGGTGACACAAGCGCACCCCAACGTGCTCGCCGTGACGGGCCCTCATGCGCCGGAAGCAGTCGCCACGGCGGTGCGCCGCGCCTTGCCGCCGCCGTTGCCGCCGCACGGTGCGCCACTGCCCCACCACGGCGTGAAGCTGACGCCGCGGCACTACGCTTACCTGAAGATTGCAGAAGGCTGCAACCACCGCTGCACCTTCTGCGTCATCCCCAGCCTGCGCGGCAAGCTGGCTTCCAGGCCCATTGGGGATGTGCTGCGGGAAGCCGAATCGCTGGCCGGCGCCGGTGTCAAGGAACTCTTGGTCGTCTCTCAAGACACGTCCGCTTACGGCGTAGACATCCGCTACCGGCCCGATGCATGGCGTGGCAACCCGCTGCCGTCGAACTTGGTGGCGCTGTGCGAGGAGTTGGGCGGCATGTTCCCGTGGGTGCGGCTGCACTACATCTATCCCTATCCGCACATCGACAACCTGCTCCCGCTCATGGCAGACGGCGCCTTGCTGCCGTACTTCGACGTGCCTTTGCAGCATGCATCCCCGGCGGTGCTGCGCCGCATGCGCCGCCCAGCGGCCACGGAGAAAACGCTGGCCCGCATTCGCCGCTGGCGGGAAGCGGTGCCAGACATCAGCCTGCGCAGCACATTCATCGTCGGCTTCCCCGGCGAGACGGACGCTGAATTCGACGAGCTATTGGACTTTCTGCGCGAGGCGCGGCTCAACCGGGTTGGCTGCTTCACCTACTCCAACGTGGACGGCGCCACAGCGAACACATTGCCCGGGCAGGTGCCGGAGGCCGTGAAGCGGGAACGTTATGACGCGCTCATGGCGTTGCAAAGCGAGATCAGCGCCGAGCTCGGCCAAGCACGGGTAGGGCAGATCGAGGAGGTCCTAGTGGACACCACCACCGCGACCGGCGGCGTGGGACGCACCAAAAGCGACGCGCCGGAGGTGGACGGCGTGGTGCGCTTTCGCGGGCGAGCCAAGGCCGGTGAGTTCACCCAGGTGCGCATCGTGGAGGCGGGCCGCTACGACTTGGAGGGGGAGGTCGTGGCGGACGCCCACGTCGAGCCGAACCTCATTGCTCGCTCGGCGGGGTAAGCGGTTGCATCAGCGGCTCCCTGTGCTCCGCTTGGCCTCTTGACAACGATCATCTCGCCGCTGGATACCCCAAGCTCTGGCTTCCTTCCACGTGGACGGGACGATGCCACAACCGGTCCTGCCACGCGCTGCCGGACGCTAGCAACGTAAGCCGGCGGGGTGGGAAGTGGCTCCGCGACGGGGCGTATACTGCCCGTGCCATGAGGATGCCCGCACCACGCCTGTTTCAGCCCGGTGCTGGCGCGACGCCGCCCGCGCTCACCGGACGCGACAGCCAACAGGCAGTCTTGTCGCGCTGCCTTGGAGACTTGGTTGCCGGCGCGGCGCCACCCCACGATGTCGTCTTGCTCGGCCCGCGCGGGAATGGCAAAACCGCGTTGCTGCATTGGTTCAGCGCCGCCTGCGACACGGCCTCGGTTGATGTGGTCGCCTTGACGCCGCAGCGCATTCCCAATCACGGAGCCTTGGTGGACGCGCTCGCGCCGAGACGCGGCATAGCCAAATGGCTGCCACGCAAGGTGGGCGTTGGGTCCCTAGGCTCTGCCGAGTGGGAACTCGAGGGTGCAGCGCACAAGGACCTCACCCGCGCATTGACGGCGCGCTGTCGTCGCAGACCAGTCGCCGTGCTGCTCGACGAAGCGCACACGCTGGCCCTCGACGTCGGCGGCACGTTGCTGAACGCGAGCCAGCAAGTGCGTGCCAATGCGCCGTTCCTGCTGGTGCTGGCGGGCACGCCGGGGCTGCCGGATCACCTGAGCGCAATGAATGCCTCATTCTGGTCTCGGCTAGGCGAGGGCCTGTTGGGGGTTGGGCGTTTGGCACGGGCCGCGGCTGAAGAAGCGCTAGTGCGACCACTAGCGACTCAAGGCGTCGCCATCGACGCGGACGCCCTAAGCACAGTGGTCGAACATAGCCAGCGCTACCCCTACTTCATCCAGCTCTGGGGCGATGCGCTGTGGAAGCAACATGCCGCAACGGGCGCGACGGCCATCACAGCCGCCGTCGTCGCCGCCGCCCGACCCAACGTGGCTGCGAGCGTGTCGGACTACTACCAAAGCCGATACCGGGAACTTCGAGCGCAGGGCCTGCGCACCGCCGCCATCGCAGTCGCGCAGATCTTTCAAGCCCGAGCGGATGCCACGGCACGGGAGCAGGAGCTAGACGCGGCCTTAGCGGCTGCCGGCATTGAAGACGCCGCCGAACGAATCGCCACCCTCGACGGCCTGAACCGCTTGGGCTACGTCTGGTGCCCGCCGGGGCAATTGCCCCCGATAGCTTGGAGCGCGGGCATACCCTCGCTAATGACGTTTATGCTGGAAGGCGCATCAGAGCCGAGCTGAGTCCTTTCAACGCAGGTTGCGGCCGCCAATCCCTCCGTTAAGGAAGGTCTTCCAACGCCCGTGACTTTTCCAACCTATCGCGTCGTGCCTGCAACGTCTCACCCTCGTAAAGCCAAGCTCTGGTTCCCCTCCTTGAGAATCCGAGTTTGTTTGCTAGTGGAGTCAGCTTATAGTGAGTTCCTTCGAATTCCACGCCTGTCTTGTCATCAATGACTTTACACTCTGTGTTTCGGTCCTTTATAAAGGTCAGAGTAGCACCAGTCTCAATCCCAACCATTAAGAAAGTGAAACTCTCTTTGCGCTCTTTCTCAATGCGTTCTTTCTCACTTTTGCGTTCCTTGGCCCTCATACGGTATTCCTCTCCCGCCAATGGAATGATCCTGTTGCCGGTCAGGAATTGTTCCTCTTGATCTGTTTCGTACAGCTTCAATTCAACGCATGTGATGTCCAATTTGTGTTTTTCGAATAACCAAAGAACAGTCGTCGTGATCTCTTGCGAAAATCCCGCGGAAGCCAAGATGATTCGAGGACACTCTGTCTTGATAACTTCCCATGGTTTCAGTTCGGATTCTGTCCCCTTTTCAATCACCTTTTTCAAGTGTTCCGTTAGCAGTTCCTCGGCCTTTTCTGTGTAATCTACGACGCCCACCCCATCGCCATCGTTGCCGTTTCCGCTTTTGGCTTTCAGGTAGTCGCTATGCGCATCGATGATCCTAGATTTCGTCATGTTCGACACCATCGCGGCGTACCGTATGGCCTGCAGTTCGGCGTGATCGCCAGTTTGAGAGCGTTTCAACTCGATCACCACCAGCCTAGCCTCGTTATCTAGCGCTAGCAGATCGATACGGCGCTTGGAGCCCTCCCAATCGCCGAACTCGGTGGCGATGATGAAGAGTCCTTCCTCTAGCGGATCGGGATTGGCATTCAACGCGTCCTGCAACTTTTTCTCATTCACGCCTTTGTCTTCCAACGTGTGCGCCTTGACACGCTCCAACCCGTTACCCTGCCAACGAAATAGCGACATTCCTTACTCCTCATGCGCCAGATGCGCGATCGGCTCTCAGCCCGCTGGCCGGGTTCCCCAGCACGCCGCAGCGTCCGACCATTGTACAACTGCACGACCCCTCACTTCGTTTTCCTTCCCGATTGGTTTCCCACGGGATGGAGGAGAACAACGGGCTAGGGCATGGACTGAAGCGTGGCCGTGCGTCGGGACCGCGCCTGGGGCGGGGAGGCGCCCGCCGCGGCGGCGTGGGACGCACCAAAGGCGATGCGCCGAAGGTGGACGGCGTGGTGTGCTTTTCGCGGGCGAGCCAAAGCGGGTGAGTTCACCCAAGTGCGCATCGTGGAGGCGGGCCGCTACGACTTGGAGGGGGAGGTCGCGGCTGATGCCCGCGCTGAGGCGAACCTCATCGCCCGCTCGGCGGGGTAAACGTTGCATCAGCGGCTCGCCGTGCTCCGCTTGGCCTCTTGACAACGATCATCTCGCCGCTGGACACCCCGAGATCCGGTTTCCTTCCACATTGATGGGACGGCGCCACAACCGATCTCGCCGCCTGCGGCCGCTAGCAACGTCAGCCAGCGGGGCGGGAAGCTGCTCTGCGACGGGGCGTATACTACCGGTGCCATGAGGACCCCCGCACCACGCCTGTTTCGGCCCGGCACTGGCGCCGCGCCGCCCGCGCTCACAGGACGCGACAGCCAACAGGCAGTCTTGTCGCGCTGCCTTGGAGATTTGGTTGCCGGCGTGGCGCCACCCCACGATGTCGTCTTGCTAGGCCCGCGCTGGAATGGCAAAACCGCGTTGCTGCATTGGTTCAGCACCGCCTGCGACACCGCCTCGGTGGATGTGGTCGCCTTGACGCCGCAGCGCATTCCCAATCACGGAGCCTTGGTGGACGCGCGTCCGCGCCCGAGACGGCGCATTGCCAAGTGGCTGCCAAGCAAGGTGGGCGTTGGGTCGGTAGGCTCCGCCGAGTGCCAACTCGAGGGCATGGCCCACAAGGACCTCGCACGTGCATTGCAGGAGCGCGCGGCAACCGATGGCTGTGCTGCTCGACGAAACGCACACATGCTGGCGGGCGTTCAGCAACGTGTCGACAGCGTCGAAGGCCACGGACCGGCGGGGCTGCGGATGGTGACGGCGATGTGGCTATGGCAAGCTACCGGGTCGCCGGTTCGTTCATGCGTAGATAAGAGCTTCACTAGAGCGGCGCCGGGCGCGACGGCAACATCTTGCCGAGTTCGTTTGTCGGAACGATGTGGACATCCTTGACTACCGCCGGCGTCAGAACGCTACGGAGGTGACGTTTCAAATCGTCGCGGATGTGATCAACCACCTGAGTGTCGTCTTGGCCTATATGGTCGCTAAAGGCCAGCCAAAAGTCCGCCGTTCCAGATACCGCCACGGCTTCGGCCCTATCGGCCAATTTTCGAGCTAGCCGACATAGCACCAGCAGCGACCCATACACCTTAAGCTGGTTCTCTCGCCTCAAGGTTTCGAGAAGACTCTTGTTACGTTCATCCTCTTTCAGATGAGCAAGCGTCTTCCGGATGTTTCGGATCTGCAAGCCCAGCCTAGTCTCCTCAATCAGTGCGACGACTCCATTGCTAAAAGTGAAGTAGTCGCAACAATGGCATGTCCCCAAGTCCGCTCGTGCGCGCATATTGTCGTTGGGCGATGTTCCGTCCATGTGATACGCAAACAGGCTCGGTGCCACCGGCTGATCCTCAGTTTGAAGAACCTCCTTCAGAAACTCGTCCAGCCCTGCCATCTCACATGCCACGCATATAGAGGTCGAAGAACGACCTCGTCAGATCTTGCTTGATCCGTGCGAGCTGCGTCTCCAAATCCTCGTCCTCGCTGCTAGGTCCGGGGAAGCGGTTGAGGGCGACGAACTGAGCATCGTTCGGATACTCCTTTAGATGTACCTCCAACCATTTGAGAATGTCAGCGCTGTGCGTCGCGATCACTACCGTGACGCCCTCTTTGGCCAACCGAAAGAGCGCCTCGGCCACAATAGCCTGCCACGCAGTGTGGAGGTGCGCCTCCGGCTCGTCGATGAACAGCATGGTCCCGTGATCGATGATTTTGCGTTCAATGAGCATGGCGAGCACGCCGATGTTCGCGACTCCGTTCGCAGCGTTAGACAAGGGATAGCTGCGCCCAGCCTCCTCAAAAGACATCTCGCCAAACTCCGATACGGAAACCCTACCGCCGACGATATCGATAAGCCGGCGGTGAATCTCCGGGTAGGCCATTTCCTCGGTGTACTCGTACCCCAGGCTTTCAGCGAGGTCGTGGAAATAGTCGGGTACGCCCGTCAGCGCTGTTCTGCGGGCACGACGACGAGAGATGAGGGAGCGTCTGGAATCACGGAGAGCCGCGAATATCTTCCAGTAGATTGGCGACTCCAAGTACACGACATTGGATGCGTCCGACAGCCCTCCCAAGGCGGCCGAGTTCAATTTCAATGAGAGCGTGTTTTGCGCCAGATCAATGTGGAGAACATCATCGACGTTCACTGTCAGATTATCGTTAGGATCGCCCCTAAGATGTCGGATATTCGGTACTTGGAAGTTCCCTGACAGGTTTCGCATCAGACGGTATTTGAGTTCGTCCTCAATGAATGCCGCCCTATCGTTTCCGGCACGCTTCAATTCCTCTAACAGGTGATCTACAGCTCGCCGGAGATTTGCAAGTTCGAACGCACTCTGTTGTCTGCGATCGTCGTCGTCCTCGATAGCGGCCGCCGCGGGCATGGGCTCCGAAAGCTCGCGCCTCCACTTGTCGGCGAGTGCAAGTAAGCTGGAAGTCACTTGATCGATGTCCGGATTGTCAGCTCTCGCGTACGACAAGGCAACTGTCCCGATTTCCGAAACGATCGACCACAGCGGAAGCGGGGAGCGCCGTTCCCGCGCAAAGCGCTTCGCATCAATGCCGAGCGACCAGATCAGTCGGAAGACCCGCTCCCGTTCGAGATCGGCATTCAGCGCGTTGAAGATCGAATATAGCAACTTGGAAACGAAGCTCTTGCCTGTGTTGTTGGGACCGGCCAGAACGGTGAAGTTGCCGAAGCGAATATCGGCCCGCGACAGCTTCCCAAAGTTTCGGACGCGCAGCATATGAATGGCTTGGTCTTGTGTGTGCTCCAACCCCATCAGCCGCTACTCGCTGGTCAAGGTTCTGCGGACATTGGCCCAAAGAGAGTCTGACGAATCGCACCGCTCGAGGTGCGACAAGTTAGGGCACATCTCGCCGAAGCAGCGCCCGAAGGACCTCTTGATGTCTGCCACCCGCCACTGCACCCGCACCCGCACACTCCGTTGATCTCACGGTCCGCCAGTGGCAGTGTACACTACATGTGCTAGCAGGCGGGAAACGAAGGCCAGACAGGCGCAACCGCCCTTTCGTCGGGTTGCTCGCCGTCGGGAACGGGCGCGGCCGCATGGCCAACAGGAATCGATCAACCACGATTGTGGAGGATCAACGACTTTCAAGACGACTGCTGTTCATGCAGCCATATGGTCCCGGCGACAACGGCACTCGGTGCTCGATCTTCACCTTCAACCCCTCGGCGGGACTCCTTCGTCTCGATGCCGATCTCGTAGCAATTCGGGCTGCGTCTCGCCGCTTCGGCTCGCGTCGAGCACGACGAACTCGAAGGCGAACTTCGTGTCACACCAAGTATTGTACGCCTTCATCCGCGCAATCGCGCCAGCGACTTCGGCGCTGGGTGGTGCCTTGTGGTGCGGCCTTTCCGCCGAGCCAGCGTTTGGGGGAAGCACGGCGTCTACGGGCGGAAACTGAGTTATTGCTACGTCGCGCTTTGGAATTGATGTTCGAAGTGCTTCTTGGAAGACACGCGGACGGCGGGTGGCGTTTACACGGCGAGAGCAGAGCCCACAACTTTTCCCTCTTGTATGACAAGCTGGAAATGGCTGACTCCGAAGTCACAATCGAACTCGATGGCACATTTCAGTGTTGTCACTCCTTTAGGTGACTATCGTTGAGGGAAGCTCCTAAATCCGGTAAGAGGTGGCAATGTTACTTGAAGCCCCGCGCGGCCTAGCGCTGAAGTCCACCCGACCGAGCCGCGGCCGCCGACCGACGCGCCGGCTGAGCATGTCAACAGAGGGCGCATCCTCTCGCGCACCATCGGGACCGGCGCCGTGCCCCGCACGAGCCTCTGCGAGCGACGGACCAACCCTGCGCAGACCGCAATGGAACGGCTGCACCGAGCAAGCCAACCGCACCGCACGCATCGAGTTCTGGAACCTCGTCGACCGCTATCTCACGGTCGAGGCCGTCTCCAAGGAACTCCCCAAGCACGAGTTCTTCCACAACTACCGCCGCCCGCACTCCGCCATCGACCACCGCTCTCCTAGCGACTGCCTTGTCGCCCTTGAAGCTGCCCAGCCCCAGTGCCAAATGTAGTGAGAACCGGTCCCGATGCCGATGCGCCGCCAGCCCGTGCTATTCTCCCTCCTTTCGGCAAGAGCAACTCTGCGTCATGTGGCACCTGCTTGAAGACTTCCTCGAGCAATCCTTGGCCATGAAGATTTTCGTGCTGTGGGGGTGGCTCTCCATTGCGCTCATGGCTTCAAGCTTCGTCGTGTCGCTGCCGGCGGTGTTCACGGGCGGATAAGCGCGCCGCGGCAAGTCCATGTGGCTTTCGTCGCTTTCGGAGGCACAACGGCGGGCGCTCTTGGGGCTTGCCCACAATGTCGTCGTGTCCGATGGGCTGCTCGACCCCAACGAGGAGTTCATGTTGGACGAGTTCAAGCGCGAGATGGCGCTGAACCCGGCCACCCAGAGCGGCTACTTGGAGTTGGACGGCATCGACGCCGTGTTCTCCACGCGCCGGGCGCGCGCCATCGCCATGCTGAATCTCTTGCGGCTGAGCTACGTCGACGGTGCCTTTGAGATCGAGGAGGAGTGCCTCCTGAAGGATGTGGCCGCGGCGTTCGGCATCGCGGAGGCTGAATTCCTGCTGATGAACAACTGGGTCAAGCGACTGGTGGCCTTGGAGCAGGAAGCGGGCGGCTTCATGTCTGCATAGGCGCTCGGGGCGTTCCGTCCATACTTGCACATTGCTCGCGCCATCCGAAGAGATGCGATCCATCAGCCAGACAAGGTGACGAAGGAAGACGTCGAGTTCCTAATCAAGATGGCGAGGGAGGTCGAGAGACGAGATCGTTTTAGAGTCCGCGCCAGTCGAGAGCAGTGCAGGCTGTTGCCGAGAGCCGAGTGTGGGCACTGGCACGCCTCATGGTCAACACGCCAACCGCAGCATCGCCAGCGTTTGTTTCAGACCTTCCTTAGCGCCCCAGCAGCACGCGCTTTGCCTCGTTCAGCTGCGCGGCGAGGAAACTCGTGCCGCCTCGGTCTGGATGCAGCTTCTGGATGAGCCGTCGGTGGGCATCCACCACGTCTTGCTCGCTGGCGCCCGCTTCCAAGCCCAGTATCTCCCGCGCTTGGGATGGCGTCATCGGCCCATCGGCTTCGTGCGCCCTTGGGCCAGTTGCCCCGTCATCGTCCACGGCTTCGCCGAACCGACGCTCTAGGTAGCTGTCGAACAGCCGCGCCGAGTCCTGCTCACGCAAGCCATCGCGCAGCGCCCGCAGCTCGCTTTCAGCGAGGGTGGAGAACGGGCGCCCTGCGAACGCGCCCGCCAACGCTTCGCCATCCATTTCTCCAGAGTCGTGATCGAGCGTCATCTTGAGTTCCGCGGTGGCCACTTCCGACGCATCGGGCGCCGTGCGGCCGGCGAACGTCCCACCGAGAGCGCCGCCGGCGGCTGGCCCAAAGCCACGCAAAAACGGCGCCCAACGCAGCAGTCCCAACCCGCGCCGCAGGAACGGAAAAATCGCCGCGCCCAACGCGGCGAGCCAATGCAGCCGTCCAGTGGCGGCAAGCAAGCCTAGGCCGGCGATGAGCGCGATGGCTGCGCTGGTGAGCAGCACCGAGCCCTTGCTTGGCTGCGCCTTGGCCCAAAGCGCATTGACGAGAAGCAGGAACGCAGCGCCCGTGATCACCGCGATCAGAACGAGGATCATCGGAGTTGCGCGAGCAGCCGCTCGGCCATCGGGTTCGCCAAGGCGCGTTCCAAGCCGCCGCGGCCGCTGGCCGCAAACGTCGCCACCGCCCGCAGCAAGCCGCGCAACTCCGCGGCGCCGCCGGGCGCGAAGGGCAGGTGGGCACCGCCCGTCAGCGCCGCCAGTTCCCTGAACACCGCGGCAGCACGCGGGTCATTGCCCTCTTGGAAGATGAACATCGGCACGTTGTAGAGCGCGAGCCGCCCAGCCGCGGCGCCGGCGCGCGCGGCATCCTCCTCGAAGCTGTCGCCCACTAGGATCAAGGCGCGAATGGGATGCTCAGCGGCCTGCCGCGCCGCATGGTCGATGACGCGCACGATTTGCGTCATCCCGCCAAGGCAGCGCACGCTCAGCATGGCGCGCAGCAAGGCGTCTGGCGTCGCGCTCCACCGCGAGTGCTTGAGTTCCCCCGCGCCGCGGAAGAAGACAAGTTGCACGGCCAGTTGCGCGGCGTCCCGCGCCGCATGAAACAGCTCCGCGTGCAGGGAACAGGCGAGGTCCCAACTCGGTGCCCGGCTCGCCGTGGCATCCATCGCAAAGATCAGCCGCTGCGTGCCTTGACGCGGCTGCGCCGCCTGCGCGGTGGCGAGAAAACGATCCACCTCGCCGGCCTTGGCGGGGGTGTTCGATGTGGTCTTTGGCAACTTCGTCATGGATGCGGGACAATCCGGCGCGATTCGTCCTATCATGCCAATCACCACTCGCTCTGGGAACCCGATTTGGAAGAAGCCGATACCGTAAAGTGGCTCGAGCAGCTTAAGGTGGAGCATCGGGATCTGGATGACGTGATCAAGATTCTGATTGACAGCCGGCACCCCGATCTCATGAAGATTCAGCGGCTGAAGAAGCGCAAGCTCCGCTTGAAGGACATGATCAGCCGGTTGGAAAGCGAGCTCATCCCGGATCTCGATGCGTGACCGCGCCGCTGCTCACAGTCGCCATCTCGTCCCGCGCGCTCTTTGACCTGGACGAAAGCAACCGCATCTACGAAGAAGAGGGCTTAGACGCCTACCGCAGTTATCAAATCGAGCGAGAAGAGGTGCCGCTCGATCCGGGCGATGCGTTCTTGTTCGTCAAAAAACTCCTGAACATCAATAGCTTGCTGGATGAACGCGGCGTCGAGGTCATCCTGCTCTCGCGCAATAGCGCAGATACCGGGCTGCGCATCTTCAACTCCATTGACGCGCACAAACTAGACATCACCCGCGCCGCCTTCAGCGGCGGCTCCAGCCCCTATCGCTATGTGGGCGCGTTCGGCTGCGACCTGTTCCTCTCCACCGATGCGGATGACGTGGCTCGCGCGCTCCAGAGCGGCGCTGCCGCGGCGACGCTGTTGGGTCGGCGCACGCGGCCGCAGCGCGAGTCCGATCAACTGCGCATCGCATTCGACGGCGACGCGGTGCTGTTCTCGGACGAAGCCGAGCGCGTGTTCGAGGCCGAGGGGCAGGAGGAGTTCAGCGCCAGCGAGGCCGCCGCGGCGGACGAGCCGCTTGCCGGCGGGCCGTTCAAGCGCTTCCTAGCCGGCTTGCATGGCTTGCAGCGCCGGTTGCCCCACGATGACCCGCCCATCCGCACCGCGCTTGTCACCGCGCGTGAGGCCCCCGCCCATGAGCGTGTCATCAAGACGCTGCGCGCATGGGACATTCGCCTGGACGAAAGCCTGTTTCTAGGAGGGCGCGATAAGGCGGACTTTTTGGCGGCTTTCGAGGCGGACGTGTTCTTTGATGACCGTCCGCAAAATTGCGAAAGCGCGAGCGAGCACACCGCGGCCGGGCATGTGCCGCGGGGCGTGGTGGACGCCGCGCCCGATCACCCAGAGCGCGAGGGGCGCGCTAGCGAGGCCGACTAATGCAGCGGGACCCATGCCACTGAGCAGGGACGCGAGCCGTTCCAGCACTGGCTAGGTCAACTCGCTTGGGACACCCGCAACCGCGTCAGGGCGACGGTGCATCGATGCGCCAACAATCCGCAACTGTTGGACACGAAGGCGAAACCGCTCGGCGATGGCCTGCACGAAATCAGGTTGCATTTTGGCCCTGGCTACCGCGTGTTTACACTGTCGTCGACGGTCACCTTGTGCTCTTCGGTGGAAGCGACAAGGGCGATCAGGAACGGGAGATCGAAAATGCACACAACCGACTGGCCGATTGGCGGAGCCGTGAAAAACGACTTTGAGGAAGAGATGGTTCAAGAGGCTGTGGCGGAAGATGAGGCCCGCAAGGGGCTTCTCGACGGCATCCAAGACGCCCTCGACGACAATGACGAGCCCGGCGTCGAATCCTTGCAAGCGCTGCTGGACGAAGTTGATCGCCGTCGCCGCGTGATGGAACGCAGACGAGTTCACATGATGGACCGAACTCGCCCTCGATCACCAACCGCCCAGAGGCAGATGGCGGGGCGATAGCCGCCGTGACACACTCGGCCCGCACGCCTGACAGCCGCGCGGTGGCATCCGGCCAAGCGCCACCAAGTCCACAACGGCGACCGGGCGGCACTTGCGCCGGACCGATGCGAAGCGTGGGCAAACCCGCCTGTGCCCTGCCTGCCGCAGGAGTTCCGGCCACGGGGTTCCCGGAAAGGCCGGAGAGGGAGCGCCAGTTAGGGTGCCTAAGGCGACACCCAAATCGGCGAGCTCCAAGCCCGCTCTTGATGCGTCGCCGGTAGGTCCGGGTTCGGCGCAATGCCGAGGCGCACCGCATCCCAGGTGGACCAACGGCAGCTAGGGTTCTCCAACACGCGAGCGTAGTAGAAGGCGCGTTGGCCGGGCGTGAAGTCTGGGTCTGTCCACACGGCGCTCAGTTGGGTCGCGCCCTTGTCGCGGCTCACGGAGCAGTCGTCGAGATCCACTTCGGCGCCGTTGTCTGGGCAGGGCCCGTTCGCATCCGGCATCAGGCCATCTGAGCAGGCCACGTCGTACACCCGCTCGTGAGCGCTGCCATCCTGCATCCAGCCCTTCACGACTTGGGCCCGCTGCAGCCAGCCGCCTTCCGTGTCCCGCAACGCCAACAACGCGAAGGTTGGCGCGCCCTCGCCTTCCTGAAGCTCGCCGCCCATGGGCACGCCCCCGGCGTAGCCGGCCGCCACCAAGCCACGCGGGTCTTGCCCGGTGGCATCCAAGCCAAAGCCGCCAAAGAAGCGCACGCGAATGCGCGGCCCGGAGGTGGCGAAGGTCTCGCGGCGGCGCATGGCGTCGTAGAGCGCGGCGCGGCTATTCTCCTCCGCCCATACGCCGGCGAGGCCGCCGGTGCCGTGGGTCGCTTGGCGCGGCGTCCAGAAGCCCGACCACCCCGCGGCGTCGTCCCCAAAGGCGCTGCCCCGCGATTGCGGCGTGTTGCCGCGGCTGCTGAAGTGGTTGTCCTCCTCGAACGAGCCACCGGTCACATGAGAGTCGCTCGCGCCCACCACGCCCACTTGATACGGGTTGAAGCCGCCGCGCTCGTCCATCGCGAGCCCGGTCTTCAGCGCGTCGCGCCAATAGCCGCCCTTGAAGATTGAGATCGGGTTCTTGTTGTCACGCCGGTTCAGGTAGTAACGCACGATCTGAAAGTCTGCCCAAGGATCGTCTGGCGAGAGAGTGGGGTGCGTTTCCGAGGTGCCCTTGTTCTGGCTCACCTCCACCAGCGGCTCGTTGCGCATGCGCTTGGCTGCGAAGGCCGCGTCGATGGGCTCGCCGCGCCAAGATTCGGTGTCCGGAAAGGCAAGGCCATCGCTTTGGTTCATGTTGTGGGGAATGGCCATGCCTTCGATGCCCGCCTCGCGCAGGCCGTCGAGCCAATCCCACAGCGCTTCCGGGTCTGCCGCGTCACGAGCGCTGAACGGCATGTCGGGCACCTCGGCGCCGCGGAAGATGACGTTGCGATGCAGATGCCGCATGCCAGGCGACAAGCTGTACTCATAGCCGATGAATGCCGTGAACACGCCGGGGCGGTTGTGGCGTTCGGCCGCCGCCGCCGTCTGCCGCCATGCCCGGGCGATCACCGCATCTCCGGCAATCTCGTGCCCAGATTGCACCAGCCGAATGAACTCGTCGCGCACTTCGTAGAAGTCCGCGGCGCCCTCCGGCATGATCTTCGCGCCCACAGGGTGCCCATAGGTGGGGCTTTCCGGGTCTAACAACGCGGCGTGGATGCCGAGGTACTCGGCGTGGTCTGTGACGGCGAGGAAGTCCAGCGGGGCGCCGGAGAGCCGTGCCGATTGGCCAGAAGGAAGCGCGAGCGGGGCGCCTTGGGCGAACAAGTAGGCGTCGTCCGGCGTGGTGCGGTTGTTCCCCATGAAGGCGTCGAAGGAGAACGTGGTGTGGATGTGCAGGTCGCCAAAGAAGGCGGAGCGCTGCGGGGTGTCCTCCGCGCTCCCGGCGACGGCGAAGAACAGCGCCATGGCTGCCGCCGCGGCGCGTTGTGAAGTCGTTAGGGTGGCGCTCATGGGCGTTCTCCATCGCTCGATGACGGCACCATGTTGCGCCATTGCGAGGCCAACGGGCAAGGCCTTGGCTGCCGCGCCACCCGCCGGCGCTTGCGGCATCTAGGCAATCGGGCTATTAGTGGCGGCAAGATGAAGCTCCAACAGCTCCGCTACGTTGTGGAAGTGGCTCGCAACGGCCTCAACGTGTCTGCCACCGCGCGCAAGCTCTACGCCTCGCAGCCGGGCATCAGCAAGCAGATTCGCTTGTTGGAACACGAGCTCGGCGTGGAGATCTTTGCCCGCAGCGGCAAGCAACTGACACGGCTCACGCCGGCCGGCGAGGCCATCGTCGCCCTCGCCGGCGAGATTCTGAGGCAGGTGGAGAACACCAAACGGGTGGCCCACGAATACCGCAACGAGCGGCAAGGGAGCCTCGCCATCGCCACCACCCACACGCAGGCGCGCTACGCGCTGCCGCCGGTCATCGACGCGTTCCGCGCCCGCTATCCGGACGTGGCGTTGCATATGAACCAAGGCACGCCAATGCAAATCGCGGAGCTTGCCGCCACCGGCGCGGCGGATTTCGCCATCGCCACGGAAGGCATCGAGCACTTCAAGGACCTCGTGATGATGCCCTGTTATGAGTGGAATCGCGTCATCATCGCACCGCAGGGGCATCCGCTGACGGAGCAGGGCGCCGTAACGCTGGCAGACTTGGCGGCGCAGCCGCTGGTCACCTACGTTTTCGGCTTCACCGGAAGGTCGCGCTTGGACGAGGCGTTCGCCGCGGCGGAACTCACGCCGAACGTGGTGTTCACCGCCACGGATACGGACGTCATCAAGACTTACGTGCGGTTGGGGCTCGGCGTCGGCATCATCGCCGGCATGGCCTATGACCCTGCCCAAGACGAAGACTTGGCCGCCGTTGACGCGAGCCATCTGTTTCGCCCGAGCCGAACGTACATCGGCTGCCGCAAAGATGCCTTCATGCGCCGCTTCATGTTGGATTTCATCGCGCTGTTCGCGGAACACCTCACGCCGCAGCTGGTGCGGGCGTCGTTGGCCGCCGGCAGCGCCGCCAAGCGCGAGCAACTGTTCGCGGAAATCGCTTTGCCGAACCGTTAGCGGCGGCGACGAAGCATAACGGCTCGTCATATCCTTAACCCTTTGCGAACATCGGTCGCCCAACGCGCAGCGGGGAGGGGGAGTTGAACGTCTTGTGCCTAGACCTCGAAGGGGTGCTGACGCCGGAGATCTGGCATGCGGTGGCGGACGCGACGTGCATCGACGCGCTGCGCAAGACGACGCGGGACATTCCCGTCTACACGGAGCTCATGCGCCTGCGCCTCGACGCCTTGGCCGAGCACGACGTGCGCTTGAGCGACATCCTGCGGGTGGTGGACGGGCTGGCGCCGCTGCCGGGCGCGGCGGAGTTCCTGCATTGGGCGCAGCGGCGCTTCCAAGTGGCGATCCTCTCAGACACCTTCTACGAATTCGCCATGCCGCTGATGGCGCAGCTTGGGCACCCGCTGCTGCTGTGCCACAGCCTGTCGGTGGCGGACGACCGCATCGCCGGTTATCGGCTGCGGCAAGACAACCCGAAGGACGCCGCGGTGCGGGCGTTCCAGTCCCTGTGCCTCAAGGTGTTCGCGGCGGGGGATTCGTACAACGACATCGCCATGCTGCGCGCCGCGGACCACGGCTGGTTCTTCGACGCGCCGCGCCGCGTCACCGAAGCGCATCCAGACATCCAAGCCGTGCTGGATTACGAGGGGTTGCAGGCAGCTTTGGAAGGAGCGCTAAGCGCTCAAGGCTGACGAAACGCGCGGTGGCCGACATGGCGCCCGTGGCAGCGGGATGCCGCGGGCGCCATGGGCCGATGTCGTCCTGCGTCAGGGCAGGGCGTCGGTCTCGCTTTAGGCGAACTGCGCTTCCTCGGTTGAGCCAGAAAGCGCCGTCACCGACGATTGCCCGCCTTGGATGACGTTCGCCACGGCGTCGAAGTAGCCAGTGCCGACTTCCTGCTGGTGGGAGACGAACGAGTAGCCATCCTTGGCGGCGGCGAACTCCTTCTCCTGCAGGGCGACGTAGGCGGTCATCTGCCGCTCCACATAGCCGCGCGTCAGCTCGAACATGTTGTACCACATGCTGTGGATGCCAGCTAAGGTGATGAACTGGAACCGGTACCCCATCGCGGCCAGTTCGCGCTGGAACTTGGCGATGGTGGCGTCGTCCAAATTGGCCTTCCAGTTGAACGACGGCGAGCAGTTGTACGACAGCATCTGATCCGGGTACTGGCGATGGATGGCTTCGGCGAAGCGCTTTGCCTCGTCCAAGTCCGGCACTGCGGTTTCGCACCAGATGAGGTCTGCATAGGGCGCGTACGCAAGCCCCCGCGCAATGGCTTGGTCCAGCCCAGCGCGGGTGCGGTAGAAGCCCTCTGGGGTGCGCTCGCCGGTGAGGAAGGGCGCCTCGCATTCGTCCACATCGGTGGTCACCATGTCTGCGGCATTGGCGTCGGTGCGCGCCATCAGCACGGTCGGCACGTCGCACACGTCTGCCGCCAACCGCGCCGCGATGAGCTTCTGCACCGCCTCTTGCGTCGGCACCAGCACCTTGCCACCCATGTGGCCGCACTTTTTCACCGAAGCCAGCTGATCCTCGAAATGCACCGCCGCGGCGCCGGCCCCGATCATGTTCTTCATCAGTTCGAAGGCGTTCAGCAGGCCGCCAAAGCCGGCTTCGGCATCGGCGACGATGGGCGCGAAGAAGTCGATGCCATCGTCCACGCCGTTCGCCCACTGAATCTCGTCCGCGCGACGGAACGCGTTGTTGATGCGGTTCACCAACGACGGCACCGAGTTCACGGCGTACAGCGATTGGTCCGGATACATCGTCTCGGACGTGTTGTTGTCCGCCGCCACCTGCCAGCCAGACACGTAGATGGCCTTGATGCCGGCCTTCACCTGCTGCACGGCTTGGCCGCCGGTCAGCGCTCCCAAGGAGTTGATGTAATCCTCGGTTTGCAGGTATTCCCACAGCTTGTCCGCCCCGTGGGCGGCGAGCAGGCTGCGGTGCGGGATGGTGCCGCGCAGGTTCACCACGTCCGTGGCGCTGTAGCCGCGCTTGACGTCCTTCCAGCGGGCGTTGGTGGCCCACTCGCGTTCGAGTTCCTTGATCTGCTCGGCGCGGGGCTTGCGTGGGGTGAAGTGCAGGGCCATGTCCTCGTCGTCCTTTGTGGGAAAAGCGCGAGGGATTTTAGTCAGTCGCTTTGTGAAAAAAAGAGAAAGTGAGACAAGTAATGCTTTCCCTAGAGGAATTGAAAATGCCGGCCATCGCAGCGGCTCAATCGAAGCTCATCTCCATTCTCTGGTGCTGGATGCCGGCTTCTTGGAACGTCTCGCCGACGGCTAGGAAACCGGCTCGCTCGTAGAGGCCCAGGGCATCGGTTTGCGCATTCAGCCAAACGCCGGCGTCGCCGCGTTGGCGCGCCGTCGCCACGGCCCGAGCCACGAGACGCTGGCCGATGCCGCGCCGCCGCGCGTCCGCCACCACTGCCACCCGGCCGATCTGGCTGTCGGGCAACAGGCGCGCCGTACCCAATGGTTCGCCAGTGGCATCGGTGGCGATGAAGTGCATGGCGTCTGCGTCGCGCCCGTCCAGTTCCAAGGCCTCTGGCACGCCTTGCTCCTCGATGAATGCCGCGCGACGCACCGCCATCAGGCGCCGCGAATGGCTCTCCCATGGCACTTCGGCGATGCGCACGGCGCCTTGTGCGTCGTCGGCCACGCCGCTGGCGAGTTCCGCCGCCAAGCCGGTGTAGCGCGCCGGCGTCAAGTCCGCCAGGGCCGCGCGCGCCTCTGGCGGCAAATGCAGCGCTTCCAGCAACTCTGCGAAGGCTCCAGCGTCTAGGCGCCGCCCCCGCGTCAACCGCTTCAACGTCTCATAGGGTTCCGCCACGCCGGCCGCCCGCAGCACCGTCTGCACGGCCTCCGTGAGCACCTCCCAGCTACCCTCCAAGTCCTGCGCTAGGCGCTCTCGGTGCAGTTCCAGCTTGGCGACGCCGGCGCTGGCCGAGCGCCACGCCACCAAGGAGTGGCCGAGTGCCACGCCGACGTTGCGCAGCGCGGTGGAATCCGACAGGTCGCGTTGCCAGCGCGACACCGCCAGCTTGCGCGCGAGGTGCCCAAGGAGCGCGTTCGCCACGCCCAAGTTCCCCTCGGAGTTCTCAAAGTCGATGGGGTTCACCTTGTGCGGCATGGTCGAGCTGCCGGTTTCGCCTTCGGCCAAGCGCTGCTTGAAGTAGCCGAGCGCCACGTAGCCCCACATGTCTTGGTCGAAGCCCAACAGCGTTTGGTTGAATCGCGCCAGCGCATCGAAGTATTCGGCCATGTAGTCGCGCGGCTCAATCTGCGTAGTGCGCGGGTTGTGCTCCAAGCCAAGGCCCTCGACGAATTCCTGCGCGAAGCGGGGCCAATCGATGTCTGGGCAGGCGGCGACATGGGCGTTGTAGTTGCCGGAGGCGCCATTGGCTTTGCCCATCACAGACACCGCCTCGAAGCCCGCGAGGTGCCGCCGCAGGCGCGCCGCGAACACCGCGAGCTCCTTGCCGGCGGTGGTGGGGGAAGCGGCTTGGCCGTGCGTTCGCGCCAGCATGGGCACCTCCGCGGTCGCTGCGGCGAGCGCGGCGATGGCGTCGATGAGGCCGCGCATCGCCGGCGCGAGCACCTCTTCCCGCGCGCGCTGCAGGAGCGTCGCGTAGGCCAAGTTGTTGATGTCCTCGGACGTGCAGGCGAAATGCACGAACTCGACGTGCGGCGACAAGCCATCGATGGCGGCGATACGCTCCTTGACGAAGTACTCCACCGCTTTCACATCGTGGTTGGTCGCGCGCTCCAGCTCGCGAATGCGCTCCGCGTCCGCCATCGAGAACTGCCGCCAGATGGCTTCGCAGGCGTGGCGCTCCTCGCGTTCAAGCGGGCCAAGGTTCAGCTTGGATGGCGTTTGGGCAAGGCGCAGAAACCACTCCACCTCCACCATCACGCGCTGGCGCATCAGGCCGAACTCGCTCACGATGGGGGCGAGCGCTGCCACGCGGGCGCGGTAGCGGCCGTCCAACGGCGAGATGGCGCTGAGGGGGCTCAAGTCCGTCATGCGTGGGCGCCGATGGCCGTCTCGATCACGCCACCGCCCAAGCAGCGCTCGCCGGCGTAGAGGCAGGCGTATTGCCCCGGCGTCACCGCGCGCTGCGGGGCGTCGAAATCGAGCCGCAGGCCATCGTCTGGGGCCGGTGTTGCCAAGCAGGGCTGGTCGGGTTGTCGATAGCGCGTCTTCGCGGTGCAGCGCAGGGGCAGGTCGACGTCCCCGAGCCAGTTGACGCCCTTGGCGATGAGCCCCTGGCTCAAGAGGTCTCCCTCGTTCTGGCTGACCACGAGTTCGTTCTGCGCCGGGCGCTTGGCGACGACGTACCAGGGCGCCGCGCGCCGTCCTGCCAAGCCGCCGATGCCGAGACCTTGGCGTTGCCCCAAGGTGTACCAAGCGAGGCCCCGATGCTCGCCCAACATGGCGCCGTCCGTCGCCACAATGGCGCCAGGCGCCGGCGGCAGATAGCGAGCGAGGAACGCCCCGAATGGACGTTCGCCAATGAAGCAGATGCCAGTGCTGTCCTGCTTGTCGTGGACGGTCAAACCCGCTTCCTGGGCAAGGCGCCGCACCTCGGGCTTCGTCAACTCGCCCAGCGGAAATCGGCACGGCGCCAACCGCTCGGCCGGCACGCCATGCAGGAAGTAGCTCTGATCCTTGCCGGCATCGGCGCCCTTCAACAGTTGGAAATCGCCGTCCACCCAGCGCGAGCGCGTGTAGTGGCCGGTGGCGATGCCGTCGGCGCCGAGGGTTTGGGCGTACTGGAGGAACAACTTGAACTTGATCTCGCTGTTGCAGAGCACATCGGGATTGGGCGTGCGCCCGGCGCGATGTTCAGCGAGGAACACCTCGAACACGGCGTCCCAATACTCGGCTGCAAAGCTCGCCTGCAGCAACTCGATGTCCAAGGCGTCGCAAACGCGACGGGCGTCCTCGAAATCGGCCGCGGCGGTGCAGAACTCGCCGCCGTCGTCCTCATCCCAGTTCTTCATGAAGACGCCGGCGACGGCGTGGCCCTCGCGCTTGAGGAGCAGCGCCGCGACGGCGGAGTCCACGCCGCCGGACATGCCCACGATGATGGTCGAGGCGTCCACCGCACACCGTCCAAGCAAACCCTGCGCATTGTACTCACCATCAAGCGGACGCCCTATCCGGGCGCCGCCGAGGGCGCCCCGTTACGCCGGCGCCGACGCCCACCGCATGGGCGGCAGGCCACGCCGCAAAGAGGCCGCGCATTGCAAGGCCGCCCGCGCTGGTTTGTAATCGCCGGCATGACTCGGCTGACCCACCTTGATGAACATGGCGCGGCGCGCATGGTCGATGTGTCGGCCAAGGCCGTCACCGAGCGGGTTGCGCGCGCCGCGGCCACGGTGGCGATGCAGCCGGCGACGCTGGCGGAGATTTTCGCCGGCGGCAATCGCAAGGGCGACGTGCTCGCCGTCGCCCGGGTCGCCGGCATCCAAGCCGCCAAACGAACCAGCGACCTGATTCCCCTGTGCCATCCGCTGCCGCTGTCCACTGCGAGCGTGGACTTCGAGGCGGAGGGCGATGCCAAGCTGAAGATCACCGCGGCCTGCCAAGTGACGGCGCGCACCGGCGTGGAGATGGAGGCGCTCACCGCAGCGAGCGTCGCCGCGCTCACCGTGTACGACATGTGCAAGGCCATCGACCGCGGCATGCGCATCGAAGCGGTGGAGCTCCTGAGCAAGGAAGGCGGGCGCAGCGGCGCTTGGCAACGATGAACGTGTACGTCAAGTTCTTCGCGTCTTTGCGCGAGGCGGCGGGTACCGACGGCATGGATGTCGCGCTGCCGCCATCCGCCACGCTCTGCGACCTGCGCGCCGCGCTAGCCCGCGAACTCGACGCGACCGCGGCGGCGGCCATCGACGCTGGCGAGGTGCGCGTGGCGGTGAACCAGGTCATCGTGGCGAGCTTGGAAACGGCCCTGTCCGCCGGGGACGAAGTCGCTTTCCTGCCGCCGGTGACCGGAGGTTAGCCGCCATGGGCGTCTCCATTCGCGTGCAGACGGGGGACTTCTCGCTTGAGCGAGAGTGGACCGCGTTGCGCGAGCGCGCGAGCGGCAATTGCGGCGCCATCGTGGCGTTCGCTGGGCTCGTGCGGGACAACGCCCGCGCCGGGGAGCGCACCGACACGCTGTTCCTCGAACACTATCCGGGCATGACCGAGGCGAGCATCGAACAGATCGTCGAACAGGCGCAGGCGCGCTGGCCGCTGGACGAGGTCGTCATCGTGCATCGGGTCGGCGAACTACGCCCAGCAGACCAAATCGTGCTCGTGCTGGCCGCCTCCGCGCACCGCGCCGCGGCCTTCGCCGGGTGTGAGTTCTTGATGGATCACCTGAAAACGCAAGCGGTGTTCTGGAAGAAGGAGATGCGCGGTTCGGCCGCCGCGTGGGTGCGCGCCACCGCCGACGATGGCGACCGCGCCGCCGGTTGGATGCGGCAAGGCTCGCCGGACTAGGCCGCGGGGCACCGCTTCACGCCAGCACTGCCGCCAGCGATGCTAGAATTGGGCGCTTCGCGCCAATCCCATCACGCGGAGCACTCAATGGGCTATGAACACATCGCCATCCCCGGCGACGGAGACAAGATCACCCTTGCCGAGGACGGCAGCCTAAACGTTCCCGACCATCCCATCATCCCGTTCATCGAGGGCGATGGCATCGGCATCGACATCACGCCGGTGATGCGCCAAGTCGTCGATGCGGCGGTGCGGCAGAGCTACGGCGACGCCCGCTCCATCGCGTGGATGGAGATTTACGCTGGCGAAAAATCCTTGGAGCTGTACGGCGCGGACGAGTGGCTCCCGGATGAGACGCTCGAGGCGATGAGCGAGTTCCTGGTCGGCATCAAGGGGCCGATGACCACGCCGGTGGGCGGCGGCATCCGCTCGCTGAACGTTGCCTTGCGGCAGCGGCTCGACTTGTACGTTTGCCAGCGCCCGGTGCGTTGGCTGAATGGCGTGCCAAGCCCGGTTGTCGCCCCGCACAAGACAGACATGGTGATCTTCCGCGAAAACACGGAGGACATCTACGCCGGCGTCGAATGGGAGGCGGATTCCGCCGCCGCGGACAAGATGATCGCGTTCCTGCGTGAGGAGATGGGAGTCGCCAAGATCCGCTTCCCGCAGCACTGCGGCATCGGCGTCAAGCCCATCTCCGTTGAAGGCACAGAGCGCTTGGTGCGCAAGGCGCTGCAATACGCCATCGCGGAAGACAGGCGCTCCATCACCTTCGTCCACAAGGGGAACATCATGAAGTTCACCGAGGGCGCGTTCAAGGATTGGGGCTATCGGTTGGCGGCGAAGGAGTTCGGCGCCACGCCTCTCGATGGCGGCCCTTGGCACGAACTGACCAATCCCCGCACCGGCCGTCAAATCGTCGTGAAGGACATGATCGCGGACGCGATGCTGCAGCAGATTCTCACGCGCCCGGATGAATACGACGTCATCGCCACCATGAACCTGAATGGGGACTACCTTTCCGACGCGCTGGCCGCTCAAGTGGGCGGCATCGGCATCGCCCCAGGCGCCAACCTCGGCGATTCCATTGCGCTGTTCGAGGCCACCCACGGCACGGCGCCCAAGTATGCCGGCCAAGACAAAGTGAACCCAGGCTCCCTCATCCTCTCCGCCGAAATGATGCTGCGGCACTTGGGCTGGCGCGAGGCGGCAGACCTCATCGTCAGCGGCATGGAAGGCGCCATCTCGGACAGAACCGTCACCTACGACTTCGAGCGCCTGATGACGGGCGCCAAGTTGCTCAAGTGCTCGGAGTTCGGCCAGGCGACCATCGCCAACATGCCGCACTGAGGCGGCGCCATGAGCGAACGGGCAGGGCGCCTCAAAGGCAAGGTGGCCGTCATCACCGGCGGCACCAGCGGCATCGGCGCCGCCACCGCCGAGTTGTTTGTGGCCGAGGGCGCGAAAGTGGCGCTCACCGGCCGTTCCAAGGCGAAGGGCGCGGCGTTGGCGGAGCGCTTGGGCGCAAACGCCGTGTACCTTGAATGCGATGTCACGCGGGAAGGCGACATCCAAGCCGCCATCGAGCACGCCGTGGAACGCTTCGGGCGGCTCGACGTGCTGTTCAACAATGCTGGCGGCCCCACCGCCGGCGAAATGGACGCCATCACGCCAGAGCAGATCGACTATGGCGTGAAGCTGCTGCTCGCCAGCGTCATGCTCGGCGTCAAGCACGCCATCGAGCCGCTCAAGGCGGCCGGCGGCGGCGCCATCATCAACAACTCCAGCATCGCCGCGCTGCGCCATAGCCAAGGCAACATCCTCTACTCCACCTTGAAAGCCGCGGTGACGCACTACACGCGGCTTGCCGGCGTGCAATTGGGGCCGTTCGGCATCCGCGTCAACGCCATCTCGCCGGGGGCCATCGCCACGCCCATCTTCTGGGGCGGCTCCGAACGCGCCAACACGCTCTCCGATGCCGAAAACGAGCGCAAGATGGAGAAGCTGAAGCGCAACTTGGCGCGGGCAGCGCCCATTCCCCAATCCGGCCTCGCCGAGGACATCGCCGAAGCCGCGCTGTATCTGGCGAGCGATGCCGGGCGCTTCGTGACCTGCTGCGACTTGGTGGTGGACGGCGGGCGCACCCACCTGTTTCGGGAGTAGCGTTTCGGGAATGGCGTTGGGGTGCTCGGAAAATGGCGCTGTCGCCGACACCAGATGGCGCCGCGGCCTTGGCAAGCTCCCCTTTCGGCCTAGAACTCGTCCCGTGGCTCGAACGGCTCTCCAGGCGGTGCCCCCACGGCGCGGATGTTCACCGCGTGCAGCCCCTTCGGGCCGTCTTGAACCTCAAACTCCACCATCTGGCCTGCGCGGAGCGTCTTGTAGCCAGACATGGTGATGGCGGAGTAGTGCGCGAACAAATCCGTGCCGCCGCCATCGGGCAGGATGAACCCATACCCCTTGGCATTGTTGAACCACTTGACTGTTCCAGTGGCCATCGCAGCAGCCTCACGCGGGCCACGCCAAGCCTCGACGCCCAGCGTCCACCCGCCAAGCTGACTTTCGCTCGCAGTCGCCCACCTGTCAAGGGCGCCGTCGCGTGGGATGCTGGCGGAGGTGGCGAGGTGTTGGCGCGGGCTTCTTGGCTGGCTGCGGGGCTAGCGCCTGAGTTTGCGGTATTCAGAGCAGGCGGCAACAAGGGACGGCGGTGCGGACGCCGGCAGCTGCCACGCTTGACACATGCGGAAGAGTTTGTCGGCAAGAGGGCGGCAATCGCGGACACGGGCAAGGCGCGGGTACGTCCGTTGTTCATCGACCGTTTGCGTCGTCTTGAGGAACTCGAACCACGTTTCGACATTCCGCTTCGGCACCGCGATCACGACGGGACCGTCGCTGGTTCTCGCAGCGACCTCCTGTTTGCTGCACTCGGCGTCCAACCAAGCCAAGGTGTCGGCGACTGTGCGCGTGTCAGCATCGAGCACGACCACTAGGTAGGCATGCTGTCGGCGACGAATCGCTTTGAGCTCTCGCGGAAACTGCGTGCGGACCCACTGTTCACCGGACTGTTTACCGTACGGCAGCGGTTTGGTGAAGACATCGCGGTAGCGGAAGTTGCGTTGCCAGAGAAACCGACGAACGAAGCTCTGGGTTTGATTGTCCTCACAGAGCAAAACGATCTTCGCCGTCACTCGTGCCAGCCCCTGGCAATCGTCTCCGAAAGCGTCAGTCCCTCAACGAGCGCGCCGGGCTCGTCGCTGACGCGGGCGGGACCGTCCTGTTGGCGAGAGAACCACTTGCCCTCGCTTCCTGCCAAAAAGTCGATCATCACCGGATGGTGGGAGATGACCACGAGCTGTTCCAAGGATTCGCCGCAACGCTCTGTGACTGCGGCGACCCAAGGCTGGACCTCTCGCAATGCAAGGTAGTTGTCCGGTTCGTCGATGAACAGCGAAATGCGGCAATTGGGAAGGAAAACAATACCATACAGCGCGATGAGCGCTCGTTGGCCATCGGACAGATCACCGAAGCGGTAGTCCTTCGCCACATCGGATTCGCGATACCTCACCTTGAGCACCCGAGCATCGCCGGACTCGGCGAGGTTGATCGATTCGAACCCAGGCAGCACATGGCCAAGTTCGGTGAAGAGCCTTGGCACGGCACCCATGTTCTCTTGAACTGCATGGCGGTACCAATCCACGAAATTGCGCATCCGGTGATCGACGATTTCCTTCTCTGTTCTGCTTTCGGAGCGGAACAGGGGCGGACACGGATGGACGACCACGCAATTGGCGATTTCTCTCTTGAACCGAAAGAGCTTCTTGTTGTCGTGCCGTTCGTTCAGGACGCTCAAAACCGATTGCGTCCAATCGAAGGGATAGGCCGGTCCTATCTCGTGGTCGTCGTGATAGAGCTGTGCATTGCCTTGCTTGAACTCCAGCAGAGGCCGACCATCGAGAAGCAGCGTCTCTTCGTCGATCCGCGCTTTTCCGCGTATCCGGTCATGATCGATGGCGAGCGAGTATTGGTAGACATTGCCCTCCACAGACACGTCGATTTCGAAGCGCTGGAGCGCTCCTTCGCGGCCGATGGAAACGTGCCTGCCGGCAAAAGCATCGGAGACTTTCGACCCCTGAACAATGAAGTCTTGGATCCGCCTCAAAACGTCCAACACCGACGTCTTGCCCGTGCCATTAGCCCCAAGCAGGATGTTCGTCTCCGCAAGTTCGAGCTCGAAGTTGCTCAAGCAACGGAAGTTGTCGATATAGATCCTTCGAATCATGGCGGCAACGTCCATCTTGCCAACGCTGTGGGCGGCCAAGTCTAGCTGTCGAGGCTCTACCCTCACGCGGACCGCGGCAGCCTTGCACCACCTTGGTGCCGATGCAGCGCTGTTCCACAGTCGGCAAGCGTCCAGTTCCGATGCATCATAGCACCGACTCATTGCCCGGCCAGTGTCACCCAGCGGCAGGATGCCAAGGTGCGCTCGCGCGCCGCGGCGAGCACGGCAAGGGCGTGGCGGGTCTCCGCGCGGCTAGGAAACGCGGCCTTGGCGCAGGGCTTCGCGCAACCGAGCGTTGGCGATTTCAAGTATGATTGCTGCGTTCGCTTCGCCTTGGGCGCAGCGTCGGGAGTGCCTGCATGGTCTTCTCGCCAACCGCACAGACAATAAGCCCAAGATGTGCGGCGTGGCCGGCATGGGTCTGCGAGGGAGCGCGACGGGCCGCGGCCCCCGGTGCGCCGAAAGCCGCCTCGCAACCCGAAGACGCGGACGATCTGCCGAGCGGCGATGTCGTCATCGCGCCGGAGGAGACGAAGCCAGCGACCAAGCGGCCTCCCATGTTCAAGGTGCTGCTCTTGAACGACGACTACACGCCGATGGAGTTTGTGGTGCATGTGCTTGAGGTCTTCTTCGCGATGGAGCGCGAAAAGGCCGTGCAGATCATGCTCGCCGTACACACCAGCGGCAGCGCCGTGGTCGGCATCTATCCGCGCGACATCGCGGAGACGAAGGCCGAGCAGGTCAACCACTACGCGCGCGAGAACGATCACCCACTCTTGTCCAAGATAGAGATAACGGACTGACCCATGCTCAGCAAGGAAATCCAGGTGACGATCAACGAAGCCTTCAAGGAGGCGAAGGCGAAGCGTCACGAGTTCATCACCGTCGAGCACCTGCTGCTCGCGCTGCTCGACGACGCCGTCGCGGTGGATGTGCTGAAGAAGGTGGGCGTGGACCTAGACCGCCTGCGAGCGGAGCTGCAGGAGTACATCGAGCGCACCACGCCCCTCATTCCCGCCGGAGACAGCAATCGCGACACGCAGCCGACGTTGGGCTTCGAGCGCGTGCTGCGCCGCGCCGTCTTCCATGTGCAGTCCAGCAACCGCAAAGAGGTGACGGGCGCGAACCTGCTCGTCGCCATCTTCAACGAGCAAGAGACGCACTCGGTGAACCTGCTGAAGCATCAGGACGTGAAGCGCATCGACGTCGTGAACTACATCGCCCACGGCATCTCGAAGGTTGGCACGGACGGCGAAGGCGCGGAAACGCGCGAGGAGCGCGAGGAAGAGGGTGGCGAGAGCCGCCCGCAAAGCGCCTTGGAGGCCTTCGCCACAGACCTGAACAATCTGGCCCGCGCCGGCAAGGTGGATCCCTTGGTCGGCAGGGACGCGGAAGTGGAGCGGGTCATCCAGATCCTCTGTCGGCGGCGCAAGAACAACCCGCTGCTGGTGGGCGAATCCGGGGTCGGCAAGACAGCCATCGCGGAAGGCTTGGCGAAGCGCATCGTCGATGAGGACGTGCCGGAAGTGGTGCGCGAGAGCGCCGTGTACGCGCTGGACTTGGGCGCGTTGCTGGCCGGCACCAAGTACCGGGGGGATTTCGAGAAGCGCTTCAAGATGCTGCTGAATGAATTGAAGCGCGCTCCGCACGCCATTCTGTTCATCGACGAGATTCACACCATCATCGGCGCCGGAGCCGCCTCCGGCGGCGTCATGGACGCCTCCAATCTGCTGAAGCCCCTGCTCGCCTCAGGCGACATCCGCTGCATGGGTTCCACCACCTATCAGGAGTACCGAGGCATCTTCGAGAAGGATCGCGCTCTGTCGCGGCGCTTCCAGAAGATCGATGTCGTGGAGCCGAGCGTCGAGGATACTTACAAGATTCTCAAGGGGTTAAAGACGCGCTTTGAGGATCACTATCAACTCCGCTACACAGACCGCGCGCTCCGCGCGGCGGCGGAGCTCGCCGGCCGCTACATCACCGATCGCTTCATGCCCGACAAGGCCATCGACGTCATCGACGAGGCCGGCGCCGCGCAGCAGTTGGTGACGCCGGGCCGGCGCAAGAAGTCCATCGGCGCGACGGACGTGGAACACGTGGTCGCCAAGATCGCCCGCATCCCGTCGAATCAGGTCACCACGTCAGACAAGGAAGCCCTGCGGGACCTGGAAGCGCGGTTGAAGATGGTGGTGTTCGGCCAAGACGAAGCCATCGAGACGCTGGCCTCGGCCATCAAGCTGTCTCGCGCTGGGCTGAAGGTGGACGAAAAGCCCATCGGCAGCTTCCTCTTCGCCGGGCCCACCGGCGTCGGCAAAACGGAGGTGTGCCGCCAGCTTGCCAACATCATGGGCGTCGAGTTGCTGCGCTTCGACATGTCCGAGTACATGGAGCGGCACACCGTGTCGCGGCTGATCGGCGCACCGCCTGGCTATGTCGGCTTCGACCAAGGGGGCCTGCTGACGGAAGCCGTCACCAAGCATCCGCACAGCGTCATCCTCTTGGATGAAATCGAGAAGGCACATCCAGAGGTGTTCAACTTGCTGTTGCAGGTGATGGACCACGGCACCCTCACGGACAACAACGGCCGTCATGCAGACTTCCGCAACACCGTGCTCATCATGACGACCAACGCCGGCGCCCAAGAGGCGGCGCGGGCGTCCATCGGCTTTGCGCCGCAAGACCACTCCAGCGACGCGATGGGCACATTGAAGAAGATGTTCATGCCGGAGTTCCGCAACCGCTTGGACGCCATCATGCAGTTCAACGCGCTGCCGATGGACGTGATCAAAACCATCGTGGACAAGTTTCTGGTGGAGCTGCAGGCGCAACTGGACGCCAAGAAGGTGCAACTCGAGGTGGACGAAGCCGCGCGGGACTGGCTGGCGCGGGAAGGCTACGACGAGAAGATGGGCGCCAGGCCCATGCAGCGCCTCATCCAAGAGAAGATCAAGCGCCAACTGGCGGAAGACATCCTGTTTGGCGACCTCGCCAGTGGCGGCGGCGTGGTGCGCGTCACCGTGGAGGAGGACGACCTCGCAGTGGAAGCCCTCGAAGGCCACCCAGCCTGAAGCAGGCCCTGGACGGGCTCGCCCCCAAGGCGAGCGATGCGGGTGCTAGGCGGCGGATGGAGTAGGCAGAGGAGCGGCGGCTCGCCGCGGATCAGCGTTCGCGGAAGGTGATGCGCCCCTTGGTGAGGTCGTAGGGCGTGAGCTCCACCTTCACCTTGTCGCCCGTCAGGATGCGAATGTAGTTCTTGCGCATCTTGCCGGAGATGTGGGTGGTCACCACATGGCCATTTTCCAACTCCACGCGGAACGTGGTGTTGGGCAGGGTGTCGATCACCGTGCCCTGCATCTCGATCTGTTCTTCTTTCGTCATCCGTTACCTAAAGACGTCATCCGTTCCCTAAAGCGTCATCCGTTCTCTTGGCATCGGGGCGCGTGGCATCGGGGCGCGCGAGCCAAGCCTGATCCGCCTCCACCCAACCGCGGTTGGTGAGCAGTTCAATCGGGCGATAGTCTGCTTTGTAGCGCATTTTCGCGGCCTCCGCAATCCAATAGCCAAGGTAGAGGTACGGCAATCCGCGGCGGCGGCATTCTTCAATTTGCCGCAGCACGGCGTACACGCCGAGGCTCCGCGCCCCCATGCCCGGCTCGAAAAACGTGAAGATCGCCGAGAGCCCGGCAGGCATCGCATCCGTCGCCGCCACGACCACCAGCGCCCCATCGAGGTAGCCGCACAGGAAGAAGGATTCGCTCCAAGCGGCGCCGTCCAAGAACGAGCGGAACTGTTCGGGGCTCGCCGGATGCATGTCGCCATCGGCGTGGCGCCCAGCGACGTAGCGTTCGTAGAGGTCATAACGCTCTTCGTCGAACCCGGCTGGCTCCACCCGCACAGACACATCTTCGTTACGGGCGAGCACCCGTCGGAAGCGGCGCTTGAGGACGAAACGCTCCACCGGCACCCGCGCCGGCACGCATGCTTGGCAGCCGGCGCAGCGGGGCCGGTAGAGGTGCTCGCCGGCGCGCCGGAACCCAGCCACTGCCAGCGCTTGGTATTCGGCGCTGCCATGTGGTTCATCGGGATGCAGGACCAGCGTTCGCGCTTGACGGTCCGCAAGATAGCCGCACGGATGGTCTGGCGTCAGCAGGAAGCGCCGCTGGACGAATCGGCCAGCGCCGGCGCCGTCAGCCATCCGCGGCCGGCGCCGCTGGCCGCTGCCACGGCCCGCGCCGGGTCGCATGACGGCGATTCGCGGCGACGCGGTGCAGAAAGTCGGCGCGGGGCATGGGTTCGGCGCCGAGCGAAGCGAGGTGGCTGTTTTCGAGCTGGCAGTCGATGAGCTCGAAGCGCCACGCATGCAGTTGCTGGGCGAGGTGCGCGAGGGCCACCTTCGAGGCATCGGTTTGCCGCGTAAACATGGATTCGCCGAAGAACATCCGCCCCATGGAGACGCCATACAGGCCGCCGACCAAGCAGCCATCCTGCCACGCTTCCACCGAATGCGCGAAGCCGAGGGCGTGCAGGCGCGCGTAGGCCGTTTGCATGGCCGGCGTGATCCAAGAGCCTGTCTGCTTGGGCCTTGGCTGCGCGCAAGCGGCGGTCACCTCTTCGAAGGCACCGTCGAAGGTCACGGCATAGTCGCCACGCCGCAGGCGGCGCGCCAAGCTCCGAGACATCCTCATGCGCTCTGGGAACAACACGGCGCGCGGGTCTGGAGACCACCACAGCACCGGCCCGGCATCGTCCTCGAACCACGGAAAAATGCCGTGCGCGTATGCGTGCAACAACAGGGCAGGGGAAAGGTCTCCCCCGGCTGCCAACGGCGCGTCCGCAGGCGCTTGGCGTGGGTCTGGAAATGGAGACTCGGACGCTTGGCCCAAGGCCGCGCTCACAGCGCGTCGAGGTACTTCTCGGCGTCCAACGCCGCCATGCAGCCAAAGCCGGCCGAGGTGATGGCCTGCCGATACACTTGGTCGGCCACGTCGCCGGCGGCGAACACCCCCGGCGCGCTGGTGGCCGTGGCATTGCCATACAGCCCGCTCGCCACCGCGATGTAACCGCCGCGCATGTCGAGTTGGCCCTCGAATACTTGGGTGTTCGGCGTATGGCCGATGGCGATGAAGACGCCGGTGAGGTCGATGCGCTGGGCGGCGCCGTCGTGGACGCCATGCACGGTGATGCCCGTCACGCCGCTGTCGTCGCCATGCACCTCATGCAGGACATGGTTCCACAGGCACTCCACGTTGGCGCGCGCAAACAGGCGCTGCTGGAGGATTTTCTCCGCCCGCATCGTGTCGCGGCGATGCACCAGCACCACGCGCTCGGCGATGTTGGAAAGATACAGCGCCTCTTCCGCCGCGGTGTTGCCACCGCCGATGACAGCCACCACCTGGTCGCGGAAGAAGAACCCGTCACAGGTGGCGCAGGCGCTCACGCCACGCCCCTTGAACGCTTCTTCGCTCGCCAAGCCGAGATACTTCGCCGAGGCGCCGGTGGCGATGACGAGCGCGTCGCAGTGGTATTCGCCGCGGTCGCCGTAGAGGCGCAGCGGCCGCTCGCTGAAGTCCACCCGGGACACATGGTCGTCAATCACTTCGGCGCCGAAGCGCTCCACATGGCGCTTCATGCGCTCCATCAACTCTGGCCCTTGCAGCCCCTCGACGTCGCCTGGCCAATTGTCCACGTCCGTGGTGGTGGTGAGTTGCCCGCCCACCTCGATGCCGGCAATGAGCGCTGGCCTGAGGTTGGCCCGCGCCGCATACAGCGCCGCCGTGTAGCCGGCGGGGCCGGAGCCGAGCACCACCAGCCGATGTTGCGCCGTCATGCGGCCGCCCGCGCCCGAACAAGGGCTTCAATGTAGGGCTGCGCTTGGGCGTGGCGAGCGATGTAGGTGGCCACATCCTCGCCATCAGCGTTCATCGCGCCAACGTCCCGCCCGGCTTGCATGAAGAAGCTCAAGAAGCGCTCGAAGTCCGCCACGCGCATGCTCTGATACGCGAACAACAGGACATGGAAATCCGGCTCGCCCGGCAGCTCCGGCGGCAACTTGTTGAGGAACCCCTTGACGCGGGCATTGTCCCACGCCTCGTCGATGACCTTGGCTTTGTCGCGTTTCATGCGGGGTGGATCGCAAAACGCGCCATCATAAGCCATGCGCCGCGCGCGCCAAAGCTGATCGCGGCCGCGCGCGAATCGGCGTGAAGCGGCCTCAAGGCGGGTACAATGGCAGCCACGCGCTGCGCCGGAGCTACGTTGGCCGCCTCGCCGGGCTCGTTTCTGCCCATTCGCCAAATCGCCTTGGTCGCGTTGGCGGCCTTGGCCCTCTACGCCTTCCTAGCCATCGCCTCCTATTCGCCGAGCGACCCCGCTGTCACCTTCGCGGATCCAAACGCCACAGTCTCCAACTTGGTGGGCTTGAGCGGCGCTTGGGTGGCGGACGTCACGCTCCTGGTGTTCGGCTGGGCCGCCTACCTGTTGCCGCTCGGCCTCGTGTTCGCCATGTTGCGAACATGGTTCGCCACCACGCCGCCCTGGTCTTGGCCGTTGGTCGGCGCGCGCGCGTTCGGCTGCTTGGGCATCGCCATCGCCGTTTGCGTCCTGACGGACCTGCATGTGGCCAAGCCCCCCGGGCTGGACCTGCCGGCGAACGCCGGGCCAGGCGGCGCCTTGGGCGCCTCGTTGGTGACGCTCAGCTTGCCGGCGCTGCATTGGCCCGGCATCACATTGGTGGCCATCGCCGTGCTGCTGGTGAGCGCGCCGGCGGCGCTTGGCTGGTCTTGGCTGGACATGTGCGAAGCATTGGGCAAGGCATTGCATCGGGGCTGGACCTTGGCGGCGCGGGCGGTGCAGGCCGCTTGGCCGCAGCCAAGAAAGCCGCGCCGGGCCCGCGCTGAAGTGTCCGTGGACGTGGCGCCGGCGCCCCGGCGAACGCCATCCAAGCCCCAAGCGAAGCCCGCCGCAACGCCAAGCGCGGACACCCCTCCGGCACGCCGCCGCGCCAAGCAGCAAATCGAGCCCCCAGCCGAGGTGGCCGCGCTGCCGGATTTGGGCCTCCTCGAACGCCCGACGAAGATCGCCCAAGGCGGTTTCTCGGATGAATCCTTGCAAGACATGGCGCAGTCCCTAGAGGAGCGCCTGCAGGATTTCGGCGTGGCCGCGGAAGTCACCTCGGTGGTGCCGGGGCCGGTGGTGACGCGCTTCGAGATGCAGCCGGCGCCGGGTGTCAAAGTCCGCAAAATCAGCAATTTGGCGAAGGATTTGGCACGAGAACTTGCGGTCGTCAGCGTGCGCATCGTGGACGTCATCCCCGGCAAGTCCGTGGTGGGCATCGAGATTCCCAACGAACGCCGCGCCATGGTGCGGCTGCGCGAGATTTTGGATTCCCGCGCCTTCCGCGATGCCACTTCACCATTGACGATGGCGTTGGGCAAGGACATCGCCGGCGAGCCGGTGCTCGCGGACATCGCGCGCATGCCGCATCTGCTCATCGCCGGCACCACCGGCTCCGGCAAGTCCGTCGGCGTGAATGCCATGCTCATCTCCATGCTCTACAAGGCGTCGCCGGCCGAACTGCGCCTCATCTTGGTGGACCCGAAGATGTTGGAGCTCGCGGTGTACGCGGACATCCCGCACCTGCTGACGCCGGTGGTGACGGACATGAAGGACGCCGCGGCCGCGCTCAACTGGTGCGTGGGCGAGATGGAGCGCCGCTACCGCCTGATGGCGGCTTTGGGCGTGCGCAACCTGGAGGGCTTCAACCGCAAGATGGACGAAGCCGCAAAGCGGGGCGAGCCCATCGAGGATCCGCTGGCGCCCAGCGGCGTCGATGCGCCGGCATTGGAGCGGTTGCCACTCATCTTGGTGGTCATCGACGAGTTTGCAGACTTGATGATGGTGGTGGGCAAGAAGGTCGATCAGCTCATCGCGCGCATCGCCCAGAAGGCGCGAGCGGCGGGCATCCACTTGGTGCTCGCCACGCAGCGCCCGTCCGTGGACGTGATCACCGGCCTCATCAAGTCCAACATTCCAAGCCGCATCAGCTTTCAAGTGTCCAGCACGCTGAACTCGCGGGTGGTGTTGGACCAAGGCGGCGCCGAACAACTGTTGGGGCATGGCGACATGCTCTACCTGCCGCCCGGCACCAGCGTGCCGACGCGGGTGCATGGCGCCTTTGTGGACGAAAACGAGGTGCATGGGGTGGTGGCGGATTGGCGCCAACGGGCAGAGCCGGACTACATCCAGGGGCTGCTGGCCACCGGCGCCGCAACGGATGTGCCGGGCACCTTGGACTTGAGCGATGGCCGCGACGTGGAGCAATCAGATCCGCTCTACGATGAGGCCGTGGACTTTGTGCTGAACGCTGGGCGCGTGTCCATCTCGTCTGTGCAGCGCAAGCTTCGCGTCGGCTACCAACGCGCCGCCCGCTTGGTGGAAGCGATGGAGGAGGCTGGCGTCGTGAGCGCGGTGGACGTGAGCGGCAACCGTGAAGTGCTGGCGTCGCGCAACTGACCGCTGGCGGCGCGCCGGCATCGCGGCAGCGCTCGTCGGCTGCTGCCAAGCGGGCGCGGATGATGCTGGCCGGCTGAACACGCTGCTGGACGCCATGCAAAGCTACACCGCGCACTTCGAGCAAGTGGTGGTCGGCACGGCTGGGCGTCTCCTTGAGGCGAGCGCCGGCACCATCCACCTAGAGCGCCCAGGACGTTTCCGCTGGGAGTCTTTGCCGCCACACCCCCAACTCTTGGTGGCCGATGGCGCCAACCTGTACGTCTTCGACGCGGAGCTAGCCCAAGTGACCATTCAAGCCGCCCAGGAAGTGTTCCGCGATTCGCCGGCGCAGGTGCTGATGCAAGGCCCGGCGGCGCTGGCGCGTCACTTCGGCGTGGCGCAAGAGGCGGGTGAAGATGGCGCTTTGGCTTTCGCGCTGACACCCACCGACGATCGCTCGCTGTACCGGAGCATCCGCCTCGAGTTCGTGGATGGCTTGCTCAAGCGGCTCGACATCCTCGACCATCTCGACCAAGCGACGCGCATCACATTCAGCGATGCGGTGCTGAACCCCGAGTTGCCCCCCGCCACGTTTCGCTTCGAGATTCCCGAAGGCGTCGATGTCATCGGCCAGCCCGTCAGCGCCGCTGCCGGCTGACGCCCCGTTGGCGGCGCGGCTGCGCCCGACGACGCTCGCGGAGTTCGTCGGCCAGCGACACCTGTTGGGGCCGGAGCGCCCGCTCGCCCGTCTCGCGGCCACCCGCCGCGTCGCTTCGATGATCCTCTGGGGCCCGCCGGGCACCGGCAAGACAACCCTCGCCAAGATCCTCGCGGACGCCGCCGGCGCGCGCTGGGCAAGCCTGTCGGCGGTGCTTGCAGGGGTGCGCGATGTAAGAGCCGCCATCGCGGAGGCCGAAGCTCATCCCGACGTCCCCACCGTGCTCTTCGTCGACGAGGCGCATCGTTTCAACAAGGCGCAGCAGGACGCCTTCCTGCCCCATGTGGAGCGAGGCACCGTCGTCTTCGTCGGCGCCACCACGGAGAATCCGTCCTTCGAGGTGAATGCGGCGCTGTTGTCGCGCACCCGCGTCTATGTGTTGCGCCCGCTCGGCGCCGAGGAGCTTCAGCAACTGGTTGCGCGGGCGCTGCAACGCGAGCTGGCGGGCATGGCCATCGATGCGGACGCCCAAGAGCAGTTGATTGCGAACGCAGACGGCGATGCGCGGCGCCTCTTGAACGCCTTGGAAATCGCCGCGCAACTGGCCGAGGGCACGATCCGCTTGCAGCATGTGGTGGATGCCACGGGCCAACGGCACCGCCGCTTCGACAAAGGCGGCGACGCCTTCTACGACCAGATTTCCGCCCTGCACAAGGCGGTGCGCGGCAGTGCGCCAGACGCCGCCCTGTACTGGCTGGCGCGGATGCTCGATGGCGGCTGCGACCCGCTCTACATCGCGCGGCGTGTGGCGCGCATCGCCAGCGAGGACGTGGGTTTGGCAGACCCACGCAGCCTGCAGCTCGCCCTCGACGCTTGGGACGCCTACCACCGCTTGGGCTCGCCCGAAGGCGAACTCGCCATCGCGCAGGCCGTTGCCTATCTCGCTTGCGTGCCCAAGAGCAACGCCGTCCATGCGGCGTTCGGCGCGGCCCAGGAGTTCGTGCGCGCCCATCCGAGCTATGAGGTGCCAGCGCGGCTCAAGAACGCGCCCACGCGCCTGATGCGATCCTTGGGTCACGGCGAAGGCTATCGCTACGCCCACGCAGAGGCCGACGCCTATGCCGCCGGGGAACGCTACCTCCCGGACGAAATGGAAGACGTCGCCTTCTATCGCCCGACGGAACGGGGCTTGGAAGGCAAAATCGCCCGCAGATTGGCTACACTACGAGCCAAGGACCGCGCCGCCGCGAACAAGCGGCCGCCGGGCTGACCCTCGCAACGTCGACAAGCCGCCGTGATCAAAACCCTCTGCTGGATCGCCGCCGGCGGCGCTGTCGGCGCCATGGGCCGCTACTTGGCGATGTACCTCGCCGGCCGCGGCGGCCTGCAATTCCCGTGGGGCACTTTGGTGGTCAATGTCGCCGGCTCCCTCGCCATCGGCCTGCTGATCGGCGCCGTCGGCCAGCGGGAGCGCTTCGCGTTCGCACAGCCCTTCTTGGTGGTCGGCGTATTGGGCGCCTTCACCACGTTCTCGGCGTTCTCTCTGGAAACCGTCGCGTTGCTGCAGGACGCCAGGTGGCTGCACGCGCTGGCGTATGTCTTCGCCAGCGTCGCCGTGTGCGTGGCGGCCGCTTGGGCCGGGCTGCGCTTGGGTGGCGGCTGAGGTGCTCGACCGCAACCAATTGCGCCGCGACCCCGCCGCCGTGCGGGACGCCCTCAAGGTGCGCAACTTCCACTTCGACCTAGAGCGGTTCGCGGCGCTGGAGGCCGCACGCCGAGGTCATCAGGAGCAGACCGAAGCGCTGCAGGCGGAGCGCAACGCCCGCTCCAAGGCCATCGGCCGCGCCAAGGCGAGCGGCGCGGACATCACGCCGTTGATCGCCGAGGTGGGAGACTTGGGCCGGCGCCTTGAAACCGCCCGCCAACAGTTCACCGCGGTGCAGGCGGAACTCGACGGCTTTCTCGAGGCGGTGCCGAACCTGCCGGATGCGTCGGTGCCGCCGGGCGCCGATGAGCGCGACAACGTGGAGCTTCGCAGTTGGGGAGAGCGCCCGGCGTTCGACTTTCAGCCCAAAGACCATGTGGACCTCGCCGGCGCCGCGCTGGACTCCGAGGCCGCCGTCAAGATCGCCGGCTCCCGCTTCGTGGTGCTGGCCGGCGCGGTGGCGCGCCTGCACCGGGCGCTGACGCAGTTCATGTTGGACATCCACACCCAAGAGCATGGCTACGAAGAGGTGTACGTTCCCTACCTCGTGAACGCCGAATCGCTCAAGGGCACCGGCCAGTTGCCGAAGTTCGAGGACGAGCAGTTCGCGGTGTCTGGCGACGAGCGCTACTACCTCATTCCCACCGCGGAAACGCCGGTGACCAACTTGGTGCGGGGTGAGATCCTGGACGCGGCAGACCTGCCGCGGCGCTATGTGGCGCACACGCCGTGCTTTCGCCGTGAGGTGGGCAGCTACGGCAAGGACACGCGGGGCATCTTCCGCCAACATCAGTTCGAGAAGGTGGAACTGGTGCAAATCGTCGAGCCGGGGCAGTCTTGGCAAGCACTGGACGCCCTCACCGGCCACGCGGAAGCCATCCTGCGGCGCCTCGAATTGCCGTACCGCGCCGTGGCGCTGTGCGGAGGCGACCTCGGCTTTTCCGCGGCGAAGACCATCGACTTGGAGGTGTGGCTGCCGGGCCAAGGCCAGTACCGGGAGATTTCCTCGTGCAGCAACTTTCTCGATTTCCAAGCGCGGCGCATGATGGCGCGCTACCGAGACCAAGCCAGCGGCCGCCCGCACTTGGTTCACACGTTGAATGGGTCTGGCCTCGCGGTCGGGCGGGCGCTCATCGCCGTGTTGGAGAACTACCAAGATGGCGAGCAGCAGGTGGCCATCCCCACCGCGCTGCGGCCGTACATGGGCGGTGCATTGAGGCTGGAGCTTGCGCGCGGCGGCTGATGCGCCGCGCCTGGGCCGCGCCGGCGGCATCGTGCCAGCCTTGCCAAATAGGGCGCCATGAGCACCTCGGCCGCTGACGCCGCGGGCGCTCGCGGCGATTCCGCGCCGCAACCGCTGCCGCTCTTCTTGCGGCTCGCCGGCCAGCCCTGCCTCGTCGTCGGTGCCGGCGCCGTCGCCGCGCGCAAGATCGAAGCGCTGCTCAAGGCTCACGCGGACGTGACGGTGGTGGCGCCCGAACTCCACCCCGTCGTGCAGCGCTTGGCGGCGGCGCAGCGGGTGCGCGCGACCAAGCGAGCGTTCCAAGAAGCGGACGCAGACGGGCAGCTATTGGTGATCGCGGCCACCGGCGAGCGCACCGTGAACCGCCAGGTCTTCGAGGCTTGCCGTGCCCGGGCGGTGCTGGTGAACACCGTGGACGACATTGCGCTTTGCACCGCGACCTTTCCGAGCGTGGTGGAACGGGGCAGCGTCGCGGTCGCCATCGGCACGGACGGCGCCTCGCCGGCCCTCGCCATGCACCTGCGCGAGCGCATCGAGGCGGTCTTGCCGGCCGGCATCGGGCGCATTGCAGACTTCATCCGCCGCCATCGGCGCGCCTTCAACGCGGCGTTGCCGGACGCCTTGGCGCGGCGCCACTTCTGGCAGCGCGCCCTCGATGGCCCGACGGCGGAGCAGGCGGCGCGAGGCGACGACGCCGCGGCGCAAACGAGTCTCGAGCGGCTCGCCGCAGGCGGGCCAGCGCTAGGCTTCGTCTCGCTGGTGGGGGCCGGCCCGGGCGACCCGGACCTGCTCACCCTCAAGGCATTGGGCGCACTGCAACGGGCGGATGTGGTGTATTACGACAACTTGGTGTCCCCGGCCGTTCTGGCGCGTTGCCGGCGCGACGCTGAGCGCATCTACGTTGGCAAGCGGCGCGCCTTCCACAGCGTGCGCCAAGCCGAGATCAACGCCATGCTGCTGAAAGACGCCCGCGCCGGCCGGCGCGTGGCGCGGCTGAAGGGCGGTGACCCATTCATCTTCGGCCGCGGCGGCGAGGAGATCGAGACACTCAGCGAACTCGGCATCCATTTCGAGGTGATCCCCGGCGTCACCGCCGGCTTGGGTTGCGCGGCCTACGCCGGCATTCCGCTGACGCACCGCGACCTGGCCCAGTCCGTGCGCTTCGTCACCGGCCACCTCAAAGACGACGTGGTGAACCTGGATTGGCCGGAACTCGCGCGCCCCGGCCAGACGCTGGTGGTGTACATGGGCCTTGGCGGCCTTGCGCAACTGGCGCAGCGGCTCATCGAGCACGGCATGGACGCGGCCACGCCGGCGGCCACCATTTCGCGCGGCACGTTGCCGGATCAAGCGGTGGTGGTGGCGCCCATCGCCGCCATCGCCGAGCAAGTGCGGCAAGCGCGCCTGCCCGGGCCCACGACCACCATCGTCGGCCCGGTGGTGGCGCTCCGCGAGCGCCTCGGCAAAGCCCACTGACGGCTCGCCTCAGCAGGGACGGCGCTATAGGCAATTCGTCGGCTTCGGCAGGCCGCCAATGCGGGCGATCTCCTTTGCTGGGTTGCCGGGAAACAATTGCATGAGCGCGATGCTCGAACCCAACTCGGCGCCGTGCCGTTCCCGCGCCAGCTTCACGAGCGGCCGCATGGCCGGCGACACGCCGGTTTTCGCGTAGAAATCCCGCGCGAGGCAGATGAGCCGCCAGTGCTGCCCACCGAGTTCGATGCCGGCGCGGCGGGCGAGCGCGACGGCCACGCTCGGCGTCCAACAGGAGAGATCCGTCAGGTAGCCATCGGCATCGACTTCAGTGGCGGCGGTGGGCGCTGGCATCGGCTAAGTCCAAGTGACGCTCACGTCATGCTCCACAACGAGGGCCACAAAGTCCTCATAGGTCGCTTGCTTGATCGGCGCTGCCGCCGCCACGCCGCGGCTCGCTGCGTCCTCCGCGAGCACCGCCACGGGCAGCGTCAGCGCTGCAAGCCGCGCATCCGCGCCGGCATAGGCGCCGTTGCCCATGAGCAGCACGGCATCGCCGGGCGCCACGGCCCGCAAGCAGCTGTCCAACGCGGCGGTGGCGCAGACGAGATGCAGCGCGGACACGGGTCAGTCCGTGACGACCACTTGCGCTGCCTGCAACAACGCCGGCAGTTCCGCATCGTCCACCACGGTGACGGGCACGGCCACGTCAGCGACGGCGACATGGCGCGCGGCCAAGCTGGCTCGGTGCGCGTACAGCGGCCCCACCCCATAGGCGTCGAGGGCGGCCAAGGCGCGTGCCGTGTCTTTGCGGCCAACCAGCGCAGCGTCTTGGCGGGCGTTCAGCTGCAGGGCGCCGTCATCCATGAACAGCACGCTCGCCGACTGTTCGAAAACGCCCGACACGAGCATCATGTCGATGCGTTCATTGGCAGCGACGCTGGGCGCCTTGCGGATGATGTAGAGGACGCTACGCACCGAACGTCACCGTGCGCTCCGCGCCCTCCATCGCTTCGATCATCTGCCCCAAGCCCCCCAACTCGAAGCCATCGCGCACGGTGGCGCCGGCCAAGCCCAGCCGCGCGGCTGCGTCCGCATCGACGACGCCGCGCCGAGCCGCCGAAGCGATGCAGGCAGTTAGGGGAATGTCGTGGCAGGTGGCGAACTCAACCCAAGCCGCGGCGATGTTCTCCTCGTCCTGCGGCGGCATGGCGCCGCGGTTGGCGATGCTTGCCGCATCGCCGTGGAAGAAGGCGCGCCGCACCCCGTGGCCGGCGGCCACCGCGGCGCGCGCGAACTTCAACGCCGCGGCCGGGGCGTCCGTCGTCCACGGGTCGCCTTGAATCAGCAAGGAAAGCTGCATCGGCGCAGTCCGCAACAGGAAGTTCACAATCGAAGCCCTTATCCATCATAATGCGCCATTGTCGCGACGGGGAACTTTCGAGTCGTTTCCCAATGGGCGCCGCAAGCCGTGGGCGCCACACGGCGACGCGGAGCAGGGGAGAGCAGTGCGGCCGATGAATCAGCGCGCGCGATGAAGAAGATCAAGGTCGCCATCGCCGGCGTCGGCAATTGCGCGAGCTCCCTCGTGCAGGGCATCGAGTTCTACCGGCGCCGCAATGAGCAGCCCGTGGGCCTGATGCGCGAAAGCATCTGCGGCTGGCGGCCCGGCGACATCGAGATCGTGGCGGCGTTCGACGTAGACGCCCGCAAAGTGGGCCGATCCCTTGAAGAGGCGGTGTTCGCTGCCCCCAATTGCACCCGCGTCTTCCAACCCACGTTGGCCACCAGCGGCGTCACCGTGCAGATGGGGCCGACGCTGGACGGCATCGCCAGCCACATGTCGGACTATGGCGAGGCGGATGCCTTCCGCCCGGCCGACGCGTCGCCGGTGGATGTGGCGCGCGCCTTGCGGGATGCCGGCGCCGAAGTGCTCGTCTGCTACCTGCCGGTAGGTTCCGAGAGCGCGGTGCGGCACTACGCCAAGGCATGCCTTGAGGCGGGGCTTGCGATGGTGAACTGCGTGCCGGTGTTCCTCGCGTCAGACCGCGAGTGGGCCGCGCGCTTTCGCAGCGCCGGCCTGCCCATCGTCGGCGACGACATCAAGAGCCAGGTCGGCGCCACCATCGTCCACCGCGCCTTGGCAAGGCTGTTCGCGGATCGTGGCGTGGAGTTGGACCGCACCTATCAACTCAACACCGGCGGCAACACAGATTTCCTCAACATGCTGGAACGCAGCCGCCTGCAATCCAAGAAGCACTCCAAAACCGAATCTGTGCAGAGCCAGTTGGACGAACGGTTGAAGAGCCAAGACATACACATCGGCCCGTCGGACTATGTGCCGTGGCAGAACGACAACAAAGTGGCCTTCATCCGCATGGAAGGCCGCGGCTTCGGCGACGCGCCGCTGGAGCTGGAACTGCGCCTGTCTGTGCAGGATTCGCCGAACAGCGCCGGCGTGGTCATCGACGCGCTGCGCTGCGCCAAGGTGGGGCTGGAACGGGGCGTCGCTGGGCCGCTGGAAGCGCCGAGCGCCTACTACATGAAAAGCCCGCCCTGCCAGATGCGCGACGACGAAGCGCGCAACGCGCTGGGCGCCTTCATCGGCGAGCCGGCCGCGGAATGTAGCGACATCGCCGCCGAGGCGGACTGACCAAGATGAGCATGGCAGCTTACCGTCCGCGCTCCTGCCTCGTCCCCTTGCTTCTTCATGAGGGGGATGGCGTAAGTCGTGTTTAGCGTTTGTGAAGCGATGCCCCCAGACACTGAGTCCGTCGACTTCCATCGGCGCACAGAGTGCGTCGAAGGGCGACCGCGGCACGATGACCCAGAGGTTGGCATGAAGCGGTGGATCGCCGGCCGGCGCCTCTGCCTTGTCCCCTTGCTTCTCCTTGCCTTCGCCGCCGCGCCCGAGGCCGCCGCGCAGACGCTGTCGATCGACTCGCCGAGCGTGACCGAGGGGGACAGCGGCTTTCCGAACCTGACGTTCACCGTGACGTTGAGCCCGGCGAGC
The DNA here is from genome assembly GCA_958295875.1 of uncultured Pseudomonadales bacterium. Lineage (GTDB taxonomy): Bacteria > Pseudomonadota > Gammaproteobacteria > Pseudomonadales > Azotimanducaceae > VXNE01. The sequence continues at coordinate 3,403,907 of OY282379.1, read as the reverse complement.
ACCCAGCAGGTGACGGTGCAATACAGCACCAGAGCGAGCCGCAGCACGGCCACGCCGTCCACGGACTACGGGACGACCAGCGGCACGCTGACCTTCGCGGCGGGGACGACCAGCCAGACCTTCGACGTGTGGGTGAGGGGCGATACCACCGACGAGACGAACGAGACCGTCGTGGCGGAGATTGGCAACGCGAGTGGCGCGACGATCTCGACGAATACCGGCACGGGGACGATCATCGACGACGACGGACCGACGGTGTCGATCAACTCACCAAGCGTGTCGGAAGGGGACAGCGGCTCGACGAACCTGACGTTCACGGCGACGTTGAGCGCGACGAGCGTCCAGCAGGTGACGGTGGACTACGCCGACGCCACGACCGGCACGGCCACGTCGGGGACGGACTACACGGCGATCACCGGCAGCACGCTGACCTTTGCGGTGGGCGCCACCAGCCAGACCTTCAACGTATCGGTGACGGGCGACACGACCGACGAGGTGGACGAGACCGTCGTGGTGACCCTGAGCAGCCCGACGAACGCGACCGTATCAAGTACAGCGGGTACCGGCACGGGGACGATCACGGACGACGACGGGCCAACGGTGTCGATCAACTCACCGAGCGTGACGGAGGGGGACAGCGGCTCGACGAACCTGACGTTCACGGCGACGTTGAGCGCGGCAAGCGCCCAGCAGGTGACGGTCGCCTATGCCGACGCCGGGACCGGCACGGCCACGTCGGGGACCGACTACACGGCCATCACCGCCGGCACGCTGACCTTCGCGGCGGGGACGACCAGCCAGACCTTCAACGTGGCGGTGACCGGCGACACGACCGACGAGGCGAACGAGACCGTCGTGGTGACCCTGAGCAGCCCGACGAACGCGACCATTTCGACGGCGAACGGGACGGGGACGATCACGGACGACGACGGGCCGACAGTGTCGATCGACTCGCCGAGCGTGACGGAGGGGAACAGCGGCTCGACCAACCTGACGTTCACGGTGAGCTTGAGCGCGGCGAGCGCCCAGCAGGTGACGGTGGACTACGCCGACGCCACGACCGGCACGGCCACGTCGGGGACGGACTACACGACAATCACCGGCGGCACGCTGACCTTCGCGGTGGGGACGACCAGCCAGACCTTCAACGTGGCGGTGACCGGCGACACGACGGACGAGGCGAACGAGACCGTCGTGGTGACCCTGAGCAGCCCGACGAACGCGACGATCGCGACGGGCACCGGCACGGGGACGATCACGGACGACGACGGGCCGACGGTGTCGATCAACTCGCCGAGCGTGACCGAGGGGGACAGCGGTTCGACGAACCTGACCTTCACGGCGACGTTGAGCGCGACGAGCGCCCAGCAGGTGACGGTGGCCTACGCGGACGCCGGGACCGGCACGGCCACGTCGGGCACCGACTACACGGCCATCACCGCCGGCACGCTGACCTTCGCGGCGGGGACGACCAGCCAGACCTTCAACGTGGCGGTGACGGGCGACACGACCGACGAGGTGGACGAGACCGTCGTGGTGACCCTGAGCAGCCCGACGAACGCGACCATTTCGACGGCGAACGGGACGGGGACGATCACGGACGACGACGGGCCGACGGTGTCGATCGACTCGCCGAGCGTGACCGAGGGTGACAGCGGTTCGACGAACCTGACCTTCACGGCGACGTTGAGCGCGGCGAGCGCCCAGCAGGTGACGGTGGCCTATGCCGACGCCACGACCGGCACGGCCACGTCGGGGACGGACTACACGGCCATCACCGGCGGCACGCTGACCTTCGCGGCGGGGACGACCAGCCAGACCTTCAACGTGGCGGTGACGGGCGACACGACCGACGAGGCGAACGAGACCGTCGTGGTGACCCTGAGCAGCCCGACGAACGCGACCATTTCGACGGCGAGTGGGACGGGGACGATAACGAACGACGACGGGCCGACGGTGTCGATCGACTCGCCGAGCGTGACCGAGGGGGACGGCGGCTCGACCAACCTGACGTTCACGGTGACGTTGAGTCCGGCGAGCGCCCAGCAGGTGACGGTGGACTACACCGACGCCGGGACCGGCACGGCCACGTCGGGGACGGACTACACGGCGATCACGGACGCCACGTTGACCTTCACGGCGGGGACGACCAGCCAGACCTTCACCGTGGCGGTGACGGGCGACACGACCGACGAGGCGAACGAGACCATCGTGGTGACCCTGAGCAGCCCGACGAACGCGACCATTTCGACGGCGAACGGGACGGGGACGATCACGGACGACGACGGGCCGACAGTGTCGATCGACTCGCCGAGCGTGACGGAGGGGAACAGCGGCTCGACCAACCTGACGTTCACGGTGAGCTTGAGCGCGGCGAGCGCCCAGCAGGTGACGGTGGACTACGCCGACGCCACGACCGGCACGGCCACGTCGGGGACGGACTACACGACAATCACCGGCGGCACGCTGACCTTCGCGGTGGGGACGACCAGCCAGACCTTCAACGTGGCGGTGACCGGCGACACGACGGACGAGGCGAACGAGACCGTCGTGGTGACCCTGAGCAGCCCGACGAACGCGACGATCGCGACGGGCACCGGCACGGGGACGATCACGGACGACGACGGGCCGACGGTGTCGATCAACTCGCCGAGCGTGACCGAGGGGGACAGCGGTTCGACGAACCTGACCTTCACGGCGACGTTGAGCGCGACGAGCGCCCAGCAGGTGACGGTGGCCTACGCGGACGCCGGGACCGGCACGGCCACGTCGGGCACCGACTACACGGCCATCACCGCCGGCACGCTGACCTTCGCGGCGGGGACGACCAGCCAGACCTTCAACGTGGCGGTGACGGGCGACACGACCGACGAGGCGGACGAGACCGTCGTGGTGACCCTGAGCAGCGCGACGAACGCGACGATCTCGACGGCGACCGGCACGGGGACGATCACAAACGACGATGTGACGCCGGGAGCCAGATGGACGCCGGGCGGCGTCTGGACTCATGATGTGACCACGACGAGCCTCATAGGCAAGCTGATGCTTCAGCAGTCAGTCACAATCACCGGAGGAAGCAGGATCTGGGATAACGCCGCGATTGACGCTTGTCCCTGGACGAAGGTGACTCCGCCGCTCCCGTCTACCTCGTGTCAGTCACTCAAGAGCTATGGAGCGATTCCTGGCTCTCCTTTCCGGAACCGCCCTTTGACGGTGACGAATTTCGCTCCGACCCAAGCCATGATCGACAACGGCGGGGTCGTCGTCAGACTCAGGTGGCAAGGCTACAACAGCCCTGCCGGGGGGAACGTTGGCATGACCGAGTGGGTTCCTCTTGTACCGCCTCCGAGTGCGACGCTGGTCCTCACGCCGCCCTCGATTTCGGAGAACGCCGGGGTTTCGACGGTGACGGCGACGCTGGACCGGACGACGAGCGCCGCGACGACGATCACGGTGTCGGCGGCGGCGGTGGCCCCGGCGGTGTCGGGTGATTTCACGCTGACGGGAACGACGCTGACCATCCCGGCGGGGACGACGACGAGCACAGGGACGGTGACGGTCACCGCGGTGGACAACGCGATTGATGCGGCGGACAAGGCGGTGACCGTTTCGGGAACCGCCTCCGACAGCGTGACCAACGCGCCGCCCGACGTAACGCTGACGATCACGGACGACGAGACGCCGACGCTGTCGATCGACTCGCCGACCGTGACGGAAGGCGACAGTGGTTCTGTGGACATGACGTTCACGGTGTCGCTGAGCCCGGCGAGCGCCCAGCAGGTGACGGTGGACTGGGCCGACGCCGGGACTGGCACGGCCACGTCGGGGACGGACTACACGGCCATCGCCGGCGGCACGCTGACCTTCCCCGCGGGGACGACGAGCCAGACGATCACGGTGTCGGTGACGGGGGACACCGCCGCAGAACCGAACGAGACGGTGGCGGTGTCGCTGAGCAACCCTGCCAACGCGACGATTGGAACGGGGACGGGGACGGGGACGATCACGGACGACGACGGCGCGGCGCCGTCGCTGTCGATCGACTCGCCGCGCGTGGCGGAGGGGGACGGCGGCGCGACGGACATGACGTTCACGGTGACCCTGAGCCCGGCGAGCGCCCAGCAGGTGACGGTGGACTGGGCCGACGCCGGGACTGGCACGGCCACGTCGGGGACGGACTACGCGGCCATCGCCGGCGGCACGCTGACCTTCCCCGCGGGGACGACGAGCCAGACGATCACGGTGTCGGTGACGGGGGACACCGCCGCAGAACCGAACGAGACGGTGGCGGTGTCGCTGAGCAACCCTGCCAACGCGACGATTGGAACCGGCACGGGGACGGGGACGATCGCGGACGACGACGGTGACATCGGCGCGCCGTCGCTGTCGATCGACTCGCCGCGCGTGGCGGAGGGGGACAGCGGCGCGACGGACATGACGTTCACGGTGACCCTGAGCCCGGCGAGCACCCAGCAGGTGAAGGTGGACTGGGCCGACGCCGGGACTGGCACGGCCACGTCGGGGACGGACTACGCGGCGATCGCCGGCGGGACGCTGACCTTCGCTGCGTGGGAGACGAGCAAGTCGTTCACGGTGTCGGTGACGGGCGACGCCCTGGACGAGGCGGACGAGACGGTGGTGGCGTCGCTGAGCAAACCCGGGAACGCGACGGTCTCGACGGCGACTGGGACGGGGACGATCACGGACGACGACGGCGCGCCGTCGCTGTCGATCGACTCGCCGCGCGTGGCGGAGGGGGACGGCGGCTCGACGGACATGACGTTCACGGTCACCCTGAGCGCGGCGAGCGGGAAGCAAGTGACGGTGGACTGGGCCGACGCCGGGGCCGGCACGGCCACGTCGGGGACGGACTACGCGGCGGTCGCCGGCGGGACGCTGGCCTTCGCTGCGGGGGAGACGAGCAAGTCGTTCACGGTGTCGGTGTCGGGCGACGCCCTGGACGAGGCGGACGAGACCGTCGTGGCGTCGCTGAGCAACCCCAGGAACGCGACGGTCTCGACGGCGACTGGGACGGGGACGATCACGGACGACGACGCGGCGCCGACGCTGTCGATCGACTCGCCGAGCGTGGCGGAGGGGGACGGCGGCTCAGCGGACATGACGTTCACGGTCGCCCTGAGCGCGGCGAGCGGGAAGCAAGTGACGGTGGACTGGGCCGACGCCGGGGCCGGCACGGCCACGTCGGGGACGGACTACGCGGCGGTCGCCGGCGGGACGCTGGCCTTCGCTGCGGGGGAGACGAGCAAGTCGTTCACGGTGTCGGTGTCGGGCGACGCCCTGGACGAGGCGGACGAGACCGTCGTGGCGTCGCTGAGCAACCCCAGGAACGCGACGGTCTCGACGGCGACTGGGACGGGGACGATCACGGACGACGACGCGGCGCCGACGCTGTCGATCGACTCGCCGAGCGTGGCGGAGGGGGACGGCGGCTCGGCGGACCTGACGTTCACGGTCACCTTGAGCGCGGCGAGTGGCCGGCGGGTGACGGTGGACTACGCCGACGCCGGGACTGGCACGGCCACGTCGGGGACGGACTACGCGGCCATCACCGGCGGCACGCTGACCTTCCCCGCGGGGACGACGAGCCAGACGATCACGGTGTCGGTGACGGGGGACACCGCCGCAGAACCGAACGAGACGGTGGCGGTGTCGCTGAGCAACCCTGCCAACGCGACGATTGGAACCGGCACGGGGACGGGGACGATCGCGGACGACGACGGTGACATCGGCGCGCCGTCGCTGTCGATCGACTCGCCGCGCGTGGCGGAGGGGGACAGCGGCGCGACGGACATGACGTTCACGGTGACCCTGAGCCCGGCGAGCGCCCAGCAGGTGAAGGTGGACTGGGCCGACGCCGGGACTGGCACGGCCACGTCGGGGACGGACTACGCGGCGGTCGCCGGCGGGACGCTGGCCTTCGCTGCGGGGGAGACGAGCAAGTCGTTCACGGTGTCGGTGTCGGGCGACGCCCTGGACGAGGCGGACGAGACCGTCGTGGCGTCGCTGAGCAACCCCAGGAACGCGACGGTCTCGACGGCGACTGGGACGGGGACGATCACGGACGACGACGCGGCGCCGACGCTGTCGATCGACTCGCCGAGCGTGGCGGAGGGGGACGGCGGCTCGGCGGACCTGACGTTCACAGTCACCTTGAGCGCGGCGAGTGGCCGGCGGGTGACGGTGGACTACGCCGACGCCGGGGCCGGCACGGCCACGTCGGGGACGGACTACGCGGCGGTCGCCGGCGGGACGCTGGCCTTCGCTGCGGGGGAGACGAGCAAGTCGTTCACGGTGTCGGTGTCGGGCGACGCCCTGGACGAGGCGGACGAGACCGTCGTGGCGTCGCTGAGCAACCCCAGGAACGCGACGGTCTCGACGGCGACTGGGACGGGGACGATCACGGACGACGACGCGGCGCCGTCGCTGTCGATCGACTCGCCGAGCGTGGCGGAGGGGGACGGCGGCGCGGCGGACCTGACGTTCACAGTCACCTTGAGCGCGGCGAGTGGCCGGCGGGTGACGGTGGACTACGCCGACGCCGGGACTGGCACGGCCACGTCGGGGACGGACTACGCGGCGGTCGCCGGCGGGACGCTGGCCTTCGCTGCGGGGGAGACGAGCAAGTCGTTCACGGTGTCGGTGACGGGCGACGCCCTGGACGAGGCGGACGAGACCGTCGTGGCGTCGCTGAGCAACCCCAGGAACGCGACGGTCTCGACGGCGACTGGGACGGGGACGATCACGGACGACGACGCGGCGCCGACGCTGTCGATCGACTCGCCGAGCGTGGCGGAGGGGGACGGCGGCGCGGCGGACATGACGTTCACGGTCGCCCTGAGCGCGGCGAGCGGGAAGCAAGTGACGGTGGACTGGGCCGACGCCGGGGCCGGCACGGCCACGTCGGGGACGGACTACGCGGCGGTCGCCGGCGGGACGCTGGCCTTCGCTGCGGGGGAGACGAGCAAGTCGTTCACGGTGTCGGTGTCGGGCGACGCCCTGGACGAGGCGGACGAGACCGTCGTGGCGTCGCTGAGCAACCCCAGGAACGCGACGGTCTCGACGGCGACTGGGACGGGGACGATCACGGACGACGACGCGGCGCCGTCGCTGTCGATCGACTCGCCGAGCGTGGCGGAGGGGGACGGCGGCGCGGCGGACCTGACGTTCACGGCCACGTTGAGCGCGGCGAGTGGCCGGCGGGTGACGGTGGACTACGCCGACGCCGGGACTGGCACGGCCACGTCGGGGACGGACTACACGGCGGTCGCCGGCGGGACGCTGGCCTTCGCGGCGGGGGAGACGAGCAAGTCGTTCACGGTGTCGGTGACGGGCGACGTCCTGGACGAGGCGGACGAGACGGTGGTGGCGGTCCTGAGCCGCCCGGCGAACGCCGTTCTGGGGACGGCGCGCGGCGTCGGCACGATCATCGACGACGACATGACGCCGAGCTTCGGCGGCGCGGCGGTGCCGGACCAGTCGTGGACCCGGAACTGGCCGATTCCGGCGTTGTCGCTGCCGGCGGCGACGGGCGGCGACGGGGCGCTGACCTACGCGCTGGCGCCGGCGCTGCCCGCCGGGCTGAGCTTCGACGCGGCGACGCGGGAGTTGTCGGGGACGCCGACGCGGGCGCGGGCAGCGACCGAACACACCCTGACGGCGACGGACGGGGATGGGGACGCGGCGGCGCTGAGCTTCACGATCGAGGTGACCGGCCCGGTCGTGGCGTCGATCGCGGACGCCCAGGCGGTGGAGGGCGAACCCGTCGAGTTTGGGATTGCGCTGTCCAAGCCGGTGCCGGAAGGCGGGTCGCTGCTGGTGGTTTGGCGGACGGTTGACGGCACTGCCCTGGCGCCGTCCGACTATGCGCCGCCTGCGGGCGGGCGCGGGGAGTTGACGATCGCGGCGGGGCAGGACGCGGCGGCGATCGCCGTCCAGACAGTGGACGATGGCGTGGCGGAGGGCGAGGAGGCGTTCACGGTGACGCTGGTGAGCGCCGGCCATGCGGAGCTGGGCGACGCGGAGGCAGCGGGCCGGATCGTCGACGACGACTTGGCGCGGCTGCGCGGAGAGGCGCTGCAATGGTCCTTGGCGGCGTTCGGGAGGACGGTGGCGACGGAGGCGGTGGACGCGATCGGGCAGCGCTTCCGGCCCGGCGGCGCGGCGCCCGCGGCGGCCGCTCCCTGGGCTGGGGAGCTGGACGCGCTGGGCGCGCCGCCGCGGGTCGGCGGCGGGGCGGGCTGGAGGCCCGGCGGCGGGGGGCCGAATGCGCTGCCGCTGGCCGGCGGCGGAGCGGCCGGGGCGTTCGGGGCGCCGGGCGCGGGGCGGGGCCTTCCCCCGGGCGGTTCCGCCGCGGCGGGCTTGCCCGGCGGCGCTGCCGGCGCCGAGCGTTCGCCGCTGGGCGAGTTCCTGTCCCAGGTCGCCTTCGAGTCGCGCCTTGGCGCGAAGGGCGAGGACGCTGGAGACGGCGGGCGCTGGACATTGTGGGGCCGGGGTTCGAGGAGCCGGTTCAGCAGCGGTTCCGGCGCGGGGCTGTCGTTGGACGGGAAGGTGGACACGGGGTACCTGGGCGCGGACGCGCGGCCGTCCGAGGGCGGCCCGCTGCTAGGCGTGGCGCTGTCGCACAGCGTCGGGGAGCTGGGCTACCGCGAGTCGGCGGCCGGGCTGGAAGGGGGTCGGGTGGACGTGGACCTGAGCAGCGCGCTGCCCTATGGCCACTGGTCGGTGAGCGAGCGGGCGTCGCTGTGGGCGCTGCTGGGCGTCGGCTGGGGGAAGGCGGTGCTGACGGACCGGTTCGGGCGGTCGGAGTCGGACACGTCGATGCGGATGGCGGCGCTGGGCGGGCGCGGTGAGCTGGCACCGTGGCGGGGGCTGGCGCTGGCGTTGAAGGGTGACGCCTTCGCGGTGGGCATGGAGGGGTCGCCGACGCTCGGCGGCGCGGCGTCGATGCCGGACGTGGACGCGGACGCGCGCCGCCTGCGCGTGATGGTGGAGGGAAGGCGCGGCTGGCAGCCGTCGGCGCGTCAGAGCTTGGAGTTGAGCCTGGAGTTCGGCGGCCGCTGGGACGGCGGCGACGCGGACGCGGGGATGGGCGCGGAGCTGGGCGGCGGCCTGGCGTACCGCCATGCGGCCTGGGGCTTGGGGGTCGAGGCGCGCGGGCGGCGCTTGCTTGGGCACGCGGAGAGCGCGTTCGAGGAATGGGGGGCGAGCGTGTCGGTGGCGTTGGATCCGGGCGAGGAGGGGGTTGGCGCGTCGCTGTCGCTGTCGCCGGTTTGGGGCGAGGCGTCGAGCGGGGTGGAGGGCCTGTGGCGCAGCGAGCGGCTGCTGGGCGCGAGGCTGGGCGGCCAAGCGGAGCGGGCTGGCCGCGGCGGCTGGCGTCCGGGCCGGCTGCGGATGGAGCTGGGCTATGGGTTCGAGACGCGCGGGCCGAGCTTGCTGAGACTGTACGGGGGGCTGGAGGAGGATGGCCCGGGGAGCAGGAGCTGGCGCCTAGGCGGCGGGATGACGGGCGGGCGGCTGGACTGGAGCTTGGAGCTGGACCGCCGGGAACGCTGGGGCGAGCCGCCCGAGCATGGCGTCTTGCTGAGGTTCGGCAACGGCTTTGTGGGCGCGGCCCCCGCGGCGCCGCCGCTTCAAGGCCGCTGAAGCTCGGTTGCTTGGCGGGCGAGGCCGACGCGGGCGGCGCCGGCTGAACCGGGACGGCGCACGGAATCAACACCTTCCTGCCGGCAATGGTCCCGATCGCGATGCGATGGCGGATGGACGCGCCGATCAGTGGGTCCAGCGTTTCGGCGGGGCACGCAGTCGAGGCGACCGCGCTCCGGGCCGCGGACGGGGAATCCGCCCCGTTCGGGCCGCTGGGCGGCGAAGGCGTCGTGGAGACCGCACCGGTGACCGTCGACGCAGCCGGCCTCGCGGCAACGCTGCGCTTCAAGATGCAGGTGGAGTTCCACTGGCCCGTGCGCCCGGTCGGCGCAGCGGCTGGATGCGGCCGGCGCTGAATCGCCGAAGGCTCGCGAGCGTGCGCATCGCGATCGCTCAGGAGACATAGGCGGCTCACGAGTCCATCAACTCGTGTCGTGCCGCTTGGCGAACAGATCGCTCCTGGCGTAGGCGGCTTCGACTTGTTGCGGATCGTGTGCGCGAGCACTGCCTTCATCCCACCGCCGAGACGCTGGCTGCCGCAGGCACTGGGCGCGGTCATTGACTGTGTTCGTCGTCCACGGCGCTAACGGCGAACTCAGTCACCCAAGCATGGCCGTCGTCGGGCGTGAACTGCCCGGTTCTGATGCGGGCGATCGGATAGTCGGGCAGCGTGCGGCTCGCAATGCACTTGCCGCCAAAGGTCAGGGCGAGCAGCTCATGGTAGTGGAAGTCTTCAACCACCGTCCCCTCCCGCAGCTTCAGGCCCCGCGACGCCAAGCTCGCGTTGATCGCCGACGGCAGCGCCTCCCCCAGGCCGTGCCTCTCCAGCAGATGGCGGAAGTTCAGGATCGTCGTCTCGTCCGGCAGCGCCGACAGCCCCAGGCCCGCGAACCGACGCACCGACTCCACCTCATGCAGCATGTCCTCCATCGCCGGATCGCTCAGGTTGTAAAACAGCTGCGCGCAATGCACCCGCAGCATCGCCGACAGCGGACATGGCCGGCGGCCGCGGCCCGCCTTCGGGCAGTGCGGACGGGCCGCCTCTTCCAGATCCTTCCACGGAACCAGCCCATCCATCCGCTCCAGGAACCTCCCACCGCGTCTTCCGCTTTTTCGCCCTGTGCTCCAACTCCGCGAATGTCGACTGTCCCGCTCCGCTCACTGGTCGAACACGCCCATTGTCACAGCGGCAGCACTTGTTCAGACCTTCCCTAGGGAATGTGGCGACATCGCCGCCGAGGCGGACTGAGCGCCGCATCGCCCGTTCGCGCCGATTCGGCCGCGGCCAAAATCCAAATCCAGCCACGCCAGCCGGCCTCAAAGCAGGGCAGGGAGTTGACAACCGCGCATGGCGCGTCCATGTTGCCGGCGTTGCGTTCCTCCATGAACGCCAACCCGCTGCGCGTGAGCCAAGGCACAAGGGGAGCGTGGCGGGTCTTGCCAACGAATGGGAGGGCAGAAATGAGCATGGCAGATTACGGCGCGGCGCCGAACGTGGACCCGCTGTTCAAAGAACTCGAAGAATATGACCTGATGAAGCATGTCGTGGAGCTCGAAGCCTACGGCATGACGGTTGTCCCACCCGACAAGATGGGCGTCTCGGAGGATTTCATCACCCGCCTGCGCGATGCGATCCTGACAGCGTGCAACAAGCGCAACGGCTTGGACATTGGCGACTACCGCACTGCCGCCCTCGAACCAAACAAGGCCGGCAAGCGCTCGTGGCTGTTGCTGGAGGAGGACGAAGTGTTTGTGGAGGCGGCCACCAATCCGCGCATGCTCGCCTTGGTGCGCTGGCTGTGCGGCCAAAGCGCGGTGTTCTCCGGCCACACTTGGATCATCAAGCCGAAAGGCGGCGCCAACCTCGGCCTGCACAGCGACGCGCACGGCATCCCGCCCGGCGGCGGGCACATCGCGCATGTCTGCAACGCCTCGTGGCTGTGTACGGACTACGACGGCCCGGAGGATGGCCCCACCGTGTTCGTGCCCGGCAGCCATCGCTACGGCCGCGCCACGCTGCCCCATGAGACAGACATCGACAAGACGCCGTTCAAGGTGGTGCCGCTCATCGGCCAAGCCGGGTCCCTCGCGCTTTGGCATGGCTGCACCTGGCACGCTTCCGTGCCGCGCACGCGGGATGGCCTGCGGGTGACGCTCGTGCAAGTGTTCATGCGGCGGCACATGCAGCGCATCACCTCTTGGGAAACCGAGCTCTCGCCGCAGTTGCGCGAGAAGTACCCGGAGTTGGATCGCGTGTTGGGCCGCCACATGTACCCGTTCAAGTACGGCCCGGATCCAAAGTTGTCGGCGGAAATGGTGCGTACCGGGACGGACCCCTTCGCCTAAATCTCCCAAGCAGCAGACTTTCCCAAGCAGAGGGCGGCGCAGGCGCCCAAGCCAACCGGCACAGAGACACAGCATGGCTTACGAAATCAAGCGTTTTCCCTACACCGGCGCCATCGATGCCGATGGCCATGTGTTGGAGCCGCCAGACCTGTGGGAGCGCCACTTGGAAGAGCGCTACCGCGAGCGCGCCCTGCGCATCAAGGTGGACGACGCCGGCCTCGAATATCTTGAAATCAATGGCAAGCCCTCTGAGCTCACGCGCAAGGGCTCCCTTGGCATCATGGGCGCGATGGGCGAGGGAGACCTCAGGCCCAGCCCAGAGCGCCGCTATGCGGAGAGCTTCCCGTTCGGCGCTTGCGACGCCGCCGAGCGGCTCTCGCTGATGGATCAGGAGAATCTCGACTGTTCCCTCCTGTACCCGACCATCGGCTTGCTCTGGGAGGCGGAGGAGACCGACCCGGAGATCAGCCTCGCCTACGCCCGCGCCTACAACCGCTGGATTGCGGACTTCTGCCGCGGCAGCGGTGGGCGGCTCGTGCCCATCGCCATGCTCACCCTGTTGGACCCGGCCGGTTCCGCGACAGAGTTGGAACGCGCCGTGCGTGACGGCTGCAAGGGCGGTTGGGTGAATCCGTTCAACCACAACCGCGTCGTCCATGGCCATGCAGACCACGACGTGCTGTTCGCCAAGTGCGTGGAGCTCGATGTCCCGCTCGCCATTCATCCGACATTCCATCCCCACCCGGCGGCAGCGGGCATTTTCGACCTGCCGCCGCAGGCGATTGGAGATGCCGGCATGATCTGGCTGCGCTCCATCGTCCAGCAAGCGCTCATCTCGTTCTTCACGCTGGGCACGCTGGACCGCTTCCCGACGTTGCGGCTGGGCATCTTGGAATCCGGCTCCGGCTGGATCGGCGCCATGCTCGATCGGCTGGATGCCTACCGCGGTTCGATGAACCTCGCTGGCCAGCGCCCCAGCGCCAGCGAGTACTTCCGTCGCCAGTGCTTCATTTCCGGCGACCCGGACGAAGGCGCCGCGCCGTTCATCATCGACCATGTGGGCGCAGACAACTTCATGTGGGCAAGCGACTATCCGCATCCAGACCATCCCCATACTTGGGTGGACGACCTGACGGCCTACGCCGAGCGCTTGACGCCGCGCACGCGGGCGAAGGTGCTCGGCGAGAACGTGAAACGCATCTACAAGCTGGATTTCGCCGTTGGCGCAGGGGAGGCGCGGACGGCGGCAGGGTGATGGACGCCTGACGCCCAGCGCAGCCGTGATCGAGCTTGACCGCGACAACGAGCTTGCCGCCGAGCCAAGCTGGCTGCTCGCCTCCAAGGCGTCTCCACCACCACCGGCAGCGAGCTACTTTCGCCGGGAAGACTTGCTTGGCCGCCTTGAACCGCTGCCGCGGCTGACCGTGATTCGCGCCCCCGGCGGCTTCGGCAAGACGAGCCTGTTGGCGGATGTGTGCCACCAATGGCGCGCCGCGGACCGCATCGCCGCTTGGCTCACACTCGACGAAGACGACACGCCCGGCATCATCGACGCCTACTTGGCGTTCGCGTTCAAGCTGGCGGGGCTTGAAATGGTTGGCGCCGAGGCGCCGACAGGCAACCTCGGCGGCGCCGCGTTGCCGCACCGCACCCGTCGCCGCACGGAGTTCTTGGTCGCGGCCATCGAGGCGCATGGCCCGCCATGCATGCTGGTGTTGGACGATGTGGACCGGGTGGCTTCGCGGCAGGCGCTGGACACCATCAACTTCCTCATCCACAACGGCCCCCGCAACCTGTGCATCGCCATCGCTGGGCGCGAGAACCCGGGCCTCGACGTCGCCAACGCCATCTTGGACGGCCATGGCCTGTACTTGACCGTCGATCAGTTGCGGTTCTCGAAACCTTGGATTGCCCGATTCTTTGGCGGCGCTTTGTCGCGGCGTGAACTCTCGCTGCTCGCCGAGCGCACCGACGGCTGGCCAGTGGCGCTGCGGGTGTATCGCAACATGCGCAACGTCGGGGCACCAAGCGGCAAGCCAGCGTCCGTGCAGGAGCTGTCGGGTGACAGCGGCGTTGCAGCCGAATGGTTCAGCGAACGCCTGCTGCGCGGCTTGGAGCGCGACGATCGCGACTTGTTGCTGGATTTGTCGCTGTTCGAGTGGATCGCCCCAGAATCCGCCAACGAGGTGCTGCATGCGGACGTCCATCGCCGCATCGGCAGCCTGAACGCGCTGGAAGGGTTGTGGTCCATCGACGAAGACACCAACGTGCTGCGTCTCAACCCGCTGCTGAAGGAGTATTGCGCCACGCGCCGCTTTCGCGAGGATCCGGCGCGTTTCCGTGAGGTGCATCGCCGCTTGGCGGACGTGCAGGCGCGCGCCGGGCATGTGCTGTCTGCGTTCCGCCACACCAGCGAGGTGGCGGACGCCCAGCTAATCGGCGAGGTGCTGGAACGCGTCGGCGGCGTCCGGCAGTGGGGCAGCTTCGGCGTCAAGGGCTTGGTCGCCATTGATGGCTTCTTGACCACCGAGGTGGTGGAACTCTTCCCCCGCGCCGCCCTCGTGCGCTGCACGGCGCTGGCGCTCGCTTCCCGCCTCGGCGAGGCATTGGCGCTCTATGCCAAGGTGAGCGCCGCCACGCAAGGCTTCATGGTGGACCGGGCCGGCGGCGATAGCCAGGCGCTGCAGGCCGATCACTTGTTGGTGCAGGCGACCTTGGTGGGCTACAGCTGCCAGCCGCTCAACAGCGCGCTTACCCAACAGGCGCTGGCCGGCATCGAGAAGAGGCTGCCGCACGAGAACGACCGCATCGTCACCGGCGCTTATCGGCTCGCCGTGAGCCATGTGGACCATCAACGGGCGCACTTCGACGCGGCCGGCCGCGACGGCGTCGGGGCACGGGAGGATTTCCTGCAAGCTGGCGCCTCGTATGGCGCCACCTACGCGAACCTGCACCTTGGCACGGTGGCGATGGCGCAGGGGCACATCGACGAGGCGGCGCGATGCTACCGCCTCGCCGGCCCCAACCTGATCGCGGACATTTTGTCCTTCGAGCTTGAGCACGAGCGCACGGTTGGCGTGCCTCTCAAGCCGAAGCCAGATGTCTCGCGAGTGGCGGGGGCAGGTTGGATAGACGTCTACGCCGCCGCCTACAGCGTGCGCACCGAATTGGCATTCGAGGCCGGCGGCGCCCAAGCCGCCCTCCTCGCGGTGGACGAGTCGCGCCAAGTGGCGCTCGCCAGCAATCTCACCACGGTGTTGCGGTTCCTCGCCGCGTTGCGCGTTGCCTGGTTGGTGCGGGACGGGCTGGCGGACGAGGCCGAACGCGCCTGGCGCCTAGCCAAGCTCCCGGACGAGGACGCCGCCCTGCTGGACTTGGACGGGCAATCCTGGCGCGAGATGGAGGCGTTGGCTTGCGCGCGCATCGGCTTCCTCGTGACGCAGTTCGAGTTTGGCCGCGCATTGGAGCTGGCGCAGGCGCTGCGCGACCTTGCGAGCTCACGCGGCCTCGCCCGCGTGCTGATGAACGGCATCGCGTTCTCCATGATGATCGCCTACCGCGCCCGCGACACCGCCGCCGCCACCGAACTTCTTGCGGAGTTCTTTCGGCGCACCAAGAAAGTCCCCTACTTCCAGCCACTGGCGCGGGTGGGCGAAGCGACGCGGGAGGTGATTCGGCTGCTCGTCGCGCGGGATGGCGAAGACGCCGTGCCCAAGGCGGCGCGCGGCCTCCTTGTCGACGGCGCGGCACTCCCCGAGGCGCCGCAGTTCACGCCAAGGGAACGTGCCATCATGGAAGGAGTGGCGAGCGGGCGCCGCAACAAGGAAATTGCCAACCACTTGGGCTTGACCGAGCACGGCGTCCGCTACCACCTGAAGAACATCTACCGCAAAACCGGAGCGCAAGGCCGAGTAGCCATCGCGCAACTCGTGTCGAGGCGGGGCAGGTAGGGCAGGGCGGCCGTCACGCCCACGGCTCTCCGCCGGAAGGGAAGCCTCCCGCGAAGCGCCTGTTGAGAAGGCGATTGGCGCACTGCACCAAGGCTAGGCGAGCCCTCGGACTATTTGCGTCGGAGCTTGCCTCAAGGCAGGTGAAGGCAACGGCCGCAGGTCTCAGACGCCGACTACAGCTCGGCGGCTACGTGCATTCAGGTACGAAGATCGACTCGATTTGAGGCTAAACTGGTACTAATGAACGACCTGCCGACCCTCGCATTCCTAGCCCTTCGCCAGCAGTTCTTCAATGGCCGAGGGCGGCCGCGCCCCT
The DNA here is from genome assembly GCA_958295875.1 of uncultured Pseudomonadales bacterium. Taxonomy (GTDB): domain Bacteria; phylum Pseudomonadota; class Gammaproteobacteria; order Pseudomonadales; family Azotimanducaceae; genus VXNE01. The sequence continues at coordinate 3,387,632 of OY282379.1, read as the reverse complement.
TTCACTTGCGCGACAAGGGCAACACGCAAGACGACCCGCTTGACGAGTTCCTAGTCCGAAACGTGTTGGCGGAGCTCCCCGGCGTTACTTGCAGTCCCGCGCCCGGACCGCTCATTAGCCCAGACATGGTCCTCCACACGCCAAACGTCAGTCGCCGAGACGACCTAAGCCAGATCGTCGGCATTGAGGTCAAGAAGATCGAGCGTACCGCACGAGGACGCGTTGCCCGGTCGTCGGGGTTGGACTTCAACACCACACCGCCATGCGGACGCATCCTAGTCTACGATGTTACGGGAGAACCTACAGAAATCCGCGGGTTCTACTTGTTCATCTGTCTCGAACCTGCGCCGAATGGTCGTGGTGGGAACGACATGATCGTATCGGCCTTCGCGTTAGTGGATGGCAATGCTCTAAACGAGGACTTCGACCTCTATCTCAGTGTCATAGGAGAGCGAACCAAGCGGATCGAGCTTGGCACCTTTGGTGATGGAGCTGACCGGACGCGCCCAATGTTGATCTTCGGCAACCCGCTCGGCATCGCCGAACTTGACCACTCTGCTACGTTGATTCACCCGAATCGTGAGTTGGCGGAATTGTCGCCAAGTCTGACGCAAGCGTACCTTCTCAGACGGTCCGTGAAAGAGAACGATCATCGCGAGTTCTGTTGCTACCGAGACACCCGCGACTTCCCAAGTGCCATGGTCGGCACGTTGATCGATCCCTTCCACACGCCGTCAAGAGACGCCAGAACTCGTCCGCGGGGTCGTTTCGTTCTGCCTTTCAAGATGGCGTAGCCAGCTCAAGCGCCAACGTTCGCTGCGCACCTTGATCAAACGGCGCCACCGCTGCCCGACCTTCAACGACCTGCTCGCGCCACGCAGCTTCGATCAGTCGTTCCACTGGCGGAAGGGAATTGTCCAGTTCTCGTCGGACCCAAGCCGCAGACCTGCCAGCGCATAGCTCAACCAAAAGCTGGCTCAAGACGACGACACGAACGTCGTTGCGCGACAACTTGCGACCAACTGCGTTGAATCGGCGTATTCGCTCCCCGCCCGACGCTGCAGCAGCCGAGAGCGCCGCCTGCACAGTGCGCTTGCTCCGACGATCCCGCTCTCTCTTCCTGCAAACCATGAGCACATCCAAATTGATCGGCTGTTTGGCTTGGCTTTTCGGGGCGGCTACAGACATCTCGGCCTTTACGGGATGGGATTGCACGAAGGAAAAGCCTGCGCCAATGACGGCATCAGCGACGGCGATCCAGCCACTCTCTCTCGAGTGGTGATAGCTGAATACCAGCAATCCTTGGTCTCGGAGTACGCGGCCACACTCTGTGAACACGGCCTGCAACTTCGCGCTGAACGCATGCGCAACCGTGTCTTGCACTTCTTCGCATCGTCTCGTGGTCTCGCGCTGCGTCTCGCGTGTAGGAAAGTAGAGGCGCTGCCATGCGTAAAAGAAATCGGCTAGCTCCGAGTAGTGGACGTTGTCGAAAAACGGCGGGTCTGTAAGGACTAGGTCGACACTGTTGTCGGCGAGGTCCGTTGCCGCCGAGTCACCGCACGAAAGCACGACATCACCAAGCTTCAGCGCGTGCTTCGGACATCGGTCGAATACTCGGGTGTCCATTGGGTCGCTGACACCGAAGACCTTCTTGCCTGATGGCCTATGTCGTCCGTACTCGACTGCGACCTCAAAGGGGTTTTCTCGATAGTCCAACGCACGCAGTAGCCGGCTCCTGTAGAGCGTGGAAAAGGAACCCGAACTCTTCGGCGTTCCCCAAAGGTTGGCTTCGATCGGCATCCGTTCCGGTTTGAGAATATGGTGGGCGAACAGGTGGCGCACCGCTCCTGTACCCTCGCCCTTGTACGAGACGAACATATTGTTGAACTCGAGCACGCCGGAGAACAGCAGCGACAAGGCATCGCGGGCGTTGCCGATTGGTAGATCTCGAATCGACGCGGCGAGCATTGTCAACGCCAAGAGCTGGCGCACATTGAACATCTCGTGCCAGCGCTTGTACCCGTAGTTGAGCATCTGTCTGGTGTTATGACCATCCTCCATGCAAACGGTTGGTATCGGTGGCGACACTGCCGCAAGGCGCTCTTCCGCCCTTTGGAACGCAAGCTTGTCGTGGTCGTCTACCGGCAGGTACTCCTTGCTGCCGTCTGCCCGCAAGACGAGCTTCGCATACATCCTGTGCTCAGGCGGCCGGCCAGCGGCGGCCGCGGTCTTAGCGATGGGGAACTCGCAGGTGCAGTGGGGGCAAACGGCGTTGGTTCTTCGTGCCGGCCCGTTACGCGGGTCGAACTTAACGCCGCATTGACAGGCAACCAAGGTTGCGTCGTAGCGACAGTCTGCAATCGCGCCACAGCCGGGACACACCGCCTTCGCTTCGGGATGACGAATCTTGGTAGCGTGCGACGCAAAGATGTAGGTGGAGAACAGATCCACTGGTTCTGCGCAATTAGGACAAGACAGGAACTTGACCCAGAAGTAGTACAGAGCCACACACGGCTGCCCATTGCTGTCTACCGCTCGGTAGAGCTCCTGAATCTCTCGCCCCGCGGTTCCTTCAACATGTCTGAAGTGCGCGTCTAACTCGGCCCGATCCAATGCGCCAAGAGCCACGCGGACCGCACGATGCGCAACCGGATTGATGTCGCGGCCGATGGCCACACAACCGAGTTTCAGTGCCTCTCCAACTGTGGTGCCGCTACCCATGAACGGATCGAACACGACCAGACCAGGCAAGCGTGCAGATTGGTAGAAGAGGTCCATAACGGACGATCCCTTCGGCACGGCCGCAGCAATGATGGCGGCCCTAAACACAGAGCCGAGGCGCTGTGCCCACCACTTGTGGACATGGTAGATAGGTCGGTAAACCTCCTTGCGCCAGCTCTCGATCTCGGCGACCTCGCTGACCGCCTCGAAAGGAAACCCGTCCTCGATTGCGACCGGGCCTTCGCAAAGGGCAATGGCTTGTGCTGTCGATGTCATGGTGACGACCAGATTAGGCGACCGGCGGCAGGGAGCGCCGCGCCCGCTCGCCGGAAGATCGAAACATGGCGGTGCATTCGGCCGCAAGCTCCATATGGTATCGCACGGCACGATCGGGGCCTTGTCGCCGCTGCGATGAGCTCGAACCCGCTTGGGCAATGCGGGAAGTCGCTCGTGCGAGCACTAACACGGGGCCGCAAAGAGGGGGCTGAATGGAGTGCCGATCGAGGTTCAGCGGACAAGCGTCGGGCTTGGGGGGCGAGTAGCGTTTCGGGATGCATTTCGAGACTGATAGTGTAACCTTTTGACATGCCGCGTCCTTTCACTCTGCCCCGCTTTAGCTTCTACCGCATGAGTCGGTGGATTGCCGGCTGGCGGCGTGCCCGCCTTGTCCCCTTGCTTCTCCTCGCCTTCGCCGCCGCCGCGCCCGATGCCGCCGCGCAGCAGGGGCAGCTCCCGATGGTTTCCGTCAACTCGCCGAGCGTGGCCGAGGGGAACAGCGGCACGACGACCATGACGTTCACGCTGACGCTGGACAAGACGTCCGTCGAGGGAAAGGAGAGTGTCCGTTACCTGGACTCCGGCACCGGGACGGCGACCGCGGGCACGGATTATGTGGCGCTCACAACAACCGACACGACGTCCGGTGGCGTGGACTATGCGGTCGTGGAATTCGGCGTCGGAGAGGACACGAAGACCATCAGCGTCACGGTGAACGGCGACACCGTCGGCGAAGCGGACGAGACGATCGTCCTGACCCTGAGCGATCCGGACGACACCGTCGCGCTTGCCGCTACAAGCGCCACGGGAACGATCACCAACGACGATGGGTCGACGCTTTCGATCAACTCGCCGAGCGTTGCGGAGGGCGACAGCGGCAGGGCGAACCTGACCTACAACGTGAGCTTGACTCCGGCGAGCGCGCAACAGGTAACGGTGGGCTACTCCGACGCCGGCACCGGGACGGCGACCTCGGGGACGGACTACACGGCGATCTCGAGCGGGACGCTGACGTTCCCGGCGGGGACGACGATCCAGACCTTCGACGTGTCGGTGACGGGGGACACGCTGGACGAGGCGGACGAGACAGTAGTGGTGAACCTGAGCAACGCGCAGAACGCGGCGATCGCGACGGCCAGCGGCACGGGGACGATCACCGATGACGACGACCCGCCGACGGTGTCGGTCGCCGCGGCGAGCGTGACGGAGGGCGACAGCGGCTCGACGAACCTGACGTTCACGGCGACGCTGAGCGCCGCGAGCGGCAAGCAGGTGACGGTGGCCTGGGCGGAGGGGACCGGCGGCACCGCCACTTCCGGGACGGACTACACGGCCATCACGGGCGGGACGCTGACCTTCGCGGCGGGGACGACCAGCCAGACCTTCAGCGTGTCGGTGACGGGCGACGTCGTGGACGAGTCGAACGAGACGGTGGTGGTGACGTTGAGCAGCCCGACGAACGCGACGATCTCGGCCACGGCGGGCAGCGCCACGGGGACGATCACCGACGACGACGCGACGCCGACCTCGATCACGCTGACGGTGAACGACGACGGCGTGGGCGAGGGGGACGGGGACACCACGATCACGGTGACGGCCACGGTGGACGGGACGACGCGGTTCGGCGTGGACAAGACGGTGACGGTGAGCGTGGCGGGCAGCGGCACGGCGGGGGCGGTGGACTTCGCGGCAGTGTCGGATTTCGACGTCACGATCGCGGCCGGGACGGCGAGCAAGAGCGAAACCTTCACGCTGTCGCCGACGGACGACTCGGTGGACGAGACCGACGAGACGATCACGGTGAGCGGCACTTCGACCGGCCTGACGATCAACTCGGACACGATCACGTTGTCGGACGACGACGATACGCCCTCGATCACGCTGTCGGTGGACGACGACAGCGTGGCGGAGGACGACGGGGCGACCACCATCACGGTGACCGCCACGGTGGACGGCGCGACGCGGTTCGTCGACGACACCACGGTGGCGGTAAGCGTGGCGGGCAGCGGCACGGCGGCGGCCGTGGACTTCGCCGCGGTGTCGTCGTTCAACATCTCCATCGGCGCCGGGGAGGAGAGCGGCACCGAAACCTTCACGCTGACGCCAACCAACGACACGGTGCATGAGGCCAACGAGACGATCACGGTCAGCGGCACGTCGGGCGCCCTGACGGTGAACTCGGCCACGATCACCTTGACGGACGACGAGGCCCTGCCGACGGTGGCGCTGGCGCTGTCGCCGACGTCCATCGGGGAGGCCGGCGGCGCTTCCACGGTGACGGCGACGCTTTCGGCGGTGTCGAGCGCGGCGGTGACGTTGACGGTGGGGGCGGCGGCGGGAACGGGCGCGGTCGCGGCGGACTTCTCCTTGAGCACGGCGAAGACGCTGACGATCGCGGCGGGCGCGACCACGAGCACGGGCACCGTGACGGTGACGGCCGCGGACAACGACGTGGATGCGGCGAACAAGTCGGTGACCGTCTCGGCGACGGTGACGGGCGGCAACGGGGCGGCGGCACCGTCCAGCGTGACGTTGACGCTGACCGACGACGACACCGCCGGCATCACTTTCAACCCCGCCACCCTGACCCTGACCGAGCAAGGCCCCAGCCAGAAGTTCACCATGGTGCTGGACTCCGAGCCCACCGGGCTGGTGTATGTCAGATTCCACCCGGACCCCGGGATCTCGGTGAAGGGCGCCGTGGCACCCGATACGTACTACTGGGGGAGCCTCGACTCGTCGAACTGGGACACGGGGATCACAGAGAGGGAGTTAACCGTCGCGGCCCTCGCGGACAGCAACAAGCAGGACGAGACCAGGTACGTCAAATATTCGATGTCCGGCTACGGCTCCTTCGACGCGCCGTTCAGTAACCCCAAGAATGCGGTGAAGGTGACGGTCATCGACGACGACAAGCCGGCCGTGTCGCTGTCGCTGTCGCCGTCGTCGATCTCGGAGAACGGCGGGACGGCCACGGTGACGGCGACGCTGGACGAGGCCGCGACCGTGGCCACCACGGTCACGGTGGCGGCGGCTGCGGGCACGGACACGGACGCTTCGGACTTCACCCTGAGTTCGGCGAACACGCTGACGATCGCCGCGGGGGACACGACGAGCACCGGCACGGTGACGATCACCGGCGTGGACAACGCCCTCGACGAACCGAACAAGAGCGTCACCGTGTCCGGCACGGTTTCGCACAACGGCGTGGCGGCGCCCACCGCCAAGACGCTGACGATCACCGACGACGATCCCGCGCCGATGCTCTCCATCTCCTCGCCGAGCGTGACGGAGGGCGACAGCGGCGCGAAGAACTTGACCTTCACGGCAACCCTGAGCGCCGCCTCCGGACGCCAGGTGACGGTGCAGTATGCGGACGCGGGCACGGGGACGGCCACTTCCGGGACGGACTACACGGCCATCACCGCCGCCACGCTGACCTTCGCGGCGGGGACGACCAGCCAGACCTTCAACGTGTCCGTGACGGGCGACGTCCTGGACGAGGCGAACGAGACGGTGAAAGTGCGGCTGAAGGATCCGGTGAACGCGGCGGTCTCGACCACGGCGGGCACCGGCACCGGGACGATCACGGACAACGACGCGGCGCCGACGGTGTCGATCAGCTCACCGAGCGTGTCGGAGGGCGACAGTGGCTCGACCTCACTGACGTATACGGTGACCCTGAGCGCCGCCTCCGGACGCCAGGTGACGGTGCAGTATGCGGACGCGGGCACGGGGACGGCCACTTCCGGGACGGACTACACGGCCATCACGGGCGGCACGCTGACCTTCGCGACGGGGACGACCAGCCGGACCTTCGATGTGTCCGTGACCGGCGACACGGTGAACGAGTCGGACGAGACGGTGGTGGTGAATTGGAGCAACGCGACGAACGCGACGATCTCGACGCACACCGGGGTCACCGTCAGCGCACTAAGGGTTGACGGGACGATCACCGACGACGACGGCGCACCGGACACGATCACGCTGACGGTGGACGACGACGACGTGGGCGAGGGCGACGGGGCGACGACGATCACGGTGACCGCCACGGTGGACGGCACGACCCGGTTCGCCCAGGCCAAGACGGTGAGCGTGAGCGTGTCGCAGAGCGGCACGTCGGGGAACGTGGTGGACTTCGCGGCGGTGTCGTCCTTCAACATCTCTATCGCCGCCGGGGCGGCGAGCGGTACCGCAACCTTCACGCTGACGCCGACGGACGATACGGAGGACGAGCTCGACGAGACCATCACGGTCAGCGGCACATCGACCGGCCTGACGGTGAACCCGGCCACGATCAGCCTCACGGACGACGACGGCACGCCGACCTCGATCACGCTGACCGTGGACGACAACAGCGTTGGCGAGGGCGACGGGGCCACCACGATCACGGTGACCGCCACGTTGGACGGCTCGACGACGTTCGGCTCAGCCACGACGGTGCGGGTGAGCGTGGCGGGGAGCGGCGGCGCAACGGCGGTGGACTTCGCGGCGGTGTCGGACTTCGACGTCGAGATCGCCGCGGGCGACGCGAGCGGCACCGAAACCTTCACGCTGACGCCAACGAACGACGTAGTGGACGAGACCGACGAGACCATCACGGTGCGCGGCACCTCGACCGGTCTGACGGTGAACTCGGCCACGATCAGCCTCACGGACAACGACGCGGCGCCGACCGCGATCACCTTGACGGTGAGTGACAGCAGCGTGGGCGAGGGCGACGGGGCGACCTCGATCACGGTGACCGCCACGGTGGACGGAACCACCCGGTTCGCCGAGGCGAAGACGGTGCTGGTGAGCGTGGCGGGCAGCGGCGCGGCGGGGGCGGTGGACTTCGCGGCGGTGGAGGCGTTCAACATCGAGATCGCGGCGGAGGCGGCAAGCGATACCGCGGGCTTCACGCTGACGCCGACGGACGATGCGGTGGACGAGACCAACGAGACGGTCACGGTCAGCGGCACTTCCTCCGGTCTGACGGTGAACTCGGCCACGATCAGCCTGACGGACGACGACGGGGCGCCGACCTCGATCACGCTGACGGTGGACGATAGCAGCGTCGGCGAGGGGGACGGGGCCGCCACGATCACGGTGACGGCCACGGTGGACGGCACGATGCGGTTCGCCGAGGCCACGACGGTGGCCGTGAGCGTGGCGGGCAGCGGCACGGCGACCGCGGTGGATTTCGCGGTGGTGTCGTCCTTCAACATTACGATCGCCGCCGGGGCGGCGAGCAAGACCGGGACGTTCACGCTGACGCCGACCAACGACGCGGTGGACGAGACCGACGAGACGGTAACGGTGAGCGGCACGTCGGGCAGCCTGACGGTGAACTCGGCCACGATCACGTTGACGGACGACGACGCGGCGCCGACCGCGATCACCTTGACGGTGAGCGACAACAGCGTGAGCGAGGGCGACGGGGCCACCACGATCACGGTGACGGCCACGGTGGACGGCACGACCCGGTTCGCCGCGGCCACGACGGTGAGCGTGCTCGTGAGGTCGGACAGCGGGACGATGAACGCGGTGGACTTTGCGTCGGTGCCGGCGTTCGACATCGAGATCGCCGCGGGGGCGGCGAGCGGTACCGAAACCTTCACGCTGACGCCGACGAACGACGCGGTGGACGAGAACAACGAGACGATCACGGTGTACGGCGCCTCAGGCAGCCTGACGGTGAGCTCGGCCACGATCACGTTGACGGACGACGACGCGACGCCGACCGCGATCACGCTGACGGTGAGCGACAACAGCGTGGCCGAGGACGACGGGGCGACCACCATCACGGTGACCGCCACGGTGGACGGCGGGACGCGGTTCGCCACGGCGACGACGGTGACGGTGAGCGCGGCGGGGACCGGCACGGCGACGGCGGTGGACTTCGCGGCGGTGGCGGACTTCGACATCGAGATCCCCGCGGCCGACGCGAGCGCTACCGGCACCTTCACGCTGACGCCGACGAACGACGTGCTGGACGAGACGAACGAGACGATCACGGTGAGCGGCACGTCGGGCAGCCTGACGGTGAACTCGGCCACGATCACGTTGACGGACGACGACGACGCCCCGACCGCGATCACGCTGACGGTGGACGACAGCAGCGTGGCCGAGGACGACGGGGCGACCACGATCACGGTGACCGCCACGGTGGACGGCGCGAGCCGGTTCGTTGACGCCACGACCGTGACGGTGAGCGTGGCGGGCAGCGGCACGGCGACGGCGGTGGACTTCGCGGCGGTGTCGGACTTCGATATTACGATCGCTGCGGGCGACGCGAGCAAGACCGGCACCTTCACGCTGACGCCGACGAACGATGTGGTGGACGAGACGAACGAGACGATCACGGTGAGCGGCTCGTCCGGCAGCCTGACGGTGAACTCGGCCACGATCGCGTTGACCGACGACGACGACGCCCCGACCGCGATCACGCTGACGGTGGACGACAACAGCGTGGCCGAGGACGACGGGGCCACCACGATCACGGTGACCGCCACGGTGGACGGGACGACCCGGTTCGCCGCGGCCACGACGGTGACGGTGAGCGTGGCGGGCAGCGGCACGGCGACGGCGGTGGACTTCGCGGCGGTGGCGGACTTCGACATCACGATCGCCGCGGAGGCGCAGAGCAAGACCGGGACCTTCTCGCTGACGCCGACGAACGACGCGGTGGACGAGACCAACGAGACGGTGACGGTGAGCGGCTCGTCGGGCAGCCTGACGGTGAACTCGGCCACGATCGCGTTGACCGACGACGACGCGGCGCCGACCGCGATCACGCTGACGGTGGACGACAACAGCGTGGCCGAGGACGACGGGGCCACCACGATCACGGTGACGGCCACGGTGGACGGGACGACCCGGTTCGCCGCGGCCACGACGGTGACGGTGAGCGTGGGGGGCAGCGGCACGGCGACGGCGGTGGACTTCGCGGCGGTGGCGGACTTCGACATCACGATCGCCGCGGAGGCGCAGAGCAAGACCGGGACCTTCTCGCTGACGCCGACCAACGACGCGGTGGACGAGACCAACGAGACGGTGACGGTGAGCGGCTCGTCGGGCAGCCTGACGGTGAACTCGGCGACGATCACGTTGACGGACGATGACGCCGCCCCGACCGCGATCACACTGACGGTGGACGACAACAGCGTGGCCGAGGACGACGGGGCCACCACGATCACGGTGACGGCCACGGTGGACGGGACGACCCGGTTCGCCGCGGCCACGACGGTGACGGTGAGCGTGGGGGGCAGCGGGACGGCGTCGGCGGTGGACTTCGCGGCGGTGACGGACTTCGACATTACGATCGCCGCGGGCGACGCGAGCAAAACCGGCGACTTCACGCTGACGCCGACGGACGACGCGGTGGACGAGACCGATGAGACCATCACGGTGAGCGGGACGTCAGGCAGCCTGACGGTGAACTCGGCGACGATCACGTTGACCGACGACGACGCGGCGCCGACCGCGATCACGCTGACGGTGGACGACAGCAGCGTGGCCGAGGACGACGGGGCCACCACGATCACGGTGACCGCCACGGTGGACGGCACGACGCGGTTCGCCGAGGCGACGACAGTGACCGTGAGCGTGGGGGGCAGCGGCACGGCGACGGCGGTGGACTTCGGGGCGGTGTCGGACTTCGACATCACGATCGCCGCGGGGGCGGCGAGCAAGACCGGCACCTTCACGCTGACGCCGACGGACGACTCGGTGGACGAGACCGACGAGACGGTGACGGTGAGCGGCGAGTCGGGCAGCCTGACGGTGAACTCAGCCACGATCAGCCTGACGGACGACGACGCGACGCCCTCGATCACGCTGACGGTGAACGACAACAGCGTGGCCGAGGACGACGGGGCGACCACGATCACGGTGACCGCCACGGTGGATGGCACGACCCGGTTCGCCGGGGCGACGGCGGTGACCGTGAGCGTTGGGGGGAGCGGCACGGCGTCGGCGGTGGACTTCGCGGCGGTGTCGGACTTCGACATCACGATCGCCGCGGGGGAGGCGAGCAAGACCGGCACCTTCACGCTGACGCCGACGAACGACGCGGTGGACGAGACGAACGAGACGGTGACCGTGAGCGGCTCGTCAGGCACCCTGACGGTGAACTCGGCCACGATCAGCCTGACGGACGACGACGCAGCGCCGACCGCGATCACGCTGACCGTGGACGACGACGGCGTGGCCGAGGACGACGGCGCCACCACGATCACGGTGACGGCCACCGTGGACGGGACGACCCGGTTCGCCACGGCCACGACGGTGACCGTGAGCGTCGCCGGGAGCGGGACGCCAACGGCGGTGGACTTCGCGTCGGTGTCGGATTTCGATATCGAGATCCCCGCCGGGGAGGGCAGCGGCACCGGAACCTTCACGTTGACGCCCACGGACGACGCGGACGACGAGACCGACGAGACCGTCACGGTGAGCGGCTCGTCGGGCAGCCTGACGGTGAACTCGGACACGATCAATCTGACGGACGATGACGGCGTGCCGACCTCGATCACGCTCACGGTGGACGACGACGACGTGGGCGAGGGCGACGGCGCCGCCACCATCACGGTGACCGCCTCGGCGAACGGAGCCACGGGGTTCACCCAGCCCCAGACCGTCCGCGTCAGCGTCGCCGGGAGCGGCACGGCGGCGGCGGTGGACTTCGCGTCGGTGCCGGCGTTCGACATCATGCTCCCTGCTGGGGCGCTGAGCACGAGCGGGGCCTTCACGTTAACGCCGACCGACGACACGGCCGACGAAGCCGACGAGACCATCACGGTGAGCGGCGTGTCAGGCAGCCTGCCGGTGAACTCAGCCAAGATCAGCCTCACGGACGACGACGGCGTGCCGACGTCGCTCACGCTGACGGTGGACGACGACACCGTGGGCGAGGGGGACGGGCCGGCCACGATCAGGGTGACGGCCACGCTGAACGGCACGGGCCGGTTCGGCGAAGCCAAGACTGTGCGGGTGCGCGTGTCGGGAAGCGGCACCGCGACCGCGGTGGATTTCGCGTCGGTGCCAGAGTTCGACATCACGATCAACGCCTCGGCGGCGAGCGGCTCCGGCACCTTCACCTTGACGCCGACCGATGACGTGGTGGACGAGACCAACGAGACCATCAAGGTGAGGGGCACTGCGTCCGGGCTGAGGGTGAACTCAGACACGATCACGTTGACGGACGACGACGCGACGCCAACCGCCATCAGCCTCACGGTGAACGACAACAGCGTCGGCGAGGGCGACGGCGCCACCACCATCACGGTGACCGCCACCGTGGACGGCGCCACCCGGTTCGCCGCGGCCACGACGGTGACCGTGAGCGTGGCGGGCAGCGGCACGGCGGCGGCGGTGGACTTCGCGGCGGTGGCGAACTTCGACATCGAGATCGCCGCCGAGGCGGCGAGCGCCAACGAAACCTTCACCTTGACGCCGACCAACGACGTGGTGGACGAGACCACCGAGACCGTCACGGTCAGCGGCGAGTCGGGCAGCCTGACGGTGAACTCGGCCACCATCAGCCTGACGGACAACGACGCCGCGCCGACCTCGATCACCCTGACGGTGAACGACAACAGCGTCGGCGAGGGCGACGGCGCCACCACCATCACTGTCACCGCCACGGTCGGCAGCACGCGGTTCGCTGTGGCCAGGACGGTGACCGTGAGCGTGGCGGGCAGCGGCACGGCGACGGCGGTGGACTTCGCGGCGGTGCCGGACTTCGACATCACGATCGCCGCCGGGGCGGCGAGCGCAAACAACACCTTCACGCTGACGCCGACGAACGACTTGCTGGACGAGACCGACGAGACCATCACCGTGAGCGGCACGTCAGGCACCCTGACGGTTACCTCGGCGACGATCAGCCTCACAGACGACGACGCGACGCCGACGCTGTCGATCAGCGAGCCGAGCGTGTCGGAGGGCGACAGTGGCTCGACGTCACTGACGTATACGGTGACCCTGAGCGCCGCCTCCGCACGCCAGGTGACGGTGCAGTATGCGGACGCGGGCACGGGGACGGCCACTTCCGGGACGGACTACACGACCATCACCGCCGGCATGCTGACCTTCGCGGCGGGGACGACCAGCCAGACCTTCAGCGTGTCGGTGACGGGCGACGTCCTGGCCGAGTCGAACGAGACGGTGGTGGTGAACTGGAGCAACGCGGCGAACGCGACGATCTCGACGCGCACCGGGGTCACCGTCAGCGCGCTAAGGGTTGACGGGACGATCACGAACGACGACGCCGCGCCGACCTCTATCACGCTAACGGTGAACGACAACAGCGTGGCCGAGGACGACGGCGCCACCACCATCACAGTGACCGCCACGGTGGACGGCACGACCCGCTTCTCCGCGGGCACGACCGTGACCGTGAGCGTGGCGGACAGCAGCACGGCGACGGCGGTGGACTTCGCCGCAGTGGCGGACTTCGACATCACGATCGCCGCCGGCGCGGCGAGCGCGAACAACGCCTTCACGCTGACGCCGACCGACGATGTGGTGGACGAGACGAACGAGACGGTGACGGTGAGCGGCGCGTCGGGCAGCCTGACGGTGAACTCGGCCACGATCACGCTGGCGGACGACGACGCGGCGCCGACCGCGATCACGCTGACGGTGAACGACGACAGCGTTGCCGAGGACGACGGAGCCACCACGATCACGGTGACGGCGACGGTGGACGGCGCCACGCGCTTCGCCGCGGCCACCACCGTGACGGTGAGCGTGTCGGACAGCGGCACGGCCACGGCGGTGGACTTCGCCGCGGTGGCGGACTTCGACGTCACGATCGCCGCCGAGGCCGCGAGCGCGGACGAGACCTTCACGCTGACGCCCGCTGACGACGCGCTGGACGAGGCCGACGAGACCATCACGGTGAGCGGGGCGTCCGGCAGCCTGACGGTGAACTCGGACACGATCACGCTGGCGGACGACGACGCGGCGCCGTCGCTGTCGATCGACTCGCCGACCGTGGCGGAGGGGAACGCCGGCTCCAAGGACATGACGTTCACGGTGACGCTGTCCGCGGCCAGCGGCCAGCAGGTGACGGTGGACTACGCGGTGGACAGCACGGACCCGGGCACGGCGACGAGCGGGACCGACTACGCGCCCGTCTCGGCGGGGACGCTGACCTTCGCGGTGGGGACCACATCGGGGACCGTGACGGCATCGGTGACCGGGGACACGGCGATGGAGCCGGACGAGACGGTGCGGCTCACGCTGAGCGCCCCGGCGAACGCGACGCTTGCGACGACGACCGGGGTGGGGACGATCGTGAGCGACGACGGAGTGTCGCTGCTGCGCATCGACGCGGACCCGACGACGCCCAACGTCGACCCGGGCCCGCTCGCGCTGAACGAGCTGTCCACGGACCCGGCGAACTCGAAGAGCTATTCGGTGCGGCCGAAGACGCCGCCGACGCAAACCTTGACGGTGACGATCGCGAGCGCCGACGCCGGCGCGGTGACGGTGGGCGACACGGACAGCGGCACGCCGGGCGCGCAGAACACCCTGACGTTCACCGCGATGAATTGGAGCGCGGCGCGGACGGTGACGCTGACGGCCGCGCAGGACGACGACGGCGTGGACGAGAGCGTCGCGGTGACGCATGCGGCCAGCACGGCCTCGAACAGCGAGTACACGGGCGATTCGGCGAGCCTGACGGCGACGGTGGACGACGACGAGACCCCGGCGGTGGTGATCGACGCAAACCCGTCCACGCCCAACGTGGCGGACGCCGGCCCGCTGACGCTCACCGAGGGCCACGCCACGGACGCGGCGAAGACCTACTCTGTGCGGCTCGCCACGGAGCCGACGCAAACCGTGACGGTCACCCTGACCAGCGCCGACACGGGGGCGGTGTCCATCGACGAGAACACCCTCACCTTCACCGACACCACTTGGGAGACAGCGCAGACGGTGACCGCGCGGGCCGTCAACGACGACGACGCCGGCAACGAGTCCGCGGCGCTGGGCGCGGCCGCAAGCACCGCCACGTCCAGCGAGTACACCGGCGTCGCGGCCAGCCTGACCGCCATGGTGGACGACGACGAGACCCGCGCCATGACGCTGAGCGCCTCGACGCTGACGGTGCCGGAGAGCGACAGCGCCACATACACCGTGCTGCTCACCGCGCAGCCGGTGGGCGGGAACGCGACGGTGACGATCACGGGCGCCGGCCGCGGCATCACGGCAAACCCGACGGCCCTGACGTTCACGCCGTCGAACTGGAGCGCGGCGCAGACCGTGACGGTGAGCGCCGCGCCGGACGCGAACGGCATCCACGAGAGGGTCACGCTCACGCACACGGCGTCCGGCGCGGACTACGACAGCGGCGTCGCGACGGCGGAGATCGTGGCGACGGCGACGGACGACGACGGCCCGAGCCTGCAAGTGAGACCCAACGCGCTGACGGTCCGCGAGGAGAGCAGCGCCAGCTACCAAGTGCGCCTGAACACGGAACCGAGCGCCAACGTGACGGTGACGGTGGGCGGCGCGACGAGCGAAGTCACGGTGGACACGGACGCCGACACGACCGGCGACCAGAGCGCGCTGACGTTCACGCCGACGGACTGGAGCACGTACCAGGACGTGAAGGTGAGCGCGGCCGCCGACGACGACGCGACGGACGAGATGCTGACGCTGGGCCACACGGCGACGGGCGCGACGGAGTACGCGGGGCTGCCCACTGGAGCGCGGCCGGGCGTGGCGGTGACGGTGGACGACGCCGACACGCGGGCGATCGTGATCGACGCGGACCCGACGACGCCGAACGTGGCCGACTCCGGCCCGCTGGCGCTGAACGAGCAGTCCGGGCACGCGGCCAACGCGAAGAGCTACTCGGTGCGCCTGGCGACGCAGCCGACCGCGGCGGTGTCGGTGGCGGTCGCGAGCGACGACCGGGCGGTGTCGGTGGACGCGGATTCGACGCCGCAGACGCGGACGCTGGCGTTCACGACCACGAACTGGTCGACGCCGCAGACGGTGACGGCGACGGCGGCCGAGGACGACGACGCCTCGGACGAGCGCGTGACGATCACGCACGCGGCGAGCGGCGGCGACTACGAAGACGTGACGGCGTCGCTGGCCGCGCAGACGACGGACGACGACGAGCCGGCGATCATGGTGCTGGCGTCCACGCTGACGGCGTCCGGCGTGGACGAGGGCGGCACGGCGACGTACTCGGTGCGGCTGGCAACCGAGCCGGAGGGCGCGGTGACGGTGGCGGTCGCGGCGAGCGGCGGCGTCTCCGTGGACCTGAATGACGCGCAGGCCGGCGAGCAGCCGTCGCTGCACTTCGACGCCACGAGCTGGAACGTGGCGCGCACGGCGGTCGTGCGCGGGCTGCAAGATGCCGACGCCGCGAACGGGACAGCGACGCTGCGCCACTCGGCGTCCGGCGCGGACTACCGCGGCGTGTCCGCGGCAGCGGTCTCGTTCGCGGTGACGGACGACGACGCGCGGGGGGTGCTGGTCGAACCGACTGCGCTGACCGTGAACGAGGGATCGACGGCGGCATACACGGTGGCGCTGGCGACGGCGCCGGTCGGCAGCGCCGTGGCCGTGGCCGCGACGAGTTCGGACACGACCGCGGCGACGGTCTCGCCGGCATCGCTGACGTTCACCGCGTCGAACTGGAACGTGCCGCAGACGTTCCAAGCCCGCGGCGCCTCCGACGCGGATTCGACGGACGGTTCGGCAACCATCTCGCATGCGGTCTCCGGGGGAGACTACGGCGCGGTCCCGGCAAACTCGGTGGCGGTGGCGGTGCGCGACGCGCAGGCGGCGGGGGTGCGCATCGAACCGCCGCAGCTGACGCTGCGCGAAGGCGCGAGCGGCGCCTACCGGGTGCGGCTGAACACGCAGCCGGCCGGCGACGTGGAGGTGACGGCGACCAGCCCGGACGCGGCGCTGGAAGTGGACGCCGACGCGACGCCGCTGACGCGAACGCTGACCTTCACGAGGCAGAACTGGAACGTCGAGCAGGCGGTGTCGGCGTCGGCGGGCTCCGACGACAACGCGGCCGACGAGACGCTCTCGGTGTCGCATGCGGTGTCCGGCTACGCCGGGGTTTCGTCGGCGCCGGCGCTGGCGGTGACGGTGGAGGACGACGACGCGCCGGGCTTCTCGTTCACGCCGGCAGAGGGGCTGTCGCTGACCGAGGGCGGCGGCGCGGAAGCGACGGCAACGTACGCGGTGGCGCTGACGGCGCAGCCGTCGGGAACAGTGACGGTGGCGCTGTCGAGCAACGACGCGGGGCTTGAGTTCGACGCCGATGCCGCGCCGGGCGACCAGGCTTCGCTGACGTTCGACGCGACCAACTGGAACGCGGCGCAGACGGTGACGGCCCGCGCGGCGGCGGACGCGGACGCGGCGACGGAGGAGGCGACGCTGCTGCATTCGGCGGCGGGCGGCGGCTACGACGGCGTGCTGGCGGGATACGCGGTGCGGCTGTCGGACGCGGATGCGGCGCCAGCGCCAACGGGGGTGTCGGCGGAGGCGGCCGGGCCCACGAGCCTGATCGTGCGCTGGAACCCGTCCGCGTCGGCGCAGGGCTACGCCGTGCAGTGGCGGCGCCCTGGGCAGGCATGGAGCGCGTCGCGGCAGATGACGCTGCCGGCGGGATCGACGTCGGCGCTGATCGACGGCTTGGCGACGGGCGCCGAATACATCGTGCGGGTGCTCGGCATGAAGGGCGGCGATCCGGGCGAGCCGTCGGATGAGGCGCGGGCGACGCCGGCGGACGTCGTGGGCGGCAACCGGCGCCCGCAGGTCGTCGAATTGCCGGAGGACGTCGAGCTGGAGATCGGCGGCGCCGCGGAGGTCCTGCTGGCGCGGGTGTTCCTGGATCCGGATGGGGACGCGCTGTTCTACACGGCGGCGTCGGCGGCGCCGGGCGTGGCGTCGGCCACCGTGTCGGGTTCGGTGCTGCGGGTGGAGGGGCTGCGCCCCGGCCTCGCGGAGATCGCCCTGACGGCGACGGACCCGGATGGACTGTCGGCGCGGGCGGTGCTGCGCGCGGAAGTGCTGGGGCGCGCGTGCCAAACCGGCCCGGCGCAGGCCCCGGAGGGCGGCGCGGCCAGGGTGGTTGCGGAACTGTCCTCGGCGACGGCGGACGGGGAGACCGTGCGCTGGCGCGTGGTCGCAGACCGCGACCGGGCGACCGCGGACGCCGATGCAGGCGAACACGGCGACGCGTCCGGCGAGGCGACGATCCCGGCCGGAGAGCGCTGCGCGGCGATCGAGATCGCCATCGCGGACGACGCCGACGTGGAGCCGGCGCGGGAGTGGTTCGCCGTTGAACTCGAACTGCGGCAGCCGCATGCGCGCTCGGCGAGGCTGCGGCGCTCGCGGATTCCGGTGGCGGTTCTGGAAGGGGTGTGCGACCGGACGCCGGCGGCGCGCGACGCGCTGCTGGCCGCGGCGGCGGCCGGCCCTGGCTGCGAGCGGCCGGCGCCGGCGGACCTGACGCCAATCCAGACGCTGGCGCTCGACGGCCCCGAACCGGCGGCGATGCTGGCGGCGGGGGATCTGAGCGGCCTGCCGGGGCTGCGGACGCTGGATCTGCGCGGCAACGCGCTCACGGGGCTGGCGGCGGGCGTCGTGGAGGACGTTCCGCGCTTGGAGCGCCTGCTGCTCGGCGGCAACGCGCTGCCGGCGGTTCCGCGCGCCGCGCTGCGGGCGCTGCCGCGCCTGCGCGACTTGGACCTCTCGGACAACGCGCTGCGGACGCTGCCGGACGGGGCGTTCGCGGGGCTGTCGTCGCTGCGGCTGCTGCGCCTGGACGGCAATCCGGGCGCGCCGTTCCCGCTGACGGTGGCACTGCAGCGGTTGAATGGCGAACCGTGGGCGCCGCCGCCGGCGCGGATCCGGGCGCGGGCGCCCGCCGGCGCGCCGTTCGATTTGGCGCTGAGCCTCACGGCGCAAGGCGGAAGGTTCTCGAACCGCTTGGCGACGGCGGAGACCTTGGTGCGGGCGGGCGCGACCGTCGGCAGCCAACTGGTCGTGCAGCCGGACGACGAGTTCGCGGTGGTGTCCGTGTCCGTGCCGAACCTGCCGGCGCAGCGGTGCCAAGGCGGACCGTGCTGGCGGGGCTTCGAGCTGGCGGCGGGGGACCCGCTGACGCTGTTCGCGCGCCCGCCGCGGGCGCTGGCGACGCCGGAGCCTGCCGCGCTGTTCGGCACGACGCTGCGGCTGCAGCTGGCGTCGCTGGCCGCGCCGGGGGACGCCGATGGCGAACTGACGTGGCAAGTATCGTCGTCGGATCCGGCGGTGGCGACGGTTCGGATCGTGGACGGGACGCTGGTGGTGGAACCGCAGCCAGGCGCGGAGGGAACCGTGCTGGTGGAGGCCACGGCCACTGACGCCAACGGCCTCGCAACGACCATCCGCTTCGAGGTGCAGGTGGACTTCCACTGGCCGTCCGGCGGCAGCTGGCGCAACGCGCTGCCGCTCGAATAAGGCGTGCTGCGCGGACTTCGGCCGTGGCCGCAGATGCTGCCGTACCATGCGGCCTGCGTCTGCCTGCTCGCCGCTGCGGCCGGGCTGCGCTTCCATGACCTTGCCGAGAAGAGTGTGCGGGGTGACGAAGCGGTAGCGGCCCACATTGCGGCGGGCGGGCTCTTGGAAGTCATCTCCGGCACAGCTGCGCACAACTCCTCTCCGATCCTTTACCCCTTGGTGCTGCACGCTGTGCAGAAAGTCGAGAGCTCGGCCTTCAGCATCCGAGCCGTGCCGGCGGCCGCCAGCATCCTCACCGTCGCCGCGATGCTCTTCCTGCTGCCGCGCCTTGGGGTCGCCCGGGCCGCCGCGTTCCTGGCGGCCCTGCTCGCCACGCTTTCCGTCGAAGCGATCTGGCACGCGCAGGACGCGCGGGAGTACTCCGTCGACGCGCTGGTGGCGCTGCTCATGGTGGCAGGGCTGCTGCGGCATCTGCGGGACGGCAAGAAGGCCTTGCTCTGCGCTTCTCTGTTCGCGGCCCCGCTGGTGCAGTACGGCCTTGTGCTGTTCGGCTTCGCCGTCATCGCCGCCGCCATGTTGACCCCCTCCCCCCGATCATTGGCGGCGCCGAAAACGGAGCTCATGGGACGGATCCGCGAGTGGGCCAAGCTGCGCGTCGCCTTGGCTTGGCCCGCCGCCTGCTTTCTGGCGGCGTGCTCCATCAGCTACGCCGTCGCTTTGCGGCATCAACGGAATCAAACAGATGGCTACTTGCGGCAGCATTACTTTCAGGGAGAGTTCGACGCCCGCTCGATCTTCGAGTTCTCGATTGATGCGATTTGGAGTCTGTTGACGTATCACCTGCCAGAGGTCGTTGCGATGGCGGCGCTGGCCGCATTCGCGATCGTCCTGGCCGCGGCGCTCCGGGGAAGAACCCAAGGAACGCCGCAGGCCGGCGCCATCTTGGTTGTGTTCTCCTTCTGCATCGCCATTGCCGTCGCCGCCGCCGTGCTGGGGCTGTATCCGCTTGGGGGCATTCGCCAAGTCATCTATCTGGGCCCGATCGTCTTTCTGGCGGTGGGCGTCGCGTTCCATTGGACAGCCTGCGTCCTCTCCTCGCTCACGCGCCGGGGATGGACGATGCCCGCTCTGCTCGCCATGGCGGGCGCGACGGCGCTTGCCGGAGTGAACGACATGCGGGAGGACAGCCCGTACAAGACGCGAGACACTACAAAACTCGTGCTCGCCGTGCTGAAGGAGCGGATGCGCAAAGAGGACATGGTCTACGCCGGCTGGCCGGCAGCCCTGAGCATCCGGTTCCATTTGCCTGAAGAGGAAAGGCCGGCCAACTACCACTATGGAACCACCGGCTGGTGCGAGCACTCTCCGGAGCCATGCCTTCGCGAGATGGCCGACTTGGCCGACTGGTCCAACGCCGCAAACGGCAGGATCTGGTTTGTTGCTCTGCATGCAAGACGAAAGTTGAGAAGCAGCACGTTCGGGGTTCCGGTCGAGGTGGTCATCTCTCGCGGGAACCCCAGCCTCTTTCTGATTGAAGATGCGCAAGCCTTGATGGACCTTCACGCCACAGGCGTGGTGAAGGACGTCGAGGCGATCTTGGCTGGCAAGCCGCTCATCCGCTCCACCTTCGACGTGCATCTCAGCGAAGGCACGTTGATCTACTTCAAGGAGCCCTGCGGCGCCGAGGACGTGCGGGACACGTTCTTCCTTGAAATCAACCCGGTGGACGCAGCCGACCTGCCCGAAGACCACAGGCGTCACGGCCACCACCGCCTCTACTTCCGCTTCAACGACCGCGGCGGACGCTGGCTGCGGTCCGCCACACGCTGCGCCGCCCTGCGCGACCTTCCCGACTACGGCATCGCCGGCATCGGCACGGGCCAGTTCAACGACGCCGGCCGCCTCTGGGAAGGCGGGGCGCGCTTCGATGAGTAGCGGGGGCCAGCGCCTCCCGATCCGCGCCAGCTAACGCGGCGGGCTCGATCAGCGGTCTTGTTCGTCCTCCACCGCGCCAACTGGGAACTCGGCCACCCAGATATGGCCATCGTCGGGAGTGAACTGCCCGGTTCTGATGCCGGCGATGGGATAGTCGGGCAGGGTGCGCGTCGCAACGCACTTGCCGTCAAAGGCCAGAGCGAGGAGCTCATGGTAGTGGAAGTCCAAATTGTCGAAGCCGTGCCGCCGGCGGTGGGCCGGCAGGCTCTCCACGTCTTCCGGGAAGACATGCAAGAGAAACGGCGCTCGCACGTCCGCCCCGCTGCACGGCGACTTGAGGTAGCTCACCGTGTTCCCGCGAAGATGGACGTCGAAGACGGAGCGGACAGCCGGTTCGTCGGACGCGATGGACTCGTAGTCCGTCAACAAGGAAGGACGCGGCGGCGAGGCTTGGGGCTTCCGCATCGTGCAGATGTCCTGATTCCGCTTCAGGTACTCGAGCAGGGCTTCCGCCGCCCACTGATGGCCGGCGGCGCTCCAATGCCTGTCGTGCGCCCACTCCGCGTCCCTCCAATCGGCGCCTTGGCGGAGTATGTGGTCGTATTGGTCGATGACGGGAATGCCCCGCGCCTCGGCGAGGGCGGCCAAGCGGTCGAATCCAAGGCCGCCTCGGACGCGCATGGCATGCGTGGACAGGATGGCCAGCCCGGCACCGTCGCGGTCCACGCGCTCCCTGAACTGGTCAAACGCGAAAGCCGTGAAGTCCAGCGCGTCTTCGTGGGATGCTGGCAGATCCTGCGCCACGGTGAACGTTTCTCCGGTGTACCACCGTGTCGTCGAAAACCCATCGAGCAGCGCGGCGTACCGGGGAGAGCGCCGGCTCAGCAAATCCGCCACGGTGACCAGTTGGGAACTGGGTGTCGGCGGGGAGAGAGCGTCGTATTTGCTATACAGCCACCTCGCGAAGAAGGACACGCCGGCCGGCCAGTCCGCGGCGCGGCGCCGAGGAGGCAGCCCTGCCAATCGGGACGGCCCCGGATGGGGCGGCCGCAGCGTGATGGCCCCATCCGCGCCTCGCGTCGCGGAAACCTCCTTGAGCCTGTCCGGATCATTTTTCCTGTTTATCGCCTGCAGGAGTGGCGAGTTATTCTTGAAGTCGTTGGGGACGAAGACGAGCACCACCAAGGCGGGGCGGAAGTGCCGCACGAATTCGTCGTAGTACCCCAGTTGGCCGACTTGGCCGGTGTTGACCATGCCGAACGCCGAGGTCGTGACGTCCAGATCACCCATATCCCGAGCGGCGAGTTCCTCCAGCCGAACGTGAAACTTGTCGGCGATGGGAACTTGGAGCGCCTCCACAAAAGAATCGCCGATCATGGCGATGTGGCAGCTTGCCGCGGCCCGCTCGATGCCGATGGGTTCGCGGTCTAGGAAGCCCAAGGCGTTGGTTCGTGATTCGACCCAGAAGTCAAGGTAGTTCGTATGGCGCACCGCGACGTTGGGCGGGTACCCCCGGCCAACGGTTGGAGACCAAGTGCTGGGATGATGGTGCTCGGCGAAGGGCACTCGCAGCCGCCAATACGCTTCGCCTACCACTCCAATCAGAGCCAAGCCCGCAAAGAGAATCAACGCGTTCCAGCCGATCAGCCGCAGTGCGCGGCGGACGCGCTCTGGAACGTGAGATTGTGGCTTCACGGGCGCGTTCTCGCAGTGGCCCGGCGTTGTTCTCCTGTGGTCGTGAGTTGGCCGCACACCTCGCCATTCCTGCGCGTCTTCATGCTATCGCCCGCCCGTCAGCTAGGCTCGAATGAACCTTCGTGCTCGAGCGACGCCCCCTGTTCCGCCTTGCGCAGGAAGCAGTTGCCGATGGCGAGGCAATCGAGGTCTGTGCCCATGAAACAGCGGAAGGCGTCCGCTGGGGTGCAAACGATGGGCTCGCCGCGCACGTTGAAGCTGGTGTTCACGATCACCGGGCAGCCCGTCTTGGCCTTGAAGGCTTCCAGCAGCGCGTGGTAGCGGGGGTTGGTTTCACGGTCCACGGTCTGCACGCGGGCAGAGTAGTCTACATGGGTGACGGCCGGGATGTCCGAGCGCCGCACGTTCAGCTGGTCGATGCCAGACGATGCATCCTGCGCTTCGGCCGGCGGCCGTCGCCGCCCAGTGCTCACGTCCGCCACCAACAGCATGTACGGGCTGTCGCGGTCGAGCGCGAACCAGTCCGCAACGTCTTCGCGCAGCACGCTCGGCGCGAATGGACGAAACGACTCGCGGCGCTTCACCTTGAGGTTGAGCGTCTTCTGCATGGTCGGCGAACGGGCGTCTCCCAAGATCGACCGGTTGCCGAGCGCGCGCGGGCCGAACTCCATGCGGCCTTGGAACCAGCCGACCGCTTCGCCCGCAGCGAGCGCCTCGGCCGCGGCGTCGATCAGCGCGTCGTCCGCAAGCGTCTCGTAGCGCGCGCCGGCAGCATCGAGCGTGGCGCGAATCTCGTCAAGGCGGAAGCCGGGGCCGAGCAAAGCACCGCGCATGGCGTCCGTTGTGCAAGAGGGAAGCAGCGGGGCGGGTTCATTGCCAATTTCGTGCTCCGCTTCGCGGCAACGCAGGTGAGCGCTCGCTCCGCTGCGATCCGAAGAAATGGAAGGACGCGGTTCGCCGAGCAGGCGATGGCTCGCCGTCAACGCGGCCCCCAATGCGCCCCCGGCGTCACCCGCCGCCGGTTGGATCCAGATGTCATCGAACCGACCGTCGCGCAGCACCTTGCCGTTGGCGACGCAGTTCAGCGCAACGCCGCCGGCGAGACACAGATTGGGGATGCCGGTTTCCGCCCGCAGCGAGCGGGTCAGCCGCAGCACCGCTGCCTCGATCACGGACTGCGCCGAGGCGGCGAGGTCCATGTGCCGCTGCGTCAGCGGCTCGTCCGGCTCGCGCGGCGCGCCGCCGAACAGCGCGTCGAACTTGCCGTTGGTCATCGTCAATCCGGTGCAGTAGTTGAAATAGTCGAGGTTGAGGCGGAACGTGCCGTCCGGCTTCAGGTCGATCAAGTGCTCGAGGATGGTCTGCGCGTACTTCGGCTCGCCGTAGGGCGCCAAGCCCATCAGCTTGTATTCGCCGGAGTTCACCTTGAAGCCGGTGTAGTAGGTGAAAGCCGAGTAGAGCAACCCCAAGGAATGTGGGAAGTGGATCTCCCGCACCATCTCCAAGTCATTGCCATCGCCGATGGCGACGGAGGTGGTGGCCCACTCACCTACCCCGTCCATGGTCAACACCACCGCCTTGCGGAATGGTGACGGATAGAACGCGCTCGCGGCATGGGATTGATGATGCTCGGCGAACAGCAGCTTGGCCTCCCAGTCCACATCCGGGGCGAGTGCCTGCAGCTTGCGGCGCAGCAAGCCCTTCTGAAACAGCTTCTCCTTGATCCACACCGGCGCCGCCATGCGGAAGGAACGGAAGCCGCGCGGCGCCAGCGCGACGTAGGTTTCGAGCAGCCGCTCGAACTTGAGAAACGGCTTGTCGTAGAACGCCACCCGGTCTATCTGGTCAAGGGTGACGCCGCCCTGCTCCAAGCAGCAGGCGATGGCGTTGGCGGGATAGTCCGAGTCGTGCTTCCTGCGCGTGAAGCGCTCCTCCTGGGCGGCGGCGACGATCCGCCCACCCTCCACCAAGGCCGCGGCGCTGTCGTGATAGAAGGCCGAGAGGCCGAGGATGCGCACCACTTTGGAAGGGCTCAGAAGATGGTGTGGATCATCTTTAGAACTGGTTCTGCATCGATTCGCGCTCCGGCCCCGGCGGGTCTCGATGGATCCAGTAGCTCTGTGCATCCGGATCGCATTTGAGGCGCAACGCATCTTTGCCCAGCGCGCGCATGATGAGGCCCGTTGGGGTGACCACGGCGAAGTAGATCACCGCCATCACGAGCGGGTTGACCACCCGCTGCAGCAGCAAGCCGAACTTGAACCAGATCCGATTGAACGGCGCCAGCAGCGCCGGCCGGACGAACGCTGCCGCCAGCAACGCCGCCGCGGCGCCCAATGCCCAAGCGCGAGGCGGCCCGCCATTCAGCAGCGGGAACAGGCCGATGGCAAAGAACACGACCGCGAAGACGACGCCAAAGCCGCGGTCGGAGCCACCCTTGGCCGTTTCGCCATCGGCGAGACGCTCGTGGGTATTCACTCGTCTTGTTTCGCTCTCGGCATCGCGTCTGACGGGACAAACGGCGGCAACGGCTGCCGCCACGCAGCCATGTTACCTGCTTCAGGGTGTTCGCATCATGGATGAGCGGCTCGTCCTACAGATGGGCGCCGGACCCCAAACGAGCACCGTGTAGCTCGGGAGACTGCCCTAGTCCGCAGTGCGGAACATGCTGAGCCGGCATAGTATGGTCCGCAACCGGATTCAGCGTGGCAGCGTGGCATTATCTTCCAAAGTCGTCCGTTCGGTGAGTTCGCTGTACTTGGCCCTCGCGGTCGCCGGTCTCTCTTGGGACGCCAACGCGGTAGAGGACGCGGTCGCCACGACGTACGCGCTGTCCTTCTCGGACATGAGGGTTAGCCACCATGTAAACCAGGACGAACCTAGGCCGGATTTGTACGTGCATGTCAGGCGGCTCGATGCGGAGTGGAGGCGCGACTCGATGCCTCGAACCGCCGGCAACGCGAACTGCGAAGCCGACAAAGGACACTCGTCGGCGCGCACGGCGCGTTGGAGAGGCGTGCGGGTTCCGGTCCGGCGTTGACCTCCGATCAGCGGGAACGTCTCGACACTCTGCGCCTTGATGTAAGCGGATTCTGCGCCGAGTCAAGCAAGATCTGCGCCGATTGCCCGGAAGGCCTCGACTTCCGGACCTGCGCCAGTTGCGCGAAGTGCCCCGAGCTCCAACTGCTCGAGTGGCACGCCCCGTTGACGGACGACGAGCTGCAGCGCATGCAGGAGCTTGAAGGTCTGATTTCCGCCCTGCGTGCGCAGATCGCGCAAGCCCGAACGACGGAATCGGCGATGCGCTCGCAGCTCGACGGGTCGAGCAGCACGATAACCACGTCGGGTAAATCGGTCAGATTCGCGGGCGTTCCCGTCATCAACGTCCATCCGGGCGACGAAGTGGTCATTGCGGTCTGGGACCGCGATCCCTTCTCCAGCGAGTTGTACGGCCGCACGACCTTGGTGCTCGATCGCCAGATGTTGGAAGGCGGGTCTCTCGTCGTCCAGACGGGTGCGGTCGAGCACCTGCGCATGGGGTTTCTGCGAGTGGACAAGAATTGACAACGAATCGAGCCCCACTGATCGCGACGTGTGCGCCACTCTGGGTGTCCGCCGTAAGGCCCCTTGCGGCTGCGTGCCGCGCGACCGCGCTCGTTCTGGCGGCAGCGTTCCTCGCCGCAGTGCCGACCGTCCGCGCCCAGTCAAGCGAGGATGCCACGCCGTCGTACGACGCGGACGCGGCCACGCCCGGCGGCAATGGCGTTGCTCTCGTCTGTTTTCGAGACGCCGGAACGGAACAGGTCTTCACTCTGCACCGAGTCGGCGACCAGCTCAGGTTTAGGGTCCGCAATGCCGTGAGTCCCGGAAGCCATGAATTCGCCGGTCCGGTGATCGCCACGATCCGTGCGTTCGCTTCCGTTTGGAGCGATTTCGAACCGGACATCCGCACCATCGAAACGATGATCGACGCCGGGTCGAGCACGTGGACTCTGTTTGATGGCGACCGAGACGCGCTGACCCGATCGGCTCTTTCGGACGTGACCGAGGGATTCGTCGAGGTGATGGGCGGGACGGGGCTCGTATCGGAGTCCGCATACCTGTTCCGAATCGACGGCTGGGAGTACGCGGTTCTGTCTTCGCATGGACGACCCCTGAACGTCCCCGCAAGCGATATGCACGAGTATCGACACAATGGGGTCGTTGCCGTGTCTCCCCGTGGCCAGCGATACCGCTACGAAGGCGCACCGCTCCAACGGAATCAAGAAGCTGCCGCCGTTTGCACGCCTTGAGATCACGGGACGCCCTAAAGGACGTAAACAGACTGCCGGCGCCAATAGTGACGCGGGAATGGGGCTATGCCCCCGAAACCTCTTCGGCGGCAAGGAACGGAACAAGAAACTCCGCCAAGGGACTTGGCGTTGTCAGACGTTGGCGAGAGCGGACAGAAATTCGTCGCGAGACACCTCTGCCTGCTTCAATACACCGGACAACGTGCCGGTCTTGATCTCCCGATGATCGGGCACCACACAAACGGACGAGCCGCGGCGCATGACAATATGGCTACCTCGTTGACGAGACACGACGAATCCGAGCACCTCAAGAGCACGACATGTTCGACGGCCGGATACATGCGGCAGACTAGGCGGCACCGGAGCGAACTTCGATCGTCGTCACCAGCGGCCTCCCGTATGATTCCACTGGCGATTCTTCCAGATAGAGTTCCGTCGCTTCCCGCAGGTTGGCCAATGCCCCTTCAACAGTCTCGCCTTGTGTCGTCGTGCCGGTTTCAGGATTCGTTGCCACGAATCCTCCTTCCGGGGCGGGCACTAATACTGCTGTGAGTTGCATCATCTCTCCTAGTCGGCGATCGCGCCAAGTGGACGATAACACAAGCGTCGGATCTTGATGCCCCCTCTCCCGCAGCCGGATCATGGTCTGCGCAGCGCGTGCAGAGCTACCGCAGGCGCAACCCGTACTACCACTTCGCGCTGGCACAGGTCCGGCCGCACCCGCTTATCCCGCTCCAGCTTGAAGCGCGCGTTCAACGCGTCCCGGTCGATGCCCAACTTCTCGGCAATTAGCTTGAATTCGATCAAATAGTGGGTGGTACCTCCAGACTAGATGCTATGGTTCGTCTTGTTTCAGAAATTTCATTTAGCGGCGCGCGTAGGCGACCGCGCGCATAAAGCCGTGAAAGTCTTCTTTGCCCGCGGGCTTGGCCAGATAGTCGTAGCGACCCATTAGCTGGGCCATCGGCTCGCCGTATTTTTCGATCAGCTCATCCTCGACCGATCGGGGATAGGTCTCCATCTGCCGCGTGTACAGACGGTTGTAGGTTATGTGAAGAACCCTGCGCGCGCCATCGATGGTGCGGGGGCCATTGCCGTGCCAGACCCGGCCATCCCACAGTGTGATCGAACCCGCCTTGCAGAGTATCGGTTCGCTCGGCGTCGATTTGATCTCCTCATGGGTGGGATATCGCCGCAGTGCCGCACTCCCCGGAACGACGGTCGTCGCCCCGGATTCGGCGGTGTAGTCGTCCAGCGCCCAACACGCCGTCAGCATGAGGTTGTGTTCCGGGAAGGGGGCGGGCATCCAAGTCTGGTCAGCGTGGATCCCGAGGTCCGGATCGCCCTTGCGCTTAATGCTGGTGGCCATGTTGCTCAGGAGGAAGCCGGCTCCGACCGAGAACTCGGCGATGGCCATCAGTTTGTCGTTGAGCGCCGCCTGCGCGAAGGCCGGGTGTTTCGGCAGAACGTGCACGGCGTTCTCTTTTGACGCGGCGCGCATCTCCTGCAAGAACTCGGGCGAAGCGACATCTTCGAGGACGGTGTAGCCCTGCTCCCAGAGCTCTTTGCAGTTGGCCTCGAGGCCGAGCTCGCGAATCCGGGGCGCGAGCTCCTCGGCAATCTCACCCGGGGGCGTGCATTGCCGTCCCTGCAGCCGATCGAAGAGATCCATAATTGTGGCCGGATTGGTCAGCATGAGCTCACCCGCCTGGTCGATCAGGTCGTCGTCGCTTGCGCGCTGGGCGCGCTTGGGAAGCGGCGGGGGCACATGCGCCGAGGATTCAGTGCCGTCGTCGTCGCCGGAGAAGTAGGCCCGGAAACTGCGGCTCGGCAGCAGCCTGAAGTCGCCGTAGACCGCGTAGCGCACGCTGCCGCCAAGCGCACAGAGTGCCACTAGGCAGAGCAACCCCGTGAACGCGGCCGTGGCGAGCGCAGCGCCGCTCGGCGCCGGCTCCAGGATGTAGGGCACCGAGATCACGCCGAGCAGCGTGGCCAGCCCCGTTGCGGCACACACGACGTGGAACACCAACACCGAACGCGCCACGACCCGCCCCCAATCGGCGATCATCTTCATGAAATCCATACCATTAACCCTCTCTTTTTTGGTCAGTGTAAACGCCTCGGCGTCCCGCAGGTAGCCGAGCCGTTCGCCTGCGTGACCAGCACCTCGGCCGCCGCTTCCTCGAAGGTCGGCGTACAAAAGTGGTTTGGCGGAGAGGCAGTCCGCGGCCACTTGGTCCGCCAAGTATCGCATAAGTCCGCGACCGCCATTCAAGACGTTGATATTGCTTGAAAAGGACTGGCGGCGACGTCCGCCATCTTCCATTGAAGTCCCGCAGCATCCGCGTTAAAATGGTTCAATGAAAGGTGCAAACGGAATCTAGGGTTGGCTTACAGCAACAAGCTCTCGCCCGCCTTCGTCAAGGCGGTCGCGCACTCTGGCCGGACCCGGAGCGGCGAGCGCCACGCGGACGGGAACGGCCTCATGCTCTGCGTGCAGCCGGGCGGGTCGAAGTCGTGGGTGCAACGCATCGTGGTCCACGGGCGCCGGCGCGCGTTGGGCCTCGGCGGCTACCCGTTGGTGGGCCTCAAGGAGGCGAGGCGGATGGCGTTCGAGAACCGGGCGCTGGCCAGGCAGGGCGGCGACCCGCTGGCGCTTCGCGCGCGGCGCGACGTCCCCGACTTCGCCGCGGCGGCGGCCAAGGTGATCGACGTCCAAGCGGGCGCATGGAAGGACGAGGGCAAGTCGCGCCGGCAGTGGGAGTCGTCGCTGGCCGCCTACGCCTTCCCCCGCCTGGGCGCCAAGCGCGTGGACATGATCACCAGCGCCGACGTGATGGCGGCGGTGCTGCCGATCTGGTCGTCGAAGCGGGAGACGGCATCGAGGGTGCGGCAGCGGATCAGCGCGGTGATGAAGTGGTGCGTTGCGCAGGGCTACCGCATCGACGATCCGGCCGGCGCGGCGGTGCTCCAAGCGCTCCCAAAGGGCGTGGGGAAGGCCAAGCGGCACCATAGGGCGCTGCCCTACGCCGAGGTGGGGGACGCCGTGCGGCGCGTCAGGGAGAGCAGGGCTTGGCTGGGAGCGAAGCTCGCGTTCGAGTTCCTCGTGCTGACCGCGGCGCGGTCAGGCGAGGTGCGGCTGGCCACTTGGGACGAAGTTGACTTGGGCGCCAGGGCGTGGGCGATTCGGGCCGACCGCATGAAGGCGAAGCAGGAGCACCGCGTGCCGCTGGCGCCGCGTTGCCTCGAAGTCTTGTCCGAGGCCCGATGCCTCGCGGGCATGGTCGCACCCCGCCCAACGGGCGGCCTGCTGTTTCCCAGCCTCACGGGCAAGCCGCAGTCGGACAGCGCCATGAGCAAGCTGCTGCGGGAACTCGGCGTGGACGCGGTGCCGCACGGCTTCCGCAGCAGTTTCCGCGACTGGGCCGCCGAGCAAACCGACGCGCCGCACGCGGTGATGGAGGCGGCGCTCGCGCACGTCGTGCCGAACGCGGCTGAGAGAGCCTACGCCCGGAGCGACCTGTTTGAGCGAAGGAGGGAACTGATGGAGCGGTGGGCGGAGCACTGCGCGCGGTGAGGGCGCGCCACTGGCGAACCTACGAAGCCGCCCGAGCGGGCGTTGGCCAAAGACGGGCAAGCGCGGAGTTCATCCGCCAGTGCGACCTTGGCGACGATTGCCCGGAGCGCCAGCGACTGCCCCACCTACGCCCCTTACGCCATGGGACTTCATGCGGGGCCAGTTTTCACGCCATCCCGCGAAAACTGCCGACGCTGGCCATCGGCATGGCGGTGTCGGCCGGCGAGGAGGTCAGTTGGTGGTGGGCGGACTCATCTTGAAATGCCGCAGTGCTTCCATAATGGCGGGGCGCTTGTCCGGGGGGCAAGGCTCTGCCCTGTCACCGATGCGGTTGGGCGCCGGCGGTACCGAAAGACCGGCGAGTTTCTTGCAATGCGCTATCCAACACGTCTTTGGAACGAATCCGTGACTCGCCTTGACCCACTCTTGGATTTCTCGGTAGGTAGCCAATTTTGTACCTCTGCCCGTTACGCTTGAGCTCCGCATGCTAGGCTGCCTTGCTCGCGAAAACACCCTGTCCGGCAACCGCACCTTGAGCTAGGCCGACAAGAAGGCGGCCGCGTCCCGCCAGCAAGACGATCCATGGGATGCCACCGGGCCCCTTGGGGACTGGGCAGGGTCGCTAAAAGCCGCGGGCGGAAGCCGAAGGAACACGAACGCCGCGCCAAGGAGCGCGAACGCAAGGCGCATGGATTGCTGGCGCGGCCGCGGAAGCTGGCGCTTGACAAGCGCGAAGACGAACTGATTGCCCGCGAAGCGGCCATTGCCAACCGCGAAGCGCAATTGGGATGGCGGCGATGAGCGCCCGCGGATGCGGCGACTTGTTTGGTGCCAGATGGCTTCCAAAGGTAGGGATTTGCCGGCCGGCGCACCAGCCGCCCGCGATGACGCGCAGTCGAAGCTTGCCGCCGTCGCCGAACGCGAAAGGCGTCGAGGGTGCCCGGCGCGATTCTGACGCGGGCGGATGGTCCGTCGCCCGAGAGGCGGTTTTGAGGGCCATTGCCGCCGCTTATGGCAGTCCGTACAGGGGTTGACCGGGGGGGGGGGGTCTCATAGTTGAATCGGGGGAGGGGGGGACGCCGGGTGACCGGAATCGCGCCGCGTCGAACGGCGGCAGTTCTCTCCGCGCACTCGACGAAACGGAGACTTGAACCAAATGAAACGCACCATCTCAATGGCCTTGCTCGCTTTGGCGTTGCTGCCGGCGACGGCCCACGCCCAAGACGCGTCGACGGCCGTTTCCGTTCCCTTGATGCTGCCGGCCTCTGATTCGGTGCGGCAGAGCTTCGTGCGCCTCATCAACGAGTCCAGTGAAGCCGGCTCCGTGCGCATCATCGCCGTCGACGATGGCGGGAACGAGGCGGACCCGATCACGGTCAGCTTGGCGGCCAACTCCGTCCTTCACTTCAATTCCGGCGACCTCACCGATGGGAACGCGAGAAAGGGCATCAACGAAGGGATTGGGTCGCCACGCCAAGGAAGCTGGCGACTGCGCGTCGAGACGGCCTTGAACGTCCAAGTGCTCTCCTTCATCCGCACAAGGGATGGGTTCCTGACGCCCATGCACGACGTGTTGCCGCGTGACCTCCAAGGGCGGCTGTTGGCGCGGACGTTCAATCCCGGCAGCAACCGAGACCAGCGCAGTTCGCTTCGCCTCGTCAACACCGGCACTGGCTCCGAACAGGTGAGCATATCCGGCGTTGATGATGCGGGGAGCATCGCCGGGCCGGTGACTTTGACGCTGCCGGCCGGGCAGTCCCGCACTCTGTCCGCGCTTGACCTTGAAGAAGGCGCGAGGAACGTGGAAGGAACGCTCGGCGACGGCACGGGCAAGTGGCAGTTGCTGATTACCGCTTCGCAAGCCCTTGTGGGAATGAGCCTGCTGGAGACCCCCAGCGGCCACGTGACAAGCCTTTCGACGACAGGCGTCCCGGCGGCGGAAGATGAGGGCAATCCGTTGTCGGGCGGCGGTCCCCAGAACCCGACGGGCCTGCCCCTCAATCGCGAGCAATCGATCAGAATCAGCGCTGGCAGCACGGCTTGGTTCAGGATCAGCGCCCCCAATTCTGGCCATTTGGGAGTAGTTGTAGACGATCTAGATGGCAGGGACTGCCGCCGTGCGGACAAAAACTTCTACAGGGCCGATGGTTCTGGCGTTCGGTTTCAAGCACACGGTGTGAGAGTCGCCGTCACGTCTGATTATGTAGACCTCTATAATTACAGTCCTGACGATCCTTACTTCCTTGGGTCTCCTCCCTTCCTCACGAGGGGAGAAACTTTCCTTATGAGGGTGGTGGTGAGTTCCAGCACCCCGTGCGAAGGTACCATTGAAGCTGTTTTTTTGCCGGCCGTAAACTTGGCCCTTAATGGTCAGCGATCAGTCCGCGCAGATCCCCCCACTCCTTGGGAAGATCCCCCCTACTCTTGGAGAAGGCATTTGTTCAAGCTTGGCCAAGTCTCAGCAGCTGGCACTCTGACGGTCTACAGCACGGGCAACGCCGATACAGACGCCAGCCTAATTGGTGCTCTACGAGACAGTGGGGAGCCAACATTCTGGGTACGAGACAATTCCAGCGGCGGCTTTGGCCACTTCCGGATTACACGAGAAATAAGGGGGGGTGAGAATCTCTTCCTATGGACCGGGGCAGTCGGCTCTGTGCGAGACTATACGGTTCACGCCGAGTACACGCCGAACTAAGGCAAGGCGGACATCCTGTTCGGGAGAAGCGTGCCCGCCCCGTCATCGTCCATCCATCCTTGACCGAATAGATGCGAGTGGTACTGTCTCAGTTAAAACTGAGACAGTACTTGGCGAGTTGCTTGCATTGCATCCTTCGCTGGTGTAGGATGCGAAGCATGTGCCGATGCTTCCCGCACATGTGGGACATGAGCCGGCACTAAGATTAACGCGGTGGCGGGCCATCCCGCTTCGCGTACCCATATAGATGGGTTTCCGCACCTCTTAACTTTTGAGGAGGAGACCCCTATGGGACCCCAAATCACACCGGAGCTTTACCGCATCCCCGACGTCTGCGCGGCGCTGGGCATTGGCCGAAGTTCACTGTACACGCTTCTTGAGACCGACCCGACTTTTCCGAGGCCGGTCCGCGTCGCCACGCGCGCCGTCCGCTGGCGTCGAATCGAAATCGAGCGGTGGGCCCGCGAGCTGCCCGAGGCTGTCCCGGTGATGCCCCGAGGGCGGACGCCATGAACGCCAGCGAACAAGCGAACGGGGACATTGCCACATACCCCACGGCCACGGCCGCGATGGCTGAGTTGCGCCGTCGCAACCCGAACCTTCGCTTCTGCGCCAGCAATTCGAAGGGCAAGGCATACGAGGCCGGCTGGCAACTGCAACCGCGCGCTGGCGACCCTGCGGAGTGGCCCGACCGATGGGTGAACCGCGCTGAGTGGTGCGTTGTGCCAAGCACAGCCGGGCTTTTCCTCGTGGACGTGGACGAAGCGTTTGAGCGCGATGGGGACGACTGGACGACGCGCAAGCCGACGAAAGAGGAGGCGCTGGAACTAGGCGTGGCGCTCGGCGGCGGTGGCCGGTGCTATGAGAGCACTCCCGGCAAAGGCAGTTGGCATCTATGGTTCGCGGACTCCGCGAACGGCGGGCGCGACTGGGGGTCGCTCAAGGGAGCCACGGCCAGCGGCTTCGCATCGGCGAACGGCATGCTGTTCGAGACGAAGGGTGGAGTGCTCCTAAAGTTCGACACCCGTGGCGGCGGCATCTACACGGAAGGTCATCGGGCAGGTTCCGTCACAGGCTGTCGCATTGACGCGGATTTGCGCCGCCTGCGCATGATGATTAAGGCGCTCGACGAAGGCGTGTGGCCAATTGCCAATCCGCAAGTGTTGGCCGATGGGGTGGAGCTCAAGAAGGCTCACAACAAGCCGGGGGGCGCCGCCACGGCCAAGGCGGTGCATGACCACATTCTGACGCAAACCTTCGCCTTCGCCCGACTGCCAGAAGCCGACCAAGCGCCGGCACTGGCACAACTGCTTGAGGAGTCCTGCGAACTGCGGCGCAAGCGCGGCGACATGGTGGATCAGCAAACGGTGCGCGAAGAGATCGAAC
This sequence comes from uncultured Pseudomonadales bacterium, assembly GCA_958295875.1. Lineage (GTDB taxonomy): Bacteria > Pseudomonadota > Gammaproteobacteria > Pseudomonadales > Azotimanducaceae > VXNE01. Next base: position 3,352,585 of record OY282379.1, on the reverse strand, counting down.
GGGCGTTCGAGGGCGCGAAGGAGCGCGTTGCCAGCGAACCGCGCAGACCCGACAACAGCTACGGCCCGACCATCGACTATTACGCACAAGCGACGGAGCACTGCTACAAAGACCGCGACGAGATGGTCGAAGACCTGAACAAGCGCTACGCGCATTACACGGGGCGCGACGAGCAGGTGGTGGACTTCCTAGTGAGCGAAGCCAGCGACGATCTATGGCCGTCAATGATGAGTCCCGCCAGTTTTCGAGCGCGCCTTCGCCACGTCAAGGTTGAACGGCAGGTCACGGACAAGCATGGCGGGGAGATCACCGAACGAGCGGCGGCCGCGGATGAGTGGCTTCGTCACGGCCGGCGCCGGGCATACGAAGGGCAAATCGAGCTTCTGGCCCCGGACGAAAAGCCGCTCATTGCAATGGCGCTCCCCGTTTACATCCACGTCCCGAAAGCCGGGCGGCCGGGGGACACGTCCATTCTTGAGAAATACGTCATCGAGGTGCTCTGCAACGGCGACGAGAACGTTGCAGGTTGGTTAATGGATTGGAACGCGGACATCGTTCAGCGCCCCGCGTCCGTCGGTGTCGGCACCGGGGTAATCCTGAGAGGGCACCAAGGCTCCGGCAAGTCGTCTGTCTTCGAGCGGATCATGGAACCGATCCTTGGGAAGCTGGCGCGAAAGGTGACTAACGCCGAAGGCACATGCCGCTTCAATTATGAGTACATGGGCAAGGCGCTGCTCTTTTGGGACGACGTGCTCTTTGCGGGAGACCGCAAAATGGCGCAGCGTTTGAAAGACTGGCTCACGGCCAAGCAGTGGAACTTCGAGCGCAAGCACCATGACCCCGTGAGCACCCGCAACACCAACCGCCACCTGGTCGCCACCAACGCCGTCGTCGCCGCATACTTGGAATCGGGCGACCGACGATGGCTGGTGCTTGAAACGCCCTTGGAATGGACGCCAGCGCAACTGGCGGCGAAGGAGAACATCAAGTACTTCGACGAGTTCATGGACTACTTCCGCGACAACGTGGACGTCATGGCGCATTTCTTCCTGAACCGGAAGTACGACAGGGCGAACCTGCTCACGCCGCCTTTGACGGACGCCAAGCTGCGGATCACGCTGGCGAGCGAACCGATGCTCCGGGTGCTGCACGAACTGGCAACCACGCGGGTCATCCCTGGGGACGGGGACGGGCAGGGGCGTGCGGCGAGCAGGACGCTGGCCGCGATGTGCGACAAGGAGGTTAGGCCTGCGCATGCCTCGTTGGAAGTTCGGCGCTTGCTGGGCGCGGACGGGTGGCAGCCGCAACGCGGATGCCGCTATCCGATTCAGAACGCCTACTCACATGATGGCGGGGGCGGCCAATGGCGGGAGTTGACGCGGCGGGGGGACGGCTTGCAACTGAGTTCGCCGTACTCCGTGGCGAAGGCGATCAACCCGCTTCTGCCAGTGGAGGAACAGATCGATTTGGACGCCCAAACGATGGCCCGCTGGGCGAAGTGGCGGCCGGGGGGCGGCGATGAGAACCCTTCCTAAACAACCGCACAAGGCGCACATTTTGTGCGGTTTGTGTTGACCTGCACTGTGTTTTCGACTTCTCCAAGTCAGACTTGCTCACGCGCATAAAAGTTGAAAACACAGCGTTCCTCCACACAAACCGCACAAATGTGTGGGCTGTATTTTTGGATCCTAACTTGCAGCGGCGGACTAGGAGGCTCAGAGGGCAACTTTCGTGACGGCCCTGAGCGCTTGAGCGTGATGGAGAACTGAGCGACGCCGGCGCCGCAGGCGTGGCATCCCGCGTTGCGAAGCGACGCTCCTGCCGCTTGCGGCATCCCCCTTTTGGCATAGCCAAAAGCACGCCAATGCGCAAGCATTGAGTAGCGTGTTACCTTAGTCCTGCCATAGTGCTGGGGCACTCATGGCAGGACTTCCCCCGATGGCAGACGACGCACCCTGCCTAGTGCATCGCCATGAACTGAGGGACTCCGTGCCTGGCTGGCGCATCCATGTTGCCTTAGTTCTGATATAGTGCTGGGGCACTCATAGCAGGACTTCCCCCGATGGCAGACGACGCACCCTGCCTAGTGCATCGCCATGAACTAACCAATTCCGTGGGCGGCTTGCGCGTCCACGTTCGCGGCGAGACCCGACACGCCGTCACCGACGCATCCCCGGACATGTTCGACGGCGACGGGAAGCGGCTGGGCGTGGAACTGCTTTGCCAGCCCATGTCCCGCCAACGCGAGGCTGCCCTTCGCGCCGAACGCAAGGCAGCCATCAAGGGCAAGAATGGCGCACCGTCAAAGCCCTACGCCGAACTGCTGTTCGTGGCGGGAAGGCGCGTCGGCCAGGGCTGGACGCCCGACATGGCAAGGCAATGGGCAGCGCAAGTCCCCGGCTGGATCGCGTCCCGCTACCCCGACTCGCCGCTTTTGGATTGCGCGTTGCACTTGGACGAATCGCAGTACCACGTTCACGCCTTGATCTTCCCCCGCGGCCGTTCCCCCGATGGCGAGCTTGTCTGGGGCATGACCGCGGCAAGCCGCTTGGCGGACTCCCTGATAACCGGCGCGCCCATCGCCAAGCGCTTCGACTTGGCCGCCAAGAAAGCGGCCGCTTCCCGCCTGCAGGACGACGTCTGGGGAACGCTCGGCGCACCCTTCGGGCTAGGGCGCGGCGAACGCGGCAGCGCCCGCAAGACGAAGGCGTTGAGCGACGTCGAGCGCGGCAAGCGGGCCGTCGAGGAAGCCGAGGAACGGGCGGCCGAAGTGCGGGCGCAGACGGCCAAGGAACGCGGACTCACCGAACGCTACCGCAAGCGCCAACTGGCGAAGCGCGAAGCGGCCGCCGAGGAACGCGAAGCCGCCTTGGCCGATCGCGAAGCATCGGCGGCGAAGGAACCGGGGGGAACTCGACGAACGGGCATCGAAGCTCGACGCCTGCGCAGCCAACATCGCCAAGATCGGGGACGGGTGGCGCGAACGCATGGGCCCGCGTTCCGGGGCTTGGCTGCGCATCGAGGACGAACTCGACCGCGGGGGCGTCGTCGCCAAGCCGGTGGGGCGGCCCCGTTCGGCCGTCAATGAACTGCGGGAGCGTTCCCGAGCGCATCCGCGCGAACCGAGGCCGCGGGCCAACGCCGGCCGAACCGATGAAGGGCGGGAGCGATGACCAACGTGCGGCTCGGGGGATGGGTGCCGCCAAGCGCGTGACGCGAGTTCGCTGGGCCGGAGGCGTTGGAAGCGAAGCTGCGCGGCGGGCCTCGCCGGACGAACCCGGACGGCGGCGGGCTGCCAAAGCTCTTGACAAACATCGCCGGACGGCTATGATCCGCCCTGCTCTCCGTGGCGCGAAGCAGTAGGGAACCAAGTCCATGCGCGCCCCGTGAACGAATGGCTGGGGAGCGGGAATTGGCCAAAAGCGCGCCCCCCTGAAGGGGGAATCCAGCCACGCGGAACACCTTTTAGGCTAAGGCGAGCGACGAACCCTTTAACCAAGGGGGAGGTCGCTCATCCAGCAGCCGGCTCTCCCCCGCCAGGAGAGCAAGAATGATTGACGTCAACTACGAGGGCGGCACCGCCGTCGTCTCATTGGTTTCGAAGATCACGGACGAAGCCGTGATCGATCTGGCCGCCGTCATGCGCCACCTCCACCGCGACTGCTTCTACGACTGCGTCCATCTGGAGATCGCTTCGCCCGGCGGGGCGGAGACGGCGCTGAGCTACTGGCTCGACGCGGCCGAGGAGCTGCGCGGGGACGGGCTTCGGATCGTGACCCGCGGCCTGACCTTCGTTGGCAGCGCGGCGGCGCTGATCCTGTCGCTCGGCGACTGGCGGGAGGCCAAGCGGAACGCCCGCCTGCTCTACCACGGAGCGCGGATCAAGGGGAACCAGCCGCTGACCGCCGAGGACGCGGCGCACCAAGCGGGCTGGATGGGCAGGCTCGACGACGACATGGTGGCGAACCTCGCGGCCCGGGCGCTTGAAGCGCCGGCGCGGGAGCTTGGCGCGGGCGGGCTTTCGTTCGAGGACCGGCTGGTCGCGGACCATCTGGCCAGCGTCGTCGACTGGCCGGAGCGGGGCGCGGCCGAAGCCGCCGGCGAGCCGGCGGGCGACTCGGCCCTTTCCCGCCTGCGACGGCTCGTGGCGTGGTGCGCGGCAGGGCCGGCCGAGCGCTTCGCCGCGCTCTACCGGCGCCTGCTGCGGCTGGACCGGACGATCTCCCCGGCGCTGGCGCTGGAGCTGGCGCTGATCGACCGCATCGCCGACGGTCGCGGCGGAAACCGGCCGGAACGCCCCAAGGACGCCTTCCGCGTTCCGCAGTGGAGCGCCCTGTTCCCTTCGGGGGAGGTCTCCCGCGAAGCCCTGTGCCGGCATGTGCTCGTGCTCGGCGAGCCCGGATCGGGCAAGACGGCGTCGGCCATCCTGCCGGCCGTCGCCGCGGCGTGCGACCCGGCCAACCGGGTGGGGTGCGCCTTGGTGATCGACCCCAAGAAGGAGATCAAGGACGTCGTCGTCGGACTGGCGGGGGCCGACCTGCGCGTCTTCAAGCCGGGCCTGCGCGGCGGCGTCCGCCAGGTCATCGACGTGATGGCGCCGCCGGAATGGTCGGTCGAGGCCGACCTCGCCGCCGGGCGGGTGAAGGCCGCGGCCCGCAAGATGCTGCTCCGCTCGGCGAGCCTCGCGCCATCAAGCCCCGCGGCGACGCTCAACGGGGCGCCGGGGAAGGCGCGCGACCCCTATTGGGAAGTGGAGGGGGGCAAGCTGGCCATGACCGCCTTGGCGACGGCGCTGGCGCTGTTCGGCGGCGACGCATGGCCTTGGCAGGTTTGGGGCTCGGGCGGAGGCTTCCGGAGCGAACTCCTCCGCTTCCGGCGCCTGGCCGGACTGGCCGAGCCGGCCGCCGGCGCGGATGGCTGCCCGCCCAACGCCCTCGCCCTGGCCAACTACGTCCTGACGAAGTTCTTCGCGCCGGAGCGCCAGACGTTCGCCGCGGATCTGGCGAGTCGCTTCGAGGGGGAGGCGGAAGGCGAGCTCCAAGCGCTCGCCGACGACATCGGGCAGTGGTCGGAGCTCGCGGCGACCACCTCCGGGGGGCACTACATGGGCGTCCACACGATGGCGCGGCAGGCGTTCGGGGACTCGGCGACGGAACGCCGGCGACAACGCTCTACTTCGGGTGCGAGCCCGGCCTGAAGGCGGGCTTGGCGAGCGGGAGCATGGCCGCCGTCTCGTTCGGGCGCGACGTGGACGCCGACGGCGGGCGGGCGGTGCATCTCTACCAGCCGAGCCTGGGCGCGTCGCAGGACGCCCTCGTCGCCAAGGCGCTCAAGGCCGCGTACTTCGAGGCCATCCTCGGCAGCGCCAAGCGCTCGGTCGCGGGGCACGGCATGCCGCTCGCGGCCTACGTCGCCGACGAGGCGCACCGGTTCGTGACCTGCGACGCGGCGCACGGCGAGCAGAGCTTCATGGACGCTTGCCGCTCCTTCGGAGCCTTCTGCGTGCTCGCCACGCAGTCGTGCAGCAGCCTGCGGCACGCGCTCGGCGAGTTCAGCGCCAACGGCGCCGCCGAGCACGCGGTGGAGATGCTGCTCGCCAACACGGCCACCAAGCTGTTCTTCCGCTCGACGGACGGCGTGGCGCAGCGGCACGTCCGCGACCTCTGCCCGCTGACGCCCGGCCGGCCGAGCGTGGCGGACGTGCGGCCGCCCTCGACGCTGCGGCCGGGCGAGTGCTACGCCGTCTTGGCCGACGGCCGGATGGAGCGCCGGCGGCTCGACCCCTTCGTCCCCGCCGACGCCAAGCGCGGCCCGCCAACTGCCGGCGGGAGGGCTTCGGCGGCCGAACCCGGCGACGCGGACTCCGGCCCCTTCGCCGAGGTCCAACGCCTGCTCGGCGCCGGCTGGAGCTGCGGCCACCGCCCCGGCGGCGAGCCGCTGATGGCCGGGGACGACCTCTTCGCCATGTCCTGCGAGGCGCACTACCGAGGCGGCCGCCTCGTCGTCCAGGTCAACGTCGACCGCGGGGCGCACTCCATCCTCGTCGGCACCGGCCAGCCGGATGACATGCACCCCTTCGAGGACCTGGCGGTCCACTGCGGCTGGCGCGGGGAGCAAGACCTCCAGGGCATGGCCGACGAGGAGGGGGTTCGGCCATTGATGCCCTTGGAGGAGGCGCTGCGGCTCCTCAGCGACAACGCCGACGGCCTCGACGCCGGCTTCGCGCTGGGGAGCACCGCGCTTCGCGACGGACTCAGGGAAGTCGCGGACCGATTCCATGCGGCTTGGGACCGCGTGGCAGGCAACCCCTGACCCCCTGCCCGCCGAGCGCCGGCGGCTCCACCCCTTCGCCCCGGCAACTCCCGCTGAGGCATCGGGCAGCTGCCGACGCGAAGCGTGGCGGACTCGACGGGACCGCCGACCGGGCCGCTTCCCTCAATTGGGGCGGACTGGTCGGCGGCAAAGGCCCGGGCTGGAACCACGGACATGCGGGGCAGGCGCGTTCGCCAAATCCGCATGCGGCATATCAGTTTGATGTCGCGACTTGGCGATGCTGATCGGCGCCGCGCAGGGACGGCAGTTCCCATCTGCCGCGCCCCTTCATTGCCTGCCACCGAACGGGCGGCCATGCGCCGGTGCGCTTCAGTTTGCGCATCGAAGCGAACACGGTCACAATGCGTTTCACGAAACTGCACTTGTTCCCGTAACCCAAGAGGGAAGGTGTCGACTAGGAGGCAGAGCTTGACGCCGACAGATGCTCTCAAAACACTGCAAGGAAAACTGTGGCACACCACATCGAAATCCCGGTTCGAGGGGATTCTGAAGTATGGTTCGATTTTGGTGGACCCTCCCGAAAACCTTGTCCCCAATAGTGAGCGATGGAAGACCAGAATCGGACCGGACGGTTATTCTTATGTGCGTCATTTGGGCGGAGTCAGTTTGTTTGATTTCCATGATTTCTGCCCCGACACATACGATCTTAAGTATTTGGCCAGATGGCGGGATTTCGTGCCAATCTGCTGGCCATGGGACTCTGCCGTGTGGCTCGAAATCGACAGAGAAAAGGTTTCGGATGCGCTCATTTCATGGGAAAAACTCTCGAAGATGCAGGATGAAGACAAACTCCATCGGCGCAGCCTGATGCCCATCATTGAGGCAGCCCATCTCGGCGACTTGCCGATTTCGGCAGTCGCCCGCGTCCTGCTCTGCAAACAAGGCTGGGCAGAGTTCAAGCCAATAGATTTGTGACCTTTCCCCATCTCTGGCGTCGCCAGTGCGTTCCGCCGGAAGCGCGAGCGGGAAGCGGCGGCGAAGGACGCCGCCAAGATCAAGGCTCAGTCGTTCTTCCGCCGAAACAGGAACATCCACTCAAGAGCGATTCTCTCCCGACTGCCGCACCATTGGGCAGGCGCTGGGCCCCACTTCGGCGAGCGCCGTGCCCATGCCCCAAAGGGCATAGCCTATCGCAGCTTTCGCTTGGCTGCGCATCGAGGACGAGCTCGACCGCGGGGGCGTCGTCGCCAAGCCGGGCGGGTGGCCGCGTTCGGCCGTCCAGATGCGGCCCCACCTCACATAAAATGAGAAATGCCCTTTGGAGGAGAAGTCCAATGAGCTGCACAGCACGTTTGTACGATGGCTTGACCCGAGACATCGGCACGTCGATGCGCGAGATGGCGATGCCCTACGGCTTCATCATGCGGCGCTTCACGCCTTCCGACCCGCTCAAGGGCAGCCCGCGCTATGGACTCACGGTGTTCAACCGCCGCTACGAGGAGCTTTTCTCCGTCCGGCTGCGGCGCAAGCCCACCAAGGCGATGCTCATGTCTGTGGCCCGCGACGAGTGGGGCGAGCAGATCGACAAGTTCAACGCCGGGCGCGTTGACTTTGTGCAGATGCACCTGCACCGGGACTGGCAGCACCCCTTGTCGAAGAGGGACGGCAGTGCCGAAGAGGACGCCCCATCACGGGCGTCGCAATCGACGTCGGCTACGAACTTGTCGAAGAGGGACGGCAGTGCCGAAGAGGACGCCGACTACACGCGGCGGCTGCGGAAGTTCCTCGGTTGGAAGGTCGAAGCTCCTCAAAAGTCCAACGTCGTGTGGCCTTCCGTTGAGCAAATCGAATCCGGCGAGAGGGAACTCGCTCGCGGGGGTTGATTCGACGGAGGTGCGGGGCGCCTTCAGACCGTGATGGCGGGCGGCGGGGCGCTGGCGGCGTTGGGAGCCGTTGCCGACGCCGCTGGCAGTCCCCACAGGATTTGATTTGACTGGGGGGATAGTCTCGTCACCCCATGACCGTTCAACGCCCCCGGCGGCGACGGCTTGGGCGGAAGGGAAGCCGGCGGAGCATGACGGCGAGATTCCCCGGCAAGGCGGCCGCCGCAGCGGCCGCGCCGTCCATGGTCCCTGTGGTGGCTCGACCTAGACAACAACGCGGTCGAGGTCGTGTCGGCGCTCGGGTCGCTGGGGCCCACTGCGACGAACGCCGTGCTCATGACTCAAGGGCATGGTCTATCGCAGTTTCTCCGTGCGCATGACGGGATGCTTGCGACGGCGCACCGCGGACAAAGGGCACAAGGATTGGCGAAAAGTGGCGGTGCCCCTGCGCTCAGTTGGCGAGTTCACGGCTGAGCTTCTGCGCCTCTGCGATCTGGGCCCGGGTCATAAGCTCGCGCAACTCTGCCCGGCCGTCTCTCGCATCTCCATGCCCTTGCGCGGCAGCGAGATTGAGCCAAGCATAGGCTTGGACGTAGTCCTCGGGGACGCCCTCGCCGGTGCCGTATGCGACCCCTAGGTTGAACTGCGCGCCCGCGTCTCCCTGCTCGGCGGCCTTGCGGTACCACCCCGCGGCTTCGCGGTCGTCCTCGGGGACGCCCTCGCCGGTGCCGTACATGACCCCTAGGTTGAACTGCGCCTTCGCGTCTCCCTGCTCGGCCGCCTTGCGGAACCACCGCACGGCTTCGCGGTCGTCCTCGGGGACGCCCTCGCCGTTTTCGTACATCAACCCTAGGTTGAACTGCGCGTCCGCGTGTCCCTGCTCGGCCGCCTTGCGGTACCACCCCACGGCTTCGCGGTCGTCCTCGGGGACGCCCTCGCCGTTGTGGTACATCAACCCTAGGTTGACCTGCGCGCCCGCGTCTCCCTGCTCGGCCGCCTTGCGGTACCACCCCGCGGCTTCGCGGTCGTCCTCGGGGACGCCCTCTCCGTGGGCGTACTTGAACCCCAGGTTGAACTGCGCGCCCGCGTGTCCCTGCTCGGCCGCCTTGCGGTACCACCCCGCGGCTTCGCGGTCGTCCTCGGGGACGCCCTTGCCAGTGCCGTATGCGGCCCCTAGGTTGAACTGCGCGGGCGCGTGTCCCTGCTCGGCCGCCTTGCGGTGCCACCCCGCGGCTTGGCGGTCGTCCTCGGCGACGCCCTTGCCAGTGCCGTACATGTTTCCTAGGTTGAACTGCGCGTCCGCGTGTCCCTGCTCGGCCGCCTTGCGGTACCACCGCACGGCTTCGCGGTCGTCCTCGGGGACGCCCTCGCCGTTGTCGTACATGTTTCCTAGGTTGAACTGCGCACCCGCGTGTCCCTCTTCAGCTGCCTTGCGGTAAAACCGCACGGCTACGCGGTCGTCCTCGGGGGCGCCCTCGCCGAAGTCGTACGCGAGCCCTAGGGTGAACGCTGCCTCCGCTTTGGACATCCCCAGCGGCGTTACTGATTCGCCTTCGGGAGCGCCGCCGCTCTCACCCGAATTCTCTCCGGCAGCCGTCGTCGCAATCGCCACCATCACGATGCAGGCCAACCATCGCGGGCCGTTGCTTCGAGTGCCCCATGGCGTGTTGAATGGCACCTGTGATGTCCGGTTCAGGGCGACGGCGGGATGATGCGGAACGCTTGGCGGAGGCTCACCGCCCGCTGGCCGTCAATCGTCCGCCAACTGGCCGGAAAACCGACCGCGTAGTCGCCGAGCATCCCGCCAGAACTTCCGGACGCGCAGGTCAAGCCGGTAGGGCATCCAACCATCCACCACCCCGCTGTCCGGTTGCCGCTGCCACGCCACTCAAGGGCATAGCTTATCGCAGCTTCACGCACGGCCGCACCGCCCGCGTCGTGGACAAAAAGGAACAAAAATTGGCGCAATGGATGCTTGAAAAATCCATAAAGCCCAATGAAATCAATAAGATATGGAGTCATAGTGGCGGAGGGGCAGGGATTCGAACCCTGGGGGGCGGTAAACCCCTCTGGTTTTCAAGACCAGCGCTTTAGACCACTCAGCCACCCCTCCGGCGGCGCTTGGCATCTGCATCGCTTGGCTTTCGATCATACACCCCTTGGTTGGCGCGATAGCGGTGCCGGCGGGAGCGACGCTCCATCAGCCGAGCCGCCGGGCGCGGCCCCCAACCGGCCGTCACCGCCGCATCCTGCCACAACGCCGCCGTCCCCAAGCCGCCCCAAGAAGAGACCCTTCGGAGATCAAGTCGGTTGGAATTGGCGAGACGACGATGGCTGACTACTGGCTTGCCTGCCCCGCGGACGGCCGGACTTTCCGGAACGTCAGTGAGATGCGGCGGTTGCGGTCGCGCCTGCGGCGCTTGCCCCGGTCAACGTATGGATCCGACGTTCGTTTGACGATCTCGTGCTTCCACTTCCACCTTGCCTCGCCTTGCAAGACCGCAACGCTCCGTCGTTCGAGCAGCCGCGGCACTTTGTTGCCCACTCTGCCCCCGCCACCTTTGTTGGGAGGGTGGAAGTTCATCTCCCAAGACTCCAGCAAGCTGATCGTCGCGATGCCATCGGCGAAACTTGGAGCGTCGGCGTGTGGGGTGATGCCCTGATTTGCCTCGTATTCGTTGACGATGGCCTGATCGGGCATCTGCGGCACAAGCCCTCGGTCGTAGAGGCGCTGTGCCAGCTCCGCAAGTGGTGCCGGCAGTTCACCAAGGCGCATCGATGAGTTCACCTCACGAGCTTTGTAATCGTAGCGCCAGCCATAGTGCTGCACACGTCTTCTCAGTGCGCTGCTCCACTCTTGCCTGTCGATCCATTCGACTAGGCGTTGTTCGTCTTCCTCGTCTAGGAAGTTTGGTTGGTAAGTGAAGCCGGGGATGGCGGTGTCCGCGTCGTCAATGTTGGGCAGCCCGAATAGGTCTTGGGTCATTCGTCAGCCCCGCCCGCCCCGTAGTGAGCCATGTACCAATCGGCGAAGCGCGCGATGCCTTGTTCGATGGTCGTTGTGGGTTGCCAGCCTGTTGCGTCCACTAGCGTGGCCGCGTCCGCGGCGGTGTCGGGCACGTCTCCCGGTTGCGCCGGCAGGAGCCGCTTCTTGGCCTTCACGCCGAGCGCCGCCTCCAAGAGCGCGATGCACCGCATGAGGTCCGTGGGTGCGCCGCCGCCGACGTTGTGGAGGCGGTAAGGGGCCGAGGAGATCGCGGGGTTCGGCGCGGCGGGTTCGAAATCCGCGTGCGGGGCGGCGGGGCGGTCCAAGATGCGCACGACAGCGTCCGCGGCGTCGTCGATGTAAGTGAAGTCCCGCGTGTGGCGCCCGCGGTTGAACACGTCGATGGGCTGCCCGGCGAGCATCCGCTTGGCGAACACGCAGAGCGCCATGTCTGGCCGCCCCCATGGCCCGTACACCGTGAAAAAACGCAAGCCGGTGGTGGGCATGCCGAACAGGTGGCTATAGGCGTGGGCCATCATTTCGTTGGATTTCTTGGTGGCCGCGTACAGGCTCAGCGGGTGGTCTGCGCCGTCGCCAACGGCATAGGGCAGTTTGGCATGGTTGCCGTAAACGGAGCTCGTCGAGGCGTACACAAGATGCTCCGTGCCCGCCTCCCGCGCCGCCTCAAGCAGGTTGAGAAACCCAACCACGTTGGATTGGACATAGGCACCCGGATTGTCCAGCGAGTGGCGCACGCCGGCCTGCGCCGCCAGATGCACGATGCGCTCTGGGCGCCGCTCGAAGAGTGCCGCCACCGCCGCACGATCACACAAGTCCCCGCGCACGAACTCGAAGGCGTCATGGCGTTGCAGGCGAGCGAGCCGGGCTGCCTTCAACGCCACGTCGTAGTAGGCGTTCAGGTTATCGAAGCCGATCACGGCGTCGCCCCGTTCAAGCAGCCGCTGCGCCACGAAGGAGCCGATGAATCCAGCCGCGCCTGTCACGAGCACCCGCATTGTTCACCTCGCCGGCGGCCCTGCGCCGATGTTTGGCTGCAACGCTTGGCGACCAAGCCGCTTAGCCCCATCCAACGCTGCCACACGCGGCCCCAGCGCCCCGCGCTCATGGCGCCGGCACCCCGTTCCGAGCGGGTCGCGCACGGCGCTTCAGCCACCGCGTCAAGTAAAGTGCCTACGGTAGTCTGCCTTGTGGCGGCGTCAAGTCGCATCAATGGAAGTTCCGGCTGCGGAATGACGTGCCCACATCCGGCCGCGCCGACAGCCCAATGAGCTTGTCCGTCAGGTCTTCCACATGGCCGGCAATCACATGCACCACCTCGGCGTCCCGCTCCACGGTGCCCTTGATCGCCAGCAGCCGGCCTTGCAGCAACGCGGCGCGATAACGTTGCAGCACCGTGTTCCAAATCACGATGTTGCTGTTGCCCGTTTCGTCCTCAAGGGTCATGAAGATCACGCCGGTGGCCGTGCCGGGGCGCTGCCTGCAAGTAACGACGCCAGCCACCTTCACGAACCGACGCGTCGGGCAATCGAGCAGATCGGTGGCGGTGAGGCAGGTGCGCAACGCAGCGTCTTCGCGCAGCATCGCCATCGGGTGCGGGCCGGTGGTGAGGCCCAGATAGCGGTAGTCTGCGATCAGATCATCGCCGGGGCTGGGGCTTGGCAAGCGCGCTTGGGTGCGATACGGCGCATGGGCGTCCGCGGCGCGCCACATCGCGCTTGGGTCGTCCACGCCGGCGGCGTCCCAATGCGCTTGGTGGCGATGCCCAGCAAGCCCCTTGAGCGCGCCGGCGCGGGCTAGGAACTTGAGTTCTCCTTTGTCCAGGCCAGCCCGGCGGCCAAGATCGCCCACATCCCGAAAAGGCTGCGCGGCGGCGATGCGATGCGCCGCTTCCTCGGCAATCCCCTTGATCTGCCGCAGGCCGATGCGAATGGCCGGCGGCGCCTCGGCCCCTTGGAAGCACAGCCGGCCAACGGCTTTGCGCTCCCGCTGCGCGGGTTCCAAACGGTAATCCCAACCACTCGCCTGCACGTCCGCGTCGCGCGCCTCCACGCCATGCGCCGCCGCGTCCTGCAAGAGTTGCGAAGGGCTGTAGAAGCCCATCGGCAAACTGTTCAACAGCCCGCAGTAGAACGCGCTGGTCGCGTGGCGCTTCAGCCACGCCGATTGATACACCAGCAGCGCGAAGCTCGCCGCGTGGGATTCCGGGAAGCCATATTCCCCGAAGCCCTTGATCTGCCGGAACACGCGCTCGGCGAACTCCCGCTCGTGGCCGCGTTCCAACATGCCGTTGATGAGCTTCTGCTCGAAACGCTCGAGCCCGCCGCGGCGGCGCCAAGCGGCCATGGCGCGGCGCAGCTGATCCGCCTCGCCACCGGTGAAGCCGGCCGCGGTCATGGCGAGTTCGATCACCTGTTCTTGGAAGATCGGCACGCCCAAGGTGCGGCCCAGCGCCTTGCGCACTGCATCGTTGGTGTAGCTGATGGGTTCCTCGCCGCGGCGCCGACGCAGGTAGGGGTGAACCATATCGCCCTGAATCGGCCCTGGGCGCACGATGGCCACTTCAATCACCAAATCGTAAAAGCACTCTGGGCGCAGCCGCGGCAACATGGCCATTTGCGCGCGGGATTCCACTTGGAACACGCCAACGCTGTCTCCCCGCTGCAGCATTGCGTAGGTGTCTGGGTCTTCCGCCGGAATGTTCTCCACAGTGAGGCCGGCCGCCGCCGGGTTGCCGTGGCGGCGCTCAAAGTCATTGGCGAGGGCCAAGGTTTTCCGAATTGCCGTGAGCATGCCGAGCCCCAGCACATCCACCTTCAATAAGCCCAAAGACTCTAAATCGTCCTTGTCCCATTGGATGACGGTGCGTTCTGGCATGGCTGCGTTCTCGATGGGAACTAGCTGCGACAGGGAACCGCGGGCAATCACAAAGCCGCCGACATGCTGCGAAAGATGCCGCGGAAAGCCGAGCACCTCGTTCACCAAGGCAAAGAATTGCCGGGCGACGAGGCTGTGCGGATCCATGCCGGCGGCGGCGAGGCGCTCCTCGATGGCCTCGCGGCCATCCCACCACGCCATGGATTTCGCCAATCCGTCGAGCATGCCAACATCCAGCCCCAAGGCGCCGCCGACGTCTCGGATGGCGCTGCGCGGACGGTAGGTGATGAGCGTGGCAGCCAACGCCGCGCGCTCCCGCCCGTAGCGCCCATAGATGTACTGGATGATTTCCTCGCGCCGCTCATGCTCAAAGTCGATGTCGATGTCTGGCGGCTCGTGGCGCTCTTTGGAAATGAAACGCTCGAACAAAACGTGCTGGCGCGATGGGTCCACTTCCGTCACATGCAGGCAGTAGCACACTGCCGAGTTCGCCGCGGAGCCGCGGCCCTGGCACAAGATGCCGAGTTCCCGCGCTTGCCGGGCAATGTCGTAAACGGTGAGGAAGTAATGCTCATAGGCAAGCTCGCCGATGAGCTTGAGCTCCTTCTCCAGCAACGTTGCCACCGCTTCCGGCGCGCCGTCTGGCCACCGCTCCTTGGCGCCGGCGAAGACAAGCTGGCGCAAATAGGCACCCGGCGCCACGCCGGCCGGCACCACCTCCTCTGGATATTCGTAACGCAGCGCATCCAAGGAGAAATCGCACGCTTGCGCCACTGCGATGGTTTCGGCAAGCAGCTCCTCTGGGTAAAGCTCCGCCAAGCGGGGCAGGGGGCGCAGATAGCGTTCGCAGTTCGATTGCGCCAAGCTGCCGAGTTCCGCCACCGTCGCGCGTTCGCGGATGGCGGTGAGGACGTCCTGCAAGGGCTTGCGCTCCGGCACATGCATGTGGACATCGTTGCTGGCGACGATGGGCAAGCGGAGGCGCGAGGCGAGCACCAGCACATGGGCGGCTTTATCCACATCGAAGGGTTCGAGGGCCATTTCCAGCGTCAAGCGCAGATTCGGCAGCAGCGCCTGCAAGCGGCGGCCTTCCTCAAGGAGTTCCGAAATGGGCTTGAGCGCTGGCATCCAGAGTGCAAGACACGCATCGACAGCACCTTGCAGATCATTCATTTGCAATGAGTAAGCGCCCTTCGGGCTGCGCCGCCGGCCAAGCGTGATGAGTTCGCAAAGCTGCCCATAAGCACGGCGGTTCGGCGCCAACAGCACGATATGGACGCCTTCGGCAAGGCGAAACTCAGCGCCGACGATGAGCTTGATGCCCGCACGGCCGCTCCGTTCGCTTTCCTCGTTGCAAGATTTCGCAGCGACATGCGCCCGCACCACGCCGGACACGGAACATTCATCCGTGATGGCGATGGCGGCATAGCCAAGCTGCCATGCCCGTTCCACCAGTTCCTCTGGATGCGAAGCGCCACGCAGGAACGAGAAGTTCGACACGGCGTGCAACTCCGCGAAGGCGGCGGCCGGCATCGGTTGCTTGCGCTCAGGCGAAATAGCCATGTAGGAACCAGCGCTGCGCAGCGTCGCCAGTTTCGGCGGCAGGGGGCAAATGCCTGCCAAAGCCGTGTGTGGCGTCCATCGCGCGCTCGCGGAACACCCAGAGCTGGGCGCCATCCGCGCCGACGGCGACGTAGTAATCCCTGGCAACCGAGTTGCCCCACCAGCCAGACTCAATGCGTTCCGGGCCGCTCAACAGCCGGAGTTGCCCGAGCGCCACCGGCCGCGGCGCCTCAAGCAGCCAGAGCGGGCGCCGCAAGGCCTTCGGGGCGGTGTTGTTCCGCCCGCGCCATGCGCTGCCCGGAGACCGCGACGCCCATGCGAACTCCGGGCGATGGTCGTCCACGGCGTTGAGCCCCAGCACCGCGCCATCGCCAAGCCGCGCCGCCAGCGCGTCCACCAACGCGAGCGGCGCGGTGGATGCGGCCGCCGCCGGGCCAAACAAGCTGTCGCTGGCAGCCGTGAGCGGCGCCACGTCCACGGCGCGCAGCCGCACGCTCATCACATCGTCTGGCAATGTGGCGCTGGCCAGCTTGAGCCAGCTCACTTCCAAGAGGCCCTTGGCGTCTGTGCGGGCATCCGCGAACCGCGCCTCAACCAGCGCCGCGCCCCCAAGCAACGGCTCGAAACGCCACGCCAGCCGCAGGGCACCGAGTTGCCGCGCCTGCAGCCAAGCTGCCATTTCCGCGGCGAGGCGGCGCATGGGAAAGCGCAGCGCCGCCTTGTTGGAAACGGATTCCACCAAGTGAATGGCCGATGCGAACCGCTCCCGCGGCGTGACGGGCACACGCGGGTCCGGCGCTGCGCCAACGAGCCGGGCGAGATAATCCTGCAATGCCGAGCCAAAGCGCGCGCCGAGTTCGTTCCGCGGCAAATCCAACAACTGGCCGATGCTGAAGATGCCCATGTCTGCAAGGCGCTCGATGTCGCGCGCATCAAGGGCAGCGCAGCCCAAGGAGGCGCGGCGCAATGCTGCGCGGCTGTGCGCGATGGCGCCGGCAATGCCTTGCTCGCCCGGCGCGACGCCCGCCAAGTCAAACGCTTCATCCGCGTGGGCGAGGGCCAGCGCCGCTGCCGGGGTGGCTGCGAAGGCGATGCGGGAAACGTGTTGCAACCGTTGGAACAGTGCATCCAACTCTCCTGCCAGCGCCGCCACGCCACCGAATAGATTGAGGCTGGCGCCGATGTCCAACACGAGGCTGTCTGGCTCGCACAGGCTCGCGCATGGGGTGTGGCGGTACGCCGCTTCCGCCAGATGGCGCAGGCGCTTGCGCTCCTCGGAGGTGTCCCGCTCGAAATGTTTGAGGTGGCCGACGATGCTGAGGGCCGTGGCGAGGCTGGCACCGGGCGTGACGCCGGCCGCTTGCGCCGCGGCGTTCGCCAGCAGCACCCGGCCGTCTTCCATGAGCACAGCCGGCGTTGTGTTTCCAGCCGGCTGGCGGCGCTCGAACAACTCGAGGCCCATGGCCGGAAAACGCACGCCGAACCACATGGCTATGGGCACTCATCCACGGCGTCGGTCGTGCCATCACCACGCACGCCAGCACCGCGATTGGATGCGGCATTGTCAGCTAGCGCCGTGCTGGCCGAGCGCCTTGTGCCAAGCCACTTGGCGAGACGCTCCTTGAAGCGCTCCCGCCCGTGGCGGATGGGGGCTTGGCCAACCTTGAGCGCCGTGCGCGCGCCGGCCCAGCCACCGCGCCGTTTGAGCACAGAGAAAGCCAGCCTGTCGCACGTTTGGCTGCGTTCGCTTTCGACCAAGATGCGCAACTCGGCCATCGATGACCGATTGGCTGCGGCCACCGGACGAAACAGCGTCCCCCAAGCCTGGCCTTCCTGCGCGGCCAATTGCAGGCGCCGCAGCGCGTGTACCTCAAGGGACGGCTCAGCGAGCCACGCGAGAACGGCGCAAGCGGCCCCGCTCTTGAGCGCCTTTTCCGCAGCCCACAAGGCATCGCGCTGGCATTGCGGGCGCACCAACAACACCTTGCCGGGCATGACGCCCGCCTCAAGAAGCGCCGGCGCATAGGGCAGGAAGGGCGGCGCGACCCACACGATCCAACGCGCTTCGGCTTGGCTGAGCCGCGCCAACGCCGGCATCAAGAGACGCAACTCGCCGACGCCGTGCGTTGCGCACAGCAGTTCCATGAGGCCAGCGACGGGCCAACCGCCATCATGCAGCGCGTCATCCAACGCCGCAAACCCGGTGGCATGGCCCGAGCGCCCTGGCTCGTTGGGCAGATGCCGCGCCCGCCAAAGATGCGGATGGCTCAAGAGCGCCGTCATGTCGCCGGCGCGGCGCACGGGCGTTCCGTCCAGCGCGACGGCATAGCGCGACGAGGCGGCCGGGGCAGCAGCCATGACAAGCCCATTCCCAACGGGCCCGTCAGGTTAACTGTATGTGATTACAGTATCAAGAGGGCAGGATCTGTCAACGCGAAGCGGAAAGTGGCCCGATTTACCGGACGAACGCGGGGATGGAAGCGCCTTCGCGAGGCTAGCCGTCTGCTGTCCCTTGCCGGTTCGGATGCCATCCCCGCCGATGCGGCCCCTACGCCGCGGTGCGTTCCGCTCTGTGATATGGTCATGCATGGCTCTAAGAGCACTAGTCGCAGCCTGCTACATGGACATGGCACCAGTCTCCGAAATGGCATCTGATGCCCACAGCCTTGCCGAGGTCGTAGCTACTCTACAAGCGATCTTCGTAGTCGACAAGCTGCCCATTGGCTTTCTTCTCGGGGCAGGCTGTCCATCCTCGATCAAGATCAAAGGCTCGCCCTTAATCCCCGACGCAAGAGGGCTCACCGACGAGGTTGTAAACGCCTCTTCCGGCACTGACTTAGCGGCGACGCTCCAACGCCTGAAATCTATGCTAATAGACGACGGCCAACAGAACCCTACAATCGAACACATGCTAACTCAGGTTCGTGGGATGGACACTGTTGTTGGCAGCGGCACCGTGCGAGGCTTTTCCCGTGCCGACCTTCAACACCTAGAACAACGGATCTGCCGGACCATCTCCGCTAGGGTCAACCGGGCCCTTCCCGAGTTCACGACGCCTTACCAAGATTTGGCTAGATGGATCGGACAGCGCACGAACAGGTCACTCATTTTCACTACCAACTACGACCTGCTCGTTGAACAGGCTTTGGAGGCACTCCAAGTGCCGTTCTTCGACGGTTTCATCGGCTCCCATCAACCGTTCTTCCATGAGCAAGCGATAGAACAGGATGACTTTCCAGATCAATGGGCTTTAGTGTGTAAGCTCCATGGCTCCATCAACTGGCGGCTCGTCGGACAGAGGAGTATTGTGCGAAGCCTTGATGATGACGTAGGAGACCAGCTGCTCATCCACCCCTCTCACCTAAAATATGCAGAGAGCAGGCGCATGCCTTATTTCGTGATGCTCGACCGGCTCAAGGAGTTTGTTAGAAACGACAAGAGACCAGCTGCTCTGTTTACGATTGGCTACTCATTCTCCGACGAGCACATCAACGATGCTATTGCAGACAGCCTCCGGGCCAACCCTTCTGCGGTGTGTTATGCGCTCCTGTACGACGAGCTCTCGACGTATCCCCATGTCGAAAAACTGGCCCAACGCTGCTTGAATTTGAACGTTCTTGCTCGCGATGAGGCCATAGTCGGTAGCCGTAAATCTCGTTGGGAGAGGAGCTCTCGTGGACAAATCAAGGAACTCGGCGATGTGTTCCAACCTCTGTGCTCCAAGGAGAGTGTTTCTACACTTGAAAGCCACCGTTCCGCGCTCTCGGGCGAAGAAGTCGAGGGCCAAGATGACGATGAGGTTCCCGTCGAATGTCATCTTGGAGACTTTGGAATCTTGGGGCGCTTTCTCGCGTCTTGCTCACCCGTGAAGGCAAGACGTGGAGGTGAAGCTGAGTCAATGCTGTGAATACCGATCCCACTTTCCTTGGAACCGTCGAGGACGTATCCGGTACGACAGTGCGTGTCAGATTGGACGACGCCACGGCATCTGGCCTCAGCTTCATAGACGGCCAAAGCTATCGGGTGGGGCAGCTTGGAGGATTTGTACGGTTTCCAATGGGATTCGTGAATCTCTACGGGATAGTCTCGCAAGTCGGAGCGAGCGCGGCACCTTCAAGGCTGATGGCAGAAGGGCCTGATCAAGACAATAGATGGATCACGGTTCAGCTTGTGGGCGAGGTGCGGCCAAACAAGGACTTCCAGAGAGGTATTTCGCAACATCCGACTGTTGGAGATGGTGCCCACTTGGTGACCAGAGAAGACCTCGGCACGATCTACAGAAGGCCCGAGGACCCTCGGTACGTCAAGATTGGCCACTTGGCTGCAGCTGAATCCATCCCAGCGTTGATCGACTTACACGCGCTCGTCACTCGGCATAGCGCTGTTGTTGGAGCTACCGGCTCTGGGAAGTCCACTACGGTGGCCGGCATCCTGTCGGCACTGGCCGACAGCGAGCGATATCCTTCCGCGAGAGTGCTCATTATCGACATACATGGCGAGTATGGAGCGGCGCTGGGTGAGAAGGCAGCAATCTACCGTACGAATGCAGATGAAGGAGCGGGCGAAAGACCGCTTCATATTCCCTATTGGGCAATGATCTTGGACGAACTGATGCCGATCACATTCGGCGAGCTAGAGGGCCGCGAGAGGGGAGCGCTAGTAGATCGAATTGTCGAACTCAAGAGGCGGGCGATGGCGGCTCGCACCGAGGAGAGTGTGGCCGAGAACGACGTTACGGTGGATACACCAGTGCCTTTCAGCATTCACAGGCTATGGTTCGACCTTCATTGCGAAGTCAACGCGACGCATTTCGAGAAGGCAGGTACCGTTCAATCACCAGACACATGGGCCTTGGAAGTGGGAAGTGACGGTGAGCCCGTTCAACCAGGGGACGCAATGAACGCTGTGCCACCACGCTTTCGGGGTACGAAGGATGTAAGAGACGATCCGGAGAAGATCCGTCAGAGCAGGTCCAACTTGAATATGACACGACAAATCGATGCTTTGGGAGCGAAGTTACGGGATCCGCGGTTCGGGTTTCTCTTTCGTCCCGGCCCCTACATGCCGAATGAGGATGGCTATGTGGAGACCGATCTTGGGGGGCTGTTATCAGACTGGCTAGGAGAGGAACAACCAGTCACTGTTCTGGACCTATCGGGAGTACCGAGTACGATACAAGGAGAAGTCGTGGGTACCCTTCTTCGTATCCTTTATGACGCTTTGTTCTGGGCCAGAAACCTCTCCGAGGGCGGGCGCGAGCGACCGCTGCTGATCGTGTTGGAGGAAGCGCATGCATATCTTGGCGCTGACAGCGGAAGGGCGGCGGCTGGGGTAAGGCGGATAGCGAAGGAAGGCCGCAAATACGGCATCGGGATCATGCTGGTCAGCCAGAGGCCCTCGGAGATCGACGCGACGGTACTCTCCCAGTGCGGGACGATATTCGCGATGCGGCTGGCGAACCGGGAAGATCGCGGGAACGTGGAGGGGGCTGCCAGCGACAGCTTGGAGGGGCTGTTCGGCGTGCTTCCCGTGCTACGCACCGGGGAAGCCCTTGTCGTCGGCGAGGCGGTCAACATCCCCGTTCGAGCGAATGTGGACCGTGTGCGGCGACCGCCGGATAGCGCGGACCCGGCGGTGGTGGTAGAGGGTAACGAAGAGGACGGGTACGCTGCGCCAGGGGGTTGGAATCAACCGCGCGGCAAGGCAGACTACGATGAAGTGGTCCAAGTGTGGAGAAGGCAGAACCCGCGACCTAGCAAGGTCGTACAGGCAGGAAGGACGCTAGTTGGAGGCGAGAATGAGGCGCGAACCCCTTAGCTCAAGCAACTTGTCGGAAGTCGGCTACGACTCACCTACGCAGACTTTGGAGATCTGCTTCAAGAGCGGTCGGACTTACCAGTATTTCGATGTCCCTGAATACATCTATGTGGACTTGAAGAACGCCGGATCCCCTGGCGGTTACTTGAGCCGTGAGGTGAAGGGAAGGTACCGATACGCTAGGGTTTGATCGTTGACGGGCCGTGGCCGTGTGGACGAAATGCGGTTCTGCGGGAACGCCACGAGCGAACCTGATTCGTGGCCGTGGCGGCAGCCAGCGAAGCCCTGACGGACCGCGCCAGTGTCCCTCCCGCCGTGGCGCGAACCCCACCTGACATGGATGAACAGCCAAACAAGCTCCCGGATTTGCGCGTGGGCGACCCGAACTCGCCGGACCCATTGGCGACGTGCTCTTGGTCAGCGCTGCGCGACTTGATCTATGGCGATGCCGTCGCGACCGGCCACGCCAGCGGGCAAGTGACGACCAGCGCTCACGTCAGGCCGGGCAAGGACCCCCGCCCCACCCCAAAGTAATCCAACCCCATCCCCCGCAGCGTGGCTGGGTCGTACAGATTGCGGCCGTCGAAGATCGCGGGCTGCTTGAGCGCTGCTTTGATGCGGTTGAAGTCTGGTGCGCGGAACTCGTTCCACTCCGTCGCCACCACCAGCGCGTCGGCGCCTTCCAAGGCGGCTTCCCGGCTTGCGCACAGCGTGAAGTCCCCCCGTTCCCCGTAGCTGCGGCGCGCTTCCTTCATCGCCGCGGGGTCGTAGGCGCGCACTGCGGCGCCGGCTTCCCAAAGGCGCTCCATCAAGGCGCGTCCTGGCGCTTCGCGCATGTCGTCGGTGTTGGGCTTGAAGGCGAGGCCCCAGAGGGCGAATACGCGCCCGGCAAGGTCGTCGTCAAAGTAGCGGCGCATCTTGTCGAACAAGATGGTTTTCTGGCGCACATTCACCGCTGCCACGCTGCGCGCCACGGCGGCGTCGAAGTCCACTTCGCGGGCGGTGCGGATCAGCGCCCGCACGTCCTTCGGAAAGCAGGAGCCTCCGAAGCCGATGCCGGCGTAAAGGAAACTGGTGCCGATGCGCGGGTCTGCGCCGATGCCGCGCCGCACGGCCTCAATGTCGGCGCCCAAGCGCTCGGCGAGGTTGGCGAGTTCGTTCATCAGGCTGATGCGCGTCGCCAGCATCACATTGGCTGCGTACTTCGTCAGCTCTGCGGAGCGCGTGTCCATGCGCACGATCTTGTCGTGGTTGCGGTTGAAGGGCGCGTAGAGCCGCTCGATGCGCCGCGCAGGGGCATCGCTCTCGCTGCCGATGACGATGCGGTCTGGCTTCATGAAGTCTGCCACCGCCGCACCTTCCTTCAGGAACTCCGGGTTGGACACCACATCGAAGGCCAGCGCCGCATCCCGTTCGGCAAGCGCCGCTTGCACCCGAGCGCGAACTTGGTCTGCGGTGCCGACGGGAACCGTCGATTTGTCCACGATGAGCTTGGGTGCGCGCATGTGGCGGCCGATGGCGTCGGCCACCTGCAGCACTTGGCTGAGGTCTGCGCCGCCGTCCCCATCGGGCGGGGTGCCCACCGCGATGAAGATGATCTCGCCATGCGCCACCGCGAGCGCGGCGTCGGTGGTGAACGTCAATCGCCCGGCGCGGCGGTTGGCGGCAACCATCGCTTGCAGCCCAGGTTCGTGAATCGGCAGGATGTCGCGGTTCAGGCCATCGATGCGCGCCGCGTCCACATCGACGCACACCACTTCGTTGCCCATCTCCGCAAAGCAGGCGCCGGTGACCAGCCCCACATAGCCAGCGCCAAACAGCGTGAGGTTCATGCGGATTCCAACGCGGCAGCGGCTGAGGGGGCGCCAAACGGAAGCGAAGGTTCGCGGTTCAAGGCAGCTTTTGCAATACTTGCCGCCTCCCTCGGCTCCGCCACGCCATGCAGTTCGACTACGACCTTTTCGTCATCGGCGCCGGTTCCGGCGGCGTGCGCGCGGCGCGCATGTCCGCGGCGCTCGGCGCCCGGGTGGCCGTGGCCGAAGAGCGCTACCTCGGCGGCACCTGCGTCAACGTCGGTTGCGTGCCGAAGAAGCTCTTCGTGTATGGCTCGCATTACGGCGAAGACTTCGCGGACAGCGCCGCATACGGTTGGACGCCGCCGCCAGCCGCCTTCCACTGGCCGACCCTGCGCGACAACAAAACGCGCGAGATCGAGCGCCTGAATGGGGTGTATCGCAACCTGCTCGACGGGGCGGGGGTGACGATCATGGAGGCGCGGGCGACGTTCATCGGGCCCCATGCCATCGACGTGGGCGGCGCCACGGTCACCGCGGCGAACGTGCTCGTGGCCACGGGCAGTTGGCCCAACCTGCCGCCCATCGTTGGAGCCGAGCACTGCATCACCTCGAACGAAGCGTTCTATTTGGATGCGTTCCCAGAGCGGGCTGTCATCGTCGGCGGCGGCTATGTGGCGGTGGAGTTCGCGGGCATCTTCCAAGGCCTCGGCGCAGAGACCAGCTTGCTCTATCGCGGTCCGTTGTTCTTGCGCGGTTTCGACGCCGGCATTCGGCAATTCGTCGCCGACGAAGTGCGCCGCAAAGGGGTGGACTTGCGCTTTAACACCCAGGTGGAACGGGTGGAGCGCAGCGCCAACGGGTTGGTCGCGCACACGCAAGCCGGGGAAGCCATCGAAGCCGATGTGGTGCTGCAGGCCACCGGCCGCGCGCCCAACACTGCGGGGCTGGGGCTGGAGCGCGCCGGCGTGCAGACGGACGCGGCGGGGGCGGTGCCAGTGGATGGCCGCTACCGCAGCAACGTGCCGCACATTTACGCCATTGGCGACGTCATCGGCGGGGCGCAACTCACGCCGGTGGCCATCGCCGAAGGCATGTGCGTCGCCTACAACCTGTTTGCCGGCGAATCCCGTTCGGTGGATTACGGTGGCGTGCCCACCGCGGTGTTCTGCCAGCCGAACATCGGCACCGTTGGCCCCACGGAAGCGGCGGCGCGGGAGCGGCATCCCGCGCTTCAAGTATTCGAGTCCACCTTCCGCCCCATGAAACACACGCTCACCGGACGCGAGGAACGCACCTTGATGAAACTCTTAGTGGATGGCGACAGCGACCGCGTGGTCGGGGCGCACATGGTTGGCCCCGAGGCTGGGGAAATCGTGCAGGGGCTCGCCGTGGCCATCACCGCCGGCGCCACCAAGGCCCACTTTGACCGCACCGTCGGCATCCATCCCACCGCCGCCGAGGAGTTCGTCACCATGCGCGAGGCGGCGCGATGAGGCGGTCTGCGGCGCGGCGGGCGCTGGCCTTGAACGCTCTCGGCGCCATCAGGCGGGGCAGGGGAGCGCTGGCGTTGATCGGCTGCGTCGCCGTGGCGAATGTCGCCGGCGCCGCGGGTCGCAATGCCATTCTGTTCATCGGCGATGGCATGGGTGTGTCCACCGTCACCGCGGCGCGCATCTTCGCTGGCCAACAGCGCGGCGAACCGGGGGAAGAGAACACCCTGAGCTTCGAGCGCTTCAATAACGTGGCGCTGGTGAAAACCTACAACACGGATAAGCAGGTGCCGGATTCCGCCGGCACGATGTCCGCGATCCTCACCGGCTTGCGAACCCGCGCCGGCGTGTTGAGCGTGAAGCCCTCGCTGTCGCGGGGCGATTGCGAGAACACAGCGGCTGCGGCGGTGCCCACGCTGTTGGAGGACGCAGAAGCCGCCGGGCTCTTGACCGGCATCGTCACCACCACGCAGATCACCCACGCCACCCCGGCGGCCGCCTATGCCCACTCGCCTGAGCGCGGTTGGGAGGTGGACACGCGCGTGCCGGCAGCCCATCGCGCGCGCTGCAGCGACATCGCTCGCCAATTCGTGGAGTTCGGGCATGGCGACGGCGTGGACGTGACCTTGGGCGGCGGCCGCGGCATGTTCATGCCGAAGGGCACCGCAGACCCAGAGCACGCGGACGAATCCGGCCAGCGCGGCGACGGGCGGCACCTGATCGATGAATGGCTCGCGGCGCAGCCGGCGCGGCAATACGTTTGGAATGACGCGCAATTCCGCGCTGCCGCGCCAACCGGCCAGCTGCTCGGATTGTTTGAGCCCGCGCATATGCAATTTGAGGCAGACCGCGGCGAAGACGTGGCCGGCGAACCCTCGTTGGCGGCGATGACGGCGGCCGCCATCGAGCGGCTGTCGGGTGCGCCACATGGCTATTTCCTGATTGTGGAGGGCGGCCGCATCGACCATGCGCACCATTTCACGAACGCCTATCGCGCACTGGTGGACACGGTGGCATTCGCGGATGCCGTGCAAGTGGCGATTGAGGCGACGGATGCCGCCGACACCCTCATTTTGGTCACCGCGGACCACAGCCACACCCTCACCATCAGCGGCTATCCAGACCGTGGCAATCCCATTCTGGGCCACGCCGGCGGCGCAGACGGCGTGCAGCGGGACACGCTCGGTCGGCCTTACACAACCTTGAGCTATGCCAATGGGCCGGGTTTCCGGGAAGGTGGCGTGGTCGGGAGCCTGTGGTCGCGCATCGTCAACGCCGTCGGCTTCGGCCAGCCCGACGAGGTCGGTGGCGACGATCCCCTGGCGCCCGGTTTCCAGCAGCCAACGGCATGGCCGCTGCTCTCCGAGACGCATGGCGGGGAGGACGTGGCCGCGTACGCGCGCGGGCCGGCAGCGGAAGGGGTGCGCGGCGTGATGGATCAACACGCCCTCTATGGCGTGTTGCGCAGCGCGCTGCCACAGCTGTCGGCGCGCGTCGGCGTCGATGGCGCCGACGACGCTGATGATGATGCTATAGTGCCGCCCGCCGAGGCTAACCACGGGGACTGAAATGGCGCTCAGGGTCACCTTCGATCTCGAAGACAGAGACCTCAATTACTTCCGCACCGTCATCAAGCGCGCGCAAGAGAAGAGCGCCGAACGCGCCACGGACCCCGAGACGGACGAGGACATCTGCGCCCGCGCGGAGAGCGTGGTGCAAACGGTGCGCACCAGCGCCGCGCCCAGCTTCGTCCTGCAGCGCGTCGAGCGGGTGGCGAGCCTCATCGACATGCTGCGCGACGCCGAGTGGGCGCTGCCGGGGCCGGAACGGGCCAACGTGCTGTCGGCCTTGACGTACTTCGCTGATCCAGAGGACATCATCCCGGATTCCGTGCCGGTGCTCGGCTACATCGACGACGCGATCATGATCGAGCTCATCGTCAAGGAATTGCGGCCCGAGATCGATGCATTCGAGGATTTCCGCCGCTACCGGCGCGAAGAGCGATCGCGCAATCGCAGCCCGAACGTCACCCGCGACGAGTGGCTCGAAGCCAAGCGGCGCGAGCTGCACCAACGCATGCGACGGCGCCGGCGGTCGCGCGGGTCATCCCAAGGCGGCACGCGGGTGAAACTGTTCTGATCGGTTGTCCTTGAGGCGCAGCTGCCGGCGCCCTTACCCCTCAACTCGACATTCCCGGCGTTCTAAGCGTCTGCCCTCAGGGCGCGGCTGCCAACGACCAACCTTAGAACACTTGGCATACTTCGCAGATCGCGTACACCTGCCTTGGGTCTGAGAGTTCGGAAAACTCTTGGGCTTTGGCAAACAAGCGTTCCAGATAAGCCGCTCCCGGCGCCGGCGCCAAGCTCAAGCGCTCCGCCAATGAGAGCAGCACTTCATCCTGCGGCGACAAATCCGTCTGGAACACCTTCACGTCGTAGTCGTCGAGTTCCGCTAGGCGGGCCGCCGCGGCCACGGCCTCGCCGCGATCGCCAAGCCCATCCACCAGCCCGCGCTCAAGAGCCTGCCGGCCAGTCCAGACGCGGCCTTGGGCGAGGGCATCCACCTGCTCGAAGGACATGTCGCGCCCCCGCGCCACCAGATTCACGAAGCGCCGGTACACGAAACCCAAGTTGGCCTGCACCAAGTTGCCGTAGCGCTCCGTCATGCCGCGCCCGCTTGCCAAATCGCCGGCCACCGCGCCGGTATCCACGCCGTCCGTCGCCACGCCCACTGCCGCGAAGGTGTCTTCCAGCGTCACCGCAAGGCCGATGACGCCGATCGACCCGGTCAACGTCGTCGGGTCGGCCCAGATTTCGTCCGCGGTGGCGGATATCCAGTAGCCGCCGGAAGCCGCCACGCCGCCCATGGACGCCACCACTGGCTTGCCGGCGGTTTGCGCGAGTTCCAGCTCTTCGCGAATCTGCTCCGAGGCGAACGCGCTGCCGCCACCCGAATCCACCCGCAGCACGATGGCTTTCACGTCATCATCCCGGCGCGCCTTGCGAATCAGCTCGCTGGTGGATTCGCCACCGATGCGGCCACGCGGTTGATCGCCCTCCAAGATGATTCCTTCAGCGACGACCACGGCGACCAAGTCCCCCGACGGGGCAGGGTCTGCCAGAGATCGCAGATAGTCCGACAAGTTGGCGCGCAGGTAGCCGCCGCGGCCGTCGCCGCCCACTTGCGCGATGAGCCGCTCTTTCACTGCGTCCCGCGTGAGGAGCTCATCGACGAGGCCATGCTCCAGCGCGGCGCGGGCCGTGTCGCCATCCGCGGCGCCCAGCAGCTGGTCGTATTCCTTGGCGTAACGGTTGATGGCGTCGGCCGTCAGGCCGCGGTTGGCAGCCACCCGGGTGACGTACTCGTCCCACAGGCCATCGACCACGAACTGATTCGCCTCCCGCGCGGCGGGGGACATGTCCGAGCGCTCATAGGGCTCAGCGGCGGACTTGTATGCGCCCATCCGAAACACATGCACGTTGGCTTTCAATGTTTGCAGCAGGCCGCCGAAGTATGTGCGGTACAGGGGAAAGCCATCGAGTTCGATGATGCCGAACGGATGCAGGTACACCTCGTCCGCGAAGCTCGCCAAGTGGTATTGGCCTTGGCTGAAGTGGTCTGCAAACGCGACGGCGGTTTTGCCGGCCGCGCGGAACTCCTCGATGGCGGCGCCGATGGCCGCCACGTTCGCCATGCTGCCGGAACGGAGCTCCGAGAGGTCGATGGCGAGGGCTTCAATGCGCTCGTCGGCGGCGGCGCGTTCGAGGGCCTGCACCGCATCCACCACGGTGACGCTCTCCGGCGCAGAGAGGCCGGAGAACGGGGAAAAGGCGGGGAGGGCGCGTTGCTCGCTGATGCGCTCCGGCTTGAAGGCAAGCGCCCCGCCAGCGGACGTTTGCCCCCCGTCCGAACTCATCATCACAACCGCTGGCGCGATGAACAGAAGCAGCACGAGCAGCACGATCATGTTGCCCAGCGCCACGCGCATGAAGGCAAACGCGCGCGACACGGCGGCGAAGAATCCGCGGACGTTTTGCTGAAAGGACATGGGGCACCAGCGCTGGGAGAGAAGGGCGATTGTCCCGTTAGGCGCCGCGGCGGTCAAACGCCGCACCCCGCCGCTCCGATGAACGCGGCGATCGCCGAAAACGGCTCGCCGGCGCTGCCACATCACGCATCCAGCACAAAAGGGGACATCTCTACTTTGCGTTGCCAGCCCATCACCGCGCCGGGTGCGCCTCGCGTCGCGCTAACATTCGCTCATGAGCGAAAGCATGCCGCTGTGGACGTGGGCCGACGTCAGCGCCGCAGTTGGCGCGGGGGCCGTGGACGGGCCGGACATCGCGGGCGTCAGCATCGACACGCGCTCGCTGTGCCCCAGGGACCTGTTCGTCGCCTTGCCGGGAGACCCGGGGCCGCGCTTCAACGTGAGCCAGCGATCGCAACGCGACGGGCACGATTTCGCCGCCGCGGCGCTCGCCGCCGGGGCGGCCGGCGCACTGGTGCATCGTTCCGTTGCGGCGGACGGCTCCTGCATCGTCGTGCCGGACACGTTGGATGCCTTGTGGAGCTTGGGCCGCGCCGCGCGGCGCCGGTTCCGCGGCAAGGTGGCGGCCGTCACCGGCAGCAGCGGCAAGACGACGGCGAAGACCTTCCTGAGCGCAGCGTTGAGCGATGCCTTCGCCACCCCAGGCAGCCTCAACAACCATCTGGGCGTGCCTCTGTCCCTAGCCAGAACGCCCGCTGAACGCGCATTCGCTGTGTATGAGATCGGCACCAACCATCCGGGGGAAATCGAGCCATTGGCGCGCCTCGCCGAGCCGGATGTGGCCATCGTGCTGAACGTACACCCGGCCCACATCGAGTTCTTCGACGACATCAAGGCGTTGCGCAGGGAGAAGCTCTCCATCGCCAACGGCCTGCGCGCCGGCGGCAAACTCGTGTGCCTCGACGCGCTGCAGGGCACCAACGTTGCCGCGCAGACGCTAACGTTCGGCACCAGCGCCAGCGCCGATGTGCGCTTGCGCAGCGTCAACGGCGCCACCGCGGTGCTCGACACGCCGGCTGGCCGCATCACCGCACCCGTGCCCGGCGGCGGCGAACACCGCGCGCTGTCCGTCGCTGCGGTGGCCGCGGCCCTCGTCGCCTTGGAGGCGGACCCGCGGGCGGTGGAGCGCCTGGCGGATGCGGTGCCTCCAGCGGGGCGGGGCAATCGCATCCAAGCCGGCGCAGTGACCCTCATCGACGACAGCTACAACGCCAATCCGGCCAGCATGGCGGCAGCGCTGGATGGGCTCACCGCGGCGGCGCCGCCGGCCGGCAGAAAGATCGCGTTGTTGGGTGAGATGCTGGAACTCGGCGCCGACAGTGAGCGCCTGCACGCGGCGTTGGCGCCGCACTGCGCCGGCATCGATGGCGTGCTGTGCATCGGCGCGGCCATGCAGGCGCTTCACGAGCGGTTGCCGGCCGCGCAACGCCTAGGGCACGTTGATGATGCGGCAGCGCTGGACGTGGATTGGGTGGCAGGGCTGTTGGCGCCTGGCGACGTGGTGTTGCTCAAAGGGTCGAATCGTGTCTTCTGGGCGCGTGGCTTCGCCGCCAAGCTCGGCGCACAGCTGGGAGGCGAGGCATCGTCGCCTTAAGTCGCCTGCTTTTCGAGGCGCTCGCGCCAAAGGGCATTCGCGCATAAACGTCTCTTCAATGCTTAGTTCAACGCTTGAGGAAACGCCCTAAGCACACTGAATCAACTAGGGAAGTTCCCCTTCCTCCGGCCTGCGCCGCGCCGCCGCCAAGGCATCCCTAGGCACTTGTACCGCGCCGGATGCGCCGCCGACGTCCGCCTCAGACCACGGCAGCAGCCGGTAGTTGGCGTGATGCCCGAAGTCCATAAAGGCGTACTTGATGATCTCGAAGTAGGGGGAGTAATCGAAGTCACTCGGCGTGCAGAGCTTCGGGTTGCGGCGAAAGAGCTTCAGTTGCCCATCTTGATCTGCCTGCACCAACGGCAGGATGGGAAACTGCACTGCGTTGAACGCCTCGGCAATCATGGTGGAACAGACGGTGCGGGTGGCCTTGCTTGCCGAGGCGCGGAACAGCGACGAGCGCCACCGCCGGGGCAGGACGCCCCACGGCAGCAGGAAACGCGCCAAGTCCAATATCTGGCGCACGTCGTATGGCGTGTTGAGCCGGCTCGCCGCATAGGCAAGGATCGTCCGCGCATCGCTCAAGCTCAGGCCCGCCGGCCGGCAGATGCGCAGATGGTCTTCCCGGTACGCCGTCAACGGCCGGGCGATGGTGCCTTGGCCCAAGTGGCTCTCGATGACGAACTGCTCACCCGGCGAACGCTCGCCGACATGCACCGCCAACATGGCGCGGGCATCGTCGTCCTCAATGTCGTGCAACCGTCCCACATACAGCGCGGCATGAGACCAAGCACTTTGCGTCACCACCTTCACCACCTCGCTGATGCGGCTGCGCCCAGCCACCAGCAGCACGTCGCAAGGCTTGAGCTCTTGACGGATGCGGTCGAAGTGGGAAAGGGGAAAGGTCCGCGTCGGCGTGGGCGTGGTCAGCCAGCGGGTGAGCGGGTCAGAGACGAGGCGGGCAAGGAACCCCATGACGGTGTCGGTGCGCCAACCGGCGGTGGCGCCATCTTACGGTATGATGCCGGCAGGCTGGCCGTTCGCCCGCCTTGCGTGGAGCCGCCATGATCGTCGATGCCCAAGGGCGTCGTTTCCGCAACCTGCGCGTCAGCCTCACCGCGGCGTGCAACTACGCCTGCGGCTACTGCGTGCCAGACGGCAAGCGCCTGCAAGCGGCGCGCCACGAGCTCTCCGCGGCGGCGCTGCTCAAGGCGACGCGCATGTTGATTGACTTGGCGGGCGTGGAAAAACTGCGCATCACCGGTGGCGAGCCGCTGCTGTCGCCGAAGTTCGACGCATTCCTGCCGGCCGCCATGGCGTTGCCGCTCAAGGATGTCGCCGTCACCACGAACGGACAGCTCTTGGCGCGCAAGGCAGACCTCATCAAGGCCGCCGGCCTCAAGCGCATCAACGTGAGCTTGGACACCCTCGATGCCGGCCGCTTCCGCCACATCGCGCGCTCCGGCGACCTGGCCACCGTGTTGGCGGGCATCGACGCCATGCTGGACGCTGGCCTCAAGGTGAAGGTCAACATGGTGCCGATGCGCACGGCCAACGCAGACCAGATACTGCCCATGCTGGACTACTGCCTTGGCCGCGGCATCGAATTGCGCTACATCGAGCTGATGAACATGGGCCATCTGCGCTACGGCGGACAGTACCGGCGGGACTTCATCGGCATGGACGACCTGTTGGACGCCATCGGCGAACGCCACGAGTTCACCCGCACAGACGCGCCCTACGATTCCACCTCCGTGCGCTATGAAGTGCCGGGGCGCGGCTACTTCGGCATCATCGCCAACGAGAGCGAGCCGTTCTGCAGCGCCTGCACCCGCCTGCGGTTGTCCTCCAACGGCAGGCTGTACGGGTGCCTTTCCAACGCCAACAGCCACGACGTGAGCGCACTGTTGGAGGCGCCCGAGCAGCAAGCGCGGGACGGGCTCAAGCAAGTGCTCGCCGCCGCGCTCCAAGACAAACGTTCGGCGTTCACCGGCGAAGTGACGGTGATGAAGTTCATCGGCGGTTGACGAACGCATTCGAGCAACTGCTCGACGCCGCCCGCGACCAGCGCTTGCCGCCGGTGGGGCAGTGGCGCCCCGCCCGCACCGGCGACATCGACATCCGCATCGCGGCCGATGGCCGCTGGTTCCATGAGGGGCGCGAAATCAAGCGCCAGCGGCTGGTGGCGTTGTTCGCCAGCGTGCTGCGGCTCGACGCGGACGGGCACTGTTTGGTGACGCCAGCGGAGAAGTTGCGCATCGTGGTGGAGGATGCGCCGTTCCTCGCCATCGACATGGAATCCGATGGGGTGGCGGCGGCGCGGCGGCTCATCTTCACCACCAACGTTGGCGACCATGTGCTGGCCGGCGCCGAGCACCGCATCACGGTGTTCGATGCCGCGGTGGCGCCGCGGCCTTACCTCGAGGTGCGCGATGGCTTGCGGGCGCGCATCGCCCGCAGCGTCTTCTATCGGTTGGTGGATTGCTGCGCCGAGGCCGGCGGCGAACTCGAAGTTTGGAGCGCCGGCGAGCGCTTCGTGCTGGGCCCGGCGGCTTGACGCGGCGTTCCGCTGAGGGGCCGTCCTGCGCCAGCCGCAAGCCGGCTGGCAAGCCTCACATATTCGGGTAATTCGGCCCGCCGGCGCCCTCCGGCGCCACCCAATTGATGTTCTGCGCCGGGTCTTTGATGTCGCAGGTTTTGCAATGCACGCAGTTCTGGGCGTTGATCTGGAAGCGCGCTGCGCCATCTTGCTCCACCACTTCATACACGCCGGCGGGGCAGTAGCGCTGCGCCGGCTCGTCGAACTGTGGCAGGTTGTCGCGCACCGGCACATCCGCGTCTGCCAGCACGAGGTGGCAGGGCTGATCTTCCTCGTGGTTGGTGTTGGAGAGGAACACGGATGACAGTTTGTCGAAGCTCAGCGCGCCGTCTGGCTTCGGGTAGTCGATGCGCCGCGCCTTAGCCGCCGGCTGCAACTGCGCATGGTCTGGGCGTGGGTCGCTCAGCGTATAGGGCATGCGCCCGCGGGCGATGGTCTGGTCGAACCACGCATACATGGCGCCGGGCAGGGTGCCGAGGCGATGCACGGCCGGCGCCACGTTGCGCGAGCGGTGCAATTCCGCGTAGAGCCAAGAGCCGCGCAAGCGCTCGGCGAAGCGCTCTGGCTCTAGGTCCGGCTCGTCCGCGGCCAGCGCATCGAACACCGCTTCGGCGGCGAGCATCCCAGACTTCATGGCCGTGTGGGAGCCTTTCACCTTCAGTTGGTTCAGAAAGCCGGCGTCGTCGCCAATCAACATGCCGCCGGGGAACGTGGTCTCCGGCAGCGCTTGCAGGCCGCCCTTCACCACTGCCCGGGCACCGTAGGCCACCCGCTCGCCGCCCTCCAAGGCGTGGGCGATGGCGGGGTGGTGCTTAAAGCGCTGGAACTCGTCGAAAGGGCTCAAGTGCGGGTTTCGATACGCAAGATCGACGATGAGCCCCACCGCCACTTGGCCGCTCTCCAAGTGGTAAAGGAAGCCGCCGCCGCCAGCGCCGCCGATGGCCGTGTGCCCCAATGGCCACCCGAGCGTGTGCATGACGCGGCCTTCAACATGGCGCCCCGGCGCTGTCTGCCACAGCTCCTTCAAGCCGATGCCGTAGTGCTGCGTGCCGGTCGCCAAGCCGTGCCGGGCGATGAGTTGCTTGCCGAGATGGCCGCGGCAGCCTTCCGCGAACAGGGTGAAGCGGGCGCGCAACTCGTAACCCGGCTGGTAGGTGGCCTTGCGTTCGCCGGCGGCGGAGATGCCGGCATCGCCGGTGGCGACGCCCGCCACCCGGTCGCCATCGTAGAGCACGTCGGCCGCGGCGAAGCCGGGAAACACGTTCACACCCATGCTCTCTGCCCGTTCACCGAGCCAGCGACACAGGTTGCCTAGGCTGATGGCGTACTTGCCATCGTTGCGCAGCGGCCGCGGGATGCCGAAGCGAGGCACCTTCAGCCGATTGACGCCATTTGGCAGGTAGTACCACAGGTCTTCCGAGACGGGCTGGCCGAGCGGAGCGCCTTCGTTGCGCCAATCCGGCAGCAGTTCGTTCAAGGCGGTGGGCTCGAAGACAGCGCCGGACAGGATGTGCGCGCCAATCTCCGAGCCTTTCTCCACCAAGCAGATGGAGACTTCACGCCCCTGCTCCGCGCCAAGCTGGGAGAGCCGGATGGCGGCCGCAAGACCCGCCGGCCCGCCGCCGACGATGACGACATCGAACTCCATGGATTCGCGTTCAGAATCGGACATCTCGGCTCCGGCCACGCACCAAGATGGCAGTATATCAAGCGCCGCCGGCGAGCCGTCTCGCCACCGCGTTGCCGCGCCCCGCAACGCATTCCGGCGATTCCCCAACCGGCTCGTTGGTGCCGCGCACAGCGTTGCCACACCAAGGCGCAATGCTCATATAATCGCCGCCGCACGGAGGGCGGCGTCCGCAGCCCCAGTGAACTACAACACGGATGGAACAGTAGATGGACAAGGAGACACCATCAATGCAGCAATTCCGACTCGCGCATGGCATCTTGGCAAGCTGCGTTGCGATGTGCGCGACCGTGGTCGGCCCCGTCGCCTATGCTGAAGATACAGAAGCGGCAGGTGTCGTCGAAGAAGTGGTCGTCGTCGGCTCGCGCCGCCAAGACCGCTCCGCGGCGGATTCGCCAGTGCCGGTGGACGTCATCGGCGGCGACGATTTCCGCAACTTGGGCGATTCCGACATGGATTCGCTGTTGGC
Source organism: uncultured Pseudomonadales bacterium (assembly GCA_958295875.1). Taxonomy (GTDB): domain Bacteria; phylum Pseudomonadota; class Gammaproteobacteria; order Pseudomonadales; family Azotimanducaceae; genus VXNE01. The sequence goes on along the minus strand of OY282379.1, from coordinate 3,317,485 downwards.
GGCGCTGGTGCCGTCCTACAACGTCAACCAAGAACCCATCAGCGACGCGGCAACGCTCATCCGTCCCGCTAACCTGCGTGGCTTGTCGTCAGACGCCACCTTGGTGCTGGTGAACGGCAAGCGCCGTCACCGCGCCGCGGTCATCAGCTTCCTCGGCAGCGGCATCAACGATGGCGCGCAAGGGCCAGACCTGTCGGTCATCCCCGCCATCGCCGTGAAGCGCTTGGAAATCCTGCGCGACGGCGCATCGGCGCAATACGGCTCAGACGCCATCGCCGGCGTGATGAACTTCGTGCTGAAAGACGCCCCGGAAGGCGGCAGCATCGAAGCGCGCTGGGGCCGCAACTACGAAGGCGACGGCGACGTCACTGTGGTGGCGGCGAACATCGGCCTGCCATTGACCGATGCCGGATTCGCCAACTTCAGCGGCGAATTCAAACAGGCAGATCCCACCAGCCGCAGCACGCAACGCGCGGACGCCGCCGGCCTCATCGCCGCCGGCAACAACGCAGTGCGGCAACCGGCGGCGCAAATCTGGGGCGCTCCGGAAATCCGCGGCGACTTCAAGCTGTTCGCCAACCTCGGCATCGATTTGGGCAACGGCAGTGAAGCCTACGCGTTCGGCAACTGGGCGGAACGCACCGTGGAAGGGGGCTTCTACTACCGCAATCCGCACACCCGAGGCGGCATCTTCCGCGGCCCGGAGGTGGACGGCACGCCGACGGTGAAAGTGGCGGACCTCACCCCCGACGGCACCGGCAACTGCCCGGTGGTGTCCGTGATGGACAACGTGGCAGATGCCAGCGCCCTCGCGGCGGTAGCTGCCAATCCCAACTGCTTCGCGTTCAACGAGCGCTTCCCCGGCGGCTTCACGCCGCAGTTCGGCGGCGACGTCCACGACGCCAGCATCGCCTTCGGCGTGCGTGGCGACCTCGAGAACGACTGGTCTTACGATTTGAGCGCCGTGGTGGGGCGCAGCAATGCGCAGTTCTTCATCAAGAACACCATCAACCCTCAGCTCGCGCATCATGAGACGGACATTCCCATCAGCTATCGGCCTGGCGCCTACACCGAAACCGACCGCGTGGTGGACTTCCAGTTGGCGAAGCCCTTGGGCGACCCGGCTGCGCCGCTGTACTTCGCCGCTGGCGTTGAGTATCGGGATGAGACGTTCAAGATCGAGAGCGGCGACCCCAACTCTTACTACATCAACCCCAGCCTCGCCGCGCAGGGCTTCGGCATCGGCTCCAACGGCTTCCCAGGCTTCAAGCCCGAAGATGCCGGCGAATCTTCACGCAGCAGTTGGGCGGGCTATGTGGACATGGAGAAGAACCTGTCCGAGAACTTCCTGCTCGGCGCCGCAGCGCGTTACGAGAACTACGAGGATTTCGGCAACACGCTCGACGGCAAGCTGACGGCGCGGCTGCAGGTGAACCCAGCGTTCGCGCTGCGTGGCGCCGTGAGCACCGGCTTCCGCGCGCCGACCACCGGCCAAGCCAATGTGCGCAACGTCACCACGGCCTTCACGGCCGGCGTGCTCGCAGACGAAGCGACGCTGCCGCCCACGCATCCAATCGCTGAGCAGAAGGGCGGCCAAGCGCTCGACCCAGAGGAGTCCGTGAACCTCACCTTTGGCGCGGTGTTCGACATTGGCGACATGAGCGTCACGCTGGACTACTACAACATCTCCGTGGAAGGCCGGATTGCGCTCACCAGCACGCAAGTGCTCACGCCCGAAGACATCACCGCGTTGCTGGCCTTGGGGCAGGCGGACGCGAGCAGTTTCACCGGCGTGCGGTTCTTCACCAACGACTTCGACACCACCACGAGCGGGGTCGATCTAGTGGCCACCTTGCCGATGGAGTTGTTCGACGGCAGCACAGACCTCACGTTTGTCGCCAACTGGAACCAAACGGAGGTGGATTCGCGCAATCCGGACATCATCAGCGACAACCGGGTGCGGCAGCTCGAAGGCGGCCTGCCAGAGACGCGCTTCTCCCTGACGCTGAACCATGTGCAGGGCGATTGGCGCTTCTTGGGCCGAGCGCGCTACTACGGCGATTTCTTTGTCGCGCAAGCTGATGTGGCGTCTTGGGGCTACCGCCCGGAACCGCGCTGGTTCGCGGATGTTGAAGTGGCGCGCAGCTTTGATGCCTTCACCGTGGTGGTCGGCGCCCAGAACGCCTTCGACGAATACCCAGAGAAGAACCACCCCAGTGCCGTCGCCGGCGTCGGCGCAACGTACCCAGAGGGTTCCCCATACGGGTTCAACGGCGGCTTCTACTACCTGCGGGCCATCTGGGACATGGAGTAGCCTTCGGTGTTCGGCGCCCGCGGCCGAAGCTAGGCGGGTGCGGCTTGGGCCGCCGGCGCATTTGCCGGCGGCGCTGCCGCCTCCGCCCGCTTGGCAGATGTGCCGCCGTCCGCGCCAAGCGCTCAGTGACTCTTTGCGGATGCCCAAGTAACTCGTTGAGGATGCAATGAAGGTACTCGTCCCCATCAAGCGTGTCGTGGACGCCAACGTGAAGGTGCGCGTGAAGGCGGATGGCACCGGCATCGACTTGGCCAATGTGAAGATGGCGGTGAACCCGTTCTGCGAAATCGCCATCGAGGAAGCCGTGCGGTTGAAGGAGGCCGGCGTCGCCGAAGAGGTGGTGGCGATCTCGATAGGTGCCCAAGCGTGCCAAGAACAGTTGCGCACCTGCCTCGCGTTGGGCGCCGACCGCGCCATTCTGGTGCAGACGGACGCCGAGATGCAGCCCCTCGCCATCGCCAAAGCGCTCAAGGCCATCTACGACCGGGAACAGCCCGGCGTCGTGATCTTCGGCAAGCAGAGCATCGACGGCGACAACGGCCAAACAGGGCAGATGTTCGCCGCGTTCACCGGGCTTGCGCAGGGCACCTTCGCTTCCGAACTCACCATCGCCGACGGCAAGGCGCAGGTGGTGCGCGAAGTCGATGGCGGCCTGCAGACGGTTGCGCTCACGTTGCCGGTGGTGGTCACCACAGACCTGCGTTTGAACGAACCCCGCTACGCTTCGCTGCCGAACATCATGAAGGCGCGCAAGAAGCCCTTCGAGATCGTGTCACCAGAAGACTTGGGCGTGGATGTGGCGCCACGCTTCACCGTTGAGAGCGTCACGCCGCCGCCGCAACGCGCTGCTGGCGTGAAGGTGGAGAGCGTTGCGGAACTCGTGGACAAACTGAAGAACGAAGCGAAGGTGATCGAATGACGGCTCTCGTCGTCGCGGAGCATGACAACCGCGAGCTCAAGCCCGTCACCCTGAACGTGCTCGCCGCGGCGCAAGCAATCGGCGGTGACATCCATGTGCTGGTCGCCGGGGCTGATTGCGCGGCGGTGGCGGAGCAGGCTGCCGCGGCAGCGGGCGTGGCCAAGGTGCTGTGCGCCGACGCGCCGGCCTACGAGCATCAGCTTGCGGAGAACCTCGCGCCGCTGGTTGCCGAACTTGGCGCCGGCTACGAACATGTCCTTGCGGCGCACTCCACCACCGGCAAGAACTTCCTGCCGCGTGTGGCCGCGCTGCTCGACGTGGCGATGGTGTCCGACATCATCGGCGTCGATGCTCCGGACACGTTCCGGCGGCCCATCTACGCCGGCAACGGCATCGCCACCGTGAAATCCCACGACGCCAAGAAGGTGGTGTCTGTGCGGGGCACCGGTTTCGACCCAGCGCCGGGGCAGGGCGGCACGGCCACCATCGAAGCCGTGGCGAGCGTCCATGACGCCGGGTTGTCGTCTTTCGTGGGAGAGGCGATGGCGAAGTCTGAACGCCCGGAGCTCACCGCCGCCCGCATCGTGATTTCCGGTGGCCGCGGCATGCAGAACGGCGACAACTTTGCCCTGTTGAACGCCGTTGCGGACAAGCTCGGCGCCGCCGTGGGCGCATCCCGCGCCGCGGTGGATGCGGGGTTCGTGCCGAACGACATGCAAGTGGGGCAGACGGGCAAGATCGTGGCACCCGAGCTTTACATCGCGGTGGGCATCTCCGGCGCCATCCAGCACCTCGCCGGCATGAAGGATTCCAAGGTGATCGTGGCCATCAACAAAGACGAAGACGCGCCCATCTTCCAAGTGGCAGACTACGGGTTGGTGGCGGATCTCTTCAACGCGGTGCCCGAACTCGAAACGGCGCTCTAGCGCCACCGCCCGCTTCTTCTCCCCCTCCCGCCGGCGCCTGGCGTGGCCGGCGCACGGCACTTGTATCCGTGCCGCACCTTCGAGCGGCGTTACCGCGGCGTGCGCTTGCCCGTGTACCAAGTGACTGGCATGGCGTGCTGGTGAACTTGGTCCACGACATCGAGCACCATCGCGAACAGCGCCATGCGCACCAAGACGCCGTTGTCCGTTTGCCGGAAGATGGCGAGGTTGGGATTGGCGTTCAGGTCGTCATCCAGCTCCCGCGCCTCTGAGCGCGAGTCGCGGGGCAGGGGATGCATGATGACGGTGTTCGGCTCGCAGTGTTCGGTGTAAACCGCCTGATTCAGGCGAAACAGCCCCCGGTAGCGGTTCGCCTCGGCCGGCGACGCAAAGCGCTCTTCTTGGGTGCGCGTGACGTAGACGATGTCCACATGATGGATGCTGCGCTCCAAGTGGTGGCTCTGCTGCACCACATGGCCCTGCGTTTGCAGCCGCTCCGTGATCTCCGGCGGCGCTTCCAGGCCCGGCGGCGAGGCGAGGTTGAACGCCACGCGGCTGAACAACCCCAGCAGCTTGCACAGCGAATGCACCGCCCGCCCATACTTCAGGTCGCCCACCAACGCAATGCGCAGGCCATCGATGCCGCGCCCCAAGACGGCCATCTCCTTGCGCACGGTGTATAGGTCTAGGAGCGCTTGGCTTGGGTGCTCGTTGGCGCCGTCGCCGCCGTTGATGACGGGCACCCGGGAAGCGCCGGCGAAGGCGCTCACCGAACCTGGCTGCGGGTGGCGCATCACCACGATGTCGCTGTAGCCCGACAGCACCCGCGCCGTGTCCTGCAGCGATTCGCCCTTGGCGAACGAAGTCTCGCGGATCTCCGTGGTCTCGCGCACTTCGCCGCCAAGCAGGTTGAACGCGCTGCCGAACGAGATGCGGGTGCGCGTGCTCGGCTCGAAGAACATGTTGGAGAGGATGGCGCCTCGCAGCACCCGGGTGATGTGCGTGCGGTGCGCGTAGGGCGCCATGGCATCCGCGATGTCGAAGACGCGCTCCACGTCCGCACGCTCGAATTGATCGACGGACAGGATGCTCTGGCCTACGAAATCCATGCGGGGCGTGGCGGCTCTCTGGGCAGCCGGTGGATTCTATCGCCCCAGCGCCCCATGCGGACGCGGCGCCGGCAGTGGCTAGCCCTCGCTAGAAGGCCAAGCGCAGCCCCGCCGTCGCCGTGCGGCCCTTGTTGGGCCGCGCGCCATACGGGTGCCGGCCGCGAATGCCATCGGCGCCGGTGAGGTTTTCCACCCGCGCGAACAACCGCACCGCATCGCTCACAGTCCAAGCGCCGGAAACGTCCAGCGTGAGTTCCGCGTCCGTCTCCTCAAAGGCGCCGCAGCGGGAGCGCACGCAAACCCCATCGACGTAACTGACAGCGGCGTAGCCGTCGAACGGGCCGTGCCGCCAGCCGAGCGTCACTTGCCCTTGCCAGCGTGGAATGTATGGGATGGGGTCGCCGGCATGCACATCGCCGAAGAAGTCTGTGTCTGCGATGTCTGAATCAAAGTGGGCGTCCATCCAGGTGAAGTTGGCCGCCAGCGGGAAACGGCCCGCGCCCAACGCCGCCTCGAGCCGCGCCTCGACGCCTTGCACCGTCGCGGCATCGCCGTTGAATGCATCGCCCACCTCGCAGTCGGCGCCGGAGGACGCCGTGCATTCGCCGAGCAGGTTGTCGTAGTCGCTCAAGAACGCCGTGACCTCGAGGGCGGCCACCCCGCCGTCGTAGGCCACTCCCAGTTCGTAGTTTCGCGCTTCTTCGGCGTCCACGTCCGGCGCATTGCTCGGCGCGGTGAAGCCCTTGTGGGCGCCGGCGAAGACGCGCCAAGCCGCGTTCGGGTGGAAGTTGACGCCAAAGCCGGGCAGCCAAATGCGAGTGGCGTTCTCGCGCTGGTCGCGCACGTTGTCCGCGGCGCGGGACGCCGGGTCGGTGGTGCGGCCGGCGCGGATCTCATAACGCTTGCGGCGTTGGTCGATGTCCTCATAGCGCAAGCCGGGGGCGAACGTCCACCGCCCCAGGGTGATCTCGTCGCGGATGTGCCAAGCGGTGGCCTGCGCCTCCTGCACCCGGTTGCCGGCATTGCCGAGTTGGCCGAGGTCTGTGAGCGTCAACGCGCCGTCAAGCTGTTGATAGGTGCTGTTGCGCTGCAGCCGCTGCGACGTGTCTTCATGCATGCGCACGCCGGCCTCGATGTGATGCAACGCCGAGCCGATGCGCCGCTCCCAATCCAAGCCGATTTGCCCGCCCTGCGAGACGTACTCTCGGTCATTGGCGCGCAGTTGGATGCTGCCGGGCAGCGTGTCCCCGCCGTGCAGTATGGCCAACAGCGCTTCACTCCCCAGTCCTCGCAGCCGCTCGCCGCGGTTCACCGCAGTGACCACGCCGTTCCAGCTCACCCTGGAGAACGCATCGGCGCTAGGGCTGCCGTCCACGTCGATGCCTTCGGTCTTGAACCAGTTGCGGGCGTGCTCGTTCCGATACAGGGTGACGGCCCACCGAAAGTCTTCGCGCATGGCGAACTGGTAGCCCAGAATCGCTTGCTCATGCTGCGCGTCGATGCGGTCCAACGCGGACAAGCCATAGCGTCGATACGGATCTGCCGCGAAATCCGCATCCGTCAGCCCCAGATAGCTCTGATTCGAGACCTGATCCGCCCATTGCAGCTTGAGGCGCACCGCGTGGCGTCCGTCGCGCGGCGCGTAGCTCGTCTTCAGCATGTGGTCGCGCACGATGAGACCGGTGTCGCGGTCGCTGCGGTCAATGTCTTGGAAGCCGTCCGCGCGCCACTGATGCGTCTCAACGAGAAACCCAAACCCGCCATCGCTGACGCCACCGTAGGTCGCATGCAGGCGGCCTTCGCCGTGCTGCCCGGCAGTGACGACCAAGCTGCCGCTGCGCTCGCCAGGGATGGGCGTGGAGATCATGTTGAGCGCACCGCCGACGGTGTAGGGGCCCTCGGTGATGGCGGCAGGCCCTTTCAATACCTCGAAGGCACGCATGCGGCCGGGTGTGGGGAAGTAGTACGCCGACGGCGCAGAGTAGGGCGCCGGAGCGATGAGGACGCCATCCTCAAGCAGCGTGATGCGCCCGCTGCGTTCGCTGGCCACGCCGCGGATGCTGACATTTGGCCTGAGGCCATAGCCATCCTCCACCTGCACGGACACCCCCGGGACGAGACGCATGATGCGCTGGATGTTCGCGTACTCGAACCGTTCCAAGGCGTCTTGGCCGACGACGTGAGCGGCGCCGGCGATCGGCCGCGCCGAGCTCCGTCGCTCGACGATGGTCACGGTCTCAAGATAGGGCGCCGACTCGGGGGCGTCCGGCGCCTCCGGCGTTGCCAACTCGGCGGCTGTTGCCAAGTGCGCTGCTGCCAACAGCACGGCAACGATGTGCCTCATGAACGTCATGCAGTCCGTCTTATGTCGTCAAGCCGCGAACACTAACGCAAACGATAATGATTCGCAATAATGTTTGCATGTTGGAGCGCATCGGCACCGTGTGACAACGGCGACCGAGGGCACGCTGCTATCATCCCCACTTTGCGGCGCAGGCACCGAACAGCATGGCCGAGATGGGCCTTGAAGGAGACACGGAGCTCAAGCGCCTGCCATTCGCGTTTGCGCGGCGCTTCGGGGTGGCCCTCGCCGGCGAAGCGCCCGCGAGGAACGGCCACGTCACGTTGATTTGCAAGCGAACGCCGCCGCTTGCCACCTTGGCCGAGGCGCGCCGCTTCGCCGGCCGTGCCCTCGACGTGAAGGCGGTGGGCGACGCGCGCTTCGACGAGTTGTTGGCGCAGCTCTACGCCCGAGACCCATCCGAAGCGAGGCAGATGGTCGAAGACATGGGCGAGGATTTGAGCCTTGCCCGCCTCGCCGAATCCGTGCCGGAGACGGAAGATCTGCTAGAGCAGGAGGACGACGCGCCGATCATCCGCCTCATCAACGCCTTGCTTGCGGAAGCGATTCGGGAAGACGCCTCCGACATCCACATCGAAACCTTCGAGCGCGACTTGGTGGTGCGCTTCCGCGTGGATGGCGTCATGCGCGAGGCGGTGCGGCCGAAACGCGCCTTGGCGGCGCTCCTAGTGTCACGCATCAAGGTGATGGCCAAGCTCGACATCGCCGAGAAGCGCACCCCACAAGACGGCCGCATTGCGTTGCGCATCGGCGCGCGCGAAGTGGACGTGCGGGTGTCCACCCTGCCGTCCGCGCACGGCGAGCGCGTGGTGCTGCGCCTGCTCGACAAGCAAGCGGGGCGCCTGACGCTGCCCAACCTCGGCATGGGGGAGCAAACGCTCACCCGCTTGAAGGGCGTGCTCGAGCGTCCGCACGGCATCTTCTTGGTGACCGGCCCCACCGGTTCCGGCAAGACGACCACGCTGTACGCCTCGCTCACCGAGCTCAGCACGCGCACGATGAACATCCTCACCATCGAGAACCCCATCGAGTACAACCTCGTTGGCATCGGCCAGACGCAGGTGAACGAGAAGGCGGACATGACCTTCGCGCGGGGGTTGCGCGCCATCCTCCGGCAAGACCCAGACGTGGTGATGGTGGGGGAAATCCGCGACTTGGAAACGGCGCAGATCGCCATCCAAGCGAGCCTCACGGGGCACTTGGTGATGTCCACCCTGCACACCAACACCGCCATCGGCGCCGTGACGCGCTTGGTGGACCAAGGGGTGGAGCCGTTCCTAGTCGCGTCGAGCCTAGTCGGGGTGTTGGCGCAGCGGCTGGTGCGCGTGCTCTGCGAGCACTGCAAGCGGGAATCTCAGCCGGATGCGTTCGAGCAGCGCTTCCTTGGCGACGCCGCGCCGGCGCCGGTGTGGCGAGCGACGGGCTGCGAGGCCTGCGGCCACACCGGCTTCAAGGGCCGCATCGGCATCTATGAACTCATCCTGCTCGACGACCATATGCGCGAACTGATCCATGACCGCGCCGCCGAACACACGCTGGCGACCCATGCGAGCGAGCGATTCCCCACCATTCGCGCCGATGGCCGCGCCAAGGTGCTGGCCGGCGTCACCACCGTGGAAGAAGTGCTGCGCGTGACGCTGGAAGACAAACGCCCGTGACGCTCGGCCAAACGCGGCAGCGCACGGGCCGCCAACGCAGGGCAGGGGATGGCGGCCTTTGAGTTCGTCGCCCTCGACGCGCGCGGCCGACGGCAAAAGGGCGTGCGCGAGGCGGACAGCCGCCGCCAAGCGCGCCAAACCCTGCGCGACGAGGGGCTGACGCCGCTCAGCGTCGATCAAACTGTCGACCGGCAAGCGGGCGGCGGCTTCAGCTGGCTGGCCACGCGCCGGCTCACGCTACTGGAACTCGCGCTCTTCACGCGGCAGCTCGCCACGCTCATCGCCGCCGGGCTGCCCGTGGAGGAAGCGCTGAACACCGTCGCCAAGCAAACCGAGAAACGCAGCGCTCGCGCCATGATCGTCACCGTGCGCGGGCGGGTGCGCGAAGGCCACGCCTTGGCTGCGGCGTTTGGCGAGTTTCCGGCAACCTTTCCAGACCTGTATCGCTCCACCATCGCCGCCGGCGAACAGTCCGGGCATCTCGCCGCGGTGCTCGAGAACCTAGCAGACTATGTGGAAGGGCGCTTCCAATCACGCCGCAGCGTGGAGATGGCGCTGCTGTATCCGGCGCTGCTGCTCGGCTTCGCGTTGTTGATCGTGGGCGCCTTGCTCATCTATGTGGTGCCGGACATCACGCGCGTCTTCGAAGACACCGGCGAAGCGCTGCCATTCCTCACCCGCGCCATGATCGCCGCCAGCGAGTTCCTGCGCGAATGGCTGTGGCTCATCGCCATCGCCGCGGCGCTCGCCGTGCTCGGCGTCAAGCGGCTGCTCGCCCAACCGCGCGCCAGGCTCGGTTGGGATCGGCGCAAGCTCGGCATGCCGTTGATTGGGCGCATCGCCCGGGGCGGCGCCACGGCCCGTTACGCCAGCACGCTCTCCATCCTGACGTCGAGCGGCGTGCCCTTGGTGGACGCCATGCGCATCGCCGGCGAAGTGGTCGCCAACCACTGGCTGAAGGCGCGGCTGGAAGGCGCGGTGACGCGGGTGAGCGAGGGCGCGAGCTTAAGCGCAGCGCTGGAATCCGCCGGGCACTTTCCGCCGATGTTCCTGCACATGGTGGCGAGCGGCGAATCGAGCGGGGAACTGGACGCCATGCTGCGCAAGGTGGCGGATTATCAGCAGGAAGAACTGGCGCGCGTGGTGACGACCCTGGTGCGCCTGTTCGAGCCGCTGATGATGCTGTTCATGGGCGTTGTGGTGATTATCATTGTGTTGGCGATCATGTTGCCCATACTCACGATGAATCAACTGGTGGCCTAAAGAATGAATGCAAAACGCCGCGCGCGCGGCTTCACGCTCATCGAGATCATGGTGGTGGTGGTCATCATCGGCATTCTCGGCGCCCTGTTCGTGCCGAACATCATCGGCCGCGGCGACCAAGCGCGGCGCACCGCGGTGGAGAACGACTTGCGCAGCATCGGCGCCACGCTGGATTTATACCGGCTGGACAACGCCCACTATCCGTCCACGAGCCAAGGCCTGCAGGCGCTCGTCGAGAAGCCGGATGGCTACCCGGAGCCGAGGAACTACAGCCCCGACGGCTACGCCAAGAAGCTGCCGACAGACCCGTGGGGGTCGCCCTACGTCTACGCCGCAAACGAAGGACGCTTCGAGCTCTATTCGCTGGGCGCCGACGGCACCGAGGGTGGCGAGGGCAACAGCGCAGACATCCGCTACAACGAACTGTAGCGGGGCGGCTGCCGGCGCCGGGCCGCTTCAACGCATGGCCACTGCAGCGCCGCGGCGCGGCTTCACGTTCGTGGAACTGCTGGTGGTGCTCGCCATCATCGGCGTGCTGGCCGGCGTCGTCGCGTTCAATTTCGCCGGCGCGAGCCGTGAGCGAGCGCTGCAGACCGAGGCGGAGCGGCTTGCCGCGTTGGTGGAACTCGCACGCGTGGAATCCGTGTCACGCAACGAGGCGTGGGGGCTCTACGTCAACGCTGCCGAGTACGGTTTCGCCGTCTACGATGATGCCGCGCGCCGTTGGCGGCGGCATGACGCCGGCACATTCCGTTTCCGCCCCGCCCCAGCGGGCGTGTCCTTGGTGGTGGCGGTGGAACGTCGCCGGCGCCCGGCCAGCGGCGACGACGAGGCACCCGCGGCAGGGGGCCGCGGCCGCCAAGCGGTGCCGCAAGTGCTCATCCTCTCAAGCGGCGAACAGACCCCGTTTTCCGTGCGGCTGATTCCTGAGTGGGACGCAGCCCCTTGGATCGTCGAGTCCGACGGCATTCAGCGCACCCGCGCGTGGCGCGAAGGCAGCGACGCCACATGAAAAGAGGCCGCGTGAAGCGAGGCCGGGGTTTCACGCTCATCGAGTTGATGGTCGCGTTGGCCGTGGTCGCCGTCGTCGCATCCACCGTCTATCTGCGCGGCGGCGAGACCATGGCGCAACTGCACAGCCTCGAACGCCGAACGCTCGCGCACATGGTGGCGCAAAACGCAATCCAACGCGCGCGCCTGCAACGCCGCCGCGGCGAGGCGCCGCCGGCGCTCGGCGCGTCACGCAGCCGCGTCACCTTCGCTGGGCTGCGGTGGACGGTCGCCGTCACCACCCGGCAGACCTCGCATCCGCTGCTGCGACGCATGCAAATCGATGTGTTCGCCATGCAAGAGGACGCCGAAATAGGGCCGGTGGACAGCGTCACTGCGTTCGTGGGGCAGCACTGATGCGAGAGAGGCGGCCAGCGCTCGCCGGCGCGCAGCCGCGGCGCTGCGGTGGTTGCGCCGGCGGCGGGTTCACGCTGCTTGAGATGCTCATCGCGCTCGCGGTGTTTGCCGTCATCGGCGTCATGTCCACCCAACTCGTGCGCCAGATCGCAGACATGGGCGACAACACCCGGCGCTTCTCCGATGAGTTGGTGGCGCTGCAACGCGCCGCGGACATCATCGGGCGCGACGTTCAGCAGCTTGCCCACCGCCCGGTGCGCGATGAACTCGGCGATGCCGGCCACGCGGTGGAAGTGAATCAGCGCGGGTTGCTGGAGTTCACGCGGCGCGGCTGGGCCAACCCCCTGCGGCAGCGGCGCTCCGAACTGCAGCGCGTTGCGTATCGCGTGGCGCCAGAGGGCCTGCAGCGCCTCTTCTGGCCAGTGCTGGACCGCGCCGAGGATACGCAGCCCATCCCGCAACTGCTGCTGGCCGGCGTCACGGAGGTGGCCGTGCTCGGCATCGACGAAGATGGTGAGGAACACGGCTACTGGCCAACCGCCGAGAGCGGCGAGGCGCAACTGGCCGCATTGGTGGTGCGCATCACGCTGCCGCGCTATGGCGAGATCGAGCGGCTGTGGGTGGTGCCTTCGGCACCGGCGGCGCCGGCCGCAGACGACGAGTTGTTCGATGACGAGGGCGAAGCAGACGGCGACGACGCCGACGAGCCGCCAGACGAACCCGGAGCAGCGGATGTGGATGGCCTCGCCTAGGCGCCGCGTGCTGCCACGCCGCGCGCCGGCGCCGGCCATCCAGCGGTGGCGCGCAATGCTGCCAGCCGAGCGCGGCCGCGGCGTCGCCTTGGTGAGCACGCTGCTCATCGTCGCGCTGGCGAGCGCCTTGGCCTACCAGATGATCTCGCGCCATGCGCTGACCATCGCCCACGCCCGGCAATCCTTCGAGGGCGCCCAAGCGCGGGAGTATGTGTTGGGCGCCGAGGCATTCGCCCGCCAAATCCTGCATGAGGATTGGGCGGAGGAGGACACCCGCATCGCAGACACGCTGCTGGAGGATTGGGCGACCGCCAAGGCGCCCTTCACCATTGAGGGGGGCGAGCTCCAGCTCGCCATCATCGATCTCGACCGACGCCTTGACTTGAATGGCGTCACTGGCGATCGCGGCCCCGAAAATCTGGCGCGATTCAAGTGTTTGCTGCAGAATCTTGAGCTGGATCCGAACCTTGCCGACGCTTGGCTGGACTGGGTGGACGAAGACCGGGACGTGCATGGCTTTGGCGCCGAAGACGACGTCTATCTGTTGGCCGACCCGCCGTATCGCGCGGCCAATCGGCCGGCTGCGGGGTTGAGCGAACTGCTCGCCGTCGCCGACGCCGAGGCGTACGAACGGCTGCGCCCGCATGTGGCCGCGACGCCGGCGGCAAAGCCACGCATCAACGTGAACACTGTCGGCTACGAGGTGTTGCGCTGCCTGAACCTGCCCGAGGATGTGGCCGAGAGGCTGATAGAATCCGAGCGCGAGTATGAAGACGTGGCCGCCGCGGCCGCCGACCACGCGGCGCTGGGCGCGAGCGTTAGCGCGCTCGCCGTCACCAGCGAGTTCTTCTCGGTGTCGGCGCGGGTCGAACTGCGAGGAGTGCGCGCCGAGCTGACGTCAACGCTGCATCGCGACCCGACCACCGGCGCCGTGCGCACGTTGGCGCGAGACTTCGGGCGCCGCTTCGAGACCGCGGCAGAGGGCCGCGAAGGCACACCAGACTGATGCTCTTTCTTCGTCCACGCACGCCGGCCCGCAACACCGAAGCCGGGTGGCGCATCCACATCGAATGGCTCGTGCGCGACGCCGCCGGAACGGTGCTGGCGCAAGGGGCAGGGGATGCGGACGCGCTGGCGGCGCTCGCCGATGAGCCTTGGGCGGGCGACGCGCAGGACATCGTGCTGCTCGTGCCCATCGAGTGCGTCACTTGGCTCACACTCACAGTGCCGGGGCGCAGCAGCTCCCATATCCGCCGCGCGCTGCCGTTCGCCGCGGAGGAGTTCCTAGCCCAAGACATCGAGACCATGCACTTGGCGCACGCGCCCGTCGCGCGTGGCCGGCCGGTGCATTGCGCCGCGATTGACGATGCGCTCTTGTCCGATTGGCTCGCCTGCCTGCGCGAAGCCGGCTTGTCGCCACAGCATGCCGTGGCGGACGCGAGCCTGCTGCCTGGGGACGCAGGCGGCGTCAGCGTGATGTTCGACGGGGATGACGTGATGGTGCGGGCGCCGGAGCACATGGCCCGCGTCGATGTCCAACTGCTGCCCGATGTGCTGTGCGCCGCATCCGACGGCAACGCCGACACCGATGCAGCGCCACTGACGTTGATCGGCGGCACGTTGGCAGACATCGACGGTCCGGGTTTGCCGCCGCCGGCGGCAGAGATTGCCCTGCCAGACGGGCCGCTGGCATACCTCGCCTCGCGTTGGTCACCGCAAGCCGCCGCCATCAACCTGCTGCAGGGGCCTTACCAGCCCACCCGGCGTCACCAGCCCAGCGCGGCCGGCTGGCGCAGCGTGGCCGCGCTGGCAGCCCTCATGGGCGCCATCTTCGTCGGTGGCGCTTTGGCCGAAGGGTTGTGGGCGGAACGCAAGGCCGGCACCCTGGGCGCAGAGGCGCGGGCACTCTACCAAGCCATCTACCCGGATGAACGGCCGGCTCGGAATGTCTATGCCGAGATGCGACAGCGCATGGGCCAAGCGGGTGACGACCAGGGACAGTTCCATTTGTTGCTTGGCCGGCTTGTGGCGGGCATAGGCAGCGGCTCAGGCGGCGCAGAGCTTAAATCCCTGTCGTTCGACGAGAAGCGAGCGCAACTCGCCACCGAGATCAGGCTCGCCGGCTACGCCGACCTAGACGGCTTAAGCGAGCGCTTGGAGGAGCAGGGGCTCCAAGTGGACATCGGCTCGGCGGAAGAGCGGGAAGGGCAGGTGCATGCCCGGCTGCGCTTGGAGTTGGCGGGATGACGCCGCAGTTCGGCATCGCCAGCTTGCGCACGGCATTCGGGCAGCGGAGCAAGCTGGGCTTCGCATGGCGGGATTCGCCAATCGCGCGGCGTTACCTGGCGCTGAGCGCGCGGGACCGGCGCGCCGTCAACATCGGCCTGGCCGCCGCGGTGGCCATGTTCTTGTACGCGGGGGTGTATCAGCCCATCGTTGAGTACCGCACCGCAGCCATCGCCAACTACCTAACGCAACAATCGCGTCTGCAGTGGATGCAGGCTCACGAGGCGCGCGCACGGCGCGGTGGCACGCAAGCCGCGCCAAGCTCTTCTGGCCAGTCTTTGTTGACGCTGGTGGACAGCACCGCGAAAGCGTTCGATCTGCGCCTCACCCGCTATCAGCCGGACAGCAACGGCGGCGTGACGGTGGTGATCGAAGGGCAGCCGTTCAACCCGATCTTGAAGTGGACCGAGCGCTTGGCCGCGGAGCATGGCCTGCGCATCGCCACCGCGTCGATTCACGGGCAGGAAGAGCCAGGCCTCGTCAACGCGCACTTTCGCATCCGGTAGCTCATCTGGGGCAGCGACCAACCGCGCCGCGGCCGGCATGGGGCAGGGGAGTGCTACGGCGCCGCTGGCCGCAATTCGATCTTGAGCGTCGTGTGCCGCTCCACGGCGCTGCGCGAGTAGAGCAGGGGGAAACTCGCATCGTTCGCCCAACCTTCGGCCAAGTTGTCATAAAAACGGCTTGACGGGTCGCCGGACTGGCCCGGCGCGTTGGTCATGCGAGCGTTGTCCCAATCACCCGGCGCCACCACCATGCGCCACGAGGCGCCGCCACGCACCTTGAAGTCCATCAAGTCGAAGCCGTTGTTGTTCACGGTATGGCCGTCGCCGCCGCGGCCAAACTCGCGGATGCGCATTTGCGCCGCCAGCGGCGCGTCTGCCAACGGCAGCAGGGGATGGGCGAACGCCATGCGATGCAGCGCGCCCCAACGCCATCGGCGCGGATCCGCGCCGAGCAGGGCACTCGTTTCCGCCCAAGCCGCAGCTAACGTGTCGGCGATGAGGGCACCGGCTTCCGGCTCGCGCGCGAGCTCCACGATGACGGTGGAGTCCAGCGCCGACACTGCGTCCTGCTCGCCCAACGCCCGGCGCGTGAGGGCGGGGTTCAGGTGCCGGTAGTACCAAACGGCGAAGAACGCGGCCTGCGGCGAATCGGCCGCCATGACGCCATCCCAACCCGCCAAGAAGCTGCTCGGCGGCAACGCGGGCACCAACGCCTGGCCCAGCGTGGAAACGTAGTCTCGCTGCAGCGCCAAGGAGGCGCGCAGCGTGTGGCCGCCGCCTTCCGACAGCACCCGCGTCAAGCGCTCCTGCCGCCACGGCGCCGCCCACTCAAAGCCCACCCGTCGCGCCCCAATGGGGTAATCCGACGGCAGCGTGTTGGCGTTCGCCGTGGCGATGAACCCGTGCGCGGGGTTGTACTCCTCCGGCAACGCATCCATGTCGAAGAAGCCACGCCACTCGTAGCGGCCATCGCCGGGCACGGGCAGCAGGCCATCGTGGGTGTCCCGGCGCGGAAACAGCCCGGCCGGCTTGTAGCCGATGTTGCCCTCGACATCGGCGTACACCTGGTTCTCGGAAGGCGCTCCCCAGCGGTTCAACGCGGCGCGGAACTCGCGCCAATTCTCCGCGCGCATGTATTCGACGCTGCCGAAGTAGGGTGCCATGCCAGGTTCGAGCCAGCCGGCGCGCACCGCGTAGATGCGCGCCGGGTCTCGATGGATGACCGGCCCGTGGCGGGTGAATTCAAGGGTCGCGGACACTGGCTCGCCATCCTTCACGTCGATGGCCTCTTCGATGACGCGCACCGGCGTCGCCGCCGGATAGAAGTAGAGGTCTTCCTGATCGATGGCGAAGATCGTCAACCCGAAGGCGATGCGCTCGTTGTGGCCAATGGAGACGCCGGGCAGCGACGGCTCGCCGGCGCCGATGACGTTGAGGCCGGGCGCCACCAAGTGCGCGATGTAGCGCAGCGAAGGCACCGCGTGGCCGCGATGCGGGTCATTGGCGAGGATGGCTCTGCCGCCGGCGGCGCGCGCCGGCGCGATGACCCAATTGTTGCTGCCGGCGGCCATGCCCTCCTCTGCATCCGGCTCCGGTTCCGGCTCGGCAGCGGCATCGAACCGCACGGACGCCGTGGCCAGCACATAGTCTTTCAACACGTCCGCGGGAATGGAGCATGGGTCTAGGCCATCTGGCACCTGCAGCGACCAATCCGGCCGCAGCCGCCGCCACAAGCTCGCCTTCGCCACGCCGACTTGGCAGACGAGGCGCGAGCGCGTCACTTCCGAGACGACGTTGCGCCACAAGCCGTGGCTGCGAATGCGCACGACGTCTTCTGCCTGCCAGCGCTCCGGCAAGTAGCCGAGCAACTCGAACTCGACCGGCAAGAACGCCGCGTCGGCACGCGCCAACTCCACGAAGGCGTTGACGCCGGCGACGAACGCGGTGGCGATGCGCTTGGCGTCGCTGCCGTAAGCGAGCCACTCGCGGTACATGTCGCCACGGTAGAGGAACAGGCGATTGGCGCGATCCTGCGCCACATAGTCCTCGCCGAGGACGGCAGCGAGCTGGCCGAGGCCGCGCCGCCGCCACAAGTCGATTTGCCACAGCCGATCCCGTGCGGCGTTGAAGCCTTGCGCGACGAACGCATCGTAGTGGGTGGCCGCATAGATGTGCGGCACGCCCCACGCATCGACCAGAATCTCGACTGGCCGCTCAAGGCCGGCAACTTGGTGGACGCGCCGCGGCACGCGGCTCATGTCGCCACACGCGCTCTCCGGTGAGCAGGGCATGGCTGCCGCCCGCTCACTCGGGGCCTGTTCAGCGGGCGTCGCAGCGTGCGCGTGGCCTGCAAAGGCCAGCACAAGTGCGCCCAGAAGCGCCCTCACTCGCATCTCCGCCAAGGAAGGCGCCCATTATAGGCTGCTAGCGCTTCGACGACCTAATTTAACATAATATGTATTATGCGAAATTACATGGAAGCATCCAGGGCAGGGTTTTCGGCTAGAATCCGGCTTCACATGCGGACTGCCCTGTAGAGCGCTCAAGTGAAAACCAGCTTCAGCCACCGGCTGCGCATCGATGCATTCGACATCGACATTGAAGACTTGAGCATGCTGCACTGGTCGCTTCAGGGGCACCTCGATGAATCCGAGCGGCCCATCTCCCAGCTCACCGTCTATGTCGGCAACCACGAGATCAGCTTCGACTCGTTGGCCGAGGTGGCCGGCTCCGAAGTGCCGGACACGCTGCGCAAGTTCGACTTTGCGTTCGCCGCCGGCGACAAGCGGGTCATCATGGTGTGCGACGGCAAAGGCACTTGGTTCACCCACGCCAAGGTGATGTGCGATGGCGACAACGCCGCTTGGGGGCGCGCCGCGGTGAACATCGTCCATGCCACGTTCCGGCGCCACCGCGTGTGGAACTGGTGGATGGCGCGGCCGATGGTGCTCTTGGTCGCCGCGGCCACCACCTTTGTCGGCGCGTTGACGCTGCCAGTGCCGCTGGCGATGGCGCCGGCGCTCTTGGGCCTCGGCATCGCTTCCATTTTCCTGTTCGACTTGGGGCCGGCGAGCGTCATCCGCGCCCGGCGCGGGACGAACAAAGATACGCGGCCACGCCGCCGCGCGCCGCGCCGCCTTTCCGCAGAGCCGTAGCGCGCTCAATCCGCGTTGGCGGCTTCCGCAAGCAGCGAGCGGCCAACCACTTTCAGCGCCAGCGTCTCCTCGGCGCCCTCGAAGATCGACAGCACCCGCGCGTCCACAAAGTAACGGCTGGCCGCCACTTCTTCGGCATAGCCCATGCCGCCATGGATCTGCATCGCCTCGCGGGTGACCCATTCCGCCGCCTTGCAGGCGAGGAGCTTCACCAAGCTCGCTTCCATCTGGCCATCGCCGGCGTCCATGCGCCGCGCCGTCTGGTAGGCAAACTGTTGGCAAGCCGTCACATGCATCGCCATGCGCGCCAGCTTCTGCAATGTGAGCGGATAGCTCGCCACCGGCTGTTCAAACGCCTCGCGCTGTTCGGCGTAGGCCAGCCCCGCCTCGAACGCCGCGCGCATGAGGCCGCCGGCGCGGGCAGCGGTTTGCAGGCGCCCCCCAGCAAAGCCACGCATGGTGTAGTAGAAGCCCCTGCCCTGCCCTTGGGCCTCGCCCACCAAGGCATCCGCCGGCACGAAGAAGCCATCGTAGAACATCTCGAAGGAGTGCATGCCGCGATAGCCGATGGTGGGTATCGCTCGGCCTGAGACGCGGCCGCCGCGGCCATCGCCATGTTCGAACTCGCGGGCGTCCGTCGAGGGCTTTTCCACCACGAAGAGCGACAAGCCCCGGTGTGGCGGGCGCGCCGCTTGGTCTGTGCGCGCCAACACCAAGATGGCGCCGGCCTTGCCGGCGAACGTACACCACGTCTTGGCGCCGTTCAGCCGCCAGCCGCCATCCGCCGGCGTCGCTTTAAGCGCCACCGCAGCGACATCCGAACCCGTGGCCGGCTCCGTCACCGAGATGGCGCACAGCGGGTCTCCCGCCGCAAGCCCCGGCAGCCAACGGCGCTTCTGCTCCTCTGTGCCGCCTTCCAACAGCGCCCGCGCCATGATCTCTGGGCGCGTGATCAAGCTGCCGGCGGCTCCCAACGAAGCGCGCGACAACTCTTCGGTGACCACCACCATCCCCAAGCTGTCTTCGGCGTCATCGGGCTGCAAGCCACCGTAACGCGCTGGCACGCACAGGCCAAAGCAACCGAGTTCCCGCAGCCCGTCGATGATGCTGTCTGGCACCATCATGTCTTGGCGGTGGATGTCCGCCGCCAGCGGCGCCACCTGGTCGTCGGCGAACTGCCGAAAGGTCTCGCGGATGAGGCTCTTCTCTTCATCTAGATGATCCGTTGGCAACCGCCCGCCCCGTTCACGCAACGCGGCGCCGATGGCGCAGAAGTTGGCGGGCGCCAAATGGCGCTCGGTGAACGCGATGTGATCGTCGGCCAAGTCGTCCGCCCGCAGGCCGTAGGCACTGGGCCGCAGCCGCAAGCGCTGCTGGAAGTTGCCCACCGCTTCGGCGCAAAAGCCCAACGCGAGGGCCGTCTTCAGGGCCGCCTCGGCCGGCGGCGCTGCGAGCGCGGCATAGTCCAAGAGGGCCTCGGCAGCGGCGAGCTCGGCGCAGGAAAAGGCAAGGTCATAGAGCTGGATTTGCGCAGTTTCGTCCAGCCCCGCTGCGGCGTGGCGCAACTGCCGGCCGGCGGCGGCGATGAGCGCACGCGCTTCGGCCACGGCAGCGTCATCGTGGACCATGGCCAAGCGCCCTCCCGCCTCGCGTCAAAATCGCCGCAGGATACTGCAAAATCCGCCTTCCACTCCCGTGGCGAAGCGTCGCGGCCTAGAGGGTAGCCATGATGGACGAAGCCGCTTGGGTCGCCACCGTGCGGCGCTGTTTCCTCGAGCGACAAGCCGACATCATCCGCGAGCTGGAGCGGCTTGACGGCGCACGGCGGTTCAGCGGCGAGGATTTGGCAACTCCCGGCGGCGGCCTGTCGCGGCCGCGCGTGCTGCAGGATGGCGCTGCCATCGAGAAGGCCGCGGTGCTGTTCACCCACAGCATCGGCGCGGCCTTGCCAGCAGCCGCCACCGAGCGCAATCCGCACCTCGCCGGGCAGCCGTTCCAAGCCGTTGCCCTCTCGTTGATCGTGCATCCGCGCAATCCATATGTGCCCACCGCGCACATGAACCTGCGGTTTTTCCTCGTCGCGGCCACCCTTCCCCGCCCTCTCCCCGCCCACCCACCCGCGGCGCCGGCTTGGCACTTTGGCGGCGGCTTCGACCTCACGCCCCACTACCCGTTCGAGGAGGACGTGGTGCATTGGCACCGCGTGGCGAGCGACGCATGCGAAGCGCATGGCGGCTTCCACGCCGAACTGAAGCGCAACTGCGACGATTACTTCTTCCTCAAGCACCGCGGCGAAGCTCGCGGCGTAGGGGGCATCTTCTTCGACGACTGGACGCGCGGCGGTTTCAACGCCAGCTTCGCCTTCGTCGATGCCGTGGGGAGCGCGTTCCTGCGCGGCTACGCGCCCATCTTCGAGCGCCGCACGGCAATGCCTTGGGGCGAGCGCGAGGAGGCGTTCATGTTGCTGCGCCGCGGTCGCTACGCGGAGTTCAACCTAGCCATCGACCGCGGCACCCGCTACGGCCTGCAATCCGGGCGGCGGGTGGAATCCCTGCTGGCATCGCTGCCGCCAAGAGCGCAGTGGCGCTACGGCTGGCGCCCCGCGCCCGGTTCGCCGGAAGCGGAGTTGACGGAACGCTTTCTGCCGCCCCGAGACTGGCTCTCCCCTGCAGACGAACCTTGAGCGTTCAACGCGGCTCCTTCGTGGCCTCCCCGGCTGTTTCAAGATGATCCTTCACCTCAACCACGCCGGAGACATCCCGGGCGATGCCCAAAGCCCGCAGCCGGTGTGCCTCGCTCTTCACGCGTCCATGCAGCGCAACGACTCCTTGATGCACCTCCACGTTGATGCGCAACCCGCTCACCTCGCGGTCTGCCAGCAACGCGCCCTTGACGCGCACTAAGATGCTGGCGTCGTCCGTCACCTCGCCGACGGTGCGGCCGGCATCGGGATCCGTATAGCTCTGGCAGCCAGCGAGGCTCAAGAGGAACGCAATGGCAACGGGCCGGGCAATGCGCACAGTGGCTCCAATGGCGACGGGACAGCTAGTAGTGGTACCAATCCAGCCACGAAGACGGAAAACATAGCTTCTCCTCCGTCCAATGCCGGTAAACGTAGGCGTAGATCGAGGTGCCCCGAATGTCCTCCATCCAAGGCAGGTCGACGTTGACCTCGATGGCCACCTCCGTGCCGGTCGAGACGTTGGCGAGGTGGCCGGGTCGGGCTCTCCAGCAAGTTCATCACCGAGAGCGACGCGTCGGACTCCACCCGCAGCCGCCACTTGCCCCACCCGTCGCCCAAGCCGCCCGAGAGGGGCCCGCCGACCGCCTCCAGCTCCGCGGACGTGAACGCCTGCCCCGCCGGCACCGTCACCATCCTGTCCACGAAGACGGAAAACATAGCTTCTCTTCCATCCAACGCCGGTCGACATGCGGGTATCCCCTGTGGCGGCCTTCGCCCGAGTATTCCCTGATGTCCTCCATCCAAGGCAGGTCGGCGTTGACCCCGATGGCACCCTCCGTGCCGGTCGAGACGTTGGCGAGGTGGCCGGTCGGGCTCTCCAGCAAGCTCATCACCGAGAGCGGCTCGTCGGACTCCACCCGCAGCCGCCACTTGCCCGACCCGTCGCCCAAGCCGCCCGAGAGGGCCCCGCCGCCCGCCTCCAGCTGCGCGGACGTGAACGTTAGCGCCTGCCCCGCCGGCACCGTCACCGCCACCGTCCCCGAATCGGAGCCGCCGTCGTCAGTGCCCGCGATCGTCGCCGACGCCGCCCGGTCGCCGTCGTTGACCAGACGCAGCTTGCTCACCTGCCGCGGGTTGCTGCCGGGGTTGAAGAACACGACGCGGTGGCTGCCGTCCGCGGCGCGGGGCGCCAAGTCGTGCATGCTCGTGACGAAGCCGTCCGCCGTGCGGACGTAGGACAGCACCTGGAGGTACAGGGCGGACGTGAGCTCGAGGCGCCAGTCGCCTTCGCCCATCCCCACTCCGCCGGAGAGCCCCTTCGCGGCGTTGCCCGCCTCCAGGTCTTGGGAGTTGAAGTGCGCTGCGTGCAGACCGCGCAGCTCCAAGCGCACCGGGCCGGAACGGTTGCCCGCGTCGTCCACCGCCTCTATTGCCACGTCGCCTGAGCAGTGCGACCGGTTGATCACCCGCACGAACCCCTGTCGCGCGCCGCCGGCGGCGGGGAACAGCGGCACGCGGTGCCTGGCGCCGCCGCCCGCCAGCGGCTCCGCGTTGTCCGGCGCCGTGGAGAGGTTGGCGAGATGCCCCGTGGGGCTCTCCAAGAGGCCCATCGCCAGCCACAGGTACTCCAACTCCTGAGACCCGATGCGCGGCAGGGTGAACCCAGGCACCACCAGTTGCCACTTGCCGTGGCCGTCGCGAAGGTCGTAGTCGCTCTCCAACCGCTGTGCCGTGAGGGTCATCGCACTGCCGGGCCGCAAATTTAACTCACGAGCATATACACGATCTAGGATTTGGCGCCGCGCGCCGCGATCGTCGTAGCCCATCGCCGCCCATGAAGTACTACCGTAGGTCTTCAGGTTCACCACGCGCACGCTGCTCCGCTGGCTCTCGTTGCTGCCGGGGTTGAAGAAGGGCAGCCACGCTAAGGGGGCGGGGTCAGCGAAACCGATGCCCGCCCCGATGTGCGTCGGGGCCGCCACGTCGTGCATGGCGGTGACGAAGCCGTCGTCCGTGCGCACGTAGGACAGCACCTCGATGTCCAAGGAGGAAGTCACCTCCAAGCGCCAGTCGCCGGCGGTTGGGCGGCCAACGCCGTCGCGGAGGCCCTTGGCCGCGTTGCCGTTCTCCAAGTCCCGCGAATTGAAGTGAACGGCCCGCCGAGCGCCCACGTCCATGCGCGCGGGCCCGAAGCGGACGCCGGCGTCGTCCACCGCTTCGATGAGCACCTCGCCATCCGCGTCGCTCCGGTTGATGATCCGAGCGAAGCCCTCGCGGCTGCCGCCGGCCGCGGGGAAGTACGGCACCGCCTCGCCCGCCAGAACGGTGACGCCCCTTTCCCGCAGCGTGCCCAAAGCGCTCAACGCCTCGCCAGACAGCGGATTTCCCCGCACGTCCACCACCTTCAACGAACAATCAGAGTAAGCTAAGCACCTCCCTTGAGTGGCGGCCAGCAACGGCGACAGGTCCCGGACGGCGTTGTTTCGGATGTGGAGTTGCCGCAGGGGACCAAAGTACAGAGGGGTGAGGTCCGTGACTTGGTTGTCGTTCAGAAACAGGGATCCCAAGCCCACCAACCCGGCCAAGGGAGTGAGGTCCGTGACTCGGTTGCCGCTTAGGTCGAGATGCCACAGGGACTCGAGCGACCCCAGCGCCGACACGTCCGCAATCTCGTTGCCGCTCAAGTCAAGGTAGTTGAGGCTCGGGGCCAATCCCAGCGCCGACACGTCCGCGATCTCGTTGCCGCTCAGGTCGAGCCAGCGCAGTTCATCGTTCGATCCCAGCGCCGAAACGTCCGCGACCGCGTTGTCGCTTAGGTCAAGGTAATCGAAGTGACCGATCGATCCCAGCGCCGAAACGTCCGCAATCTCGTTGCCGCTCAAGTCAAGGTAGTTGAGCCTCGGGGCCAATCCCAGCGCCGACACGTCCGCGATCGCGTTGTCGCTTAGGTCGAGATACCCCAGGGACTCCAGCCATCGGAGCGCCGACACGTCCGCAATCTTGTTGTTGTTCAGGTCGAGCCACCTGAGGGACTCGAGCGACCCCAGCGCCGACACGTCCGCGACCGCGTTGTTGGACAGGTAGAGCCGTTCCAAGTCCCCGAGCGACCCCAGCGCCGACACGTCCGCGATCGCGTTGTTGGACAGGTAGAGCCAATCCAAGCTCCCGAGCGACCCCAGCCCCGACACGTCCGCAATTTTGTTGTTGGACAGGTAGAGAGCTCTCGCATTATGGGGCAAGGCGTTTACATAATCCCCCATGCTCAGCGACCCCAGCCCCGATACGTCCGCGATCTCGTTGCCGCTTAGGTCAAGCTTTCTCAGATCCAGCGATCCGAGCGCCGACACGTCCGCAATTTTGTTGTTGGACAGGTAGAGCGAATCCAAGGACCCTAGCGATCCCAGCGCCGACACGCCCTGCGATATCGCGTTGTTGGACAGGTTGAGCTCTTTCAAGGACTTGAGCGATCCCAGCGCCGACACGCCCTGCGATATCGCGTTGTTGGACAGGTTGAGCTCTTTCAAGGACTTGAGCGATCCCAGCGCCGACACGTCCACGATCTCGTGCCGGCTCAGGACGAGACGTTCCAGCTGCTTCAGGCCGGCCAGCGGCGCGACGTCGGAGATCGCTCCACCCCTGGCCCTTAGCTCCCTTAGGCTGATGGCATACTCAATGCCATCCAATCGTCTAATACCCAAATCCGAGCGTTCAACACCAGAAAAGTCGGGTACGCGCAAAACGGAAATGCGGCCCAACTCGTCGGCGGGTAAGGGGTGTCGGCATGGGCCTCGTCGACATCCTAGTTTGATTGCCAATACCACGTTGAGGGTCGCATCGGGAATGTCGACCAACGTTTCCAAGTCGTTAGCCGCCTTGGTCCAAGTGGCCAGCGCCAGCGCGACAGCGGCGAACGTAAACCGCTTCATATGTGCCATCTTCCCGTTCCTCCGAATCCGCTCAAAATCCAGAGCGTCGCGCCGAGCACGCCAATCATGCGACAGCCGCCCTGCTGGAGAAGCTGCGCACCGAATTCACTCACTCGCGCTCACAACGCGCCGCCCATTGGCGCGCCCGCGCCTTGGCGACGGCATTGACGACACGCCTCAACAGTTCCCGATTGGCTGGCCGGCGGCTCGAAGGCTTGGCTGGAAGCGGGGGCCGACAGGTTGGTCAAGTGCCCGCTCGCGCCGTCCAGCAGCGACATGACGTGAAGGTGCTGGTCGGCCGAGATGAAGAGCTGCCACTTGCCGGCGCCGTCGCCGAGGCTGTTGTCGCCGCCGAGGCTGCCGCCGAGGCAAGCGGGGCTGGGATCCAACCCCTCCAACTGCCCCGCCGTCACTTCGCACGCCACGCCGGAGGCCAACTGGAACCGAACGTCCGGCGACCGCCTCCCCGCGTCGTCCACGCCGAAGATGGCGACGTTGGCGGGGCTGCAGCCGCTCTGTTCGCTTTGCGGGCACCTCGGGTGGAGGAGGCGCAGCCTGCTTGCCTGCGCGCGGTTGCTGCCCGGGTTGAACACCGCCACGCGATGCTCTATGCCCCGGCTCGGCACCAGCTCGTGCATGCTGGTGAGGAAGCCGTCGGGGGTGCGGATGTAGGAAAGCACTTCGACTTCCGGTTCGCTCGGCGTCACTTCCAAGTACCAGCTGCCCTCTCCTCCGCCAACGCCGCTGTTGATCCCCTTGGCCCGGTTGCCCAGCTCCAAGTCCCGCGAGTTGAAGTGCGCCGTCTGCCAAGGCCCCAGATTCTCCAACGTGAAGCTCCCCGCTTCCCGGCCGGTGTCGTCAAAGGCCGTAACCTTGACTTCTTCGACTTCCTTGCCGGAATGGTTGATGATCCGGACGAATCCTTGCCGGCCGCGGGGGGCGTCATCCGAGGGAAGCAGCGGCACGGTGACCGCTGCCCCGACAGCTTCGCCGGACAGATGGAGGGTGTAGCGGTCTACAGACTCATGGCGTAGGCTGACCACCGCAACATAGTAAATCCCCGGATCGAGCATTCTGTTGATGCGGAAGTTAAAGCCATCCCCTGAGTCGTCGTCCTCCTCAAGCTCGACCTCGTAAGAGTCGTAGAGGCGTCCGTGGGTATCGTCGGTGCCAGACGTCCAAATCTCCACGCTGCCGGGCGTCGTCACTCGAAACCAGAAGAAATCTACGTCACTTGAATAGTTGCTGCTAAACGTTCCGGTCGTTTCGCTAGGCAACTGGATACGGCTCGCGTTCTGGAAGGAGTCGCTGTGGTCGTCCTCTGCTGCAGTGAGGTATGCCTGGTATGGCCCGGTGTATCTTCTGGAACCAGATACAATGGCTCCATGGATGCTCAAATAGTATGTGCCCGGCGCGAGATACCTTCTGATGAAGAAGTCTGTATCGAAGCCGTTTGCGAGCTCCATTCCGTATTCATCCGAGAGCCGGAGCACTAGGTTAGCTGGTTCCCTTCGCTCGTACCTAGGTGACCAAATGTGCACGGGATTATGGAGCCCTTCGGGCACAACGAACTTGAAATAGTCTAGGTCCTCTTGGTAGTCCACGCGGGCGCGCAAAATGGTACGCCGCATTCTGATGTCGGGTTCGACCAACTGCGCGGCCTCCATGACATTGCCGACGTCATCGTGGCCACGCCCTCCGCCCACTAGACGGAGGCGGTATGCTACAGGTGCCGCAGCGGACTGTGATTTGGCGACAACGTAGTAAGTGCCTGGCTCAAGGTGGACGGTGATGGCACCACCCGACCAACTGGTCAGGGGCATGCGATTTTCGTCGAAGAGCCGGAGGTCGGGAAAGCCATAGTCGATTGAATGAACCCAGACATTTCCAGCGACTTCCACGCTGAATCGGTAGTAGCTTTCCCCGCCGTCTGCGCCGGGGGCCTCCCCGACATGAGTCTTGCCGTCGCTTTCCCAACTCGTGGTCTTGCCCAGGTCAGTGGCGTGGCCGAAGTTGTGGTCAGCTGCCGCCGGGGCCGAATGTGCCGCCGCGAGCGCGAGAAGGAACAGTGCCAGCAGAACCGCACGAGGGCCGCGGTGGCGGAACGTGGGCACTCTGCGCACCTTCAACGACGCTTGCAACGCTGGGCTGTTCACGCCAGGGGGACCTTCTTCTCCCGCAGGCTGTCCATCTGCCGATCCAAGCCCAACGCGCCGAACCAGCCCACGGCATAGGTGAGGGCGCACGGGATCAAGAACATGCCTTTGGACATGACCTGCGCCGCCAAGTGGACAGTTGGTTCACTGGGCTGTTCCCGATTGGCCGGCCGGCGTCGCGAAGGCTTGGCTGGAAGCGGGGGCCGACAGGTTGGTCAGGTGCCCGCTCGCGCCGTCCAGCAGCGACATGACGTGGAGGTGCTGGTCGGCGGAGATGAAGAGCTGCCACTTGCCGTCGCCGTCGCCGAGGCTGTTGCCGCCGCCGAGGCAAGCGGGGCTGGGATCCAACCCCTCCAACTGCGCCGCCGTCACTTCGCACGCCACGCCGGAGGCCAACTGGAACCGAACGTCCGGCGACCGCTTCCCCGCGTCGTCCACGCCGAAGATGGCGACGTTGGCGGGGCTGCAGCCGCTCTGTTCGCTTTGCGGGCACCTCGGGTGGAGGAGGCGCAGCCTGCTTGCCTGCGCGCGGTTGCTGCCCGGGTTGAACACCGCCACGCGATGCTCTATGCCCCGGCTCGGCACCAGGTCGTGCATGCTGGTGAGGAAGCCGTCGGGAGTGCGGATGTAGGAAAGCACTTCGACTTCCGGTTCGCTCGGCGCCACTTCCAAGTACCAGCTGCCCTCGCCTCTGCCAACGCCGTTGTTGATCCCCTTGGCCCGGTTGCCCAGCTCCAAGTCCCGCGAGTTGAAGTGCACCGTCTGCCAAGGCCCCAGATTCTCCAACGTGAAGCTCCCCGCTTCCCGGCCGGTGTCGTCAAAGGCCGTAACCTTGACTTCTTCGACTTCCTTGCCGGAATGGTTGATGATCCGGACGAATCCTTGCCGGCCGCGGGGGGCGTCATCCGAGGGAAGCAGCGGCACGGTGACCCCGCCGGAGACTTCGCCGTACAGATGGAGCTTATAGGAGCCAGCATACCGGTTGCCCCGCACGACAACATAGTAGACTCCTGGATCGAACACTCCGCTGAAGATGGCACCTGGGTATCCGTCACCCTCAGGCTCGACGTCTTTCCCTTCGGAATCGTAGAGACTTACTTCAACATCGGGCCCAGAAAACCCTATTCCCACCCTACCGGGGCTCTCCACTTGGAACCAGAAGGAATCGATGTCAGCGCCAAGGTAACTGATTTCGAGGCTCCACCTAGTACTATAGAGTTCATTATAGTCAATCGTTCCGGTCGTTTCGCTAGGCAACTGGATCCGGCTCGCGTTCTGGAGGAGGTTGCCGTGGTCATCCCCTGCAGTGAGGTTTAGCCAGTATGGTCCGGTCACCCACTCGGTGGCGAAGCCGCGGTGGACTGGCCGTCCACGGACGAGCAGATAGTATGTGCCCGGAGTGACGACCATCGCGCGAGCGACAGCTCCGCCGAAGAGCCTACTACCACCGTAGACGACTTCTCCGTATTCGTCCTGGAGCCAGAACCTTTTGGTAAAGTCAGGATCGGTGGAATCGGTGGAAGTGGCGTCGGACAACCAGATGCGCACCAGCTTATCGGTCCCTTCGGGCACGACGAACTTGAAATAGTCTCTGTCCTCTGAGTAGTCGATGCGGCCGCGCAAAGGCTCGGCCGGAGCGCCTGTGACGCGGCGCCTCAGTCCCACCTGATTGGGCGTGGGCGGCTGGCTGATGGCGAGTTCCACCGAC
Organism: uncultured Pseudomonadales bacterium; assembly: GCA_958295875.1. Classification (GTDB taxonomy): domain Bacteria; phylum Pseudomonadota; class Gammaproteobacteria; order Pseudomonadales; family Azotimanducaceae; genus VXNE01. Next base: position 3,288,355 of record OY282379.1, on the reverse strand, counting down.
TGCGCGGTCTCCATGACATTGCCAAAGTCATCGTGGCCACGCCCTCCGCCCTGGAGACGGACGCGGTATGCTCCATTCGCGCTGAAGACAACATAGTAGGTGCCTGGTTCAAGGTAGATGTAGGTGCCTGGTTCGAGGTCGAGTCCGTGTTCCGGACTGCTCAGGGGTACGCGGTTTTCGTTGAATATCCGGGGTGAAACGACGCCGCTTACAAAGACAGTCCCAGCGACTTCCACGCTGAATCGGTGGTAGCTCTCCCTTGTACCCTCTACAGCAGGGATATCCCCGATAAGGGTCTTGCCGTCGCTTTCCCAACTCGTGGTCTTGCCGAGGTCAGTGGCGTGGCCGAAGTTGTGGTCAGCTGCCGCTGGGGCCGAATGTGCCGCGGCGAGCGCGAGAAGGAGCAGCCCACAGCGGAATCGTGCGCGGGCCGCAGTGGTGGTGAACGTGGGAACATCCCGCGCGCCTTCAACGACGCTCTGCAAAAGCAGCGGCTTCGCCCTTTTGGAATCCCCAGCGGGTCTCGCACAACATAAGGCGCGTCCGAAACCCAAGGCAAGGAGGCAAGGACTCATGGGGTGAGCGTCCGGGCCACGCGGAATCCGAAGTGTCTTACGAACCGTAAGGACATGTTGATGGCCCCCCGCGCCGCGGCGCGGACGCTTACTGGCTGGGTAAGCCAGGCGCCGCCGCGTGTCACGCGAAAGTCGCAGTCGCCCGTCAGCCACGCGCTGCCATCGCTCGGCGCTCCGTCGTAGCCGTTCCAGTTCATGCAGTCCTCGGTCATCTCCTCCACGTTCCCATGCACGTCGTGCAGACCCCATGCGTTCGCCCCGAACGAACCTACCGGCACTGGCTTTCGGGGGCTAGGGACGTCCGTATCGACAGCGTGGAGGTTAGGATAGGAGTGCTGCCGGTCGTAGTTCGCCTGATCCGCGGTAATCGTCGCGCCCGTGTGGAACGGTGTGGTCGTCCCCGCCCGAGCGACGTACTCCCACTCCGATTCGCTTGGCAGACGGTAGCGCTCCCCCGTCCGTGACGACAGCCACTCCACATACGTTTGCGCGTGGTCCCAGCTAATCCCGCTCACGGGTTGACGTCCCCGTCCCCCCCAGCCAAGAAAGTCTGGCCGGTACCCGTCGCAGCCGCCGTCCGCCAGGCATGCGTCCCATTCCGCAAACGTCACCTCGTACACGCCCACCGCGAACGACGGAACCGACACAGCATGCACCGGACGCTCGCGATCCAACGAACCGACCTCCGACTCCGGTGCGCCCATCATGAACGTCCCCGCCGGCACCACCACCATCTCCGGGCACACGTCGCAGTCGCGGAACCTGTCCCGGACTCCGAGCCCTTGCGACGACCTCACCGCCACCGAGAACGTCTGCGTGGCGACTTTGCCGTCCGGGTCGCGCGCCGTCACCGTCACCGTCGCGCCGCCCGACGACACAGGCATCAGTGTCAGCACGCTGCCCGTCACACTCACGCGCAACACGTCCGGACTGCTCGAGCGCACTCGGTAGGTCAGAGTCTGGTTGTCCGTGAAATGCTCCGACAGATCCAGCGTACCGTCACGACCGGTAACCTCAAACCGATCCGGCATCCGAATTGTCACCTCGGGCCAGCCCACGCCCGAACGCACGCTCAGATTGTCGATCCGTATCGTTGCCACGGCGTCGTCGCCGTCCGGCTCGTCGTAATAGCCCACGCCCAAGTAGGCGAAGGCACCCATCGGAAAATCAACCCCTTCTTCTTCGTAGAGTATCCGGCCTCCCCTTTCGACGATGCGCAGATCCGCGCGGCCCCTGCCGTCCGCGGCCACCCGAACCCGATACCACACGTCTTCCTCTACTGGGACGGAGTACTCGCGGCGATTCCCATCTTCAGTTCGGGCACTTCGGATGCTGAGCGGCCGGTACGGCTGTTGGTTGGTCCAATTGAAACTGATGCTCCACGCCGCGATGCCACCCTCATCGGGGCTAGTTGCGCCCACGGCATAGGCGTTCGGCTCATGCCTGTAGAAGTACACGCTGGGTTGGGCTCCCCGTTCCTGACTTTCAAGCAACACATCGATCTCCACCGTCACGGCATCCGAATACAGGCCCATGTGTGGCGAATAGGCAAAGGAATAGAGCCGTCGGTCGTTGCGCGTGCGGACTCTGTAGTTGCCTGCTAGCACGTCCCAGAAGTAGACAGGCGAGCTTGCCAGCCGCGTGAAGCCCGGGTCGGACTCGAAGTCCTCGGTATAGGCCCTTCCCGGTTCCTCCGGCCCCTCCACCGTCACTGTGAAAGTCTGCCCGACCTCGTAGCCATTCCGACCAAGTCCCGTCACCGTCACCGTCGCACTGCCCGTCGACACCGACGTCAGCCTCAGCACGCCATTCGTTACGGTCACCTGCAAAACGCTCGTATCGCTTGAGCGCACTCGGTAGTATGTAGACCTAGGGGTCCCCAGGAAGTAATCCGCTAGGTCCAGCCAACCGACTCTGCCCACAACCGAGGACTGATTGGATATCTGTCCCCAAAAAGGGCCTGTGGTGAAAGGACCCATGATCGTGCCGGCAGAGAGGTTGGTCAGATGGCCCGCCGGGCTTTCCAGCAGGCTCATGACGCTGATCGGGCGGTTGTACTCCACCGTCAGCCGCCACTTGCCTTGGCCGGTGCCCAGCGCGTCCGGGACGAGCATCCGGGCCACACGAAATCCGTAGTAGGCGCTGCGGCTAGTGGTGGTGTCCCAAGACCGAGACTCGGATTCGATATCATCGGGAGAGGACCTCCACGAGCCGCCACGCAATGCGCGGAAGCCACACTGCCCACTCACCCAAGGACCGCCGCCCGCCCGCACGCGCACGTACCTGTTCCCGCAGTCCTCCGTCCATTCCTGCACATTGCCGTGCATGTCGTGCAGGCCCCAAGCGTTCGCAGCGAAGCTGCCTACCGGCGCAGTGCTCCGATTGTCCCACTGGCTGCCGCAGCGTTGGCAGTTGGCCCGGTTCTCGCCGACCTCGCTTCCCCAGCTGTACGCCGTGTCCGCGCCCGCGCGAGCCGCGTACTCCCATTCCGACTCGCTCAGCAGACGGTATCGCTTCCCGGTCTTCTCCGACAGCCACTGCGCATAGCTTTTGGCATCATCCCAGTTCACATGTATCACCGGCCGGTTGCCGCGGCCCCAGCCTTGGCTGTCCGGCCAATAGCCGCAGCCCCCATCGATCACGCAGGCGTCCCACTCCGCGAACGTCACCTCATGCACGCCCACCGCGAACGGCGGCGCGATTGTCAGCGGAAAGCTTTGCGCTCGTCCGCCTACCTTCACCATGAACGTCCCCGCCGGCAGCACGGCCATCTCTGGACACTGCGCGCAGTCGCGGAACCTGTCGCCAACGGCCCCGTCAGTGACAACGGATACGTTATCGATGTAGGCCTTGCCGGCGCTGCCAGAGGATCGGGCACCCAGCTTCAGTTTGCGGCCCGACCGCAGCGCCGGGTCGAGCGGGCCGGCGGACCGCCACAGCATCGCGCCGTTAATGTGGAACGAAACATGGTTGGACGCGTCGACGACGATGCGCATCTCGTGCCAACCGCCGACGTGATCGTCGCCGTTCATGGTGTACGGCTCCATTCGCTCCCAGCTCCCGTCCGCGTCGACCATGCCGCCGCGGAACCAAGCGCGGCGGCGGTGCTCGGAAGGCGTGTCCCCGCAGGCGGCACCCTCGACCGCCAACGTGAATGCGATGCCGTCTCCACCCGAGACGCCGGTCACGGAGGTCTGCACGTCCGCGTCCCTCGTCAAGCCGATTTCCGCATCAGCCCAGCAGCCAGCCGGATTGTAGAAGTCCACGTAGACGTCGGCCGAAATCGTCGCTTCCCCGGAACCCAGTTCCAACCCTTCCGCTGTCACCGCCCCGCTGCCGTGGTTCTCGTCGCCGTTGTTATCGAACACGTTGTAACGACCTTCGTGCCACCGGACGATCAGCGGGCGCGGCTGGCCGTACTCAACCCACTTGGCGGGATCGATCGCGCCGCCGTCCCATGATTCCTCAAAGACCCGTACGCCGCGGGCTGCGCGGGCCGATTTCGTGCCCAATTCCAGATCCGCCGCGGACAATGTCGTCGCGGCCTTCGCAGGAACCACGATCCGCACGGGGCCTGCGCCGGGGCGCCCAGCGTCGTCGGTGCCGGTGATGGTGACCGCGGCGTCCTCGTCGTTGTCGTTGACCAGCCGAAGCGCACTCTTTTGCCTCGCGTTCCTCGCCGGATTGAAGATCGGCACGGCCGCTCTGCAGTGATCGTTCACATTGTCCCACCAGCTACAGCGGATGTGCGAGCGCGGCGCGACGTCGTGAATGCTGGCGAGGAAGCCGTCCCGAGTGCGGATGTAGGCCATCACGTCGACGTCGAGGCTGGTGCGCAGCGCTAGACGCCAGTTGCCGTCCCCGTCGCCGACGCCGCCCGACAGCCCCTTCGCCGCGTTGCCGTCCTCCAGGTCCGTCGAGTTGAAGTGGACGGTCCTGCCTGCCGCAACTGTCAGCGTCACTGGCGGATGGCTTACGCCCTCGTCGTCCACGGCCGTCACATGCACCGCGCCGGCCCACAGCGAGTGGTTGGCCACGCGCAGGAAGCCCTGCCGGGTGGGGTGCGACTTCGGCGGGAAAAGCGGCACGCGGTGCGTCGTGGCGCCGTCGGACGCCTCCGCGTTCGCCGGCGCCGTCGACAGGTTAGCGCGCAGCCCTGTCTCCTTGGCGTCCAGCAGGCTCATGACCAGGATCGGCCGGTCCGCGCTCACCGTCAGCCGCCACTTGCCCTCGCCGTCACCCAGCGCGCCCCGAAACAGGCGCGCGTCGCCGGCCTCCATGTCGTCCGCGTCCAAGGTGCGCGACTGACCGCCCGGAAGCGCGAGGCGGATCTCGCCGACGCCGGGCCGCCCGGCGTCGTCCACGCCGCTGATGGTCACGGCCGCCGCTTCGGCGCCGGCGTTCACCAGCCGCAGCCTGCTGCGCTGGTCCGCGTTGCTGCCGGGATTGAAGATCGCGATCCGATGCTGCCCACCCCCGGTCCGTCTAGTTCGCTGCCACTCACCCGCCTCCGGCGCGACGTCGCGCATGCTGGTGAGGAAGCCGCCGGGCGTGGTGCGCAAGTACGCTACCACTTCAAGGTCGAGTTCGGAGGCCACTTCCAAGCGCCAGTCGCCCATGCTCGGCGGGCCGACGCCCTCTATGCCCTTGTCGACGTTGCCGCGCTGCAGGTCGTTGGAATTGAAGTGCAGTGCCTGCTTGGCCGCGAAGCTGAGCGTCACCGGGCCGCGCCGCTCGCCGGCGTCGTCGATGGCCCAGACCGTCGCCGCGCCCGCGGCGTCGCTCCGGTTCACTAGCCGCACGAAGCCCTGCCGCCGGTCCTCCGCCGCCCCCAGCAGCGGCACCGAATGCCGGCGCTCCTCCGCGAAGCCGGCCGCCGCGGCCACCGCCAGCCCAGCCAGCCAAGCCGCCGTCCCCCGCCTCATCCCGAATCCCCCTCAAGCCAAGCCGCGGCCACATGACCACCACGCCGGAGCCCGTCCAAGCGAGTGCGCCCGGCGAGGTCGCGAAATGGCCTCCCTGCCCCCCGGTCGCCAGCTCGCCGCCTGCCGCATTCGGTCGGGCACCCCCCGACCTAGCAGGCATTCCAGCGCACCTGCAGGCAAGGCTCGCACACCGGGTCTGGGGTGGTCAACTCGTAGAACTGCCCAACGCAGGGCCATTTTAAAGTTGCGCGCAAGATGTTGATTTGATTGTGGAAGGTTTTGTTTCTGGACATTCGCCCCCGAGTGTGCTGCACTGTCGGTCGGGTTGGCTGTCGGGGCTCCTGTCATGGCGGAGGCTGCGCGGGGCGTCGCTTTGCGGGACGTCCGGGTTCGCCCGGTTCGGGACGCCGGCGAGCGGTCGCGCTGGGACGGCCTCATGGAGGCGCACCACTACCTGGGCTTCCGCAGTCCGTTCGGGGCGGCGCTGCGGCAGGTGGCGGAGTTGCCGGACGGGGAGTGGGCGGCGCTGCTGGGCTGGTCGGCGGGGGCGTTCAAGGTGGGGGCGCGCGACCGCTGGCTGGGCTGGGCGCGGGAGCAGCAGTTCCGCCGCCTGCACCTGATCGCCTGCAACACGCGGTTCCTGGTCTTGCCGGGCTTCCGCGTTCCGAACCTGGCGTCGCGGGTCCTGGGCCTTTCGCTGCGCCGCCTGTCGTCGGACATGGAGGCGCTCCGCGGGCATCCGGTGCTGCTGGCGGAGACCTTCGTGGACCCGGCGAAGTTCGAGGGGACCTGCTACCGGGCGGCGGGCTGGACGGCGGTCGGGGAGACGCGGGGCTTCGCCCGGGACTCGGGGGGCTGGCGGGAGCACGGCCGGCCGAAGGCGGTTTGGGTGCGCCCGCTGCGGCGTGGCGCGGCGGAGGCGCTGGGCGGCTTGGGGGAGCCGCGGGCGTGGGGCTGCGGGGAGGCCGAGCCGCCGAAGGCGGAGCGGCTCCGCGGCCTCCACGGGTTCCTGCGGGAGGTGCCCGACTTCCGCAAGCCGCGGGGGGTGCGCCACCAGCTGGCGACGGTGCTGGCCATCGCCCTGGCGGGGAAGCTGGCGGGGGTTCGGGGCGTGACGGCGCTCGCGGAGTTCGCGGGCCGCCTGACGCAGGCGCAGCTGGCGGCGGTGCGGGCGTTCCGCAGCCCCCGCGGCGGCCGCCGGACGGCGCCTTCCGCGGCCTCGTTCCACCGCATCCTGTCGGCGCTGGACCCGGAGGCGCTCGACCGCGCGCTGCGGCGCTGGGCGGCGTCGCGCCAAGGGCCGGGCGGGGCGCTGGCGCTGGACGGCAAGACGGCCCCGGAGTGGATCGAGGGGCCGAACCCGGAGCGGACGCTGATCGCCGCGGTGGAGCACGGCAGCGGGCTGACGGTGGGGCAGGCGGCCTCGGACGGCGCCGGCGGGGAGATCCTCGGCGCCCGCCGGCTGCTGCGGGAGATCCGCGTCGCCGGCCGCGTCCTGACGCTGGACGCGCTGCACAGCTGCCCCGGGACGGCGCGCCTGATCGTGGGGCTGGGCGCCGACTACGCGATGCCGGTCAAGGAGAACCGGCCGGCGCTGCTGGAGGACCTCGCGCTGCTGGACTGGGACTCGGCGGCGGAGTTCGCGACCTCGGAGAAGGGCCACGGCCGGATCGAGTCCCGCCGCTGCCGCGCCATCCCGCTGGACGGCGCACCCGACGAACTGGCCGCGCTGCCCGGCCGGCGCCAAGCCTTCCGCATCGTCCGCCAACGGCACGTCGTCCGCACCGGGCGGACCGCGGCGCACGCCGTCTTCGGCGTCACGTCCCTGGGGCCGGAGCGGGCAGGCCCGGCGGAGCTCCTCGCCCTCAACCGCGGCCACTGGGAAATCGAGAACCGCCTCCACCACGTCCGCGACTTCACCTACGACGAGGACCGATGCCGCGCCAAGTGCAAGCGCCTGCCCCGCAACTTGGCCTGCCTCACCAACGCCGCCGTCTCCATCGTCCGGCTCAACGGGCGCTTCAGCCACCTGCCCCAAGCCAACCGCCACTGCGCCGCCCGGCAGGGCGAGGCCCTGCGCGAGGTGGTCGGAACCCCTCCCGGGCGCTGAAGCCCCTCCCCCGGCGCCCTCCCACGCCCGGGGGCCGCCCGGATGCGCCAATCCGCGGAAAGACGCCCCAAAACCCCTCGCGCCAGCCCCGAAGAAACCTCCGGAAACCCGAACGCGCGCGCCAACTCCCCCATCGCAGCGCGGCGCGGAAAACGAAACCCTGACTTTAAGATGGCCCTGACTGCCCAACGCCATATGAGTACGAAAGGGTGCCGAGTCCTCCACACCGGGAGGATGATGGTGTCACTGCAAACCGAGCGCTTGCGCACGATGGAGCAGGTTCGGGCCTTCATGGATGGGCCCCGAGCCTGTGGACCTGCAAGCCCAAGACGCTGCCGAAGCCGCCTTCGCCGACCATCAGCGACCGATCGGCGTACTGTTCAGACCTTCCCTAGCGCCCTAGCGAACTCAGCAGGTGTTTTCGTGCTGTTCGGACTCAGAGCATAATAGACTCGCCATGCACTCAGGATGCGGAGAAGAAACTTGACCGGAGCTGTCTTGCGCCCGCCAGCGGCGCCGCTTCGCCCGGGCCCCGCCATTCGGCACCTGCTGGCGTTCGGGTTGAGTCTCGGCCTGCTAGCCGACGCCGGCGCGGACGATCACCAGCGCGACGGCGACGACCACGGCGACTCGCGCTCCAGCGCCACCCACGTTTCGCTGCCGAGCCAGACGTCTGGCGAGATCGACTCCTACGCTTGCGTGTATTGCAGCGGTTTGGAGGAGGACTACTTCCGCTTCAAGGTGTCACGCCGCGGCGAGGTGCTGGTGTACACGACCGGCGGCCTCGACACGATGGGGACTCTCTACGATTCGGCCGGCAGGCGGCTTGCGTTTAGCTTCACTAGCGCCAGAGGCTCCTACATCGACGGAGACGCTGTCCGCCAAATCGGCCGAGAGTTCCTCATCCGCCGCGAACTTGCCGCCGGCACATACTACGTTGCGGTGTCGGCGGATGAGGTGGGCACATACACACTGAGCATCGGGAACGCGACGAGCATCGAGGACCCGAGCGGCGGCGGCAGCGGCAGCAGCGCCGGCGGCAGCATCGGGAACGGCAGCTACCGGCGCGCTCTGGGCGACTTCGACGGCAACGGCCGCGACGACGTGCTGCTGCGGAACGAGGACGGGCGCTGGTACTACTACCCGATGGACGGCCGCCGGCACCAGGCCGGGCGGGGCATCGCGAACCTGACGCGCAACTTGGAATGGTCCGTGGCGGGGATTGGCGACTTCAACGGCGACGGCAGGGACGACGTGCTGCTGCGGCACAAGAACGGTCGCTGGTACTACTACCCGATGCATGGGCGATTGCATCTGACCGCCATCCGAGGCCCCGCGAACCTGACGCGCGACTTGGAATGGTCGGTGGCCGGAATCGGCGACTTCGACGGCGACGGCCGCGACGATGTGCTGCTGCGGCACGCGGACGGTCGCTGGTACTACTACCCGATGGACGGCCGCCGGCACATGGCCGGGCGGGGCATTGCGAACCTGACGCGCAACTTGGAATGGTCCGTGGCGGGGATCGGCGACCTCAACGGCGACCGCAGGGACGACGTGCTGCTGCGCAAGCCCACCACCGGCGCCTGGTACTACTACCCCATGAACGGGCGCCAGATCTGGGCCGGGCGAGGCCCTGCGAGCCTACCGTACGACTTGGAGTGGTCGGTGGCGGGGATCGGCGACTTCAACGGCGATTTCAAGGACGAGGTGCTGCTGCGGCACGAGGACGGCCGCTGGTACCACTATCCGATGCACGGGCGAGGGCACTTGCTCGGCTGGGAGGGCCCCGCGAACCTGACGCGCAACTTGGAATGGTCGGTGGCGGGGATCGGCGACCTCAACGGCGACGGCAGGGACGACGTGCTGCTGCGCAAGCAGGCCAGTGGCGTTTGGCACTACTACCCGATGAACGGGCGGCTGCATCTGCCCGAACGCGACGGGAGGGCCAACCTGACATCGAACCTCGCATGGCGCGGGCTGTTCAGCGTCGGCGGAACTGGGCGTAGGTTCCGGGACTGCGACGAGTGCCCTCTGATGGCGGTGGTGCCGGCAGGGACGTTCATGATGGGCGCGCCGGAGTCGTACCTGGAGTACGAGCATCCGGTGCATTTGGTGACGATCGCGGCGCCGTTTGCAGTCGGCGTGTACGAAGTGACGTTCGCGGAGTGGGACGCATGCGTGGCGGACGGAGGCTGCGCCGCGGATGACGCGGACCCTTGGTCTCTGCGCGACCACGGCTGGGGCCGCGGCAGGCGCCCGGTGATGAACGTGACTTGGGAGGAGGCCAAAAGCTACGTCGAGTGGCTGTCGGGCAAGACTGGCGAGTCATACCGTCTGCTGAGCGAGTCGGAGTGGGAGTACGCGGCGCGGGCGGGCACGCAGACGACGTACAGCTGGGGAGATGAGATGGGCGAGAACCAAGCCAACTGCCGAGACGACCCATCGTACTCTAGCGCATCATGGTGGGGTGCTGGTTGTGGCGACCAGTGGAGCGAGCGGGCGCCGGTCGGCAGCTTCCCTGCGAATGCTTGGGGCCTCCACGACATGCACGGCAATGTGGAGGAGTGGGTGGAGGATTGCTGGAACGGTAGCTACGCAGGGGCGCCGAGGGACGGAAGGGCTTGGCTGAGTGGGGATTGCGGCTTCCGCGTTTACCGAGGCGGCTCTTGGTACGCATCACCAATTCGGTCTAGGGCCTCGAGTCGGGGATACTGGAGCGCCGACTCGGGCCTATGGGATGTCGGGTTCCGTGTGGCCCGGACACGCGCTCCCTAAACCCTGACCTTCTTACCTCAGGGGCTTGGGGGCGTCCAACGGGCAGGGTCCCTTGGTCGTTTTTGAGGCGTTTGGCGCACCTGCGCGGGTGAAGGCAGGCGACGGGCCGGCCGACGTCGTTGAGCCGCGCGGCGACGGCGACGGCAAAACGTCCGCGGTGCCCGCGGCGAGCACGTGGACAACGCTGACGCTCCGGCTGACAGCGATGGACGATGCGCGACAGGGGGGAGTGTGGGCGCAGGCAGTTCTGGAAAGCGCCAAACCATTGAACCCGCGGCCACGGCTCGGGCTTGATCCGGCCCTCGCCGACGCTGGCGCGGGGCACGCAGCGCTGGGACCGGAACAGTTCCTCCGCCGGAGCGCAAAGCAGAACGTCGCTGTCGTGGAAGAGCACCGTGCGGCAGCCCTTGGGCCGGAATGCCTCCAAGGAGTAGAACTCGCCCAGTGGGTGGGCTCGACGCAGCTGCGCAGCAAGGACGGCAAGGCGTGCATGCAGCTCGGTCGACACCTGCTCGAAGCGGACTTCGCCGCAGATTTCACTCACGCGCCGGCGCTGAAGCGCCGGCAGCGCATCATGGACTCTGGATGGACCCAAGGACCCGCAGTCGGCGGGACGAGCACTTGCGGATCACCCGCCGGATGCCACGGACATGCCGCAGCGCCTCCGGGTCGTCCGTTCCGTCCACCCGCAGCTTCCGGAGGAACTCCCTGTCCTGTGCGACCATCCGCATCTTTCGGTCTCCCATGTTGCTTCTCAACTCGTAGGCTGCCAAACCGACGCGCCCAAGGGCTTCGTTGGACGCTGCACTGTCCAGAGGGCGCTGGTCCCGTACGCAGTTGTTGATTTTTCCCAGAATACGCAGCACAATGCCGCGCATGAGGCTCAACGAGGCAGTTGGCGTGACGTCGCCCGGCCAAGGTTCGCTGCGAACCGATTGGTCGGGCTCTTGGTTTGGCTATCGCCTGCGTTAGAGCGCCTCGCTTGATTCATCGAGGGGCGCGCCAAGCTGCCTCCTCCCGGAACCCCGACAGGCAGCGTCCATCGGGGTTCTTTCGTTTTGGAGGGCATATGCACAGACCAACGGAGAACCTTAACGTGCTGGCCAACGAGGTGTTGCCAACCCCCTACTCCGTGAAGGAAGCGCTGCCGGTGCCCGATGCGCTGGCGGAGCGCGTTGCCGCCGCCCGCCATGTGGTGCGCAACATCCTTGAACGGCGCGACCATCGCCTGTTGGTGGTGGCCGGCCCCTGCTCCATCCACGACGTGGACGCCGCGCTAGAGTATGCGCGCCGCTTGGACGCGCTGGCGCAGCGCACCGCGGACAGCCTGTTCGTGGTGATGCGGGCGTACTTCGAGAAGCCGCGCACCACCGTGGGTTGGAAGGGGCTCATCAACGATCCGTATCTCGACGATTCCTTCCACATTGAGGATGGCATCCACATTGCGCGGCGCCTGCTCATCGACGTCGGCGAAATCGGCCTGCCGATCTCGACGGAAGCGCTGGACCCCATCGCCCCGCAGTACCTGCATGACCTCATCGCTTGGTCTGCCATCGGCGCCCGCACCACGGAATCGCAAACGCATCGGGAGATGGCGTCTGGGCTGTCGTCGGCGGTGGGTTTCAAGAACGGCACCGATGGCGGCTTGGAAGTGGCCATCAACGCCCTGCGTTCGGTGACCAAGCCGCACCGTTTCCTCGGCATCAACCAGTCCGGCCAAGTGGCGGTGATTCACACGCGCGGCAATGAGCTCGCCCACATCGTGCTGCGGGGCGGCCACTCCGGGCCGAACTACGACACCGCCGCCATCTCGGAGTGCGAGGCGAGCCTGCAAGCGGCGGGGCTCGCGCCCAACATCATGGTCGATTGCTCGCACGCCAACTCGGAGAAAGATCATCGCCGCCAGCCGGCGGTGGCGCGCGAGGTGGCGAGCCAGATCGCGGACGGCAACGGCTCCATCATCGGCATGATGATCGAGAGCAACCTGTTCGAGGGCAATCAGCAGTTGAGCGACGCGCTGGACTACGGCGTGTCCATCACCGACGCATGCATCGGTTGGGAGGACACCGAGGCGCTGTTGCTGGAACTGGCGGAGCGGCTGGCGGAGCCACTGTTGGCGCGGGTGAAGCTCAAGCGCGCCGGGTAGGCACCAAGCGGCCCGTTCCGCGGCGTCAGCGGTAGTAGGCGTGCTCGGTGACGGTGTGGTCGGTGGCGTCCTTGATGGCCACGAGGTCCGGCAGTTGATCCAACAGCGCCCGTTCCACCCCCTGCTTCAACGTGATGTCCACGGCGGCGCAGCCTTGGCAGCCGCCGCCGAACTGCAGCACCGCGGTGTCGCCGTCCACCAGCTCCACCAGCGTCACCATGCCGCCGTGGGCCGCTAGCCCGGGGTTGATTTCGTTGTAGAGCACATAGTTGATCCGATCCTCCAGCGGCGAATCGGGGCCGACGTTCGGGGTGCGGGCGTTGGGCGCCTTGATGGTGAGCTGGCCGCCCATCTGGTCTTCCTGAAAGTCCACCGCGGCATCGACGAGATACGCCTCGCTGCGCTTCTCGAAATAAGCCGTGAAGCTGCCATAGTCCACGGGCTCGTCGTCCTCGTGGGCTTCGCCGGGACGGCAGTAGGCGATGCAGGTCTCCGCGTGGGGCGTGCCTGGCTGCGCCACGAAGATGCGCACGCCGCAACCCGGTTCTTGCTTGGCCAAGAGCTCCTGCAAGTAGCCCTGCGCCGCTTCGGAGATGTCGACCACGCCTGCTCCGCCATTCCTGACCATGATGTTGACATCGTACTCCATTTTGGCCGGCCTAGGCGGCGCCGCCACGCTCGCACTGGCCATGCGACGCCGCCGGCAGCGTATCATCCGCCCTTTGCCACCGTCGGAGCCGCGCCATGCCATGCAACGTCGTCCTCACCGATGCAGACCGGAACACCTACGACAACTTCCACTTCGCCCCCGGCGTGCTCGCCAACGGGCTGTTGGTGTGCTCTGGCCAGATCGGCGCCGGCGCGGACGGCAAGATGCCGGAGGATGCGAAAGAGGAGTTCAGGAACGCATGGCGCTCCATTGGCCGCGTGTTGGACGCCGCCGGCCTCGGCTACGAAGACATCGTGGAGCTCACCAGCTATCACGTCGACCTGCCCAGCCACATGGGCGCCTTCATGAAGGTGAAGGACGAGTTCCTGCAAGCGCCTTGGCCGGCATGGACCGCCATCGGCATCACCGCGCTGGCGCTGCCCGGCGCCCGTGTGGAGATTCGCGTGATCGCTGCGACCCGCTCGGCGGCATAGGCCAACCGGCAAAGGCTTGGCGCCCGTCCACCGCGCGAGGCCATGAGCGCCCGCGCCCGGCGCCAAGCGTGGTTCCATGCATAGAGCAAACAACTCGTTCCGGCAGCGCGGATGACCTGCTAAGTTGCGCGCGGCATTGAGGCAGCCATGTACCGTTACACCGAGTTCGACCAGCGCTTCATCGATGAGCGCGTCGCGCAGTACCGGCAGCAAACCCGGCGCTACCTCGCCGGCGAGCTGACGGACGAGCAATTCCAGCAATTGCGGCTGCGCAATGGCCTCTACATCCAGCGGTTAGCGCCCATGCTGCGCGTGGCGGCGCCATACGGGACGCTCTCTGCCACCCAGCTGCGGGCGTTGGCGGACATCTCGCGCCGCTACGACAAGGGCTACGGCCACCTCACCACGCGCCAGAACGTGCAGTTCAATTGGCCGGCCTTGGAGGCGGTGCCAGACATTCTGGCAGACCTCGCAACGGTGGAGATACATGCCATCCAAACGAGCGGCAGCTGCATCCGCAACATCACCACGGACCAGTTCGCCGGCGTTGCCGCGGACGAAGCCGTGGACCCGCGCCCCTACTGCGAGATCACGCGGCAATGGTCGAGCCAGCATCCAGAGTTCGATTGGCTGCCGCGCAAGTTCAAGATCGCCTTCAACGGCGCCGCGGCAGACCGCGCGGCAACGCAAGTCCACGACATCGGCATCCGGGTGCGCCGCGACGCTGCCGGCCAAGACGTGCTGGACTTCCTCGTGGGGGGCGGCTTGGGCCGCACCCCCGCAATCGGCGGCGTCATCCGCGAGGGCTTGGCGGCGGAGCATCTGCTCACCTACTTGGAAGCCATCCTGCGCATCTACAACCGCTACGGCCGCCGCGACAACAAGTACAAGGCGCGCATCAAGATTCTCGCCCGCGCCATGACCCTGCCCGGCCTCAAAGAGCGGGTGGACGCAGAGTGGGGGCACTTGCAGGACGGGCCGGGCACTTTGACGGCGGCGGAAATCGAACGCGTGAAGGCGCATTTCGCACCCCCTGCCTATGCCCAGCAAGCGGACGCGACCGCGCTCCTCGCCGAACGTCGCCTCGCATCGCCGGCCTTCAATGCGTGGATGCGCAACAATGTGGCGGCGCACAAAGCGCCCGGCTACGCCATCGCCACGCTCTCCACCAAGCTCACTGGCGTTCCACCCGGCGACGTGACCGATGTGCAGATGGATGCCGTGGCAGACTGGGCCGACGCCTATGGACACGGCGAGGTGCGCATCGGCCACGAGCAGAACTTCATCCTGCCCGATGTGCCGATGGGGCAGTTGCCAGAGCTTTGGGAACGAGCCACGGCGCAAGGCTTGGCGGCGGCTAACTTGGGCCTGCTGACGGACATGGTGTGCTGCCCCGGCGGCGACTACTGTTCCTTGGCCAATGCCAAGTCCATCCCCCTCGCCGAAGCGATTCAACGTCGCTTTGACGACCGCGATTATCTGCACGACCTTGGCCAAATCGACCTCAACATCTCCGGCTGCATGAACGCCTGCGGGCACCACCATGTCGGCCACATCGGCATCCTCGGCGTGGACAAGAAGGGCGCCGAGTTCTATCAGGTGTCCTTGGGCGGGAACGCCGGAGACGATGCCTCCCTAGGCAAGATTCTGGGCCCGTCCTTCGGGCGCGAGGAAGTGCCAGACGTGATCGAAGGCATCCTCGACGTCTTTGTGCAGGAGCGGCGCGAGGCCGAACCGTTCCTGCACTGCGTGCGGCGCATCGGCATCGAACCGTTCCGGCAGCGCGCCTATGCCAACGCTGGTTAAGAACCTGGGCGTTGCCCGTGACGACTGGACGCTCTTGGAGGCGCCGGAGGCGAACGCCCATGTGCCGGCGCGCGCGATTCTGCCGTTGGCCGCATGGCTGGAGGGTAGCGCCGCCCTCAAGGCGCGAACGGACATCGGCGTGTGGCTGGCCGGCGATGCGGACCCCGAGGCGAACGCGGCAGCCCTCGCCGCCCTGCCCTTGCTCGCGATACACATCCCCGCGTTCGCCGACGGACGCGGCCTGTCATTGGGGGCGCTCCTGCGCACGCGCTATGGCTTTGGCGGCGAGTTGCGCGCCTTCGGCGACATCCTCCCCGACCTCGCGCCTTACCTGCACCGCTGCGGCTTCGATGCGTTCGTGCTGGCGGATGACCGCGCGGCGCATGCCGCCATTGAAGCCGTGGGCGCCATCACCGGCCACTACCAAGCGTCTGCGACGGTGCCGCTGCCGGCGTTTCGGCGGCTGGCGCGAGACGCCGCCGAAGGGGTAGGCTGACGCCCATCGGCGCACGGCTCGCGCCGCCGCGGCTCACCGTGCCTCGCCATGCAAATCGGCGTCATTGAATCGTTTTTCCTAATCTTCGCCGGTGCCACGGTGTTGGCGACGGCCGCGCTCTACACGCGCCAGCCCCTGCTCGTGGCCTACATCGGCATTGGCGTGGTGCTGGGGCCACATGCCTTGGGGTGGATTCCAGACGCGGCGTTCATTCAAGACATTGGCGAAATCGGCATCATCTTCCTGTTGTTTCTACTCGGCTTGGATTTGCCGCCAAGCAAACTGAAGAACATGGCGGGGGCCTCCATCGTCACGGCGCTGGCCAGTTCCGCCGCGTTCTTCGCCCTAGGCTTCGTCGCGCTCAAGGGCTTTGGCTTCTCCACGCAAGTGGCGTTGATCGCCGGCATCGCCAGCATGTTCTCCAGCACCATCGTCGGCATCAAGCTCTTGCCCACCACGGTGCTGCACCACCGCCACACGGGCGAGGTGGTCATCAGCCTGCTGCTGATTCAAGACCTGATCGCCATCGTCGCGCTCATCCTGTTGGCGGGCTTTGCGCCAGGCGCCGGCAATTCCCTCGCCAATCTGGGGCAAGCGGCCATCGCCCTGCCGGCGGTCGGCGCCGCCGCGTTCGCCGGCGTCAAGTTCGTGGTGATTCCGCTGCTCAAGCGGTTCGATGTGTTCGGCGAGTTCATCTTCCTGCTTGCCGTGGGCTGGTGCCTTTCGGTGGCAAGCGTCGCCCACTTGGCGGGCATGTCGTTTGAGGTGGGCGCCATCATTGCCGGGGTGTCGCTGGCCAACTCGCCCATCGCCCAATACATCACTGAAATGCTGCGCCCGCTGCGGGATTTCTTCCTCATCCTGTTCTTCTTCTCCGTCGGCGCCGCCATCAACCCGACATTGCTGCTTGAGGTGATGGCGCCCGCCCTCGTGCTCGGCGGCTTGCTGCTGGCGATCAAGCCGCTCACGTTTCGCTTCCTGCTGGCATGGCAGGGCGAGACCCGCGAGACGGCTTGGGAAGTCGGCTGCCGCCTCGGCCAAGCAAGTGAGTTCTCGTTGCTGGTGACCGCGGTGGCCATGCATGGCGGGTTGTTGGATGCCGCCGCGGCCCACGTTCTGCAAGGGGCGACAGTCATCACGCTGGTGGCGTCGATCTACCTGGTGATCTTCAGGTATCCGAGCCCCATCGCGGTGGCGGCGGCGCTGCGGCGGGATTGACGTGCCCGGCGCGGCGCCGTTCCCGGACGTGCTCGCGTTGCGATTCGCCGCTTAGGCGGAGAGGTCCACTACGCCCCGCCCGACCATTTGGCCGGCGAGAATCTCGTCGATGGCGCCCGACAGGCTGTCCAGCGTCAGGCTGCGCTTCAGTTCGGCCAAGCCGCTGAGCTTCCAGGCGCCAGCGAGCTTGCCCCAGATGTCGCGCTTGGCGGCCAGCGGCAACTGTACCGAGTCCACGCCGAGCAAGTTCACATGCCGCAGGATGAAAGGTAGCACGGTGGCGGAGAATGCCGGCGAGGCGACCAGCCCACAGGCGGCGAGGCTCGCCCCGTATTTCAGCGACTTCACGCCGTTGAACAACATGTCGCCGCCAACGGTGTCCACCACGCCGCCCCACGTCTCGCGCAAGAGCGGCTTGCCGGCGCCTTCCAACGCCGCTTCCCGCGACAGCACCTCGCTCGCGCCCAAGCCGCGCAGGAAGCCGTGCTGGCTCTCCTTGCCGGTGACGGCATGCACCTCGTAGCCAAGCTGGCTCAAGAGCTTGACGGCCACGGAGCCCACCCCGCCGGTGGCGCCGGTCACCAGCACGGGGCCGCCGTCCTGCTTCATTCCAGCGCCTTCCAGCTTGTCCACGCACAGCGCTGCGGTGAAGCCGGCGGTGCCGAGGATCATGCTGTCTTCAAGGCTTAAGCCGCTCGGCAATGGCACGGCCCAGCCCGCGGGAATGCGGATGCGCTGGCCGAAGCCGCCGGGCGTGTTCATGCCAAGGTCGAAGCCGATGGCGATGACCTCATCGCCCGGCTTGAACGCTGCATCAGCGGATTGCAGCACCACGCCGGCGGCGTCAATGCCTGGGGTGTGTGGATAGTTGCGGGTGACGCCGGGGCTGCCGCTCGCCGAGAGGCCATCCTTGTAGTTGAGCGAGGAGTAACGCACCTCCACGAGCAGTTCGCCGGCCGGCAGGTCACTGTCGTCGCGCTCGACGACAGCGCGTTGGAAGCCGCCGGCCGCGTCCTTCTCCACCAAGAATGCCCTGAAGACGCTCATCTACTTCTCTCCTTACCCTGTGTGCCTTACCCTGTGTGCGGCCTGTGCGGCCTCTGCTGTGTGGGCCTCTAGCCGACGCCGCGCGCGCCGCCTGACAGCCAGCCTAGCGCACGCCGCAAAATCGCTGATTCGGCCATTCGTTCGACGATGCGCTCCATCGGCTTCTTGGGCTCAATCCACGACACCTCGAACACGTTCTTGTCGTCGCAAGCCGCCATCAGGTACTCGTCCGAGGTGCTCACCTCATCCACCAAGTTGCGGTCGATGGCGCGTTGCCCGTACCAGCTCTCCCCGGTCGCCACCGCGGCGACATCCAGTTCCGGGCGATTGTCGCCAACGAACTGCTTGAAGAGGGCATGGACATCCTCCAACTCCTCCAAGAACTTCTCCCGCCCCGCTTCCGTGTTTTCCCCAAACACCGTGAGCGTGCGCTTGTGCTCGCCGGCGGTGAGCACTTCGAAGTCCACATCGTGCTTTTTCAGCAAGCGATGCAAATTCGGCAGCTGCGCGGCAACGCCGATGGAGCCGACCACCGCGAACGGCGCGGCGAGAATGCGGTCTGCCACCGCTGCCATGAGGTAGCCGCCACTCGCCGCCACCTTGTCGATGGCCGCCACCAAGCGGATGCCCTTGCTCTTGATGCGCGCCAGCTGCGACGCGCCGAGGCCGTAGGCATGCACCAGCCCGCCGCCGCTCTCGATGCGCACCAACACCTCGTCGCCATCCTTGGCGCTGGTGAGAATGGCGGTGATTTCATTGCGTAGATTCAACAGCGCGGACGCCTCGATGTCGCCTTTGAAATTGACGACGAAAATGCGCGGCTTGTCGTCGCCGGCCTTCAGCTCGCGTTCCGCCTGCTTGTTCTCCTGCTTGAGCCGCTTCTTGAATTGCGCTGGCGCCGAAATCGCTTGCTGCAGCGCGTTGCGCAGCTCACGCAGCCGGTCGTTCAAGCAAATCACCTCGATGTGCGGGGCTGGGCGTCGGTGCCGGCGCGCCGCCGCGGCGCCGAGCAGCACCAAGCCGGCGGCGAGGACGGTCACCGTCTTGGCGAGAAAGCCCAAATAATCGAACAGGTAATCCATCAGCATCCCAAGATGGCCCGCCGCGCCGCACGAGGAAGGGCGCGAAAGACGGAAAGGCGGGCAGACACGGCGAAGCGCGGTAATCTACCACACGGCGCAAGGCGGAGAGGTGAGAGGCGGACAGCCCATGACAGGCGATAACGCAGCGCAAACGCGCGCTCGCTTGCGCGACGCCCTTGCCGCGCGTAGCCGCGCCGGGGTCGCCGGGGGCTGTGACGTGCGCGTGGCCCTCGCCATCGGCGACTTGGCGCCCTTGGTGTGTTCCGTCTCGGACGCTGGCGTCCGTTTCGACGACAGCCTTACTGCCGAAGCCACGTTTCGCTTCGATTGCCCGGAGACGGCGCTTGCCCTCCTCGGCGGCGATGGCGACTTGTTCGCGGCGTTCATGGCGGGCAAGTTCCGCGCCGACGGCCACCTCACCCTCACCTTCCCGCTGATGGCCGCGTTCGGCGGCGCTGCAATGGCCGCCCCGCCCTAGCGGCTCGGACACCGCACCGGGCGGTGCGCTAGCTTCAGTTGCCGCAGCCGCTTGGCGCCTTGCTCAAGCGCCGCTTGCGGCCACTGGCGTCAGCCCGGCGCGGCAGCGCTCTGCGCCTCGTTCACGAACGCATCGATCAGCCAACCGGAGATCGCGGTGCTCGGCGGCACGTTCGGCGGGCGGCTGTAATGGAACCAGTGCGCTTCGGAGATTTCGTCGTCCGCGCACACGATCTCTCCCCCCGCGTAATCTGCATGGAAACCGAGCATCAACGAGTTCGGAAACGGCCACGACTGGCTGCCGAGGTACCGCAGATTGGTGACCGCGATGCCGACCTCTTCGCGCACCTCGCGATGCACCGTCTGTTCGATGGACTCGCCCGGCTCGACGAAGCCAGCCAGCGTGCTGAACATGCCCGTCGGCCAGCGGGCGTTGCGCGCCAGCAGCATCTCCTCGCCGTTGCGCACCAGCACGATGATGCTGGGCGAAATGCGCGGGTAGCTCGTCAGGCCGCAGCCTTCGCAGTGCATGGCGCGATCCACATCGTGCTCGCTCATGGGGGCGCCACAGCGCCCGCAGTGGCGGTGGTCGCGGCGCCATTCAACGATCTGCTTGGCGCGGCCGGCCAGATAGAAGAACGCCGGCTCCACGCGGCCAAGCCAAGCCCTTAACCCCACCCGGGCGAAGCCTTGGGGCACGG
The DNA here is from genome assembly GCA_958295875.1 of uncultured Pseudomonadales bacterium. Taxonomy (GTDB): domain Bacteria; phylum Pseudomonadota; class Gammaproteobacteria; order Pseudomonadales; family Azotimanducaceae; genus VXNE01. Next base: position 3,267,851 of record OY282379.1, on the reverse strand, counting down.
CGCCGGTGATGGCCAGCGCGTAGCAAGAGCGCCCCTGCCAGCGCCCCAGGAAGTGCTTCCAAGAGACTTCCACATCCAGCCACCGGAACTCGTCCCGGGTGACTGGCCGCGGCACGCCCCCTTCGCTGACGCAGAGAATCTCATCGTCGATGTAGGCGAAGTAGAGCGCATCGTCGCCATCGGCGGCCGCGGGGGCGCTCGTCAAGGACTCGAACGGGTCTGGTTCAATCGGCCAGTGATACGACAAGGCGCTTTCCTCCCTTCGCCGTTGCTAGCTGGCGCGGGCGAGCCGGCGCCACACGCTGCCGCCCTCGCACTGCTCATCCAAGCTGTCGAGCCGCGCTTCGTGCGCGGCGCGTTCGGCCTCGGTGGCACGCACGATGACGAGCGCCGGACGGTCCGCCGGCAACTGGAACTCCTCCGCGGTGGCATCCTGTCCCGGCGCGTCTGAAGCAAAGAGCGATGCCTGGCCGCCCGTCATGGCCAAGTAAACGTCCGCCAAGATCTCCGCATCGAGCAAGGCGCCGTGCAACTCGCGCTGCGAGTTGTCCACCTCGTAGCGACGGCACAGGGCATCGAGGTTGTTCCGTTGCCCTGGGTGCTTGTGCCGCGCCAAGGCCAACGAATCCGTCACTTTGCAGATGTCGGTGATCTGTTTCGGCGCGTCCGGCAACAGCGACAGTTCGTAGTCGATGAACGACACGTCAAAGGGCGCGTTGTGAATGATGACTTCCGCGTCGCGCACGAAGTCCAGGAACTCGCGGGCCACCTCCTCGAACTTCGGCTTGTCGCCCAAGTACTCCAACGTCAGCCCATGCACCTCGACGGCCGCGTCGTCAATGTCGCGTTGGGGATGGATGTAGCGGTGGAAGTGTTCGCCGGTGGGCCGTCGGTCGATCACCTCCACAGCCCCGATCTCCAGCACGCGATGACCGCGCTCGGGCTCAAGGCCAGTGGTCTCCGTGTCGAGGACGACTTGCCTCATGCACACCCGCCGCCGGCGGCTGCCGCATCGTTCAGCATCGCGTCAATGGCCGCGTTGGCGGCGGTGTCCACCGCTTCGTTCTCAATGTGGCCGCTGTGTCCCTTCACCCACAGCCACTCGATGTGGTGGCGCCCTGCGAGTTCGTCGAGGCGCTCCCACAGGTCGCGGTTCTTCACGGGTTGGCGCGCCGCGGTGAGCCAGCCATTCGCCTTCCAGCGGCTCATCCAGCGGGTGATGCCTTGGCGCACGTACTCAGAGTCCGTGGTGAGGCGCGCCCGGCACGGGCCTTCCAGCGCGGCCAACGCCTCGATCGCGGCCATCAACTCCATGCGATTGTTGGTGGTGAGCGGCTCCGCCCCCTGCAGGCGCTGCTCTTCTCCGCCGCGCTTGAGGAGTGCTGCCCAGCCGCCCGGGCCTGGGTTCCCGCGGCAGGCGCCATCCGTGAAGATGTCTACCACTTGGGCGGTCAACGCGCCGGCGTCGGCTCAGCGGCCGCCATGCGTGGACCGTGGACTGAACGCCACCAGCTTGGCCGCGCCGGGCACGGACAGTGCCGGCATCGGCGCTGTGCGCGCAGCCACTTCTTGGCCTTGGGTGGTGGCGCCGAACGCTTCCTTGATGGCGAAGGTCATGTACGCGCCGCCGACCGGCGCTTGTTTGCGTTCCAACCAATCGCTCAGGCGCTTCCAACGCGGATGCGTGAGCTTGAGGTTCAAGGTGGCGCGGTAGTTCAGGTATCGCGTTTGGCTGTCGCGGAAGCCGAGCACGGCCAGCCAGTCGCTCAAGCGCCATGCCGTCACCGGGCGCACGCGCCCATGCAGGGGGCCGAGACGCCAAAGCGACAAGGGGTTGAAGCAGCACACCAACAAGCGCCCCCCTGGGCGGATGACCCGCGCCACCTCGCGGATGGCCGCCCGCGGGTCGCGCGCGTACTCCAAGCCATGATGCACCACGACGCCATCCACGCTATGCGAAGCGATGGGCAGCGACGCCGGCGCCACAACGCACGCCGACACGTCCCCCAAAGGGCTCGCCGGCGCGGCCGGGGCGCCATGCAAGCGCATGCGCACCATGCACCGTGAGGTGGCTGCCACGGCCTGTTCCACCGGACCCAGCCACAACATCGAGTCGCCATGAAAGCGGCGCACGCGTTCGCGGATGAGTTCCGCTTCGCGCCGCAGGAGCGCCTGCCCAGAGTCCTGCGCGAACCAATCTGAGAGGGCGGCGAGGGCATCCCGCTCCGGCGCGCCCGCGCCGCATGGTTTGGCGATGCCCGGTGTTCCCAGCGGTTGGCTTGGCATATGGCGGCATTGTCCTCTGCTGCTAGGTGGCCGCGCAAGCCCTTGATGAGAAGCGCGGCGAGGCCGGGTGATGGCGCGGGAGCCGGCTGGCTCACCCGTTGACCCGGCGCAGCGCGAGAGAGGTGCGCGACCGTTTAGTCAGGCGCAGTCGCGTACGGCTCGTCCTCGGGCACGAACTCTGTTTCTTGGAGCGCCGCCGCGGCCCAAGCGCGCATGGCCGGCGTGGCCAGCAACGCCTGCTGGTAAGCGCGGGTGTCTGCGTCCAGTTCCACCCCATAGGTGGCGAACCGCGAGGCCACCGGCGTGAAGTAGGCGTCCGCCGCCGAGTAGGCGCTGCCAAACAGGAACGGCCCGCCGGCGCCGAATTGCGCCCGCGTGGCGCGCCAAAGCGCAGTGAGGCGCTCGATGTCGGCGCGCACCGCCGGCGTCATGCCCTTGCCCGGATGAGAACTCCTGATGTTCATGGGCATGGCCTCGCGCAGCGCTTGGCAGCCGGCGTGGAAATCTGCCACCAAGGAGCGGGCGCGGGTGCGGGCCGCCGCGTCGGCGGGCCAGAGGCCGGCGTTGGGGTGCAGTTCGTGCAAGCGCTCAACGATGGCGATGGTATCGAAGGTGGCGCAGCCCCTGCCCGGCTCGCCCTCCCAGAGCACCGGCACCAGCTTAGTCGGCGACAGCGTGGCGATGTTGTCCGCCCAATCCGCGGAGTGGAGCTTCACCATGCATTCGGTGAACGCGATGCCCGCTTCGGTCATGGCGAGCCACGCGCGCAAAGACCACGAGGAGTAGTTCTTGTTGGTGATGACGAGGGTGAGCGGAGGCGCTGGACGCATTGCCGGGCGATGCAGCGGATGGGCCTTGGAGCCTAGCATGGCCGGCGCCGGCCAACGCTACAATCAGCGCGGCGCAGGGATGCGCCCACTTTGGCCCAGGCTACGAACAGGAGAGACCAATGCGTCCATGGCCGCTCGCGGTGCTCTGCCTGCAATCCGCGGCCGCCTTGGCAAGCGAGCCAGCGCTGAGTCAGCCGGCGGCCATATCGCCACCAAGCGGGGCCCCGACGGCGGCGCGGGGCGTTGACGCGCCAGCGACGATGGCCGGCGGGCTGTTGCAGCGCCTGCGCTCGAGCCTCTCGCTCACCCACCATGTGGAGCATCCTCGCGTTGCGGGCGAGATCGAGTGGCTGCGCCGCAACCCAGAGCACGTTGCGAGCTTGGCGTTGCCCATGGAGCGCTACCTGCCGGCCATGTGCGGGGCTGTTTGGCAGCGGCAGTTGCCCGGGGAGCTGTGTCTATTGCCCATCGTCGAGAGCGGTTTGGAACCCTTCGCCATGTCGGCCAGCGGCGCCGCCGGGCTGTGGCAGTTCAAGCCCGACACCGCCCGCGAACAGGGGCTGACCATCGATTGGTGGATGGACGAACGGCGCGACCCCATCGCCGCCACAGACGCTGCCTTGAGTTACTTGGAAGCGCTGCACAGCCGGCTCGGCCGCTGGCCACTCGCCATCGCCGCCTATCACATTGGCGCCGGCGCCCTCACCCGCGCCACGCAAGGCGCCGCCGTCGATTCGGCCCTCGACGATTTGCCAGAGAAGGCGGCCATGTACCTCGCAAGGATCTTCGCCTACGCCGCTGTCGTCGCCAATCCCGTGGCGCACGACGTGCGCCTGCCTAGCGCGCTGGCGCACAGCGACGCGCTCAAGCCTTGGTTCGTGGCGGTGCCCACTACAGGCCAGCTGGAACTTGCCCAAGCGGCGCGGGCCACTGGCCTGCGCTTGGATGACCTGTATCGTTGGAATCCAGCGCTCAATCAAGCGGCCACGCATCCCGGCGGGCCGCACCGCTTGCTGGTGCCGCGCGATTTGGCCTCCGCGGCGCGGCCGGCCCTGGCGGCCGCGGCGGCGTTTCAAGTGGCTGTGGCGCGCAACGCGCCGGAACTAGAAGCGCGCGGCGGCCAAACCGCCGGCGAGCCATCCACGGCGACGGCGTCGCTGCGCGGGTTCTGGCGTTAGCCCCTCACTCGATGTCGGCGTCCGCGCGCAAGGATTCCAACAGCGCCGTGAGGTCGCGCTCCTCGGCGAGGGTGGCCAACTGTTCCCGCAGCCCGGTGCGGTCTGCTGCCGTCATCGCGCCATAGTCGCCGGGCTGCACGCGAGTGACCGCCACCAAGGCATAGCCTTCCGGCGGCGTCTCCACGTCGATGGCCGAGCGACCGCCCGGACCCGGTGGGTCGAGCTTGAAAGCCGCATCCAAAACGGCTGGCGGGACGCCGCCGGCAGACCGCGTGACGCCCTCGTGGACGCGCCACTCACCACCCAAGCTCTCTGCGATGGCAGCGACGCTCGTGCCCTCGCGCAGCCGCGCCAGCGCGGCCAACGTAGCGAGGGCTGCTTGTTCGCGCCCGCGCTCCGCCACCATTTCTGCGCGAATGTCGGCTTGCACTGCTTCAAAGGGGCGCTGCGACGGTTCATGCCGCGCCGCCACCCGCGCCACCACGGCATCCTCCCCCACGCGGATGGCCGGGCTGTTGTAGCCCTCCGCCAGCACATCGGCCTCAAAGAGCGCGCGCCGCAATGCCGCGTCCGCGAACGGCCCTTCTCCTGCCTCCCGCGTCACGCCGGAGGTGGTTTCGACGGCGAGCCCGAGCGCCTGCTCGATGCCCGCCAAGGTGTCCGGTTCCTCGAACGCGATTTCATCCATTTGCCGCAACCGCTCGTCGAAGTCCTCGTCCGCGCGCTGGCGCTGCAGCGACGCTTCCAGCGCATCGCGAGATGCCTCGAACGTTGGCGGCTCGGCTGCCTCGACTTCAAGCAAGACGATGAGATGCGCGCCGAACTCCGTGATGACCGGCGCCGACAGCTCGCCCGGTTCCAACCCCCACAGCGCCTCTGCGAACGGCACCGCGAAGGCATCGCGCTCAGCAAGGCCCAAGTCGCCGCCGGCGGCTGCGGAGCCAGGGTCTTCTGAGAGTTCGCGGGCCTTGTCAGCGAAGCCCGCCCCGGCCTCGATCTCGGCCCGGGTGGCTTCCAAAAGCGCGACGGCTTCCGCTTCGGAGCGCTCGTCGCCGATCTGCAGCAGGATGTGCGCCCCACGCCGCCGGCTTGCGTCCGGCGCCGCCAACCGCTCCCGTTCCGCGGCGTCAAAGGCGGCGCGCAGCGCCTCTGCCGTGATCTCCTGCGCCGCCATCACGGCGGCGAACGACAGCCGCACATACTCCACGTCGAGGGTCTCCGGCGTGCGGTAGCGATCCAACTCGGCGTCGTAGCGGGCTTCAACCTCCTCGTCCGCCAGCTCGACGGCGGCAGCGAAGGGTTCCCGCGCCACCGGCAGGTAAGCGATGTCGCGGCGCTGCAGCACCAGGCGAGCGGCGTCGCGCACTTCATGATCCGCGACCAAGGCGGTGTCGGCGATGCCGCCGGTCACCTGCGTGAGCCGCGTGTCAGCGGCCACGCGCTGTTGGTAAGAAAGCGGCGAGAAGCCGGCGCCGGCGAGGGCCGCCCGGAAGCGATCCTCATCAAAGACGCCGTCCACCTGAAACTCTGGGCTGGCTGTGATCTGTCGGTTCAGGCGCGCCTCAGAGACGGAGACGCCGAGCGTTTCGGCGAACTGCTCAAGCAGCGTTCGATCCACGAGGTTGCCGACGGTGGCTTCGCGCAACGCCGCGGCGTCGATGAGGGAAGGGTCTGCGTTGTCGCCGAGCTGATCCAAGATGCTCCGGCGGCGACGTTCCGCCTCGGCCTCCACCGCCGCTTCCGTGATCTCAACGCCGTTGACTGTCGCCGCAACGGGTTCGCCCACGGCAAAGAGGTTGAAGGCCCCAAAGCCAAACACCGTCAGCACCACCACGATGATGCCGACGAGGATGCGGGCACCCAGCGTCTGGGCGCCGTCGCGCATGCGTTGGAGCATCAAGCACCCCGCTTGGTCGATGCACGCCTACGCCGCGGGGCATTGCCTCGCGGCGGCGAGGCAGATCAGTTCAGGGCGTCTTTGAGCGCCTTGCCCGGCTTGAAGGCTGCCGCGCGGGAGGCGGCGATGGCGATGGACTCGCCAGTCTGCGGATTGCGCCCCGTGCGCGCGGCGCGCTCGCGGACGTTGAAGGTGCCAAAACCGGCAAGCGCCACGGGCTCGGCCCGCTCCAAGGCGCTGGCGATGCCGGACAATGCCGCGTCAAGGGCTCTGGCGGCGGCGCTGCGCGACAGCTCCGCTTCTTGGCTGATGTGATCGACGAGTTCCGATTTGTTCATGCGAGTCCTTGTGGTGCGGGAAGAATGGCGTGACGTCGAGGGCAACGAAGGGGCTTATAGCAACATGGCAGAGGCAAAGTCAACGCGAAGCGCCGCCAAGCGCCGGCCACTGCCAACGGGTCAGTGCGGAGCAATGGCAACGCCCTGCTCCGGCGCGGTAACCGCAGTGGCGGCGACGCTCTCGAGGGGCGTCGGCCGCCGCTCCAAGGCGACGTCAATGATGTCGTCCATCCACTTCACCGGCGTGATGGTCAGGTCGGCCTTGATGTTGTCCGGCACTTCCTTCAGGTCGCGCTCGTTGTCGCAGGGGATGACCACTTGGCGCACCCCACCCCGCCTGGCCGCCAACAACTTCTCCTTCAGGCCGCCAATGGGCAACACCTGCCCACGCAACGTGATCTCCCCGGTCATGGCGAGGTCGGCGCGCACGGGAATCCCAGTGAGCACCGACACCAGCGCGGTACACATGCCAATGCCGGCGCTGGGGCCATCCTTGCGCGTGGCGCCCTCCGGCACATGGATGTGCAAATCTAGCTTCTCGTGGAAATCGCGCGCGATGCCAAGCACTTCGGCGCGGCTGCGCACAAACGTCAGCGCAGCTTGGATGGATTCCTTCATCACCTCGCCCAACGAGCCGGTGAGGGTTTGGCGGCCTTTGCCGGGCACTGCCACCGCTTCGATGTTCAACAACTCGCCTCCCGCTTGAGTCCATGCGAGACCGGTGGCGATGCCCACTTGGTTGCGCTCTTCCGCCCGTCCATAGTCGAACTTGCGCACGCCGTTGTAGTGCTCGATGACTTCCGGCGTGGCGGCGTTTGCCACGTCCGGCGCCTTGAGCGCCTGGTCGCGCACCACCTTGCGGCACAGCTTGGCGATTTCCCGTTCCAAGCCGCGCACACCCGCTTCCTTGGTGTAGTACCGGATGAGATGCAGAATGGCGTCGTCAGAGAAGCCGAGGTCATCCTCGCCCAAGCCATTCAAAGACCTCTGCTTGGGCGCCAAGTAACGCAATGCGATGTTGACCTTTTCGTCCTCGGTGTAGCCGGGCAGCCGAATCACTTCCATGCGGTCGAGCAGCGGCGGCGGCACGTTCATGGAGTTGGACGTGCAGACGAAGAACACATCCGACAGGTCGTAATCCACTTCCAAGTAGTGATCGTTGAAGGTGTTGTTCTGCTCTGGGTCGAGCACCTCCAGCAGCGCGGACGCCGGGTCGCCGCGCATGTCCATGCCCATCTTGTCCACTTCGTCGAACAGAAACAGCGGGTTGCGCACGCCCGCCTTGGCCATCTTCTGCAGCACCTTGCCCGGCAAGGCGCCGATGTAGGTGCGGCGGTGGCCGCGAATCTCCGCTTCGTCGCGCACGCCGCCCAACGCCATGCGCACGAACTTGCGATGCGTCGCGCGGGCGATGGATTCGCCCAGCGATGTCTTGCCCACGCCCGGCGGGCCGACGAGGCACAGCACCGGCCCCTTCACTTTGCCGACGCGCCCCTGCACCGCCAAGTACTCGACGATGCGCTCCTTCACTTCCTCTAGGCCATAGTGGTCTTCATCGAGGATGCGCTGCGCCGTCTCCAAGTTGCGGCGCACGCGCCGCCGCTTGCTCCAAGGAATGCTCACCAGCCAATCAAGGTACGTGCGCACCACCGTCGCTTCCGGCGACATCGGCGCCATCATGCGGAGTTTCGACAATTCGCCATCGGCCTTGGCGCGAGCCTCCTTCGGCATCTTGGCGGCGGCGACCTTCTGCGCGAGTTCATCCAGCTCGTTCGGCGCGTCGTCCAAACCCCCCAACTCGCGCTGAATGGCCTTCATCTGCTCGTTCAGGTAGTACTCGCGCTGGCTCTTCTCCATCTGCTTCTTGACGCGGCCGTGGATGCGCTTCTGCACTTGATGCAGCGCCACCTCCGTTTCCATGAGGCCGATGATGCGCTGCAGCCGCGCCTCCAAGTCGAAGGCTTCGAGCACGGCTTGGCGGTCTTCCACCTTCAGGTCCAACAGCGCCGCGATGGCGTCGATGAGCCGCGACGGGTCATCGTCGATGGCCGTGACGGACGCGACGGCCTCTTTGGGCCACTTGCCCGGCGTTTGCGTGCAAGCCTCAAACTTCTTCATCACGGTGCGCGTGAGCGCTTGGCGGGCTTGGCGCGCCATCCTCGCCTCAAGCACCGGCTCCACTTGCGCCGTTAAGTGGCGGCCGTTGTCGGCTAGGCGCAGGATGTTCGCGCGCTGGCCGCCCTCGACCAGGATTTTGACGGTGCCGTCCGGCAGCTTGAGCAACTGCAGCACCACCGCCAGCGTGCCGACGTTGAACAGGTCCGCGGCGCCGGGGTCATCGCGGGTGCCGTCGCGCCGCGCCACGAGCAGGATGCGCTTGTCCGCCGCCATCGCCGCTTCGAGCGCGACGATGGACGCCTTCGTGCCGACGAAGAGCGGATGCACGCCATGTGGATAGACCACCACCTCACGCAGCGGCAGCACGGGAACTTCGACGATGGCCTCTTCGCTCATGGCTTGGCTGGCGGCGTGTGGCGCTCGAGAGCTGAGTTGGCGACGGGGCGCGGCCCCTATTCTTTGGGCGCGGCCTTGGCGCGCTCGATGTTTTCGTACACCAGCATCGGCTCGGTCTCGCCCTTGATGGCGCCGGCATCGATGACCACTTTCTGCACGGATTCACTAGAGGGCAGCCGATACATGGTTTCGAGCAACACCGCCTCCAAGATCGAGCGCAAGCCGCGGGCGCCGGTCTTGCGTTCCATGGCCTTCTCGGCCACCGCATGCAGCGCGTCGTCGCGGAAATCCACCTCAACGCCTTCCCCTTCCATGGAGAACAGCTTGGTGTACTGCTTGGTCAGCGAGTTGCGCGGCTCGGTGAGAATCTGCTTGAGCGCATCGACGTCGAGTTCCTCCAAGGTCGCCACCACGGGCAGGCGCCCGACGAACTCGGGGATGAGGCCGTACTTGATGAGGTCTTCCGGTTCGACGGCGCGCAGCGTCTCGCCGATCTTCTTGCCGGCCTGCTCGCCGCGCACCTCGGCGCCGAAGCCGATGCCGCTTTTCGCGGAGCGCTCGGTGATGACTTTGTCCAGCCCCGAGAAGGCGCCGCCGCAGATGAACAGGATGTTGCCGGTGTCCACCTGCAGGAACTCTTGCTGCGGATGCTTGCGCCCGCCCTGCGGCGGCACCGACGCGATGGTGCCTTCAATGAGCTTCAACAGCGCCTGCTGCACGCCTTCGCCAGAGACATCCCGGGTGATGGACGGATTGTCCGACTTGCGGGAGATCTTGTCGATTTCGTCGATGTAAACGATGCCGGACTGCGCCCGCTCCACGTCGTATTCGCACTTCTGCAGGAGCTTTTGGATGATGTTCTCGACGTCTTCGCCGACGTAGCCCGCTTCCGTGAGCGTGGTGGCGTCGGCAATGGTGAACGGCACGTCGAGCAGCCGCGCCAGCGTCTCCGCCAACAGCGTCTTGCCGCAGCCGGTGGGGCCGATGAGCAGGATGTTGGATTTGGAGAGCTCCACGTCGTCCCGCTTGTCGCGAGGCTTCGGGCGCGGCTTGGCCTTGGCATCGCCCTTGCCCTTGGCGTCTTTGCCCTCTTCGGCCTTGCCACCCTGATGCGCCAAGCGCTTGTAGTGGTTGTAGACAGCCACCGCCAGCACTTTCTTGGCGTGGTCTTGGCCGACGACGTATTGATCGAGGATGTCGTTGATTTCCATCGGCGTGGGCAGCCGATTGACGTCCTTGCCCTCCGCGCCTTCCTGCACTTCTTCGCGGATGATGTCGTTGCAGAGCTCCACGCACTCGTCGCAGATGAACACAGACGGCCCTGCGATGAGCTTGCGCACCTCATGCTGGCTCTTGCCGCAGAATGAGCAGTAAAGCAGCTTGCCCGACCCGCCACCTTTGCCGGTGTCCGCCATGAAATCCCTTCGCCCCTACGCCAAACAACCCACACAATGCTTGCAACGCTGCGCTTTTGCAACCCTTGGCTGACTTCTGCTCAAGGGGCCGACGCCTCCTTCAGCTCGGCGCGCGGGCGCTGCACCGAATCGACCAAGCCGTATTCCATGGCTGCATCCGCGCTCATCCAGTAGTCGCGCTCGGTGTCTTGCTCGATGCGCTCCACCGGCTGGCCCGTGTGCCGGGCAAGCACCTCGTTCAAACGCCGGCGCGTGCCGATGATCTCGCGCGCCTGGATTTCGATGTCTGCCGCCACGCCTTGGGAACCGCCCGCCGGCTGGTGCAGCATCATGCGCGAGTTGGGCAGCGCCATGCGCTTGCCGCGCGCCCCGGCGGCGAGCAGAAAGGCGCCCATGCTGGCGGCTTGGCCGACGCACATGGTGGCCACGTCGCAACGCACGAATTGCATGGTGTCGTAGATGGCGAACCCAGCGGTCACGGCGCCGCCGGGCGAGTTGATATAGAGATGCACGTCCTTGTCTGGGTTCTCCGATTCCGCGAACAAGAGTTGCGCGACGATGAGATTCGCCACGTTGTCGTCCACCGGGCCGACCAGAAAGATGATCCGCTCCTTCAACAAGCGCGAGTAGATGTCATAGGCGCGCTCGCCGCGGGCGCTTTGCTCCACAACCATCGGCACCAAGCCTAGGTTGTTGATGGGCGGTTGGATTCTGTCTTGCACTTGCTGCCTCCTGAAGTGGATGGTCAAGCCGCCTCGGAAGGCGGCGCTTCGCCCTCTTCCTTGGGCGCGGGGGCGTTCAACACGTCTTGGTAGGAGCGTTCCACGGTTTGCACTTGCGCGAGGGACAGCACATGCGCCACCACTTGGTCCTCAAGCACAACGCTCTCCACCTGCCCCAACAGGTTTTCGTCTCGGTAGTAGGCCGCGACAACCTGTTCAGGATGTTCGTAGCCGCGCGAGATTTCCTCGATGCGCTCGCGCACCTTCGCGCCATCGGGCTGCATGCCTTCGCGTTCGACGATGGCGTTGACCACCAGCCCGGTGCGCACCCGCCGTTCCGCTTGCCGCGTGAGGGCTTCGCCGAACTCCGGCGATTGCTCGCCGTCGGGCTGCCCTAGCCGCTGTTTCACCGTGGCGTCCAAGGCCTCCCGCTCACGCGAGACCAGCGCCTGCGGCAGATCGAACTCATGCATGGCGACGAGCTGCGTCAGCACTTGGCCACGCACCGCGTCGCGCGTCGCCACGGCGAGGCGCGTCTCCAAATCCGAGCGCACTTCCTGCCGGAACCGCGTCTCACCGCCCTCGGCGATGCCCAACGCCGCGAAAAACGCATCGTCCAATGCCGGCAGGCGCGCCTCGGCCACCTCCTTCACCGTCAGGTCGAACTCCGCGTCTTGGCCACGCAGGGCTTCATCGGCCATGAACTCCGGAAACGTCGAGGCGACGCGCTTCGTCTCACCAGCAGACATGCCGGCGGCGGCATCGGCGATGCCAGGCATCGGGAACGCCTCTCCGACCAACACCACGATGCCATCGCCCTTGAACTCGGCGTCGCCGCAGACGTCGAGGTCCGCCGTCGCCCGGTCTCCCTTTTGGGCGGGGCGCTCAACGACATGCCACTGCTTGTGGTTTGCCCGCAGCGTCTCAACCATGTCGTCCACGTCCGCGTTCTTCACTTCGGCCACGGGCTGCTCAACCTGCACTTGGCCGAAGTCTCCAAACGGGATTTCGGGGAGCACCTCGAAAGTGGCGGTGAACTCGAAATCCACATTGGGTTGCAGCGCACCCATCTGGAAGGCCGGCGCACTCGCCAGATTGAGCGAGTGTTCATGCACGGCCGTTTGGAAGCCCGTCTCCATCGACGCGATGGCCGCCTCCATGCGCAATGCCTTGCCGAAGCGTCGACGCACTTCCTTGATGGGCGTTTTGCCGGGGCGAAAACCGTTGAGGCGGGCGTTGCGGGCGCGCTCGGCGAGTTTTTGCTCGAACGTCTCTTCAATGGCCGGAGACGGCACCACCACAGTCATCCGACGCTCGAGGCCGCCCGTTTTCTCGACCTTGACCTGCATGGTTAGCCGTTCAACCTCGCGGGTGACGATTCATGCCGCGCCCGGCGGCGCGCTGCGGCTTGGGGTGGACGATGGGGCTCGAACCCACAACCACCGGATCCACAATCCGGAGCTCTACCTGTTGAGCTACGCCCACCATATGGCCAGCATTCTACCAGCCTGCTTGACGGGGTGGCGCGTGCCGGCGAGCACGCCCAAAGGCCAACACGCCGCCGCTGGACATGGCGCGCCCGGCAGGACTCGAACCTGCAACTCCCGGCTTAGAAGGCCGATGCTCTATCCGATTGGGCTACGGGCGCACTGCGCAGGCCGTGCCGACGCGGCGCCGGCGACGGCCCGACTGGTCGGGGCAGGGAGATTCGAACTCCCGACTTCCTGCTCCCAAAGCAGGCGCGCTGCCAAACTGCGCTATGCCCCGTCTGCGGCGGATTATACGCCCTGCCCGTCCCACTGCGCCGCCATCGCGGCGCGCGAGCAAGGCTAAAATCCCGTAATCCCAAGAGCGATGAACCATGACGGCACGGATTCTCGACGGCGCCGCCATCGCCAAAGCCATCCGCGCGGAGATAGCCGCCGCCGTGCGTGGCCGCGCGCAGGATGGCGCCCGCCCGCCCGGCGTCGCCGTGGTCTTGGTCGGCGACGACGCCGCGTCGCGCATCTATGTGGACCACAAACAGCGCGACTGCGAAGAGGTGGGCTACAAGCACGACATCCGGCGGCTGCCGGCCGGCACGCCGACGGCGGCGCTCATCGAGCTGATCGATGACTTGAATGCCGACGCGAGCATCGACGGCATCTTGGTGCAGCTGCCCCTGCCGGCGCCATTGCCGGCCGCGCCAATCCTGGAGCGCATCGCCCCGGCGAAGGACGTGGACGGCGTACACCCCTACAACGTTGGGCGCCTCGCGCTGCGCGAACCGGTGCTGCGCTCCTGCACTCCCAAGGGCGTGATGACGCTGCTCGCCCACACTGGCGCCGCCTTGCTGGGCATGCACGCCACCGTCGTGGGCGCTTCCAACCACGTTGGCCGCCCGATGGGATTGGAACTGTTGCACGTCGGCTGCACCGTGACGACGGCGCACAAATTCAGCCGCGACGTGCCGGCGTTGGTCGCGGCAGCGGACATCGTGATCTCGGCCACCGGCCGCCGCGGCCTCATCCGCGGCAGTTGGATTCAACCCGGCGCCATCGTCATCGACGTCGGCATCACCCGCGACGCCCGCAACCGGCTGCATGGCGACGTGGAGTTCGAGGCGGCGCGACAGCGCGCCGCATGGATCACGCCAGTGCCGGGCGGCGTGGGCCCCATGACGCGCGTGTCCATGCTGCAAAACGTCTGGCAGGCTGCTGCGTGAACGCTCCGCCATGACGACGCTCTTCGTCTCGGACTTGCACCTCGATCCGGCGGCGCCCGGCGTCAGCGCCGGCTTCGCCGCCTTCATCGAGCGCGAGGCGCCACGCGCCGCGGCGCTCTACATCTTGGGCGACTTGGCGGAGACTTGGATCGGCGACGATGACGATTCGGCCACCGCGGCGACGGTGCGCGTTGCGCTGCGACGGGCCACGAGCCATTGCCCCACCTACTTGATGCACGGCAACCGGGACTTCCTGTTTGGGGAACGCCTCGCCGCCGAGACCGGCGCCACGCTCATCGACGATCCCCATGTCATCACCGCCGCCGGGCAGCGCGTGCTGCTCGCCCACGGGGATGCCTACTGCACCGCCGACACCGCCTACCAACGCGCCCGCGCCCTGCTCCGCTCCGATGATTGGCAACGCGAGACGCTGGCCCGCTCAGTGGCTGAACGGCGCGAGATGGCGCGGCAGCTCCGCGCCCAGAGCCGCGCCGCCAACGCCAACAAGGCCGACAACATCATGGACGTGACGGAATCTGATCTGGCTGCCGCCATGCAGGCCCTCGACTGCACGATGGTGGTGCATGGCCACACGCACCGCCCCGGCATCCATGACGTGCGTTTGCCAAGCGGCGGCTTGGCGCGGCGCTATGTGCTCGGCGACTGGGGCCGGTGCGGCTGGGCACTCAGGCTGAACGACGCCGCCACCTTGGAGTGTTTCCCGCTTGCGCCCGCCGGCGCCTAGGCCACGCTCCATCTTCTCCCCTTCTCCCTTTTCTCCCCTTCCGCCACCATAACAGCGCATCTTATTGATTTCATTGGATTTCATGGTTGAGCTAAGCGTCCGTTACGCCGATTCTTGTGCCTTTTTTGTCCGCGGCGCGGGGCAGCGCGGCCCGCGCGCCAGCGACGCCTGCCCAGTGGCGTGGCAGTCGGGAGAAACCAGCAACCGGTGAGCGAAGGGCGAAGCGAGCGATGCAGACATCCAAGGCCGGACTCGCCATCGGCGTGGCTTTGGCCGCGCTGCTCGCGCGCGGAGGAGGGCTGGACTCGCAGGTCGGCCGCGCCGGCGAGCGCCTCCGGCGCAGAGGCCTGGGATGCGGAGGAGGGCGCGGGCGGCCGCTCCGAAGGGCCCGACCGCGATCCCAAGCCGGACAAGCGCCACATGCGGCGACGCGGCTGCCTGCCGCCGCGAGGGCCAGAAGCGCCGAGCGCCCCGGCTGCCGCCCGGCGCGCCCGATGAAGTCCACGGCGCCGTCCAAGCCGGCCGCTAGTTCGACGCGCGCGTCGGCCACCTCCGGCCCTTCGTGCCGGTCGAGACGTTGGCGAGGTGGCCGGTCGGGCTCTCCAGCAAGCTCATCACCGAGAGCGGCGCGTCGGACTCCACCCGCAGACGCCACTTGCCCGACCCGTCGCCCAAGCCGCCCGAGAGGCCCCCGCCGCCCGCCTCCAGCTGCGCGGACGTGAACGTGAGCGCCCGCCCGGCCGGCACGGTGACCGTCACCGTCCCCGAGTCGGAGCCGCCGTCGTCGACGCCCGCGATCGTCGCCGACGCCGCCCGGCCGCCGTCGTTGACCAGACGCAGCTTGCTCACCTGCCGCGCGTTGCTGCCGGGGTTGAAGAACACGACGCGGTGGCTGCCGTCCTCGGCGCGCGGCGCCAACTCGTGCATGCTCGTGACGAAGCCGTCCGCTGTGCGGACGTAGGACAGCACCTGCAGGTCCAAGGTGGACGCGAGCTCGAGGCGCCAGTCGCCTTCGCCCATGCCCACTCCGCCGGAGAGCCCCTTCGCGGCGTTGCCCGCCTCCAAGTCGCCGGAGTTGAAGTGCGCCGTCTGCCGACGGCCCATCTCCAAGCGCGCCGGGCCGGAGCGGTTGCCCGCGTCGTCCACCGCCGCTATCGCCACGTCGCCCGAACGGCGCGACCGGTTGACCACGCGCACGAACCCCTGCCGCGCGCCGCCGGCTGCGGGGAACAGCGGCACGCGGTGCCTGGCGCCGCCGCCCGCCAGCGGCTCCGCGTTGTCCGGCGCCGTGGAGAGGTTGGCGAGATGCCCCGTGGGGCTCTCCAGGAGGCTCATCGCCAGCCAGGGGAAGCCGGGCGCCACCAGCCGCCACTTGCCGTGGCCGTCGCCACGGAGGCCGCCTGAACTAAATCGGATTCTAGACTCCAGCCCCTGTGCCGTGATGGACCAAGCGGTTCCGGCACCCACTGAGAACCCGTTGTAGGGCCCGTGCCACGCGCCGCGATCGTCGTAGCCATCAACCCAGAAATACCGCGACTCGGCGGCATTGGTGTTCACCACTCGCAGGACGCTCCGCTGGCTCTCGTTGCTACCGGGATTGAAGAACGGCACCATTGCGTTGCCCGTCCCGTCACGCGCTTGGGACGCCACGTCGTGCATGGCGGTGACGAAGCCGTCGGCCGTGCGCACATAGGACAGCACCTCGATGTCCAGCGAGGAAGTCACCTCCAAGCGCCAGTCGCCAACGGTTGGACGGCCGACCCCGTCGCGGAGGCCCTTGGCAGCGTTGCCGTCCTCCAGGTCCCGCGAGTTGAAGTGAACCGCCCGCCGGGCGCCCACGACCATGCGCGCGGGCCCGAAGCGGTTGCCGCCGTCGTCCACCGCCGCAATGAGCGCCTCGCCGTCCGCGTCGCTCCGGTTGATGATCCGCGCGAAGCCCTCGCGGCCGCCGCCGGCCGCCGGAAAGTACGGCACCGCCTCGCCCGCCAGCACGGTGACGCCCCTTTCCCGCAGCGTGCCCAAGGCGCTCGACGGCTCGCCGGACAGCGGATTCCCCCGCGCGTCCACGATGGCCAACTGACGGCCGCTAAGCAACGGCGACAGGTCTTGGACGGCGTTGTTTTGGACATGGAGTTCCACCATGGCGCCGAAGTCCAAGGGAGCGAGGTCGGCGACTTGGTTGTCGTTCAGAAGCAAGACCCCCGACCAAAACACGCCGGCCAAGGGAGTGAGGTCCGTGACTTGGTTGTCGGACAGGTTGACATATGTGGGAGCGTCCAGCGACCCCAGCGCCGAAACGTCCGCAATCTCGTTGCCGGACAGGTCGAGTTCCCACAAGTACTCCAGCGACCCCAGCGCCGAAACGTCCGCGACCGCGTTGTCGGACAGGTAGAGCTCTGTCAGAGACTCCAGCGACCCCAGCGCCGACACGTCCTCGACCGCGTTGTCGGACAGGTGGAGCACCTGCAAGGACCCCAGCGACCCCAGCGCCGAAACGTCCGAGATCTCGTTGCCCCACAGCCAGAGGCCCCACAGGGATTCCAGCGACCCCAGCGCCGAAACGTCCTCGATCTCGTTGCCGTCCAAGTTGAGCCATACCAACGACCCCAGCGACCCCAGCGCCGAAACGTCCTCGATCTCGTTGCCGTCCAAGTTGAGCCGTACCAACGACCCCAGCGACCCCAGGGCCGAAACGTCCTCGATCTCGTTGTCGGACAGACTGAGACCTCCCAAGGACTCCAGCGACCCTAGCGCCGAAACGTCCTCGACCGCGTTGTTGGACAGGTAGAGATCTGTCAGAGACTCCAGCGACCCCAGCGCCGACACGTCCTCGACCGCGTTGTTGGACAGGTAGAGCTCTGTCAGAGACTCCAGCGACCCCAGCGCCGACACGTCCGTGATCTCGTTGTCGGACAGGTCGAGCACCGTCAGGGACCCCAGCGACCCCAGCGCCGACACGTCCGAGATCTGGTTGCGGGACAGGTCGACATTGACCAAGGACTCGAGCGACCCCAGCGCCGACACGTCCTCGACCGCGTTGCCCTGCAGGCCGAGCGACTCCAAAGAGGTCAGGCCGGCCAGCGGCGCGAGGTCGGAGATGCTTCCGTTCTCGACGGTTAGTCCGACTAGATTGACGGCGTGCTCAATGCCGTCCAGTCGGCCAACACGGGTCCGACCACCACCATAATGATCCAAGTAGCTCAGGCTCTCCATCTCGGCGCGGGTGATCGGTTCGCCCCGGCTCTTTTCCAACTCTCTTTCCACCAGCCCGCGGAGGGCCGCATCGGGAATGTCGACTATCGAGTCGTCAGCCGCCCTAGCCCCCAGCGCCAGCGCCAGCGCCAGCGCGGCGAGCATGGACCGTTTCACATGTGCCATCCTTTCGTCCTCCCTTCGTCCTCCGAATCCGCTCAGACTTCTTCACGGCCCCCTGCTGCCGGCACTGACCGACAATCGCTCCTTCGCCGCGCGGCGCGTAGGGCGACGCCCTCGCCAGACCTCTCTTGGGCGCGACCGATTCCGGGCAGCCCCCCGGCAAGCCGGGCATGAGAAGTCGAGCAGCGCCTTGATCTCGCGTCATACGGCCAATGCGGCCCTGCCGACGCTCAGTCCTTCGTGCCGGTCGAGACGTTGGCGAGGTGGCCGGTCGGGCTCTCAAGCAAGCTCATCACCGAGAGCGGCGCGTCGGACTCCACCCGCAGACGCCACTTGCCCGACCCGTCGCCCAAGCCGCCCGAGAGGGCCCCGCCCCCCGCCTCCAGCTGCGCGGACGTGAACGTGAGCGCCTGCCCCGCCGGCACCGTCACCGCCACCATGCCCGAATCGGAGCCGCCGTCGTCGACGCCCGCGATCGTCGCCGACGCCGCCCGGCCGCCGTCGTTGACCAGACGCAGCTTGCTCACCTGCCGCGAGTTGCTGCCGGGGTTGAAGAACACGACGCGGTGGCTGCCGTCCGCGGCGCCCGGCGCCAGGTCGTGCATGCTCGTGACGAAGCCGTCGGCCGTGCGGACGTAGGACAGCACCTGCAGGTCCAAAGTGGACGTGAGCTCGAGGCGCCAGTCGCCTTCGCCCATGCCCACTCCGCCGGAGAGCCCCTTCGCGGCGTTGCCCGCCTCCAAGTCGCTGGAGTTGAAGTGCGCCGTCTGCCGACGGCCGATCTCCAAGCGCGCCGGGCCGGAGCGGTTGCCCGCGTCGTCCACCGCCGCTATCGCCACGTCGCCCGAACGGCGCGACCGGTTGATCACGCGCACGAACCCATGCCGCGCGCCGCCGGCGGCGGGGAACAGCGGCACGCGGTGCCTGGCGCCGCCGCCCGCCAGCGGCTCCGCGTTGTCCGGCGTCGTGGAGAGGTTGGCGAGATGCCCCGTGGGGCTCTCCAGGAGGCTCATCGCCAGCCAGGGGAAGCCCGGCACCACCAGCCGCCACTTGCCGTGGCCGTCCCGCCACCAATTCTCCAAATCACGCGCCGTGAAGGTCCGCGCATGCCACCCCCTCGTCGTGGCCATACGGATGCTGCGTTCCACGCCGCGATCGTCGTAGCCAGTCAACGTCCATTGTTGAAACCAGGGAAACCGGAAATACCGGCCCCCGTCCCACATGTTCAACATCCGCAGGATGCTCCGCTGGCTCTCGTTGCTCCCGGGATTGAAGAAGGGCAGCATCGCCACGGGCGCCACGCCGCCAGACACGTCGTTCAAGTCTTGGCGCGTAGAGGCCGCCACGTCGTGCATGGCGGTGACGAAGCCGTCGTCCGTGCGCAGGTAGGACAGCACCTCGATGTCCAAGGGGGAAGTCACCTCCAAGCGCCAGTCGCCGGCGGTTGGGCGGCCAACCCCGTCGCGGAGGCCCTTGGCGGCGTTGCCGTCCTCCAGGTCCCGCGAGTTGAAGTGAACCGTCCGCCGGGCGCCCACGTCCATGCGGGCGGGCCCGAAGCGGTTGTCGGCATCGTCCACCGCCGCAATGAGCACCTCGCCGTCCACGTCGCTCCGATTGATGATCCGCGCGAAGCCCTCGCGGGTGCCGCCGGCCGCCGGGAAGTACGGCACCGCCTCGCCCGCCAGCACGGTGGCGCCCCTTTCCCGCAGCGTGCCCCAAACGCTCAACGCCTCGCCGGACTGCGGAACTCCTCGCGCGTCCACCATGTACAGCGAATCGCCGCTCATCAGCAACGGCGATAGGTCTTGGACGGCGTTGTTTCGGAGGTGAAGTTCCACTAGGGGACCGAAGTCCAACGGCGTGAGGTCCGTGACTTGGGTGTCGTTCAGACGCAGGTATTCCAACTGCTGCATCCCGGCCAGCGGCGTGAGGTCCGTGACCTGGGTGTCGGACAGGTAGAGGCGTGTCAGATACTCCAGCGATTCGAGCGCCGACACGTCCGAGATCGCGTTGCCGCTCAGCTCGAGCCATCTCAGGGACTCGAGCGACCCCAGCGCCGACACGTCTACGATCGCGTTGTCGGACAGCAAGAGCGCTACTACGCCGTCCCGGAGCGACCCGAGCGCCGACACGTCGGTGATCTCGTTGTCGCTCAGGTCGAGGGTGTTCATCTGGGGCAGCGACCCCAGCGCCGACACGTCCTCGATCGCGTTGCCGCTCAGCTCGAGCCGGTACAGGTTTCCCAGCGATCCGAGCGCCGACACGTCGGTGATCTCGTTGTTGTTCAGCCGGAGGTATGTCAGGGATTCCAGCGACCCCAGCGCCGACACGTCCACGATCTTGTTGCCGTGCAGCCAGAGAGTCGTCAGGGACTCGAGCGATCCGAGCGCCGACACGTCTTCGATCTCGTTGTTGTTCAGGTAGAGCCACCTCAGGGATTCGAGCGATCCAAGGGCTGACACGCCCACACCGATCGCGTTGTCGGACAGGAAGAGAGTCACCAAGGATTCCAGCGACCCCAGCGCCGACACGTCCTCGATCGCGTTGTCGTCTAAGCGGAGGTATGTCAGCGACTCGAGCGACTCCAGCGCCGAGATGTCCTCGACTGCGTTGCCGGACAGGTCGAGCCATTGCAAGGATTCCAGCGATCCGAGCGCCGACACGTCCTCGATCGCATTGCCGGACAGGCCGAGAGACTCCAAAGAAGTCAGGCCGGCCAGCGGCGCGAGGTCGGAGATCGTTCCGTTCCGGACGCTTAGCTCGACTAGATTGATGGCGTGCTCAATGCCGTCCAGTCGTCCAACACGACTTGCCCCCAAACTGGTTAGGTCCTCCATGTCGGCGCGCGTGATCCGTTGGCCCGGGCGCTTCCCCAGCACCCGTTCCACCTGCCCGCGGAGATACCCATCACGAAATTCGACCGCCGTTGCCGAGTCGTCAGCCACCGTGCCCCAATTGGCCAGCGCCAGCGCCGCGGCGGCGAGCACAGACCGCTTCATGTGCCTCATCCTCCGTTCCTCATCGTTCCTCCGAAATCCGCGTAAACTCTTCATGGCCCCCTGCGCCCGCTGCCGGCACTGGGCGCCAAACGCCCCGCTGGGCCTGCCGCTGCCCGTGCTGCCGCCGCGCTCGCCGCAGCTCAACGGCGTCGAGCGCACCAACGCACCTCGCAGGAGTCTCGCCGTCATGCTCCGCTGACCCCTTTCGCCGAAGCCGTCGCCGCGGCCGTCGCTTCGCGCTCGGCAGCCATCAAATGGCTGGCTCTCGCTGTGATTCCCTCCCGCTGCGGTCGCTCAAGCGTCAGCGGACCCGGCGGCGCCGGGGGCGTTGAACGGCCATGGGGCGGCAAGACTACCCCCCCCCCCCGTCAAATCAAATCCTGTGCGGACTGCCAGCAGCGGCGGCAGTGACTCCCAAAGCCGCCCCTCGCACGGAGGGCATGTGGCTCTCCTCAAGCTGGCTTCGCAGACGAGGAAGGAGAGGCGGTGGCACTTCGGGATGAAGATGCACGTCGGGTCGGACGCGGAGACGGGGTGGCGCACAGCTTCGCGGCGACGGCGGCGAGAGGCGCGTCTGGGCGGACGCGGGCTGCCGAGGGCTGCACAAGAACGCACAGCGGAGCGCGTTGCTGCTGAGCTTCGCCAACCTGCTGATCGCTGAGCAGAGCTCCCATCCACAGCGAGCGCGGCCATTGGGTCTGCGCGGCGACGACCACACGCACCGCCGCGCCAATTGCACCGCAGGATGATCTGCTCGCCGTCGCCGCATCGCCTCCAGTGCATGGCGCGGCGGCACTCGTCAGCTCTTGCCGCGATCTCGAAGAGAAGTCGGCATAGGCGACGCGATGACGCGGGCGGCGTAGGGCATCTCTGCCAGCGCCTCCACGTTCTCAGGGGTGCATGGCAGCGGTTCGCCGGCCGCGACCGGGCGATCAACCGGAACTTGGCGCAAACACCGCGGGCACCTAGGCCCCGCGCTCCGCCCCTGTCTCCCTTTTCCCTACCCCTCGCCCTCCCTGCGCTGTCCGGCCCGGCAATCGAGCCGACACGCCAGTGACGGGCGTGCGCCGGCATAATGACAGCCAGGGATAGGCGGGAGCGCACATGACATCCAAGGGCGACGACGGCTGGTTGGAACGCCGCTTCGGGATCGCAGCGCGCGGGTCGTCTTGGCGCGCTGAGGCCATCGCCGGCCTCACCACGTTCTTGGCGATGGCCTACATCACAGTCGTGAACCCGACCATCCTCGCCGAAGCCGGCATGGATTTCGGCGCGGTGTTCGTCGCCACTTGCCTCGCCGCCGCCGCCGGCACGCTGGCGATGGGGCTGCTCGCCAACTACCCCATCGCGTTGGCGCCGGGCATGGGCCAGAACGCCTTCTTCGCGTACGCTGTGGTCATCGGCGCCGGGCATGACTGGCGCACCGCGCTGGGTGCCGTGTTCATCTCTGGATGCCTCTTCGTGCTGCTGAGCGCGTTGCCGGCCCGCGAGTGGCTCATCAACTCCATTCCGCGCAACTTGAAACTCGGCATCTCGGCCGGCGTCGGCCTGTTCATCGCCTTCATCGCGCTGCGCTCGGCCGGCGTGGTGGTGAGCAATCCAGCCACCTTTGTTGCCTTTGGCGACCTCAGCAGCTTCGCGCCGGTGGCGGCGTTGGCCGGCTTCGCCATCATCGCGGCATTGACCGCGCGCCGCCTGCCGGGCGCCATCATCATCGGCATGTTGAGCGTCGCCGCGCTGGGCTGGGTGGTCGGCGACGCGCCGTTTCACGGCATCGTCGCGGCGCCACCGTCGCCACTGCCGGCGCTCGGCCAACTCGACGTGGCCGCGGCGGTGAGCTTCAGCATGGTGACCGTCATCCTGTCGCTGCTGTTGGTCGATGTGTTCGACACCGCCGGCACCTTGGTGGGGGTTGCCACCAGGGGCGGACTGGTCGGCGCGGACGGCAAACTGCCGCGGCTGCGCAATGCGCTGTTCGCGGACTCGGGGGCCACCGTGTTCGGCGCGCTCGTTGGCACGTCGTCCACCACCAGCTATATCGAGAGCGCCGCTGGGGTGGAAAGCGGCGGCAAAACCGGCCTCACCGCGGTAGTCGTCGCCGGGCTGTTCCTGCTCTGCCTCGCCTTCGCGCCGTTGGCACAGAGCGTGCCCAGCTATGCCACCAGCGCAGCGCTCCTGTTCGTGGCCGCGCTCATGGCGCGCGGCTTGGCAGACCTCGACTGGGACGACGTGACCGAAGCCGCGCCGGCCATCGTCACCGCCATCGCCATGCCGTTCAGCTTCTCCGTCGCTGACGGCATCGGCATTGGGTTCTTGACGTACGCCGTCATCAAGGTGATCGCAGGGCGCGCCAAGGAGTGTCCGCCAGCGGTTTATGTCGTCTCCTTAATTTTTTCCCTTAAGTTTGCGTTCCTCTAGGCCAAACCGGCCGAACGCGCTTGCGCCACGCCGGCTGCCCTAACGGTAGGCACCCGATTTGCTTACACTGCGCCCATGATGCGGCTGTGGATAAATGGCCGTGAACGCCATGTCGTGGACTTCGATCCAAACGATAGCCTCTTGGAGCACATCCGCGCTCAGCCGGGATTGACCGGCACCAAAGAGGGCTGCGCATCCGGCGATTGCGGCGCCTGCACGGTGATCGTTCGGGATCTTGCGGACCCCGTGCTTGGCGGTGGCGCCGGGCCGTTCGTCAGCCTCAACAGTTGCATCACTCCGTTGGCCGCCATGGCCGACCACCAAGTGCTCACCGTGGAAGGCGCGGCCGGCATCGGCCGTTCCGCCGCGGGCGCCAACCGCAAGCTCGCGCTTGACAGCCTGCATCCCGTGCAAGCGGCAATGGTGGCGCACCACGGCGCCCAATGCGGCTTCTGCACCCCCGGCTTCGTGATGTCGCTGATCGGCCATCAACTCGCTGCGGACGCGCAGCTCAAGGATGCGACGCGGGACGACTTCGTGCGCGCCATCAGCGGCAACCTCTGCCGTTGCACGGGCTACCGCAGCATTCTGAGCGCCGCGGCCGCCGCCGCGCAGGCCACGGCGAGCGCCTACCGGCGCCCACGCGACGCCGTGGCGGCGCTCAACGACACACCGCCCATCAACCGCCCAGCCGCGGTGGTGGGCAGCGCCGTGCAGTTCCACCGCCCGCGGGACGAAGCCGCGTTGCGGCAAACCGTCGCCGGCGCTGCCGGCGACACCCCCACCTTCATCGCCGGGGCCACAGACTTGTGGCTCGAAGTGACGCAGCAGTGCCGCGAGCTCGGGCCGCTCATCGATGTGGGCCGCGTCGCCGAACTGCGCGGCGCTCAGTGCGTGGATGGCCGCATCCGCTTGGGCGGCGCCGCGACCCACGCGACTTTGGAGGCGTTCTTTGACGTCGCAGGTGAACGCCCCTGCCCGGCCATCGCCGCCCTGTTGCGGCGGTTCGGCTCACCGCAGATTCGCCACCGCGCCACCATCGGCGGGAACATCGCCAATGCTTCCCCCGTGGCGGACTGGCCACCGGTGTTGATGGCCTTGGATGCGGAGCTTGAACTCGCGAACGCCCAAGGCGAATTGCGCCGGCTGCCGATGCGGAGCTTCCACGTTGGCTACAAGAAAACCGCGCTGCGTCCTGGCGAGTACATTCGCGCCGTCAGTTTCGACGCCGCGATCCCCCTCGACGCGCTGCAGGCGCTCAAGATCACCAAGCGGTGGGAGGATGACATCGCCTCGGTGTTGGGCGCCTTCCGCATCGAGGTGGCGGACGGCGTCTTCAAGGTCGCGCGGGTCGCCTTTGGGGGCGTCGCCGCCACGCCCTTGGCACTCCCCCAAGTGGAGGCGGAACTGGAGGGCCACCTTGTGGGCAGTGCCGCGGTGGACGCCGCGGCGGCGCGCCTGCGCGAAGCGCTGGAGCCGATCACCGATGTGCGCGCGAGCCGCGAGTACCGCCTCGACATGGCCGAGCGCACGCTGCGCAAGGCCATCCACCGCGCTGCATCTGGCGCCGAGCAAGGGCTGGAGGGCTTCACGGCGTGAGCACCGCGGCCACCATGGGGGCGCCGCTGCGCCACGATTCCGCGCTGGGCCACGTCACCGGCACGGCGCGCTACGTCGATGACCTGCCAACGCCGGCGAACACGCTCCATGTGGCCATCGGCAGCGCCACCATCGCCCACGGCGAGGTGACGCGGCTAGACCTCGCCGCCACCCGCAGAGCCCCCGGCGTAGTAGATGTGGTCACTGCGGACGACGTGCCGGGCGAACTCGACATCGGGGCACCGTTTCCGGGCGACCCTTTGTTTGCGCCGAACGTTGTTGAGTTCCTTGGCCAACCGCTCTTTGCCGTGGCCGCGCGCACGCTGCGAGCGGGGCGACGCGCCGCCGCCTTGGCAACGGTGGATTACCGGCCGGCCAAACCGGTGCTCGACGTCGCCACAGCATTGGACGAGAGGCGCTTCGTGTTGCCGAGCCGCACTTGGCGCAAGGGGGATGCGCCAGCGGCCATCGGCGCCGCCCCGCATCGCCTGCAGAGCGCACTCTATGTGCGCGGGCAGGAACACTTCTATCTGGAGGGGCAGGTCGCGCTCGCCATGCCGGAGGAAGGCGGCACCATGCATGTGCAATCCTCGACGCAGCATCCCACGGAAGTGCAAGCGCTCGTCGCCAAAGTGCTGGGGCTGGCCATGCATAAGGTGCGCGTGACCTGCCGGCGCATGGGCGGCGCCTTCGGCGGCAAGGAAAGCCAAGCGGCGAGCGTCGCCTGCATCGCCGCGTTGTTCGCATGGCGCTTGGGCGTGGCGGTGAAGTGCCGCCTGCCCCGTAAGGACGACATGACCCAAACGGGCAAGCGGCACGACTTCGCCTGCGACTACGACCTCGGCTACGACGGCGATGGCCGCCTGTTGGCCGCCCGCATCATGCTTGCCGGCAAGTGCGGCTACTCGCCAGACCTCTCCGAGGGCATCGTGGACCGCGCGATGTTCCACGCCGCCAACGCCTATTACTTGCCTCACGCTGAAGTCACGGGGCACCGCTGCAAAACCCACACGGTGTCCAACACCGCGTTCCGCGGCTTTGGCGGCCCGCAGGGGATGCTCCCCATCGAGGCCGCCTTGGACGAAATCGCGGCCCAGCTCGGCCAAGACCCCCTCGATGTCCGCAAGCGCAACCTGTACGCCCCAGGGCGCGACACGGCCTTCTACGGCCAACGGGTGACCGAACACGTCTTGGCGGACATCATCGAACAGCTTGAGGCCAGCTCGGATTACCGCAGCCGCCGCGTCGAGATGCGCGATTTCAACGACGCGAGCGCGTGGGCAAAGCGGGGCATCGCGCTCACGCCCGTGCAGTTCGGCATCTCGTTCTCGACCATGCATCTCAACCAAGCCGGCAGCTTAGTGAGCGTCTACCGCGACGGCAGCATCGAGGTGAGCCACGGCGGCACGGAGATGGGCCAAGGGCTGTACACGAAGGTGCGCCAAGTCGCGGCGGCGGCGTTTGGCGTGCCGCTGTCGCAAGTGGCCAACACCGCCACGCGCACCGACAAGGTGCCGAACACGTCGCCCACCGCAGCCTCGTCCGGCGCCGACATGAATGGCATGGCGGTGCGCCACGCATGCGAGCGCATCAAGGCGAAACTCACCCAGTTCGCCCAAGAGAACCTGAACTGGCCGCCGCTGGACTTGCGGTTCGCCGCCGGGCAAGTGAGCGCCGGGCCACATTCCATGCCGTTCGCAGACTTCGTGGGCGCCGCGTATCTCGC
Source organism: uncultured Pseudomonadales bacterium (assembly GCA_958295875.1). GTDB lineage: Bacteria > Pseudomonadota > Gammaproteobacteria > Pseudomonadales > Azotimanducaceae > VXNE01. Next base: position 3,241,105 of record OY282379.1, on the reverse strand, counting down.
GCGCACCCCGATGTCCGCCACCGGCTTCTACAAGACACCCGACATTCACTTCGACAAGGCTTTGGGGCAAGGACGACCCTTCTACTACTACGCCCACGGCGCCGCGGTGGCGGAAGTGCTGGTGGACACCTTGACTGGCGAGTATCGCGTGCCCCGCGTGGACATCCTCAATGATGCCGGCGCGTCGCTGAACCCCGCCATCGATTTGGGCCAGATCGAAGGCGGCTTCATGCAGGGCATGGGTTGGCTCACCAGCGAGGAACTGCTGTGGGACGAACACGGGCGCGTGATTTCCGACAGCCCCGCGAACTACAAGATTCCCACCGCCCACGATTGCCCAGAGTCGTTCAACGTCGCCTTCTACGCGGGCGCCAATCCGCAGCCGACCATCCATCGCTCCAAAGCGGTGGGCGAACCGCCGCTGATGTTGGCCATCGCCGTGTGGTGCGCCCTGCGCGACGCATGCTTCGCGGCCGGCGGCTACGCGCACCTGCCGGCGCTGGCCGTGCCGGCCACGCCGGAAGCGGTGTACTGGGCGGCGCGGGAGGCCCGCGAGCAAGGAGGACGCGATGCAGTGGCATGAGGCGTTGGCAGCTTGCGAAGCCGCTGGGCGCCCCTATGTGGTCGCCACGGTGCTCGCCACCACCGGCTCCACGCCACGCGACGCCGGCGACAAGATGGTCGTCACCCAAGATGCCTTGCACGGCAGCATTGGCGGCGGACAGTTGGAGTTCATGGTGGTGGAGCGCGCCCGGGCCTTGCTCGGCGCCGGCGCCGCGACGCAGGAAATCGCCCACTACCCCCTCGCCGCGGCGGCGCTGCAATGCTGCGGCGGCAGCGTCACCGTGCTCTTTGAGTGCCGCTGCCGCGACGCCTTGGAAGCGTTCGTGTTCGGCGCTGGGCACGTCGGCGCCCATGTCGCCCGCCTCTTGAGCGAGCTGCCGGCGACGGTGCACTGGGTGGATGAGCGGCGCGACGCCTTCGATGCGGCCATCAACGTGTATCGCCGCCACGACGCGCCGCTGGCGGCAGTGGAGGACGTCACCGCGGCGAGCCACGTGCTCATCCTCACCCACGACCACGACTTGGACTACCGCATCCTGAAGCGCGCGCTGGACCGCGGCGTCTACCGCTCGTTGGGGCTCATCGGTTCGGCCACCAAGTGGCGGCGCTTCCGGGAGCGCCTTGTCCGGGACGGCGCGCCGGCGGCCGCGTTGGAGGAAGTGCGCTGCCCGGTGGGACGCGACGACGTGCCGGGCAAGCAACCGATGGCGGTGGCCATCTCCATCGTCGCCGAACTCCTCGAATTGCATGGCGAGTGCGTGGCCCCCCGCCCGCCGGCGCTGACGTGGCGGCGCATCAAGTCCGCGCTGGTGCGCTCCGAGGCCTCGCCATGACGCCCTTGGAACACTTCAATGGCTTGCCAGCCGACGACGCCGAACAGCGCTTGCTGGAATGCTGCGCCAGCCCCATGTGGGCGCGCGCGGTGGCAGCGCAGCGGCCCTGCGCGGACTTAACGCAACTGTTGGCCGCGGCGGACACGGCTTGGCAGGCCACCAGCCCAGCCGAACGGCGCATCGCGCTGGCCGCGCATCCGCCCATCGGCGACATCGACACGCTGCGCCGGCGGTACGACGGCCATGAGCATGCCGAGCAAGGCCAAGTGGCCGGCGCTGCCGAGGCCACGTTGCAGGCGCTCGCAACACTCAACGCCGCCTACGTTGAGCGGCACGGATTCATCTTCATCGTCTGCGCCACCGGCAAGACCGCCGAGGAGATGCTCGACCTGCTGCGCGCCCGCATCGGCCACGACACCGCGGAGGAGTTCGCCACCGCGGCCGCGGAGCAAGCGGCAATCATCGCGCTGCGCCTGCGCCGGATGTTTGGAGCGCCAGATGGCTGAAGCGACGCTCTCGACGCATGTGCTGCACCTGCACGAGGGTGTGCCGGCCACGGGCCTCGTCGTGGAGCTCTTTGCTCTAGAAGGCGCCGAGCGCATCGCGCGCGGCGTCACCGATGCCGACGGGCGCATCGGCGCATGGCAAGGCGTGGCAGGGCTGGCAGCCGGCGCCTATGAGTTGATCTTCCACACCGGCGATTGGTTCCGCGCCGGCGGCGTGGAGTGCTTCCACCCCCGCGTGCGCATCGAGTTCCTCGTGGCGGAGCGGCGCCACTACCACGTTCCCTTGCTGCTCAACCGCTACGGCTTCACCACCTATCGGGGCAGCTAGGGCATGGCGGCGGAGCTGATTCGGGCATCCCTCTTGAGCTTCTCGGCGCCGCCGGCAGAAGGCGTGGCCGAGGCCGTGCAGCACACCGAGGATGGCGTGCTGGCCATGCGCGACGGGCGCATCGAGTTCGCAGCGAGCAGCGCGGCGTTCGTCGCGCAGGGCGGCCCCTTGGACGCTTGCGAGGACTTGCGCCCCGGCATCGCCCTGCCCGGCTTCATCGACGCGCATGTCCACTTCCCGCAAGTGGACATCATCGGCAGTTTCGGCACCCAGTTGCTGGACTGGCTCGAACGCTATGCGTTCCCGGCGGAGACCGCTTTCGCGGATGCGGACTTCGCTGCCGCCCAAGCGGAGCGCTTCATGGACCTCTGCTTCGCGCACGGCACCACGTCGGCGTTGGTCTTCACGACGGTCCATGCGGCGGCCACGGAAGCGCTGTTCCGCGCCGCGCTTGGCCGCGGCGCACGCTTGATCGCCGGCAAGGTGCATGCCGACCGCAACGTGCCCAAGGAGCTCGCCGACAGCGCAGACGCCGTGGCGGGCTGCGCTCGGCTCATCGAGCGCTGGCACGGCGCCGGCCGGTTGAGCTACGCGGTGACGCCACGCTTCGCCATCGCCAGTTCGCCGGCGCAGCTCAGCGCCGCCGGGGCGCTGCTGCAGCGCTACCCAGAAGTGTTGCTGCACACCCACCTCTCGGAGAATGCCGCCGAAATCGCGCTCACCCGCAAGCTCTTCCCCGCAGCGCGGGACTATGTGGACGTCTACGACTGCCACGGCCTCGTCGGCGAGCGCAGCGTGTTCGCGCACGGCGTTCACCTCACCGAACGCGAGCTGGAGCGCCTCGCCGAACGCGGCGCCACCGTCGTCTTCTGCCCATCCTCGAACCTGTTCTTGGGCAGCGGCTTGCTCGATGTGGCCAAGCTGCAGCGCCACGGCGTGCGCTTGGCGGTGGGCTCCGATGTCGGCGCCGGCACCAGCTTGTCGATGCTGAAGACGTTGGCCGATGGCTATCGCGTCGGCCAACTCCAGGGCACGAGTTGGCACCCCTTGGACGCATTTCACGCCATCACCCTCGGCAACGCGCAAGCCCTCGCCTTGGGCGACCGCATCGGCCGCTTGGCGCCCGGCTACGAGGCGGACGTGGTGGTGTTGAACGCGCGCCGCAATCCCGCGCTCAGCCGCCGCCTAGAGCGGGTGGACACGCTGCAGGAGCGGCTTTTCGCCTACATGATGTTGGGCGATGAGCGCGACATCGAGCGCACCTATGTCGGCGGGCGCTTGGCTTGGCGCCAAGCGGGCGCGAACTGATGGAGACGTTGATCCTCGATTGGGCCACCCTGCTGGCGCGGTGGCTGCACGTCATCTTCGGCATCGCCTGGATCGGCGCGTCGTTCTATTTCATCTGGCTGGACCTGAGCTTGGAGGCGCCGTCCGAGGCCAAGGCCCGCCAAGGCTTGGGCGGCGAACTGTGGGCGATTCACGGCGGCGGCATCTACGAAGTCGGCAAGTACCGCTTGGGCCCGCCCACGCTGCCGGGGCGCTTGCACTGGTTCAAGTGGGAGGCGTACAGCACTTGGCTTTCCGGCATCGCCCTGATGACGCTGCTGTATTACTTGCAGCCGACGAACTACTTGATCGGCGCCGATGCGTGGCTGCAGACGCCGCTCACCGCCATCGGCGGCAGCGTCGCCTTTCTGCTGCTTGGCCTCGCCCTCTACGAGGCGGCCATGCGCACGCCGATGGCCGGGCATCCGGCTTGGAGCGCGTGCGCCGGCATCGCGCTGGTGGTCGGCGCCAGCGCCGCGGCGTTTGCGCTGTTCGCGCCCCGCGCCGCCATCCTCCATGTCGGCGCGCTGCTCGGCACCATCATGGCCGGCAACGTGTTTCTGAACATCATCCCGGCGCAGCGGGCATTGGTGGCTGCGCTGCAACGCGACGTGCCCCCCGACGCGGCGCGCGCCTTGGCTGCGAAACAGCGTTCCACGCACAACAACTACTTCACGCTGCCGGTGCTCTTCTGCATGGTCGGCAGCCATGCGAGCTTCATCTACGCGCCGCCGCGCGCTTGGCTGTTGGTGCCGGCCTTCGCAGCCACCGCGGCGCTCGCCCGCCACTACTTCAACCTCAAGCACCAAGGCCGCCCGCGCCCGGCGCTGCTCGTGGCCGCCGGCTTCGCCTTCGTCGCATTGGCCACGCTGACGGCCGTCGATGGCGGCGCCCTGCGCGGCGGCGGCGATCGAGCCGCCATCGACGCGACGCAGGTGGGGCAGATCGTCACAGACCGCTGCGCGGCCTGCCACTCTGCCGCGCCGACGTTTCCCGGCTACCCAGCGCCACCCGGTGGCTTGGTGTTCGCCGCCGTTGGCGACTTGGAAGGCCGCGGCCGGGAAATCGCGGCGTCGGTGCGCACGGCCTTCATGCCGCTTGGCAACCTCACAGGCATGACGGCTGAGGAACGTGCCTTGCTATTGGCGTGGGTGGATGCCGGTCAACCCGCGGCGGGGGGATGATGCGCGTGCCAATGCCGCGCGATGTCGATGCGGCGGCACACCCACACCGCATCGTGGGCGGCAACGTGCTCGAGGAACCGGCGCACGGCCAGCGCCCGCCCAGGGCGGCCGGCGATGCGGCAGTGCAGGCCCACGCTCATCATGCGCGGCCGCTCCGCCCCCTCGGCATAGAGATAGTCGAACGCATCGCGCAAGTAGCAGAAGAATTGCTCGCCGCTGTTGAAGCCCTGGGGGGTGTTGAAGCGCATGTCGTTGGCGTCGAGCGTGTACGGCACGATGAGATGCCCCGGCGCTTGCGGACACCAGTACGGCAGATCGTCCGCATAGGAGTCTGAGTCGTACAAGAAGCCGCCGGCCGCTTGGATCAAGCGCCGCGTGTTCGGGCTGTCGCGGCCGGTGTACCAACCGAGCGGCCGCTCGCCGGTGGCGGCTGTGTGCGCGGCGATCGCCAAACCGATTTGGCGCCGCTCTTCGGCTGCCGGCATGAACTGATGATCGAGCCAGCGGTAGCCGTGGCAAGCGATTTCCCAGTCCGCCTCCAACATCGCAGCCACCGCCTCTGGATTGCGCGCGAGCGCCAACGCGACGCCAAACACCGTCACCGGCATGTCGAACTCGCGGAACAGGCGATGCAGGCGCCAAAAGCCGGCGCGGCTGCCGTACTCGTAGAGCGACTCCATGCTCATGTGGCGCGCGGGATAGGGGCGCGCGCCGACGATGTCCGAGAGGAACGTTTCGGCATGCGCGTCGCCATCCAAGACGCAGCGCTCGGCGCCTTCCTCGTAATTGATGACGCATTGCACGGCAACGCGGGCACCCCCCGGCCAGCGCGGATGCGGCGCTTCCCTGCCGTATCCCGTGAGATCGCGTTGGCCGTTGCCGTCCATGTCCGCAATTCTACGGAACTGTTTCCGGTCTTGGTCACGATGCTCGTGACGGCCATGTCTGGGTGGCCGAGTTCGCTGCCGGCGCCGTGGAGGACGAACAAAATCGCTGATCGCGCACAGAAGCCGTGCAACCTTGGCACTGACAGTGCAAAATTGTCGCTTGGCGGCCGCGGCTCACGCTTGCCGCCCCTCGCCGGGCCACGGCGAGCGGCGTGGCTTCCTCGGCAACCACAACCGACTCAAACTGGGGGAACCGATGCCCAAGGACAGGCGCCTTTCCTGTTTTGTGACATGCGCGGCCGTCGCCGCCTTGGCGGCCGGGCCAGGGCTCCACGCCGCGGAGGAGGCCGTGGCGGACGCCATCGCCGAGCAAACGCAGGCGGACGTGACCGCCGCCCAGAGCCAAACCCGCATCGACGATCTAGACGACGCCACCTCGCGCAACTTGGCCGCGTACCGGGTGGCGATGCAACGCCTCGACAGCTTGACGATCTACAACGATCAACTGAGCCGGCTCATCACCTCGCAGCAGGGCGAGATCGGCTCCATCGAGCGGCAGACGAACGAAATCGAGGCCATCGAGACGGGCGCCCTGCCGCTGATGATCGACATGATCGATGCGTTGGACGAGCTGCTCGGCGCGGATGTGCCCTTCTTGCTTGGCGAGCGCGAGGCGCGTGTGGGGCGGCTGCGCGAATTGATCGACCGCGCCGACGTGACGGCGGGGGAGAAGTTCCGCCGCGTCATGGAAGCGTATCTCGTGGAGGTGGAGTTTGGCCGCACCATCGAAGCCTACCGGGGCGAACTGCAGCGCGACGGCGCCGTGCGCACGGTAGACTTCCTGCGCATGGGGCGGGTGGGGCTCTATTACCAAACCTTGGACGGCGCCGAGACGGGGCGGTGGAACCCGAGCAGCCGGCAGTGGGAAACCTTGGACGACGCAGCCCGCCGCCCGGTGCAAACCGGATTGCGCATCGCCCGCAAGCAAGCGCCGCCAGAACTCCTCACCTTGCCGGTGAATGCCCCGGGAGCGTCGACGTGAGCGCGCCGGCGGCAAGGGCGATGCGATCATTGGCGGCAGCCATGCTCCTGTGCGCCCCGCTGGCAACCGCGGCGGAGGAAGCGCAGACGGTGCGCGATCTCTACGAGCGCGTGCGCCAGCAGGCTTCGGACGAGGCTGGCTACAACACCGAGCGTGAGCGCCGCTTCCGCGCGGACGCGGACCGCCAAGCGGAGCTGTTGGCAGATGCCGAGCGGCGCATCGCGGAACAGGAGCGCCGCAAGGAACGGCTCAAGGGCGCGTTCGACGCCAACGAGGATAGGCTGGCGGAGCTCACCACACGGCTGGAGCGCCGCATCGGCGACTTGGGCGAGTTGTTCGGCGTGTTTCGCCAAACCGCGGACGACGTCCACACCCTGCTGTTCGACTCCCTCATCACCTTGGAGCACCCGGCGCGGCTCGCCGAGGCGGAAGCGCTGGCCGCGAGCACCGAGGTGCCGACCGTCCCGCAGCTGCAGACGCTGTGGCGGCTGCTGATGCACGAGGTGGCACTGTCCGGCGAAACGAGCGCGTTCCCCGCTTCCGTCATCGCCCCAGGCGGGTCCCTTTACGAGGCGAACGTCACACGGGTTGGGCTGTTCAACGTCGTCGCCGGGGACAAGTACCTGAACTACATGCCGGAGAACAACACCGTCATCGAGTTGCCGCGCCAGCCCGCCGGCTACCTGCGCGACACCGCGGCAACGCTGAGCCAGGCTGCGCCGGGCGACGCCGTGAGCTTCGGCATCGACCCGTCGCGCGGCGCCCTGCTCGGCCTCCTGGTGCAGTCCCCAAGCCTTTGGGAGCGCATCCAGCAAGGCAAGGAAGTGGGCTACGCCATCATCGGCTTGGCGATCGTCGGCCTGCTGCTCGCCATCGAGCGGCTGGCGCACCTATCGGTGGTGGCGCGGCGGATGCGGCGGCAACTGGCCGATCCAGACCATGTGCGCGAGGACAATCCGCTCGGCCGCATCATGCAGACGTACCACGACAACGAGCAGCTCGACGATCAGGAGGTGATCGCGCGCAAGCTGGAACACGTCGTCATCCGCGACGTGGCCACGGTGAAGCGCGGCTTGCCGACCATCAAGGTGCTCGCCGCGGTCGCCCCGCTCATGGGGCTGCTCGGCACCGTGACCGGCATGATCGGCACCTTCCAAGCGATCACTCTGTTCGGCACTGGGGATCCGAAGCTCATGGCGGGTGGCATCTCCCAAGCGTTGATCACCACGGTGCTCGGCCTCTGCGCGGCCATTCCGCTGCTGTTGCTGCATAGCCTGCTGAACAGCCGCGCCACTACCCTGAGCAAGCTCATTGGGGAACAGGCCGCCGGCATGATGGCGCAGAAGGCGGAAGCGATGGCGAGAGCGCGCTTGGCATGAACGAGATCGTCTTCGAGTTCATGAGTTTCATGGACCGGGGCGGCCCGGTGCTGTGGCCCATCTTGGGCCTCACCATCGTGTTGGCATGGCTCATCGTCGAACGGTTCTGGCATTTTCAGTTCGAGTTTCCGAAGCACTTGGCCACCGCCCAAGCGGATTGGCAAGCGCGCCCAGAGCGCTCTTCCTGGTATGCGCACCTGCGCCGCCGCCAATTGCTGTCGGAACTGGATTGCCACATGGCCGCGAACCTCAAGGTGCTGCCGGCCTTGATCGCGCTGTTGCCGATGTTCGGCCTGCTCGGCACCGTCACCGGAATGATCTCGGTGTTCGACGTGATGGCCAACCTGGGCTCCGGCAACCCCCGCGCCATGGCGGACGGCGTGAGCGCCGCCACCATTCCCACCATGTCTGGCATGGTCATCGCCCTGTTGGCGCTGCCCTTCGCCACCCGGTTGGAACACCTGTACAAGCGCAACATGCACGACATCATGGAACTCATCGTCGAGGAGTAGGCATGGCGAACGGCTCGCAATTCATCGTCGATGAAGAGGAAGAGAGTCAGATCGATTTGACGCCCATGCTCGATGTGGTGTTCATCATGCTGATCTTCTTCATCGTCACCTCCACATTCGTCAAGGAATCCGGCGTGGACGTCACGCGCCCGACGGCGGAGACCGCAGCGCCAACAGATGCGTCCAGCATTCAGATCGGCATCACCGCCAACAACCAAATCTGGATCGACAAGCGCCAGGTGGACCAGCGGGCGGTGCGCGCCAATGTCGAAAAGGGGTTGGCCGAAAGCCCAGGCGCGGCCGTGATCATCGTCGCCGACGCGCTCTCCAACACCGAGACGTTGATCGAGGTGATGGATCAATCACGCCTCGCTGGGGCGCAGAGCGTCTCGGTGGCGACCGACGAGAAATGACCTTCGCCAAGCAATTCGGCTTGGGCGCCGTGGCCTGCGCGCTGGCGTTGGCCACCTTTGCGGCCATGCACTTCCTCATCCGCACGGATGGCATTTTCGAAGAGCCGAACCGCTCCCGCACCTACCTCAACTTCATCCGTCTGGACCCGGCGGACGAGCAAGTGAACACCAAGGATCGACGCTTGCCAGAGCCGCCGCCGCCCCCGGACGAAACGCCGGAAACGCCGGATTTCTCGGCGGAACTGGACAGCGTGAATCCGAACCTCGGCATGAACATGCCCAGCATCGCCGTGCCCGTGAGCGATGGCGGCGGGCCATGGCTCGGCGCGCTGCAGACAGGCCAAGGCTTGGAGGGCTTCGACACCGACGTGATTCCCGTGGTGCGGGTGCCGCCAACCTACCCGCGCCGCGCCAAACAGGCCGGCATCGAGGGCTTCGTGACGATGGTGGTGACGATCCGTCCTGACGGCACGGTGTCGAACGCCAGCGTCATGGAAGCCGACCCGCCGCGCCTGTTCGACGAAGCGGCGTTGGCGGCGATGCGCCGTTGGAAGTTCCGCCCGAAGATCGTGGACGGCACCCCGGTCGCCCAGCGCGCGCGGCAAACCATCGAGTTCACGTTGGGCAGCTGATGCCCCCCGGCGCCACCCTTCGCCTTGCCTTGGCGCTTGCGCTCTGCGTCGCTTCGGCCGGCACGGCCGCCGCCGCGGGCGATTCGGTGACCACCAAGACTTATGAGCGGCTCACCGAAGTCCAAGAGCTGATGGGCGAAGACCGCATCGAGGACGCGCTCACGCTATTGCGCGAGCACGCCGACGAGGTGAAGGCGGACACGTTGGATGAGGCGCTCACCCTGCAGATGCTCGGCTACGCCGAGATGGCGGCGGAGCGCTTCGAGGTCGCCATCGGACACCTGAAGCGCAGCCTCGCCCTCGACAAGCTGCCCGAGACCGTGAAGTACAACGTCGGCTACATGGTGGCGCAACTGCACGCCGCATTGGGCGAGTTCGAGGCGGCCCTTGAATTCGCCGCCGAGTGGTTCGAGACGCTGGCAGAGCCGACGCCGACGCAAACCATGTTCCTCGCCAACATCTACGCGCAAACAAGACGCTACGCCGAAGCCATCCCGTACGCGGAACGCGCCGTTGCCGCTGCCGAACGCCCGCGCGAATCTTGGTTCCAACTGCTCACCGCGGCGAACTACGAGCTAGAGCGGTACGCAGAGACGGCGCGGACACTGCGGCGCATGATCGCCGTGTGGCCGGCCAATGCGTCCTATTGGGAGCAGCTTGCCGGCATCTATGTGCTGCTGGAGCGGGAAGACCAAGCCCTCGCCACGCTGCGCCTCGCTTGGCTGCAGGGCTTGCTGGAAAAGGAGAACTCGATCAAGTCCATGGTGCAGCTCGCCGTGGCGCGGGGCGTGCCCGAGCACGCCGGCCGCCTGTTGGAACGCGCCCTCGAAGAAGAGCTGCTGCCCCGTGACGAAGACTATGTGGACATGCTCGCCAACGCTTGGGTGGCGGCCCGCGAGTACGAGAAGGCCGTCGCCGCCTTCACCGAGGTGGCGGAACTCGAAGGCGCCAACGATGCATTGCTGCGCGTGGCCAACCTGCACATGGACAAAGGCCGCTGGCCGCAAGCCGAAGCCGCCCTGCGCAGCGCGCTTGATGGCGACCTTGAGGCGCCCGGCAAGGCGTGGCTGCTGCTCGGCATCACCTTGGCCGAGCAAGCGCAGTTCGAGCGGGGGTTCGACGCGCTGCGCAAAGCTCAAGCCTTTGCGGACACGCGCAAGCAGGCGTCGCGTTGGCTAGATTACGCGCGGGACATGCGCCGCCAGCACACATGGCGCGCTCGGGTGGCGCAGGGCTGACGCCAAGCAGCGCAACCCGTCAGCGTCAAGGGATTCCGTCGCCGCCATCCGCTTCGGCAGCGGAGGCAACCGGCAGCAGGGCGGGAAAGCCCTGCGCCAACGTTGGCGGCATCAAGTGAGCGGCAAAGGCATCGGACAGCGCCACCGGGCCATCGAGCATGTCCAGCGCTTCGAGTTGGGCAAGCTGCCGCTCAAGCCGATCGTGGCGGAACCGCCCCAGCATTTCGCCGGCCTCGGCATCGCCCTGCGCAAGCTCATAGTCCACTAAGGCGCGCTTCGTCCACGCCATGAAGTCTGGCGTTTGCTGCGGATTCAGCTCTGCCAAGCGCTCATGCACCGTGGCGCCGTCGCCGCCGAGGTAGCGCTCCCAGCCATCCCTTGATGCGCGAATGAAGGCGCTCACCACGTCTGGATTGGACGCCACGAACGCAGCGCTGGCGTAGGCCATGCGGTACGAATCGAAGCCAGAGTCCGAAAGGCGCAGCACGGTTGGCTCGATGCCTTGGCGGCCAACGTAGTAGGGCTCGCTCGTCACGAAGCATTGCTGAATGAACGTTGGGTCTGAGAGGAAGCGCGTGAGGCTGAAGTCCATGGGCACGAGCTGGAGCCGGATGCCAAGGGAGCGCTGCAGGAACCGCACATGCGGCAGCCCCGGATTCATCATCACCGTCTTGCCATCCAAGGACTGGAGCGTGTCCACCCCGGCACCCTCGCGGGCCATGATGCACTGCGGGTCGTGCTGGAAGTGGGGGAATACGCCCACCAAGGGGATGCCGCGCGACGCCGCAACCAGCAGGTTGTCACTGGTGCCGAGCGCAAAGTCCACGCGGCCGGTGGCCACCAGTTGCGGAATGTTCGTCATGTTGGCGCCGGGGCGGATTTCCACATCCAGCCCGGCGCGTTCGTAGCCGCCCGTGAGCAGCGCATGGTAGTAGCCGCCGTGCTCCGGCTGCGGATACCAATCCGTCTGCAGCACCACCGCGGTGCGCCCAGACGCCTCCGGCGCGGCGTCGTCCGCCGGGCCGCAGGCGACGACGCAAGCGAGCGCTGCGAAGCACAGCGCGCGACTAATCCACTGCCACATAAGCGTCATGCCACTTGTGCAACACCCACCACGCGAACACGTTCACGAAGCCCACGAACAGAAAACCGATGACGCAGGCGGCGAAGGCCGCCGCGAACAGCGCCGGCACCTTGAACTGCGCGCTGAAGATGAGCACGACGAAGCCGAGGCCGGCGTCTGCGCCGGAGCCCATGCCCGCCACCGTGTCGCCGTACAGCGCACCGATGGGCGTCAATGCCGCGGCGACGCGCAGCCCGGTCATGAAGTAAGGCAACGCTCCCGGCGCCCGCAGCCAGAGGAGTTGCTGCCAGCCTTTCGCCTTATACACCGAGAAGAGATCCAGCAGGTTGGCGTCCGCGGAGCGCAGGCCCATGGTGGTGTTGGCGACGATTGGAAAGAAGCACACCAAGAAGGTGATGACGGTGATGCTCGCCAACCCCTGCCCCGCCCACAGGATGACGATGGGCGCGACGACGATGATCGGCGTCATCTTCAAGAGCAACACATAGGGATAGATGCCTTGGTAGGCCCAGCGGCTCGACGCCAACAGGATGGACAGCACGAGGCCACCGGCGACGGAGATGAGGAAACCGATGAGGCTCGCCTGCGCCGTTTGCATGGCGCCGGTCAACAACACCTCGCGTTCTTGGAGGCCGGCCTCCACGATGCGGTGCGGCGGCGGCAACTGATACTCCGGAATGCCGAAGGCGACGATGCCGCCGTACCAGCTGGCGGTGATGAGCGCGCCCACCAACAACGGCCACCCCGCCACGCCCCATCCCGCCGCGTGGCGTTTGAGTGCGCTGGTCCAACCCCGCCCGCGATCGCCTAGGCTCGTCACGTCTACTCTTGCACCGAATGCAACGCCCGCGTCACCGTCACCACGCGTTCCACATATTCGGAACGCTCGCGGGTCGCCGACGAGCGAGGATAGCCGAGTGGCACGTCTATCGCATGGGCGATGTGGCTCGGCCGGGCGCCGAGCACGATCACCTTGGAGGCGAGAAACACCGCCTCCGCCACCGAGTGCGTGACGAACAAGGCCGTCCAGCGCGCCGCTTGACGCAGGCGCAGCAGCTCTTCGTTCAAAGTGTCCCGCGTCATTTCGTCCAATGCGCCGAATGGCTCATCGAGCAGCAGCAGCGTCGGATCCACCGTCATGGAGCGGGCGACGGACACGCGCATCTTCATGCCGCCGGACAGTTGCCGGGGATAGAGGCGCGTCGCGTCGGCGAGGCCAACCCGCTCGATGTGCGTGAGCGCCTTCGCTTCGCGCTCGCGGCGGGGCGCGCCGGCGATCTTCAGCGGCAAGGCGACGTTGTCCAGCACCGTAAGCCAAGGCAGCAGCGTGGCGTCCTGAAAGACGAACGACAGGCTCTCGCGCCTGGTCGGGCCGCCGCCGAACTCCACCTTGCCCTCCGTGGGCGCCACCAGCCCCGCCACCAGCTTCAAGAGCGTCGTCTTGCCGCAGCCGCTCGGGCCGATCACGCCCACCAACTCGCCCGGCTCCACGGTGAGGCTCACGTCGCGCAGTATCACCTCGCCATCAAACGCCTTGCCCAAGCCAACCAGCCGCACAAGGGCGCCGGCGCTGTGCTTGCGCGGCGCGGCCTTCACCATCCGGATGCCCTGCTCCGCCGGCCGCCAGCCGCTGCCTCCGCTGCCTCCCTGGGGCCGCGTCGCCTAGAACCTGTACACGACCTCCGCCGACCAATTGAGCGGCAGCTGCGGCAGCACGTTGTTGTTGCCGTACAGGCTTGGGAAGTTGCCGCGGAAGTACAGCTCATCGGTGACGTTGTTCACATGCAGGCTGACGCGCATTTTGCCACGCTCGTAGGAACTGGTGAGGCTCAGCACCTGGTAGTCTGGCAACGTGAGGCCGCCGATCACCGAGGCTTCCGTCTCATCCACGGACGTGTAGGTGAAGCCAGTGCGGAAGCGTTCCGTCCACTGCTGCATCCCAGACAGGCTCCATGTCTTCTCCGGAATGCCGCCGCGCGCCGTCTTCCTGCCAACGAAGTGGTTGGCACCAATGAGGCCGCCAAAAATCGTCGCCGGATTGATGTGCGGCAGGTTGGCAGCGCCGATGAAGCTGAACACCGTGCCGCCCTCCTGCACCACCGAACTCTCCAAGTTGGCGTAGGTGGCAACGAAGGAGAATCGGTCTGCCGGAACATAGCGAAACTCCAACTCGTAGCCCTCGGATTCGCTCGCTTGGTTGTTCGTTGGGTTCTGCGCCTGGAAATCCACCCGCTCCTGCTCGAACAGCGCAAGGGCGAAAAAGGCCCGGCCATCGAGGAGGCTGGCCTTCACGCCATACTCGAACAGCTTGGACTCGCCGAGGAAGGTGTCGCCGAGGACGTTGCCGGCGCTCACTTCCGCCATCTGGCCGGAGATGAGCGTGGATTGTTCCGCTCCGGTGACATAGGCCGTCACGCCAGCCGGAAACGTGTATGAAAGGCTGGCAGACCAAGTGAAGGCGCCTTCGTTCTCGGAACCCTTGCGCTCGCCGGCGCCGAAGTTCACCAAGTTGACCGGGCCATCGCCGTCGCCATCCTCCACTTCGATGTCCACCCGGTCGTAACGGGCGCCGAGCAGCAGGTTCAACCGCTCCGCCATCGTCGTGTCCACCAGCGCGGCAAGCCCGTACTGGGTGTAGTCGCTGAATGTGTAGGCGCTCCAAGACTCGCGCGGATCCCGCACGGATGCCTGCAGCAGGGAGTTGGCGTCGAACCCTTGGGTGAGATCGACGCGATCGAAGATCTCGTCGAAGAAATCGATGGCGAAAAAGCCGTCCGTGTGGCGGATGGACGGCGAAACTTGGACGTTCGCCACCCCGGCAGCGCCTTCGAACCCGAACTCGAAGATGAGCTGATCCTCAACCACCCAGTTGTCGCCCTTCTTCGAGAAGCCATAGCCATCGATGTTGGCCATTTCCACGCTTTCGTAGAAGAGTTTGTTGGTGATTTTCAGGCGTCCGCCGGCATCGTGGATGAGGTCGAAGTAGAGCACGGTGGAATCTGTGTCGTAGATGTCCGTCGAGTGGATGAGCACATGGCTCGGGCTCAACTTGGCGCGCCCGACGCTCGCTGGATCCAACGCCAAGCCCATTTGGTCCACCAGTTCCTGCGTCAGGTTTGCGGTGTTGAGCGGCTCGAAGTTGCCCTCGAAGCAGAACGGCTCGAAGCCGGTGAAGCAGGTGACGCCGTCGACGAACGGCGTGCCGCTGGCGATGAGGCCCGGCAACGTCGCCTCGAAGGCATCGATTTCCCCCTCTTCAATGAGGCCGTCGCCGTCGCCAAGCTGCTGGTCGATGTTGAAGTCCACATGGCCAGTGATGTACTCGCGCCGATCGATCAAGTCCTGCGTGACGCGATTCCAGCCGCCGTTCTCGTGCCCGCGCCACTCTTGGTACATGAGGCCGGCTTCCGCGCGCAGCGAATCGTTGATGTCGATGTTGAACGATGCCTGCACGAGGTTTTGCTTCGTGAAGTCGTTCCAGTAGAAGCTGTCCGAGTTCTCGACCTGGGCAAAGACGTAGTAGCCGGCAGATCGTCCCATGATGGTGGCCGGGCCGCCCACTTCGGCGGTGATGACGCTCTTGTCCCAAGAGCCGGTGGTGTAGCCGATGGCGCCCGTGGCGTCTGGCAGGTACTGGCCGGATTCAGCGCGGGCGGACTTCGGAATGAAGTTGAGCGCGCCGCCGACCTTGCTGGGGCCGGAAATCGGCGACATCGGGCCGCGGATGACGTCGATGCGGTCGCTCGCGCCGATGGGCGTCGGGAAGTTGCCGTCATTGTTCAGCCGCTTGACGCCGCGGAAGTAGTTCTCAGACGACGTGCCGCGCACATCCAACGAACCGGCCACGCCGAAGAAGGACGTCGTGAAGGTGCCAGGCACAAACGTCACGATGTCATTGATGCTGGTGATGTTGAACTCGTCCAAGAACTCGGCGCTGATCGAACTGACCGCGCGCGGCGTCTCCAAGACGGTCTTGCCGAAGCCGAACACCGAATCCACCGGGTCGGTTTGCAAGATGCCCAAGTCGTCTTCGACGTCTTCTTGGGCCACAAACGTCTCCAGCTCCACCACCTCCTGGTCACTGGCCTCGTCACCAGCCTCGCCCTCACCTGCGGCCTGGCTCGCCCCAAATGCAAGCGCGGCCACGCCGGCCACACCAATCCTCCACGCGCAGCGCCGGCGCGTTATTGCTGCTGTCATCAATGCCCCTCCAGACTGAATGAACGATGCCGTAAACAAGGCAAAGCGCATACCAAGTTCCGGCAGCGATGTTGCGACGGCGCACTCTCACCAGTGCGTGTCGCGGCGACTCGGCGTCCCCATGAGCCGAGCGCCCATGATAGCGCACTGCGTCCTTGAGGCGGCGCCCGGCGCCCAAAAAAACAGCAAGCGACGGTGCTAACGCCCGCCCCGCGGGGCGCTAAACGGCGGCGGCCGTCACCTCAACTTCCACTTTGAACTCAGGCCGGGCGAATCCGCGCACGGCGATGAGCGTCGACGCCGGCGGCGGGTCGGATACGAACTCGTCCCGTACCGCCATGTACTCTTGGAAGTATGCGGTGTCTGTCACGAAGGCGCACACCCGCACCGCGTCCTTGAGCGACATGCCGGCTGCGCGCAGCACCGCTTCGGCATTGCGGAAGCAGAGGCGTGTCTGCTCCGCCACCGAGCTGGGCGTCGCGCCATCCGCGGCGACGCCCAACTGGCCGGAGACGACCAGCCAACGGGCGCCGGCGGGCACGGCCACCCCGTGGCTGTATTGGCCGAAGGGCGCCCGGATGGTTGCGGGGTTCAGAAACTGCTTCATGGTAGGCTCGCTCCCTCACCGTCGAGCAAAATCAAGCAAACAGCATATCCCGCTCCATTTCGGTGCGGCCGCCGAGCATGAACGTTCGCCATTGGCAGGAAATGACGACTAGCGACTTCGGCTCGCTTTCGCCCGAACGCACGGTGGCACTGTTGCCCCTCGGCGCCATCGAGCAGCACGGTCCGCACCTGCCGCTGTGTACGGACGCCACCATTGCCGAGGAGATGTGCCGCCGCGCCGCGGCGCTCGTGCCAGATGCGCCAGTGCTGGTGATGCCCACCCAGCGCGTCGGCAAGTCCACCGAACACGCGCAGTTCGAGGGCACCCTCACCCACAGCGCCGAGACGTTGCTCAGCGCCTGGATGGAAGTTGGCGACAGCGTGGCGCGCGCCGGCGTGCGCAAACTCGTGTTCTTCAACGGCCACGGCGGCCAGCCGCAGATCATGGAAATCTGCTGCCGTGAACTGCGCATCCGCCACGCCATGCTGTGCATCGGCGCCGGCGGCGGCAGCTTCGGCGCGCCACCGGACAGCACTGTGCCTGCGGACGAGCGGCGCTTTGGCATCCACGCCGGCACGGTGGAAACGTCGATCATGCTGCATCTCGCCCCCGAACTCGTGCGCATGGAACACGCGCAGGATTTCACCGGGCTGCTCGCCGAGGTCGAAGCGTCTTATGAGACGCTGCGGGTGATCGGCAGCACCTATGTTGGCTGGCAGGCGCAAGACCTGCACCCCAAGGGCTGTTCCGGCGACGCCCGCAAGGCCACCGCCGCCATCGGCAAGGTGTATGTGGAACACATCGCCCAAGGGTTGGCGAAGCTCTTGGCCGAGGCATCGCGCTATCCGCTGTCCCACATCCGCAACCGGGCGCCGTGACGCGCCTCGCTTGGCTTGCGCCGGCCATCTTGGGCTTGGCGGGGCACGCCAGCGAGCTCAGTGTGGTGCGACCAACCGGGGAACGCGCCACGTTTGCCATCGCCGCGCTGGATGAGAGCTTGGGGTTGAGTGCGCAAGCCGTGCCCAGCGACTTCATGTACGAAGTGGACAAGACGTTCCTCGGCTACGATTTGGGTGCGCTCATGGAACGTTTGGGCCTGCCCCTGCAAGCCGATTACCTCTTCGTTTGCGACGATGGCTACGAGGCCTTTGTGAGCGCCGAGCTGTTGACCGACGGCCATGTGCGGGGCTTCGTGGCGCGGGCGGACGCCGATGCAGCTCCCGGCGGCGCTTGGGCGCCGCTGCCGCCTGGCAATGCCGCGGTCAACTTGGCGCCGCTTTACCTCACTTGGCGCTCCGCGGCGCTCGGCGCCGATGCGCTCAGGAAGCTGCCTTGGCCCTATGGGCTGCGGGAGATTCGAGCCGTGAACGCCGGCGCCCGTGTGGCCCGCCTCATGCCGCCGGCGGCGGCGCCACCGGCAGTGCGGGAAGGCTTCGCCGTGTACCGCGAGGAGTGCATCAAGTGCCACCGCCTGCTTGAGGCCGGCGGCACGTTGGGGCCAGACCTCGCGTTGAGCGCGATGGTGAAGTTCTTCGACCTCCCGACGCTGGTGGAAGTGATCGCCAACTTCCACCGCTACTACCCGGAATCCAAGATGCCGAACTACGCTAGCGAGCAGCCGGAACTCAATGTCCCAGCAGTGGCGCGCTACCTCCAGTTCATGGCGATGGCGGCTGGCCCCACTCGCGGCGCAACTCGGAGCGCACCACCAACCGTCCAGCCTTGAAGGTGGCCAGACGCGGCGGCGGGCTGGCAATGGCCGCGAGCGGATCGGCTTCGTCGAGCACCACCAAGTCTGCCGGGGCACCGTCCTTCACCCGCGCTTGGCTGCCATCGAAGGCGTGCGCCGCGTTGCTGGTGGCGAGTTGCAGCGCCCCGCGCAGTTGGGCGGTGGATGTCAACTGCCCCACCATTGCGCACAGGTGCGCGGAGTAGAGCGGATCGTAGTTGCCGAACGGATTGAACGCATCGCGCACGTTGTCTGAGCCGGCCGCCACCACAACGCCGCGCTCGATGAGTTCGGCCACCGGCGCCATGCCGCGCGGCGGCGGCCAATGACCGCGCCCCAGCAGCGTGAGGTTGCAGGCCGGCAGCGCCGCCACCGAGATTCCCGCCGCCGCCACGGCATCCATCGTCGCCCGCGCTTCGTCGAACGGCTGAAAGCCCAGCGAACAACAGTGGCTGGCCGTGGCGGGCAGGTCTAGCCCCAAGGCGAGCATGCGTTGCGCAAGACGCGCCAGCGTCCTGCTGGCGGGGGCTTCCGTCTCGTCCATGTGCAGGTCGAGCGGCAGATCGAGGGCACGCGCCGCCGCCAAGGCGGCTTCCACGCTTGCGTCGGGATCCGGCGCCAACGCCGGCACGCCGCCCACCACGTCCACGCCCAAGCCCACCGCCTCCTCCAACAGCGCCCGCCCCTCCGGCGCCTCGAAGCGCGCCATCGCCACGAACTGCAAGTCGATGCTTTGGTGGAATCGACGCTGCACTCCCTGCATCACCTCGATGACGGGCAGATCTTGCCGGCTGTGCAGGTTCAAATGGCTGCGCAGCTTGGTGACCCCGCTCACGAGGGCAGCGGTCACGCCGCGCTCGGCGTTGCGCTCCACATCAGCCAGCGAGCGCCTCTCGGCGATGCGCCGGAAACGCTCGATGGCACCGGCCAGGGTGCCGTCCGGGTTGTCGATCGCCGAGTACGTTTTGTCCAGATGCGCGTGAATTTCAACCAAGCCCGGCAACACCAACCGCCCCTGCACATCCCACCGTCTGCAATCCGCGCTGAGCGCTGCATCGGCGCCAACGAGGCGCACGCGGCCATCGCGCAGCAGCAAGTTGACCTTGCCGTCGCCTTCGACGAGCCGCGCGTTGGCGAGCAGCCACGTCATGCCGCGTCCATCGCCCGCAGGTGGCCGGGGTTCAACAGACCCGCTGGATCCCAACGCTTCTTGGCGGTGAGGAAGGCATCACCGTACCAGCGCGTGTCATCGTCCAGAAAGTAAGTGTGCGGATTGCTGACGCGAATGTCGTCGGACTCGCAGTAGGCGATGAGCTCAGCCAGCCGCTCTGGGCTCTTGAACGCCACGATGCTCAAGCCGGCGGCGGCGACGCGGCCATCCACCTTGATGAACTCCACATGCTCGAACACCTCGTTCGGGAAGCGACGGCGGCGGGCTTCCATTTGCTCGTGCATGCGGTCGACGTCGAAGCGATCTTGCAGGTAGGTGAGCGAGGCGTCCGCCTTCATGGCCCACTGCGTGGTGTGGTTCCAAGTGTAGTCATAGAGCTGCGCGCCGCGCGGCGCCGGCGGGCGCGGCTGATCGTGAAACGTGACGCGCCCGCCAAGGCCGCGCGCGAGGGGTTCGACCACCGCCGGCGGCGCATCGGTGTAGAGGAACAGCGCATGGGCGCCTTCCGGGCAGATGCCGCGGCGCATGAGCGGCACGAAGAAGCTGGGGATGGGCCACTCGAAGGCGGTGACGAGGCGTTTCTTGATCGCGTCGTTCTCCGCGAGTTCACGGCCCGCCGTCAAACACGTCGTCAAGTCTTCGAATGCGATGGCGTACTGGTGCCAAGGCGTCTTCGGCGCCAGCGCCAGGGTGACCTCCACCACGAACGCGGTGAGGCCGCAGTTGTGCAACACGCCTTCAAGGTCTGCCCCAGCGACGCGCTCGCGCCGCGGCGACGGCTCGACGGTGAAGATGTCCACGGCCGGCACGTTGCCGCGCTCGCGCAACAAGCCCCACTCGATGGAGCCGACACCGCCGGAGCCGCCCGTGACGAAGCCGGCGGCGGACGACGTGGGCACCGTGCTGGGGAACATCCTGAGTTCCGCGTCCACCGCGGCGGCGGCCTTCTCGATGTCGTGCAGGATCACCCCAGCTTCCACCTGCGCCGCGCCCGCGTCCAAGTGGATGATGCGGTTGAGCCGCTTGGTGTTGACGAGGATGCCGCCATGCAGCGGCACCCCTTGGCCATAGTTGCCGGTGCCGGCGCCGCGCGGCGTCAACGGGGCGCCGCGCCGCGCCGCCACGCCGACCACGCGCCTGAGCTCGTCTTGCGTGCCGGGTAGGACGATGACGTCCGCCTGCTTGTCTTCCAGCTGCGGGATGAGCACCGGCGAGAAGTGAAAGCAATCCCGGGAACCGGCCGCCAAGCGCTTCGGATCCACGGTGACGTGGCGCGGCCCAACGATGTCCTTGAGTTCCGCGACGGCTTCATCCAAGCCTGCCGTCCAATCATGCTTCACCATCCGCCACCCCCAAGTGCCGCCACCGAAACCGTTGGTCACTGGCCGCTGGTTGGATAGGATGCCCTTTTCCGGCGGCCACGCGGCGCCATTATCCGGCAGGCGCACTTTCCGCGCGAGGGCAGCGGCGCCAGCGGAGCGCCGTGGGATGGGCGCCGCGGCATTGACGTCCGCAACCGCACGCGACCGCACAGAGGAGGAGGATCACATGGCGCATGGTTTCGGCAACACCGACGCGACGGCGACAAGACGCGCCGCCCAGGCCCTGTTTGTGGCCGCGGTGGCCCTGTTCTCGCTGCTCGTCGCGCTCAACAACGTCACGGACTATGGCTCGAACCTGGCCTTCGTGCGCCATGTGCTGAGCATGGACACCACGTTCGAGGGCAATAACCTGATGTGGCGGGCCATAGACGCGCCTTGGATGCATCACTTGAGCTACGCCGTCATCATCGCCGGGGAGGTCGCCACCGGCGCCTTTTGCGCAGTCGGCGCTTGGCGGCTTTGGCAGAACCGCCACCGGGGCGCCGCCGCCTTCGCCGCCGCCAAGGGGCTCGCAACCGTGGGGTTGACCATCGGTATCCTGCTTTGGTTCACCGGTTTCTTAACCATCGCCGCGGAGTGGTTCCTGATGTGGCAGTCGCAGGAATGGAACAGCCAGCAACCGGCGTTCCGCTTCGTGATGGTGCTGTTCGCGACGCTCATCTTCCTGCATCTGCCGGAAGGCGAGACGCCAACGGAGCGGGGCTAGCGCCGATGCCGAGCGCCCAACCCACCAAGGCCACGCAGCCCACGCCGTACTGCATCTGCGCACCGGTGTCCCAGCGCGCCCTCGATGCCATCCTCGAGCAATCCGGCGCCGGCGCCTACAAGGACACGCACCCGTGGCAGTTGGCGCAGGAGCTGCTCGAAGCGGCGCGGCAAAGCGACCAAACGTTGCCGCTGCTTCTCGCCGCTGGGGAACCGCTCGCATTCTCTTGGTGGGCGGAGATTCTCGACATCCACATCGTCGCGTTTCGCCGCGGCACTTGGGAGACGCGCTGCGAGTTCTCCACCCTCAGCCCGGTCCACGCCATCTTCCAACCCCTCGACAGCATCGCCCTGTACCCAGGCGCGGAGCAGCGCCGGCGCGAGGCGTTGGAGCCGATTGCGCCGCACCGGCAGTTTCTGGATGCGCGGCTGCTGCATCCGTACGCGATCTGCGAGACGCCGGCCTTCATCGGCGCGCCGCCCTCCCAAGCCAGCGGCGACGCACCCCCGCCAGCCGGCGCCGCTGACGCTTTGGGCGGCGCGTGAGGGATGGCAAACGCTGGCCGGTGAGTTCGACGCCGGGAGCACCGCCATGCTAGGTTCACCGGCTTGAAGCCCTGTGCCGAGCCAAGCGTCGGTTGACGCCCTCGGCCGGCAACGGCCATCCACCACCCACGCATCACGGAGACCATAGCGTTGAGCACTACTGGCTCGCGACTGAACGGCAAAGTCGCAGTGATCACTGGCGGCGCGAGCGGCATCGGCGCCGCCACGGCGCGTCTCTTCACCCAACACGGCGCACGGGTGCTGCTCGCGGACATGCGGGACGAAGCCGGCGCCGCCTTGGCGGAGGAACTTGGCGACGCGGCGCAATTCGAGCGCGTGGACGTCACGGCCGAGGCCGATGTCGCGAACGCCGTGGCGGCGGCGGAGCGCGAGTGGGGTCGCATCGACTGCATCTTCAACAATGCCGGCTTCGGCGGCGCGTTGGGCCCGCTTGACGAAACATCCGAAGAAGACTTCGCCATCACCTTGGATGTGCTCGTGAAGGGCGTCTTCTTCGGCATGAAGCACGCCGCGCCCGTGATGAAGCGCCAGCGCTCCGGTTCCATCATCAACACCGCCTCCATCGCTGCGCTGCAGGGTGGCTGGGCACCGCACATCTACAGCGCCGCCAAGGCGGCGGTGGTGGCCCTGACCCGCTCGGTGGCATTGGAAATGGCCGAATGGAACGTGCGCGCCAACTGCATCTGCCCCGGCCTCATCGCCACTCCCCTTGCGGTGGGCCGCGGCTTCTCGGACCAAGTGGTGGCGCGCTTCAAGGACGCCATGGCCGACGAGCAACCCATCCAGCGCGTCGGCGAACCAGAGGACATCGCGCACTGCGCCCTGTGGCTTGCCAGCGACGAATCCACCTTCGTCACCGGCCAAGCTCATGTGGTGGACGGCGGCGCGACGCTGGGGCGGGCTTGGAACGCGCAGCCGGCTTGGATGCGGCGGCAGCGGCCCATCACCGTGTATCGCCCACCGGGGCGCTGAGCAAGATCAACCCCTCGCGCAGCCTTGGATCAACCAAGCACGAGGCTCAGCACCAGCAGACCGACCAACGTCGCGCTCACGAGCTTCCAGAACAGCGTGGGATTCTTCTCAAGCAGCGGTGCGGTCTCGGCCCGACGGACGAGTTCCGGGTTTGGCCGCGCGAGGTCCGCGACGAGCTCCGAGAGGGCCTCGTAGCGGCTTTGCGGGTTGTGCGCCGTCGCCTTGGCCAGCGCCAGGTCCACCCACCTTGGCAGATCGTCGCGGCCAGCCTTGGCGAGTGTCGTGTAGGGCCGATTCACATAAGCCTTGGCGTCGCGCGCGAGCGGTGGCTTGTAGGGCAGCGCGCCGGCGAGCATTTCGTACGCCACGACGCCCAGGGCGTAGATGTCCGCGGCGTGCGTCGCCGGCTGACCGAGCAGGCATTCGGGTGCGACGTAGCCCACCGAGCCGACGGGGTGGGTCTCGCGCACAGCCTGGTCGAGTTCGTCGAAGCCCTGCGCGTAGGCGGTGCCGAAGTCGACGATCTTGGCGTTGCCGTCGCGGTCGACCATCACGTTCTCGGGCTTGAGGTCCCGATGCACGATCTGCAGCCGCTGGAAGGCGCGCAGCGCTTTGGCGATCTCGCCGACGAGTCGGCGGACCTCGTCAATGGCGGGTCGGGGATTGTCGAGCATCCACTGGCGAAGGCTCA
Organism: uncultured Pseudomonadales bacterium; assembly: GCA_958295875.1. Lineage (GTDB taxonomy): Bacteria > Pseudomonadota > Gammaproteobacteria > Pseudomonadales > Azotimanducaceae > VXNE01. The sequence goes on along the minus strand of OY282379.1, from coordinate 3,217,153 downwards.
CGCCCTCGACGTGTTCGGCGAGGAGATAGAGGAAGCGGCTCTCCGGACGCGGCAGCACCTTCATGACGCCGGGGTGATTGATTCGTTTGCCGATCCACTCTTCACGAAGAAAGCCGTCGAGGTAGACGGCGTCCTCGGCGAACGACTCGGACGGCGCCTTGAGGGCCAGGCGACGGCCCGATGGATCCTCGACGAGGTACAGGTGGCTGCGGGCGCCACTCGCGATCGCGCGCAGCACGCGGTAGCCGTCGAGGCGGGCATCGGGGCGCAACACCGGCGGAATCACTTGGCGCGTCAAGCGGCGGTGCGCCTCGTCGATGTCCTCGTCGGGCGTCGAGTCGATGCGCACCAGCAGGCAACTGACGTTGTCTTCGCTGCCCCGCTTGAGGGCGGCGTCCACGATCGTCCGGGAGACGCTCTCCAGCGTCGCGTTGCCAGAGAGCGCGCAACTGACGTGCCGGCGCAGGTGCTGGGCAGGCAACGCATCGTGGACGCCGTCGGTGGTCAGCACGAAGACGTCGTCCGGCGCCAGGTCTTCGGCCAGATAGTCCACCTCGAGGTCCAGATCCATGCCGAGGGCATTGGTGAGCATCGCCTGCTTGCGGTGGTCGCGGGTGAGCTGCTCGAATTCGCCGTTCCGGAGCCGGTACACTCGGCTGTCGCCGACGTGGAAGACATGCGCGGTGCGGCCCTTGGCGATCAACGCGCTCGTCGTGCATGCCATCCCGTCGTGGTGGCAGAGCCAGCGGTTGAGCGCGTTGAGGACGCGCGCGGCCGACGCCTTGACGGTCCACGTCTCCGGGGTCGCCAAGTACTCGTCAATGAACTCGGTCACCGTCGTCTGGCTGGCCTTGTCCGCCTGTTCGCCGCTCGAGACGCCATCGGCGATCACCGCGACCGCGCCCCTCATCCGGTCGGGGGGCGCCGCGGCGAACGCATCCTCGTTGACGGCGCGCGTCCCGGCGAGCGAGGTGCCGCCGTAGCTGATGCTGAGTTCGGCGCCGTACACGCCAAAGCCGCGCTTAGGCGACCTCGATCAACTCGACCGTGCCGTCGTCGCGGACCTCGGCCATGTGCCCGCGGGGCTCCTCCATGAAGAACAGGGTGAGGAAGCCGATCACCGCCGAGACGCCGATGACCGCGAAGAAGACATCAAAGCCGACCATCGAGAAGACCGTCAAGTAGCACACCGCGCCGATGTTGCCATAGGCGCCCGTCATGCCCGCGATCTGACCGGTCAGCCGGCGCTTGATCAGGGGCACGACCGCGAACACGGCACCCTCGCCAGCTTGCACGAAGAAGGAACAGGCCATCGCCGTGATGACGGCGAGCACCAACGGCCAGGACGAGTCCACCAGGGCGAAGGTGAAGTAGCCGATGGCGAGTCCGGCGATCATGATCAACAGCGTCCGGCGACGGCCGAAGATGTCGCTGATGAGGCCACCGGCCGGACGCGACATGAGGTTCATGAAGGCGTAGGACGAAGCCAGCAATCCGGCCTGGACCATGCTGAGACCGAAGACGTCGCTGAAGAACAGCGGCAGCATGGAGACGACGGCGAGTTCGGAGCCGAACGTCGCGAAGTACAGGACGTTCAACACCGCGACCTGCTTGAACTTGTAGCGGTGCAGCTCCGGGACGGGCTTTTCGAAGACGCCCTTGTTGACCCGCCATGCCTGCCAGGCGTCGTAGACGTAGCCGACGAGCAGGACGGCGTAGACCGTGTTCGCGCCGGTCGCCGAGAGCAGGTCCACGCCGCTTGACGACAGCTTCCAAGTGAGCAGCGCCAGCGCCAGGAAGATCGGTGCCTTCATGACCAGGAGCAGGAACAAGTCCCCCTTGCTGGTCACCTCGATGGCGCCCAAGTTCTTCGGCTTGAAGTACGTCGAGCCCTTGGGCGTGTCGGAGACGTTGAAGTAGTAGAGCACGCCGAAGACGATCGCGAGCGCCCCCGTTGTGCCGATGGCGTAGCGCCAGCCCTCGTCGCCGCCGAACAGCAGGGCGAGCGTCGGCAACGCCATGGCGGCTGCGGCCGAGCCGAAGTTGCCCCAGCCGCCGTAGACGCCCTCGGCGCGGCCGAGTTCGTTGGCTGGGAACCATTCGCCGACCAAGCGGATGCCGACGACGAACCCCGCGCCGATGAAGCCGAGCAGGAACCGTGCGATCGCCGCCTGGACGAACGAATCCGCAAGGGCGAATGCGAAGCACGGCAGGCTGCACGCCACGAGCAGAATCGCGTAGACGAGCCGCGGCCCGTACTTGTCGGTGAGCATGCCGATGATGATCCGCGCCGGGATGGCGAGGGCCACGTTCAGCGTGAGAAGGGTGGACACCTCCGCCTTGCTCAAGCCTAGCGTGTCCTTGATGGCGGACATGAGCGGGGCATGGTTGAACCAGACCACGAAGGTGACGAAGAACGCCATCCAACTCATGTGCAGCACCTTCATCTTGCCGCGGAAGGCCAGCAGGTTGAAACTGCGTGCTTCGTTCGTCACAGATGGCTCCTCAGTGCCCGTTCGGAGCGACGCCGACGGCGCGGTTCGCAGCCAGCCCGATTTCGCGGGCGTGTTGCTCGAACCCCTTGTTCTTCCAGAAAAAAGCGCCCGGCATGGTGGTCGGCACGACCACGACATAAAACAGCGCTCGACTCACGGTGCTGGTGCCGACGCCAACGAGCGCGGCAACCAGCCAGGGAGCCGGATGGGTCACCCCGCCGAGGGCGAGGCTTGAGACCAGGACGACGCTGCCGACCAAGAGCGCATTGCGCAGCCGGTAGACATGGCCGAAAGTCGTCGTCTGCACGTAGTGCGACACCGCGCCTTCATGCGCGGCGTCACGCATGTCCCTGGCATGGCTGATGAGGCCGACGGCCTCTAGTCCCCATCCGGCCACGATCGCGGCCGCGAGCAGCGGCGGCCAACCGGGCGCCAGCGCCAAGCTGATCCAGCCGCCGAGCGCAAGCGTGGCGCCGACGAAGGACGCCGCGGTCTGCCAATGGTTCCAGAACGGGCGCGCGGGGATGAGATAGCAGCGCACCATGGTGTAGATCGTCGCGACCCCGGCGACGACGGCCGCGGCGCCAAAGCCGAACGCGGCTTGGGACCATCCGGCGAGGTCGGCGATGAAGTACAGGCCCGTCGCGGCGCCGAAGCAGACCGTGGCGAGCGCTTCGCGGCTCAAGTTGGAGTGCCGCAAATTGTTGAAGCCGCGATAGAAGCGCAGGGTCTTGCCGAGATGTGCGGTGGACGCGGCCATGCCGAGCCCGACCAAGACCAAGGCAACGACGGCAACGAGACCGTTGCCGACGCCCGTCACGAACGTCGTAGCGAACGCGCCGACGGCGGCCTGCACCGCCAGCGTGAACGCGACCAGGGGGTTCTCGCGCGACGAGAGCCGCGCCCAGTTCCACCGCGCCTCGACGTCGTCCTTGGCATCGACAACCGGACGGAACGCAGCGTCTTGCCCTCGTGGCTGGGTCTGCCGGTACTTGACCGGCGCGGAGTCAGGCCGCGTCACCTCGAGGGGTGCCGCCTTCAAGTGCTGGAAACGGATGTTGGGCTTGGTGATGTTGGGGTCGGGGAAGCCCGGAATCCGGGTGTCGGCGGCTTCACGCCGTTCCGGCATGGTCTCGACCACGCCGAAGTCGAGCGCATTGCCGACGCACGCGGAGACGCAGGCAGGCTTCAGACCGACCTCCAGCCGATCGACGCACATGTTGCATTTCTCGACCTGGCCAGCCACGGGGTCGAGCTGCGGCGCGTTGTAGGGGCACACCCACGTGCAGTAGCCACAGCCGAAACAGATGTCCGGATCCTGGATCACGGCCCCGTACTCCGGATGCTTGGTATAGGCGCGCGTCGGGCAACCCTTGAGGCAGACCGGGTCGTCGCAGTGGTTGCACGCCATCGAGATGTTGATGCGCGTGTAGTCTGGGTAGGTGCCGCCCTCGACGTAGCCGACCGAGCGAAAGCTCAAATGCGGCGGCAGGTCGTTCTTCTCGCTGCAGGCGGCTTCGCAGGCGTGGCAGCCGATGCAGTTGTCCGCGGTGAAGTGGAACGCGTGCTGGCGCGTGCGGTTCGGGTTGTCGCCGATCCCCGCATCGCCGTTGATGACCAGGCTCGTCCCGTTGTCGCCGTCCGGCAGCAACTGGATCGGGTTGCCGTAGCGATTGAGCGTCTCGGCGGTCCGCTCCGCGAGCTTTGCGTAATCAGGCTCGTCGTTGCGCAGCGGGATCACTAGAAGGCCCTCATGGCTGCGTCCCATTGCGCCGCGGCGCGCTGGTCGACCGACTCGATGCGCACGGCGCACTGCTTGAACGCGGGCTGCCGCGAATGCGGATCGAGCAGGCCCAGCGTCAGCCTGTTGACGCAGTCGTGGAAGTGGAACGGAATGAACACCATGTTGTTCGGGACGCGCTGCGTGCGCTGCGCCATCACCACGGCGTCGCCGCGGCGCGACACCAGGCGCGCATAGCCCATGTGCTCGACGCCGAGTTCATCCGCCGCGTCGGGGTTGATCTCCATGTAGGGGATCGGCGAGTGCTTGTTGCAGTCGCCGACCTTGCCGGTCTTGGTGCGGGTGTGGAAATGCTCGACCACGCGGCCGCTGTTCAGCCAGAACGGAAACTCGTCGTCGGGGCGCTCGTTGTTCTCGATGTAGGGCAGCGCGAGGAGCCTCGCCTTGCCATCGGGATGGGCGAAGACACCGTCGGCGTAGAGCCGCGGCGAACCGCGTTCGTCGCCCTCGCGCATCGGCCATTGGATGCCGCGGGCGGCCTCGATCTTCGCGTAGGTCATGCCGGAGATGTCGAGATTCCGGCCGCGTCCCTTGGAGAGCTGTTTCATCTCCTCGAACGTGGCCTCCGGCGTCGCCGCCCAGTGCATCGCGCGGCCCTGAGCGAACCGCTTTGCCAGGGACGTGAAGATCCAGTGATCGGGCTTGGAGTCGGCGAACGGGGCGGTCACGGCACGGGTCAGGTTGACGCGACGCTCGGTGTTGGTGAAGCAGCCCTCCTTCTCGGCCCACACCGACGCCGGCAGGTAGACGTGCGCGTAGTCCGCCGTCTCGACATCCTCGTAGGCGTCCTGGACGACGCAGAACTCGAGGTTCTCGAGCGTTTTGCGGATGCGTGGCGTATTCGGCATCGAGGTCATGGGATTGGTGCCGATCACCCACAGCGCCTTGATCTGGCCGGTCTCGATGGCCGGGAAGATGTCGGTTTGGAAGAGGCCCCGCGCCTTGGGGAACGAGGCCGGGTCGATGTTCCAGAACTTGGCGATTTCTTCGCGGTGCGCGGGGTTCTCGAGTTGCCGGTAGCCTGGAAGGCCGGAACACGACGACCATTCTCGCGTGCCCATGGCGTTGCACTGGCCGGTGATCGACAGGCTCGTGCCACCCGGTTTGCCGATGTTGCCGGTGGCGAGATTCAGGTTGTTGATCGCGCAGACGCCGTCGCTGCCGTGGGTGGACTGGTTGATGCCCATGGTCCAGATCGCCATCGCCGCATCCGCCTTGCCGTAGAGGCGCGCGACCGTGCGGATGGTGTCCTCGTCGATGCCGCAGATCCGGGCCGCCGTGCCCGGGTCGTAGTTGGCCACCGTTTCGGCGAATGCCTCGAAACCGGTGGTGTGCGCTCGGATGTATGCCTCGTCGTGGAGGCCGTCCTCGAGGATGACGTGGCAGAGGCTGTTCAACAGCACAAGGTCCGTGCCCGGGGTGATGGGCAGGTGGATGTCCGCGAACTGGGCGAACATGGTCACCCGGGGATCGACCACGACGACCGGGAACTTGCGCTTCTCGAGCGCTTCCTTGAGCCGCCAGTAGATGATCGGGTGCTGCTCCGGGAGGTTCGAGCCGAACGCGAGCAGGCAGTCGGTGTGGTCGAAGTCCGCGTAGCAGCCGGGCGGGCCGTCGGAACCGAAGGAGCGCTTGTAGCCGGCCACCGCCGACGCCATGCACAGGGTGGTGTTGCCGTCGTAGTTGTTGGTGCCGATGACCCCGCGCACCAGCTTGCCGAGGGCGTAGAACTCCTCGGTCATGATCTGGCCGGTGGAAAGGACGGCCACCGCATCGCGGCCGTGCTCGGCCTGGATGCTCTTGAAGGTCCGGGCGACGCGGTCCAGCGCCTCGTCCCAGTCGCTGCGTTGCCAGTCTTCGAAGGTGCGGTCGCGAATCTTGGGCGTCCTGCCGCGGCCGGGTGCCGCGAAGATCTGAGCCTGGGTCAATCCCTTGATGCAGAGCTTGCCGCGGTTGACATCGGCCCCGCCCACGCCGCGGGTGGTGACCGGCTTGCCGCCCGCGTCGACGCCCACCTCGATGGAGCAGCCGACCGAACAGTAGCCGCAGGTCGCGTACTTCCACTCGGCCACCGGCTTCGTGGCGATGCGTACCGGGTTCTTCTGGCGTCGTCCGAAGAGCATGGGCTTAAGCGCTTGACGGAGATGTCATCGGGTGCTCGCGCGACTGTTGCCGAACCTGGACGCGGCCGTCGACCACGCGCACCAGGAATGTCCGAACGGCAACCGCCTCGTCCTCCAGGCATTGGCCGGTGCGGAGATTGAAGTGCTGCTTATAGATCGGGGAGGCGACGACGAGTTGCCCCTTGACGTCGCCGACGATGCCGCGCGACAGCACGGGTGCACCGCTGAACGGGTCAAAGGCATCGATTGCGAAGACGCCGTCGCGCTGGGACAGCCGGAAAACCGCCACCTGCGCATCGCCCACGAGCGCCCGGACGCCCACGTCCGGCAGCAGGGCATCGAAGTCGCAGATGGTGGTCCAGGCGGCGCTATGCATGGCTGGGTGTACACGCGAACCGCATGCCGTTCGGGGACGTCCGCGTGCCGTGGTGCCACGGGAATCCGGTCCACGCGTCAACATTGGGCTTGTCATGGGTGCTAGGCCACTTCCGCGGCGAAGGCCGGTCGCCGCTGGCCGCGCTCGCGCACGAAAACGAGGGAGTCGTCCCCTGCGTCGCTGTTGACGAATGTCCGGAAGCGCTTGAGTTTCTCCGGATCCTCGATGGTGGCCTTCCATTCGCACTGGTAGGTGCTGACCACGTGTGCCATCTCGGCCTCGAGGTCAGCGACCAAGCCGAGGCTGTCCTCGACGATCACGGATTTGAGGTAGTCGAGGCCGCCCTCGAGGTTCTCCATCCACACCGATGTGCGTTGCAGGCGATCGGCTGTGCGGATGTAGAACATCAGGAAGCGGTCGATCAAGGCGATCAGCGCTGCATCGTCGAGACCCGTGGCGAACAGATCCGCATGGCGCGGCCTCATGCCGCCGTTGCCGCAGACGTAGAGATTCCAGCCGATCTCGGTGGCGATGACGCCGACGTCCTTGCTCTGCGCCTCCGCGCACTCTCGGGTGCAGCCGGACACGGCGAACTTGAGCTTGTGCGGCGCCCTCAAGCCCTTGTAGCGGTTCTCGATGGCGATGGCCATGCCGACGCTGTCGAGCACGCCGTAGCGGCACCAGGTGCTGCCGACGCAGGACTTCACGGTGCGCACCGCCTTGCCGTAGGCATGGCCGGTCTCGAAGCCAGCGTCGATCAGTTCGCGCCAGATAAGGGGCAGCTCATGCACTTGCGCGCCGAACAGGTCGATGCGCTGGCCACCGGTGATCTTGGTGTACAGGTCGTATCTCTTCGCGACTTCGCCGAGCGCGATCAGTTTGTCCGGCGTGATCTCTCCGCCCGGCACGCGCGGCACGATCGAATACGTGCCGTTCTTCTGCATGTTGGCCAGGAAGTGGTCGTTGGTGTCCTGCAGGGGCGCGTGAGGTCGGGTAAGGACGTGGGCGTTCCAGCACGCCGCGAGGATCGAGGCGACGGCCGGCTTGCAGATGTCGCAACCGCGGCCGCGGCCGTGCCGCGCGATCAGCGCATCGAACGACTTGATGCTCTCGACGCGCACGAGGTGGTAGAGCTCCTGGCGGGTGTGCGGGAAGTGCTCGCACAAGTCGGTGTTGACCTCGATGCCGCGCGCCTCGAGTTCCGCATTCAGCAACTGCGTAACCAGTGGCGCGCAGCCGCCACACCCGGTGCTCGCCTTGGTGCAGCCGCGAACCGCGCCGAGGGTGGTGGCGCCGTCGGCGACGGCGGCCACGATTGCGCCTTTCGAGACGTCGTGGCATGAGCAGATCTGCGCGCTCTCGGGGAGGGCGCAGACAGCCCCGGCCGGCATGCCGCCGCCGTCTCGCTGCGGCAGGATCAGGGTGTCCGGATGCTTGGGAAGGACCAGTTCGTTGAGCATCGTCTGCAGCAGCATCCCGTAGTCGGCGGTATCGCCGACGAGTACCGCGCCAAGCAGTTTCTTCCCTGTCTTGTTCACGACGATGCGCTTGTAGACGCGCGTCCGCTGGTCGATGTACGTGTAGGTGCTCGCGCCGCGTGTGCGGCAGTGGGCGTCCCCGATGCTGCCGACGTCGACGCCGAGGAGTTTCAGCTTGGTGCTCATGTCGGCGCCGTGGAAGGTTGCATCGCCGTTCCCGGCCAGGACGCTCACCGCGACCTTGGCCATCTCGTAGCCGGGTGCCACCAGGCCGAAGATCCGCCCGTCGTAGAGTGCGCATTCGCCGATGGCGAAGATGTCCGTGTCCGATGTCCTGCAGGATTCGTCGATGGCGATGCCACCGCGCTCGCCCGTGGCCAATCCGCAGTCGCGGGCCAATTCGTCGCGCGGACGGATGCCGGCCGAGAACACCACCAAGTCGGTCTCCAGGCTGTCGCCGTCGGCGAACTCCATCCGGTGCCGGGCGGCCTCGCCGGGGACGATGCGCAAGGTGTTCTTGCCCGTGTGTACGGCGACGCCGAGATCCTCGATCATGCCGCGCAGCATCGTCCCGCCACCGTCGTCCAACTGCGTGCCCATGAGGCCCGGCGCGAATTCCACGACGTGCGTGGCGAGGGCCATGTTCGTGAGCGCATTGGCTGCTTCGAGACCTAGCAGGCCGCCACCGACAACGACGCCGACCTTGGCGCCGGCACCGGACGCCGCGATCGCATCGAGGTCCTCGATGGTGCGATAGACGTGGCAGTGCGGCAGATCGCGGCCGTCGATCGTCGGCACGAACGGATAGGATCCGGTGGCGAGGACAAGCGTGTCGTAGCCGATCCGGCGACCTCGGTCGGTCCGCACGGTCTTCGACTCGCGGTCGATTGCCGTCACGCGTTCGCCGACGTGGACCGTCGCCATCGATGGTGCAGCCGGGAGCGCGAGGTCGCTGGCACTGGCGCCTGCGAAGTAGTTGCTTAGGTGAACGCGGTCGTAGGCCGCGCGTGGCTCTTCGCCGAGCACGGTGATCGCCACGCCTGGAATGGCAGCGGCGAGTTCCACGAAGCGGTGGCCGACCATGCCGTTGCCGACGACGACGACTTGTCGGTTCGGCAAGCCATGCATGTGGGTGGTCGCGGTCATGCCGATCAAACAAGCAACAACCGTGCCAGCACTCAAAGGCACGTTCAATCAAAGTCTTACGGTGTTCACTCCGAGGAGGTCATGGCGCATGAGCCGGTTGTTCGCGCACTGCGATGGTGCGTGAGCCGGTTGTTCGCGCACTGCGAGAGCGCCGCATCGCGCCGGGGTCTTCAGCGTCTCGTTGGCGGCGGGGAGTTGACGCCCCAAGCAAGTTCGCCGCCACGCGCGGTTTGATCGACCTCCGCTCAGACACCGTCACCCGCCCCACCGCGGCGATGCGCCGCGCCATGGCCGCGGCCGAGGTGGGCGACGATGTGTATGGGGAAGACCCGTCCGTCAACGCCCTACAGGCGGACATCGCAGAACGGCTCGGCTTTGAAGCTGCCGTCTTCGTCGCCAGCGGCACCCAATCCAATCTATGCGCCTTGCTCTCGCATTGCGGGCGCGGCGACGAGTTCATCGCCGGCCATCACGCCCACACCTATCTGTTTGAGGGCGGCGGCGCGGCTGCGTTGGGGGGCATCCAACCGCAACCACTCCCCTTCGCAGCCGACGGCACGGTGGCCTTGGACGCCATCCGCGCCGCCATCAAGCCGGACGACGATCACTTCGCGCGCACCCGTCTGCTCTGTTTGGAGAACACGCAAGCCGGCAAACCGCTGCCGCTCAGCTACCTGCACCGCGCCCTGTGGCTTGCCAGCGACGAATCCACCTTCGTCACCGGCCAAGCTCATGTGGTGGACGGCGGCGCGACGCTGGGGCGGGCGTGGAACGCGCAACCGGCTTGGATGCGGCGGCAGCGGCCCATCACCGTGTATCGCCCGCCGGGGCGATGAGTGCCACCGCTCGCCAGCGCACAAAGGAACGCTCAGCCCGGCCCAGCCCAGCGGACCCACGTTGCTGCTGGGCTTGGCCAACCTGCTGATCGCCGAACGGAGCTTGGCGGCGCGACTGCGGCGCCGGCACGCCCGGAAAGCGGCGAAGAGGCCGGAAACGGCATCGAAGCGGCCGAATCGCACCATTTTCGCGGCGGTTCCTCGCCGAAACCGCCTTTGCCAACTTGCAGCCGTTGATCGACGCTCTATTCGGGCCTCCCCTAGCGGACTGATTTCTTGCCGGGCGTCTCCAAGCTCTGCAGATCGATCTTCGCTTGCAGCGTCAGGGCACCGGCCACGCCCGGCGCCGCGCCCGAGGCGCGCTCGGTGGCTTCCACGATCACGCCGAGTTCGACAACCCGATTCATGACCCTGCAGCCGCCGCCGGCGTCGCAGGTGTATCTGATCCCATTCTCCACCACGTAGCCGCCATTGCTGAACCGGATGGTCACGTCGGAACCGGAAACGCTGACCGACGCGTTGGACGTGATGTCGGGAAGCCAGCGCCCAGTGGGCATGGAAGTGATCGTGTCGCCGACTCCATGGCGCGTTCCGCCGCCACCAGTGCCGTCGTCGTTTTGGGTGCGTCCTTCGCCGATCGCAGACCAGCGGCCCGAGTGCGACCGGATGGCAGCCTCACAAGAGCTCGAGTCGCGGAGCCGATACCGAATCTCGTAGGTGGTTGCCGACTCCAAACCGGACAACTCCGCATACATAGTCGCTCGGCCGGACGATGTGAAATCGACCGTGCGGCAAGCCCGAATCCACCATGCATCGCCCTTTTGCCGTGCTTGGAAGTCAAACGTGTAAGTCCTGCCGGCCGAGACGTTCCAAGGCCATTCAAATCGAATGGCTGTGCTGTCCGCGCGCGCTGCCGTCGGAGCCGGGGGCGCTGAGCCGCTTATCTCCTCGATTTGCCAGTCGGAGCTGCCCGAGACAGTGTTGCATTGGAATTGGTAAGAGCCCGAAGCGGTGGCGTCGAAAGCCATTTGGTAGTCGCAACGATCCGTTCTGTAGGTCAGCGTCACCGTCCCCGTGTCTGGACCGGTGTTCCGGTAAACGTAGGTACCATGGTACGGCGTCGAGTCAAAAGTCTCGTCGAACCTGCCACCGTCAAGAAAGTCGATGTAGAAGGGTGCGCTATCCGTCGCCAATCGTTTGCCGACGAAGCGCGCGTCGAATGCCGCCTGGTCCGCTGGCGCGAAAGCCTCCGTTCCGCCGCCGCGGAACAGCACGCCCCATGCGCGGTCGGACGTCAGATTCGCGCTGCCTTGGCCGGCCAGAGGCCGCCGCCCGTTCATGGGGTAGTAGTACCAAGCGCCGTTGCCGGGCTTGCGCAGCAGCACGTCGTCCCGGCCGTCGCCGTCGAGGTCGCCGATCCCCGCCACCGACCACTCCAGATTGCGCGTCAGGTTCGCCGTGCCCCGCCCGGCCAGAAGCCGCCGCCCGTTCATCGGGTAGTAGTACCAAGCGCCGTTGCCGGGCTTGCGCAGCAGCACGTCGTCCCGGCCGTCGCCGTCGAGGTCGCCGATCCCCGCCACCGACCACTCCAGATTGCGCGTCAGGTTCGCCGTGCCCCGCCCGGCCAGAAGCCGCCGCCCGTTCATCGGGTAGTAGTACCAAGCGCCGTTGCCGGGCTTGCGCAGCAGCACGTCGTCCCGGCCGTCGCTGTTGAAGTCGCCGATTCCGGCCACCGACCACTCCAGGTTGCGCGTCAGGTTCACGCCCCCTTGCCCAGCCGGATACTGTCGCCCGTTCATGGGGTAGTAGTACCAGCGACCGTCCTCGTGCCGCAGCAGCACGTCGTCGCGTCCGTCGCCGTTGAGGTCGCCGATCCCCGCCACCGACCACTCCAGGTTGCGCGTCAGGTTCACGCCCCCTTGTCCAGCCGGATGCTTTCGCCCGTTCATGGGGTAGTAGTACCAGCGACCGTCCTCGTGCCGCAGCAGCACGTCGTCGCGTCCGTCGCCGTTGAAGTCCCCGATTCCGGCCACGGACCATTTCATGTTGCGCGTCAGGTTCACGGTGCCTTGCCCGGCCATGTGCCGGCGCCCGTTCATCGGGTAGTAGTACCAGCGACCGTCCCGGTGCCGCAGCAGCACGTCGTCGCGTCCGTCGCCGTTGAAGTCGCCCAAGGCGCGCCGGTAGCCGCCGTTCTCAAGACCGTCGCCGGGGTCGGTCTGGCCGGTCGTCTGGCTCGGCAGCGAGACGTGGGCGGCGGCGGAGCGCGAGTCTCCGTGGTCGTCGCCTTGTGCGCCGGCGCTCGCGCAGAGATACACCAGCACGATAGCGCAACTCGGGCTACGGAAGCATCTCGCCAGAGTGAACGCCGCGCCCGAGGCGTCGCTCGGTGGTTCCACGATCACGCCGAGTTCGGGGGTAATCTGCTGCATTGTTTAGGTTCCCGCTCCTTGTTGACGTGCGTCGCCAACGCCGCACATCAGGGGAGCTTGGCTGCCCTCGCGCCAAAAGGCAAGCCAGGTAGATGATCCATCCGCGTCACTCCGCAGTTCGCCAGACACGCACGTTCGACATTCCTCAGCTCTCGCCAGCCGTCAACCCGCGCTGCGGGATACTCGCCGCCTTCGCCACCGTTCGATCTCCATGCCCCAAGTTGGCCAAGCATCTCACCGGACCTCGTGGCAGCCGAGGCGCCCATCAGCGGCGATGTGGCCCGGTTCAGTTCCCGTGCTACGCTCACGGCGAATCCGCCGAAATGGGTGCCGCGAGATGGGCGAAGTGACCAAAGAGGCGACCATGCTGGAAGCTGTCGGTGAAGGTGCCGTGCCGCTTCAAGCAGATGGAAGACTCCATGCAGGGCCTCGCGTGTGCGCGTTACGGGCAACGACCTCTTCAACGGCACTGGCACTCGTTGTCGCCTGCTGTCTGGCGCTGCCGGCGTGCTCGGCCGGCACACAGGAGGCGGCAGACAGCGCAGAGGAGCAAGAGGGGGTCCGGCCGATTGACGAACAACTCTGGGATGCAGTCGCCGCACAAGATCGAAATCTGGTCACCGAGCTGCTCGACCAAGGCGCGGACGGAGGAGCGCAGCTCGACAAGGGCGGCTTGCAGATCGAGGGCCTTACGATCACGCGCCGGACAAACGCCGACGAAGGGGGTCAGGTCGATGAACCCAGTTGGCAGACGAGCGTGGGGTACAACTACCGGGCGGATACGGCCCTCAAGAAGTCGGTCAAGGACGGCTCGTCCGAAATGGTCCGCTTGTTGCTCGCGGCAGGCGCTGACGACGCGGACGACGTCGCCTTTCAACACGCCGTCCGGGAAGGGCATATCGACGTCGTGAGAGACTTCCTGGTCGCGCGATCGGACGACGGGAGCGACTGGGAAGGTCCTATCGTCTGCGGAGAATCCTGCCGAGATCAATACCGAGGAGAGTTGGGCGAAAAACTGCGAGGCCACTTGTTGAAATCGGCCAACACCGAAGCGTTTTCGCTCTTCAGGCAAGTGGGTTTGGTGATTGATTCCGACAACCTCTCCCCGGAACAGGCGTCGGCGTTGCTTGATAGCGGCGATCAACCAAAATGATGTCGAAGCGGCTTTGATGGCCGTTGCTGGCGGAGCCGATGCCAGTTTCACCGACAGGGAAGGAATACCGGTGCTCGTTGCGGCAGTCGCCGGAACAGCGTCTCCTCAAGTGGTTATCGCATTGTTGGATGCGGGCGCAGACGTCAATGCGAGAGTCACGGGCGAGTTGTCAAAGGCACAGGGCTTCACCGCCTTGCACGTTGCCGCCAACGGAGGCAATGAAGATGTCGTAGCGGTCCTGCTTGAAAGAGGGGCGGCCATCGATTCCGTGTCTGAGGCCAATCTTAGAGGGTCGGTGGCGGTCACCCCTTTGATGCTAGCGGCGAGTAAAGGCCATGCGGCGGTAGTGCGCACCCTCATCGACGCCGGCGCGGACGTGAAGCTGAAGGTATCCCGCCTTACGGCATTGAAGGTTACCGAGAATAAAGACATCAAGAGGATGCTTAAGGATGCAAAGAAGCGGCGAGATTGACCCAGGGACTGTCGGGCCCCTCAATCTGTCGAGCACCACAGGATTTGGTGCCTCTGCAAGAGCCAAGCCCCTGTACTCCAACTCCGCGACCGCCCTCGGCTAGCGCCTTGCGCACGCGCACTCACCGGGAAGCCCTCCCGCATCGCCTCGGGCCCCTCAAAGATCCGCAGCCGGCGCAGCGCCTTCCGCGTCGGCACCGTCCAGAAGACCCTGAACCCGTTCACGGATTCCCGCAGCATCGGCAATTCGGTTAAGATGCCGCTGGCGCCAGCTAAGGGGGAAGCCGCGTTGCGAAAGCATTCTCACACCACCGACGAGGGCGAAGAGCAGATCAACCTGACGCCCATGTTGGACGTGGTGTTCATCATGCTCATCTTCTTCATCGTCACGGCCACGTTCGTCAAAGAAGTGGGGCTCGATGTCAATCAGCCTGAAGACGACAAGCCGAAAACGGTAGACCCCGACAAGCGCAGCATCGTCGTGCGCATCACCAGCCGCGATCGCATCATCATCGCCCAGCGCGACGTGGATTGGCGCTCCGTGCGCGCCAACATCGAGCGTTTGCACGCGGAGAACCCGGAAGCGCCCGTGGTCATCCAACCGCACCCGAACTCGCGCACGGAAAGCATGGTGCATGTGATGGATTCGGCGCGCCAGGCCGGGGTCTTCAGCGTCTCGTTGGCGGCGGGGAGTTGACGCCCCAGCCAAGTTCGCCGCCACGCGCGGTTTGATCGACCTTCGCTCAGATACCGTCACCCGCCCCACCGCGGCGATGCGCCGCGCCATGGCCGCGGCCGCGGTGGGCGACGATGTGTATGGGGAAGACCCGTCGGTCAACGCCCTAGAAGCGGACATCGCAGAACGGCTCGGCTTTGAAGCTGCCGTCTTCGTCGCCAGCGGCACCCAATCCAATCTATGCGCCTTGCTCTCGCATTGCGGGCGCGGCGACGAGTTCATCGCCGGCCATCACGCCCACACCTACCTCTTCGAGGGCGGCGGCGCGGCAGCGCTGGGCGGCATCCAACCCCAACCGCTCCCCTTCGCAGCCGATGGCACGGTGGCCTTGGACGCCATCCGCGCCGCCATCAAGCCGGACGACGATCACTTCGCGCGCACCCGCCTGCTTTGTTTGGAGAACACCCAAGCCGGCAAGCCGCTGCCGCTCAGCTACCTGCGCTGCGCCCGCGCGCTGTGCGATGCAAATGGGCTGCGCCTGCATCTCGACGGCGCGCGCCTGTTCAATGCGGCCATCGCGTGCGGGGCGGACGCTGCGGAAATCGCGGCCACGGCGCACTCGGTGTCCGTTTGCTTCTCCAAGGGGCTCGGGGCGCCCGTGGGTTCCGCGCTGGTTGGCGATGCGCCCTTCATCAAGCGGGCGCGGCGCTGGCGCAAGATGCTCGGCGGCGGCATGCGCCAAGCCGGCGTGCTGGCCGCCGCGGCGCGGCACGCCTTGCACCACCATGTGCAGCGCTTGAGCGACGATCATGCCCGCGCCGAGCGCTTGGCGGCCGGCCTGGCCGCCTTGGGCCACAGCGCGACGCAGCACACGAACATGGTGTTTGTCGGGCCCGAATTGGCGAGTGCCGGCGACGCCTTGGCCGAAAGCGGCATCCAGGTTGAGGACGAACGCTGGGTGCTGCACCTCGACGTCGGCGACGCCGACGTGGAGGCCGTGCTGGAAGCCGTTAAATCGTTACCAGACCCGCGATAGCCCCAGTGAGCCAGCCGACGATCGTGCCTGAAATCAACGCCCTAGGCGCTAGAGCCAAGAACTCGGCGCGCCGCTCCGGGATCAGCGTCGAGAGCCCGCCGATGAGGATGCCCAAGCTGCCGAAGTTGGCGAACCCGCACAGGCCGTAGGTGAGGATGAGCCGGGTGCGCTCGCTCAACTCGGCTGGGTCCGCGGCGCTGAGTTGCAGGTAGGCGATGAGTTCGTTCAGCACCACCTTCACGCCGAGCAGCGTGCCGGCGAACGACGCTTGCTCCCACTCCACCCCCATCAGCCACGCCACCGGCGCGAACGCCCAGCCGACCATCCGCTCCAGGGCCAACGGGGCGCCGAACACCGTGACGACGCCGAGCACATGGTTGGCAAGGGCGATGAGGCTCACCATCACGATGACCATGGCGCCGATGTTGACGACGAGGCGCGTGCCATCCGCCGCGCCCCTAGCGACGGCGTCGATGACGCTGTCATAGCGCAGCGTATCCGCAAGCCCCTCGCCGGCGGTGTGGCCGTCTTCCGGAATGATGATGCGCGCGATGACGACCGCGCCCAGCACGTTGACCACCGAGCCGACCAAGATGTGCCCCAGCGCGCCATCGATGACCGGCGCCAGCACCCCGGCGTAGAGCACCATGATGGAACCCGCCACGGTGGACATGCCGCAGGTCATCACCACGAACAACTCCGAGCGTGAGATGTGCGCGAGATAGGCGCGAATCGCCAACGGCGCTTCCACCATGCCCAAGAAAACGCTGGAAGACGCCGCCACGCCCACCGCGCCGCCAACGCCGAGCGAGCGCTTGAGCGCCCACGCGAAGCCGCGGATGACCACCGGCAGCACGCGCCAATGCCACAACAGCGCCACCAACACGCTGAACACCAAGATCTGCGGCAGGATGCGAAAAGCGAAGATGTACGGCGCCGTCTCGGCGGTGACCTCGAACGGCAGTTCGTCGCCACCCAAGAAGCCAAACATGAGCGACGAGCCTGCTGTGGTGGCGATCTCGATGGCCGCCACGACATGGTTGACGAGCAGCAGGCCTTCCTTGACCAGCGGCGCGCGCAGCAGCAAAAAGGCGAAAGTGAACTGCAGCGCCACCCCAATGGCCACGGGCTTCCAGCGCACGTCGCGCCGCCGTTCGCCGATGGCCCAAGCAATCGCCAGCACCGCGAGGACGCCCAAGGCTCCTTGCACCAGCGCACCTCCCCTCTTAAGGTGGCCCAAGCATACTTGACTGGAGGCCGCTCCCACGCAATGGCACACACCGTGACAAGCGCTGCGCCCGGCACACCCCGCCCGGCGCGCATTCTCGTCACGGGGGCCATCGCCATCGACTACTGCGCCACCTATCCAGGCCGCTTCGCCACCCTGCCCCGCCACCACGGCATCAACCTCTCCATCCAAGTGGAGCGGCTTGAGCAGCGCTTCGGCGGCTGCGCGGCGAACATCGCCTACAGCCTCGCCTTGTTGGGCCATGCGCCAACGCCGTGCGCCTTCGTGGGGGGAGATTTCGACGGCGCCTATCGGAACCACTTAGCGGCGGCCGGCGTGGACTTGGCGGGCATCGTGGCTGCGCCGGATGCGCCCCACTCGGCGCGGGGCTTCGTGTTCACAGATCGCGACGGCAACCAGTTCACGAGCTTCTACTCCGGCCCCGCCCGTGACGCTGACCTTGGCGCGCGCCTTGCCGCCCTGCTCGAGACGCGCCAATTCGACCACGCCGTGTGCGCCCCGGATCTCCCACCGAACATGATCGCGGCGGCGCGGCTCTTGAACGACGCCGCCATCCCATTCCTCTGCGACCCTGGGCAATGCCTTACCGACTTCTCGACCGCGCAGACGCGCGAGCTTGCCGGCCTAGCTACGGAATTGGTGGTGAACCGCTACGAGTTCGAGACGCTGCGCGAGCGTTGCGGCGGGGTGCCTGATGTGGAACGCCTGCTGGTGACCCTCGGCGCCGATGGGTCTCGCTGCGGGGCGCTGTCCGTGCCGGCGGCGCCGGCGCGGGAAGTGGCGGATCCCACCGGCTGTGGCGACGCTTGGCGCGCTGGCTACGTCGCGGCCTCGCTCTCTGGCGCGCCTCTGCGGGATGCCATGCGCGCCGGCGGCAGCGCGGCAGCCATGAGCCTGGAAGCGCGTGGCGCCCAAAGCCATCGCTTCGACGAATTCGCCGCCCGTTACGCGGCGGTTTGGGGAGACTGCCCGCAATGGCTGGCAGGCTTCCCCACGTCCACGCAGTCCGCTGTGGCGGGGGACGCATGAGCGCTGGCCACATCATCCTGTTGAACGGATCGTCCAGCGCCGGCAAAACCACGCTTGCGCTCATGTTGCAGCAGATACTTGAAGCGCCATATCAACACATCGCCCTCGACCAGTTCCGCGACGGCATGCCGGCGCGCTATCGCGGCCTGAACGCCCCGCCCGGCGCACCGGGCGCATCGGGGCTCAATGTGGTGCCGGCGACGCTAGACGGCCAACCCGTCACGGAGGTGCGATTCGGTGCGATGGGGCAGCGTGTGCTGTGCGGCATGAGGCGTGCCATGGCGGCCTTCGCCCAACACGGCGGCAACGTCATCGTCGATGACCTGATGCTTGAACGCGCTTTCCTGATGGACTACCTGAAGGCCTTCGACGGCTTGGCCGTCACGTTCGTGGGCGTCCGCTGTCCGCTGCATGTGGCCAATGCCCGGGAAGCCACCCGTCCCGGACGTTTTCCAGGAACCGCAGCCTCCCATTTCCACCGTGTGCATGAACACTGCGAGTACGACGTGGAAGTGGACACCTCGATGGCCACGCCAAGGCAGTGCGCGGAACGGGTCGCGCAAGCGGCGGCTGCCCCAAGCGAGGCATTTGCCCGCCTCAAGGCCAAGTTCGGCGTGGGCTAAGCGACCGCGCCCCCGGGCTGGCCCGTTGCTGACTACAATGGCCGTGGACCGAAAACCGCCGCCTACGTCGCTTCGCTCGCAGGCGGGCCAGAGCACTTTGACACGCGGTGGACTGGAGTGCTGAGAGCCCGACGCTTCCCCGCACGTTTGCACAGGCTCGCCGTCGCGCTGGCGGCGCACGGCCCGAATATCGCGTGGTAGCCGCTAGGCGGCTGCGGCGGCCAGCTTGGCGGTGATCAACGGGATGCGGTCGTTGCCGAAGTACATGTCGTCGCCGTCCAAGAACATCGTCGGCGAGCCGAAGCCGCCGCGCTCGATCAGTGCGTCGGTGTTCTGCCGCAAGCGATCCTTGTAGGGCTGCGACGCGATCTTGGCGAAGAACGCATCGGCATCCATGCCGCAGGCGGTGACGATGGGGCGCAGCACGGCGTCTTGCGAGATGTCCTCCAAATCGCCCCAGTAACGCTGGAACACGCGCCGCGCGTAGGCCACCAAGCAGCCTTCCTCGATGGCGACGAAAGCGCCGCGCATGGCCTTCACGCTGTTCACCGGAAACACTGGCGGCTGGCCGATGGCGATGCCGACATAGGCTGCCCAATCCTGCAAGTCCTTCGCGTAGTACTTCGCCTTGGGCCGCACCGGCTTGGCGCGGCCTTCATAGACACTTGGGTTCACGGTGTTGAAGACGCCGCCAACCAAGAACGGGCGCCACTCGATGGCGACTGGCTGCCCAGAAGTGGCCGCTTGGATGCGCTCGAACGCGAGATACGTCCAAGGGCTTGAACAGTCGAAGAAGAACTCTAGCTGGCGCATCGCTGGCGAGCATATCATGGCGGCGTTTCGGCGCTGGCGGGGGCCATGGAGAACATCGAACTGCTCGACGACATGCGCCGCATGCTCGACGCCGCCGAGCGCGTGGTCGTCTTCACCGGCGCAGGAATCAGCACCGAGTCTGGCATTCCAGATTTCCGCAGCCCCGGCACCGGCATCTGGAACAAAGTGAAGCCGATCGAGTTTCAGGACTTCATGGCATCCCAGGCCGTGCGCCAAGAGTCTTGGCGGCGGCGCTTTTCGGGCGATCGCAAGATGGAATCCGCCAAGCCCAACAACGGCCACAAGGCGGTGGCGAAGCTGGTGGAGCAAGGCAAGGCCATCGGCGTCGTCACGCAAAACGTGGACAACCTGTTTCAGGATGCCGGCGTGCCGGATGAACAGGTGGTGGAGTTGCACGGCAACGCGAGCTACGCGAAGTGCCTGCAGTGTGCGCTGCGCTACGAGTTGGCAGACATCGAGCAGCAGTTCAAGCGGCTCGGCAATGTGGCGCCTTGCAGCCGCTGTGGCGGCATCATCAAAAGCGCCACCATCTCCTTCGGCCAAGCGATGCCGGAAGACGCCATGCGGCGCGCCCAGGAACTCACGGAACAGTGCGACCTGATGCTCACGATGGGTTCCACCCTGCTGGTCTATCCGGCGGCTGCCTTCCCCGAACACTGCAAACGCCGCGGCGGCGCCTTGGTGATCCTGAACCGCGAGCCGACGCCCTTGGACAGCATTGCAGACCTTGTGGTGCATGGCGAGATCGGCGCGGCGCTCTCCTATGTCGTCGGCGTCAACTGACGCCGGTTAGGCGCTGCCCGCCGCCCTCAGCCGCCCTAGCGGGTGGCGGTGAGCAGCCGATCCGCGAACGCTTCGATGTGCGCCACCCGATTGCAGGTGGTCACCTCCAAACAGTGGGGCGCGTAACGGCGCATCTCTGAATCCCCTTCGCCCCACTGGTCGCGGGTTTCGGGGTTCAGCCAGAACACCTGCTTCACGCGCCGGGCGAGTTCCTTGAAGATGGCCGTGCCGGGGTCGAAGTAGTTGTTGCGGCCGTCACCCAAGACGATGATGGTCGAGCGGTGGTTGAGGCTTTGGCCACAGAGTTCGCGGAAGTCCCGCAGGGCGCGGCCATAGTCCGTGGCGCCCTTGCCCCACGCAAAGAGCGCCTCCTCCACCGCGGCCTCGGCCGGCTTGCCGGCGAACGTGTCGGTCACCTCGCCCAACACGTTGGAGAACGCGAACGCGCGCAGATTGGGCAAGAGGTCGTTCAGCTCATACAGGAAGAGCAGCAGGAACCGCGCCACGCGCGCCACCGAATCGCTCACATCGCACAGCACATACACCCGCGCTTGCTCACGGGTGACGCGCCGCCAGCGCAAGTCGAACAGCACGCCATCGTGGGGCAGGTTGCGGCGCAGCGTCCGCTTCAAGTCCAACAGGCCGCGGGCTGCGCGGCGGCGCTTGCGGCGGTGAGCGCGGGCCAAGCGCTCGGCCAGCCGCTCGACGGCGCTCCGCACCTCGTCGTGATACGCGACAGGCAGCCGCCCCAAGTTGGATTTGAGCGCCGCCGCCACCAGAGACCGTTTGCCCGTCGCATCCACATGCAAACGGTATTGCCCGTCCACATAGGCGCCGATCTGCTCGCGCAGGTACTGGCGCACATAGCGCAGCGCCGGGGCGCCGTCCCCCGCCCCGCCGCCGGCGATCCATGCATCGAGCTCCTCCACGCCAAGGGCGCGGGCGATGCCGGCGGCATGGAAGCGCTTCTCGCGCAAAGAGCCGATGTCCGCAATGCCGGCGCGCTCCGCCGCAATTTGCGTCAAGAGCGCCAAGGAATCCCGGTCGTCGTCCAACACGCTGGCCACGGCGCCGAGCGCGTTCGGCGACAACGTTTGGTCCAGCTCCGCCAGCAGCGCGTCGCGGTCGGCGCCGGCGAGCAGCGTCCGCTTCGCCGGGTCGCGGAAGGCCAGCTGCAGGAAGAACCGCTCGAAGGCGTCGTCGAAGCGCGCCTTGTCCTCGCGGGACTTAGCGAGGGCCATGCCGAGCGAATCGCGCAGCAGGCGCTTGTCCGCGACACCCACCAAGGAGGCCACGGCGAACGCATCCAAGGTTTCGGCCGGCGAGACGCGCACATCGGCGTTGCGCAGCGCCTGCACAAAGCGCGCGAAGGTGACCTCCATCGCCGCGGATTATATCTTTGCGCTCCCGCGTCCCAACTGGCCCGGCCAATGCAGCGCATGAAGGCGGCAATCGCCAGGCTGATGCCGTCTTGGCCGGCGCAGCGCATCCGCAACGTTCGCCACCTGCCGGGCGGCTACGCCAACGACAACTACCGCTTCGACTTGGACGGCAACACCTTCGTGGTGCGCGTGCCGCGCCCGGCTTCGCCGCCACCGAGCGGCCTGTCTGGCGGCTATGGCACCCCCCGCGCCGCGGAGCGGCACTACTTGGCGCTGAACGCGGCGCCGGAGTTGGTGGCGTTGGACGTTGAGAGCGGCGCGATGCTCACGCGCTGGATCGATGGTGCGCTCTTCGCCGCGGCGCCGCCAAGCCCCGCCGAGGCAGGCGCGTGGCTCGCCACCCTGCATGCGGCCATTCCCGCCGGCGCGCGCAGCTATGATCCGATCGCCGCGGCGCGGGCAGACTTGGCGTCCATCGCGGATGTGACGCCGGCGGCCGCGGCGGCATTGGCGCACGGCTGGCGCCCGGCGGCTCAACGCGGCTGCCACAATGACCTCAATCCTTGGAACGTGATCAAGGCCGCCGAGGGCTGGCGCACCTTGGATTGGGAGCTGGCCGGCGACAACGATCCCCTCTTTGACGTGGTGGCGTTGGCGCACGGCTTGGGCTACGACAGGGGAGCATTGGCCGCCCTGCTCAAGGCGTATGCGCCTTCGCCGCCGAAGGCCGCCCAGGTGCGCGACGCCCAGGTGGCCTTCCAGTTGCGGGAGTATGCGTGGGCGCGGCGTCAACAGCAGCTTGGCAATGCCCGCCCCGAAGTGCGGGAACAGGCGCGAGCGTCAGCCGCGGCGCTCGCCGATCTCGTCCAAGGCCTTGAGCGCTGAGGCGAGGCGCGCGTCGCCAACGCCCGTCACGATGCCGAACTGCTCGGCGCGCGCCACGAATTCCGCTTCGTACACTGCAAAGAGGCGCTCCCGATCCCGTGGGGACTCGCGCAGCGGGTCCGGCGCCCACGGCAAGTCTGGCCGCGTGAGCAGATACCGCCGCCGCGGCTGCCGCGCCAGCGCGTCCGTCAGCCAGGCCGGTGGCCGCCCATACTTCTCCCGCCACCACACCAGAATGACCAACAGGTCCGTGTCGAGCACAAGGCGCGCGGGACGGCGCCGGAGCGCAGCCGCTTCCGCCGCCATCTGCCCCTTGCCGATGCGTTCGACGTCCTGCTCTGCATAGCCTTGCCGCCCGGCCAGCCAAGCCCGGGCGTATTCCGCCACCCACGGCGCGCCGAAATGCTCCGCCAAGGCACCCGCCAAGGTGGTCTTGCCGGCGCTCTCGGGCCCAACGATGGCGATGATGTCCGTCATGGCATGAACCGGTTTGCCGCCGCCTCAACGCTGTCGAGCAGCGCTCTCCGCGGCGCCTTGCTCAGAACCGCTAAAATGCTCGCATGGAAGACGCCGACGCGCATGGGCCATGGCCAAGACCATCGCCATCGTAGAAGACGACGCCGACCAACGCGCCAACTATGCGGACGCCATCACCCGCAAGGGCTACTTGGTGGAGGCTTACGCCAGCCGCGCAGAGGCGCTCAGCGGCTTTGCCGAGCGCTTGCCGGACCTCGCGATCCTGGACATCGTGCTCGGCGAGGAGATCGACGCCGGATTTCAGCTTTGCCGCGCCTTGCTGGCGCGCGCGCCTACCCTGCCGGTGATCTTTCTCACCGAGCGCATAGACGAAATCGACAAGATCTCCGGCCTGCGCCTCGGCGCGTGGGACTATCTGCCGAAGCCGATCTCGCTGGAGTACCTCGCCGAACGCATCTCCTCGCTGCTGCGCATCGGCGAAGTGCGCGCCACGGGCGCCCAAGGCGGCACCAGCGCCCGGCGGCTCGGCCACTTGCTGCTCGATCAGGATGCCCTCATCGTGTCGTGGAAGGGTGAGCGCATCGATCTCTCCGGCACCGAGTTCCGCATGTTGGCGAAGTTGGTGCGGCAACCGGGCCACGCCGTGAGCTATGCGACGTTGATGAACGCGACCATGCAGAGCCTCGTCACCAACAACACCATCAACACGCACATGCGCAACATCCGCAAGAAGTTCGAGAAGGTGGACGCCGGCTTCGAGTGCATCCGCAGCGAGTACGGCTTCGGCTACCGCTGGGCGATTTCCTGATGCCAAGCCGAACGCGCGGCCCGCGGCTCGGCACGAAGCTCGCCCTGCTCGGCTCGGCGGTGCTGGCGCTGCCTTACTTCTTCTACCTGCAGCTCGTCGAGATGGAACGGCTGCTGGTGCAGGGGCAATCGCACACGCAGCTCCTCACCGCGGAAGGCATCTCCACACTGTTCAACGGCCGGGAGGATTTGTTCCGCGACCTGCCGGTGAACCCCAAGGACTACGACTCGTTGCATGTCCACCCCATCGAGAACCCCATTCGCCTGGATGGCGACGTGAGCGACTGGGGGGAGGTGGAAACCCGCGTGCAGCGCTTCGGCACCGGGGAAGCCGGCGCCCAGCAGGACGGCAGCTTCGACTTGGTGCTTGGCGACCAAGGCGGAGACCTTTATGTCCACATGCGCATTCGCGACGACGCCAAGGTGTATCGAGACTTCCGCTATCTGCGGCTCGACAATGCCGACCACGTCCGGCTGAGCTTCATCCGCCCCGATGGCGAGGATGGCCGCATCGCCGTGACCTTGCCGGCACCCGCCACAACCCAAGGCGATGCCACCGTTCAGCCCGCGCCGGCGCCCTCCGGCAAGGCGCTCGGCGTCACCACGGCCTACTGGATGCAGGAAGACTGGCGGTTCGCCGAGACCGGCGCCCCAGAGACGCAGATCAAGGGTTCTTTCACCGCGGCGGCCGATGGCATCGGGGTGGAGCTGCGCATGCCGCTCGCGCTGCTCGGTTCGAATCGGTATTTCGGCCTCTCGTTCGTGGACGTGGACGACCCAGCGTCACGCGCCGTGCGCGACATCTCGCAGACGCTGCCCGTCGCCGGCAAAGAGAGCTTCAACTTGGTGATCTACCGCTCGCCAGAGCTCGTCAACATCATCGAGGGGCTCGGCTACTCCGGGGCGCGCATCCAGGTGATCGACGCCCAGCAGCGCGTGCGCGCGGACACCGGCAGCTATCGCGCCGCGCCGCCGCCGGATCTGCCGCTCTCGCTGGCGCTCGGGGCGCTGCATTGGTTCCGCGGTTTGGGCTCGCTGTTCACCGACACCGCCGAGGAGGCGCCTGGCGCCACCGCCGCGCAAGTGATCGACGCCGCGCTCGGTGGAGACCCGATCACTGGCCGGCGCACCGTGGATGGCCATGTCGAGGTCATCATGGCGGCGCATCCGATCATCTCCAAGGACGCGACTTTGGGCGCGGTGGTGGTCGAGCAGAACATCGAGGAGATTCTTGCATTCCAGCGCGAGGCGTTCGAGCAAGTGGTGCTCGTATCGTTAGTGAGCCTGCTGGTGGTGTTCCTCGCCCTGCTCGCTTTCGCCGGCCGATTGGCTTGGCGCATCCGCCACCTGCGGCGCGAAGCCGCCGCCGCCATCGACGAGCACGGCCGGCTCACCAAGCAATCCCTCGATGCGGAGCGCAGCGCCGGAGACGAGATCGGCGATCTTTCGCGCAGCGTGTCGAACATGCTTGGGCGGCTGCACCAGCACACCCACTTCCTCGAAAAGATGCCGCGCACGCTGCGCCACGAAATCAACAACCCGCTGAACGCCTTGGCCACTTCCATCGAGAACTTGAAGAATCACGTCCACGACGACGGCGACAAGTACCTGGCCAGCGCCAAGCGGGGCGTGCTGCGCATCGGCGCCATAGTGCAGAATCTCGCCGATGCGGTGAGCTTGGAGGAGTCGTTGGCGGCGGATGACCGCGAAGTCATCGACGTGGGCAGGTTAATCGAGAACTACGTGGCGAACTTCCGCGCCACGCTCAAAGGGCGCGAGCTCGTGTTCCGAGGCGTGAATGAGCCCGTGTACGCGGCAGTGGCGGACTACCGCATCGAACAGATGCTCGACAAGATCATCGACAACGCGGTGGATTTCCACCATGTGGCCAGCCCCATCAAAGTGCAGCTGGACGTGGCGCGGGGGGCGCTGCGCATCACCGTGGCGAATCGCGGGCCAACCCTGCCGAAAACCGAGCAAAACCAGTTGTTTGAGTCGATGGTGAGCCACCGCGGCCCGCAGAGCGGGATGCACTTCGGCTTGGGCCTCTATGTGGTGCGCACCATCGCCGAGCATCATGGGGGCAGCGCACGCGCCATCAACCTGATCGACGGCTCCGGCGTCGCCATCATGGTGCAGTTGCCGTTGGCGTCGAGCAAGCCTGCCACGGAGGCGCGCAGCACCGAAGCGCAAGGGACTCAAGACGCTCCCGCTCCCCGCACGCTCGTCCAGCCCGCCGACCACGCCACAGCGCCGCTGGCCCAAGCCAACTAGCCGCCGAGCAGCGCCGTCGCTGCCAACGGCGCCTGGGCATCAGGCCAGCGCGTAGGCGGCGTCCACCGAGAGCGGCCCCTCGCAAGTGACGACGCCGCGCTCGACGAGATGGATCATCGCGGCGAACACGCTGCGCGCCGCCGCCGGATGCATGAACTTCGGCAGGTCTGCATACATGGTCGGCACCATGTCGACGATGCGAAGCGTGCCAGCGGCAAGACACGCCTCAATCTGCTGCTCGCGTTCGCGCCGATGGGCGACGAATGCCTCCACATGGGGCTTGGGCGCCTCGATGGCCGGGCCATGGGTCGGCCAATACACGGCGTCATCGCGCTCTAGCAGCAGGTCAAGGCTCTCCATGTAGCTGCGCATGTCCCCATCCGGGGGCGACACGATGCTCGTCGACCATCCCATCACATGGTCGCCGGTGAAGAGCGCCCGCTCTTCGCGCAAGCTGTAGCAGATGTGGTTCGAGGTGTGGCCGGGCGTGTACACGCACTCCACGGACCAGCCATCGCCTTCGATGACCTGGCCATGCCGCACCCGCTCGTTTGGAGCGAACTCCATGTCGCCGCCCTCCTCCACCGCCACCCCCTGCTCGTGCTTGCCGGCGCCATGCGGGCCGTACGCATAGGTCGGCGCGTCGCACGCCTCACGCAGCAGCGCGCAGCCCGGCGAATGGTCGTTGTGGGTGTGGGTCACCAACATGTGGGTGATGCGCTCTCCCGCGGTGGCCTTGATGATGGCGTCGATGTGCGCGGGGTCTGCCGGGCCCGGATCAACCACCGCGACATTGCCGCGGCCGATGATGTAGGTGCCCGTGCCGTAGAGCGTGAACGGGCCGGGGTTGTTGGCGACCACACGCCGAATGCGGGACGTGAGCACCGCCGCCTCGCCGTACTCGAACTCCAACTCGCGCCGGAAGGGAATCTGCGCCATCTGGCTCTCCGCGCTGCAAAGCGGGCAAGCCTAACAGACCGCCGGCGCGCGGCCACGGCACCGCGCCTTCAGGTCAACGCAGAGTAGAAACGTCCCCTCGTGCAAAGTAGAAGTGTCCCCTTTGCAGATTCGATCGCCGCTTGGCGGCGTCCGCTCAGACCGCCGCCAAGCGAGATTGAAGAAAAGAACATTGTAAATAGTCAAATGTACCGATAAAAGAACCTTGTAAAAAATCATTCACCGTGAATAATGTGCGGGTTGAAATAGCAGCGGCACCCAGAGCGCCATGCAAAGGCTCCTCGATCGCCACGAAATCGATCACCTCAGGCAATGGGCTGCACGGCCACAGCGCAAGCCGCTGGTAGTGCGGGGGGCCAGGCAGGTCGGCAAATCCACTCTGGTGCGCGAGTTCGCCCGCATGGCGCGGATGCCCTTGCTGGAGATCAACTTTGAACGCAACCCGGAACAGCGCGAGGCATTCGCGGCGCAGGATCCGGCGCGGATTCTCGACACGTTGGCCCTGCTCACCGGCCGCACCCTCGCCGCAGGGACGGACTTGCTGTTCCTAGACGAGATCCAAGCCGCTCCCGAGGCCTTGGCCGCGCTGCGCTACTTCCACGAGGAATTGCCGGCATTGCATGTGGTGGCGGCCGGTTCCCTGCTGGAGTTCGCCATCGGCGACACGCGGCTTCCCATGCCCGTGGGCCGCATCGAATACCTGCACCTCGGCCCAATGACGTTCGAGGACTTTCTGAACGCCTTGGGGCATGCGCAATTGGCCGCTGCCCTGCGCGACTTTCGGGTCACGGACGCACAGCACGGCGCCCTTCCCAAAGCCGTGCATGACAAGTGCATGGAGTTGCTGCGCCTGTATTGGGTGGTCGGCGGCCTGCCAGAGGCGGTTGCCGCCTACGCCCAGGACGGCGCGGCGGTCTATGGCTTCGAGCGCGTCGCGCGGGTGCAACAAAGCGTCGCGGCAACCTACCGGGAGGACTTCAACAAGTACAGCCACGCCCCGCTGAAGGGCCGCATTCAGCTCGTGTTCGACCGCTTGCCGAACATGGTAGGGCGGAAGTTCAAGTACGTTCAGGTCAGCCGGGAACATCGCGCTGCGGAGCTCGCCGATGCCTTGCAGCACCTCTGCATGGCGCGGGTCGCGTGCAAGGTGCGGCGCACGGCGGCCAACGGCGCACCGCTGGCGGCCGAGGCCAGCGAACGCCACTTCAAGTGCCTGTGCATGGACGTCGGCCTGATGTCCGCCACCCTGCATCTCAATCTGCTGGACTTGGCCCGAGAGGACTTGACGCTGGTGAACAACGGCACCTTGGCCGAGCAGTTCGTCGGCCAGCACCTCTTGCACAGCGGCCGCCCCGACGTGACGCCGGCGCTGCACTACTGGGCGCGGGAAGCCAGAAACTCCAATGCCGAAGTGGATTACGTGATCTCAGTGGGACGGCACATCGTGCCCGTGGAGATCAAGGCGGGCGCCACGGGTTCGCTGAAGTCCCTGCATCAGTTTCTGCGTGAAAAGCGCAGCGACTTCGCCCTCAGATTGAACGCTTCGCCGCCCAGCCTGCTGCAGGACTCGAAGAAGCTGCCGGATGGCATGGCGACGTCCTACCGCCTGCTGTCGCTGCCGCTGTATCTGGCTGGCCAGGCGCGACGGCTTGCCGCCGAAGTGCTTGCCGCCTGAGCGTTGTTGCTTGGGCTGCGCCAACAGGCGCCATGCCTTCAGCCGCCGCTAGCGCCGGCGTCGTCCCAAGAATCGCGCAGCTGCCGCCAGTCTGCGACGCCCGGCGTGACGGTGAGCGCCAAATCCAAATAGTGCCGGGCGTCCGCTTGCATCCCCACGTCCCAAGCCTCCGCGGCCACGCCAGCGAGCCGCTCGGCGATGCGGGCGAGCAGCGCCGCGGCGCGGCCATTGCCAGGGTCCAGCCGAGACGCCTCCCGGAGCGCCGCCACGGCGTTGGCATCCACCGGCTCGGTGAGATAGCCATTCTGAAACAGCGCTTCGGCGTCAGCCAGCAACTGCGCCACCGTGGCGAGGCGCAGCGCCTCCGCATCGTGCCGGGTGCGCATTGCGTTCACTGCCGTGTCGCCAAGCCCCACAGCCGCCGCTTGATCCACCAGGCGCTGCGCCGCGGTGAGGTCTTGGGCGGCGAGCAGGCCATCGAACTGCGCCAGCACCTGCTCCGCGATCTCCGAAAGCCCTTGGCGAGCGATGGCATTGTCGGGGTCTGTGGCCAACACCCGGTGATAAATCTCCGCGGCGTTGGCTTCCGGCGGATCCACCAGCGCCGACGCTTCCCGGTGCTCACTCGCCTTGGCCAGCATCTCGTCGATCTCGGATTGCAGGGTGGTGGCTTGGTTGATGAGGGTGCGCACGCGGGCGAGGTCTGCGTACTCCGGATTCGCTGTGGCTGCTCGGCCGAGTTTGTCCATGGCGTCTGTCACGTCGCCATCCGTCGCCGCGCGCTCCG
Source organism: uncultured Pseudomonadales bacterium (assembly GCA_958295875.1). Classification (GTDB taxonomy): domain Bacteria; phylum Pseudomonadota; class Gammaproteobacteria; order Pseudomonadales; family Azotimanducaceae; genus VXNE01. The sequence continues at coordinate 3,187,368 of OY282379.1, read as the reverse complement.
CCAAGGCCGCGTAGTGCGCCGCCAATTCGTCCAAGCGGGCGTGCGCCTCGGCGTTTTCCGGCAAGTGCCGCAGCACCTCTTGATAGGCTTGGATGGCAGCGGTGGCCGATGCCTCATGGGAGAGGCTCTGCGTCGCCAACAGGGCGCGGGCGCCGATGAGAATGGATTCGGCGCGCCTTCGCTCCGAAAGCCGCTCAAAAAGAACTGAAAGTTCAGTGTCTTGCGGGAAGATATTCAACGATTCAGCGAGTTTCGCCTCCGCCAGCGCCAAATTGTCTTCCAAGAACGCTTGATCGATGTCTGCCTTCCACTTGGCGGCGGCGGCGGCGATGCCTTCTGCGGCCCCTTCGTGGCCCGGCGATCGTTCCAGCACCCGCCGGTACGCGGCGACAATGGTGGCGAGGCTCTGGTTCGGGTCGCGGCGCAGGGCCTCGGCATCGCGCCACGCCTCGGACGCTTGGCCCTCGCTCAACCGCGCCCAAGCAAGCAGCGCAGTCGCCGTGTCGGGGCGCGTCAACGCCACGGCGCCGGCTGTGGCCACGGCGAGGGTGGCGGCGGCCGCGCCGACGGCCCAACGCCGCACCCTTCGCCGCGCCACCAGCCGTCCCTCGGCCGCCGGCGCCGACAAGCCATCGACGTGTGCCGCAACCACCTCGATTTCGCCGGTGGACACGACATCGAGGCGCACCGGCCGGGTCGGGGCAAGCCCATCAACAGAGATGTCGGCGAGGGCCGCGACCGCCTCGGCGCCAGTCCCAAAGCGTTGTGCCGGCTCCGCCGCCAGCAGCTTGCCGAAGAACCCGCGAAAGGCCGCATAGCGTTCCGGCAGCGGTGGCGCCGCGCCGCCCGCGTCTGGCCCCGCGCCCGTCAGCATGCGTTGCAAGACGACGCCCAACCCATACAGGTCGGAGCGGCCATCGGGCATGGCGCCGGCAGCTTGCTCTGGGCTCATGTAGCCGGCGGTGCCGATCGGCTCGCCGCGGCGGCTCCCTGCCCACACCGCACGATCGCAGTCCGCAAGCACGGCCGCCGCGGATGGGCCACCGCGAAACAGGATGTTAGCCGGCGTCACGTCGCCGTGGACGCAGCCTTGGCTGTGCGCGTAGTCCAATGCGCGTGCGAGTTCACGGAATGCGCGGAGCACCTGCGCCATGGACAAGCCGCGGCGCAGCCGCGCCTCCAAGTCTTCGCCAAGCAGGGGCTCCATCGCAACCCACAGCGCCGCGCCATGTTGTCCGACGGCGTAGGTGCGAACGATGTGCGCATGGCGCAGGCCCACGGCATGACGCGCCTGCTGCAACCGCTTGGTGGCTTGGCGGCCGTTGGGCAGGCGCACAACCTTGAGCGCAACCAAACGGTTGGCGGCGGTGTCGGTCGCGAGATAGACGCGCGAGGCATCGCCGCCGGCGAGTTCCCGCTGCGTCTGGAAGCCGGGAATGTCCATCTCAGTGACCCGGGACGGTCAGCCAGCTGACTTCGCCCTGCACCAGCGCGCCGAGCACAAAGCGGCCATCAGCGATGAACGCCTCGCCATCCAACCGCACGGCAACGCCACGGCCGTGGGCGCGGCCATTGACGCACTCGCCGCTCTCGAACATCCACGCATGGCCGTCCAAGGCGAGCCGGCACCGTTCATCCTCGTCAATCAGCGTGTCAGCGACGAGTTGGCCGGCGCGCCAACGCTGAAACCGGCGCTCGTCGTCGTCCGGGGGGTGTTTGACGCCGTGGCCATGCATGCTGTTGGCCACGAATTGACCGTAGTACACCGTGCCATCCTTCCAATGGTAGGCGCCGATGCCTTCGCGGCGGTTGGCGCGCCACTCGCCGACGTAGCGGTTGCCATTGCTCCAAGTCTGCGCGCCCCAACCGGAGCGTTGGCCGTTCACGAAGTCTCCCTCGTAGACATCGAGGTTCTTCCAGGTCAGGCGGCCGGCGCCGGTGATCTGGTCCGCGCGGAAGTCGCCCGCGTAGACGTTGCCATTGGGCCATGCGAGCACGCCGCGCCCTTCGCGTTGGTCATTCACGAAATTGCCTTCGAACACGCGCCCATCGGGCCACGTCAGCTTGCCACGCCCGTGGCGTTTCTCGTTGACGAAAGCGCCCTCGTAGACGCGGCCATCCGGCCAGTGAAAGACGCCGTCGCCATGCATCTTGCCGTTCAGGAACTCGCCGACGTAGCGGTGCTGATTGCCGGTGTAAGCGCCACGCCCAGTCCAAACGCCGCCCACCACGTCGCCCTCGTAGACGTCGCCGTTCGGCAGCACGACGCGTTCCGCCGCGGCGGCAAGGGTCAGCGCGAGCAAGGGGAGTGACAACAGGGCGGAGCGCCACGCGCGGGTGTTCCCGTGCCGCCAAGCCGCGGCTCGGCGCTGGCGACGCGCCGGGTGCGCCTCGAAGCCGGCATCAGACGCCATCCCGCGCCGAAGTCCGGCGCGCCAAACCGCGCGTTTGCTGCGCTGCCTTTGCGTCTGTCTCATGGGCGCCCCCGTCGAGGCGCGGCCATTCTAGCAAGAGCGCGGTCGAGCCGCCGGGCCCCCCTAGCCCACGGCGCGAATCTGAATCGCGTCCACCCGCGTCTCGGCGAGCACGTCGGAAATCACCACCACGCGCTCTTCCGGCCCTAGGCCCTCGCGCTCCCGCAACACGCCGAGGGCGGTTTGGATCGTTTTCTCCGGGCGCGTCGAAAACGCCGTGCGGTGGGCGAACACGCCGCGGTTCAGCATCAGCCGACGGCGCGTTTGGCTGTTGTTGGTGAACACGTAAATGGGCACGTCGCGGGGCTGGCAATTGGTGACCAGGTCCGCCATCACGCCGCGCCGGGTGATGACGACGAGGCCGGCCGCGGAAGTGGATTCCGCAAGGCCGGCGGCGGCCTTGGCGACATGGTGCTTGTCGCCATCGCTCGTGAACTCCGCGGCGAAGCCGAGCCCAGGGGAGCGCTCGCTGGCGCAAGCGATGCGCGAGAGCTGCTCGACGCACCGCACCGGATAGCGCCCGATGCTCGTTTCCGCCGACAGCATGATCCCATCCACGCCCTCGTAGATGGCGTTGGCCACATCGGTGACCTCGGCGCGGGTGGGGATGGGGTTCTCCACCATGGACTCGAGCAGATGCGTGGCGACGATGCAGCGCCTGCCGAGCCGGGCGCAAGTGCGCACCAGTTCGCGCTGCACGTTTGGCAGCGTGGCAATGTCAATCTCGATGCCAAGGTCGCCACGCGCCACCATCACGCCGTCCGCGGCCTGGGCGATCTCTTCGACGTTGCGCAAACCCTCGCTGTCTTCGATTTTGGCGATGATCTTGAGCGTCGCGTTCTTCGTGCCAAGCAGGTGCCGCGCCTCCATCACATCGTCCCTGGAGCGCACGAACGACAGCGCGAGGAAGTCCACGTCTTGCGCCATGGCGAACACGATGTCGTCCCGGTCTTTGCCCGTGATCGCCGGCAAGTTGACATGCACCCCCGGCAGATTGACGTGCTTGCGGCTGCCCAAGGCACCGCCATCGACCACCCGGCAGCGCAGCCGCGTCGCCGTCTTGTCGATGACCAGCAGGTTGATGAGGCCGTTGTCGAGGGTGAGCGGGCTGCCCGCCTGCACCGCTTCGGGCAGATGCGGATAGTTGACGAACACCTCGCCGGCCGCCACTGGCAGCGCCACGGTCAGGGTGATTTCGCCGCCACCCTTCAGCGTGACGGGCGCGTCGGTGTCGCCAGTGCGAATCTCTGGCCCTTGCGTATCGAGAAGCACCGGAACTGGATACTTAACTTTCCGGTTTAACGTTTTGATCCAATTGATGATGCGCAGCGCATCGTCTTGCATCGAGTGGGACATGTTGACGCGCGCCACGTTCATGCCCGCGGCATAGAGCCGCTCCAGCGTCGAGAAGTGCGCTGTGGCGGGGCCAACGGTGCAGATGATCTTGGTGCGACGGCGCATCGGGTGAGATTACCACCCGCGTGTTTTCAAGCGCGCCAAAACGTGCCGATTGCGGCGCCGAGGTCCCGAGCCGGCGCCGTGATGGGGCGCCAGTGGCTTGGGAAGTACGCGCGATAGCCGGCTTGGGCGAAACGCGGATCCACCAGCACCACGACGCCACGATCCGCCGGCCCGCGCACCGCCCGGCCGGCCGCCTGCACCACCCGCGTCATCGCCGGCAGCCGGTACGCCGCATCGAAGCCATCGGCGCCGAAGCGGCGGGCAATGAGGTCGCGCTCCGGCGAACGCGGCGCCAGCCCTGGCCCAACGACGACCACCCCCTTCAGGGCGCCACCGCCGAAGTCCACGGATTCCGCAAACACGCCGCCTAGCGTCACCAAGCCGATGCGCGCGGCGCCACGCGACGACAAGCGGGCGATGAAATCCCCCTTCTCCGCTTCGGACATGCCTCGCTGCTGCACATCAATGGGGCCAGGCGCCAAGTCCACCAAGCAGCCCGCCACGGCTTCCAAGTACTCGAAGGACGGCAAAGCGGCGAGATAGGGGCCCGGCGCGGCACGCGCCGCCGCGGCGATGAGGTGCGCGACGGCCGGCAAGGTCTCCGCCCGGCGCCGATAGTGGGTGGAGACGTCCGCGGCAACAAAGACGCCCAAGGCATCTGGCGGAATGCCGCCGCCGGAGCGCATGGCGTGCCCGGCCTCCGCCTGCCCGTGCAGTCGCTGAAACAGCGCCAGCGGCGACGCCGTGCCAGAAAAGCGCACCGCGCCGTGGAACCCCGCCAAGGTGGCCGCGATGTGCCGCGCCGGAGACAGGCACGCCATGCGCGCTTCCACCTCTCCCGCCTCCACATGCAAGAGATAGCCATAGTCCTCCTGCGTGAACCAAGTGCCGCCGCGGGCGAATCGATGACATTCGAACAACAGGTCGCGCAGCCCCGAACGCCGCTCAAGATCGACGTCCGCGCCGGCCACAACGAGCCGTTCGACCGCTCGCAGCAGTGCCTTCGGCGCATCCACGGCACCGCCGGCGTGGTCGCGACGCAGTTGGGAAAGCGCGCGTCCGACAGCGCCCAATGGCTTGTGCAGGGGCGGCGGCGCATCGGCTCGGGCGCGTTGCAAGGCGGTTGCCCGCAGCGACACGCTCAGCATCTCCCGCGCCCGCTCGCCGAGTTGATGCGCCTCGTCCACCAGCAGCCCGGCGCGCTTGAACGGCGCCCCGACCAGCCGCATCAGACGCACCACGGGGTCGAACACGTAGTTGTAGTCGCACACCACCACGTCCGCCCACGCTGCCGTGTCCACGGACAGCTCGAATGGACACACCACATGGCGCCGCGCCGCCGCTTCCACCGCCGCGCGATCGACGTGCCCAGCCGCCAGCAACTCGTCGCGGGCCATCGGCATGCGGTCGTAATAGCCCTTGGCGTACTGGCAGAGCGCAGGGTCGCAGGGCATTTCAGGGTTGAAGCAAATGCGCCGTTTGGCCGTCACCGTCACCACCGCCAAGGACTTGCCCAAGGCGCAGGCGGCGAGCGCGTCCGTAGCGGCGCGCTGGCCGGTGGTGCGGGCGGTGGCGAAGACAAGTCGGTCCAAATGGCCGTGGCCCATCGCCTGCAACGCTCCGAACAGCGTGGCGGCGCTCTTGCCGCTGCCGGTGGGCGCCTCTGCGAGCAGTTGCCCAGCGTCCCGCATGGCGCGGAACACCGCCGCCGCCAAGCGCCGCTGCCCTGCGCGAAAATGCGGATACGGGAACTTGAGCGCGCGCAGGGTGGCATTGCGCGCTTCAACACGGCGAGCGTGCCGGGCAAGCTGGCTCGCGTAGGCGGCGACAGCATCGCGCAGCCACTGCGCCAAATCGCCAGCCTCCGCCTGCTCTTCCAAGCACCGCTGCGCGGGATCGTCCGGGCTCAGGTAGGTGAGCTTGAGCCGCCAGTTCGGCGGCGCGTCCGATTCCATGCCGGCCAAGGCGCCGTAGAGCTTGAGCTGCGCCCAATGCAGGGCGCCGATGTGGCCGTGCAGCCCGTCAATGTCCGCACGGGTCGTCTTGAACTCTTCAATGACGCCGGCGGCGCGGTCCAGCCCGTCGATGCGCCCGCGCACAGTGAGCGCGATGCCGTGTTCCTGCACCGTCGCGGCAACGGGCACTTCGCGCAGGTAACTTTCCGGGCGGCCGCGCTGCGCCCGGCGCTGCGCGGCAATGCCTTCGGCGGCCGTCGCCACGCCCTCGTAACGATAGTGGATGTCGCCGCGCCGATGCACGTTGGCGGCCAGCTCCCGCACGCCGATGGTGGCCGGCGGCCCTGCCTTGGCAGCCATCGTCACCGAAAGCGCAACACCCGCGCCGGCAGCCCGGCGCCATGCAGCCGGTCGAGCCAGAGGCGTTGCTGTTCGCGCAGTTGGTCGTTCGGGCCCTTCACTTCCACGAACTCGTATGCGCCAGCGCCGTACGCCACCGTTAAATCCGGAAAGCCAGTGCGCGCGCCCTGCGGGTCCTCCGCCACCAACCGGAGGAGCTTGCGGACGTCTTGCATGGACATGGCGTCCAACAACCGTTCCAGCACACCGGGGCGCCACGCCCGCCAATCCACCAAGCGGTTCGCCACGCCCCTGCGGCTGGCGGCCGTCGCGGCCATGCGCGCCCGCAAGCCAGCGTCGTCCAGCGCGAGCGGGTCCGCGCAGAGCGCCCGGCGCGCGGTGAAGAAATCTGGCCAAAAGAGATCGATGGGCGCGGTCTGGACGGCATTCACGAACATGCCGGCGACCGGCGCAAAGGCCCAATCCCAATACGCGAGGCCAAACAGGCCAAGGGGCAGCGCGTTCTCCAAGTGCCAAGCGTGGCCACCGGCGGCGGTGAGGCACTTCGCTGCCGCTGCTTCGACGTTGGCCGCGTACGCCGGCTGCCACGGCAGCTGCAGCACCGCATGGCGCTCGCGGCGTCGCGCCGGCGCGCCGAAGCGCTGTGCGAAGCGGGCCTCCAGGGCATCGAGCGGGCGCTCATGCATGGCGCGTTTGAGCTTGTCCACGGCCGCCATGTCGCCAAGGCGTTTCAGGATGCGCGCGCGGCGCTCCCGGGCCGGCGGCAGCGTCGAACGTGCATAGCACGCGAGCGCTTGGTCGTGGGCACCGGCCCGTTCAAGGCGTCGCCCAAGGCCGTTCAGGATGCGGCTGCGCCGCCGCTCCGCGGCGCGTTCAGCGCTCGGCTGCCACAGCGCCTCCAGCACCACCTGTGCGAGTTCCGGGGGCGGCCTCGCGCCGAGGTCGCGCGCATAGTCGCCGATGCGGCACAGCGCCACGAACTCATCGAGGCGGGCGCGGTCTTGAAACAGCCGCCGCTCGCGGGTGAGCGGATAGTCCTCGTACTTGGCAATGCCGAGGTCGCGCAACACGAAGGTGGCAAGGTCTGCGTGGCGGTCTCCAAAGAACAGCAGGCGGTACAGGTTGAAGTGGTCCATGTCTGCCAGCGCCAACCACGGGCAGTGGCGGGCGATGGCGCACCGCAAGTCTGCCGGTGGATATGCGGCGGCCGCCGCCGCCATGAGATCCACCTTGCGTCGGGCGCCGGCCGCCGGCAACCAACGCTCGATCTCGTCCCGGCGCAGCATGGCGAGCAGCGCTTCGCCCGGCAACTCTGGACAGCGGGCGAGCAAGCCCGCGCCAACCAGTTCCTCAACAGCCGCGCGGGTGTCGCCAACTTCGCGGTAGCAGAGGGAATCCACCCTGGCGCGACAGCCCTTGCGGGAGATGATCCGCGCCAGCAGGCGCTGGGCGCCCGCCGATGCCGCGATGATGCGCTCGCCGAACGCGGCTTCGGCATCGGTGAGCAGGTCTCCATATTGGCAGCGCACGCCGTCGATGACGGCGAGCAGGTTGTCGGCGTAGTAGTGCGCCGGCGGCGCTCGGTCGGCAACCAAGTGCGGCAACGCGGCCTCGGCGATCCTAGAGGAGCCTTGCATTCTGCCATAGGCATAGGCTTTTATACAGTGTCGCTGCGGTTCATCAAGACCATCCCTGTGGGGGATCAGCGACCTTCTGCACATTCGGGGTCAGGCAGCCACCTCGATCATCCTAGTGAAAGGTCTGAAGTGCCGGCGATGTTGGGACAACGGACGCACGTCGACCATGAGGAGAGGGCATTCGATGACCGGAGCGACCCAGCGGGTGGCCATGCGTCTGGGCCCGTTCGCTCAGTCGCCGCGGAACAGTCCGCCCCAAGCGCGATTGGAGGTCAGGTTCGCGCTGCCGTGCCCCGCCATGTGCCGTCGTCCGTTCATCGGGTAGTAGTACCAGCGACCGTTGCCAGGCTTGCGCAGCAGCACGTCATCACGGCCGTCGCCGTTGAGGTCGCCGATCCCCGCCACCGACCACTCCAGGTTGCTTGTCAGGTTCGCGACGCCCCGCCCGGCCATGTGCCGCCGCCCGTTCATGGGATAGTAGTACCAGCGACCGTTGCCAGGCTTGCGCAGCAGCACGTCGTCACGGCCGTCGCCGTTGAGGTCGCCAATCCCCGCCACGGACCACTCCAGGTTGCGCGTCAGGTTCGCGACGCCCCGCCCGGCCATGTGCCGCCGCCCGTTCATCGGGTAGTAGTACCAGACCCCGTTGCCGGGCTTGCGCAGCAGCACGTCGTCCCTGCCGTCGCCGTCGAAGTCGCCGATCCCCGCCACCGACCACTCCAGGTTGCGCGTCAGGTTCGCCGTGCCCCGTCCGGCCACGTGCCGCCGCCCGTTCATCGGGTAGTAGTACCAAGCGCCGTTGCCGGGCTTGCGCAGCAGCACGTCGTCCCTGCCGTCGCCGTCGAAGTCGCCGATCCCCGCCACCGACCACTCCAGGTTGCGCGTCAGGTTCGCCGTGCCCCGTCCGGCCACGTGCCGCCGCCCGTTCATCGGGTAGTAGTACCAGGCGCCGTTGCCGGGCTTGCGCAGCAGCACGTCGTCCCTGCCGTCGCCGTCGAAGTCGCCGATCCCCGCCACCGACCACTCCAGGTTGCGCGTCAGGTTCGCCGTGCCTCGTCCGGCCACGTGCCGTCGCCCGTTCATCGGGTAGTAGTACCAGCGGCCGTCCTGGTGCCGCAGCAGCACGTCCTCGCGGCCGTCGCCGTTGAAGTCGCCCAAGGCGCGCCGGTAGCCGCCGCTCTGGACGCCGCCGCTCGAGTTCTCGATGCTCAGATGGAGCGTGTAGGCACCGGTCTCGCTTTGATACGACGACACCCAAACGTAGTAGGTGCCAGCGGCGAGTTCGCGCTGGATGTGGAAGTTGAAGCCAGCGCCGCCGTCGTCGTCGGTCGCAAGCTGCCTGCCAGCCGAATCGTGGAGCGCGCCGATGGTGTCGAGGCTGCCAGTCGTGCGCACCAGCACCTCGCCTCGCCGCGGCACCTCGAAGCGGAAGTGGTCCTCGTCGTCGCCGGGGTCAATCTCGCCAGAGGTTTGGCTCGGCAGGGAGACGCGGGTGGCGGCGGAACGGGAGTCGCCGTGGTCGTCGCCGCCGCAACCGTCGCTGTCGGGATCGAGAAACGAGCAAACATTCGGGAAAAAGTCTGCGAACGGCGCATAGTAGGCGCGGTGCCTTGCGCGGTCACAGCTGTTTTCATCCTCTCTCCGTCCGCCGACCAGGGTGCCGATCAATTGATTGCCGTCGCGGAAGAGCCCGGAACCGCTGCTGCCGCCTTCCGTAAAGCCGTCGTGCCAAGCCACTTCGATCGAGCCATCGACGGAGGTGGTTCCGGATATGTCGCGGAAGTCGCGCTTGCCGAGCACGGTGCCGGCCGCGAATCTCTTCACTTCGCCGGCGGGATGATGGATGCCCACCACCGCTTCGTCGCTTTGCGCCGCCCGCGCATCCCAACCTGAAAGCCAGAGTCCGTCTGGCACACGCCCCCGGAGCCTAAGCAACGTGGCGTCTTGCGCAGGGCTCGTTACAAGCAATTCGGCGCCGTCCATTGCCGCGTCCGCGCGCACGTCCAGCGTTTCGACGCCGCAGCGCTCACGTTGGTAGAACCACCAAGTCTCTACGGTTCGCGCCACCTCTGACGTGGCCACGCAGTGATTCGCGGTGAGGAAATGGGGAATAACGGTATCGGGGTCCTTATCGTTCAGCAGCGTGCCCGTACACACACGGGAGTGGCCATCCTGCTCATACACAATTCTGGCCACGGAATCTTCCAGCCCGGCATTGAACTCGCCGACGCGGCATTGGACGTCGACGTGGAGGTCGGGGCAATCCAGTGCCGGGGCCGTGCCAGCCGGAACGATTCCCGCACCCTCCTTGCCGCGCGCGCCGAGGTTCGACCACCGATGGGCGACTTTCTCCACCCTGAACCAGGAAGCGCGCGTCGGCCAAGACGGCAGCATGATTTCGATGCCCATCATGCCTCCCTCCACCGATTGCGACCAGAGAACCTCCGGTTCAGACGCGACCCTCTTCGCGAGCCGCTCTGCGGCGCCCTCGCGGCTCTCCACAGTCGCCGACGTGTCCATGTGGTTGCTGGGCGGAAAATGAAAGTCCGCTGGCGTGACCATGTGCGGTGCGCCGTCTCCATTCGGATGGAAGAAGCGCACCTCCGCACCTTCAGCTAGGCGAGCGCGCACGCCCACCCGGATGGACTTGGCTTCGGGGGACGACACCCAGAGCGCGGCGGCTACTGCCCCATTGCCCAATGACCTCCAATCCAAAGAGGGCAGCAAGTCGCCCCGCAACGCCTCCGGCACGTCGCGATGGAACCCAATGCGCACAGGCCCGCGCTCCAGCGGCACAGCCTCCGGCATTGCCGCTGCCGGCAAGTCGACGCGGAACCCCGCGCCGATGGCGTGGTCGAGCAGAGTAGCCCGCGACGGCGGCGCTCCTTGGGCTTCAAGGCTCGGGGAGACCGAACCCGCGACGCTGCGTTCCGCGGCGGGCGCGGCGGCATGGGCGATCAGCAACGCGGCCAATAGGAACCGGCAGGCGCTGGCCGAGCGCAAGACAGAGCCAGTCATGCGGCGCGGCCGGCGCGGGTCTCGATTTGGCGTTGGGCCCGAGCTCGGGTCGGCCATGAAGCACCCTTGGGGGCAATGGCGCACCAAATGGCAGCGAATTGCCAGCCGTCCGGAGTGGATCCCGCCCTGCCGCGGCACCGGCGAGCCCCAAAGACAGCGCTGGTCACGTTGCGTCCCCGCCTCCCGATTGCGTGGCGAGCCTATCGCACCCCTCGTCTGGGCATCAAGCGCATGAAGGGGATCAGCGACGGGCTCAGCACCTTCTGGACCGTCGCCCCCGGCGGAAGGCCGTTGGGGCGGCCGTTCGGCAGCCTGTGGGTTGAAGACAGCGTTGGAGACCGAACGACGTGGATGTTCGCACGGGACAGGGAGTTCCACCGAAAGCTGCGGTTGGACGCAGGGCGCCTCGCTGCACGGCGGCAGCACTGCCGCCGTCGGGCTGACCGGGCGCGTTGGATCCGCCGCGCAGCGTCTTAGGCGCTGGCGTTCTAGGCCGGCGCCGGCGCGGTCACGGCAGCAGGTCGTGCAGGATGGCGTAGATCTCCGGCCGCTTGCGGCGCATCTCGTCCGCGTCGAGGCCCTCCAGGGAGTGCGGGTACTTCAGCCACCGATGCGTCTCGTGCAAGTAGTAGTCCGGCACCCTGCCCGTCTCGTTCCGCATCGGCTTGTAGTACGGCACGGCGATGCGCGTGTCGCCCGGCATGTTGCGGCGCAGCTTGGCTTCGAGTTCGCGGATGATCGCCTCCACCGTGTGCCCGGTGTCGAACACGTCATCCACGATGAGCAGCCGATCCTCGAACGTGAGGTTCTTCACCAGATAGCTCAAGCCATACACCGCGATTTCCCGGCGCCGCTCGTCCACCCCGGAGTAGGCGCTGGTGCGAATGGCGATGTGATTGGCTTGCACGCCCTTGTAAGCGAGCAGCTCCTGCACGGCCAAGCCGATGGGCGCCCCGCCCCGCCACACGGCGATGAGGAAGGTGGGATGGAAGCCGCTCGCAAACACCTTGGCGCCAAGGCGAAAGGCGTCCTCGAGCAGCGCTTGGGGGTCCAAATACTGATGTTCGTCGCGCATCAGGCCGCCAATCCGCCGGGCGCCACACTGTACAATTCTCAGAGCGGCGTTTCCAAGCCTCCGGCAGGCACCCTTGGACAAGGTCTTCATCGACGAAGCGGAGCACATTCTCGATGGTTTCCGGCTGGGCCGGCGCATCTTCGAGAGTGGGTTCCGCCCCTCGTTCATCGTTGGCATTTGGCGTGGCGGCAGCGCCGTCGGCATGGTCGTGCAGGAATGCTTGGCCACCCTTGGCGTCGAGACGGACCACATCGCGCTGCGCACTTCCTATGCCGGCCGTGAGGAATACGAAGAGACGGCGCTGGCGCAGCGGCCCATTCGCGTGCATGGCAAGCAATACCTGTTGGAGAATCTGCGCCGCGAGGATCGCCTGCTCATCGTCGACGACGTCTACAGCAGCGGCCGCCATGTGCATGCCGTGATGGATGCCCTGCGCGCCGGCACCAAGCGCAACATGCCGGCGGATGTCCGCGTCGCTGCGATTTGGCTGCGGCCCACGTTGGATGCGCGCAACGCGCCGCACTTCCATCTGCGCGAAACGGACAAGTGGCTGGTCCTGCCGCATGAGCTCATGGGTCTCACCCGGGCGGAAATCGCGGCGCACAAGCCGTGGCTCTTGGAGATGATCGACGCCGCGCCGCCGGCGCACTGAAGCCGGCAACGCCTCGTTGGTCGCCCGCGCCGCCTGACGTTGCCCGAAACGCGGGAGGGCTTAGGCCGCCAACCGCGCCAAGGTGGCCGCCAGCACCTGCGCCCCATTGGCCATTTCCTGAGGCGACGTGTATTCGTCGGGCCGGTGGCTCACGCCGTCCTTGGATGGCACGAAGATCATGCCCATCGGCGCCACGCGCGCCATGAACAAGGCATCGTGATAGGCGCGGCTCACGATCCTGCGGCTACGCAGGCGTTGCGCTGCGGCACTCTCTTCGACGGCCGCCATGATGTCCGCGTCCGCGTCGGCCGGCGGATCTTCGTTGATCACGTCGAACGCGCACTCAAGGCGCCGCTCCTTCGCCAGCTCCTGCGCGCGGCGCTTGAGCGCCTCAACGATGCCGCCGCGCGCGGCCAAGGACGTGTCGCGCACATCCAGAGTGAAGGTGGCGGTTCGCGGGATGCTGTTCACCGCGCCGGGGTGGACTTGCAGCATGCCCACCGTGGCGACGCTATCCGGGCTGTCGCTGCCGCACGCGAGTTCCTCGGCGTAGCAGGTGAGCGCCGCGGCCGGCACGAGGGCGTCGCGACGTTCGCCCATCAACACGGTGCCGGCGTGTCCGCCCTCGCCGCGGAACGTCACCGAGAAGGAGGCCGGCGCCGCGATGGCCGACACCACGCCAATGTCCAGCCCCTCCCGTTCCAACACGGGGCCCTGTTCCACATGCAATTCGACGAACGCAGCGTAGTCGCCGGGCTTCAGCGTGGCGCTGGCATAGTCCGCGCTATAGCCGGCCGCCCGTCGCGCCGCATCGAAGCTGACGCCATCGGCATCGGTCAAGCGCGCCAAGGCGTCGGCATCGAGCGCTCCGCCCAACAGGCGCGAACCGCAGCAGCCGATGCCAAAGCGGGTCGGCTCCTCGGACGTGAACATCACGATGTCGATGGTGCGGCGGGGCGAGAAACCCACGGCCTGCAAGGCGCGCGCCGCGGCGATACCGCCGAGCACGCCCACCACGCCATCGTACTTGCCGGCATCGGGAATCGCGTCGCAGTGCGAGCCTGTGCCCACGCGCCCGTGCAGCCCCGCGGTGCCATGCCAGCGGCCGAAGATGTTGCCCACGGCGTCTTCAAGCACGTCGAGCCCCGCGGCGCGCATGAGGGACTTCACGTAGCGCCGCCCCGCCATGTCAGCATCGGTGAAGAGGACGCGCGTGACGCCCGGCGCCGGCGTGGACGAGAACTCGGCGAGGGCGTCGACCTGCGCCTGCAGCTGCCCCGCGTCAACCGTGAGCGCTGCTGGGTCAAGCAGCGGGGGCACGGTGCATCTCTTTGTAGTAGATGTAGCGCGTCGCCACCTTGCCGGTGGCCGCATACCACTGCGTGAGGTACGGCGCCATCCAGATGGCGTCCCCCGCCTGCACCGGGTACCAGCGCTCGCCAAGCCGATAAACCCCTTGCCCGGCGAGCATGTAGAGGCCGTGTTCCATGAAGTGCGTCTCCACCAGCGGCAACGTGCCGCCGGGAGCGAACTCGAAGAGGTTGATGCCCCAGTCGAAGCGCGGGTCATCCGGCAGCAATTCCTGCAGCAGCGCTGCCTCGTCGCCGAGAAATGGCGTCGCCGGAACATCGGCCAGCGCACCGCGCAACGCTGCCGGCGGCCCATCCGCGCACGGCGCGTAGGGCTTCTCGAACAACAGCGCTTGGCCGCCTTGGCCGGCGCTGAGCCGCCAACCGGCGTTGGGCGGCAGGTAGGCGAACGCGCCGGCGGGCAGCGGCCACGCGTGGCCCGGAAACTCGATGGCAAAGCCGCCGCCGAGGGCAAGGACGAAGTGCTCGCAGGCTGGGTTCGGCGGCAGCGCCAAACCGTCTTCATCAAGGCGCAGGAGATACTGGGCGAACTTGGCGCCCATTTCACGCGAGATCAGCGCCACGACGCGGCCGTTCCGCCAATCCGGCAGGCCGAGCGGGACATGCGATTCCGGCGCGATGAGCGCGTGGTCGCGGCGGATGGCTGTGCGGGCGATGCCGGGATGTTGCACGACGGCCTCCGTTGAAGTGCTTTGCAGCAGAGCGCCCCGCGGCGCGGGGCGGCACGCGGATCAGTGCGTCCGGGTGCGGAAGCTCCGCTCGTAGAAGGCGGTGGCGCGAGCATAGTACTCGCGGTCGATGGCGGCGAATAGGCCAGCCACGTTTAAGTCCGCAACGGCCGGCTTGGGCTGCAGGCCGAGCTCCGTCGGCAGTGCCGCGGCGCTGGCACGGCGCAACGTCTCATAGGCCATGCCCAGCGCGCTCGGCGCCGGCTTGGCAGGCACGCGCAGACGCGCCGCGACGCCGCTGAGCTTCGCCTCGTCCGCCACCTTCGCAAACGTGGCCACGCTCGCGTCACGCAACGTCTCAAGGCGCCGCCACACGGTGCGCTGCTGGGACGCCTCGTAGCCGTTCCACTGCACGATTTCGTGAGCGAACCGCTTGCAACCCCGGCAAACGAGATCGCCGTAGGTGGTGGAACAGACGCCGATGCAGGGCGTGCGCCGCGGCAGCGCCGCGTCCGCGCCGTCAGCCACTGGCTGAGCCACTGAGGCGCTGCCGACATGCCCGTTCCACTATGCCGGCGCCGCCGCATTCATGCGGCGGTCTCGCCATCGTTGCCGTCATCGACCAATCCCTTGCCGGCGCCGAAGAGCTCAAGCAGATCGTCCTCAAAGGCAAGCAGCCCCGGCCGGAACTCGGATTCGGCCCACCAGCCGCTCTGTTGGGCGAACGGGCGCACTGCCATCAACGCGACGATGACCACCACCGCGCCGCGCAGGCCGCCGAACACGAGGCCGAGCAGGCGATCCGTGCCGCCCAAGCCAGTGGACTTCACCAACCCGCCCAGGACGCGCTGCAGGATTGCGCCGGCAATAAGCACACCGATGAACACTAGCGCAAAACCGATGGCTACGCGCATCGGACGCCCCAAGTCCAACGTGCCGAGGACGCTGTCCGCGACAAGGCCAGAGAACGCCGAGGCGCCTAGCGCCGCGGTGATCCAAATGACCAGCGAGACGACCTCGCGCACCAAGCCCCGCATCAAGCCAAACGATGCGGAGAGGGCGATGACGGCGGCGATGACGATGTCTGGCGTGGCCATCCTCAGTGGCCGAAGCGCACGACGCGAGGCTCGCCGAGGCCCAAGGTCGCATAGCGGCCGGCGAGCTCGTCCTTCAGCTTGTCCGCGTCGGCGCGGGCGAGCAGCGGCCCCACCGCCACGCGGGTGAACTTGCGCGCGTCCCGCTTGACGTTGGAGAGCATGGCGTCATAGCCGTCGGCGCGCAGCGTGTCGCGCAACTCTTGCGCCTTCGCCTCTTGCGCAAAACTGGCCATCTGCACGGCCCAACCTTCCGCCGGGCCACCGAGGGGCGGCGCCGAGGCGTCCGCCAACGTCGGCTCGCCGTGGCGCGCGCCGGTGTCCCGGCGATAGCCCTCGGCGTCGATTTCCTCAAGCAGGGCGTCCCGCGCGACGAGGGTGGGAGCGATGTCTGGCGGCGGCTCGACGTCCTGCAGGGCGGACACGTCGATGGCTTCCACTTCCACCGGCGGCAGCCGCACGGGCTGGATGCCAGCGCCGTCGAACAGCATAGGCACCCCGACCGCGGCGATGGCGATCAAAAACACCGCGCCAGTGACGCGATTGCGAGCCTGTTCGGTCAACAAAGCAACCTAGCTCGAGCGCGAGCAACCACATCGAATGAGCCGCAAACAAGGATAACATCGTTGCTCCGCGTGGTTGCGATGGCCGCGGCGATGGCGTCATCAAGCTCCGCCACCGGCCGCGGGGCCACCGCGGCCATGCGCTGCGCCAAGGCGTCGGCAGGCAAGCCACGCGCCATGCGATTGGCCGTCGCGATCCACTGCTCCACCCGCGGCGCCAACGCGCACGCCAACGCCGCGCAGTCCTTGTCTTGCAACATGCCAACGATGGCGCAGGCGGCGCGTTCCTGCATGTGGCAGGCGAGGAACGCCGCGGCGTCTGGGTTGTGCCCCACGTCGAGCAGCCAGCGTCGCTCGTGGGCAGCCAGCATCTCCATCCGGCCCGGCGCGAACGCAAGCCGGCACGCCGTCTCCACCACGGCATCGTCGAAGTCCGGCACCAACAGGGCGAACGCTTGCAGCGCCGTCGCCGCGTTGCTCGCAGGGATGCGCGGCGGCGTCTCGGTGGAGACAACGCGGCCGTCAGCCAACTCCACCCGCCAAGCGCCGCCGTGCCGCGCCTGGCGGAAGTCCCGCCCATATTGCAGGAACGGCGCTTCCAGTTCGGCGGCGCGGCGGCGCACCGGGCGCGGCGCGTCCACGGCGCCGAACACCACGGGGCGGCCAGCGCGCATCACGCCGGCCTTCTCTGCGCCGATGGCCTCGCGGGTGTCACCGAGGTAAGCCTGATGGTCTAGGCCGATGCTGACGATCACCGCGACGTCCGCGGCGACGATGTTGGTGGCGTCCAAACGGCCGCCGAGCCCCACCTCCAGCACGGCGGCGTCCACTTGCGCGGCGCGGAAAGCCGCGAACGCAGCGAGCACGGCATGTTCGAAGTAGTTGAGCCGCGTGGCGCCGCGGGCGCGTTCCACGGCCTCCAGGCCGGCCACGATGGCGGCGTCCGCGGCGTCTTGGCCATCCACGCGGATGCGCTCGTTGAAGCGATCGAGGTGCGGCGATAAGGTGGCGCCGGTGGAATGTCCAGAGGCAAGCAGCAGGCGCTCCAAAAAGAGACAGGTGGTGCCCTTGCCGTTGGTGCCGGCGACGATGACGTTGCGCGGCGACGGCGGGTTCACACCGGCACGGGCCGCCACCTCGGCGACGCGGTCCAGCCCGTCAAGCACGCCCTTTGGATGCTCGACGCCAAGGCGCCGGAGCCAATCCGCCAAGGCGACCGTCATCGCTCGTCGATGGCCTCGCGCACTGGCCGCAGCCAAGACTCCAAGGCGGCTGGAATGCGTTCTGGGCAGGTCGCGCGCTCACCCATCGCATCCACCAAGGCGCTCCCGACGACAACGCCATCGGCACGCGCCGCCACCGCCCTTGCCGACTCCGCATCGCGGATGCCGAAGCCCACCAGCACCGGCAGGTCGCTCACGGCGCGCAGCGCTGCGACGCCACGCTCGACGTCCGCCACGTCTAGATGGCGGGCGCCGGTCACCCCTTTCAAGGACACGTAGTAGATAAAGCCGCTGGCGCGGGCGGCGATGTGTTCGGCGCGTTCGCGCTGCGTGGTGGGCGCGACGAGGAAGATGAGGTCCAGCCCATGCGTCGCCAACGCGGCTTGGGCGGCATCGGCTTCCTCCGGCGGCAGGTTGACCAAGATGACGCCATCGACGCCGGCGGCGGCCGCGCGTTCGGCGAATGCCTCGTAGCCCATGCGCAGCACGGGATTCAGGTAGCCCATCAGCACCACGGGGGTGTCCGCGTCCGCGCGCCGGAACGCGGCGGCAACGTGCAGCACGTCCGCCAGCGTCACGCCCTTGGCAAGGGCGCGCTCGGACGAACGCTGAATCGACGGCCCTTCCGCTTCCGGGTCCGAGAATGGCACGCCCAGCTCCACGATGTCGGCGCCGCCGCGCACCAACGCATGCAGCGCCGGCGCCGTGGCGTCCAGCGTCGGGTCGCCGGCGGTGATGAAGGTGACGAGCGCGCGCCGCCCCTCGCCCTGGCGTTGCGCCAACCGCGCCGCGATGCGGCTCACGGCGTGCCGGCCTCGCCCAGACCGGCGACGACATGGATGTCCTTGTCGCCGCGTCCGGAAAGATTGACGACGATGATGTCGCTTGCCGGGCGGCGGGCGGCTTCCTGCATCGCCCAAGCCACCGCATGGCTCGATTCCAGCGCCGGCATGATGCCTTCGGCGCGATTGAGCGCGCGGAACGCCGCCAACGCTTCGGCGTCCGTGGCCGCGGCGTAGCGGGCGCGGCCCAGATCCTTCAAGTGGGAATGCTCCGGGCCCACGCCCGGATAGTCGAGCCCTGCGGAGATCGAGTGCGTTTCCATGATCTGCCCGTCGTCCGTCTGCATCAAGTAGGTGTGCTGGCCATGCAGCACCCCCGGCGAGCCAGCGTTGAGCGGCGCTGCATGGCGATCTGTCGCAAGGCCCAAACCAGCCGCCTCCACGCCAACCATGTCCACGCCGGCGTCGTCCAGGAACGGGTGGAACAGGCCCATCGCGTTGGAGCCGCCGCCGACGCAGGCGACTAGCAAGTCGGGCAGGCGCCCTTCCACCTCCAAGCACTGGGCGCGCGCCTCTTGGCCGATGACGGCTTGAAAATCCCGCACCATCATCGGGTATGGATGCGGCCCCGCCACCGAGCCGATGATGTAGTGCGTGGTGTCCACGTTCGTCACCCAATCGCGCATGGCCTCGTTCATGGCGTCCTTCAGCGTGCGCGAACCGGATTCCACCGCCACCACCTCGGCGCCGAGCAGTTCCATTCGATACACGTTGAGGCGCTGCCGCTCGATGTCCGTGGCGCCCATGAAGACGCGGCATTCAAGCCCCAAGCGCGCCGCCACCGTCGCCGTCGCCACACCATGTTGCCCAGCGCCAGTCTCCGCGATCACGCGGGGTTTGCCCATGCGCTTGGCAAGCAGCGCTTGGCCAACGGTGTTGTTGATCTTGTGGGCGCCGGTGTGGTTGAGGTCTTCCCGCTTCAGATAGAGCTTGGCGCCGCCCACTTGCGCCGTGAGCCGTTGCGCGAAATAGAGCGGCGTTGGTCGCCCGACGTAACGGGACAAATCCTCCGCCAACGCTTGGCGGAAGCCGGCATCGTCGCGCAGCGTCTCGTAGAGGGAGGTCAGCGCCTCCAGCGCATGCGCCAGCGTTTCGGCGACGAAACGGCCGCCATAGCTGCCAAACCGCCCGGCGGCGTCCGGCGCGGCGTACGGCGGGTCATTCCGCGCTGGCACGGCGCACCTCCGCCAAAAACGCATCCAGCTTCGTTGCGTTCTTGACGCCCTTCACGCCGTCCTCGACGCCGCTGCTCACATCCACCGCATAAGGACGCAGGCGACGGATGGCGCCGCCCACGTTCTGCGGCGTCAAGCCGCCCGCCAGCATGAGCGGCTTGGCACCGGCTTGCGGCCACAGCGCCCAATCAAATGCGCATCCAACGCCACCGCGCGCGACGGGATGGAACGCATCGAGCAGCAACGCGCTCGCGGACGGATAGGCATCCTCCAACGCCGCCACGTTCACCGCTTCTCGCACGCGGAACGCCTTGACGTAGGGCACGCCAAAGCGCTCGCAATCCGCGGCCGGCTCATCGCCGTGGAACTGCAGCGCATCGAGGCGCAACCGCGCCAGCACCGCCTCCACCGCCTCTGCGCTCGGGTCCACAAAGACGCCTACCCGGGCGATGAACGGCGGCAGCGCAGCAGCGACGGCGGCCGCCTGCTCCAACGCCACGCAGCGTGGGCTGCCCTGATAAAACATCAAGCCCACCGCGTCGCAGCCGGCGACAGCGGCGGCGCCAGCATCCTGCACAGACGTGATGCCGCAGATTTTAGTTCGGACGCGCACGGGAAGCCCAAGCGGGAAAGGCAAGGTAGTGTGCCGTGAAACGCCGTCCCTTCCAACCACGCGACGCACGGAGCATATCGTTCCTGCCGGTGGCGCTGCGTTTGCCAACGCACCACCCTCGCCCTCTGTGTTACCGTTGCCGGCATCGCGTCATGGCGCATTGAACGCCGCGGCCCCGTCGCGCTAGCCCGCTCGCACGCCGATGCACCCCGCCCACCCCGGCGTCTTGGCCACTCCGCTCCACCCAGCGGCTTCGCTGCCACGCCCATGCTCCCCAGCGGCTTCGCACGCCGTCCAGCTGCGCTTGCAGGGAGGCCCTGAAGATGGCTGATGCCTCCGCCACGGTGCTGTTCGCGATCGTTCTCGTCCTCACGTTGATCTCGGCCTACTTCGCCAGCTCCGAGACGGCGATGATCGCGCTCAATCGCTATCGCCTGCTGCACTTGGCGAAGCAGGGGCAGCGGGGGCCACGCAAGGCGCAACGCCTGCTGCGTCGCCCAGACCGGCTGCTCGGCGTCATCCTCATCGGCAACAACTTGGTGAACTTCGCTGCGGCGACGGTGTTCACCGTGCTCTGGATTCGCTACTTCGGCGATGCCACCGCGTGGCTCGCGCCAGTGGCGTTGACGATCTGGTTCCTCATCTTCGCCGAGGTCGGCCCGAAAACCGTGGCCGCGGCGCGCCCGGAACAGATCGCCTTTCCTTCCGCCTTCCTGCTGCAGCCGCTCTTGAAGCTGCTGTATCCCGTGGTGGTGTTCATAAACGCCATCGCCAATTTCTTGGTGCGGCCATTTGTCAGAGGCGCAGCGGAATCCGAGCGCTTGAGCATCGAAGAGTTGCGCACCGTGGTGAATGAGAGCGCCCGGCTGCCGGCGCGACGCCAAAACATGCTGCTGCGCGTCCTCGACTTGGAGAAGGTGACGGTGGAGGACATCATGGTGCCGCGCTCCGAGGTGTCCAGCATCGACATCGACGCGCCGCTCGAAGACATCACCGAGCAACTGGCGAATTCGCCGCACACTCGCCTGCCGGTGCTGAGCGAGGGCGACAAGACCGTCCACGGCGTGCTGCATCTGCGCCGCGCCGCCCGCTTCCTGCTAAAGGACACCTACACCGCAGAGGACGTGCTCGCCGAACTGGAGGCGCCGTACTTCGTGCCCGCCGGCACGCCGCTGCACACCCAACTGGCGAACTTTCAGAAGGAACGCCACCGCCTCGCCTTAGTGGTGGACGAATACGGCAACATCCGCGGCATGGTGACGCTGGAGGACATCTTGGAGGAGATCGTCGGCGAGTTCACGACAGACTTCGCCGCCAACGCCCCGGACATCCACCCCCAAGACGATGGCTCCTACTACATCGATGGCACCGCGCTGCTACGCGATCTCAACCGGGCGCTCGGCTGGTCGTTGCCCACGGATGGCCCGCGCACATTGAACGGGCTGTTGCTGGAACGCTTGGAGTCCATCCCAGAAGCGAATGTGTGCCTGCGCGTCGGCGACCATCTGGTGGAGACCTTGCAGATCAAGGACAACGCGGTGCGCAGCGCGCGGCTCTGGCGAGCGCCGAGCGCAGATGCGCCCGCCGGCGACGAGCGGCCCGCCGAGGAGGATTAGACTCGCCGGCAGCGGCGATCGAAGGCAAAGCAAGGATTGCTGCCCGCGCGCCAAGACGCCCGTTGCGGCATCGTGCGCGTCCTCTGCCCTGCCTCAACGGCGCCAGCGGCGATTCAGCGCCGACACCACCGCGGTGAGCGATGCGGTGATCGTGTTCGTGCTCATGCCGATGCCATAGCAACGCCCCGCCCCGTCGTTGATGGCGAGCAGGCAGATGGCGGCGGCGTCCTTGCCGGTGGTGAGCGCGTGCTCGTGGTAATCCATGATGTTGAGCGGCTCGTTCAGCGTCTCCACCATGCCGTTGACGAACGCCTCGATGGGGCCGGTGCCCTCCCCCACGATGTCGATGCGTTGCCCGGCGGCCTCCAGCTGCGCCGCGCAGCGCTGCCGGCCCGTGTCGCCGCGCGTTAAGTCATAGTCCAGCAGGCGGTAGGGACCCTGCTCCACCAAGTACTCAGCCAGCAACGCTGCAAAGATTTCGTCTGGCTGCACTTCGCGGTCCAGACGTTCCGTGAGCCGTTGCACCACCGCCGAGAACTCCGCCAGCATCTCACGCGGCAACGTGACGCCGAACCGCTCCTCAAGCACAAAGCCAACCCCGCCCTTGCCGGATTGGCTGTTCACCCGCACCGATTCCTTGTACGAGGAGCCGACATCCGCTGGGTCGATGGGCAGATACGGCACCTGCCACGCATCGCCACCGCCGCGCGCATGCACCATGCCCTTGCGGATGGCGTCCTGGTGCGAGCCGGAGAAGGCGGTGAACACCAAATCTCCGGCGTAGGGATGGCGTTCATGCACGGCCAACTTGGTGAGCGCCTCCGCTTCGCCGCGGATGCGCGGCATGTCGTGGAAATCCAACTGCGGGTCCACGCCTTGGGAGAACAGGTTCATGGCCACGGTCACCAAGTCGCAATTGCCGGTGCGTTCGCCGTTGCCGAACAACGTGCCTTCCACCCGCTCGGCGCCCGCCATCAGCGCCAGTTCGGTGGCGGCCACGCCGGTGCCGCGGTCATTGTGGGCGTGCAGGCTCACCACCACGCTGTCGCGGCGCGGGAACTGGCGGCAGAACCACTCGATCTGATCCGCATACACGTTCGGCGTGGCCATCTCCACCGTGGAAGGCAGGTTGATGATCATCGGCTCTTCCGGCGTCGCGCCCCACTCCTCGGCCACCGCGGCGCAGATGTCCACGGCGAAATCCAACTCGGTGCCGGTGAAGCTCTCCGGGGAGTACTCGAACGCAATGTTGGCGCCAGACAGCGCAGCGAGGCCATCCCGCGCCAGCTTCGCCCCATCCACCGCGAGCTTGACGATGCCCTCGCGGCCCATGCGGAACACCACGCGACGCTGCAGCGTGGACGTGGAGTTGTACAGATGGAAGATCGCCGACGGGGCGCCTTCAAGGGCTTCGACGGTGCGCGCGATGAGTTCCTCCCGCGCTTGGCACAACACTTGGATGGTGACGTGCGGCGGGATGCGGCCCTCGTCAATGATGCGGCGAATGAAGTCGAAGTCCGGCTGCGAGGCGGCCGGAAAACCCACTTCGATCTCCTTGAAGCCGATGTCGAGCAGCAAATCCCACATGCGCAGCTTCTCGCCGACATTCATCGGGTCGATGAGCGCTTGGTTGCCATCCCTCAAGTCCACGCTGCACCAGCGCGGCGGCTCGGTGAGCACGGCATCCGGCCAAGTGCGATCTTTGAGCGCAACCGGCGGGAAGGCGCGGTATTTGTCGTGCGGCATGGCCGCGACGCGGGCGCCGACGGCGCCGACATTGAACTCGGATGGGCCTTGGGCGGCCACAGGCTGCGATGTCATGGGGAATCCTCGACTTACGGTGTCGTTGCTTGGGACGAGGTGGGCGAAGCGCCCTTGATGAGGAGAGTTATGCCGGCAACGCCGGCAGGAGCAGCGACAGGATGGCGAGCAGGGTTGCGCGTGGAGAGGCCATGTCAGGAGCGCACTATACGCCGCTTCTGCGCCGTGTCCAGCACATTTTCGCGCGCTACGGGATCAGCGCGTCAGCGCCTGGAACGGCGAACCGCGCCCTCAGGCCACCCAAGTCAGCGGCGCCAGATCACCGCCGCCATGCGTCCGGTGATGCCGTCGCGGCGATGCGAGAAGAACCGTTCGTCACACGAAACGCAGACGCCACTGCGTGCCACCTCGCGCACGCCGAACGATGCGAGGCGCTCGGCCACATACGCCGGCAGGTCGAAGCGCCACTTGCCGCCTCCGGCTCGAGTGAACGCCGCCCCGCCGCCGGCACGGCCATGCACGTCGTCACCCACCTCGTAGCACGCCGCGCAAATCGCTGGGCCGAGCCAAGCGCGCAACGTTTCCGGCGCCGCCGGCAGCGCCGCCAACGTCGCTTCGATGACACCGCCCGTCGCGCCCCGCCAGCCGCAGTGCAGCGCGGCCACCACGCCGCCCCGTGCGTCGCAAAGGAGCGCTGGCACGCAATCCGCCACCGTCACCGCCAACGCCAAGCCGCGTCGCTCCGTCCACATCGCGTCGGCGGCGGGAGCGTCCCCGCGGTCGTCCGGGCGTGGTGACGCTGGCAGCTGAGCAGCGTGGAAGACCTCCGCGCCATGCGTTTGATGCAGCCATTGAATCCCTTCACAACCTGTCGCCGCGAGCAGGCGCCAGCGGTTCTCCGCCACGCGCTCTGGCGCATCGCGGACGCCAGCGCCCACATTCAACGTGGCGTAAGGGCCGGCGCTGGCACCTCCAGCACGGGTGGTGCAGCCGGCGCCGATGCCGCGCGGCGCCGGCCATGCCGCCTCAAACAGCGCCAGCGGCATCGTCTGCCAGCGCCTCAAGCAAACTGGCGATGTCCGCCGGAATGGGGCTCGAAAAGGACATTGCGGCACCCGTGATCGGATGCGCGAAGCTGAGCTGGCGAGCGTGCAGCGCTTGGCGGCGAAACTGCCGCACAGCCTGCAGCAGCGCATCGGTCGGCGCCTTCGGCAACCGCCCGCGGGCACCGTAGCGGTGATCCCCCACCAGCGGATGGCCGATGGCGCTCATGTGTACCCGCACTTGGTGGGTGCGCCCGGTTTCAAGCGTCACATGCACCGCAGTGTGCGCCCGATAGCGTTGCTCCACGCGCACGACCGAAGCTGCCGGCCGCCCGTCTGCGCGCACACGCTGGCGGGTGCGGCGCGCCGGGTCGCGGCCGATGGGCAATTCCACGCGGCGGCCGCCAGTGAGTGCGCCTTCTGCCACGGCAAGGTACTCGCGGCCAATGGCGCGCCCGGCCATCGCGCGCGTGAGCGCCGGCAACGCCTGCGGCGAGGCGGCCACCAACATCAGCCCGCTGGTTTCCTTGTCCAGCCGGTGGACGAGGCCGGCGCGCGGCAGCGCGGCGAGGGCCGGGCGATGCGCCAGCAGGCCATTCACCAGCGTGCCGCCGGCAACGCCGGCGCCGGGATGCACCACGACGCCAGCCGGTTTGTCCACCACCAGCACATGCGCGTCCTCATGCACCACGGCAAACGGCACTGGCTCTGGCGCCAGATCCCCCACACGGCGCTCCACCGACGCATCCAGCGTGAGCGCCTCGCCGCCGGCGACGCGCTGCGCCGGCTTCGCTGCCGAATGATCCAACCGCAGCGCACCACACCGAATCCACGCCGCAAGCTGCATCCGCGAGAACTGGCCGAAGCACTCCGCCGCCACTCGGTCCAGCCGCTCGCCGGCCCGATGCGCCGGCACCGTGTCGGCCAAGACGTGCCGTTGCGCGCTCATCGGCGCGACGGTAGCACAGGCGTGATCGGGCGACGGCAGGCGGCGCTGCATGAAGCGGCGCTCCCCAAGCCCCTCCGCCGCGGTCGCGATCCGGCCATCAGCGGCGTCCAACTGCCGGCGCATCCGCAATCCGGTCGAATCAGGCGCCAATGGGCGCTAGAATCCCCGCCATGAAACGCATGGCTCTTGCGGGCGTGGCATGGGCGCTCGCGGCCCTTTTGGCTGGCTGCGCTTGGATGCCTTTCGTCGGCGACGATGAAGAGGCCGAGGCAGAACTCGAAACTACCGAGCAGATTCTCTACGAGAGCGCGCAAAGCAGCCTGCGGAGCAACAACTACCGCGCCGGCATCGACAAGCTTGGCCGCTTAGAGGCTCGGTTCCCGTTTGGGCGCTACGCCGAGCAGGCGCAACTCGAACTGATTTACGCCAACTACATGGCGCGTGACTTGGAGGCCGCGGAGGCGGCCGCAGATCGCTTCATTCGGCTGCATCCACAACACGATCACATCGATTACGCGTACTACCTGCGCGGCCTCATCGCCGATGCCGAGGGCACCGGCCTGTTCGACCGCTTGCGCCCCGCCGACGCGGCCAAGCGCGACACCACCAACGCGCGCAAGGCTTTCGCGCACTTCGCCGCCCTGCTCAGAGACCATCCGGACAGCGACTACGCGAAGGATGCCCGCCAGCGCATGATTCATCTGCGCAACGTCATCGCGGATTCGGAAATCCAAATCGCCAACTACTACATCTCGCGCGGCGCCCATATAGCGGCGGCAAACCGCGCCCGCTCGGTGCTCGAAAACTAC
Organism: uncultured Pseudomonadales bacterium; assembly: GCA_958295875.1. Taxonomy (GTDB): domain Bacteria; phylum Pseudomonadota; class Gammaproteobacteria; order Pseudomonadales; family Azotimanducaceae; genus VXNE01. The sequence goes on along the minus strand of OY282379.1, from coordinate 3,161,010 downwards.
TCGCAAACCCCCGCCGCGGCGCAGGCGCTCGCCATACTCGTTGAAGCCAACCACCGGCTCGGCCTCGACGCGGCGGCCAACGATGCCCTGCGCATCCTGGCCATCAACCACCCGGACTTCCCTGCCTTCGACGAACAAGGCAGCCTCGTGCTCGAAGAGACTGTCCGCAACCGCGACCGCTCGTGGGTGAATGTGATGTCGCTCGGGCTCTTCGATCGGCCCGATGCGCCGCCGCCCTTGCGAATCGAGCATCCCGAAGGCTATGTGCCGCCGCCCACCACCGCCCAAGCGGAAGCCGCGCCCGCCGAGCGCAAGAAGCCTTGGTACAAGCGCATTCTCTTCATGGACTGACGCCAGCCACGCGGTGAAGGCGCACTGCGGCAGCGGCGGCGATTGAGCCCGACAGCGCGCCCCCCAGGACGCCCACCACATAACCTGCGTTGAGCGATGCCTTCTGCAAGCCGAAGCGCACAACCGCGCCCGGCGATGTCCGCCACCCAACGCAGCCCACGCCGGATTGCACACTGCGCCACGGCTGCCATGCTAGCCCGATGCGCGGCCTGACACTGATCGAACTGCTCGTGGCCCTCGCCGTTGGCGGCGCCCTGCTTTCATGGGCCACGGTGAACGGCAGCCACCTCATCGAGACGCGCCGCGCCAGCGCCGCGCTCAACCAAACGCTTGGCGCGGTGGCCTTCACCCGGCATGCGGCGGTGACGCACCGCGCCACGGCGACGCTGTGCCCTTCGGCGGGCGGCGGCTGCGGCCTGCGCAACACTTGGCACGAAGGCGCGCTGATCTTTGTGGACGTGGATGGCGATGGCAACTTGGATGCCGAGGACACGCCGCTGCGGCGGCTGCCCGGCTTGCGGCAAGCAGACCGCGTGTTCTGGCGCTCCTTCCGCAACCGGCGGCACCTTTCGTTCCTGCCATCTGGCCTGACGGATTGGCAGAGCGGCAATTTCACCTACTGCCCCGCCAACGGCGATTTGCGCTACGCCCGCCAAGCGATCCTGAACGCGCAGGGCCGCGCCCGCCTGGCACGGGATGACGACGGAGACGGCATCCGCGAAGATGCGAGCGGGCGGGACTTGCGATGCCCGTAGCGGCTGACGAGCATGGCTCCACAGCCACACTCTGCCGGCGCTTGCCGGCCAAGTGCGCCATGCTAGGCTTGCCGCCGACCTCAGCCTTCCACGACCTATAGGAACCCGCGCATGAGAATCGAGGAGCAGCAGCGGCTACTGGGCATTTTGCGGCATGGCTTCGACCATGCCGGCGAGGTGCATGGCGAGGGCATCGCGCAAAGCCCGCTCGCCGATTTCACCTGCCCCAAGCTGCTGGCAGAGGAACAACAGACGTTTTTCCGCGACACGCCGCTCTTCACGGGGCTGTCGGGAGACTTGCCGAAGCCTGGCAGCTATTGGGCAGACAGCGAAACGGGCCTGCCCATCCTGATGACGCGAGACGAAGCGGGCACATTCCGCGCGTTCGCCAATACCTGCCGGCATCGCGGCGCCCAAGTGGTGCCGGATGGCCGCGGCAAGCGCCGCTCACGCTTCAGCTGCCCCTTCCATGCTTGGACGTACGCGAGCGACGGCGCGCTGATCGCCGTCAACCGCGAACAGCGCTTCGGTGCCGTGGACAAGAGCGCCTTTGGCCTCATCGAGCTGCCGGCCGTGGAGCGACACGGCATGCTCTGGGTGAAGCCGACGCCGGGCGGCGAGATCGACGTTGACGCGACGCTCGACGGCCTTGAGGACGACATGGCCCATTGGGGCTTGGCGGAACACAGCTACGGCGCTTCGCAGATCATTGAGGCACCCCTCAACTGGAAGCTCGCCATCGACACATTTGGCGAGAACTACCACTTCGACACGCTGCATCGGGAGACCCTCGCCAGCGACATCCGCGGCAATCTGCAAACCCACGACATCTTCGGCCGCAACTACCGCATGGTGTTCGCCTTGGTGCAGGGCTTTGAAGAGCAGGCCAAGTCCGCGTCGGACCTCAACGAGTGGCCGTTTCGCTCCATGACGCTCTGCGTTTACTTCGTGTACCCAAACACCATCTTCCTAGTGGATGGCAGCGCCGTCGACGTCATCCGCATTTTTCCGGACAAGGACACTCCGGGGCGATCGCGCACCGCACACAGCTTCTACGTGATGCCCGGCGCCAAGGCGGATTACGCTGGGCATCGCTACGAGGAGCGGTTCGACGGCTTCAACGCCATCGTGCGGGACGAGGACTATCACGTCGCGGCGAGCACCCAGCGCAGCGCCAATGCTGGCATCCAAAGCCATGTGTTGTTCGGCCGCAACGAGCCGGCGCTGCTGCATTACCACAACGTGCATCGCGCGGCGTTGGGCCGACCGCTGTTGGAGGTTGCAAGCGCCTAAGGCCGGGCCGAGCGTCACCGCACGCTTGGCAGCGATCTTCCCGGCGCGGAGGAGGGGCGCGGCAGGCCGGCGTCAAGCAACCGGCGCTATTGATAGCGGCCGTGCCGCTCCAACACCTCGATCTTGTAGCCGTCCGGGTCTTGCACGAAGAAGAACCGCGCCAGGAGCGCACCGTCCCGATGGAACTCCTTGACGGCATCGGGATGCAGCCCTTCCCCCTCAAAGCGAGCGTGTTCGGCAGCTAGATCGTCCACCACCACGGCGACATGCCCGTAACCGTCGCCGTGGCTGTATGGCTCGCTCTGATCCTGATTCCACGTTAGCTCTATCTCAAAGTCGTTTTCGGCATTGCGGAGATAGACAAGCGCGAAGTCCTTGAAGTCCAACCGCTCCGCGATGCCGAGCCCAAACGCGCGCTGGTAGAAGTCGATTGAGCGGTCGAGTTCCAGCACGCGGATCATCGTGTGTATGGCCTTTGCCATGCCTCTCTCCCCTAGCGAGATGAACAGCTTGGATTATGGCCACCCCGAGCGAGGTTGCCAACTTCATACGTTTGTGGGATTGTCAAGCTGTTAGGGGGAAAGAAAACTCAAAAAAGAGAGTGAAACCATGAACATCACCATCAGCCATGCTGGGACACTGCCAGCCACTGCATTCTTGGCTGCGGCTTGCGTTGTCTTCAGCGCCGCCCCGAGCCAAGCCCAAGAGGCGTCCGCCGATGCCGAAGAGCGCGTCATCGAGGAAATCTTGGTGACGGTGCGCAAACGCGAGGAAAGCCTGCTGGAAATCCCGGAATCGGTGGTTGCGCTCAGCGCGAGCGACATCGACCGGCGCAATCTCAAGGGGCTGGAGGACATCGGCTTCCAAGTGCCCAACCTGAACCTCTCCGTGCGGCTCGATGGCTTTCCAAACGTCTCCATGCGCGGGTTAGGGTCCTTCGGCAACACGCAGGGCGTCGGGTTCTATCTCGACGACGCTCAGGTCTTCTCGGACGCCTCGTCGCGCTTTGGCGACTTGGCGCGCATCGAGATACTGAAGGGGCCGCAAGGCACGCTGTATGGCGGCAGCAACATCGGCGGCGCGGTGAAGTTCGTGAGCGCGCGCCCAGACGCGGAGGAGACGTTCGGGCGCGTCAAGGCCCTCGCCGGCGGCCAAGGCATGGCGGACTTGGAGGCGAGCGTGAACGCGCCGTTGGGCGACAGCGGTTGGGCCATGCGGCTGTTTGGCTTCGGGGTGACCAATGACGGCTATCTCAAGAACAGCAACCGGCAGCGCCTGAACGGCCTGCGCACAGACAATGACCCGGACATCGGCGCCTCCGAAGAGCGCGGCGCCCGCGCATCCATTGCCGGGCCCTTGGGCGACCGTTTGTCCGCCTACGCCGCGGTGCGTTGGAACGACTACGAAGGCCCGAACAACACTTGGAACCGCGAGTTGGACGGCACCCATCTGCGGCATCCCGACACCATCGACATCACCACCAACGCGCGCCACGAACGGCAGACCACGGCTGGCATGGTGGAACTTGTGTGGGCGCTCGACGAATGGGATCTCCTCTACATGACCTCGTACACAGACACGGACAGCGAGCGCTACTCCGATTTGGACATCCGCGAGGAGTACCTGTTGGACCTCATCCGCCCAGAGGTCATGCAGGTGACGACCCACGAAATCCGCCTCACCTCCACCGGTGATGGCCCAACCCAATGGCTCGGTGGCATTTACCACTCGAACTACGAGGAAACGATGGATTCCGAGCTCATCGTGTGGGACAGCCGCGTCATCGGCGACACGTTCGACGGCGCCATCGCCTGCGCGTTCGTGCCCGGCACCTGCTCTGGCGTGTGGAATAACGAGATCATCCCGTTGAGCCGCGAGCTCGAGAACATCCGCGTGCCGTTCGAGCTCCGTGACCGCGACAAGAGCCATATGGCGGCCTTCGGCAACGTCACCCACGAGTTCGGCCCTTGGGAACTCGCCTTGGGGCTGCGCGTGGACCGTTGGGAGAATGCCAGCGAGAACCGCGACACCGGCATCTCGAGCGAGCAAAGCGACACGGAAGTGCTGCCCCGCGCGTCGCTGACCCGCTGGCTCGGCGAGGAGTCGATGCTGTACGGCACCGTCGCTTGGGGTTACGAACCCGGCGGCTTCAACCTTGCCAACTTCGAAGGCGAGAGCGAGTTGTTCGGTTTCGAGGCCGAGAAGGCGACGAGCTACGAGTTCGGCTGGAAGGGGCGCTGGATGGACGGCCGCGCGACGGCTTCCATCGCCGCGTTCTTCATCGACTACGAGGCGCGCCAGATCGAGTATCAGATCAACACGCCGCAAGGGCCTATCGAGGGCATCATCAATTTGGGCGACTCCGAGCAATACGGCTTCGAGGCCGAGATGAGCGTGCAAGTGAGCGAGGCCCTGCGCCTGTCGTTCGCGGCGGGGGTCATCGAGGCCGAGTGGCAGCGCGGCACCATCGTGGAGGGAGAGGACTTGAAGGGCGAAACGCCGCCAGTGACGCCGGACGTGAGCTGGAACGTCGGCGCCGACTATCGCCGCGGCCTCAAGCCGGGGTTGGATTTGGTGGCCGGGCTGCAACTCAGCCACAACGGCGAGTACGAAGGGCTGTTGGCTTGGAACCCAGTGACCAACCCGGATTACACGTTGGTGAACGCCCAAGTCGGCTTGGCGGCGGAGCGCTGGGAGCTCATGTTCAACGTCGAAAACCTAGCGGACGAGGCGTACTACATGGACGTGCAGCACTTCCCGAACTTCTTCGGGCTGGACGGCGTCGACCCCATCGTCATCGGCACATTGGGCCAACCGCGCCTGTTCACGGCGAGCTTGAGCTACTTCTTCTAGTCTCCAAGCCGCTCCACAAAGACGAAGCCCCCGGCAACGGGGGCTTCGCGCTTCGCTGACCGCGCCGGCCGGCAGTTCCGGCGCTGTGGCGCATGGCCGCTATGCGCCGGCGTTCCAAGCCTCGTACACCTGCCGCCAACCCACCAAGGCGATGGTGTTGCCATCGTCGTCAATGAAGTTGAGCGGGCCGAGGAACGTCATGTAGAACTCGCTGTCCACATCGAACTCGGTGTGGTCGTGCTGCGCGTTGCACGCTTCGTAGCCGTAGCCGGGCGCCACCGCGGTGGCCCCGCCCTCCACGCTGCCGCCACGCACATGCATGCGGCCCTTGGTCAAGAAGTACTCACCCGGCCCCATGTGGATGTGCTTGGCGAAGGACGACCCCGCCTTGCAGTCGAAAATGGCGGTCCATGCGCCCTGCTCCGGCGAGACATGCAAGAGCTTCCACTTGATGTCGCCCTTGCAGAGGCCTTCTGGGAATGGCACCCAGTCCACTTGGTCCATCTGAATGTAATCGCCCGTAACGGAATTCGCAGCTTCGGACATACTGATCCCCCTCTTCAGGTTGCGCGACGGCCCAACCGCCGCTTTCACGAGCCGCTTGCGGGCGATGCCCGCCCGCAACCAGCCCATTGCCAGTGTGGTACGCCCTGCCATGCGGGTCAAGCGGTAGAACTGTCCAACGTACTCGAGCATGAGCCGAAGGGCCGCGGGCTGCCGACCCAAGGACCGCCGGCACAGATCAACCCCCAATCCGGGAGCAGGTGGACGGTTCGCCGGGGCCGCGCTACGCGCTGATCGTCTTCATCGACGACGCGACGAGCCGGCTGCTGGCGCTGGGGTTCTTCCGGTCGGAGCCGACGGAAGCCTGCATGGAGACCCTGCGGGACCATCTGGCGGCGCACGGCCGGCGCGCAGCAGCATGAGGGCCGCGTCGGGCCGGGATGGGCGCGTACGAAGCGGCGGCGAGTTGCCACCGTCTTCCCACCGCCGCTCCTCTGTGTGGGGGGACCGCGCCCGTGGAAAGACCGCGGAAAACGATACTCGACGGGCTGGCCCGCGCAGGCGCTCCATCGACTGCGCCCGCCGGAAAAAGGGGGACATTTCTACTTTGCGTTGACACGCCATTCCACACCGGTGGGCGTTGTGCCATCATGTTCGACATGGATGGTCGAACAGCGAATGGCGACACGCTAGCGGCGCTGCGCGTCCTTTTGCAGACCGACCTCGATTTCCACGGCGCAAACGGTCGGCACTCCGCCCATGCTTGGCATCCGTTCCCCGCCAAGTTCCCGCCGCAACTGCCGAACCATTTCATCGAACAGCTCTCTGAGCCCGGCGATGTGGTGCTCGACCCGATGTTCGGCTCCGGCACGACGGTCCTTGAGGCGGTTCGACTGGGCCGTAATGCAATCGGTTGCGACATAGACCCACTAGCGCGCCTGATCGCCAAGGCTAAGCTCCAGCGCTTGAACCCCTTGGTCATGTCACGTGTTGGCAGGGAGTTGGTGGAGCATGCAAGGCGAAGCTTTTCCGCGGAACGTCATCGGCTCGAAGCGGCGCTGGCCGAACGCTTCGATGGCAGGACGAGAACCTTCGTGAACTACTGGTTCAGACCAACGCAACAACTGGAACTGGTTGCGCTTCTCGACGCCATCGAATGCCATGCGCCACGGGAGACATGGCGGTTTCTGCACATGGTGTTCTCGTCAACCATCATCGCTAAGTCTGGCGGCGTTTCTCTCGCCCGAGACTTGGCCCATACCCGCCCGCATCGTGTGTTGGACAAGAAGCCCAAGTGCGCATTCGACGAGTTCGAAAAACGGCTGAAACTCATGCTGGCAGCCGGCGCCTCGGCGCAGCCTTGCGGGGAGGCGCAGATACTGCCGCACAGCGCGGAGAACAGTGGGCTGCCAACGGCCAGCGTCGATCTCGTCGTCACCTCCCCGCCCTATGCCAACAACGCCATCGACTACATGCGGGCGCACAAGTTCTCTCTGGTCTGGTTGGGTTGGAAGATCGAGGAACTGGCCCGCATTCGTGCCCGCTGCCTTGGACACGACGCGAAAACGCCCCGCCAGTGGAGCGATCTTCCAGATCAGTGCGAAGACACCATCGTCCGGCTGGGGCATGTAGACCAGCACAAGGCCGCGGCATTGAGACGTTACTTCGGGGAGATGTCCGCCGTCATGGCAGAGATGCATCGGGTGCTCAAGCCAGGCAAGGCAGCGATCATCGTCGTTGGCAGCTCGAATCTGCGCGGCATCGACGTCGAGACGCACAAGGGGCTTGCTGCTGTCGGCACTCGCACGGGATTCCAACTGGCGCATATTGGCATTCGCCGCCTCGACCGTGACAAGCGCATGATGCCGACACGGTGGGGTAAGGACAGGAAGTCCCAGATCGAGCAGCGCATGCACGAAGAGCATGTGATCGGGCTGCTGAATTGAGCCAAGGGGACTTATACGCTCTACGGCAGGATTACCACCACCGGATCGTGCGCGACGTTCTGCGGCTGACCTCCTCAGGCGTCCCAAACAATGCTGACCTCGGCAGCAAGTCCAGTGTCTCGATCAGCAAAGGCATTGTTGAACGCCTCGGCGGCGAAGTGCCGGAGGGAAGTCTTGCGGGTCAAACCGCAGGCGGCCGCTTCGAAGCCGCAACGAAGGACTTCTTGGCGGCTGCTTTCGACCGCTTGCGCCATCTTCGTCCGGGCGAGTGGGAATTCTCGCTGGGTGGAAACATCGGTGACTACCAGCAATACCAGCATCTTCACGCCATCAGGCGTGCAATCGACGACAACAGTGAGTTGCGCGTGGTTTTCGGGGACTACATTGTCAAGCCGGACATCGTCGTGTGTCGACGCCCCGTCCACGACGCAGAAATTGACCGGAACGCGACTTTGCTCGGCGATGCCCCGGTCGCTCAGCTGACGCCCTTACGCCATGCAAACTCGGAAACTCCCCTCCTACATGCAAGTGTGTCCTGCAAGTGGACGATTCGCAGCGACCGTTCCCAAAACGCCCGAACGGAAGGCTTGAACCTAATGCGAAATCGCAAGGGTTCGACGCCGCATATCGTCGTAGTCATCGGCGAGCCTTTGCCAGCGCGTATCGCCTCGATTGCCCTCGGGACAGGAGACATCGACTGCGTGTACCACTTCGCACTTCAGGAGTTGAGGGCATCCGTGCGGGGATCAGATCTAGAACTGTTGAAGGTGCTAGTGGAGGGCCAACGCCTCCGCGACATCAGCGATCTACCGTTTGATTTAGCAACCTAAACCGACTTTGTCCGATTTACCCGGCGTTCACGGCACGGCCGCAAGTTCCCGCCAAGAGAGCCGCTGCATGTTGGCGCCATCCCACGCAACAACGCTCTGCACCACCGCGCGGGCGGCCGCGGTGCCGCCGGCGGCGCGGGCCGTGACGCGGAACACTTCGGTACCGTCTGCGCGCGTCGTCACCCACTCGATGATGAAGCGCGGCGGCGCCGCCACGCCTGTGAGCGACACCACGCGGCTGCCCTGCCCAGACCAAACGCCAGCCTGGCGCCAACGCACTGGGGCGCCGAACGGGGCCGGCAGATAGAGCCCCCGCTGCGTCGGATCCCCAAACGCCGCGGCGGGAAACGTGTTCGCCAAGCGCTGCCCTTGCGCGAGTGCCGCCTCCGCGGCGGCCAACGCCAGCGCGCCGTCGTGGGCGTTGCGGGCCATGCGCAGCTCCAACGCGCTGGCCTGCGCCCCGGCCATCGCCGCGATGCTGAGCGTCGCCAACATCGTGAGCGCCATCAGGAGCACGGCGCCCCGCTCTTCGAGCCTTGCCATGCTCCCCTGCCCTGCCTCTAGTTGCGCAATGCCACCGTGCGGGTGAACGTCCGACGCAGCGCGTTTGCTCCGGTCACAGCATCGACGCTGGTGGCGGTGACGGCGAAACGCACGGCAAGGGGCGTCAGGCCGGCGGCCGCAGCTGGTGGCGAGTAACGGTCCAGCGCGCCGTCGGCGTCGCTGTCCACGCCGAGCAACACTTGCAGCGCCGCGATGCCGGCGATGAGTTCGGCGGGCCGACGTGTCCCGCGCTTGCGCCACAGCGACGGCGCAGCGTCGCCGCGGTTGTTGGAACCGGCGCCTGCCGCCACGAAATAGATGTCCGTCACCACGCGGCCCACCGCGGCGCCTTGGGGATGAGCGGCGCCGCCATAGGTTTCGCCAACGCCGGCCAAGAGCGCTCCGCTGGCGTTGCCGAATGGGCCGCCCGCGGCGCCGCGGCGCAAGCGTTGGCCGCCGCCAGCCAGCGCATCCACTGCGCTCACGCGAAACAACGCGGCCTTGTCGCAGTCTGAAATCAAGGCGAAGTCATCGGCATCGAACGCATCATCGCCGGTCACCGCCGGCACGCCGCCGGCCGCCACCGCCATCGCCAGCGGCTCGCCAGCGGCCACATAGCGCAACACCAACACGTCAGAACGCGGCGTCAGCGCTCCGACGTTGATGCCGCCGTTGCCGCGGAAAGCGTTGACATCCGGGCCGGGCGTGCGGCGCGGCAGCGGCGCCAAGCTGGGACGCCAATCATCCGGCCCGTTGCCATCGGCGCCGTCAAAGGCCTCAACCGCGCTCTGCAGGTTCACCTCCGCCAGTTGCGTCCACCCTCCGTTCAGGCTGTTGCGCACGGTGCCCAAGGCAGCGCCGCAGCCCATGTAGCCGGCGGCGCGCGCCGAACGGGCGATGAAGTCCAGCGCGTAGCGGGCAGATTCCTGCAGCTGCGCTTGGCCTTCCGCGGTGGCATTGGCGCGGCCATTGGCGGCATACAGCCCGGCGAGGCTCGCCGTGACCATGCTGGCCAAGGCCAGCGCCAACAGCAGCTCCACCAAGGAGAACCCGTGTCTCACAGCCGCGTGCGCAGAGTGATCTGCACCGGATTGGGTTGGCCGCGCGCCCGCCACTGCACCGTGACCACAACGTCGCCGGCGGCGCTGGCGACGAAGCTGCCATCCCCTTCCGGCAGCCCCGGCTGTTCCGGCGCGAACCCTGCCAGTACCGCTTGCGCCGCCGCGCAGCCGGGCGCGGCTTGCCAAAACCCGAAGGCACATTTCCAAGTGCCAAGGTCGAACGCTGCGAGTTCCGCTGGGCTGCAGGCCGCGGCCACGCAATTCGGAACGGTCGGAGGCGCAGCGCCGAGGGCTGTGCCATAGACAGCGCCCGGATTGGCGCGGGCGCGCTCGATGATGTCCGCCGCGGCCGCCACGGCCTCCGAGCGGTAAAGCGCGGCACGGTTGGCAGCCAATGCCGCGCCCTGCCCCCCGGCCAGCGCCAGCGCGCCAACCGAGAGCACGAACATGGCGGTGAGCGTCTCCATCAGCGAAAGCCCGGACAAGCGGCTCTGCCCGGCGCCGTTGGCAAGCCGACCAAGGCACCCGCACATCCGCGCAGAACAGGCCGTGGCCAGCGCTGCCTGTGTGCCCGTCACCAAGCCCCCAGCTGCGCACGCAACACACGCCAGCGCTCCCGGCCACCTTCGCGAACGTGCGGCGGCGCCCTCAAGACCCCCAGCGCGTCTCGTCGGCATCGCCGAAATCCCCATCGTCGTTGCGGTCCCAAAACCGCGTTCCGTTCTCATCGATGGCGAGGTCGCCCTCATCGGCCAACAGCGTGTCGCCCGGCGCCGGGCTCGCCCGCAGTTCGAACGCGGCCGCGTCTGCGCTCTGCAGCGCGACGGCGTACCGAGGCGACGTTGGGGCACAGAGATTGGCTGTCACCACGCCAGTGTCCGCGTCCCCGATGCCGTCGCCATCGGCGTCGATGGCCGCGGCATAGCTGAACGCGAGGCTCGCATGGCGCTCCATCCCCTGAGCGCAACGCAGCAGGTCTGCCTGCGCCGCGACGCGATGGCCACGCACCGTGTAGGCGGTGTAGAGGGGCGCGGCAACCGCGGCCAAGATCGCCAAGATGGCCGCGGCGGCGACCAGTTCCACCAATGTGAGCCCCGCCGCCCGAGGCCACCGCACACTTGCCCTTGGCACCGCCATCACACGAGCAAGGCTATGCCCGACGCAGCGGCCTCACCGCCAGCCTAAGCTGTTTCTTGCGCGCGAAAATGGCGCTCGTGGCGAGGCCGTTTAGTTCCCCCGACGCGCCGCCAACGTGTCCAACAGCATGAGCGCGATCCAAACGCCGGCGCCCACCGTCACCGCCGCATCCGCCACGTTGAAGACCGGAAACCGGAACCAGCCATAGTGGACGAACACGAAGTCGATGACGTGGCCAGAGATGGCACGATCCGCCAAGTTGCCCAGCGCCCCAGCCAAGATGCAGCCATAGGCGAAGCCAAGCCAGCCAAAGCCGCGGCCGAGCTTGCGGATCTCGTTGATGAGAAAAGCGGCGAACCCCAATGCGACGGCGGAGAACACCCAGCGCTGCCAACCGCCCCCCTGCGCGAACAGGCTGAACGCCATGCCTGGGTTGTAAAGCAGCTTCCAAGACAGAAAAGGCAGCACGTCCACCTCTTCGCCATAAGCGAGATGCGCTTCGACAACACGCTTCGCTACCTGATCGATGGCCACCAAGAGTGCCGCCCAGCCGTACCAGAGCGCCGCCACGGCGGGCTTCGGCTCGCCTAGCCCGTCATCATCCGCTCCCCGCGCCGCGGCGTCGCCGGCGGGCGCGGAAGCGTTCACTGGGCCGCGAACCACTCCTTGGTCTCCGCAATGTCCCGCGTGATGCGCTCGCTCAAGGCATCGAGCGAGGCGAACTTGATTTCATCGCGCACCTTGCGATGCGGCGTCACCGTCAACAGCTCCCCGTAGATGTCTTGGTCGAAATCAAAGAGATGCACTTCGAGCAGTGGTTCCTTGCCATCCACTGTGGGGCGCACGCCGATGTTGGCGATGCCGCGGCGTGTCTCGCCGGCGCCCTCCACCGTCACCGCATAAACCCCCTCCAACGCGGCGCGGTAGCGCTGCAAGCGAATGTTGGCGGTTGGCACCCCCAACTGGCGCCCGAGCTGCCGCCCGTACACCACCCGCCCCATGATGAAGTATTCGCGGCCCAAGAGTTGCGCGGCCAACCCGAAATCCCCCGCGGCGAGGGCGCCGCGCACGCGCGTGCTGCTGACGCGGCCATGCTCAAAGGTCAATGTGCCGATGTGGCTGACGCCGTAGCCATGCTTGTCGCCGGCTTCCTTGAGCATCCGGTAATCGCCTTCTTGCCCGCGGCCAAAACGGAAGTCGTCACCCACCACGACGTAGCGGGCGCCCAAGCGCTCTGCCAGCATCTCCTTCACCACCCAGCCGGCCGGCGTGCTCGCGGTGCGCTCGTTGAAGGGCACGCACAACACCCGATCGATGCCCGTTTGCCGCAACAAGCTCACCTTCTCGCGGAAGCGCGTGAGCCGCGCCGGCACCGTCTCGCCGCGGAAAAACTCGCGCGGCTGCGGCTCGAACGTCATCAACAGGCTTGGGCAGCCGAGTTCCTCGCTCTTCGCCCGCAAATGCGCGAGAAGCAGCTGATGGCCGTGATGGACGCCATCGAAGTTGCCAATGGTCACGACGTTGCCGTGATGGCGCGGCTCGATGCAGTGCAAACCCCGGATGAGCTCCATGGCGGGGATTCTACACACGGTGCCGGAAATCCCGCGGCCGCGAGCCGAGGGCAAAGATGACGGCGAAGTACGCCAGCGCCCCGGCCGCCACCACCAGCGCCAGTTCAAGCACGCGCGCTTTGATGCTGGCAGCCAACCACCAGTGCGCATCGGGCGCGAGCCAAGCGAGGCCCGCGGCCATCGCAGCGCTGGCCCCGGCCGCCGTGCCCAGCGCACGCCACAGCGCCCGGGTCGGCGCATAGTCGCCACGCCGCAGGAGGCCGCGCAGCAGCAACGTGGCGTTCACCACCGCCGCAACGCTCACCGCCAGCGCGAGGCCCACATGGCCAAGCCACCAGAACGTGGCCAAGCCGAACCCGCAGTTCACCGCCGCGGATGCCGCGGCGTAGCGGAACGGCGACGTGGTATCTTGCCGGGCGAAGTAGCCCGGCGCGGCGATTTTCGCCAGCACGATGGCCGGCAGCCCAACGGCGAACGCCTGCAGGGCAGCGGTGGCCATCAACGCGTCGTGGCTGGTGAACGCGCCGTGCTGGTAGATCGTCGCGGTCAGCGGCGCGGCGAGGACAAAGAGCGCCGTCGCCGCCGGCAGCCCCAGCAGGATGCCCATGCGCAAACCCCAATCCAGCGTTGTGGCAAAGCCGCCAGCGTCGCCACGCACATGCAGGCGCGACAGGGTGGGCAGCAACACCGTGCCCAGCGCCGCGGCCACCAGCCCGACAGGAAGTTCCATGAGGCGATCTGCATAGTAGAGCCACGAAATGCTGCCGGCGGCCAGAAGCGAGGCAAGGATGCCGCCGACCAGCCCATTGATCTGGTTCACCGAAGCCGCGAACACCGCCGGCCCCAACAGCCGCCCCATCTTGCGCACGCCGGGGTCGCGCAACTGTACGGTCGGGGCCCGCAACAGGCCCAAACGCCGCAACGACGGGAACTGGAAAAGGAGCTGCGCGACGCCGGCGAAGAGGACGCCCCACGCCAGCGCCATGGCCGGCGTCTCAAACGCCGGCGTCGCCGCGATGGCCGCAATGATGAGCGCTGCGTTCAGCAGCACCGGCGTGAACGCCGGCACCGCGTAGCGATGGAAGCTGTTCAGCAACGCGCCGGCGAACGCGGTGAGCGAGATGAAGGCGAGGTATGGGAACGTGATGCGGAGCATGTCCACCGTCACGTCAAGGCGCGCGTCGTCGCCGTGGAAGCCCGGCGCGAACAGCAGCACCAGCCAATGGGCGCCCACCAGCCCCAACGCCGTCACCGCGCCAACCGCCAGCGCCAACGCGCCCGCCACCCGGCTCACAAAGGCATCGAGCCGCCACCGTTCGGCGGCGCGGTACTCCGCCAGCACCGGCACGAACGCCTGCGCAAAGGCGCCTTCCGCAAACAGGCGCCGGAAGGTGTTGGGGATGCGCAACGCGACGAAAAAGGCATCCGCCACGCCGGCCGCGCCCAAGAAGTGCGACAGCACCACGTCGCGGGCGAAGCCACTCAGCCGCGACAGCCCCGTCATCGACGCGACCACCGAGCCCTGCGCCGCCAAGCTCTGCGGCGCTTCGTCAGCGGCCGGCGTTGACTCCATGGCGCACGGCGGGCACACTATGCCGCTCTGTCGAGCCCCGTCTCGGAGCATTGCATTGGCGAACAGTCCTCAAGCAAAGAAACGCGCGCGCCAAGCCATCAAGCGCCGCGCCCGCAACGTGAGCCGGCGGTCCACCTACCGCACGCACTTGAAGCGAGTGATCGCTGCGGTGGAGGCGAATGACAAGGAGGCAGCGCAGGCGGCGTTCACGGCGGCGGTGCCAGTGTTGGACCGCATGGCGTGCCGCGGCATTCTGCACAAGAACAAGGCGGCGCGGCATAAGTCGCGGCTGAACGGCAAGATCAAGGCGCTCGGCTAGAAGCGCTTGGCGCGGCCAACCCCGCGCCGCAGTGACGGCGAAGGCCGTCCGCCACAACTGCCTCACAGCACCACAAGGTTGTCGCGGTGGATGAGTTCCTCCTCATCCACATAGCCAAGCACCGCTTCAATTTCCGCGCTGCCACGCCCGGCGAGACGGCGGGTTTCGGCACCGCTGTAGTTGACGAGCCCCTTGCCCACCTCGGCGCCAGCGGCGTCCGTCACGCGCACCACGTCGCCGCGGTTGAAATCTCCCTTAACGCGCACGACGCCAACGGCCAACACGCTCACGCCGCGTTCCCGCAGCGCCGCCACCGCGCCATCATCGACGGCGATCTCGCCCTTGGGGCGCAACTGGCCGGCGATCCAGCGTTTGCGCGCCACCAACGGCGCCACGGTGGACCGCAGCAACGTGCCCAGCCGCTCGCCGGCGCTGATGCGCGCGAGCACCTTGGGCGCGGCGCCGTGCGCGATCACCGTCTGGGTGCCGGCACGCGCGGCTAGACGCGCCGCTTCCAGCTTGGTGACCATGCCGCCGCGGCCGACCAGCCCGCCGCCGCCAACGAAGGCATCGAGGCGCGCATCATCCGCCGCCGCTTCCGGCACCAACGGCGCATCTGGGACGAGGCGTGGATCGTGCTCATGGAGGCCGCTCTGGTCGGTGAGCAGCACCAGCGCGTCCGCGCAGAGCGCCGCCGCGGCGAGCGCCGACAGCGTGTCGTTGTCACCGAAGCGGATCTCGTCCGTGGCCACCGAGTCATTTTCGTTGATCACCGGCACCACGCCCAGGTCCAATAGCGTGCGCAGGGTGGCGCGGGCATTGAGGTACCGGCGTCGGTCAGCCAAGTCTTCGTGGGTGAGCAGCACCATGGCGGTGCCTAAGCCGAAGCGCTTGAAGCCTTGCTCGTAGGCCTCCACCAAGCCCATTTGCCCCGTCGCGGCGGCGGCCTGCAGCGCATGGATGGAGCGCGGGCGCGATGTCAGGCCGAGCCGCCGGCACCCCTCCGCCACTGCCCCGCTCGTCACCAAGGCGATGCGATGCCCCTGCGCGTGCAGCGCGGCGATTTGCCCGCACCAATCTGCGATGGCGCCGCGGTCGATGCCGGCCTCGCCGCGGGTGAGTAGAGCGCTGCCGATCTTCACGACCCAAAGGCGCGCTTGGCGCAGCAGCTCGCGGCCGGTTTCGGCCTCAACCTGATTCATCCTGCCAAGGCCGCGGGGGGCGTTGCCGGCACCGCGGCGTCGAGTTCGCGCACGCGCTGCAGGAGGGCTTGGCAGAGGCCTTCCAAGCCAGTGCCGGCAACGGCTGAAACAGGCAGCACGGGGCGCTCGGCGAAACGTTCCCGCAGCGCCGCCGGCACCGTGCTGTCCGGCGCCAAGTCCATCTTGGTCGGCACCATGAACATGGGCAGTTCGGCGAACGCCGGGCTGTAGGCGAAGAGCTCGCGCTCCACCGCTTCGATGTTGCCGAGCGCATCCGAGCCGTCCACCGGCGCAATGTCAATCAGGTGGGCCAAGGCCCTCACGCGGGAAAGGTGGCGCAAAAACCGGGTGCCCAAACCTGCCCCGTCGGCCGCGCCTGGGATGAGGCCCGGAATGTCCGCCATCACGAAGCTGGAATCGACGCCCACGCGCACGACGCCGAGATTCGGCACGAGCGTGGTGAACGGGTAGTCCGCAATTTTCGGGCGCGACGCGGACACCGCCGCGATGAGGGTGGACTTGCCGGCGTTCGGCAACCCAAGCAGGCCGACATCCGCGACCAGCTTCAGTTGCAGCAGCAGCGTTCGCGCCTCGCCGGGCTCGCCTCGGGTGGTGCGCCGCGGCGCTTGGTTGACGCTCGACTTGAAGCGCGCGTTGCCTAGGCCGCGGCGCCCGCCGCGCGCCGCCAACAGCCGCTGCCCCGGCGCGGTGAGATCGCCGATGACCTCTTGCGTTTCAGCATCCATGACGGTGGTGCCCGGCGGCACCCGCAGCTCCGCGTCCGCGCCGCGCGCGCCGGTGCGGTCGCGCCCGCTGCCAGGGCGGCCGTTGCCGGCGCCAATGCGTGGCCGAAAGCGGAAGTCCACAAGGGTGTTGAGGGCTGCATCGACGGTGATCTCGACATCGCCGCCGTCGCCGCCGTCGCCGCCATCCGGCCCGCCCTTGGGCACGGATTTCTCGCGCCGGAAGCTCAATGCACCCGGGCCGCCGTGGCCGGCCGCAACCTGCACGGTAGCTTCGTCAATGAACTTCATGAGGCCCGCGAACCAAGCGGACGGGTGCGCGAATCGCGCTGCTCAACTCCCAGCGGTGGCTGGGGCAACGCTGACGTATTTGCGGCGCGGCTGCCCCCGCACCGTGAACTGGACATGGCCATCGGCGGTGGCAAACAGGGTGTGATCTCGCCCGCAGCCGACGTTCTCGCCGGGATGGAAGCGGGTGCCGCGTTGCCGGACGATGATGTTCCCGGCGCGCACCAACTCGCCGCCGTACTTCTTGACGCCCAGCCGCTTCGAGTGGGAATCCCTGCCGTTGCGCGTGCTGCCGCCCGCCTTCTTGTGCGCCATCGCCCTTGCTCCGTTTTCGCCTTGTGCCACCGAGCACGCGCCGGCTCACACGCCGGCCGCCCGGCGCTTCAGGCGCTTGCTTGCTCGATGCCCTTGATTCTCACTTCGGTGTAGTGCTGCCGGTGGCCAGCGCGGCGCAGGTAGTTCTTGCGCCGTTTGAACTTGACCACGCGCACCTTGCGGTGACGCCCTTGGCCTACCACTTCGGCGTGTACGCAGGCGCCCTCGACATAGGGCGAACCGACCGCCACGGCGTCTTGCTCGCCAACGATGAGCACCCGGTTGAACGCGATGCCGTCGCCAACGCCGCCGGGCAGCCGCTCAAGGCGAACGACGTCGCCCTCGGCGACGCGATGCTGTTTGCCGCCACTCTCGAAGACCGCGAACATCCGTTGCTCCGTGATCCCTCCGAAGCGCCGTTGGCGCCACCGGGGTGTAATACAATGGCACCGCGAGCGCGACCGCCCGCGAGCCGAAGCGGCGCAATTCTAAGGGCTTGGCGTCGCGTTTACAAACGCGGCGCACCGCCATCCGAGCGCTTGACAACGTTGGAGTTGGCCAGATGGCGACAGTTCCCACCGCAACGCGAAGCAGCCTTTCCCCAGGCGCGGAAGCGGTCGCAACAGCCGCCCCGCCCAGGCGCGGCCAACGCGATGGCGACGGGGCGCAGCGCCTGGCGCCACCTTTCGCGCATGGGCAAGGCAGCGAGACATCGCTGCGGCGCCGGCGCCGCCAGCGCACGTTGGACTTGGCAGACATCCATCGCCTAGTTGCCAGCGATTTCCATCAAGTCAATGCACTCATCCCGCACCAACTCACGTCCGAGGTGGGCTTGGTGGAGGACATCGGCGAGCACATCGTGACGAGCGGCGGCAAGCGCCTGCGGCCGCTCATCGTCTTGCTCACTGCCCGCTGCTGTGGCTATGACGCCACAGACCATGTGCGGCTGGCCGCCATCATCGAGTTCCTGCACACCGCGACGCTGCTGCATGACGACGTGGTGGATGGCTCGGCGCTGCGCCGCGGCCGCGCCACCGCGAACGCCACATGGGGCAATGCGCCGAGCGTGTTGGTGGGCGATTTCCTCTATTCGCGGGCGTTCCAGCTGATGGTGACGCTCAATCGCATGGACGTGATGGCCATTCTGGCGGATGCCACCAATGTCATCGCCGAGGGCGAGGTGCTGCAGCTCGACAACCTTGGCAACGCCGCGCTCACCGAACAGGCTTACATGGAGGTGGTGCGCTGCAAGACAGCCCTGCTCTTCCAAGCGTCTGCCCACACCGCTGCCGTGCTCGCCGCCGAAACGCCGGGCGTCGTCGCCGCCATGCGGGACTACGGGCTGCGCTTTGGCCTCGCCTATCAACTCGTGGACGACTGGCTCGATTACGCCGGAGACAGCGCCGTGATGGGCAAGAACGTGGGTGACGACCTCGCCGAAGGCAAGGCGACGCTGCCCCTCATCCATGCGATGCGGCACGGCAGCCCTGCCGACGCCGCGGCGGTGCGCGAAGCGCTGCAAAACCGATGCCGGAGCGACCTCGGCGACATCTTGGCTGCGGTGAAGCGCTCCGGCGCACTGGATTACACGCGCTCTCGCGCCCAGGGATTTGCCGCTCAAGCGCGGCAAGTGTTGGCGTCGTTGCCGCCGAACATCTACCGCGAGGCGTTGCACGCGCTAGCCGACTTCGCCGTGGCTCGCATGCGCTGACGCGCGGGATTACAATGCGCCCGTCGCGTAAACGGCGCGGCGTTCGTCGCATCGGAGTGTAGCTCAGCTTGGTAGAGCACTGCCTTCGGGAGGCAGGGGCCCGCGGTTCAAATCCGCGCACTCCGACCAATTCCCTGCTCTCTTCGCCGACTTCGCCGACGCGTGGCTCGTGGCGCGGCGCATCGGCCGCAGCACCTGCTTTGCGGCGCGGCCTTGGTGCATCACACAGGATTCCTTTGGCGCCGCCAGCCACAGGCAGGGCCCATGCGTTGGCGTTGGCGATCCTCGGCATGGCCGCCATCGTGGTGGCCACCGTGGTCGGCTGGTGGGCGTTGTTGCCAGACATCGCCCCAAAACGGATCGTGGTGGCGGTGCTGCCGTTTGACGATGCTGCATCTAGGACGGACGGCGCACGGTGGCTCGGCGACGGCATCGCAGAGGACGTGCGCATCGCGCTCGTGCAAGCGCCGGAGTTTGTTGTGCTCGACGCGGCTGCGACATTCGCCTACCGGGATTCCCCCAACCGCTTGGCGAGGCTGCGCGATGAGCTCGGCGCCACCCACGCCATCCAAGGCCGGGTGCGGCGCGCCGGCGCGGGCCTTCAGGTCGCTGCGCGCCTGACCAACCTCGCCGAGCGTGCCCCCCTGTGGGAAGAAGATTGGGATGCACAGCTGGCAGAGCTCTTCACCATCCGCGACGCCATCGCCCGCGCCATCGCGCAGAAGCTCCTGCTCTTGGGAGAGTCTGCGGTGACGGCTGGGCCGCCTGTGGCCCTCGATGCGTACGAAGCGTTCCTGCGCGGACGGGCCCTCGGCCGCGCCGGGGACTCGACGCGCGCCGAAGAGTTGGTCCGGCAGTCTCTGCACGGGGATATGCACAATCCCTACGCTCATGCATGGCTGGCGCTGCGGGTCGCGGATCCAGACACCGCGCTGGGCCATGCACAAACGGCGCTCCGGCAAGCACCCGGTTTCCCGCAAGCGCAGGCGCTGGCTGCGTGGCTCGGACTGTGCGGCGATGGGGATGCCCCGCAGTGCTTCGAGGCGCTCTACCAACTCGTGGCGCGACAGCGAGACGCCTTGGCGATGCGTTGGTTGGCCGAACTGTACGCCGCCGGCGGCCATGCCGATGACGCTGCGCTGCTGCGCGGCCACCTGGGCGGCCTTGATCCGGCCGGGGCCGCGCGCGACGCACCGCACCTGAGGTTGCAAGCAACGCCAGACAGCGCAGCCCTAGCCGACGTGGCTTGGCGGCCGGCGAGCGAGCTGTTCGTCCACACGCCGTAGTGACGGAAGGCCGCCGCATACGAGTCTGCTAGCTCGTCTATCAGGGATTCGTGGCACAATGCGCCGCAACTCGTCTTTCTGAGAGGGTGAAGGCGTGCTACTTCGATTCGGAGTGGAGAATCATCTCTCCATCCGCGACCGTCAGGAGCTAGTCCTCACGGCGGCCAAACAGATCAAGCGGCGGGGCCATGTGCTGCCTGTACCCATCCTGCGAGAGGAGGCGGTGCCGGTGGCCGTGATCTACGGCGCCAACGCGGCCGGCAAGTCCAATCTCGTCGCCGCAATCAGGGCGATGCGCCGGCACATCGTGGAGTCGCACAAGTCTCGGGATGCCGGCGATCCCATCCCCCGGCATCCATTTCTGCTCGACCAAGCCAGCGAACACAACCCCACCCGGTTCGATTGCGTGTTCACGATCAACGACCATGAGGCCGGTGACGCCCAAGAGGTGTACGAATACGGTTTCACGTTTACGCAGGCCGAATATGTCCGCGAGTGGCTGCACCGCATCGTCCGGCACAAACGGCAGACGACGCAGATGTTGTTCGATCGGCAAACCACGGACGGGCAGACTCGAGT
The DNA here is from genome assembly GCA_958295875.1 of uncultured Pseudomonadales bacterium. GTDB lineage: Bacteria > Pseudomonadota > Gammaproteobacteria > Pseudomonadales > Azotimanducaceae > VXNE01. The sequence goes on along the minus strand of OY282379.1, from coordinate 3,140,150 downwards.
GGACTTCAGCAGTCGCCTGCGTGGCGAGAACCGCGCAACCGCCTCACTCACGCGGCCTAACAGCCTCTTCCTTTCCGCTGCTGCGCAAAACAACCATCCTCAACTCGGTGCGATTCATCGGCAGTTCGCGGAGCATTGGCAGCCATTGGGTGGCGAAGCCGCGGAATTCGAGATCGCCCGGTCCCTTGATGGTTTCGCCCATCAGGACGCCTTTCTGGAGTTGATGCGCCAAGCGGATCTTGGCGTGGTTGGCACCGAGCTAGAGGACTACAAGCCCACGGAGGCCGATCACGAGCGATTCAAGAAGGTCTCCCATTTTCTTGCGGAGCTGAGCGGGTCGTCCGACGAGGCCGATGAGCAGTGGCAGCAGTTGCAGCGGCCCAAACAACTCCGCTTCAAACACGCCGTCGGCGACGGGGCGCGTCCGCTCGACTTCGACTTGGAGAGCCGCGGCACGCAAAGATTGGCCGCCTTGGCCATCCCCGTGCTCAACGCTGTCGCAGCGGGTCACTTGGTCGTGGTGGATGAACTGGACGCAAGCCTCCATCACCGCCTGACGGCCGCCTTGGTCCGGCTGTTCAAGAGCGCGACGAACCGCCATGGCGCCCAGCTAGTCACCGCAGTCCACGATACTTCCCTGCTGCGTGATGGGCTCGAACTCGACGATGTGTGGCTCGCGGAGAAGGATCGTAGGGGCGTCTCGCGCTTCACGCCGTTGACGGACTACCGCATCCGATCGCGCGAAGACCTCGAACAGGTGTACCGCGACGGCCGCATCGGCGGCGCACCGGTGATTGGCGACCTCGCTGCCGTGCTCGATGGCTAGGCGGCACGGTGGCGCGTTTGAGAAGACCTTCCCGTGGTCGGCCTAAACGACACCCGAAGCCCCGGATGATCGTCGTGACTGAAGGTGAGAAGACCGAACCGCGATACATCCACGAGTTCCTTCGCATCCACAGAGCGGCGAACGTGCGGGTTGAGCCGACCGGGTTCGAGCCAAAGGCTGTGGTGGAGAGAGCCATCAAACTCAAGGGGGCCGCCACCGAAGACGATGCCGCAAGCGTCTGGGCCGTATTCGACAAAGACGAGCACCCGCGGTTCGAGCAAGCCCGCCAGCTTGCCAAGCAGAACGACATCCGCGTGGCGGCATCCAATCCATGCTTCGAACTGTGGGCAGTGTTCCACTACAGAGACTACGCGGCGCCCATCGACAGGCACCACTGCCAGCGCTTGCTGGCGCAGAGGTGCAGCGGCTACCGCGCCGACCGCGGCAAGTTGTTCACCGACACGGACGTCATTGAAAATCAATACGGCGTAGCGGTGGAACGCGCGAAGCGGGCGCTCAGTGACCGCGAGCTTGAGGGTGACCCGCAAGGAAACCCTTCCACGTCAATGCACTTGTTGATGGAGAGCATCCGCAAAGGGCAGGACTAGCCCGCGTCGCCACCCTCGAGCGCCTGTGGCAACAGGCCTCGCTCCCGATCAGTCAGCCGGCGAAGCGGAACCGTGGGGCCGCCATCAACCCGAGGCCACCAACTCCCGCATGCCGTCCCACTCGCTCCAGTGGTCGCAGAGTTTGGCGACGGAGGTTGCCCAGGGGTCGTAGTCCGGCGGATAGTCTAGGAATTGCCCGAAGTAGCCGCGGTCTGGGTGGTCGCTCACGCCGTGGCCGAGGCGCCGCGTTCCTTCGTGCGGGTTGCCCTCGCGCAAGCGGCGGACGCGGAAGTACACATTCATGCGCGGATTCGGGCCGAGGTTCGGCGTGGGCGTGTGCGGGCAGCTATGCAGGGCGATCACCGCATCGCCGGCGTCCAGCAGCACGGGGGTGACCCATCGCCACGGCCAGCCCGCGATGGGCGGTGCCTGCTCGGCGGCGCAGTGCGCCGCTTCCCGCACGGCGTCCGGCAGGCCGTTCATATAGGGACGCCCAGATGCTGAGATTTTGATGCGCGGCCAACCAAGCCCTTCCGGCCCGATGACGGAGCCGGCGTCGCGCTGGCGGCGAAACACTGCCTCCACTGCCTCGTGCATGCCCTTCAGCACGCCGAATTGCCCATTGCCCGGTTCGGTTTGATCGTTGAGCGCCACGCCGACCAGTGCGGTGTAGCTGCCGATGGAGATGGTGCGGTCTGGGTCCAGCCATAGCTGTCCGTCGTTGGTGCCGCGCACGTCGTCGTCGGGGCCGAAGTAGCGAGCGGCATCCTTGGGGCGGGTGGTGGCGAGGTCGATCTCGTCTGGGTCTGTCGGTATTTTGCCGCTCCAGCTGCCATCCACATGCGGCGCCGGCGCGCCGTCGAGGTCGTCGTAGGGCGGGGTGACGGCGACTTGTGCGCTGACGATGGGCGGATACGGCCCCATCTCGTTGCGGAGGATGTCCGCGAGGCAGGTGTCGTTCAACAAGCCCACCGTGTCTTCATGCGTGGCGAGGCCGGCCGGCACGAGCAAACGACGCTCATCCTTCGGCAGCGCGGCTTGGATGCGGTCCCGTGCGCGGGCAACCTGTTCCGGCGGCGCCGCGCCGCGCACGATGACATAGCCATCGCGCAGCAGGCTCTGCTTCTGATCGGCGGTGAAGGTCTCAGCGGGCATTTGTGTGCGGACTAGCGAAAGAACGCTCCATGATAGCGGCTCCGCCGCCGCGGGTTATGCTAGACGCTACCAAAGACTCTCACGGTTCGCCCATGACTCACGCTCAGTCCATCGCCCGCGCCTGGCCGAAGGCCGACGTTGTGCCACAAGTGCCCGCTTGGCTGAAGGCAACGCTCGAAACGCATCGGAACTGCCACGGCCCCCTGTACGGCGGCTTTCTCTCAGACCACCTGCCGATGATGGCGTTGGCCTTCCACGGCTTAGGCGCCGACCGCGCCGTCATCACAGCGCGGCAGAAGGCTTACGCGCCGCGGTTGGATGCGCCCGCCGTCCTGCAGACAAACCCGCCGCCACAGCTGGCCGCGGCGTTGGGAGACCGTGCGGCCTATGCTTCGCTGCTCGGCTTCTTTGACGCAGAGGTCGAGCGGCACGGGGTGCAGCAGGCCCTCGTTGCGCATCTGCCGACGCTCATCAGCGGCTGGGTGCGCGATGCCTTCCATCCGATCATCCGCCTCGCGTACGGCATTCGCTTCTCGATGCCGGCGGAAGTCGCCGCGGGGTTGGCCTATCTCGCCTGCGCCGGCCCACATCGCGCTCTAGCTGCGCTCGCAAGCACGGCACAGATGGCAGACGCATTGGCGTTCCCAGAGGCCGCGCCAGCGCCGGGCCGCACCTTCGACGAGAAGTGCCAAGCCGTCGTCGCCTCCGGAGCGCTGGATGGCGCCGTGCATGTCGTAAGCGACAACCGCCGCCGCGCCGCCGAGACGGCGCTTGCGATCTTCCACCACACTGGAGATTTCTTCGCGCTGCATCTGGTGACCGGTTGCCATGCGCTGGCCGTCTGCTCGGACGCCATCGACCTAGACGCGGATGCCCTAATGAACGCGGGTCTGTTCACGGGCTACCTCGCCGCGGGCGCCCCAGCCTTCGACCCTGACGCCGAACCTCGGCTGTGGCCCATCGACGATGAGCACGATGCCAAAATCGCGTTCAGTTGCTGGGAATTGGCGCAGATGTTGGACAGCCAGCGCTTCCGCGACGCGGCGGCATTGCACACGAGCGCACTGGATTTCTGAGCCAAGCGCTTGCTGAGCCGCGAGGGTGTGGAGGCGCAACGTCGGCCTCGCTGCCGCCCTGCCCGCCAGCACCAAGCGCTGACAGGACCCATGGCCGATTTGCGCGACGCCAAGACGGCGCCGCTGCCGGGCTACCGATACGCCGCCGCCTGAATCCCATACAGCTCCGCATACTGGCCTTGCGCCGCCATCAGCGCTTCATGGCTGCCGCACTCCACGACGCGAGCGCCGTCCACCACGACGATGAGGTCCGCCATGCGCACCGTGCTGAAGCGATGCGAGATGAGCAGGGTCACACGGCCATTGGGGGCGTCGCCATGGCCGCCCCGCACCGCGCCGGCATAGCGTTCAAACAAGGCGTGTTCCGTCTCGGCATCCAACGCCGCGGTCGGCTCGTCAAGGGCCAATAGGAGCGGCGCGTCACGCATGAAGCCGCGCGCCAGCGAGAGCTTTTGCCACTGCCCGAAACTCACCTCCACGCCCTGTGGCCAGTTCGGTCCAAGCTGCGTCTCGAGGCCCTTCGTCAACCCATCCACCACATCGTCTGCGCCGGCCCGGGCCACCGCCGATTCAACCGCCGCGCCGTCGTCGAGGCGCGGCACATCGCCTAATCCCACCGTTTCGCGAGCGCGGAACTCAAAGCGGAAGAAGTCTTGGAAGGCGCCGGCCAAGCGGGTGCGCCAGTCCTCTGCCTTCAGCCGCCGCAAGTCCACGCCATCAACGAGGATGCGCCCGGCATCCGGCTCATACATCTTGCACAGGATCTTCACCAAGGTCGTCTTGCCGGCTCCGTTCTCGCCGACCAGCGCCACCACGCTGCCGGCCGGCAACACAAGGTTCACGTCGCGCAGCGCCGGCTGCTCCGCACCGGGATAGGTGAACGTCACCCCTTGCAGTTCGATGCCTTGGCGCAGCGCGGGCGGCGCCGACAAGTCCGCATGTTCCGTTTTGGCGGCCGCGTAGTCCTCCAGCCACGCCAAGCGCTTCGAGCCATCCATCCAGATGCCGCGCAGGAAACCGATCTCGCCCACCGCGGCGCCGATGTAGGCGGAGAGGCGCGAGCCGGCGGCGAGCACCAACAGCACGGCGCCCGGGGAAGCATCGGTGCCGAAGGCCACGAACGTCACGGCGCCCACAAAGGCCACCCCGAACACGGCCCAACCCACGGTATGCCAAGCGGCGGTGCCCCAGCGCGCCGCTGACACGGGGCCGTACCAGCGCTGCCAAGCGGCGCGGCGCTCGTGGGCGAGGCGGCTTTGGATGCCGGCGACGCGCACCTCCTTGCCCGGCGGCGCGGTGGTGGCGACGTCGAACAGGTGCCGCGCCAGCCGTTGTGCTTGGGCACCGGCCTCTTCCGCGGCGCGTTCCACGGCCGGCCGCCAAGTGGAAGCGAGCACCGTCGGCAACGCCAACGGCGCGAGCAGCGCCAATGCCGGATGAACGGAGGCGAGCAAGCCGATGGTGACGACGAGCCGCAGCAGCCAGCCGCAGGTGGTGAACAGCGACATGTACATGTGGTCGAGCACGAACACCTGATCGCGCAGCACCGCCAAGCGATCCAGATAGTCCGGGCGCTCGTGGTGCTCCACCGTGGCGACGCTCGCCTGCAGCGTCGCCACATGCGATTCCAAGGCGATGGTGACGCGATCGCGGAACCGTCGCTGGGTGCGGTCGCTCACCACCCGCAGCACCCAAGTCAAAGCGGCGGACACCGCCAACCCACCGGCGGCAAACGCCACGAGCGTTGGCGCACCGTCCAGCAGGCCATCGGCCAGCAGCATGAGCCACAACGCCATCAGCGCGTCCGGCAACGCGGCGAGGAGGGACAGCGCGAAGGCGATCACCAGCAGCCTCGGTTCCGCGTCGTAACCGCGTTTCAGCGCCCGCCACATGGACGGCAGCGCCGCCGGCAACTCGTCGTGGCGGGATGGGGCGGAGCGGGCGTCAGTCGAGGACATCCAGCCCCTCCTCTTCTTCCTCGAACCGCTGCGCTTGGAGATCGAACATCCGTTGGTAGCGGCCGCGCGCCGCCATCAGCTCCGCGTGCGTGCCGAGCTCCACCACCTTGCCGCCGTCAATGACGCAGATGCGGTCTGCATGGCGCACGGTGCTGAAGCGATGGGAGATCAGCACGGTGGTGACATCCTGCGTCGCTTCCAAGACGCGGTTGAAAATCTCCGCCTCGCCACGCACGTCGAGCTGCGCCGTCGGCTCGTCCAGCAACGCAACGCCAGCGCCTTGACGCACGGCCGCCAGCGCCCGCGCCAACGCGACGCGCTGCCATTGCCCGCCGGAGAGATCAACGCCGCCGTCGTAGCCGCGCGCCAGCACGGTGTCGAGGGCCGCCAAGTTCGCCGCGCCGGCGGCCTCAAGCGCCGCTTGCACAACGGCTTCCGGGGCACCTGCCGGCGCCACGTTGTCGCGGACTGGCCACTCGAAGCGCGTGAAGTCTTGGAACACGGCGGTGACGCGCTCGCGCCATGCGGCGATGTCCAAATCCCGCAGGTCCACTCCGTCGATTTCGATGGCGCCGGCATCCGGGTCGTAGAAGCGGCACAGGAGCTTCGCCAGCGTCGTCTTGCCGGCGCCGTTCTGCCCAACGATGGCGAGCGATGAGCCGGCCGGAATCGTGAGGTCGAGGCCATCGAGCACCACCTCGCCGGTGGTCGGATAGGCAAAGCGGACATTGCGAAAACGCACTTCCCGCGCCGGCATTGCGCGCGCCGGCGCGGCGCCTCTTCGCAGCGTCCCCCGCTCGGCCATCGCCGGCCCAAGCCGCAGCACCGCAGCCGCCGGCGCCGCGGCGCCGTCCAAGGCCCAAGAGAGGCCGCCAAAGGCGATCATGCTGGTGGCGATGGCCGCGGCGGCAAACGTCACCATGCGGTCCAACGCCAACTCGCCGCCGATGGCGGCGCTCGCCATGGAGCCGAACACCAAGGCGTTCGCGGCCAGCACCAGCGCCAAGCTGGTGGCCAACGGCCGTTCCCGCAGTTTCGTCGCTTCCCACCGCAAGTCGTGCAAGGTGCGGCGATGGCGACGAAAGCGCTCCACGGTCCACCCAGCCAAGCCGAACAGGCGCAGTTCCTTGGCCGAAGGCGCATCGACGGCAAGGCGATAGGCATAGTCCGCGTGGCGTTGCGCTTCGCGCACCGGCGTCGTGGCACGGTCGCGCCAAACGCCGCTCTCCCGCAACAGCCAATGCGTGGCGAGCCAAGCGCCGCCAAGCAACAGCGGCGCCCACCAAGCGTAGGCGGCCAAGACGGCCGCGGAGGCAAGCCCGGCAAGAAGTTCCACCAAGCCGGCGGCGATGAAGTCCATGGAGATGTTGAGCGGCGGCCCGCTGATTCCCAAATCGAAATCCCGCGCCATCGTGATGTCTTGGGCGAGCTCGGCGTCCTCGAGGTGCCGCATGCCGGGCGGCGTCACGCACGCCAGCGTGAGTTGGTCGTAGAGCCACGCCGCGGTGCTGCTGCCGAGGTTCGCGCTCACCGCCTGATGCAGCGGCGCCAGCACCTGCAGTAGAACGAACGTCACCCCAATGAGTGCCAAGGGGCCGGCGAGCGATGTGCCCGCCTCGACGGCGCCCACCATCACGCCCATGGCGATGGCGAACACCGCCGGCAGCAGGCCCCGCGCCACGAGGATGGCCCACCACAGCGCCGTCAGCGGGGCGTTGGCCTTGGGCAACACCGTGAGGTATTGCCACTCTTGGCGGGACGTGAGGCGTTTCAGCATCGTGGCTCAGCGCGTTTCGCCGCAAGGACGGCTGCGAGGACAGACAATGGTAGCCCTTCGCCCCGCCAGCGAGTAGGTAGAATGCGCGGGCCTTCGCCAGCGCCCATGCCGATGGTCCACCCGCTTGCCTTCGCCGCCCCGCTTTCTCGCGCCCGCCCTGCCCGCCTTCGGCCCGCCAAGGTTCGGCGCAGTCGGCGGGCGGGCGCAGCGCCGAGGCGCATCGGGCTGCTCGTGACGCTCGCCATGGCCCTCGCTGGTTGTGGCGGCGGAGGCGGGGGCGGTTCCGCTCCGGCAAGCCCCCCGCCACCGCCGCCGGACCCGCCGTCCAGCGCAAGCGGCTGCTCCGAAGCCTTGGCCGCGCCGCCATATGACGTCGGCTGGCCTGGGCTTGAATGGGAGACGCGCGACGCTGCATCCCAAGGCATCTGCCCGGACGCACTCGAGGCAGCGCTGGACTATGCCTTTGCCGCCGGCAACGACACGGGCGCGGTCGTCATCGTGAAGAACGGCCACATCGTGGCCGAACGCTATGTGGACGATCGCGGCATGGAGGACTTCGCCACCAGTTGGTCCGTGGGGAAGAGCTTCACCAGCGCCCTCGTCGGCACGGCCATCGACGACGGCCTGATCGAAGGGCTCGACCAACCGGCGGCAGACTTCCTGCCCGCTTGGCGCGAAGGCGACAAGGCAGCGATCACGCTGCGCCATTTGATGACGCTGCGCACGGCCTTGCGGCTGGTCGATGCCACCGAGTTCTACGGCGCGTCCGATCAACTGCAGGCGTCGCTGGACCGCGAGCTCGCCGGCACGCCCGGGGAGCGGCTCTACGACTATTCCAACTCAGACGTGATGCTGGCCGGCGAAGTGGTGCGCGTCGCCGTGGGCATGTCCGGACAGGCATATCTCGATCAACGCATCGGCGCCACCATCGGCTTCACTGGCGAGTGGTGGACCGACAGCGCCGGGAATGTGATGACGTACTGCTGCATCGACGCGACGCCACGCAACTTCGCGCGCTTCGGTTTGTTGTTCGCGCGCGGCGGCGAGTGGCAAGGCGACGTGGTGGTGTCCGCGGACTGGGTGGCGACGAGCACCGCCCCGGCCCTCGCCGGCAACTACGGCTTCTATTGGTGGCCCATCGGCAACGGCGGCTTCAGCGCCTTCGGCCTGCATAGCCAAATCGTCGCCATCTGGCCAGCGGAAGACCTGGTGGCGACGCGCTTCAGCCGCTACACCCGAGTGGGCGACGGCCGCGCCGTGCGCACCAGCGAGAACTATCACGGCACGCAAGAGCCCACAGCTTTCGACAACGGCCGCTTCCTGGAACTGGTTTACGAAGGCTTGTCGGATGCCTGAGCGCGGTGTTTGGCGCCGCATGGCTGGCATGGCCATCGCGGCTTGCCTTGCCGCCTCGGCGTGGGGCGCGAACGCGGCTGAGGCGCGCACGGATCTGCGCATCGGCAACGGCGGCGAGCCGCAAACGCTGGACCCGCACCGTTACAACCTGCGCCTCGAAGAGGCCATCCTGAACGATCTCTTCTTGGGCCTCACCACCTTCAACACAAGCGGTGACATCGTGCCGGGCGCCGCGGCGAGCTGGGCAGTGAGCGAAGATGGCCTCACATGGACTTTCCAGTTGCGCGAGCAAGGCAAGTGGTCCGACGGCCACCCGGTGACGGCTGGAGACTTCGTGTATGCCTTCCGCCGCCTGCTGGCGCCGCGCACCGCGGCAAGCCTCGCGCACTTCATGTATCCGATTCGGGGCGCCGCCGCGGTGAACGCCGGCACGGCACCGCCGGCGGCCCTCGGCGTTCGCGCCAGCAGCGACCACGAGCTCGTCATCGAGTTGGCGCGTCCATTCCCGTTCCTCGCCGAGCGCCTCATCTACCCAACGGGCTATCCCGTTCCGCGGCACGTCATCGAAGCCGTCGGCGACGGCTGGACGAAACCGGGCACGATGGTGTCCAACGGCGCCTTCACGCTGCATGATTGGCGGCCGCAAGCCGTGGTCGAACTGCGCAAGAACCCACGCTTCTTCGATGCCGAAGCCGTGGCGTTGGAGCGCATCGCCTACTATCCCACCAGCGACGCGAACGCCGCCTACAACCGCTACCGCGCCGGCGAACTGGACGCCATCGGCAACTTCCCAGCGGGCGAAATCGGCTGGCTCTCGAAGAACATGCCGGAGCATCTGCGTCTCACTCCCCTCGTCTCGATCATGTACCTCGTGTACAACACCGCAGCGGCGCCCTTTGACGACGCGCGCGTGCGCGAAGCGCTGAGCTTGGCCATCGACCGACAGCTCATCACGGCACGGGTATTGAAGAGCGGCGAGCAGCCCAATGCCGGGCTGGTGCCGGCGATGGTGCCCGGCTACCAAAGCGCTTTGGCGCCAGCGGCAGAACGGCCGGCGCGGCTGGCGCGGGCGCGGCAGTTGCTCGTCGCCGCCGGCCACACCGCCGAGGCGCCGCTCGAAATCACCCTGCGCTACATCAGCGGCGGGGAGTCCAAGGCGGTGCAGCTTGCCATCGCCGCGATGTGGAAGGACATCGGCGTCGCCACGACGCTGCACCATGCAGACGTGAAGACGCACTTCGCAGACTTGCGCCAAGGCGAATTCCAAGTGGCGCAGGCCGGTTGGTTCGGTGAGAACAACGCCCAGCACTATCTCGACCTGTTAGTGTCCGACACTGGGGATGTGAACTATGGGCAGTTTTCAGACGCTGCCTATGACGCGCTGATGCGCCGCGCCTACGCGGAACCGGAGCTGGCGCAGCGTCTGGCGCTGTTGGCGCAAGCCGAAGCCGTCGGCCTCGCCAAGCATCCCGTGACGCCACTCTATTCGGTGACGACGCGCACCTTGGTGCATCCGCGCATCACCGGCTGGATCGCCAATCCCCGCAACGTCCACGGCGCGCGCTATCTCGCCTGGCGCTGATGGCGGCCTATCTGGCGCGTCGCGGCGCCACCTCCTTGATGACGCTGCTGGCCGTGATCACCGTGGCCTTCTTCCTCATTCGCGCCGCACCCGGCGGCCCGTTCGACGGCGAACGCCGCCTGCCGGCGCAGGTGGAGGCGAACCTGCGCGCCGCCTATCACCTGGACGAACCGCTCATCGCGCAATATGGCCGTTACCTCTGGATGCTTGGCCGCGGAGACTTGGGGCCGTCGTTTCGCAGCAAGGACTTCACGGTGAACGAGCTCATTGCCAGCGGCTTGCCAGTCAGCCTGACCGTGGGCGGCTTTGCCTTGGCGCTGGCCGCCGGCTTGGGCATTGCCGCCGGCGCCGTCGCCGGATTGCGACCCGGGCGGCGGCTGGACCGCGGCATCACCGTCGCCGCTGCGGCGGGGCTGGCGCTGCCACCCATTGTCGTCGCCCCCCTGCTGGCGCTGGTGTTCGCGGTGACGCTTGGATGGCTGCCGGCCGGGGGCTTCGAGTCCCCTCGCCATGTGCTGCTGCCGGCGGTGGCGCTGGCACTGCCCTATCTGGCTGCGTTCGCGCGCCTCACGCGCGGCGAAGTGGCCGAGGCGCTGGCGGCGCCGCACGTCGTCACGGCGCGCGCGAAGGGGCTGCCGGCGCACCGCATCGCCCTGCGCCATGTGCTGCCCACAGCGCTGCTGCCGGCGGTGTCGTTTCTCGGCCCGGCGGCGGCGGCGCTGCTCACCGGATCCATGGTCGTCGAGGAAGTGTTCGCCCTGCCGGGGCTGGGGCGGCACTTCGTGCAGGGGGCGCTGAACCGCGATTACACGCTCGTGCTGGGCACGGTGATCGTCTACGCCACCCTCATCCTGGCGTTCAACCTCGCGGTGGATGCCCTCTACACGCGCCTCGACCCGCGCATCCGGCTCGGCCGATGAGAGGCTTGCTGCGCGCTGCTTGGGCGCACAGCGCGTGGACGCGGGCGTGCGCCGCATTGCTCTGTGCAGTGGTGGCGTTGGCGGTGATCGCACCGGACGCTTCGCCTTGGGGGGTGGACGAAATCGACTGGGACGCCATCGACCGGGGGCCGAGCGCGCGGCACTGGTTTGGCACCGACAGCGCCGGGCGAGACCTTTTGACCCGCAGCTGGGCCGGCGCGCGCCTGTCGCTCTCTCTAGCCTTGCTCGGCACGGCGGTGAGCGCCGCGATCGGCATTCCCTACGGCGCCATCGCGGGCTACTTCGGCGGGCGCGTTGACCAAGCGATGATGCGCGCCGTGGATGCCACCTATGCCTTGCCGTTCGTGTTCTTGGTCATCCTGTTGGTGGTGGCGTTCGGCCGCAACGTCTATCTGCTGTTCATCGCCATCGGCGCCGTGTCTTGGTTGGATCTGGCCCGCATCGTGCGTGGCCAAACACTGGCCGTGCGCAACGAACTCTACGTCGAGGCGGCACGCGCCCTCGGCGCGCCCCGGACGACGATCCTGCTCCGCCACGTCATCCCCAACCTGCTTGGCCCGGCCATCGTCTACGCCACGTTGACGCTGCCCGGCGTCATCCTGGCGGAGAGCTTCATCAGCTTCCTGGGCCTTGGCGTGCAGGAGCCGCAGGCGAGCTGGGGCGTGCTCATCGCCGACGGCGCCCGCGAAATGCAGGGCTCTTGGTGGCAACTGGCGTTTCCGGCCACCCTGTTGGCGTCCACGCTGCTGGCCGTGAACACGCTCGGCGATGCGCTGCGGGATGCCCTCAACCGACGGGCGACCCTTGCCGCCCCAAGGGAATGAAGGCGTGAAGCGTTACGGCGCCCGATCCAACAACTGCGCCGCTTGCGCCACGTAGCCGCGGTTCCAAGTCGGGCTCACCGTCAGCTCGTTGATGCACACATGCGCCGGCAGGCGCGCCAAGAACGCGACGATGTCGCCGCAGTCCTCAGACTGCACCATGCGCCCGCGGTCTTCGTCCGTCACCGGAATCGGCCGATTGTCCAAGATGGGCGTGGCCACTTCGCCGGGGCAGATCGCGCAGGCGCGCACGCCGTGGCGCCCGGCCTCCATGTTGAGCGATTCGTTCATGGCGTTCATCGCGTGCTTGGCCGCGTTGTAGGCCGGGCCCGTCACCATGCTCACATGCCGCCCGGCCCAAGACGAGATGTTGACGATCAGCCCGCCACCGCGCTCGATCATCCCCGGCAACACCGCTTTGGCGCAGTAGAAGGCGCCATCAAGGTCTATGCGGATGACGCGGTCCCAGTCGTCCAAGGAGACGTTGTGCCAGTTGCGGCGCTTCACGTTGATGCCGGCGCTCAGTACCGCGGTGTCGATGGGGCCCACCTCGGCGCCGATGCGCTCGGCCACCGCAAACACCGCGTCGCGATCGGCGACATCGAGAGGTTCGACCACAGCCGCGGCGCCGATTTGCGCCGCCACGGCCTCGAGCTTGTCACGCCGCCGCCCAGACAGCACCACGCGCATGCCCAACTGCGCCAGCGACATCGCGGCGCCAGCGCCAATGCCCGTGCCGGCGCCGGTGATCCAAGCCACTTTGCCCGTGAGGTCCCTCATGCCAGTTCCGCCAAGAACTCGACGGTGCGCTGATAGCCGCCATCCTCCACGTTCATCACCGCGGCGTTGAAGTCTGTGACGCCGGCGCTGCGGAAACGTTCGATGGCGCTGCGCAGGGCGTTCTCGTCGCCCACCGCGGCGATGTCCGCCGGCCCGGCCGCGCCTTCGCGGTCCAACATGGCGCGGTAAGACGGCAACTGGCCATAGATGGTGAGGTTGCGGGCGATGGTCTCGCGCGCCGCATCCGGCTTCGTGGTGAGCGCGATCGGCAGGCCACCGACGATTCGCGGCGCTTCGCGTCCCGCAGCCGTCGCGGCCGCGCTGATGCGCTTGACGATGTGCTGCTCCATCGTCTTCGGGCCCACCATCCACGTGTTCGTGCCATCCGCGAGTTCGCCGGCGATCCGCAGCATCATTGGCCCGAGGGCCGCCACCACCACTGGCGGCGGCTCGGCGCCGGCCACGGTGAGGGCGAGGTTATGCACCTGGTAAAGCTCGCCGTCGAAGTTCACGGTCTCCCCGCGCAGCGCCGGCATCAGCACGGAGAGGTACTCGCGCATGTGGCGCGCCGGCTGCGCATAGGAAAGGCCGAGCATGTCTTCAATGACGATTTTGTGCGACAGGCCGATGCCCAAGGTGAAGCGGTTGCCGGTGGCTGCGGCGGCCGTCAACGCCTGTTGCGCGATGGCGGTGGGATGGCGCGGATACGTCGGCGTCACCGCCGTGCCAAGCCCCAAACGCTGCGTCTCCCGGCCGACGATGGAGAGCGTCGAGATGGCGTCGAACGAAAAGATGTTCGCCATCCAGAGCGTCGCAAAGCCCCGCCCTTCCACGTCCTGCGCCGTGGCGACGATGTCGTCGATGGTGGCGCTGGCGCCGTCCGCGCCCAGCATGAGGCCAATTCGCATGGTGCATCCTCTCCGCAAGTTGAGGCGCGTAAGGTACAGCATGGCGGGCGCCGAGCGACAGGCAGCGCCAACCGACCGTGCGGCGACGGCTATAATCGCCGCTTTTTCTTGGGGGGCTGCCGATGGCCGGCAGGGAGACCATCGCCATTCTTGGCGGCACGGGAGACCTTGGCACGGGCTTGGCCATGCGCTGGGCGAAGGCCGGCCACGCCATCATCATCGGCTCCCGAACATTGGCGAAGGCGCAGGCGGCGGTGGCCAATCTCGCCGCGGTGAGCCCGGAGACGCCGGCCGAAGCCATGGAAAACGCGGCAGCCGCCCAGAGCGGAGAGATCGTCGTGCTCACCGTGCCCGCCGAGCACCAGCTTTCCACGCTCGAGACGGTGAAGGACGGGCTCGCCGGCAAGATACTCATCGACGTGACCGCTCCGTTGGTGCCGCCACGCGTCGGCACCGTGCAGTTGCCCGCCGAAGGCTCGGCCGGCAAGCGCGCGCAAGATTTCCTCGGCGAAGAGGTGATGGTGGTGTCCGCGTTTCAGAACATCGCGGCGCACCTCTTGGCCGAAGATGTGGACATCGAGTGCGACGTGCTCGTCGCCGGCAACAAGCGCGTGGCGCGGGACAAGGTGATTGAGCTGATCGGCGAAGCTGGGCTCACAGGTTGGCACGCCGGCCCGATTGACAACGCCGCCGCCGCGGAAGCGCTCACGAGCGTGCTCATCCAAATCAACCGGCGCCACGGCATCTCCCACTCCGGCATCAAGATCGTCGGGCAATCGGACCACTGACCATCGCCGCAAAGACGCTCAGCGCCACTGCCATCCACGGCCTGCCGATGGTGCAGGCTGGGGACGACCTTCCTGCCCTGCTGCTCGCAGCAATCGCCGAGCAAGGGCTCGCGCTTGAGGCCGGGGATGTGCTGGCCGTGGCGCAGAAGATCGTTTCCAAGGCGGAGGGGCGCTTGGTGCGGTTGAGCGATGTCACGCCGTCGGCGGCGGCCACGGCGCTTGCCGACGAGACAGACAAAGACCCGCGCTTAGTGCAATTGATATTGGATGAATCCACCGACGTCGTGCGCAAGAAGCCGGGCGTGCTCATCGTGCGGCATCGCTTGGGCATCGTCGGCGCCCACGCCGGCATCGATCAATCGAACATCGAACACGGCGATGGCGTGGCCGACGAAGCGGCGCTGCTGTTGCCGGAAAACCCAGACGCCTCCGCAGCCCGCCTGCGCGACGCCATCGAGCGTTCCAGCGGGCGCCGAGTCGGCGTCATCATCACCGACAGCGCCAACCGCCCTTGGCGCCTAGGCACCGTGGGCATCGCCATTGGCGCAGCCGGGGTTCAGGGGCTGGACGACCGACGCGGCGGCAAAGACCTGTTTGGGCGCGAGATGAACGTGACGCTCATCAACCGTGCGGACAGCATCGCCGCGCTGGCGACCTTGGCGATGGGCGAGACGACCGAAGGCACTCCCGCCGCGCTGGTCCAGGGCGTCGCCAGCCATGAAGGGGACGAGCCGGCGGCATCCTTGCTGCGCCCCCTCGAGGAAGACCTGTTCCGATGAAGGTGGTCGCCCTCACCGGCGGCATCGGCGGCGCCAAGCTCGCGCTCGGCTTCGCCAAGGCGCTGCCGGCGCAAGACACCGCCTTCATCGTGAACACGGGGGACGATTTCGAGCACCTCGGCCTGCACATCTCGCCCGACATCGACACCCTCGTCTACACGCTCGCCGGCCAAGCGGGCCTTGTCGCCGGCTGGGGCCGCCGCGGGGAGACTTGGCAGTTCATGGCGGCGTTGGAGGAACTCGGCGGGGAGACTTGGTTCCGGCTCGGCGACAAGGATTTAGCGCTGCATGTGATGCGCAAGCAACTGCTCGCCGGCGGCGCGACCCTGACGGCTGCCACCGCTGCCATCGCCAAGCGGCTTGGAATCGCCACTACCGTGCTGCCGATGTCCGACGACCCGGTGCGTACCGTGGTGCAAACGCCAACGGGGGCGCTGGCTTTCCAGCACTACTTCGTGCGCGACCGCTGCGCCCCGCCCGTGACGGGCTTTGCCTTTGCCGGCAGCGAGACCGCCCGGGTCAATCCACGCATCGAGGCGGCTCTGGACCCGGCGCCGGACGCCATCGTCATCTGCCCATCCAACCCGTTCGTTTCCGTCGACCCGATCTTGAGCGTGCCGGGGCTGCGCGAGTTGTTGCGCGCCTGCGGCGCGCCCATCGTCGCTGTCTCGCCCATCGTCGGCGGCCGGGCGATCAAGGGGCCGACGGCGAAGATGATGCGCGAACTGGCCATCCCGACCACCGCCGAAGCAGTGGCCGAGCACTATGGCGACATCCTCGACGGTTTCATCGTGGACGAACAGGATGCCTCCGCAGCCGACGCGGTGCGAAGCCTTGGGCTGGCCACGCGGGTGGCGCAGACAGTGATGCAGAGCCTCGACGACCGCACGGAACTTGCGCGAACGACGCTCGACTTCGCCGCTTCCTTGCGCAAGGGCGTTGCCACGGGGCGCGGCTGATGGCGAGGGACGGGCTGCCCGAAGGCATCTGGGCCGTGCTGCCGTTCAAGGGCACCCAAGGCGCCAAGGGTCGTTTGGCACCGCACCTGAGCGAAGCCGAGCGCGCTGGGCTGATGCTGGCGATGGCGCGGGGCGTGCTGGAAGCGCTATCGAACGCGCCGCTCGCCGGCATCGCCATCGTCTCTCGCTCCGGCATCGCCCGTGAACTCGCAGAGCAGTTCGGCGCCACTTTCGTGGCTGAGACGGCATCGAGTTTGACCGGCGCCGTCACCGAAGCGGGCGCCTTCGTGGCAGCACGCGGCGGCGCGGGAACGATGATTATCCATGCGGACCTGCCGGCGGTGACGAGCGCGGACATCGAAGCGGCGCTCCAAGGCCACGAACATGTGACCTTGGCGCCAGACCGCCACGACATCGGCACCAACTGCATCGTGGCGACGCCGCCCAACGCCATGCGCTACCAGTTCGACGGCACCAGCTTCGCGCCGCATCAGGCCCTGGCTCGCGCCGCCGGCATCGAGCCGCGCATCGTGCGCCGGCCCGGCCTTGGCCTGGACATCGACACCATCGACGCGCTGCGAGACTTCGCCAGCACTCCAAGCGACACGGAGGCTTGGCGCTACCTCAACGCGCACGGTGTGGCTTCAAGGCTGGTTGACACGCATAATTGAAACTCGCTCCTTGGGGGAAGCTATGCATTCCAACGACGCCCTGAAGGCCGCGCTGGCCGGCGATTTGCCCACCCATGCCCAAGCCTTGGCCTTGGCAGCCTACGAGGACACGGCGGCGCTGGCCACAGTTGCCGGCGAACTGCGAGACCGTGGCTTTCAGAATGCCATCACCTACTCGCGCAAGGTGTTCATCCCCCTCACGCACCTGTGCCGGGACGTCTGCCATTACTGCACGTTCGCGCAAACGCCGAAGCGCATCGAAGCCCCCTACATGTCCCTCGACGCCGTGTTGGACGTGGCGCACCAAGGCGCGGCGCTCGGCTGCAAAGAAGCGCTCTTCACGCTGGGCGAGAAGCCCGAGCTGCGCTATCGCGCCGCCCGGGAGGCGTTGGCGGCGATGGGCTGCGAGACGACCTTGGACTATCTCGGCCAGGCCGCGCAGGCGGTGCTTGACGAGACCGGTCTGCTGCCGCACCTGAACCCAGGCAACATGACGCCGGCGGAGATCGACGCGCTGCGGCCGACAGCGGCGTCCATGGGCATCATGCTGGAATCCGCGTCCGAACGGCTGACGCAAAAGGGCATGCCGCACTACGGCTCGCCGGACAAGGTGCCGGCGGTGCGCCTGCAGACGCTGCGGGACGCGGGGAAGGCGGGTGTCCCGTTCACCACGGGCATTTTGATCGGCATCGGCGAAACGCGCCGCGAGCGCATTGAATCCCTGCTCGCGATCCGGGATGTGCATGAGGAACACGGCCACATCCAAGAGATCATCGTGCAGAACTTCCGCGCCAAGCCCGGCACGAAGATGCGCTCGGCGCCAGAGCCAGACTTGAACGAGCTGCTGTGGACCATCGCCGTGGCGCGCATCCTGTTCGGCTCCGCCATGAGCGTGCAAGCGCCGCCGAACCTGAGCCCGGGCGTGCTGCCGCAAATCGTGGCCGCCGGCATAGACGATTGGGGCGGCGTTTCGCCATTGACGCCAGACTTCGTCAATCCCGAAGCGCCGTGGCCGCATCTTGAGGACCTGCGGCGCGAAACGGCGCTTGCCGGCAAGCACCTGCATGAGCGGCTCACCATCTATCCGCCTTTCTTGCAGCGCCCCGAACGCTGGCTGGACGCCGGGCTGCGGCAACGGCTGTTGGACCTCACGGACGGCGAGGGGCTGCCGCGCACGGACGGTTGGTCCCCGGGCGAGGAAACGCCGCCACCAGAAGCTGCCTTGCAGCGCGTTCACCAACCGCCACATCGGGTATCGCCGGACGTGGCGAACATCCTGCAGCGGGCGCAGGACGGCGCGGACTTGGAGGAAGCGGACATCGTGCGCCTCATTCGCGCCCGCGGGGACGACTTCAACGCGGTCGCCCAAGCGGCGGACGCCCTGCGCCAAGCGGTGAATGGCGACGTTGTGAGCTTCGTGGTGAACCGCAACATCAACTACACCAACATTTGCTACTTCAAGTGCCAGTTCTGCGCTTTCTCCAAGGGCAAGTTGGCGGAGAACCTGCGCGGACGCCCCTACGACCTGAGCCACGAAGAGATTCAGCGGCGCGTGGCGGAAGCATGGCACCGAGGCGGCACGGAAGTGTGCATGCAGGGCGGCATTCACCCGGAGTACACCGGGCAAACCTATCTGGACATCGTGCGCGCGGTGAAGGAGGCGGTGCCGGAGATGCATGTGCATGCGTTCTCCCCGCTGGAAGTGTGGCAGGGCGCCGCCACCTCCAACCTGACCTTGGCGGACTATCTGACGCAGCTCAAGGATGCCGGGCTAGACACCCTGCCCGGCACCGCGGCCGAGATTCTCGACGACGAAGTGCGCGCCGTGATCTGCCCAGACAAGATCAACACCGCGCAGTGGCTCGAAGTGATGGAGACGGCCCACGGCGTGGGCTTCAAGACGACGGCGACCATCATGTACGGCCACGTCGATCAGCCGCAGCACTGGGCGCGCCACTTCATGCGTGTGCGCGAACTGCAAAAGCGCACCGGCGGCTTCACCGAATTCGTTCCCCTGCCCTTCGTCCACATGGAAGCGCCGCTCTATCTCAAGGGCAAGGCGCGGCGCGGGCCGACCTTCCGGGAAGCGATTCTGGTGCATTCCGTGGCACGGCTCGCCCTGCACCCGCACATCACCAACATTCAAGCAAGCTGGGTAAAGATGGGCCACGAAGGCGTGCTGGCCGCGCTGAACGCCGGCTGCAATGACTTGGGCGGCACATTGATGAATGAGAGCATCACCCGCGCCGCCGGTGCTAGCCACGGCCAAGAGACGACGCCCCAGCGCATGCGCGAGCTCATTGAAGCCGCCGGCCGCGTGCCACGCCAACGCACCACAGCCTACGAAGACGCCGACGCCACCGCCATCGAGCGCGGCCTAAGCGCCGGAGACCTCGTAGACATCATCAACACCCCTGCACGCAAGTACGAACGCAAGCGAACCCGGGAGCTGGTGAAGAACGAGATCGCCGCGGTGAACGTGGGGTAACGCGCCACCAAGCCGATGCGCAGCGCTCCCGCAGACGCTCGGACTTCGTGAAGGGCCATCGCGGTGTGCATGCGTCGGAGTTGTCGCCGGCGCACCGGCGGTCACTCGACAAGTTCACGGCTGAGCTTCTGAGCTTCAGCGATCTGGTCCCTAGTCATAATCTCGCGCACGGCTGCCCGGCTCTCGCTCGCCCTTGGAAGCCCTTGGGCGGCCGCGAGATTGAGCCAAGCATAGGCTTGGATGTAGTCCTCGGGAACGCCCCAGCCGTGGCGGTACATGAGCCCTAGGACGCCCTGTGCGCCCGCGTTTCCCTGCTCCGCCGCCTTGCGGGACCACCGCACGGCTTCGCCGTAGTCTTGGGGAACGCCGTGGCCAAGGTTGTACATGGCCCCTAGAGCGCCTTGTGCGGGTGCGTATCCCTGCTCGGCCGCCTTGCGGTACCACCGCGCGGCTTCGCCGTCGTCTTGGAGAACGCCTTGGCCTTTGACGTACATGAACCCTAGGTTGTACTGCGCATCCGCGCGTCCCTGCTCGGCCGCCTTGCGGTACCACCGCGCAGCTTCGCCGTAGTCTTGCGGAACGCCTAGGCCTTTGACGTACACGATCCCCAAGCTATCCAAGCTACTCTGCGCGTCCGCATCTTCTTGCTCGGCCGCCTTGCGAAACCACCGCTCGGCTTCGCGGTTGTCGCCTTCCGGAGCGCTGAAGCCATTTGCGTACAGCTGCCCTAGGATGAACTGTGCGTACGCGTCTCCCCCCTCGGCCGCCCTTACATACCACAGGATGGCTCTGTATTTGTTCTTGGGGACCCCTTGGCCCCTCGCGTACCTGGTCGCCAAAAGGAGCTGCGAGCCCGCATCTCCTTGCTCGGCCGCCTTGCGGAACCAGCGCGTCGCCTCGCGGTCGTCTTGGGGAACGCCCTCGCCTTTCGCGTATCCGGACGCCAAGAGGAACTGCGCGGCCGCGTCTCCCTGCTCGGCCGCCTTCCGGTACCACAGCAAGGCTTCGCCGTAGTCTTGGGGAACGCCCTCGCCGTTGTTGTACATGAGCCCTAGGTTGAACTGCGCGGCCGCGTCTCCCTGCTCGGCCGCCTTGCGGACCGACGAGACGGCTTCGCCCTCGTCGGGAACCCCTACGTTCTCACGCGAGGGTTCTCCGGCCGTCGTCGCCGGAGCAGTCGCGGCCAACACGATGCAGGCCAACCATCGCACCATAGCGCCTGCTGCCCTTAGGCTCTTCGACCGATCCGAGGTGGCTTCCGACATAGAACCCGTGCCAGCCTTCACATTCGGGCCGACGGCACCCTTGTGGCCTTCAGCGCCCATTGAAGCTCCACGACAAGGTAGCGGGCAAGATGTTCGGCTGCATCAGCTTCACCGAGCGGTGCCGGCGATGATGTGGTCTCCGTCCCTGCCGTAGCCTAAACACTGGGGACAGAGCCCTTCGGCCAGCGAACAAGTCCGACATTCTAGCTCCGTGGACTCGCCTCTGCAGTCCCTGCAGAAGCCCGTGCCGCGGCAGGCTTGGCAAGCGAGGTCGCATTCCTCGGACGGCCAATTGCCATCAGCATCGACGACGGCGAAACGCGCCGAGTGGATTCGAGTGTCTTTAGGGCCACCGTCCCAGACACTGCGAATGCGGGCGTCGAGAGACATGAGTTCCCATTCATGGCGACGCACCGTCAGCCGCCCTTGCTTGCCAAGGATGAAATCCATCTGATTCGGTTTCCTGCAACGGTGCCACCTCATTGTTGATATCTGGCCGACTCGTACCGGCAATTCCCGAATGGCATCCACCGCTCCGCGCCATGTCGTCTTGTCAGCACGCCATTCGACGCTCCAACCGTCGTGCAGGCCCAGCGGCAGGTCTAGCGACTGACCGCCGAAGAGCGGCTTAGGACGGGGGTTCTTGAAAGAGAACCTGTTGTCGTTGACTGTCGCGCAGCATCGGCTTGCGACCCGAAGAAACCGCGCCAAGTCGTCGTCGCCGTCCTGTTCGGCCGCTTTCCCGGCCGCCTTCGCCTTCGCCGCCTCCACCGCGTGGTCTAACCACTCCCGCATCGCGTCGGGGTAGTCGTCCAGCGGACCCGCTCGCAGGTAGCGCGAAAACGCGTTGACGACACCTCGACCGTCCCGCGCCCAACTATCCAAGTCGTCAAGGGAAGGCCCGTCAGACGTTTGATCATGATACAGCGCACCCTCAAGCCCTTCCGCCAATCGTCGGCAAACGTCGTGCATTTGCATTTCATCGTCGGGCCAAACCGTCCTCGCCAAGATGTCTAGAACGCTGCGTATGGTCTCCAATAGCATGTCAGGATAGAGTGGCGATGGCAGGTTCGGCAGATCTGAGATGCCCTTATCCAGCAGGAGGTACCGCCAGTCCACCTGACCGTTCCCGATGACGCCCAGATAGTCCCTCAGCTTGGAGTATTTCGAGGGAAACTCGATGAACGAAGCGTATTGGGCGTGGCTCTCCTGCAAACTGTCCTTCTCTTGTCGTGCGAGTCTCTTGTACACGAGACCGAGGTTGTGACGGTCGTCTTTCCGGGCCCTTTTGGACGACGGATAGCTTGGATCTCTTACGCCGACCAGCAGTTTGAGGCTTTGTTCCAAGAGGGAGTACGAGCCCACTATGGTCAGCCAGAATCTGGCTTCGTCGTAACCCGGGGCCAAATCACGCCCTCGGATCCCGCGTCTGTGTCGAACCAACACGTCATACGCGGCCCGCATTAGACTCACGCTCTCGCGGTGCTTTGCCTCCGATTTCTCGTGTCCCATCATTGACGGTCCTCTTTCGTTTGGTGGCTTGGCCATCGCACAAATCGGATGGGGTGCCATGCGCCACGTTGCCGCTGTTTAACCACGCTGTCGGGGTCGGGACATTGCGCCCAGCCGAGACGAGCGGTCAGTGCCGTCTGGCGTAGCCGCGTTTGCGCCTTTTGGTCACGGTCAATGTCGCATGAGACGGCACGGTGTTCTCTGAAGGCGGTACTCATGTGCCACACCTCGCCTTCGAACGATGTTCCTCTTGCGTGACAGACGCCTTCAGCCTCGACATGGGGCGTCCATTGTCACAGCGTCGCGGGGGCCTGTTCAGGCCTTCCGTAGGGAACACGCGGCCGCCAGCGCACGCGGCGTTGGCCTGCATCATCAGCGCCCTAAACTGCCCTACCCACCTTGGCGCGAAGAACCGCCCTCACCCGCCATAGAGATGACACGCCACCTCCGACCCATCCCGCTCCACTAGCGGTGGGGTCTCCACTTTGCAGCGTGGCATGGCCTGTGGGCACCGGGGATGGAAGCGGCAGCCGGGCGGGGGTGTGCGGGCGCTGGGCACTTCGCCGGCGATGAGGTCGTGCGGGCGGGCGGCGTCGAGTTCAGGATCGGGCAGCGGCACGGCTGCGAGCAGCGCTTGGGTGTAGGGGTGCTTGGGCGCCTTGAAGAGCGTGTCGCCGGCGGCAATCTCCACTACTCTGCCCAAGTACATCACGCCGATGCGGTCGCTGATGTGGCGCACAACCGAAAGGTCGTGGGCGATGAACAGGTAGGTCAGCCCTAAGCGCTCCTGCAGGTCCATGAGGAGATTCACCACCTGCGCTTGGATGGACACATCGAGGGCCGAAACGGGTTCGTCGCACACCACTAGGCTTGGCGAGAGCGCCAAGGCGCGGGCGATGCCTATGCGCTGGCGCTGCCCGCCGGAGAACTCGTGCGGATAGTGTTCGCCCATGTGTGGCAGCAGGCCAACCAGATCCATCAGTTCGCGCACGCGCGCTCGGTACGCCGCCTTGTCCTTGGCCAGCCCATGCACGACTAGGGGTTCGCCAATCACGTCCCGCACCCGCATGCGTGGGTTGAGGGAGCTGAACGGGTCTTGGTACACCATCTGGATGCGGCGGCGCAGCGGCCGCATCTTCACTGCGTTCAAGTGCGTGATGTCCCGTCCCTCGAACACAATGCGCCCGGCGGTGGGTTCCAACATCCGAAGCACCGCCAGCGCGGTGGTGGATTTGCCGCAGCCGCTCTCCCCCACCAAGCCAAATGTCTCGCCCCGCCGCAACGAGAAAGAGACATCATCCACCGCTTTCACGGAGCCAATGCGCTTCTGCAGCACCACCCCGGCGGTGACCGGAAAATGGACCTTGAGGCCTTCCACCTGCAGGAGCGCGTCGCCATCCGGCTGTTGCGGCGCAGTGTCCGCGGGCATGGTCAGGCTCGCTCCTGCGCCGTGGCGCCAGCAGCGTCCGCGTCAAGATGGCAGGCGCGCAGATGCCCTGCCGTCCCCGCCTCCATCAGCGCCGGCGGCGTGGCGCGGCAGGTCTCGAACACATGCGGGCAGCGCAGCGCGAATGCGCAGCCAGGCGGCAGGCGCGCCAAGTCTGGCGGCTGGCCGTCGATGGTTGGCAGGCGAGCGCCGATGGCGCCGTCGATGCTCGGAATCGAGGCCATCAAGCCGCGCGTGTAGGGGTGCGCGGGAGACGCATAGAGCGCTCGCGCCGGCGCCGTTTCCACGATGCTGCCGGCATACATCACCGCCACGCGGTCCGCATAGCGGGCGACGACGCCCAGGTCGTGAGTGATGAGGATCAGCGCCGAGTTCGCCTGCCGCGTGAGTTCCTTCAGCAGCTCCAATATCTGCGCCTGCACCGTCACGTCCAGCGCAGTGGTCGGCTCGTCGGCGATGATGAGGCGCGGCCGGCAGGCCAAGGCCATGGCGATCATCACGCGCTGGCGCATCCCGCCAGATAGCTGATGCGGATAGTCGCCAAGCCGCCCGGCGGCGTCTGGAATGCGCACCCGTTCCAACAGTTCTCCGGCGCGCGCATAGGCGTCCTTCCAAGGCGCGTTGCGATGCAGCCGGATGGGCTCCGCCACCTGCATGCCGATGGTGAGCACCGGGTTGAGCGAAGACATCGGCTCTTGAAAGATCATGGCGACGCGGTCGCCCCGGATGGCGCGGATGGCGCGGTCTTCCAACGCCAGCAAGTCCTCCCCGTCGAAGACGATGCGGCCGGCGTCAACGCGGCCGGCTTCGCCCAACAGGCGCAGGATGGAGAGCGCCGTCACGCTCTTGCCGGAGCCGCTTTCGCCGACGATGGCGAGCGTCTCCCCAGCGCGCACCTGCAGAGACACGTCCTGCACTGCCCGCACCAAGCCCCGATCGGTGCGGAAGGACACACACAAGCCGGAAATGTCGAGCAGCGGCGCAGGGTCCATCGCTACTCAAATCCCAACTGGCGCTTCAGGTCTTGATCGATCCAGACACGCGCATAAATGGGCCCCGGCCGCACGGCGCCGGCGCGCAGCTCGCCGCCGTAGTTCTTCACCCAAGGCCACCAAGCCGTGTAGTTGTATACGGTAGGCAGCCAGATGGAGGGCGCCTCATCAAGCAGCTTCACCGTCAGCTGGCGCGTCATGGCCACCCGCTGCGCCGGGTCTCGCGTGCGCATGAGGGTGTCGATGGCCGCATCAAACTCCGGCTTGGAGTAGAGCGCTGGGTTCCAAGTGTGGCCGGTGATGAACTTGCGGATGGATGTGGTGGGGTTGGTGTGGCCGTTGTTCATGAAGTAGCCGGGGCCATGGTTGCGCGTCGTCATCATCGAGAGGAACGAGGCGTACTCCATCGGCTCGATCTCCAGGCGCACGCCCACCTTGGCGAGATAGGCGTCCAGCAAGGGGATGAGGTCCATGTTGCTGGCGGTGCAGGTGCAAACCTGCACCTTGAAGGTGAAGCCCTCCGGCACGCCGGCTTCCCGCAACAGCGCCCGCGCCCGTTCCGGGTGGTAGCCAAAGAGTTCCTGCACAGACGCCGGCATCTCTGCCAAGGGCTGGAAGTAGTCTCCAAAACCGGGATGCTGCGGGTAAGCCATCACCTCCGCGTGGCCGCCGTAGAACAGCTCGGCAATCTCGCGCTGGTCCACCGCCATGTTGAGCGCGCGCCGCACCCGCACATCATCGAACGGTGGCTGATCCATGCGCAGGGCGACGAAGTTGCCGCTGGTGGAAAGCCACTTGGACCATTGCAGTTCGGGCGTTGTCTCCTTGAGGTGATCCACCGCGATCCAGCGCACGGATTCGAGGATGTCCACCTTGGCCGTGCGGATGGCGGTGAGATAGGTCGCTTCATCCTTGATGACGCGATACGTCACGCCATCGACAAACGGAATCTGCCATGCCTTGGCGCCGATGCGCTCGCGATCCCAATAGTCTGGGTTCTTCACGTAGTTGTGCGAATTGCCATGCACATAGTTCGCCAGCGTGAACGGCCCGGTGCCCACCACGGTGCGCCAATCCTTGCGGTCCACGGCTGCCATCTCGCGGGGCAGGATCGATGAGTGATACCCGTAGCCGTAGCGATACGGCCACTCGGCGTTGAACTGGTTGAAGCGGAACACCACGGTGCGGGCGTCCCGCGCCTCCACGGCGTCCAAGTAGTCCCAATAGTTCGACTGCGCCTTTTTGGGGCTGTTGTTGACGAGATGGAAGCTGTACGCGACGTCTTCGGCGTCCAGTTCCCTCGGCGCCATCACGCCCGGTTTGCCGGTGAACCGCACGCCGGAACGCAAATGCACCACTAGGGTGCGCTCGTCTTCCCACTCCCAGCGCTCGGCGAGCTCGCCGCGCAGCACATCGTCTGGCAGATAGGCTTCCGCCACGAAGGGATACCAGCCGCCCTTGCGCACGCTCTTGTCCAAGTCCCCAGCGAAGAGCTGCTCGCGCACCATGCCGTAGTCGTGGTTGCTCTTCCAAGACCAATCCACCGGATCCCAAGACAGCGCAGAGAGGGTCACATACACCGTGCCGATGTTGAGCGTGCCGCCGTAGCGCGGGGCTTCGCCATCGGCGCCGAAGGCCCCGGCACTGGCCACGGCGCACCCGGCCACCGCCAACCTCAAAGCCAGCGTCGAGGCCGCGCGCTGCCACTCCGCCTGCCATTTGCCAAACATCACGTTCACCGCCCTCACCACCACCCTAGCAAGCCTGCCGATCACTGCGTGCCGCGCATGCGCGGGTCCAAAAGGTCTCGAAGCCCGTCGCCGTACACGTTGATGGCATACACAACGATGGTGAGGCTGAGCCCCGGCGCCAAGGCGAGCCAAGGGCCGAGATACATGTAGGTGCGTCCCGTGCCGCTCAACATGCTGCCCCAAGTGGGCGCCGGCGGCGGCACGCCGAGACCTAGGAACGAGAGCCCCGCCTCGGTGAGGATCACCGCCCCGATGCGCGTGGTGAACAGCACGATCACCACCGGCATCACGTTCGGCACGATGTGTCGGCGCAAGATGTGCCAAGTCGCCGCGCCGATGGACTGCGCCGCATGGGTGTACATGTTCTCCTTCACCGACACCACCGCGCCGCGCACGATGCGCGAGCCGGCGATGCCGTAGAGCAGCCCCAGCACCAACACGATCTGCGGGATGCCCGGCCCGACGACGGAGATGATGACGATGAGGAGCACGAGGTCCGGAAAGGTCATCCAGGCGTCCACGCCGCGTTGCATCACCATGTCCGTCTTGCCGCCGAAGTAGCCGGAGACGACGCCGATGGCCAACGACACCACGGTGGCGAGGCCGGCCGCCAAGAAGCTCACCACCATGGACAGTTGGCCGCCCATGAGGATGCGCGAGAGCACGTCCCGGCCCAAGTGATCGGTGCCAAAGGGATGCGACCAAGACGGCGCCTCGAGGCGCTGCGCGAGGTCGGTTTCGTTCACGCCGTAGGGCGCCAGGACGTCGGCGAACACCCCGCAGAACAAGAACAACAGGAACACGGCGCCGCCGACGGCAGCGAGCGGCTTCTCGCGCACCAAGCGGCCGACGAGGCTGCGCCGCATGGCTTCGCCGAAGCCGGCAGCCGGCGGCGCCATGTCCGCGGCGGCGATGGCTTCGCTCACTGGTGGCGCACCTTCGGGTCCAGCCAGCCATAGCTCACGTCCACGGCCAAGTTGATGAGCAGCACGCCCACGCCGACCACCAAGAACACGCCCGACACCACCGGGTAGTCCCGCTGGAACACGGCTTCAAGCAGCAACAGCCCCATGCCAGGCACCACAAAGATCTGCTCGAAGATCACCGCGCCGCCGATCAACAGCGGCGCTTGCAGGCCGATGAGCGTCACCACCGGAATCAAGCCGTTGCGCAGCGCATGGCGGGCGACGAGCAGCGCTTCGCCCACCCCCTTGGCCCGCGCCGTGCGGATGTAATCCTGCCGCAGCACTTCCAGCATCATGGTGCGCGTCATGCGCATCGTCACGGCGGACATCGACAGGCCCAGCAGGATGGCGGGCACGATCATGTGCGCCAAGTTCTTCAACGGATCTTCAAAGAACGGCGTGTATTCGAGCTCAGGCGCCCAACGCCACCAAACCGACGGAAACACCATCACCAGCGTGCCGAGCCAAAACCCGGGCACCGCGAGCATCAGGAGGGAGAAGGAGCGCGCCACATAGTCGCCGGCGGTGTCTTGGCGCATGGCCGAGTAGACGCCAATGGGCAGCGCCACGGTGAGCGCCACGATGAGCGCCAAGAACCCCAGTTCGAAGGTGATGGGCAAGGTGGCCCAAAGCTGATCGGCCACCGGCACGTTGCGCCACAGGGAGACGCCCAAGTCTCCCTGCAGGACGCCGCCGATCCAGCGGAAGTATTGCAGGTAGACCGGCTGATCCAGCCCCAACGCCGCCTCGATCTTCGCCCGATCCTGGCCGGTCGCGATGTCGTTCTGCGCCAGCATCAGGTCGATGACATCGCCTGGGATCAGGCGCATCGAGATGAAGACGATGAGGCTCGCGAAGAACAGCGTCGGCGCCAGCGCGAGCAGCCGGCGAACGATGTACGCCTGCATCGGCGGGGTCGTTCGCCGGCGAAGTCAGAGAGCGCCGCAGGCCGTCAGGCCGCGGCGCGTCGAGACCCCATGCGTGCGCCGAAGCGCTTCTTGTCTGCGGGGCTTGCGTACTTCATGGTGCGCGAGTAGTCCGGGCCTTCCGCGTCCCAGCCCATGGTGTCGTCCGCGGCCACGAGGCGCGCGAACTCCGGGGGGTTGCGGTCCAGCATCGCTTGCGTCACCCGCCACTGATAGCTCTCCTGCGTCTTGATACGCCGGTTGCAGTGGTAGCTGGTGACGTTCAGGCGCAGCCCGTCCGTCTGCTTCTCGAAGGCGCCGTGCCAAGTGTTGCCGTGCCAGACGATGAGCGAGCCGGCTTCGCCTTCCACGGGGACGGCGTCGGCCTCGCCTTCGCCCGGGCTCGGCTGGCGGCAGTGCAGGTGGCTGCCGGGCACCATGCAGATGGCGCCGTTGGCCAGCGTGTAGTCCGTCAGGCAGTACGCCGCGTTGGCGACATCCGAGCAGGCCGGCAAGTGGCCGTCTCGGTCCGGCGGCGAATCCGAATGCAAGCCCAAGCCATCGCGCTCTGCCCGCCACTTCACGAAGGAGGTGAGGCTGGAAAGCTGCTGTTGGCCGCGCATCAGGTAGTCGATCATGGTGTACAGCGTGGGATTCAGCACCCACTCCTCGAAGATGCGATCCGCCATCAAGAGGTAGAACAGCAAGAACTGGCCGTCCCGCTGCGGCTGCGCCTGATAGTTGCCGAAGCCGCCATTCTTCGCCACATCGAACTCGATGCCCGTGCGCTCCTCGCAAAGGCGCAGCACCGTGTCGCGCATGCGCTCAAGGAACGCCGGCGGCGCCACCTTCTGCGGCGGAATCACCGTGAAGCCGTAGGAATCCAGCTCCACAACATGCTGCTGCAAGCCAAGCTCTTGGATGCGGTTGTAGGTGGGGTTGAAGGCTTCAGTGGAAGCGAACTTGCCGAGTTGCATCGCAAATCTCCCGAACGGTCGGTGCGGACATGATAACGCCCGCCCAAGCCGCAAGTGGGCTAGAGCGCAAGCCCCCGCACCGGCAGGCCCGCCGCTTCGTAGCAGCGGTCGATCAGGCGCATCTGCTTCACGCCATCCTCTGCGTCGGTGAACAAGGGCTTGCCGTGCTCCACCGCATCTAAGAACGCATCGAGTTGATAGGCATAGCTGGCGCGCCGATCCAAGCGCTCCACGCTGGTTTCGCCGTTCACGGCCACGCTGATCTGGTGGCCGATCTGCGGCACGAGCGGGCTGTCCACCTTCATAACGCCCTTGTCGCCCGTCACCACCATGTCCATGCGAAACCTGACGCCGGCGCGCATGTCCGACGCAGTGGTCGCTTGGACGCCGCTCGGAAAGCGCATCTTCGCTTCCAGCATCACATCCACGTTGGGCGCTCCCTCCTCGGCGCGCGCAGTCACCTCCTCCGGTTCCTCGCCGGTGATGTGCCGCACCCAAGAGATGGGATAGCAGCCAAGGTCCATCGTCGCCCCGCCGCCAGTGGCGTACTGATTGCGGATGTCATTCGGATCGGTCACCGGCGCGTTGAAGGTGGCCTGCACCTCGCGGATGCGCCCCAACACGCCGGCGTCCACGATTTCCTTGGCGCGGATGAACACCGGGTGGTATCGATAGTGGAACGCTTCCATCAGCACCAAGCCGGCGTCCTTGGCGGCCTGCGCCATCGCTTCGGCTTCGCGGGCGTTGCACGCCAAGGACTTCTCGCACAGCACATGCTTGCCGGCCGCGAGCGCCTCGAGCGTCCACTCATGGTGCCCGCTGATGGGCAGCGCGTTGTACACCACGCTGATGGATTCATCCGCCACCACATCGGCATAGTCGTCATGCACCACCGGGATGCGGAACCACTGCGCGAAGCCTTCGGCGCGCCGCCGGTCGCGCGCGGCCACGCAGCGGATGGCTGCGCGTGGCTCGTCCCAGCAAGGCACCACCAAGGCGCGCGGGGTAATGCCGGCGGCGCCGAGCGCTCCAAACCAGATCATTGCGTTTCCCCCTGTGGGCCCCTGTGGGTGTACTCGCGGCGCGGATGGCTCAAGCGAAGTTGGGCGGGCGCTTCGCCAGAAAGGCGTCCACCGCCTCCTTGTGCTCCGCGCTCACATAGGCGCGTTGCAAGGCTTCGCCCTCGCGCCGTTGCACAGTGGCGATGTCGGTCTCAGAGCCGTTTTCCGTCAACAGCGCTTTGATCCAGCGCAGCTGCGGCGCTGGGTTCGCCGCGATGTCGGCGGCCAGCTCAAGGGCCGTGTCCATCAGCGCTTCTGGCGTCGTGAGCCGATCCACTAGGCCCAAACCATGCGCCTCGGCGCCGGTGTAAAGCCGCCCAGAGAGGCACATTTCGCTGGCGCGGCCAAAGCCGATGCGCTGCACCAGGAAGTGCGAACTCGCCAGTTCCGGCGTCAACCCCATCTTCACGAAGGCCATCGCGAACTTCGCGGACTCCGAGGCGATGATGAGGTCCATGGGCAGAATCATGGTGGCGCCGATGCCCACGCTGGCGCCGTTGACGGCGGCGATCAACGGCTTCGACTCGCGCACGAGGCGGATCCAATCCCGGACGGGAGACCGCTCCTCACCTTCCATGCGCGCCTTGAAGCTGTCGCGGATGTCCGCGCCGGCGCAGAACCCGCGCCCAGCGCCGGTGACGACGATGGCGCCGACCCCCGCGTCTGCGTTGCAGCGCTCGATGGCGTGAATGAGTTCCGCGTTCATCACCGCCGTCCAAGCGTTCAGGCGGTTCGGGCGGTTCAGCGTCAGCACCGCCACCCTGCCCTGCACGTCAAACAGGATTTGCTCGTAAGTGTTCTCAGCCATCCACGCTGCTCCGTTGTTGCCCTCGCTCAATTGCCACTCAAGCGGCTCTTCATGCGGCTCTTGCTTGCGCCGCCGCACCTACGGCGCCGCGGCACCGGCCGCATCAGTAGCCGGTGTTCTCCCGCTCCGCCACCGCCGTTTCGCGCGCGTCCGCCAAGTCTTTTCGCGCCGCCTGCGCCATGAAGCCGCCGTCCGAGCCCAAGGTGACAAGATTGAAGCCCTGTTCGAGGCACTTGCGCGTGAAGGCCAAGCTGCCGGCGTGAATGCCGGCGGCGACGCCATTGGCGCGACATGCGGCAAAAATGCGCTGCACCGTCTCGACATGCAGCGGGTCATCGAACGCCGCAGGGCCGAGCCCCAAGGCGTACCCCAAGTCCGAAGGGCCGATGTAGATGGCATCGAGCCCCGGCGTGGAGGCGATGGCATCGAGTTGTTCGATGCCCTCCGCCGTCTCCACCATCGCGATGCAGGCGATTTGGCCGTTGGCTTCGCCGGCGTAGCCGCGCCCGCCGTACATGGCTGCCCGAATGGGGCCGAACGAGCGGCTGCCATCGGGCGGATAGCGGCATGCCGCCACCGCTTGCGCGGCTTCTTCGGCGTTGTTGACCATGGGTACGATCACGCCGTAAGCGCCGGCGTCCAATGCCTTCATGATCTCGTAGGGTTCGTTCCACGGCACGCGGACGAAGGGGATGGTGTCGCGCGTGGAGATGGCCGGCAGCATGTAGGTGAGGTCGTCATAGCTCAGCATGCCGTGCTGCAAATCCACGCAGAGCCAATCGAACCCCATGCCGGACATCACCTCTGCGGTGTACGCATTGCCGATGGAAAGCCAACCGCCGATGGTTTGCCCACCGCCGCGCCACGCCTTCAACGCGCTGTTCTCTCGCATGAATCCTCTCCTTTGCTGCTCCGCTTAGCGCTTTGCCGTTGTGCTTGGCACCCCCCGCGCCGCCCCTGCCAACGATAGTAGCACCGGCAAGCGGCGATTGGCCGTCCGCCCCCGCGTGGCAGCTGAGGCGCCCAGCCGACGACGGCGAACACAGCGGCGACGAGCACCGCCGGCCTTGTGTAACATTGGCCGGGTGGCGCACACGCCATCAACGTGCGCCGAGCAAAATGCACAAACCTGCCTAAGACGCCGTTCGCCGAGGAGACTGTGGACAAAGCCGCAATGGAAGCCGCGGTGCGCGCCATCACGCAGCCGGGCCAGCCCTTCGAGACCGCCGCCGAACGCATCGGCGGCAACGATTTCACCGTGTTCGTCCACGCGCCGGACAACCTGCGCGAGCTGTACCGCCAAGGCGCCGCCCACGGCGACGCAGACTTCTACGTTTACGAGGACGAGCGCACGAGCTTCCAAAAGGCTTGGGACACCGCCGCGGCCTGCGCCAATGCGCTCGCGGCGCGCGGCATTCAACCCGGCGATCGCGTCGGCATCGCCATGCGCAACTACCCGGAATGGGCGTTCGCCTTCATGGGCATCACCGCCATGGGCGCCGTGGCGGTGGCCATGAACGCATGGTGGAGCACCGAAGAGATGGTGTACGGCGTGGAAGACAGCGGGCTGAAGCTGCTGTTCGTCGATGCCGAGCGTTGCGACCGCATCGCGCCCCATGCGCGGCGCCTCGGCATCGAACTCGTGACGGTGCGCTGCGAACACGATGGTTGCGCCACTTGGGGCAGCTTCCTCGCCGGCGCAGACGCCACCATGCCCGACACCCCGCTGCCGCCGGACGCCAATGCCACCCTCCTCTACACATCTGGCTCCACGGCGCATCCCAAGGGCGTGCTGTCCGCGCATCGCTCCATCGTCCACGCCCTCATGGGCTGGGAGTCTGGGTTCGCCGTGGCGGCGGTGCTCATGCCGGAGCTCTTCGAAGAGACGCCCGAGCATCCGCCGGCCACCATACTCAGCGTGCCGCTCTTCCACGTCACCGGGTTGACAGTGATGCTGCTCTCGTCGTTCCGCCCTGGGCGCAAACTCGTCGCCATGTACCGATGGGATGTGGAGCAGGCGCTTGCCATCATCGAAGCCGAGCGCATCACCACCTTCAACGGCGTGCCGACCATGGCGTGGGAACTGGTGCAGTCCCCAAACTACGACAAGTACGACCTGTCGAGCTTGAGAACCGCCGGCGGCGGTGGCGCGCCGATGGCGCCGGAACACGCCGCGCGCATTGACGACCGCATCGGCGCTGGCGCCGCCGGCACCGGCTGGGGCATGACGGAAACGCAAGGGCTGGCGACGATGATCGGCGGCGCCGCGTTCAGCGAACGCCCACGCAGTTGCGGCCGCCCCGCGCAGCCCTTGGCGCAAGTGAAAGTGGTGGACGAGGAGGGCGTGGAACTGCCACGCGGGGAAACCGGCGAACTCTGGATTCACGGCGTGATGAACTTCAAGGAGTACTGGAACCAGCCGGAGGCGACGGCGGCCACGTTGACGGACGGCTGGGTGCATACCGGCGACATCGGGCACATGGATGCCGACGATTACGTCTACATCACCGATCGCGCCAAGGACATGATCCTGCGCGGCGGCGAAAACATCGGCTGCCAAGAGGTGGAGGCCGCGCTGTACCGGCATCCCGCAGTGGCCGAGTGCGCCGTGTTCGGCGTTCCACACGAGCGGCTGGGCGAAACCGTGGCCGCGGTGGTGATGCGCCAGCCGGACGCCGCCGCCACCGCCGCCGAGTTGCAGGCGCATGTGGCCGCCCATCTGGCGAAGTTCAAGGTGCCAGAGCACGTCTGGCTCACCAGCGATCGCCTGCCGCGCATCGCCTCGGAGAAAATCTTCAAGCGCGGCTTGCGCGAGGAGGCCATCCGGCGATTGAGCGGCGCCGGCGATGCGGCGGCCGCGGAAGCGAGTTGGGGCTAGGGCGCGGTCCGGCGCCCACGCCACCTCGTTTGGCGCTGCCAACTCGCGCCGTTAACTGGCACTAGGGAAACCATTGGAAATGAACAAGAAACTCGTCGCCATGCAGTTGCCCCCAGCGGCCCAAGTGGCGGCCTTGAGCGAGAAGTACGCCTTGGAGCTGGAGGCGCTGGCACCCGTTGCAGACCTCATTGAAGTGCCGAGCCCCACGCCAAGCGCCTTCGCCGAGGGCGCCGCCGGCGCCGACGCGATCATCACTTCCTGGGGCGTGCAGTTGGACGACACCATCATCTCCAAGCTCGAAAAGTGCGTCGTCATCGGCCTGTCCAGCGTCGGCGTGGACATGGTGGATGTGGATGCGGCCACCCGCGCCGGCATCGTCGTGACGAACACGCCAGACGTGTTCATCGAAGAAGTGGCAGACCACGCCTTGATGCTGCTGCTCGCCGCGGCGCGGCGCGCCAAGCAGATGGACGCCTTTGCGACCAGCGGTGGCGACTGGCGCAAGGGACGGCCGCTGCTCAACCACATTCCGCGCTTGATGGGGCAGACGCTCGGGCTGCTGTCGTTCGGCAACGTCGCCCGCTGCACCGCCAAGCGCGCCAAGGCATTCGGCATGCATGTGGCCGCCTACGACCCGTATGTTTCCGAACTCACCATCAGCGAACATGGCGTGGAGCCAGTCGCGTTCGGCGAGCTGCTGGAACGCGCGGATTACCTATCCGTCCACTCACCCCACAACCAAGAGACGGAACACTTGCTGAACGCCGCGGCGTTCGAGCGCATGAAGGATGGCGTCGTCATCATCAACACCGCGCGCGGGCCAATCATCGACGAGGCGGCGCTCATCGCCGCGCTCGGCAGCGGCAAGGTCGGCGCCGCCGGCTTGGACGTGCTGGAACAGGAGCCCCCTGCCCCGGACAACCCGCTGCTGGCGATGGACAACGTTTTGGTCACGCCCCATGTGGCATCGGCCACCTCGCGCATGCGCCCCACTGCGCGCCGCCGTGTCGGGCGTGAAGTGGCGATGGTGTTGCGCGGCTTGTGGCCGATGAGCTGCGTCAATCCCACCGTGTTGCCAAAGACGCCGCTCACGCGCTGGCAGCCGGTTTCCATGCAGCGCGGGCCGAATCGGTAAGGGCGAGCTCCATTCGGCGCGCCGCGGACGCAGCGCGTCAGACAACGAACAGCACGATCCAGTGGGCGCGGTAACGTGCCCAGTGGCCGCGCCCGGCGGCCACGGCGGCGGCGGACTCAAGGCCTTCGCGACACTCGGCGCGGAACTCTTGCCGCTCGGCATCGATGGCGAGTTCCACATCCCGAAAGCCCAAGAACTCACCGACGATGGGGTTCACCGCCTTGTACACGGCTTCCTTGGCGCAAAAGAGCATCGTGCGCCACTCCGGGGCCGGCAGCCAAGCCTGCTCAGACTCTGCGAACAGCCGCGTCGCCACCGCCGCGGACACCGCCGTTTCGCGTTCGATGTCCACGCCCAAGCCGCGGCAAGCCGATTCCATGCCAGCCACCGCCACCGCGAGCGAGCGCGTGTGCGCGATGCTGCCCACAACGCCCGCCGGCCATGCCGGCTGGTGCCCGACGGCACCGATCTCCACGGCGCCGACGCCGATGCGTTCAAGCGCGGCGCGCGCCGCCACCCGCCCGGCAGCATATTGCCGCGCCCGCCCGTCGGCGACGGACGCGGCATAGTCCGCCTCGCCCGCAAAGAGCGCCTTGCGGCGGTCGCCCACCTCCGTCACCACCAGTTCCGCACCGGCGACGGACGCAATGCGCGATTCGCTGAGAATCTGGCGGCCTGAGCCAAGGTCGAGCACGGACATGGCGGGCAGCTTATGCGCTCGCGCCGATGCCAAGCAAGGCGGTTGTTCGCACGGCCCCCCGCGACGCTGGCCGCTAAACGATCTCGGCGTCGCGCAACAGCGCCTTCAGGCGGATGCGCTCCACGGCGTAGGACGCTCGCAGCGCCATCGAGACGATTGTGTGACGCGCCGGCACCGCCCCAGCGAAGACGCGCTCGGCCGGCACGCGCACCCCTTCGTCCACGCCCAAGAAGGCGAAGATGCGCTGCAGCGTGGCGTCGTGGCTGTCTGCCAAGGATTCGCTCCTCACCAACAGCACCTGATGCCGCGCAAAGCTCGCGTACAGGTTGCGGAGTTGGACGCTGTAAAGCCCGCGCCGCCGATAGGAATGCACCCTGGTCGCGGAATCCACCGCGCGCGCATCCGGGCAACGCCGCAAGCGCAGCGGTTCCACCAGCAGCGCGAGCCACAGCGGCAGCCGCTCCGCGCCCCGCGCCCTTTCCATGTGGTAGTGGGAGATGGCGCGCTGCGCCGGGTCTCGCAACAACACGATGACTTTCATTTCCGGGTTGTAGCGCTTGAGTTGGGCGGCCACTTCCGGCAGGAAAAGGTAAACGGGCGTCGCTTCGCCGAGCACCAAATCGGCAACGCCGCGGTCGAAATCCGCGTGGGCGAAGTGCGCGCGATAGCGCTCATCGATCTCCCGTGGCGTCCACTCTGGCGAGTAATCCGGCGCATCGAAGAGATGCACTTCCTTCAAGGAAGAGACGCCAATCTGCGGATGCGCCGCCAAGAACTGGGCCAAGGCCGTGGTGCCGGCCTTCTGGGCGCCGGCCACGACGAAGCCCAACCGCGGGCGATGCGGCGCCAGCTCCGCCGCCGCGGCGGGCGCCGCATCGGCCGCGGCCGATGCATCCTGCGATGCCTGCCCCGTCGGGGTTGCTATGGCTCGCCCCTCGCACGACGCGACGATGCCGAGATTGTAGCTTTCCCGCCCGCGGTGACACGGGGCAAACGCCGGGCTTACACTCCGCCACCGGCGCGGGTAGGCATTGCCCAACGGAGAAGGCGTGTTCTGGGCGAAGCTGGCCTCCAAGGGCCTTGGTTGGAAGTGGCCGCGCAAGCGGCGGCCCCTGAGCATGGAGGAGCGCCAAGCGCGCCGCCTCACGGCGTTTCAGGTGTTCCTGCACCTGCGCGACCGCCTGCGCAGCCAAACCCCAACCTCTGTCAT
The DNA here is from genome assembly GCA_958295875.1 of uncultured Pseudomonadales bacterium. GTDB lineage: Bacteria > Pseudomonadota > Gammaproteobacteria > Pseudomonadales > Azotimanducaceae > VXNE01. Next base: position 3,103,071 of record OY282379.1, on the reverse strand, counting down.
CCGCCTCGGCGACGGCGAAGGCGCGCTGCTCGGCTACCCCACCCTCACCAACCGCCAAGACGTCGATCGCTCGCTGTTGATCTGGCTGCGCACGAAGGCGGTGCCGGAAGAGGATGTCCTCGCCTTGGTGGGAGCGCTCAAGCACGCGGTTTACAACGCAGACATCGTTGGCCTGCCCCGGCAAAAGCAGATTCAACAGGAAGGCTTCTACCTGTGGCGCGCCGTGCAGGAATCCGTGGACGCGCTGGGCCTGCTCTCGCCATCGACTCAGGAGACGCACACCGCGCTGCACCGGCTCCTGCAACACGCCCTGCTGTATCGGCCGCTGCTCCAGGACAGCCCCTTTCTCGGCATCATTTCCTGTCGCCCCATCGGCGAGGCGCTGCAGGCGCTCTTCAACATCGGCGAAGTGCAGTGGCACGGCGTGCGCGGCGAACTCGACGCCACCGGCCCCATCGAAACGACCCACTACCCAGACGGCTTCAACGAGATGCGAGGCACCTTGACGGTGCCGTTTCCTGGCGCGCTCTTTCTCGTCGGCGCCGGCGCCTTCGGCAAGGTGTACTGCCAGTGGATCAAGGAGCGCGGCGGCATCGCCCTCGACATCGGCTCGATTTTCGACGCTTGGGCCAACGTCGGACGGGTCGGTGAACCGGTGCGGGGCTTGGAGGTGTATCGGGCGCTGCCTAGCATCACCAAGCGGCGGGCGATGCAACGCTACAACCAACTCGCCGACGACCTCGGCCTCGACGTGCCGCTGGCGGATGCCACCGCGCGCTATGCGCGATCGCTGCCGGAATCGTGGTGAAGGCGCATCGCCCCAAGGCGTAGGCGGGGCGAGGGGAGCATAAGAAGCCGGTCAGCCCGGCGCTCCCTTGGCGAGCAAGGTGGCGGCCAACTGCTCGCAGTCTGCCAAGCTGTAAAGCCCGGCCCAAGCGCGGCGGCCAGCCGCGAGCGCCTTAAGCAGTTCCGCCACGGCATCGGCGCTGTACAGTGGGTTGGCGTTGCGGCTCGCAAGCGCTTCAGTTGGCGGTGCCGCGACGCCCAGCGCCCGATGCAGCGCGACGCCGCCGGTCGCCACCACCTCTTCGTAGCGAATGATTCGTCCCTGCGGAAGATGGGTGGCAAATTGTTGGAAAAACCAGTCCAGTATGGCAACTTGCCGACGCAACGGATTAGGCTCGGCCGCCAACACGCCGGCCAAGCCAGGGTCAAAACGCTCGCCAACCGGCACGCGACCACGACGCACCGCCAAGTCCACCGAATGCCAAGAGGCCAACACCGCCAACGGATTGCGCACCAGCCCCAAGCACTCAAACTGGCGGCGCAAGCGCGGCAGCAGCGCTGCGAACAAGGCGTTGTGCTTGATGACCAAGGTGAAGCGTTTGGAGAGCGGGCGAGCGATGGCAATGTCGCCCCGCCGGCTGCGGGCTTGCCGCAATCCAGACGCCGCGCCATCCGAGAGCAAGTCATCGACGAGGGCACCATCCACATGCAGCGCTGGCGCCCGGCCTTCGCGCAGTATTCGCGTCCTTGTTCGGCGCGCGAACGCTTCAATGCCGGCGCACGCATCCGCTTGGTCGGCAAAGCCCTCGATCATCGCCTCGCTGATGGGCTCCGTGAGGGCCACAGTGTCCGCGGCCTGCCCGGCTAGCCGGCAGCAGAGCGAGCTGCCAGAGCGCGGGATGCCGCTCAAGAGCCAAGTGCGCCGCCGCGGCGTCATGAGCCGCACCATAGGCCTCGCCCGCCAGGCGCTGAAGCATGAGCGGCGCGGGCGCCGTTCGCGCCGCGGCAGCGCTTGCTAGCGAGCGGCTGCGTCGGCGCGTTCCCCATGCGGCGCATGATGGCATAGGCGGCAGCTTGCAACGCTTCGCCCCGCCCTTGCCAGCCATGACAACTGCCCGCAGCCATGTTGGCAACAAATGGAAGTGTCCGGTTTTAGAGCAAATGAACTGTCCGGTTTGGCTGCGGTGGGCGCGGGCAAGGCTTTGGCGCTTCCTGCAGCGCAAGTTTGCATCCGGACGGCAGGCGCTTGAAGCCGGCGCCGTTCGGGTTTCAGTCGGGCTTTGCGCCTCGGGCGAAGGGAGCGCAGCGACCGCGGCCCGAGGCGCAAAGCCCGGCGGCGGCTGGATCGGGGGCGCTCCGTCCGGCATGGCGCTGCGCGGCGGCGGCCAGTTCGCCGTCCGCCGCCGGCTCGCCCTTGGGGCCGTGCTTGGCCAGTCGGCGGGGGCCGTGCCAGACCGACAGCGTGCCGTCGGCATGGCGGCGCACCTTCACCTTGGCCTTCACGTAGTGCGGCCGGTGGCGGTCCGCCGGCAACTGCAGGGCCAGCCCCTCGAAGCGGGCGCAGTTGTCCCGCCCGACCGTGCGGTCATGGACCTCGCACAGGACGTCGTCCAGCGCCGCCAGGCCCCGGCAGGGCACGAACGCCGAACCTGGCTCCCGCGCCGGCCGCGCGAACTCCGCGTTGAAGGCCGGCAGGCACGCCTCCGCCAAGCAGCGGTTGGCCGACTCCATGTCCGCGGCGCCGGCCAGCGCCAGCTCCTTCGGCAGACGGCCTTGGTGCGTGCCGAACGCCCGCTCCGAGCGGCCCCGCGCCTCCGGCGAGCACGCCGGGATCGTCTCGATCCCCAACCGCGCCATCGCCCGCCCGAACTGCGTCGGGTTGTCCCGGTCCACCCTGCCCCCCACCTCCGGCGTCGTCCAGCAGCGCGAACCCCGGTCCGTGTGCAGCGAGCAGAACAGGCCCTTGGCCTCGATCGTCTCCCGGACGCCCCGGAAGCTGCTCCAGACCCCTTCCTCCTCGCACAGGAACATCGAGTAGTGCTCATTCGTCGCGTCGTCCATCGTCACGATCAGATCCCAGTGCCAGCCCTCCACCCACTCGTGGGTGCTGCCGTCCTGGTGCAGCATCATGCCCGGCCACGGCGCTCGCTCCCGTCGCTTGCGGTGCTTGCCGCGTCCCTTCGACCGCGGCGCCGCGCCAGCCTCCTGCAGCTTGTTCTTGACCCAGCCGCAGCTGCGCTCCCCACCGTCGCGGCCGCACCACGAGTCCGGCTAATCCTCAGGCGGCGAGGTATCGACGATTTGGTTGCCGACGCGCTCGAAAATCAGAAGCTCGTTCTCATCGGTAACGATATAGACATGTTTGCCGTCGGGACTCAAGGCCACGTTCCGAGGGATGAATTCCGGGATTTGGTTGTCGAAGCGGTCCGTCTCCGGGCTGGTGATGTAGTCGGTGGGCGCAAGTTCGCCGAGTTCTTCGGACCCCGCCGCCGGCAGCCGATATTCAATACTGAACGCCCAGCCTCCGCAGAAAACGTCCGCAGCCGGCCGGCCATTCCGTATTGCGGAGAAATTGCAGTACCTGGCTTCGCTGAGCTCCAACATGAACCAAGGAGAGGCCTCGTGCGATAAGTCTGCCAAGAGCTGTGCGTTGTCCGGATCGCCATTCAATTGCAAGAGTACCGTGTCCCCATACCCACTGAATCCGAATAGGAAGCGTCCATCATCGCTTTCAACGAGAGTTCTTAAACCGAGTTGTAGTGGGGGCGGGGAAACTCGCGTCAGTTCGCCCGTTACGGCGTTGCGCTTGAAGGCGAGCCAAGGCGCATGGGCGTCTAACGCATGGACATATTCGCCACTGTTCGACATCAACGCCTGCCCCAAGCCGGCGACTTCCAGGGATTGCACATGCCGCAGCACATCCGAGGATTCGAATGCAAAGACCTCAATGCCGACGTCGCGCTCGATTGAATATAGAAACTGACCATCCGGGTCCATGAATACCGCATCACCACAGTACGAACCAGCATCGGCCATCGCGAATGGGTCGCCGCGGAGTTTCTCGTGGTTTTCGCCGATGGGAGTGAATCGATGCCAAGCGCGGCAAGCTCGTGCGTACAACTTCGTTCGCCGAGCATCCCAGATAAGCGCATTTGATGCCGCCAGACCGTTTTCGATGACTTGAGCCGACCCAAGCGCACCGGTCGCAACGTTGCGCGGCAGCACATGTAATCCCTGGTCCGATTGCATGTACAGGAAGGTGCCCAGTTCGTTGAACGCCAAGCCGCCGAGGTCGTTGTTTCCCTGCTCGAAGCCGAGTTGGACTGGGCTCGAGCGACCGGCATGTTTCAGCCACACCGGCGGCTCCGCCTCGTCCCATTGCAGCGTGAACCCACCTACTCCAATTTGGCCAAAAGTTCCCAGCCGCACCGTGTAGCGAACGCCCGGTTCGGCGTACAGCAAAATCTCAGTAGACCCTAGGCCAGGCTCTTCGCCGACATCCAGCAATCCGACGTAACTAATGGCGATGGGATCCAACCCACCGAACCCGTCGCCGCCGGCTTGGTATGCGGCAAGAACGGACGCGTCGTCCACCCAAAAGCGATACCAGCCAGCGGCGGGCGCTTCCCAAGTCCACCACAGGGATGAGTGGCCAAACCTGCCGACCCGTTCGCCCCGCTCCGTGGTGGCGAACTCGTTGCTGCCGCTGACGGTGCCGCTTGCTCCAACCAGCGAAGATGCGTTCGCCAAACTGTCGTTTTCGGGCGTTGGTCCCCAAGCCAAATTGTCCATCATTTCACTTTCGACGAAAGCCGCCAAATCGCCCATCGGAATGCCGGCGGCAATCCAGTACCGCCTTCCTGCGGCCGCGTCAAAAACAAACTCGGTGGATGTCAGATACGGGCCGGTTGCGCCGATCAGTAAGAGGTCTTCAAGATTGACTTCCTGCGCGCCAGCCGGGCCGGCAAAAGCCGTCACCTGCAAGTGCGTCTCCTTACCCTGGATCCGCCATGTGTAGCGGCCATCCTCCGGTGCCGTCCAAACCCACCATTGGGTTCTGACCCCCGTTTCGTCAGGCTCGCCCGGTTCCACGGTCGTCGTGTCACCGATTACAAGGGAGACGGTGGAGGCCGCGCCTTCAATCCCTTCGGCGTTCGCAAAGTGATCGTTGCCGGATTCCCAACTGGCCTCGACCCAATTGAGTCGATAGCTGCGACCGCTGGCGAAAGCGTTTCGGGCGGCGACGGCGATGAGGTACTCTTCGCCCGCTAGAACTGGAAACCGCACGGATTGCAGGGGGCGGCCGGAAACCAGCCGGAGGTCTGCGACCGTGTTTCCTGTGAAGGCGAGCACCAGAGACTCGTCATGATCCGAACTAAACCGCCAACCGCCGCTGGTTGGCGCTGTCCAGCGGTGCCAAGTGGTTGCCGCCAGCGACCCAAACAGTTCGCCGGGCTCCAAGGTTGCGCCTTGGTTGCTGCCCTCAACCACGCCTTGTGCCCCAGTCAGCGTGACGGCTTGGCTGAAATCGTCGTTGGCCGGCCGCGGCCCATGCGACCAGTGCAGGGTAAGCGGCAAACCAGTGCCCGCGTAGCTCACCCGAACCCGGTAGGTCTCGCCTTGATCGGCGAAGAACGAAGCCCCCCCGACCTTGGACGCCACCGGCACCAGCCGGGCAATGTGGTCGCCTCGGAAGACATCGATTTTGATGTCGCCTGGTTCGTCGGACGCTGCGCCATACTGAATGCCGAACCGCACGAGCCCATCCGCCGGTGCCGTCCAGGCATACCAAAGCGAACCGACCGGGCGACCCATTGAGGCATCGAGTGTGGGTTCACCCGGCTCGGTCGTCGTCAGCCGCAGGTCCAACGCCAAGGCACCGTTCCTGCCTTCGAGCAGGGTGGCCGCGGCAAAGCCGTCGTTTGCCGGATGTTCGGCAACGGCCGGCGCCGCCACGCCATCGCTTCCGTTCATGCCAACGGATGCGACAGCCCCCTCCGCGTTCCAGGCGCTAGCCGTGAAGTAAAGACGCGCTGGCGCTGGTGCGTCATTGGCCACTCGAAAACTGACTTCCTGGCGTTCGCCGACGGCAATTTCACCCAACGCGACCGATGTGCCCCAAGGGATGTCCGTCGGGGCATTGGCGATGCCGTCTTCCCGGGACCGGTTGAAGTTCGACACCCGCACGTTTTCGCAATGGGATGGGTCTTGCGCATCGCAGGCGACATGCAGCAGGGTTCCGGCCACCACATAGCCATCCGCCGTCAGCGTTAGCGTCAGATTGTGCGGGCCAGCACCCGTGAGGTTGCTTTCGTTTGCCTGGATGCGAAGCCGCGGGGTGGCTGGGCCGCGAATCAGCGTCCAAGCCAAGGCGGCCCTGGGCGCGGCACCGTGGATGCGCCGGGGCAGAATCTTCACCCGATAGGTTCCGGGTGGTGGATCCCGCAGGATGAGCCACTCCACATTGTCCTTGCGGGAGGTCGAGGACCGTTCGCCACAGGCCGCGGAACCGCAGTCGCCATGTCGGTCCAGCCAGAGGTCCAGATCGTTCAGCACCGCCTGGCCGATGGTGTCCGTGGGCGGTTCGTCCCAAGTCATCACCAAGTCCAAGCGGCTGGTGTTGTCGGGAACCTCAATGTCGTGGTGGGCGTACTCGCCGCCATCCAGGTTGGAGACAGCGCCGCCGCTCACCCAGCCGTTCGGCTGGTTGCGGTTCAACACGCTGGTGCGGGCCGAAACTTTGCCCAACCCGTATTGAACCTGCAGCGCCCCCGGCCCGTTGGAGTTGTCGGCCGGAAACCGGTTTGGGCCGTGCAGCCAAACATCGGGCTTGATGGCGCTGGCCATCAGCCGCGCCCTGGTCAGAGCCGGATGCTCCCGATGCGCTTGCACAGCGTCCATCAACAGCGCCGCCACGCCGGCCACCGAAGGGGCCGCCATGCTCGTTCCGTCGAGGCTTATGTATTTGCCCCGACTGCCCCTACCCTGGGCGGAGTGGATGTCCACTCCTGTAGCGACAATCTGCGGCGCCAGCCGCCCGTCCGCCGTGGGGCCGAGGCTGCTGAACGTGGCGAGGTAACCGCTGTCCCGCGCCGCGCCCACCGCCAAGGAGTTCTTGGCGGTGCCGTAGTTCGAGAAGCCGCGTACGTCTTCATTGGACTGCGCCACAACATATAGCTGGCGATGGCTCCACACGACGGAGTCGAGCTTGCGTTCATCAACGCCTCTGCTTTCGAACACTTTGCCGGAGGCAGACAAGCTCATGTTCACGATCAGCGGCTTGGCGCGGGCGTTGCTCCAGCCCTCCTCGGCGCAGCTAGACGGTCGGGCGAGGAAGTCCATGGCGCGCAGAACACCTTCGCTTGTACCCCTCCCAAAGTGGTTGAGCACCTTGCCGAAGCGAATGTGCCGCACGCCGGGCGCCATGCCGGCATAACGCGATTCGACATAACCGTTGCCGACGATGGTGCCGGTGACATGGGTGCCGTGCCCGCCTTCGTCCACCCACAAGTCCGCTTCATCGACTCGGGGCCCGAAGCTTATGAAGTTGGCACCGCAGATACTCTCTCGGTTCGTCGCGATGTCCAGGTGGTTGATGTTCAGCCCGCTGTCCATGACGGCGATGGGGACGGAAGCGCCGGCCGTGCCGGAGAACATCCCCGGCGAGCCCGCATGGTGGCGCAGCGCGTCGGCCCCCATGGCCGGCACCGCGGTGTCATGGGCGGCCCGCACGAGGCCGATGGGTTCGATGGCCAGCACGAAGTCCTGGCTGGCAATGGCGTCCAAGGCGGTGTTGGCGATGTGGGCGGTGTAGGCGCGGATGTCCGGGTCGAAGCGGCCGACCACGGCACCCAGTTCCTCCAACCGGTGCTGCCAGCGGCCCCGCGGATCATCCGTCATCAAGGTGATGAACACCGGATTGCGTTCGTGGGCCGGGGCGGCCAGCGCTTCCTCCACAAAGCCTGCCGCGACCTTGCGCTCCTTGGGCACCGCGCCCAGCCCCGCCACTTCCGGCAACGCCGAGATCGCCCGCAGGCTGGCCCTGTCACCCGGCAGTTTGGCGCGAATCAAGTACCCGGATGCGCCCAGCACTTCCACACCAAGTTTTTCCAAGGCTGCCCTAGAGGCCTGCGGCCCCGCGTCGTGCGCCGCCCGAACCCAGCCGAAGGACCAGTCCCGTCCCGCCGCGGCGGCTTGGCGCATCAGGGTGGGAATGGCGTCGGGCTCGTCCAGCCAACCCAAGCCGTCGTCGATGCTCTCCCCTGGGCTGGTGTCGCTCTCCGGCATGGGCGTTGTGGCCATCTCGCCGTCAACGGTGACGAACGAGTAGCCTTCAGGAGGCGAGGGGGCGAGTTCTTCCGTTGCGCTGTCGTAGGCCGCATCGAGGGAAGTCCCGCCTTGCGCCTCTGCCGAGCGCGGCGGGCTGAAAACCGCTACCGGTAAAACGCCACCGCTTTGCGCATCAATGCGGGCGATTTCGGCATCAAGAACCGCTTGCTGCGCCCGTTTCGCAGGTTCCGCTGGACTGTCGGCGAACCAAACAAGGTAGGCGTAGACAACCGCACCCGACAACAGCCCGACCACCGCGCAGATGCCGATGCGTCGGCGTCTCCCTTGGCTGCGAGTGGAACCCGAATGGGATCCATTCCGCATCTGACTTCCCCTGTCCACGATGCGATGCCAGACAGTTTGTACCTATTGTGCGGCGTGTCAACTTGCTCCGGCACCGGCGCCGCGCGGTGCGAAGCCGCCGACAGCCGGCGGTCCCGGAGCCCGTCGATGCCGTGCTCCTCCCAGCGGCACGCCCAGCGCCGGAACGTCCGCGGGCAGACCCCCAGCAACTGCGCCGCATCCTCCTGCGTCAGCCGACGCTCCGTCCAAATCCCGCACACCTCCTCGAACACCATGTCCCTCTTCTCCTGCAGCAAGCTCGCCTTGCCCATGCCAAATGCTGCCCCGTCGCCAAAACAGGCGACAGTGGACCGGACACTTCTTGTGTTCTTGAAGCGGACACTCTATGTGTTCTCAACACAACTGCCCGCAGCCATTGACAGGCGACGGCGACCGCGGCAAGGTGGCGCCCCATGCGAAGGCTCTCATGGCTGGCCGCGGTCTCGCTCATGGCCGTGGCGGGTTGCCGCTCTGCGCCCGAAGTTCCCGATCCTGACCCCACCGCGCCAGACCGCAACGCCAACTGGTTTTGCGAGATGGGCGAGAAGGAAGACGAGTGGGCCTGTGTCGAGAGCGGCGAACTAGCGGGCGCTGGCGGCCAAAGCGCTGTCGAGCCAGCGCAAGAGAGCGTGGTGGCGCCCGCAGCGTCCAACCCACCGACCAGCACACGCCAAGCCGCACCGGCACCGACGCCCCCGGCCCCAGCGGCCGTGTCGCCACGCGCCGCAGCGACCCCGCCGCCCGTACCGAGGGCAGCGACGCCGCAGCGCACCGCGGCGCCGCCATCCGCCCCGGCATCGCCCGACATGCCGCTGTATCGGCGCTTGGCCTATCGGCCTACCGACTATGTCCGCCTGAACGAGCTGCCGCCGGAGTTCTACGTGGTGCAGCTCGTCGCCGTGCAGACGCGGGAGGCATTGGAGGAGTACGCCGCGCGCGAACAACTCAAGAACATGACCGCGGCGCGGGTGGAGCGGGGCGGCAAGCTGTTCTATGTGCTGTTGCTTGGCATTTATGAGGATCGCGTCCGCGCAGACCGCGCGGCGACGAGCCTGCCGCCGGAGTTCGAAGACTTCGAGCCGTGGGTGCGCAGCCTAGGCTCGCTGCAGGAGGCGATCGCGCGCGGCGACGAACTGGCGGGAACGGACGTCATCTAGCCGTCGCCGCCAGCGCGCCATGCCGAGTGCTGCGCGTTAGAGCGCGTCCAGTATCGCTTCGGCCTTGCTCACCTCAAAGGCGCCCGGCGCTTCCACTGCGAGTTTGGTCACCGTGCCGTCTTCCACCACCATCGCGTAGCGTTGGGAGCGGGTGCCCAAGCCGAAGCCCGTGGCGTCGAACTCCAAGCCCAAGGCGCGCGTGAAGTCTCCATTGCCGTCGCCGGCCATCACCACGGCGTCACCAACGCTGCGCTCGTCGCCCCACGCGCCCATCACGAAGGCGTCGTTCACGGAAACGCAGACGATGCTGTCCACTCCCTTGCCCTTGAGGGCCGCCGCCTGCGTGACAAAGCCCGGCAGGTGTTGCTGCGAACACATCGGCGTGAAAGCGCCGGGCACGGCGAACATCACCACCTTCTTGCCGCCGAACAGCTCGTCCACCGTCACCGCGGCGGGCATCTTGCCGCGCATCACATGCAGCGTCGCCGCCGGCAGCTTGTCACCTTCCTGAATGGCCATCTTCCCTTCCCCGCCCGGTTGTTTGGAGCGGTGATTCTATCGGCGCGGGCGCATCCGGTTCAATCTCAGCGCCATGCGAAGCGCGGCTGCTCGAAGTGCGCCACCCGCGTGTCGCGCCCCAAGATGCACACCTCGCGGAACTGATAGATCATCGCCGCGGTGGGCGCGGCGATCCAAGTGTCGCCAACGGGCATCCGCAGTACCGGATGCTCGCTCTCGGCCATCGCGTCGAGGATGGGCGCATCCTCGCGCATGAACTCGCTCAACGGGATGCGATGTATGGAAGCCACCTCCAACGGGTCGAACGCGAGGTCCCGTTTGGCCCCCGCCCACACGACAACCGGCGAGATCACAAAGCCGGAGCGCGTCTTGAAGTCATCCAGCCGTCCCAAGATGTCCGCCGCCGGGAGCGCCAGATCCACTTCCTCGCGCATTTCGCGCAATGCCGTCACCTCAGGCGTCTCGCCTGGGTCGCGCATGCCGCCGGGGAGCGCCCATTGGCCCGGATGGTTGCGGAGTTTCGGCGAACGTCGGGTGAGGATCAGCGCCGCGTCATCGCGCCACGTCTCGTGGCGCGGCAGGCCGGCCAAGTCTGCCCCGAAGGATTCATCTGCCACGGCGATGGCCACCGCCGCGCTGCGGGCGTCTGGCGTCGCTGCCGAGACGAACTCGAACGCCGACAAATTCGCCGCGATCCGTTCCCGCAGAGCTTCGTCGCAGCGCATCGGCGCAGAGTAACCGCCGGCGATGGCCGTGTCGAATCCGAACCCGACAGCAGCCCGCCGGGAGCGCCAAGCCGTGACGCTGGCGCTCGCGGCCATCCTCCTTTGGTCCACCGTCGCAACAGGCTTCAAGCTCGGCTTGGAGACCATGCGCCCGCTGCAGCTGCTCGCCCTCGGCAGCGTCATCTCCCTCGGCTTCTTCGTGCTGGCCTACTGCCGCGCCCGGCCGCCGCCGGCGCCGCGACGGGCGCTGTGGCAAGCCGCCGCCCTCGGCCTCATCAACCCGCTCGCCTACTACCTCGTGCTGTTCGAGGCTTACGACCGCCTGCCGGCGCATGTGGCGCAGCCCCTCAACTACACGTGGGCCGTCACGCTCGCCATCTTGGCGGCGCCAGTGCTGGGGCAGCGCCTGTCGCGCAGAACATGCGCCGGCATCGCTGTCAGCTACATTGGCGCTGCGGTGGTCGCCACTCGCGGCGAACTCACGACGTTCGGCAGCTTGAGCGCGTCGGGCATCGTCTTGGTGTTCGCCAGCACGCTGCTCTGGGCCGGCTACTGGCTCGCGGCGACGCGCCTTGCCCTGCACCCGACGCAACTCTTGATGATGGCCTTTGGCGTGGGTGCGCCATGCGTCGTCGGCCTCTGCGTGCTCACCGTTGGCCTGCCGGACCTCACCCTTGCCAACCTCGGCTTCGGGCTGTGGGTGGGGCTGGTGGAAATGGGCGTGGCGTTCCTGCTCTGGCAGCGCGCCCTGTTCCTCACGCGCCATGCCGGGCGCCTCTCGCAACTCATCTTCCTGTCGCCCTTTCTCTCTCTGGCAATCATCGCCAGCGTGTTGGGCGAAGTGATTCATGTCAGCGCGTTGGCGGGTTTGAGCCTCATCGTGCTGGGCCTTGTGGTGCGCGGGCCGGCGCCTGCGTAGGCGTGGCAGCCGGAGCGCCGCCGGTCTGGCCAACCTGCGTGGCGGCATCCTCGCGTCGCCACCTCAACGCCTCCGTCGCCTCCCCCCCCCCCCCGGGGGGGCACCACGCTGTGGCCACCCGGCTATCCCTATAATGTGCGGCTTGCGGGCTTGGGAGGGATGATTTTGGCCAACGCAAGAACGGTTCTCGTCACAGGTGGCGCGCGGGGCATCGCGCAGAGCTTTCTGGAAGCGGGGCACAGCGTGATGCTCGCGGATCTGCAGGCAGGCGCGGGCGGCGGGTCTGGCGACGAGGCTTGGGCTTACGACCTCGCGTCCGGTTCGGAAATGGCGGAGACCGTCGAGGCGCTGGCACCGCTCGGCGCGGTGCGGGCAACGCCGGTGGACGTGACGGACTCGGCTTCCTGTGAACGCGCCGTCGCCGCCACCTTGGACGCTTTCGGTCGCTTGGATGTGCTGGTGAACAATGCCGGCGTCGTGGACAGCGGCGCCATCGAGGAGTTCGACGCGGCGCGCTGGGACAAGATCTTCGACGTCAACGTCAAAGGTGTGTTCCTGATGACGCGGGCGGCCTTGGCGAGCCTCAAGCAGTCTGACGACGCAGCCATCGTCAACACCGCCTCCATCGCCGGCAAGCGGGGCGCACCCCAGCTGGCCGCCTACTGCGGCTCCAAGTTCGCCGTGGTCGGCATCACCCAATCCTTCGCGTTGGAACTGGCGCCGCACGGCATCCGCGTGAACGCGCTGTGCCCCGGCATGGTCGGCACCGCCATGTGGTTCGATCACCTGATGGCCAATCAATCGCCAGACGTCTTCGCCGAGCGCATGCGCGAACTGATCCCCTTGGGGCGACCGCAAACCGCCGCGGACATGGGCGCGGCCGCGGTGTATCTGGCCGCCGCGCCAAACGTCACTGGCATCGCATTGAACGTGGCCGGTGGCTTCGAGATGCGCTGAGCCCGTCGCCCGCTCGTGAAGCACCTCAAGGACCCGCTGTTCCTGTTCCTCGCCATTGGCGCGGCGCTGTTCGCCGTCGACGCATGGCGCACCAGCCTAGACGACAACGTCATTCGCGTCGGCGCGCTCGACGTCGCCCGCCTGCAAGACCAGTGGGCCGCGCAGATGGACCGCCTGCCCACCGCGGAAGAACTGAGCGCCCTCGTCGACGCCCATGTGCGCGAGGAGATGCTCGTGCGCGAAGCGCTGGCGATGGGCCTCGATGCCGGCGACGTCATCATCCGTCGCCGCCTCGCCCAGAAGCTCACCTTCCTGACGGAAGACCTGGCGCTCTTGGAGCCAGCTACCGAGGCCGAGCTGCAGGCGTTCTTCCAGGACAACATCGAGCGCTACCGCATCGCCGCGCGCATGACGTTCTCGCACATCTACTTCAGCCCAGACCGACGCGATGCGGCCGAGGCGGACGCCGCGGCCGCCAAGGCGGCCATCACGGACGCCAACTGGCGCACCCAGGGAGACCCCTTCATGCTGCGCCGCACTTACGCGCACGTCACCGCCGCCGATGTGCGCAAGGACTTCGGCGTCGCCTTCGCCACGGCGCTGGAGGGGCTCGCCGGCGCCGGTTGGCAGGGGCCCGTCGAGTCTGGCTACGGCTTCCATCTGGTTCGCATCGAGGGTCGCGCGCCCAGCCGCCTGCCGACGTTTTCCGAAATGGCGCGTCGGGTCGCGGACGATTTCGACGCCAACCGCCGCAACCTCGCCAACGAGCGCTACCACCAAGGGCTTAGAGCGCAGTACCGCGTCGAGATGGAGCAGTGACGCGGCGGCTCGCCATCGCCGTCGCGCTGTGCTGTGCCGTCGCCGGACACGGCCACGAGGTGCGCCCGGCGTATCTCGGCATCACCGAGACCGCTCCGAACGCCTACGAGGTGCTGTGGAAGCAGCCCCTCGCCGGCGACCGGATGCTGCCGCTGGAACCGGCCTTGCCAGAGCACTGCGAGATGGCGCTGCAACAGGTGGCGGATGTGCAGCGCACCGCCCTCGTGCGGCGCTGGCAAGCAGACTGTGGCGACTTGGGCTTGGTCGGCCATCGCATTGGCATCGACGGCCTGTCACGCACGCTCACCGATGTGCTGGTCAACGTCGCCCTCGCCGATGGCACATCCGTATCAAGGCTGTTGCGGCCAGAGTCGCCCCATTTCGTCCTTGCAGCCGGCCAAGGCCGCGCGGTGCTCGGCTATCTCGTGCTCGGCATCGAACATCTGTTGTTCGGCATCGACCACATCCTGTTCGTCATCGGCCTCATGTTCTTCATTTCGCGGCTGGGGCCGCTCGTCAAGACCATCACGGCTTTCACCATTGCCCACAGCATCACGCTGGGCTTATCCGCGTTGGCGGTGGCGAGCCTGCCGCAAGCGCCGGTCGAGGCGGTCATCGCCCTGTCGATACTGTTCTTGGCCATCGAGAAGCTGCGCGGCATGGAAGGCACCATCACCGCCCGTCACACATGGATCGTCGCCTTCGCCTTCGGCCTGCTGCATGGCTTCGGCTTCGCCGGGGCGCTGGCGGACATCGGCCTGCCCAAGGCGGGGGCGCTGTGGGCGCTGTTCCTGTTCAACGTGGGCGTCGAAGTGGGGCAATTGCTCGTGGTCGCCGTGGCGCTCGCTTTGCTGGCCGTGTTGCGGCGCACCGGCTTCTCGGTGCCCCGCTGGCTGGCCAACACACCGCTCTACGGCATGGGCGCCGTGGCCTCTTACTGGCTGGTGTCCCGCACCGCAGCGATCCTGTAGCGCGCTGCGCTGAGCGCCGAGGGATGGAATCTGCGAACGCGACGCCGCGCCGCAGCCGCGCTCAAGCCCCCGCGGTGCCCTTCAGCCCCAGCCCGTGACCTCGCCCAAGGCGTCGCCGATTTCGGCGAGGCTCTTCACGGTGCGCACGCCGGCCGCATCAAGGGCGGCGAACTTCTCGGCCGCGGTGCCCTTGCCACCGGCGATGATGGCCCCGGCGTGGCCCATGCGCTTGCCCGCCGGCGCCGTGACGCCGGCGATGTAGGCAACCACCGGCTTCGTCACGTGCGCCTTGATGTAGTCCGCCGCCTCTTCTTCCGCCGTGCCGCCGATCTCGCCGACCATGACGATGGCCTCGGTGGCCGGGTCGCCCTCGAAGAGCGTCAGGATGTCGATGAAATGGCTGCCCGGAATCGGGTCTCCGCCGATGCCGACGCAGGTGGATTGGCCGTAGCCCTTGTCCGTGGTCTGCTTGACCGCTTCGTAGGTGAGGGTGCCGGAGCGGGACACCACCCCCACCCGGCCCGGCAGGTGGATGTCTGCCGGCATGATGCCGATCTTGCACTCGCCCGGCGTGATGACGCCTGGGCAATTGGGGCCGATCAGCCGCGCCCCCGTTTCATCTAGGCGCGCCTTGACGGCCAGCATGTCCAAGGTGGGGATGCCTTCGGTGATGCAGACGATGAGCTCGATGCCGGCGTTCATGGCTTCAAGGATGGAGTCTTTGCAGAACGCCGCCGGCACATAGATGACAGACGCCGTGGCACCGGTGGCTTCCACGGCTGCGCGCACCGTGTCGAAGACCGGACGTTCCAAGTGCGTGGCGCCGCCCTTGCCGGGCGTGACACCGCCGACGAGTTGGGTGCCATAGGCGATGGCCTGTTCACAGTGCAGGGTGCCCTGCGAGCCCGTGAAGCCTTGGCAGATGACGCGAGTATCGCGGTTGACGAGCACGCTCATGCGCCCGCTCCCGCTGCCTGCACGGCCTTCTGCGCGGCATCTGCCAACGAGTTCGCGGCCACGATGTCGAGGCCGCTCGCGGCGAGCTTGCGCCGCCCCACCTCAGCGTTGTTGCCCTCGAAACGCACGACCACCGGCACTTCCACCCCCACCTCCGCGACCGCCCCGATGATGCCGTCCGCGATGGTCGCGCAGGAGACGATGCCGCCGAAGATGTTGATGAGCACCGCCTTCACGTTCGCGTCGGAGAGGATGATCCGAAACGCTTGGCTCACCGCCTCCTTGGTGGCGCCGCCGCCAACGTCGAGGAAGTTGGCCGGGTTGCCGCCATAGAGCTTGGCCAAGTCCATGGTCCCCATGGCGAGGCCGGCGCCGTTCACCATGCAGCCGATGTTGCCGTCCAGCGCGACGTAGTTGAGGCCAAACTCCGCCGCTTGCGCCTCGCGCTCGTCTTCCTGCGACGGATCTTTGAGCGCGGCCAAGTCCGGATGACGGTAGAACGCGTTGTTGTCCAGGTTGACCTTCGCGTCCAAGCAGTGGATGTGCCCAGCTTGGGTGACGACCAGCGGGTTGATCTCCACCAACGAGCAATCGAGGGCATGGAAGAAGCGTGAGAGCTTCACGAAGACATCCGCGAACTCGCGCGCTTGGCCGCTCGACAGGCCCAAGGCGAAGGCCATCTCGCGGCCTTGATAGGGCTGCGCGCCCAACGCGGGATCGATGGTGGCGCGCAGAATCTTCTCCGGCGTCTCCTCGGCGACGGTTTCGATCTCCACCCCCCCTTCCGCCGACGCCATCACCACCACGCGCTGGGTGGCCCGGTCGATCACCATGCCGAGGTAGAGTTCCTGGGCGATGTCTACGCACGCTTCAACGTAGATTTTGCTGACTGGCTGGCCATCGGCATCCGTCTGCACCGTCACCAAGCGCTGCCCCGCCCACTGGTCGGCGAAGGCGCGCACGGCCTCCACCGAATCCGCGAGGCGCACGCCCCCGGCTTTGCCGCGCCCGCCGGCATGCACTTGCGCCTTGCACACCCAGCGGTCGCCGCCGAGTTCCCGCGTCGCGGCCTCGGCTTGGGCCGCGGTGTCCACAGCGATGCCGCGCGACACCGGCAATCCGTGTTGCGCGAAGAGCTCCTTCGCTTGGTACTCGTGGAGATTCATCCCTTCCCCCGTCTGCCTCGACTACGCCCGCCGCCGGTTCACCATGTGCAGCGCGCGCCCGCTGACGCCGAGGGCGGCCTCGTGCATCGCCTCCGACAGGGTGGGATGCGCGAACATGGTGAGCGCCAAATCTTCGGCGCTGGCATCAAATTCCATGGCGATCACCGCTTGCGCGATGAGTTCCGACGCTTGCGGGCCGAACACATGCACGCCGAGCACCCGGTCCGTCTCGGCGTCTGCCACGATCTTCACCAGCCCGGCGCCATCGTTGGAAGCCAGCGCCCGGCCGTTGGCGGCAAAGGGGAACGTGCCGGTGCGGTAGGTATCGCCATCCGCCTTGAGGGATTGCTCGGTCCTGCCTACCCAAGCGATTTCCGGGTGGGTGTAGATGACGTTCGGCACGCAGTCGTAGTTCACGAGCGGCTTGTGCCCGGCAATGCGCTCCGCCACCATCACGCCTTCCTCAGCGCCCTTGTGGGCCAGCATCGGCCCGCGCACCACGTCACCAATGGCGAAGACGCGGGGCGCGTCGGTGGCGCACAGGTCGTTGACGTACAGGAACCCGCGCTCGTCCAGGTTCACGCCGCTGTCCGGCGCCAACAGCCCTTCGGTGTAAGGGCGGCGGCCAACGGCGACGATGAGCTTGTCGAACTCCAGCTCGTGTTCGCCGTCTTTGTCTTGATAGGTGACCGTCACGGTGTCCTGCGCCGCTGCGGCGCCGATGACTCGCGCGCCGAGGCGGATGTCCAAGCCTTGGCCGCGCAACGCCCGCAAGGCATCTCGCGCGATGCGTTGATCCGCGATGGGCAGGAACTCATCGAGGGCCTCCAAGACGATGGTTTCGGCGCCAAGACGCGCCCAGACGCTGCCCAACTCCAAGCCGATGACGCCGGCGCCGATCACCCCCAACCGCTGCGGCGTCGCGTCGAACTCCAAGGCGCCCTGGGAATCCACGATGGTGTCGCCGTTCAGGGGCGCGGGATCGATCTCAATGGGCGCGGAACCTGCCGCCAAGATCACGTGTTCCGCCGCCAGCATGGCCACATCGCCAGCGGCGGGCGTGTACTCCACGGCGCAATGTCCGTGCAACCGGCCATGCCCCGGCAGCCAAGCGACGCCGTTGCCGGAGAACAAGCTCGCCACGCCGTTGGTGAGTTTCGCCACCACCGCGTCCTTTTGCGCCATCATCTTGGCGACGTTGATCGACACGTCGCTCGCTTCGATGCCGAACGCTTGAAAGCCAGTGCTCGCCTCCACGAACTTGTGCGAGGCGTCCAGCAGCGTCTTGGAGGGGATGCAACCCCAATTGAGGCAGGTGCCGCCCAACGTGGGCTTGCCCTGGGCATCCACCGACTTGTCGATGCACGCGACGCGCATGCCGAGTTGCGCGGCGCGGATGGCAGCGGCGTAGCCGGCCGGGCCGGCGCCGATGACGATGACATCCCACCGCTCCTCGGCGGCGGCTGACGGGCTAATCGCCTCGCTCATCCATCAACCTCCTCACGCGGCGCCATTTGCGCCGACAGCGCGCACAAGTGCTGCATCGGCGCTAGAGCTCCAACAGGATCTTCGCCGGGTCTTCGATCAGGTCCTTGACGGCGACGAGGAAACGCACCGCTTCCTGACCGTCGATGAGCCGGTGGTCATACGACATGGCAAGATACATCATCGGCCGCGCCACGATCTGCCCATCCAGGACGACCGGCCGGTCTTCAATCTTGTGCATCCCCAAGATGCCAGTCTGCGGCGGATTCAGAATCGGCGTGGAGAGCAGCGAACCGAACACGCCGCCGTTCGACACGGTGAAGGTGCCGCCGGTCATCTCCTCGATGGTCAACTTGTTGGCCGTGGCGCGGGCGCCGTAGTCTGCGATTTGATCTTCGATTTGCGCGAAGCTCAGCGCATCCGCGTCGCGCAGCACCGGCACGACCAAGCCGCGCTCCGTGCTCACGGCCACGCCTATGTCGTAGTAGCCGTGATAGACGATGTCGTCGCCGTCTATGGAAGCGTTCACTGCCGGAAACCGCTTCAGCGCTTCCACGCTCGCGCGCACGAAAAAGCTCATGAAACCCAAGCGCGCGCCGTTGTGGGCGCGCTGGAACGCCTCTTGGTGGCGCGCGCGCAGCGTCCGCACCGCCGTCATGTCCACCTCGTTGAAGGTGGTCAGCATGGCGGCGTTGCGCTGCGCCTCCACCAGCCGCCGCGCCACCGAGGCGCGCAGCCGTGTCATCGGCACGCGGCGCTCTGGGCGATCGTCGCCGTCCGGCGCGGCGTCCGCCATCGGCGGCTCGCCAGCCGCCGGCGGCTCGGCTGGCACTGCCGCACTGCCCGCCACCTGCGCCACGTCGTCCCGGGTGATCCTGCCGTCACGCCCGGTGCCGGTGACGGCGGCGATGTCGATGCCGCGCTCCAAAGCGAGCTTGCGCGCCGCCGGCGATGCGGCCGGCGCGCGCTCGTCCGCAACCGCACGGGGCTCTTCGGCCTCCGGCGGCGCCGCCGCGGCAGCGCCCGGCTCGAACTGGGCGATGAGTTCGTCGCTCAACACCGTGTCGCCCTCAGCCTTGAGGACTGCCACGAGCGTGCCGTCCGCCGGCGCCACGATCTCGAGCACCACCTTCTCCGTTTCGATGTCGGCCAGCGGCTCGTCGCGGCGCACCACGTCACCGGCGCGTTTGTGCCATGTGGCGATGACGCCATCCGGCACGGACTCAGGGAATGTCGGCGCGCGAATGTCCATCTACCTACCCCACCACCGCATCGAAAGCGAGCTGCCGTTGCCGTTCCACATGCTTGGCGAACGAGCCGGCGGCCGGCGAGGCGAAGGGCGGCCGCCCCGCATAGGACAGGTACAGGTCCATGTTGTGGCGCACCAACACCCGCCGCATGTGGTGCTGGCTCGGATACCACGCGCCTTGGTTGGCCGGTTCCTCTTGGCACCACAGCGCCACTTCCAAGTTGCCATAGGGGGCGATGGCCCGCTGCAGCTCATCTTCCGGGAACGGGTAGAGCTGTTCGATGCGCAAGATGGCGGCATCCTGCACGCCTTGCTCGCGCCGCTCATGCGCCAAGTCGTAGTACACCTTGCCGCAGCACAGCACGAGCCGTTTCACCTGCGCTGGGTCTGGCTGGGTGGGATCCGGCAACACGGCCTGGAAACTGCCCTGCGCCAAATCTTCCAGCGTCGACACCGCCTCCTTGTGCCGCAGCAGGCTCTTCGGCGTCATCGCCACCAGCGGCTTGCGCAGCGGGCGGATCACTTGCCGTCGCAGCATGTGGAACATCTGCGCCGGCGTGGTGGGCACGCACACCTGCATGTTGTGCTCCGCGCTGAGCTGCAGGTAGCGCTCCAAGCGCGCGGAGGAGTGCTCCGGGCCTTGGCCCTCATAGCCGTGCGGCAACAGCAGCGTCAGCCCGCACAGCCGCGCCCATTTCGTCTCGCCGCTGGAAATGAACTGATCGATCACCACTTGGGCGCCATTGGCGAAATCGCCGAACTGCGCCTCCCACACCACCAGCGCACTCGGCGTGGTGGTGGCATAGCCGTACTCGAACGCCAGCACGCCTTCCTCTGAGAGGAGCGAATCGTAGATGTCGAAGGTGGGCTTTGGCGCCAAGTGATTGAGCGGGATGTGGCGCTTGCCGTCCCGTTGGTTGTACACGCTGGCATGGCGGTGCGAGAAGGTGCCGACGCCCACGTCTTGCCCGGTGAGGCGCACCGGATGGCCTTCATCGAGCAACGTGGCGTAAGCCATCACCTCGCCAAAGCCCCAGTTGATGGGCGCGGCGCCAGCGGTCATGCGGCGGCGGTCGTCATAGATGCGTTGCACCTGGCGGTGCAGCACAAAGCCCTCCGGCACGCGGTTCACCTGTGCGGCCAGCTCTTGGAGGCGCGCAAGGCTGAAGCGCGTGTCGGCCGGCGTCGTCCACTCGTGGCCGAGGTAGGGCCGCCAATCGACGAACAGCGCGGCATCCGGCTCATGCACCAAGCTCTTGGCCACATGGTCGCCGGAATCCAGCGAGTCGCGGTAGCCGGCCACCCAAGCGTCGGCCTCGCTCGGCTCTAGCACCCCGTCGGCGAGGAGCCGCTCCGCGTAGATCGCCCGGGTGGTGGGATGCGCGTGGATCGCCGCATACATCAGCGGCTGCGTCTTCATCGGCTCCTCGGTCTCGTTGTGGCCACGCCGCCGGTAGCACACTAAATCGATGACCACATCCTTCTTGAACTGCATCCGGTAGTCCACAGCCATCTGCGTCACCCACACCACCGCTTCCGGATCGTCTGCGTTCACATGGAAGATGGGTGCCCGCACCATCTTTGCCACTTCGGTGCAGTACTCCGTGGAGCGGGCGTCGTCCACGCGATGCGTGGTGAAGCCAATCTGGTTGTTCACGATCACATGCAACGTGCCGCCGGTGTGGAAGCCCCGCGTCTGCGACATCTGGAACGTCTCCATCACCACGCCCTGCCCCGCGAACGCGGCGTCGCCATGGATCACCAACGGCACCACCAGGTTGCCGTCGTAGTCGCGCCGCCGGTCTTGGCGCGCGCGCACCGAGCCCTGCACCACCGGCGCCACGATCTCCAGATGCGATGGGTTGAAGGCCAGCACCACGTGCATCTCGCCACCTGCCGTTTGCACGTTGGACGAAAAGCCTTGGTGGTACTTGACGTCGCCCATGCCCACGTCATGTACGCGCCCTTCGAACTCGTCGAACAGATCCCCCGGGTCTTTGCCCAAGATGTTCACCAGCACGTTCAAGCGGCCGCGGTGCGCCATGCCGATGACGGTTTCCACCACGCCGTGGGAGCCGTTGCGCTGCAGCGCCTCGTGGAGCATGGGAATGAGGCTGTCGCCGCCCTCCAAACCGAAGCGCTTGGTGCCTGGGTACTTCGCCTGCAGGTACTTCTCCAGCCCTTCCGCGGCGGTGAGGCGCTCCAAAATCACGCGCTTGGTGTCGGCGCTGAAGGCCGGCGTCGAGCGGGCGCTTTCCAGCCGCTGCCGCACCCATAGCTGCTCGGCGGCCTCGATGTGGATGTACTCGACGCCAATGGAGCCGCAGTAGGTGCGCTCCAAGGCATCCACGATGGCGCGCAGCGGTGCTTTGCCGCTCTCGAAGAAGTGCGTCGCGCCGGTGTCGAAGACGACGTCCAAGTCCGCGCCGCTCAAGCCGTGGTGGCCCAAGTCCAGCGAGGGCGCCGGCAAGCGCTCCCACATGCCAAGCGGATCGAGGCTGGCGCGCCGGTGGCCGCGATGCCGATAGGCGTCGATCAGGGCGAGCACGCGCATTTGCCGCCGCTCGTGGTCGGATTCCACAGCTTGGCTCACCCGCTCTGGGCGCGCCTTCAGCCGATTGCGCCCTAACCGCTCGAAGTGCTCGATGATGCCGCCGTGGGGCACCTCGTCGGCTTCGCCGCTGCCGACGCCGGGCAAGCGGTCGAAGTAGTTGCGCCACTCTTCGCCGATGGCGCCAGGGTCTTCCAAGAAGCGCTCATACATCGCTTCCACATAGGCCGCGTTGCCGCCAGAGAGATGGCTCGTGCGCCGCATCCGTTCGACGAAGGAATCCCGCATGGCGCTCAAATGCCGTCGCTGACCAAGCGCGTCTTGATCTTGGCGATGGCCGCAGACGGGTTGAGGTCGCGCGGGCAGACGCTGGCGCAGTTCATGATGCCCCGGCAGCGGAACACGCTGAACGGATCCTCCAACTCGGCCAAGCGCTCGGCATCCGCCGTGTCGCGGCTGTCGGCGAGGAAGCGGTAGGCATGCAGCAGGCCGGCGGGGCCCACGAACTTGTCCGGATTCCACCAGAAGGACGGGCAGGAAGTGGTGCAGCAGGCGCACAAGATGCACTCGTAGAGGCCGTCCAGCTGCTCGCGCTCGGCGGGCGACTGCAAGCGCTCCTGCGCCGGCGGTTCCTCGTCGTTGATGAGATACGGCTTCACCCGCTCGTACTGCCGGTAAAACTGCGTCATGTCCACCACCAAATCGCGGATGACGGGCAGCCCCTGCAGCGGCTTCAGCACCAGCTTGCCACGCGGCGCGGCCTCGGACACCGGCGTGGTGCAGGCAAGGCCGTTCTTGCCGTTGATGTTCATGCCGTCGGAACCGCACACCCCCTCCCGGCAAGAGCGGCGATAGCTGAGGCTCGGGTCCTGCGCCTTCAGCAACTCCAACACATCGAGCACCATGAGGTCTTTGCCTTGCGGCAATTCGAGCTCGCGGTCTTCCATGCGCGGCTTCGCATCGGTGTCTGGGTTGTAGCGATACAGGCTCACTCGCATGGGGCTTCCCTCAAACTCATCAGTATTTGCGCTCCGTAGGTTGGAATGCCTCCATGGAACGCGGCGCGAAGTTCACCGCCCGTTTGCCAACACGCTGCTGCCCAGGAAAGTAGAGCGAGTGGCAGAGCCAGTTCTCGTCGTCGCGCGTTTGGTAGTCCTCGCGGGCGTGGGCACCGCGGCTTTCCGTGCGCTCCAACGCCGCGATGGCGGTGGCCTCGGCCACCTCAAGCAGGTTGTCCAGTTCCAGCGCTTCAAGGCGCGCCGTGTTGAAGGGGCCGCTCTTGTCGGCCAAGTGCGCGTTGGCGATGCGCTCACGCAACTCGGCGAGTTGCTTGCGCCCTGCCCGCATCTGCGCGTCCGCGCGGAACACGCCGAAGCTGAGCTGCATCACGTCCTGCAACTCCTTGCGCAGCGCGGCGACGCCCTCGCCGCCCGTGGAGCCGTGCCAACGTTCAAGCCGAGCGCATGCCGCGGCCAAGTCATCATCCGTCGGGTCTGCATACCCCACGCCTTGACGCATCACCTCTTCCAAGTGGATGCCGGCAGCGCGGCCAAAGACGATGAGGTCCAAAAGCGAATTGCCGCCTAAGCGGTTGGCGCCATGCACCGACACGCAAGCCGCCTCGCCGACGGCGTGCAAGCCGGGCACGGGTTGGTCTTCGCCATCGGCGTCTTGGGTGAGCGCCTGGCCATCGATGCGGGTGGTGATGCCGCCCATCATGTAATGGCAAGTGGGCACCACCGGAATCGCCTCGCGCACCGGGTCTACCCGGGCGAACGTGCGGGACAGCTCCAAAATGCCCGGCAGGCGGCTGTTCAGCACGGCCTCGCCTAGGTGGTCCAGCTTCAGGAGCACATGATCCGCCTCCTGACCGCAGCCGCGCCCTTCGAGGACCTCCAAGATCATCGAACGCGCCACCACGTCGCGGCCGGCCAAGTCTTTGGCGGTGGGCGCGTAGCGTTCCATGAAGCGCTCGCCATCCTTGTTGACGAGGTAGCCGCCCTCGCCGCGGCAGCCTTCCGTCACCAACACGCCGGCGCCGTGGATGCCGGTGGGGTGGAATTGCCACATTTCGATGTCTTGCACCGGCACGCCGGCGCGCAGCGCCATGGCCACGCCGTCGCCGGTGTTGATGTGCGCGTTGGTCGTGCTGGCGTAGATGCGGCCGGCGCCGCCGGTGGCGAGCACGGTGGCGCGGGACTTGACGAACGCCGTCTCCCCGGTCTCGATGCGGATGGCGATGACGCCGACCACCTCCCCGGCGCCGTTCTTCACCAAGTCCACCGCGAACCACTCGGAGAGGAACACCGTGCCGGCGCGCACATTGTTCTGGTAGAGGGTGTGCAGCATGGCGTGGCCAGTGCGGTCCGCCGCGGCGCAGGTGCGCGCCGCCTGACCGCCCTTGCCGTAGTTCTTCGACTGGCCGCCGAACGGACGCTGATAGATGCGGCCGCTCTCGTTGCGGGAGAAGGGCAGGCCCATGTGCTCCAGCTCGTACACCGCTTGCGGGCCAGCCGAACACATGTACTCGATGGCCTCTTGGTCGCCAATGTAGTCCGACCCCTTCACGGTGTCGTACATGTGCCAGCGCCAGTCATCTTCCGGGTCTTCACTGCCGATGGCGCAGGTGATGCCGCCTTGCGCCGACACGGTATGCGAGCGCGTGGGGAACACCTTGGAGAGCACGGCCACGCGCAGGCCGGATTGGGCCAGCTGCAGGGCGGTGCGCAGGCCGGCGCCGCCGCCGCCAACGATCACGCCATCGAACTCCATCGCCTGCAGCGACGTCATGTGAGCCTCCACACGATGGCGAGGCCCCACGCGACGTAGACGAAGGTGAGCAAGGCCGTTCCGCCCAGCCAAACGCCGCGGGCGAGCGTGGCGAAGCGCCCAAAGTAGTGTGGGCGAAAGTAGTCTGTCCCCACGGTCCACATGCCGATCCATGCATGGACGGCGAGCGCTGCCAAGGCCAAGGTCGCGAAGATGGACATGGCGGGAGCGGTGAACCACGCCACGAAGGCCGCGTGGGTGGGTTCAGGGTTCAGGGCGAACCAGCCGCCGACGCATAGGCCAAAGAGGGTCAAGACAACGGCGGAGACGCGCTGCAGCACGAAGTCCGCCACGCCGGTGCGCCCCAAGCTGCCGACGTTGGTCACCATAGCCACAGCGCCAAGCCCAAGCCCGCCGCGGCCGCTGCGGCAAGTGTCAGCCAAGCGGCCACGCGGGCGCCGGCCAGCGAATGTCCCACATGAAAATCAAACAATAGGTGCTTGATTCCAGCCACGAAGTGATATGCAAGCGCCGCCAACACCGCCCACAGGGCAAGTTTGCCAACCGGCGTCGCCAAGAGCGCGCCCGCCTGCGCGAAACCCGCCTCGGAGCGCAGCGCCGCGTCCAGAATCCAGAGCAAATAGGCGGTGCCGGCGAACAGCGCGACGCCGGTGATGCGATGCGTGATGGATGCCACCGCGGTGACGGGAAGATAGCTCGTCGGCGAAATCTCGACCGGGCGGTGTGGAGGCATCGCGCAGCGTCAGGCCCAACGGTAGCTTGGCAGCGATGTTAGTGCATCCACGGGCGCGGTGACAACGCGGGCGGGGACGCCGATTCATCCACAGTTTGACAAGGGCGCGACGGCTTGGGGACAATGCTGCGCTTGGGAGGGGCAAGGATTCTGGGGGAAACCGCCAGCATGGGTGAGCGTTCCGCGAGCTTGGCCATCGATTCGGCCGAGCCGATCGAGCTGCCGATTTATCCCGCGAGCGTGGGCCCCGCCGTCATTGACGTCGGCGCCCTGACGCGACGCGGCTACTTCACTTACGACCCTGGCTTCGTCTCCACGGCGGCGTGCGCCTCGGCCATCACCTACATCGACGGCGACGCCGGCGTGCTGCTGCACCGCGGCTATCCCATCGAACAACTCGCCGAACAGTCCGACTATCTTGAGCTCTGCCAACTGCTGTTGAACGGCGAACTGCCTTCGGCGAGCGACAAGCGCGCCTTCGCGGATGCCATTCGCAGCGAAAGCGCCGTGAACGGCCGCATAGAGGGCCTGTTCGCCGGGTTTCAGGAAGATGCCCATCCCATGTCGATGCTGTGCAGCGCCACGGCGGCCCTTGCGAGCCTCTATCACGACAGCATGGACAGCGACGATGCGGATTGCCGCCTCGCCACCGCCGAGCGCCTCATCGCCAAGGTTCCGACGTTGGCCGCCATGTGCTTCCGCCACTCGCGCGGCGAGCCATTCGTGCCGCCGCGGGAAGACTTGGACTACGCCGGCAACTTCCTGCACATGATGTTCGCGTCGCCCGGCAAGGATTACGACGTGAACCCGGTGCTCGCCCGCGCCTTCGACCGCATCTTCCTGCTGCATGCAGACCACGAGCAAAACGCCTCCACCTCCACGGTGCGCCTCGCGGGTTCCACCGGCGCCAATCCCTACGCTTGCATCGCCGCCGGCATGGCGGCGCTGTGGGGGCCGTCGCACGGCGGCGCCAACGAGGCGGTGCTGAACATGCTCGCGGAGATCGGCTCGCCGGAGAACATCGACCCGTACATCGCCCGCGCCAAGGACCGCGACGATCCGTTCCGCATCATGGGCTTCGGGCACCGCGTGTACAAAAGCTACGACCCACGCGCCAAGGTGATGCAGGAAACCTGCCACGAAGTGCTCGCCGAGTTGGGGGTAGACCACGACCCAACCCTCAAGATGGCGCAACGCTTGGAGCAGATCGCGTTGGAGGACGAGTACTTCGTCGAGAAGCGGCTGTACCCGAACGTGGATTTCTACTCCGGCATCATCCTGAAGGCCATCGGCCTGCCCGTCTCCATGTACACAGCCATCTTTGCCACCGGCCGCACGCCGGGCTGGATCGCGCACTGGATGGAGATGGTGAGCGCCCCCTACAAGATCGGCCGGCCACGCCAGCTCTACACAGGCGTGGGGCGGCGCGAGTACGTCCCAGCCGCGGAGCGCGCCTGACCCAAGCGCATCGATGCGGCCGCCGAGTGGCCGCCCGGCCATGAAGGCGATTCTCGCCATCGGCGGCGCCGACAGCAGCGCCGCATCCGGCATCCAAGCAGACCTCAAGGCCATTGCCGCCCAAGGCGCCTATGCCGTGACCGCAGTGACGGCGGTAACCGCGCAAACCGCGCACGAGGCGCGCGCTTCCATGGCGTTGCCGGCGCACATCGTGGCGAGCCAACTCGACGCCGCGCTCGAAGGCTTAGACGTGGCCGCGGTGAAGACCGGCATGTTGGCCAACGCCGCGGTGGTGGAAGCCGTTGCCCAAGCGTTGCGCCGATGGCGGCCACGGCACCTTGTGTTGGATCCGGTGCTCGCCGCCAGTTCTGGCCTGCCGTTGTTGGCAGCGGACGCCATCCCCGCGCTGAAGCGGCGGCTGCTGCCGATGGCCGATGTGGTCACGCCAAACGCCGTGGAAGCGGCCACGCTCACCGGGCTGCCCGTGCGCACGCTCGACGATGCGCGCGCCGCGGGGCGGCGGCTGCTCGACCTAGGTTGTCGCGCCGTGCTGGTGAAGGGCGGCCACCTCGAAGTGGGCACCGGCACAGACCTCTTGATGACGCCGGACGGCGAGGAAACTATCGAGGGCGAGTTCCTTGCCAGCGCCAACAACGCGCGCGGCACGGGCTGCGCCTTCGCCGCCACCATCGCAACGCGCCTCGGCGACGGCGCCACACTGGCCGAAGCTGTCCGCGCCGCCAAAACGTATGTGGCCGGAGCAATCGGCAGCATCCGGCGCGTCGGCGGCGTCATCGGCCCGCTGGACCACTTTCACACTTGGCGCCAAGGCCGGTGAAGAGCATCCCGCGCCTGCATGTCATCACCGACGCGGCGCCGCCGCGACGCCGCAGCCATCTTGAACTCGCCCAGCTAGCATTGGCGGGCGGCGCAGATTGCGTGCAATTGCGCGAAAAGCGCCCGTGGACGACGCGCGCGCTCACGGAGGCAGCCGCGTCCATCGCAGCCGCCTGCACCGCCGCCGGCGCCGTCGCCATCATCAACGACCGCGTGGACGTCGCCTTTGCGGTGGGCGCCAGCGCCCACATCGGCCGGGACGACTTGGACGCCGCAACGGCGCGGCGCGTCCTCGGCCCGCAGGCGCTGCTTGGCGGCACCGCCAACTCCTACGCCGAAGCCGCCCGCGTCTGGGGCACGGAAGTGGACTACTTGGGCGTGGGGCCCATCTATGGAACCACCTCCAAGGCGCGCCCGGCGCCGCGCATGGGCCTCGACACGCTGGCGCGCATCGCCCGGGACTGCCCGAAGCCGGTGGTGGCCATCGGCGGCATCCGCGCCCAAGACATCCGCGAGGTCATCGACGCTGGCGCGCACGGCGTGGCGGTGCTTTCCGAGGTGGCGGCCGCGGCGAACCCCGTCGCCGCGACCCGCGCCTGCATGGACGCCATCGAAGCCGCCCTCGCCCACACTCCATGAGCCAGCCCCCGCCGCGTCTCTACGCCATCGCAGACTTGGAGTACGCCGGGGACGAAACCACTTGGCTCAAATGGCTCCAACGTTTGGGCCAAGCGGCGGCAGGCGGCGAGCTGCCGGCGCCGATCGCCATTCAAGCGCGGGCGCGGCAGCTATCAGGCAGCGCGTTGGAAGCCGCGGCCGCGAGGGCGCGAGTAGCGATGGGAGATGCACCCCTTGCCGTGTTGAACGCGCCGGCACCGCTTGCGGCGCAACTCGGCTACCAGGGCGCCCACTGGCCCGAATCCCAAATCCCGCCAGCGCCGCTGCCCCATCCTCGCCTAGCCTTCATGAGCGCGGCTGCCCATTCCATAGCGGCGGTGCGCCGCGCCGAGCGGGCCGGCGCCGACGCCGTGCTCTTCGCGCCAGTGTTTCAGCCGAGTTGGAAACGCGGCAACGCGGCCGGTCTCGAAGCGCTGCAAGCCATCGCTGCCGCGACGCCACTGCCCGTGTACGCGCTCGGCGGCGTGACGCTGGAACGGACATCGGCTTGCCTCAAACATGGCGCATATGGCGTGGCCGTCGTTTCGGGGGTGTTCGGCGCAGACGACTCCACCGCCGCGGCAAGGTGCTATCTCGAAACCTTGGCCGCCGACGAGACGCACCAGCCCGACGCGCCCGCGACCGCTTGAGCAATCATCCGAGCCATCCCCTTTCCGCGTCGATTCCGCCTTATACTCATTGCGCGATGTCGGGGCGCCTGTTGGCTGAGACGCATTAGCGAACCCGTAGAACCTGATCCGGCTAGTACCGGCGAAGGGAACACCCCCGACCGAGCGGAAGCGCATGTCCGCCGGATGCTGCCGGGGCGGCCTGCGCCAACGCGCGACGCCGAAACATGGGGCGCAAAAGCGCGTTCCGGGCAGCACACATTTTGGGGGCATCATGTCAGAACAACCCATCCTCTCCGAAGCCGCGCAACTCGACGCAGCCATGCTGCGGCCGTTGCCGAACTCGAAGAAAACCCATGTCGCCGGCAACGGCGGTTTGCGCGTCGCCATGCGCGAGATCGCGCTGTCTCCCACCTCCACGATACCGCCCGGCGGCGGGACGCCCGGGCTAACGCCGAATCCGGCGCTGCGCGTCTACGACACCTCCGGCCCCTATACGGACCCGGCCGTCGAGGTGGACGTGCGCACCGGCGTGCCGCGCCGGCGCGAAGCTTGGATCCAAGCCAGGGGCGATACGGAGCCCCTGCCCGGCTTCAGTTCCAGCTATGCGCGGGCGCGCGACACGGACGCCGCCTTGGCGCAACTGCGCTTCGCCCACCTGCGCGCGCCGCGACGCGCCCTGCCCGGCAAGAACGTGACGCAACTGCACTACGCCCGCGCCGGCATCGTGACCCCAGAGATGGAATACATCGCTATCCGCGAGAACTTGGCGCGAGCCAATCCCGCCTACAACACGGCGCAGCACCCAGGCCAATCCTTCGGCGCCCGGCAGGTGGAGGAAGTCACCGCAGAGTTCGTGCGCGAGGAAGTCGCGGCAGGCCGCGCCATCATCCCCTGCAACATCAACCACCCAGAAACCGAGCCGATGATCATCGGGCGCAACTTCCTCGTGAAGGTGAACGCCAACATCGGCAACTCCGCCGTCACATCCAGCATTGAGGAAGAGGTGGAGAAGATGGTGTGGGCCACGCGCTGGGGCGCGGACACCGTGATGGACCTCTCCACTGGCAAGAACATCCACGAAACCCGCGAATGGATCGTGCGCAACTCGCCGGTGCCCATCGGCACGGTGCCCATCTACCAAGCGTTGGAGAAGGTCGGCGGTGTCGCGGAAGACCTCACTTGGGAGTTGTTCCGCGACACCTTGATCGAGCAGGCCGAACAGGGCGTGGACTACTTCACCATCCATGCCGGCGTGCGCCTGCGCCATGTGCCGCTGACGGCGCGGCGCACCACGGGCATCGTCAGCCGCGGTGGCTCGATCATGGCGAAGTGGTGCTTGGCGCACCACCAAGAGAGCTTCCTCTACGAGCACTTCGAGGACATCTGCGAAATCATGCAGGCATACGACGTCGCCTTCTCGCTCGGCGACGGCCTGCGTCCCGGCTCTATCGCAGACGCCAACGACGAAGCGCAGTTCGCGGAGCTGGAGACGCTCGGCGAACTCACGCAGATCGCTTGGCGGCACGACGTGCAGACCATGATCGAGGGGCCCGGCCACATTCCCATGCAGCTCATCAAGGAGAACATGGACAAGCAGCTTGAGTGCTGCGACGAAGCGCCGTTCTACACCTTGGGGCCGCTCACCACGGACATCGCGCCGGGTTACGACCACATCACCTCCGGCATCGGCGCCGCGATGATCGGCTGGTATGGCTGCGCGATGCTCTGCTACGTCACGCCCAAGGAACACTTGGGCCTGCCCAACAAGCAGGACGTGCGCGACGGCATCATCACCTACAAGGTGGCCGCCCACGCCGCGGACCTCGCCAAGGGGCACCCCGGCGCGCAAATCCGCGACAACGCCCTGTCCAAGGCGCGCTTCGAGTTTCGCTGGGAAGATCAGTTCAATTTGGGGCTGGACCCAGAGCTTGCCCGGCAGTTCCACGACGAGACGTTGCCGAAGGATTCCGCCAAGGTGGCCCACTTCTGCTCCATGTGCGGGCCGAAGTTCTGTTCGATGAAGATCAGCCAGGAAGTGCGCGACGCCGCCGGCGTCACCGACGAGACCGTGCGCCTGATCGACGTCGAGGCCGAGATGCAGCAGAAGGCCAAGGAGTTTCGCGCCCAAGGCAG
The DNA here is from genome assembly GCA_958295875.1 of uncultured Pseudomonadales bacterium. Taxonomy (GTDB): domain Bacteria; phylum Pseudomonadota; class Gammaproteobacteria; order Pseudomonadales; family Azotimanducaceae; genus VXNE01. The sequence continues at coordinate 3,071,899 of OY282379.1, read as the reverse complement.
CGAGATCTATCGCTGACGGGCGGCGCAAGCGAGGCAAGCCATGCGCGTAGCCATCGCCGGAGCCGGCCTCTTTGGCCGGCTCATCGGCTGGCGGCTCGCCGAGCGTGGCGCGGACGTCACGCTTTGGGAGCAATCCCCCCGCAACGCGCCGACAAGCGCCGCCCATGCCGCCGCCGCCATGTTGGCGCCGGCGAGCGAAGCGCCAGACGCGGACGCAGCGATCTTCCACATGGGCAAGCGCAGCTTGGCGCTGTGGCCGCCCATGCTTGATGCCTTGGGCGTGCCTTACGGCATGGACGGTTCGGTGCTGGTGGCGCATGGCCAAGACGCGCCGCTGCTCGACAAGTTCCTGCGCTCCCTTGGCCCGCGGCGCGCCGAGGAAGCGCGGCCATTGGACGCCCACGGCATCGCGGCGTTGGAACCCGCCCTCGCCGGGCGCTTCGAACGCGGCCTGCATCTGCCCAACGAGGGCTGGCTCGACAACCGGGCGCTGCTCTCGGCGTTGGCCTCGCGCTGTGGGGAGATTCGCTACGGGATGCCGGTGACGCCGGCGAACCTGCACGCGAACCTTGTGATCGATTGCCGCGGCGCCAGCGCCGGGCTGCCGGGCTTGCGCGGCGTGCGCGGCGAGGTCATCCGCCTCGCAGCGCCGGAGGTGCAGCTGTCGCGTCCCGTGCGCCTCATGCATCCGCGCTACCAGCTCTACGTCGCGCCGCGTCCTGGGCGGCACTATGTGGTGGGCGCAACGCAGATCGAGAGCGACGCGACCGGCGCCGTCACCGTGCGCAGCGCGTTGGAGCTCTTGTCCGCGGCGTTCGCCCTGCATCCAGGCTTCGCCGAGGCCGAGGTGCTTGAACTATCGGCCGGCTTGCGCGCCGCCTACCCAGACAATCTGCCCCGCGTTGAATGGCGCGACGGCGCCCTATGCGTGAACGGGCTGTACCGGCATGGCTTCCTCGTGGCGCCCGCCGTGCTGGCCGAAGCGCTGACGGCGATTGATGGGCGGGAACAAGATGCGCGGCCGCTCCCGCGCACCGCGTCCAAGCCGGCGCCACGCGGCGCGGCAGCGCGAGCGGAAGCGTAGCCGTGGAGATTCTCTTCAACGGCGAGCCAGTGAGCTTGGACGTGGACCTGTTGGCGGACGCGGTGGCCGCGTTGGGCTTCGCCGAGCGCCAAGTGGCCATCGCCGTCAACGAGGCGTTCGTGGCCAAGGCCGAGTGGCCATCCTTCCGGCTTCACGCGCAAGATCGGCTGGACGTCCTCGCCCCCATCGAAGGCGGCTGAACGATGGAACGAGACGCTGCCCTCAACACCGAGCCGGCCCCTTGGCAAGTGGCTGGGGAGACGCTTCGCAGCCGGCTGTTGCTGGGCACCGCCCGCTATCCATCGCCGGCAGTGATGGCGGCGGCGGTGGCGGCGTCCGGCGCCGAAGTGCTCACCGTGGCGCTGCGGCGCCAAGCCCCTAGCCAACTCGGCGGCGGCGCCATCTGGGATCACATCGCACAGCTTGGCTGCCGCATCCTGCCCAACACCGCCGGCTGCCACACGGCGCAGGAGGCCGTCACCCTCGCCCAGATGAGCCGCGAGATCTTCGCCACGGACTGGCTGAAGCTGGAGGTGACCGGCGACGACTACAACCTGCAGCCAGACCCCTTCGAGCTGCTGGAGGCAGCGCGGCAACTCACCGGGATGGACTTCAAGGTGTTCGCCTACGCCACCGACGACTTGGTGCTCTGCTCGCGCCTGCGGGATTTGGGGTGCGTGGCCGTGATGCCTTGGGGCGCCCCCATCGGCACCGGCAAGGGCCTCACAGACCCCTATGCGCTGGCGACCTTGCGCGCACGGCTGCCCGATGCCGTGCTGGTGGTGGATGCCGGCCTCGGCCTGCCCTCCCATGCCGCCCAAGTCATGGAACTCGGCTTCGACGCGGTGCTCCTCAACACCGCGGTGGCGCGAGCGGACGATCCGCCGCGCATGGCCGCCGGGTTCCGCCAAGCCGTGGCGGCTGGCCGGCTCGCTTTCGAGGCAGGGCCCATGGCCATCAGCGAAACGGCGCAACCCTCAACCCCGGTGGTGGGGGAACCGTTCTGGCAGGCGGAACAGTGACTGCGCCTCCCGCCACGCTGAGCTAACCGCCGCCGGCATCCGGCAAGAACCAAAGCGACAGCGCCGGGATGTAGGTGATCGCCAACAGCGCCACCAACAGCACGCCCATGAACGGCAGGCATGCGGCGTAGAGTTCCAGCACCGGCCGGTCGAAGCGGTAGCTGGCAATGAAGAGGTTCATGCCGATGGGCGGCGTGAAGTAGCCGATTTGCAGGTTGGCAAGGAAGATGACGCCAAGATGTATCGGGTGAATCCCATATCCCACAGCCACCGGCAGCAACAGCGGCGTCATGATGATGACCGCTGAAAACACGTCCAGCACGGCGCCCAGCACCAACAGCACCACGTTCAACAGCATCAGGAACGTCAGCGCGCTCGTCACATGCTGCTGCATGAACTCGAACAGCGCCTGCGGGGCGCCGGCGTCGATGAGGTAGTTGGTGAACGCCAGCGCGACGCCCAAGATGAGAATGATGCTGCCCACCATCGTCATGGATTCGCGCATCACGCCGGGGAGTTCGCGCACCTTCACTTCCTTGTAGCAGAACACCTCCGCGACGATGACGTACAGCGCCGTCATGGCCGCCGCCTCCGAAATGGCGAAGAACCCCGAATAGATGCCGCCAAGCACGAACACGGGCAGCGGCAGTTCCCAGCGGGCCGCGCGCACCGCTTGCCACACCGCCCGCGCCTGAAACGGGTGTCTGCCGACGTTGCCGTGGCGCCAGATCGTCCACCCCGAGAGCAAGGCGATCATCAGCAGCACCGGCGCGACGCCGCCCAAGAAGAGCTGTTGGATGGTGAAGTGAACGCCAAGGTCGAGTTGCTGCGCGACGATGCCGTACAGGATGAGCGGCACCGACGGCACGATCAGCAGGCCCAAGCTGCCCGACGTGGTGACCAGCCCCAAGCTGAAGCGCTCGGTGTAGCCGCCGGACTTCAGCATCGGCAGCAACAGCGCGCCCAAGGCCACGATGGTGACGCCGGAAGCGCCCGTCAGGGCGGTGAAGACGGCGCAGGCGACGAAACCGACGATGGCGAGCCCCCCCGGCATCCAGCCGAAGAGCGCCCGCGTCAAGGCCATCAGCCGTTCCGAGGTGTTGGCCTGCGCCATGAGGTAGCCGGCGAAGGTGAAGAACGGCAGCGCGACCAAGAGCGGCGTGTCCGTGATGCGATACAGCTCGATGGCGACCACGGCGAGATCCACTTCCGCCGCCAGAAAGCCGAGCATCGCCGCCGCCAGCACGACGGCGAACAGCGGCGCGCCGAGCAGCGCCATGACGACGATGAACACGGCGCCGAAGGCGATCGCCGCCTCCCCTGCGATGGCTGTCACCGCGGCGGCGACTGCGCCGGCGGCCAGACGGCGTGCGCCAGATAGCGCAATCCCATGACGCTGGCGCAGACCGGAATCACCAACTCGCACACCCATGCCGGCACGATGCCGAAGCCGGGCGTGCCGTCGCGGTAATCCCACACGATGAGCGTGATCGAGAACCAACCCAAGGCGAAGCAGAGGGCGGCGGCGAACAGCGCCGTGGCGCGTGCAATGCGGTGCGCGGCGGCGGGGCTTGCGAGGCGCGTCACCACGTCGATGCGAATGTGCGTGTCGGCACCGGCGGCGGCCATGCCGCCCACCATGGTCAACCAGAGCAGGGCGATGCGCACCATCGAATCGCCCCAGTTGAGGCCACCGCCAACGAGATTGCGCGCCAACACCTGATAGACGGCGACGCCGATCATGGCCGCCAAGAGGCCCACCAACAGCGCCGACTCCACACGGCGCAGGGCGCGTTCGAGCTTAGCCAGAGGCTTGCGCCCGGTAATCGGCAAGCAGCGCCACGAAGCGGTCATACAGCGCTTGGCTCACCACGCCATCCGCCACCCAATCCCGCGACGCGGCATCGCCCAGCCGCTGCCACTCGGCCACCTCTTGGGCCGATGGCCGGACGAGGGACAGCCCTTGCTGCTGCAGCACTTCCCACACGGCATCGTGGTCGGCGCGGTTGCCGGTGTCGGCGGCGCGCACCGCCCCGCCCAACAAGCGCCGCACCGTGTCTTGGTCTGCCGCGCTCAAGCGCTCAAATGGCCGCTTCGCCAGCACCATGGGCGCATAGACGTACATGAACGGCAAATCGAGGATGTACTTGAGTTGGCTGTGCCATTGCAGCGCCAACACGCCCACCACCGGCGCCGCCACGGTGTCGATGAGGCCGGTCTGCAGGCCCGCCAGCACGTCCGTGATGGTCAGCGGAATTGGCGTGATGCCGAAACCTTCCATGGCCTTGATGGCGCCATCGTTGCCGGCCGGCGTCCACACCTTGAGCCGGCGCGTCTCGCTCACGGCGCTCCAGCGTTGCGCGGAGAGCGCATAGGCCATGCCCACTTCGGCGAAGCCAAGCGACACAAAGCCGTTCGCCTCCAGCCCCGCCATCAACTCTGGGTCGAGGCGCTCGCGCAGGTAGTCCACCTCGGCCAAGCTGCGAAACTGCATCGGCACGTTGTAGATTTGCACGTCCGAGAAGATGCGCCCGAACACCCCGGTCGTCACCACGGCGCCCTGCAGCTGCCCGATGCGCAGTTTCCGCATCATGGCGCGCTCGTCGCCCATCACGCCGCCTGGGTAATACTTGAGCTTCACCCGCCCTTCGGTTTCGCGCTCCACCGCCGCGCCGGCATCGCGCAAGAGCTTCATCCACACGGAGCCATCCGGCGACACGGTGGCAACTTTGAGCGTCTGCCCAAGCGCAGCGCCGCCGTGCAGCGCCGCCGCCGCGGCGACGGCAAACGCGAAACGGTGCAGCCGAACCAAGCTGCGCCGCGGGCGGGCCAGGCTAGAAGTATGCATCTGCCGACGCGAGCAGCGCCCGCGCCTGCTCCTGCGCCACCAGGTTCACCAAGGTGATGCCGGCTTGGCGAGGCTCCGCGACAAGGGCGGCGTTGAGCTGCGCGTCATGCAAGGCGCGGTCGAACATCAGGCGTCCATAGTGTTCCGCAAACAACACCCGCGCCATGAGGTAGCGCCCGCCAGACAGTTCGATAGCGCGCTCGAAGTGCCGCCGGGCGACCTCCGGCTGCCCGCCCAACGCCGGCGGCAGCACCGTCTCGAAAACGCCGAGGTACATGTGCGGGCCGCCGTAGTCGTGGCCTTCGTCCACATCGGCGATGCGCTGCATCACCTCCTTCACGCGGCCGAACTCCGCGATGGCCGCCCAATCCGAGCTATGCGCCTGAATCCAACCCGCCCACGCCGTGGCGAACGCATACGCCAACGGCACGTCCTGGGCACCCATCGCCGCCAAGCCCTCGGTGAGGGCAGCGCGGTCTCCGGAGCGGGCCTGGCACGTCCAAGCCAAGCGCGGGCAGGCGGCGCGCGACGCCAGCCGCAGGGCCTTGTCGGCAAAGGCTTGCTGACGCTCAGGCTCGTCCACGAAGGCGGTGGCGTAGGCGCCGTTCAACGTCGCCGCCGCATTCAACAGCGGCTCGTTGTCTGGCGCCGAGCGCAACAGCGCATCGAGCATGATGAGATAGGCGGGCGCCCCGTCGCGCACCACCGCGATGTCTTCGTTGTCGAGAATGGCGGACGAGAGGTCTGTGGCGAGCCCCTCCGTCACGGACGACATCACCGACGAACATCCGCTCAGGACGCCGAAGATGGGGACAAGCCAAGCGTGCTTCATGCCGGCGGATTAAACGGGGCGCCCCTTCACTTTGCAACCGCGGCGCGCTGAGCGCAGCGCGAATCGGACCTGAAGCGCGTTGGCTGCCGCAGCGCTTTGATAAACTGTGCCACTTGAGCATGATTTGCATGACTGTTCATGCCCCAATTCGCGACTGATCGCGGACCGATTCACTTTGAGCAGTACGGCAGCCGCGCGGACGCGCCGTTGCTATTGGTCAATGGCTTCGGGCAGCAACTGACGCATTGGCCGCCATCCCTCATCGCGGGGCTGGTGACGGCGCGGCTGCGCGTCATCGTCTTCGACAACCGCGATGCGGGGTTGTCATTCGACGTCGCCGCAGCGCCGGCCAACGCGCAGGAGCTGTTTGCCGCGGATGGCGACCAAGCCGGCGCGGACGGCGATGGCGTCGGCGCGGCGAACGAGACGCCCTTCACCCCACCCTATCGGTTGACCGACATGGCGGCCGACACCGTCCGCGTGCTCGACCACCTGGGCCAAGCCGGCGCGCATGTGGTGGGCGCATCCCTAGGCGGCATGATCGCGCAGCGCCTCGCCATGGCCCATCCAGAGCGCGTCTTCTCGCTCACGTCGATGAGTTCCACCGCCGGGCCAATGCCCATGCCGGCGACGCCGGCGCTGCGCGCCGCGCTGGCCGACCCGGCGCCGCCAAAGGGCGAAACGGCCACCGTGGAACGCGCCATCGCCCACGCCAAGGCATTGGGCGGCGCACACCACGATTCGGCAGCGGTGGGCTACGGCCGCTTCGCGCGCGCCGCCCATGCCCGCGCCCATCGCCCAGCAGGCCAAGTGCGGCAACTCATGGCCGCCATCGCCGATGGCGACCGCCGCGCTGGGCTGGCGCGGCTGCGATTGCCGGCCCTCGTCATGCATGGCGATGCGGACCCGCTGCTGCCACCGGACGAGGCGCGCCACACCGCCACGGCCATCCCCGGCGCGAAGCTCGCGATCATCCCCACCATGGGGCACGATTTGCCGGAGCCGCTGATCGACGACGTCGTGGCGCACATCGTCGCCTTGGTGCATGGCGCCAACGCGAGACGCTAGACGAAGGACACCGATAGCCCCCTAGGGAAGGCCTGAACAAGTGCCGGCGGTGCTCCAAGCAGCAGAGGATGGCGTTGGCGGGATAGTCCGAATCGTGTTTCCTGCGCATGAAGCGCTCTTTCTGGGCAAGCATCGGGGCGATGAGCACATCCCCGTCCGTTTCGCCGGAGCCGCTCCGCGCCAAGTGGAAGTTGCTCGTGGTCCCTTCCCAAGGCGGATACTCCGTCGAACGTATAGTATGTTCGTCACAATCGCGCTACGGTGCCTTGTGTCCCAGTTCGCTCATGGTCATGGGGTTGCGTGAATCACAAACGGGACGTTCGTGACGGGCATGGCACGGCCATATGCGGGAGAGATGGCGAAGTTGGCAGCGACCTTCGCTTGGGCCGAGGGAGCTGACATCCAGCCCTTAAGGCAAACCATTCGCGCCACTGGCTTTTCGCCGCTCCGCGTCATTGGTTCTGGCGGTTCTCTGACCGGTGCCCAAGCGCTGGCTGGTCTGCACCAGCGCTACACCGGCTGCCTCGCAGCGGTGACCACACCCCTTGAGGCAGTCGGCGAATGGCTCGATGCGTCTGTCGCCACATGGCTGCTAAGCGCCGGAGGCGGCAACGCCGACATCTTGGCGGCGGCGAAGGCGCTGATCTTGCGCGAACCGTGCCAAGTCGGCGTCCTTTGCGGACGTGTGACTAGCCCTTTAGCGGGGCTTTGCCGCCGACACCCATTCGTTGATTTGCTGCTCTACCCGCCACCCACCGGCAAGGACGGCTTCCTCGCCACCAACTCGCTGTTCGGCTTCACCGCCCTGCTCACGCGAGCCTACGCTGCCGAGTTCGGCTCGGATGCTGATTGGCAAGACACAGTCGATCGCCTGAGACCGCTACTTCCGAATGCCGCCGCTACTCTTGGGGCCTGGGAGGCCGCGGCGGCACCGCTCTGGACGCGACCCACCACACTCGTTCTTCATGGCCCCTCTACGCGGATCGGAGCGATCGATCTGGAGTCGAAGTTCACCGAGGCCGCGCTCGGCCACCTTCAGGTTGCCGACTACCGCAACTTCGCCCACGGCCGACATCACTGGCTCGCCAAGAGGGGCAATTCGAGCGCCGTACTTGCCTTCGTCACCAGCGTGGATCGCACGCTCGCCGAGCGTACGCTGGACCTGATCCCCGAGGACATTCCCCAAGCACGGATCGTGTTCGATGGCGGACCGAGCGCTGTAGCGCTGGCATCGCTGCTCGCGGCGCTGAGGATCACGGGATGGGCGGGGCGCAGCCGAGGTATAGACCCTGGACGACCCGGTGTGCCCGAATTCGGACGCAAGCTCTACAACCTGCGGTTCCCACGCGCCCGGGGCGCTGCGGGACTGCCGCGCCTTACGCCCAGGAAGGCCGCCGCGATCACCCGGAAGGCGGGGGTCACCTTGGACAACCTCGCCGCTTTGGGTGAGCTCGGCCGTTGGCGCGATGCGCTCACGGATTTCCTCACCCGTTTGCGCGACGCCCGCTTCGCCGGAATCGTTCTCGACTATGACGGCACGCTGGTCGACACCCGGCGCCGGTCCGAGCCCGTGGACCCGAAAACGGCCTCCGAACTCGCCCGCCTCGCCGAAGCGGGCGCTCACATCGGGATCGCAACCGGCCGAGGCAAATCGGTTCGATGCGATCTTCAAGAACGCCTGCCGCCCGTACTCTGGCCTCTCGTTCTCGTTGGCTACTACAACGGCGCGGAGGTCGCATCGCTCGATGACGACGGCGCTCCGGATGGATCTAAGAACGTCCACGACGCCCTTCGGCCACTCGCCGACGCTCTGCGCCGTCAACCGGATCTCTCCGAATGCGCGCGCCAAGAAGATCGTCCATCCCAGATTACCCTTGAGGCCACCCGCGTCATGCCGGTGAGTCGGCTTCGGGATCTCGCCTGCCAAGTCATCCGCACGACCGACGTCCACGACCTCGCCGTCACGTGCTCCAGCCATTCGGTTGACATCGTGGCAGCCGGGGTGTCCAAGCTGAACGTAGTCCGGCGGCTGCGCGAGACGGTCGGCGGCGAGCCCATCCTCGCTATCGGTGATCGCGGACGTTGGCCAGGCAACGATCATGAGCTGCTGAGCGAGTCGTTCGCACTCGGGGTTGACGAAATCAGCGCCGATCCCGCAACCTGCTGGCATCTCGGCAAGCCGGGTCAGCGCGGCCCGATGGTCACCCTTGAGTATCTCTCGGCGCTGGAAGCGCACAATAATCGTTTGAGATTTGCAGCGGGATCGCTGAAATGAATCAAGATCTCGGGCTTAGAGTACTCGACAGAATCATGGAATGGCCCGATGGCCACGCTCGTGAAGAGTTCGCTTGGCTGAGGCTCATGGCGCGTCTCAAATACGACGGCTACCGAGACTTTCAGGCCGGCATGCGTTTTATCGAAAGCTTGGTGACCTGGCTCCAGCAGTTCGATTTGCGCGAAGAAAGAGAGACAGCTTATGCCTTCGTACGCCACACCCTCGTCTACATCGGTCCCAACGAAATGCAGCGGCTCGTTCAACAATTCTACCCGAGCACTGTCCGAGCACGCCTCGTTCGCATGGTGGCAACTGAGTGCGCTGTTCGGCCTTATCAAGTGCTCGCCAACGCGGATGCCCGGGCGGCCGAGAGGCGCTTGCGCCGCCAGACCTTATTCATGGGTTTGAGCGATGGAGCGCACATCGACACAATCCGTCATGCAAATTCGCGCTTGCTCGGCAACGAGCAATTTGTTCAGATCACGCAGATCGACACGGAGAAGTGGAGAGACCTACTCAACAACCTTCGCAATGACCTGGACGATCCAGACGCACGGTTTCGCCTTGTCTATCTGATCGACGACTTCACTGCTACCGGTACATCGTTTCTCCGCTTCGATGAAAAGAAGAAGGAGTGGAAGGGCAAGCTCATCCGCTTCATGAAGTCGGTGGAGAATGCTAATGCTGGCCCCGGTAGCAACAAACCGTTCGAGGAGGGTTGGGAACTTTGCATCCATCATTACGTGGCGTTAAGGGCTGCTACCGATGCGATTGAGGAGCGCCTCATGCAAGCGAAGGTGAATGATGCCTTCCCAGAAGGCTGGGCTCAGCGTATGTTCTCCTCGTCAGGCATGACTCTTCGGGACGATCTGCCGATCAACGCAGTTCCCGAAAGTCACGATGACTTCATCGATCTGACTAAGCTCTACTACGACCCGAAACTCCGCAATAGGCACACCGATGTCGGTGGCGCAAAACACCTCGGTCTCGGTTACGGCGGCTGCGCACTCCCGCTCGTGCTTGAGCACAACACGCCGAACAACGCGGTCGCGCTGCTTTGGGCGGAGACCGATGGCGGTGATCGAGAGGGCGTCCACGCACCAGCCATGCGACCGCTCTTCCGGCGTCGCGAGCGGCACATCTGAGAGGCGAGCGAGATATGGCAAACCCTTTCGAAAAACGAGCGACCGAGTATCTCCGGGACGATGAGGCGTTCCTCGCCGTGGTCACTCCGGAGCCACTCGCTACCTTCTTCCAGAAACCGGCGGAAGAAGAGCGCCTCTACGATCGCCTAGCGGTGGTCATCGGTACGCCTGGTAGCGGAAAGACTACGCTCGCGCGATTATTTCAATTCAAGACTCTAAGAACTCTGCTACGCAACCACAACATGGTCAACTACAAGCCCCTGATCGACATGCTCACGGCTTGCAGAGCGATCGACAATAGACGCCCGACACTCGTCGGGGCACGTCTTCCGCTCGAAGCAGAGTATCGGGACTTCTGGGAGTTCCCTTACCCGAAAAACCTCAAGACGAATCTGATGATTGCGCTGTTGCAAGCCCGCACGGTGCTAGCTTGGTTCGGAAACATCGAAGCCTCCGATGTGCCAATCAAGCAGATCAAGATCGTGCCACGTGCCGGCAGTGATGCTGCACTCACCGCCATCGGCGGCATGGCAGGATCAGATATTCTCAACCGTGCCCGAGAGGTCGAGCTCGCCATCTACCAAATCTCCGCTGCTCTCATGCCACCAAACATTGAGGACATTGACCGAGAGGCAGTCGCCGCCTATCAGCCGTTCGACGTTATCGAAGAGATCCGAATCACCAATGGCGAAGAAGAGATGCGACTCCGCCCCCTCGCCATCTTCGACGATGCGCACAGTCTCCACCCCGCCCAGCTTGTAGCGCTGCGTCGTTGGCTCTCGCGGCGTGAACTCAAGGTTTCAAGATGGGTTCTGACGCGGCTCGACGCACTCAACCCAAGTGACGTACTGCTGGACGGGATCAAACCATCCCGAGAAATCACCGCCATCCGAATGCAGACCAGCGGAGATCGTGCGAACCAGCGGCGAGCATTCCGCAAGATGGCCAAAAGCATGGCGGGACGCTACCTGAGCCAGATGGATGTGTTCAATCGCCGCGGTCTCCACAACCTCGGCGATCTGCTGTCAACAACCGCGGACCTGCTTCCGGACGGCAAGCGTCGGCAGCTAGGAGAACACGTCGATGCGCTGCAACGCCGATATGGTATCTCAGCAGAGCGTCGCGAACGACTCTCGAGGGACGTCGCCCACTACCTAGCCAATTCCGAGGAGAACAGCGAAGATCTGCGACTTGGGATTCTGTCGGTGTTGTTCGAGCGTTACGCCAAACGGACGCGACCCGACCTGTTTGACGACACTCTTGACAATGCCGAGCCCAGCCGCCCCCTGAAGGTCGATGCCGGCGTCGCCGACGGTGCCCGAATTTACCTACTACACGAGTACGAACGGCCTTATTTCTTCGGTATCAACACTCTGTGCGATGCAAGCTCCGAAAACGCCGAGCAGTTTCTCCAACTCGCCGCCCGGCTCGTCTCGCAGTCGGAAACCGCGCTCGTTCGCGGCAGGGCAGCGATGCTGTCGAGCGGTCTCCAACACAAATTGCTGCGGGAACGTGCAGCAGAGATGGTACATGAATGGAATTTTCCACAGTGCCAACTCGTCCGTCGGCTTGCCGACCGTATTGCTGCCCAATGCTTGAACAAGAGCTTGGAACGCAACGCCTCACTAGGTGGTGGCAGTATCGCCTTCGGCATTCCACAAGAGGAGTTCGACACTATTCCCGAGACCCATCCCCACTTGGCGCAGGTGCTCCAGTTCGGTGTCGCCTATAACGCGTTCGTACTGGTTCCCAATTACGGCACCAAGAAGCGCACCTGGTGCCTAATCGAACTTGGTGGCGTACTCCTGCTGCGCCACGGGTTAACACTAAGGCGCGGTGGCTTCCTTGAGCGCCGTACCGACGATCTACTGCGGTTGCTTGACGAGAATTAAGATGGGCCAAGAACGCCGCTGGGATCCTTGCGTGGCCCACAGTGGCTGTGTGGTTGACGGGTTCATTAAGGATTACTTTGCGCAGAAGGCTCGGAAGGTTCTTCTTGTAGCAGGCGCCAGTTTCGATCCCCGCTCACGGGCGGTTGCCACTCGGCTCAGCGAAACAGCCACGAGTGTGCAGGCATTGCTCATTCAGGAAAACCGACCCAATCCGCCGCAGGACCAATCGGTCCGGGCCGGGGCGAATACGCAGGCTCTCCTCGCTATACTTGCCGGCCAGCAGGTGGTCCCGGTCGAGGTCTTCGGACATGACGGTGCTGTAGTCGGCGGGCGCAACATCGTCAACCTCCTTCGCCAACAGGACCTGGAGGGTGTAACAGATGTGGTCGTCGACGTCAGCGCCCTGTCGACTGGCACAAGTTTTCCTATCATCCGATACTTCGTCGAGCGTATTGGCGGGGACAAAGGAACGGTGAATCTGCATGTGTTCGTCGTCCACGATCCGCGCTTGGACAACGACATTTGTTCGATAGACAGCGACGTGCCCGGCTACGTTCATAGTTTCAAGGGCCGCTCGACCCTCTCTGGCACGGCTGATGCGGCACGGCTGTGGTTGCCGCAATTGGCCACAGGACGACGCGCCACACTCGAACGCCTTTACGGCTTCATCGAGCCCGACGACATTTGCCCGATACTTCCCTTCCCGGCGAACGATCCTCGTACCGGTGACAAGTTGGCAGCGGAGTATCTGACCGAGTTCGAAAATACTTGGTCCGTTGATACGCGCGACATCGTCTACGCTGACCAAGGAGATCCGCTGGACCTCTACCGAACTATTCTCAGACTGGACGACCTCCGCAAGCCGGTTTTCGCGGAAACCGGAGGTTCGATGCTCGTACTCTCCCCGCTCGGCAGCAAGGTCATGGCCATAGGTGCGTTGATGGCAGCGCTGGAGCACAATTTGCCCGTTGCTTACATAGAGCCAATAGGCTACAAACTCAAGGCGACAGTGCCGGAGGAGATCGATCAGCCGAATCTTATACATATATGGTTGGAGGGTGACGTCTATCCCCAACCCCGGCCGGCCTTGTCAGCATAAAGGGACTACCGCACGATGACTTCTGCCACTCTGCCCAAGGTCTTCGGGACGGGACTGATTGCCCTCGACATGGTCATCGGCCCAGACCCCGAAACGCCCATTAACTGCTGGGCTGGTGGGACTTGTGGCAACGTGCTATCCATTCTCGCTTGGCTCGGATGGGATGCCTACCCGATCACGCGCATGAACGGTGATGCGGCGTCCGAACGAGTCCGTGCGGACATGGCACAGTGGGGCGTACATCTCGATTGGACCACCTGCGCTCCTACCACGCACACACCCATCATCGTTCAGAAAATCCGACGTGGACGGGAGGGCCAGCCCGAACACCGGTTCTCTTGGTCGTGCCTAAACTGCGGCAAATGGCTACCTCCTTTCAAGGCGATTACGGTCAACGTGGTGGAGAGAATCAAGCCGGCGCTCGCTGTGGCATCGGTGTTCTTCCTCGATCGCGTATCGCGAGCAACCCTCACCTTGGCCACCGAGGCGTCCGCTCGCGGCGCCGTGGTGGTGTTTGAGCCATCTGCCAAGGTACCTAATAAGCTCATGGCCGAAGCGATCGCGATCGCGCACATCGTCAAGTACGCCGATGATCGCATTACCGGCATCAGCAATGTCATGGCCAACGACTCGGCGGCGTTGCTCGAAGTGCGGACCCTCGGGGAGCGAGGGCTGGAATATCGCCATCGGCTCGGCCGCGGCACCTCCAACTGGCTCTATCTCAACGCCGTTTCTGCGCCCTTGCTTGCCGACACTTGTGGCGCCGGCGACTGGTGTACGGCCGGCTTGATTGCCAAGGCCGCGGTTGACGGACGGAAGGGCCTGCGCCAAGCCAGTGCTCGAGGCGTCCGGGCGGCGCTTCGCTACGGTCAAGCGCTTGCGGCATGGAACTGCGGATTCGAAGGCGCGCGCGGGGGTATGTATTCCGTCTCCAGAGAAGCATTTGATGACCAGATCACGAGGTTGTTCAACGGTCGACTAAAAGGCATCGATTTGCCCCCCGTCATGGGCGTTTCGACTCCAGTTGTGACCTGTCCGGCCTGCCCACCGGCGTCACAAGATAAAACGGAGGCGGTATGAGTCGGCGCGGTGAACAAGGCGCGGCGCGGGATGCGTATGAGTTGTTCCAGCCGTCGTCATGACACTCGTGCTGGGTAGGCTGATCGTGCCCGGCCCGAGCGCCGCCTACTGCACCGCTGACAGTTACGAAACGGTACGTTCGATGCGCTGTTCGGCGGCCCGTCGCCAGAACCAGGCGGGCCTCTGACGCGGCGGCACATGTACCTCGCCTCGGCGCAGGTCGTGATCAAGGAAGCGATGCTGCGGTTGACCTGCTACCTGCGGGCGGAATTGGCATCTTCAATCTCTATCTCGCCGGTGGCAGCGCGCGGCCGTCTGCTGCGCGGAACCAATCCCGCCACGCCGCCGTCCTCCAAGCGTCGGTGCCATGTGTAGCAGGTCGGCCGCGAGACGCCGAACGCCCCGCACGCCGCAGCGGCGGAGAAGTCCTTCCGCACCGCCTCGATCCCTTCTGAGATCCGCAACCGCAGCGCCTCCGCGTCGTCCGTCCCGTCCACCCGCGGCTTCCGGTAAAACGCCCTGTCCTGTGCCAACATCCGCATCGTTCGGTCTCCCATGTTGTCTCTCAACTCATAGGCTACCGAACCGTCGCCCCCAACGGCCTTCCGTTGGGGGCGACTGTCCAGAAGGTGCTGATCCCTTTCACCCTCTGGACAAACGCAAACGGTGCCGCTATCTTTGGCCTGACCAATTTGGCCTGACCAAGTTAGCCTGACCAAATGCCCCCCCGCCACCAAGCCATCGCCAACCGGCTCACCCACGACATTTTGTCGGGGCGCTATCAAGCCGGCGACCGCTTGCCCTCCGAACGAGAGCTGGCGAGCCGTTTCGAGGTGAATCGCGGCGCCGCGCGCGAAGCGTTCAAGGCGTTGGAGCAGCTCGGCATCGTGGATGTTCAGCCAGGCGGAGCGAGGGTGGCGTCGGTGGAGCAAGCGAGCTTCGACGTCATCGGCAAGCTGTTGGAGATGCATGAAGTGCCCGACCCGGGCTTGGTCATCCAAGTGCTGCAAGTCATCAACGCCCTGTTCAAGCTAGCCGCCGAGACAGCCATCGAACACGCCACCGACGAGGAATTGGCCAACATCGTCGCCCGGGCCGAACGCCTGCGCCAAGCCGTTCTCGACGCCCACCGAGGCGATGCCGAGGAGGATGTCGTGGCGCGCTTCGAGTTGATGCGCGCGGTGATGGAAGTATCCGGCAACCTCGCCACCCGCATCGTCGCCCGGGGCCTGTTGGTGCAACTGGCGTCGCGCATCGGCGGCCTGGTTGCTTGGTACCGAACGCAGGATGCCCAAGCGTACGCCACGCTCATCGACGGGCTTGCCCAAGCCTTGCGCACCCGCAACCGCCATGCGCTGCGCGATTGCATGGACAGTTTGGCGCAAGCGAATCGAGAAACGATCCAAAGAGCCCTCGCGCTGGCCGCGAGCGCCGCAAACCGGCCCCTGGAGGCCGCAGCAAAATGATGAAACGCGTGTTCATTCCCGGCGCCGTCGTCTTGGTGTCCATCTTCACTGCGCTCACGCTGATGGCCACGGCGCCAAAGCTCGAGCCGGCTGCGGACGAGCCAACGCCTGTGGTCGTGCGCGTCGTCGCCGTCCACGCGGCGCCGATGCGCCTCACCGTCTCCTCGCAGGGCACCGTGGGGCCGAGCACCCAAAGCCAACTCATCCCGGAAGTCTCGGGGCGCGTCGTTTGGATGTCCCCGGCGCTCGTCGCCGGCGGCTATTTCGAGGCCGGCGAGCCGCTCTTGCGCTTAGACGACAAAGACCTCGCCGCCACCGTGGCGCGCGCCCAAGCCAGCCTCACGCGCACCCAAGCGGACCATGAGCACGCCCGCTTCGAGTATCGGCGCCTGCACAGCCTGAGCGAGCGCGAGCTGGCGAGCCGTTCGCAATTGGAGGGCGGGCTGCGCGCCTATCGCATCGCCGGCGCTGCGCTGCAGGATGCGCGGGTGGCCTTCAACCAAGCCCAGCGAGACTTGGAGCGCGGTGAAGTCGTCGCGCCGTTCACCGGCTTGGTGCGCAGCGAGCAGGTGGACATCGGCCAATTCATCTCGCGCGGCGCGCCCATCGCCACCATCTACGCCACGGATGTGGTGGAAGTGCGGCTGCCCATCGCCGACCGGCAGCTTGCCTTTCTGAACCTGCCCATTGGCCACCGCGGCAACTTGCCTGAAGGCCTGCGTGGGCGCGTGGCGTTGGCGGCGGACTATGGCGGCCGCACAGTGTCTTGGCACGGCGAAATCGTGCGCACCGAAGCCGAGATCGACATGAAGAGCCGCATGGTGCATGTGGTGGCGCGGGTGGTGAACGCCGGCGCGGACACGCCCCTGCCCGTGGGTTTGTTCGTGAATGCGGAGATCGAAGGCACCCTCGCCGAGGGCGTGTTCGACCTGCCGCGCAACGCCTTGCGCCCCGGCAATCGCGTGTTGGTCGTCGACGCGGAAGACCGCCTCGCCTACCGATCGGTGACGCCGCTGCGCCTGCATCGCGACCGGGTGCTCATCGAAGCTGGCCTCGCGGATGGCGAGCGCGTCTGCGTGTCGCCGCTGCAGACTGTGATCGAGGGGATGCGCGTGCAGCCCATCGACGAGACGCCCGGCACCGCCGGCTACGCGCCGGCTTGAGCGCCCGATCCGTCACCGCCCAACGCCGTAGCCACCTGACGTAACGCCCATGCATCGCGCGATCGCTTGGTTCAGCCAGAACATCGTCGCCGCCAACCTGTTGATGGCGATTCTGGTTGCGGGCGGCCTCATGTCCCTCTTGACGGTGCATCAGGAGGAGTTTCCGAACATCGAGGTGGAAGTCGTCAACATCACGGTGCCCTATCTCGGCGCCGCCCCGGAGGAAGCGGAACTCGGCGCCTGCCTGCGCGTCGAGGAGGCCATTGAAGGCATCGAGGGCATCGAGAAGATCTTCGCCGTTGCCAGCGAAGGCGTTTGCACGGTGAGCGCGCAACTGCTTGAAGACGCCGACGGCTCGCGCGCGCTGAACGAGATCAAGAGCCAAGTGGATGGCATCGAGGCGTTCCCAGCCGAGACGGAAAAGCCCGTCGTCTCCAAGCTGTCGTTCCGCCACAACGTCATCGAGATCGCGGTGTCCGGGAACGTCAGCGAGCGCGCCCTGAAGGAAATCGCCAGGGAAATCCGCGACGACATCGCGGCCTTGGACGGCATCTCGCAGGTGGACCTCGTGTACACCCGGCCCTATGAAATCTCCATTGAAGTGCCGGAATACATGCTGCGCCGCCACGGGCTCACCTTGGACGAAGTGGCGCGCGCTTTGCGGCGCGCATCGCTCGACATGCCCGGCGGGAAATTGCGCACGGAAGGCGGCGAAATCCTCTTGCGCACCAAGGGGCAGGCCTACCTCGGCGCGGAGTTCGAGGACATCGTGGTGCTCACTCGGGCCGACGGCAGCCGGGTGCGCCTGCGCGACATCGCGCAGGTGGTGGACAGTTTCGCCGAAGGCGATCTCTCGGCGCGCTTCGACGGCAAGCCAGCCGCGGTGGTGAAGGTGTTCCGCATCGGCAAGGAAGACATCATGTCGATGGCCGAACGGGTGCGAGCATACGTCGCCGAAGCGCGCACGCGCATGCCGCCGGGCGTCGAGCTCACGCTGTGGTCTGATGCGTCGCGGGATTTGGACGATCGCATCAGCACCCTGCTGCGCACCGCCGGGTCGGGCCTCGCGCTGGTGCTGGGCGTGCTAGCGCTGTTCCTGCGCTTCCGCTTGGCGATGTGGGTGGCCGTGGGCATTCCCATCGCCATGCTCGGCACCTTGGCGCTGTTCCCGTACTTCGATGTGTCCATCAGCACCATGACAGTCATGGCGTTCATCTTGGTGTTAGGCGTGCTGGTGGATGACGCCATCGTGGTGGGCGAGCGCGTGCATGCCCATGAGCAAATGGGCAAGCATCCCATCCGCGCAGCCATCGACGGCACTTGGGAAGTGGCGGTGCCGGTGATCTTCGGCGTGCTCACGACGATGGCCGCATTCCTGCCGCTGGTGCTCACGCCTGGCCGCATGTCTGATTTCTTCTCGGTGATCGGCATCGTGGTGATCATGGCCCTCGCCATGTCCATCATCGAGAGCCAGCTGATCCTGCCGGCGCATCTCGCCCATCGCAGCCGCCGCCAAAGCAACAGCAAGCGGCGCTGGACCCGCATTCAGTCTTGGTTTGCGGACGGGCTCACGCGCTTCGCCGCGGAGCAATACGTGAGGTTCCTGCGCCGCGCCATCGCTTGGCGCTACCTCACCGCCGCCACTGGGCTTGGCGTGCTCATCTTGGCCGTATCGCTGATCGCAAGCGGCCGCGTCATCTTCTCCTTCTTCCCAGACATCCCCGGCCACAAGGTGTACGCCAGCTTGGAAATGCCCCCAGGCATCTCCGTGGAGCGCACCCGCGCCGCTGCGCAGCGCATTAGCGCGGCGGCGGAACGCTTGCGGGAGGAGTTGGACGCCCATGTCCAGCCGAGCGCCGGCAGCGTCGTCAAGCATGTCGTGGTGAGCATTGGCACGCATCTGCACCGCGGCGGCCCGCCCAAGCCGGCGGGGCCGGGGCGCAGCGACTTCGCGGAAGTCGGCATCGAGTTGGCGCGGCTTGAAGAGCGCGGCTACATCGAGGCGACGGACGTGGCCAAGCGCTGGCGCGAGTTGGTCGGCGCCATCCCAGACGCGCTCAAGCTCTCATTCACGGCGACCTCCTACAGCGCCGGGGAAGCGATCAACTTGGAGTTGACGGGCCGCGACGTGGAGCAGCTGCGCGTGGCTGCCCTGGAAGTGAAAAGCCAACTCTCGCGCTACGACGGCGTGCAGGACATCACAGATTCGTTCCGCATCGGCAAAGAGGAGATCAAGCTGGCGCTGTTGCCAGACGCCCGCAACTTGGGCCTCACGCTGAACGACTTGGCGCGTCAAGTTCGCGACGCCTTCTATGGCGCGGAGGTGCAACGCATCCAGCGCGGCCCAGACGAGGTGCGTGTGTTGGTGCGCTATCCGGAGGATGAACGCCGCTCCATCGGCAACTTGGAAGACATGCGCATCCGCACGCCGGATGGCGCCGACGCGCCGTTCACCAGCGTCGCCACGTTCGAGCTGGACCGCGGCTACTCGCGGATCAATCGCATCAACGGCCAACGGGTCATCAACGTCATCGCCGAGGTGGACCGCGAGGTGGTGACGCCAGAGGAAGTGGGCGCCAGCATCGCCGCCGAGGTAGTGCCCGACATCCGCAGCCGCTACCCATCGGTGACGGTGGGGGTCGCCGGCGAGCAGGAGGAGCGCTTCGACGCGATGATGGGCTTGGCCTACGGCGCCATGCTCGCGCTGTTGCTCATCTACGCGCTGTTGGCCATTCCGCTGAAATCCTACCTGCAGCCGCTGGTCATCATGAGCGTCATCCCGTTCGGCGCCGTGGGCGCGATCGTGGGCCATTGGGTGATGGGGCACCAGCTCATGTTCTTTTCGCTGCTCGGCATCGTCGCGCTCTCTGGCGTGGTGGTGAACGCGAGCCTCGTGCTGGTGGACTACATCAACCGCCGCCGGCGCGCCGGCCTGCCCCTTGAAGAGGCCGTGATCACTTCCGGCGTGGTGCGGTTCCGCCCCATCGTGCTCACTTCCACCACCACGTTCGTGGGCTTGCTGCCGCTGATGTCCAGCTCCAACCCATCCACCTTCTTCATCGTGCCGATGGCGATTTCGCTGGCCTTTGGTGTCTTGTTCGCCACGGTGCTGACGCTGGTGCTGGTGCCAGGGCTGTACATGATCGTCGAGGATTTCTTCGAGTGGGGCGGGCTCAAGCAGGAAACCCTCGAAACGATTGCCGAGACCCCGCTTGGCGAGGCAACCGCTGGCGGGGGACGTTGAGCGGCAGCGAACCCTGTTCTTGGCCTTAGCCGCGCCCTCTCTGCCTACTCGCCCCCCTGCCCCGGCCCTATCCGCCGGCCCGCAGCCACGCCACCGCGACCATCGCCATCGCCAAGCCGCCGGCGAGCCACTGGCCGCTCTTGCCCAATCGGCGAATGTCGAACCGCACGATCAGCGCGCCCGTCACGGCGCCGCAGCAAAAGCCGGCGACATGGCCGAGCACGTCTGCGTTCGCCCCGCCCATGCCGGTGAACGCGAGCAACGCCACCGCAGCGAAGATGGGCGCCGCGGCGCGACGCCAGCCGCGGCCGCGGAAGTACCCGCGCCGCCACGCGAACGCCCCGTTGAGCGCCACCATGGCGAACAGCGCCGTCGAAGCGCCCACGGCGAGGAAGTGCTCCGGGCGCAGCCAAGCGTTGACGACATTGCCCAGTGCGCCGCAGCAGAGCGCCAGCAGCCAACCGAAGCCAGAGCCGAAGTAGCGGCCGAGGAGCAGCCCAAACACCACGCCAAACAACGAGTTGCCGATGAGGTGGGCCATATCGCCATGCAGCGTGAGCGCAGTGATGGCGCGATGCCACTCGCCAGCGAGCAGCAAGCCCGCGTCTAACCGGCCAGCATCACGCAAGGCGAAGTCCGCGGCGCCCCAGCCCTCCAGCGCCGGCAGCAGCCAGATGACGAGGAGATAGGCGCAGACGCCAGCCCAGCCGCTGTCGAAGGTAGTGACCGGCGTGGCACGCGGGCCGGGGACGTTCTCCGCGGCATACCGCGCCAACTGCTCGAGGGCTGCCGTGCGCTGATGCGGCGGCGTCAGCAAACACCACTCGCCGTCCCCGCGCGTCACCACGCTCTGAATGCCCACCGCCGTCAACACTAGGCTCGCTTCCGCGAGGGGCCGCCTGTCAACATGGCGTTGCGCACACACCCACGGCGGGCAAGCCGTGTCGTCGTTCACGTTCCCGGCGCCAAGCCGCTAGGCTGCGCTGGCGACGCCGGCGTCATGCGGCGCAAGGACGCGGGGAACGTCCTCAAGCGCTACGCCGTTACGCCGCGCACACCGCGGCGCGATTGGAGAGGCTCACGCCGCGCCGCCCCATGCGTATCGGGTTGCGGTCGTGCCCGTTGGTGCAATAGGCGAACGAAGTGCCGGTCGTCGGATCCGCCCACGCGATCTGCCCGCCGGCGCCGCCATGGCCGAAGGCGGTTTCCGAGTTGTTGTGCCCGAAGCCGCGGAAGTTGCGGTCTGCGTCGCCGGCGATGACGATGCCCATGCCCCGATTCACGCGCTTGCCATAGAGGGGATCCGTGAGGTCGCCGCTCACCACCGTGCGCGCCATGGCGCGGGTGTCCTGCGTCCACAGTTCCGGCCCGTCCTTGGCGCCGCCGTGCAACAGCCCTTGGTAGAACAGCGCCATCGCCGCCGCGGTCATGATGCCGCCGCCACCCGGCACACCCACCGCGCGCACGTCGGGCTGGTTGAAGCTCAAGATGGCGTCTTCGGTGACTTCGGTGACCGGCGGCTCCGGCACCCCCAAGCGGGCGTAGTCTTCGCTGGTCAACGCATCGCCCACATGCATGCAAGGCGCGACGCGAGGGTTTTCCCCGCCCGGCAGGCCAACGAAGAAGTCTTCCAAGCCGAGCGGCGCCACGACGCGCTCGCTCACGAACTCGCGGAAGCCCTGGCCACTGCGCCGCTCGATCAACTCCGCGATCACCCACATGCTCGACGTGGGGTGGTACTCGAAGCGGGAACCGGGCGGCCAGTTCAACCGCCAACGGGCGAAGCGCGCCAAGCGCTGTTCACGATCATCCCACTCGATGGGCCGAAACGGCGCATGGGGAAAGCCGGCGCTGTGCAGGAAGAGCTGCTCAACCGTGATGCCGTCCTTGCCGTTGGCGGCGAACTCCGGAACGATGTCCGCCACGCGCTCATCGGCGCTGAGCCGCCCTTCCTGCATCAGCAGCCATCCGGCGGCGGAGGTGACAGCCTTGGTGCAGGAGAAGACGCAGTAGAGCGTGTCCTCGCTGGCGTCCCCAAAGGTCGCCACATAGCCCAACCGCCCATCCCGCGCGACCGCGATTTGGGCCGAGGGCAGCAGCCCCTCGTCCACTTCCCGCCGCGCCCGTTCCGCCAGTGCCTCCAACTGCGCCGCGTCTAGGCCAATCTCATCAGCCGCGGCCATCGCGTGTGCGTTCCCCAATGTTCGCTCCCCCGTGTGCCGACCCCACAGCGAGGCCGCTTGTTGGGAAGGCTATCAGCCTCGCGCTTGGGCACCAACTGCAAAGGCGCGGCCGCTGCCGGTAGAATGCGGCCGACGCGACAGGGAGCGTGCATGGACGTTCGAAACGGCTTTGTCGAAGCGGTGGGCAACACGCCCCTCATTCGCTTGGGAGACCTTTCCGAGGCGACGGGCTGCGAGATCCTCGGCAAAGCGGAGTTCATGAACCCCGGCGGCTCCGTGAAGGACCGAGCGGCGTGGTGGATCATCCGCGAGCACGAGAAACGCGGCGCCCTGCGGCCCGGCGGCACTGTCGTCGAGGGCACCGCCGGCAACACCGGCATCGGCATCGCCCACATCTGCAATGCGCGCGGCTACGGCTGCGTCATCTACATGCCAGACAACCAATCGCCAGAGAAGGTGGAGATTCTGCGGGCGCTGGGCGCGGAAGTGCGCGTGGTGCCCACCGTGCCCTACGCGAACGAGGCGAACTATCAGAAGCAAGCCGGGCGCCACGCCGCCACGCTGCCCAACGCGGTGTGGGCCAATCAATTCGACAACACCGCCAACCGCCTGGCGCACTACGAATCCACTGGGCCGGAAATCTGGCGTCAAACCGAAGGCCGCGTGGATGCGTTCGTGTCCGCGGTGGGCACCGGCGGCACCCTCGCCGGGGTGTCGGCGTACCTCAAGGAACGCCGCGCCGACATTCAGCTAGTGCTGGCGGATTGCATGGGCAGCGCCCTGTTCAACTATGTCGAAACGGGCGCCCCGAAGATGAGCCAAGGGCCGTCCATCACCGAGGGCATCGGCAATTCCCGCGTCACTGACAACCTCGCCGGCGCCAAGCTGGACTGGGCGGAGCAGATTCCGGATCAGGACATGGTGGACATGGTGTTCAGCCAACTGCGCAATGCCGGCTGGTTCTTCGGTTCCAGCACCGGCATCAACCTGTGCGCCGCGGTGCGGGCGGCGCGGCGGCTGGGCCCCGGCCACGTGATCGTCACGATGCTGTGCGACGATGGCAACAAGTACCGCTCGCGGCTCTTCAATCCGGAGTGGCTGGCCGAGCGCGGCCTCAAGGCGCCGGACGCCACCGGCTAGGGCTTGCGGGATTCGCGCAGCGGCACGATGCCGTTGAACGCCGGGGCGCCGGCGCGGGAATCCACTGGGTCTTTGTGGAAGTACCCCACCCGCTCGAACTGAAAGCGTTCCGCGGGCGACGCCAGCACGGCCGGCTCCACCAGCGCTTGGGCCGTGGCTACGGAGTTCGGATTCAGGTCCGCCACCATGTTGGCCGGGTCTGGCGCCGCCACGTTGAAGAGCCGCCCATAGGTGCGCACGCTGGCCGGCACCGCCACGCGCTGGTTCGCCCAGTGAATCACGCCCTTCGGCTTGAGCCCGCTCACGTCGCTGCCACTCTTTGAGTTCGGGAAGTAGGTGCAGCGCAGTTCTTTGGCGGCGCCATCGGCATCTTCGACCACTTCGTCGCAGCGGATAATGTAGCCGTGCCGCAGCCGCACCATCGCGCCCGGCGACAGGCGGCGGTACTTGGGCGGCGGGCTGGCGGCGAAATCCGCCCGCTCGATGGCGAGGCGCGGCCCGAACTCAAGTTCCCGCTCGCCCATTTCCGGGCGCTTGGGATGCCACGGCGCTGTGACCGTCTCGCCCGGCCCGCCCGCATAGTTGGTGATGGTGACGGCCAATGGGTCGAGCACTGCCATGGCCCGCGGCGCTGCGTCCTCCAACGCCCGGCGGGCGCAGAACTCCAACAGCTCCATCGCCACCCGGTTGTCTTGGCGCGTCACCCCAATGCGCTCGCAGAAATCGCGGATCATCGCCGCCGTGTAGCCGCGGCGCCGCAGCCCGGCGATGGTCGGCAGGCGTGGATCGTCCCAGCCGGCGACATGGCCACGCTCAATGAGCTGGCGGAAGAAGCGCGTGGACATCACCGTGTATTCCAAGTTCAGCCGCGAAAACTCGATCTGCGGCGGGTGGTAGTTGATGTCCACATGGTCTAGCACCCAGTCGTACAGTTCGCGGTTATTCTCGAACTCCAAGGTGCAGAGCGAGTGCGTCACCCCTTCCAAGGCATCGCAGAGGCAATGAGTGAAGTCGTACATGGGATAGATGCACCACGCATCGCCGGTGCGGTGGTGCGTGGCGTGGCGAATTCGGTAGAGCACCGGGTCGCGCATTACCAAGTTCGGCGCCGCCATGTCGATCTTGGCGCGCAGCACATGCTCGCCGTCGGCGAACTCGCCGGCGCACATGCGGCGAAACAGGTCTAGGTTCTCCGCGACGTTGCGGCCACGCCAGGGGCTGGGCGTGCCCGGCGTGGTGAACGAGCCGCGGGTCGCTGCGATGTCCGCCGCGCTCTGGCTATCGACATAGGCATCGCTTTGCCTGATGAGTTGCTCGGCAAACCCATACAGCGCCTCAAAGTAATCCGAGGCGAAGGTGGCGCGCTCGCCCCAGGAAAAGCCGAGCCAAGCCACGTCGCGCTCGATGGCATCCACATGCTCTTGGCTCTCGCGCAGCGGATTGGTGTCGTCGAAGCGCAGATAAGTGCGGCCGCCGAACTCTTGGGCAACCCCGAAGTTCAAGCAGATGGATTTGGCGTGGCCGATGGTGAGGGCGCCATTCGGCTCCGGCGGAAAGCGCGTGACCACGGTGTCGTGCCGGCCGTCCGCCAAGTCTCGCCGGATGCGGTGGCGTATGAAATCCCGCAGATCTTCAGGCATTGGGCGCGGCCGCCAAGGGCAAGCGGGCAATTGTAGCCGCTCGCCGGATGCCGGGATGGGCCGGGAGGGAGAGGGCCGGGAGTGCGGGTGGGAGAGGGACGGGAGCGCGGGTGGGAGAGGGACGGGAGCAAGGGGCGAGGGGCCGGGAGAGACAGCGAGGGCCGCGCGGCCCCTAGGCGCCCTTACAATCGCGTCATGCGCCCTTGGCATCGCATTGCGTTCCTCGGCGCCACGGCGCTCGCGTTCGCCTTGGCCATCGGGTTCGGCGCCCCGGCAAGCCCGGTGGAGCGCGCCGCGACGGCGCTGCTCGGCGAGCGCTGGCATCAGGTGGAGTTGGGCGGTCGGCCAGTGGGCGAGTTCGTCACGCGCAGCACGCGCGCTGGCGGCGTCTATCGGTTCGAGACCGAGCTTGCGTTTCGCGTCGATGCCGGCGCGTCCACGCACATCGACAGCGCCCTCGTCTTCGATGCCACGGCGCCGCATCCGCTGTTGCGCGCCAACCACACCGTCCACAATGACGCCGGCGTCACCGCGGTGGAGATTCGTCGCCTCGGCCACGGTCACCAAAACCATGCCGAGGCCGAGCCGTGGCATGGCGCTGCAGAAGCAAAGAGCGGCGACGGGCATGCCGACGGTACCTCGCACACCGCCGCACGATTGGAGGCCAACGTCGCCGGCAGCGCCATCGACCTCGATTGGGATTACGCCTTGGCGGATTACGTCGCGCTGGAAGTGTGGCTTGCCCAGCCGCGCTCGCCCGGCGAGCGCCACGCCACGCGCTCGGTGGATTTCGACCGGCTGCGGCTCAACCGGGATGTGTGGCAAGTCTCGGCGGCGCGGCAAGACGGCTACTCGCTGCGTCGGCGCACGCCCTTCGGCACCGCGGAGGCAGAGCTGTTGGCAGACTTCTCGTTCTCGCGCTTCGACATCGCAGACTGGTTCTCGTTACGGCGCGTTGCCGGCGAAGCAGCCATCATCCCTTGGCAAGCCGCGCCGGCCTTCGCTGCGGGACCGCTGCGCATCCCCATCGACAAGCCGCTGAACGCTGACGCCGGCCTCGAGCGCTTGGTGCTGCGGGTGCATGGAGACCGCGACCTCACCAACGCGGCTTGGCCGGCGCTGAGCCGAGACGCCGACGGCCATTTCACGTTGGCGCGGGGTGGCGAGGCGCCTCAAGCGGTGCCGCAAACCAGTGCGGGAGGCTTCGTCGCGGCAACCGTCGCGCATCCGGCCGGCAATGCCGAAGTGCAACAATTGGCCGCGGAAGCGATCCACGATGCCGCGGCGCCCAGCGCCCAAGCCGAAGCGCTGACGCGCTTCGTCGGCGACTTCATCACCTACGCGGAAGGCAGCAGCGCACAGAGCGTGGCGCAGACGCTGAAGACGCGGCGCGGAGACTGCACGGCCTACGCAGACCTGCTGACGACCTTGGCGC
Organism: uncultured Pseudomonadales bacterium; assembly: GCA_958295875.1. Classification (GTDB taxonomy): domain Bacteria; phylum Pseudomonadota; class Gammaproteobacteria; order Pseudomonadales; family Azotimanducaceae; genus VXNE01. The sequence goes on along the minus strand of OY282379.1, from coordinate 3,045,283 downwards.
GCGCCGTCGGCCTGCCGGCGCGCACGGTGACTGGCCTCGCCTACGCTGGCGGCGCCTTCGCGGTGCATAACTGGACGGAAATCGGCATCGACGGCTTCTGGCGCGGTTTCGACCCCACTTGGGGAAGGATGCGCCTCGATGCCGCGCATATCCCGCTGCCGCACGACGGCGAACTCGCAGCGTTGGAAACGCTGGAAGGGCTGCGCTTCGAGTTGGTGACCGCGGAATACCGGGACGGCGCGGCGTGACGCGGCAGCACCGAGCGCCACCAACGCAACGCTAGGCAAGTGCCATAATCCGCCCATGCGCTTCTTCAGCACAGAGGGACCGGTTCGCCAAGACAAGCACTATGCCATCGAGCCGTTGAGTCGCGCGAGCGTCGGCGAATTCATGGACTTGGTGCGGGCAGAACGCTACTTCGTGCTGCACGCGCCGCGGCAAACGGGCAAGACCTCCGCCCTGATCGCCCTGCGCGACCATTTGAACAGCGGCGCCGCCGGCAACCTCCGCTGTGTGGACGTGAACGTGGAGGTGGGCCAAGTGGCCCGGGACGACACCGCCCGCGGCATACGCTCCATCCTAAGCAGCTTGGGCGACAGTGCGCTACGGTTGGGGGACGACTACCCAGACGGGGTTTGGCCAGACATTCTAGCGAAGGCGGGGCCGGACGACGCACTGCGGATGCTGCTCGACCGCTGGTGCCAAGCCAACCCAACCCCCCTCGTGCTGTTGGTGGATGAGATCGATTCGCTGGTCGGCGACACCCTCCTCTCGGTGCTGCGCCAGCTCCGCTCCGGCTACCAGCGGCGCCCAGAGGGGTTCCCGCAAAGCGTGGTGTTGTGCGGCGTGCGCGACATTCGGGACTACCGCATCCGCTCCAGCGCGGGGGAGGTGATTGCCGGCGGCAGCCCCTTCAACGTGGCGGCGAAGTCCCTGCGCCTCGGCGACTTCACCGAGGCCGAAACCAACGGCCTGATGTCCCAGCACACGATGGAGACCGGCCAGCGCTTCACGGCGGCGGCGCGACAGGCGGTGTGGACGCAAAGCCAAGGCCAGCCATGGCTGGTGAACGCGCTCTGTGCCGGCGCCTGCTTCGACAACCCGGCTGGGAGGGACCGCTCCCGCACCATCGAAGCGGACGACATCCATGCGGCGCGAGAGGAGCTCATCCTGTCTCGCCGCACCCACCTCGACCAACTGGCGCACAAGCTGGAGGAAGAGCGGGTGCGCCGCGTCATCGAACCGATCTTGAGCGGCGGCACCGCTGACCACCATGCTAGGGACTTGGAGTACCTGCGCGACTTGGGCCTGCTCGCGCCGGGCGCCCCACCCCGCATCGCGAACCCGATTTATCGGGAAGTGGTGCCGCGGGAACTCGGCTATGTGCTGCAGGACAGCTTGGACGTGCAGACGGCTTGGTACGTGGGCGCTGACGGCCGGCTGGACATGAACAAGCTGCTCACCGCGTTCAGCACCTTCTTCGCCGAGCACGCCGAGCACTGGCTGGCGTACTTCAAAGACTATCGGGAAGCAGCCCCGCAACTGATCCTGCAGGCGTACCTGCAGCGCATCGTGAATGGCGGCGGGCGCATCGAGCGCGAGTATGGGCTAGGCAGGGGGCGGACAGACCTGCTGGTGCTCTGGCCGCGCGCGGCGGGGCAGCCTTCGGACCTTTGGGAACGGTTCGTGATCGAGTGCAAGGTGTTCAGGACTTCGGACCGCAAGAGCTTCGAGGGCACCATCAAGCAAGGCGTGGAGCAGACGCTCGGCTACATGGCGCAGTGCCGGGCCGAGGAAGGCCACTTGGTGGTGCTAGATCGCCGGAAGGAAGGCCGCCGGGGCGATGAGGCGTCGGGCCGTCGCTGGACGGACGCGAGCGGCGTGGCCGTCTGGACGATGTAGGCTCGCCAGCGTCGCCCGCCCCTGCGCGGCCCCTCGGCTTCGCCGCGGCCACCCACCCAGCGCCGAGCGCCGAAGTTTCGGCGTTTACCTTGCCGCCAGACTATCGTAGGCTAGCGAACAGATCCTGAACACGGCTTGGGCACCCTTTGACATGACCATCGACATCACCACGGCGACCGAGGGCGGGGCATTGATCGCTACGGCCAATGGCCGCATCGACAGCCGCAACGCGCAGGAGTTCGAGCAGACGATGAGCAGCGCCATCGGCGACGGTGCCGGCATCGTCATCCTCGACCTTGAAGGCCTCTCGTACATCAGCAGCGCCGGCTTGCGCGCCATCTTGGTGACGGCCAAAACGCTGCGCAAGCGGGAGGCCAAGTTCGCCCTCTGCTCCTTGCAGGCCGCCATCAAGGAAGTCATGGAAATCAGCGGTTTCGACCAAGTGATCGCCATCCATCCTTCGAAGCAAGACGCCCTCTCCGCCTTCGGCGCCACAGCCTGACAGGACACCAACGCCAACCATGTTAAGCCGCGTCGTCAGTTTGCAGCGCCGCCCCGTCGGCATGCCCGACTTGGGCGATTTTCAGGTCACGGAAACCGAGTTGGGGGAACCGGGCCCCGGCGAGGCGTTGGTGGCCAACCTGTGCATGAGCGTAGACCCGTACATGCGCGGCCGCATGGTAGACCGCAAGTCTTACGTGCCGCCCTTCGCCATCGGCGAGGCGCTCACCGGCGGCGCCATCGGCCGGGTGGTGCAATCCAACGATCCCGCGCTGGCGGAGGGAGACCATGTGGAGTCTTTCTTCGGCTGGCGCGATGCGTTCATCGCCCCCGCCAAGCAACTCAACAAACTGGGCGAGCTTTCGGCGCCGGCCTCCGCTTACTTGGGCGTGCTCGGCATGCCCGGCATGACGGCCTATGTGGGCTTGCTGGAAGTTGGCGCCTTGCAGGAAGGCGACACCGTGTTCGTATCCGGCGCCGCTGGCGCCGTCGGCAGCGCGGTGGGCCAAATCGCCCGCATCAAGGGCTGCCCGGTGATCGGCAGCGCCGGTGGCGCAGCCAAGGTGGCTCACCTGAAGGACGACTTAGGCTTCGACCACGCCTTTGACTACCGCGAAGGCAATATCTCAGCACACCTTAAGGACGCGGCGCCGCAAGGCATCGACGTGTACTTCGACAACGTGGGCGGCGAGCATTTGCAGGCAGCGATCAACCACATGCGGCCCAATGGGCGCATCCCGCTGTGCGGCATGATCTCGCAGTACAACGCCACCGCGCCGGTGCCCGGCCCGAACAACTTGGCCATGGCCATCGGCTTGGGGTTGACGTTGCGCGGCTTCATCGTGTCGAACTTCAACCACTTGCGGCAAGACTTCCTGCGCGACATGACGCAATGGGTGAACTCCGGCGAGCTGAGCTATCGGGAAACCACCTTCGACGGGATCGAACGGGCGCCCGAGGCGTTCATCGGCCTGTTCAAAGGCGCTAACACCGGCAAGATGATCGTCAACCTCAACGCCTAGCGCCTCCCCGCTACAACTCCGCGTACACCCGCGATTATTCCCGATCAATAGACGCAGCACGAAGTTTTCTACCCGATGTCGTCGTACTACAGCTCCATGGCCAAAAAGCGGTTTGGGCACCAGTCGTCTGCCGGACGCCAATGAACCCGCTTCGCGAGATTGAAGGCCTTGCCGTTCTGGTCGAGGGACTGTGATTGACTAAGCGCCCCCACCCCTCAAACAATTCGCTCCAATTCGACGTCCTTTCGGTACCCGAATCGCAACACGACGAGTTTCGCTCCGAAGCGCGAGCTAGCGCTACCGCGATTCTAGAGGACCTCCCATCGACCTTCGCCACACTGTTAGAATACTTGAAACGCCTCGATTGCACTAGCGTCCTCGCTAGTTTCGCATACTTCGGCCTCCGAGCTACGATAGACGAGCAAGGCCACCAAGAAGAAGTACGGAAAGATATACTGCAACACCACGCAGAGCTACTACAAGCAGTCGCGCTGACCATCACGCCTACTAACTGGCATGGTGAACCATGCATAAATGATCTCAATGACATTTTCAAAATACTCAAAACGCTCTCCAACGCGCCCTTGGCCAGTTACCTAACTGCAGACATAGAAAAACGCGATGGAGCCTTGCACGTCGAAGAGCTCCTTGTGCGTATGCGCCTGACCACACAGGGCGTTAGGAACTGGGACTACTACACCGACGCGATTACTAACGCCAAGATTCTCTACGGTCCCTTAGCACCGCTACTCACACCCCATTTCGGCTTCGACATCGTGGACTTGGTCACTTTGGCCAGCAAAGCAGCCTCCATTATCCAAGATCGTCTCGAGAAACATCTACGAATGCTAGCCAAGGTCTTGCAAGGAAGAACAGAACGTGAGCAGATGGAGTTGTACTTCGAGCTTAATCCTCGCATGAAAGGCACGCCCGACGAAGTTCTCGAAGCATTGGCGGAACGATCTGTAAAAGCTGAGATGATGATCATTTCTCATAGCAGTCTGCTCTTACCACAAATATATACTTTTGACATTCCTACACTCGCAACCGAGTCCGGCCTATCGGTATCCGTTGTAAGTTCAGTTCTCTCCACCCTATCAATGAAGCCAGGTGATTTGGCCGATTGCAATACCGAATACTTTTTCCTCAACAACCCGGTCTGGTCGCGGCCGATCGTGGACATTGGCAGCGAGCGATTCTTCGTGCCCGTAGTTCAAATGATCTTTAGCCATCTACACTTGGTGGTTAAGCGCCTTGCCGAAACGGCCGGAGTCACCTAGGAGTTGGATCGAAGGAGATCTGAATATCTTGAGGGTGAGATTCCCAGGGTTTTGAGGCAACTAGCACCCCATGCAAGGATTGATGAGAACGTCAAATGGTCCTGGGGAGGCTCGGTGTTCGAGACCGACTGCCTTATGTCTCTTGATCGGACGCTGCTTATTGTCGAGGCGAAGTCCTCGCGGTTGACGCTACAGGCGTTAAGGGCGGCCCCTGGTAGCCTCAAGCGCCTAGTTGAGAAGGTGATACTAGACCCGTCGTTGCAATCCGCCAGACTATCGGCGCTAATCGAAGGGGCAAAGAAGGGCGATCACGACTCCCAGGCGATATGTCGTCGTCTGGGAGTCCGTGCCCTTGATGTCGATCTTGTCATAAGGCTGTCGATTACTTTGGATGATTTCTCTTTCATTTGCACGGCTGAGGAAGTACTCAGAACGGCCAAATGGATTTCAAAAGATCATGCCCTTCCAGTGACCATGACTATTCATGATCTCAGACACGTCATTCAGATTCTCGATAATCCTATTTTCACATTTCACTACCTGCATGAAAGATACTTCCTGCAGAAGCGATATAGGATAGTGGCGGATGAGCTTGACCTATTGGGTGCCTATCTTCATAACGTGCTAAACATGAATCAGGCACCGGCGAGGAAATCCGATTTGCTCATTTTCGCCAATTCGTCGGAAGTGATCGATAGATTCTATAACGCTCGTGACGCTGGGTTTGTACCACAGAAACCGACGCCGTGTCTACGACCCCTATTTCGCAGTGCCCTTGAGAAACTCTTCGCGGAAACGCCGCAAGGATGGACGACAGTGGGCCGCTACCTGTTGAGTTGCGCAGACTATGAGCAGCAGAAGGTTGTTGAACGAAAGCTGAGCAAACTGAGGAAGCACGTTCGGAGGAAGTGGCGCCAAAGAGGGCACAAGTGCTCCTTGGTCGTCCAACCACCCGAGATGCATAAGGCGGTCGTTGTGTTTTATCTGTTCCCAGAAGAGCTACGTAGCGAGAGTATAGACCGCGCCAAACGGTTGACGGCGGAGATATTCGACAGCACCGGGCGCAAAGGGTGCTGCGTTCTAGTGAGATCGATAGATGATTGGCAAAACCCCTATGAGGCGATGATACTCGTGAGACCCGATCCGTCTGAGTGATCTCTTCGGATATTCCATCGAGATAAGGGTGGAACGGCCGGTGTCGTTTTCGTGCAACTTGCTACGAGCAGAACTAGGCACCCCTTTCGGGCATCTTCGCAACCCTCGCTACGCGAGTTGGGCTGTAGTCGCCGACCATAGCGATGGTGAATGCCCTAGAGTTGTATGCCGAGCTTGCCCATGTAGCGGCTGCAGTCGTTCAAGAATCTCGCCCGTATCGAAGAGTCGTCGATCCTCTCGGCGTAGTCGCCCGGCAGCGCATCTCCCTTTGATGCGTTATGCCCGTCATGGAGCACTTGCAGGTTGTCGGGATCGTTGTAGTGAGCCAATTGTTCATCGAGGGGAAGGTCGGCAAAGCCCGGCACCGCATCGGCGACGGCTTTGAAGGGCACGCGGTGATCGATTTCGAAATCTCCCGGATCGGATGAACTGAAGCCAGTGTAAGGGTCCGTCCACAGCCCAGCAGCGATCTCGCCATCGTCGCCGAGGACCGGGGGAACTTCGGATGCCTCAGCCAACATCGCCGTTCGGGTATCCATGCCGTCTGCCACTTCGACCCACTCCATCTTCTCCCGCAATGCGGCATATCCCTCGGCCGCCGCACCCGCTGCCATTTCGGCAACGCCATCGGCAATTTCTGCCATATCCAACAGTTCACCGACAATGGGCACATCGGAGAGAAACTCGCGGATGCCCATGCGCGACGTCTCAGGCCTTCTCAGCTTGGACGCGGCGGGCGGCACTGAGGACCTTCCCGCCGAGCTTGCCGCCGGGCTTCCGGCACATCCACGCGCCAGCGACAGCGAGCCCGCCAAGCACCACACCGCCAGTGGCCACACTGCCAAAGCCGACTAGGGCGGTGGTCGCGCTCACCGCAGCTGCGCCACTCAACGTGCTGATGGCGGTGCCGGTGCTGGCCGTTCCAAACGCGGCGGCCGCGGCATAGACAGCCCCCGGCAACGCCACGCCACCGATTGCGCTACTGGCCAGCTTGGCAACGCCGCTGACAACCTTAGTCGCTCCGTCGTCTGTCTGCTCAGGCATCGCCCGTCTCCGGTGCCATTGTCGAGGCGTGACTGTACCCTGATGGTAGCCTCAGGTCGACGGTGGGTCGGGCGTCGCTTGCCCTTTCTCCGCAACGGCGTATGATGCGCACCATCTCCAACACCGGCAGGAGATCCAAAAGTGCGATTCGACATTGTCCTTGAACTGCGGCCTAAGGCCCAAGGCTAAGTAGGCAGAAGCAATCGGCCCGTGGCGCCTAGGCAGGCGTCTGGGTTCTCTTCCACCGAATCCGCCGGCAGGCGCAACATCCCGCGGCCCAAGCGCCGCCGTGGATGATGGCCGCAAAATCAAAATGCCAGTGTGATGCCCACCATCGGGGCGGTGCATCCGTGTTGGAACAAAGAGAATGACCATCGGCAAAGACCTCTGGGCCATCACCCAAGGGCAACGGCTCCTTTACGGCAGCGCGATGTTGGCCATGGCGGCCACCAACGTCTTCATGTTCGCGGCGCCCCTCATCGGCAAGTACGCCATCGACGTGGCGCACTCCCGGGATTTGTCGGCCGGCATGCCCGTCCTCGTCGCGCTGACGGAACGCTTGGGCGCCGACGAACCCCACATCGCGCATCTGGCCGTGTCGGCGTTGGCCAGCGTGCTGCTGACCGCGGCGGGCGGCGTATTCCTGTACCTGCGCGGACGCTGGACTGCCATCGCGTCCGAAGCCATCTGCCGCCACCTGCGCGAGGAGTTGTATCGACGCCTGCATCACGTCCGCGCCGAGTTCTTCGACGGCGCAGACACGGGCGACCTCGTGCAGCGGTGCAGCTCAGACGTGGAGACGGTGCGCGTCTTCCTGTCTGCGGATGTCGTGGAGATGGGCCGCGCCATCCTGCTCGTCTGCACCATGCTGCCGATCTTGTTTTGGCTCAATGCCGAGCTCGCGTGGCTCTCCATCTCGCTGATGCCGTTTCTGGTCTTGGGCGCGTACATCTTCTTCTCCAAGGTGAAGCGGGTATTCGAAATCACGGATCGCTCCGAGGGCGCGATGACCACCGTGCTCCAAGAGAACTTGACGGGCATCCGCGTAGTGCGCGCCTTTGCCCGGCAGGATTATGAGATCGGCCGTTTCGGCGAGAAGATTCGCGCCTTCCGCGACAACTACTACTGGCTCAGCCGGCTGATGGGCTGGTACTGGGGCATCGCGGATTTCTTCGCCCTCATGCAAATCGGCCTAGTGCTCATCGCCGGCGGCTTCATGGTCATCGACGGGCGCATCAGCGTGGGCGACTTCTTCGCCTTCACCACTTACGTCAGCATGGCGATCTGGCCGGTGCGGCAACTGGGGCGCGTGTTGACGGACAGCGGCAAGGCGGTGGTGGCCCTCACGCGCATCGACCACATCCTGACGACGCCGGAGGAGAGCGCCGCGCCGGCGCCGCTGTCCGGCCGCGCCAAGGGCGACCTGCGCATCGACAACCTGCACTTCCACTACGCGGAGAACGAACCGGTGCTGCAGGGCATCTCCCTGCACATTGCCGCTGGGGAGACCATCGGCCTCGTCGGCGCCCCCGGCTCCGGGAAATCGAGCCTCATTCGCGTGTTGCTGCGGCTCTACCCCTATCAAGGCGGCTCCGTGTGCCTCGACGGCACGGAAATCCAACACATCGACCGCAAGTGGCTGCGACGGCAGATCGGCGTGGTGCTGCAGGAACCCTTCCTCTACTCCAAGAGCGTGGCGGACAACCTGCGCGTGGCGCGCGCGGATGCGCCGTTCGACCATTTGGTGGCCGCAGCGCAGGACGCCGCCGTGCATGAATCCATCATGGGCTTCGCCGACGGCTATGACGCTTTGGTGGGAGAACGCGGCGTCACGCTCTCTGGCGGCCAGCGCCAGCGCGTCGCCTTGGCGCGGGCGCTGCTGAAGGATCCGCCAGTGTTGGTGCTGGATGATTCGCTGTCCGCCGTGGACACGGGCACCGAGCGACAGATTCTCGATGCGCTGGCGCGGCGGCGCGGCCGCCACACCACCATCGTCATCGCCCACCGGCTGTCCACCGTGACCCATGCGGACCGCATCCTGGTGCTGGACCGGGGCCGCCTCGTGCAGAGCGGCACCCACGAGGCGCTGGCGCGGGAGATCGGCCCGTATCGGCGCCTTTGCGAAATCCAAGGCGAGCTCGACGCCGCCATCGCGGCGGACTTGAAGGCTAGCTCCGCAGCGAGCTGACGCGCAGCGCACAAGGCTGACAGGACATGACTGACTACGACGACGACAACTACCAAGACGGCATCGACGAGCAGCGCGCCGCGGCGCGCGTGCAAACGCACCTGTGGAAGCGGCTCTTCGGCTACGCGGCGAACCACAAGCGCGACCTGGTGCTGTTGGGCTGCTGCAGTTTGGTGCCGGCGGTGGTGGAAACGCTCTACCCGCTCATCACCAAGGGCGTGCTGGACGACATCGAGGCCAACGGCGCAGACGCCAACCTTTGGCGGTGGGGCTTCTACTACTTCATCTGCACCGTGGTGCTGTGCCTCTCCGTGGGTGGCTTCATCGCCGGCGCCGGCAAAATCCGCTGCTATGTGAGCCACGACATCCGCGCGGACGCCTTCAAGAACCTGCAGCGGCTGTCGTTTTCCTTCTACGACTACCGACCCGTGGGCTGGCTGATGGCGCGCATGACCGCAGACTGCGAGCGCTTGTCCAACATCTTGGCGTGGGGCTTCATGGACCTCATCTGGGGCAGCGCGTTGATGCTTGGCATCACCGTCGCAATGCTGCTAATCAACTGGCAGCTCGCGCTGGTGACGCTCGCAGTGTTGCCGGTGCTGTACTGGGTGTCGCTCAAGTTCCGCCGCCACATCCTGGGGAGCGCCCGCGAAGTGCGGCGCGCCAATTCGCGCATCACCGGCGCCTACAACGAAGCCATCATGGGCGTGCTCACCAGCAAGGCATTCGTGCGCGAAGACGCCAACTTGGAGGATTTTCGCGGCCTCACCGGGCGCATGTTCGGCGCCTCCGTCACCAACATGACCTTGGCTGCCGTCTACCTGCCCATCGTCACCACCTTGGCGAGCCTCGCCATCGGCATGGTGCTCTTGGTGGGCGGCATCGACGTGTACTACGCCCCGCTGACCGTCGGCACGCTGGTCGCCTTCATGGCCTATGTGCGCCACTTCTTCGACCCGGTGGAGACGTTGGGCCATTGGTTCGCGGAAATGCAGATGGCGCAGGCTTCCGCCGAGCGCGTTCTGAGCCTTGTGGACGCCGAGCCGGCCATCGCGGATTCAGAGGACGTGCGCCGCGCCATGGCCGCGCAGCGCAACGCCGGCGAACGGCGGCAAATCGCCATGGACGGCGGCCCGGCGCAGGTGTCGAGCATCGAGCTCCGGAACGTGAGCTTCGGCTACGACCCAGCGCACCCCGTGCTCAAGGGCGTCAACCTCACAGCGCAAGCCGGCGAGACCATCGCGTTGGTGGGGCCCACCGGCGGCGGCAAGAGCACCCTCGTCAACATCGTGTGCCGGTTCTATGAGCCGACGACTGGCCAAGTGCTCGTCAATGGCATGGATTACCGCACGCGCAGCCTGCGCTGGCTGCAATCGAACATCGGCATGGTGATGCAGAGCGCACATGTCTTCAGCGGGCCGATTCTGGAGAACATCCGCTATGGAAGGCTGGACGCCACGGACGCCGAGACCATTGAGGCGGCGCGCATCGCCGGCGCGCACGACTTCATCGCCGCGCTGCCGGACGGCTACCAAACAGACGTGGGCGAAGGCGGCGGCCGGCTCTCCGCCGGCCAGAAACAGCTCATCTCCTTTGCCCGCGCCATCTTGGCAGACCCGCAGGTGCTGGTGATGGACGAGGCCACTTCGTCCGTGGACACGGAAACGGAACGCTTCATCCAGCAAGGCTTGGCGCGCGTGTTGGCCGGACGCATCGCGTTCGTCATCGCGCACCGGCTCTCGACGGTGCGTCACGCCACGCGCATCGCGGTGGTGCATGGCGGCGAAATCGTCGAGGCCGGCAATCACGATGAACTCATCGCCGCACAAGGGCGCTACGCCGAGCTCTATCGCCAGCAAAGCCTGCGCGAAGCCACACGCGGTTGGGCGGCCTTGGAAGCCCGCGCCACCGCCATGCCAGACCGGGCTTGAACGAATCGTTGCGCTGTTGTTGGCATATGATCTGTCCGCTCTCCGAAGCCCATGGAGGGGCCGTGAGGAAGGCGGTTTGGCACGAGGTGAAGCTGTCGTTGTTGGTCGGCATTCTGTTCGTGGCCAGCGGCGCGAACGCCGGGGCGCCGGAGGGCCTGTTTTCCTCGGTGGTCGGCGCTGAGCCGGCTGATGGCGACGCCGCCAGGCCCTTAGGGACGCCGCAACGCTTGGTGCGGGTCGATGGCGCCAAACTCGACCGCGCGCGGCGGCTGGTCCAACAGCGCCTTGCAGCGCCGGCGCTGTTCAATCTTCTGGATGACGCCATCTTCCATGTGGTGTTTGAACGCACCGCAGCCACTGCGTCGGGCTATTCGTTGGCTGGGCGGATTGCCGATGCACCCGGCAGCCGCGTGGTGCTGGTGGTGAACGGGGACCTGCTGGCTGGCAGGGTTTGGACGCCCGAAGCCAGCTACAGGATCCGCGCTGTCGACGCCGATCTGCATGTCATCGAAAAGGTAAACCCAGCGTCCGCGCCCCCCTTGGCCGAGCCGCGGATCCCTGCGCTCGGAGGCCGCGCCCAGACGCCGCGAAAAAGCCGGTCCGCTGCGCAAGCGCAGGATGGGGTCGCGCAAATCGACCTGCTGGTCTTTTGGACGGCGGCGGCGCGCAGGGTGGTCCGCGGGCTGGAGCCCCTGCAGACGAGGGTGGACCTCATGGTCGCCATTGCCAACGAAGCCTACGCCGCCAGCGGCGTCGCCCAGCGCGTGCGGCTGGTGGGCGCGACGGAAGTGGGCTACGAGGACGCCGTGGTCAGCGACATCGATCGCTTGGTGGACCCGGCTGACGACTTCTTGAGCGAGGTACATGAAATCCGCGACAGCTACGCTGCGGACTTGGTGAGCGGGATCGTCACGTTTGGAAGTGGATTGGGCGGTGTGGCGCAGCTCATGACGGAGCCAACCGTGGACTTTGCGCCCAGTGCCTTCAGTTTGGTGGGTGTGCGCGCGCTGGACACCACGTTGGCCCACGAACTTGGCCACAACATGGGCCTGAATCATGATCGCTACGTCGTTCACGCCCAGCGCGACGAGTTGATTCGCGTCGGCCTGCTTTCGCCCGACGACAAAATTGCGGTCTTCCCCTATAGCTACGGCTACGTCAATCAACGGGCGTTCAGCGGGGCCAGCCCGTGCTGGCGCACCATCATGGCGTATCCCGCTCAGTGCTTCGACGCCAGGCTGCTGCCGATCGATTTGCCCCGCTTCTCTAACCCCGATCAAAACCATCCGTCGCCAGACGGAGACCCGCTCGGCGTCCCTCTGGACACCCCCGTGACCGAATCGCAGGGGCCAGCGCATTCGGTGCAGAGCCTCAACGAAGTCCGCCATGTGGTGGCCAGCTTCCGCGACCACGTCAATCGCTGCACCTTCACCCTGTCGCCTGGGGAAGTCGATATGCCGGCTGCCGGCGGCACCTTCGACATTCGCATTGAAACCGGCGACGGCTGCTCTTGGAGGGCGCACCATCAAAGCGACTTCATCAGCCCGCACAGCAACGACGCCAACGCCGGCAGTGGCGAGGTGACCTACGCAGCGCAACCCAACGGCGGCTTGGCGCGGGCCGGGGTGGCGTCCATTGCCGGCGAAACCTTCGCAGTGCGCCAAGCCGGGGAAGAGGCGCTGATTTCGGTTTGCGAGCGCACGCCGGCGGTGCGCGATGCGATCGTCCTAGAGCTGAGCGGGAAAGCCTGCGAAGCCCTGATGGAGGAGGACTTGCAGCACGTCTCCTCGTTGTCTTTTCGCGGACAACGCCTCGCCTCTTTGCGCCGCGACGATTTCCAAGGTCTCGTCAACCTTTCGCTGCTGGACCTGAGCGGGGCGATCACGGACATAGCACCCCTCGCCGGCCTCGTTGGCTTCACCCAATTGAGGGAGCTTCACTTGGCTGACAACGGCGTTCGAGACCTCTCGCCTTTAGCGAACTTGACGCAAATCGAGATTTTGGACCTGAACCGCAACGCCATTGCCGACCTAGCGCCCCTCGCCGGCTTAAGAAGGCTGCGGATCTTTTCGGCCAACGGCAACGAGATTGAAGACTTGGCGCCGCTGGCCGGCTTGACCAGCCTGAATCACTTGGACCTGTCCGACAACTCGATTTCCGACCTCTCCCCCTTGGCCGGCTTGAACCTGCACTCGCTGCTTCTGGGCAACAACAAGATCAAGGACATTTCCGCATTGGCCGACGTGCGCCGGCTCCGCAATTTGGGACTGCGCGGCAACGCCATCACGGACATCTCGCCGTTGCTGGGCTTGAGAGGATTGATTGCGCTCGACCTGCGCGACAACCCGCTCAACGCGGCGGCCTTCGACACGCACATTCCGGCTTTGCAGGCCAGCGGCGTTAGGGTGATTTTTGACGAACCCGAAGCACTGTCGCAGCCGAGGCCTTGGTTGTTGCCGTGGCTGGAGGGGGATGCTGAACAGCGGAACCAGCGGGACTGATCCCGCTTGACACATCGGCGAGGCCAACGGAGCATGGCGTTCTTTGCGGCCGATAGGGGTTGCCTGAAATGAACCAACGCCAGATTGCCCGGCGCCCGTTGGCGACGTTGTGTGCCGCGCTCGCCACCGCCATGGCGCTTGGCGCGTCGGCGGACGACCATTCCGACGAGCGCTGCGACAAGCTCTACCGGCTGACGGACTTCGCCTATGCCATCGAACCCGGCGTCACCGTGGCGGCGACCAACGGAGTGCCCGCGCACTGCCGCGTGCGCGGGGTGATCAACCGCGCCATCCGCTTTGAGGTGACGTTGCCGGAGGACTGGAACGGCCGGTTCATGTTCACCGCCGTCGGCGGCGGCGCTGGCGTCATCGGCGACACCACCAGCCTGCTCGGGCGCGGCTTCGCCCAAGCCTCCACGGACACGGGGCACAGCATCAACGACGGCAACGCCCACCTCAGCCATCCTGAGGCATCCATCGACTACGCCTATCGCGGCGTCCACCTCGCCACGCTGGCCACGAAGCGGGTGATCGCCCACTACTACGGGCGCGAAGCGGACCACGCCTACCTCGACGGCTGCTCCAATGGCGGCCGCGCGGCGCTGCTGGAGGCCATCCGCTTTCCAGACGACTACGACGGCATCATCGCCGGCGCGCCGGCGTTTCGATTCCAAGAGTTCGTGCCGTGGATGATCGGCATCCACCGGGCGCAAACCGCGAATCCGCTGGACCGGGACGCCTTGGTGGTGCTGGACAACGCTTCCCGCACTGCCTGCGACGCCTTGGACGGCGTTGAAGACGGCGTGATTGGGGATCCGCGGCAATGCACGGCAGACCTCTACGACCTTGACGCGCTGCTCTGCGCCGAGGGCGAGACTGAGGGGTGCCTCACCGCCGGCCAGATCGAGACCGCCCGCTACATCTACGCAGACATGACCGACGGCGACGGCAACGTCCTGTCCCCCGGCGTACCGCCCGGGGCAGAAGCTGCCGGGGATTGGGCGTTCTGGATGCTGCCCAACCCAGCGTTGGGCGACGCGATGATCGGCGACACCATCGACGACATGCTCGTGCGCATCATGCAGGAAGCACCCAGCGGGGTCGCCCCGGGCGGACCGACAGCGCAGTTCGACGCAGACGCCTTCGACCCGATTGAAGACAGGCACCGCATCGCGGCAGCCATGCGGCCATACGATGTGGGCACCGGAGACTTGAGCGAGTTCCGCGACCACGGCGGCAAGTTGCTCATGTACCAAGGTTGGAACGACTTTCCACTGCGCCCGCAACGGGCGTTGGCCTACTTGGCCGAAGTGGAGGCCGCGATGGGCGGCGCAGAGGAGACTGCCGACTTCTTCCGGCTCTTCATGGCGCCCGGCATGACGCATTGCGCCGGCGGCCCCGGCGCATGGAACGCAGACTATGTGGACCCGCTCGTGAAATGGCGTGAGGAGGGCATCGCCCCGGACCGCATCATCGCCACGCAACCCGGCGCCTCGCCGTTCCCCCACCTAGCACCGGACGCACGGGTGGCGCAAGCCCGCCAGTTCACGCGGCCCCTTTGCGTGCATCCAGAGGCGGCGCAGTACGACGGCGAGGGCGACCCGAACGATGAGGCGAGCTTCCGCTGCGTGGCCCCCTGAGCGCCTGGGTTGGCTGGCGAGCGCGGCCCCGGCAGGGCGGCCGCGCCGCCGACCGCCCTGCCCCTCACTCCGGCAGCGGCTCTAAATCATCAAACCAATAGATGCGGTGGTCCGCCGGCAGCGGCTCGAGCCGCTCAAGCCGCGGCGCCATGTCGCGTAGCTGGCTGAGCATCAGTTTCACATAAGGGTCTTGCGCCGCCTCGGACGCCGGCAACTCGCTCAGGTCCTCCAAGATGGTGACGCACCACCAGAACACCTCCTCACCCGGCAGGGGCTCCCGCCCGCTAGGCCGATCCTCGACAGCATCGAAGCCTCTGTGGACGTCATCCAGAAACGCCGCCACCTCCGCGCTGCCCAAGAGCTTGGGCGACGCCTGCTTGGCAACGTCGACCATCCGCTGTCGATGCTGTTCCAAGAACGCCCGCGCCTGCATCGCCCCGCCCTCGCTCTTTGCCGGGGCCAAGTGTCAGCCTTAGGCGCATCGCGCACAGTCAGCCCCTTCTGCGATGGGTGTGCGCCAAGGCAGGGTGAGCGGGTGCGAAAAGCGCCGGCAGCCGGAGTCGCCGCTTCCCGGCCTCGGCTTGACACTGCCTTGGATCAGGCCAGACGGGCTATACCGCGTTCCGGCTGCCCGATTCCGGCTGCCGCGAAGGCGCATTGCCAACGCCTCCGGCGCACATCCCCTTGAACCCACATAGAGAGCGAAGCGAACGAGAACAACCCGCCTGTTCGGGTAGTGGCTCAGTTTTGAAACTACGGTCTGATAACTGATCCCCTTTGATCCCCTACACATTGTCGAGTAACACGGGCACTTTGATACGCTGGCCCGGAGCGCACTACGAGGATAGGACGATGACCCTTGAGCAAGCCGTGTGGGTGGACCCGGGGCGCATGAGCGGCGCACCATGTTTCCGAGGCAGCCGCCTGCCGGTACAGCAATTGTTCGACTGGCTCGCAGATGGCGTATCGCTGGACGAGTTCATTGAGGATTTCCAGATTGACAGGGCCGCTGCGGAGGCAGTCTTGTGCGCGGCGGGTGCCGAGCTTTGTCGCCTGACGGCGCTACGCGTGCGGCCTGCGGAGTGAGAGTTCTGCCCGACGTCGGCATTTCGCCGCGCGTACGGTAGGCTCGCGCGCCCAGCCGCGAGATGGCTGGGCAACCAAGTATATGGTTCCCTTCGATTCAGGGCTGCAAATGCACCTTGATCGAGCGGGTGGACTTGTCGAGGGCCGCGTCGAAGGCGACGTTGACGTCGTCTAGCCCGAAACGGTGAGTCACCAGGCTCCGCGCCTCGTCCGTGTACTCCGCGACGACTTCCAAGGCCACCGCGTAGTCGGCGCGCCCTTCACTGGCGGCGTAGGTCATGGAGCCGATGATCTCGACTTCGTTCAGCGCCAAGTGCAGCGGATTCACCTTTGCTTCCGTGACGGTGAAGACGCCGAGCACGATCACGCGCCCCTTGGGCCGCACCATGCCTTGGGCGAGGGCCAACGTATCGCCGTGGCCGCCCACGGTTTCGACGGCAACGTCGATGGCACCGTCTGCGATGAGTTCCTTCATGCGGGCTTGGCCGGCAGCGTCTTCGCCGACCACCTCCGCAGCGCCCAAGCGCAGTGCCGCTTCGCGCTGATGCGGATGCCGCGCCAAGACGATGGCTTGGGCGCCATTGGCGCGCGCGGCAAGAATCGCGGTGAGGCCGATGCTGCCGGCGCCGACGATGAAGACCGTCTCTGAACCCTTGAGGCGCGCCTTGTCGTAGCCATGCACCGAGCAGGCGAGCGGCTCGGCCAACGCTGCGCCTTCGGCATCCAAGCCGGCGGGCGCGGCGAACACGGTGTGGGCCGGGGCGTTCACATATTCGCTCATGCCGCCGTCCACGCCCTGCCCCACCAAAGAGCGGCTGGCGCAAACGTGGTAATCACCCGATGCGCAGAAGCGGCAGACACCGCATCGCAGGAGCGGCTCGATGCCAACCAAATCCCCTTCCTTGACGTGGTGGACGCCGGCGCCCACCGCGCTCACCACGCCGCCGATTTCGTGGCCGGGAGCGATCTCTGGGGTCGCTGGGAAATCGCCGCGGTAGAAGTGCAGGTCTGATCCGCAGATGCCGACGCTGCCCACCGCCACCTGCACTTCGCCCGCCGCCGGCGCAGGCACCGCGCCCTCGGTAACAGCTAACACACCAGCCTCAGTCCAACGGGCGGCTTTCCCCTTGATCGCCATTGATGTGCTCCGTTCGGCCCGTCGCTTACTCGGCGCTCGCGCCCGCCGACGAGCGACGGGGCACGCCGAGGGCTGCCAGCTTCGCCGCCATGTCCTCGGCGGAGGTCGCCGGGCGGACAGCGCGATCGACGGCGAGAATGACCCGGCCTTGGCCGATGTAGAAGGTGTGCCGCGCGGCGAAGCCCCGCTCCGTCAACACGCCATAGGCCGCGGCCGTTGCCTTGGTGGGATCGCTCAAGAGCGGAAAGTCTGCCTTGTTCTCCGCTGCGAAGCCGATGTTGTCTTCAATGGGATCCACGCTCGCCATGAAGTAGTGGGCGTCGAATGCCTGCAACAGGTGGCCGTTCTCGGCAAGGGACTTGCACTCGATGGTGCAGCCGCGGGTGTATGCCTTGGGGAACCATGCGAGCACCACTGCCTGCACGCCGCCATCACCCACCAACTCCGAGAGCCGCCAAGTGGCGCCGTCCGTGCCTTGCAAGGCGAAGTCTGGCGCGATGTCGCCCACTTCAAGATCGGCCCACAGCGTGGGCCCTAGCAAGGTGACCACCACGCCGGCAAGGAAGGCAGCAACCCGTGCGCGCAGGGCGCGGCAAGCCGGCGAACGGCGTGGTGCGGCGCTCATGTCCATGACAGATCCAAATCCGCAATGGGCAACGATCGCACGCGCTTGCCGGTGGCGCGCCAGATGGCGTTGCACACCGCTGGCGCGGCCGGCGGCAGCCCCGGCTCGCCGACGCCGCCCCATTTGTCACCGCCGGCCAAGGCGAGATGAGTCTCCACCACCGGCATGTCCGTCATCCGCATCACCGGGTAATCGTGGAAGTTGCTCTCGGCCACGGCGCCATCCGCCACGGTGATCTTGCCGAACAGCGCGGCGCTCAGCCCGTAGACGACGCCACCCTCGATCTGCTCTTCCACGGTGAGCGGGTTGACGACGTTGCCGCAGTCCAACACGCACACCACACGCTCCACCTTAACATCGCCAGACTGCGACACAGACACCTCCGCCACCTGCCCGGCAACGCTGCCGAACGCCTCGAAAACAGCCATGCCCTGCCCGCGGCCGGGTGGCAGCGCGCGCCCCCAATCCGACTTCTCTTCCAGCATGGCGAGCACGCGCAGCGTGTCCCCATGCTCCGCGCCCAACAGGGCGCGCCGGAAGTCGAACGGGTCTTGCCCGGCGTGGGCCGCCATCTCGTCAATGAAGCACTCCCGCGCGAAGGCGTTTTGCGTGGCGCCCACGGAGCGCCAGAACCAAGTGGTCAAGTGGGTGTTGCGGATGGTGTGGCTCACCTGCGTGTTGGCGATGGCGTACGGCAAGTTCGCCAAGCCTTCCACCGATGACGGGTCGATGCCCGTCGCCACGGCGTCTGGCCGGACACCGGCAAGGATGGAGTGCGTCACCGAGTGATTGGCGTAGCCAATGGGCTTGCCATCGGCATCGAAGCCGGCCTTGAAGCGCAGCGCGGACATCGGCCGGAAGAAGCCTTGGCGCGTGTCCTCCGCCCGGGACCAGATGAGTTGCACCGGGCGCTCGACTTGCTGGCCGATGACGAGCGCCTCGCGAATCCAATCCGTGTTCAAGCGGCGCCCGAAGCCACCGCCAAGAAAGCAGTTGTGCGGATAGATGGCTTCGGCCGGCAGCCCCGTCACTTCCGCGCCCACGGCCATTGCCGCCTCTGGGTTCTGCATGCCAGTCCATATGTCTGCCCGGTGCGCCTGCACATGCACCGTGCAGTTCAAGGGCTCCATGCAGGCATGGGCCAAGTAGGGCGCGAAGTAATCCGCCTCGATGGTGCTCTCGGCAGCGGCGAAGGCGGCCCCAACATCGCCCTGCTCGGCGGCGACGACGCCCGGTTCGTCCAACGCTGCGGCGAACTCGGCGCGCCACGCTTGGGAATCCCCGCCGGCGCCCGGCCCGTTGTCCCACGCCACCGGCAGCGCATCCACCGCAGACTGCGCTTGCCAGTAGCTGTCGGCCACCACCGCCACGGCATGGCCGAGTTTCACTACCTGCGGCGCGCCCGGGGCGCTGGCGAGGGCCGCGGCGTCCACGGACTTCACCGTGCCGCCGATGACGGGACAGTGCTTGACGGCGGCGTAAACCATCCCCGGCAAGCGCACGTCCATGGAGAACGCTGCCGAACCATCCACCTTCGCCGGCACTTCAAGGCGCCGCTGCGATGTGCCGATGAGGGTGCGTTCGGCCGCCGGTTTCAGCGGCGCTTCCTCAACGGTGACCGCGGCCGCAGCTGCGGCCAGTTGTCCAAACCGCAGCGTTTTGTCGTTATGCGTGACGACGGAGTTCGCGGCCTTGCACTCGCCGGCTGGCACGCCCCACCGCCGCGCCGCGGCGAGCAGGAGCCGCTCCCTGGCATTGGCGCCAGCTGCCAACAGGTACGGCAGGCTGTGCCGCACGGCGCGGCTGCCGCCGGTGCCCATGCGCTGATACACGCCGTCTTCGCGCAGGCTGCGGTTGGGGTCCGCGTACTCGGCGCGCACATTGCTCCAATCTGCGCCGAGCTCGTCCGCAACGATCATCGGCAAGCTGGTGAACACGCCCTCCCCCATCTCGGATTGGGCGACGCGAATGGTTATCGCGTCGTCCGCTGCGATGGTGAGCCAAGCGTTGATCTCCTCGCCTTCGCCGGCCGCCTCAAAGGGCCGGGCGGTGGCGAGCGCGGGAAGGTGGAAGGAGAGCAGCAGGCCTCCGGCCGAGGTGGCGCTCGCTCGCAGGAAGTGGCGACGGTTCATGTTCACGCCTCCCGTGCCAGTTCGGCGGCGCGATGGATGCCGCTGCGGATGCGCAAGTACGTGCCGCAGCGGCAGATGTTCGTCATGGCGGCGTCGATGTCCGCATCCGTCGGCGCCGGGTTCTCGGCGAGCAGCGCCGCCGCCGCCATGATCTGGCCAGACTGGCAATAC
The DNA here is from genome assembly GCA_958295875.1 of uncultured Pseudomonadales bacterium. Classification (GTDB taxonomy): domain Bacteria; phylum Pseudomonadota; class Gammaproteobacteria; order Pseudomonadales; family Azotimanducaceae; genus VXNE01. The sequence goes on along the minus strand of OY282379.1, from coordinate 3,024,967 downwards.
CCGCACTGGGGCACATCGTGTTCCACCCAAGCCTGTTGCACGGGATGGCTCGCGTCCGCGGACAACCCTTCGATGGTGGTAACCGCCTTGCCCGCCACGGCAGCGAGCGGCGTGACGCAGGAGCGCGTCGGCGCACCGTCCACATGCACGGTGCAGGCGCCGCAAACCGCCATGCCGCAGCCGTACTTCGTGCCCGTCAGGTTGAGATGGTCTCGCAGCACCCAAAGGAGCGGCGTGGTTTGATCCACCTCCAACGCATGCCGCACCCCGTTCACCCAAAGCTCGTTCATGCCGCCTCCCCCAGCCCCGCTTCAATCATACCCAAAGCGCATGGCCGAAGCCCAAGGAGCGTGGGATCACTGGTTGGATCGTCGCCTTCGGCAGACGCTTAAGACTGTGTGTCGCGCCCGCCCACGAAATCGAGCACGTTGCGCTGAAAGATCTCAAGGGGCGCCTCCGCGCCGGCCCCGGCCGCAAGCTGTCCGATCCGATACGCCGGTGAGTGCAGCGAACGCTGCATCTTCTCGCACACCCACACGTCCTCCCACTGGAAGTCGCCAGTCTCGCGCGGATGTTGTTCGAGATGCGAGAGCCGGAGAACGCCGCTTTCGGGATCGTAACCGGGAAGATCCTCAGGCCTGTCTGCGCGGCGAAGCCACTTCCAGCCCCCGTCATCGTGCTGCCAAACGCGCGTTGACAGGCGGCTCACGTCCGCCGTCACCCCCACCAGCCGTGAGACGGTGAGCTCGCTCGGCGACGCCGTAACGATAGTGCTTGGGAACAGCATGAACACCCCGCCGTACTCGCCGGACCATACCTCGTTGGCGGCGTTGCCGCTTTGGTGGCCCATGGCCTTCGCCACCGCCAAGGGCATGCAGGTTTTACGGCCGGTCTCCGTCGAGTACCACACGAGGTGACGGCCATGCACGTCCTGCACGTTGCGGTCCGCCCTGGGGCCACCGAGGCTCCGATCATGCAGGTAGGCCAAGTGATAGCCATCAATGGCGTTCTCGAAGAAGACCTTCCAGTTGCAGCGCATTTCGTAGGTGATCTCCGGCCCGACGCGCATCCGCTCGAACCGGTGCGGCCAAGCCACCGATTCCAGATCGGCGCGCCACTCGCTGAAATCGGCGCCAGGATCCGGATGAACGAATGCCATGCCTTTGAACTCGCCGAGCGCCGCGGGAAGCAGGGAGTAGTGCGCGGTGTCGAGACCCGGAAAACACTTGGCGCGGAGGGGCACTGCACGCAGGGCGCCGTCCAAGCCATAGGTCCACCGATGATAGGGGCATGTGATGTGCGCGGCATCCAGCCGGCCGGTGCCCTCCAAAAGCTCCGTCCCGCGGTGCCTGCAAAGGTTGTGGAATGCGCGCAGCGCTCCGCCTTCGTCCCGCAACACCACCAGCGCGTAATCGCCGGCCGCGACCGTTGTGTAGTCCCCCGGTTCGGGCAGATCGCCTGCGAGGCCGGCCCAGGTCCATGTTCGTCCGAAAAGGTTCCGGCGCTCGCGTTCGAACCACTCCGAGCTGATATACGCCTCGCGGGGCAATCGCTGCACCGGCGAGCTGGGCATCGCGTGCCCGGCGGGGTTGGGGACCTGTCTGACAACGCTCATTCTGCTCTCCTTGGTGCCGGTGCGGCCATGTCTGGGCTGGCCGTTGGGCCACCGCACATTCGATGGGTTCGCGCTACGCCAAGCGGGTTTGGATCTCCACGTACAGGATCCACAGGCCGAAAGTGGTCCACAGTGCCGTGATCGACCAAAACAGGGCGGGGTTGCCGGCCTTGGATATGCGCTCTATCAGGAACGCGTCGCCATCGCGGACACTCAATGCCGCCCAGTAAAGGAACAACAACCCCCACGGCCAGTACCATCCGAGAAGGGTCACGACCACTGCCACCAACAGCGCGACGACCGTGCGCGGTTTGGACCCGAGTGCGCCGGAAATCCAACGGCGCACCTTGCCGAGCGCCATCACACACCTCCCGACAAGCCGGACAGGAAGGTCCGGCAGGCGAGCGCCGCGGCCTGGCGGGGCGCGATGCGGCCTTCGCGCACCGCCATCCAAGAGGTGTAGATCAAAGCATCGATGACCAGAACTGCCCAGTCCGCCGGCACGCTTGGCGCCAGTGCGCCTTCACGCTCCATCCAGCGCACCATTTCCTCGACGCCACGAGTCTGGTGCGCATAGGCGTCGTTGACTGCAGCGCTGGCGGTTTCCGCCACGACCTTGGCGAGGAAGTGAAAGCGGTCGCCGAGCGGGATGATGGCCTCGAACACCGCCAGCAGATAGCTGGTGCTGCTCATGGTTGTGTAATCGATCGCGTTCACTGCCGCGTCCGTCTCGCGCAGCGCTTGCAGACAGACGGCGTCGATGAGGGCGCCGCGACTTGGGAAGTGGCGATGCAGCGTGGCACGGCTCACTCCCGCGGCCTCGGCGATCACTGACAGGGAGGCATCTGGGCTGCGGGCGAGCGTGGCGATCGCCGCATCGACGATGGCGTCTCGACTCGATGTCCGTTTGGTGGGCACAGCGAGCCGTGCAACCGACTGGTTCATATCCTGAGGTTCCTGACCGGGGAACCGTATAATACACATTTGTCTCATTTGATGCAAAAGAATCTCAAAAGAGGGAGTTCGGCGACGGTGTTCAAGCGCCGCCTCCTTCCCGAGGCGAAGCCCACGAAGTGTTTTATAGCGACTTTACGCGGTTTACTGAAATTGGATAAAGTAGGATAAAGCTGCTATAAAGTTGTCAAGCGGCGGCCTCCAACCGTGCGCCAAGAGCCCTAGACATGGATCCGCGCAAAAATCCCTTCGCGCCTGGCGCTGGCGAACAGCCACCAGAGTTGGCTGGTCGAGACGACCTTCTGGAACGTGCCGCGATCGCGTTAGACCGCTGCCGCTCGGGCCTGGCTGCCAGAGGCCCAGTCTTGTATGGCTTGCGCGGCGTCGGCAAGACCGTGCTGCTGAATCGGATGCGCATTGACGCGCAGGCGCGAGACATCGCGTGCGTGCGCGTGGAAGCTGTCGAGAGTCGCTCGCTGCCAGCCGTCCTCGCGCCGGCGTTGCGTACCGCGTTGATTCGCCTGAGCCGCGCCGAGGCCGCCAAGTCTCGGTCTCTAGCCGCAGTCAAGGCGCTTGCAGGGTTCACGCGGGCGCTCAAGTTCAAGTTCGGCGACATTGAAGTCGGCTTGGACATCCCGCCGGAACCGGGGCTTGCAGACAGTGGCAGCCTAGAGGCAGACCTCACCGATCTAGTGCTCCACATTGGCCGTGCGGCGGCCGAGCAGGATACGGCGATGGCCTTGTTCATGGACGAACTCCAATATGTGCCCTTGGAGCAGCTGGCAGCCCTCTTGGAAGCCCTGCATGTTGTCAATCAAGAGCGGCTGCCGTTCATGGTGGCGGCAGCGGGCCTGCCGCAGATCGTTGGCGGCGTTGGTCGAGCGAAGTCCTACGCCGAACGGCTGTTCGAGTTCGTCGAGGTAGACCGTCTTGACGCCCTCGCTTCGGCACGCGCGCTCGTCAACCCCGTGCGCCGGCAGGGCGCCGTCTTTACGGATGCCGCCATTGAGGAAATCGTGGAACGCACAACGGGCTACCCATACTTCCTGCAAGAGTGGGGCAAACACAGTTGGGACGCCGCGCAGTGCTCGCCCATTCGAAAATGCGATGTGCTGGAGGCGACCGCCATGGCAGAGGCCGAACTGGATGCGGGCTTCTTCCGTGTTCGCTTCGACCGTCTGACGCCGACGGAGCAATCCTACTTGTCCGCCATGGCATCGTTGGGTCCGGGCCCGCATCGGTCTCGCGATGTCGCGCAGCAACTGGGCCGCAAAGTAACTGCTGTGGCACCGACGCGGAACCGCCTAATCGCCAAAGGCATGATTTACGGCCCAGCGCACGGCGACACGGCTTTCACCGTGCCGCTGTTCGACGAGTTCATGCGGCGCGTCTCTCCACTGGCCGCAGCAAGTGAGGCTACACCTCGCTAGGCGAACCACGTTACGACGCGGTGTCGACAGCAAGCATTAAGTATGCTGTGGTGGCTGGTCTGACAGGCCATGTCGCTGCGTGTGTCAGTAAAAGCAGATTCTTCCAACTAGGAGAGACACCTTGGGAGCCACACACGTCACCGTCACCATTCGCAATCCGGCCGATCCGTCACGGAGCTGGGATGGCCTGTTTCTGGTGGATGCCGGCGCCACGGATTCACTCGTGCCGCGCGCCGCAATTCCGACGGCTGGCATCACGCCTTCAACAGCAGCACGGCGACCCGGGCAATCTCGCTGAAGTGCGCGTCGAACGTCAGCACGGTGGCGCCCGCGTGAATGGCGGTCGCTGCAATCCAGATGTCGTTAGTGGGCAGCGGAGTGCCCTTGCGCCTTAACTCGACGAAGATCTCGCCGTAGATACGGGCGACATTGCCATCCACATCCAGTGTTTCAACGGCCGGGTGATCGAGGAATAGCGCGAGCGCCTGCACGTTCCGCTCCACCTGATCGCCCAACAGGAAGCCGGCCCAGAGCTCACCGCACACCACATTCGGCAGGCCGACCCAGTCGGCTTGGTCGATGCAGTCTATTGTTCGACGATGGCCTCTTTGGAAGTTGCTGTATGCGGACGTGTCAACGCAGAGCCGGTTCATCGCCACATCGGCTCGTCAATCTCTCCGAGCGGCGCGACGGCCTGCTCGAACTGCTTGAACTCCGCTTCGCTCCAAGTGCCGGCCAGGTCCCGAAGCCCGTTGGAGCGCACTGCGGCGTTTGCCACGCCCAACGCGTTGCGCAACAGGGCCAACACCGTCCGGTTCAAGGAGACGCCCCGTCGCGTTCGTTCCCTGTCCAGCGCTTGGGCCAATTCAGCAGGGACGTTGCGAATCGTCATGGTCTTCATGGAAACTAGCCCGATGTGATGTCATTTGAGTGCATCCTATGCAGTCAAGCGATGGCAGTCAATGGAGGCTGCGCTCGACCGAACACATGCTGGGCCGCCCGGCAGCGCGGGAGTTGCGCTTGGTGGCCGGCCCCTCGCCAGCCGCGCCAATGCCTACCAGGGCAGGCGGTCCAAGTCCACGTTGCCGCCCGAGAGCACGATGCCGATGCGTGGCTTGGCGGTGACCGCTGGCGTGCTCAGCCCGCCTTCCAGCAACGCCGCCAAGGGCACGGCTGCCGAGGGTTCCACAACCAGCTTCATGCGCTCCCAAAGCAAACGCATGGCGGCGACGATGGCGTCCTCACTCACCGTCACCACATCGTCCACCAAGCGCTGCATGAGAGCGAAGTTGCGCTCCCCGACCGAGGTGAGCAGCCCGTCCGCGATGGTGCGCGGCGCTGTGGACGGCAGCCGTTTGCCGGCGCGGAACGAACGGAAGGCGTCATCCGCGCCGGCAGGTTCCACCGCCACCATGCGCGCTTCTGGGAGAAGTGCCTTCACCGCCAAGGCGCTGCCAGCGGTCAGACCACCGCCGCCGATGGGGGTGAGCACGATGTCTAGGCGTCCTGCCTGCTCGATGAGTTCCTTGGCGGTGGTGCCCTGCCCGGCGATCACTTGCCGGTCGTCATACGGATGCACAACTGTCGCGCCCACCTCCTCCACAATGTCGCTGAGCGTTGCTTCGCGGGCCTCGAGGGTCGGCTCGCAGAGGCGCACCGCGGCACCATAGCCGGCCACCGCCGCCTGCTTCACCGCGGCGGCGTTGCTCGGCATGGCCACATGGCAACTGATGCCGCGCAGCCTCGCAGCCAAGGCCAACGCGGCGGCGTGGTTGCCGGATGAATGTGTGGCCACCCCGCGCGCCGCTGTCGCGTCATCCAGCGTGAACACGGCGTTGCAGGCGCCACGAAACTTGAACGCGCCGGTGCGTTGGAAGTTCTCGCACTTGAAGAAGAGCTTGGCGTGGCAACGCGCGTCCAAGGCGGACGACTGCTGCACCGGCGTGCGCGTCGCATGGGGCGCAATGCGTGATGCCGCGGCGCACACGTCGCCGTAGTCCGGCAGATCCGCGAGTGGCTCCGCGGCCTCGTGCTGCCGGGGCGACGTCAAGTGCCGATCACCGCCACGCCACGCTCCCTAGCCACCGCGCCGCGCGGCGAAGAAGGCCGCCAGCAACGCGCCGCACGGCGCCGCCAGCACCCCCCCTGTCACCGCCACCCGGTGGTTGTAGACGGGACCCGCGGCAGCGCACTGCGGAGTGCCGGCGGCCGGCGTCAGCAACGCCGTCGCGCCGGCCTTGGGTTCGGGCGCGCCAAACACCAGCCGTTCGATGCGCGCATGCAGCATGGCGCCGACGCACATGGTGCAAGGCTCCACGGTGACATACAGCGTCACGCCGGGCAGCCGATAGTTGCCGACCGCGCGGGCCGCGGCGCGCAGCGCCACGATCTCGGCATGGGCCGTGGGGTCGCAGGTGCCAATTGGCTGGTTGCCGCCAGCGCCAATGACGGCGCCGTCGCGCACAGCCACCGCGCCCACCGGCACTTCTTGGCGATCGGCCGCGCCCTGCGCCTCGGCAAGGGCCGCCTGCATCCAACGTTCGTCGTCGGGCATCGCAGCCACGGTCATTCCCACTCGATGGTCGCCGGCGGCTTGTTCGAGACGTCGTAGACCACCCGCGAAACGCCGGGCACTTCGTTCAAGATGCGCGTCGCCGCGCGGCCAAGCAAGTCGTGCGGCAACGGCGCCCACCGGGCCGTCATGAAGTCCACCGTCTCAACCGCTCTGAGCGCGATGACATGTTCGTAGCGCCGCGCATCCCCCACCACGCCCACCGATGCGACCGGCAGGTACACCGCGAACGCTTGGCTCACCTTGTCGTAAAGCCCGGCGCGGCGCAGTTCCTCGATGAACAGCGCGTCCGCCTGGCGCAGCACCGCCAGATACTCGCGCGTCACCTCGCCAAGCACCCGCACTGCGAGGCCGGGCCCTGGGAAGGGATGGCGCAGCACCAGTTCCCGTGGCAGGCCCAAGGCTAGGCCCACCTCGCGCACCTCGTCCTTGAAGAGATCGCGCAGCGGCTCGACCAAGCCCAAGCGCATCCGGTCCGGCAGCCCGCCCACGTTGTGGTGCGACTTAATCACATGCGCCTTGCCGTGCGCGGACGCCGCAGACTCAATGACGTCCGGGTAGATCGTGCCCTGCGCCAGCCAACGCACATCGTGCAGGCCTTCCGCAGCACACTCGAAAGCCTCCACGAAAGCGGCGCCGATGGCTTTGCGCTTGGCCTCCGGGTCAGTGAGCCCGGCCAAGGCGGCAAGAAAGGCGTCGCTGGCATCCACTGTGACCAGATTGAGATTCAGCGCGTTCGACGCATTCCCCGCGAAGGCCGCCTCCACTTCCTCGCGCTCGCCCAAGCGCAGCAAGCCGTTGTCCACGAAGACGCAGGTGAGCCGGTCGCCGATGGCGCGCTCGATGAGCGCCGCCGCAACGCTGGAATCCACGCCGCCCGACAAGCCGAGCACCACGCCATCCTCACCCACTTGGCGGCGTATCCGCGCCACGCTCTCATCGATGATGCGGGCCGGCGTCCAAGCGCCCTCGCAACCGCAGATGTCCCGCGCAAAGCGGCGCACGATCTCGGCGCCGCAACGGGTGTGCGTAACCTCTGGGTGGAACTGCACGCCGTAGAAGCGGCGCTCTGGGTGGGCCATGGCCGCCACCGGCGCGCTGGGCGTGCTGGCGGTGATGCAAAAGCCGGGCGGGAGAACGCTCACCCGGTCTCCGTGGCTCATCCACACTGCCAAGGCACCGCCCTCGCCGAGGCCGTCGAGGAAACCCTGCGCATCGTCGATGTCCACGTCCGCGGGGCCGAACTCGCGCCGCTCGGAACGCTCCACGACGCCACCGAGTTGCCCGGCCATGGCGTGCATCCCGTAACAAATGCCCAGCACCGGGACGCCAGCGTCGAACACGGGCTGCGGAATGCGCGGTGCCTGCGCCGCGGTGGTCGTCTCCGGCCCGCCGGAGAGCACGATGCCCCGCGGCGCCATGTCTTCGAAGCGCGCCGCCGGCGCATCCCACGGCAGTATCTCGCAGTAGACGCCGGCCTCGCGCACGCGGCGGGCGATGAGCTGCGTCGTCTGCGACCCGAAGTCCACAATCAGCAGGCGTTCGGCGCGCGCGTCGGTCACGGCGCTGCATCCACTTTCCGGTGCCACCGCGTAGCCGCCATCGATCCGCTAGTTGATCGGATAGTTCGGCGGCTCCTTCGTCATGGGCACGTCATGCGCATGGCCTTCAGCGAGGCTGGCCGCCGAGATCTTCACGAAGTTGGGCGCGGTGCGCATGGTTTGGATGTCCGGCGAGCCCGTGTAGCCCATCGCAGCGCGCAGCCCACCCATCAGCTGATGCACGATGGGGCTGGCGGGGCCGCGATACGGCACGCGCCCTTCAATGCCTTCCGGCACCAACTTGTCCCGGTCTCCCTCCGGTTCTTGGAAGTAGCGGTCGCTGGAGCCGAAGCGCTCGGCCATCGCGCCCACCGACCCCATGCCGCGATAGGACTTGTAGGTACGGCCTTGGTACAGCTCCACCTCCCCCGGCGCTTCGTCTGTGCCGGCCAAGAGGGCGCCTACCATCACCACGCTGGCGCCGGCGCCCACCGCCTTGGCGATGTCGCCGGAATAGCGCACGCCGCCATCCGCCACCACCGGGATGTCCGCTGCGTTGGCCGCTTCCGCCACCTGAGCCACCGCGGTGATCTGCGGCATGCCGATGCCGGCCACCACCCGCGTGGTGCAGATGCTGCCCGGGCCGATGCCAACCTTCACCGCGTCCACACCCGCGTCGATGAGTGCCTTGGCACCATCCTGAGTGGCGATGTTGCCCCCCACAACCGGCATGCGCGGGTACTTTTGCTTAATCCAGCTAATGCGGTCCAGCACGCCTTGCGAGTGGCCGTGCGCCGTATCCACCACCAGCACATCGGCTTCAGCCTCCACCAGCGCCGCCACGCGATCATCCGCATCGTCGCTGACGCCCACGCTGGCCGCCACGCGCAACCGGCCTTGGTTGTCCTTGGAGGCGTTCGGGAACCGCTGCGCCTTGGTGATGTCCTTCACCGTGACCATGCCGGTGAGGCGAAAGGCGTCATCGACGATCAACACCTTCTCGATGCGATGTTCGTGCAGGAGTTCGGTGATCTCGTCCAAGCTGGCGCCTTCGCTGGCGGTGATGAGCCGCTCGCGCGGCGTCATCACGTCCGCCACCCGCGCATCAAGCCGCTGTTCGAAGCGAATGTCGCGGCTGGTGACGATGCCAAGCAGCGCATCGCCCCGCACCACCGGCACGCCGGAGATGTTGTGCTCCATCGTGAGCGACAACAGGTCTCGCACGGTGCGCTCCGGTGCGATGACCACTGGGTCTCGAATGATGCCGCTCTCGTACTTCTTCACCGTGCGTACTTCCCGCGCCTGCGCTTCCAGCGCCATGTTCTTGTGAACGACGCCGATGCCGCCTTCTTGGGCCATGGCGATGGCGAGGCGGCTCTCGGTGACGGTGTCCATCGCCGCGGACATGAGCGGAATGGCAAGGCGGATGCCGCGCGTCAGCTGGGTCTGCAGCGCCACCTCTGAAGGCAACACTTGCGAATAGGCAGGGAGCAGCAGAACGTCGTCGAAGGTGAGGGCTTCCTGGACTATCCGCAGCATGGCGACACCTTGGGGCGCAAAAGCGAAGATTACGGGGATTGGCGGCAGGTGGCAAAAGAGAATGTCGGCAGGACGAGCGCCAGGGCAATGGCAGCCCCCTAGTCCTCGTCCGGCGTCCCAGCGGCATCGCTCGGCGGCACGAGCAACCAACCGTTCACCGTGAACCGGGCATCCGCAAAATCGTCCGCGCCAGCCACTGGCAAGACTTCGTGATAGCAATCACTGGGGAAGAAGATGAGGCTGTTGTGCATCGTCTCAAGGCGCGTGAACACTCCCAGCTCGAAGCGGACGGCCGCACGGTCTGTGTCATAGAGCAGGAGTTCCCCGCCGTCGAATCGGCGCGGCTCGCGGTGGAAGTAATAGACGTAGCTGAGCCGGCGGCGGGCAAAATTGCCCTCGGTGCGGTCGCGATGGAGGCGGAAGAAATCGCCGTTGCCATGCGCCGTCAAATTCAGATGAAACTCACAGGCACCCGCATCGAGGTCCCACACCGGCAGCTGCGCGAGCGCCGTCCGCGCCGCGGCAAGGAGCTTTGGCTGGAACCACGGCATGATGGCGGCGCAATCCTCTTGGTTGACGACCGACGCGCGCCGCTCCTCTTGTTCCACGCTACTCGGCGCTTCGTCGCGCTTGACCCGGGCCGGCACGAACCGGCCGCGCTGCCGCAGTGTCAGCGTCCACAGTTCGGCTAACTCCTCCGACGTGAGAAATCCTGGCATCTTGGCGAACGGCACCGGCACAACGCCGCTCGGCGGTGGCACCCTCCGCGTGTCGGCGCCGCTCAAGACGGCGCTCGCCCAACTTGCGAACGGGTGCCCGAGGCGCAGGGCGACGATGCGCTGGTAGGTGGCCAGCGCGGCAGCGAGGTGGCCCTGCCGTCGTTGCACCAAGGCGAGCTTGAGCAGCACCGCCACATCGTCTGGACGCTCCGCGAGTTCGCGTCGCAGCGTTGTTTCCGTGCGGGCGAGAAGGCCATTGCTGCCGAACAGGCCAAAGGCGTCATCTTTCATCGACAGCCCCCTGCCGCCCCGCATTCGGCAGCCATCCCATCGCCCGGACAGGCACTCGCAGCGCCGAAGCAGCCCCTCGCACCGCGCGCCTACGTTACGGCACGCGGTTCACGGGACGCCACGCAGGCGAAACAGCGTGCGGCGCAGCGAGGCTGGGCGGTGAGTGCCCCGGAGAGAATGCATGCGCCGAGCGTTGTACGCAGGCCGCGGCCTGCGCCGAAAGGGAACGGCGCAGGCTCGCATCACCCGTTAGGCCCCCGCGTCAAGCGTGGGGATGCACATGCATCTTGGGCCCGTAGATGGTGTTGACATAGTGGCCAGCGGCAACGCTTTGCAACTCGGCCTCACTCAAGTTCGCCGCCGGCGGCAGAACGAGATGCGCCGTCGTCGCCGTGTCTTCGTGGACAGCGACGGACACGGACTCGGGCACGTCAATGCCGAGCGCGTCCTTGATGGCGGTTTTCGGATCGTCGATCAATTGGGCGCGGAAGCCTTCGTCCCGCGCTGCCCTGCCGATGAGCTCGGCGCGCATTTCCTCGTGGGTCTTCATGGTCTGTCCTCAGTGTGGCGTTGCGAACCCATCACCACACAACAAGCGCTCTCCCGTTCGCTTGCCGATGGACGCTACGCCGACGCGGACGGCATGTCAACGCCAAGCCGGCACCGGCGCTCTGGTCTAGTCGTGCCCGTGGGGATAAGGGTTGAGGTGGGTGTGGGGCTGGGAGCCATAGAAGTGCTTTATCCTGTGGCCGCCGACAACGCTTGCCAACTCGGCGTCGCTCAAGTTCGCCCCCGGTGGCAGGACGAGATGCGCAGTTGTCGCCGACTCCTCGTGGACGGCGACGGACACGGACTCGGGCACGTCGATGCCGAGCGCGTCCTTGATGGCCGTCTTCGGATCGTCGATCAGCTGGGCGCGGAAGCCCTCATCCTGCGCTGCCCTGCCGATGAGCTCGGCGCACATTTCCTCATGGGTCTTCGTCGTCATGTCTCTTCCTCAAGTGGTGTTGGGGACCCGTCACCACCAACAAGCGCTCTCCCGTTCGCTCGCCGAGTGATGTTAGCCGACGCCATTGGGATGTCAACGCCAAACCATCGCCCATCGCTGGGCAATTCCGTGTGCCAGTGTTGATGCGCCGAGCGTTGTGCGCAGGCCGCGGCCTGCGCCGAAAGGGAACGGCGCAGGCTCACGTCACGCGTTAGGCCGTCGGGTCATAAGGGGTGATGTGGCCGTGGGGCTGGGAGCCATAGAAGTGCTCTATCCTGTGGCCAGCGGCAACACTTGCCAACTCGGCGTCGCTCAAGTTCGCCCCCGGCGGCAGGACGAGATGCGCAGTTGTCGCCGACTCCTCGTGGACGGCGACGGACACGGACTCGGGCACGTCGATGCCGAGCGCGTCCTTGATGGCCGTCTTCGGATCGTCGATCAGCTGCGCGCGGAAGCCTTCGTCCTGCGCTGCCCTGTCGATGAGCTCGGCGCGCATTTCCTCGTGGGTCTTCATGGTCATGGCTTTTCCTCAAGCGGCGCCGCGACTTCCAGCACCACAAACAAGCGCTCTCCCGTTCGCTCGCCGAGTGATGTTAGCCGACGCCATTGGGATGTCAACGCCAAACCATCGCCCATCGCTGGGCCAATTCCGTGTGCCAGTGTTGATGCGCCGAGCGTTGTGCGCAGGCCGCGGCCTGCGCCGAAAGGGAACGGCGCAGGCTCACGTCACGCGTTAGGCCGTCGGGTCATAAGGGGTGATGTGGCCGTGGGGCTGGGAGCCATAGAAGTGCTCTATCCTGTGGCCAGCGGCAACACTTGCCAACTCGGCGTCGCTCAAGTTCGCCCCCGGCGGCAGGACGAGATGCGCAGTTGTCGCCGACTCCTCGTGGACGAACACGGACACGGACTCGGGCACGTCGATGCCGAGTGCGTCCTTGATGGCCGTCTTCGGATCGTCGATTAGCTGGGCGCGGAAGCCTTCGTCCTGCGCTGCCCTGCCGATGAGCTCGGCGCGCATTTCCTCGTAGGTTTTCGTCGTCATGGCTTTTCCTCAAAGTGGTGTTGGGAACCCGTCACCACCAAACAAGCGCTCTCCCATTCGCTCAGGGGGCGACGGTACGCCGATGCCGACGGAGTGTCAACGCCAACCCGCACCCGAGCAAGGGCGCAGGCTCGCATCAATGCTCGTCATGTTGAAGACTATGTTGGGCCTTCATGCCAATGGGGCGGGAGCTTGCCGTCGTAAACCGACTCCGAGTGGCCAGCGGCCACCGCCGCCAACTCGGCGTCGCCCAGCTGCGGCGACGGCGGCAGAACGAGGTGCGCCGTCGTTGCCGTGTCCTCGTGGACGGCGACGGACACGGACTCGGGCACGTCGATGCCGAGCGCGTCCTTGATGGCCACCTTCGGTTCGGCGATCAGCTGGGCGCGGAAGCCTTCGTCCTGCGCTGCCCTGCCGATGAGCTCGGCGAGCATTTCCTCATGGGTCTTCGTCGTCATGGCTCTTCCTCAAAGTGGTGTTGGGAGCCCGTCACCACCAACAAGCGCTCTCCCGTTCGCTCAAGGCGCGACGCTACGCCGATGCCGAGGGAGTGTCAACGCCAACCCGCGTTCCCGCACTAGCGGCCTGCGCCGAAAGGGAACGGCGCAGGCTCACGTCACGCGTGGGGGTGGGACTGATAGACATGGCCTAAGTTCCAATCGCCGTGGCCAGCGGCCACCGCTGCCAACTCGGCCTCGCCCAGCTGCGGCGATGGCGGCAGAACGAGGTGCGCCGTCGTTGCCGTGTCCTCGTGGACGGCGACGGACACGGACTCAGGCACGTCAATGCCGAGCACTTCCTTGATGGCCGCCTTCGGATCTGCGATCAGTTGGGCGCGGAAGCCGTCGTCCTGCGCTGCTTTGCCGATGAGCTCAGCACGCATCTCATCATGGGTCTTCGTCATCATGGTTCTCCTGGTCGCGTGGTGTGACATCCAGCGCAACCAAACAAGCGTTCTCGCGTTCGCTCACCTAGGGACACTCAAACGCGCTAGTGCGTGTGACGCAGCGGCGTGCTGTCGTACATGCTCCTGGTCATCGCGTGGCCAGCAGCGACCCCGGCCAAATCATCGTCGCTCAGCCGTGCCATTGGCGGCAGGACGAGATGCGCCGCCATCGCCGTGTCCTCGTGGACGGTGAGGGACATGGACTCGGGCACCTCAATGCCGAGCGCGTCCTTGATGGCCAACTTCGGATCTTCGATCAGCTGGGCGCGGAAACTCGCGTCCCGCGCTGCCCTGCCGATGAGCTCGGCGCGCATTTCGTCGTGGCTTTTCGTCGTCATGGCTTCTCCTTAAGGTGTGGTGTGGGGCCTCCATCACCACCGAACAAGCGTTCTCCCGTTCGCTCGCCGGCGACGCTACGCCGATGCCGTCGACGTGTCAACGCCAACCCACCCGCCCACCCGCCCGTGGGCAGGTTCCCCGTAACGGCCCCGCCGAAGACAGCGCCGGCCCGCAGTCACCTAAGGGTGGATGTGCGGCAGGGCGCTTCGGTCGTAAGCGCTCCTCGACATTCTGTGGCCAGCAGCGACCCCGGCCAAATCATCGTCGCTCAGCCGTGCCATTGGCGGCAGGACGAGATGCGCCGCCATCGCCGTATCCTCGTGGACGGTGAGGGACAGGGACTCCGGCACGTCAATGCCGAGCGCGTCCTTGATGGCCGCCTTTGGATCGTCGAGCAGCTGGGCGCGAAAGCCCGCATCCTTCCCTGCTCTGCCGATGAGCTCGGCGCGCATTTCGTCATGGGTCTTCGTCGTCATGGTTTCTCCTTCGGGCGCGACGCGGCGAGTGCCACCGCATCTGACAAGCGTTCTCCCATCCGCTTGGAGAGCGACGCTACGCCGATGCGGTGCCCATGTCAACGCGAACCGGCCCCGCCCGGGCCTCGCCCGCCAATCGTGTAATGCTTATGCAGCCTGCCATCCCTCTCGCCGACCTTCACTACGATAGCGGCCTGAGGAGATAGGAGCCCTTGAGGAAAGGAGTGCTTGGGAAAGAGGGACCTGTGGAAAGCCGATCCATGCGCCAATCCAGCACCCGTGCCGGCCCGCCGGCGCTGCCACAGTGTGGGAGCCAGATCGTCCATGCGGACTGTTTGGACGCACTGGCCGACATGCCGGCGAACAGCGTGGACCTCATCGTCACTTCGCCGCCTTATGCAGATGCCAGGCAGCGCACCTATGGCGGCATCAAGCCGGGGGAGTACATCAACTGGTTTTCGCCCCGAGCTGCACAGATGCTGCGCGTGCTGAAGCCCACGGGTTCCTTCGTTCTCAACATCAAGGAAAGCGCCATCGATGGCGAACGCCATACCTATGTGCTTGACCTGATTCTGCACTTGAAGCGTGAACTGGGTTTTCGCTGGGTGGAGGAGTACATCTGGCACAAGACCACCGCGGCGCCAGGCAAGTGGAAGTATCGGTTTCGGGACGCTTGGGAGCGGGTGCTCCACTTCACCAAAGGGCGCGACTTCAAGATGAACCAAGATGCTGTCATGGTGCCCACTGGCGATTGGACGAAAACGCGCCTCAAGAACATGAGCGTGAACGACCTGTCGCGCCAAGAGTCCGCCACGCGATCTGGCGTTGGCCGTCGCATCAGCGCATGGCAGGGCCGCCCGATGGCGTATCCGAGCAATGTCCTGCATGCCTCGCCCGTGGCTCACAACACTGGCCACAGCGCCCCCTTTCCGGAGTGGCTGCCAGAGTTCTTCATCCGCCTGTTCACGGATCCAGGCGATTTGGTGGTGGATCCGTTCTCCGGCAGCGGCACCACGGCACAAGTCGCGGGCCGGCTGGGCCGGCGCGCAATCGGCATCGAGATTGTGGCAGCCGACAAATCTGGCTAGCAGGTTGCGATCAGTTGCCCGATGGCCCGCGCGCCCAGCAAAGGGCTGCCCGCCGACGCTCGCACTCCTGGGCGCTAGGCCGCGACGGCGGCTTCCCGCAACGCGCTGAACGCCGCATCCGCAATGTCGCAGGTGCGTTGCACGTCTGCCTCGGTGTGCGCGGCCGAGAGGAAGTGGTTGTGAAACCCCAAGAAGTAGGCGCCGCGTTTCACGCACTCGTCAATCCACGCGAAGTGCGTCTCTTGGGAAACCTCCGCCAGCCTGAGGTATGGCATCGTCGGCGGGCCGGAGGCCACCAACGTGTGCCCGTGCGTGCGGGCCACGTCCACCAGCCCATCGCACAGGGCCCTGCCTACATCGCCCATGCGACGCACGGCATCTGATGTCTCCAGTGCGTCGATGGTGGCGATGGCGGCGGCCATGGGCGGCGAGCTGAAGAACTGCGTTCCAGTGAAGAACACCTCCTGCGCCGTTTGCTTGAGCGCTTCACTGCCCACCAAGGCGGCCAGCGGATGGCCGTTGGCGATGGCTTTGCCGAAACAGATCAAATCCGGCGTGTAGCCGAAGGCGACATTGGAGCCCGCCAAGTTGATGCGGAAGCCGGCGCGCACGTCATCCGTGATGAGCACGATGCCGTTGGCGCGGCACAGGGCTTCCATGCGCGGCCAATAGCCATCGGCAGGCAATTCGTTGTCTGCCAACACCGGATGATGGTAAGGCGAAGAGATGAAGCCCGCGATCTCGCCGGCGTGCTCGCCGATCAACCGCTCGAAGGCGCCCGCGTCGTTCCAAGGAACGGTGAGGATGTCGGCGCCGTCAGATTCGGTGTGGCCGGGCTGTCCGGCGCGCATCCAAGGCGCGACGCCGTGGTAGCAACCCTGCACCTTGACGATCTTGGCGCGGCCGGTGGCGGCGCGCGCCACCATCACGGCGAGGCTGGTGCTGTCCGTGCCGTTCTTGCCGAACAGCGCCCACTCGGCAGCGGCGACCCGCTCCACCAAGCGTTCCGCAAGTTCCACCATCACCGGCGCCGCCAAAGTCACCGTGTTGCCCAAGCGGTGCTGCCGCGCTGCCGCCGCATCCACCGCGGCATGGTTGTAGCCCAAGATCATCGGGCCGAAGGCGCACATGTAATCCATGTACTCGTTGCCATCGACGTCCCAAAACCGGGCGCCGTCCGCATGGGAGAAGAACTTGGGGCCAGTCGCTCGCACGCTGGCGCCAAGATGGCCAAAGATGCCGCCAGGGATCACCGCCTTGGCGCGCCCATAGAGGGCATCGGACTGCGGTGTCGCGTATGTTTTCATGGGACTCCTCCGAGCGGCGCTCGCTTCGGGCCGGCACCGTTGGCGCCCGCCGCCAACGCTACCAAGTGTCGATGAAAGGATACTTCTTCTCGGTACGCGGTGGCTTCGGCGGCAGCCGCTTGAGGCTGCTTGCGATCCAGCTGCGCGTGTCGGCCGGGTCGATCACGTCGTCTATCCCGCCGCCGACGCCGGCGTTGATCGCCTTGGCCGCCTCGTAGGCGCGGCCGACGCGGCGCTCAAACTCCACACGCCGCGCTTCGGCGTCCTCGATGGCGGCCAACTCCTTGCGGTAGCCGAGCTTCACGGAGCCTTCGATGTTCATGCCGGCGAACTCGGCCGTTGGCCACGCCACCGTGAAGAAGCCCTCCAAGGCGCTTGCGCCGCACATCGCCTGCACGCCCAAACCATATGCCTTGCGCACCACCACGCCAAACAGCGGCGTCGTCAGGTTGGCGCCGGCGTTGAACATGCGCACGCAGTGGCGCACGAGGGCGGTGCGCTCCACATCCGGCCCCACCATCATGCCTGGGCAATCCATCAGGCTCAGGATGGGGATGTCGAAGGCATCGCACAACTGCACGAAGCGCGCGCCCTTGTCCGCCCCATCCGAATCGATGGCGCCGGCCAAGTGATGCGGGTTGTTGGCGATGACGCCCATGGGCCGGCCTTCCACGCGGATGAACGCGGTGATGACGCCGACGCCGAACTTCTCCCGTATCTCCAGCACTGAATCAACGTCTGCGATGATGTGGATGATTTCCCGCATGTCGTACAGGCGCAGCCGGTTCTCTGGCACGACATGGCGCAGTGGCCGCTGATCGTTGGCTTCCCAATGCTCGGTGGCGCCTTGGAAGTAGGAGAGGTACTGCTTGGCCACCTCCACGGCGTGCGCTTCGTCCTTGCAGAGGATGTCCACCACGCCGTTAGGCACTTGGAAGGACATGGGCCCCACTTCTTCGGGTGTGTAGATGCCCAGCCCACCGCCCTCGATCATTGCCGGGCCGCCCATGGCCACCGTGGTGCGTTCCGTGGCGATGATGACATCGCAGCAGGCCACCAAGGCCGTGTTGCCGGCGAACGTGCGGCCATTGATGACGCTCACGAGGGGCACGAGGCCGGACAACTTCGAGAATTGCGTGAAGGTGTGGGTGTCGAAGGCGACGCCGGGGCCCCTGCGATCATCCCCCGGCCGGCCGCCACCGCCTTCGCCGAACAGAATGAGCGGGATGCGGAAGCGGCTCGCCAACTCGAACATGCGGTCTTGCTTGTAGTGATTGCGGCCGCCCTGCGTGCCGGCCAACACGGTGTAGTCGTAGTGGACGATCATGGCGCGGGCGGCTTCTTCGCCGAAGCGGTCTGCATTGATCGTGCCGATGCCGGCCAGCAAGCCGTCCGCCGGGGTGTCGCGGCGCAGCGTCTCCATGTCGTGGCGCTGATGCTGGTACGCCACGATGAGCGGCCAGTATTCCTTGAAGGAACCGGGGTCCATCAGTTCGTCGATGTTCTCGCGCGGCATGCGATAGCCCCGCGCATAGCGCTTGGCAACGGCCTCCGGGCGGTTTTCGTCCAAGGTGTAGGCATGGCGCTCGTAGGCCAGCGCCAAGTCTGGGCGGATGTAATCCAAGTCTTGCATTTCTGCCGCGGCACCGGCTTCGCCGCTCACCTCGGCCTCTTCAATGAAGACGATTGGGTAGCCCTCGCGCACCACATCGCCTTGCGCCATCGTCACTTCACGCACGACGCCGTCGTGTTGCGCGGCAATGACGTGCTCCATCTTCATCGCCTCCACCACGGCGACCTGCTGGCCGGTGCGCACGGCGTCTCCCGGCGACACGTCGATGGACACGATGGTGCCTTGGATGGGCGAGCTCAAGCCCGTCGTCCCTTCCGGCGCGGCCAGCTCCGGCTCACTCGCCACGGCGACCGCATCTGCTTTCACCTTGGCATCATGGTCAAAGAGCGCAAGCGGGTCGCTGGTGTCCACGCGCGCGCCGGCGAACCCAGCCGCCGCTGCAGGCGCGCCATCAGCCGGGGCGCCGGCAACGAAGCGCGCCCTCCCCGCGGCCGGCGGCGCGGCGAGTTCGGCGATGCGCTCATCCACCCAGCGCGTGTAGATTTGGCCGCTGGCGAAGTCCTCATGGCCAATGACGTTCCGCAAGAAAGGAATGTTGGTGCTCACCCCTTCAAGGCGGAACTCCGCAAGCGCCCGTTGGGCGCGTGCGATGGCGGCGCCGAAGTTCGCCGACGGCGCATGGGCGATGACTTTGGCGAGCAACGAATCGAAGGCGGAACTCACGCGGTAGCCAGCGTAGCCAAAGCCATCCGTGCGCACGCCGGGGCCGTTCGGCGCATCGTATGCCGTGAGCGTGCCGGCGGCGGGACGCACGGCGCCGTCCGCGCCGATGGTCTCCATGTTGACGCGCGCTTGAATGGCATAGCCGCGCGGCGTGGCGATGGCGGCATCGTCGAGGCCCAGTTCACTCAGCGTGGCGCCCTGGGCGAGGCGAATCTGCGTCTGCACCAGATCGACGCCCGTCACTTCCTCGGTGACCGTATGCTCCACTTGGAGCCGCGCGTTGGTCTCAATGAAGACGAACGGTTGCCCATCTTCGCCACCTTCCCCACCCGAAGCGTCCACCAAGAACTCGAAGGTGCCGAGGTTGGCGTAGCCTTCCTGCTGCGCAAAGCGCACCGCGGCGGCGATGATGTCTTGGCGCACGCCATCGCCGAGGCCGGGCGCCGGCGCCACTTCCACCACCTTCTGATGCCGCCGTTGAACGCTGCACTCGCGTTCGCCCAGGTGCGCCACCGCGCCATGCTCGTCGCCGAGCACTTGCACCTCCACATGGCGGGCGCGCGGCAAGAACGCCTCGACGTAGACGTCTTTCACGCCAAAGGCGGACTGCGCCTCGGATTGGCAGCGCTCATACGCGGCAGCCAGTTCGGCCCCATCGTGGACAACCCGCGTGCCGCGCCCGCCGCCCCCGGCCACCGCCTTCACGATCATCGCGCCGCCGTTCAGCGACGCAAAGAAGCCCTCCGCTTCAGCCAGCGAGACGGCGTGGTTCAATCCGGCTGGCACTGGCACGCCGGCCGCCGCGGCGGCCGCGCGGGCGCGCCCCTTGTCCCCGAACAGCTCCAAATGTTCCGCCTTCGGGCCGATGAAGACGATGCCGGCGGCAGCGCAACGGCGGGCGAAGCCGGCGCGTTCGGCGAGGAAGCCATACCCCGGATGAATGGCGCCGCAGCCCGCCGCCAAAGCGGCCTCGACGATGGCTTCCTCATCCAAGTAAGCGGCCACGCCGACGCCAGCCAAGGCGCGCGCCTCGTCCGCGACCCGGGTGTGCAGGCTGTGGCCATCGTCTTCGGAATGCACGGCCACGGAGCGAAGGCCCAAGTCTGCCGCGGCGCGGGCGATGCGGATGGCGATCTCGCCCCGATTGGCGATCAAGATGGAATCGAAATGCAAGGCTATCCCCCTCTACCTGTCGTGCCTGTCGTGCTGCCTACCTGTCGTGCTGCGATCTACCTGCCATGCTGCAATCTGGCTGCCGCGCTCCAACATCGCTGTCTTGGCGCTCCGGCGCATGACCGGGCGCCAGTGACGATGCACCATCGTCGCTGCGGGAAATCAAGCCACGGCGCGCGCTTGCCGCAACTCGTCAATCTCCTGGCGCGAAAACCCAAACTCCTGCAGCACTTCGCCCGTGTCCTGCCCAGGGTCCGGGGCGGCGCAATCGAAGCGTTCCGCATGCGGGAACCCGGATAGGTTGATGGGCGAGCGAATGAGGTGCAAGTCTCCCAATTCCCGATGCGGCGCCGGCTTCGTCATCCGCAAGAACTGCGCCTGCGGGTTGTCGAAACCGTCGGCGATGCTGTTGATGGGGCCGCACGGCACTCCCACGGCATTGAGCCGCTCGATGAGCTCCGCCACCGTGAAGCGGGCCAACACTCCCTCCATGTCGCACTTAAGCTGCTCCTTGTGCTCGCGGCGGCCGCGGAACGAGGCATAGTGTTCGGCGTTCAGCAGGTGGGGCGCCTCCACCGCCCGGCAGAAGTCCTGCCACATCCGATCCGACGACGCAGCGATGTTCACTAGGCCATCCGCGCAGGCGTAAGTGCCCATGGGCGTGGCGGTGGGATGGTCGTTGCCTTGCGGCTGCGGCACATCGCCCAACATCGTGTAGCGGGCGCCTTGGAAATCCAGCTTGTTGAGCATCGCCTCGAGCAACGACGTATGCACCCACTGCCCTTCACCCGTCCGCTCCCGGTGCAGGAGCGCAAGCAGGATGCCTTGGCCTAGGAACATCCCCGCAGACGTGTCGCTGATCGCAATGCCAACGCGCAGCGGCCCGCTGTCGTCGGTGCCCGTCACGGACATCAGCCCGCTCATGCCCTGCACGATCTGATCCACCCCCGCCCGCTCGCTATAAGGCCCGGTTTGGCCGAACCCCGAAATGCTCGCGTAGACGATGGCCGGATTGACCTCCCGCACCGCGGCATAGTCGATGCGCAACCGGTGCTTCACGTCCGCCCGGAAGTTCTCGACGATGACGTCCGCCTGCTCAACAAGCCGCATGAACGCCGCGTGGCCCGCCGCATCCTTCAAGTCGATGGCGACGCTGCGCTTGTTGCGATGCAGGTTCTGCTCATCTGGCCCGCGCCGGGCGCCGGTGAGGCCACGCCCGGTCCGCGGCGCCTCGACGCGCACGACATTCGCCCCCCAATCCGCCAACAGCCGCGCCGCGGTGGGGCCGGCGCGAGCAATCGTGAGGTCAAGAACGGTGTACGGGCTGAGCGGCAAGTCGGACATCGGCAGCGTCGCAGTTGGGGGGAAGGCGGAATCATAACCCGTCGGCTGGGGCGGGGGCGGTGAGCTTGGCGATTGGGCGCTGCGGACGGGATAGACGAGTCAAAGAACCAGCGTCGGCTGGCGGGCGCCGTCAGCGCCGGCGTTACACGGAAACAGTTGGGCGAGGTGGCCGTTCCACATGCCTAGGTGTTTGGCCACCGCCGCCAAGTCCAACTGGTTCAGCAGCCTCGCCGTGATTGGCCGCTTGGCGTCCCAGAATGCCAGCGCGGAGTAGAACTCCGTGGATGGCAGTGAAGAGAGGAGTTCGATGAGGAGGTCGCAATCAGCCTCCGTCTCGCAGGGCAGGAAATAGCAGGTGTCGTCCAACAAAACTGGCCGCCCGTTGAAGGGCCCCACCTTCACGAAGTGCAACGCCTTGTATAGCCCTGCAATGGCCACCTTCCACGGCGAAAAAGAGTATCCGCCGACGCCAAATATGGAGAACGGCGGGCGACTCCGGTAGATGGAGCTGGCGCGTTCGGCGAGGGCTTCTTGATGGGCCAGCAGGTACCGCCACGCCCTTGGCGCCCGCTGTTGGAGCGAGAGTGGCGATTCGCTCATCGAGCGCTGCGGCACCAGCACATGCTTGCGTGGCTCGCGGCCATGCGCGACATCCGAGCTCTTCAGCAACGGGAACACGACATCCTCTTCAACCGACACATCCTCGCCCAAACCGTTGCGCCAGCCGCGGCGCAGGCGTTGCAACTCGAAGACGCGGCTGCAATCGTGTTTCAGCCCCGAACGCCAGCCAACGAAGCCGCGGCTACGCAAGCCGGCCCATTGCTCGTAGGCATCCACATCCGCCAACAGCAAGCCATCCTGATGGCCAATCGTCGCCACTGGCTTCGTGGACTCCAGGCTCTCGTAGACGTCACAGCGCTGGCGGCCCACTGCACCGAGGCGGACGTACAACAGGCAGGCATCCACTGCCACACCGAACTCAGCGGCCGCGTCGATGCGGTAGATGACCGCCCCTGCAAGCGGTGCGCCAACCGACCAAGCATGACCGAGGATCTTGCGCGCCACGGTGGTCTTGCACAGAACAGCTACGACGCCGACGCGGCCATCGAGCCACCGAATGTTCTGTTGGATCATCCACTCGGAGATGTCGAAGTTCGCACTCCCGGTGATGGCATCAATCCCGCGCAGCTTGCGTGCATTGGACTTCTTGGGGACATTGCTGCCGCCAAGCGTCCCAACGGCAGCGCTCGTCACCCACGGTGGGTTGCCGAGCACCAGAACCGGGTCCTCCAACTCCGCCAATCTTGCGGCCCAGTCATGCGCGAAGAAGTCGGCGGTGTCGATGCGCAGCCGGAGGCAGCGGTGCAGCCGCTTTCGCGCCACCTCGACATGACCGGGATTGAGGTCGCAGCCATACAGCATCGCTTGCGGAAAAGCGCTGGCCGCGGCCTCCAGAAAAGCACCTTTGCCACAGGTGGGTTCGACCACGGCGGATGGGCTAAAGCCTAGGCGGGAAATCACGCCGCACACCCTCTTGGCAAGGGATGGCGGCGTCTGGAAATCGCCGTACTCGATTTTCCTCGAACTCATCGCAGCCGGGAGATGCCGGTTGCGGTGTCCGCCATGTCGATGGCGCGACGATACTGAAGCCGCCACTGCAGCGCGTTGGAGATGGTGAGGTAACCGATGGCCGGTGGCGAAGCCAGTATCTCGTCAGCGATGTTGGCTGCTTCGATCTCGTCCACCGGGAGCATTCGATCCGCCATGAACGCTACCAAGTCGTCTTTGTTGCCGTCGCGGTGCAGGATGTCAGCGATTCCCTTGGTGGTCTGGAAGTCCGCGGTGACCTCCGCATCCACAAGGACGAGATATCGGATGTCCAGCCGCCCGGTGGCCTTGGCGTCATCGTCGTGTTTCTCGTAGGCAAAGATCAACAGCGAATAGCCCAACCCAAATATCTTCTGCCGAGCGGACTCATAGGGGCATGACGACTGTGGCTGTCGAACGCTGGTCACCTTCATGTCGACCAGTAGCTGCGGGAAGTCAATGCCCTCGGCGGACGATCCCTCCCGATAGCCGTACTTGGCGCGCAGATGCGACCGGAACTTGTGCTCGAAGTAGGTGCCCACGGCTTTGCCATCGGTGACGCCGTAGAGGGCTGGCTCGTCATGAGCAGACTCTGCTTGGGCGAACGCACGAGCCTCCTGCTTGAGCGCAGCTATGGTCAATTCGCGCAACGGCATGACAGCTCAGTCCAAGAGCAGCGTCGAGTGGAAGGCCCCTAAGCCCGTCCAAACACCGCTTCGTTGCCGATGGCCGGCTGCGAGGGGATGTTCTGCGACAGCAACAGCGAGGCCGCTGCGAAGCCCGCCCCAACTAGGAACACCGCGCTTGGCGAGGCGAGCCAAACGATGCCGAGGGCGGCCGGCATCACCACGGCGGCGATGTGGTTGATGGTGAAGCCAACGCCGGCGGTGGCGGCCATGTCCGCGGGGTCGCCGATTTTCTGGAAGTAGGTCTTGATCGCGATGGCGAAGGCGAAGAACAAGTGATCCGCCACATAGAGGCCAGCGGCGAGCCAAGGGTTGTCCACGAACGCATAGGCGACGAACACGCCGATCAGCCCAAGGTATTCGAACGTCAGCCCGGCGCGTTCGCCGATGCGCCCGATCAGCGCGCCGATGCGCTCGGCAAAGAGCCAAGTGAAGACGTGGTTCAAGAGCATGAGCGCGGCCATGTTGGCGGCGCTGTAGCCAAACCGCTCCACCATTAGGAAACCGGCGAACACCATGAATATCTGCCGGCGCGCCCCGGCGAGGAACGTCAGCCCGTAGTACACCCAGTAGCGCCGCCGCAACACGATGGTCTTGCGTTGGGGCGTTCCGCCCTTGAAGTGGGGGAACGTGGCCAGCAGACAAGCCAAACCGATGACGGCGGCGCCGGCGAGGGCGTAGATGCCCGCGTAGTCGATGGCGAAGACTTGCAGCGCCACCCACACCAAGCCATAGCAAATGAGCGAGGTCATGGCGCCGATGGCCATCAGGCGGCCCAGCACCCGCGGCGCCTCGTCCATCCGGAGCCATTGCAGCGACAGCGACTGCTTGAGCGCCTCCATGTAGTGGAAGCCCACGGACATGGCCACCGTCGTGCAATACAGGCCAAACTCGAAGGGGAACAGGCCCGTGAGGGCCGTGCCGACGCCGAACAGCGCGAGCGCCAGCACCGCGAACGTCTGCTCGCGCAGCACGAGCAGCACCAGCACCATCGTGAACGCAAGGAAGCCGGGCAACTCCCGCAGGCTCTGCAGGATGCCGATCTCCAAGCCCGTGAAGGCCGCGCGTTCGATGGCGAAGTTGTTGAGGAGCGCGGCCCACGCCGAGAGGCCGAGCGGCATGGCGACGCTGACGAGTATCAGAAAGGCGATGGGCGTTCTGCGGAATGGGAGCGTCACGCTGATGGCCTGCAGCAGTGCTCCTCAAACAACCTCGAACTCGATGCGCCCCAAGCTCCCATAGTCCGCCACGTAGGCACCCGGCACTGCCGGATGGATGCCGCCACAAGCGCCGGTGATGAGAAGCATCCCGTCCGCTACCTGCAGGCCGCGTTGCCGCGCCTCGTTCAGCATCCATGCGAGGGCCGCGTGCGGGCCGCCCAGCGCGTCGCTCGCCGGCGCCGCGGTCACGGTTCCGCCATCGCGGGTCAGCGCGATGCGCACATCGCCGTAGACATCGCGCCAAGGCAGCTGGGCGCCGACGATGAAGCGGTCTGCAGCGATGTTGCACGCCACCAAGTTGGCACCGGTGCGGTCCGCATCGTCCGCAAACGCCATGCGCGGCACTTCAATGACGGGGCCGGCGCTGCGCGGCGCCCCATCGCCATCCACCATCACGCCAATCTCACATTCCAAGCTGACGCCGGCGCCCCCCGCCACCGTTGCACCCGCCGCCAAGCGGCCGCTGGCATACAGGCTGCCGATGAGCGGATGGGTGAGGCCAAACGCGGCTTGCGCGGCCGGCGCCGTCATGCCGGCCTTGAAGCCAGCCACGGCGCCGCCCGCCACTGCCGCCACGACAGCCTGCTGCACGGCGTAGGCCGCATCCACATCCAGCCCCGGCGGCATCTTCGGCAGCGTGTCGCCAGCGCGGATGGCCCGCGCCAGCGCCGCCGCCAAATCGCGCTGCGCCGCGTCCATCAGTTGCCGAAATCCCACGTTTCGCCGGCGTGGTAGCGGCGCAGGATGTTCTTGGCTATGAGGATTTTGTGGACTTCGTCCGGCCCGTCGGCGATGCGCAGGGTGCGGGCGCCGGTGTAGAAGCCGGCCAGCGGCAGGTCTCCCGAAACGCCCTTGGCGCCGAACACCTGAATGGCGCGGTCCACCACGCGATGGAACGCCAGCGGCACGAAAATCTTGATGGCGGAGATGTCCGTGCGCGGGTCTGCCCCGATCTCCATCTTGTTGGCGCAATCCACCACCATGAGCCGCGCCGCTTGGATGTCCATGTAGGAATCCGCGATGAAGCCTTGCATGAACTGCTTGCTTTCGAGCTTCTCGCCGCCATGCACCACGCGGCTGGTGATGCGCTCCACCATCAAATCGAAGGTGCGCCACATGGAGCCGACGGAGTTCATGCAGTGGTAGACGCGCCCGGCGCCCAGGCGGTCTTGCGCGGCTTGGTGGCCCGTGCCCGTGCGCCCCAGCTGATTCTCCTTCGGCACGCGCACGTTCTCGTAGACGATTTCGCAGTGGCTGGATGCGCGCCCCCACACCGGCACGCCGCGCACGATGTTCACGCCCGGCGTTTTGCGCGGCACGATGATCTGCGTCATCTTCTCGTTCACGCCGCCGGGATCATCCGGGTCCGCCGTGCGGCACATCACGATGTAGAAATCCGCGGCGTGGCCGTTCGAGGTGAACCACTTGTGGCCGTTGATGACCCACTCGTCGCCATCGAGCACGGCGCGCGTCTGGATGGAACGCGGGTCTGAACCGGCGTTGTGCGGCTCCGTCATGGAAAAGCCAGACTGCATGTTCCCCTCGGTGAGGGGAATGAGCCACTTCTGGTGCTGTTCCGGCGTGCCGTACTTCGCCAAGATCTTCTGATTGCCGGAGTTCGGCGCCACCACGCCAAACAGCGACGCAGCGCCCGGGCTGTAGGCGAGCACCTCGTTCATGTAGGCGTGCTGCAGGAAGCTCAAGTCCATGCCGCCGAACTCCTGCGGCAGGTGCGGCGCCCACAGCTTGCGCGCCTTCACCTTGTGCTGAATCTCGTGGCGCAGCTCCTTCGCTTCGTCAATGGCGTCCCGGGATGGGCGGGCGCCGTCGTTCGTCCAACCGTAGAGCTTGTCCTCCACCGGCAAGATGTCTTGGTTGACAATCTCCGCGGTGGCGAGGCGCAACTCGTTCACTTCGTCGTCGAGGTGCGCCACCGGTTTCACGTTCATGGCCATCGTTCTAATCCCCAGCTTCCCCAATTTGGCAGAGGTCATTTTACAGCTTTGCGGCGGGCGCGAAGCGGGCCTTCCGGGGGGCATCGCCGCAGGGCACCGACACCGCCGCTCGCGCGCGCATCGCGGGCCGCGTCGCCGGCCGCATCCGCCGCAACTGCGCCGCCATCGCATCCCGCCCAGCGGCGTGTGGCTATAATCGCCTCGCATGGAAGAGCTCTACTACCCTTACGATTCACACCCCACGCCCGGCGAGACGGTGGAAGTGGCGGACGGCGTGCGTTGGCTGACCATGCCGATGCCCGGCTCGCTGAGCCACATCAACCTCTATCTCCTCGAGAGCCGGGACGGTTGGCACGTCGTCGATACGGGCCTGCGCACCCCCGAAACTGCCGACCTGTGGCGCGGCATCTTCGACGCGGAGTTGGGCGGCCGCCCGGTCAAGGGCGTCATCTGCACGCACATGCATCCAGACCACGTTGGCCAGGCCACCGCCATCACGGAACGCTTCCAATGCCCGCTGTACATGACCCGCGCCGAGTATTACCAAGCGCGGGCCTTTTCCAGCGGCGGGTTTAGCGGCGGTTCCCATTCAAGTTGGCAAGGCGCGCAGTTCTACCAACGCTACGGCATGCCGGCGGACTACTTGGAAGAGTTGGGGCGCATGTGGCGCAGCCGCTCCAGCGACGGCATGGGCATGGGGGAGATGCCGATGGGCTACCAGCGGCTCCAAGATGGCGACGTGCTCTCCATCGGCGAGCATGATTGGCAGGTGGTCGTTGGCTCTGGGCACTCCCCGGAACACGCCTGCCTGCACTGCAAGAGCCTCGGCATCCTCATCTCCGGCGACCAGATCCTGCCCATCATCACCTCGAACGTGAGCGTCCACCCGACCGAGCCGGAGGCAAACCCCCTGCACGATTGGATGGAATCCCACGACAAGTTCTTGGACACGCCGGCGGACACCTTGGTGCTGCCGGCGCACAACCTGCCGTTCCAAGGGGTGCGCGAGCGCCTGCGGCAACTCATCAGCCACCATGAGGATCGGCTGTTGGCGATTGAGGAGGCGTGCGTCGAGCCGCAAGTGGCGAAAGACCTGCTGCCGGTGCTGTTCGCCCGCCGCCTAGACCCGCGCCAGACGATGATGGCCCTCGGCGAAGCCATCGCGCACTGCCACCTCTTGATGCATCGCAACCGGCTGCGGCGCGCGCTGCATGAGGATGGGCGGTACCGCTTCCTCTCCATCGACCCCGACTTGGCGCGGCGCGCGCATCCCGGCCAGCACGACGCGCCGGACGAACGGCCGATGATGGTCTGAGCCGGCGCAACGAGCACGCACGGCAGCAAAAGCGAAGCGGAGAGCCAACTTGTCCCAGGCGAGTTCGGAGTGGTCGAACCGCGAGCGGCGGCGTTCGCGGACGGCGCGCGCGCTGAGGCGGCGCATCGCCTCAACCACGTTGCGAATGCTCCGCTGGGGCGAGCGCCATGTGCCCCCAGGGGTGCGCAGCGTCGTCGGCGCGGTGCTGATGGTGGCCGGCGTCTTCGGCTTCTTGCCCATCATCGGCTTCTGGATGCTCCCGCTCGGCGTTGCGTTCGTGGCCCTCGACATTCCTTGGACGAAGCACCACATCCACGCTTGGATGGCGCGTCTCGAGGCGCGGTTGCGAGAGCGGGAAGGCCACGGAACGCCCAACGCGCAGCGCAAGTTGCCCAACTAAACCCAACTCACGCGCATAACTGGCCCACAGGGCCTACGCCGCGCCGGCTCCAAGCGGCCAAGCTCGTTGCCTCGCACCAAAGTGGGTGGCGTCCCCCAGTGCGGCCAGCCCTTCTACTAGACGAAGTAGGCGCCGCCATTCACATCGAAGTTGGCACCCGTGACATAGCTCGCTTCTTGAGACGCCAACCAAGCCACCAAACGGCCCACTTCCAGCGCCTGTCCCTCCCTGCCGAGCGCCGTCCCGGCTGCGACGTTAGCCCGCACCGCGTCCTTTGTGAACGTGTCGTGGAAGGTGGTGTCGATCATGCCTGGACACACAGCGTTCACACGGATGTTGCGGGCACCGAGCTCCTTCGCCATAGCCCGGGTGAAAGTCATCACCGCACCCTTGGCGCTGGCGTACGCGGCGGCACCCGGGCCCCCGCCGTCGCGCCCCGCTTGCGATGCGCAGTTGACGATGGCACCGCCGTTTGGCATGTGCGGCGCCACATGCTTAGTGGCCAGAAACGTGCTGTTCAAGTTCAACCGCATCACTTCATTCAAGAACGCTTCATCCATTTCGGCGAGGCCGCGGCGCGCCACCAAACCGCCGGTGACATTCACCAACACATGGAGTTCGCGCCCAAACGCCCCCTGCGCCGAGGAGACAAACTCCTGCACGTCTGCCGCCACCGTCATGTCGCCCTGAACCAACATCGCCGTACCACCCTCGGCGTTGATCTTCGCCACCGTTGCTTCACCGGCGGCCACGCTGTGGCAGGTGTTGACGGCCACTTTGGCCCCAGCCGCTGCCAGCGCCAAGGACACCGCCTGGCCAATGTCCCGGGCACCCCCGGTCACCAGCGCCACCCTGCCCTGCAGCCCTTCATTCAACGCCATCGCAATTTCCTCCTAATTGTCGTCTTGTCGTCGCTTCCAGCCCGCCTGTTGGCTAGGCCGTTCGTCTGTTAGGGGTCACGGGTTCGATGCGCTTAGCCAGCAACCACACGCTGAGCAAGGCGCAAGGAACCAGAAACGCGCCGAGAACGAAGAACGGCACGTAAGACGTTTGGGTGATCGCCGGCACGGTCCAAGTGGTGATTAGCACGCCCACCACCGCCGCGGTGCCCCCGGCACCGGCCAGTGACCCCACAGATTGGCCCGAATAGAAGTCGCTCGGCAGCGTTTGGATGCTGCCCATGGCCATCTGGAAGCCGAACAGGATCACCGCCATCAAGAGCACGGCCACCAGCGGCTCCGAGGCGAACGCGGTGAAAAGCAGCGCCGGGAACATGAGGGCGCCTCCCAAGCCGATGGCAAACTTGCGAGTGCGGTCCACGCTCCAGCCCCGCACCAATAGACGCCCTGCCAACCAACCGCCGAAAACACCGCCGAAGGCGGCACCCACATAGGGCACCCACGCCGTCAAGCCAATCTGCATCACGTCGAAACCAAACTGCTCGGCGAGGTAGATCGGCAACCAGGAGATGAACATCCACCAAACGGGATCTAGAAAGAAGCGAGACGCGATGACCGACCAGCTTTGTCGATAGCGCAACATCTCCCGCCAACCCGGGGCAAACACGTTGATTTCACCTGCACCCTCCGCATCCGCCTTGGCCACCCTTTGCCCCGTCAAGATGTGCTCGCGCTCGTCGGCGGAGAGCCAAGGGTGGCTCTCCGGGCCAGATTTGTACACGACGAGCCACGGGATCAGCCAAAGGAAGCCGATGCCGCCCAACAAGAAAAAAGTAGCCTGCCAACCAACAGCCAGATACAAGAGCGCCACCACAGGTGCCGACACCACGGCGCCAATGGACGCGCCGGCGTTGAAGATGCCCTGCGCCAACGCACGTTCCCGGATGGGAAACCATTCGGCGTTGCTCTTGGTGGCGCCGGGCCAATTGCCGGCCTCGCCAACCGCCATCACGAAACGCACCACGCCAAATGCAGACGCAGTGCGCACGACAGCATGCAAGGCGACGAACACAGACCACACGACAATGGCCAGCACGAAGCCGAGCCGCGTGCCTACCGCGTCGAAGATCTTGCCGAACAGCGACTGGCCAACTGCGTAACCGACCATGAAGAATGTCAAGATGAGCGCATAGTCGTTTTTGTCGAGGCCCAACTCGCCGGACATCTCAGGCCACATCACGGCCAAAGCGTTCCGGTCGATGTAATTGATGATGGTGGCGAGGGCCACCAAGCTCACGACGAGCCAACGCAGTCCTTTCACGATTCCTCCTTCGGCGAGATGGCATCGGTCATCGACACTTGGTAATACCCACGCCACTTAAACCGTCCACCTTCCGCCTCCACGACATGCTGCAGGTCTGGATCACGCTGGTAGGACAGCGCCACCTGCAACTGCGCCTCGTTCGGACCGATGACGGTGATGACATCTTTCCCCGCTGCGCTTGAACGTAGGACGGCGGCGATGCGGGGGACGCTGCCACGGGTGAACTCGCGCGCGGCATCGTACTCACCGTGCGGTTCCAAGACGGCCACCAGCGACAGCTCTTTGGCCGCCGCCGTGCGTAGCAACAACGCGGACTCCGGGCGCAGGTTGAAATTCGGGTCTCCAGCGCCAAGGCGCGCCAAATGCGCCCGCCCATCGACGTTGGCGAACACGGAGTACGTGTAGAAGCGGCGCCCTTGGAGCCAAGTGAAGGCCCAACGGGCACCGGCCGGCAGCGCCGCATCGCCCACCAGCCAAAGATGGCGATAACCTTCGCCCTCCCCCAACTCGCGCCAAGCGGGCACCGCGCTCAGAACCGGAACAGATTCAATCATTTGGCCCTTGAAGTGCAGCGGCAGATCGAAGCGCGACGCTTGGACGCTACGGGCGCGCCACACGTCCAGCACGACGGGCCGCTCCAACGCCGGCCAATCCACCAATAGCATGGTGCGACGCAGCTCGACGCCCGGGTACGCCCGGTCCTCCACCGCGGAGACGATCTGCGCACCCGCCCGCGCCTCATGGAAGTGATCCGTCGGCCATGACGCATCGGCCTCCTCGGCGTTGGCTTGGAACTGGCTCTGGCCGTTCACCACCAATGTGTTGTGCGCCACCGTCTGCTTCGCCCAAGACAAGTTCTCCGGCAGATAACGACCGCCTGCCTTTTGCACAACATTCAGAAACCGCGCGGCGCCGTAGTCCGCGACGACTTCGGCGCCGTTGTCGTAGAACATCCAATGCAAGCGGTCGAAGTGGCCGTGGCCCAAGCCGTGCGACGTAGCCTTGAACACCAGCGCACTGTGCTCGGGGCCCGGACCGGAGCGTAGAACCGTCAATGCGCCCTGATCGCCGGCCGGGCCGTCACGGTAGTGCTGCGATGCGTAAGGAAACGGCTGCTCCGCCCCAGCCTCCTTCGCCAGCGCCAAGCGCAGCGCATCCGCGCTGAGCACCAAGTGGGATCGCTCGTCCACCAAAGAGAGCAACGCAGGATTGGCCGTATGCCCATGCGCAATGGCGATAGCGTGGTCCAACTCCATCGTGTCCAGCCCTTTTTCGCGGATGGCGTCGTTGATCGGAAAGAAACGACCGGCATAGCTGAGTTGGATGGTGGTGTGGATCGCCTTCAGCAGCACACCGTCTCGATGGGCGAAGATGCCGCGCGCCGGCTCGTTGCGGTCGATGGCCTTGGCGAACAGCACGAACGGCATCAACGCATAGCGCTGGTAGTACGGTCCCTCCAAGTAGTAGCCCTGCGGAGAGAACAGTTGCGCCAACTGCAGAAGGTAGCCGCCATTGCCGTCTCCGCCAGTGCCCAATAGCGCCATGCGCACCATGCGCTCGTCATCCAGCACATATCCCGTCATCCCCACCGCCGCGGCTGCCCAAGTGCCGTGGTTGTGGACGCTGTTGAACATGCCCGGCGAATGAATCGACAAAAACTGCGCCATGGGACGCAACAGATCGTTCTCAATGCGCCGGCGCTCATCCACATCGAGCGCGTCGTGGATACAGTCGTAACCCAAAATGGCATGTACGAGCCACACGGACTCGTTCAGGCTCTGCCAGAAGAGCCGGCCCGGCGTCCCACTGCTACGCTCAGGATGCAAGCCCAGCCGGGGATAGAGTTCCGCGTAGCGCAGCAGCAGCTGCCGCGCCAGTTCGGCGTACCGCGCCTCGCCCGTCCACTGATGCAGCGCACCAGCGTCGGCAAGCAAAATGGCATTCGCCTTGTGGCGCTCGTGCGTGCCACCCCCGCCGGCGTCACGCGGCACCGGCACTTCGGGCGGATCTCCGAGGTATGGCGCAAGACGCGCCTCGGCGCGCGCCACCGCGGCCGCGAAGAGGTTGGACTTCGGCCACTCATTGCGAAGTGCCGCCGTTTCGCCGGCGCCGAGGAGCAAGCGCGGATGGCCGGCAGCCGCCCACGCCGCACTTGCCACTTGACCAACGGCAACGCACCACAGCACCAATAGCCAAGGCCGACATGTCTGCCTGCGGCTCATCGCGGCCATTCGGTCATCACCAGCGGCGGCGTATCCACCCAGCGATTGCCATCCACGACAACGATGGGTTCGCCAACAGTTTCCACGATGCGCACGCCACGGCTGCCCACCAGTGTGTTGCCGGTGAGGGACACCCATTGGGCACCATGCAGCAAGACGGCGGCACCGGCGGCATTGCGTTTGCTCAAGCCCACTCCCTCAAACGTGTTGCCACGCACTGTCACATGCGGCCCAAAGGTGCTCTCGTCCGTGCCGCCACGATAGATGTTCACCACGGCGCCGCCGATGTCGACGAAACGGGACGCGGCGACGGTGACGTATTCGGCGTTATAGAGACCCAAGTCATCGACTTCCGTGTTCAACGCGACAACATCGCCTGTCACAGCGCGAAAAGTGGAATCAAGCACTTCGATTTCACGAGCGAAAGTGTGCTTGGCGACGCGCAGGAAGTTGAACGAATGATTCGTGTTCAGGTTGCGTGCCTCGACGTCGACGACGCGCACGGAATAGTTGCCAAGCAAAGCGTGGCGGCTGGTGCGGATCGCGCTGTTGCCGTATGCGTCAGGGGCCAATCCGCCGTCGATCGCCAAGCCAATCAGCTCCACGCTACCGCCCTCCGCCAGCTCCATTAGGGCGCTCCGTTCGAAGCGCACTAGGGGGCGGCTTGCCGCATCGGGAACGGCGCGCACGGTGATGGGATGACGCAAGGTGAGTATCTTGGTGACGATGTATTCACCCGGCCGCAACTCGATCACGCCGCCAGCGCCAGCCTGCTCCACGGCCGCCGTCAGTGTGTCTCGGCCGGGGCTGATGCGCTGCGTTTGCCCGCCACCAAAGCGGGGCCCGGTGGCCGGCTTCGGATACCATGCCGGGCCCACATCCTCACGCCGCAAGACGGCCAAATCGTGCGGCGCACCTACCTCCATGAGCGTCGCGTCCGCGGGTTGCCTGAGCCCGGCAGCACCGCCCACAAGTTGCACCGGGCGCTCGGCGATGCCGTCCACCTGTGGCAGCCCCATCACCCCAGAGGCCACGTTACCCTCAAACCGGATGCCGGTGATGTCGTCGTGCGCGACCACCGAACGCCGCGGCGTCGTGTTGACAACAAGGTTGTTGCGGAACCGGCTACGCACTGGCGGCGCACTGCGTTCCGCATCTGCGCCGGCCGCCAGTTCGATGTGGTGGGCATCAATGATGGTGTTATGTTCGA
Organism: uncultured Pseudomonadales bacterium; assembly: GCA_958295875.1. Lineage (GTDB taxonomy): Bacteria > Pseudomonadota > Gammaproteobacteria > Pseudomonadales > Azotimanducaceae > VXNE01. The sequence goes on along the minus strand of OY282379.1, from coordinate 2,990,489 downwards.
TCAGCGCGTCTTCCACTTGGTGGTAGCGGTTGAGCGGCGAGTCCGGCACGCCGTTCATCACCACCAACGCGCCGCCGAAACGGCGGCCAGTGAGGCCGAAGAGGTAGTTGCCGCGCACCGTTTGGCGCTTGTTGATGATGCGAATGCCGCCGGTATGGGGTACGCCGTTGCCTAGGAAGACATTGCCTTCCACCACATTGCCGTTGCCATGGCGCAACGTCAGCGTGCCACGGGACTCCAAGAACAGGTTGCCGCGGAACACATTGCCGCCAGACTTGTTGGAGATGACCTCCACTTCACCATTGCAGCGCTCGAACACATTGTTCTCCACCAAGGTGCCAGACTCGGTGAGAGAATGGTGGCTGGTGCCAATGCGCAGTGTTTCGCCGCCGTTGCCGCCAAGGATGGGCCGGTGGCCGAAGTAGTTGTGGTCGATCCGGTGTGCGTTCTGCCGGCTCTCCGGCGCGTCCAGCCTCACCGCCATGGTCACGCCGCCATTGCTCTTGCCGGCCAAGTACGAGTGATCGAAGCGGTTGTGCCGGCCGTACATCATCACCCAGAAATCTGTCTCGAACCGCTCAGGATTGTTGAAACGATCGATCACTACCTCGGTGACGCGGGAATGGTTGGCCAAGTGTGTTTTGGTGCGTCGAAACGCAATGACATCGCGGGTGGGAGTGTGGCCGTCTGTGAACACCAGGCCGGAGACCACGAGATGTTCGCCACCGAGGCGCAGGTTCGAGCGGCCAGTGATGCGCACCCCACCTTTCGTCTGTGGCTTCAGGGTGATCGGTTTGCCGGGGCGGCCAACGCCAGTGAAGACGATCTCAAAATCCCGCCACTCGCCGTCCGCCAGCACGATGGTGTCGCCGGGCCCGGCGCCGCGCACGGCTGCCGCGTAACCCGCCTGATCCTGCACCAACACCTCTGCCGGCGCGGCAGCGCTAGCGGCTAAGACCGCAATGGCCGCAACGATGGCCCGGCAGACACCCACGCTCAGGGCGCGCCCCGCAGATATCGCTGCCGCGCCTGCGCCACCCGCTGCCTCACCTCGTCGAGCGCCTTTTCCTCTGCCACCTCAAGCATGGATTCCATCAGGCGTTTGAAGTGCCGCCGCATGGCTTGGCGGGCGGCATCGGCGTCCCGCGCCGTCAACGCACACAGAATCTCCGCATGCTCTTCGCCCCGTTTATCGGCATCGTGCGAGCACACGGCGCGGTAAGCCGCCTTGATGGGTTCCTGCTCCATGCGCATCCGCCAAAGCAATTCGACGACCTGCCGCACCACGGCGTTGCCGGACGCCGCGGCGATTGTGAGGTGAAAGTCTCGATCGATCAGATCCGCGGCGTCGTCCGAATCGCTGCGCCGCAATTGCGCCAACAGCTCCGCGAGCTCTTCCAGCACCTCGGGCGCGATGTCCGGCGCCGCGAGCGCGGCGGCTTCAGACTCGAACAACAGGCGCGCCTGCGTGAGCTCAAACGCGCTCGCATCCACCAACGCCGCTGCAAACTGCACCCCACCCGCGCAAACATAGACGCCGGACCCGGTGCGAATGCTCACGCGGCCCAACGCCTGCAGCGAGACCAGTGCCTCGCGCACGGTCACGCGGCTCACACCCAAGTCCTCGGCCAGTGCGCGCTCACTTGGCAGCCGGGCGCCAGGCGGATAGCTCCCCTGCTCGATGCGGTCACTGATCTCGCGCGCCACTGCTTGATGCAAGCGCGTGCCAGCCGCATCGCGCGGCCCCCGCCGTTGCTGCCTAGGCGCTGGAGGGGTTTTCCGGCCGCGCGCCGTCGTAAGGCCCATGGGCTGCTTAGAACTTCGCCCGAATGCCGACGAACACGCGCGGCCCGTAACTGTTGAGTTCCGAGAGGCTGTCCTCGGTGGGGATGAAGTTCTGGCGCGGTTCGTCAAACAGGTTCAACGCCTCCACGCGCAAGGTCACGTTGTCCATGATTTCGTAGGTGATCCGTGCCTCCACCACGCTGGTGTCGCCGATGTAGCGGATGATGCCCGGTGAACTCACGAACTGCTGGAAGTACCTGCTGCGGTACTTGTAGATGAGTTGCAGGTCGAGAGCACCAATTTGGTAGTACAACTGGGCGGAGAGCACTTCCTCGGAGAAGCCGAAGAGGCCCGCCGGGGGAATCAACCGCTCGCGCTGAGACACCACATTACCAGACTGGTCCACGACCTCGGAGGCCCCGAAGGTCTGGTCTTCAAAGTCGAAGTCCGCATCCGCCCAATTGTAGGAGATCTTGCCGCCCAAACCGCTCAGGTAGCTCGGCAGATAGGTGAAGGTGTGCGCGATCGTGGTCTCGAACCCGAAGAGCGTGCTGGTGTCGTCGACGGTGCGCGATGTCGTCACATCGGCGTCGAACGACACATCATCGATTAGGAACTGCTCCACGCGCTGCGTGTTCTCGAAACCGCCCAAGAAGCTCTTGTAATAGCCTCCGACTGCGACGATGGTGTCCGCGTTCGGATACCACTCGACAGCGACGTCGAAGTTCCAGGAAGTAAGCGGCTCCAAGTCTGGATTGCCGCTGGCCGTCGCCGTTCCCACCACTTCGCTGATGGAGGTGGCGTCTTCGTCGTCCACGCTCAGGTTTCGACCAAAGCCCATGTCGGCGGGGTCCGGCCGGGACAAGCCTCGGAAGACGCCCAAGCGCAGCAATACATCGTCGCGCATGTCCACCACGGCGTTAAAGCTCGGCAGCGCTTCGACATAGCTGTCGCCACCTACCACCGAGTAGAAGGCATCGCCATCCTCATTGACGGAGAACGTGCCGTCGTCGTCCCGGCTGCTAGTGAAGGTGGTGCGCAGGCCGGTGGAGTCCACGTCCGTGCGCACCACCCGCACACCGAAGTTGCCACGCACTGGCTTGCCTGAAATCTCCATGCGGTAGTTGGCTTGGATGTAGGCGGCTAGGGTTTGCTCTTCGACATCCACGTTGCCCACGGTCGGCCTAGGCTTGGGAATGTCCGGTATCTCGCCGCCGAAAAGTTCGCGGGCCAAGCAAAGCGGGTCGAAGGTGGCGTAGGTGTTGCCCGTGCCTTGAGCGATGACGTTGCCGTCGTCGTCAACATTGCGCACCAGCGGCCGGCCGTTCGCCGGCTCCGAAAGGAAGCCGCTCTCCGGGAACCTCTCATCGCGGCAGGCTAGGCTCGCGCCGGGAATGGCGCTGTCGCTGTGCGAAGTCTGCAAACGCACCCGCGGCCAGCTCTGATATTCCAACGTGGAATGACGCAAGCCTCCTTCCAAGCTATGCACCGGGCCCATGTCCACGTCGAGGCGGAAGTCTCCACGCAAGGCCGTGATGTCGTTCTCCCTAGCTTGGTTGAGGTCCACGCGGGTCCGGGCGTTGTCCGCGAACAAGTCGTGGTTCGTCACATCGAAGTTCGTCACCGTGATCTCGGCCACATCGGAGCGGCCGCCGGAGAGCACATAGCTTGCGTTCGGCCGGTCTGTGCCGGCCGGCACTGGCTCGCCGTGGATGTCCCTCGGCTCCGACTGCAGGCGGGTGTGGATGATGTGCTCGCGGCGCGAGGTTGAGGAGGTGGAGAGGTCCATCGACAACTCCAGCCGGTCATTCACTTGGTAGCTCGCCGCGAAGCCGCCGCCGCGATACTCCTCCAAGCGCTCTTGCGCCGTGCTCAATGTCTCTATGCGGCCGTTGTTGTTGAACTCGCGAATGATACCGCTTGGGGAAACCACCAAACCCTCGGGGTTGACGCGGCGCTGCTCTGCAAACACGAGGTCATTGCGGGTTTCCGTGAAGTCGCGGTCTGAGAATTGGTAGTCCAGGTTGATGTCCCAGCGCTCTGTGGGTTGCCACTGCATCGCCAAGAACACGGACTCGCGGTCATCAGCGGTGACGTTCTGGCGGAACGAGCGTTGGCTCGGCACAAACAGCACCGGCACCCCGGAGTCCGGCGCCATGCCAGTATCCGATCCACCTCCATGCGCAGGTCGCCGCCGCCACTGTCGCAGTTACCGCTGGAGTATACGCCGGCCGACACTTCGGGATCGTTGCGACAGTCCCGCCAAGCGCTGCTGGTGCGATACTCCTGCTCCGGATTGGTGACAGCGTTCTTCTGCAGGCCAAGCGACAAGCCAAAGGCGCCGCTCGCTGTGTCGAACTGATCGATGTAGCTGACAGAGGCGCGATAGCCCAAATCTCGCTCGGCGTCGTTGATGTCTGCGTTGTTTGGATTGTGGTTGGCCTTCAGGTCCCCTTGGAAGCGGCGCTTGCCGTACTCAATCGGGCGCATGGTGCCGAGCGAGATCTGGCCCGCTACGCCACCTTCAATGAGGCTTGCCTGCTGCGTTTTGTAGATTTGCAGTTTGTTGAAGAGCTCCGAGGGGAACATGCTGAAGTTCACCGACCGGTCGCCACTGCCGTTGGTGGCTTCACGGCCGTTGAACACCGTGGAGCCCAAAAACGGCCCCATGCCGCGGATGGACACCTCCGTGGCTGTGCCTTGATCTCGGTGGGCAGCCGCGCTGGTGAGCGTCTCCAATGCCTCGCCGATGGAAAGCGACGGGATGTCACCTATGTCATCCGCCGTCAGCACCTCGACCACGGTGTCCGACGCGCGTTTGGCCTGGATGGACGATTGGATCGTCGCACGGGTGCCGGTGACGACAATCTCCTCGATGATGTCGTCGTCGTCCGTTTCCTGAGCCGCCACCGGGCCACAGGCGAGCCCAGCGAGCAGGAACCCGGCGAGGGCGCCGAGGCGCACGCCCGCAAAAGCGTCAACACCCCAAACGCCGCCGCTGGGCCGCGCCGCATCGTGTCGGAAAGACCGCATCTCCCTCTCCCCGCGCCCTGCGGTATCCACCCGCACGCCTAGAACTTGTAGCTGACACCGATCGTGAACCTACGATCGGCTTGACGGACCGTGTGAATGGTCCCTTGGACGTCCGAGTCGAAAACTGGCTCCTCCATCAAGTTCACCACATCCGCATGAACACGGAAATTGTCGTTCACTTGGTACGAAGCGGACCAATCCAGCCGAGTGATGTCCTCCCGGTACGAGTCCCGTATGCCAAGCACGCGCAACCGGGGATCCATCCGCGTCAAGTCCACCGGAATGTAGCGCGTGCGCCCCTCATTGGTGTTCTCAAAGAAACGATCCCGGCGGGTGTAGGCCAAACGCGTGCTGAACCTGTCGTTCTCGTAAAACACGATGGCGTTGACCGTGTTCTTCGAAATGTCGAGCAGTGGCACACCGTCCGGATCCTCACTATCCGCATACGTGTAGTTCACGGAAACCCCGAAGCCATCCAGAAATCCACTGGTGAAAGAGTGCTGGTAGGCAAACTCAAAGCCCTGCACTTTGCCATCCTCGCCGTTCGTCTCAAAGCTCTCCACCAATCCCAACAGGCCGCGGCTCGTTGCCGCGTCCGGCGAGCCGGCGGCCCCATCCAGGAAGCAAAGCGAGCTAATGACGGTGTCTTGAGTGAGCGCAACGAACTCCGGAGCGTCTAGGCAGGCTTGATCGACAGTCAAGAACGATTCGACGTTCTTGTAGAACACCGCGGCGGACACCATGTTGCCGTCAAAGTAATGCTCAACGGAAAGGTCGTATTGGGTTGCCCGATAGGGATCGAGAAAAGGGTTGCCCCGCTCAACCTGGGTGAAGTCCACGTCAATTTCGTACGAAGGCGCCAACTCGTTGAAGTCTGCCCGACGAATCACCTTGGCAGCGGCAAACCGAACCAAGGTGTTCTCGCGCACGCTGTAGGTGAGGTTTAAGCTGGGCAAGACGTCCGCGTAGTCGCTCTTGAACGTGGTGACCGAGCTCTCGAATTGACCACCGGCTTGCACGTAGCCGTCCGCCTCCAAGTCCGTCCTCACATATCGAACGCCAGCCACCGCCGTCAGCGGAACGCCATACTCCTGCGCGTCGATGTTCACTTGAAGGTAAGCGGCTGCGGTTTCCTCTTGGATGGCGTAGTAGTCGCCCGGCGAAAACGCGAGGCGAGGATCGGCAAAGTCGCCCTCCCACTCCGTCCCCGCAAACATCTCTGCCAGAATCGCTATGGTTCGCTCCGGCTTGTAGAGCTGCTTGCCATCCCAAAGCACGAAACGGCCAAAGTCGTTCGAGCCGCCGTCGGGGAAGTAGTCGAAATCGAAGCTCCGCAGCACGTCGCCGTGGCCAGCATCAACGACGTCCTGCAAGTTGATCGTGGGAATGGGATTACCGTCCGCGTCGTCCAACGTCTCCCAACCGCGAGAGGTGAAGGCATTGCGGGAAAACTCGAAATCCCGGTCTGTGAACCGCAGGCCAGTCTCAATGGAGGTAATCAGACTGCCGGAAAACGGCTCGAGAAAAACCGTGTCGAAACGCAGAGCCGTTTCGTTGTTGTCCGCAAAATCCTCCGTCGTCTGATAGCGACGCAGCGTCCAGAACTCTGGATCCGTCAGCGTTTCTTGGCCCTCGACGATCAGCAGATCCGGCTCAGCACCGCCATTGTAGCTGAGCCTGGTAGTGAGCAGGTTGTAGTTGCGATCAGCAGGATTTGCGTCTTCACCAGCGGGATCCATGGAGTAGAAGCGCAAGTCGTAGTACGGCTCGAAGGTCTCTGACTGGGCAACCACCAGCTCCCCGGAAACACTGATGTCGTCCGTCACATTCCAATCGCCCCCGATGGCAACGTTCGTCGTGTCCGTTTGACGAAAATCCGCGCGCGCACTGTTGATGAGACGGTTCTCTCTCTCCGTCTGGGAAGTGTAGAGATCGTAACTACCCTTGCTGGAGATCGTCGGGTCCACAATCTGCGGGCCGCCGCTGCCGTCACTTGACTTGCTGTAATCCAGCGGCAACGTCAGGATGGAATAGTACTCGTTGGTGGCATCGCGGTCCGTGAAGGCGTAGTCGACGTAGAAGCTGCCTTGGCCCGATGCTGGCTGCCACTGCATGGATAGATTGCCAGCAAGGTTTTCGTGGCTGTAGAACTCTGGCTCGAAAGTGAGTTCGTGCAAACTGATGAAGGGGCGGTCGCCCTGCGGCCCCAGAGTTGAACTGCCATTCAGGAAGGGCTTGAATCGAGACTGGTACTCGAACAGCTCGCGATCCAGGTGACTCAAACTGGCGATGACGCCAAAGGCGCCGCCCGAGCTCAATTCCCAATCGCGGCCAAAAGAGCCATTGATAAGGGTTCCCCAGTTATCCGCGTTCTCCTCGTACTCGGCCTTGACCGAGACTGAAGCTAGCGTATCTTGCAGGTCGAGCGGACGCTGGGTCTTCAAGTTGATCGTTCCGCCCAAGGCCCCCTCGATCATCTTCGCCGTCGGCGATTTGATGACCTCTACCGAGGACAGGAGATCTGCCGGGAAGTCTTGGAAGTTCACGCCGTTGCGTCCTCCGTCTCCCCCGCCACTCACCGTGGAGCGGCCATTCAGCTCCACGCGATTTTGGGGCAGGCCGCGGATGGTCACGTCGGAACCCACGCCAAGCTCGCGATTGATGGCAACACCGGTGACTCGTTGCAGGGCCTCGGCGATGTTGTTGTCGGGCAGCTTGCCGATGTCTTCGGCCACGATGGCGTCGATGATGCGAGCGTCTTCTCGCTTAAGTTCCGCGGCAGCCTCGAGGCTGTGGCGGATGAGGGTGACGACAATCTCCTCGACTTCCCCGGGAGCCTCTTCCGCGAGACTATGCTGCGCGAAGGGCAAGGTGCATGCGAACAGCAGTAGAGCCGTTGCCAGCCTGTGGTGCTTCATCTCGTTTGAGCCTCCGATGTCCTAGGGAATGATCGGGCGGGTGCGAAGGGCCGCATTCCCCCGTCCAAGGAAAAGCAGTTGGTCATACCACATGGTAAGGCTACTCGGTACCACAAGCAATCTCCGGTTTGGCTAAATTGGCCTGACCAATTTGCGAAAGAGAACCTTTTTTGGCGGCATCTCGCCGGGGCCGCACGGCAGGCACTGCGCGAGGCGGACGGTGCGCGTCCACGAGCACTCGGACGGGCGCCCGTCGGTGCTCCACGGGCCGCGGCGGCTCACTGCGGCACCGACGGCGCACCAGCGGCCGGCGCATGAAGAGGCCGCGCCGGTTCGGCGACTGCCCGCAGGCTCGTCCAGGCAGCGGGAGGAGCAGACAGATGACGTGCTGGAAAGCGGACAGACCCATTTGCCATCGACAAGCGGCCCCAGCCATAGCGATGGCCCTGCGATTCTGCTAGCTTGGCCTTTTTCCGCACTGGCCCAACGCGACGGCGGCTAAGCCCTCGCGCGGGCGAACTTTCTGCCAACCCATGACGGCCGCTGCTCCCGCGAACCACGCCCACGCGCCGACGACCCGCACCGTCGTGCGCTTCGCCGGCGACTCTGGGGATGGCATCCAAGTGTTGGGCGCCGAGTTCGCCAAAGCGGTGGCCCTCGACCGACATGATCTGATGACGTTGCCGGATTTCCCCGCGGAGATTCGGGCGCCCGCCGGTTCCACGTTCGGCGTGTCGGCCTTTCAGATCCAATTCGGCGACGATGGCGTCTTGACGCCCGGAGACCAAGCGGACGCGCTGTTCGCTTTCAATCCCGCGGCGCTCAAAACCAATGTGGGCGCATTGAAGCCGGGCGGCCTCATCGTGGCGGATCCCGGCGCCTTCTCCGCGCGCAACTTGAAGCGCGCCGGCTACGCCGCAAACCCGTTGGATGGCGACGCGCTGAGCCGCTACCGTTTGGTCACCGTGGACATCGCCCGGCTCACGGCCGAAGCCGTGGCCGCCACCGGCGTTGGCAAGAAGCAAGCCGGCCGCGCCAAGAACTTCTGGTCTTTGGGGCTGTGCTTTTGGCTCTTCGGCGGCGAACGCGGCGCAACCATCGAGTGGATCGAGGGCAAGTTCGCCAAGGCACCGGAGGTGGCGGCTTCCAACGTCGCCGCGCTCAACGCGGGACACGCCTATGGGGAGACCCTTGAGCTCGACGCCGGCAGCACCGCGCAAGACACGCGCACCGCGCCGCGCCACGGCTTGTTCCGCACCGTCACCGGCACAGACGCGATGGGCTTGGGCCTCGCCGCGGTGGCGGCGCTCTCGGGCCTCAAGCTCACCTATTGCTCTTACCCCATCACGCCAGCGTCGGCGCTGTTGCATTTCCTAGCGGGGCTGAACGGCCGCGGCGTGAGCACGTTCCAGGCCGAGGACGAAATTGCCTCCGCCACCGCCGCCATCGGCGCTTCCTACGCGGGGGGCTTGGGCGTCACGGCGAGTTCCGGCCCTGGGCTCGTGCTGAAAGGTGAAGCGCTTGGCTTGGCGGTGGCCGTGGAACTGCCGCTCGTCGCCATCGACGTGCAACGCGCCGGGCCGTCCACCGGCATGCCCACCAAGCCGGAACAGGCAGACCTCAACCTGGCTCTGTACGGGCGCCACGGCGAAGCGCCCCTGCCGGTGCTGGCGCCAGCCACACCGGCCGAGTGCTTCCACGTCGTCATCGAGGCGGCGCGCCTGGCGATGCAATACATGACGCCGGTGCTGGTGCTCTCGGATGCCTACATCGCCAACGCCGCCCAAGCGTGGCAACTGCCGGATGTCGATGCCCTGCCCGCCATCACGCCCGCGTTCCGCACCGAGCCGCGCGGCTTCCAGCCTTTCGCGCGGAACCCCGACACCTTGGCGCGGCCCTGGGCGACGCCCGGCACCACCGGCCTCGCGCACCGCATCGGCGGCTTGGAGCGCGGCGCCGGCGCCGGCGACATTTCCTACGACCCAGACAATCATGAGGCGATGAGCCGTTTGCGAGCGGCCAAGGTGGCCGGCATCGAGAGCACGCTGCCCTGCGAAATCGACGGCGGCGCTGAAGCGGGAGACTTGCTCGTCATCGGCTGGGGTTCCACTTACGGCGCCATCGTCGAAGCGGTGCAGGGCTTGACCAGCCAAGGCCACGCGGTGGGGCACCTGCACTTGAGGCAGCTCTGGCCATTGCCGCCCAACCTCGCGGACATCCTGCAACGGTTCCGCGCCGTCGCTGTGCCGGAGTTGAACCACGGCCAACTTGCGCGGCTCATCCGCAGCGAGTTTTTGGTGGACGCGCAGCCGATCGGCCAGATGCGCGGCCAGCCCTTCAAGGTGGCGCATCTGGAAGCCGAGCTCACCGCCCTGCTGCCGGGCGCGCCCCGATGAGCGGCCAAGTCATCGCGCTCACGGCGCGGGATTTCGAGACGGATCAAGAGGTGCGCTGGTGCCCGGGCTGCGGCGACTACGCCATCCTCAAATCCGTGCGGCGGGTGCTGGCGCAACTGGGTCGGCGCAGGGAGGACACCGTGTTCGTCTCTGGCATCGGCTGCGCGGCGCGCTTCCCCTACTATGTGGACACCTACGGCTTTCACTCGATACATGGCCGCGCGCCATCGTTGGCGACGGGCATCAAGCTCGCCAACCCGGCGTTGGACGTGTGGGTGGTGGGCGGCGACGCGGACTTCCTCGCCATCGGCGGCAACCATCTGCTACATGTGCTGCGCCGCAACGTAGACCTCAACCTCGTGCTCGTGAACAACGCGATTTACGGTTTGACGAAGGGCCAAGCGTCGCCCACGTCCAGCGTCGGCACGCGCTCGCCTTCATCTCCTGCTGGCACATTCGATGCGCCCATGAACCCAGCGGCGCTCGCCTTGGGCGCCGGCGGCAGCTTCGTCGCGCGCAGCGCAGACATGTTGCAGGATCATCTGCCGGAGACGCTGCTGCGCGCCAGCGCCTATCGGGGCGCCGCGTTCGTGGAGGTGCTGCAGAACTGCATCGTCTACAACGACAACGCCTTTGGGGACTTGACGCGCAAGGCGGCACGCGCCGAGAAGACAGTGCAGGTGCGCCACGGCGAACCCATGCTGTTCGGCGCCAATGGCGAACGCGGGCTGGTGTACGAACCGTGGCAGGGCACGTTCCGCATCACCGAGAACGTGGCGGAAGCCACGCTGCACGACGAGACCAACCCGGCGCTGGCAATGGCCCTCGCGCGCTTGGTGGACGACGCGCTGCCGATGCCCCTCGGCGTGTTCTATGCTGTGCCCCGCCCCCACTACGTCGCCGCGTTGGAAGCGAACGCGCCACAACAGCCGCTCACCCGCGGCGAGTTCAAGGACATCCTGCGCACCGGCAGTTGGCGCGCGTAAACCGGATTTCGCCACGCCCGCGTCCCCGCGCCGCGTCGTTTACTTAGGCGGGTAGCCGCCCACCCAGATGGGGCTTGACCACGCCGCCGCATCATCGGCTTGGCGCACGCGCACATAGTAGTAGTCGCCTTGGCGCGGGTCGTCGGCATCCGTGTGCTCGAAGGCCACATCGCGCTCCCCGGCCAGCACGCGGCGCAGCGTGATGCTGTCTGCGTAACCGGGAATCGGCATCGGTTGCGCCAAGCGGCCGGCCAAGGCGTCGGCCACGCGCAGTTCCACGGCTTCGCCGGCGATGGTCGCCGGTGGGCGATAGAACGGCGGGGCGCTGCCGCTCTCGCGGGTCTCGTCAAGTTCCAGCACCACCTTGGCGTCCGCGGTGAGCGCGTCCACCGTCAGCACGATGGTGCTCGCATCGCCCCGCGTGATCGTCTTGAAGGTAAAGCCGTCGCCATCGGCCTGCAGCGCCTGCACGTTTGGGTTGGCGAAGTCTGTGCCGCGCGCGGCAAGAATCCGCCCGCCGGCCAGCGTCAAGCGCCCGCGCCAATGCCGCCAGCCACGCGGCGCGTCACCCCAGTGATGGGGCGTGGCGTCGGAATGGAACGACAGATGCAGGGTGGTCTCGCCGGCGCCGGGCGCCCCGCTGGCGGTGAGGTAATCCTTCGACCACAACGGCGCGTCGTTCTTGAACACCGTCACGTCGGCGATGGGCGCGGTGCCGATCACCCTGCCCTTGATGGTGCGGGTGTCCGCGAACGCCGTGCGTTCGCCCATGCCGGCGCCGTTCAGCTCGACATCGAGGATGATGCGCTCGCCGGTGGTCGCATAGGTGCGCCGCGCCTTCATGGCGTCGAAGATGGCGTCCCGGGAGCGCTCCGGAGCGAGCACGGCGCCCAGCCCGCCGCGCTGCGCCAGCGAGTCCCGGCTTGGGGCGGAGTAGCCCGGGTGCGAAAGATGGTCATCCGAAGCGGCCACGAAGCCCACCTGATGGCCATTGCCGAGGTAGTTCCGCATGAACCACTCGAAGGTGCCATGCATGGACATCACCTCGATGAGCGGCTCCAAGAGCGGGTCTGAAAGGCGGGCGTCGCCGGGATTGTGGGCGTGGGGAATCACCACCACATCCTGCGGATCGTAAACCTCGCGCAGGCGCTGATAGAGCGCCGAGAGCGTCGGATACTCGAGCGCCGAGACGGGCAAGCGGTGCTCTGGGTTGCGGTACAGCACGTTGTGGTGGCCACCGCCCACATAGGCGATAACCGTCCACTCGTAGCCAAGGTAGGGAATGAACTTGCCCGGCGCGTAATGCGCCGCCGCGGCGGCCCGCATCTGTTGCCACTCGGCGGCGTCCAAGGCGGTGTCGTGCTCAGAGTGGGTGACGAAATCCAACCGCGCGTCGTCGCGCGCGAAGCGCATGAAGTAATCGATGGTGCCTATGCCCTCCGCCTGTCCGGAGTGGCCGTGGGTGTCGCCCCAATAGATGCGCTGCGCCGGCGCCTCGGCCACCAGCACCGGATTGGCAATGCCCTCGATGGCGCCGTCCCCAGAGCGCATGTCGATCCAGCGCGGGCCAACGTCGTCGAACGCGAGTTCAACGATCTCGATGGCGTTGCCACCTTGCGTGGTGGCCGCCACGGCGCCGTCCACCAGCACGTCAAAGGCCGGAATGTCGTGCGAGGCGCGGTTGAACCACTGGTCTTCCGCACGCACAGAGAGCTCAAAGACCTCACCCGGCGCCACGACGCTCGGCGCGAAGCCATGCACGCCCACGGCCTCGGCACCGACGATGGCGAACGGCTGCAGCGGCAGCATGAACCAATCCCCGGCGCCGCCCACGTCCACATAGAGCGGCAGCGGCACGTTCTCGCCAGACACCGTGGTGATGCGCAGCCCCGGCCCGCCGCCGGCAGCGTCGCCATAGGTGACGGTGACAGTTTCCCCGGCATCCACATGGCCGGCAACGAGGCGGAACACCAGCGCGGGTTCCGGTGCGCGGAAACCGCCGTGGGCACCCGAGGCCATGATGGTGTCCACCTCGAAGCGGGCATCGCCGTCGCTGGTCGAAATGGTGATGTGGCCTTCCGCCGCGGGATCATCCGTTTGGAAGGCGCCATACATGGTGTTGAAGTGCCGCGCCACCCAAATGCCGCCGCCAACGGCCATGCCGCCAGCGCCCGCCGTCCAAGTTTGGGTGATGGTGGCGAACGATCCCGCCTCGAACGGGCCGACGGTCGCTCGCAACTCGCCGAGCGCCGCTGGCGTTTCGTCGCGCACGGTGTATTCCCGCACCCATGCGTCGATTTGGGCGCCGACGCCCAGCACCGCGGCGCCGGTCGGCGGCGTTGCCACGAAGCGCCGAGCGCGCGAAGCCCAAGGCGAGCCGGGCAATCCGGCGAGCGCGTGGGCATCCACCCAATCCGCCAGCACGCGGGCGCGGCCGGCGACAGTGCTGGCGTCCGTCGGCGCCGCCGCGACGGCCGCCTTCAAGGCTTCTACCTCGGCGCGCAGCGGCGCCGGCAGTGGATCAGCGTTGGCGGCGCCGGCGGTCAACGCCAGCGCCAATGCCAGCATCGCGGCGCCACGCGGCGCAATGGCGCGCATCATGGCGAACCCTCCCCTTGCGTTGCGTCTCCCCCAGACGGCGCTCAGGTTGCGAGCGCGTCAATACCCTTCGAGTTCACCATAGCGGTTGCGATGGAAGCTCACGTCGCCAAACGTCTGCTCCGTCACCGCGGCGCGCTTGATGAAAAAGCCGATGTCGAACTCGTCTGTCATGCCGATGCCGCCATGCATCTGGATGCCCTCGCGGGAGACGGTGTGGAACGTCTCGCCCACCTTCGCCTTGGCGAGGCTCGCGAGCTTGGCGATTTCCTTCGCATCGCGCTCTTCGTCCAACGCCGTCAATGCCTCCAGCACCACGGATTTCGACAGTTCGAGTTCGCAGAACATGTTGGCAGCGCGGTGCTTCAAGGCTTGGAAAGACCCAATGGGCACGCCGAACTGCTCGCGCTCCTTCAGGTACTGCACGGTGCGGTCGAAGCACTCCTGCGCGGCGCCGAGCATCTCCGCGGAGATGCCGATGCGGGCGATGTCCAGCGTGGGATCCAGCACGTCCGCGCCGTTGTCCACCGTGCCGAGCACCGCGTCCGCGGCCACCGTCACGCCTTCCAATTCCACGTTCGCGGCGTTGCGGCTGTCCGCCATGCGGGTGCGGGTGATCGTCAGCCCCGGCGCCCCGGCCGCAACGAGAAACAATGTGATGCCGTGCCGGTCTCCAGATGTGCCGGCCGTGCGTGCGGCGACGATGAGCCGATCCGCCACATGGCCATCGAGCACAAACGTCTTCGCGCCGGTGAGCGTGTAGCCGCCAGCGCTGGCCACCGCCTGCGTCGCCACGCCATAAGGATTGTGGCGATGCGATTCCTCCACGGCGAGGGCCAAGAGCAGTTCGCCGGACGCCACCTTCGGCAACAGCGCGGCCTTTTGCGCGACGCTGCCGCCGATGGCGATGGCGGTGCCGCCCACCCAAACGCTGGCGAAGAGCGGGCTCGCCGCCAAGGTGCGCCCAGTCTCTTCCGTGACTACGCCCAAGCCCTTGTAGCCGAACGCCAAGCCGCCGTGCTCCTCCGGAAACGGAATGCCCGCCCAACCCAGCTTCGCGATGGCCGCCCACGTATCGCGGTCGAACCCGTCCGGGTGGTCATCGTCGCGCAGCTTGCGCAACTGGCTGATCGGCGCATTGTTTGAGCAGAACTCCTTGGCTGTCTCCTGCAGCATGTTCTGCTCTTCTGTGAGCATCATCGGCATGGTCGTCTTTCCCGCTGAACCGTGCGCCTATAGTACAGTTAGCGAACGACAAATTGACGAGTGCGGAGGCGCCATGTACGAAGACATCCTCTACGAAGTGGAAGCGCCGGTGGCCATCATCACGATGAACCGCCCGGACAACCTGAACGCTTTCACCAACTTGATGCTGGCCGAGATACGCCACGCGCTGGCGACGGCCGAGCGCGACCCAGACGTGGTGGGCATCGTGCTGACGGGTGCCGGGCGCGGCTTCTGCGCCGGCATGGACATGAACGCCCTGAACACGCTTTCCTCCGGGGAAGGCCGTGCGCAGCAAGACCTCTCCCATCTCGAGGCGAACCCCGGCAACCCAGACATGGGGCCAGATTTCGCGGCGATCTACAGCCACCTCTTGGGGCTGCGCAAGCCGCTCGTCGCCGCCGTGAACGGCGCCGCGGCCGGCATGGGCATGAGCTACGCCCTGCTTTGCGACCTGCGCTTCGTCGAGCGCACCGCGAAGTTCACCACGTCGTTCGCGCAGCGCGGCTTGGTGGCGGAACACGGCATGAGTTGGATTCTGCCGCGCTTGTTGGGGCCGGCGAAGGCCCTCGACATCCTCTGGACGGCGCGGCGCATCGCCGGCGAGGAAGCGGTGGCCCTGGGCCTTGGAGACCGGCTGAGCGAAACTGGCGACTCGCGCCAAGACGCCAAGGCGTACATCGAGCAACTCGCGGCAACGGCAGCCCCCAAGTCGCTGATGATCATGAAGCAGCAGGTGTACAAGCACATCGACATGCCCATCGGCCCGGCCATGGCGGAGACGGGCCGGTTGATGGACGAGAGCCTCACGCGGCCGGACTTCCGCGAGGGCGTGCGCTCCTTCATGGAGAAGCGGCCGCCCAACTTCGACCGCGTGGAAGTGGGTTGAGCGGGATCGACACGATGCAAATTCCTTCTTCCGAACGCGCGGACGTGGTGGCGACGGACCGCGACATCACGGATTGGCCCGGCGTCGTGGGAGACCTGAACCGCCTGCTGCGCCTGCGCACAACGCCCATCGCCATGAAGCGCTTCGAGTCTGTCGAGGCGATGGAAGCGGTGCCGCGCATCCGCCGCCCCGGCGCCATCCACACCACCGACCAAATCGTCGGGCAAGCCTGCCGCAACGGCTGGACGGTGGGCATCACCGCGGACGATCTCGTCGGCGCCCAGTGCTCCACCGTCATCGGCCTGCATCCGCGCAGCGCAGACTGGCTCTCCGGCAAGCACATGGCCGGCGTGTGGTTCAAGGATGTCGCCGGGGCAGCCGCCCACCAGCGCTCCATGGACGTGGCGCCGCACGGCCACTACCGCGCCTTGGCCGTCAGCCCGCTCGCCAGCGGACGGCTGGACCCGCCGGACATCGCCCTCGTTTACGCGACGCCGGCGCAGATGATCCTGTTCATCAACGGGTTGCAGTGGAGTGGCTACAAGAAGCTGGAGTGGGGCTGCGTGGGCGAATCCGCCTGCGCGGATTCTTGGGGACGCGCGCTCAAAACCGGCGAGCCGAGCCTCTCCATCCCCTGCTTCGCCGAGCGTCGCTACGGCGGCGTGATGGAAGACGAACTGTTGATGGCGCTGCCACCGAGTTTTCTGCCTAAGGTGATCGCCGGCTTGGAGAGCCTGTCGCGCAACGGCCTGCGCTATCCCATCGCGCCGTATGGCGTGAACACCGATGCCCGCGCCGGCATGGGCGTGAGCTACGGGAGCGGCTGAGGGGGGCGCTTGGTTGGCGTCGGCGCGCCGCGTGATGGCTAAGGCGAGGGCTAACTTGCGCCTGATGCTCGCGGCAGCGCTTGGCTTGGCCGCGGGCGGCGCGCCGGTAGCGGCGTCGGATGCGACCGTCATCGCCAACGTCCACGTCATCTCGATGGTGGCGCCGGGCGTCGCCATGCGCCAGGACGTCACCGTGCGCGATGGGCGTATCGCCGCCATCGAACCCGCCAAGGCGCTGAGCGGCGAAGACGGCGCCGCCGCGGGCGGCCTCGTCATCGACGGCAACGGCGGCTTCCTCATCCCAGGGCTCGCCGAAATGCATGCCCATGTGCCCGTCGAGAACGATTACCGCGACGACGTGTTGTTCCTGTGGGCGGCCAATGGCGTCACCACGGTGCGCGGCATGTTGGGGCATCCAAGCCACCTGCCACTGCGCGACGATCTCTTGGCGCAGCGAGTGCTGGGCCCGCGCCTGATCACCTCCGGACCCTCGTTCAACGGGCGCTCGGTGCGCAACGCCGAGGACGCCGAGCGGCGGGTGCGCGAACAGCACGCCGCTGGGTACGACTTCCTGAAGGTGCATCCGGGGATGTCTCCGGAATCGTTCGAGGCGATGGCGGCCACAGCGCAGGAGGTGGGCATCAGCTTCGGCGGCCATGTCACGGCGAGCGTCGGCCTGTGGCGCAGCTTGGCCGCTGGGCAAACCACCGTTGACCACTTGGACGGCTACCTGAACGTCATCACGCCAGACAGCGCCGCGCATGGGGACGCCGCGGCGTCCTTCTTCGGTGCCGGTTTGGCACCGTTCGTGGATCGCGCACTCATCCCCGCGGCAGTGGAGCGCAGCCGCGCCGCCGGCGTCGCCGTGGTGCCCACCGAGACGCTGATGGAGAACATGGCGAACGCGCATGCATGGCAAGAGATGGCTGAGCGGCCTGAGTTCCAGTATGTGCCGCGGCGGCTGCGGGAGCGTTACATCGAAACGCTGCGCCGAGCGGCGGACGGCGCGAACCCGCAAGGGAGCCAAACGCTCCTCAACGTGCGCAAGGCGCTCATCAAGGCGCTGCACGAGGGCGGCGTGTCGCTGCTCTTGGGGGCGGATTCGCCGCAGACCTTCAACGTGCCGGGCTTCGCAACGCACCGTGAGCTAGCGGCGATGGTGGCCGCCGGCCTCTCGCCACACGCTGCGCTCACGGCCGGCACCAGCGCCGCGGCAACGTTCCTCGGCACCAACGTCGGCGTCATCGCCGTTGGCCGCGATGCGGACTTGGCGCTCCTGGCCGCGAACCCCTTGGACGACATCGCCAATGCCACGCGCATCGAGGGCGTGATGCTGCGCGGCCGCTGGCTTTCCCGCGAAGCAATCGATGCCGGGCTGAAGCGGATTGCGGCGAAGCATCGCTAGAACGGGCGATCCGCGCCCCCAAGAGCGCAAAACGCGGCTCTCACAGCGACGCCGCCCCCAATCCCGCCACGGGCGGCGTCGCCGAGCTTGATTGCCCGCCACGCTTCTGCACAATGCGTTGAGCCGCTAGGAGGATCCATGCCCATCGAGGAAGGCCAACCCGCGCCATCGTTCACCCTGCCGGACGCCAACGGCCGGCCAGTGTCCCTTGCCGGCCTGCGCGGCAAGCATGTGGTGGTGTATTTCTATCCCCGCGACGACACCCCCGGATGCACCAAGGAAGCGTGCGGCTTTCGCGACCTCGCCGCGCAATTCGACGCCGCCGACGCTGTGGTCTTGGGCGTCTCGCCGGACGGCGAGGCGGCGCACCAGAAGTTCACGGCCAAGTACGATCTGCCCTTCACCCTGTTGTGCGACCCAGAGAAGGCCGTGATGCAGGAATACGGCGCCTACGGCGAGAAGATGATGTACGGCAAGAAAACCGTCGGCGTCATCCGCTCCACCGTGTTGATCGGCCCGGACGGCGTGGTCGCCAAGCATTGGCGTCGCGTCGTCAAAGCCGCAGATCACCCGCGCAAAGTGTTGGAGGCGCTGCAGGGCGCAGCCGGGCGAGCGTAGGCCCACCGCACATGCAGAGCGCCGAAGCCTCCGCCGGCGCCGCGCCGGCGCCGCTGCCGCCGAACGAACGCATGGAAGCCATCGACGTGGTGCGCGGCTTCGCGCTGCTCGGCATCCTGCTGATGAACATCCTGGGGTTCGGGCTGCCGTTCCGTTCCTATGCAGACCCCACCGCGGATGGGGCTACCCAAGGCATCGACTTCGCGCTCTTCCTCGGCGTGGATTTCTTCTCCGAAGGCGTGATGCGGGCGCTGTTCTCCATGCTGTTCGGCGCCGGCGTCGTCATCTTCGCCTGTGGGCCGCGCGCCAAACCCATCGGCGTGTACTACCGGCGGCAATTGCTGCTGCTTGCGTTCGGCCTCATCAACGCGCTGCTATTGTTGTGGAGCGGCGACATCTTGGTGCCCTACGCCGTGGCCGGCATGTTGCTCTATGCGCTCAGGAACTGGCGCCCGAAGGCGCTGTTCGCAGCGGCCGGCGTGGTCTTCGCCTACTTGGCACTGTTCTATGCCCTAACGCTCTACGGCATCGTGGCGCTCTCGGCCGGGGCCGAAGCCGTGCAGGCCCGCCTCGACGCGGGAGAGGCGGTGCCAGCCGCGGAGCAGGCCGTGATTGCGGATTGGCATGAACTCAGGGCGAACTTCCAGCCACCGCCAGAGGCGCAAGCCCGCGAAGCCTTGGCTCACCAAGGCAGCTACCCGGAATCTGTGGCGGCCAACGCCATCGACGTGGCCGCGCTGTACGCCTTCGCCCACCCCACCATTTTGCTGTGGGATGCGCTCGCTTGCATGTTGCTCGGCATGGCGCTTTACAAGACTGGCGTGCTGCGCGGGCAGCGCAGCGTCTCCTTCTACAAGCGCTTGGCCGTGTGGGGGTTGCTCGTCGGCGCGGTGGTGAACGGCTTCGAGCTGGCGATGGCCGTCACAAGCGGCTTCGCGTTGGCTTGGGTGACCGGCTTTGAGCTCACCAACGACATCGGGCGCGTGGCGATGGCGCTGGGCTATGTGGGCGTGATCATGCTCATTTGCCAGCGGGGCGCACTCGCGAGAGCCCGCGCCGCGTTGGCCGCCACTGGACGGATGGCGCTCAGCAACTACATTCTGCAGAGCGTCTTGGCCCTCGCCATCTTCCACTCCATGGGCTTCGGGCTCTGGAACGAGCTGGCGCGCTGGCAGCTCTACCTCGTGGTGCTCGGCGAATGGGCCGTGCTGCTCGCATTCAGCGTGTGGTGGCTGGGGCGCCACCGCTTTGGGCCGTTGGAATGGCTGTGGCGCGCGTTGACCTATGGGAAGAAGCCGGGGCGCTAGCGTGACCCACGCCAGCGCACCCGGCACTCTCAACTTCAAACGCGGGCCGTCACTTTGCCGGACGCGGCCCCTCGGACACAGACCCCTCAGCGCACCTCTAGCATCGGGTCGCTCGGCCGCTCTAACGGCATGTCCTCATACAGAACCCTTTCCTGCAACGGACCAAGGCGGCCGGCGTCGGCCAACTTGTAAGCCGTGACGTCCATGATTTGCATCCCGTACTCCGGGGGGTCACTGACTTGTACTGCCAAGATCGCCGCTTCCGTTGGATGCGTGAGGGTCATGGTCACCCGATAGCTCCCCACACCAGTGTTGTGAACCGGCACGGACACCATCTCTTTCCTCGTGCCTGTCGGCACCAGCCGCTCGAACACCGTCCCGACGCTATCGTCGACTTTCAGAATGTAGTCGCTGTCCAAGACGTTCCAAAGAGCCAATACCAGCTCATCGCGCATTTCCGTGGCTGAGGAGTCGAAGCAAGCTGCCCCTTCAAACCCGCTGGCCACGGTCACCGCGCCGAACTGGACGTCGTCCTCGGGTCCGTGCCCCAACGGGGACCAACGAAACTGCTCACAGGCGAAGGCTGGCAAGCCCATCAGCAGTGAAACGAAAACGATGAATCGCATGTTGCCTCCTTGCTCAACGGCTCTAAGAGGTCCCTCGGCCATAGACCCTTCAGCGCACCTCTAGCACCGGGTCGCTCGGCCGCTCTACCGGCATGTCATCATACGAATCCATTTGCACTAACGCAAAACCGGGGATGGGGCCGTCAGCCACCTTGTAAGCCGCGACCTCCATGATTTGCTGCCGTTCCTCCGGGATGTCACTGATGCTTGCTATCAGGAACGCCTCTTCGGTCGGATGCGTGAGGGTCATGGTCACCCGATAGCTCCCCACACCGGTGTTGTGAACCGGCACCGACACCATCTCATGCATCGTGCCTGTCGGCACCAGTCGCTCGAACACCGTCCCGACGCTATCGCCGACTTTCAGAATGTAGTCCCTGTCCAAGGCGTTCCAAAGTAGCAACGATAGCTCGTCGCGCATTTCCGTGGCTGAGGAGTCGAGGCAAGCTGCCCCTTCAAACCCACTGGCCACGTTCACCACACCGCCTTGGACATAGTCCACGGGCCCATGGTCGACGGGGAACCAACGAAACTGCTCACAGGCGAAGGCTGGCAAGCCCATCAGCAGTGAAACGAAAACGATGAATCGCATGTTGCCTCCTTTTCTCAACGGCTCCACCGCAATCTGCGGCTGGTCGGCCCAAACGAAAGCGCCGGCTGTTGCCGGCGCTCTCTGAGGCGAAGGCGGAGCTAGGTACGCGGGCTGCGCCCTAGCGCCACTTTCAGGCTGCCCTACCGGAACGCGCCCATCGAATACTCGAACTCAAAGCCCCAGTAACGCGGGTAGAGCGACACGATGCGCTGCGGCCAGTTGGCGCCGTAGGCCGTGCGACGGTTCTCCATGTCCGAGTGGCGGATGTACGTCTTGTCCAGCACGTTGTCCACGAAGGCCGAGACGGACCATTGCCCGGTGGCCTCGCGGAACGTCACCCGCATGTCCCACCGCTCGCGATCCGGCACTTCGTCCCAAGGACGCTGGAACACGTTGGTGGCGTATTCGCCCGTGTAGGCCAGCGAGTTCAGCCATGTGATGGTGCCCTTGGGCAGGTTCCAAGAATAGGAAGACCACACGGTCGCCTTGTGCTTCGGAATGCCCGTGAGGTCGATGCCTTCCACCTCGATGCAGTAGAGCACCTTGATGGCGTCGGGCAGCGTGCATGGGTCTTGGTTGACGTCGCCGCCGAGTATCTCGCGGGGGTATCGCGGGTCATTGGCGTTGAAGAACGTGAACGGCGCCTCAAAGACGCTCTCTGTGTAGCTGTAGTTGCCGCCAACGCTGAAGTTGTCCGTCGCCAGCCATAGGCCATCGATTTCGAAGCCTCGGTTGTACGCCTCCTCAATGTTGACGGTGGTGTCGATCGGGCCCCGTCCCGCCGGCGCCGCGATGCCCGGCGGCAGCGCAAAGTTGCCGCTGCTCGATTCCCACGTGGACACGTTGGTCTGATAGCCGGTGTAGTCGTAGTAGTAGAGCGTCACGTTGGTTTGCAAAGTGCCGTCAAGCAACGTGGCCTTATAGCCAATTTCGTAGGCCGTGAGGTCTTCGTCGCCATACGAGCCAAGCGCTCGGCTGTCGTTGGCGCCATCGCCATCAAGGTCGAGCACGGTGCGGCCATCGGTGTTGCCGAGGTTGAAGCCGCCGGCGCGATACCCAGAGGTGGCGCCGAAGTACAGCAGCATGTCGGGGGTGGGTTCCCAGTTGAAGTTCACCCGCCACGTGAGGTCTCCATCCTGCTTGAAGGTGCCGGTCGTGCGGGTGCCCCAACCGATGGGAATGCCTCGCAGCCGCAATGGCCGCGCGCAGTCCCGCGCGGTGAGGTCGCAGATGGGCTCGATCGGGAAATCTGGGTCGCCGGTGAACCGCGCGGCGCCCAAAGCCACGTTCAAGGCGGCCAGCGGCGTCACGCCGGGGGCCCCGAAGGCCGCAGGGTCTGCCGGGCAACGGTCTGGGTTCAGAGCGCAGGCGCCGCCCAGCACCGCCGGGAGCCACGGCTTGTTGTACGCCTCGATTTCCGAGTAGCCGCCGCGCTGCTCCTTGGCGTCGCGCCAATCCTTCGAGTAGCGGAAGCCGAGCGTCACGCTCCACTGATCCGTCAACCGGAGGTCCCCTTGGGTGTAGAAGGCAAGGTTCTCGTTGTCCACCAAGTTGCGGTGCTCGTACACCGCCCCGGTGTCCCCGGCATGCCAGTTCTGGTTGTAAGACTCGCCTGGGTCGCCACAGTACGTGCCGTAGCCTGGGTGGGAGCCGTCGTTGAGCGCCAAGTCTCCCCCGGCGCCGGAGCCGACACCGCCCTGGCCGATGCACCCTGGCATCACCCAACCCACCAAGGCGATGCCTTGATGCACCCAGTCTTCAAAGCCTTCCGGCCCATAGTGGGCGGCGTTGCGGGCGCGGCCTTGGCCGCCCCGCTCGCGGATGCCGTACCACTGATCGCGGGATTCCCAGAACTGATAGACGCCGGTGGTGGCGGTGAAGCGGTCTCCCGCTTGCCAGAACAGGCGCAGTTCGTGCGACAGGCTCTCCACTTGCTCGACCACCGTGTCGTCAATGTCCGAAACGTGGCTGTCGGAGAAGCTGTTATCGCGATTGAACCAGTAAGCGAAGCTCTGATAAGAGCCCAAGTACTTCATCGAGAGGGTGTCGCTGATGTCCCAATCGACGACGAGGGAACCCTGCTGATGGTCGAACTCTTCCCGGTTGTCGCCGGTTGTCAAGCCAACGATGTCTGGCGCGTCGGCGCCGCCGATGTCGTACTGGGCAACGCTGGGGCTCATGTAGTTCTGCGACGGCATGTATGGCCAGCGCACGCTTTCGTCATCCACGCCAGGGCGGTTGTATGCGCCGTAGAACGTCTCGCCGGTCGAGGGGTGCCTCCATGGCACGGCGCCACGCGGGTCATCCGCGATGTCGCCGTACTTGTCCACCCAAGCCTGATCCACGGGGCGGAACCCGGTCGCGTAGTAGTTGGTGTCCCGCGGGACGCGATAGCGCGGGTCGCACTGGGAGTTGGAGGTGATCGGGTGTTCGCCCACGCACGGCCCTTCGCCGGCGATGCCATGGCCGCCGTTGCCGAAGTTGCGCTTGCTGTAGGCGCGGCGATCGTTGATGCGGAGATTGGCGGTGATGTTGTCGCGGATGTTCCACTCAAAAATGAGCGCGAAGTTCTGATCGTTCAGGTCTTCAATGTCTTCGCTGCCGGCCAAGCCCTCCACGGCGGGGCCGCGCAACCGCTTCACGCCGGTGAAGCGATAGGCGAGGTCCTGCGTGACCGGGCCGCTGACGAGGCCATACCACTCGTTGGTGTTGTACTCGCCGAAGATGGCGCGCACATTGGCCTCGAAGCCCTCATGGTTCGGCTGGTTGGTGACGTAGTTCACCACGCCGCCAATGGAGTTGCGCCCGTACAACGTGCCCTGCGGGCCGCGCAGCACTTCGATGCGCTTCACGTCGTAGAGGCCGCCTTCCGTCGACGCGATGCCGAAGTCTGGCGAGTAGATGCCGTTGAAGTAGGTGCCGACCCCTGGGTCTCCACCCAAACCCCGGAAGTTGCGCCCGATGCCGCGGATCTTGATGTCCCAGTCCGTGCGCGTGGTGGCGGGGATGAAGTTGACCATCTCGTTCGGGCCTTGCATGCCCATGTCTCTGAGAAAGTCTTCATCCATCGCGGTGATGGAAATGGAGGTGTCGGAAACGGTGGATTCCACGCGCTCGCCGTAGATCACCATCTCCTCGATGCGCCGCGTTTCCGACGAATCGTCGTCATCGTCGTCGGCGAAGGCCGTCCACGGCATAGCAAAGGCGACAAGCAGCCCGAACGCAACGGCGCCCCGGGCATTCCGAAGTTCTCGCATGATTTTCCCTCTCCAATCCCCGCCAATTTTGGCACTGGCGTGGGTTAAGCGGTTTCTACTCGCTGGCCTTGCGGTTGTCAACGGATTTATCGCCGGTCACCCCGCGCACGGCGCGCCAAACCCGTTCCGGCGTGAGCGGCATGTCAAGGGCGGTGACGCCAAGGGGCGCCAAAGCGTCGAGCGCGGCGTGGACGATGGCAGGCGGCGCCCCACAGGCGCCACCCTCGCCAATGCCCTTGGCACCGAGCTCGTTGCCCGGTTCCGGCACTTCGTTGAAAGCAACGGTCATGAACGGCGTGTGCGTGGCGCGGGGGACGGCGTAATCCATGTAAGAGCCAGTGACCAACTGGCCATCGGCACCGTAATGCACGGCCTCCGAAAGCGCCTGCCCCAAGCCCTGCGCGACACCGCCATGCACCTGCCCGGCCGCGAGCAATGGGTTGATGACGCGCCCGCAGTCATCCAC
Organism: uncultured Pseudomonadales bacterium; assembly: GCA_958295875.1. Taxonomy (GTDB): domain Bacteria; phylum Pseudomonadota; class Gammaproteobacteria; order Pseudomonadales; family Azotimanducaceae; genus VXNE01. The sequence continues at coordinate 2,965,562 of OY282379.1, read as the reverse complement.
CGCGGTGTACTTCACGACGCGCACGGCGCCGGTGTCCACATCCACTTCCACTTCCGCGACATGGCACCCGTTGGGGAAGGTGTAGGCGGCGTCGCGCTGATAGCGCAGGGTTTGCGCCAGCGCCTCGCCGCCGATGCCCGGCGCGGCGCGGGCGGCTTCGGCCAACGTCATCCGCAGCTCCCCGCCGGCCACGGCGTAAACCCCCGCCTCATAAGCGATGCGGCTGCGCTCCACCTGCAGCGCCTCAGCGGCGACGCCGGCGCCCTGCTCGATGACTGCGCGCGCCGCCCGCAACACGGCGACGCCGCCCATCTGCCCGGATCTAGAGCCACCGGTGCCGCCGCCGAAGCGAACCCGCTCCGTGTCTCCCTGCACCAAGCGCACGCGCTCCAGCTCCACCCCGAAGGCGTCCGCGATGATCTGGGAAAAGGCCGTCTCGTGGCCTTGGCCGTGGGAATAGGTGCCGACCACTGCTTCAATGGCGCCGTCTGCGTCCACATGGACGCGGGCCTCTTCCTGCGGCTGGCCACCGCTGGACTCGATGTAGCAGCCGAGGCCAATGCCGCGCAACCGCCCTGCCCGCTCTGAAGCCGCGCGCCGAGCGGGGAAACCATCCCAATCCGCTTGGGCGACGGCGAGATCCATGGTGTCCTCGAACGCGCCGCTGGTGATGGGGATGCCGGCATGGTTCGTGTAGGGCAAATCCTGCTGACGGATGAAGTTGCGGCGGCGCAGTTCGCGGCTGTCCACGCCCAGTTCGCGGGCGGCTGCCTCGACCAGCCGTTCCATGATGTAAGCCGCTTCCGGGCGCCCAGCGCCGCGATACGCCGTCACCGGCATGGTGTTGGTGAACACGCAGCGCACGTCATGGCATATCTGCCCAACGCGGTACACCGTGCCGCACACCCGGCCGCCCGCCAAGGTGGGCACGAACGGGCCGACGGTTGAGCAGTAGGCGCCCAGATTGGCAAGCGTCTCGATCTTGAGGGCCACCATGCGGCCGGCGGCGTCGAGCGCCAAGGTGCCGGTGGTGACGTTGTCCCGGCCATGGCAATCCGCCAAGAACATGTCCGAACGGTCGCCGCGCCACTTCACGGGGCGGCCCAAGCCTCGCGCCGCAAACAGGCATGCCACCGTTTCCGGGTGCAGGCCGCCGCGCACGCCGAAGCCGCCGCCGGTGTCGCCGGAAACAACCCGCACCGCATCGCGCTCCATGCCGAAGATGGCGGCCGCGGCATTGCGCTGCGCAAAGGCGCCCTGGCTTGGGTTGTAGAGCGTGAGGCGTCCGGCATCATCGACGGCCACGGAACACTGCGGCTCCAACGGCCCCGGCGCCACGCGGTTGTTGACGACGCTCACGCGGGTGACATGGGCCGCGGCGGCGATGGCGGCATCCACCGCCGCGGCATCGCCATTGCGCCAATGCACGCAGAGGTTGCTGCCGTGCTCTGAATGCACCGCCGGCGCATCGGGCGCCGCCGCGGCGGCAAGGTCGATGGCGACAGGCAGCGGCGCCACCTCCAACTCCACCAGTTCGGCGGCGTCGCGGGCTTGCTGCAAGGTCTCCGCCACCACCGCGGCGACGGCTTGGCCCACATAACGCACGCGATCCGTCGGCAGCACGGGGCGGTGCGGAATGAAGGCCGGCTCGCCGTCTTTGTCTTTGAGCTGCGCGACGCAGGGCAGCCCGCCGAGGCTGGCCAAGTCTTCCCCGCGGTACACCGCCAACACCCCCGGCGCTTGGCGCGCCGCGGCGACATCGATGCGGACGATGCGTCCATGTGGGTAGGGCGAGCGGGCAAACGCGACCCACGCCTGCCTTGGCAGATCAAGATCGTCCGTGAAGCGCCCGCGGCCGGTGACGAGGCGCGGGTCCTCGACCCGCGGAACGGGCTGCCCGATGCCGAACTTCATGGCCTAGCCAGAAGGCCGCGCACAGGCTGCGCGGGCAAGCGCCAAGCGGGAGGCGCCATCAGCATCGAGTGCCACGCGCGCAGGCCGGGCGACTACTGATCGAAGACAATGACGCTGCGCGCCACTTCCCCTGTCTCAAGCGCCAACAGCGCGTCTGTCACGTCCTTGAGGGCGATGCGGCTGGAAATCATGTCGTCTAGGTGGAGCTTGCCCTGCAAGTAGAAATCCACGAAGCGAGGCATGTCCACGCGAAAGCGGTTCGAGCCCATCATGGAGCCTTGGATCTTCTTCTCCATGAGGAACTCGGCGCCATGCAACGACACCATGGCGCCCGGCGGAATCATGCCGATGACCGTGGCGACGCCGCCGGGGCGCAGCATCTGGAACGCCTGCTCTGCGGTGGCCTTCAAGCCGATGGCCTCGAAGGAATACTCAACGCCGCCATTCGTGAGGTTCCTCACCTGCTCGACGACATTGCCCTCGCTGGCATCCACCACATCCGTGGCGCCGAACTTGCGGGCGAGTTCCAGCTTGGAGGCCACCATGTCCACGGCGATGATGCGTCCGGCGCCGGCGATGGCCGCGCCGTTCACGCAGGAGAGGCCCACGCCGCCGCAGCCGATGACCGCCGCGGTGGAACCCGGCGCCACCGCCGCGGTGTGGATGGCCGCGCCGACGCCGGTGGTGACGCCGCAGCCGATGAGCGCGGCGCGGTCCAGCGGCATGTCTTCGCGCACCTTCACCACCGCGTGCTCATGCACGAGCATCTGTTCCGCAAAGGAGCTCAGGTTGGCGAACTGATTGAGGCGGCCACCGTGGTCATGCAGGCGCGGCGCTTCGTCCGCGCTGCGGCGCACCTCTGGTTCCTCGCACAGCGACATGCGCCCGGTGAGGCAGTATTCGCAGTGCCCACAGAACGCCGACAGGCAGGTGATGACGTGATCCCCCGGCTTCACATAGGTGACAGCATCCCCCACCGCCTCCACGATGCCGGCGGATTCATGGCCGAGCACCATCGGCAGCTGGCCGGGATAGGTGCCGTTGTAGAAGTGCATGTCCGAGTGGCAGACGCCAGCGGCGACCGTGCGCACCAGCACCTCGCGCGGGCCGGGCTTGTCCACAGAGATTTCCTCTATCTCCATGGGCGTGTTGACCTGTCGAAACACCGCCGCCTTCATCCACTCCTCCTTCTGCTAGCCGCCGCGAGTGCCAGTGCCCGCGACCCTGCCCGTGAGTGTGCCTTCCCCGCTTAGGGATTTCCAGCGGGGGAGGTGTCGGCTTTGGCTCTCACGCCCAGCTCCTGCCAGCGGCCGACACGCTGCGCCTGCAGCGCTAGGGAAGGTCTGAACAAGCGCCGGCGATGCTGTGACAATAGGCGCGTTGACCACTAGGAGAGGCGTTCGATGACCGAAGCGACCCAGGCGACGTTCGCGGAGTTGGAGTACTCGGCGAAGAAGCGGAAGACGCGGCGGGAGAGGTTCCTGGAGCGGATGGACGGGCTGGTTCCGTGGAAGGAGCTGGAGGAGGCGATTCGTCCGCACTACCCGAAGGCGGGCCGCGGCCGCCGGCCGTATGCGCTGTCGTCGATGCTGCGGGTGCATTGCGTCCAGCTGTTTTACAACCTGAGCGATCCGGCGATGGAGGACATGCTGTACGAGGTCGAGTCGGCGCGTCGGTTCGCGGGCCTGAAGCTGTCGGCGCTGCCGGACGAGACGACGATCCTGAACTTCCGCCATCTGCTGGAGAGGCACGGCTTGGGGGAGAGGCTGCTGTCGGCGATCAACGCGAGCTTGGCGTCGCGGGGCCTGAGGCTGCGGGAGGGGACGGTGGTTGACGCGAGCATCGTGGAGGCGCCGTCGTCGACGAAGAACCGTTCGGGCAAGCGGGATCCGGAGATGCGGCAGGCGAGGAAGGGGAACCAGTGGCACTTCGGGATGAAGATGCACGTTGGCGCCGACGCGGAGACGGGGGTGGCGCACAGCTTCGCGGCGACGGCGGCGAGCGAGTCGGACGTGGCGCACGCGCACCGCCTCCTGCACGGCGGCGAGAGGCGCGTCTGGGCGGACGCTGGCTACCGCGGGGTGGAGAAGCGCCCGGAGAACCAGGGCCGGGGCGTGGACTGGCGGGTGGCGATGCGGCCGGGCCTGCGGCGGCAGCTGGAGCCCGGCGGCGAGGAGGCGCTGCGGGAGAAGGAGAAGGCGTCGGTCCGCGCCAAGGCGGAGCATCCGTTCTTCTACGTGAAGCGGATGTTCGGCTACGGCAAGGTTCGCTACCGGGGGCTGCGCAAGAACGCGCAGCGGATCGCGCTGCTGCTGGGCTTCGCCAACCCGCTGATCGCCGAGCGGCGGTTGGCGGCGTGACCGCGGCGCCCGTGCGCCCGGAAGGCGGCCAAGGCGCCGGAAACGGCGTCGAAAGGGACGGAACCACGCCTTTCTTCGACCCTTCGGCACGGAATCGCTGCCGAAACCGCCTCTCGGCCACTTCCGGCGGTCGATCGGCGCTTTGTTCAGACCTTCCCTAGCGCTCGACGCTCCGCCCACGCAAGGAACGCCTCCTATCTGATCGGCGCTTTCGGTCACTCTGGCAAGGCCATGTGCTACTCGAGCTCCACTCTAACGGTGCTTGGATCGATCCCGCAGGCTTCGAGGATCTCCTGCGCCTTCTTCAGATGGTTGGCTGGCGCGAAGTGCGTATCTATCCAAACTCCATCCCGCACTTCTCTAGGCGACAAGAATTGGTCCCCGTTTGCCCTCGTCGGCGCCTTGTTCACTAGGTAGGTTCCTCTCTTGTTCTGCAAAGGCAAGCTCTCGAGTCTACCCGTGTGGATTAGCCATTCCACTGTCGCCGGCTGGATGCGAGCCCATCTCCTGAATAGGTCTGTAGTCGTCCCGCCCGGAAAGGCAAGGCGATGCGGCCTGCTCATGCCCTTCTTGTACACCAATTCCCCAAGCGGAGTACCTACCCTTGGTGATGGCGGTAAGGGAGCTAGGCGATCAGGTACTGAGGGCCGTTCCTCATCTGTCTTTTGATGCAACCTCGGTCGGGCTGTCTTGCCCCTGAAGTTGCCCGGCCATAACCAGAGAAGTTCCATAATTTCTCTTTGCTCGGTCACACTGAAGTCGAACACGCGCTGCTCGTCGACGTCGAGGTTCGGGTCAAGATCGTAGCCTGTCCACTGTTTGCCGTTTGTTACCACATAGTGCTGGCATTGCGTCTTGAAGCAGTACGCCATTGCTTGGTCCGACTCTTCATCTCCTAGGTCTTTGTCTAGGGGCTTTGCCTCGACGACTAGGCACACTCGCCCCTCCGACCACATCGCATAGTCAAGTCGCGGGGGCTTCTCAGCGGCAAATCGCTTGGGCGGAGTATATTCGGTTAATACTTGGCTTGGGTCTGCCAAGTTCCATCCAATCTTGGACAGGAGCGGATCGATCAAAGCGTACCTTGTGGTGGATTCGCTCTTGACCAACCTATCTCGATGCGTGTTGATGCGCTTGGCTAGCTCATCGATCAGGTCGTTGAGTTCATCAAGCCAGCTCTTGGTTGACGCTCCGTCGCTCATGTCGCCCTCTCTGCAGCTGCGTTCTCGCGCTTGCGCCTGTATACCTGACGGGAGTCGGCTTGCCAAGGGGTGTAGGGCGTCAACGTCGGCTTGGGCGGAGGACGGCAATGCATCATGCGTCGCTCACCCCACCCACTCCAGCAGCACGACTTCCTCGCGCAGTTGCTCGCCGGTCACCGTGGATGGCCTGGTGCGGAACAATTCAATGCCGACGAGCCTGTAACCCAGCGACTGCGCCAAGTCCGCCAGTATCCGGCCGGTGCGGATCATCACGCGCAGATACGAGGCTTGGTCGCCAACGACATAGGCCAGTTTGGCACCCGGCTTCAGGACGGCGCGCAGTGACGCCAAGTGCCGTTGCATGCCGCCGAAGTACAACTGCGTCACACGCGGATAGAGGCGCTCGAAACCAGAGGTCTTGCCCAATTCCACACGGCGGCGCTCGATGGCTGCAGCGATTTTGGTGATCTCCGCGTGGTTCGCCACCTCTTGGTCGTCGGTGTCGGCCTTGTAGACGCCACGCGTGTTGGAGCGCACCAAGCCCTGCTTGAGTGCCCGCAGCTCGCTCCGATCCCGAATCAAACCCAAGATCACCGATTCCAGCCGCGTGGTTCGCGTGTAGTCCTTCTCGTTTGGATACGGCGGGGAGGTGATCACCGCATCCACAGAGCTTGGTTCGAGGACTTCGCCGACGTCCCTGGCATCGGCTTGAATGACTTGCGCCGCAGCGTCCGCATCCCGCCAGTGCGCCATGTCGCGCACCATCGCATGCATCCGCTGACGCCAGATCTGCACGGCGTCGGCGTCTGTCCTGCGCTTGCCCACCCCCACTTCGGGGCCAAACTTCAGGTTGCCGATGCCATGCACTAGCGCGGTCGCGAGGGCGAGGCGGCCAATGCGTCGTTGCGCGGCGCTGCCGTGTGCGTCAATGGCATCCAACAGCACCAAGGCTCGATGCAGCGGCAGCGGGCTGATGGAATTGGTGAGCAGCAGTTTGGCGCTTGCCGCCGGCAAGCCGCGCAAGCTGGGGCGATGGCCAGCGTTCTCGGCGAAGAGCGGCAGGTCCTGTTCAGTGATGCCTTGCTTGGCCAAAGCGCCGGCAGCCGCTGCTGCCACCGCCGCGGCGTACTCCGCGAGCTGCGCCGCATCGATGGACCAATCCACCTTCACTCCACTCGCAAAGCGCGCCATGGGGTTGGATTCCAAACCAACGCTGGCGATGCCTAGCTTCTTGCACTCCACCAGCGTCGTGCCAGTGCCGCAGAACGGGTCCAGCACGGTTTGCCCCGCACCCAAGCCAAAGCGTTCCACATGCTCCCGTACCAAGTGCGGCGGATAGGAGAGCACGAAGCGATACCAATCGTGAACGGCGCGGTCGTCGGGCCGCAGCTTGTTGCGCTCTGCGGTGACGGGCTGCTTTGCGGGGAGAACTTCCGCCAACATGGTTCATCTCCAGCCCGGTGCTCGCCGAGCCGCAAACAGCCTACAACAGATAGCGCCGTCGGCGTGCCGAGGAACGGCCATGCACTGCGCAGCGCCTAAGTGAGCTTCCCCGCCGCCAGCGTGGCCGCCGCGTTCAGCGCCGCGAGCGCGCCCGACGGGTCTGCGATGCCTTGGCCGGCAATGTCGAAGGCGGTGCCGTGATCCACCGAGGTGCGCACGAACGGGATGCCCAACGTGGCGGTGACGCTGCGGTGGAAGTCATGCACCTTCACCGCGATGTGTCCCTGATCGTGGTAGAGCGCCAGCACCACGTCGAACTCGCCGGCAATGGTGCGGTTGAAGATTGAATCCGCCGGGATCGGGCCGCAGGCGCGAATGCCGGCCGCCGCCGCGTCCGCCACCGCGGGGGCGATTTCGTCGATCTCTTCCCGGCCCAGCAGCCCGCCTTCGCCGCCATGCGGGTTGAGCGCCGCCACCGCGATGCGCGGCGATGCCATGCCCCATTGCGAGAGGGTGGCGTGGGTGAGCTGCAGCTTGTCGAACACGTTCGCCCGCGTCACATAGCGCGCGGCCTCGATGAGCGGCTTGTGCGTGGAGAGATGCACCACTTTGAGGCCCGGCGTCATCAACATGGTGGCCGTCCATGTGACACCCGCCAGCCGAGCCAGAATCTCCTGGTGGCCGATGTCATCGACGTAGCCCGCGGCATGAACGGCTTCTTTGTTGATCGGGCAAGTCATCATGGCGGCCGTCTCGCCCGCCATCGCGTCGCGCGCCGCCGCTTCCACAGATTTCACGGCGAGGTCGCCGCAGCGCCCGCACACCTGCCCCATCGCAAAGCCCGGCGGTTCGTCCAGCCTCAAATCGATGAGCGGCCAACCCGGCGCGGCCCAATCCACCTCGCGGATGTGGCGGTGGCGTCGGTAGGACACCTCCACGCCGGCGCACCTGGCGCCGCGCTCCAAGGCCCAGCCGGCGCCGTAAAGGACGAGGCGCATGGCCTTGCCGTCTACCCCCGCCAAGCTCTTGGCAAGCACCTCCGGCCCGATGCCGGCCGGGTCGCCGAGCGTGACGCCGATGGTGGGCGGTGCGCTCACGGCTCGCGGCGGTCGTCCGTGAACAGCTCCGTCGCCACAACCCGCAGGCCAAAGCCCTCCAACCCGACGTATTCGATCTCGCGCGCGGCGAGGATGCGGATGTCGCTCAACCCCAAGTCTTTGAGCATCTGCGCGCCCACCCCCACTTCCAGCCACTCGGCGTTGCGTTCGCGCTCGCGGCTCGGCGTGGAATCGTCCAAGCTGTCGAGCGGCACCCCCACGAACCCCCCGCGCAGGTAGATGAGCACGCCGCAGCCATGCCGCGCCAAGCGCTCCAACGAGAGCTTGAGCAAGCTGTTGGCGTGGTTCAGCTGCGGGCCGAAGATGTCCTCTACCAAGCGCTCCCGATGGATGCGCACGGGCACGGTGGCGCCGGCATCGATGTGGCCAAACAGCAGCGCCAAGTGCTCCGCATCCTCGAACTTGGTGCGATAGGCGAAGGCGCGGGCCGGGCCGATTTCCGTATTGACGCGGAACTCCCGGGTGCGCTCCACCAGCTGCTCACGCCGCTGCCGATGCGCGATGAGATCGGCGATGGAGATGATCTTGAGGCCATGCTCGGCGGCGAACGTGACGAGCTCGCCCAAGCGCTTCACGGTGCCGTCGTCGTTGACGATCTCGGCCAACAGGCCCGTCGGCGGGCAGCCGGCGGCGCGGGCCAGGTCGATGGCGGCTTCGGTGTGCCCAGAGCGCACGAGCACGCCGCCGGGCCGCCCCACCAACGGAAAGATATGGCCGGGGCGCGCGAAGTCTCTGGCATCAACGTTGCTGTTGGCGAGCGCCACCACCGTGTTGGCGCGTTCTTCCGCGGAGATGCCGGTGGAAAGGCCATGCTTGTAGTCCACGCTGACGGTGAAGGCGGTGGCCAACGGCGCGTCGTTGCGGGCGACCATCGGATCCAGCTGCAGGCGCTTGGCGCGTTCCTCGGTGACTGGCGCGCACAGGATGCCGCTGGTGTGGCGGATCATGAAGGCAACCTGTTCCGGCGACGCCTTGGACGCCGCCATGATGAGGTCGCCTTCGTTCTCCCGGTCGTCATCGTCCACCACGACGATGAGTTCCCCCGCTTGGACGGCGGCGATGGCGTCTTCCACGGTGTCAAAAGGCGTCGTCATGGCTACATCTAGGCTCGAAAGTGTGGCTGAGATTATCGCTTAGCGGAACGGATGCGGGCGGGTGCCAGCAACCGCCGGCAGCAAAGCGCGCCCGCCCACTAGGGCGTCAAGTATTGGTGATGGCAGCCAGTGCAGTGCTCGATGAGGGCGTTGCCGGCAGCCAATGCGCCATCCACGTCCTGGGCATCGATGGCCGCCACCGCCTGCGCCGCCGCGGCCGACATGCCAAGCGAGGAAGCATCCCAATCTGCGCCTTGGCTCCGTTCGGGCAAGGTGAGCGCGCGGCCCGCTTCCATCAGCACGATGGCATCGAGGCGCAACGCGGCCCATTGCGCGTCAGACGCAGGCGCAGCGCCGCCCACGGCAAACAGCGCGTCGGACTGCGGCACCACCATCGCATCCATGATCTCCATGACGCTCGGCTGCTTGCCGGGTGAAGGCGGTGCCTGCGCTCCCGCCAGCGGCGCCAACGCCACCATCAGAGCCAAAGCCGCCGCGCCGCAACGGGACGCCGCGCCAACTCGTGGCCCCGCCCGGGTGCTGAGCGCCATCCGTCAAATCGCCCCCGACGCCTGCAGCGCTTCCACCTCGCTCGCGTCGTAACCAAAGAACTCGGCGTACACGGCGACGTTATCTTGCCCCAGCGCACGCGGCAATTTCGGCGTCGGCGGCGCCACGTCCGTAAAGCGCAGCGCCGTGCTGGGCAGCGCCACCTCGCCGAACCGCTCATGCGCCACCTTGTGCAACGCGCCCCGAGCCAGCAGGTGCGGATCGTTCACCACGTCATCGAGGGAACGCACTGGGGCGCAGATCACTTCGTGGGCTTGGCAGATGCGAAACACTTCGTCCTTGGTGAGGGTGGCCGTCCACGCTTCCACCGCGGCATCGGTCGCGTCCATGTGGCGGCAGCGGGCGGCCATGTCCGCAAAGCGCGGATCCGCGCCGAGCTCAGGCTGCCCCATGGCGCGAACCAGCTTGCGCCAATGCCCTTCGCGGATGCAGATGATGGCGACATGGCCATCCTTGGCCGCGTAGACGTTGTACGGCGCGACGCCCAGCGCTTGATGGCGGTTGCCGGTGCGCGGCGGGTCGCCGCCGAGGGCATAGTAGGCGCCGAGGGCGGAGGTGAGCGTGGGGAACACCGCATCCTGCATCGCCACGTCCAGCACGGCGCCAGCGCCAGTCTGTTCGCGGCGGTAGAGCGCCGTGACGATGGCCGAGTAGAGATGCACACCACCCAAGATGTCGCACAGCGCCGGGCCAGACTTCATCGGCGGCTCGCCATCGTTGCCGGTGATGCTGATGGCGCCGCTCATGGCCTGCACCGTCACGTCCATGGCCAAGAAATCCCGATGCGGGCCAGTGGCGCCGAAGCCGGTGCTGGCGGCATAGATGAGGCGCGGATTCGCCGCCGTCAACGTGTCGCTGCCGACGCCCAAGCGCGCCATCGTGCCCGGCGCGAAGTTCTCCAACAGCACGTCGGCGCGCTTGGCGAGTTCGATGAGGAGCTCCACCCCCCGCGCGGACTTGAGGTTGACGGTGATGGTTTCCTTGTTGCCGTTCAACATGGCGAAGGAGTATCCGGGTTCATCGCCGACGCGACCGCGCAGACCCTCGCCCACGGGCGACTCCACCTTGATGACGCGGGCGCCGGACATCGCCAGCAGATAGCCGCAGTACGGGCCGTTGTAGATTTGTCCCAAGTCCAGCACTGTCACGCCGGAGAGAGGCTGCGCACCCACGCGGGGTTCCTCCTGTTGGTTCGTTCTTGCGGGCCAAAGGCCGTCGGCGCGGCGGCGCTGGCGGCGTTCCAAGCCGGCGACGCAACGCAGCGCGACACAAAGAGGACAGCATAGCAGCGAAGCGATGCGCGTGGCGCAGGAGGCGATGCGGAGCCGCTCACCTGCCGCTCACCTCCAGAGGGCCGTTGCCGTCGGCGCCCCGGTTCGCGACGCGCCGGCTTGTGTCAAAATAGCCCCATGCCAGACGCGCTGCATCACCACTTGGGAAGCCCACCACGCCAAGTTGGCGTGCGGCCAGGCCGCGCCGCGGCGCTGGCCGCGCTGCTGCTCGCCTTGCTCGCGCCGGCCGCGGCGGCAGCGAAGGTCTGGGTGCTCAAGATCGACGGCGGCATTGGCCCCCCGTCTGCGGACTACTTCATCCGTTCGCTTGAGGACGCCGCCGACGCCGATGTGGACTTGGTGGTGCTGCGCCTCGACACGCCCGGCGGCCTCGACAAATCCATGCGCGACATGATTAAGGCGCTGCTCGCCTCGCCGGTGCCCGTCGCCACCTATGTGTCGCCCAACGGCGCCCGCGCCGCCAGCGCCGGCACCTATCTGATGTACGCGAGCCACATTGCGGCGATGGCACCCGCCACCAACATCGGCTCGTCGACGCCAGTGAGCATCGGCGGCGGCGGTGGCGGCAGTCCGTTCCCATTCCCGCAGCCGACGCAGCCAGAGCCCGAGGCCGAGCCAGATGCGCCCGCCGACGAAGCGGCTGCCGAGGACGGCGCAGCCCCCGCGGACGAAGCGGCAGATCAAGGCGGCGAATCAGAGCCGGCTCCGTTGCGGAACGCGATGGAGCGCAAGGTGGTGAACGATGCCACGGCGTACATCCGCAGCATCGCGGAACTGCGCGGCCGCAACGTGGAATGGGCGGAGCGCACGGTGCGCGAAGCATCGAATCTGCCGGCGCAGGAAGCGCTGGCCATGAACGTCATCGACTTCGTGGCGGCAGACCTCGATGAGCTGCTTGCCGCCATCGACGGGGAAACAGTTGACGTGGAAGGCCGCGGCGCCGTCACCCTCGACACCTCCACAAACGACATCGAGTACATCGAGCCAGATTGGCGGTATGAGCTGTTGGGCCTCATTGCAGACCCGAACGTCGCCTACATCCTGCTCATGGTCGGCGTCTACGGCATCATCTTGGAGTTCTACAATCCCGGCACCGGCGTGGGCGGCGTGGTGGGCGTCATCTGCCTGTTGCTCGGCGCCTACGCGCTGCAGATGTTGCCCGTGAACTACGCCGGGCTCGCCCTCATTGTGGTCGGCATCGGATTGTTGGCGGCGGAGGCGTTTTCGCCCAGTTTCGGAGTGCTCGGCATCGGCGGCGTGGCCGCGTTTGTCATCGGCTCGGTGATCCTGTTCGATTCCGAGCTGCCAGGCTTCGGCGTCTCCATCCCCATCATCGCCGCGGTGACGGCCAGCACCGCGGGCCTTGCGATCTTCGCGTTGGGCGCTGCTGTGAGGGCGCGTCAGAGCAGCGTGGTGAGCGGCGGCGAAGCCATTGTCGGCAGCCCAGCCATCGCCATTGAAGACTTCGCCGGCGGCGCCGGCAAGGTGCGCGCGGTCGGCGAAGTGTGGCGCGCCACGGGCGCGGACGATGCCAAGGCCGGCGACCGCATGACCGTGACGGGCCGCGATGGGTTCAATCTCACCGTGGCGCCGGCCGAGGGCGGCGGCGCAGCAGCGCCCCCGCATCAATCAGACTCAGGCTAAGGACGGAGCAACCATGGCGGAGATCTTCCTGCTGGTCGTCATCGGCATCTTACTCGCGCTGCTCGCCAGCGCCTTCCGCGTTCTGCGCGAGTACGAACGTGGCGTCGTTTTCATGCTCGGGCGTTACTACCGGGTGAAAGGGCCAGGGCTGATCATCATCATCCCGGTCCTGCAGCAGATGGTGCGGGTGGATTTGCGCACCATCGTCATGGACGTGCCCACGCAAGACCTCATCACGCGGGACAACGTGTCCGTGAAGGTGAACGCCGTCATTTACTTCCGCGTCATCGATTCGCAGAACGCCATCATCAACGTCGAGGACTACATGGAGGCCACCGGCCAGCTCGCGCAAACGACGCTGCGCTCGGTGCTCGGCCAGCACGAGCTCGACGAGCTCCTCGCCGAGCGCGAGAAGCTCAACGCAGACGTGCAGACGATCTTGGACCAGCAGACGGACCAATGGGGCATCAAGGTCGCCAACGTCGAGATCAAGCATGTGGACATCGACGAGAGCATGATCCGCGCCATCGCCAAGCAGGCGGAGGCCGAGCGCGAGCGGCGCGCGAAGATCATCCACGCCGACGGCGAGTACGAGGCGGCGGCTCGGCTCGTCGAAGCGGCCGCGCGGCTGGCAGCGCAACCGAACTCACTGCAGCTGCGCTACTTGCAGACGCTCACCGAGATCGCCGGCGAGAAATCCTCCACCATCGTGTTTCCGCTGCCGCTGAACTTGATCGAGACGTTGCAGCGGTTGGCGCCGCCGGCGGCACCGGAGCCGCAGCCGGAACCGGACGCGGCGGAGTCATCTTAGGCGGGCCGGTAACGGCCCGGCGAACACGTCGCCCCGCAGCCGCCCGTGCCCGTTGATGGCGCGAGGCGGCCGCGGGAATACCGCCTCAACGCCCGTTGAACACGGGCTGCTGCTTGTCGACGAACGCTTGCGCCGCGGCGCGATGGTCCTCGCTCAAACCGGCGTGGACATGGTGGGTCGCCTCCAAGTCCAAGCACTCGATCACATCGCCGCCCATCGTCGCGCGGTTGAAGTTTTCCTTCATGTAGCGGTACGCGATGGGCGGGCCGGCCGCCAAACGGCGCGCCACGGCCATGGTCTCCTCCTCCAGCGTCTGCGCCGGGAAGGTGAAGTTGACGAGGCCGAGGCGCAGACAGTCTTCCGCGCTCACGCGGTCTGACAGGTAGTAGAGCTCGCGCGCCTTGGCCGCGCCGACCAAGTGCGTCAGGAAGTACGTCCCGCCGTAATCTCCGCTGAAGCCGACGCGGGCAAACGCCGACGTGATGAACGTGTGGTCTGCCATGGTGCGCATGTCTGCGGCGAGCGCGATGGAGAGCCCGGCGCCGGCGGCGGGGCCAGGCAGCATTGCCACGACTGGCTTCGGCATCAGGTAGATGCGCCCGGCGGTGTTGCGCTGCGAGAGCCGCTGCGCGTGGATGCGCTCGTCGAGGGATGGCATGTCGTCGGTGCTGGCGCCGCTGCCGCCGGCGGCCATGCCCTTCACGTCGCCACCGGCGCAGAACGCGCCCCCGGCGCCGGTGATGACCACTGCGCGGATGCTGCGCGAGTTCTCGGCAACCTCGAGGGCGCGGGCAAGCCCCTCTGTCATGCTGCCGCTCATGGCGTTGCGGGCTTCGGGACGGTTCAGCGTCAACACGGCCACGCCGTCCTCTTCCCAAGCGAGCAGGTGCTCGCTGCCGGTGTCGATGTCAACTCTCTTCATGCTCTCACTCCTCACTCGCTGATTGATCTGATTTGGAACCCGCGGGATGCCTCATGCAATCGGCACTCTGGCCAGCGGAACCGGCAGGCCCGGCACGTCCGCGCGGTGGCAGTACACCGCCCCTTCCCGGTCCCCAGGGACGCCTTCGGAACCCGTGACGATGTAGAGTTCCTGCAAATCGGCGCCGCCAAAGCAAACGCTGGTACACATGGGCTGGGGCACGTCGATGTACTCGCGCAACGCGCCATCCGGCTCGTACACGCCCACCGCGCCGCCGCCGGCGAGGGCCACCCACACGGCGCCATCCACCGACACGACCAAGCCGTCCGGAGCGCCCCGCTCCGTGGCGACAAAGCGCACCTTGTCGCCCAGCGCGCCATCCTCGCGCACGGGGTAGCAGAACACCGCGCCGCGTCTGGAATCTGCGTGGTAGAGCGTGCGCCCATCCGGCGAGAAGCCGAGGCCGTTGGTGAGCTGCACGTCGTGCCCGACCACCCGCGTGGCGCCGTCGAGGTCGATGAGGTATAGCTGCCCCGCCTGCGGTTCCCGGCCATCCTCGAAGACGGGGCTCGAGCCTAAGGAGCCAGCGTAGATGCGGCCCGCGGCATCCGTGGTGATGTCGTTGTAGCCAACGTTGCCGTGCTCTGGGTCCCGGTCTAGGAGCGTCACGGTGGATGTGCCGTCGAACGCTTTGTAGGCAATGTTGCGGCCGCTCACCACCAGCCCGCCGGCCGCGTGCAGCGCCATGCCGCCAATGCCCCGCCGATGCTCGAACACCGTCGCGACGGCGCTGTCCCGCAGCGCGAAGACGCCGCCGAACAGCACGTCGCTGAAGAGCAGCCGCTCGCCATCCCACACCGGCCCCTCGATCAGGCCGTAGCCCTTGGTCAATGGCTCCAAATGCCGCTCCCCAAGCATCCCGCGCAACCTGTAAACGAAGATTGTAGCGCCAAAGGCCGCGCGGCCATGCGCCTAACGCCGCAGCGCCGCCGACCTATCGGGGCACCGGTCGCGTCGTCAAAGAGACGCTGCTTGGCCACGCCCGCCACTGGCCACGGCTGCGAACACATAGCCGCCCACTGCGCCAGCCACCCCCTGCATCACCAAGCCCGCCGCGCCGCGGGCACCCGCCACGGGCATCAAGCCGAGCACCGATTCCATTAACAGCAAGGCGGCCAACATCGCCGCGGCGCCGGCCAGCGGATAGCCCACCGCGCGCCAGCGGGGCAGGAAGCGCCGAGCCAGCGCGGCAACGGGAAACGCGATGACAAAACCGGCCGCCGCCACGAGCGCCAGCACGGGGCCCATGCCGACGATGTCGTGCCCGTGGGAGAACAGCCGCGCGCTGAGCGGCAGCTCCACGTTGAGGTCCACGAGGCCGGCAAGCACAAAGTGGGTTGAGGCGAGGGTGCCGAGCAACGCCGTCGCGGCCACCGCGAGCGCAAAGGCGAGAAGCTGCCGAATCCACCCCATGCGGCGCTATGATAGTCCACGATCCCCCGCCCGGCGTCTCACACCATGCGCTTTGCCCTAACGCTTGCCCTGCTCGCCGCAACGCTTCCCGCCGGCGGCGCCTACCAGCTTGAGACGGTGGCCGAGGGCTTGGCGCATCCTTGGTGCATCGCCTTCTTGGACAACGGCGACATGCTGGTGACGGAACGTGGCGGCGACCTGCGCGTGGTGCGGGATGGAGCGTTGCTCCCAGAGCCGGTTGCCGGGGTGCCGCCAGTGTACGCACGCAGCCAGGGCGGGCTCTTCGACGTGGCGCCGCATCCGCGCTTTGCGGAAAACCGCCTGCTCTACCTCACCTACGCGCACGGCACGCCAGAGGCAAACGCCACGCGCTTGGCACGGGCGCGTTTCGACGGCAGCCGCCTCACGGACTTGACGCCCCTCTTCACGGTGACGCCAACGAAGGAAACGCCGGTTCACTACGGCGGGCGGCTGCTGTTTCTGCCCGACGGCACGCTGCTCTTGACCACCGGGGACGGGTTCGTACACCGCGAGGCGGCGCAGCGGCTGGACAGTCTGCTCGGCAAGGTGGTGCGCCTGAACGACGATGGCTCGACGCCGGCAGACAACCCGTTCGTCGGCCAAGGCGGGGCCTTGGACGCGATCTGGAGCTACGGCCATCGCAACCCGCAGGGGCTGGCGCTCGATGCCGGCAGCGGCGCTGTCTACCTTCACGAGCACGGCCCGCGCGGCGGCGACGAATTGAACGTCTTGGCGGCCGGCGCGAACTATGGCTGGCCGGTGGCCACCCACGGCATCGATTACAACGGCGCAGTCATCACCCCCTTCAAGGAGTACCCCGGCACGGTGGCGCCACTGCTGCACTGGACGCCTTCCATCGCCCCGGCCGGCATGGCGCACTACGACGGCGAAGCGTTTCCGGCATGGCGCGGAGACCTCTTCGTCACGTCGCTCGTCTTCAACAATGTCGAAAGGTTGGACATGGAAAGCGGCGAGGTGAAGGCGCGTGTGCCCATGTTCGAGGAAATCGGCGAGCGCATCCGCGATGTGCGGCAGGGGCCCGCCGGGCGCTTGTTCATCTTGACAGACTCCCAGCAAGGCCGCTTGATCCGCGTGGACCCGGCATAGCCGCTGGCGGGCGCTGCTCGGCGCCGGCATCGCCGACCCTTCCTCCCTCCCGTTCCCGTCGCCGGTTCTCCGCCAACGGCAACAACGCACGCCGCAGTCCCGGACCGTGCCCGCATTGTGCCGCGTGGCCGCGCTCGCAAGCCGCCAGCCCTCAACCCGCATCGGCATCCGCTTACATCGCGGCGGACACGTCGCGACGCCCACACAGAGAGAAATCTCACGCAATTCCAAGACTTCCGCCGTTTTGGACGGCCCCTCCCACGCCTACGATTTCCATCACTTCAACAACTCACCGAAAGGAGAAAACACGATGAAGAAGTTGATGGCACTGGCAGCCGTTCTCGGGCTTGCCGTCTCGTCCTGGGGCTTGACGGTGCAAGAAGCGCCGGAGGCCCAAGTGGTGCCCAGCGTGGGCGCGGTGGTCGCTCAGGAGGCCCAGTTCGGCAGCTGGCTCGCACCGCGGGTGTGGGGTTGGGGTGGTCGCCGTCTGTCTCGGTACATCACCTACGACAACTTCAGTGCGCTCACGGAAGGCGCCATGGCCTCGATCGGGGGAACCATCGGCGGCATCCTCGGCAGCAGCCTCAGCCCTGGTGTCGGCACCATCATCGGGGCCGGCATCGGCGGCGGCCTTGGCGGCTGGTAGCCACCGGCGCGACTTGGCTCTGAGGGGCTAACGGCCTTGTCCCCTACCGTCGCGCTGCCGTCTACACCGGGCTGGCTTCGGCACCGGTTGGCTGGCGGCGCGGCGGCGGGGGAACTTGGCCGAGCCGCAAACGCGCGCTGGCGCATCCGTTAGCCCGCTTGGGCTGCACCGTCGACCCAGCCTCACCCTCCGCGCCCACTCAGCGAGCTTGACCGAGCGCGAGCCGCACTTGGTCCAGCACCGACGCATTCACCACCAAGCGTCCGAGGCCCATAGCCAACCCATCGCAACTTGGATTCGCAACCTAGGGAAGGTCTGAACAGTGCGCCGATCGACGGCTGGCGGTCGGCGAAGGCGGGTTCGACAGCGCCTTGGGCGCGGAACCGCCGCGAATGTGGCGCGATTCCGCCGTTTCGACGCCGTTTCCGGCGTTTTCCCCGCCTTCCGGGCGCGCGGGCGCCGCGCTCAGGCGGCCAGCCTCCGCTCGGCGATCAGCAGGTTGGCGAAGCCCAGCAGCAGCGCGATCCGCTGCGCATTCTTGCGCAGCCCGCGGTAGCGAACCTTGCCGTAGCCGAACATCCGCTTCACATAGAAGAACAGATGCTCCGCCTTGGCGCGGACCGACGCCTTCTCCTTCTCCCGCAGCGCCTCCCCGCCACCGGCCTCCAGCTGCCGCCGCAGGCCCGGCCGCATCGCCACCCGCCAGTCCACGCCCCGGCCCCGGTTCTCCGGGCGCTTCTCCACGCCCCGGTAGCCCGCGTCCGCCCAGACGCGCTTCTCGCCGCCGTGCAGGAGGCGGCGCGCGTGCGCCACGTCCGACTCGCTCGCCGACGTCGCCGCGAAGCTGTGCGCCACACCCGTCTCCGCGTCGGCGCCAACGTGCATCTTCATCCCGAAGTGCCACTGGTTCCCCTTCCTCGCCTGCCGCATCTCCGGATCCCGCTTCCCCGAACGGTTCTTCGTCGACGACGGCGCCTCCACGATGCTCGCGTCCACCACCGTCCCCTCCCGCAGCCTCAGGCCCCGCGACGCCAAGCTCGCGTTGATCGCCGACAGCAGCCTCTCCCCCAGGCCGTGCCTCTCCAGCAGATGGCGGAAGTTCAGGATCGTCGTCTCGTCCGGCAGCGCCGACAGCTTCAGGCCCGCGAACCGACGCGCCGACTCGACCTCGTAGAGCATGTCCTCCATCGCCGGATCGCTCAGGTTGTGGAACAGCTGCACGCAATGCACCCGCAGCATCGACGACAGCGCATACGGCCGGCGGCCGCGGCCCGCCTTCGGGTAGTGCGGACGGACCGCATCCTCCAGCTCCTTCCACGGAACCAGCCCGTCCATCCGCTCCAGGAACTTCTCCCGCCGCGTCTTCCGCTTCTTCGCCCTGTACTCCAACTCCGCGAACGTCGCCTGGGTCGCTTCGGTCATCGAACGCCTCTCCCAACGGTCAACACGCCCATTGTCGCAGCACCGCCGGCGCTTGTTCAGACCTTCCCTAGCCATCTCGTTGGCATTGGCGGCCGCCCGTGGGCACGCAACGGCGTGGACTGCAGCGGGACCCATCACCCCCTTCAAGGAGTGCCCAAGCACGGTGCCACCGCCGCTGCGCTGGACGCCCTCCATCGGACGACTGGCTGCTCCGCGAAGCCCAAGCCCCTCGGTCGACATCGGCATCCGCTTACATCGCATGGGACATGTCGCGACTCCCACATGGAGAGAAATCGCACGCATTTCTGAGACTTCCGCCGTTTTGGATGGCCTCTCCCCCGCCTACGATTTCCATCACTTCAACAACTCACCGAAAGGAGAAACAACGATGAAGAAGTTGATGGCACTGGCAGCCGTTCTCGGGCTTGCCGTTTCGTCCTGGGGCTTGACGGTGCAAGAAGCGCCAGAGGCCGAGGTGGCGCCCAGCGCGAGCGCCGTGGTCGTTCAAGAGGCCCAGTACGGTCGCTGGCTCGCACCGCGGCTGTGGGGCTGGGGTGGCCGCCGTATGTCCCGGTACATCACCTACGACAACTTCACTGCGATCACGGAAGGCGCCATGGCGTCGATCGGGGGAACCATCGGCGCCGTCCTCGGCAGCAGCGCCGGCCCTGCCGGGACGTTCGTCGGGGCAAGCGTCGGCGTCACCTTTGGCGCCTTGTAGCCAGCGGCACAACCCTGTTTTCGTAGGCTAGTGGCCATGTCCCCCACCGTCGCGCTGCCGTCTGCACCGGGCTGGCTTCGCCACCGGTTGGCTGGCAGTGCGGCGGCGCGGGAACTTGGCCGAGCCGCAAACACGCTCTGGCGCATCCGTTGGCGCACTCGGGGCTGCGCCGCCGACCCAGCCGCGGCCTCCGCACCCACTCAGCGACCCTGCACAAGCGCGAGCCGCCGTTGGTCCAGCACGGCGGCATCCACCACCAAGTGTCCGAGGCCCGTAGCCATGCCGATCGCAATTTGGATTCGCAACCTAGCCATCGCGTTGGCATTGGCGGCCGCCGCCGCAGTCGGCGGATCTGGGTTCGCCCAGCAGTACGCCAACCTCGCCGACGAGGCAGCGCAACCCATCTCGGCACAGGCGTTCCTAGAAGAAGCCGAGACCACCGAGAATCGCACCCAGCTATCCATCGGCATCTTCGCCCACAATCTCGCCGTCTACCTGTTGCTGCTCGCCGGGCTGGTCTCTGGCGGCTTGACCACCGTGTTCACGGTGGCCTTCAACGGTTTCATGCTTGGGCAGATGTTTGGCTTCGCGAGCGCAGCCGGCGCACCCATGAGCGCGGCAGTGTGGCTCGTGGCGCCCCACGGCATCTTGGAACTGTCGCTGCTGTTGCTCGCCGCAGCCATCGGCTTTCAGGGGCCGGCCGCCGCGTTAGCGTGGGCCGCGGGCAAGCGGCTGCCCCACGCGCGCCGCATTTGGCGCACGGCCCTCGTCGGCGTGCCACTGTTGGCTGTCGCCGCCACCATCGAGGGTTACCTGACAGTGCCGTTGGCGAGAGCGGCGTTGCTGCCATGAATCGCTCCTTCGCCACGCATCCGTTGTTCGTCGCAGCCGTTTGGTTGGCGGCTTACTGCACGTCAACCGCCATCACGCTGCAAAACTTGCTCGGCGAAGTCACGCCTGCCCCGTTGCAAGTTCATGCGAAGTTGATGGCGTACATCGGCGCGGCCGCCAATGCCGGCTTCACGCTGGCGAGCGTCACGGTCTTCGGCTTCGCCTGCGGCCTCATGCTCAGATGGCTGGGAGAGACGATCGCAGCCAAGGCAATCGCTCGACGGGTGGCGGCAGCGTTTTGGGTGTTGGCCATCCACGCTTGGTTCATGGTTGGCTCGGTGGCGTGGCACCCGCCGCGCAGCTTCTCTCTCGAGGAGCTGCTCGCGTCCAAGGGCGCGTCCATCGATGTCGACGAGCTGCTGGGCGTCCCATGGGCCAGCGAGGCGCAATACGTTGCGGCGGGGCTCTGTCTGGTGGCCCTGTTCCTGTTGTTGGCACGGTGCTGCGCTTGGGTCAACGCGCTGATCTCGGTCGCGTTCGCCAGCGCGACCGTGTCGCTCATCAGCGTCGCGATCGTCCGTCTCACCGCGCTCCATCAAGGCTAGCGCGACGCCGGAACCAAACCACGGAGACGACAAGCCATGCACCGAAACAAAGTCCTCGCCGCCATCACCGTCGTTGGCGTCATGGCGTTGGCCGTGCCGCTCGTCAGCGGCGCCGTCAACGGGACAAACCCGGTGTTGGTGGACACCGAGGCTGCCGCCCTGCGCGTCATCCAGCCATCCATCCTGGCTTCTGGCGAACTCGCCCATGAGGAAGAGGTGAACCTCACCAGCGAAGTGGTGGGCCGGGTAGAGGCCGTGCATGTGGAAGAGGGGCAACGGGTGAGCGCCGGCGAGTTGGTGCTCGCCATCGACAACGAAGCGTACGCGGCGCTGGTGGAGCAGAACCGCGCGGCGATGCGCTTGGAGGAGATCAACATCGACCGCACGGCGTTGCGCATTGCCAACCTAGAGCGACGTGACGACCGCAACGCGCTTCTGCATGCCCGCAAGCTGCTGGATGAGCACTCCTTTGAGGCTGCGAGGCACGAACTGGAAGCCGCCCGCATCGATTTGCGTTCCGCCAAGGAACGGCTGGCCCAGGCCCGCGCACAGTTGCACCAATCCATCGAACAACTCGAGAAAACCCGCCTGCGCGCGCCCATCGACGGCGTGGTGACCGCCTTGGACATCGAGATGGGAGAGACCGCCATCGCCAGTGCCACGAACATTCCCGGCAGCCAGCTCATGACCATCGCAGACCCGTCGCGGGTCGTCACGGAAGTGCATGTGGACGAAGCGGACGTCGCCAACGTGAGCACTGGCCAGAGCGCGGAAATCGTCGCCATCGCGTACCCCCAGCAACCGCTCACCGGCGTGGTGGAGTTCGTCGCCAACACGGCACGGCGCCATCGGGAGCGGCGTGGCCTGTCCTTCCTGGTGCGAGTGCGGATCGCCGAGACGCACGGCATCCGTTTGCGGCCCGGCATGTCGTGCCGCGCCGAGATATTCACCGCTGACGCAGACGAAACGCTCGCCCTGCCCATCGGCGCAATCGTGGCCGAGGAAGCGCCGGACGCGGCGGCCACACAGTACGTCTACGTGGCGGAAGACGGCGTGGCGCGCAAGGTCGAAGTGCAAACAGGCCGCTCAGACGACGCTTGGCAGGAGATCGTCGCGGGCATCAAGCCCACCCAGCGGGTTGTCGTCGGCCCCAGCCGCACGCTCAGGAACTTGCGCGACGGCGACGCGGTGGAAATCCGCCAAGCGGAGGCGGACGCCGACACAGGCAAGCTGCCGACATGACCAACACTGCCCCGCCAGTGGTGCGCATGAAAGGCGTCGGCAGGCGCTACGACAGCGGCCCTAACCGGGTACACGCGCTGCGCGATGTTGATGTGGTGGTCCATCGCAACGAGTATGTGGCCATCGTTGGCTCATCGGGTTCCGGCAAATCCACGCTGCTCAATCTGATCGGTTGCCTCGATGCGCCCAGCGCCGGCGCCTACTCCTTGAACGGCTACAACGTCGCCGGCATCAACGAGAACGAACTGGCGCGCATCCGCAACCAAGAGATCGGCTTCGTCTTCCAGAGCTTCAACTTGCTGGCACGCATGACGGCACTACGAAATGTCATGCAACCGCTCATCTACCGCGGTCTCCCGCCCCATGAACGGCGCGCCCGGGCCACCGAGGCGCTGGCGTGGGTGGGCTTGGGAGACCGGGCGGCGCACCTGCCCAATCAGCTATCCGGCGGGCAACGCCAACGGGTGGCCATCGCCCGGGCGCTGGCGGGGCAGCCGGCGCTCCTGCTCGCGGACGAGCCCACCGGCAACTTGGACGCCGCGTCCACCGAACAGGTGCTGGCCCTGTTCGACGCCCTGCACTCAAACGGCCAAGCGGTGATTGTGGTGACGCATGAAGCGAGCATCGCGCGACGCTGCCAGCGCATCATCGAGCTCATCGACGGCCGCATCGCCCGGGATGAGCGGATGGCCTCGTCGGCCGGTTAGCGTCCGCCTCATGTTCACGCTGATCGAGAGCCTGCGCTCCGCTTGCCAGTCCATCGCCGCGCATCCCCTGCGGAGCGCACTCACCATCTTCGGCGTCGTGGTCGGCGTCGCATCGGTGATCTCGGTGGTCTCCATCATGCAGGGGTTCCGGGCGGCCATCATCGAGGAGTTCCAAGGGCTCGGCGGCAACAGCCTATCCATCTCGCCGTACACGCCATTGGAAGACGGGCTCGCCGGCCGCATCGCGCGGCTCACGCCAGACGATCTCGAAGCCATTCGCACGCGCGTGCCGGGCATCGCCCACATCACGCCGCTCGCCTTCAGCCGTGTCGAGGCCCGCTACGGCAGCCAAGCCACCCTCACCGAGGTGCGCGGCACAACCCACACCTATCCCCGCGTTTACAACGCCTATGAACGCATCGGACGCTTCCTGTCGCTCGCGGACGACCGCAATCGCCGCCGCGTCTGCGTCATCGGCGAAAAGACCCGCGAAGTGCTGGGGTTGCCCGACGATCCCATCGGCAAGCACATCGCCCTGGCAGGCGAATGGTTCAAGGTGGTCGGCGTGATGGAGCGCAAAGGCGGCCTCGGCGGCATGAATCCAGACGACCACATCACGCTGCCGTACCGCACCATGCGCAGCCTCAGCCCCCCGCATCAACCGCCAGATCTCCTCATTCAACTCACCGTGGCGGACATCGCCCAGTTGGACCCGGTGGCGGCGCGCATCCGCGCCATCCTGCGTGGTTTGCGGGGCATCAGTCCGGGCGAGCCTGACACCTTTCGCGTGCAAACCGCCGACGAGATCACCGACGCGTTCGACGAGGTGGTGGCGGCGATCACTGCGTTGGTGGCCGGCACGGTCAGCATTGCCCTGCTCGTCGCCGGCGTCGGCATCATGAACATCATGCTGGTCTCGGTGACCGAGCGCACGCGCGAAATCGGCATCTGCAAGGCTTTGGGCGCCTCGCGGCACCAAATCCTGATGCAGTTCCTGATTGAAGCCGCGGCGTTGTCGTTGCTCGGCGGCATCGTTGGCCTGCTTGCGGGATTGGGCCTTGGCGCCATCGTCGGCTCGACCATCCCGGACTTTCCCGGCGTCAGCGCACCGCTGTGGGCCATTGGGCTGGCCATCGGCTTCTCGGCCTTGGTGGGCCTCGCGGCCGGCATCTTGCCGGCTTTGCGGGCCGCGCAACTGCGGCCCATCGAGGCATTGCGCTACGAGTGAGCCGCCGCCGTCCGCCCGCGATGGGCCGGGCACGGCTATCATGGCCACGCTTGGCAAGCGCCGGCCGGCACCGCATCGCATCGCGGGCAGCGAGCCACGGCCGGCAGCAGGCGCTTTGGGCGGCGGATTTGCGGGGGGTTCCATGCAATTGGGTTTGAGCGTGCGGAAGTTCGCCGTGTTGGCGGTGGCGATGGTCGCTTCCGCCTTCATCGGCGCCCAAGTGACACCCACTTGGTCTGTCGAGCAGATCACGCTGGATGCCGAACGCGGCGATGACGGCAGCCTCCACTATGTGCTCGAGGGCGAGCGCATCCCGTTCGACCCCATCGCCATCAATGACGCCCGGCTCCACCCAGACAATAGCCATGCGTGGGGGGACGCGGCGCCCGCAGACGAAGAGTTCGTCGTCACCGAGGACGCTTCTGGCGAACCCGTCTACCAACAACTGAAGCCCCAACGGCACTGGGGCTGGTGGTCGCTGTTGCCGGCCCTCACCGCGGTGCTGCTCTGCTGGATCAACAAAGAGCCGGTGACCTCCCTGTTGGGCGGCATCGTTTCCGGCGCGCTCATCTTGGGCCGTTATGACTTGAGCGGCGATGTGCTCATTCCGTCGCTGGCCACCACCAGTTCCGCCGCCGTGCTGCTGCTCTATCTCTGGCTGCTCGGCGGCCTCATGGGCATCTGGTCGCGCACTGGCGCGGCGCTCGCCTTTGCCGAGTTCATGACAGCGCGGTTCGTGCGCGGCCCGCGGTCCGCGAAGCTGGTCGCTTGGGGGCTGGGCGTCATCTTCTTCCAAGGCGGCAGCGTGAGCACCGTGCTGGTGGGCACCACGGTGCGGCCCATCGCCGACAAAGAGCGCGTCTCCCATGAAGAGCTGGCCTACATCGTCGATTCCACTGCCTCGCCCATCGCATCACAACTCGCCTTCAACGCTTGGCCTGGCTATGTGCAAGCGTTCATCTTCGTCTCCGGGGTGAGTTTCCTCGCCACGGAAGCAGACCGCATCGCGTTCTTCTTTCAGAGCGTGCCGTTCTGCTTCTACGCCATCTTCGCCGTGCTGGGCACGTTCCTGCTCAGCGTCGAGAAGCCGCTCTTCTTGGGGCGGCAACTTGGCGCCGCCATGCAGCGGGCGCGCAGCACCGGCGCACTGGACGCGCCCGACGCCGAGCCACTGGCTTCGCCGGAGCTGCAAGGCTCCAACGTCCCGGAAGGCTACTCGCCGCACATCCTCGAGTTCTTCGCGCCCCTCGGCGCCTTGATCGGCATCGCTGTCGGCACCTTCGTCGCCACGGGCACCCCAAACGTGCAGTGGGCGTTTGGCGCGGCGCTGGCCATCGCGGCCGGCACGGCCTTGGTGAAGGGCATGTCCCTCAAAGACCTCGTTTCCGGCTTCCACGACGGCATTAAGGGCGTGGTGCTCGGCTCTGTGATCCTGTTGCTCGCCGTGACCATCGGCGGCATCAGCAACGAGACCGGCGGCGGCCTCTTCCTCGTCGAGTTGCTCGGCGAAGCGCTGCCTTGGTTCATCCTGCCGGTGCTCTTGCAGGTGCTCACCATGGTCATCGCGTTCTCCACCGGCACCAGTTGGGGCACCTACGCAGTGGCCTTTCCCTTGGCGATGCCGCTCGCGTGGGCCGTGGCGACCTCCCAAGGCCTCGCGCATCCCGAATTGTTCATGACGCTCTGCTTCGCCGCGGTGATGGACGGCAGCGTCTACGGCGACCAGTGCTCGCCGATTTCAGACACCTCGGTGTTGAGCTCCGTTTGCACCGGCTGCGACCTGATGGACCACATCAAGACGCAGATTCCTCAAGCGTCGGTGGCGGCGGGGCTGGCTTCGGTTTGCTGGACCGTGCTGGCGTTCTTCACCGCCTGACAGCCGCTCGGATACGCCTGCTCGAAGAGCGAGCCAACCGACAGGTCGCCGCGGCCCGGTTGGGTGCGCCCGCCCGTGACGCGCATGGCGCCGGCAGCGTCCACTTCGGCGCGGGCGGTGAAGACGCTCACCCGCGGGTCTGCGGTGAAGCCGTAGCGCAAATCGGCAACGGCCAAGCCCGTCGGCGTGGGTGAATGCAGCACCCAGTCCATCGCGAACCACTCGAAAATGCGGCCTTCCCGGGTGTCCCGCCACGCGGCCACCACATCGCTCTCGATGCGCGGCGCCACGCCCCACTCAATCGGGCATGGCTGCCACATCGAAACAAAGCCGGCCCGCACTTCGTCCGGCGCCCGCGCCACCACGCGGCGCAAATGGATCTGCAGCACCGAGGGGAACGCCACCACCTCCACATCCTCCACCCCTGCCGCGGCGAGCTGCGCCTGCGCGGTGCGCGCCGCCTCTTCATTCAACGTCCACGCATAGCCGATGTAGCCGCTGGAGAGCAGCAACGCTGCGACGGAGGCCGCGCGGCGCGTCGGGCGGCGCCAAGCCAAGATGACGCCGATGAGCAGGATGAGCGTGTACACCGGGTCGATGATGGGCATGGCGTCGATGGCGAAACGGGCATTCGAGAACGGCAACAGGAGTTGCGTGCCGTATGGCGTCATGAGGTCGAGCAAGGGGTGCGAGAACAGCGCGGCGGTGAGCGCGAGCACCCAACGTTTCAGCCGCGCGCCATCGAGCGTGCCCTCGATGCGCCAAGCTGCCCAACCCAACAG
The DNA here is from genome assembly GCA_958295875.1 of uncultured Pseudomonadales bacterium. Taxonomy (GTDB): domain Bacteria; phylum Pseudomonadota; class Gammaproteobacteria; order Pseudomonadales; family Azotimanducaceae; genus VXNE01. The sequence goes on along the minus strand of OY282379.1, from coordinate 2,938,531 downwards.
CGGCCCGACGATGGGCGCAAAGAACAGAGAATGGGTGATGCCGCGGTGGCTGGCGATCGCATCGAAGTAGTCGCCGCCGATGGAAAACAGGACATCGATGTCCGGCAGCAAGCCGGCGCCGGCGCCCACCGCGATGGCGCGAGCGCCGAGTTGGCGGCCAGCGCCGAGTTGGCGGCCAGCGCCGACATGGGCGGCCAGTGCGCCCAACGTCGCTTGGGAGACGGGATCCATCAACCCATGCTATCGCGCCGCAGCCACCCGACGCGCCGGCCAGGTCAGCCAGCCGCGACGAAACCGGCCGCCAAGCGGCCCGATGCGTGGCGCTGCGGCGTTACGTCTTCGACCAAGCGAAGGTGCGCATCAGGGGCTCCACGCCACCTGCGTATGCCCCCTTGCGGTCGTACAGGAAGTCTTCCCTCCCCAACAACACGCGCATCTCGTACGGCTTGTCCGCGAGCCACTCGTCATCCAGATGGTCGTAGTTCTCGATGGGTCGCAGCGCTAGACGCGAGTATGAGATGTGCGCCACCACGCGCTCGCCCGGAGCGGAGCGCGCGCCACCGCCGTGCCATGTGGCGCCGCCCCAGACGACGATGGAGCCGGCGGGACACTCCGTGGAGATGGCGCCTTCCGATGCCGCCGCTTCCTCGGTAGTGGGGTGGCGCCCCAAAAGATGCGACTTGGGCACCACGCGGGTGGAACCGTTCGCCTCGTTGAACTCGTCCGTGGCCCAGCAGAACGTGACGAGCTGGTTATGCACAGGGAATGGCGCCGGCGTCCAGTTTTGGTCTGCATGCAGCCCAAGGGGCGTCTTGGCGGCCGGTTTCACGGACGAGGCCACCTGCGTGATCAAGGCGCCCTTGCCGCACATCACCTCCACGATGGCGAGAATCTTCGGATTCAGCACCGCCTCCGTGATGAGGGGATCTTTGTCCAACAACATGTTGGCGCCGTAACCGGCCTCGCCGGCATCCATGCCGCCCTTGGAGACGCGCAGCAATGCCTCCCGGAAGCGAGCGTTGAAATCTGCGCCCGCAGCGTCGTGGATGTACCCGTAGCCGTCTTCCTTCAAGCCGCGCACGGTGTCCTCAAGGCCAAGCGCCTTGATCTTGCCGGCCAGCTCGTCATCCAAATCAAATGGTTGCCGCGTGGTGGTGGTGGGAAGGGATCGGTCCTTCGTTTCAACTTCCACTGCTTCTGCCGCTTCGCTCATGCTGCCCCCTAGCCAATGTTCAGTGCGATAGACCGCCGGAGTATAGCGCCGCCAACAAAGGCCGCAGCGCGCCAACTGGCCGCCAGCGCCGCATCACACTTCGCTCCGCCGGCGCGAAGTTCCGCCATCGACGGCGGCGGACAGCTACCGAGCTTCCGTCTCCGGCGCCACCAACCGCAGGATGCTGGAGAAATCCAACGCGCCCGCGTCGTTCTGGCGTCGATGCATGGCAAAGAGGTTGCGCGCCAACGCGCCGAGGGCCGTGGGCGTGCCGGCGTCGGCCGCGGCGTCCACCGCAAGGTTGAGGTCTTTGAGCATCAGGTCTACGGCGAAGCCGCCCTGGTAGCCGCGCGCCGCCGGCACGCCCTCCATCACGCCCGGCCACGGGTTGTAGACGTTCAGCGGCCAGTTGCCGCCGGACGACGCGCGCATGATCTCAGACAGCGTCGCCGCGTCCAGCCCATTGGCGACGCCCAGCGCCAACGCTTCGGCGGTGGCCGTCATCTGCACAGCAAGCAGCATGTTGTTGCACAGCTTGGCCGTCTGCCCCGCTCCCGAAGCGCCGGCATGGAAGATGTTGGCGCCCATCCGCTCGAACACGGGGCGCACGCGCGCAAGCGTCGCCGCATCGCCGCCCACCATGAAGGTGAGCTTGGCCTGCTCTGCGCCGGCAGTGCCGCCGGACACCGGCGCGTCCAGCATCTCGATGCCGCGCTGGGCGGCGCGGGCTGCCACGTCGCGGGCCGTTGCGGGGGCGATGGTGGAGCAATCGATGGCGACGGCGGTGGGCGGCAAGGCATCCAACAGGCCATCGTCCAGGTAGAGTTGCCGCACATGGCGGCTCGCCGGCAACATGCTGATGACCACGTCGGCGTCTTGCACGGCATCCAAGGCCGAGGGCACCGTTGCCACGCCCGCAGCCCCGGCCGCGGCCAAGCGCTCAGCGTCCAAGTCATACGCGCGCACCGCGTAGTTGCCCTGCACCAAGTTGCGCGCCATCGGGCCGCCCATGTTGCCGACGCCGATGAAGCCGATGCGCATGTCATTGCCTCCCTAGATCCGCCAACGGATTGTCCGCCCAAGGCGCCTCAAAGTGCGCCAGCACATGCTCCTGCCCGCCGTCGCTGCGCCACTTGGGAGCGCCGTCCTTGTCGATGATGAGGGCGCGCACCCCTTCCGCAAAGTCTGCAAAGCGGGCGCAGTTGCCGGCCAAGGTCATCTCCATGCGGAAGCAACCCTCCAGATCAAGGGCCGGGGCCCGGCGCAGCTGCTCGCAGACGATGCCGATGGAGGTGGGGCAGCCGCGCTGCATGATGGCGAGCGACTGGTCCGCCCAATCGCTCGCGCCGGCGAGGCCGCCGAGCGTCGCCCGCGCCGCGCTCGCGTTCTCGGGAACGCCTGTGATGCGCTCGCGCAGCGTGGGTTCCAACGCAGCGAGGGCACTGGCGCCCAACGCTGGGGCCGGGCCGCCAAACGCCGCCGCCGGGTCTCCCCCCGCTTGCGCCAACGCCGCGGCCGGGTCGCAGTCCGCGGCGACTACATGGGTCGCCAAGCCGATGTGCAGCGCATCCGCGGCGCCGAGGCGGCATCCGGTGGCGCCCATGAAGAGCGCCAACGGCACGGGCAGGTTGCGCAGAATCCATGTGGCGCCGGCATCCGGAAAGAGGCCGATGGTCACTTCCGGCATGGCGATGCGCGTGGCCGGCGTCACCAAACGCACGCTCGACGCGGAAAAGAGGCCGAGCCCGCCCCCCATCACAAAGCCGTGCCCGAACGCGACGATGGGCTTGGGGAAGCGCTGCACCCGGTAGTCCACCCGATACTCCGCCTCGAAGAAGCGATCGGTGCTGTCATCCACCCATGCCCCGGCCGCAGCGTTCTTCGTCATCGCCCGATGCAGGTCTTGAATGTCGCCGCCGGCGCAGAACGCGCGTTCGCCGGCGCCCCGCAGCACCACAGCCCGAATGTCGGCTTGCGTGGCCCACCGCGCCAACTGGCCGTCCAACGCCTGCGCCATGTGCAGGGACAGGGCGTTCAACGTGGCCGGCACGTTGAGCGTGGCAACGCCGATGGCGCCACCGCCCTGCGCGGGGCGCTCCTCGAACAAGATCGCCGCGGCGTCCGCCATCAGCCGTTGACCCAACGCGGCGCCCGCTTCTCAAGGAATGCCTGCACGCCCTCCTGCTGGTCTTTCGTGTCGAACAAGCCGACAAACGCTTCCCGCTCCGGTGCATAGGAACCGGCAATGGCCGTGGAGCGGCCCAATTGGATGAGGCGTTTGCTGGCTGCCACCGCCGGCGGGCTCTGGCCACCCACCTTCTCTGCCAACGCCAGCGCCGTGGCTTGTGCTTCACCCTGCCCCACCACTTCTTCCACCAAGCCGATGCGCTGCGCCGTCTCGGCATCCACGCGCTCGCCGCACAGGATCATGCGCTTGGCCCAGCCTTCGCCCACCAGCCAAGCGAGGTTCTGCGTTCCGCCGCCACATGGCAGCAGCCCAACCGATGCTTCGGGCAGCGCCATCACCGCCCCGGACGCCGCGATGCGGATGTCGCAGGCCATGGCGCACTCCAAGCCGCCGCCCATCGCATAGCCATTGATGGCCGCGATGGACACGCCCCGGAATGCCGCCAAGCGCTCGAAGGCAGCGCCAAACGCTTCCGCCATCTGCGCCGCGGCGCCTTTGTCGCCGGAGGCAAAGAGCGTCAGGTCTGCCCCGGCGGAGAAGAACCGATCGCCGGCGCCGGTGATGACGAGGGCGTAGACGTCCTTGTCCGCGTCGCAATCGTCCACCAGCGCACGCAGGGCATTGAGGTTGTCCGCGTTCCAAGTGTTGGCGGGCGGGTTGTCGATGGTGGCGAGCACCGTGCGCCCGCGCTGCTCCACGCGCAGGCCTTGGGATGTCGATTCGATCACGTTGGCCCTCCGTCTGGCAGCCTCACAACAGTTCCGCGGCCCCTTCCACGAGCAGCCGGCGGGAGATGATGACGCGCATCACTTCGTTCGTGCCTTCGAGTATCTGGTGGACGCGCACGTCGCGCACGCGGCGCTCCATGCCGAACTCGCTCAGGTAGCCGTAGCCGCCGTGCAACTGCAAGGCGTCGTTGCAGATGTCGAAGCCGGCGTCTGTGGCAAAGCGCTTGGCCATGGCGCAATACGTCGTGGCGTCCGCATCTCCCGCATCCAGCTTGGCGGCGGCGAGGCGCACCATCTGGCGGGAGGCGACCAAGTTGGTGGCCATGTCCGCGAGCTTGAAACGCAGCGCTTGGAACGCTGCCAGCGGTTCGCCGAACTGGCGGCGCTCGCGCATGTAGGCCGCGGCGGCGTCCGTGGCGGCCTGCGCCGTGCCCACCGAACAGGCGGCGATGTTGATGCGCCCGCCGTCGAGGCCGCGCATGGCGATCTTGAAGCCATCCCCCTCCGCGCCCAGGCGAAACGCCGCCGGCACGAGCACATCATCGAAGGTGATCTGTCGGGTGGGCTGGCTGTTCCAGCCCATCTTCGCTTCGTTGCGGCCAAACGAGATGCCCGGCGCGTCCGCGGGCACGACGAAACTGCAAATGCCGGCGGCGCCGGTGCGCGGCCCGGCCGCATCCGCAAGGCGTGCCATCACCACCAGCACGTCGCTGTCGCCGCCACCGGAGATGAACGCTTTGGCACCGCTCAGCCGGTAGCAGTCGCCATCTTTGTGCGCCAACGTCTTGAGGGATGCGGCATCGGAGCCGGCATTTGGCTCGGTGAGGCAGTAGGAGGCGAGGCGCTCGCCGCTGGCAAGCCCGGGGCAGAACTCGGCGATGGCGTCGGCGCCGCCGAACTCCGCGATCATCCACAGCGCCATGTTGTGGATGGTGATGAAGGCGGTGGTGGACGTGCAGCCGCGCGCCAGTTCCTCAAAGACGATGCTCGAATCCAGCCGCGAGAGGCCCATGCCGCCCAACTGCGTCGGCACATACAGCGCACACATGCCGAGTTCGCCGGCCTTGCGGATGACGTCCTTGGGGAACGTGCGCTCGGCGTCCCACCGCGCTGCGTGGGGCGCGAACTCGCGGGCGCCGAAGCCACGCGCAGCGTCTTGGATGGCGCGCTGTTCGTCCGAGAGGGAAAACTCCATCAGCTTGGCCGGCCGGTCATGCTGGCACCCGCGACGCCAATGGTGGGCAACAGCCAGCGCATCAACGCAGCCGGATGGTCATGTCGGCCTTCGGCCGGGTGGCAGCATCGTCAAACCAGCGCGCCGTCACCGTTTTCGTCTCGGTGAAGAAGCGCGCCGCCTGCTTGCCGTAAGCATGTTGATCGCCCAGGAACGACCGTTTCCACCCCGTGAACGAAAAGAACGGCAGCGGCACCGGAATGGGCACGTTGATGCCCACTTGGCCCACGTCCACCTCGTGCTGGAACTGGCGCGCCGCGGCGCCGCTGGAAGTGAACAGCGACACGCCGTTGCCATACGGGTTGGCGTTCACCAAGGCGATGGCCTGCTGCAGCGTCTCCACCGCTGCCGTCACCAGCACCGGGCCGAAGATCTCGTCCTTGTAGATGGCCATGTCTGGCGTCACGTCCGCGAACAGCGTGGGCCCCACCCAATTGCCATCGGGATAGCCTTGCACGGCGCAGCGCGAGCCATCGAGCATGAGCGTCGCGCCTTCGTCGCAGCCTTTGTGGATGTATTCCAACACGCGCGCCTTGGCTTGGGGCGAGATCTGCGGGCCGTACGCGGCGGCCTCGTCATCCCATGCGCCGGGCCGCACCGCAGCCATGGCGTCGCGCACCGCCGGCAGCCACGCCGCGGCCTCGCCGACGAACACGGCCACGCTGATGGCCATGCAGCGCTGCCCCGCGGCGCCGCAGGAAGCGGCCACCAAGTTGTCCACCACCGCGCCTTGGTCCGCGTCCGGCATCACCACCATGTGGTTCTTCGCGCCCGCCATCGCCTGCACGCGCTTGCCGTGCGCAGCACCAACGCGATAGACATGCTCTGCCACCGGCGCCGAGCCGACGAAGGAGACGGCCTTGATGTCCCGGTGCTTGAGCAAGGCGTCCACCTGCTCCTTGCCACCATGCACAACCTGCAGGATGCCGGGCGGCGCCCCCGCTTCCAAGAACAGCTCCGCCAAGCGGTTCGGCGTCATCGGGTCTTGCTCGGAGGGCTTCAGCACGAAGGCGTTGCCGCAGGCGATGGCCAACGGGAACATCCACAGCGGAATCATGGCGGGGAAATTGAACGGCGTGATGCCAGCGCACACGCCGAGCGGCTGCACGAGGCTGTAGGTGTCGATGCCACGCGCCACGTTCTCGACCATCTCGCCCATGGTCAGGCTCGCCACGTTGCAGGCGTGCTCCACCACCTCGATGCCGCGCCACACGTCACCCTTCGCGTCCGCGAACGTCTTGCCCGTCTCTTGGCTCAACGTGCGGGCGATGTCGTCTTGGCAGCGCTTCAGCAGCGCTTGATACTCCAACATGAGGCGGGCGCGCTCTGGCGTCGGCACCTGCCGCCAAGCCTCGAATGCCTGCTTGGCGCTCGCCACGGCGCGGTCGATTTCGGCCGTCGTGGCGTAGGGCACCTCGGTGAGCACCTCCTGCGTGGCCGGATTCACCACCGCGCCGCGCTCGCCGCCGCCTTGCACGAACTCGCCGTCAATGAACAATGGCAATGGCATGTCTTCGCCCCCCCTCAAGTCTTCCTGTTGGCCAACCGTCACTCCACCGCGAACCAGTCGATGGGATCGAACCCGTTGGCAACCAAGTGCGCGTTCGCGCGCGAGAAGTGCCGGCAGCCGAAAAAGCCCCGGTGCGCGGACAAGGGCGACGGATGTGGCGCTTTCAGCACCAAGTGGCGGCTCGCGTCCACCGCCGCGCCCTTGCGTTGCGCGTAGCTGCCCCAGAGCAGGAACACCTTGGCATCGCCGCGTTCATTGAGCGCCGCCACCACCCGGTCTGTGAACTCTTCCCAGCCGCGTCCCTGATGCGATGCGGCGCGCCCTTGCGCCACGGTGAGCACGGCGTTCAGCAGCAGCACGCCTTGGCGCGCCCACGGCGCCAAGCACCCAGCGCCGGCCGGCACCTTGGCGCCGGCGCGGCCGCCCGGCACGTTGGCATCACCCATGTCGCTTTCGATCTCTTGGAAGATGTTCTGCAACGACGGCGGGCGCGCCACGCCAGCTGGCACAGAGAACGACAGCCCGTGGGCTTGGCCGGGGCCGTGATACGGGTCTTGCCCGATGATGACCACGCGCACGCGGTCGATGGGCGTTAAATCCAAGGCGGCGAAAATGTCCCGCCCCTGCGGATAGACGACGCGCCGCGAGCGTTTTTCCTCCACCAAGAAGCCGCGCAGCCGCCGCATGTAGGGCTTGTCGAACTCGGCCAGCAACACTTCCTTCCAAGAAGCCTCCAACGTCACCCGAGCCGCCGCCTCGCTCATGACGCGGTAGCGTCGCCGCCCTCGTCCTGTGCCGGCCGCAGGTGCGGGAACAGCAGCACATCGCGGATGGAGGCGGAGTCCGTCAGCAGCATCGCCAACCGGTCTATGCCCACGCCTTCGCCGGCGGTGGGCGGCATGCCGTACTCCAAGGCGCGTATGTAGTCAGCATCGTAATGCATGGCCTCCAAGTCGCCCAGGGCGCCCTGCGCCGCCTGCTCGCGGAACCGCTGCGCCTGATCTTCGGGATCATTGATCTCCGAGAAGCCGTTGGCGAACTCCCGGCCGGCCATGAAATACTCGAACCGGTCGGCGACGGTTGGGTCGCCATCGCGGCGGCGGGCGAGGGGAGATACTTCCACGGGATAGGCCGTGATGAAGGTCGGCTGGGTGAGGCGCGGCTCCACGCGCGCCTCGAAAATCTCGAACAGCGCCTTGCCGGCGCCCCAATCCGGCTTCACCGGCAGGTTCATGCCACGCGCCGCGGCAAGCAGGCGCTCCGGCGTTTGGATTTCCTCCAGCGTGAGGGAGGTGTGCGCGGCCACCGCCTCGGCCATGGTCATGCGCGCCGCGGGGGCCGCGAAGTCGAACTCCGTGCCCTGCCACGTCAGCTTTGTGTCGCCGGTCACGCCGACCACCACATGGCGCACCATCTCCTCGGTGAGCTCCATCAAGTCCTCAAAGGTGCTGTACGCCTGGTAGAACTCCAGCATGGTGAACTCGGGATTGTGGCGCGTCGACAGCCCCTCGTTGCGAAAGCAGCGGTTGATTTCGTAGACGCGCTCGAAGCCGCCCACCACGAGCCGCTTCAGATAGAGCTCCGGCGCGATGCGCAGGTAAAGGTCTCGGTGCAGCGCATTGTGATGCGTGACGAACGGCCGCGCCGCGGCGCCGCCGGGTATCGGATGCATCATCGGCGTTTCCACTTCGAGATAGCCGCGCTCATCCAAAAACTCCCGCAGCGCCGCAACGATGCGCGAGCGGGTGCGAAACACCTGCCGCGAGCTTGGGTTGACGATGAGGTCCAGATAACGCTGCCGGTAGCGCGTCTGCAAATCCACAAGGCCGCTGTGCTTCTCCGGCAGCGGCCGCACCGCCTTTGCCAGCAGCGTCATGCGCTGCGCCTGCACCGAGAGCTCGCCCTTGTCCGTGCGCATGAGCGCGCCCTGAACGCCGACGACGTCGCCCAAGTCCCAGAGTTTCTTGAACTCATCGTAGGCGACCACGCCCACGTCGCCCCGGCGCACATAGCACTGAATCCGCCCGCTCGGGTCTTCCAACGTGAAGAAGCTGGCGCGCCCCATCACCCGCCGTAACATGACGCGGCCCGCCACCGCCACCTGCTTGGCTGTTTGTTCGAGCGCCGCCTTGTCTAGTTCGGCGCACTCTTCCTGCAGCGCGGCCGCCAAGGCGCCGCGCTCGAAGCCGTTCGGATAGGCGCCGCCCTGCTCGCGGAGCGCATCCACCTTGGCACGGCGCTCGGCGCGGAGATCGTTCGCGTCCGCCATTTAGCTGGCGCCACCGCCGAGGCCGGCTTTCAAGCTCGCCTCGATGAAGCCGTCGATGTCGCCGTCCAGCACGTTGTTCGGGTCGCCACGTTCCACTTGCGTGCGCAAATCCTTCACGCGGGACTGATCCAGCACATACGAGCGGATTTGGCTGCCCCAGCCGATGTCCGCCTTGCTGTCCTCCAGCGCTTGGCGCTCAGCGCGGCGCTCTTGCAGCGCCAACTCATAGAGCTTGGCGCGCAGTTGCTTGTATGCCTTGTCGCGGTTCTGGTGCTGCGAGCGCTCGCTCTGGCATTGCACCACGACGCCGGTGGGCAGGTGCGTGAGGCGCACCGCCGAATCCGTGCGGTTGACGTGCTGGCCGCCGGCGCCGCTGGCGCGGTAGGTGTCCACGCGCACGTCGGCGCGGTCGATGTCGATGTCGATGTCGTCATCCACCTCCGGCGACACGAACACCGAGGCGAAGGAGGTGTGGCGACGGTTGCCGGCATCAAACGGCGATTTGCGCACCAAGCGGTGGACGCCGGTTTCCGTGCGCAGCCGACCGTAGGCGTATTCGCCGATGAAATGCGCCGTGGCGCCCTTGATGCCCGCGACGTCCCCAGCGGACAGATCGACGATTTCCGTCGTGAAGCCGCGTTTCTCCCCCCACCGCAGGTACATGCGCAGCAGCATCTCCGCCCAGTCCTGCGCCTCGGTGCCGCCAGAGCCAGACTGGATTTCCACATAGGCGTTGGAAGGATCAGCCTCGTCGTCGAACATGCGGCGGAACTCGAGGGCGGCGAGCCGCGTCTCCAACCCGCTGAGGTCGCCATCGATTTCATCCAGCGCCGCGGCATCCGCTTCGCCGGCCGCCATTTCAGCGAGTTCCGATGCTTCATCGAGCCCCGACGCCAAGGCGTCGAGCACCGTCACCACCCGCTCGAGGGCCGAGCGTTCCCGAGACAGCGCTTCGGCGCGCTCCCGATCGTTCCAAATTTGCGGCTCGGCGAGGGTGAGCTCGACTTCAAGCAGACGCTGCTTGCGCGCCGGGTAGTCAAAGAAACCCCCGAAGCGCGTCGTCACGGGCTGCGAGGGCCTTCACTCGCTCTCTGACAGAGGTGATCTCGGCCACCGCGGCTGCTCCGCAAAAGTTGCGGATTGTAGCGCTTGTGGCGCGGCGCGGGCGGCTGCCATGGCTCGCGCCGTGGCCCATCAACCCGGCGCACCGTGGCCTAAGCGTCGCAAGGCTCCATCGCCTCGACGACGAGCTGCAGGGTCTCCACATCCTTGTAGTCGTTCACGGCAAGGCGGTACAGAGCCCGCACTCGCGGGGTTCGCGGGGTATCAATGGGTGCCTGGCCGAACGCGATGGCGTCCACCACCCGTTTGCCGCAACGCAGCGCCATCTTCAAGTGGCGTTCTCCCACCACTCTTTGCGTCACCACGTCGAACTCGCCGTGGAACGTCGGCTCCTCAAAGCCCTGGCCCCACGGCTCATGGGCGGCCACCAAGGCCGCGTTGGCGACGGATAAGTCCTCGGCGTCCAAGCCACCATCCGTGAGGCGGGCGCCGCGCAGCGCTTCCGGCGTGACACGCGCGTCCACCGCGTCACGAAACGCCTTGCTGAAACGCGACAGGTGGACGCGGCGAATGGTGACGCCGGCCGCCATCGCATGGCCGCCGAACCGCTCGATGAGGCCGGGGAACCGCGCCCCCACGTCCGCCAGCGCATCGCGGATGTTGAGCCCCTTGATTGAGCGGGCGGAGCCCTTGAGCTCGCCCGGGGCCGCGTCGCCGGCCTCGGCGAACGCAATGGCCGGGCGATGAAAGCGCTCGCGCACGCGGCCGGCGACGATGCCGACGACGCCCTGATGCCAGCTCGGGTCATACACGCAGATGGCGCTGTCGCCGGGGCTTGGGGCCGCTTCGACCAACGCCTCGGCCTCTTCCGTCATCTGCCTCTCGATGTCGCGTCGATCGAGGTTGAGTTCGTCAAGGGCGGCGGCCAACGGGGCTGCTTGGCCAAGGTCGTCCGCCAACAAACACTCGATGCCGACGCCCATGTCCTTCAAGCGCCCAGCGGCGTTCAAGCGCGGCCCCACGGCGAAGCCAAGGTCCGCCGCGCGCAGCGTCGACGGCGCCCGTTTCCCCACTTCCAACAGCGCGTTCAAGCCCGGCCGCGCCTTGCCAGCGCGCAAGCGGCGAAGGCCGTTGTAGACCAAGATGCGGTTGTTGCGATCCAGCGGCACCACGTCTGCCACCGTGCCCACGGCGACGAGATCGAGCCAGTGCGCCAAGTTAGGCCGCACCACGCCGCGCCGCTCGAAGAAGCCTGCGGCCGTCAACCGCGCCCGCACCCGGCTCAGCAGATACCAGACCACTCCCACGCCGGCCAACGCCTTGCTCGGGAATTGGCAACCCGGCACGTTGGGATTGACGATGGCATGCGCCGCCGGCAACACAGCGCCCGGCAGGTGATGATCCGTGACGATTACGTCCACGCCCGCGCGCGCTGCGATGGCGACGCCATCCACGCTGGCGATGCCGTTGTCCACGGTGACGATGACGGCCGGTTCGCGCTGGATGGCGATGGCAGCGAGTTCTGGCGACAACCCGTAACCGTGCTCGAATCGATTCGGCACCAGGTAGCCCACCCGGCTCGCGCCCAAGGCGCGCAGGAACGAGACGGCGAGGGCCGTGCCGGTGGCGCCGTCGGCGTCGAAATCCCCCACCACCAGCACCGGCTCATCGGCGACCACGGCAGACTCCAAACGTTCCGCCGCCACATCGATGCCGGCGAGGGAGTCTGGGCTGTGCAGGTTGCGCAGGGAAAGATCGAGGCCGGCAGGCGAGGCCACGCCCCGCGCCGCCAAGGCTTGCGCGAAGAAACGCGGAAACTGCGCCAGCAACCCCGAGTCTGGCGGCGGCGCTGGGCGAGGTTCCAGCTCGATCAGACCGTCCCGCCGAAATCCGCCACGCGGATGCGCCCAATGCGCCCTGTCACCCCGTCCAAGCCTTCAATCGCCGCCACGATGGCGCGCATCTCGGCCTCCGCGGCGGCGTTGGTGAGGATGACGATGGGCACCCACTGCGACGCGGCCTCGCCACGCGCGGCGGCGCCGCGTTGAATCACGCTCTCGATGGAAACGCCGTGACGGCTCAAGATTTCCGCCACCTGCGCGAAGACGCCGGGTTCGTCCGCCGCCGGAATCTTCAAGTAGTGCTGGCAGGTGAGCGCCCCGATGGGGGCGGTGGCACCCGCTTGCGCCGGCGCCGGCAAGGCCATTGGGGCGGCGCGGGCGATCTCCAGCAAGTTGGCAACGATGGCGGAAGCCGTCGGCGCCGCGCCGGCGCCGGGCCCGACATAGAGCGTCGAACCGACGGCATGGCCATGCACCTGCACCGCGTTCGACACGCCGTCCACCTTGGCGATCAGGCTGTCTTCCGGCAGCAGGCACGGATGGACGCGCGGTTGCGCGCCGCGCCGGGCGACGCCGAGGTGCTTGACGCGAAAGCCAAGCTCCCGCGCATACGCGATGTCTTCGGCATCGATGGCGCGGATGCCTTCGACATACACGCCAGCCAAGTCCAGCGGCGCCCCGAAGGCGAGGTGCGCGAGAATGGCGAGCTTGTGGGCGGCGTCGATGCCTTCCACATCGAAGGTGGGGTCTGCCTCCGCGTAGCCCAAGCGCTGCGCCTCCGCCAACGCGGCGTCAAAACTCTGCCCGTCCTGCGCCATGGCCGTCAAGATGTGGTTGGAGGTGCCGTTCACGATGCCGGCGAGCCACTCGATGCGATTGGCGGCAAGGCCTTGGGTGAGCGCGTTGATGATCGGCACCCCTCCCGCCACCGCCGCCTCGAAGCCGACGTGCGTGCCGGCGTTGCGCGCAGCGGCCAAGAGCGCGTTGCCCTCCCGGGCGATGAGGGCCTTGTTCGCCGTCACAAAGCCCTTGCCGGCGTCGATGGCGCCGGCGAGCAACTCCTTGGATGCGGCGAGGGCGGCGTCCGCGTCGGTGCTGGCGATGGTCTCCACGATGACGTCCACATCGTCGGCGTCGATGAGCGCCCGCGCATCGGTGGAGAACGGCGCGCCGCCCAGCGCCACATGTGGGCGTGGGGTGCGGCTGGCAACGCGGCTGAGCACGAGCGGGCGCGGCGCCCGCGCCCGGAGGCCGGCCGCATCTTCAAGCAACAGGCGCACGACGCCTTGGCCGACCGTGCCGAGACCAGCTAGGCCCACCCGCAACGGCGTGGGCACTAGAGCACGCCGAGCTTCTTTGCGAGTTCGTCCGCCGGCATGTAGCCGGGAATCAGCTCGCCGGCCGCCGTGATGATGGACGGCGTGCCGGAAACGCCCACCATGCCCCCCAACTCGTATTGCGCGGCCACCGGGTTGTCGCAGGTTCTGTCCGTGATGGCCTCGCCCTGCTTGAGGTGCGTGATGGCGCCTTGGCGATCATCCGCGCACCACGCCGACACCATGTGGTTGTACGTCGGCGAGCCGACGCCGGCGCGCGGATAGGCGAGGTAGCGCAACTCGATGCCATGCTCGCGCAGCGCTTGGCGCTCGTTGTGCAGTTTGCGGCAGTAGCCGCAGTCCACATCCGTGAAGACGTGCAGCACGGCGCGCGGCTTGGCGCGCGGCGCGAACACGATCATGTCCGCCACATCCACGCCGGCGATGAGTTCCCGGCGCCGCTTCGCGCGCTGGCTCTCCGCGAGGTTCACCGGGCCAGCATCCGTCAAGGCGTACATGTCGCCGGCGATGGCATGGCTGCCGTCTCCGCTCACATAGAGCATGGCGCCATCTTCGAGCTGCACGGCATACACCCCGGCGATGGCGGATTCGGCAACGGTGGAGATGGGCAATTCTGGCAGCAGCCGTCTGAGCTCCGCGCGCAGCGCGTCCTGCTCGGCTGCCGTTTGCTCCGCGGCGGCAGCGCCCACGCCGACGGCCAGCACCACGCCGGCGGCAAGCACGAGCCGTAAGGTGGTCTTCACGTTTCGCGCCCGCTTCATCCGCGTGGGTGATGCGCGGAGTGTAACCGCTTCAAGCGATCCCGCGCGACGTGGGTGTAGATCTGGGTGGTGGACAAATCTGCATGGCCCAACATCATCTGCACCGCCCGCAAGTCTGCCCCGTGGTTGAGCAGATGCGTGGCGAAGGCGTGCCGCAGGGTGTGCGGCGAGATGTCCGCCCTGATGCCGGCGCGCTCGGCATAGCGCTTGATGCCATGCCAGAACGCTTGGCGCGTCAGCGCGACGCCGCGATTGGAAGGGAACAGCGCGTCGCTCGGGCGGCCCCGCAACAGCGCCGGGCGGGCGACGGCCAAGTACCGCCCCACCCAATCCAATGCCACCTCGCCGGCCGGCACCAGCCGTTCCTTGCCGCCCTTGCCGGTGACGCGCGCCACGCCTTGGCGCAGATTGAGCGCCGACACGGCGAGGCCAACCAGTTCCGAAACGCGCAAGCCCGTGGCGTACAGCACTTCCAGCATGGTGCGGTCGCGGTACTCGTGAGCGAGGCCGGTGGGATCATCCACCCGCGGCGCCCCCAACAGCGCCTCCACCTCGCCTTCCGAGAGCGACTTCGGCAACGGCCGCCCCAACATCGGGCGCGCCACCGTCGCGGTGGGATCCTGCCGCAGCCGTCCGGCGTCCACCGCGGCGCGGTAGTAGCCGCGCAGGCACGACAGCAATCGCGCCGCCGAGCGCGCCGAGGCGCCGCCGTCGTAGCGTTCGCCCAAGTAGGCTTGGATGTCGTGCGGCTGCGCCGAGTCCAACCCGCGCTCTAGCCACCCGCCAAATGCCGTGAGGTCGCGGCGATACGCCGCCAACGTGTTGGCCGCAAGGCCCTTTTGCAGCCAAAGCGAATCCAGATAGGCGTCGACTTCGACGGCGTGCGCTGCGCCGCCGTCCGCCACCATGCGTTAGACCTTTTCCTTGATGCGCGCCGCCCGGCCCGAGCGGCTGCGCAGGTAATACAGCTTGGCGCGCCGCACGTCGCCGCGGCGTTTCACTTCCACATTGGCGATGTCTGGGCTGTGCGTCTGGAAGCTGCGCTCGACGCCCACGCCATGCGCCATCTTGCGCACGGTGAATGAGGAATTGAGGCCGCGGTTGCGCTTGCCGATGACGACCCCCTCGAATGCCTGCAGGCGCTCCCGCGCCCCTTCGCGGATGCGCACGCGCACGATCAAGGTGTCGCCCGGCCCGAAGTCTGGAATGTCTTGTCTGAGTTGCTCGTTCTCGAGCTCTTCGATCACTTTGTTGCGACGCATGTTTGGGCTACTCCACAGTGTCGGCGATGAACTCCCGCAGGAGGCTTTGATCTTCCGCGGCGAACCGGCGGCCGGCGAGCAAGTCTGGCCGGCGGCGCCAAGTGCGCCCCAAGGATTGCTTGCGGCGCCAACGCGCCACGGCGGCATGGTCGCCGCTCATGAGCGTGGGTGGAACGGCGGCGCCCTCAAACACCGCGGGGCGGGTGTAGTGGGGGCAATCGAGCAGGCCGTCCATATGCGATTCGGCGATGAGGGATTCGGCGTTGCCCACCGCTCCCGGCAACAGCCGCGCCACGGCGTCGAGCACCACCATGATGGCCAACTCGCCGCCGGTGATGACGAAATCTCCGAGCGACAGCTCGATGTCCACCTCGCGCTCCACGAACCGCTCGTCCACGCCCTCGAAGCGACCGGCGACGAAAGCGAGGCTTTCGAGTTCGCTGAGCTCGGCGGCAACGCGCTGGTCGAAGCGCTGCCCTTGGGGCGACATGAACACCGTGGTGACATGGCCGGCCGCCTGCTCACGGGTTGCCGCCAGCGCCCGCGTCAACGGGGCTGCCATCATCACCATGCCGGGGCCGCCGCCGTAGGGTCGGTCATCCACCGTGGCATGGGGGCCTTCGGCATAGTCACGCAAATCTGTGGCGCGGAACTGCATGGCGCCACCGGCAATGGCGCGCGCCACCACGCCCCGGCTCGTCCAAGCGTCGAACATGGTCGGGTACAGGGTGATGGCGGTGGCTTGCATGGTCAAAAATCCGCGTCCCAGTCCACCACGATGACGCCGCCCTGCAAGTCCACCGCGCGCACCACGTGGGCAACGAACGGGATGAGCCGTTCGCGCTGTCCATCGCGCGCGACCAAGGCGTCGTTGGCGCCCGTTTCCATCAAGTTCTCCACCCGGCCCAGCGCGGCGCCGGCAACGGTGGCGACATCGAGGCCGATGAGGTCTCGCCAGTAATACTCGCCGTCGTCCAGCGCCGGCAACGCGGCGCCCGGCACCGCCACCAAGGCCCCCCGCAACGCGGCGGCGGCGTCGCGGTCGGCCACGCCGGCGAACCGACACAGAAAGCCCTCGCCACGCCGCTCCGCCGCTTCCACCTGCACGCATCGCCAAGCGCCGCCGACATGCAGCGACCAAGGCCGATAACCCAAAATGTTGTCTGGCGGCGCCGTGAAGGAGCTAACGCGCAGCCAACCCCGCACACCATGCGCCGCGCCGATGCGGCCCACTACGACAAGATCGGCGTCTCTCCCCTCCAACTCTTGCGAAGGGCGCTGCCCCTCGCGCGCCCCGTCGGGCTGCCGTTGCGCTTGCTCCGCCATGTGGCTGCCAATCGCGACATCCCCGCACAGCCAGCGTCGGCTAGGCGGTTGGCTCAGCCGCGGCGCGGCGGGCCGCGCTGATCAGCTTGCCGGCGCGCTCTGTCGGCTGCGCGCCGACGGCGAGCCAGTGGTCCACGCGCGCAAGGTTGATGCGCACCCGTTCTTCTTGTCCCTTCGCCACCGGATTGTAGAAGCCAACCCGCTCGATGAACCGACCATCCCGCGCCGCGGCTTGGTCCGCCACCGTCAGATGAAAGAATGGGTGCTTCTTCGCGCCATGCCGCGCAAGCCGAATCTTGACCATGGACCAAAGCCCACCGGAAAAGCCGGCGATTCTACCGGATGGGTTGCTTTGATGGAACGACAAAGTGCCGGGACTGGCCGTCTTAACCTTGCGCGACTGCCAGCGACCGAGCCTCGGTTCGCGCACTTTGGCGGCCAAAGTCGGCTTGAAAAATGTCGAGCACAGTGCGAGCACGGCACAAGGTGGCGACTCCGCCGTAGCACCCCTGTGTTAGAGTTTGACCAAATTGGCTCCAAGTCCGATTACGTCATTTCTACTGACTTGATGCGATGCGCCATCCTTCTTTTGCTGGCAAGCGCTGCCGTCGCGCATGGACAGCCGGCGCCGGTTGAAGACACGCTGCCAGGGCTCTTCTTCGACCCGCGCCCGGCGAACGCTCCGCCGCTGCTCGAGCCGCGCACGGGCGCCAAGGACGACGCAAGCGGCGGCAAGAGCTTGGACACCCCGGCGGCTCAGCGCAGGATTGTCGGCATCGCCAAGGATCAGCTTGCCCGCGCCCGCGGCCAAGCGAGCGCTGGCAGCGCCACGCGGCTGCGGCTCAACTTGCTGGACGGCGTGGACATGACCGCCGTGATCGAGCGCACCGCGCCGACCTCGCGCGGCTATTCCTTGGCCGGACACATCGCCGGCATGAAGGACGTCAGCAACGTCGTCCTGGTGGTGAACGGCGCCGTGGTCGTCGGCGATGTCTGGACGCCCCAAGGCCACTACACCATCCGCACCGCGGGCGGCGGGTCGTATCTGATCGAGAAGACCGACCCGACCAAAAGGAAGCCGCTGGCCGAGCCGATCCTGCCGCCGAGAGTGAAAGATGGTGCCCGCGGCGCGGAACGGAGATCGAAGGATGGCCCGCAAGCTACTGGCGATGGCAGCGAAGACGATGGTTCGACGATCGACATCTTCGTGTTCTGGACGCAGTCCACCCGCGAGGGGCTTGGCGGCCCACGGCGCATGCAGGCGTTCGTGGACCTGGCCATCGCCGGCGCCAACGAGGCGTACTTGGCCAGCGACATCCAGACGCGCCTCAACCTAGTTGGCGCCACGGAAGTACACTACGACTACGAGCGCACGGAAAACAACATAGGCACTCTCTTAGGACATCTCGCATTCTCCGACGACGGCTACATGACCGAAGTACACGAGGTCCGCGACGCCTACTCGGCGGACCTCGTTCATTTGATCCACGACCGAGGAGACTTGGACGACGCCGGTGGAATAGCTTTCCTTTGGGGCGCCTTCGGCACCAGTATTGCAAATGTAGGCACGCTGATTCACGAGGTTGGCCACAACATGGGCTTGCAACACGATGCCTATCAATTGGTCACCCATGAGGACGGTGTCGAGTACAGGCGGATCATAGAGCAGGGGTTGGCCGACGACCCCTTTCGGCTCTATGGCATCGGCTACGTCAATCAGCGTGCCTTCGACGCCGGCGCGGAGGAGGAACGACGTTGGGTAACGACCATGGCCTATCCACGGCAGTGCCTCGATAGTGGATTCAATTGCGGGCGGCTGTTGCGTCTTTCCAACCCGCGTCAACGCTGGCCCAACGACGATGGCGACCCGCTGGGCATCGCCGAAGAAGACGCCGGGCCGGACGAGTGGCCGGCCGACGCCAGCCGGGCCGTCAATGAAAACAGACGGGCATTGGCCAACTGGCGCCTGCGATCCGCACGGTGCCGGTTCGGCCTGTCGGCGGATGTCCTGGAAGTGCCAGCAGACGGCGGCAGCTACACCGTGGAAGTCGGCGGGTCGGGCGCGTCTTGTCCTTGGCGCGCCGTCACCAACGAGACCTTCCTAGACGTGGCGGTGGAAGGCGACAGGGCCGTAATTCGCGCTGCACCGAACGAGGGGGTGGTCCGTCGGGGCGTCGTCTCCATAGCGGGCAAGCCTGTCTTGCTGCGGCAGCTAGGTACCGTTGCCATGGTCTCTGTTTGCGACCGTGCCCCGGCAGTTCGGCAGGCCATTGTGGACGCCACCGGGCATACGGCCTGTCGAGATGTAACGGCATGGGATGTCGCGGCTGTCAGCGCGTTGGATCTCTCGGGTCGCGGATTGGCCTCGTTGAGCGGGAACGACGTCAACTATCTCGCCAACCTCAAAGAACTTTACCTTGCCTGGAATGGTCTCGAGGACATCTCGGCGCTCTCGGGTCTGGCGAATCTGCGCGTTCTCCACTTGTCAGGAAACCGGATAGAGGACATCTCGGCGCTGAAGGAATTGAGGGTTGGTTTCCTTTATCTCGAAGACAACGCCGTTGAAGACATCTCGGCGCTTGGCGGGATGACGAGCTTGAATACCCTCGACGTCTCGAATAACGCGATAAAGGACATCTCGGCGGCTGCCGGGCTGACGAACTTGTTCAACCTCGGTCTCGAGTCAAACGCGATCGAGGACCTCTCCGCCCTTGCCGGATTGACGGAGCTAGCTAACCTTAGTCTCACTGACAACGCGGTCGAGGACGTGTCGCCGCTGTCGGGAATGACCAGCTTGCGCTATGTCCATCTGCTCAACAACGCGATAGAGGACATTTCACCACTCCTGGGGAACACCGGCTTGGGAGGCGGCCACCTCCACCTCCTCGACCTCAGCGGCAACCCGCTCGACGACGAGTCGGCAGGCGCCCATATTTCGGCGCTGCGCGGCCGCGGCGTGGACGTTGTCTTCTCGCCAAGCATTCGTGTGGACGATGCAGTCGCCACCGAGGGTGAAGCGCTTGCGTTCCGCGTGCGGCTGGCGCCAGCCGTCGACCGCGACGTGAAACTCCGCTGGGGGACTTACTCGCCCGAGACCTACGTGCGGCCGCCACTCGCCGAGGCAGGCGTGGACTATTCCCCGGCCCAAGGGGAAGCAGTTGTAGCCGCCGGCAGCACGGAGACAACGATAAGCGTGGAGACCTTGCGGGACAGCGTGCTGGAGTTGGACGAGCGGCTGTTTGCCACCATTTGGCCACTGGACGGAGCTGACGAAACCGTCCTATTTGACTGGCGCAGGGGGGGAGTCGGCATCATCAAAGACGCGGCCAACCGAGACGTGCCGACCGGCGACGCGCTCTCGTTGAACGTCGCCGATATCTTCGCCGTCCTCGGCAACGCCGTCGAGTATCGCGTCACCGTCGGCGATCCGGCGTTGGTCCAAGCGCATGTCGAGGGCGGCGTGTTGCGAATCGTGCCGCTCGGCGAGCAGCTCGGGGAGACCACCGTTACGGTGCTCGCTCGAACCCCTGGCAGGAGTCGAGAGCTCGTGGTCAACGTCGAGCTCACCGACGCGCCCACTCGGTCGTGGGTCAGAGGCTGGCGACTCGCCATCCCGTCGGAGAGCGAACCGACGTCGACCGCCGAATCGGAGCGGGCCGCCGACCCTTGATCCGCCAGCCTCCTGTACCGCCGCTTGACAATGCGCTCTAGCACATACTAAGGCACATGCTCAACATTGCGCCGCTTACATTGAACCGCCAAGCCCCCTGCCGAGTTCGCTAGGATGACGGAAGCGGCTGCCTGACCGCAACGTCTAGAAGGGTCACTGATCCCTCTCAGCAACCAGTCCCCAATGGGTGCATTCACCGGCGCCGGCCGCGCCGCGCCGGCATCCGGGGGCTGCCTGCCGTTTGGCTCGCTTGCATCCGCCGCATCGCCTTTTGCATGCTGCCCTTGCTGGTCATCTTGCGCATGGCGCGCTGCATCTGCTTGTGCTGTTTCAGCAGGCGATTCACGTCCTGCACCTGTGTGCCGCTGCCCATCGCGATGCGGCGCTTGCGGCCGCCATTCACGATGTCTGGGAAGCGGCGCTCTTGAACGGTCATGGAGCCGATGATGGCTTCCATGCGCTGGAACCTGCCGTCGTCTAGCCCGGCCTGCGCCGGGGCTCCCAGTTGGCCCGCGCCCGGCAGTTTCTCCAACATGGCGCCCACGCCGCCCATGCGCGTCATTTGCCGCAGTTGATCCCGAAAGTCCTCCAGGTTGAACCGTTGGCCACGCCCGAGTTTCGTCGCGAGGCGGCGCGCCTGCTGCTTATCGACCTTGCGGTCCGCCTCTTCGATGAGCGTCTGCATGTCGCCCATGCCGAGGATGCGGGACGCGATGCGGTCTGGGTGGAAGGGCTCCAAGCCATCCGTGCGCTCGCCGACGCCGAGAAACTTGATCGGCTTGCCGCAGATGGCGCGCACCGACAGCGCGGCGCCACCGCGGGCATCGCCATCCGCCTTCGCCAACACCACGCCGGTCAGCGGCAAGGCGGCGTTGAACGCCTTGGCGGTGGCGGCGGCGTCCTGCCCAGTCATGGCGTCCACCACAAAGAGAGTTTCCACCGGTTGCAAGGCAGCGTGCAGGGCGGCGATGCCGGCCATCATCTCGGCGTCGATGGCCAAGCGCCCGGCGGTGTCGACGATCAGCACATCATCAAAGTTGGCGCCGGCGTCCGCCAGCGCGCGCTCGGCGATGGCGAGGGGTTCCTCACCCACAGCGCTCGGCACAAAGCGGGCGCCCGCCTCCGCGGCCAGGGCGCCCAACTGTTCAATGGCTGCCGGGCGATGCACGTCCGCGCTGACGACCGCGACGCGCTTGCCCTCGCGCTCGCGCAGGAGCCGGGCGAGCTTGGCCGCGGTGGTGGTTTTGCCGGCGCCCTGCAGGCCGGCCATGAGAATCACCGCCGGCGGCGTGGCGGCCAAGTTCAACGCATCGTTCGCCGCACCCATCGCCGCGACCAACTCGTCGCGCACGATGCGCGCAAACGCCTCGCTAGCGGTGAGGCCAGGCCCCACCGCTTGGCCAAGCGCCTTGGCCTGCACCGCGGCGGTGAAGGAGCGCGCCACTTCCAAGGCGACATCCGCCTCGACCAACGCCAAGCGCACCTCACGCACCGATGCGCGCACGGTGTCCTCGGAGAGGTAGGCGCGGCCCGCAAGCCCGCGCAGTGCGTTGCCGAGCCGCTCGCTTAGGCTCTCGAACATGGTTGCAGTCCCTTAAGGTGCGCCAAACCAGCGCCGCGTCACCGCGGCCATGAAGACGCGAAAGCTAAGCGGCGTATTCCAGCACAGGCACAGGCGAGAGCCAATCGCCCTTGCATGTCCGCCCCACGCCGGCCACCGCATCAATGCCAATCATCACCAAGTTCGGATGTACACATCCGTGTGGGAAGACGATCCCTCTCAACGGTGGCACACAGGTCTCTCTAGCCGGTTTCCCTGCCGACGCCAGGCGAGGCCCCGTCGCCCAACCCGTCCAGCCAAGCTTCAAGGTCTGCCGTGAGCTGCTCGGCGTCCACGAAGCCGCCGGCGAACAGGCGGAACTCCACGCCATCCGCACTGACGAGCACGTTCGGCACGGCGTTGGTGCCGTAGCTGCGGGCGTTCTCGAAGCCCCAACGGGTGCGCTCACGCACCGCGTTCGAGTTCATGAGCTTGCGCATCGCGTCCGGCGCAGCGCCATACTCGGTGGCAGTCTCCAACAGCACGTCCAAATCGTTCACGTTGACGCCCTCCGCGAAGAACCGCTGCTGCAGCCGGTGCGCGTAGCCGAACGGGGGCGCACTATGCACGTCGCGCATCGCCTCCACCGCGAGGCAAGGCAACAGGCTGTTGTAGACAGTGCCGGGCGGCAGGTGGTGGGAAAAGTGCTGCCCCGTCACCTCCGTCACTTCACGCCACAAAGCCGCGAGCCGTTCGCGGCCATAGGCGCCCACCGGGCGCGTGCTATGCACGTTGATGCCGCTCATGGCGATGTCGAAGGCCACGCCGCGCCCAGCGAGTTCCACCATCGTCACCTCATAGTGCGGCGTGGTGCCCCAGCACCAAGAACACATCGGGTCAGTGACGATGCGGACAGTCGCCGTCATGCCGGCAGCCCAGCGCCAGGCACCACGCTCAAACCCGCGTCCACCACCTCGCCAACCACGGCGCTGTGCGGATAGCCGGCGTCGCGCAACGCCCGCGCGCAGGCATCGCTCAAAGCCGCCGGCACGCCGGCCAGCAAACCCCCCGCCGTTTGCGGATCCGCCAGCAGCCGAAACGCCACGCCTTGGCGCATGTGCGCGTCGCATGCGTAGTCGCCGAGCGCTTGCTCGTTGTTTTCCTGCAAGGAACTGGCAGCCCCAGCGCCCATCAGTTCCACCGCGCTCGACAAACGCGGCAGCGCGTCCAGCCAGAGCGTTGCGCCCACGCCGGCGGCGCGGGTCATTTCGCTCAAGTGTCCGGCCAGCCCAAAGCCAGTCACATCCGTGCAGGCCGTGGCGCCGTGTTCGGCCAAGATGCCGGCCGCGGCGGCGTTGGATTGGTCCATCTGTTCGATGGCGGCCATCAAGTCTTCCCCGGCGACGCGCGCCCGCATGGCGCCGGCAAGCACCACGCCCACGCCGATGGGCTTGTTGAGCACCAGCCGCTGGCCCACCTGCAAGCCGCCCTTGGGGAGCATCTGGTTGCCAGCGGCGCCGGCCACCATGAAGCCGACGGACAGTTCCGCGGCTTCTGCCGAGTGGCCGCCAACGAGGGTGACGCCCTCGTCGGCCAGCGCCGACGCGGCACCCGCCATCACTTGATAGAGATCTTCTTCCATCAGCGCATCGGCCATCGCCGGCACCGTCACCAGCGCCAGCGCGTAGCGCGGCGTCGCGTTCATGGCGTAGGCGTCATTGAGGGCGTGATGCGCGGCGACGCGGCCAAACCGGTACGGATCGTCGATCATGGCGCGAAAGCCATCGCAGGTGAGCACGAGATGCGTGCCCTCGAGCCGCATCACCGCCGCGTCGTCGCCGATGCCCTGCAGGAGGCTCGCATCCTCCGGCAGGTCTAGGCGCGCCAGCACGCGATTCAGCAAGTCTGCGCCGAGCTTGGCGCCGCAGCCACCGCAGCGCATCGCCGCCGGCGCCGCAGCTTGCAGCGCCGGATGCAGCGCCGGAGCTTCTTCCGGCATCGCCGGCAATGCCTGATAGCGGGCCATGAAGCGGCGGTCCAGCCACTGCTTCCAACGCCAAACCCAGCGCCCGGACACGCTCAGGCCGCCACGGGACGCCACTGCGCCGCGGTGGGGGACGCCAATCAGCGCCAGCGCCCTCCGCTGCGCCCGGTAGGCGCGCAACGGCCGGCGCAACGCGCAGCGGCGCAAGTTCTCCGCCAACGTCGGGCCTTGGCGAACGGCGTAAACGCCAGACTTGGGGCGCGGTTGCCCCACCATCGCCGCGGCGTCTCCCGCCACGAACACGTTGTCGTGAGAGAGCGAGCGCAAGCAATGATCCACAGCGATGAAGCCATCGTCGTCGGTAGTGAGGCCGCAAGACTTGAAGGCGGGGGACGCTTCCACGCCGGCCACCCAAAACACATGATCGTGTTCCAGCGCCCGTCCATCCCGGGCCGTCACGTAGGCAACGTCAAAGGCAGCGGCGAAGAAGCCGGTGACGACCTCGACGCCGCTGGCGGCCAACCGCTTGGCAAGGCGACGCCGCGCCCCGCGGGCATGAGCTGCGAGCACTTCAGCGTCCCCGGTGGCGAGCGTCACCCGCGCCGTGGCCGGGAACCGCGCCCGCATGGCCAAGGCCAACTCGACGCTGCCCGGCCCGCCGCCGATGAGCAGGATGCGCAGCGGCCCCTGCGCCAAGGCATCCGCAACGCGCCGCCAGCGCGGCAGGAAGCCACCGATCGGTTTCACGGGCGTGAGCCAAGCCGCTTCCGGCAGTTCGGCGCCGGAAGCGCCGCCCACGTTGATGGAGAGAATGTCGTAGCGCAGCGGCGGGCGATCGTCGAGCAGCACGCGCTGCGCGTTCGGCTCAAGCCCCACCGCTTGACCGGCGATCAAGCGGGCGCCGGCGAACGCGGCAAGCCGCGCCACGTCGATGTGGATTTCCGCCTCGTCGTAGAGGCCCGCGACGACGCCGGGCAGCATCCCGGAGTACGGCGTCTGCACCTCCCGCGCCACCACTGTGATGCGCAGCCCCGGCTCCGGGCGCATCCCGAAGCGCCGCAGCACCGCCACATGGCTGTGCCCAGCCCCGACCAGCACAATGTCCCGAACGGGCGGGGCGCTCTGCATGGAGGCGTGGCGCCGCTGGGCGGCGCGTCAGTCTCCCGCGACTAGGCCATCGTCGGGTTCGTCGGCGTCGGCGGCGCGGCTGCCGGCTAGGAACTCGGCAGCAGTGAGCGCGCCATCACCATCAGCGTCGCCTAGCGCGAACGTCTCCCGCATCCGCTCACGCATGGCCGGCGGCAACTCGTCCAAGCCGACGCTGCCGTTCATGTCGCGGTCCATGAAACCCACCCACTGCACGCTCTCCATGAAGTCACTGTCGTGGATCGGTTTGTCGGAGCGCTCTTCCGTCCAGCTAAAGACGAAATCCCCGTAGAGCATCTCGTCGTGGGACTGCAAACCCCAAGGCACCTCCCGCGACGGGTCTGGATTGCCGGGGTTTTGCGCCGAATTGTCATACACCGTGGTGTGGATGAGCCGCGTGCCGGGCGCCAACAGCCGGGGCGTGGCGAAGTCGTAGCCGCGCTGCCAATTGAAGTCGTAATCCGGCACAGACAGGATGAGTTCACGCTCGCCGTTCGGGTGTTGCAACGTGAACGTGGAGCTCTTGCCGCGGTAGTGGGAGTGCGGCAGCACCGTGTAGAGCGTCGCTTCCCGGTGAAACTCAAAGTACGCGGTTTCGACATGCGCCTTGGCATTGGCCGGAATGCGAATGCCGGGGTTCAGCACCACGCTGTGGCGCAGGAAGTTGGCCGGCGGCTCGTCATGCAGATAAAGCCCCAGCCGCGAACGGTCTGTCACGGCCTTGCCGTAGGGCGTGTAGTGCATCTGAAACATGAAGCCCGTGCCCTTTGGCACGAACACGCCGGTGCCTTCCGGCATCATTTGCGGCTCCACGCCCGGCGCATACCCGCCGAGATAGTTGTTCATCAGGCTCTCGTTCGAATACGCCACCGGCGCTCCAACGTCGGTGGTGCCGACCAACACATGGTGGACGACTTCCGTGACGCCGGGCTGCACGGCCATCGCGCGCACCCACACGTCCCGGTCCAGCGGATTCGCGACGACATGAAACTGATAGTCCACCACTCCAGACGCCGCCACGTCGAACGCCGGAATGTCGATGAGCACATCCGGCTCGCCCAGTGCCCAATCCGGCGCCGGCGCCGCGGCCTCTGCCAACGGGTCTGCCCCGTCGCCGCGGGGCGCGCCGGCCTCAATCCAATGCACAAGCGTTTGCCGCTCCGCAACGGTGAGCGCCCGATCGTTCTGCCAATGGCCGACATGAGGGTCTGCATGCCAAGGCGGCATGCGGCGGGTGCGGATCACTTCGCGGATCATGGGTGCGAAGCCATGCACCATGGCGTAGCTGGTCATCGCCCACGGCGCGATGCCGCCGCTGCGGTGGCACTCGACGCAGTTGTCCTGCAGGAGGGGCGCGATGGTGTCTGCGTAGGAGATCTGGGAGTGGTCTGCGGCCTTGCCGGGCAGGTTCATCAGGCAGCCGATCGCCGGTTGGCCGGCGAGAGTGGTTTCAGCGCCGGCCAGCACGGCATCGAGCGCGTCGCGCAAGTAGTGCTTCTCGGCCACGGCCTTTTGCCGTTCGTAGGCCAGCCGATCGTTGACGGCGCCGCGATAGGCGATGCGCCAACCCTGCGGGTCGATGACGAGCACCTCCGCGGTGCGCGTGAGGCCAAGGGATTCGCCCACTAGCTGCGTCTCATCCACCAAGATGGGGTACGGGATGTCCCACTCCGCGGCCTCCTCGGCGATGGCTGCGCGGTTGTCCTGCAAGTTGGCGTTGATCATCAGGAACACCACGCCACGCGCGGCGTACGCGTCGCTGATGGCGCGGTAATCCGCCAAGGCGTTGCGCACGATCGGGCAACCATTGCCTTGCACGATGAGCACGATGGCGGCGGCGTCTGAGTAGTAGTAAAGCTCATGGGCTGCGCCGTGCTGATCCAACAGCGAGAAATTGTCGACCCGCGCCGCTTGGGCGCTGAGGCCGGCGCAGATCAAGGCCAAGGCAACTGTTGTTCTCATGGCATTCCTCCTAGCCGTTGGGGCGGATTCTAACCCGTTGGCAGTGCGGTTCAGGCGCCATCCGCTGCCGCAGCGTCTTGTTGGCGAGCCGCGTCCTCGTCGCCCGCGTCGCCGGCAAGCAATGCCAGCGCCGCCGCCATGTCCACTTGCTGCGCATCTTTCAGGGGCGCCAAGCGGCGGTACGTCTCGGCGGCTGCGAGATGAAATCCATCCGGCAGCCCCGCGGCCGCAAATGTCGCCGCGATCTCCCGCATCTCGCCGGCAAAGCGCCACGCCTTGGCGCCGGCTGCTGCGGCCGAGCGCTCGCTGCGGTCTCCAAGACCGGGCTGTGAGATGTCCCACTCCGTTCGGAGCGCGGCGCTGACGCCCTCACGCTCCGCCAACGCGCGGATGGCGAGCAACAAGGCGGTGCTGCCCTTCGTGTAAGCGGCGTAGCACATCTTGAGCGCCGATGCGGAGCCCGTGACCACGCGCGCATCAAGGGGCGAACCCTCGAACCAACCGGCCACCCGCGAGGCTTCCTCGCCGCTCACATAGAGCCGCGTCAACCCCGCGCGCCAAGCCGGCGGCCCGATGATGCCGCCATCCACGAAGCCGGCGCCAACAACGCCGGCGATGCGCGTGGCGGTGGCCGGCGACACGGCATTGGCATCGACGTAGAGGCCGGCGAAGCCCTGCCCCGCCACGGCCGCGGCGACTTCCACGGCGGCATGGGGCGGGCACACCGAGATGACGGCCCTCACCTCTGCGAGCGCCCCAGCAAGCGTCTCCGCCGCAACCAAGCCGGCATCCTGAGCGCGGCTAGCGGTGGCGGCGCTGCGGCCCGCCGGCAGCCAGCGGACGACATGCCCATTGCCGTGCAAGGCAGCGCCCACGGAGGCGCCCATCGCACCGGGGTGCAGGAGCAGGATGCGTTCCTTCATCGCCGATAGTCCAGCGGCGGCGCCCGGTCGCCTAGCAAGGGCGCATACTCAAAATCAGCGCCGCGGCGGCGTTCGAACTCCGCGCGCGCCGCTTCGATGTGGCGCGGCTCCAGGAACAACGCAGCCCCAGTAGCGGCCAGTGTGCGCGCGGCCAGCATCATGCCCTTGTGGCCGATGCTCATGCCGCCGGCAGCCACGGCCTGCCAACTGTGGGCTGGCGTGCCGGGCGGCCAAGTGGCGGTGCGGAAACCGCCGGTGGGAACGTTCCAGCTCACGTCTCCCACATCGGTGGAACCCATGCCCTGCTTGAACTCAAACGGCTGCACTTCCGCCTCGCTGCCCAGCGCCCAGCGCGGCGGCGCCACCAATGTCTCGCGGATGGCCTCGGCAAAGGCGCGCTCGGCGGGCGTGTAGACGACGCCGCCCAACGCGCGCAGATGGCCGTCGATCAACTGCGCCAGCGCGTCGTTGCGCAACACCGGATAGTTGCCATGCATGATTTCGTAGGACATGGCGGTGCCGGTGCCGAGGGCGGCCGCTTCCGCGGCCGCCACCACGCGCTCGAACAGCGCTGCGGCGACCTCCACGCGCGGATGGCGAACGTAGTAGTAGACCTCCGCTGTCTCCGGCACGATGTTCGGCGCGGCGCCGCCCTCGGTGATGACATAGTGCATCCGCGCGTCCGACGGCACATGCTCGCGCATGAGGTTCACCATGAAGTTCATGGCCTCCACCCCATCAAGCGCAGAGCGGCCCTGCGCTGGGGCTGAGGCCGCGTGCGCCGCCCTGCCCTGAAAGCGAAACCGCGCAGATTTGTTCGCCGTGCTGCTCGAAGCCGACGCGTCGTTGCGGCCGCTCGGGTGCCAATGCAGCGCCACGTCCACATCATCAAACAAGCCAGCGCGCGTCATGTACACCTTGCCCGAACCGCCTTCCTCCGCCGGCGCGCCATACACGCGCACCTCGCCCGGGCGGCCGGTGGCGGCGAGCCAATCTGCTAGGGCCGCGGCCGCCACGGCGGACGCGCTGCCAAAAAGGTGATGGCCGCAGGCATGGCCGGCGCCGCCCGGAGTGCGCGGCATCCGCTCTGGCTGCGCCGCCTGCGAGAGGCCAGGCAGCGCGTCGAACTCGGCGAGCACGGCGATGACGGGCGAGCCCGTGCCCCGCACGGCCACGAACGCGGTGGGCATGTCGGCAACGCCCCGCACCACGGCAAAGCCCTGCGCTTGGAGGAAATCCGCCAAACGCCCCGCGCTGCGCTCCTCCTGATATCCAAGCTCCGCGAACCCCCAGATGTCGTCCGCCATCGCAATGGCGCGCTGTCGGTAGCCCTCCACGCGCTCCACCGCCTGCGCCGCGCCATGCGCCACCGCCGTGTCGCTTGGGGCGAGTTCGGCACCGAGAGCGCTAGCCCCGGCCAAGCCCAGCAACGCCAATGCGCCTTGGCGGCAACACTTGCGCAGGCCGCTGGCCACGCTCGGGCCTAGGCGTCGCGGCCGGCGCTTGGAGCATGGCCCGCCAACGGTTCTCAAAGTGGTGTGTGGCATCGCGTCCGCCATCTCAAAGGCCGCTATTCTGGCGGAAGCGGCGGCGCAAGTGGACACCGCGGCAGCGTTCATCCAGCCGATGCCCTCAACGGTTGTCTGCTCATTGCGCGGGTTCGCTAGAATCCGGCGCCAACGCGCCAGCTTCGCATCGCGCGAGGCCGGCGCACTGGCGATTCGGCCCAGCCTAGGAGAGGAGGCCGCATGAGCTTCATCGAGCGCCGCGAGCGCATGAGCCGTGTCCTGCATCGCATCCTGTGCGGCGCGGTGTTCGTCTTCCTCATTGCGCCAATCCTCGTCATCGTGCCGCTGAGCTTCAACGCGGAGCCTTACTTCACGTTCACGCCGGGCATGTTGCGCCTAGACCCGGACGCCTTCTCGCTGCGCTGGTACGAGAGCGTGGTGACGGACGCGCAGTGGCAGCGGGCGCTCGTCAACAGCTTCGCCATCGGCGTGTGCGCAACGCTCCTCGCCACGGTGCTCGGCTCGCTGGCCGCGCTGGGTTTGGCCAATCCCGCCATGCCGGCGCGCTCGCTGGTGATGGGCATTCTCATTTCGCCCATGGTCACGCCCATCATCATCGCCGCCGCCGGCATGTTCTTCTTCTACTCGCGGCTGGGCCTGTCGCACACGCATGTGGGGCTCATCCTCGCCCACGCGGCCCTCGGCACGCCGTTCGTGGTGATCACCGTGACGGCCACCCTCGCGGGGTTCGATCCTAACCTCATGCGCGCCGCGGCGAGTTTGGGCGCTGGGCCGTTGACGGCGTTCCGGCGCGTCCAACTGCCCATCATCGCGCCCGGCGTCGCCTCCGGTGCGCTCTTCGCGTTTGCCGCTTCGTTCGACGAGGTGGTGACGGTGCTGTTCATGGGCGGCATCGAACAGCGCACCATCCCGCGCCAGATGTGGACCGGGCTGCGCGAACAGATCAGCCCCGCGATCCTTGCCGTGGCGGCGATCCTCATCATCTTCGCCATGACCTTCATGGCCGCCGTGGAATGGCTGCGCTCGCGCGGCGACACGCCGCGGCAGTGAGCGGAATGCCAGCCCGTGGCCGGCACTCAGCCGGCTGCGATCTCGGCTCCGCCCAACAGGGCATCCACCTCGCGCTCCACCACGGTGCCCTTGAAGAAATCCGGGTTGCCGGCAGCCCAGAAGTGCGCCGGATTATCGAAGGTGAACGCCTTGAAATCTGCCGACGTCATCAGCCCATCGTCCACCAGCTCCCAAGCCTCCTCCAGCACCGCCGCCATGTCCGGCACGTCGAAGTGGCCAATGTCTGAGCTAAAGAGCGCGTTGATGCGGGCGCCGAGTGGATTCACGCGCTGATCGAACGCCCACGCATTCATGCGGTCATCCGCTTCGCAGCCGAAGTAGAAGTTCGAGAACAACTCCTTGAAGTCTTCCACGCGCTCGATCTGGCAGGCCGCAAAGTCATCCAAGTTCGCTTCACCGCCGGTATGCACGGAAGTTTCTGGATCCATCGCCGCGTACAGTGCCGCGTTGCGGTCAGTCATCAGCGGCGCCATGTCTGGCGGGCCATATTGGCGGGCGAGTTCGATGATCCCTTCATGGTCTAGATGCGCTGGATTCACCACTTCAAGCGCCTTCGGATTGCGAATGTTCCAGTGGCCGATGAGGTCTGCAAAGAGTTGGCAGGCGTAGCTGACGCCACCCTCCAAGAACGCCATTTTCAGTGTGGGAAACCGCCGCGTCACGCCGCCTAGGAACATGGCTTT
The DNA here is from genome assembly GCA_958295875.1 of uncultured Pseudomonadales bacterium. GTDB lineage: Bacteria > Pseudomonadota > Gammaproteobacteria > Pseudomonadales > Azotimanducaceae > VXNE01. The sequence goes on along the minus strand of OY282379.1, from coordinate 2,907,292 downwards.
GCAGATGGCCTCTGCGGTGGAGGCGAAGTGGCCGATGTGGTTGTAGGTGAAGTTGGATGGCGAGCGGCGCAGCGCATACCCGCGCCCGGCAGAGTGGAACGTTGGGGCGATGCCAAGCTCAACGCAGCGCTGCCACAGCGGGTCATAGTCATGGATGCTGTCCATGCCCAACACGTCATACCAGTAGCCCAGCTTGGCCGCATTTTCGTCGCCATCCTCGGCGGATGGCGCCGGGCGCGGAATCATCGCCGAGAACAGAGTGGCCTTCATGCCCAGCTCGAGCACGGCGTGTTCTAGATCCTCAATGGCCTCGTCCGGCGTCGTGGCGCCGATGATCGCCACCGGCGTGAGGCGATCCGCGTAATCCGCGAAGTGCTCCGCGGAGAAGCGATTGAAGGCGCGCATGGCTTTGCGGCGCAGCTCGTCATCACCCGTGACGACCGCTGCGCCGGTCGGATACATCACGCAGAAATCGAGGCCCAGCTCGTCCAGCCGCTCATAGAGCAGCCCCGGCATCATGGCCGTGGCACGATCTCGCGTGTGCGCCATCGGCAACTGCCAAAAGCCCGGGTGCGCGACCCGATGGTGGCGCCGCCCCGCCGCGCCAAGCCGCTGCCCAGCGCCAATGAGGCTCGCCAACCCATCGAAGCACTCAGCCGCCTGCCGGCCAGCGATTTTGGCGATGCGCTCGTGCAGCAGAGGCCCAAACTCCAGCCAATGCGCGTCTGAATCGATCACGGGATGCGCGAGGCTCGCGCGGATTTCTTGGGCGTTCATGGTTCCTCCTCCTGTGGCGGGCTCGCAAGGCGGGCGGAGGCTCATGGCCAGCCGCGGGCCGCCATGCGCCACACCATCGCTCGCCACCTAGCCGCCATCTAGAAGATAACAGGTTCGCGCTCGGGAGGTGCGTAGGGTCGCTTGCCTAGTGATACGACGCGGGGTTCTACCTTGTCGGCAGGACCAACGTCAATGATGACCACATGGTCGTCGTCGTGGTGGATGAGGCCGTCGATATCGGCGATGAGCTCTGCGTGTCGGAGACGGGTTAGGCGGCATTGGAAGACGGAGAGCTGCACCCAATCGCCGTAGCCATGCATGGTTTTGAAGATGGCGCGCCAACGCTTGGCGTCCGAGATGTCGTAAACCACGAAGTAGAGTCTTTCGTCCATGGGTCGCCGTCAGACGTGATTGGCTCTCAGCGGGTGACGAAGTTCGGATAGTGCTGCGTCTCGCCCAACAGGTGACGGCCGAGAAGACGCGCCTGAATCTCTAACAGCCGCCGGTACTCCACGCGATAGCCGAAGATGGGATGCGTCACCTCTTGGCTCAGGCGCCGCTCGAACGTGGCGATGAATCTCTTCCGGCCAGTGTCGGAGAGATTCACGCCAACGGGTGTCTGAACAAAGTCCGTGAGCCTGACTTCGCCGTTGTTGATGGCCGTCACGACCACCGAATCCACGATCAGCGGACGAAACGGCTCCATCATGTCCAACGCCAGCGCAGGCCGGCCGTACCGCGGTTGGTGGTAGAAGCCCCGGTAGGGATCGAAGCCGACGGCCGAGAGCACCGTGACGAAGGCGCGGGTGAGCATCGCATAGCCGAACGATAGCATGGCGTTGACCGGGTCCATTGGCGGCCGGCGATTGCGATTCTTCATCTCGAAGCGCGCCAAGCCTTCGCCGCCACCACGCAGCATCCCTGTCAAGTGCTGGAAGTAGATCGCCGCGGCCGCGCCCTCCACGCCAAGCAATGTGTCTGTGCTTCGGGTGCGTCCTGCACGGTCCGCCAACTGCTTGAGATCGGTTAGCGCCGCGCTCAAGTCCTCATCGGATCGCCAGTTCCGACGCAGCATCGTTCGGCAGTTGCGAATCTTGGCCTGTACCCAGCCACGGGCGAGACGCAGGCAAACATCGGCGTCAAAGGAACCCCGATATTGTGCGGTGCGCAGTTCGACGTTGGCGTGGCCAGATCCGATCGTATGTCCCATGAACCAGCCGCCATACGATTGCCAAGTGACCGGGATGTTGCGTCGCATCAGCTCGTGCAACGTGGGTGTGGTCACGTAGACGTTGCCCATCAACACAAGCTGTGACGTGTCCGCGAGGCGGGCATACGTTGGCGGAGAATCGTCTCCCTTGGTGATGGCCAGCCGGTCGCCTTGCTTAGCGACCTTGCTCCGATGAGCTTGTACATACACGGGCAGAGCGCGAGTGTGCCGCACGCTGAGCGGCCGCACTTCGGCGGCGGTGGTGCGCAGCCAATTGGTCTCGTCGGGCAAGCAGATGCCAACCAAAGAGCAGCGCGGGCACTTGGGGCTGTCCTCCAGCGGCGCTGGGATCTGGCCGCTGTCCGCAAGGCTGCGCAAGCCGCGCAGCGAGTCCAGCGTCAGCGTGCGAAGTTCCTCATCGAACGGCACGGTAACGCGCTCTTTCGATCCGGCGAAGTAGAGGACGCCCGCCGAGCACTTGTAGCCATGCGCTTCCAGCAACAGCCCCTGCGCACAAAGCTGCACACGTTCGGGATCGTAGGCATGACGAGGAACGTGTGGGCGCTTGCCGCGCTTGTAATCGACTGGGACGACCTCGCCGTCTTCGCCCTCCACCAAATCGATCTTGGCTACGAGGTTCAGCTTGGCCGAAGAGAGTTCAACGGACTTGGCCGGCTTCATCGCATCGAAATCCACGTCCGGTGGCGGCAGTGATCCGCTGCGCTTGTCGACCCGCCGATGAACGTGCCGACCTTGTACCGTGTCCGACGAATCTGCGAACTCCTTCTGCACCCACTCGAGATAGGCGAGCCGCGGACAATAGACGTACTCGTTGAGCATCCGGGCGGGAATAAGCGGCGCGTCCGTCTGGTGGCGGCCGGCGCGGAGCGGCCGGCCGGGCTGACGCAGGTCGGGCAGCTTTGCCGGGGCGAAGAGGTTGCCTTCCTTCGGTCGCACGCTCATCGATCGACCTCCTAAGCGAGTTAGATACGTTAGTCGAAGTCGGTCGCTCCGGCTTGGGGCACGAGTTCAGCCTTCGTGGGCAGAGTCCGCCTCTTCCAACCCTTTGTCGAACTCGGGTCTGTCAGAAGGCTCCGTTTTCGACCTAGCGAGCACTTCGTGCGCCACGTCTGACGCCTCCTTGACGCACTGTCGCAGCAAGTCGATTTCGGATGATGTCAACATCCGGGGAGCGGGCGAGGTACCGAGCCTCCGGTTGAGTAAGGCAATCGAAGGCGTGGCCGAAGTGTTCGCGCCACCAGCCTTCAAAGTGCGCTCCGTGTTTTCTCTTGAGCTCATCGAGTTGCTCCTTGGTCGGGCTTAGTTTGGCAGAATACCCCTTCCCAGTCAGCGTGCGGCCTCAGCACCCTCTAGACGGCACCGCCCCCACGGCAGTCCGTCCGCACGGCAGTTCGGATGACCCATGAGTTCAGCGACAACATGGGAGACTGGAGGACGCAGCTGTTGGCACCGGACTGGACGTCTGCCGGAAGTTGCACGCGGACGGGACGACGCGGAGGGGCGGCACCGGCTAGCGGATCCTAGAAGGGATCGAGGAGGCAAAAGAGGGCCCCTCCGCGGCTGCGGCATGCAGAGCGTTCCCGGATACCACGATGGCGTCGCCGCGGATGAAGACGCCCGGATAGCTTCAATGAGGCCGGGGCTAGTTTGCCCCGGATACTCGGCGTAGTCGATCTGCTCCGGCAGCCGCGCGGCGCTTCAATGAGGCCGGGGCTAGTTTGCCCCGGATACCACGCCGATAGCCGTGCTGAACACCGACGAGAACTCGCTTCAATGAGGCCGGGGCTAGTTTGCCCCGGATACCGTGAGGCACGCAAGGAAGTCTTGCGCGAGATTATCGCTTCAATGAGGCCGGGGCTAGTTTGCCCCGGATACTACTGTGCGCGTTAGTGCGATGCCTGCCAGCAATCGAGCTTCAATGAGGCCGGGGCTAGTTTGCCCCGGATACCGCGCTCGTCAGTGACCTGCCGCAGCTCCGTCAACTGGCTTCAATGAGGCCGGGGCTAGTTTGCCCCGGATACACGGCTCGGCACCATCCGCGCCTGCCAAGCCCACAACGCTTCAATGAGGCCGGGGCTAGTTTGCCCTGGATACACGGGCACGGTGAAGCAATACGTGTCGCTGCAGGAGCTTCAATGAGGCCGGGGCTAGTTTGCCCCGGATACGGGAGCGAAGCGATGACCGGCCCGCTGGAGCTGCACGCTTCAATGAGGCCGGGGCTAGTTTGCCCCGGATACGGGGCCGCCGAGCCATGATCGATCCCAAGACCGGCGCTTCAATGAGGCCGGGGCTAGTTTGCCCCGGATACCGCGTTCGGCGACGCGGCCGCTCGGGCCAACCTGCTGCTTCAATGAGGCCGGGGCTAGTTTGCCCCGGATACGAGGACGAAAAGACCTGCTTGGCAGGGGGGATGACGCTTCAATGAGGCCGGGGCTAGTTTGCCCCGGATACGAACCGTACTCACACTTTCGCTACCGTGGTACTCCCTGCTTCAATGAGGCCGGGGCTAGTTTGCCCCGGATACCACGCTGATGGAAAGCACCACAACGCTAATCGAACTGCTTCAATGAGGCCGGGGCTAGTTTGCCCCGGATACTGTCGCCGCCGTTCGACGCCACCGTATGCGTGTAGATGCTTCAATGAGGCCGGGGCTAGTTTGCCCCGGATACGCCGCCCGATCCGTAAAGCAGGGTGCCGTTGCGGTCGCTTCAATGAGGCCGGGGCTAGTTTGCCCCGGATACCTCCCTCGCGCGGCCAATTGCGGCGTAATATACGCCGCTTCAATGAGGCCGGGGCTAGTTTGCCCCGGATACGACGCCGTGCATGATCAGCTCGTCAAGACTTACGCCGCTTCAATGAGGCCGGGGCTAGTTTGCCCCGGATACGCACCAGCGCCATCAGCGCAGTTCCTCGCCCACGTTGCTTCAATGAGGCCGGGGCTAGTTTGCCCCGGATACTCCCGCGGCTCCATGCAGGAGATGCGCGGCGTCTAGCTTCAATGAGGCCGGGGCTAGTTTGCCCCGGATACTGGGTGCAGGACGCCCACCCGCTCAGGGTGTGCGAGCTTCAATGAGGCCGGGGCTAGTTTGCCCCGGATACCCGACGTAGCGATCCATTTCCGAACCGATGCCGATGGCCGCTTCAATGAGGCCGGGGCTAGTTTGCCCCGGATACTTCCGCCTGGAAGGTCTCGGACAAGGCGAGCGCCGCCGCTTCAATGAGGCCGGGGCTAGTTTGCCCCGGATACGCGCTTTCAATGCACGAAACACAGTCGGGCGAGTTGCTTCAATGAGGCCGGGGCTAGTTTGCCCCGGATACGTTCAGACTTCCCGCGAGTTGGACTCGATGCGGCGGCTTCAATGAGGCCGGGGCTAGTTTGCCCCGGATACGACGAACGCCGACAAGGAGTCCGTCATCGCGCCGGTGCTTCAATGAGGCCGGGGCTAGTTTGCCCCGGATACTGTCCTCGGCGTTTTGCAGCGCCACCGCCACGGCGTTGCTTCAATGAGGCCGGGGCTAGTTTGCCCCGGATACTCGTCCCTGCCGCGCTCTCGCCATCGGCGCTCTGACTGCTTCAATGAGGCCGGGGCTAGTTTGCCCCGGATACCGTCCCCGGGGCGGCGCGGATATTCAGCCACCAGTGGCTTCAATGAGGCCGGGGCTAGTTTGCCCCGGATACCGCGGCCGCGCACGCCCCAGCGATAGGTGTCCTCCATGCTTCAATGAGGCCGGGGCTAGTTTGCCCCGGATACTGCCTTGCAGTACACCCTTATTCTTGGCCAAAGCCGCTTCAATGAGGCCGGGGCTAGTTTGCCCCGGATACCTGGTACTTCCGCACCGACAACGGCTTCGTCTACGAGCTTCAATGAGGCCGGGGCTAGTTTGCCCCGGATACTGGGCAAGTGACGGTCACGCGCCCGTCAGACGTGGCGCTTCAATGAGGCCGGGGCTAGTTTGCCCCGGATACAGTACTGGCCATCGAAACAGAGACCGTGGGTGTCGTCGCTTCAATGAGGCCGGGGCTAGTTTGCCCCGGATACAGCCGCCCGCAACGTGAGTTCCGCCGAAGGCGGCCCCGCTTCAATGAGGCCGGGGCTAGTTTGCCCCGGATACGCTGCCTCGTTGATTTCGAGATAGTCCGCTACCGAGCTTCAATGAGGCCGGGGCTAGTTTGCCCCGGATACGCCGCCGAACGCACCGATGGCGTCACCGACGCCGACCTGCTTCAATGAGGCCGGGGCTAGTTTGCCCCGGATACCATTGCCTGGCTCTGCGAGATTGGCGTGCCTGCAGCGCTTCAATGAGGCCGGGGCTAGTTTGCCCCGGATACATCGCAGGCACTCATCGCGCAACGCATTGCGGCGCCGCTTCAATGAGGCCGGGGCTAGTTTGCCCCGGATACGGGCGCAGCACCCCCGGGCCAACGTGGCACTCGCCGCTTCAATGAGGCCGGGGCTAGTTTGCCCCGGATACCTGACGCGGTGGATGTCGGCGGCGCCGTACCGCCTGCTTCAATGAGGCCGGGGCTAGTTTGCCCCGGATACTCGCCACGGAGGTGCCTGATCGCCCTTCGGTTCGCGCTTCAATGAGGCCGGGGCTAGTTTGCCCCGGATACGAATCTCGCGCCGATGGCAGCCAGACTGGAAGGGCTGGCTTCAATGAGGCCGGGGCTAGTTTGCCCCGGATACGGCACCCTCTGGAACCGGCGTCAAACGAGCTCCAGAGTCATAGCTTTCGAGAGGTGACCATTTTTTGGCGTCCTCCAAACCCTAACACCCAAGTTTCCACCTTCCTCTCCAACGTGGTGGGCGGCGATAACTCCTTGTTGTCAAAGAACTTGCGATGCAAGTGCGAGAGGTCACGGCAATTGAGCGCAGCACTGTGGGTCTCGCATTTGCTCGGCAAATCACACCATAGCCGTTTCTCCGAGAAACGGCAAATCTCCTCATCCCTCCAGAAAGCCTTGGTCGATCGGCAGCGTTACGATTGGTGTACTTAGATACTTCCCCACAAGAGAGCCCGCCGAATAGTCGAGCTTGCACTTCCAAGCAGCCTACGACATTCTGCCCAAATGGAAGATGCTCAACTTCTTGGGCCAGTATCAAGGGAGCGTCATCCCCATCCCGCCAGCGAGGCGCACATCGCTCACCACCAGCATGGCCTGCATTCTCGTCATCACCCGATTGCATCGCCTGCACGCTCCGGATTGGCGGTGGCCCTTGTGACGTTCACGAACTTCCCGGACGCAATTCTTCGCGCACGGCGCAACTCCACGATTCCCAAGGCCGCGCGGGTCCTCCAACAGTTGAGGCGCGGGTGGCCGAGCAGGGCACGAATGCTGGCGAGAGTGGTTGGTTCACGCCAGATGGGCCAATTCACGGTGTGGGTGCCATCGCGCTCATGCTGGCCACCCAACAGCGCAAGCCGCACCCTACCGGCCACACGCCTTGGTGCCACGGTCATTGCGGAAAGCCCGATCGCGGCGAGCCGGTTGGCGGCGTGTTGCGTGGTCTCCTTAGTCTTCGAGTCGGTCGGATCTCGAGACCGCAACGCATAACGCACATCTTCGTGAGGGTCCCATCGGAACGAGTCCGTCGCGTCGGGCCGCTTCCATGTTGCGAACAGCGCCTCACGCAAACACTCTGCCTCGGAAATCTCCAACTTGTTTCGGCCAGAACCTCGCTTGGGCGGCACACGCTGCTGCGGAACCGAAACGAGCCGCGATAGAAAGTGCTGGTGCCCCTGACCGAACATGAAACAAAGCGGCGTCGGCTCCACTTTCTTACCATCTCGGGTGACTGCGGCGTTGCTGACGAGCGACGCCCAAACATCAGCGGTGTAGCGGTCCTTTTGCGCCGCCTCACAGAGCCTCTGCAGCGCCTCGTCAGGCAGTAGCGTCAAGTCTGACCGGCCTTCAAAGTCATGGTGGCGAGCCAGAGCCGCAAGCCCCTCGGCTACAGCCTCGACTATCGCATCGTGCGCCACCGTCTCCGCAACCCTTAGGCTCGGACGAAGAGGCGGGGCATTCACCGTCCAATACACACGCGGATGCCAGCTAGGACGAGCCTCTTCTAGGGTTCGCAGCAGGCCCAGCAACGCCATGAACGCCAGCAGGTTGTCGGGCTCCAGCCCGTCGAGACGATAATCTGAACTGGTGGTCACGCCCGCTCCCTCTTCTTTTCCCCATCCTGCTCTTGCTCCGATGCCCGGTGATCCGCCAAGCGCAGGATCGCTTCCAAGTGGGCCAAACCCCAAATGCCATAGCGTCGCTTGAGGTCTTCGAACAAGGACGTCCAATCGGCGCCGCGAAACGCGAAGGACAATGATTGCGGCCCTGCGTCGCCTGCCGTGAGGTGCCAGCTAGCGACGCCCAAACATGGGAGCGGCGCCTGGTCCGGCTCGGGGTCGAGAAAGTCGAAGAACGGTCGGCCCAACCCGTGGTGGCTGCCTATCAGCCAAAGGACAAGCTCGGGATCGGACGCATCGGCAAACCGGGGATGCGCTAGCGCCATCCTCACAGAGAGCGCTTCGTGCCGCCAGCCGGCCGGCAGCCCGGCGCGGGTGCTGGCCCCCTGCGACCACGGCAGCCCGCTCTTGGCCAAAGGTGGTCCGTCGGGATGATTCCAAAGATCGCCGCCTGACAGCATCACTTGGAAACGCCGGTCGGCCTTGCCGGCATCGTGGAGATACGCGGCGAGCCGCAAATCCTCCGCCGCTTCATCAAGGCCGAGCGTTTCCGCGAAGCGCTTGGCGAAGCGGGCGACCCGACACCCATGATCGTCGAGCTCCACCGGCCCGCTGGAAGTGTTTGAGATGGTGTCGTGTTCTGTTGCGGGACTTGCCTCATCATCCGCCGTGTCCTGCCCCTCAACGCCCCGCTCCGCCACCAAAACAACGCCTCTGGCACCATCGCCAAGATAACGAAACCAAACTGGCGCACGCCGTTTGTGGCGCTGCAAGGCCTTCAATCCATCCCTTATCCCCGCAGACGCCGCCACTCCATCGTTTTCTCCCTCTCCCAGTTCCTCCTCTCCCCGCGGCATCGCTTCCCCTTGCGGCAACACGTCGAGCAGCCGGCTGATCAGTTCGGTGCCAGTGGTGCCTTCGTCTTGGAGCATCGGCGCAACACGGTTCCACAACACGTCCTGCAAAAGGCCAGGTGCCACCCGAACCGCACACCGCCGCCCCCAAAACGGCTTGGCCGCATCGTTGGCCACGTCCTTCACGCGATCGACGGAGTCCGGGGCCCAGCCGAAACGGTCACAACCACCGTACTCCGCGGGGACAATCAGCATATCCCCGGGGCGCAACGCGTCCGCCCCGACGACACCCGTGCGCCCGTCGCCCGGCCCAGCCCAACGGAACACCGGCCGTCCTTCCCTGCCACGCCCAGCCGTCACCGCCCCTTCGTCCTCACGCTCCGGCGCATCGGACAAGGCATCAAACCGCCCGGCGTCACCCTGCGCCCGGTGAAGCCAAGCCCGTGCAGCCCATACGGGCACGTCGACTGCCTCGGCAGCGCGAGGTGGAACCAATCGAAGCAACTCCTCGACCCCACTTTCACGCGCTTGGGCTAGATCGCCTTCCGTAATGTCACCGCGCCAGACCAACGAGACGTCGGCAGCCGCCCTTTCGGCGCCGTGTAGGAACAACCCAATCTCCGGATCAGCCGTAGGCCGCGGCGAGGTCTGCGACCAAAGATCGAGATAGGCGGGCATGACAACGGGGGCATCTACCTGTCGCGCTGCCAACGCACCTTCATCGACACCAAGTTCGCGTAGGCGCCTAGGCAACGCCTCAACGCCGAAATCCACCACGTCGCCTTCCGCAAACCTTTGAAGCACGTCCCAGGTCAAGCGAATGCGGTCTCCATAGACAGGATCGTCGGCCCGTTTGGCGACATCTTCGGCACAGGCCAAGATCATTCCCTCCGCTGAGGCCTCCCGCCCAGCTCGGTTCAGGCGGCCGAAACGTTGCCGCAGCGCATCGAGGGAAGCTGCTTGCGTGACGAGACCGTCGAGGTCGATGTCCACCCCGACTTCCAAGCACTGGGTAGCGACGATGAACAGCGGCGCCGCTTGAGAGCGACCAGACGCGCCCGTTTGGAAGGGCTCCAGCCTCTTGGCAATCGTGTCCCGGCTAACGTTGCGGGAACGCCCGATCATCAGCACCGCGTCCAGCCCACTCTCGGCACCCTTCAGCGCCTCAAAGACTTGCCGCGCCAAAGCCACGCGGTTCACCACGACGCCGATGGCGGCCGACGAGACTCCTCTCTTTCGCAGCCGCTCCGCCGTCTCGCGCGCCGCCTCGGCGAACACCTTCGCAACAACCCCAGGTTCCCCACGCACCAGTTTCAGTTTGACGAACTTGCGCGCTTCGAGCCGTTTCTTCAACACGGTATGGGCGCGGTCGGCTTCGGCAAGCCGCAGTGGGCGCTTCGCCTCTACCCCGAGCGTGGCCGAGAGTAATGCCGTTCGCACTCTGGCCCCGCCGATGGATCGTACCGCCGCCAGCGTCTGCCGGAACGGTTCAGAGAGGTGCGCCTCGTCCAACAGGATCAGGCTATTGGCACCGAGCAATCCGGCATGAACGGGTTTCATGCGATCCGATACGCCGTAGCCACGAAATAGCAGTCGCGAACCGACTTGATCGACCGTGGAGCAAAGGATCGTCGGCTGCGTGGGCGTGCGCACCCAATCGTGCTCCAGCGGAGCACCCCCGCGAAGCCGACGCGCGATCAGCGGCGGCGCCCCGTCGCCCGCCAGCAGGCGCAGTCGGCGGGCGACTTCGACGACGACCTCATGCGCCACCGCGCCGTCACACAGCGCCTTGCGAAGCTCACGGGCTATTCTGTTAGCTCGCTCGAACGCATGGTCGACCACGAGGCGCCGATCCACGACTAGCGCAATCCGCAGTGCAGCCCTAGCCGGCGCACCGGCGCGCAGCGCTAGATGAAACACCGCAGCGTCCATCGCGGCTGTCTTGCCGGCACCAGTTGGGAGGTCCAACACATCCGGCCACTCGTCGTCGGCTGCGAGGCGGTCAACCAGTTTCTGCTGCCAAGGAAACGGACGTTCGCCGTGTACGGCCTGAAAGAACTCAGCAAAATCCGCGGGATGAAGTTCCATGCTCAATCCCCCTTGCCGCGGCAGAGACCGAGGCCCACAAATCGCCCCGCGCCGAGCAGGACGGGGCCGGACACATCTACCCCAAAGTCGATAACCGCATGCACCAGTTGGCGGCTCGCCAGCGATTTCGGCAGCCGCCACCGGGTCCACGGTGGTTCGCCCGCGAGTGGCCTTGCGGGAGGCATGCCTTCAACCGCTGAATGTTTGCCCACCCAAATGCTTCCTAGGTCTGGGCGCGGCAGATGGGCATTTTGGCAAGCGCTCGCAATGAGTTCCCGTACTTCGGCTTCATCTTTCCGTTTCAGGTGACGCTCAAGCACGATCGGCGTCGCGCTGGACCAGATGCGTGACGGCGTCAGGTAGGGCGCGGACGATAGCGACCGCTTCTGTGTGCCGTCTCTCGGTACGGGGGCGAGGCGCAGCGGCTCGCGCAGCGGCGCACCCTCCAGTGTCAGGACGCGACGCTCCAAATCGCGATCCGCACGCGCCACTTGGTTGAAGGCCAAGTGGAAACCTTCAATTCGGTCGAGCGTAGTGGCCAGCGGTGGGATCAAAGCGAAACCCAACACGCGCCCATCGGCATGGGGGAAGCCGGCAAAAGCAAGCGGCGCGATCGCTAGATGCGGCTGCCGGGTGGGTGCGCGACTCGGAGTATGGCCAGATACAACCTCCGGTATCGCTTCCCCCAATCCCGCTTTCCGATAACCGCTCATCAAGGTCTTGCGCAGCACACGGCAGACGAGGGCGGCGGCACGGATATTCGGGACCTCGCCGTCGATCACTTCCAGCGCCAGCCAGTCATGGTCCAACTGAGTTGCCTCCAGCGATTCCTTGGGGAAGACCGGCGCACCGGGCCCGATGGTCGGGCGAACGGGGTTCGCGCTGTGGGCTTCCTCCAGCTCGCGCAACCGCCCAGGGTAAACGCGCCGACGGGCATGCTCGGCCGGATGTCCATCCACCGGGCTGTCGTCCAGCACGAACCGGCATCGAACCAAGCTGGCCGAGTGGCCGAGATAGCCAACGCAGCTCGCCAAGGCGTTCAGCACTTCAAGCAACGCGGGTTCCGGCAAAGATTCCGCCGGCCAAGCCATGGCCACAATCGGGTCGTCTGGCCGCGCCGTCGGGAACCGGCGTGGCTGGCGCGGACGTCCGTCCGGCATGACCTTCAGATACCTCTTCTCCGCTGTCGAACGCTTTGCATCGTTCGGTGGAACGAACACATCGGGCGTTGTCCTCGACGTGTGGCCGCTCGCATGAATGATCGGGGGTGGCTGCTCTTCCAGCCACTCGAGTGCCGTCCGCTCGTCGGCCCGTTCGCCACGCGCTGCCCAAGCGGACACAAGGGCGGAAAACACCCTGTCCGGTTGCGGCGGCCAATCGGGCGCATCGTCGCTCGGCTCCCGGGCGGCGCGGCAAACCCCGGTCAGGAACTCGATTTCAAGAAGGAGTCCCATCGTCGTCCTCGCTGTCCCCGCCTTCACCTGCCAACGCCCGTTGACGGCTCCTACGCACGATCTCGACCAGCTTGTCCTGCGGCTTGAGGACGAGGGACTTGAACTGAAAGCCCACCCGTTCGGCATCCACGTATGCTTCGCGATAGAGTGCCCGGGCCTGCTCGCGGTCCAGTTCAACCGACGCCGTCGATCCATCTGCATGCACCAATTCGAGCGGCGCGGCACCGTCGCAAACCAAATCACATCGGGAGCGCAGCGCATAGCCACGCGCATCCTGTTCGGCCAGCGCCAAGAGGCCAAGCGATGCAATGAGCGCACGCCCCGCAGCGTCTCGCTCGCCGCCACCGAACCGAAGCCTCCTGAGGCCTGCCAGCGTGATCGTCGCACGGTGTTCCACATGGTCGCAGGTCACGCCAAGGGGTTCGACGGTGGGCGCGATGTTGCCGTGGTTGATGACTGAAGGCTTGCCCGCCTTAGAACCGCCTCCCTTCCGACTAAAGAGCACTGGCTTGGACTTCTGTTTCCTCGCCTCGTCCTCGAATGGCGTCCATTCGCCCTCCTCTTCCGCAGACTGGTAGATCCGCACGTCTTTCAAAGTGCCCAACGGGTCGATCCTGCTTCCCGTACGCCGCGCAGACGTTTGTACTTCGGTTTCTCCTCCAGCTGCCATCTGGCTCCCGCGTCGACTCGCGGCAGTTTCTTCAACCGGAGTATCGACACCTACAATCTCGGAGACGAGCGCACGCGAGAACTTCGCACCGAGCCCCCCCCCTTCGCCTTGGCTGTGCCAAGCGCCAAACAGCAGGGCGTTCGGCGAGAGTTCCAGCAGCGCAGTCGCGTCGGCGGGCTTAGCCGCTGCCAGTCGACGGCCTGCTTCGCTCTGCATGAAGGGGATGCCATCAAGCAAGCTGTCGCGCAGGATGGCGTCGTACACTCGGTGCGGCGCGTCCAGCGAAGTGATGCGTTCCACCGGTTCCAGCCCCGCCCCGCGGAAATCCACCGTGACAAAGGGGAGGGGCACCGAGCCATCGCCGGCTTCTTCGGCAGTTGCCATCCACAGCGCCTCTTCGAGCCGGTTGGCTTGGCTCTGGACGCTATCAATCAACACGCACCAGATTTCTTGGCCTCCTAACCGGCGCATTTCGAACACATGGCGCGGTGGAGCGCCACGGCGTGCGGCCGGGTAAGTAGGCGGGAATATCTTATCGCCGGGCCCGCCCACTGGTTGAAGCCGTCGAATGCGGCGGAACGCAGCGTCTCCGCCGATCGCTTCGGCGAAGGCTTGAAGATCAATGGTCATGAATCGTCTCTCCTGTCGATGTCCTGAGCGGGCAGTTTGCACCGAGCGAACGTTGGCCCAATGGCAAGGGTCGGTCGAGCGCCGTCTCGCGAACCGGGCGGATACGATCGACTGGTGCTGCCGGCGTCGTCTTCGAAAACTGTTGTCACGACTCGCGTCGTTTCGACGGTGAGCGTGGTGCGGGTGGTCTCGCGACGAAGTACCATGAGGGTGTTTTCTCCCTGCTTTGAGGCAGTTGATCGTATGTGAACTTGGGCCGCTATGCAAGTCCTTTAAATCCTGAAAATCCAATGAAAAGGAACCTCCTGCCCTAGCCGCCAAGTCAACGCTTGGCGAGACGGCCGGTCAGGCTGCATTGCAGCATTGGATTTTCCGGGTTCTCCGTGCGCAGCGCGCACGCTTCCGGGCCGTAAGGCCCGGCTTCATTGGCCCGTCGGCAGCGGTTTCGGAGCGCGTTCGTTGGAACCCCTCTCCGTCTAGCCGCCCGGCAGCCCGTCCCCTTCGCTCTCTGCCCCCTTGCCGCCGCCGCGCAGCGCGCGCAGCACCTCGTCGAGTTCGGCGACGGTTTGGCGGGCGAGCTCCAAGGTTTGGGCGCGATCTTGCTTGGTGTCGGTGCCGGCGAGGGCGCGGCGCGCGCCTTCGGTGGTGAGGCCCTGCTCGTAGCGCAGCGCGCGGATCTGGCGGACGACGAGCAGGTCTTTGCGCTGATAGGCGCGGCGGTTGCCACGCCGACGCACTGGCGAGAGCTGGGTGAACTCTTTCTCCCAATGGCGCAGCACATGCTGCTGCACATCGCAGAGCTCGCTCACCTCCCCGATGGTGAAGTAGCGCTTGCCGGGAATCGGCGGTAGTTCGCTAGGCCCGTCGCGCGCCGGCATGAACCTCCACTCGCACCCGCAGTTTCTGGCCAGCGTGGAACGTCACCACGCGGCGCGCCGTCACCGGAACTTCCTCGCCAGTCTTGGGGTTGCGCCCGGGGCGTTCGCGCTTGTCGCGCAAGGTGAAATTGCCGAAGCCGGAGAGCTTCACCGGCTCGTTGTTCGCCAACGTCTCGCGAATGGCCTCGAAGAAGTGTTCCACGAACTCCGCGGCCTCTGCCTTGCTGAGGCCCACCACCTCGAAGAGGTGCTCGGCCATCCGCGCCTTGGTCAACACCTCACCGCGCTCGTCGACGACCGGCGCCGTCAGCGGCGGCGCGCCCCGAAGTCCTTCCTGAGACATGCCAGCAGAGCGTCGATTGAGCGATTGACCTCGTCGTCCTCTAGGGTGCGCGAGGCACTCTGCAACGTCAACCCAAGGCCGAGGCTTTTTTCTCCACAATCAATGCCCTCGCCGCGATAGACGTCGAACAGCACGCACTCGGCCAAGGCATCGCCAAGCACGTCGCGCACCGTCGCTTCCACGGCCGCCGCCGACACCGCGGCATCCACCACAAGGCTCAGGTCTCGCCGCACGGAAGGGAACCGAGACACTGGCTGGTGGCGACGCGGTGCGGTGCGCAGCAGCGCTTCCATCGCTAGCTCAAAGACGAACGCCGGCGCACTCAATTCCAGCCGCCGCTCGATCTCTGGATGCAGCCGGCCCAACCGCCCGATGGCCGTGCCGCCGATGAGCACCTGCGCCGATTGGCCCGGATGCAGCGCGGGATCGTTCGTCGGCTCGAAGGCAGCCGCATGCCCGCCGATCTCCAGCAATCGCTCGACATCGCCTTTGACATCAAAGAAATCGAGTTCCTCTTTGGGCGCCGCCCAAGATTCCGGTGCCCGCGCACCACAGGCGATGCCGCCCACCCACTGCGACACCAAGCTCTGCGGATCGTCCGCTTCGGCGCCGGCGGCAAAGCACTGGCCGAGCTCGAAGAGGCGCACCCGCGGTTGCTGCCGGGCGAGATTGCCCTGCAGGGCGTCAACCAGCCCTGGAAGCAGGCTCGCGCGCAGCACCGAACGGTCTTGCGACATCGGGTTGGCGAGCCGCGGCGCGGTCTTTTCGGGATCCAAAAGGTCTGCCAAAGTCGGGTCCACAAAGGTGTAGGTGATGGCTTCCCGATAGCCAAGCCCGACCAGCGCGTCCGCCAGCGCGGCGGCCGGCGCCTGCGCCCTAGGCACCGCCTTCAACGGCATGGGCAGCGCCGATGTTCGGGCGCCAATGCGGTTGTAGCCGTACACGCGGCACACTTCCTCCACCAAGTCTTCCTCGATGGCGATGTCGAAGCGGTGGCTCGGCGCGGTCACCTGCCACGCCAACTCGGCTCCGGCACCCAGCTTGCTGGGCGAGAGCTCAAGCCGCTCGAAAATGCGATCCACCTCCGCTTCCGGGATGGCTTCGCCAACGAGCGCATCCAAGCGGTGGCGATGTAAGGTCACCTGCGCCGGGCGTGGCATGTGCTCCGCGTTCGCCGCCGCGACCACCGGCCCCGCGGCGCCGCCGGCGATGTCGAGCAGCAGGCGCGTGGCGCGTTCGATGGCCGCCTCCTGCAAGGCGTAGTCCACGCCGCGCTCGTAGCGTTGCGAGGCGTCCGTTTGCAGGCCATAGCGCCGCGCCGTGCCGCCGATGGCCAACGGCGCGAAGTAGGCACATTCGAGGAAGATGTCGCGGGTGGCGGCGGTCACGGCAGAGCGCTCGCCGCCCATGACGCCGGCCATCGCCACCGCCCCGGCGCCGTCGGCGATGGCGAGCGTGTCTTCGTCCAAGGCGACCTCGCGCCCGTCCAGCAGTTTGAGCCGCTCGCCCGTGCGCGCCATGCGCACCACGATGCCGCGTTGCAGCCGCCCAAGATCGAACGCATGCAATGGCTGCCCCAGCTCCAACAGCACGTAGTTCGTCACGTCCACCGCAGCGTCGATGCAGCGCAGCCCAGAGCGGCGCAGCCGCTCGCTCATCCACAGCGGCGTGGGCCGCGTCAAATCCACGCCGCGAATCACGCGGCCGAGGTAGCGCGGGCAGCCGCCCGGCGCGTCGATGTCGATGGGCAGCTGGTCGGCGATGGCAGCGGGAACGGATTGGCAATCCGGCGCTGTGTACGGGATGTCGTTGAGCGTGGCCACTTCGCGGGCGATGCCCCGCAGCGAGAGGCAATCGCCCCGGTTCGGCGTGAGGTCCAATTCGATGCAGCGATCATCCAACGCCAGCGCCACGTACAGGTCGACGCCGGGCGCCAAAGCCTCAGGCAACTCCAAGAGGCCCTCCGCGGCATCGCCCAAGCCCAACTCCGCAGCCGAGCAGAGCATCCCCGCAGACTCCACGCCGCGCACAGCCGCCACCGCAATCGCCCCGCCCGGCAACCTAGCACCAACTTTGGCGAATGGCGCCTTCAAGCCGGCGCACACATTCGGGGCGCCGCACACCACTTGGAACGTCCCGGCGCCGTCGCTCACGGCGCACACCGACAGGCGCTCGGCATCAGGATGGGGCCGCACATCCACCACGGCGCCCACCACCACGCCGGCAAAGCCGGGCGCCGCCGGGCTCGTGCCGGCCACTTCAAGGCCGGCGTCTGTCAGCTGAGCGCAGAGCGTGGCCGTGTCGATGTCCGGCGCTACCCATTCGCGCAGCCAGCCTTCGCTGAACTTCATCGCCTATCCGAACTGCGCCAAGAATCGAACGTCATTGTCGAAGAACAGCCGCAAATCGCCCACCTCGTAGTAAAGGGAGGCCAATCGGTCAGCGCCGAAGCCGAACGCAAAGCCGGTGTAGCGCCCGGCGTCGATGCCAGACATCGACAGCACGTTCGGATGCACCATGCCGCACCCCATCACCTCCAACCAACCGGTGTCGCCGCACACCCGGCAGCCAACGCCTTCGCAGTGGACGCACTGTGCATCCACCTCCGCCGATGGCTCCGTGAACGGGAAATACGACGGTCGGAACCGCACAGGCACTTCCCGGTCGTAGAAGCGGTGCACGAAGCCGATGACCACGCCCTTCAGGTCTGCGAAGCCGATGCCTTCGTCCACCACCAGCCCCTCCACTTGGTGGAACATCGGCGTGTGCGTGAGGTCTGAATCGCGGCGGTACACGCGGCCAGGACAGATGATGCGGATGGGCGGCGCCGAGCGCTCCATCACCCGCGCCTGCACCGGCGACGTGTGGGTTCTGAGCAGCAGGCCGCCTTCCAAGTAGAACGTGTCCCACATGGCTCGCGCCGGGTGGTGGGGCGGCAGGTTCAGCGCCTCGAAGTTGTGGTAGTCGTCCTCGACTTCTGGCCCGGTGACAACCTCGTAGCCAGCGCCCACAAAGATGGCCTCGATGCGCCGCAATGTCTGGGTGACCGGATGCAGGCTGCCGCCGCTCTGGCGCCGCCCCGGCAGCGTGACATCCACCGCCTCGGCGGCGAGTGATTCGGCGAGTTGCCCTTGCGCGAGCGCCGCGGCGCGGGCGTCGATGGCAGCCACCAACGCGCCTTTCGCGGCGTTGATGCGCGCGCCAGCAGTTGGCCGCTCAGCGGGCGCCAACCTGCCCAAGCCCTTGAGTTCTTGGGTGATGCGCCCGCGACGGCCGAGGTAGTGGACGCGCAACGTTTCCAAGCCGCGTTCGGTCGCGGCGTCTGCCACGGCGGCCAATGCCTCGGCTTGGAGTTCGTCGATGTCCATGGGTTGCCGCGGCCAGCGCCCGGCCGCGTCCGTCGCCTAGGCCACGGCACCCAACGCGCGCTTGGCCTTGTCTGCCAACGCCGCGAAGGCGGCCCCTTCGTGCAGGGCGAGGTCTGCCAGCACCTTGCGGTCTACGTCGATGGCGGCCTTCTTGAGGCCAGCCATGAAACGGCTATACGACAAGCCATGCTCGCGCGCCGCAGCATTGATGCGCACAATCCACAGGGCGCGGAACTGGCGCTTCTTCTGGCGACGATCCCGATAGGCGTACTGGCCGGCCTTGATGACGGCCTGCTTCGCCACCCGGAAGCTGCGGCTGCGCTGCCCCTGGTATCCCTTCGCGGCCTTGAGGACCTTCTTGCGCCTAGCCCGCGCAACCGTCCCGCGTTTGACTCTTGCCATGTTCTTTCCTCAGTGGCCCTCAGCGGCCTTTGCCCGGCACCATGCGCCGCACCGCACCCAAGTTGCCCGGCGCCACCGGCGCCAAGCCCCGCAACTGACGCTTTCGCTTCTGCGCCTTCTTGGTGAGGATGTGGTTCTTGTAGGCGCGGCGGTGCTTGAAGCCCTTGGCGGTGCGGCGGAACCGCTTCGCGGCGCCGCGATGGGTCTTGATCTTTGGCATTTGGCAGAGGCTCCCGTTTCCATTCGCGGCGCCGGGCGGCGCCGGCGCGCTAGTTCTTCTTCCTGTTGCGCGGCGACAACACCATCGTCATCTGCCGCCCTTCGAAGCGCGCCGCCGTCTCCACAGCTGCGTATGGCTCAAGATCGCCCTCGATGCGCTTCAAGAGCTTCATGCCGATCTCCGGATGGACCATCTCGCGGCCGCGGAAACGCAAGCTCACCTTGGCCTTGTCGCCATCCTCAAGAAACCGCACCAAGTTGCGCAGCTTGATCTGATAGTCCGCCTCTTCGGTGCCGGGGCGGAACTTCATCTCCTTGACCTGAGTTTGCTTCTGTTTCTTGCGCTGCGCCGTCTTCGCCTTTTTCAAGTCGAAGAGGTGCTTGCCGTAGTCCATCAACTTGACCACCGGCGGCGTCGCGTCCGGTGCGATGAGCACCAGATCCAACCCTTCCCGTTTCGCCTCGCTCAAGGCGTCTTCGCGGGGGACGACGCCAACTTGTCCGCCATCTGAGCCGACGAGCCGCACCTCTTGGGCGCGGATGTCCTCGTTCAGCAGCGCGCGCGCCGGCTGCGCTTTCGGTCCTGATCTCTTGATAGGCGATGCTCCATTCGCTAGCCCGTTTCCCGCCGGGCAGCCGAGTTCCCTCGCTGCCGCGGCGCGTTCTTGAAGGCGAGGATTTTAGCGTTAGTGGCCGCGGCGCGGCAACTTGCCGTTGGGGGCCGATGTTGGCGCCAGACCAGGCCGGCGGCGGAGGCGAATGTCATTGCTCGCGCAGCGCTTCGGTGCTAACGTGCGTTCGCATAGGCGCGTAGCTCAGCCCGGTTAGAGCATCACCTTGACATGGTGGGGGTCGTTGGTTCGAATCCAATCGCGCCTACCAACCCCCTGTCGAGATGTAGAGAGCGTCGAGATGTCGAGCGCTGCGGCCCTGAAGGCCGCGTGGCTTGTGCCGCTCGCGCAGCCTCGCCTCGCCTTCTTCGCCCCATGCCGCCCGCTGCCCCAAAGCCGTCAGGGCACCGCCTCGTCCCGATGTCGCAGGCGGGCCACGTTGTCTGGCACTGGCCCTTCACGTCGCTCTTGCCACACTAGGTCTGCCACGTCCTCCGCTGGCTCGTAGTCCTCCACGCAGCGTTTCAGCAGTTCCAGCATCCGGCGACAGTCCTGCGCGACGCCGGCGGCGCGAATGTCCGCCAACAGCCCTTCCAGCGTGGCCCAAGGGATGAAGCTCTCGTTGGCGCGCAGGATCATCGGATGCCCGGTGCCGACGATCTTGTTGCCGATGGCGAGTTCTTCGTGGAGCTTCTCGCCGGGGCGCAGGTTGATGTAGGAAATCTCGATGTCGCCGTCTGGATGGTCGTCGTCGCGCACCGTGAGACCCATCAGCCCGATCATCTTCTCGGCCAAATCCTGCACGCGCACTGGCTTGCCCATGTCCAAGGCGAACACGTCGCCGCCTTGCGCCATAGAACCGGCTTGGATGACCAACGACACCGCTTCGCCGATGGTCATGAAGTAGCGCGTCACCTCTCGGTGGGTGATGGTGACTGGGCCGCCGTGGCGGATTTGCTCCTGAAAGAGCGGCACGATGGAGCCCGACGCACCGAGCACGTTGCCAAAACGGACGATGGAGAAGCGCGTCGCGCCGCCGCGCTCATGCAGGCCTTGCAGCACCAGTTCCGCGAGCCGCTTGGTGGCGCCCATCACGCTGTTGGGGCGCACGGCCTTGTCGGTGGAGACGAGCACCATGTGCTCCACGCCAGCGCGGCGGCACTCTTGGGCCACATCCAAGGTGCCGAAGACGTTGTTGCGCACCCCTTCGATCATGTTGTATTCGACGAGCGGCACATGCTTGTAGGCGGCGGCGTGGTACACCGTTTGTACGCCGTAGGTCTCCAAGATTTCACGCAGCCGCCGCCGGTTGCGCACCGAGCCAACCAGCGGCACGACGGCGCCGGCCGCATCGGCCAAGTTCGCGCCCAGCGCCCGGTCGATGCCGTACAACGCCGCCTCAGACACATCGAGCAGGATCAGGCGGCGCGGCCCCTGCTCTAGGATCTGCCGGCAGAGCGCCGCGCCGATGGAGCCCCCAGCGCCGGTGACGAGCACAGTTTTGCCGCGAATGCAGGTCTGCAGCAGGTCTCGCATTGGCGGCACCGGGTCGCGGTCCAAGAGCTCCGCCAAGTCCACATCCCGCGCATCCGCCAAGCGCGCGCCGCCGAAGATCATGTTGGCGATGTCCGGCACCGCCTGCACGCGCACCGGCAACCCAGCCAACCGCGCCATCACCCGCCGCCGCGCCGCCCGCGTCGGCAATGCGAGCAGCACCCGCGACACGCCGAACCGCGCGATGAGCCGCGGCAGCCGCGTCGGCGGATGCACTTCCACGCCGTCGATGATGTGGCCGACCAATTCCTCGGCATCATCGATGAGCGCCACGGCCAGCACGTTCGGATAGCTGCGCGCGAACGCTGAGAGCGCCGCCAAGCCCTCACCTTCGCCATAGACGATCACCGGCTCGCCGCGCGATTGGCCGCGGCGCGCCAACAGCCCGGCCACGAAGCGGCTCGTCAACACCCAAGCCAGCCCCAGCGCCCCAAACGCGACGCCGGCGCGCAACGCGTCCACCCAAGGCATGGCGATGGCGAGGGCGGGCGTGATGGCGAGCGCACAGAGCGCGAGGCCCTGACAGGCCAAGACGATGAGGTGCGTGCCCATGAACCGCGCCACGGAGCGATAGATGCCGCGCCAGCTAAAGACCACCAGCGTGACGACGCCAGTGAAGGCAGCCATCGCCACCGCCGCCTCGCTAAACGCCAACGGGTTGCCCGTCAGCCACATGGCGAGGCCAAGCATGAGCGGCAAAGCACCGAAGTCTGCGCCCATCATGAGGGCGCGCAGGGCGGCAACCGGAAGGTCTTTGCGTTTGCCCGCGCCGCCGTCACTCAACACTGCCAGCTCCGCCGGGCCGCTTGTGGGGCTGACGCCGGGCTTCACCCCAGCGCCGGCATCACCTCGTCTGTGAGGCGCAGGAAGGATTCGTGGCTAAGCGGCGCCGCGAGCAAGTACGCGAGCGGCATCTCCTCCTCCAAGCGCCGCAGTTCGTCGATCACCCGGGCGGTGGAGCCATGCACGACCACCTCGTCCACATAACGTTGGATGGGGCCGCCGGCCACGAAGTTTCCACCGCCCGTGTGCTTGCCCGGATTGGCGTAGGAGGACACCATCCATTGGGCGCCGGCGCGCGCGATTTCCTCGCCTTCGGCATCCGTGCGCCCGATGGCCACCAACCGCGCGATGGGCGTGTCCTGCTCGTTCACTTGGCCGTGCTCGGCCAAGAGGTCGCGATACAAGCGGTGTTTTGAGGCGATGTCCTCGTGCCCGGAGTGAGGATCCATCAAGATGGCGTGGCCTTGGCTTGCGGACCAACGGATGGCGTCCGGGGAGGAAGAAGCGATCCAAACCGGCGGGTGCGGTTGCTGCAACGGCTTCGGCAACACCTCAAGGTCTTCAAAGCGATGGAAGCGGCCAGCGTAGTTCAGGCGCTCCTGCTGCCAAGCGGCGAGCACGATTGCCACGTTTTCCCGAAACCGCTCGTAGGATTCTTCCGGCGGCACGCCAAACGCCTCGAACTCCTTGCGGTCGAACCCGCGCCCGGCGCCCCAATTGACGCGCCCGCCAGAGAGCACATCCAACAGCGCCACTTCCTCTGCCAAGCGCGTCGGCTGGTAGAAGGCCGCCAGCGACACGCCGGTGCCGATGCGCAGCCGCTCGGTGATGCCGGCCACGTGCATGCCCATGAGATGCACCGACGGGCACACGCTGTAGGTGGAAAAGTGGTGCTCCGCCAGCCACACCGCGTCGTAACCGGCGGTGTCCATGATGCGGATGCGCTCCAGCGCCCGCTCGTACACCGTCGGCAGCGCCACCCGGTGCTTCTGCCAACTGAAGAACTGCAACACGCCAAACTTCATGAGCGCCTCTCCGCTGCTTCCAAAGGCGCGCCCGCTAGGGGAGCGGCGCCAAGTCGTCGTAGCGCGGCGTCTCGCCCTTGGCGCGAGCGGCGAAGTACTTCGCCATGTCCCCGCCGTGGCTCACCGCGCCCATCCACACGCGCTGATAAGCGAGGGATTGGGTGACGCCATGCTCGCGGGTGTAATCCAACATGTGCTTGGTGCTGGAGACGGCAAGCGGCGATTTGGCCGCAATTTCCCGAGCGATGCCACGCACCGTTTCCAGCATGGCGTCGTGCGTCTCGAACACCGTGTTGACGAGGCCCACGCGCAGCGCTTCATCGGCATACATGCGCCGCCCGGTGTAGGCCAATTCCCGCATCACGCCATCCGGCATGAGCAGCGGCAGGCGCTGCAGGGTGCCAACGTCTGCGGCGAGGCCGATGTTCACCTCTTGGATGCAGAAGAACGCATCCTCGGTGCAATAGCGCATGTCGGCCGCCGCCACGAGATCGACGCCGCCGCCGATGCAGGCGCCCTGCACCGCCGCCAGCACCGGCATGCGCGCCGCGGCCAATGCCGTGAAGGCATCCTGAAACTCGCCGATGCGCCGTTGCGCCGCTTCGCCACGCCGCCCGCTGTCCGCGCTCTGCGCTTGGCCGCCCTCGGTGAACACCCCCAAGTCCATGCCGGCGCTGAAGTGCTTGCCGGCGGCCTCGACGACGAGCACGCGCACATCCCCGCCGGCATCAAGTTCCTGCACGGCGCGGGGGAACTCCTCCCAGAACGCCGGCGGCATGCGGTTGTACTCATCCGGCTGGTTGAGCTCGATGCAGCCGATGCCATCGGCTTTGCTCACGTTCATCCTCGTATAGGCCATGCCCGTAGCGCCTCCCCGCTGTTGTTGATGCCAACCCGCTGCCCGGCAACAATGATACGCCAGTGCGCGGGCGCTCCTGCCGGCGCTCAGGGGGCTAGGCGATGCAGGCCGTTTCCGAGTTTCGCGTGGTGGCCGGCTTTGATCCCGCCGGGGATCAGCCGCAGGCCATCGCCGGCTTGGTGGAAGGCATTGAGGACGGCCTCGCCCGCCAAACGCTCCTCGGCGTCACCGGTTCCGGCAAAACCTTCGCCGTGGCCAAGGTGATCGAGGCCGTGCAGCGCCCCACCCTCGTGCTGGCGCCGAACAAAACCTTGGCGGCGCAGCTCTATGGCGAGTTCCGCGAGTTCTTTCCGTACAACTCCGTCGAATACTTCGTGTCGTATTACGACTACTACCAGCCGGAGGCATACGTTCCCGCTTCAGACACCTACATCGAGAAAGACGCTTCCATCAATCAGCACATCGAGCAGATGCGCCTGTCCGCCACCAAGGCGCTCATCGAGCGGCGCGACGCCATCATCGTGGCGTCCGTCTCCGCCATCTATGGCTTGGGAGACCCGAAGTCCTATCTGAAGATGGTGCTGCATTTGGACCGGGGCGACCAAGTGGATCAGCGCTACCTCGTGAAGCGCTTGGCAGAGCTGCAATACACGCGCAATGAGACGGCGTTTCAGCGTGGGGCCTACCGGGTGCGTGGCGACGTCATCGACATCTTCCCTGCCGAATCAGAAAAGGAGGCGGTACGGGTGGAGTTGTTCGACGAAGAGATCGAGCAGATCTCCCTCTTCGACCCGCTCACTGGCGAAGCGCTGCGCCGCCTGCCGCGCTACACCGTGTTCCCGAAGACGCACTATGTGACGCCGCGCCAGCGCATCCTCGCCGTCATTGACGACATCCAAGCGGAGCTGGGCGACCGCCTGCGTCACTTGAAGGAGCAGGACAAGCTGGTGGAAGCGCAACGCTTGGAGCAGCGCACGCGCTTTGACTTGGAGATGATTAAGGAACTCGGCTACTGCAGCGGCATCGAGAACTACTCGCGGTATCTATCTGGACGCGAGCCGGGCGAACCGCCACCCACCCTGTTTGATTACCTGCCGAAAAATGCCTTGCTGGTGATCGATGAATCCCACGTCACCGTGCCGCAGCTGGGCGGCATGTACAAGGGCGACCGCTCGCGCAAGGAAACGCTGGTGGAGTATGGCTTCCGCCTGCCCTCCGCCCTGGACAACCGCCCGCTGCGCTTCGATGAGTGGGAGGGCTTGGCGCCACAGATCATCTTCGTCTCGGCAACGCCGGGGCCGTATGAGGAACGCAACGCCGGGCAGGTGGTCGAGCAGGTGGTGCGTCCAACCGGCCTGGTGGACCCACAGGTGACGGTGCGCCCCGCTTCCACCCAAGTGGATGATCTCTTTGAGGAGATCCGCATCACCGTCGCCGCCGGCGAACGGGTGCTGGTGACGACGCTCACCAAGCGCATGGCGGAAGACTTGACTGAATACTTGGATGAACACGGCGTGCGCGTGCGCTATCTGCACTCGGACATCGACACCGTGGAGCGCATGGAGATCGTGCGCGACCTGCGCTTGGGCCTCTTCGACGTGCTCGTCGGCATCAACCTGTTGCGCGAGGGCCTCGACATGCCAGAAGTGTCCTTGGTGGCGATCTTAGATGCGGACAAGGAAGGCTTCCTGCGCGCCGAGCGCTCCCTCATCCAGACCATCGGCCGCGCCGCGCGCAACCTCCACGGCCGCGCCATCCTGTACGCCGACAAGATGACCGGCTCCATGCAGGCGGCCATCAGCGAGACGGATCGTCGCCGCGGCCGGCAGGTGGCCTTCAACGAAGAACACGGCATCACGCCGCGCGGCATCCAGAAGGAGATTTCGGATGTCATGGAAGGGGCGCGCGCAGACCCGAGCCCCGGGCGCGGACGCGGCCGGCGCAAGGCGGATGGCAAAACGGCCAAGCCCATCCCGGACGACCCAGCGGCCCTCGGCAAGTTGCTCGACAAGCTGGAGCGGGACATGCGCGAGCGCGCCCGCAACCTGGAGTTTGAGGAGGCCGCTGCGCTGCGCGACGAGATACGCTCCATCCGCGAGCGGCAACTGCTGGCCTGATGGCGTTCGCTGCGCCCTCTGGGAAGCCGCGATGCGGGGCGGCACACTCGGTGCCATCGGCTGGCGACGCTGTGTGAGGCAAGCGCCATGCCCTCGACGCCGAGCCTGCCAAACCTGCCAACGGACATCGAAACGCCCAGGCTGCGGCTGCGTCCTCCAACGCCAGACGACGCTGCGGCGCTGCTGCAAGCCGTCACCGCCTCGCTGCCGGCGCTCAAGGAATGGATGGCGTGGGCCACCGATGCCTACGGGATGGCTGAGGCGGTGGCCTTCTGCAACTGGAAGAGCGCTGCGGATGCCAGCGGCGGGGCACCCACCGAGTTGCCCCTCCTGATCACGCGCAAAGCCGACGGCGCGCTCGTGGGCGGCAGCGGCTATCACAACATCCTCTGGCCAGTGCCTCGCTTCGAGATCGGCTATTGGATGCGCACAGACTGCACTGGGCATGGCTACGCCACCGAGACCGCCCGCGCACTGACGCGGTTCGCGTTCGACACACTTGGCGCGCGCCGCGTCGAAATCCGCATGGATGCCCGCAACCGGCGCAGTTGGGCGGTGGCGGAGCGCCTCGGCTTTACTTGGAAGGGCACCTACCCGGCGCGACGCGACGACGACGCGGGACGCCAGCGGGAGACGCGCATCTACGCGCTGGAAGACGCCGCTGCGCTGCGTTGACCGCAACGTGGCGTCGAGTGGGAATGGCTGATGTGGCAGACGACGGCGGCCGCATCGCCGAACCCGCTGGCGCCGCCAAGGCCCCAGCCCAGCGCTAACCCTCCTCGAACGGGAAGAAACGCCAGCTACGCAGCCCCCGCACCGGCTCCACCTCCACGCGAATCGTCAGCGTGACGCTCAAGCCATCGGCGTCCGTGGCCGTCACGGTCACCGTCAGGACGCCTTCAACGCCGGTCGCCACAATCGTCAACAGACCATCTTCAATGCTCGCCGTAGCGAGCGTGTCGTCGCTCACAGTGGCCACGAAGTTGAGTTCGGCGCTGTCGTAATCGCCAAACACCTCGTTTAGGTCGAGAACAATGGGGTCGCCCTCCACATCGAGCGATTGCGGCGGCGGCGCCTTGACCACCCTGGGCCGCGCCTTGAAGAGCAGCAAGGGCTCGCCCGGCACCAGCGCGAAGCCCGTGAAGTTCTCGCTGGGCAGCGGCGGCGCGAGGAACTGCGCATAAGCGGCCTTGCCGTCGCGCTGTTCCACCAACGCCAGATCGCTTGATAGATTGCCGGCCCGCAGACTCACCTCTGTTGCGGCGGCCGCGCCATCAACCACCCGCAAGGCAACCCTCGTGGTGAACGGCGCCCCCTCGTCAATTGCCGCGAACACCACGGCCGGCGAGCGACGGCGCCAAGCCGGGGCATCAACACGCAGCGCCCTGATGACCAACGCGAACGGCGCGCCGGGGTTGCCTTCGAGCCGAAGCGCAGTGAGCTGCGCCAAGCGGAAAAAGACGCTCGGCCGCAGTTTGGTGAGGGCATTGCCGCGCAAATCGAGCACCCGCAGCCCCGGGACATTGAAGAAGACGCGATATGGCAGATCGCGGAGACGGTTCGAGCGCAGCGACAGCGTGGCCAATTCACCGCTGAAGGCTTGCTCTGGCAGCTCCGTGAGCGTGTTCGCCGATAGATCCAACGAACCCAGGGCGCGCATGTGGCTGAACTCACTTGGTTTGAGGCGGCTGATGCCGTTCCTGCTGAGGTCGAGCGCCGTGACGGCTGCGGGATTGTCCGCCGCCGCGCAATCCTCTATGCCCAACCACTGCAGCACAGCGTTGCGCACGGCGGCGGTGTTGTCGCACACGCCTTCCTGGACGGTCAACGTCGCGGTGCTGGCAAAGCCCAAGCCAAAGTCCTCGTTGCGCTCCGGGTCGACGAGTTCGACGGTGAACGCTTCGCGCCATGGCTCGATCAGGTCATCGTCCTCAATGGCAATGTCGATGGCGGCTTCACGCGCACCGGCCGGCACGGTTATCCGGCGAGTGGCGCCATCACCGTCAAAGACCCCGTAGAAGATTTCAGCGTCGGCATTCAAGGCGCGGCTCAACGTCAACGTGAACCGCGCCGCCGCCCCCTCGGCGGCGCCAGCGGGCCCGGCGATGTTCAGCAGCGCGCCGACGGCAACGGTGAACGTCGTGGCGCCAGCGGCGCCGCGCGCGTTGCGGGCGGTGACATGGATGCGGACGGCGCCGGCGGCGCGCGGCGTGATGGTCACCACATCCCCGACAACGCTGACCTCGGCAATGGTGTCGTCCGCGGATGTCACTTCGTAGGTCAACGCGCTGCCGCCCGGGTCGCGGAACACGCCGGCCAAGCGCACCGACCCATCGCCATCTGCCACCTCCAAGGCCAGATCCTCAATCGACCGCACTGCCACGGGCCCCGCCTCAAGCCGCCAAGCGCCGCGGCCGAGGGTGGACACCACCAACACGTCGTCCGTCGCCTCGTAATCCAAGTCCCACGCGGGGGCGTGGGGCAAGCCGTCGTTCAGCGAGAGCCAATTGCCTTCCTGCTCGGTGAACATGGCATGCACCCCGCCCCGCCCGGCAACCAGCACTGCGGCGTCGCCCAGCGGCCCACCGCTCGGCAGGAACTCCAACTTGCGGAGATCGGGATGGAGCGCTGGCGCATCCCCCAGATTGCCCGTGATGTTCCGCCAAGTCGCGCCCGTGTCGTGGGACACATACACATCGGTGGCATCGGCGGCATACACCGTGGCGCAATCATCCGGATGGATGAGGATCGCGCGCGGCACATCGCCCCCATAGGCGGTTTGCGAGAACTCGCCGTCAGCGTCCGTGCGCACCAATAATATGCCCGTGTAGCCGTCGGTGAAGCCACCGACGTAGAGCAGATCGGGGTTGGTTGCGCATCCGTAGGCGGCCGTCGTGGCCTCCTCATTTGGACCGAAGGCATGCACTGCGGTGATGGTGTCGAAGCGATCATGGGTCTCATACACCCAAGACGCGGTGGGCAAGACGCCGCGGTGCGGCGCTACTGCGTTGAGCACCACTGGCTGCGTGAAGCCGAACTCCGGCGCCGCCTCGTACACAGATACCTCTTGTTGGCTCAGGCGCGGATTCGAATATTCGATGATTTCGTTATCCGCGTTGTAGTGGATGCGGCGGAAATCCCACAGACGTTGGACGCTGGAGTATCGAATGGAGTACTCGGGGGCGTTGCTCGCGTCCACCGCCACGTCACCGCCATCCGCGGTGGCAACGCTATCCCACCCGTTCGCGCCGGCCGCGGTCTGCTCCGGGGTGCCGGTGTCTTGATTGCCGCCGATCACCACCTCGGCCAACGGGTCGTACGCGACATCGTGCATCTCGCTCACTTGCAGGTTGCCGTTCAGCGAGAACCAATCGCCCGTGTTGTCGCGGGGCGACGTGCGCCGATAGATGCCGCCATCGTCCACTTCGATGATGTCGCCGCTGGCGTCGAACACCATCTCCCGCGAGTCTGCGTGGGGCGCACTGCTGCTCCGGGTGCCGCCGCCTGGCGTCTCGGCCACAGCATCCGAGTGCGTGAGATGTTCCCATTGCGGCGACGGTATGCCGCCGGTCGGCGCGATGGCGGTGTTGCCCCGGAACAGGCGGCCACTGTAATCTTGCGCGCCAATGAAGTTGCCGCAGGGCCCTTCAGGCCCCTCGCAAGCATAGACCTGCCGGTCTCCCCCCACATAGACGATGTTTGGCTGCGTCGGGTCTGCCCGGATGGAAAAGTGGATCCCGCCTTGGCCGCCTGCCTTGAAGCGCGGATTCAAGCCCGCCGGATCGCCGTCCAGTTCAGGCGTCAGGGGCAAATCCATGGCCGTCCAGGTAGCGCCATGGTCATCGGTGAAGCCGATGTGCTGCGCTTGGCCTGCCACCAGCACCGCCACATACAGCCGGCCGTCGCTCGCCACGGCCATCTCCGCGTTGTTGTTCTCACCAGGTCGGCCTAGCGCGTCAACGACGGGAACGGTGAATGCGGCATTGAGCGCCTCGTCGTGGGCCGAGACGTTGCGCCAAGACGCGCCGCCATCCTCGCTCAAGTAAACGCCCTGTTCCCGCATCGTCACATAGAGCCGGTTGCGATCGGTGGGATCCACCACCAAGTCGAGAGCGCCAGTGCTGGGCAATCCGTCCGCCGGCGACCAGGTGGCGCCGCCGTCCAAGCTGCGATAGACGAGATTGGTCCACGGCCCCACGGCGACCACGAAGCGGTTGCCGTCCACCGCGACGCCGGAGATGTTCCTGAGGTAGATGTCGCTGTACGGCAGCTCAAGGTGCCGCCAATTCGCGCCGCCATCTTGGGTGAGCAACAGCCCTACCCGGTCTCCCCCCGCTTGGCCGTAGCTGCTGTAGCGCCCGATGCCAGCCAGAATGGTGTTGGGATCGTTGGCGTCGAAGGCCATGGCGCTGATGGAGAGCGACGGCGCTGAGTCCGTCAGCGGGCGCCATGTTGGGCGGGTGCTGGTGGCGTCGTCTGTGCGCCAGACGCCGCCGTTGACGGCGCCGACGTAGAGCACGTTCACATTCGTCGGATGCGCCAACACCGTGTGGATGGCACCCACCACTTCGTCGTCCGGCACCACGTTCTCCACCTGCCCGTTGTAGATGGGCGCCGGGCCGATCGGCCGCCAAGTGCCGCCGGCCGCGGGCAGGCCCGGCTGATGGCTCGCGTA
Organism: uncultured Pseudomonadales bacterium; assembly: GCA_958295875.1. GTDB lineage: Bacteria > Pseudomonadota > Gammaproteobacteria > Pseudomonadales > Azotimanducaceae > VXNE01. The sequence goes on along the minus strand of OY282379.1, from coordinate 2,876,568 downwards.
CGGCATCGGGGCGGATTGGCGAGTTGGCGTCGCCGATGTTTGACCTTGTGATGATGAACTCTGCGGGGAGAGATCGGGCGATGGGTCTGGGGGTTGCGCGGGTTCCCGGGGACGCCGGGTTTCCGAGCGCTGTGGGGACTGGGGCCGCCGCGACGGTTCGAGGCGTTGCAAAGGTTCCCAGCGCTGCGCCGACTCGGGCTGCCGCGACCCCCCGGCGCGGCCATCGGGCGCTCTTTCCCGCGCTCGTTCTGGCGGCGGGCCAACCGGATCCGGCGGCACGCGCACCCGCCACTCCGCATTCGGGTCATCCGGCGGGAACAGTGTGCGATCCACCTCGGCAACGCTGTGCAAACCGCTAGCATCCACACTCACCACGAAGGCGCGGGTGGGCGTCAGGACGGTGCCGGTGGCCATGCCGCGACGCACCATCAGCGTCCAACGTCCACCCTGTGCCCCAAGCAGCTTGCCGCGCAGCATGTGCCCGGCCACCGCCGGCACGCGACGCTCCACCACGGCATCGAAACGCGCGTCCTCGAATAGATTCAGCACGAGGGTTTGGCTGGTGGCCGCCGGTTGGCGTTGCGCGGGTTCCCCAGGAGCCGGCGTCTCGGAGCGTGGCGGCGCGAGCGTTGCTAGCTGCGCAAAGTCCATCGACACCCACCGGCTGCGCTTCGCCGGCAGGCTTGTGACGGGTTGAGGTGTGGCGGCTGGGGGCTCGGCTGCGGCGAACAGGCCTTCGTGTTCTGCACCGGCCGCTAGGCTAGCGAGGAGGCAAAGGGCCAAGCCAGCTAGATGGTGGATGCCCCTTTGCAACGGCGACAGATGCCGGAGCAAGGCCCGCCGGAACCCTGCTTGCGCCGCTGAGCGAACGGGGAGTGTGAGGCCGCTACGCGAAGGGCCCGCGCTCAAGCGCAATCCCAAACTGTCGCAAACATGTTCCGTAGTCTACAGGTTTGGTGGGTGCGGAAAATGCGTCGCTGGCGCGGCGTGACGACGGCCGCGGAAACACTTCAAACCCTGCCATACGACGCCGGCGAGCCGGAGAACACCAGCGCTGGCACAATTTCCGGCGATGGCAAACCCATGGGAGGGGATCGCGGCGGAATGAGCGGATCGATGCTGACAGGCGCGGCGTGCGTGGGGTTCGCACTGCTTGCTGGCGCTTCAGCGGCGGGCAGCGAGCTGGGCGTGGCAGTGATCGTCGGCAACCGGACGGAGACAGTGGCGCACGGCGCGGCGCCGATGGTGCATCAGACGGCGCAGCGCCCGGCGGATGCGCAGCCGGGCGAGAGGTTCCGAGACTGTCCCGATTGTCCGCAAATGGTGGTGGTTCCGGCCGGTTCGCATCGGATGGGTTCGCCGTCCTGGGAGCGGGGGCGCACAGGCGACGAGGGGCCGGTGCATGAGGTGAAGATCGGCGCGCCGTTTGCGCTCGGCGTGTTTGAAGTGACGGTTGCAGAGTTCGGGCGGTTCGTGGACGAGACGGGATATTCGGCGGGGAGCAGGTGCTTCACCTACGAGGGCGGCAAGTGGAAGGAAGGTAGAAGGCGTGGCTGGCGCAATCCGGGCTTCGGCCAGAGCGGCGGGCATCCGGCGGCGTGCGTGAGCTGGGACGACGCGCAGGCGTATGCGGCGTGGCTGTCTCTAAAGACCGGGGAGCGGTACCGACTGCCGAGCGAATCCGAGTGGGAGTACGCCGCGCGGGCGGGGACGTCGACGTCACGCTATTGGGCGGACAGCGAGTCTGGCCAGTGCCGGCATGCGAACGGTGCGGACGCCAGCCTGAAGGGACGATACCCGGATTGGCCCTGGACCGTGATGTCGTGTCAGGACGGCCAAGCACACACCGCGCCGGTAGGCGGCCATGAAGCAAACGGCTGGGGTTTGCACGATATGCTCGGCAACGTTTGGGAATGGACGGAGGACTGCTGGAACGCCAGCTACGAGGCAGGGCCATTGGACGGCGCCGCGTGGGGACACGGGGACTGCGCGGTGCGCGTTTTGCGCGGCGGCTCGTGGGAAAGCACCCCCTCAGCCCTCCGCACCGCATTCCGCGTCAGAAACTCCGCCGGCGACCGCAACAGCAGCATCGGGTTCCGGGTGGCGCGGATGCTCACGCCAGAGTCCTAACCTCCTTGACTCGGGGTTCGGGAGGCAAGCCCCCGATGGGTTCCAAGGGCGAAGCCCTTGGTCATGCGCTCAACCGGCGTGGCGCTGGAACCACACCACCGCCTCGTCGTATGGCCGGCGCCGATGCCGGAACGCTTCCCGCGCACCCAGAAGTTCCTGCTCGGCGACCGCATGAAGGTCCGAACCTGCTGCAACGTGCGCAAGCGCTCGGTTCATCGTGTCACGATCATCTTCCGAGCGTGGAGGACTCGGTGCCCGTTCAGGCCTCACATAGCGATGGACAGTCCTTGCGTCCAACGGACAATTGACACATGATGATGACTGAGTCCAAATTGGAGAGTGAATGTGGCAGTGAAAGTGACTTTGGACGGGCCTGCGGTGGAGCTTGGAAGGGCCCAATCCGTAAAGGACGCATCATTCACAGTGGAAGACGAAGGTGGCGGTAAACTCGGAGAGCTTGTCATCTCGAAAGGAGGAGTCCGGTGGCGTCCGGCAAAAAAGCCAAAAAAGCAGAAAGACGGCCTCATCCCGTGGGATAAGTTCATCGATCTGATGAATCAACGGTGATTGAGGTGGCGAGCACCATCTCCCATCCATGAAACACCATCGCTAGCCCGCTAAACCGCACCGATGGGTATTGTCGCGCCAAGCGCTGGTCCGCCAAGTAGCGCCGCAGTTGCCCCTCGGCGTTCTGAACCGCCGCCTGCACCACGGAATCGCTAGCCTCCTCGCCACGTTTGATGTACTTCAGCTCGATCAAGTACCCGTGCCGGAGCTCTGGGAACTGCGCGACCAGCGGTTCTAGGGAGATGTCGGCGAAGCCTTTGTTGAGTTCGACCTCTGTGCGCAGTAGGAAGTGGCGGGAGACGCCTAGGTAGGCGGCGAGGAAGCCTTGGATGATCTTCTCGCCCTCCAAGTAGTCGCGGATGCTCGTCTGCGTGGCGATGGCGTCGCGGAGGAAGTCCAACACTGGCCGCCATTCACCGTGAAGGGCCATGCGCCACAGCAAGTCCGCCAGCGCGAGCATGTCTACCGAGAGAATGCCAACATCGTCGTACGCGTCGCGCAGGTGGCCGTACAGCAGCCGCCTCACCGTTTGGTTGGGAATGTGCAGGCGCGTCCTGCCAGCCGCCGAATCGCGGATGCTCAACAGGCCGAAGTAGTGCAGCAGGGAAAGGAAGTTGTCACGCTGGTCCAAGCGCTCCAAGGGGAAGCTGCTTTGGATGTCGGCGTGTGCCTGGCCTTCGCCGATCACTTGCCGCAGCAAGTCGAAGTTGCCGTTTAGCTGCACCGAGCCCGCCGTTTCGCCCCCGCGGGTGGTGTCCTCCGCACGCCCGCTGTCTCCCATCTGGCGGCTGACAGTCAGCAGATGGCGTAGCTTGCCGTAGTCGATGCGCACGTTGACGTCGATCAAGTCGTCCGGCATGTGCTTGTTCGGCAGCACGGCGTCCAAGAAATAGAGCACCATGTCTGTGTTGTAGACGGTCTCGTCCGCACCCTTGGCGAAGCGATAGCCGTCGTACCAATCCCGCATCACCTCCAAGGCAGCGTCTGGGTCTATGTCCAGCGCCCCGGCGTCGCGATAGGTCTTAACCAGATCGCGCACTTCCCCTTCGGCGAAGCCGAGCACGGCGTTGAACTCCGGCAGTAGACTGATGTTCTTACCGATGTTGAAACCGCTGGTCACGTCGTCCAAGGTGATGGGCGACACGCCGGTGATGAACAAGCGCTCCAAGCCGCCGCCGCTGCGCCCCGCGCCGCCCTTCAGCGCGGCGAAGAAGTTGCGATAGAAGCCGCTGCCGTGGGTCAACTTTTGGTACGCCTGCGCACCGTGATGGGCCAATAGGGTGTTAGCGAAGTTGTCGTATTCGTCGATGAGCACGAACAGGCGAATGCCACGCTTGCGCGCATCGCGGAACAGGGCGTTGAGCTTGCCGGACGCCGAGGGATGATCTAGAACGCCGTGCGCGGCGGGCGCGGGGAAGAGGTCCGCGTTTCGTTCCAATGCCTCCTCAATCTCCAAATGACAGTAGTCTTCAAACTCCTGCTCCAGCGTCTCGGGCTCGTCATTCACTACCGAGAAGTCGAAGCGCAGCACCACGAAGCTGTGGCGGTTGTCCGTGGGGTTGCGGCCGATGTCCGTGCCGCCGAACACCTGCTCGAACTCATCTGCCCACTTGCGGTCGTAGTAGTTCTCCAGCAAGGAAAGCCAGCAGGACTTCCCAAACCTCCGGGGCCGGATCAGGAAAGTGAAGCGCTCGTTCTCCAACGGGCGAATGAAGTGCGTTTTGTCCACATAGAGACGGCCTTCCAACCGAATGGCGCGGAAATCAGCCCAGCCGTAGGGAATGAGGGGATAGGACGTGGTGGACATCGCGGCGTCACTAGTCCTCTGGCGCTGGCCGTCGCCGTTCGGTCAACGCGCCGACGGCGCCACAAGCCCGAACATGCCGTTCGCTGGCGCTTTCGGGCGCTTGCCCGCGAGGCCAAGCCTCGCAGGCCGGACGATGCCGCGCCGACACTTCCGCGCAGCCATCCACGGCGTGGCAAGCCTCAGCGTCTACCACACGGCGTATATGGCATTGGCAAGGCACACTTCGACCGACGCACGCGGCGTAACGTGGCAGGCCGCGGTAGTGCTCGGCGTCGACGTTCTCCACCCGCGATCGACTCTCGCTGCCACCGGAAGCGACGTCGTCGGCGATGGCCTGCCCAAAGGCGGACGGCCGAGGCGCGTCACCAACGCTTGGGGGGGTCGGTTTGCTGCACCGGCCCATCCGGTGAAGGTGAGCCGACGTCGCAGCGGCGAGCCGCAGTTGCCACAGACGCGCGACGATACGCGCCGGCGTGCGCAACGGGCCGCGCACGCGCTGGAACTCGCTCAAGATCGCTACTCCAAGGTTGAGCCTACTGCCGATCACCGGAGCAAGATCGCCAACGAAATCGTCATCCGCCATGCGGCGGGCCGCCACGTCCGCGCGCGGTTGGCAGAGGTCGAAGGCACTTGGGAGGGGCGGCGTCGGCACTTCTCTTGGATCACTCCGCTTGGCTGAATCCACTATAGCACCGGCTGCATCCAATTCGTCGGCATTGGTGGGTCCAACAGCAGGGCCGAAGGTGCGGCTAGCGCAGGTGCTATGATCCGCTCGAATTGAAGCTGGCACGAGCGGCGGCCAGGACGCGGACACCCACAGGATCGCCGACACCTCCCCGTCGTCATCGCCGCGCCGAAGCACGATCATGGCAGTGTCAGATGATGCCCGCTCGCCCCTCCACGTTAACAAGCCCGCAATGAACACGCATGGCCTCGCATCGTGAGCGGCGGTAGAAAGCTAGGTCTTCCGACCAAGGGCGCGTATTGGATCGGCCAGGTCGCCGAGGGGCAGAAGTCGACCATCTTCATGCTGTTCCTGCTCTTCTACTACAACCAAGTTCTTGGCCTCTCGGCTGCCTTGTGCGGCCTTGCGTTGATGATCGCAACCGCGATCGATGCGGTAACCGATCCATTGATGGGCTCCATATCAGATGGGTGGCGATCTAGGTGGGGCAGGCGACACCCGTTCATGTATGGCGCCGTCCTGCCCTTCGCTGCGGCCATCTATTTCACGTTTGACCCACTAGTGAGTTCCGAGACGGGGCTATTCGCGTGGCTGCTCGTCTTCAGCGTCTTGTCGCGCGTCACGATGACTTTGTATTCGGTGCCCCACTTAGCCCTTGGCGCGGAAATGACCAACGATTACCAAGAGCGCACGGTCATCGTTGCCGGCAGATCCGTGTTCGCCTACGTCGGCGTGCTCATCGTCTACAGCTACGGCTTCCTCGTGTCCTTCGCATCGAGCGAAACGTTCGACAACGGGCAGCTGAACCAAGCCGCCTATCCGCCCTTTGCCTTCGTGATGGCGTCGATCATGGTGATCTCCATCGTCGCGTCCGCGCTCGGCACACACCACTTGATTCCGTCGCTGACGGTTCCGGCAGCGCCGTCCAACAATCCTGTGAAACAGGTGTTCATCGACACCGCGGAAGCCTTGAGAAACAAGTCGTTCAGATGGCTCGTGGTCGGATTCGTGGTCGTCTCCGCACCCGTCGGCGTTGGCGTCGCTCTGCAACTCTACATGAATACCTTCTTCTGGGAGGTGCGCTCCGAGCAGATGGTCTACATCTTAGGCGCGGTGCCCATCGGCACGCTGATCGGCTACCTGTTCGCACCCAAGCTGGGCGAACACTTGGAGAAGCGCCAATCTCTCATCGTCGGCGCGCTCGGCTGGGCGGTGTTCGCGGTTGCGCCAGTCTGCCTGCACTACGCTGGATTGTTCCCAGCGCCGAAAACCGTTGGCGTGGTTGCGGCACTGTCCTTCTGCGGGTTCATGTCGGGCGTGCTGGTGTCTCAGTTAGGCGTTGCAGTGGGGTCGATGCTTGGGGATGTTGCGGACGAGCAAGAGCTCGACAACGGCAAACGCCAGGAAGGGGTGTTCTACGGCGCCTACACATTCGTCGCCAAGGCGACGGCCGGCATCGGCGGCGCGGCCAGCGGGTTCGTTCTAGAGCTGATTCGCTGGCCCACGGGGGCCGGCGTGCAGAGCGCTGCCGACATTCCCGCCGGCACGCTGTTCCAGCTTGCCATGGTGGCCGGACCGGGCCTTGCAGTCGGATTTCTGCCGGCGATTTGGTGCTTCAATCACTATCGCCTAGACCGCGAGCGCCACGGCCAAATCGTCCAACAACTTGAGGCCCGGCGCGCGGCGGGCGATTAACGCCGACCCGTGGCGAGGCAGCCGGTACCGCGGAGGAGCGGTCTATGCCGTGACGAATCGCCAGCCCGTTGCGCAGCTCATTCGCCTCTCCCATGCGATCGGTTGGACTGTAACCAAACTGGGCGTCCCATGACGGTCCTAGCGGCTCTAGCGGCGCTTACCAGCCAGGCCGAGCCGCCCCTCGTGGACTCCTTAGGCGCGGGCGACCGTCCAAAGAACCCGCAGATCCCCTCAAACCGCCCGTCCCTGCGCCGGAAGCGCCGAAAGTGCGCCGCGCCGAACACGTCTCGCACACAGTCGCCGCCCAAGCTAGAATTGGCGGCTTGAGGGGGGCGGCTGAGCCGGCGCGGGGCGTTGGCGTGCGCGTCGCAAACGGCTCCAGGCAGCGTCAGCGAGGGCTCTCGATGAAAATCTCGATCATCACGCCGGTGTTCAACGAGCCCCGCATCGGTCGCGCCTTGGATTCCATCCTCTGCCAGCGGCACGGGCATGAGTTGGAGACCATCGTCATCGACGGCGGTTCCAGCGATGAGACGCGGGACATCATCGCCCGCTACCGAGAGCGGCTGAGCATCGTGGTGAGCGAACCGGACGCCGGCCCCTACGACGGCATGAACAAGGGCATCGGCAAGGCCACCGGCGACGTGCTCGGCATCCTGAACGCGGACGACCGCTACGGCGACGATGCCGTGCTGCAAGATGTGATGGATGTTTTCGAGAGTGATGCCAGCGTAGACGTATGCTACGGCGACATCGCCTATGTGAATGACGACGACAAGTTCGTGCGCTATTGGAAGTCTGGCCCCAACCGCCAGTACAAGTGGCGGCTCGGTTGGCGTCCGCCCCACCCCTCCTTCTTCGCGCGCAGAGCGGTTTATGAACGCTACGGCATCTTCGATTTGAACTTCGCCATCGCCAGCGATTACGAAATGCAGCTTCGGCTCTTGCTCAAACACGGCGTGCGCTCTTCACACATGGAGCGCGTGCTCGTCCACATGGCGCCCGGTGGCCTCTCCAACGGCTCTTTCGGCAACATCGTGAAGGCAAACCTCGAAGCGAGCCGCGCATGGAGCCGCAATCAACTGCGCGGCGGCCAACTTGTGCCCATATTGAAACCCCTGCTCAAGATTCCCCAGTTCGTGCGCCCGCCATTCGCGCCCAGCCTCTTGAACGGCAGCACGCGGAGCCTTGGATGAGGGTGTTGGTCGCCGGCGCCGGCGGCTTCATCGGGCATCATTTGGTCAAGCGGCTCAAGGCCGAAGGCCATTGGGTGCGCGGCGCAGACGTCAAGCATCCAGACTTCGAGGCGAGCGCCGCGGACGAGTTTGTGTTGGCGGATTTGCGCGGCTTCGAGCGCTGCGTGGAAGCCAGCGCGGGGGTGGATGACGTCTACCAGCTTGCGGCAGACATGGGCGGCATCGGCTACATCGCCACCAACCATGCGCGACTCACGCGCAATAATGCATTGATCAACATCCACATGCTGGAGGCGGCGCGGGTGTGCAACGTCAAGCGCTACCTCTACACAAGCAGCGCCTGCGTGTACCCGGCGCTGCTGCAGGACGACGCCGAGGTGGCGCCCCTGAAAGAGGAGCAAGCGCTGCCGGCAGACCCAGAGCGGGGCTATGGCTGGGAAAAGCTCTTCGCCGAGCAACTCGTGAACTACTACCACGCCGAGTTCGGCCTAGACGCCCGCGTGGTGCGGTTCCACAACATCTATGGACCGCTCGGCACTTATGACGGTGGCCGCGAAAAGGCGCCGGCCGCCATCTGCCGCAAGGCCGCACTGGCCAAGAACGGCGCCGACATCGACATATGGGGAGATGGCGAGCAGACCCGGAGCTTTTGCTACATAGATGATTGCATCGAGGGGCTGCGCCGCATCATGGAATCTGGCCATACCGGCCCGGTCAATCTCGGCACGGATGAGCTGGTGACGGTGAACGAGCTTGTGAACCTAGTGTGCGAAGCCGCCGGCAAGCAACTGCGGAAGAAGCATGATCTCAGCAAACCACAAGGCGTGCGTGGCCGCAACAGCGACAACTCTTTGCTGCGCCGCCTCATCGGCTGGGAGCCGCACACGCCACTGAAGACGGGCATCGGAACCACTTACGACTGGATCGCCGCCCAAGTGGCCGGCGGCTGCCCGGCCGGCTAGCACTCCTTGGCGCGGACCTAGCGGCCGTTCATGGCAAAGGCCGTTTCGCCGCGCTCCGAAGCCTTGGGGGACGCGCAGTCGTCCGCCGCAGCAGCATCACCCGGCGCCGGCATCAAGATGTTGTGCGTGTTACCCCGCCAAAACGATGCGCGCATCGCTCGTCGGTTAGACCTCCTGAAAGCGGCCGGGTTCGACATTGAGGCCGTCGCCTTCGAACGCGATTACGACGCGGGGCGAGCGCCGGATGTGCCCATGCAGTTACTTGGCCGCTTGCGCAACGTCCAATACTTGGCGCGCATCGGAACGCTCTTGCGCGCTGTGCCGAAGTTGCGAGAAGCAGTGCGGCGCAACCAGTTGGTGTACGCCTTCAATTCAGACGTCGGCGCCTTGGCGGTGCTTGCGAGCCGCGGCGCCAATGCAAAGGTGGCGGTGGAGATCGCAGACATCGTGGACGCCCAAGTTGCCGGCGGGCCGGGCCGCGCCGTGCGCGCGCTGGAACGGCTTGCCCTCTCCCAGAGCCAGTTGCTGGTGCTCACCACCGCCGGCTATCTGCCCTACTACCGGCGCTGGCTCAAGCTGAAGACACCTGCGATCGTGGTGGAGAACAAACTCGCGCAGAGCTTCGCCCAGTCTGTGCGGCCAGAAGGCGCCCCGCCGCCGGCCTCTCCGCCCGTCAACCGGCCGCTGCGCATCGGCTGGTTTGGCGTGTTGCGGGAACCTTGGTCGCTGCGCGTGTTGGATGCGCTCACCCGGCAGGCGCCGCAACGCTTTGCGGCCGTGCTGGCGGGTTCATTCGACAACCGCCTGACGGCGCTCGGCCTGAATGCAGACTCGTTCGAGCGCATCGTCGACAACCCCAACATCCAATATGTCGGCGGCTACCAGTCGCCCGAGGATCTGCCGCGGCTGTATGGGCAGGTGGACATGGTGATGGACTGCTATCGAACCGCGGTTCCGCATTGCTGGGCACAGACTAACAAGTACTACGAAGCGTGTTTGTTCGCAAAGCCCCTGATCGTGCGCGCCGGCTGCACAGACGCCGAACACATCGCCCAGCGGAACCTTGGGTTGGTCTTGGACGCGGCGAGCCCAGAGGACGCGGCGCGCGAGATCGCAGCAATCACCGCCGAGGGCTGGCAGCGGTGGCGCGACAACGCGACGGCTTTGCCCCTGCAGGCCTATGCGCTGGTGGATGAGGCGAAAGAACTGGCCACAGCGCTTAGCGCCTTGGTGCGCGGCTGACGCGGACGCACCCGAGAAGGCTCGCATTCGGCGGCGCTCCACAGCCGAGCGCACCCGCTCAACGGCAGGCGCTTAGCACAGCCACAGGCCGCTTTCGCGCCGTACAACTTGCCGTCAATCGTCCACGCGCCCCGCCAGTGGCGCCGCGGCCGCCCCGAGCGGCAGCGTCCCGCGCAACCACACGAGGTCCCCCCGCGCCGGCGTCCACAGCGTTCGCCACGATACGCCGGTGGCACGGTGGAAGGTGGCCATGAGGCAAGTGGTGCGCACGCCGAGGCCGATGGTGAAGCCCCACGCCACGCCGACCATGCCCAAGAGCGGATAGAGCGCGGCGCAGGCCACGACATTCGCACTGAGCCCCGCCCAAGTGGCCCATGAGCACACGCTCGGCCTGTCTATGCCCTTGAAGTAGCTGACAAAGAGGGCGGCCGCGGCGCAGGCGAGGACGCCAGGCGCCATGATCCACATCATCGGCACCGCCGGCACAAACGCCGCCGAGAGCAGCACCGCCACCAGCGGTTTGCTGATTGGCAACAGCACTGCCAACGCCAGCGCCGTGGCGCCGCAAGCGACGCGCAATCCGCGCCCGATCATGCCCACGGCGTTGGCGCCGCCGGCAACGATGCGTGGGTACAACGCAATGCTCACCGAATCTGCCAGCAGGTGCAGATGCATCATGATGGCACTCACCGCGGCAAACATGCCCACTTCGCCTTGGCTGCCAAGCAATGCGAGCGCGAGGATGCCCACGCGCGGTTCGACGACGCCTCCCAAGCGTGAAAGGTGGACACGCAAGCCGTAGTCCAGCGCACCGGCAAGCTCCCGCCGCGACGGCATCTCGAGCCGCAACCCAGCGTGCTTGCGCAAATCCCATACGCAACTCGCGAGCAATGCCACATGGCCGACGCACAGCGCCACGAGCCCCCCTTCGACACCCCAATCGAGCCACCAAACGAATGCCACCACGCCGACCACCACCACTAAGGATTGCGCCGAGAGGTACACCGCCAACGCGGCGAAACGCCGTAGCCCAGCGACCTGCATTTCCAGGGCAAACGAACAGCAGGAGAGCGGAATGAGTGCGAGCGAGGTGTAGAGCGCGCTTGCCGGCGCCTTGGCGAAGAACGCAAAGTCGCCGCCGATGAGCGGCACCGCCAACGCGATGGCGACGAGGCTGCCGACGAGGCAAATGCCAACACCGAGCGCCGAACCCTTGGAGACGCTCGCCCGCCCGCTCATGGCCAAGAACTGCGCCCCGATGTCGCCACTCACCGACAGCAACATGCCGAGCAAGTAGGCGAACGTGACGCAAACCGCATAGGCGCCGCGCCCCGCCGGCAACAACAGGTACGCCAACAGGCTTTGGCTGGCGATGCTGGCGACGGCCACCCCCACCCGCGTGGCGAGGACGATCGCCGCATCCCGGCCCGCGTCAGCACCGACCGCCGCCGCTGCCGGCAGCGCGTCGTCAGGGGGGCGGGAGGCGTCGTGGCTCGGCATGGCGCGGAATGATATGGCGAGCGGCGCAAGGTGCGTGGCCGGGCGTGAGCGGAGCCGCTTGCCGGTGACGAGCCGATCGGTCGCCGCGGTGGCCGGGACGTCGTTCGAGTGATGTGCTTCCACACCTCACGCTCTAGACCTGTGACCACGTGCTTGATGTAAGTTGGATGAAACCTAGTGGCCGATGTTATTCGCTCGGCATCCGGCACGAGCCAGCCACTGATGCCTTGGGCGGGCCGCAAGCTGCGCTTGCGCACATGCTGAACGAAGCCCCCACCAAGGGCCTCGCCATCGAGGGACGACATGCTGCCCATCGCCGGTGCGTGCCGCGGCATCCGCCCGGCACCCAGCGCAGCCGGGCCGTTACATGGCGAACTATGGGAGCTTAGGGAACCTCGAGTTCACGGTGACGTAACGTCTCAGGGAGTAGTTGGCGTGCGCCAGGGCACCCGCGCGCACGGCGGCAAATGCCTTGTGGCTACGCTATGCTCTCAACCTACCGACAAAGAGGACGACATCCAATGAGTCATGACTTGGTCATTCGCGGCGGCCGCGTGGTGGACGGCACCGGGGCAGAACCGTTCAGCGCCGATGTCGCCATCGAAGGCGACACCATCGTGGAGATCGGCAAAGTGGCCGCTCAAGGCAAGCAAGAGATAGACGCGAGCGGTTTGAACGTCTCGCCCGGCTTCATCGACCTGCACACGCATCTCGATGCACAGATTGGCTGGGACCCGCAGGTGACCTCCGTCTCGTGGCACGGCGTCACCACGGCGCTGCTCGGCAACTGCGGCGTCACCTTCGCACCCTGCAAGCCATCCGATCGAGAGTTCCTCGCCGGCATGATGGAAACCGTCGAGGACATCCCCAAGAACGCCATTCTGCATGGCCTGCCGTGGAACTGGGAGTCCTACGGCGGCTATCTCGACGCGCTTGAGGCACTCGGGCCTGCCATCAACATCGCCGGGCTGGTAGGGCACTGCGCGGTGCGCTTCTATGTGATGGGCGAACGTGCGGTGGAAGAACCCGCGAGCGCAGACGAAGTGCGCCAAATCGCCGAACTCGCCGGGCAATCGGTGCAGCAAGGCGCCGTGGGCTTTTCCACCAACCGGCTGCCGGGCCATCGCCTGCCGGACGGCCGCTCCATCCCCGGCACGTTCGCGCACCGCGACGAACTGCGCGCCGTCGCCAAGGAAGTGGGCAAACATGGCGGCCTCATGCAAACCGTCTCGGACTTCCGCGAGTTCGACGAGGAAATCGGCCTGATCGCCGACGAAGCGCGCAGCGCCCGCGCCGCTCTGTTCAGTTCCGTCATCGAGATGGGCCACGAACGCTTGCACGAGCGCGTCCAGGCCATGCGCGAAGAAGGCCTGAACGTCACCTCGGTAACGGTGCCGCGCAGCGGCGGCGGCGTTGGCGGCCTCTCCACCAACAACTTCTTCCGCACCCCGGCTTGGAACGAGCTACGCAAGCTCGAACTGCCGGCGCGCCTGAACGCCATTCGCAATCCAGAGACCCGGCGCAGCCTGATCGACGAAGTGAAGGCGCAAGGCGACCAAGCGGCAGAAGGCCTGAAGCGCTGGTTCTACATGGGCGACCAAGCGCGTCCGCGCTACACCCAGAATCCCGACGAGAGCCTCTATCACCAGGCCAAGGCCGCTGGCGAGCATCCGGTGGAGACTTGGCTGCGCATCAGCGACCAAACCGACGGCAAGGCGCTGTTTCACCTGCGCGCCTTCAACATCAACCTCCAAGCGCTAGAGGAACTCATCAAGACGGACTGGGCGATGCCAGGCTTGGGGGATGCCGGCGCCCATGTAAGCCAGATGATCGATTCCGGCTGGTCCACCTTCATCCTCTCGCACTGGCACCGCGACAGTGGCGTGTACTCCCTGCAGGAAGCGGTGCGCCGCATCAGCGCCGTGCCGGCCAACGTGCTTGGCTTGGCAGACCGCGGCACCTTGGCCGTTGGCAAGCGAGCGGACGTCAACGTGTTCGACATCGCCCGCCTCGAAGAGCACATGCCAAAGATCGTCCACGACTTCCCGTTCGGCGCACCACGCTTCATTCAGCGCGCCGCCGGCTACAAGGCGACGGTGTGCAACGGCAGCATCATACTGCGCGACGATGAACTCACCGGCGAGCGCGCCGGACGGGTGTTGCGCAACCCGGCTGCGGCGTGAGCGACGCAGGCCATCAACCGCCAACAAGGAAAACCAAATGAGTTGGGTACGGTCATTGTCGCTGGTTGCGCTGTTGACGCTTTGCAGCGTCTCTGCGCACGCCAGACAGCAGATCATGAACATCGAGGACTCGCCGATTCCCGCCGGGTTCAGCATGGATCAAATCGGAAGCGCAATCGTCACCGGCGTACAGCGCGGCTGGAAAGCACACGTTGTCGATCCAGGTCACATCGAGGCGCGGCTGGTGGTGCGAACCCATGTCGCAGTCGTAGACATCCACTACAACGACTCGGCCTATTCAATCACCTACAAGCAGAGCGACAACCTGGACTACAAGGCCGGCAAAATCCACCGCAACTACAACCGCTGGGTACGCAACTTGGACTTGGACTTGCAGCAGAGCCTCCAATCCTACGCCGCAAGGCTTGCGGAGAACGGCGCGGCACCTCCATCAGCGCCGCGGCAAGCAGTCGCGCCGAGCGCCCAGGATGTCAATGTGGAAGCCCTCTCATCGATGCGACCCGATACGTCCATCACAATTGCCGCGGCTGTACCCTACGCCATCACCACGCGTGTTCCACAGGCCGTCAAGTCGGAGTGCCGCGTAGGTGAGACGATCTCCGAGCAGGTGCGACGCCATGCGGCGAATGTCAAGGTCGGCCAGGTGCCCAGTTCGGGGTTCTATGTTGACATGGAAATAACCGAAGCCCATGTGCCCGGCGGGGGCGCTTGGTCAGGCCCGAAATGGCTAGAGGTAACCGGCACGTTGCACGCTGGCAGCGGCGAGGCCGCTGCTTCGTTTCGCGCCAAACGCTTCACTACAGGGGGCGCGTTCGCCACGTTCAAGAGTAACTGCACGATTATCGCCCGTTGCGCCAACGCCATCGCGGAAGACATCGCCACTTGGTTGCAGCGCCCGATCCACGGCGCCGAACTAGGCGATGCGCGATGACTCCCGCGATCAGCGCAGTATTTCTTTGCGCACGCCAACGGAGAGGAACAGCGGCACCTGCGTGATGGACCGGCGAGAGGAATAGTCGTATTCGTACTCGTAGCCAGACACGTTGCGATGATTGGTGGCGTTGAGGATCTCGCCGTAGAAGCTCAGGCCCTGCCACCGGCGGGGCTTGAAGTCTGCTCGCAAGTCCAGGCGAAAGTAGCTCGGCAGTCGCTCGCCATTCACTTCACCGTACACCGGCAGATAGGCGCCCGCGTTGTCAGGATCGGCCTCGCCGCCGAGAATGGGCGTTTCCGGCGGGCCGCTGTGATACCAGAGCTTTGCGCTGAAAGACACTTGCTCGTTGAGCAAGAACTTGGCGACGACTGATGCAATCAGTGGTTGGTCATATTCGAAGTCGAAGCGCTCCCCGGTGTCGGTGTCCTCGCGGACAGCGCGGGAATAGGACAGCGCCGCCCACCCGAACCAGCGTGGTCCCAACGCCCCTTGAAGCAACAGTTCAAACCCTCTACCAGTGCCGCCCCCCCGGTTGTCGTAGCGGCTCGCAGCGTTCGCTGTCACCAAGTTGCCCAAGTCTTTCCTGTAGACGTCCGTGCGCACCAACCAGCCGTTGGCAAATCGATGCTTGAACGCCAGCACATAGTGGTCCGCTTCCAGATACGACAGATCGCGATTGCCTAGCTTGTCTTCAATGTACTCAAACGCCGGCAATTGGTAGTAGCGTCCGGCGCCCAGCGTCAACGAAGAGCGTGGGCCAAGATGCCATTCCAAGCGAGCGCGCGGTTCCAACTCCCGCTCGCTTAGATAATCGTCCTGGGCATGGCCAAGCCCGACAACCAAGTTCAGCCCGTCGCCAGCGCCGGTTAGGTACACCGTGTTCTCGACGAATGCCCTTATCCGAACCAAGTGTAGCTCGTCGGTTGTAGCGATGGGATCCGCGTCGCTGAATCGACACCGCACCTCGAACTCGGTGCATCCCGTGTCGCGCAACAACACGTCATAGTCGATGCCAAGATGGGATAGGGTGATGCCCCAGCCGAGCCGTTGCCGGCGGCGAACGGGGGCTGTGGCCTCCAATCGAATCGTATGGTCCGACACCATGGTCTCGGCCGTGCCGGCGCCGCCCAAGCGCGCCGAAAAGCCGGTGCGATTGCGTGCCCAACCAGCCTGCCAGCGCCAGTCATCCTCGCCCCCTGGGCGCGAGTAGACGATGCCTTGGCGGTCGTAGTCCAGGGCAAACCGGTGCGCGCCGGCCAGTGCCGGGTCTTGCAGCGTCTCTGTGGATTCATCGTGGAATAGCAGTTCCGCTTCGTCGGCAGCGCTGTCGACGAGCAAATCTAGACGGGCGCCTCCACGCAAATCGAATTGCATGCGGCCGCGGTAGTCGTAGAACCGGGGCAGCTGCACGACATCGACATCGTCTGCCTCGCTGTCGTTGATTTCGTCGAGGAATGGCTGAAGCACGAGGTCGTAGTAGCTTGCGCGAGTGGAGAAGTAAGCTCGGCTCTCGTCCGACAACGCGCCCTCCACTAGCACGCCACCTTGGATCAGATTCGCATCGAGCACGGCCCGAAAACCGTCTTTGAGCGGGTCGCGGGTGCGGGCGTCTACAACTCCGCCTATCACGCCTTGGTAGCGAGCCCCGTATCCCGCAGGATAGAACGTGAAGCCGTCCACTAGATCGCCGTCCACCACACTACCCGTGCCAAAGTGGAACAGGTAGCCCACCTCCATGAAATCAATGCGATAGGTGTTGTCCAGTGGTCGAGTGCCGCGGATGGCCGTGCCACCCTCGAAGTCGTCGTTGACGGCGACGCCCGGCAACGTGATCAAAGCCGACAAGGGATCGTCATTGACACCGGGAATGCCAGACAACGTCTCAGCGTCCATTTCGAAGCTGAGCAGACTGCGCTCGGACGGCCGCGTGGCGACCACCGCCAGCTCCTCGTCGGCCGCCGGCTCAGAGTTCGCATCCATCCGCTGGGCTTCGTCTTCTGGCGCCGCCGCACCGACCAAGATGAGACCGAGCAAGCACGCCAATCCTGCCCGCGCCAACGTCATAGGCGGAAGACCAGCGAGGTATTGACGCCGCCGAACGCGAAGTTGTTGGTCATGAAGTGTTCCGCGACCAGTTGCCGCGGCTCGCCGACAACATAGTCCAGCGCGGCACAGCGCGCATCGACCGAATCGAGGTTGATGGTTGGCGCCGCCCATCGCTCGCTCAGCATCCGCAGCGCAATCCAAGCTTCAAGGCTACCGCATGCACCCAGCGTATGGCCGAGGTAGCTCTTCAGCGAACTGATCGGCGGTCCGGCGCCGAACACATCCTGCGACGCATGGCTCTCGGCAATGTCGCCAATTTCGGTCGCGGTGCCGTGGGCATTGACGTAAGCGATATCGCCTGATTGCAGGCCAGCATCGCGGAGTGCCAAGCGCATCGCGTCGGCCATGGTCTCGCGCGCCGGTTGGGTGGGATGCCGACCGTCCGAATTGGTGCCGAATCCCACCATTTCCGCCAACACCGTCGCACCTCGGTCTAGGGCGTGGTCGCGGGCCTCGAGTATCAAAGAGCCAGCGCCTTCGCCGACTACCAAGCCATCGCGGGCGTTGTCGAAGGGTCGTGGCGTGCAGGCCGGCGCCTCATTGCGCGTGCTGGTGGCGTAGAGCGTGTCAAAGACGGCCACAGCGGGCACGTCGAGTTCGTCTGCGCCGCCCGCGACCATGACGTCCTGATAACCATGGCGGATGGCTTCATAGGCCATGCCGACCGACAGGCTGCCGGAGGTGCATGCCGTCGAAGATGGCAGCAGGCGACCTGTCAGACCGAAGAACATGCCTACCGCGGCAGCCGTGGTATGGGGCATCATCTTGATGTAGGTATTGGCGGTCACCCCCGTCGTGGACTGGTTGGCAAAAAAGGTGGCGGCTTCCCGCAAGCTGTCCATCGAGCCCGCAGACGAACCATAGGCCACTCCGGCGCGGCCGCTGCGCAAAATGGGATCATTCAGCAAACCGGCCTCTTCCAACGCCATTTCGCTAGCCCTGACGGCCATCGCCGATACGCGCCCCAGACTACGGCGCATCTTGCGCGGCCATTGCGCCGGCATGTCGAAATCCGCCGGCGCGCCTAGCAATGAGTTCAGGCCATCCACAGCACCCCATTTATCAATGCGGACGACGCCATTGCGACAGCCAAGAAGATTGCGCTTCACCGTCGCCCAATCCGAACCGATCGGCGAAATGCCGGCCGCACCTGTGACCACCACCCGGCTTGGCACTAGATCATCCCTCCGTTCACGGCCAACGTCTGTCGCGTCACATATCCCGCCAAATCGGTGAACAGATATTGCACCAACGAAGCTACCTCGGCCGCCGTGCCGCGCCGCCGCAGCGGCACCATCTGGCGGACGATCTGGTCATCTACATCCTCGGCCATTTCCGTTTCAATAATGCCAGGCGCGACACAGTTCACCGTGATCTTGCGCTTCGCCAACTCCACCGCAAGTGCTTTGACGGCCCCGATCAAGCCGGCCTTGGCGGCGCTGTAATTGACTTGTCCGCGATTGCCCGTGACGCCGGACACGGACGACATCGCAACGATGCGCCCGCCGCTCCGCAGCCGGACCATCGGCAGGATGCACGGCTGCACCACATTGAAGAAGGCGTCCAGATTAGTGCGCAGGACGCTATCCCAGTCATCTTCTGTAAGCGCCGGAAAAGCAGCGTCGGCATGGACGCCAGCGTTGCACACCACACCGAAGTAGGCACCGTGATCGGCAATGTCCGCTGCAATGGCGGCGCGGATCGCAGCACGGTCGCTCACGTCTCCGAGCAACGCCGAGGCGCTGTCGCCAACCGCGCGGATGGCCTCCAGCGTGGCTTCCGGCGCGCGACGGGCATTGCAGACGATGTGATAGCCGTCTTTGGCCAGCGCCAGCGCGATGGCCTTGCCAATGCCCCGCGACGCGCCGGTCACCAATACGCGGCGAACTTCCGTGCTCATGGCTCCCCCGGCGCACCGGTGCGCTGATACACCGTCATGGCGCAGCGTGCCACCTCGCAGTGATCGACGGCTTTGATGACGCCCTCGAACTTGGAGAGGGTGGACGACTCAAAGACCGCGTTGACATCGACGACCAGCCGCGAACCCAAAGGAAAGTAGGCCATGGCGCAATCGTACCGGCGCGTGCCAAGCAGAAACCCAATTCGCACCGGCTTGCCAGCCGCTCGGGCGCGCAGGCCGCCGTGGGCTGCGATGGTCTGCGCGATGTACTCCAAGCCAACGTAGGCGGGCACGCCGTGCGGCGGCTCGAAGAACATGGAGTCTTCACCGATGCGCACCGTGCTTTGGGTGGCGGCTTGACTAAGCGGAATGACCGTGTCGATGAGGATCATCGGATGCGCATGCGGCAGCACCGCGGCAACATCTTGCTGACTTGCCATGTCCTGCATCAACTTGAGGTCAAGAGCAGGCGACCATGGCTGTGCATATGATCTGATTGGTAGTCGAAGGCTACGTGCGGCGGGTCGCCTGCCTCGAGCGTCAATGAGATGCGCAGGTGCGTTCCAGGCGGGATCACCCGTTTGAACTTCAAGCGGCGCACTTCCCCGGTCAGCGCCGTCGCATAACGAGGAAATGCTTGGCGGGCGAGAGCAGCGGCCCAGAATAACTGCGCGACGCCAGGCACGATGGGTTCTTGCGGGAAGTGCCCTTGCAGAACAGCAATATCGTCGCCAACGACTGTCTCGCCTTGCCAGGTCGTCCCATTAGCGAGCAAGCAGGTCCAACGCGGGTGCATCGGGTGGGATGGCCGCGCACTGGGCAGCTCAGTGACGAAACGCCATGGCGCTGACGTGTGCGGCATGTCCATCACAGCCAATCGTTGCCACAGATCGGATACGATAGCGCGCTTGCCTTGCTTCGCGATCCGGTCCCAGCCCATCGCGGTAGGCACCAACGCCACGCCATCCGCAACTAGCCGAGCGGCTTCTATCTCCGCCATGGTCGCCAACGCCACACACGGGTCGGCATGCGAAGTGTGTGCAGCCAGTTTGCTCATGCGAGTTCGCCAGTTCCCGCTCCATGGCTGTTGTGCAACAGATCGTCGAGCAAATCCACAACATCCCTAACCGTGCGCACGCCTTTGGCGCGTTCGGGATCCACGTTGGCTTCGGTGAAGGTCTTTAGACGAACGATCAGATCCACGGCATCTATGCTGTCGATGTCGAGATCCTCGTATAGTCGGGCGTCGAGCGTCACCTCGCTTGGCTCGAGCTCGAACATCTCGACTAGTATGTCGACGAGTTCGGACTCAATGTCAGTTCGCGTCACGTCGGCACCTCCATCCGCGCCATCCGCGGCTCCTCGCAAGCCACTAAGACTAGCCGCATTCCCGGCCATGCGCTACACCTCGCATGTGCTCAGCACGCCCGATGCGGACGCGCCTCCGTGGCCGCGGACAGCGGCCGCTCCGGGCCCCGCCTGCCCACTCGATGGCCATCCTCGCTTTGCCCGCCACGCTCCGCTCAACCTCCAAAGGGCGCGTCAAGGCCAAGGGGCCGCCTGCTCGCTCACGTGGCTGCCGGACCAGAGACTGTCCAAAAGGCCGGCGAAGACCGGCCGTGCCAAGGCCTACGCGCCTGACGCGCCGCTGAGCGTAGGAACGGGATAGTCCGCAGCCGCGCTCGATGCGCCGCCAAGGGCGTGGGTCAGCAGCCGGGCACCTGCGCGGGCGTTGGCTCTCTCCGGCGCACCCGGTTGCGTGAACATCGCCGCGTCGATGGGATCGCCAACCGTCATGACAACCTGAACGCGGCAACGCGGCAAGGCGGACAGCGGCTCTCCCTTCAGGAGCATTCGAGGCGCCATTTGGATGTGCACCGGCAGACTTGGTCGGTTGGACCGCAACAGGATGACAGCCGTGCCCCGGCGCACCACGGGTACTTTCCCGCGCCGGGTTCGCGTTCCCTCTGGAAACAACACCACTGTCTCGCCACTCCGCAGCAGGCCCACCACGCTTTCCAAGACCGCGTCTGCACGGATGTTCGGCACATAGCCGGCCGTTCGCACAACCATGCCAAGAAGTGGATTGCGCCATACACCGTCTTTGACAACGCAATGCGCGTCGGGGATTCGAGAGATCAATAGGATGACATCGATCAGCGACGGATGATTGGCGATCACCAGCTTACCTTCCAAGTTGTGCAGGCGCTCGCTGTGCCGCACGTCGCACGAGAGCAAGCCAAATGTCTCTGCGGCCCACACAAAGAGACGAAAGCCTAGGTGAATCGCATATCTGCAGCGGCGTTGGGCATCTTTCGAACAGCCGGTTGCAAGCCGCAGCACCGGAACGACCACAAGAGCCAGCACCAAACCACCGACGCCGAAGCCCGCGAACAGAGCGATGACTGCCGCCATCTGCTGAGCGCGACGCGAGGCGGCGACAACACGTTGAAAACCCACGGACATTGCCAGACAATAACATCACCGCTCAGACGTAACCTACCGGCCAATGGCACAGACGCCCGAACAGGCTCGCATGGCACATCTCATCGTCGACGCCCTCAATTTGGAGGATGTGTCTGCTGACGAAATCGACCCGGACACCATCATGTTCGACGACGACGGCCTCGGCCTCGACTCGATAGACGCCTTGGAAATCGCGGTCGCCATCGCCGAGCAATTCGATGTGCATCTATCCGCCGAGGACGAAGCCACGCGGGACGTGTTTGCCACGTTGGGCAGTCTCACCGCACACGTCATGCAAGAGGTCGATGCCCGTCCCTGACAGCCTGAGCCGAATCGTAGAACGCGAGGGCAGCGCGCCCTTTGCCTTTGTCGCCGAGACGAACCGCACGCTCACCGTCGGCGAGTTCGCTGCCGACATCGCTGCTTGTGCCGACAGCCTGCCGTCGTCCCGCTTTGCGATCAATGTCTGCACCAACCGCTATCGTTTCGCGGTGGCGTTCTTTGCGGCGGCCACGCGAGGCCAGATCAACCTTTTGCCGTCGAGACGCGATGCCGCAGCGCTCGATGCACTGCGCCGGGACTACGGCAGCAGCGTCACACTCTCCGACCAACCAGCCGACAGCGGCGACGCAGCGGTCACTCTGACGCCCGGCGGCCACGGCACTGCCGCCATTCCCGAGTTGAGCCACGCCCAGTTGACGGCCATTGTGTTCACTTCCGGCAGTACGGGCGCACCTCGGCCTCACGCCAAGACATGGGGGCTGTTAGACCACTTTCGGACCGTGCATTGGCGCTATCTGCGACGTTCTCTTGGCGTGGCGCCGCATCAGATGGGATTGGTCGCGACAGTTCCGCCTTGGCACATGTACGGCATGGAATGGTCCTTGCTGCTACCCACCGTGGCACCGGTCACCCTGCACTGCGGCGCAGATTTCTTTCCCCACGACGTGACTGCGGCCTTGAGTCGCTTCGACTTGCCGACCGTGCTCGTGGCAACGCCCACGCACCTGCGGGCCTTGCTCACGAGCGCCCCGCCAACTAAACCCGTGGCGGCGACGTTGTCTGCCACGGCCCCGCTGAGTGACGATCTCGCTTCTCAGGTGGAGGCTTTTGCGGGTGGCCGGTTGGTGGAGATCTACGGTGCCAGCGAGATAGGCTCCCTAGCCATCCGGCATCCCCTTGGCGAGGACGCTGCCTGGCGGTTCTTCGATTGTTTCGACGTCGCGATCGACAATGGCCGGCTCACCGTGACAACCCCCCATCTGCCAGAGCCGGTCACGCTGCAAGATCGCTTTGAACAAACCGCGCAGCAAGGTTTCGTGTTGCGCGGACGCGCCACGGACGTGGTGAAGGTTGGCGGCAAGCGGGAGTCGTTGGCGAATCTGAACGCCGCTCTACTCGCGATTCCCGGTGTGGAAGATGGCTTGGTCTACGATCCTGAGCGAGTCGGCATGCCAGCGACCGGGCGCTTGGGCGCGATAGCGGTCGCACCTGAGCTCGACGCGCGGAGCATCCGCGCACAGCTAGCGCAGAGGGTCGACTCGGCGTTCGTGCCGCGAACCATTCGCCTAGTGCCCGCCCTGCCGCGGGACGACACCAGCAAGCTGGCGCTGCGGGCGCTGCGGCAGCTATTGGCCGATGCCAATCTGGAGCAGGCGGAGTGACCGATGGGCGCACTCATTGGCAGACACGCCCAGAAGCAGGCAGTGGCGCTGGCCTCAGGCTGCTCGCATGGACCGCCGAGCATCTCGACAGGAGGGTCTTGCGCCTCCTGCTCTACCCTGCCGTGGCATATTTCTACTTCGTCCGCGCCCCTGAGCGTCGAGCTTCGCGAGAGTTCCTCCGCCGCGTCCTCGGGCGACAGGTACGCGAACGTGATGTGCTGCGGCACTTTCTGAGCTTTGCGCAAGTCACGGCCGACCGGCTTTACTTGCTCGCCGATCGCCCCGATGCCACAGCAGTGCGCTTCGTCGGCGCAGAGGAGGTGCAGCGTGTCGTGGACTTGGGCCGGCCAGGCATTTTCCTTGCCGCGCACTTCGGATCATTCGAAGCAGCACGGGTGATCGGCCCGCAACTCGGCGGCGTCCGTTTGCGCATCGTGCTCGATAAGCGCGTCAATGCTCGCTTCATCGAGATGATGGCACGCGTCGGTCCCGAACATGTCGGGCAAATCATCGATTCCCAACAGGGCAAGGCGTCCTTGGGCGTCGCCATCGCCAACGCCATCCACAGCGGCGACTGGGTGGGCTTCCTGGCAGACCGCCATCGGCCAGGCGATCCGACTACGCAGTGCGAGTTCTTTGGGAAACCGGCGCGCTTCCCGCTCGGGCCTTACATCGTCGCCAACGTCTTGTCTGCGCCGATCGTATGCATCTTCTGCCGCATCACCGAGAGCGGCTACGACGTGCATTGCGAAACCCTCAGCGAGGGCCTGCGAGTACCGCGCGCGGAACGCGCGGCTGCTTTCGATGCCTTGGCACAGCGCTATGCCAAGATGCTCGAACGCCATGTGCGGGCCGCGCCTTTCGGTTGGTTCAATTTCTTCGACTTTTGGTCCCGTGCCTAGATTCGGCGTGGCGGTGATCGCCAGCGTGGCGTTGATTGGCACTTGGCCCTGCAAGGCGGACCAAGAGGGCCAACATCGCGTAGCCGCGCTGGAGTTCCCGGTTGCAGAGCGAGTGCAGTTCGTCGAGCTGCAGATGAACCGTTTGCTGCGCAAACCCGCCGAGCAGCGCGGCACGGTTTGGATCGAAGCGGATGGCGCCTTGGTCATGCGCATTGAAGAGCCTCTCGTCGAAGAGCGGCGTCTGCACCGGGGCCAGTTGAGCCTGCGCCGTCTCGCACGCGGCAACGTGTCGACGGACCTGGATGCGGCGTTGGAAGAGGCGCCCCCCCGCACCACGACACTGGACGTCAGACGCAGCACGCATCTGGCGCTGGCCGCTTTGGCCGACCTCCTGCGGGGGGATGTGGAGTCACTGAGCGAACGCTTCGACATCGGCGCCGTTCTATCCGGCGGCAATGACCAAGACGACTGGACGATTGAACTGGTTCCAACAAATGCGCGCCTGCGCAGAGCACTGGGGCGCGTTCATCTGCACGCCAAGGGCATCCATCTGGTTGGCTTCGACGTCGAACACAATTCGAAGAAGTGGCGAAGAATGCGATTTCTGGAGACAGCGTCCAACGCAGCTGCGGGCGACATGCCTTGACCTTCGCTCTTCGCATCGCTTTGCTATTGCTCATCGCAGCGGTGCTAGCGGCCGTCGCCGCGTGGCGCCTCAACGTCACCTACGATCTCGCGTACTTCCTGCCGGAGCCGACTACAGCAGCGCAGAGGATCCTCATCGAGCGCCTTGGTCAGGGGCCGGGCGCCCAAATTGTCTATGTCGTGCTGCCGGAGGCCACCGCCATCGAAGCGGACGCAGCCGGTCAACGACTACGCGAGTTGCGGGGGGTGCGACGCGTGTACCCGCAAGTTGAAGAGCTGGACCTTGAAACGATCCCCGCAGTGGCTTGGCGGCATCGGTTCCTGCTCGCGGACTTGCCTGAAGACGAAGCCGCATGGCAGGAGATCCTCGCAGCGCGTCTCGTTGACGCTGGTTTAGCGGACACAGAGGCAGCGCTGGACTTGATCGCAGCCGACCCGTTGCTGGCCAGCCTAGATGCACTGAGCAGCTTTGCGACCGCCGCCCCCAACTACGAATACGAGGACGAGCGATACCTGCTGGTGCAGACCACCGTGCCGGCGTTCGATGTGGGGGGACAGACCACGCTAGTGGAAGACTTGAGAGCAACCCTCGGCGACACCGGTTTTGCACATGCCCGCTTGTACGGCATTGGCGTATACGGCGCCGATTTGCAAGCCGCTGTGCGCCGCGAGGCCACTGTGTTCAGCGCGCTTGCCAGCATCGCGCTGGCCGCCCTGCTGTACTGGCGCTTCCGCTCCGCGGCGGTCGTTGTCGCCATCGGCGCGCCGATGCTCGCCGGCGCCGCGGCCGGTCTTTGCTCCTTGGCGTTGATCTACAACCAAGTACACGGCATCGTCCTGGCTTTCGGCTTCACGCTGCTCGGCGTCGTCGTCGACTACCCACTGCATCTGTTCAGCCACCGTAGCGGGCGCAGCGCCGTTTGGCGCACACTGCGGATCGGCGTTGGCAGCACGCTGGCGGCCTATGGTGCGTTCCTCCTCGGTGGTTCGGCTGGCATCGAGCAGCTCGGCCTGTTTGCCATCGTCGGCATCGGCGTCGCATCGCTTGGCACGGCTTGGTTGGTACCAGGCTTGGCGTCGAAGCCTAGTTCAGCACCGCCCGTTGCCGGCACGCCTTTGCGACACTGGCCTTGGGTTGCGGTGCTGTTGCTGGCCGCGCCGTTTGTGCTGGTACGCGCGCCCTTCTCTGACAACCTCGCCGCGCTGACGCCGCTGCCAAAGGCGACCCTTGCTGCCGACGCCGAGCTACGCCGGCGCATGGGCAGCAGCGACATGGCCCATGTGATCATCGTGCGTGGCGCCGACCTCGAGGCTGCGCTGGTCGGAACGGAACGCGTGGCGGAGCACCTAGACGTTGCGGTTGAAGCGGCCGATTTGGTTGGCTACACCAGCATCGCGCCGTTGTTGCCTAGCCAAGCACGACAGCGGCAACGACAACAGGCATTGCGCCAGTTCGCAGCCACTGGCGCCACCCAGGGCGAGCGTAGCGCGTTCGCAGAGGCGAGCGCAGCCATGGCTTTCTCGCCGACAGCGTTTCGGCCGTTCCATGACGCGGTTTTGGCAGCGGCTGCAACGCCGAATTGGCTCACCTACGAAGACCTTGCCGCTGCGCCGGAACTCGCGCCATTGGCCACCGCGCATCTCTTGGAAACTGGAGATGCTTGGGTGAGCTTGGTCTTTCTGCAGGGGCTTGGCACCAATGTTGACCTCATCACTGCAAGGATTGCCACACTTGAGGGCGTCGAGCTTGTGGATTTGAAGGACGCCTCGCGGGCCCTAATGGCCACTTTTCGCGAACGCCTGCTGACCGTGCTGGGTGCTGCATCGATGGTCATCGGCGTCATGTTGCTGCTGCTCACACGCAGCCCGCGCCGCACCGTGTGGTTGCTCGGCACGATCGTGGCGGCAGTCGCCGTCAGCACCAGCTTCGGCGCGTGGCTGCGCGATGGGCTGTCGTTGTTCGATATCGTCGCTTTGGCACTGGTCGCCGGGTTGGGGTTGGACTACGGGCTGTTCTACAGCAGGGCTGCGAGCCAATCGCTTGAAGCCGCCGACACACGCCGCGCCGTATTCATCTGTGCCCTGTCAAGCACGATGGTGTTCGGCATCCTAGCGTTCTCCACCACACCAGCCTTGCACGGCATCGGCGCCACTGTGGCCGTTGGCGTGGCAGCAGCCTACGTTCTGGCGCGATTGGGCTGCTATTCGAACCCGGCTAGCTGATCGAGCGGCCGAAAGCGCTTGCCGGCCATCGTCCCACCTAGCAGGCACCGCAAGCTAGAGGCTACTGTCTCCAAGCTGCCGACGTTGTGTTGCAGTTGCACGCCGGCCGCGGCGCGGTCGCCATGCAACAGGTCCTGCTGAAATCGATGGAACAGCGGCACCGCAGTGTAGTCGTAGAAGCGCCCCTGCCCGCCGGCACGCGTTGCGCTCTTCGCAACCTGCCGGAACAGCCTCTGCATGCCGGCATGCAGAACGTTGGCGCGCCGCAGCAGCGGTTCATGAGCCGCCATGAACGACGTATCCACAAAGACGCCCGAAAAGAACAACTTGGACAAGATGCCCCAGTAATAGGCGTAGTCCCACAGTGTCTTCGCAACCATTAGATCGCCATTCCCGAAGCCGGCGTACTGGTTGCGGAAGATAGCTAGCGTGCTGATGAAGAACGACTGATAGTAGCGCTCGAAATCACGCACTCGACCACCCGCCTGACTGCCTGCGGCGATCAGCGCCGTCGCATAACCGTTGGCTAGGGCGATGAAGTCGCCACCAGGCGAGTAAAATGGATCAGTGAATACGCCGGCGTCGCCCGCTGTCGCCCAGTTCTCGCCAAAAACTCGCTTGTTGCCTATCGCATAGTCGGCAATTGCATGGCGGTCCAGGACGTCGCGCCCGGCGATGTCCGCGGCCACCAGCGGATGTTCTTGAGCCAGCCAACGCACCAGTCCATCGTATGTTCTCACATGTGCGCTACACACGCGGCGCGGATCGAATACCAAGCCAATGCTAGTCATGCCGGAAGCTAGCGGAATCAACCACAGCCAATAGCCGGGGCCAGTGAAGTGGTTGGTGCTGAACAGGCGGGGCCGGCCGTGACAGCGCTTCAGCCATGCGTCGTCGGTGCTCCAAGCATCAACATCCGTCAAACCTGCCACGCGAAACCAGACCGCCTGTTGGTCGTGTCGCACGGAACGCGAGGATTGTTGCGCGCGCCGCAGCCAAGCGCGACGGCCGCTGGCATCCACCAGATAGCGGCAGCGCACCGTGCGTTCGATGCCAGCGCCGACATCGCGCACGACGATCCGGTGGCCGTCGTCACCGCTTTCGATCGCCCGCACGGTAGTCCCGTCGTGCAACTCGCCACAGCCGCGCCAAGACGCCGCCAAGTGGTTCTCAAGACGACCGCGATCGAGCTGATAGGTTGGGATCGGCAACGCCACGCTGGCGCCGATCTCGTCGTACTGGGCAAGGTCATCGCGTATCGGCGCTTGACCGCGACAGAACAGGCGCAAGCCGAACTTGGACAGCTGCGCGGCTTGCAGGTGTTCTTGCAAGCCAAGATCGTGGCTCAAATAGTGGGCGGCGATCTCGACGGTGGATTCGCCAACTTTGTGGGTACCCTCCGGCACCGGAAACCGACGGTGTTCAATCACGGCAACGTCGAGGGCCGGCAGGCGTTGGCGGAGTTGGCGCGCCAACGTCAAACCCGCCATGCCGCCGCCGACAATGCCGACGTCGTGTATCGGCGTTTGCACTAGCGCGTCGACTCCAAACGCAGCTCGACGTGGGCTTGGGAGCCGGCTGGGAACCGCAGCACGCTCTCCCCGCTCTCATCGCCCTTCGCGCACTCCGCAACGCATCGTTCAACCAGCGCCAGCCCGCCTCCCATGGGGTTCGTCGCCGCCAGCCGGGCCAATGCAGCCGCCCGCGGTGCTGTCGCCGGGACGGCGTTGCCGACAAACCGCAGCTTGGCATCGACAGCCAGCGACGTCTGCCGAAGCTGCGCTTGACGCGTTGGCTCAATCACAAATGCCACGGCCAACGTATCGCCGATCGCGGCAACCTCGTCCAAAGGCGGTGCGGTGGCGAGGTCGTAGGCAACGAGCAGCACCGGCGCGTCAGCACCGATGGCTTGGCTGGAAGCCTCGAAGAGCCCAGCCCCCAAGCTCTCCAGAAACCCGCCCACGAACGTGTTCGGAGCCCGGTTGTCGGCGCTGATCGCCCAGTAGCAAGCCGGGGCGTTGTGAACCGAGTTGTGGAACTTCGTGGGCGACAACAGCTTGTCCGCGCCAGATAGCTTGCGGCACATGTAATCCGTGGTGGCAGTGTCGCCCAGCGCGGACACGAACACCGACGCGACGCTCGACTTGTCGATGCCGGAAACATCGCAGGCTTGGTGCGCGACTTCGACGCCAAGGTTGATTGCCAATCCCGCTCGCCGGCGTTCTCGGCTAGGGATGGCGATAGGCTTGGGCGGCTCGAACTGTGCCTCGCTGAGCGCCGCGAAACCGTCGCGGCTCGCTGCCGCGAAACCCGCCAAGCTAGTCAGGCCGCGTGCCCACAGGCCGATTCCCGTCAACGTGATCTTCATCGACCGAACACCAAGGTGCAGTTGGTGCCGCCAAACCCGAAGGAGTTGCTCAACACCGTCTCCAAGCGCTGCTCGACGTTATCGAGCAGCAGCTCGAAGGGCGCGTCCACACACGCGGTGTTCCGCGTTCCGGGAACGAAGCCGGTAGCCAACGCATCAAGACATAGAATGGCTTCGACCATGCCGGCTGCCCCTAACGCGTGGCCGGTCCAGCCTTTCGTCGCACTGGCCAGCGCTCTCGAAGCAGCGAGCAAAGAACCGCAGACTCTGCCCTCGATGTCGTCGTTGGCCCGAGTGCCAGTGCCGTGCAAGTTGACGTAGTCGACATCGGCCATGCCACGCTTGGCATCCGCGAGGGCCGCTTCGATCGCCAGTCGGGCGCCCAAGCCGTCGGGATGGGCACTCGACATGTGATAGGCGTCGCAGCTCTCGCCGACGCCGAGCAGCTCGCGCGCATCGGCGCTGCGCTCTCTTGTCAGCAATGCGAACCCCGCCGCTTCGCCCAAGCTGATGCCTTGGCGATTCGCGGCGAAAGGCCGGCAGGGTTGCGGCGAGACGAGCTGCAGGGCGTGGAAGCCGTAGATGACACTCAGGCAGAGACTGTCGGCCGCGCCGACCACCACGGCATCCACTAGATTCTGATCGAGCCACCGCTTGGCCATCGCGAAAGCCTTGGCGCCCGAGGCGCAAGCGGCGCTGACGGTGACGCAGGGACCGCCGATTTTCAGCCTCTGCGCGGCGAAGTGCGCGGGGGCATGCGGATTGTGTACGCCGCTCTGGCGAAACTCCGCGGCAAAACGACCGTCGGCGTCCAGCCGGCGGTACGCTTGCTCCGTGCGGTCAATGCTGGAGGTGCTGGTGCCCATGGCCAATCCAATGCGCTCCGGCTGCAAGTTGTGGCGGATGTCGTCGACGGCTTCGGCAAAGGCGTCTTGGCGCAACGCGAGCTCCACCAGCGCGTTATTGCGGCTATGCCACATCGCCGGCAAGCTCAGATCAGGCGGCACGTCCACTCGGCCAAGAAAGCACGGCACATCGCTGCCGGGCCAAGGGGCGTCCGTCAATCCCGACCGACCGCTCCGCAGCGCCTTCCGCAAGGCGCCAATGCCGTTGCCAAGGGCGGAAGTGAGCGTATAGGCATTGACAAACGCGCTCACTGCTCGACGCCTAGCACTAGGCAAACACAAGCATTCGCCACCAACGCCGGCCACCAAACGCGCCACGACCAGCCGAGCGCATCGACGCGGATGCGGCTTGTGGCGGCACTCGCAGCGGCTCCATCCAACGTCTCGAACCAGCGCCGCGCCTCCACCCCAGTCGCCTTGAAGAGCGCCTCCGCCAATGTCCAGCGGCGATAGAAGTGCGCCTCGTTGCGGCTGCGCGAGGGCCACGCCAAGAAGCGCCCGATGCCATCGAAATCCCGCGCCTTGTACCGCTCGACGTCCACACCCAAGCAAGTCCGGCGACGGTTGACGCGAGCCGCGCCGACCGTCAGCCAAGGCCCCGAGTGTGACAGCGAGAGCACCCACTGATCGTTCAGCAACGGCGCGGAACCCGCCGGAAACCGAACCGTCTCGCTAGTCACATCGGCTCCGGCGCTGGCAAGTGCCCGCGTCGAGCACTCACGCTTGTTGTATTCTTGGCGACCGTCGCGGCCGCAACGCAACAGCGCCAACCCTAGCCCGTTGTCGAGGTCGAGGGTCACCGTCATCTTGGCGTCTGGGAGCGGGGTTTGTTCATGCGCCAACGTCACAAGCGCGCATCGTTGCGAGCCATAGTACCCCAGCGCATCGTGATGTGGACGGTGGCGGTGGGCATGTTGAGCTATCCGTTTCTGGTGTACGCTTGGATTGACAGCCATCCCAGATTGCTCGTGGCACTTCTTGGCGTTTTGGGCGGCGCGCGGCTTGTGGCGGTCGGCAGGCTCGACACCAAGCATCTGCTGGGGCTTCTGGGCATCGCCACCTTCTGCGCGCTCGCATGGTGGGCTGGCTCGCGCTTCCAACTGGTCAAGCTCTATCCGGTGTTCGTGAGCATGGTTGGGGGGTCGTATGCGCTGTGGACCTTGGCGTATCCGCCCTCCGCTGCTGAGCGCCTCGTTCGGCTGTCGAATCCAACCGAACGCTTCGATGACCGCAAGACCACCTACACGCGCCGCGTCACCGCGATGTGGGCGATGTTCTTCATCGCCAATGGCGCTGTTGCCACATACACGGCCATGCACACGTCCACTGGTGTTTGGGCCATGTACAACGGCTTGGTCAGCTACTTGCTGATCGGCGCGCTGCTTGGCGGCGAATACCTGTTCCGGCTTTGGTATCGCAAAAGGCACTATCCGGCATCTTCAGCAGCGGCATGACGGTGGATCTCAGCTACTGCATTCTCATTCCCCACTATCGCCATGATTCGCAGCTCGCGCGCTTTCTGCCGCGGCTGGCGGACACTGGCTTGCCGCTGCTGGTGGTGGATGACGGCAGCGGCGCCGAAACGCTTGATCGGCTGCGCAAGCTCGTTGCCGCCCACTCTTGGGCATCGTTGGCCACTAGGGACACCAACGGTGGCAAAGGAGCGGCGGTGTTAACCGGCCTGCATTTGCTCGCAGAGCGGGGATTCACACATGTGATCTCGATGGATGCCGATGGCCAGCACGACCCTGCCGATCTGCCACTGCTCTGCCGCCGCTCTCGCCGCAATCCGGAGCAGGTGTTCTCCGGTCGTCCGGTGTTCGGCGATGACGTCCCGGCAGCGCGGCGTTACGGCCGAGTAGTCACCAATGTGCTGGCCAGGGTCGAGGCCGGCTATTGGCGCCTTGAGGAAGCAATGTGCGGGCTCCGGTTGTATCCCTTGGCGACGGTGCTGCCGCTGTGCGAAACCTTGAGCCATCGTCAGCGCATGGAGTTCGACGTCGAGATATTGGTGCGATTGTGTTGGGCAGGAAAGATGCCTGCATTCATGCCCACCCGCATAGCCTACCCTCCGCATGGTCGTTCTCATTTTCGCTTGGTTGTCGACAACGTGCGCTTGGCATGCATGCATGTGGCACTGCTCGCGGGCGCCCTGTGGCGGCTGCCGATGCGGCGGCTGGCGACGCTGATGCGCAAACCATGAGTGGGCAGCGACGAGGCGGCCGCCGCGGTCTGTGGAACAGAAGTTGGCCAGACCACGCTGCGCTGCGTGTTGAGGTCAATGTGGTGGTGCCGTTCCAAGACGCGGACCCCACGGGCGTGGCGTGGCATGGAAACTATTTCCGCTATTACGATGCAGCGCGCACAGCGTTGCTGGCGAAGCTCAATTTCGGTTATCGACGCATGGCCAGCGTCGGCCAGTTATGGCCGATCGTCGACACGCGCGTACGCTACCGTCGCAGCATCGTCTACGGCGAATCGGTGACAGTTGCTGCGCAACTGGTGGAGTGGGATTTCCGTTTGCTGATCTACTACGAGATCCGTGACGGCGCTGGGAGGCTCGTCAACGAGGCTTATACCTCACAGGCGCCCGTCTCTGCCAAGTCGGAATCGTTGATCGTCGGCACGCCCAAATCCTTGCGCGATCGTATCGAGGGCCTCATCGCTGATGCATCCAAACGCGGCGAGTGAGTGATGTGACACGACTCGACCCCCACCACGATGACCGAGAAGCGTTCTAAGGGAGCTCGCCGCCTCTGCCCGCCTTGAGCCGCCCCGCTCCATTGCATACCATGTCGTCATATTTCATGGAAAAATGCCGGCATGGTGTCCACCTACCAGCGCCTCACGCAGCCCCCTGGGCAGAGCTTCTTTCTGTTCGGGATGCGTGGCGTGGGCAAGAGCACATGGGCGCGGGCGAGCTTCCCCAACGCCACCACGCTGGACCTGCTCGACGAGCGCCTGTTCCAAGACCTGCTGGCGGATCCATCGTTGTTCGCGCAGTCCATCGAACATCTCAGCGGCGGTGATTGGGTGGTGGTGGACGAGGTGCAGCGGCTGCCGGCGCTGCTGAACGAGGTGCATCGCGCCATCGAGGCCAAGCGCCTGCGGTTCGCGCTGCTCAGTTCCAGCGCACGGAAACTGAAGGCTGCTGGGGTCAATCTACTCGCCGGTCGGGCGCTCACGAGAACCATG
Organism: uncultured Pseudomonadales bacterium; assembly: GCA_958295875.1. Classification (GTDB taxonomy): domain Bacteria; phylum Pseudomonadota; class Gammaproteobacteria; order Pseudomonadales; family Azotimanducaceae; genus VXNE01. The sequence continues at coordinate 2,843,272 of OY282379.1, read as the reverse complement.
TTCCCACTCTCATCAGCCGAGCTGGGCCCGGATTTTGACTTGGCTCGGGTGCTGCGCTTCGGCTCGGTGCCATTGATCTGGAACAGCGAAGCGCCGGCAGAGGCGCTCGAAGCCTATGCCCAGCTCTATCTGCGCGAGGAGATCCGCGCCGAGGCGTTGGTGCGCAACCTGCCGGGCTTCGTGCGGTTCCTGCCCATCGCGGCATTGTTCAACGGGCAGACCATCAACGTCACCAGCATCGCCCGGGCCGCCGGCGTCGCCCGCACGACGGTGGAAGGCTATCTCGACATCTTGGAAGACACCCTGCTCACCTTCAGGCTGCCGGCCTTCGAGGCACGGCTGCGGGTGCGGGAACGCAAGCTGCCGAAGCTCTATTGGATAGACCCCGGCGTTGTCCGCGCCGTCAAGCGGCAACTCGGCGCGGTGGCGGCCGAAGAACGCGGGCCGCTGTTCGAGAGTTGGGTGGTCACCACATTGCGCACGCATGCGCAGGTGCAGCACCTCTACGACAACATTTTCTATTGGTCGCCACACCAATCCGATGTGGAGGTCGACGTGGTGCTGCAACGCAACGGCGAACACTTGGCCATCGAAGTGAAGGCCACCGATCGCTATCGCACAGATTTGCTGAAGGGCCTGCGCAAGCTCGATGGGCTGCCGAAATTGGCGCGCCGCGTGCTGGTCTACGCTGGTCGGCGCTCCTTCCGCTCCGCCGACGGCATCGAAGTGTGGCCGGCAGCCCGCTTCGCCGCGGCAGTCGCTGCCGGCGAGCTCTGGCCCTAACCCGCCTGCGCTATGCTCGCGGCCTTAGCACGGGGAGCAACCATGGCAATTCAGGTTCGCGACCGCCGCTTGTTGGCGGTGTTGGATCGCAACGAAACGCTCACGCAATTGGCGGGGGATTTCCAATTCACCGAGGGGCCGATCTGGCATCCGAGCGAGCGGCACCTCACGTTCAGCGACATTCCGGCCAACCGGATGTTCCGTTGGAGCGAAGCCGAGGGGCTTGCCCTCTTTCGCGAGCCGAGCAACATGGCCAACGGCAACACCTACGACAAAGCGGGGCGGATGCTCTCCTGCGAGCACGCCACCAGCCGCGTCACGCGCACCGAGCACGACGGCGCCATCACCGTGCTGGCGAGCCACTACGAGGGCAAGGAACTCAACAGCCCGAACGACATCGTCGTGCGCAACGACGGCACCATTTGGTTTACAGACCCCACCTATGGGCGCTTCGGCGGCACTGGCCTCGCACGCGAGGTGGAGCTCGATTTCCGCGGCGTCTATCGCATCGAGCCGGCGAACGGCAATGCGCTCACACTGCTGGCGAAGGATTTCGAGATGCCGAACGGCTTGGCGTTCACGCCGGACCAGCGCAGCCTCTACGTGGCCGACACGCCGCGCATGCACATCCGCAGGTTCGCCATCGACGCGAACGGCGCGCTGTCCGGTGGCGATGTCTTCGCCGAGTCTTCTGGCGAGGGCGCCGGGGCGCCAGACGGCTTGAAGACCGATAGCGCCGGCCATGTGTTCTGCGCCGGGCCCGGCGGCGTCCACATCTATCACCCGAGCGACGGCGCCTGCCTCGGCGTGATCGAAACGCCGGCGTTCTGCGCCAATTTCACTTGGGGCGGAGACGATCTGCGCACGTTCTTCCTCACCGCCTCAACCAGGCTGTATCGCATGCGCGTCCAAGTGCCGGGCTTGGCGCTATTCGGAACCTGAGCGGCGTGAATCAGGCCAAGGCGCTGCCGCGCTCGCCTGCGCATCCCGACGGCGCCGGTTCCCCATCGGCCAACGCCGGCCTAGTGTAGTGTCGCCAACATAGCGTTGATTAAGTCTCTGCCGCCAGGCTCGCCCGCGCGCGGCCAACCTTTTCGAGGATGTCTTCGGCCGACTTCGTCCAGACCAGCGGCAGCGGGTTCTCGTTGCAGGCGTCCAGGTACTGCCGGAGGCTCTTCTCCAGATGGCACACGGAGGTGAACGCGCCGCGCCGCAGCCGCTGCTCGGTCAGCCGCGCGAAGAAGCGCTCCACGAGGTTCAGCCACGACGCGCTGGTGGGCGTGAAGTGGAGGTGGACGCGCTTCTTCCGCTCCACCCACTTCCTCACCTTCTCGTGCTTGTGGGTGGCGTGGTTGTCGAGGACGATGTGGATGTCCTGCTCCGGCGGCGCCGCCCTCTCCACCTCGCGCAGGAAGCGCAGCACCTCTTGGTGGCGGTGGCGGCGGAAGGACCGGCCGACCACCTCGCCCGACGCCAGGTTCAACGCCGCGAACAGCGACGTCGTGCCGTGCCGCTTGTAGTCGTGCGTCGCGGTCCCGCAGCGCCCCTTCTTCATCGGCAGCCCCGGCTGCGTCCGGTCCAGCGCTTGGATCGAGCTCTTCTCGTCGAAGCTGAACACCGCCGCGTTCTCCGGCGGATCCAAGTACAGGCCGACCACGTCGCGCAGCTTCTCCTCGAAGCGCGGGTCGCTGCTCAGCTTGAAGGTCCGCGACAGGTGCGGCTTCAGGCCGCGCGCCCGCCACGTCCGGCTCACGAAGTCCCGCGACGCCCCCGTCTCCCGCGCCATCGACCGGCACGACCACTGCGTCGCGTCCTTCGGCAGCCGCGTCGTCGTCGCCTCCACGATCCGGCTGCGCAGCGCCGCCCGCTCCGCGTCGCTCCGGCCGCCCTGGTTGCCGCCGCGCGCCCGCTCCTTCTCGATGCCCGACAGACCCTCGTCCGCGTACCGCCGGCGCCAGCGCCCCACCTTGTTCGCTTCCGCTCCCAGCTCCGCCGCGATCTCCTTGTTCGTCATCCCCTCCGACGCCTTCAGCACGATCAGCGCCCGTTCCCGCAGCCGCACCGGCACGCTGCGCGACGACGACCACCGTTCCAGCTTCTCCCGGTCCCCTTCCGGCACTTCGATCCTTGGCGCTGCCCGCATGCCCTCGCTCCCCAAAACCTTGCCGACCGCATCTTGACACGACCGCCGAGCGTAATCAATGGTTTGCTTGCGACACTACACTAGATGCCAGCACCGGCGGCCCTCTGGCTATCAAACCGCCGCGCCCAACCAGCCTCCCCTAGGCGCGGCGACGTCCAGAAGGCGCTGAGCCCGCACAAAACTTGACTGCAACGGCGCTCAGGCGGAAAATCGATGGGCCGGAACCGCCGCCTAGGTTGCCCGCACGCGGCATCGCGTTCCGTCTAGGTTTGCGGCTTGATGAACCGTCCCGCTTCCCACATTGACCGCTGCCCCCCAGCGATGGCAGTGCCTTGGGCGAAGCCGAGGTGCGCCAACGCCGTAACGCACCGCAGGGGCTGACCAGCCCCGCCAGCGAGAGGCCCAACCTTGAGTTCCGCCAACCCAGCGCGCCCGCTGGCACCCCGGCGGCTCTCGCTTGCGCGCCTGATGCCGGCGTGGGTGCGGCACCTCGCAGCGCGAGACAACAGCGTGGCTTTGCTCGCCGCCTTGCTCATCGCCAACGGCTTGCGGGTGTATTACGGCGGCTGGGCGACGGATGCACTGCTTGGCGGCGTGCTCGCGCTATTGGGATGGGCGCTGCTGCATGACTGGAGGTTGGCGGCAGCCCACCGGCCCAGGCCTTCGCCGGCGCCGAGCACCGCAAGCGCGACCGCTCCGACCGCGAGCAAGCCCTCACCGCCGCCGCAGGGCGCCAGACCAACGCCGCGGCCTCGGGTCGGAGCGACGCACCGCCTCTGGGCATGGCTCTTGGGCGGCCTCCAGCGCAGCCCACGCATGGCCGGCGCGACCGCCGGCCGGTCCCCGCAAGCGGCCCGCGGCGCGTGGCGCGACCGCCTTACGGCGTGGCGGCCTTGGCGCCCCCGCCTGCCGGCCTGGCGGCCTTGGCGCCCCCGGATGCCGCAGCGCAACGCCGCGATGCCGCGTCTATGGCTCACGCCGTTCGCCTTCCTTGCGCTCATCGCGGCCTATGCGGTGGGCTTGACGCAAGAGTTCACCAAGCAAGGCTTCCGCAATCTCGCTGCCATCGTCGCGGCAGCCGCCGTTTTCCTGTTTTGCTACGCGCGCGGGCCGCAACTGGCTCGCTCCAAGGCCACCATCGCCGTGGTCATCGCCGCCTTGCTGGCCCTGTTTCCCTCTTATCTGACCGACGCGATCATCCACCCGCACATGTTCGCCGCCATGCTCGGCTATGCCCTGTTGACCGTCGGCATCCTGCTGGCGGCGCGGGCGAAGAGCACCCGGGCGCAGCGCCTGTGGGGCCACGCGGCGCTGCTGTTGGCGCTGCTTTGCGGGGTCATCTATGGCAGCCGCGCCCAAGTGCTCGTCACCGTGCTGGGCTATGGCTTCTACTGGGCGAGCCATGCGTTCCTTAAGCGCCGCCTCGGCGTCTTCGGCATCGCCGGGGCAGCCGGCATCGTGGTGGGCATCGCGGTTCTCTGGTATGCCTCGCCCCGCTTCGACGAAACCTTGCGTCGCTTGGATGCTTGGAGTTGGGGTTACACCGGCAGCCCCATGCGGTCTGGGCGCGAGACCATGTTTCGGGCCACGTTGGCCGGCATCGCCGAGGCGCCTTGGTGGGGGCACGGCCCCGGCGTGGACATCACCACCTTGACGGACGCAGGTGAAGGGACGGAAACGGGCGACGGCGACGGGATGGGCGCCGGCGAAGGGGCGGATGCAAGCGAAGGGACTGGCCCAAGCGATGGCCCGCTCCCGGCCGCCGATGCGCCTGAAGGCGCGGTTTGCATGACCCCCGCCCCCCGCGGCCTGCTGCGCGATTGCCGCTTGCTGCTCGCCATCCGCAACACCTTGGCCGGCGACCGCCCCGAGGTGCTGTGGACTTGGAACTTCAACGTGCCGCTGGGCCGCTGGAGGGGCGTGTCGATCGCCGGCCAGCCACCCCGCATCGTTGGCATCAACCTGCCGAGCGCCGATCTCACTGGCCAGATTCCGCCAGAACTTGGGGCCTTGGATCAACTCACCACACTAAGCCTTGCCCAGAACCGTCTCCACGGCACCATCCCCCCGGAGTTAGGAAACTTGGAGCGCTTGGAGGTGTTACGGCTTGAGAGCAATGTGCTCAGCGGCACCGTGCCCGAAGAGTTGGGCAAACTGTGGCAACTTGGCGTGCTGTCCCTGTCAGACAACCAGTTGCAAGGGACTGTGCCAGCCGCACTGGATGGGCTCAACCTCCTCCAGAGGGTAATGCTGGGTGGCAACGCGTTCTCCGGGCCCATGCCGGCGTCGTTCCACCAAGTTCTAAAGAACGATCTGTATGCAGACCTGCTTTGTCAAAGCGAGTTGGAACACTTGTATCCCGGTCTCCTCGCGGACTGTTCCGCGTTACTCGCGGGACGCGACGAACTCGCTGGCACCGGCAGTTTGAGCTGGAGCCGAGCCTTGCCCATCGAGCAATGGCAGGGCGTCCAAGTGGACGGTTCGCCGCCTCGAATCATAGCTCTGCACCTCGCGGATGCGAAGCTCAATGGCCGCATTCCAGAAGAGCTCGGCACCTTGGCGATGCTGCGGCGGCTGCTCCTAAACGGCAACATGCTGGTTGGGCAGATTCCTTCGGCCGTGGCGCACCTTAGGAATCTAAAAGAGGTGCGCCTGGCCGGCAACGACTTCAGCGGGCCGCCACCGGGACAATTGTTCAAGGTCGCGCTCAACGATCTGCACGGCACGCTGTTTTGCGCCCGCACCGACACGCTCAAGCACGGCTTGCTGGACGATTGCGAAACCTTGCTTGACTTGCGCGAGGCGCTCGCCGGCGAGGCGCACCTCAACTGGCGTCGCAGCGAACCCATCACCTCATGGCACGGTGTGCGAGTTGGCGGCGACCCCTTGCGCATCGTTGGGCTGAATCTGCAGCACAGCGGCCTGAGCGGGGAGGTGCCCGCCGCCCTCGGCAACCTCGACCACCTAGCCAGGCTGTGGCTGGAGGGCAACCGGCTGCACGGCGCACTGCCCGGCGAGCTCGCGCAATCGCAGCGCCTGCGCGACCTGCGGGTCGATGCAACGCTCTTGGCCCAAGGCGCACCCGCCGCCTTGTGTCGGCTAGAGGCGCTGACAGATGTCCTCGCCGACGCTTGCGCGCGGCCGGCCGAGCCGAATCCCGGTCTGCGCACCGACATCGACGCACTGTTGGCGGCGCAGGAACAACTCGACGCCGGCGGTGTCCTCAACTGGCAACCCACGCTGCCCATCGAGGCATGGGATGGCGTGATCTTGGCCGGCGAACCGCAGCGCGTGGCCGCCCTGCTGCTTGGCCGCCGAGGGCTGGCGGGACAGTTGCCACCGGCACTTGGACGGCTCACGCAACTTGTTGAACTGCGCCTCGAACGGAACCGATTGCAGGGCGGCATTCCAGCTGAATTGGGCCAGCTGGCGGCGCTCGAGTCGTTGCACCTCGGCAGCAATGCGCTGCGTGGCGCCATCCCGCCCGAATTGGGGAATCTCGAGCAACTCTTAGCGCTAAGCCTAGCGGAGAATCGACTCACAGGCGTCGTCCCAAGCGAACTGGGCAAGCTCAGGCACTTGGTCTGGCTGCGCCTCGCCGGCAACGACATCGCCGGCGACATGCCGCCGGCGTTGCGCGACGTGGCCGACCATGACATCGACATGGACCTCTTCTGCCTGCCGTCGAAACGAGGCAATCCCGCCCAATTGGAGGATTGCAGGGCACTCTTGGCGGGGCGAGACGAGTTGGCGGGAGATGGCTACCTGAATTGGCGCGCCACGACGCCGCTTGGCGCTTGGCAGGGTGTCTCCCTTGACGGCGCACCGACGCGGGTGGTGGCGTTGAACCTTGCCGGCATGGGGCTCACCGGTCGCATCCCAGCGGCCCTCGGCAAGCTGACCGCGCTGCAATCCCTGGTCCTCGATGGCAATGCCCTGACCGGCTCCATTCCCGCGAACTTGAGATGGCTGCCGCGGCGGCAAACATCCGCTGGGCAAGGCGGTTCCGCGACCCGCGGCATGCCGTTCGCTGGGACGGCACCGTCCGCCGCCAGCCTTGGCTTGGCTGCGCCCCCGGCCGTCCATGGCACTGATTGGGGCGCGGCCCCATGCGGCTTCCCAGCGGCGAACCCCGGCCTCTCGGGCGATTGCCGCACACTGCTCGAGGCGCGGGACATATTGGCTGGGGGCGCCAGCCTGAACTGGAGCGCTGCGCTGCCGGCGCGGTCGTGGCAAGGCGTGGCACTCGGCGGTGCGCCAGAACGGGTGGTAAGCGTGGATCTAGCAGGAGTTGGCCTGCGCGGCCGCATCCCAGCTGCGCTTGGCCGGCTGTCGCAGTTGGTGGCGTTGCGCCTGAACGACAATGGCTTGCGCGGCGGCATCCCCGCCAAGTTGGGCCAGCTCGCCAATCTAGAAGCGCTTTGGCTAAAAGACAACTCACTCGACGGCCCACTGCCGCAGCGGTTAATCGAGTTGCCCAAGCTCCGCGTCGCGCGGCTCGCCGGCAACGAGTTGCACGGCCCGATGCCGCGCGCCGTCCGCGACCTCGACCACGACTTGGACGAGTACGTGTTCTGCCTGCCCTTGGCGACGGCCAGCGCCGGCCTGCTTGAGGACTGCAGCGCGCTCTTGGCTGGCCGCGACGCGCTGTCTGGCGCTGCGGAGTTGAATTGGCGGCGAGACTTGCCGCTCGGCCGTTGGCAGGGCGTCGAGCTTGCCGGCGACCCGCCCAGGGTCACCGGCCTTGACGTGTCCCTCCTTGGGCTGACCGGGCAGATTCCGCCGGAGTTCGGTCGGCTCGTGGAGTTGCGGCGGTTGGCGGTTGGCGGCAATGCACTCACAGGTCCCGTACCTGAAGCGCTTGCTCGGCTGCCGAATCTGGAGAAGCTCCACCTGTTCCGGCGGCAGCACACCGCACAGGGCACGATCCATGCAGAGACACGCAACACCGCGCCCGCTGCACCTCCCCCCGCACCCGGCGCGATAGTCGGCACCAACCCCGACCTGCGTTGCACATCCTACAACTCAGGCCTTGCGGCCGACTGCGAGGCGTTGTTGGGCATGCGCGACACCTTGGCGGGGTCGGCAACGTTGAACTGGCACCCAACCGTGCCCATCGAACAGTGGCCATGCATTGACGTGGGCGGACAACCGCAGCGAGTCACTCGGTTGCGCTGTTCCAAAAGAGGCCTCGATGGAATCCTGCCATCCGCGTTGGGCGACCTTGATGAAGTTGTGTCTCTCAGTTTGTACGGCAACGCGCTCAGCGGCACCATCCCACCATCGCTCGGGCGCCTCAGCAAGCTCAGGCGCTTGAATCTGACAAGCAATAGGTTGACGGGCGCCATTCCTGCGGAGCTATCGCAGCTCTCGGCGCTCGAGAACCTCTTGCTCAACCGCAACCGCCTGAGCGGGCCCGTTCCCCCAACGCTCGCCGACTTGCCAAAGCTCAACATGCTCCGGCTGGGCGGCAACGCGTTCCACGGCTGTTCACCGCCGCCGCGTCTGCTCGACGTGCAGAAGCATGACTTTAGTCCAAGCACATTCCACTGCCTGCCGCTGGCCTTTGGGAAGGACGGGTTGAAACGTGACGCAGCGATCTTGCTCGCAGCCCGGGACCGGCTTGCCGGGCAAGGAGAACTGAACTGGAGCGCAGGGAGGTCGATCGCCGAATGGCAGGGCGTGACACTGGCGGCGGACGAATCCCAAGGCGTCATCGGCCTGGACTTGACCGGCGCCGGGCTCACCGGCCAGATTCCCAGGCAATTCGGCGAACTTGCCGTCCTGCAGACGCTAAAACTCGGCGACAACCGGCTGACTGGGGCCGTCCCCCCCGAACTTGTGCAGCTCACCGATCTCCAAGAACTCAACTTGGAAGACAACTTACTGACCGGCGTTTTCCCACCCGCGTTGTTGGCCAAGCGACGGCAGCTCGTCGTCATTGGCTCAGCCGGGAACCAGTTCGTGGGCCCCGCGCAACTGGAGCAGCCAGCGCCGACGCAGCCCACGTCGTCCTTGGCCGGCGCGCGCTGTCAGCCGGTGGCGACCATCGACATGGAATTGCTTGCAGACTGCGGAACATTGCTCGCGCTGCGCGACGCCCTCGCCGGCGCCGGCACGCTGAACTGGAACGCCGCGCTGCCCATCGCCGCTTGGCGGGGCGTGACCATCGGCGGGGAGCCGGCGCGCGTGGTCGCGCTGGACTTGCCGGCATCCGGGTTGACCGGCCGGATTCCAGCGGAACTGGGCGAGTTGACGAGCCTGCGCCGCATAGTGCTCTCCGACAACTCCCTCACGGGCGCCATTCCGCGTGAATTGGGCGAACTTGAGCGTCTAGTCGAACTGCGCTTGGAAGGCAATGCGCTGACTGGTGCGGTGCCCCCGGCGGTCGCCATTGCCGCGGATCCGGACCGGCGCGCCGAGCGGTCTGTCATCCCTTTGAGGGCCAACGCCGCTAGGACCATGGGTGCTGGCGAACTCACCGCGAGCGAGCCGGGCCCAGAAAACGTCTTTGCCACACCCTATCCGGCAGCGTTGCGGAACATCGTCGACCATGACCTGCCGCCGGCGTGCCCCAACGTCCCCAGCATGAACACGGGGTTGTTGCGGGATTGCGAGAGCCTGCTCGCAAGCCGTGACGCGCTGGCGGGAACGGCCACGCTGAATTGGAGCGAAGCGACCCCCATGGCCGCTTGGCAGGGCGTGAGGCTAAGCGGGGATCCACTCCGGGTGACGGCCTTAGAGCTTTCCGCCGCCGGATTAAACGGCCGGCTTCCCAGTGCGCTCGGCAGCCTTGAGCGGCTGGAGACGCTCCGGCTGGACGGCAATCGGTTGATTGGCCCGATCCCCCCGCAGCTAGGCGACCTGAAGCGGCTCGAGAACTTGGCGCTGGCGCAGAACCAGCTCACTGGCCACATTCCTCCAGCACTGGGCGCGCTGCCCCGCTTGGCATCTTTGGCGCTGGGCCACAACGATTTCCACGCGCCAGTGCCGCCGGCGCTGCGCACCGTGGAACAGCACGACTTGGATATCGAGGTGTTTTGCCCAGCATCCGGTGGCGACGCGCCGAGCCTCTTCAGCGACTGTCAGACGTTGCTTTCCGTGCGCGATGCATTGGCCGGCCGAGGGGCTTTGAACTGGCTGCGCACCGCGCCGCTAGGCGCTTGGGCTGGCGTGCGTCTCGGCGGCGACCCGCTGCGAGTCCAGGCATTGGAACTCGCCGGCAAAGGGCTTGACGGACGCTTGCCGGCAGCATTGGGCAACCTCGACGCTTTGCTCAAGCTCGATCTCAGCGGCAATGCGCTGCGCGGGGAGTTGCCCGCGGAGCTCGCCAAGCTGGCGCGGCTCGATGAACTGCGCCTCGCGGACAACCGTTTGAGCGGCGCCATTCCGGCCGCGCTGGAGGCGCTCAATCTGCGTGTGCTGCGGCTTGCCGGCAACCTGCTGGCGGCGCCCCCACCAAGCCTGCGCCAGTTGCCAGACACGGACTTCGGGCGCGGCCCGCGCTGCATCGGCGTGCCACGCAGCAATCCCGAGCTCGCAGAGGACTGCTGGCGTCTCTTATCGCTGCGCGACGAATTGGCACCCGGTGGCGAGTTGAACTGGAGCTGGGAGCAGCCCATCGATCAGTGGCAGGGAGTGGTGCGGCTTAGCGGCACCCCGCCGCGGGTCACAGCGCTCCACTTGCGTGACCTCGGCCTCCGCGGCCGGCTCCCCGCGGGGCTTGGCGATCTCTCCCACCTAGCGTTGATCAACCTTGCCGTCAATGAGTTGACGGGCCCCATCCCGGCCGAGCTCGGCAAACTGCGCCGGTTGGTGACCTTGAACCTGCGGCAGAATCGCCTCGCCGGCCCCATCCCCACCGAACTGGGGCAGCTTCCTAGGCTCAAATGGCTGGTCCTGTCCAGGAACCGGCTGACCGGGCATGTTCCTGCCGCGCTGGCACAGCTGCCGGCATTGGCTAGGCTGCGGCTGAAAGGGAACCTGTTCCTCGATTGCTCCGCCCCCGCGGCGTTCGCCACCTCCGTGCTCGATCACGACTTCCCGGCCACCTTCCTGTGCCACCCGCTCGATTGGTCGCCCAGCTTGGCGCCGGATGCCGCGGCCTTGCTGGCGATGCGCGACGCCTTGGCGGGCGCCGGCGCCTTGAACTGGCACGAAGACACGCCCATGCCCGCGTGGGAGGGCGTGGTGCTTTCACCCGGCTTGCATCCGCGCGTGGAAGGTTTGGAGTTGTCCGGCAAGGCATTGTCTGGCCGCATCCCAAGAGAAATCGGCAACTTGGGCGCCCTAAAGACGCTGCATCTGGACGGCAATGCGTTAACTGGCGACGTTCCACCAGAACTCGGCAAGCTCACGCGCCTACGTTCGCTCAGATTGGACGGCAACCACCTGCATGGCCCCCTGCCGCCAGCGTTGGGAGGGCTCAACGCGCTCACGCTGTTGCGGCTGGCCGGCAACAGCTTCGAAGGCGTTGCGCCAACCGCGTTGCGCCAAGTACAGGATCATGACTTGGGCTTCGGTCCGCGCTGCCGGCCCGGCATTGCCGGCACCACAGGGCTGCAACGCGACTGCAGCGTCCTGTTGGCCGTTCGCGACGAGTTGGCGGGCAACGTGAAGTTGAATTGGGGCGCGGCGGCGCCTATCGACTTCTGGCGCGGCGTGACGTTGGGCGGCGCACCGGCGCGCGTGATCGCGCTGGACCTGACCAATCTGGGCCTCACCGGTTCCATTCCACCTCGGCTCGGAAACCTCGACGCGCTCGTCTCGCTGCGCCTCGGCCGCAACGCGCTCGTCGGCACGATCCCTGACACGCTCGGCAAGCTGGCCAATCTCTCCGAGCTAGTGCTCGACGGCAACGCCCTCACCGGGCGCATTCCCCGTGAACTGGGCCGTTTGGCAAACCTCGCCACGCTGCGCTTGCGCAACAATGGCTTGCACGGCGCCATTCCAGCCGAGTTGGGGCGCTTAGGCAACCTGCGCCAGCTCGCGCTGGACAACAACGCCTTGAGCGGGCGCATTCCGCGCAGCTTGGGCGAGTTGAGCGCCCTGCAAGAGCTCTGGCTGGCCGGCAACCAGCTAGCCGAAGCCACCTCCCACATCCAAGCGACGCCGATGCTGTCTCGGGCATTGCGGGATGCATCGCCAGCGCCTCATGCCGAGGCACTCGCGCCCACTGCCTCCGGCCCCGAGTCGCTGGGCACCGCGCCCACTCGCCCCATCGCGCCGCCAAACCAGCCGACGGCGCCGGGGTCGGAGCTGTTTTGCACACCGGACGGTGCCGGCAACGAGGAACTCTTCAAGGACTGCACGGCGCTGCTGAGATCAGCGATGGACTGGTGGGACGACCCCGCGACGCTCAACTGGCGGGTCGATGTGCCACTCGAACGCTGGAAGGGCATTGGGCTGGGCGGACACCCAGCAAGAGTCACCAGCATCGATGTGTCGGGATTGGGGCTTCGCGGCCGGGTGCCGCGGCCCCTCACGCGTTTGTCCGCTCTTGAGACGCTGCGGATGGCCGACAACGAGTTCTTCGGCACCATTCCCGGGCGGCTCGGTCGGCTTCGCGCCTTGCGCGAAGTGGCGCTGGAGCGCAATGAACTGACCGGCCCCGTGCCAACTTCCATTGAAAATCTACCCGCGCTCTCGGAATTGCGCTTGAACGACAACGCCTTGACCGGCCACTTGGTGGGCCGGCTCGAGCGGCTTCCCAGCCTCTCCACGATGCGTTTGGGGGGCAACAACTTTCTCGGCTGCGTGCCAGAGCCGGTGCGCGGCCTCGGCGACCGCCGCCTCGAGTTGGACATTGATTGCGGCCCAACGCCATGGAGCAAGCCGCCGCTGCTTGAAGACGCGGCGACGCTTATGGCAAGCCGCGACGCGCTGGCGGCAGGCGCAACGCTGAATTGGAGCTATGGCACGCCGGTCACCGCGTGGCAAGGCGTGACGGTGGATGGTTCGCCGCCCCGGGTGGTGGCCCTCGACCTCGCCAACGTTGGCCTAGCCGGCCAGATTCCGGGCGAGCTGCGCGCGCTGTCGGCCCTCGTGCGGCTCGACTTGAGCGGCAACGCGCTGACTGGCGGCGTCCCCCCCCAACTTGGCCAGCTAGGCAACCTGAGCACGCTTTCGCTTAGCGCCAACAGACTCACGGGGGAACTGCCATTGGCGCTCGACCATCTCGACGCGCTGGCCAAGATCGAGTTCGAGGGCAACGACTTCGTCGGCTGCCCGCCCCCAACCTTGCGATGGCACCTGCAATCGACGTTCTTGCCTATGCGCTCGGCGCATTGCCGAGAGACGTGGCATTACCGCACTGGCGGACAAGTGGGCGGCACGCTGTATGCCATCAGCGGCGCGGTCGGTCAAGGCCGTGAGACGCATCTCGCTCAGGGCGCCCATAATCTCTTCCTGCAGATGGGCCTGCAAACCGGGTTGGTGGGCGTCGGCGCACTCGGGCTCTTGTGCATGTCGTTGGTGTTCAACCTGCGCGGTCGCGTTGGCCGCAAAGTGACCCCCGTGCAGTGCTTGGCGGTCGCCGGCACCGCTATGGCGATCACGCACAGCGCCTTCGACGTCTTCCTTCTTCAATATGTGATGACGGTCGCCGTATTCGTGTGGATGTTCCTAGGCATCGGCACGGGCCTCGCTCGCAGCACCCAAACGGAAGGCGAGGCGCAGCCAAGCGGCGCCGGTCGGCGCACCGAGGGCGACTGACGCCGGATCAATCCGAGCCGGCCGCAAGCGCCGCGTTGCGACGGGCAATGTAGGCGACGATGGCATCCGCTTCGGCGGCGGTCACGTCGCTTGCCGGCATGGGCGTGCCCGGCGCGAAGCTAGCCGGGTCGAGAATGAAGCGCCGCAAGCTGTCTTCATCCCACACGGTGTCACGGCGGGCCAGCGCCGGCGAAGCCATCGCGTCGGCGCCAGTGCGCCGCCCGACAATCCCCACCAAATGCGGACCTAGGCTGTACCGCTCTTCCTCCAAATGGTGACAACCGCCACAGTGTCGGCCATACAAGCGGCTGCCCTCGCCGGCCTCGGCGTCCGCTGGCAGCGCCGTCGTCGCCAGTGGCGGGCGGCGCGGTGGCGGAGCCGGTTGGCGAGCTAAGTCGGGCGCACAGTGAACCGCATGCACGTAGTTCGGCGGCCCCACGCCGCACCAGCGGTCCGAACGGCGCACCAGCAGCACCCGCGCGATGTCGAGCAACAGGGCGAGGTGGCCGTCGGGGCCATGCGCCAAATCCCGTATTTGATGCCCGATTTCAATGCGTTCCACATACTTCACCTGTCGCTCCCGGTGCCGCACGCGAAACAGCGAAAAGCCATGGGAACGCCCCCATAAGGAGGCGATCAGCAGGTCGTCCCGCCACAACGGAAACGCCGCGGCGTCGTTGGCGACGATGGCTGAGATGCCAACGGAAGGCACCCACGCAAAGGTTGGCTTGATGAAGCCTTCGTGCTGCCCCGGGCCACGCTCGTCCGGCTTCAGCGTCACGCGAGGATATTGATAGCCGTAGCTCACTTCCGGCCAGCCATAGTTGGCGCCGGGTTCGATCAGGTTGAGCTCGTCACCGCCTTGGGCGCCGTGCTCCGTCAGCCAAACGTCGCCATGCCCATCCCGGGTGAGCCCCTGCGGATTGCGATGGCCCAGCGTGTGAATCGCTGCCACGCCGGTCGCCAGGTCCACGCGCAGCACCTTGCCGAGGTGCAGCGCCGAATCCTGCGACGGCGCCGGCGAGCCGGGTTGGCCTGTGTCTTGGCCGAAATGGCCGACCGTGACGAGCAGGTGACCAGAGCCATCGGCCAGCATGCGGCCACCCGCTTCGTTGCCGGAGAACGGCGGCACCAGGCAGGGTTTGGCGTCGAAGACGGTGCGCCATGTCGGCAGGACTTCAATGTCGCCGTCGGAGACGCGCAGGGTCGTGGCGGAGAGCCTGAAGAGCACGCAATCGCCGTTGAAGAAGTGATGCGTCACAAACAGGGCATGATCGCGACTCCCCATCTCCGCCACGCGCCCCTCCCCCACGAGGATGTCCATCACGCGAAAGGTGACCGCCCCGATGGCTGGATGATTGCTCATGGGCACGCGTGCTGCGAGATAGCTCAACTGCCCGTCAGTACCGACCGTGGCAAACCGGCCGCGTGGCGTGGCCACCAGCAACCGGTCACCAACCCGTTCAATGGCACCGCCAGTGTCGGCAAACGGCTCCAAGGCGACGGTCTTCACATCCAACGCATAGAGATGGGTGCCTAGACCGACGGTCTCGCCGGGCCGAAACACGATGTCGTCATTGCGGATGGGGTTGCCCGTCCTCAGCAATGTGACTTCCTCGGCCCACAGCTGGCCATCGGCATCATATTGGCCAGTTGAGATGCGGTCGATCGGATAGTCAGGCAGCCGCACCTTCGCCCGGCACGCCCCAATCTGGATGCTGCCAACGTCGTCAAAGAAAAAATCGAGGTTGTCGAAGCCAAATGCCTTCCTGGTCACAGGGAGGTCACCCACGTCCAACGGGATGACATGCAGAAAGAATGGGGCTACCGTATCCGACGGGTTGCACTGTTCCCGCACATAGGTGAGCTCGCCACCGTCCAGGAACACATTGAAGTGCGCTTCGATGTCTGGGCGCCGCAAGCCCGCAAGTTCGCCCACCCTCTGCATAGCGGCGCGGGGGCCTTCTAGGCCCATGCTCCAAATCGCGGCGGCCGCGGCGGCCGCGCCGAGGGCGAAGAGCCCGAGCGCCCACAGCGCCCGCAGCGCGAGGGACATCGCCTTCATCGTTTTCGCTTCCTCCGCCGCGCAAAGGCACAGCCCGCCAAGCCTCGCGCACCCACCGTTCGGGCGTCGTTCACCCCGGTGGCTGCGGCCTTCACCGGCCCGCTTGCGGAACCACCCTTGGCGTCGCGAGATGTGCTGGAAAGTCGGACGACGACATGCGCCAGCACTACCCGGTGGAGGCAACACCCAGTAGAGGCAACCGCCACGCTGCCAAGCGCTCATCAACCATTGCAGGATAACACGCGCGCCGCCGGCCCAACGCCCGGCCGCCGCTGATCTGGCGCTTCATGCCGGCCATGCGGCGGATGCGCTGCTCGGCCGGCTAGACCCACTCGGGCACCGCCGTTTTAGGGCTCAAAGCGCGGCTCTGTTAAACTATCCTCAAGCATCAGCCAAGCGACGGTGCGGCCTTGCCTACATGGTTTCTCAGCGCACCGGCATGAGTCTTGTCAGGCGCGTCGCCAAGCCCGGCGCGGACATGCTCAGGGAATTCATTGACGCCAACATGAGTCGACATGCGAGCGTGTCGGCAAGCGTTGGACAGCCCTTCGCTTCAAGCCGTTATCGCCTCGCTTGCGTCTGCCTGTTGGCACTCGCCGCGGCGCTGCGCTTCTACGATCTACCAGCCCAGATCCTTTCGCACGACGAAGCGGTCACCGCGGAGATATCCCAAGGCACTGTGCTGGAAATCATCCGCGACACGCGGCACAAGAGCTCATCACCCATCCTCTATCCGCTGTTGCTGAGCATCGTGCAAACGGTGGACAGCTCGCCGTTCGCGCTGCGCTTGGTGCCCGCCATCGCCAGCGTGCTCACCGTCGCCGCTCTGCTGTTCTGGTTGCCGCGCGTCGGCATCGCGCCGGCAGTGGCCTTGCTGGCGGGACTGTTGGCGACCCTTTGCGAGCCGTTCATCCAACACGCACAAAACGCCCGGGAGTACTCCCTCGACGCGCTGGTTGCGACGCTGTTGCTGATCGGCTTGTTGAGATACCTGCATGATGGCGGGAAGGCGCTGCTCTGCGCCGCGCTGGCCATTGCCCCATTGGTGCAGTACGGCTTGGCCCTGTTTGGCGCCGCCGTGCTCGCCACGCTGGCGTTGAGCTCGCACGCCGCCGCCGGCGACGTCGGCCACACACGGCTGCGCGAACGCCTTGGCCAGGCCGCCACCCCAGCGGGTTGGTTCGCGTTGGGTTCGGCCGTGAGCTACGCCGTCACGCTGAGCGGCCAGGGTTTGATGGCCGCAGCCCGAGGCGTTTTCGGCCCGATTCCACAAAGCCACCTCTATGGTGGCGCCGCCGATGTCCCGGCCATGATCGGCTTTGCCGTGGAACATGCCGCCAACTTTGTTGGATGGTATGCGCCGACGGCAGTGGCGACAGTCGGCGTTGTCTCGCTGGCCGTCCTATTGGTGCGCTCCATCGCGCTGCGGCGCGCCCTTTCGCCAGTGCTCATGCTCTGCCTGCTCGCCGGCGCTGTGGCCGTGGCGGCTGCGCTGCTGCAGCTTTATCCGTTAGGGGGCATACGTCAGTGCATGTACCTCGCACCCGCGTTGTTCGTCGGGATTGCCTATGCCATTCACGCGGCCGTGAGCCGCTTGCCAACGCGGCCGCGCCATGCCCTGACGGCGATGGTCGCAGCCATCGCCGCCATTGAGGGAGGGAGTGCGCTGGCGCAAGGTTTCCCGTATCAGTTCCGCGGCGAATCGGAGGCCATCCTCGCCGTGCTGGACGAGCATATGGGCGACGACCCCGTCTATCTGCCCAGCATTTCGGTTCCCATCATGCACTACTACTACTCTGGGCAAATGGAGCGGTTCCATCAAGGAAGCAGTTGTGTCTGGCGCGAGAACCGGCTTTGCGAGCAGCAGTTCGTCATGGAGCTGCGCAACATGCAGTTGGATGGCGCGGAGCGCGTTTGGGTGGTCTTCTTCAACTATCGCACTTGGAACGCGCTGGAGAGGTGGCGAGATGCGGGGCTCGCTGAGCACGAGTGGAGCAGCAAGTTCTTCAATCTCTTCCTCATCCCGAACATCCGTCCCATCGTGGCTCAGCACCGCACTCTCCCGCCGGCCGAGGCCGCCAAGCCCTCGAGCAATGAGATGCTCGCCGCCAATCCCGCCTTGGAGTGATCGCCGCGGCTGAAGCCTCCGCGCGCCAATCTCAACCCCGCCGTCGCGCGCCCGTGCCCCGCACCCAGTACAAGAGCAGCCCCGCCACCGTGTAGGGCACCCACAGCGCGTGGACGGCGAGTGCAAAGGCCGTTGCCGTTGCCAAGGGAGCGCCATAGGCGACGAGGCCCTGCGCCACGAAATAATCGAACGTGCCGACGTGGCCAGGCGCCAACGGAAGCGTTGTCGACAGCGTGCCAACGCCCAGCGCGAGCCAAGGCCCCAACAGCGGCTCGGCAACGCCAAGCGCCACGGCCACGGTCACGAACGACGCGCCCTCGCAGGCCCAGACGACGACCGAGAGGTTCGCCAACGCCAACATGCCGCGGCCGGACCTCACGAGCTGCAAGGCACTGGCCAAGTGCAGCCCCTGGCGCGTTGCCCACTGCGCGGAGCGGGCGCCGCTCAAGCCCTCCGCCACGCGCCGCAGGACGGTTTGGAGCCACGGCAGCGCCAAGGCTGCCGCGAGCAGCGCGACGAGGCCAAGCGCGGCGAGTGCGCCGACGGCGATGACAATGCCGCGCGGCAACGCCCCCGCCGGCAGGGCGAGCAATCCGACGAAGAAAATGCTGGACACCACGATGACATCCACAACGCGCTCGATGACGAGGGTGCCGACCACCCGCATCGCCGGGGAACGCAGCTCGTCTTGGAACGCCAACGCGCGGAACGCGTCGCCGGCGCGGAACGGCAGCACGTTGTTGATCGCAAAGCCACAGAAAAACGGCCGCACGCACGCGCCAAGCCGCAGGCGCGGCTCAAGGACACGCAACAGGCGCCACCAGCGCACGATGCGCACGCCGTGGCCGGCGCCGGCGAAACCAAGCGCCAGCAGCATCGTCGGCACTGAGAGCTGCGCGAACGCCGCTCGCAGGGCAGCCAGTTCGCTGCCACGCGCCAAGAGCCACAGGAACACCGCAGCCACGACCAGGCCGACAACGAACTTGAGCCAGCGGCGAACGGTTTGGCTCAGCGGCGCGTCCTGCTCATTCGATGCGGCCCGGCTGACGGGGGGCACCAAGGTTCGCCATGCTCAGCCGCGCTGCCGCTCGCCATCTGCGGCGATGAGCGTCACCCTGAACGCCGCGCCGTCTTCAGACCGCGCCAGTTCAATGTTGCCCCCGGCACCCTGCACAAGGCTGCGGCAGATGGCGAGGCCAATTCCCGTGCCGCCGTCCTCTTGGCGAGTGGTGAAGAACGGGTCGAACACGCGTCCCCGGTTGGCCGAGGAGATGCCCGAGCCGTTGTCGGTCACAGTGATTTCAATGGCCGCGCCAACGCGACGCGCACTCACATCCACGCGGGTGGCGCCATGGCGCGCCGCGTTGTCCACCAAGTTCTCCAACACCGCCACGAGGGACGCTCGGGCCATGCGGGCAACGACTGGCGGCGTGCCGGCAACATGCACGGCCGGGTGCGCAAGCGCCGCGGTGACGGCGAGCACATCCGTGCTTTCGTCGCTCGACGTCGTCATGTCCGCTTGGGCGAGTTCGACCAAGCGCGAGGTGAGCCGGTCCAGCCGCTCCACATCCGCTGCAATGTTGTCCACGAAGTGCTCGGCTTCCGCCGGCGTCATGTCCTGCAAGTGATCGCGCAGGAGTTCCACGGCGCCGCGCGCCGCCGCGATGGGCGTTTTGAACTCGTGGCTCACATGATGGGCAAAATCCCGCACATAGCCGGCGCGCCGCTGCAGGCTCACCACCATCGTCTCGATGCTGTCGGCCAGGTCTGCCAATTCATGGACGCGATAGTGCCGACCACGCTCGAAGCGGTCGGTCTCGCCCCGCGAGACGCGCCCCGCCCCCCTGGCGAGGCGTTTGATGGGCAGCACCAAGGTGCGGGCAGTGACCAGCGCGATGCCGACCGCCATGATGAGGAACACCGCTCCGCCCTGCATGATGAGGAAGCGTTGATTGTGGAGCGTGTCCAAGATGTTCCACGGCGCCCGGGAGACCAGCGCAGCGCCGATGATCCGCTCGCCGGAAAGGATGGGCAGCGCGAGGAACACCTCCACCGCGGCGCCACGCACGATCGGCGCGACGCCGGCGGCCGGGCCGGGGTTGGCCACGCTGCGCAAGGTGCCGGCGGGAGCGCCGTCAAGCGCGCGGCGCACTTCGCGGGCATGGGCGAGCGAGCGCCCCAAATCCCCTTCCGTTGTCGCCACCACCACGCCGCGTCCATCCAATAGGCGCACGCTCGCATGGGTGACGGTGCGGGCGTCCGCCAGCAGTGGAGCGACCTCCGCCCCAATGCGCTGCGCCAGCCCTGCCGCGGCGCCCATTGGCTGCGCATCGGGAAACGGCGGCAACACCGACACGTCGCCGAAATCCAGTTCGGGCAACTGCGGCAGCGGGTTTGCCGGTGCTTGGCGGTGTGGCTCGCCGCCCCCGCCGTCGTTGTGGAACGCGGCGCGATACGCCGTGGCGACGAACGTGGCCACCATCGCCAGTTCCGCCTGCGTTTGTCGCAACAGCGTGCTCTCGTGCAAGCGCAGCGCGTAGAGGCCCACCAACGGCATGGCGAGTATCGACAGGCTGACGACGATGAGCAGCGTGCGCAATCTGAGGCGCAGCCGCGGGCGGGCCGGCGCACCGCGGGACGCTCCGCGCGGTTGGCCTGCCGCCGCTGCGCCCCACGGCGCCTCAGCGGCGCCGGCGGCGACAGGCGGCAGGCTCGCTGCTCCATCGAGAATGCGGCCCATCGCCGCATTTTAGCACCGCGCCGTTGGCGGCCACCCCAACGGCAACGTTGCCAGCCCTGGACGCGAACGATCTCACACATCATCGACGGGCGAACCTGGACGCCGCGGCGCGCTGGCGGCCCGCGTCATGGCTAAGCCTAGCCGGCGCCGTCTGGCCAGCCGCGGTAGGCGTCCGCCTTGGCCAACTCGCTTGGACAAGTAAGCAGCTTGGCCAATCGACGCGCCGCGTCCCGCCCCTGCTCCACCGCATAGCTGGTGCCGCGGTCTCCCGGGTGGATCTGCGCCATGCTGGCGAGCAGCAGGTTGGAGAGTGGCGTGGCCGTGGGCGGCACCAGCCGACGATAGCCTTTAACGGCCACGGGCTGAGCGTAGCGGGCGCGCCAAATGTGCGCCGCAAGGACATTGTCGTCGGTCAACGTGGGGAACATCCTGCGCAGATGCGAGAGCGCATAGGCAATCGCGGCGTCATCCTCCATGGCGTAGAAGGCATCCGATTCGGGCATGTAGCGGGAGAGATAGACGATGTGGCGCCCGGCATAGCCAGAGGCTGGCTCCAAGTTGGTGTGTTCCACCACCCCGACGAACGGAAAGGCTGGATCATTGACATTGAGCCAGTAGATTTCGGAGAGGCTGCGGTCCAGCTCCAACACGACGCAGGCGTTGGCGAGGTAGCGGACGCGGCGCAGCGCCCGAACGTAGCCGGCGGGCGCCACAGCCGCTAACAGATCGGCGACTATCGGCAGCGCCGGCGTCGCGATGACGCCATCCACAGGCAGCGTCGCGTCGTCCATCAGCACTTCCGTAACCCGACCCTCTTCCGCGCGGAGCCCCGTGACCTCGGCGTTCAACCGCACGTCGCCTCCCTGCGCCCGAACGGCCGCCGCCACGGCGTCCGTCAACTCAGCGAAGCCGCCGCGGTAGTAGGCAAGTTGCTCCGCGCCGCTCCGCTGGCGGCTGCCGCCGCGCAGTTTGATCTTGTTCCAAAACCAGGCGGCGCTCACGGCCTCCGCCAAGTCGCCAAACTTGCCCTGCAGCAAGGGGGCCCACATCACCTCGTAGGCGCGACGGCCGACCATCTGCCGCAGCCAGTCCGCCGCGGCGCGGTCATCGAGGCGCTGCCAATTCCGCACCCGTCGCGCCCAGAGGGCAAACATGCCTAAGCGCAACCGGCTCCAGATTGGCAGCGGAGCGAAGCGCAGCAGGTCAACCGGGGTGGAGAGGTTGAAGAAATCGCCGGCGTAGTACATGCCGGTGCGCGAGGGCCGCAAAGCCACCCGGCTGGCATGCCCCAACTCGTCCACCAGCGCCATGATGTGGACGTCGCTCACGAACCAGTGATGGTAGAACTTCTCAAGCCGCCCAGCTTCGGTGTCAAAGCTGCCGGCGAGGCCGCCCAAGCTCCCGTCCGCTTCCAGCACGGTGGCGCGGATGCCGCGGCGGCCGAGCTCATACGCCGCCGCCAAGCCGCAGAACCCGCCGCCAATGACGGCGACATGCGGCGCCGCCGCCACAGAGTTCGATGCAGCGGGGGGCACTAGCGGGGCTGGCCGCCGGCGGCAACCCACTCGGTTGGCGCATGATGGCCCGGTGCGGCATCGACCGCTTCAGCCGGCGCCGGCGGGAAACCCACTCGCTCCTGCACGACATAGAGGGGGCGACGCTTCACCTCCGCGTAGATGCGGCCCAAGTACTCGGCCAACATCCCGATGAGCACCAGCTGGGTGCCGCCCATGAACAGGATGGCGATCAACAGCGTCGCCCAGCCCGGCACCCAAACATCCGTCAACAGGCGCTGCGCCAAGGCATAGAGCGTGCCGACCACCGCCGCCGCCGTGACCAGGAAGCCGAGCCAGACTGCCAAGCGCAACGGCGCGATGGTGAACGACAAGAGGCCATCCACCGCCATCCGCACCGAGCGGCGAAACGGCCACTTGGATTTGCCGGACGCGCGCCGATGGCGACGGAAGGGAACGGCTTCTTGCCGGAAACCGGCCCACGGCACCATGCCGCGAAAAAAGGGATCGCGTTCCGGCATCGCCAGCAGCACGTCCACCACCCTGCGGTCCATCAAGCGAAACTCTCCCACATTCAATGGGATGGGAACGTCTGAGAGCCAATTGACGAGGCGCAGCAGCGCGTTGGACCGCCATTGCTTGAGTCGGCTCTCCCCCTCGCGCGCCGTGCGCAGGCCAAACGCCACGTCCGCGCCACCGCGCCAGCGCGCCAACATGTCGGCGATGACCTCAGGCGGGTCTTGCAAGTCGCAGTCCAGCACGGCCACCGCATCGCCCTTGGCGGCGGCGAGGCCAGCGATGATGGCGATCTGTTGGCCGAAGTTGCGCGACAGCACGACCACGCGCACGGTCGAATCTGCCTCGGAAAGCGCCCGCAGGATGGCTCGGGTGCCGTCGCGGCTGCCATCGTCGACGAACACGATTTCCACCTCGACGCCTTCCAAGCTCGCGCCGAGGGCCTGCAGCCGCCGGTGCGTGTCCCGCACGACGGACTCTTCGTTGAAGCAGGGAACGACTAAGGACAGTAGCGGCACGGGTTCGGACACCGCAGTGCTCGAAAGACGAGCCAACCTATCACGCCAGCGCGCAGCCCATCAACGCGAGGGCGGATGCTGTCAACGCAAGGGCGGATGCCTCACACCCCCTTCGCGGCGCCGGCGCCGCGTGGGTCTGCCATGCCAACGAAGCCGCCATCCACTCGCATCACGGAATTGGCGTCGCCGATGCCGCGGCCCCAAGAGACCGTCACGATGTTCCGATGGCCCATCGCTTCGAGCCGGGCGCGGGTGTCCGGCGACAGCCCGAACCGCTCCACGACGATGCGGTCCGGTTGCCATTGGTGGTGAAAACGCGGCGCGCTCACGGCTTCGGAGAGATCCATGCCGTGGTCGATGACGTTGACGATCACTTGCAGCACCGTGGTGATGATCGTGCTGCCACCGGGCGAGCCGGTGACCAACAGGGGTTCGCCGTCGCGCAAGACGATGGTGGGCGACATCGAGCTCAGCATGCGCTTGCCGGGCGCGATGGCATTCACGGCGCCGCCGATCAGGCCGTAGGCGTTGGGGGCATCCGGCATGGCGGAGAAATCGTCCATTTCGTTGTTCAGCAAGAAACCGGCGCCGGCCGCGACGATCTTGGCGCCGTGGCTAAAGTTCAACGTGGTGGTGTAGGAGACGGCGTTGCTGGCCGCGTCCATGACGGAGACATGGGTCGTGTCTGGGGATTCTTGCGGAACACTGCCGGCGAAGATCTCCTGGGAACGCGAAGCCCGTTCGGGGCTGAAGTCTGCGAAGCGGCGCGCCGCGTAAGCCTTGTCCACCAACGCCACCACCGGCAGCGCGTGGAAATCCGGATCGCCTAAGTGCTGGGCGCGATCCGCATAAGCGCGGCGCTCCGCCTCCACCATGCGATGGGCAAGCGCCGCGCTGCCGAAGCCGAGCTCGCCGACGTCGATGGGTTCCAGCATGTTGAGCATCTGCACCAGCAGCACCCCGCCGGAAGACGGCGGCGGCATGGAGATGATCTCGTGGCCGCGATAGGTGCCCCGCGTCGGTTCGCGCCAAACCGAGCGGTACGCCGCCAAGTCTTCATGGGTGATGAGGCCACCACCGCGCTCCATCTCGGCCACCAGCAAGTCCGCCGTTTCGCCGTCGTAGAAGCCAGGCTTGCCGTGGTCGCGGATGCGCTCCAAGGTGGCGGCCAAGTCCGGCTGCGCGAAGTGCTCGCCGGCGGCCAGCGGCGCCCCGTCGGCGCCAGCGAACTTAGCCGCCGTGCCCGCGTGGCGAGACAAGCGCTCCCACTGCGCCGCCAACCGCCCCGCCACATCCGCAGGCATGGCAAAGCCTTCCCGCGCCAACCGGATGGCCGGCTCGATGACCGCCGGCAAATCCAGTTCACCAAGGCGTTCCTGCACATCGATCAACCCCGCCACCGTGCCGGGCACGCCCACCGCCAAGTGCGAATCGGTGGAAAGCCCTGCGACGAGTTCGCCGGCGGCGTCCAGATACATGTCCCGATGCGCGGCCGCGGGGGCGCGCTCCCGATGGTCATTGGCCAAGACCTCGCCGTTTGCGAGCCGGATGACCATGAAGCCGCCGCCGCCAACATTGCCGGCCGCCGGATACGTCACCGCCAGCGCGAAGCCCGTGGCCACCGCGGCGTCGATGGCGTTGCCGCCCTGCGCCAGAATGTCCGCCCCCACTTCCGAGGCAAGTGGCGCACGGGACGCCACCATGCCGCCCTTGGCGCGCACCGGTTCCGGGCTGGCGGACCACGCCAGCGGCGCAACGACCGCGGCGACGAACACGGCGAGGCGGGCGAGGCTGCGCATGAGCACTCCTTCGGCAGACAATCCTGAGTTGCGGCGAGCGCTGGTGCTCATCGATGGCGATTTCGGGGCACCACGCTACGGGTGGCGAGTATGGCCGGCGCTAGGGGTGGATGGAAGCGGAATTGGAGAAGTCGGACGCCTTCCTGAGCCTGCCAAGGGACGGCGCCGTCGCCGGCGACCTCGTATGGCTGACGCCTCACCCGCGCCAAGGGCCGGGCCGCATCGGGAACGCTCAACGCGCGTCGGTTGGGAATCGCACGGCGCGCAGCGGCGAGCCCGTCTCGACGTAGCGGCGTAGGCGCTCCATCTGTTCGCGCATCACCCTGTCCACCGGGTCCGCCCAGGCGGTGAGCTTGCGGCCGGTGACGGTGTATCGATAGGTCAACTTCGTGCCGACGAGGGAGCCCTCTAGATCGAAGGTCATGCTGCCGGCGACGGCCAGCGCTTGCAGCGGCCCCAAGCCGCCGCGCAACCGCAGGCGAACGCCGCGCTGGGCGAAATCCACGTCGAGATGGCGCGCGAAGTTGCCCTCCCCGGGCAGCCGCTCCCAGAGGGCCAAGCCAGGCCCGGCCTCCGCGCCGGGGCGCGGGCTGCTGGGCGCAACGGCAAACGTCAGGTTCAAGGCATCGCCGGAGAAAGTGTGGGCAGGATCCCACCAAGCGCCCGTTTCCGCGACCAAGGCGTCATAGACGCGCTCAGGCGCTGCGCCGAATTGCAGTTCGAAGGCCGAGACGAAGCCGTCCTCGTCCACCTCCGCGACTTCCGCCGCCACGGGCCAAGCAAGGCCGGCGACGAGCAGCAGCGCCAATACCATTTCCAGTTCCCCAATGTTCTGTGATGAGCCAGTGAAAGTGTCGCACGGGAGCGCAAGGACTCAAGGCCCATGGCATCGGGCATGCAACCCGGAGTACGCCCCGCTCGGCGCTGGCGGCCACCCGCGCCATGCCAACGCCAAGGCATCAGCCTTCCGCGGCAGCGCCGCCGCCCGGTGAACAGCCGTGTGCCTTGCGCCGGCGCGAACGGCGCCGCCACGCCCAACGACGCAGCGCCCGGCGCAGTGCCCGGCAGGGGCCAGCCCTATCGCGGCGCTTTCCCAAACCGGAGGCACCAAGTTGCCCGTTGGCGATGGCGTGCTGGCCACCCGACATGGCGGGCGACCGCGGCGGGCCTGTAGAACACCGCATCAAGCCTGGGTTTTCTCAGCCGGCGCTGCCGCCGGCGCCGCGGCAAACCCCAAGCGTGTCAATGCGATCAGCGCATAGGCACGTTCCCCGGCGCGGCCGCCGCACACCCCAACGGGCTGATCCTTGCGCAAGCCCTCGGCACGGCGCCGCAATGCCGCCAAGGGCGTCTGGTCCAGATCCACCAATTGGGCGTTTGGCGGCGCGGTGAGTGGATAGCCGGCCAAGAGTTCCCGCACTACTTCGCCGGGCAACACCAACAGCCGCGTCGCCCGCACCGCCAGATAGACCGAAGCGCCGGACACCACGCCGTCGCCGGCGAAGGCGATGTCTTCGCCGAAGAACTCCCCCGCCTGATACGCGCTGCCATCCCGCTCGACGGCGCCGGACTGCACGATGTACACCGCGTCTTCCGCCTGCAACCGTTCGCCGGCGGCGAGGCGACGCTCCCCGGCGCCGCGCAGCAGCCGTTGCCATGTGACCGCGGGCATGGCTTGCACCAAGGGGGACGCCAACAGGCGCTCAAGCCAATTCGCCACGTCTGCCACTTCCGGCTCTGGCAACGTGGCGGGGCTCCACAGGAACTGCAGCGGTGCAAGGTCCACGGATAGCACCGTGGTCGCAGCGCGGGTCTCGATGGCCAGCGAATCCCCAGCGCGATAGATCTCGCCCTTCACCTTGCGGGTGCGCCCCGTCTCATCCACGGCCCGCACTTCGCCAGAGACCAGATACAGGTGGCGGTTGAGCGGGCTGCCCAAGCGCACCAGCCAACGGCGCGACGGCAGCTCGATGAGGCGGGCATGGGCGGCTGCCGCGGCCAGCCCAGCCGCATCCAGCTCTGAGAAAGGCGGAAAGCGCTTCAGCGCGTCGGCGAGCATGGTGACCATGCTCGCAAACAGCGCGTCGCGCCGCTGTCAGCCAATCGCCATGAAGACTGTCAGCCCAAGCAGCTGCGTTCTGTGCGAGGACGCCCTTGCATGGGGCTGCTAGCAGTGCTGCGCCGGCGGCGCCACGCAGCGGCGGCCGCCATCAATGCCGGAAGTGCCGCACACCGGTGAAGACCATCGCCAAACCGTGTTCATTCGCCGCCGCGATGCACTCCGCGTCGCGCTTCGAACCACCAGGCTGGATGATCGCGGCCACCCCGGCTTGCGCCGCCACATCCACGCCATCCCGAAACGGGAAAAAAGCATCGGAGGCCAGCGCAGCGCCGGCGATGGCGTGGCCCTCTTCCCCAGCCCGCCCGACGGCGACGCGAACGCTCCCCACCCGGCTGGTTTGGCCGCCGCCCATGCCGAGCGTCGCGCCAGCGCGGGCGATGACGATGGCATTGGACTTCACGAATGTCGCCACCCGCCACGCAAATAGGAGGTCTTCGAGTTCCGTGGAGGATGGCCGCCGCTCGGTCACCGTGCGCAGCGCCCGTTCATCCGCAGCCAACCCATCGGCCTCCTGCACCAACAGGCCGCCGCTCACTTGCCGATACCCCAAGGGCGCGAGCCGGTCATCCAGCGCCCCCACCTGCAACAAACGGACGGACTTCTTGACGCCGGCAACGGCCTCCGAGCATATCTCCGGCGCCACCACGGCCTCGACGAACTGGGCGCTGAGCACCGCTTGCAACGTGTGGCCGTCCAGCGCGCGATTGAACGCGATGACGCCGCCGAAGGCTGAGGTGCGATCCGCGGCGAACGCTTTGGCGTACGCATCGCGGAGGTTGGCGCCGACCGCGACGCCGCACGGCCCGGCGTGCTTGACGATGGCGCACGCCGGCGCGTCGAACACGGCGACGCATTGCAGCGCCGCATCAACGTCCACCACGTTGTTGTAGGAAAGCGCCGCCCCGTGCAACTGCGTGAGCCCACCCACCGTGCCGGAACGCGGCTCATCCTCCACATAGAAGGCCGCACGCTGGTGAGGATTCTCCCCATAGCGCATGGCGCCGCGTTTGGCGAAGGAGAGGCTCAGGGTTGGCGGGAACGGCGACACATCCGCCGCGCCAGCGTTCTGGACACCCGCGAACCAAGCAGCGATGGCAGCATCGTAACGGGCGGTGTGGGCGAACGCCTTCGCCGCGAGCTCGAAGCGCTGGGCGGCGGTGAAGCCCCCCGCCCGCAAGGCATCGATCACGTCGCCGTAGTCCTCAGGATGCGCCACCGCCGCCACGCGGGCATGGTTCTTCGCGGCGCCTCGGAGCAGCGTCGGGCCGCCGATGTCGATGTGCGCGAGGGCTTCTTGCGAGGTGACGCCGGCAGCCGCCGCCCGCGCAAAGGGGTACAGGTTCACCGCCACCAGATCGATCGGCGCGATGCCATGTTCGCGCAGTGCGCCGGCATCCACTTCGCCACGCGCCAAGATGCCGCCATGCACTTTGGGGTGCAGCGTTTTGACGCGGCCATCCATGATCTCGGGAAAGCCCATGTGGTCGGAAAGCTCTGTCGAATCGATGCCGGCCTCCGCGAGGGTCTGCCGGGTGCCGCCCGTGGAGAGCAGTTCCACGCCCAAATCCGCCAGCGAACGGGCGAACGCCACGATGCCGGTTTTGTCCGAAACGCTTAAGAGCGCCCGGCTAGGCATGCGGCGGGCAGGTTCAGACATGCGAGATGGCCGCTGGAGCGCCGCCGGCCCTCGCATCCCGGCGGCGCGCGCATGGCACGCCCGCTGCGTTTGCGCAGCCACGCAAATGGGGAAGCCAAGGCTCTATCGCGCAAGTTTGGCGTGCAGGAAGCATCCGCGGCAGCAATGGCACAAGGGACGGCGCAGGAGACTCGCCCTGGCACCCATCGCCTGAGGTGCGTAGGCGGGGCAACGCCGGCGACGGGGAAGTTAGCCCTGACGCATCGGCTTTGCAACGCCGAGAACCGAC
This sequence comes from uncultured Pseudomonadales bacterium, assembly GCA_958295875.1. GTDB lineage: Bacteria > Pseudomonadota > Gammaproteobacteria > Pseudomonadales > Azotimanducaceae > VXNE01. The sequence goes on along the minus strand of OY282379.1, from coordinate 2,814,306 downwards.
CAATGGCATCTGCGCCACCAGCACATCTCCATCCGCTCCGCCGACGATGTAGACCGGTCGCGCACCGACAATCTCGCCTTTTGTGTTGCCTTGGTTCAACATAACCGACTCATTCGTTGACGCAAATGCCCATGCCTGCGTTATCCCATATCAACAAAGCCCCGCCCGCCGCGGTGGTGGCCGCCCTCGAAAGGCTCGGCGCCAACCTCCGCATCGCGCGTTTGCGGCGGCGCCTGACGCAAGCTGAACTGGCCGAGCGCATCGGCGTTTCGCGCTTCGTCGTCGCCGACGCGGAGCGCGGCAAGGCCACCACCGGCGTCGCCGCCTACGTCGGCGCACTCTGGGCGCTCGGTCTCGCCGACCAGCTGCGCCCGCTGGCCGATCCAAGTTCGGACGCGGAAGGCATGGCGCTTGAGATCGCGCGCGGCGGCAAACGCGCCAGACGCCGCCAAGGGCTGGACGATGACTTCTGACGCAAGTGCGCCGCGTGGGATGCTCCGCCTCCGCACCGTGCCGCCAACAGCGCCCGACCATGACGGCTGAACGCGAATGCTACGTTTACGTCGTCTTGCCGGGCGAGACGGCGTTCACCACGGCGGGGCGGTTCCGCGTCGAGCAGATCGATGGCGTCGCCACCGGGCGGTTCGTCTACCGCCGCGCTTACCGGGAACGCGCCGATGCCGTTGAGCTGGACCCGGCCGAACTGCGCTTGGCGGCAGGCGCCTTCGAGACGGTTCGCCTTGGCGGGTTCTTCGGCGCGGTCCGCGATGCCATGCCGGACTACTGGGGACGGCTGGTGATCGAACGCGCCGCCGGCGCCACCGTCTTGGACGAGTTCGACTATCTGCTGCGCGGCCCGGACGATCGCGCCGGCGCACTCGGCTTCGGCTTGAACGTCGAACCGCCGCCGGTGCGGCCGCACTTCAACGGCGTGCTGCAGTTGGACGTGCTGCAGCGGCAAGCCGAGGCGCTGCTAGCCGGCGAAGCTGTTGATTCGCCGCCGTCGCTGGAACGGTTGCTGATGCTTGGCACCTCAATGGGTGGTGCGCGCCCCAAAGCGGTGGTGGCTGACAGCGCGCGCTCCTACCTCGCCAAGTTCCCGCACCCGGACGATCGTTGGAACCATCCTCGCGTCGAGCACGGGGTGTTGACGCTTGCGCGAGCGTGTGGGATCAACGTGGCGGAGCACCGCTGCAGCGCCGTGGGCCATCGGGAGGTGCTGCTCCTGAACCGCTTCGACCGCCGGAAAACAGCGGCCGGCTATCAACGCGCCCGCATGGTGAGCGCGCTGACGCTTTTGCGCGCGGACGAAAGCGCAACCGAACGCGGCAATTGGTCGTACTTGTTGTTGGCAGACGAAATTCGCCGCAGCAGCGGCGCCCCGCGGGACGACTTGCGCGAGTTGTTCACGCGCATGTGCTTCAACGCGGTGGTGTCCAACCTAGACGACCATCCCCGCAACCACGCCGTCATCGGTTGGCAACGCCAGTGGCGCTTGAGCCCGGCCTACGACTTGGTGCCGTCCCCGGTCGTCGCGCAACAGCGCCGCGATCTAGCCATGGTCTGCGGACGGTTCGGGCGCTGGGCGAACCGCGAGAATCTGCTCAGTGGCGCTGGCCGGTTTCTGCTCTCCCAAAGCGAGGCGGCGGCGATCTTCGACCATGTGCGCACAACCGTGAACGCACGGTGGCGAGAGCTGTTGCGACAAGCTGGTGCCAGCAAGGCGGATTGCGACGCCGTGGCCAGCGCCTTCGACTACGCTGGACTGATGCAGCCGGCGACCCAGCGCTCCGGGGCTACGCCAACCGCGATCTGAAGACCGTCGGCGTCAGCACGGGAGTGTCCAACGATGGCCAAACAGCAGAGCGGAGACAAGGACGTTGGTGTCCAGCACGACCCGCGGTCGGATCAGTCGTGTCGCCTCGCCCACGCCACGGCGTCCTTCACATCCTCTTCAGTGATGCCGAGTTCCGCCAGTTTCTGGCGCACTGCGTCGGCCCGGCTGAGCCGCAAGGGAACCAATACGATCCGACCGTTCTCCTCGCTTGCGCTGAAGCAGTCCACACCCGGAAACAACGCCAACAGCTTATCGGGCAGCGTGAGTTGTTTCGTTGCCGTTAGTTTCGCCAACATCGTGATGGCCCCATCCACATCACAGTCCCCGTAGTGTAGCCCTGCCCTCACTGAGCGAGGGGGGCCACCGCTCTGCGCGACACCGGCGATAGGCCCCGCTCACGCTCACTCGCCGGGTGGCGGCTCGGGCACGGGCCATGCGAAGCCCAGTTCGCAGTTCACGGCGCTGGCGCCGGGGTCGTCCACGATCACTTCGATGGGGAGCGGGGCGCCAGCCGGCAGCGTTTCGAGCACTGCGCCACCGCGCAAGTACGCCGCCGGCGCACGGGACTGTTCGGCCACCAGGCCGCCGTCGATGTCTGTGAAGCGCACCAAGAGCGTCGGCAGTGGCTGCGGGTATTCGGCTTGGTTGGTGATGGTGGCGCTCACGACGAGGCCGGGCCTGCGGGGATGCCACCGCACCTCGACGGCACTGGCCGACCAAGCCGCGAGTGAGCGCAGCGGCGGCAACTCGCAACCGAACATCGCGCAGCCAGCCACATACACCGGGCGCAGCGCCGGCGTTCGAGCGCCGTGCTCGAACCACAGCCACAGCCCTTGCGCGGCCAAGGCGGTCACGCCGAGGGCCGCGGCAGACGCGAGCCAGGCCACGCCGACGCGGCGGCTGCCGGCCGAGCGTCGGCGCGCCGGCGCCAAGGCATCCTCAGGGGCAGCCATCGCTAGCCCTGCCCCGCGGCGTCATCGCCGCTCCACCGAGGCACGCCGCCGCCGCGCAAACGGGATGCGCCAAGCGGCGTCACGTCGGTCGCCGCGAACCGCTGAGCAAGGCCCAGCCGTCCATGTGACCCGAGGCGGACACGGCTATGTCCTGCGCCGCGTACTCGGCTTCTATCCCCGGCACCTGATGCTCAAGGATCCCACTCAACGCTAGCTCCCCGCCGGCAGCGACGCTCTGAACGAGACCCTTGGCCAGCGCCACCAACGTTGCGGAAAAGATGTTGGCAATCACCACATCAAAGGCCACGGGCCGATAGGCATCGCCGGCCATCGTCTCCACGGCGACGCCATTGCGGCCGGCGTTGCCAGCGGTCGCCACAAGCGCCTGCGGGTCCGCGTCCACGGCGACGACGCGCTCGGCACCGAGCAGCTTCGCGGCGATGGCGAGGATGCCGCTGCCGCAACCAAAGTCCAGCACCGTCTTGGCGGCAAGCGGGCGCGATGCAAGCCAATCGAGGCAGAGTTGCGTGGTTGGATGAGCACCGGTGCCGAACGCCATGCCAGGATCCAGCCGCAACACCACGGGCGCTGCCGGCGCCGGCGCATCCAGCGGCGCAACCGCCAACCGCCCAAACTGGCGCGTCGGCGCGAAACGGCGCCACGTCTCAGACCAATCCCGGTCTGCCACGAACTCGACTTGCACAGCCGCGCCGGCGAACGCTTCCCGCGCAACTGCGAGCTCCGCATCGAGGGGAAAGAGGGCAGCCACCCGCGTTTGGCGCCATGCAGCCAAGTTCGGGGGTGCATTGGGCGCTGGCTCGATGATGGGCGCGTCGCCGGCATCCTGCCAAGTCACGGCCACCGCGCCCCGCGCCGTCAGCGCTTCGCCGAGCGCCGCGGCGGCGCTGCCCGGAACGCTGCCGGAGAGCCGCAACCAAGGCACCGCCGGCTCAGGCGATGCGGAACAACGGTGTGCCAGCCTCGATGGCGCGTCCGTTCTCGAGCAACACCGCCACCACCTTGCCGGCGGTGTCGGCTTCCACACGGTTCATCATCTTCATGCTCTCGATGATGCACAGCACGTCCCCGGCCTGCATGTCCTGCCCCTCGGCGACGAAGGGCGGCTCGCCGGGCGCCGGCGAGCGATAGAAGGTGCCGGAGACCGGCGCCGAGACCACTTGGCCACGCGGCGGCGCATCCACCGCCGGGGGTGCCGGCGTCGAGGCGGACGTCCCGGTCGCCGGCATCGGTGGCGTGGCCGAGGGCGCACTCACAATGCGCACGGATTCATCGCCGCCACGCACCTCCAGCTCGGCAATGCCGGCTTCGCGCACCAGTTCGATGAGCTTTTTCACCTTTCGCAAATCCAATCTCGTGGCCCTCGCTGCTTGCTTTGTTCGCCGGTGCGCTTGTTCGCCCGCGCGCTTACGTCTCGTTCGATGCCGGCTGCCCGGCCTCCACGGCCGCCATGGCGGCTGCGAGCGCGTACTCGTAGCCAGCGCCGCCAAGGCCGCAGATCACCCCACGCGCGATGTCCGACAGGTACGAATGGCGGCGGAACGCCTCGCGCGCGTGGACGTTGGAGAGATGCACCTCAATGAACGGCAGCGCAACCGCCAGGAAGGCGTCGCGCAGCGCCACGCTTGTGTGCGTGAAGGCGCCGGGGTTGATGATGACAAAACTCATGCCACCCGCCGGGGCGCCCTGCACGGCCTCCACCAATTCATGTTCGGCGTTGCTCTGCAGCGTGACGACCTCATGGCCGCGCTTGCCCGCCACCTCGCGCAGCCGCGCCTCGATGTCTGCCAAGGTGTCCGCGCCGTAGTGCTCTGGCTCGCGGGCACCGAGCAAGTTCAGGTTCGGGCCGTTCAGCACCAAGATGCGCGCCATCCCAGTTTCCCTAGCCAGCGGCGCGGGCTGCATCCGCGCCCACGCCAAGTTCTAATAGAGTTAACGGCAAGATAACCGCAAGTTAGGAGAAGTTCCAGCCTTCATGCGCGGGCATCGGCGGATTCCACCGTGTCGATGACGATGGCTGGCGTCAGCACCTGCGGCAATAGGACAGGCGCCCCGCCCGGCGGATAGTAGACATAGAGCGGCACGCCATTGCGGCCGAAGCTCTCCAGCGCCGCGGTGATGGCCGGGTCGGCATTCGTCCAGTCTGCCTTCACCTGCTCGATGCTGCGTTCCCCGAAGAAATCTTGGATGCGCTCTGTGCCGAGGGTGGAGCGTTCGTTGGCGAGGCAGGTGATGCACCACGCCGCCGTGAAGTTCAGAAACACCGGGCGGCCAGCGGCGCGATTCGCGGCCACCTCGTCCATCACAAAGCTGTCGCCGGCCGGCGCCGCTTCCGCCTTCAACCCCGGTGCTGCCCAAATGGCGAGGGCGGCCACCACCGCCACGCCGGCCCAAGTGGCCGGCAGACGCGCGCCCCGCCCCCAAGCCAACCATGCGAGAAAACCAGTTGCCACGCAGGCGCTCAGCGTCGCCGCCACGGCCCCGGGGCCAGACTGTCGCGCCGCCACCCACAACAGCCAAACCACGGTGAGCAGCATGGGGAACGCCATCGCCTGCTTCAATGTCACCATCCACGGCCCCGGGCGCGGCAGCCGCCGGGCCACGGGCGGGATGGTGGTGACGAGCACATAGGGCAGCGCCATGCCCACCCCCAAGGCGGCCATCACGCCAAGCAGCGCCCACGTGGATTGGCTCAAGCCGTAGCCCAGCGCCACGCCCATGAACGGCACGGTGCAGGGCGTGGCCGCCACCACCGCCAGCACGCCGGTGGCGAAGTGGCCGACTTGGCCGCCGGACACGCCGAACGCCGGCATCTCCAAGAAGCCCAGCAGATTGAGCGCCAGCACGAAGAAGAGGATGGCCATGCCAGCCACGAACCCCGGCGCCTGCAGCTGAAAGCCCCAGCCCACCGCTTCTCCACTCGCCTTGAAGATGGCGAGGGCCGCGCCGAGGGCGATGAACGCCGTCAACACGCCGGCCGCGTAGCCGAGCGCATGCCGCCCGCGCCCGGCGCCGCCGCCCAACAGCGACAACACTTTGATGGAGAGCACCGGAAAGACGCAAGGCATCAGGTTGAGGATGAGGCCGCCCAAGAACGCGCCGCCGAGCGCCGCGAGGAGGCCGGCGTTCGCCGTCGCCGCCGCGCCGACGGCAGCGCCATCCGCGGCGGCAGCCTCGCCACCTTCGCCACCCTCGGCACCCGTGCCGCCCAGCGACGCGACAGCAAACGTGAACGACCTCTTCTCCGGCGGATAGCACAAGCCATAGTCCGCGCAGCCTTGGTACTCGATGCCAACCTCAAGGTGGTCGCCGGCGGTGGCCAGCACCGGCGCACTCACGGTCACGCCGGCGTAGTACACCTCGACATCGCCGAAGAACTCATCGGTCTTCTCGACGCCGGCTGGGATGACGAGCTCGCCCAACTCGGCCCCGCCCTGCGCCTCGAACCGGAACCGCTCCCGGTACAGGTAGTAGCCATCTGGCATGCGCCACTGCGCCACCACCTCGCCATCTGGCGACAACGCGGCCTCCAAGACGAAGGCTTCATCCACGGGCAGGAAGTCCGGCGCCGCCAAGGCATCGGCTTGGCTTGTGAACGGGTTTTCCGCTGCGTGCGCGAACACGGCGACGAAGGCCGCGAGCAGCGGCCAGGCGATGCGTGGCGACATGGCTTGGTGTGGAATGTCGTAGGTATGCATATCGTGCATCAAAACGCCGGCGAGTGGGCCACGCCTACAGCGGGCACGGCGAGGGGCCACACTGGCTTGCGCCATCGAGCCCAAGCGGCAGCGCTTCGGGGCACCGCAAGCCATCCACGCTGTGCCGGTTCAGATGTTCGGTTCAGATAAGTGTGGCACCGCGCCTGCGCTATGATGCCGGCGGACAGTGCATGGTTGTTCGATGCGAGAAGAGGTCGGCGTCCTTTCTACATGAGCTGTGGGTCCTCGTCGCCGCCTAGGATGAGCGCTTCAGGCGCACGCAGCGCGATTAGGACCATGCCGCCACCTCCGCCGCCATCGGGAGCGCCGGAGTGCCAATGACCCCCCGCTCCAAGGCGCGGCGCGCGCTGCGGCTGGTCGGCTGGAATGCGTTGTTGCTCATGGCGGGCTTGGCGCTGCTTGGCGCCGTCGGCGAAGCGCATTGGCGGCTGCGGGCGCCCTTCACGTGGGCCGACCGTCCCTTCATTTGGTCTCCAACAGTTGGGCAGGCATATGCGCCCAACGTGGAGGTGCGCTATACGAACTACCTTGATTTCTGGGTTGAGTCGCGAACCAACAGCTTAGGCTTCCTGGACCGCGAACCCATCGGCGTCGAGCGGGCCGCGGCGAGCTGCCACGTCGCCGTGATCGGCGATTCCTTCGTCGAGGCGCCCCTTGTCCCCATCGCCGACAAGCTCCACGTTCGGCTGGAGGAGTTGGCCGCCCGGGACCTGCCTCATTTGGACGTCACGACCTCGGCGTTCGGCATCAGCGGCACCGGCCAAGTCAGCCAACTGGCGTACTACGACGAGTTCGCGCGGCATCTCCGCCCCGCCTTGGTGGTGCTCGTCTTCGTCCACAACGACTTCAAGGACAATTCGCCGATCTTGGCAGGGTTGGACAGGGGAATCGATCCGGACCGGCTCAGGAACGTGTCCGCGACGCGGGGCGCGGATGGGGCCATCTCGCTGCGGCCGCCCCATCCCGGGCCGTCCCGGCTGGCAGGGCTGCCTCCTCCTCGGCGCCACGCCGCGCACGAGCGCACCGTGGATTACCTGGCCGGCAGGTCCCTCTTCGCGAAATGGCTGGATGCCAAGAGGCGCGCTCTTCTTCCCTGGACGATGCCTGCCCCCGAACTGATCGCTTGGGTGGAGATGCTGAGCCGGCCCTCCCCCCGCTATGCCGCGCTGCTCGATGGGTGGCGGCCAATGACGCGAAGCGGCATCAATGAACCGTTCTTCGCGTCCACAGAGGAGGAGCTGCCTGCCGTCCACGAGGACGCGCTGGACTTCACGGCCTTCGCGCTGGACCAGTTCAGGGAGCGCACGGACCGCGACGGCGCCGCGTTGGCCATCCTGTCCACGCATTCCATGCGCGCCCGAGGCGGCCTTGGATTCGAGCGCATGGCCGCCCTCGCCGAGGCGCGCGGCATTCCCGTCATCGACCAATACGGCCACATCATCCACCAAGGCGCCCACCGGCGGGACGCGCGGTGGCCGCACGACGCGCATTGGAACGCCGCCGGCCATCGGTGGGCGGCGGAAGCTGTGCTCGGGTGGCTGAAGCGGAACCAGGACGTCTGCACGATGCGCAAGCGCCCGGCCTCGCCGCCACGTGTTCCTTGGCTGGCCGAGTACGAGTCCATCGCGTCCAGCCAACTGGCGGCGCGCTCCGTCTTCGACGTCCATCTCCGCGGGAACGCGGTGAGCTACCTCAAGTCGCCGTGCGGCGTGGCGGATGTGCGGGCGCGGTTCTTCCTGCACGTCTTCCCGGAAGACGTGGAGAGCCTGCCTGCCGGCCGCCGGCAACACGGCTTCGACAATCTGGACTTCGACTACCACGGGCTCGCCGCCTTGGCCTTCGGCGGCAAGTGCGTTGCGACGCGCCCGCTCCCAAGCTATCCCATCGCCCGCGTTAGGACCGGGCAGTTCACGCCGGAAGACGGCCATGTCTGGGTGGCCGAGTTCCCCGTTGGCGACGTGGACGAAGAGCAAAATCGCTGACCGCGCCCCAATGCCCGCGGCGCGGGCGCGGTGAACCGGCACACACTCGCTTTAGCCGCGCTACACTTGCCGCTTCGCCAACGGTTCCCACGAGGAGCGCCAGCCCTGCGCTGCGTACGCCCCCAAACGCTGTGGCTCGGCATCGTCCTGCCGGTCTTGGCCGCCGGCTGCCAAGTGCAGTCCTGCCCGGCGCCGCCGGCGCCAACGGCGCAGAGGCCGCAGCCCACCGCCGAGCAGCTGCGCGCCGCCAGGGTGGAGGGGCTGCTGTTGCGCGCCGAGCGCGCCGTTGACGAGGGACGCCTGACGCAACCACCCGCAGACAACGCCCACGACGCCTACCGTTCGGTGCTGGCCTTGGCGCCAGACAACGCGGACGCACGCAACGGCCTAGAGCGCATCGTCGAGCAATTCATCGAGACGGCGCGCCGCGCCATCGACGAACAACGCTGGAACGCCGCCGAGGTGCTGTTGGGTGAAGCTGCCGCTGTGGACGCCGAGCATCCCGGGCTGCCGTCCATGCGCAGCCAACTGAACAACATGCGCCGCGCCGAACGCCGCCACTTGAACTTGGCCGCCGCCGCGGTGCGTGAGCAACGGCCGGCTGCCGCCGCGGAACTGGCCGCGTTTGGCGCGTTGGCGCGCAGCCCGCAAGCCAGGGTCGTGATTCGCGCCGGCAGCGACGCGCAAGGACGTTGGATGTACGAGCAACTCAATCGCGCTCCGGGCGAGCGACGCATCCGCGGCGAAATCGAGATCGGCTCGCCACCGCGCGTCACCCTGATGATCCTGCCAGCGGGCGCGTGACGGATGGCCATGCTCAAGCCAGCCGCGCACCGCACTTGGAGCGCTTCATGAACGGCAACCCCAGCTTGGTCAACGCCCGCATGGCGTGGCGCATCGGCGCCGCGGTGGTGGGCGTGTGGCTCCTCGCCACATCGGTGTTTTGGTGGTGGTGGGACCATGAGCCGCCGGCCTTCGACGTGGTCGCGCAAGCGGAGGACCGCGCCACTGTGACGGGCGCCGTCACCACCGCGACGATGATTCGCTTGGGGCAATCGTTGCTGCACAAGCGCGGCGGCTACCTCTCCAACGACATCTTCCCGCCCGGCGTGTGGATGGACAACGTGCCGGCATGGGAGTTCGGCGTGCTGGTGCAGATGCGCGACATGAGCCGCGTGATGCGCGCAGACCTCAGCCGGTCACAGAGCCAATCCGAGGAAGACCCTGCGCTCTCGCAAGCGGAAGGCAAATTCTTCTTCGACAACAACAGTTGGATCTTCCCGCGCTCCGAGAGCGAGTACGAAGACGGCATCGACCTCTTGGAGGACTACTTGGCGCGCCTTGCAGACCCACAGGTGCCGACGGCGCAGTTCTACGCCCGCGCCGACAACCTGCGCGCTTGGCTCACCGCCGTGGAAACGCGCTTGGGCAGCCTCTCGCAGCGGCTTTCGGCGAGCGTCGGCCGGCGTCAACTTGAGCTGGCTCTCGCTGGCGATGCCGCGGCAAGCCAAGCCACGCCGGCGCCGGCGGACGCAGAGGTGAAGACAAGCTGGTTTCAGATCGACGACGTGTTCTACGAAGCGCGCGGGCAAACCTGGGCGCTGCTGCATTTGCTGCGCGCCGCCGAACAGGACTTCGGCGCCGTGCTGGACGACAAGAACGCGCGCGTTAGCCTGCGGCAGATCGCCCGCGAGCTGGAAGGCACCCAAGAGACGATCTGGAGCCCGATGATCTTGAACGGCACGGACTTCGGCTTCGTCGCCAACCACTCGCTGGTGATGGCCTCTTACATCTCGCGCGCCAACGCCGCCATCATAGATTTGCGTTCGCTGTTGGCGCAGGGCTGAAGCCACGCCTGCCGGCAGACGCGCTGGCGGCAACCTGTTCGCCCGCCGCCCTGCCCTAAGCCTTAGGACGCCTCAGCGGCAAGGCCCACCGCGCCCGCGGCCGCAAGCGCCTCCACTTCGCCAGCCGAGTAGCCAAGCTCGTCGAGCAACTCCGCGGTGTGCTCGCCGAGCAAGGGCGCACCGCGCCGCACCTCAAACGGCGCCTCGAAGCGCGCCGCGTTGCGGGCTTGGCGCAGGCGGCCGGCGTGGGGATGCTCCGTCTCCACCATGATGCCGCTGGCGAGCAACTGCGGATGCGCGATGGCCTGGGAACGGGTGAGCACCGGTGCGCACGGCACCCCCTCGGCGTCCAACAGTTCCAGCCACTCCTCGGCCGGCTTGGTGTGCAGCGTCTCTTGCATGAGCGTCAGCCGTTCGTCGCCGTAGCGGTGGCGCCCGCCCACCGTCTTGAAGCGTTCGTCGGCCAGCAGGTCTGCACGGCTAGCGGCGCGGCAGAAGCCCTGCCACTGGTCGTCCGTCATCGTGGAAACGGTGATGTAGCCCGTTGCGGTTTCGTAGATGAGGTCGATGATGGTGGCGGCGCCTTGGGCGCCCACATCGCGGTCCAGATAGGTTTGGCCGCCCATGTCGGAAGACCACATGAACGCCACCACCGCGTCCAGCATGGAGAGCCGCACATGCTGTCCCTCGCCGGTGCGTTCCCGGGCAAAGAGGGCGCTGGCGATGGCTTGCGCCGCGGTGATGCCGGTGAGCTTGTCCGGCAGGATGGTGCGGATGAGGCGCGGGCGGTTCTCGTCCGAGCCGCCCTGCACGCTCGCAAGCCCAGACAGCGCCTGAATGAGCGGGTCGTACACGGGCTTGTGCGCGTAGGGGCCCGTTTCCCCAAAGCCGCTCATGGAGACGTAGATGATGTCTCGGCGCACTTGGCGCAGGTCCGGCTCGTCCAAGCCCAAGCGCGCCATCACGCCGGGCCGGAAGTTCTGCACGAAGACATCGGCGGTGGCGGCGAGCTTGAGCAGCGCCTCGCGGCCGGCCTCGCTCTGCGCATCCACGCAAAAGGAGCGCTTGTTGCGGTTGTTGTTCAGCAACACCGGGTTCAGCTGCTTGGCCCCGGCGCCGCCGCCGCGCGCGAAGTCGCGCCGCCGCGGCCCTTCGACCTTGATGACGTCTGCACCCTGGTCGCCCAAGATCATGGCCGCGTACGGGCCGGCGACCACGCTCGTGAAGTCGATGACGCGCACGCCGTCAAGGGGTGCTGCCATGTTGACGCTCCTCTGGTTGCCCAATTGTGTCCGGCGAGCCGACGCGAGCCGGCGCGCTATTCCTCATGCAACGCGATGAAGTTCCCGCAGGTGTCGTCCAGCAGGGCGCCGAAACCCCACTCGCTGCGGGTCGGCTCGCGCTCAAAGCGCACGCCCAACGCCGTCAAGCGGCGATGCTCGGCCGCCAAATCTGCAACGAAGAACATCGCTGCCGGAATGCCATCGGCGCGGAGCGCTGCGCAGTAGGCGCGCGCCGCTGGGTGCCCATCCGGCTCAAGCAGGAGCTCCACGTCGCTGCCCGGCGCCGCCACGGTCAGCATGCGCGCCTCGCCAACCGGAACATCCTGCCGCTTCTCGAAGCCGAGCAGCCGAGTGTAGAACTGCAGCGCACGCTCTTGATCGTTCACATGCACGCTGGTGAGCTTGATCTGCATTCCAATCCTCCGCTTGCGCCGCGCCGTCAGGGGCGCCCAGCCACCGCGTTGGCCCGCGCCGCGGCTGCGAAAAAGCCGCTCACGCGCACATCATCCACCGGGCGCGTCCAACAGGCGAGCGCCACATACACCAAGGTGGACGCCGCCAACGCCGGGAACACCTCGTGCAGGCGATCTTGCCAACCCAATGCGAGCCATGCCAGCAGCACCGTGATGCCCACGGCGCCGCCGGCCAGCGCAGCCGCCGCGCTGCCGCGTCGCCAGTGCAAGCCAAACAGCACCGCCGGCGCGAAGCATACGGCATAGAGGCTGCCGGAGAAGATGGTGATCTCCACGATGTCTCCCGGCGGGTTCAGGGCGATGAGCGCGGCGAGGGCCGCAAAGCCGATGATGCCACCGCGCGTCCAAGCCACCGCGCCGGCGCTGGAGAGGGGCGCCAACTCCATGCGGATGTCCCGGGTGACCACCGACGCCGCCACCAACAGCACACTGTCGAGGGAGGACATGGCGGCGGCGATGATGGCAACCACCAGAAAATCGCCAACGACGCGCGGGAACACCGCGGCGTCCGTGACCAGCAGCGGCACCACCAAATCCGTGTCCGTCACGCCCTCCAACAGGAAGCGGGCGTAGAGGCCCACGGGCAACAGGGCGAACTGCACGACGAGGATGCCAAGCACCGCCACCCAAATGCCAACGCGCAGGCTGCGCTCGTCCTTCAAGCCGTAGAAGCGCGTCATCTGGCGCGGGTCGATGAGGAGCTTCAGGGACCCCGCGAGGACGATGCCGACCAGCACGATGTACGGAATGCCGGCGTTGAGCTCCAAGAGATGCGCCGTGTCCGGCCGCTCGTCGAGGCGGGCGATGGCGCCCACGCCGCCGGCAGCATGGGCGACGAAGCCAAACATCAGCAATGCGCCCACCACCATCAAGGTGCCCTGCAGCACGTCCGTGCGCACAACGGAGACGAAGCCGCCCACGGAGGTGTAGGCCATCACGATGGCAAACGTCACCCCCACCGCAGCCGGATACGGGATGTCCAAGAACACCTGAAACAGGTTGCCGGCGCCTTTGAAGATGGCGATCAGGTAGAGCAGGCTGGCAAAGCCGATCACCCCGGCCGCGGCCACCCGCACCGCGCGGCTGGCGAAGCGGACAGCGAGGAAATCCGGCACCGTCACGGATTCCCACTGCGCGGTGAAACGCCGCAGCCGCGGCGCCACCAAGCGCCAAGACAAGTAGGCGAACACCACCAACACCACGGCTTTGGTGAGCCACGGCAAGCCGTACTCGTAGCCTTTGCCGGCGTGGCCGATGTAGCTGTTGGTGCTGGAGAATGTGGCATAGAAGGACACCCCGATGACGACGCCGCCCATGGAGCGGCCGCCAACGAAGAACTCGCCCATGCCCTTGCTGCGGCGCAGGCCGGCGCGCGCGTGGGCGACGAGGAACGCCGTGTAGACGGCGAACAGCATGAGCGCCACCCAGTGCTGCGCAGCCCAGTTCACGGTTTGCTCCCCAAGGTGGTGGGAAGGTATGCTCGGCCCACGTTCGTCAACCGGTGACGCGATGCGTTATCTGGTGCAACTGCTGCTCCCCGCGCTCATCCTCATCGGCGTCATCTACGCTGTCGCCAGAAGCCGCAAAAGACATCCGCCCGACGAGCGTTCGCAACGCGACGAACTGCTTTCCACGCCCAATGTCCTGCTCGTCTTGGTGATCGGCGCCGTCTTCACGGTGGCGCTCCTGTTCGGCGTCGGGGCGTGGGCGGAACCGCTGCCCGCACTCTAGCCGAGCCAACGCCGCGCCGCGTCAATCCTTGTCTGGCAGCCCCTTGGTGACGTCGCCGCGGCGGTTCATGAGGCGGTCTGGATCCGCGTGTTGGGTGTTGCGCATCGCTTGATCGACCATCTTGTCGTACCTCGGATCCATGCGTTCCACCTTGGAGAGCTTGGAGAGGTGTACCGAAGGCTTGGAGACGATGCGCCGCGTGAGGGCGCTGCCGCAATGTTCGCAGATGCACGGGTCACGCGAGCGCGACACCGGCGCCAGCACCGTCGTCACCGCCCGGCACTCGTCGCATCGATGCTCGTAGATGGGCACGCCGTCAGGCGGCGAGCTCCGCCCCCTTGTCGATGAGCATCTGAATCGACATGTGGTAGCGCAGGAACTTCAAACGCAACAGCGGGTTGCGGCCGCGCACGATTTCCTTGTCCAAGTCGAGCGAGAGCAGCGACGGCCCGGCGCCCCGCCCGCGCCGCTTGAGGTACTGCCGCCAATCCGCCGGCGTCATCTCGATGACGAGTTCACAATCCCGCAGGTCGTCCTCGCCAATGGGTTCGATGGCGCCAATCTCGAACGCCTCGAACGTCACCTTGCGAATCGTCTTGCCCCACTTGAACCCCACCACCACATCCGCATTGCCGAGCTTGCGGTAAGCCGCGTCTGCGTTCACGGCGCCCTTCGCCGGCGCCAGCCAATCCAATTGCGCCATGTCCCCTCCTACGCGCCTACGCGCGCGCCGTCTTGACGCGGGCAGAGGCGTCGAAAAAGAACTGCAAGGTCTGGTTGTAGCGGAAGAACAGATCTTCCCGGTACTGATCGCCGTGGACGGACGTGGCGAGGCCTTCCTCGCGGTTCAAGTCCAAGCTGTTGAGGGTGTGGTCTGCCGTGGCATGGCCGTGCGCTTGGATGTCGCCAAGCATCTCCTGCCAATCCGCGAGCGGCATCTGCATGTAGAAATCCACATCGGCAAGCGCCGCGGCGTCCGCCGGTTGGCCGCCCAAACACTCCGCGCCCTCGAACGTGAGCACGAACACATCCGCCGGCGCATCGTTGGGCGCTTCCACCACCACCCCAGCGCGGCAATTGCACTGCCCGCCACCGGCGCCTTGGTAGCTCTCGTCGCCGTTGAAGACCGCGGCGACCGCCCCGAACCACTGCTCGGAAGGAAACCTCGGCATGTCAGCGCGCGGCCGCCTGCGCGGCTTCGGGAATGTCCGCGCTCGCCGCCTCGGCGGCGGCGTCGGGCGGCAGGTATCGCCGCATGGCCTCTGGCATCCCCGCCGCGCTGCGCGGAATGCCAAGCCACGCGCAGGTTTCCTGCAGGCTCGACATGAAGTCGCGCATCATCGCGTCCCAAGTGTCGAGGCCGGTGGCGCGGGCGCCTTCAATGCCGTTGCCGAAGATGATGGCCAACGCCTCGCGCAACACCGGGTCGCGCAAGTCTCGGGCGAAGATGCGATCGCCCACGAACAGCACCGTCGCCAGCACCCCGGCTTGGTGTTGAATGTGGGCAATGGAGTATTGCAGGTGCTCGATGCCGTAGGCGAGGTGGCGGGCTTTGTCCTCGATGACGCGAGCGTAGATGTAGCGTTCGGCGTCGTTGTGGGCGAAGCGCTCCAGGTAGCGCAGCATCGTCATGGTGAACGTGCCGCGCAGCAAGAACAGGTAGGCGACGGTTTCCGTCCAGCCACCGTAGCTCTCGATGATCATGCGGTTCACTTCACCCGGGCCTTCAAGGCCCAGCCCGCCGCCGTTGTACAGCGCCCGTTTGCGGAACGCTTCATAGTGGCGGGCGGCGTCGAAGGTGGCCGTGGCGAGGTACTGCTTCACCTCGTGGTAGCCATACGCCATTTGGTGTTGCCAGCTTGATATCGCTTCGATATCGACGTTCGCGTACTGGCACAGCTCGGTACACACTTGGCAGACGGCATGTTCGACGTCATCCGCCAACGGTTCGATGGAATCCCACGGCACGTCGGTGGCCGGCGCCCAGCGGCGCTGAATCGCTTCTTCGTAGAGGTCTGCCGCGCCATCCGCCCACATGGCCGCCTTGTCGCGCACCGCATAGCCCACCGGCGGCATGCCGTGGCGCGGAATGGCGCCGCGCGGGTTGCGGGATTGATCCGGCCAATCCGTGGGCACCTCGCCATAGATGCCGACGTTCAGGCTGCCCAGCGTCAGCCCCTTCTTGCCAGGCTTGACGCGCACGCCCCACTGCCGCGACTTGTTCATCCAGTCGTACTTCGGCTCTGGCACCGCGGTGAGGAGGTTCGTCCCGCCGCCGCTGACGTCCTCCACCCGTTGGCTGGAGGACTTCGCCTGGGCGCGTTCTTTTTGTTTGGGCTTCGCCGCCTGTTTGCCTTTGGCAGCCTGTTTGGGCTGGGCTACCTGTTTGAGTTGGGCTGCCTTCTTGGTCGGCTTGCCTGTAGCGGACTGGGCCTTGGCCGGCTTTGCAGCCGCGGCCTTCGCGTCTTGCTTCGCCATGTGCGCCTCGCGCCTAAGCGGCGATTTCCGCCAAGAGTTCAGGCACCTGCGAGCGGCCGTTCTCGAAACGGTCGCCAAAGCCAGCAGACTTCACGCGCTTGATGTACTCCTGCAGCTGCCGCTTGCGGATGGCGATGAGCCGGTTGCGCCCCTCGTCGAAGTTGGCCTTGCCGCCGCCGAGCAGGATGGCCATGGACTCGGAGGTTTGCGTGAACTGGCCAGCTGGGTTCTGCGAGCCGGAGAGAATGCCGCGCTCCGCTTCGTCCAGATAGCAGTGGATCTCCTCATGGCGTTCCGGCGCCGTCTCCGCCATGTAGCGCATGTGCATCACGCCGAAGGCCACATGGCGCGCCTCGTCTTGCGCGCAGAGCCGATAGATGGCCTTTTCCGCGTCGTTGTAGGCCATCAGCTCTCCCAACCGGAAGATGGTGAGCACCGCGCCTTCGCCGGAGATGTGCAGGCGCGAGGACATTTCGGTGAAGTCTCGCGAGTGGTCGATGCTGCCAACGACGCCGGCGGTGCCGCCCGTCGCGCACATCAGGCCGCCGCCGTTCGCCAGCGCCCGCTTGCGGAACACATCCATGTGGCGTGATTCGTCCATCACTTGGCACAGGAGCACGTTGCGCGCCTCGAAGAAGTCTGGCGTGGTGCGCGCGACCCAGCGCGCCGGCACATCTCCTGCGACGAACTCGACCTCGGTTAAGAACGTGTCCATCGCGCACTGCGCCTGCTCGATGTCGTCCGGCAGGGGTTCAATGGTGTGCCATGGGATGTCGGTGGCCGAGCTCCACTGGCGCTGCAACGCCTCCTCATAGAGGAACGAAGCGTTGTCCAGCCAGATTTCGCTCTTGGTGCGCACGCCGTAGGCGCCGATGCGATAGGAGCCATCCCGTTTCGCCGCGCCGCGCGGCACGCCGGTTTGGTTTTCGCTCACCACCGGCGGGTCGCCATAGTCGCCGATCTGAATGTCGGCGAGGGTCAGGCCGTTCTTGCTTGGCCGGGCTTGGATTTCCCACTCGCCCCGACGATCCATCCAGCCTAAATCCAGATCGCGCTCGACATCGAGCTGCGCAGCTTCGCTCATGCTTTTCTCCCCAAGGTGAACCTCTTGGGAGACGCCCATTGGGCCTCCCCAAGTGGGGTTACTATAGCCGCCCTCACGGGAATCTCAAACCATTTTCCCCGCAATGGCTTTCGCCCTGCACCCGCGCCTCGCGGCAGACTGCGAACAGGTCGGCGACTTGGCCGTTTCCACGCTGTTGCTGGCGCGTGACGAGCGCTTCCATTGGGCGATTCTGGTGCCGCGCATCGCCGCGCTTGCTGACCTGCACGACATTCCACCGGCTTCGCGCATGGCCGTGTTCGAGGAGATCGAGAGGGTGTCCCAAGCGCTGCAACGCATCACCCATGCCGACAAGTTGAACGTGGCGGCGCTCGGCAATCAGGTGGCGCAACTGCACATCCACGTCATCGCGCGCCACGTCGGCGACGCAGCGTGGCCGAACCCCGTTTGGAGCGCGCCGCCGCCAGCCACGCCGCTCGCGGGCGCGGCCCTCGCGGCGCGCGTCCAACGCATCAAACAGGAGATGGAACTGTGAACGCCAGAAAGTGGCAGTGCATGACATGCGGCTTCGTTTACGACGAGGCATTGGGGGTGCCGGATGAGGGCATCGACCCCGGCACCGCTTGGGAAGACGTGCCGGAGGGCTGGCTCTGCCCGGAATGCGGCACGCCGAAGAGCGATTTCGAGATGATTGAGGTGGGCTAGCGCGCCGCATTGGCATCACGGCAACGCCGGCGTCACCGCCCGCGCCGCGGCGGCGGCACTCCAATCCCGCGTGTCCGCGCCGCTGCCTGATAGGGCCGCGCTCACCAAGGCCAGCCGGCTGGTGACGCCATCGATGCGGCCGATCTCGAGGGGCACGCGCCAGCCATGCCGTTCGCCAAACTCAACCCAGCCGCGAAACCGCTCGCCATCGTCATCGACGATGTCGTAATCGCAGCGCTCCGAACCATCGTCCCGCACTTGGTGGCGACGCCGCGTCATCGCATACACATGGCGGCCGTTGTTCAGCACTTGCTCCGCTTGGCATTGGCCGCCCGCCCACAGAGCAGACACGATGTCCACGCCCGGCGGCGCCGGCCGCTGCGGCCGCAAGCGTCCATTGCGGAGTTGCCGCAACGTGCCCTTCGCCACATGGATGGTGCGTTCCTTGCGCCGCGCCCACTCCTGCAGGCCAAGCTGCACGGGCCGTGCAAGTTCGCCTTCCAGCCAACCATCCACGACGAAGCGGGCGCGCCAAGGCGCTAGGCGGTGCCACAGACCCTGCGTCGCGATGGCGCCATGCACCGTGTAACGGCCGGCATCACGCTCGATGTGGACCTGGGCCGTGCCGGCCCTGGTGCCGGCAATGAACGCTTGATACTCCAAGTAAAGGCCGTGGCTGTGCGCGGCGCCGAGCATGGTCACCGCGGCCGCGGCGCGGCGCAGGAACCGGCCGAACGCGATCGCCGGACGGGGCTGGGCGAGGGGCTGTCCGGTGCGCCGGCGGCCCGCGCAGCAGGCGGGGCGCGCGAGCCGGGAAAGGAGGAAGGTTCGCCCGCGCGGCGCCGGCTGGTTGCGCCGCCGTCGCGCGGGCGGCATCACGCCGCGCTAGCCCCCACTAGGGGCGTTACTCAGCCGGCTTGGTGAGCTTGTACAGCACCCGATCGGTGTAGCCGCGAATGGCGGGATCGAAGACGCCGGTGGTGCGGTCGTCCTCCGGATTGCGCAACAAGTCTGAAGATTCGATGGCGAAGCCAGACGCTTCAAGGATCGGCATGGCCGCGGCGACATCGAGGCGATGCAGTTGCGCGTTGTCGTTGCCGGGGTCGCCGTAGTGGTCCACAACGCCGAGCACACCGCCGGGCTTCAGGAGCCCCATCACTATCGCGAGCGTCCCCGCCGCGGCTTCCGGGCCGCCGTTCTGCAGCACGTCATGGAAATTGAGGGCCGTGAACGCCGCGTCCAAAGAGCCGGCGGCCATCGTCACCATTGGAAGGTCTTGGTCGATGCGCTCCACGTTGGGCAGCCGTCCGTCCGCCAGCCGCGCCGTCATCGCCTTGTCGTTCGCGCCATCGCGGAACTGCAGCACGAAAGGAGGATTCTGCGCATACACCTTGCCTTCCGGCCCTACGGCGCGCGAGAGCACTTCCGTGTAGTAGCCGCTAGCGGCGATCAAGTCCATCACGGTCATGCCCGGGCCGATGCCGAGAAACGCCAGCACCTCCGCCGGCTTGCGGCCAGCATCCCGGTCACGGTCTTCTTGGGGACGATCCGCCGCCGCCAAGTCCGCGGCGAGGTCTGCCTGGGCGCCGAAGCAGAGCGCCGCGATGGCGCCGGCAAGAGCGAGTTTCGTTTTCACTGTGTCTCCTTTGCGTCAAAACGACGCGGCAGTTTGGTGACGCGAAGAGCTCGAACGCGACAATCCGGCAACCCGGCGGAGTTGTCAAGGCGATTGTGCATTGAGTTCGTTGTGGGGCTGGGGGCTATGCCGAGCCCGGTGACGCGGCCTCTTCCGCCGGCGCCGCCAGCTCGGCCGCATCCGTGGCCGGCGCCGGCGCGGGTTCGGCATCAACGGTCTCGTCCTCGATAGCTTCGGGCGCCGCGGCTTCGCCCGCAACGGTTTCAGCGTCGGTGGTTGCCCCCTCAAGGGTGTCGACCTCCGTCGCTTCGACCTCCGCGGTGTCGGCGTCAGCGGGCTCGCCTTCGGTCATGTCGCCGGCCGCGGCCACCAAGTCGGCCAGCGCCTTGTCCAACTGCTCCACAACGTAGGTCGCCACCTCAAAGCGCTCCGCAAAGCGGCTCGACACCGCGATGTAGTCCCCCTCTTCCTCCAAGCGATGGAAGGCCAGCTCATGCTCGCCATCGTCATCCACCGTCAGGAAGCGCACCGCTGGCGCCGCCGGCAGTTCGGCTGCCGCGATGTCCAGCACCGTCAGCCCCTCGAAGCGCCCGACGAGGGTGGCGACTTGGCCTTGGTCCAGCACGGTGTCTGGCGCAACCCAGCCGTCCTCGGTGGCGGTGAGCGTCCACGGTTCATCGCCCTGCCGGGTGACGGATTGCAGCTCGCCAGCAGGCTGCAGGAGGGATTTCTTCAGCCAATCCGAAGCGTCAAGCCCGGCCTCGTAGTTGGCGAACTCGATGGCATACGCCTCGCCGCCGGAGACGTGGCGGGCATGGGTCTTCTGATACCCCGGCGAAGTGCCGAGGTAGATGTCCGCCACGATGTCTTCGCCGGCGCCCAGCGTGATGCGGCGCTGGTGGGCGGATTCAGCCACCTCAAAGCGCGCCATGGCAGACTCTGTGGTCGCCACCGGCCAGCCGCCGGCGGCGCCGGCGAGTTTTTCCAGCACACGGTCGATCTTGCCGGCATCCGCCGGCAAACCGTTCGCCAATTGCCATGCATCGTCGCTGCGGGCGAGGGCCACTGTGCCCTCTTCACCGGCCACGGTGATCGCATCCACCGTCGCCGCATCGAACTCCAGAAACGCCGCGAGCTCGCCCTCGTCGCCCCACTCCACGCCCCAAACCAAGGCGATGAGCGCGACTTGGATGGCGAGCGCGACGATCAACCAAGCCTGTTTCATGCCCGCTCCTTCAGCCACTGCGCTTGCGCTTGGCGGCGACGCGCGCGGCGGCCAGCATTCACGCCGAAGGCGCCAAACACGGCGAGCGCGGCGACGCCGTAGTTGATGTATTCCCACACGCGCTGCCGGTCTTCAGGCATGGACGGCAATGTGCGGTTGAAGTGGCCGCGGCTGCGGATGCTGAGCAGCGCTTGATCCTCCACCGACAAATCCACGAGGTTGGCAATGAGCTGAATGGAGTTGGTGTACACCGTGCCATCCGCGGAACCCATCATGCGCAGCGTCTGATCGTCCACGAACGCGGCCGAGCCGGCGACGATGAGCCGCGCCGACTCCGGGGAACGGGCGATGACGCTGCCGATGTCGCCCAAGTCCGCGGCGTCATCATCGGCTGCCTCCTCGGCGTCTGCGGCGTCTGTATCGTCATGCCCAGCCGCATCCGCCAACAAGTCGTCATCTGCGCCCGCGGCGGCGTCCGCGGCCCCTTGCCCGGCTTCATCGGACGCATCGGCCAGCGCGTCGCCCTCTGCCTCGGCGGCCGCGGCCTCGGCGGCCGCGGCCTCGGCGGCGGCCGCGAGCAGCGGTGATTCCTCGAAGAACGAGTCGAAGCGCCCCTCGATCATCACCGCCAGCGGATTCGCGCCCACCGGGCCATCGGGCTGGAACGCCGCGAGGCCCGTCTCGCTGATGCGCGGCATCAGTTCCGTGGAGGCAGAGCGCCACGAATCTGGCGAACTCGTGAGCAACGCCATCACCACGCGGCCAGCGTTGACCTCTGCGTCCACATCCACCGGGGAACCCCACGGCACCGTCACCTGGGGCAACTCCGCAATCGCGGCGACGTCCGCGTTCAGCCCCGCATCACGCACATCGACGAAGTACGGATAGTCCAGCATGACCAGTTCCTGAAACGTGAAGCCGCCCACTTGCCGTTGCACCGGCACCGGGAAGGCCGCGTTGCGGGGGTCCATGACGAGGGCGTCGTCGATGGTCACGCCGTGGTGCGCGAGCCAAGCGTCCAGCCCGCTGTCCGCCGGCGTTGCATTCAGGAATTGCCCGCTCAGGCTCACATCGTAGGCACCGCTCAACACCACCACGGTGCCGCCGCGCATCAGGAACTGATCGACGGCGAACACTTGCCTGTCATCCAACCCTTGCGGCCCAGCCACCAGCAGCACGCCGGCGTCCGCGGCGATGGCGCCACCATCTTCAAGCGAAGCGCTCTCGACGTCGAAGTCTGCCCGCAGGAACTGCTGCAGCTCGCCAAACTGGTTCCCCGGCGGCGTCGGCATCTGCTGCTGCATGTAGGGATTCGGCGGCGTGGGCGCATGGACGGCCACCGTTTGCAGCAAGCCGTCCGCAAAGCGCTTCAAGCCTTCCTCGATGCCCCGCTTCAAGCCATCCGCGTCGAAGGCTTCCGGAATCGGCATCGGCAGCACCGTCTCGCCATCCGACAAGGTGAGGTAGAAATAGAATGTGTTGGCGTCGAAGAGGCTCGCCGCCATCGGCGCAAAGCCGTAGCGCTCTTGGATTTCCACGGCCAATGCGCCGTCCCCCGCCTCTGGGTCGCGAACCTCCGTGCTGAGCTTGCCGCCGGACGCGGCCTGCAACTCGTCGAGCACCCCCGCAAGGTCTGCCTTCAAGGCCGCCAACGTCGGCGGCAGCCGGTCGTCCGCGGAGATGTAGCCGGTGAACGTCACCGGGCTGGCCACGCTGTCGAAGATGCTGCCCCCGCCCTGGAAGCCGTACAGCACCTTCTTGATGCTGCGCGTCAAGTCGTACTCCGGGTTGCGCAGGCGCACGTCGAGGTCTGCCTCGCCACGCACCTTCACCTCGATCAAGTCGCGGAAGCCCAATGTCTCGTATTCGTCACCGTATTGGATGAGCACGTCGAAGTAGGAGTTGACGAGGCTCGCCTGGTAGCGGTCCGCCACTTGGAACGGCACGGGCCGGATGCCGTACTTGGTGTTGGCCTCGTCTTCGGCCTCCGGGTCGTCCGCTGGATCCACGAGCTCCAAGCGGAGCTTGCCGTCTGCGGCCACTTCGTATTCACGCAGCAAGTCTTTGAGGCGCGGCGCCAACGGGGCGAGCAGCGGGTGGGTCTTGGCGCTGAAGTAGCCACGCACCAAGAGCGGCTCCCGCAGTTGCGCGAGGTAGGAACGGGTGGCTTCTGAGATGGAGTACTGATCGCCTTCGGTGGTGTCCCAGCGCAGGAAGCTGACGCCGGCCAGCCACACATTCGCGGCCACCACGTTGAGCACCACCAAGGCGGTGACGCGCTGCGCCCGCCGGTGCCGGGCTTGATCGCCATCCGCAGCCCAGCCGTGGCGCTCCACCACATAGACGTTGAGCGCCAAGAAAACCGCGGCGAGGGACCCGTAGTAGTAAAGATCCCGCAGGTCCAACACGCCGCGCGCGATGGACTCGAAGCGCGCGCCGGCGCCGAAGCCACGCAGCGCCTCGCCAATCTCGTTGTTGAACAGTTCCACCACGGCCGGGCTGCCAACGAGATAGAAGGCGCCGCAGAGGAACGTGGCCAGAATGAGCGCGACGATCTGGTTGTCCGTTTGCGCGCTCACATACAGGCCAACCGCGATGTAGGCGGCGCCCAAGAGCGCGGCGGCGAGATAGCCGGCGAGCACCGGCCCCCAATCCAAGTCTCCAATGGCGCCCACCGTCAGCGCCAAGGGCAGCGTCATGACCAAGGCCAATGCGAGCAGCGCCCAGCAGGCGAAGAACTTGCCGACGACGAAGCGCCACGCGGAGACCGGCACGGTGACGACGAACTCCAGCGTGCCGCTGCGCCGCTCGTCGCTCCACAGGCGCATGGTGAGCGCCGCGGAGAGGAAGATCAGCAAGATCGGCAGCCACTCGAACATGGGCCGCACATCGGCGATGTTGCGCGCGAAGAACGCCTCGCCCCAGAAGAAGACGAACAGCGTGACGCCCAAGTAGGCCAACAGGAACAAGTAGCCGATGGGCGAGCCGAAGAATTGGCCGAGCTCCTTGCGGGCGACGGCGGTGACGCTCTCAAACATCAACGCTGCCCCCCGCGCTGACATGCCGAAACACGGTTTCAAGATCCCGCTGCTCCGGCTGCAAGGAGTGGAACTCCACCCCCGCGGCGGCCAGCCGCCGCGCCACTTCCGCCGCGTGCTCCCGCGTCAGTTCGCCGTCGAAGGAGAGGAACGCGGCACGGGCGAAGTCGCTGCTGGCGACGCGAGCAAAATCCCCCACTGCTTGTTGCACTGTGTCCCGCGAAGCCGTCGTGCCGACATGCAGCCGGTGGCTCGCCTGCAAATCCGCAAGGCGCGCGTCGAGCGCCAGTTTCCCGGCGCGCAGAATCATCACGCGCCCACATACCGCATCCACCTCTTGCATGATGTGCGTGGACAGGATGATGGTGGCTTGGCGCGCCAAGCGGCGGATGAGATCTCTCATGCCGGCCGTCTGCCCAGGGTCAAGCCCGCTGGTCGGCTCGTCGAGGATCAGGAAGCGCGGCTCATGCACGATGGCCTGCGCCACGCCCACCCGTTGCCGGTAGCCCCGCGACAACGTGCCGATGACATCCAAGGCGCGGTCTCCCAAGCCGGTTGCCACCACTGCCTCGCGGATGGCGCCGCGCCGCCGCGCCGCGGGAATGCCGCGCACGGTGGCCGCGAACTCCAAGTAGTCCAGCACCGTCATATCGTGGTAGAGGGGGACGTTTTCGGGCAGGTAGCCCACGTTTGCCTGCACCGCGGCGCGTTCTTCGGTGACATCGCAGCCATCGATCTGCGCGGAGCCGGCGCTCGGCTCCAGATAGCCGGTGAGAATCTTCATGATCGTGGTTTTGCCGGCGCCGTTGTGCCCCAGCAAGCCGACGATTTCGCCGCTGCCAATCGAAAAACTCACCGAGTCCACCGCCACCGTTTCGCCAAAGCGGCGTGTCAGATTGTCGGCTTCGATCACGTTCGAAGGCTCCTTCGCGATTGTTGTCTGCCGCCCCGGAACTTGGGGCGGCGCCTATAGTAGGGGCGCAGTGGCGAGTTTCAAGTGCCTGTCCCACCCTCCGCCCATGTCCCGCCCCGGCCCCCAGCCGGGGTGCCGCGCCAAAGGCGCCCGAGCGCTCGGTTGCCGCGCCTTGCGGCGACGCTGGCGGCAGGTCAGCCCGCTGGCTGCTCCTCCGATGCCGCTTCCGCCGCCGCATCCATTTCCGAAGCCGAGTGCGCCGTGAGCGCGGAGAGCGCGTTCGCCGGCTGTTCCTGCATGGCGGCGGCGGCGCGCTTGTTCTCTTGGATCTTGCTCATGATCGCGGCGCCGGCGCGATTCCAAGCGTCGCGGTGCTCGATGACGAAGGCGTTGGATTCCTCATAGCCGTCGAGCAGGCCATTCACCTTCGGCATCACATAGCGGGCAACCAAATCCCAACTGCGCAGGGTGTCCTCGCGGTTCGCCCAGTCGTGCGCGAAACCGATGACGCAGCCGAAGCCGCCGGTCAACGCCTGCATTTCCTGGATGCGCGTCACCAGATCGTCCGGCGTGCCGATGACGTTCACCGCCCCGTCGCCGAACGCCGTGGCGTCCACCGCTTCGTCGCCGTTCGCGAATTTGGGGCCCACGCCGGCGGCCAAAGTGCCCGTCGTGTAGTCGTTGATGTGGTGCATGAGGCCGTCCCGGGCTTGGCGGCGCGCCGCGTCCCGGGTCTCGGCGATGTGCCAGCTCAGGACGATGCGCCAGTTGGCGCGGTCCACCATCTGGCCGTGCTTGGCGGCCGATTCCTCGGCGAAACTCCATTGCAGCGGCAGGGCTTGCAGGCCGGCGGTGGTGGTAGAGCCGATGGACAGCACGCCGGTGCCGTGCTTGCCGGCCAGCGTCATGCCGGACGGGCTGACGAGGGAGGCCACGGCGAACTCCATGTCGTCCTGCACCGGCAGGAGCTGCAGCTTCGCGTCGCGCAGCGTGAACCACTCGGATTCGTGGCTGAAGCGGTCTCCGCCCTCGAACAAGCGGCGAATCACCCCCATCGCCTCATCTTGACGGTCGCGCAGCACCATCGGGTCCACGCCGAGGGTGTGGGCATCCGACGGCAGCGCGCCCGGCCCGGAGCCGAAGATGACGCGGCCGCGGCTCTGATGGTCTAACTGCACCAGACGCTGCGCCACCATGAACGGATGGTGGTACGGCAACGAGACGACGCCGGTGCCGAGGCGAATGCGCTGCGTGCGCTCCGCAGCGGCGGCAAGGAACAACTCCGGCGAAGCGATCACTTCCCAGCCCGTGGAATGGTGCTCGCCGCACCAGAACTCGTCGTAACCCAGCCGGTCTAAGTGCTGCACGACCTCCAAATCGTTCTGCAGCTGCAGCGTGGGGTGTTCGCCAATCGGATGGTGGGGTGCGAGAAACGCCCCGAACTTGAGCTTCGCCATGCCGTTCTCTCGTGAGGAGGACTTCGGGCGGCAGATTGCCACACTTTGACGGACGCTGCCGCTCGGCCGGTGGCCGGCGACGGCTAGCGCGGCCGGCACGAAGTTGGCGGGGCGCTTGGCGCCGCGGGGATCAGGCCGCGAGCGGCGCCTCCGTGCGATAAGCGCCCAAGGCTGGGCCATCCAACGTGACCCGATGCATCCGCCGCCGCTCGCCGGGGTAATCGTTCAGCGCGCAGTGCCAAGTGGCGCGGTTGTCCCAGAATGCGACGCTGCCGGGTTCCCAACGGAACCGGCAGGTGTGCTCCGGGCGCGCCGCGGCGCGATACAGCGCCTCCAGCAACGGGCGCGATTCCAGCTCCGTCCAGCCATCGAACCGCAGCGTGAAGCCGGGGTTGACATACAACGCAGCGCGGCCAGAGCGCGGGTGGCGGATGACCACCGGATGCACCGCATCTTGCGTGGCCAGCGCCGGGTTGTGATAGCGGTCGTCCCGCCCTCGCTCGTGGTAGGCGCCCTGCGCACCGAACACATGCCGGCTGGAATGCACCGCTCGCAGCCCCAGCAGCGTCTCCTTGAGCCCTTCGGAGAGCGATTCGTAGGCCGTGTACATGTTGGCGAACAGGGTGTCGCCGCCGCGCGACGGCACCTCGACGGCGTAGAGCATCGAACCCATCGCCGGCGCGTTGTCATACGAGTGGTCCGTATGCCAGCCGCCGCCGATGTTGGTCTCGTGCTGCGGCTCTTTCAGCACCAGCGCCACCCGCGGCTCCTCCTCGATGGGTGTGAAGAAGCGGTTGACGTTGACGGCGCCGAACCGCTGCGCGGCGCGCAACTGCGCCGCCGGCGTCAGCCGTTGGCCGCGCAGGAAGACCACGCCGTATTCGGCATGGGCGTCCGCAATGGCTTGCGCTTCGCCGTCTGAAAGGGCATTCAAGTCCACACCGTGGATCTCGGCGCCGCAACCGGCTTGCAAGGGGGTGACTTCCACGCGCCTGCCTCCGCAGAGCTTGCCGCAAGTTGCTCTATGATGGAGTGAAGGCTGACGCGGTGCAACGGGCTTGGAGCGGTGATGCGGGCAGCGTGGTTGAGCGCGGTGCGCAAGACGACGGGCTATGTCCTGTTCGTGCTCTCCTGCCTCGGCTGGGCGGTGTTGCCTTTCATCCCGTTCTTCCCGATCAGCACCGCGGCGAAGGCCGCATGGGTGGCCGGCTCGCTCATCTTCGCCGAGGTGACGTGGTGGCTCATGGTGCTGCTGTTGGGCAAGGAAGTGATCGACTACTGCCGGCGCGGCTGGCGACGCCTGCGGGAAGCGTGGGCGCAACGCCGCGGGCAGCCCTGTGCGGCGCCGGAGGCCGGAGATGTGGCTTGGCCGGCGGCGGCTTCAGTGGGTGCTAAACACAGCGCCGATAGCCAGCCCCAGGCATGATCCGAGACCGCTTCGACCAACCCATCGCCACCGCGTCGCCACAGGCAGCCGGGAGAAGGGGCGCGTAAGCTCTACCGCGTTCATTTTATGGAGGGTTCCCGACACGAAAACCGTCGCGCCGGCACCTCAGCGGAAGACCATTGGCTTGAACCTCGGTTGCCACCGGACGCGGACGTTGGCGGACGCCTGCGGCTTGACATGGGCACCAGTTTCCGTATGGTTTCGTGGCTCAGCAGGCGGCTGCTGATTGATGGGTGAAGGCGCTGTCAAGGCAGTGGCGCACGGGGAGGGCCATCAATGACGACTCCAGAGACAGTCACCATCATCATCATCATACTTGGCGTTGCACCTGCCATTTCTCTGTGGTGGTGGATGGCAGACGGTTTGCGGATGAATGTCCAGAGTGGATTCAACGACGACAACGCCGCTGTGCGCGCGTTCATCTTCGTTGTTGATGCAGCGGCGGATACTTTGATCGTGCATGACGATGGCAACAAGATGCACCAGACGGTGTACGATGACGGCGACGCCATTAGTGCGCTTCGGCGGCAACTCAGGATGCAGAAGAAACTCAGAGTTAGGTTTCTGTTCAATGAACAAGCAGACCTTGAGATGGTGAACGTGTTGCGCTCTGAGTTCCCAACCCGCATAGATGTGCGGTACATGCGTGGCGGGAGGCCACGAGGCGATGTCCACTACAAAATCGCGGATGCAGGCATAGTAGGGCATCTCTCAAAACACGAATATGGGCAACCCGAACGTCACTTTAAGCTGTTTGACTGTTCGGCAAACAATCAACGATCGAGAAAGCGGGTGTTTGGTAAGTATCTCGAACGCTTCGAGCAGGATTTTGAAGCTGCGCAGGCGTCGTGAGCGAGTGTTTTCCGCCAACACCGCTCTACATCGTGACGGGAATCGTCGTCGCGATGCTCACTGCTGTGATGGCAAAGATGGAAGATGGCAGGGCCTTCGACACTGGGGAATCCCGCCTTGCCTTCTCTTTGTTGGTCATACTTTGCCTATCCTTTGCCCAGTTGATCAAGGTCATCGTAGACAAGGCTTTTGCCGACAACTGCTCTAATGCAGTTTGGCTGGTAGCCATACACGGCGCGACGATTTTTCCGTTACCCTTTGGCGCCGTCTATTGGTACTCTTGCCGTCTCCGGAAGCGGGAGCAGGTAGTGTAGGCGGATACATGTGGCCAATTGTCCATCGCCTACCAAGCTCCGGTCTTTCTTGGAGTACTGTTCGGAAAAACGTAGTGCGAGGCGGAGCACAAGTGCTCCTTGGTCATTGAGCCACGCCGCACGCCGATAGCCAGCCCAAGGCATGATCCGAGACCGCTTCGACCAACCCATCGCCACCGCGTCGCCGCAGGCAGCGGACGCCTATGTGGCTGCGGTGGATGCGCTGTTCGCGGCGGATGAAGATGTCCTCGAGCGCAGCGCGGCCGCGGTGGCGCTGGACCCGGGCTTCGGCCTCGCCCACTGCATTCACGCCCGCGCCCTCGCCCAGGATGGCCGCACCCGCGACAGCATCGCGGCAGCGCAACGCGCCTGGCGGCTCACTGCCGGCGCATCGGCGCGTGAACGCGCCCACGCCGAGATCGTGGCCCTCGCCACCGAGGGCGCGAGCGTCGCCGCCATGGCCATGCTGCGCGAACACTTGCGGGAGCACCCCCGCGACGCGCTGCCCCTGTCGCTCGCCGTCGGCGTTTACGGGCTGCTCGGCTTCAGCGGCGACGTCGATCATCACCAACAACAACGGGACCTGTTGGTGGGCTTAGCGCCGCACTTCAACGCGGACTGGTGGTTCGATGCCAGCCTCGGTTGGGCATTGGTGGAGGCCGGACAAGCCGAGCAAGGCATCGACTTGTTGGAGCGCTCTTTGTCCATTCGGCCACGCAATGCCAACGCGGCGCATGGGCGCGCCCACGGTTACTACGAACAAGGCGAAGCGGAAGCCGGCGATGCGTTTCTTGCCCGTTGGCTGCCAGACTATGACCGTCGCGGGGTGCTCCACTGCCACCTTTGCTGGCACCGCGCCATCTTCGCCTTGCAACTCGGGGCACCGGAGCGGGCACTCGCACTCTACCAAGACGGCATCCGCCCGGCGGTGTCCCTGACGTTGCCCATGTTCACAATGATCGATGGCGCATCGTTCGCATGGCGCACCGCGCTGCACCGGCACCCACTGCCGCGGAATGAACTCGACGCCTTGGCGGCGTTCTTGGGCGAACGCTGGCGCACCGCCGGCATCCCGTTCGCGAACGTCCATGCCGCGTTGATCTTGGCCACGTCCGGCCCAGCCCAAGCCGACGCGCTCGCCGCGCTCATCGCCGAGTTGGAGGAAGCGGCCGCCAAAGACCAGCAGCAGGCTTTCGCCACCGCCGCGCAACTGTGCGCCGCCATTGCTGCATACGCCGCTGGCGAACATGGCAGCGCTGCCGAGCGGCTCGCCGCTTGGCTGCACGAACTGCCACGGCTCGGCGGCAGCCACGCGCAGCGCGACGTGTTCATCGATACGCACATCGCGGCGCTCTTGGCCCAAGGGGGGCGCGGCGCGGCCCTTGACGCCATGCAGCGGCGCAGCGGACGCCGTGCTCCACACCTAGACGAGGCTTGGCTTAACCGGCTTGTACCTTGAAAGGTTTTGCCGAACCAAAGCGAGCGCAGCCATCTAGGCCGCTCGTCCGGGGCGCTGCCACCACCGGCCCACGCCCCTTGAGCTAGGCACGGCGCGCGAGATGTACCGGGGCCACCTGCCCGCCCACCGCCGCCCCTTATGCCGGATGCAACTCCAAGATCTCCTCGGGCACCGGCTGGGTCTCATCGCTCCACTTCGAGAAGCGGGTGATCTCGGGGCCATGCTTGCGCCAACCCATCGCGTCCGCCGCGCCGAGGAAGCGCGCGAACTCCGGCGGATTGCGCTCCAGCATTTCGCGCGGCACGAACCACTGATACTGCTCTTGCGTTTTGAGCCGCTGATGGCAGCAATAGGTGGTGAGGTTCAGCCGCAGTCCATCCGTTTTCTTCGGGAAGGCGCCGTGCCAGACATTGCCATTGAAGAAGATGAGCGACCCGGCTGGCGCTTCCACGGCCACCGCTTGCTCCACTCCCTCGCCGGGCTTCGGATAGCGGCACAGCTTGTGGCTGCCGGGCACGAAGGCGATGGCGCCGTCTTCCTTGCTGTAGTCCGTGAGCGCAAGGGCCGAGTTCACCACGTCATTGCAGCCCTTGGGCAGTTCGCCGGACACCGGGCGTGGCGTGTCTGAGTGCAGCCCCAAGGTGTCGCCGTAGTCTCCGCCGTTCCACTTCACGAAGGAGGTGAGCGACGATAGCTGCCCTTCCCCGCGCATGTAGTGATTCACCAGCGCCCGCATGGTGCGGTTGTTCAACCACTCCTCAAAGACGCGATCCTCGAACAGAAGGTAATAGAGCAGGAACTGGCCCGCTATAGCGGGTTCCGTGCGGTAGTGCCCCTGGTTGCCATTCTCTTCCAACGAGAACTTCTGGCCGGTGCGTTCCTCCGCCACGCGCAAGACCGTGTTCCGCAAGCGCTCGATGAACTCCGGCGGCGCAACCTTCTCCGGCGGGACGACGGCAAACCCCTGCTCGTCCGCCAAATCGCAATACTCCTTCAGGCCCAAGTCGCGGATTTCCGCGTCGTAGTCCCTGTGGCCGCGGGGTGCCAACGGGCTGTCGTCCGCCGCCACGTCAAATTCTGTCGCTTCCGCCATGCTCTTGCCCCCTTTGCAAGAAAACTCGCGTTGGGCTATAGCGCAAGCGCGCTTGGCCGTCAACCGGGACGGCACCCCGTGACCTTCCGCTTGTGACCGGGATGCGGTCAAAGCTGCACCGCTTTTGACAAGCCCAACCCGCCGGCTTTACGCTGCCTGAAGGAACGCATGGCACGGAGGAGCAGTGGCCAAGACGCGACCGATCACTACCCTCGACGAATTCGAGGAGGAATATCGCAAGGGTGTCGGCGTCACTTTGCCGGCGCGAGGGCGTCCGCGCGAGGCGAGCGTGGACAACATTCAGCGGTTCGGCGACGGCATCGGGGACTACAACCCGCTCTATCGGAGCGAATCCTACGCGGCGCAGAGCCGTTTCGGGATGCTCACGGCGCCGCCGACATTTGTGTATGGAGCAAGCCTTGGCATCATGGCCGCCATCAATGGCGCCATCGACTCGGCGCGGCTCTCGTCCGCCAATTTCCCCATGAACTACGCCGGCGGCGAGCTCACCATGCACCGCACGATCTGGCTTGGGGACAAGATTTCCGCGCAGGAAGAAGTGCTGGACGTCGAGCGCAAGCATAGCGACCGCATCGGCCCCTTCTGCATCTGCGCGGCGGGCGTTTCGTACTACAACCAGCGCAAAGAGCTGGTCGCCACCAAACGCACGCTGATGGCGCGCTTCGCAAATCTGCGCGAGCGGGGCACGATTCCGTACGACCGCGAGAAGAAAACCCAAGCGGTGGAGCAGGCGCCGGATGCCTTGGTGTTTGAGCGCACGCGCCGCGGCGCAGACACCCGGCATTGGGAGGATGTGGCCGAGGGCGAAGAACTGCCGGTGCTGGACAAGGGCACCTACACGGTGACTGAGTTGTTCTTGTTCACGCATGGCGTGGTCGGCACTGGCCGCGTTCCGCGCGCCGCCCTCGAAGCGGAAGACTCGAAGGATCTCGGCGGCGGTGGCCGCTACGACAAGGAACACGCAGCGAAACGCCGCAACATGCCCGGCCAGTTCGACTGGGGGCCGCAGCGGGTGTGCTGGCTTGGCCAAATGGCGACGGACTGGATGGGTGACGCCGGCACGTTGAAGAAAATGAGCACCAAGGTGCGGCATCCGAACGTCGTCGGCGACACCAACACCATCTTCGGCAAGGTGGCGAAGAAGTACGTCGAGAACGGCGAGCGGCTGGTGGAGCTGGACGTGCGGAACGAGAATCAAGCCGGGCTGGTCACCGCATTGAGCCGCATCACGGTGGCGTTGCCGAGCCGGGCCGGCGCCGCGGGCTGACTCGGCGGCTGGCATCTGCCGGGCCGGCACCGCGTCGCGCCCCTCAGCACTTGCCGGCGCTACCTCGAACCGCTGCCCCAACCCGGCCTTGGCGCCACCGCCACACTAGCCGTCGTCCAAATCCAAATCCGCATACACGGGGGCATGGTCTGAGGCGGTCAGCCCACTCCGTTTCTTGCGGAAATCTCGGTCAATCCGCACATCGGTCACGCGCTCGGCGACACGCGGCGTGCCAAGCAGCATGTCGATGCGCAAGCCTTGGCCGCGATGAAAGGCGCCGCCGCGGTAATCCCACCAACTGAACGCTTGCTCGTCGCCGCGGCGATCGCGGTACAGGTCCACAAGACCAAGCTCGAGCAGCGCCTGAAAGCGACGGCGTTCGTCCGGCGTGTGGAAGAGGCGGCCATCGGCAGCGGCGCCGCGCCAGCTATCGACGGGAGCCGGCACGATGTTGAAGTCTCCACACAGCACCGCGGCTTCGCCGGCATCGGCGTCGCGCCAGAACGCCGCCAAGTCGTCGAACCAGCCAAGTTTGCGCTCGAAGTCTGGGTGGGTGAGTTCCTTCCCGTTCGGGCAATAGGCGGTGAAGAAGGCGAGGCCGGCGATGCGCGCGCCAATCAGCCGGGCACCGAATGATTCCTGCCCCGGCAGCCCCCGCCGCACCTGTTCCACGGGCAGCCGGCTCAGGATGGCAACGCCATTCCAGCCCTTCTGGCCATGCAAGGCCACCTCATAGCCCAAATCTTGGAACGCCGTGCGCGGAAACTCCTCATCGGTCGCCTTCAGCTCCTGCAAACCCACCACATCCGGCTGGCGGGCTTCCAGCCACATCAACACGAAGTCCAACCGGGCGCGCAGGCTGTTGACGTTCCAAGTGGCGATGCGCATGGCGGCGGACTCGCGCCGGCACCGTCACTGCAGCCGGTTTTGCGCCATGAAGCGCTCGTTCAGCAACTCCAAGTAGCGCTCCACATGGGGCAGTTGCTCCGCCATCAGCACCGCAGATAAGGATTCGGAGGTGCGGGACGCGATGAGACGCAGCTCGCGCGCCGCACGCACTTCCGTGTCGCCCCCGCGTCGCTCGAGGCGGCGGAACATGCCGCGGCGATCGTCGTAGTAGCCCTCCAGCGCTTCACGGAATGGCTCCGTCTGCGCCGGCGTCAAGGCGATGCGGCTGAACTGCAGGGCCAAGGCGTTGTCGAAGTCCTCCGCGCCCCATGCCAATTGGCAGCACGCCAGCAAAGCGCCGAGCGCCCACGCCACAACTCCTCTCATCAACGCTTCCTCCCCATTTGCGAAGCGGAATGATACGCGCTGCGTGGCGCAACCCCAACCGAGTGGGACATCCGCCGCCGGTGCCAAGACATGCGCGGACGACCGGCACGGCGGGCGCTCTTACGCGAAGTTCCACGCCATGCAACGATCCGCCATTCGCCGCGTGTGGTCGATGCGCCGTTGCCGCGCCTTGGCCGCATCCACCGCCTGCGGCGGCTCGTCCGGCGTCACCCGAAACAGTATGTCCCCGGGCCGCACCACCACGCCCTCGGCCTCGCCAAGCACGCACTCGTCCACCGTGCCGGCGAAGGTGGCTGTCACCTTGGTGAACATCTTCATCACCTCGATGACATACAGGGTGTCGCCCACATCGAAGTGGGCGCCGACCTCTAGAAAGCGCGCCATGCCCGGCGCTTCGCGGGGATAGAACATGCCGCCGAGCTCCGCCACGATCTCGTTCTCTGCCGCCACCGGCGCCGGCGCCAGCGTCCGCCGCGCCGCTGTGAACACCTCATCGCCGTACAGGTCTTGCGGCACCTCGACCGTGAGGTCCGCCCGCACGCGCAGCCGCTGCAAGCCAGCCTCGCGCCCCAGTTCGCGCGGCAGCGCCAGCAACTGCAGGCCGTGCAGAAAACCGGCGTGGCTCGCGCGCAGCGCATCCCAGTCCGCGGCAAACGCCTGTGGCGCTCCGACCGGGCACTCCGGCCCGCGCAGCAGCCGATGCAAGTCGCCAAAAGTCTTGGCGCTCAAGCCCGCAGCCAGCCGGGCGTGGAACCCCAAGGCGCGTTCAAGAAGTTCCCGATCGTGGCTCCAGATCGCCTCGGCGGCCGGGCCTTCGCGTCGGTCCATGTCCAGAAAGCGGTACAGCTCGGCAAGCACCTCGAAGGGATTGGAGCGCCAACGCACCTCGCCATCGGCGGAGTCGAAGTGGCGCTCGGAGGCGGCGGCCCAGCCGGCCAACGCATGGGGACGCTGGAACAGCAGCCGCAGCGGGCGCAGCACCAGCGTGGATTTCAACGCCAACGCGCGGGCATAGGCGGCCGCCACGGCGCCATCCTCGGCCGGCGCGCGTCCGGCTTGGCTGAAGGCGGCATCGAGGTCGATGTCTTGTGCGCTCGCGTGCAGCCGCGCCACCGCGGCAAGCCAAGCCTGCACGAAGCGCGTTTCAATCTTGGCGCGCGGATGCTGGGCCGCAAGCCAGTTCAACAGGCCATAGTGGAAATCCAAGTTGGTTTCGAGGTCGCGCCCCTTGATGCGCGAGCGACGCAACACCTCCAGCATTTCGTCGAAGGCCACCGCACGGGTGTCGCCGGTGGTGAGCAACAACGCGATGTTGCTGTCGTAAGCGCCGGCCAAGTAGTACGGCACGAACAGGTCTGTGTCCGGATTGTGGGCGCAAATGCCCTGATCGTCGCGGATTTCACCGGCCAAGGCGTTCGACCAGGCCTCGATGGAACCGCCGGCGGCGGGCCGCAGCGCCGCATCGGTGGCGTTCAGCCGCACCTCAATGGCGTCCGCATGGCGCGGCGCGCGGCGCGGACGCGGCAGCTTGGCGCCGTGGCGGGCGATGAGCGTCATGGCCTCGATGAGGGAGTCCACCCGCAGGGTGTCGGCGGGGTCATCCGGATTGGTGAACTCCAGCGCGTAGCAGAGCTCCGTGACGCGATGCTCCACTTGGATGCGTGTGTTCATCTCCATGAAGTAGTGATCCGCGCCGTCCACGATGCACTCGAAGGTGGAGACGGAATCCAACCCAACCGCTTTGCCAAAGCGGGCCGCCTCGTCCTCCATTTCCAGCAAAATGTCGAGGTCTGTCTCAAGCGCCTCCGCGGTGTCCTCTTGGCCTGCCTCGCGGCAAGCGGCGATTTCGCGGCGCAGGGATTCCTCGGTGACGGAGGTTTCCACCAGCTTTTGCTCATGCATCTGCGCCGAGCAATCGCGCAGCCCCAAGGCGATGCACCAGTCGCCGTTGCCGAGCACCTGCACTTCTTGGTGGCGGTTGGCATCCACGTTCAGTTCGATAAGCACGTTCTTGTTGGCGCCCGGCTGCATGGCCTTCACTTCAGACCAGATCTCCCGAGCGCGCACGGCAGCATCCTCCGCCACCGCGCCGATGCGCTCGGCAAGCTCACCGCCGGGAAACGTCGAGGCGGGCGCCAATACGCGCTGCCCCTTGCCGCCGCCACCGCCGACAGCCTTCAACCGCAGGCGCCGGTCTGGGTAGCGGTTGAGCAGTTGCGCCACTTCGCGCCGCACCGCGGCGAGGATGTCGTCCGCATCGACCAAATCCACGCCGCGCTTGTAGCCAGCGTCGAGCAGCGCGTCCGCAGCGAGCGCGACATCGCCTGCGGGGGGCGCCGGCAGGTCGTGCGCGGCGGCGAGGGCCGCCAAGCCGGCGGCACCATCCACCTTCGCCAACAACGCCAGCGCAGCCGCGTTGTCCACGCCCGGCGTCACGCTGATGGATTCGGCAAGGGCCGTGCGCTTCGCCACGTCCTTGCGCCCGGCCGCGCGAACGGTGGCCGCGCCCGGCCCGATGAACGCGAGGCCGGCCTGCTCCAAGGCGCCGACGAGGGCTTCTTCCTCTGCCATGAAACCGTAGCCGGCAAAGATCGAGTCGTAGCCGTGGGCTTCGGCGATGCCGATGATCTCCGCGATGCGCGCCTCGCGTTCCGCGGCGTCTGCGCCGGTGTAGTCCGCCACGCGATGCACTTGGGCGCGGTCGCGCATGGCGCGCAGTTCCGGCGCCACCGCGTTGGTATGCACCACGCAGTCTTTGTCTGAAAGCAGGATGCCGTAGCCGGTGATGCCCATCTGCTCGAACACGTCCATCGCTTCTTTGCGCACCGGGCCGCGGCAGATGATGAGGGGCTTCAAGTCCTCGCAGGCGAAGCCGCGCACCCACGCCGATGCGCTCACAGAACAGCGCCGGTCTCGATGCACGCTCGCCTGGCCAGCCGGCGCTGGCGCGGCGCCCTGCCCCGCTTCAGCCATCAGTGGAACTCACGTTGCGGCGCCGCCATTGGGCTGGGTTGATAGTGGCGCATGCAGAGGCCGATGGCGTCGGCCAACAGCCGCCGCAGGTTGCGCGGCATGACGATCTCGGAAATGGAACCCAAGGAAAGCGCCTCGCGCGGGTTCATGATCTCCGCCTCGTAGCGCGCCACCAACTTGGCGTCTTCCGCGGCGAACCAGCGCGCCGCATCCCGCTCGGCGGCGCGGCGCGCCTCCGCTTCCTCCGCACCGGCGCTGTGCGCTTCGAGCGCTGCCCGAAACCGGCGGCGGCGTTCCGCGGTGAGCTTGGCCAGCTCTTCCTTGTAGACGAACTCGCGCCCCGCCGGCCCCATCACGGCGACGCGGGTGGTCGGCAACGCGAACACGAAGTCCGCCCCGGTGGCGTAGTTGTTGAACGATGCGTAGGCGCCGCCGAAGGCGTTGCGCACGAGCACGAGGATGCGCGGCGTGCGCAGATCGACGATGGCGTCGAGCATGGCGCGGCCCGCCTGCACCACGCCGCGCCGCTCCTGCTCGGTGCCGGGCAGGAAGCCAGTGGTGTCTTCCATGAACACCACCGGGATGTTGTAGAGGTTGCAGAAGCGGATGAAGCGGGCGTTCTTGTACGCCGCGTCCACATCGATGAAGCCGGTGGAGAACGCGCTGTTGTTGGCAACGAAGCCCACCACATGGCCACCGAGCCGGCCGAACGCCGTGACGGTGCTGCGCGCCCGCCGCGGCTGCACCTCAAGGAAATCGCCGTGGTCGCACACCTCTTGGATGATGAGGCGGATGTCGAACGGGGTGTTGAAGCCGGATGGCGAGTTGAACGTGGCGCGGAACAGCACGTCCAGGTTCTCGGTGTCGCGGGTGACCGGATCGCTGGTGGCGACGAACGGGGCGCCGCTGGTGTTGTTGTCCGGCAAGTAGGTGAGCAGGCGGCGCACCAAGAGCAGCGCGTCCACCTCGTCTTCCACGGTGAAATCCGCCACGCCGGAGGCGCCGTGTACGCTGGGGCCGCCGAGTTCGTCCGGCGTCACGTCCTCGCCCAGCACTTCGCGCACCACCCCCACGCCGGTGAGGCCGAAGAAGGTGTCGTTCGGCTGAATGACGAAGCTGCCCTGGCGTGGCAGGTAGGCACCGCCGCCGGCGTTGAAGCCGAACATGCACATGATGCTCGGCACGATGCCGCTCACCTTTCTGAGCGCGGTGAACGCTTCCGCGTAGCCATCCAGCCCGCCCACGCCGGCCGGCACGAAGGCGCCGGCGCTGTCGTTCAGGCCGATGAGCGGGATGCCTTGTTTCGCCGCCAGTTGGTAGAGCGACGCCAGCTTCTTGCCATTGGTGGCGTCCATGGAGCCGGCGCGCACCGTGAAGTCGTGCCCATAGACGGCGATGTCGCGCCCCCCCACCTTGATGATGGCGGTGACGAGGGAGGCGCCATCCAGCGCCGGGCCCCAGTTCTGGAACAGCGTCATGGGCGGCGCGTCCGCCAACACGTCGATGCGCTCCCACACCGTCATCCGGTTCTTTTGGTGCTGGCGCGAGATGTTGCGGAAGCCGCCGGCCTTCGCCGGGCGCTCCTTCAGCGCTTCGGCTTCGGCCAACGCGCGCTCGTAGGGCTGCGCCTCACCTTCCGCCGCGGGAAGCGCTGCGGGGGCGTCGAATGGCTCCTCGAGAATCGGCGCCAGCGCCTCGAAGCGGACGCTCAAGCGGCCACCTCCTCCAACTCGACGAGGGTGCCGCAGAAGTCCTTCGGGTGCAGGAAGACGACGGGCAGCCCGTGGGCACCGATGCTCGGGCGGCCATCGCCGAGCACGGTCATGCCGGCGGCGGCCAAGCCTTGGATGGCGGCGTTGATGTCCTGCACTTCATAGCAGACATGGTGGATGCCGCCTTTCGGGTTGCGCTCCAGGAACTTCTCGATGGGCGAAGCGTCGCCCAACGGATGGATGAGTTCGATCTTGCTGTTCGGCAGTTCGACAAAGACGGTGGTGACGCCTTGCTCCGGCAGTGGCGCCGGCGCGGAAACCGCCGCGCCCAAGGTGTCGCGATACACCGCCGCCGCCGCTTCGAGATCCGGCACGGCGATGGCCACATGGTTGAGTTTTCCGATCACGCTTGCACCTCCGCGGCGGCCTCTGGCGCCCTTGCCCACCCACGCCGCGCCGGCTGCGAAGCCCGCCATCGCGCAAAGCCAAGCTGCGCCCGCCCGCCCCTCAGCCACGCGGCACGGCGATTATAGCCGTGGACGAACCAAGCGCCCCTCAACGTCCATTGGCGGCGGCTATGATGGCCGGATGCCTGACGCCGCCCCAACCGCCGCGCCCGAGCGGCGCGGCAAAGTGCCGCTCGCCACCAAGCTCGCGTTCTCCTCCGGGGCGCTGGAGGAGGCCATGATCGGCGCGGCCAGCATCGCCACGATGATCTTCTACAACCAGATGCTCGGCGTCGGCGCTGCGTTGTGCGGCACGGTGTTCCTCGTGGCGAGCGTCGTGGACGCCATCTCAGACCCGCTGGTCGGCGCGTGGTCGGACAACCTGCGGTCGCGCTGGGGGCGCCGCCACCCGTTCATGCTGGCGTCGGTGTTGCCGCTCACGGTGGCCTTCTACCTGATGTACGCGCCGCCGGACGGCTTGAGCGAGACGCAGTACTTCTGGTGGTTCCTCGGCACGATGACGCTGATGCGCGTGGGCAAGACCCTCTACAGCATTCCCCACGATGCGTTGGGCGCAGAGCTCACGGACGATTACCACGAGCGCACATCCATCTTCGGCTTCAACGCCGTCACCGGGATGTTGGGCGGGGTGGTGTTGGGCGCGTTCATTCTCATCGTCATCTTCCCCTCCACGGACAACTACGAGAACGGGCTGCTGAACCCCGAGCGCTACCCGCTGCTCGCCAGCGCCGGCGCCGTGTGGATCTGCCTGACAGTGCTGGTTTGCGTCGTGGGCACCCGCAGCCAGATTCCGAACCTGCATGCCGGCAACGCGCAGCGGCTTGAGTTCGGCGCCTATTTCCAAGACCTCTGGGCCTTGCTGAAGAGCCGCTCCTACATCTCCGTCTGCGCGGCGTGGCTGGTGATGGCCACCTCCGGCGGCATCCTCGCGGTGGTGAGCACCTACACCTACATCTATTGCTATGCGCTCTCAACGGAGGAGCTCTCCATCTCGCGCTTCATCTCCCTGCCTGGGGCGCTGATCGCCATCCCCCTCGCCACGCGCCTCACCAAGTGGCTCGACAAGAAGATGACCGTCGTTTACGCATCCATGCTCTGCGCCACGCTGGTGGGGCTGCCGCATGTGCTACGGATGCTTGGCTGGTTTCCGGAAAACGACTCGGCTTGGTTGGTGCCGGCGTTGTTTGGCATCCTGGCCATGGCACTGCTCATCATGCCCGTGGTGCCCATCGTCATCGATTCGCAACTCGTGGACGTGGCGGACGAACACGAGTACCGCACCGGGAGGCGCGCCGAGGGCGTGGTGTTCTCCATTCGCACCTTCGCCCTCAAGGCGACGTCCGGCATCGGCGGCCTGTTGGGCGGCTTTGGCCTGGAGTGGATCGGCTTTCCCGAGAACGCGACGCAGGAAAACCTGACGCCGGACGTGCTGAACGGGCTGTTGTTCATGAACGGACCGCTGTACTGGATGATCGTGGCGGCCGGCATGTTGTTCATGGCGCTCTACGAACTGGACAAGCGCCGCCACGACGACTTGATGGCGACGCTCAAAACGCGCCGCGCAGCGGTTGAGGCGCAGGCCGCGGCCCGATGAGCCAAGGCGCGCGCCGCGCCCTCAGCGGTTGCGGCCGGGGATGAGCCTGAGTATCTCGCTAGCGGCGTCGAGCACATTGGCGCCCGGCCCGAAGATCGCTTGCACGCCCAAATCTCGCAGGAACTGATGATCGCGCTCCGGAATCACGCCGCCGCACACCACCACCACATCCTGCCCGCGGGCTTCAAGGGCCTGCATCAGCTCCGGCATGAGCGTCTTGTGGGCGCCAGCGAGGGTGGAGACGCCCACGACGTCCGCACCGAGTTCGGCGCTGCGGACGGCCGCCTCAGTCGGCGTCAGGAACAGAGGGCTGAGCTCCACGTCAAAGCCCAAGTCGTTGAATGCATTGGCGATGGTCTTGGCGCCGCGGTCGTGCCCGTCTTGCCCCATCTTCACCACGAAGACGTTGGGCGCACGGCCTTCCAAGGACGCGAACTCGCCCACTTCGTCGCGCACGGCCTGGAAGCCATCATGGTCTCCATAGGCGCTTGAGTAGACGCCGGCCACCAGCGCCGGGCGGGTGTCGTGGCGCCCCCAAACGGATTCGAGGGCGCTCGAAATCTCGCCCACCGTGGCGCGTTGCGCCGCCGCCGCCACGCTGGCGGCGAGCAAGTTGCCGGCGCCGTTCTTGGCACTGGCGGCGAGGTCTGCCAGCGCCGCATCGACGCTCGGCTGGTCGCGCAGCGCCTTCACGCGCTCAAGCGCCTTGATCTGCGCCCGGCGCACTTCGGAGTTGTCGATCTCCCGCGCCTCCACTTGGCCATCTGCCTCGACGCGGTACTTGTTCACGCCCACCACCACATCCTCGCCGCGTTCCACCCGCGCTTGGCGCTTGGCGGCGGATTCCTCGATGCGGCGCATGGGCATCCCCGCGGCGATGGCTGCGGTCATGCCGCCGAGCGCCTCCACTTCCTCGATGAGCGCACGCGCCGCGGCGGCCACATCGTGGGTCAGCCGTTCCACGAAATAGCTGCCGCCCAACGGATCCACGGTGCGCGTGATCTGCGATTCCTCGGCGAGGATGGTTTGCGTGTTGCGGGCGATGCGGGCGGAGAACGGCGTCGGCAAGGCGATGGCCTCGTCGAACGAGTTGGTGTGCAGGCTTTGCGTGCCGCCGAGGGCGCCGGCGAGGGCCTCGATGGTGGTGCGCACCACGTTGTTGTACGGGTCCTGCGCCTGCAGCGACACCCCCGATGTTTGGCAGTGCATGCGCAGCGTGCTGGACATGGGGTTCTTCGGGTTGAACTGCTGCATCAGCTCCGCCCACAGGAGGCGCGCGGCGCGGAGCTTGGCGATCTCCATGAAGAAGTTCATCCCGATGCAGAAGAAGAACGACAGGCGCGGGGCGAAGGCGTCCACGTCGAGGCCGGTTTGGCGCGCGGCGCGCACGTACTCCAAGCCATCGGCGAGGGTGAAGGCCAGCTCCTCCACCGCATCGGCGCCGGCTTCCTGCATGTGGTAGCCAGAGATGGAGATGGAATTGAAGCGCGGCATCTCCGTTGCGCAGAAGCCGATGATGTCCGCGACGATGCGCATGCTCTGCTGCGGCGGGTAGATGTAGGTATTGCGCACCATGAACTCTTTGAGGATGTCGTTCTGGATGGTGCCCGCCAACGCTGACCGGGCCACGCCCTGCTCGTCTCCGGCAACGATGTAGTTGGCCATCACCGGCAGCACCGCGCCGTTCATCGTCATGGAAACGGACATGTCGGCAAGCGGAATGCCGTCGAAGAGCACCTTCATGTCCTCCACTGAATCCACCGCGACGCCGGCCATGCCGACGTCGTCCACGGCGCGGGGATGGTCTGAGTCGTAGCCGCGGTGCGTGGCCAGGTCGAACGCGACGGAGAGGCCCTTCTGCCCCGCAGCGAGGTTCGCCCGATAGAAGGCGTTCGACTCTTGGGCGGTGGAGAAGCCAGAGTATTGGCGCACCGTCCACGGCCGGTTCGGATACATCGTCGCCCGCGGGCCGCGCACATACGGCGCCGCGCCCGGCAGCGAATCCACATGGGGCACGCCAGCCAAGTCCTCAGCGGTGTAGAGCGGCTTCACCGGGACGCCTTCGGGGCTCGTCCAAACCAAGTCGTCGAGGGGCCGGCCGCGCAGTTCCCGCGCTGCCTGTTCGGCCCAAGCGCCAAGTTTGTCCGAGGCCGTCTCCGCCATTGCCTTCACCCCATCGCTCGCCGCGCGCCGGAACGCTCGATTATAGCCAGCGCAAGGCGCGCGTCCCTGCGCAACGCGGCGGCACACTAAGCGGTTTCGAGGGAGTACACTGCGGGGGAACAAGGCGGAAGTAGCATGACATGGCGGAACCACAAGTAGACGTCTCCCACTCCGGCAGCGAAGCGCCGCAGAGCGCCGCAGAGCGCCTCGCAGTGTCCAACGCCAAGATCGCGGCGGAGTGGGACATCGACCCGTCGGAGGACATCCGCGACCTGCCCCTTGAGGCGCTGAACCCGGGGCATCCGATGCGCTTTGAGGCAGACACCATTTGGCCGGTGTTCGACCGGCTGCGCGCCGAGGCGCCGGTGCATTACACCGCGGACAGCCAGTTCGGGCCCTACTGGTCGGTCTCCACCTACAACCTTTGCAAGCATGTGGACACTCACGAGAAGCTCTTCTCGTCCGACGTGATGAAGGGGGGCATCGCGCTCGGCGGCCAGCCGCAGGAAGAGATGGACCCCACCTACAGCCTGCCGATGTTCATCCAGCAGGACCCACCCCGGCACACGGAGCAGCGCAAGGTGGTGGCGCCGAGTTTCGCGCCGCGCCGCTTGGCCGGCTTGCAGGGCCTCATCCGCGAACGCGCCGGCCAGATCCTCGACGACCTGCCGGACGGCGAGGAGTTCAACTGGGTGCGCAGGGTGTCTGTGGAACTCACCGGCCAGATGCTCGCCACGCTCTTCGACATCCCGCAGAAAGACCGGCACCTCCTCATCCACTGGTCCGACACCGTTCAACGCCTGAACGACCCCAACTACTTCGAGACGGCCAAGGATGGCTTCCAAGAGCTGTGGGAGTGCTGGGAGTACTTCGACGCCGTGTGGAAGGAGCGCGTCAAAGCCCCAGGGGATGACTTGATCTCCATCCTCGCGCAGGGCGAATCCACCCGGAACATGCCGCCGAACGAGTACCTCGGCAACATCCTGCTGCTCATCGTGGGCGGCAACGACACCACCCGCAACTCCATTAGCGGCGGCGTGCTGGCTTTGAACCGCAACCCGGCCGAGTACGACAAGCTCTGCGCCAACCCGGGCTTGGTCCCAAACATGGTGCCGGAGATCATCCGCTGGCAGAGCCCGGTGGCGCACATGGCGCGCACTGCGCTGGTGGACACCGAACTGGACGGCCACCCAATTCGCGCCGGCGAGCGTGTGGCAATGTGGTACATCTCCGGCAATCGCGACGAGACAGCCATCGAGGACGCGGGGAGTTTCCGCATCGACAGGCCGAATTCGCGCCAACACCTCTCCTTCGGCTACGGCGTGCATCGCTGCATCGGCAACCGGCTCGGCGAGATGCAGCTCAACATCGTGTGGGAGGAAATCTTGAAGCGCTTCAAGCGCGTGGAGGTTGTCGGCGAGCCGCAGTACCTGCGCTCAAGCTTCATTCACGGCATTCT
Source organism: uncultured Pseudomonadales bacterium (assembly GCA_958295875.1). Classification (GTDB taxonomy): domain Bacteria; phylum Pseudomonadota; class Gammaproteobacteria; order Pseudomonadales; family Azotimanducaceae; genus VXNE01. The sequence goes on along the minus strand of OY282379.1, from coordinate 2,769,831 downwards.
CGAGCTGCCGGTGAAGGTGTGGCGGTGACCTAGCGGGGAACGCTCCACCGCGGCGTAAGCGGCGCCGGTCGCGCTACGGCGGCGCGCGCGCAACCCAGCGCACCACCGCGGCCACGCACAGGCTACCGACCGCGAGGCAAAGCCACCACGGCGCGCCAAAGGCCGAGGGAATCGACCCCACCAGCACAGCGATGGCACCTACCACCAAGGCGTAGGGCGCCTGCGTTCGCACATGCTCGATGTGGTCGCAGGATGCCGCGACGGAGGAAAGGATGGTGGTGTCGGAAATCGGCGAGGCATGGTCGCCCATCACGGCGCCGGCCAGCACTGCCGAGACCGACGCATAGAACAGGTGCTCAGCGCCTTCCAAGCCCTGCAAGCGCATGGTCGTCCAAGCCAGCGGAATGACGATGGGCATCAGAATGCCCATCACGCCCCAGCTCGTGCCGGTGGCGAACGCGGTCACCGCGGCCAGCGCGAACACGATGGCGGGCAACAGGCGCGCATCGAGGTGCTCGCCCAGCAACGCCGTGAGGTACCGCGCCACGCCCAGTTCGGCGTTGACGCTGGCGAGCGCCCAAGCCAGCAGCAACACGATCACCGCCAGCAGCATGGAACGGCAGCCGGCGTACCAAGCGTCCATCGTCTCCGCAAGGGTGAGGATGCGCCGCCCCACGCTCAAGGCGACGGCGACGATCACAGCGACGAGGCTGGCCCACAACAGCGACAGATGGCTGTCCGCGGCCCCCACCACCTCCGCCAAGCTCGCGCCCGGCCCCACCGCGGCCACGCCGGTTGCATAGAGGCTAGCCAACATCGTCACCATCAGCACCGCCAACGGCAGGTAGGCGTTCGCGGCGCGCTGCGGGATGCCAGGCTTAGGCTCCAAGTCCTCGGCTTGGGCAACGAACCCCGTGAGCGCCGGCCCCTGCTCGCCAGCCCGGGCGCGACGCTCCGCCTGCGCCATCGGCCCAAAATCTCGCCCGGTGACCGCGGTGGCGAGCGCGAACACGAGCATCAAGATGGGATAGAAGTTGTACGCGAGCGAGTTCAAGAACACGCTGTACGCGCTGCCGCCCAAACCATCCGTCGCGGCGATGGCATCCTCGATGAGGCCGAGCTGAAAGCCAATCCAGCTGCTCACCAACGCCAAGGTCGCCACCGGCGCGGCAGTTGAATCCACCAAGAAGGCGAGCTTCGCCCGCGACAGCCGCGCTGCGTCCGCAATCGGACGCATGGTCTTGCCCACCACCAAGGTGTTGGCGTAGTCATCAAAGAAGAACACCAGCCCCATGCCGACGGTGGCGCCCCCGGCGCGGCGTGGCGAGCCGGCCCACGCCGCCACCCGCGCCACGATGCCGCGGGCGCCGCCATTGCGGGAGACGATGGCGACCAAGCCCCCCAACATGAACGTGAACACGAGGAGCGTGGCATGGCCGGGGTCTCTTGCGGCAGCGACGACATGCACGCCGGCAGCATCCAGCAAGCTGCGCCACGCCCCCGCGAACGATGGCCCCTCGATGAGAAACGCGCCCAGCCAGACGGCGACGAAGAGCGCCGGAATCACCTGCCGAAGCGCCAACGCGAGCGCAAACGCGACCAGCGGCGGCAACACCGACAGCCAACCCGGCAAAGCCCGCCGCTCCACCACCGCGAGCGTGGCGCCGGCGGCGTCCCGCAGGGTGAGGCGCACGGCGCCGGCGGGCACCACGACATCCGCGAAGCGCACGGCAGCGCCGTCGGCGGCGGGCGCGCCGTGCAGCTGGGAACCGGCTGCTTCGAGCGAAGCCCCCGGCGGCGCCCCGGCCGCCACCACCTCAAAGGGAATGCCGGCAAGCACCACGCGGGGCGCCTCTAGGCTGACGGTTGGGGCACTCGTAGCCGCTTGCGTGGCCTTCGGCGCTAAGGCCTGCCCTGCTTGCGGAGCGCTGACCGTTGCCGGAACGGTCTCGGCGGACACCGCGCCCGGCGCCGCATTTGCGCCGGCCGGCGCCGCGGCAAGCGAGCCGGCCAACGCCGCCACGGCCAACGCGATGCGCTTCGCTCGCAAGCCGCCGGCCAGAAGGGTTGGCGCCAACGGCTCGCTGCCGTGGCGAAGCGAGAGCGCGGCTATGCCAGCGCCTCGAACCAATACGCCCCCGCGCTGCTCCGTCTGACATGGCCGGCGGTGGGCGTCGCGAAGTGTGTGCCGATCAGCATCACGTCGCCATCGGCGTATTCCGCCAGCAGCGTTTCGCGGGTGGCGCGCGCTTGCTCGGCGTCGTAGTCCGCCGAGCTGCACCAATCCGTGCGCGCCATCTGGCACGGATGATGGATGCAGTCGCCGGTGATGAGCGCCCGCTGCCCTTCAGACTCGATGCGCACGCTCACATGCCCAGGCGTGTGCCCCGGCGTCGACACCAAGCGCACTTCGTCGCAGAGCACATGATCCACCGGCACGAAGTCCACCAACCCCGCCGCCACCACCGGCCGCACCGAGTCTGTCAGCACCGGGCCGTAGGTGGCGTCATCCCCCATCGCATCCCAGTGCCGCCACTCGTCCGCGCCCACCAAGTAGCGGGCGTTCGGGAACGTCGGCACCCATTCACCATCCACCAGCATGGTGTTCCAGCCGACGTGGTCCACATGCAGGTGCGTACACAGCACCGTGTCGATGGACTCACGCGGATAGCCGGCCTCCGCCAAGTCCGCCAGGAAGTTCGTCTGCAGGTGGCTCCAAGCCGGGATGGCGCGTTCCTTGTCGTTGCCGATACAGGTGTCGACGACGATGCGCCGGTCGCCGGTGTCCACCACCAAGGCGTGAACGCTCATGATGAGGTTGCCGGTGGCATCCATGAAGTGCGGCTGCATCCACGAATGCTCCAGGCAAGCCTCGCGGGTGGCGTCCGGCAGGATGAAGCGGCTGCCGCCAGTGGCCTCCAACTCCACGATGCGCGTCACCCGCGCCTTGCCGATCGTCCATCCATTCGCTGCGCCAGCCATCGCTCAACCCTCCCTGCCCGGTGCTTCCAGCCACGTCAATCCTATCTTGCTTGGCTGCCGCTTAGTTCTCAAAGGGGAAGCGAAGGGGGGACTCGTGCCGTTCGGCGCCGAGGCCCGCTCCGCCGTCAGGGCCAAGGCGGACCAGCCCCCGAAGCCGGTCCCCGATGACTTCCGCCGTCGGTGCCGCGGCCGCTCTTGCGTGACATTTGTGAGGCCTCGCCCGAGACGATAGCATCGGTTTACAAACGCCTTCAAAAGTCTCACTGTTGAAAACAGTTCGTCAAGAGGCGATGGTGGATGATTGGACCGAGGCTGAAGATTGCCCGCACCGCGGCCGGGTTGTCACTCAGGGGATTGGAAGCTGCAATTGGAAATCGTGTCACGGCACAGGCGATCGGCAAGTACGAGCGAGGCGAGTCGATGCCGGGCTCCGGGGTGCTGATCGCGTTGGCCGGCGCGCTCGGCGTTTCCGTGGACTATCTGGTCGGCGATCAAGAAATGGTGCTGGAGGCCGTCGACTTCAGGAAAAAGACCATCACGAGCAAGCGTGAGGTGGCTCAGGTCGAAGCGCAGGTGCTGCGTATGCTCGAAGGCTACCTCATGGTCGAGGAATTGCTCCGCCTGCCCAGCGTGGAGTGGGACAGGCCCCGCGATGCGCCCTTTCCGGTCGTCGGCGACGTCGCGGAAGCAGACCGGGGCGCCAGTGCGCTACGGAGCCATTGGGGACTGGGGATCGATCCGATCCCCGACTTGGTGGGAATCTTGGAAGGGCGTGGAGTGAAGGTGCTGTCCGTCACCCTCGCCCAGAGCATCGACGGCCTGACGGCGAGGGTCCGCCGTGCGCGCGGAGGCGCCGTGCCCGTCATCGTCGTGAACGGCGCCCACTGGGGCGAACGGCAACGCTTCACGATCGCTCACGAGCTCGGCCACATGGTGCTGTCCGTCATCGGCAGGAAAGTGGACGGCGAGAAGGCGGCACATCGTTTCGCCGGTGCGTTTCTCATGCCGGCCGAGTCGCTGTGGTCGGAGGTCGGCAAGCGCCGCACGTCGGTCGGATGGGACGAGCTCTTCAAGCTCAAGCAGTTGTTCGGCGTAAGTGTGCAAGCCCTCACTTACCGCTGCAAGGACCTCGGCATATTCAACCAGACCCTCTTCCGGCGGCTGTTCGACGAGTTCAAGCGTCTCGGTTGGCGTGACTCGCCCTACGAGGAACCTCTCGCGATTCGGGAGGGCGAGAAGCCCAGGCGATTCGAGCGGCTGTGCCTGCGCGCCTTGGCGGAGGGGGTAATCTCCGAGCCGAAAGCCGCCGAGTTGCTGGGAGTCCCGGTTCGAGAGCTGGATCGCCGAATGCAGGAGCCACCGGAGAGCGGCGCCGCCTGAGACCGGATGCCGGAACGCCATGAAGGTGTTGGTCTCCGACACTTCTGTACTGGTCGATCTGCCGAGAGGGGAGGTTCGGGCCCGACTGACACGTTACGCGGCCCTTCTGACAGACATGGGCAGGTAGAGTCCCGACGACAGCCCCGCGCCGTTCACGCACGTCGGAGATCGAAGCCGAGCCAGTCGTCGCCGAGTTCGCCATAGTTGTAGACTCGAATGCCGTTCCTATGGACCCAGACGCCTCTTATCCTAGGCCAAACATGCGGTTGACGTTGCAGACAAACATCAATCCGGATTCAAGTTGTTGTGTTTTTCCGCGAAGTGACAATTGATCTATAGAGTCCTGTTCCGAAGTTACAGCCAGTTCTCTACGGTCAGGTGCGGAACTTTTCGGAAATGCCTGATGTTGCCAGTCACCACCACCAAACTTCGAACAAGCGCAATCGCAGCTATTCTGCTGTCGGCATCGCCGACCGGTGTCCCCTGACGCTCAAGCTCCGCTCGAATTTCACCGTATCGTCTGGCTGCATCCGCATCGAACGGAAGTATTGGCAGCTTCGCCGAGACAACCTCTTCGACTTTCTCCAGTAGATTCCCGGATCCCTTCTTCCGCGCCCCATAAATCAGCTCTCCCAGCGTAACACTGGAAGTGAACTGGTGTTCGACGGGGACGGAACGCACCCTCTCCAGCAGGTCATGGGAAGGAGATCGTTTCATCAGGTTGCTCAGAATGTCGGTATCAAATAGATACATTAGTCTTCAAGCTCCACAGGGCGGCCGGTGTCGCGCAGTCGCGCCGCGTAAATTGTCTCGATCAGGGAGTCCACCTCGTGATCGTCGATCGGCCCCCATCCACCCCGCAGACCGAGAGCTCCCTCCGAACCAAGCCACCCCCGAACCACGGCGCCGATCTCGTCGGCCAAAGCGCCACTGTCGTCGAGATAGTCGGCCTTCGGCAAGGGTAGGACTGCGACCGGCTTGGCTACGTTCCGAAGCCCATCAAGGGATGACCGAAGCGCGGAGGCATAATCTGGATGCTGCGTCCACAGCAGTATCAGATATGGATCGACCGGTTTGATCACGTCCTCTATGAGACTACCGATAATCGCGAAGTCCTCCGCCGGGTCGGACATGGCGCCACCGACAAGATGGAGCTCCGAGAAGATGAGCCTCACGTGCGGACATGCAGGAATGTCCGGCCATTCGCCGGTAAAGTGAATCCGAAGCGGGCTCGCACACTGCCCGCTCAGCGCTCCAATCAAGCTGTCGAGGTGCTTGGCATCGTCGTCGATCGCTATGACTCTCACGAGACTGGACATCACTGGGCCTCCTTGAAAATCGGGGCGACTACCGCACCATCGAATTCGTCAGGGACATCGACCTCTCCCGGTTAGGGGAATGCAAATTGGCCACCATTCAACTCCATGGCCAAGTTCGCATGATACAAGCCGAGACTCGTGCCTTCGGGGCTTGCGCGCGAAAACGGTCGCACAAGGTTCTCGGGGGATGTCCCCCAGAAGGCCGGGGCCGTTGTCCGCATCGACGATGGCCGGTCCTGCATCGGAATCACGAGAGAGGCCGATGTGGAGTTTCGTTCGGAGTCACGGCACGCCCCCGGCGGCACGCTGCGTTCTTCCATCCCTGTCAATGCTATCTTGAGCGCCGCTAGGTTCTCAAAGAGGAAAGGTGATGGGAATCCGCGATGTTGCGGCCACCCTCGTGCAGGTGCCGGATCTCCTGCGGTTGAAGAAGGGCATGCGTCCGCGGCCGGCGAGCGAGCGGGATTGCGTCGCGCTCTTGGCCGAGCGCAATGCAGCGCGGTTGGGCGACCATGTGGCCCTCGTCTGTGAGGGCGCCCAGGCCACTTGGGCGGAGCTCAACGTGCTCGCCAACCGCTATGCGCACACCCTAGCCGCGTCCGGCGTCTCCCGCGGCGACGCGGTGAGCGTCTTGATGGAGAACCGCATCGAGTTCCTCGCCACGTTTCTCGCCCTGAACAAACTCGGCGCCATCGCCGCCCTCATCAACACCAACGTGCGCGAACAGGCGCTCGCCCATTGCATCGCCGTGACGAACTCGAAGCGGTGCATCGTCGGCGAGGAACTCACCGCGCCGATTGAAGCGATCAAGGCAGACTTGGGATTCGAGGAAGGCGCGGACTATTTCTGGGTGCCGGACAAGGCTGAGCGCCCGCCGCCAAACTGGGCGCGGGACCTCGCCGCGGAGAGCGCCGATGCGGACTCCGGCAACCTCGCTGGCACGCAAGACCTCACCTTGGGGGACACGGCCTGCTACATCTTCACGTCCGGCACCACTGGCTTGCCCAAGGCCGCGGTGGTCTCCAACCAACGCTGCGTCGCCGCCGCCCTGATGTCCGCGCAGGCGGGGCTGAAATGCGGCCCCCAAGACCGCATCTACAACTGCCTGCCGCTTTACCACGGCACGGGCCTCTTGATCGGCATCGGGGCATCGCTCGGCTCCGGCGCCTCGATGTTCGTGCGCCGCAAGTTCTCGGCCAGCAACTTCCTGCGCGAAGTGCGCGAGCAAAACGCCACCTGCCTCATCTACATCGGCGAACTGTGCCGCTACCTGTGTAACACCGAGCCGGCGCAAGACGATCATGTGAATCCGCTGACGCGCATGATGGGCAACGGCCTGCGCCCAGATGTGTGGATGGACTTCAAGGAGCGGTTCGGCCTGCAGCGCATCGTCGAGTTCTACGGCGCCAGCGAGGGCAACGTGGCCTTCGCCAACCTCTTCAACAAAGACCGCACCATCGGCATGACGTCGAGCGAAGTGGCCTTGGTGCAATACGATGTTGAGGCCGACGCCATCGCCCGCAACGCGGCGGGGCGCTGCGTGGCGGCGGCGCCCGGCGAACCTGGCCTGCTGCTGGCGCGTATTTCCGAGCAAGCGGCGTTCGAGGGCTACACAGACGAAGACGCGACGGAGCAGAAGATCATCCGCAATGCCTTTGAGGACGGCGACGCTTGGTTCAACTCTGGCGACCTGCTGCGTACCGTGGACGTGGGCTTCAGCCTCGGCTTCCCCCACTATCAGTTTGTGGACCGGGTGGGAGACACGTTCCGCTGGAAGTCTGAGAACGTCTCCACCAACGAGGTGGGGGAAATCTTGAACGGCTGCGACCAAGTGGAGTTCAGCAACGTCTATGGGGTGGAGGTGCCCAAGGCGGACGGGCGCGCCGGCATGGCCGCCATTCGGCTCGCGCCGGGCATCGCCGAACTGGATGTGGACGCCTTCACGAACTATGTCTCGCGCACACTGCCGGCCTATGCGCGGCCCGTGTTCTTGCGGGTGCAGCCAGACATCGACGTCACTGCCACCATGAAGCTGTTGAAAAAAGACCTGCGGCGGGAGGGGTACGATCCAGCGCAGGTGGCGGACCCGCTCTATGTGTTGGCGCCGGGCACCCGGCGCTATCAGCCCCTCGACGCCGACATGCACGCCGCCATCCAAGCCGGCGAGGCGGGGCTGTAGCCGCATGACGACCTGCCGCGCACTCCTCTTCGACTTGGGCGGTGTCGTCCTGAAACTCCGTCCCCGCGACTGTTTCGAGCATTGGGCGGCGTGCGCCAACGTGCCAGTGGCGCAGTTGGCCGCCCGCTTTGGCATTGACGATGCGTACAAGGAGCACGAGACCGGCGCCATCGGCTTCGCGCAGTACGCGCGGCGGCTCGGCGCACGGCTCGGCATCGAGTTGCCTGCCGAGGAGTGGCGCCGCGGCTGGAATGCCCTTTTCGCGGGCTGCTTCGAGGCCGTGGTCGAGCGCTTGCCGCGCGCGGCTCAAACGCTGCCCACCTACGCCTTCACCAACACCAACGCCGAGCATCAGGCTGCATGGCAGACGCGCCACGGCGAGTGCCTCGGCGCATTCGAGAAGATCTACGCCTCGTGGCAGATTGGCCGTCGCAAGCCAGACCGCGACGCCTTTCTGTGGGTGGCGGGCGACATGGGCGTGGCCCCAGCGGACATCTTGTTTCTGGACGACAGCGCAGAGAATGTCGACGGCGCCCGCGCTGCCGGCTTGCAGGCAGTGCATGTCACCAGCGAAGATGTGACGCGACGCGCCATGGACGCCGTGCTTCAACCGCCACTCACTACCCTCCCCTTCCGCCAGCCAGCCAGCGCTTAGGCCGCGGATGTTGGCGCACGCCAGCGGCACACCCTGAGCCCTGAAGCCGGCGCACCACCGCCCGAACCAGCAGAGGACCCGAAGATGAGCGCCCAGCCGCCCCAAGACCCAGGACTCTTTGCCACCCTGTACAGCGCGCGGGCGCTGCGCCGCTTCAAGCCAGACCCGGTGCCGGACGCGGTGTTGTTCCAGATGCTCGACGCCGCGGTGCGCGCGCCCTCCGGCCAAAACGCCCAAGATTGGCGCTTCATCTTGGTGCGCGACCCGGGGCACAAGGCGCGCATGCAGGAGTGGGCGCAGGAACCGTGGCGACGTTATCAGGGGCGCTACGGAGACATCAGCGCCCTGCCCCGCTCGCAACGCCTGTCGCTGCGCAGCGTGGAGCACTTGGTCCACCATCTCGCCGCGGCGCCAGCCATCATCATCGTGCTCGGCCTCAAGGGCCGCCACAGCACGCCCGGCGGCAGCGCGTTCCCCGCAGTGCAAAACCTGTTGCTGGCGGCGCGGGGGCTTGGGCTGTCCGGCTCCATCTTCAACCTGCCCCTCGGCCACGAGGCGGAGCTGCGGGAGCTGTTGGCCATTCCAGACAACAACCAGATCCACTGCTGCCTGCCCATCGGCTACCCCACCGACAAACACGGCCCGCTAGGCCGCAAGCCGGTGAAACAGGTGGCGTACGACGGTCGCTTCGGCCAAACGTGGGCCTTCGCAGAGCAGCAGCCAGACAACGGCTGGGAGGATGAGTGGCTGTGACGCGGCCAAGCGCCTAGCGCAACGCAACCACCTAGGCGCCGATCGACGCCTTCTCCTTTCTCCGCAGCGCCTCCTCGCCGTCCGCCCCCAACTGCCGGCGCCGGCCCGGACGCATCGCCACCCGCCAGACCACGCCCCTTATTCTCCTCGCGCTTCCCCTGCCACCCGCGACAGTGCCAGCCGGGCACCGTCGAGGACCGTCGCAACGGGCCATCCGGGGTAGTGAGGAACTTGCCGGGTGCGGCCGAGACGCTGCCTCCCGGATCAGAGGCCAGCGGGCATGGTCGCAAATGCCCTAGCAAGATATTGCGGATAGGCTCGCGCCACCCGGGAGGTGAGTTCGACGGCTGCGTCTGATGGGCTTGGGGCGCCGCGGCCGCTTGGCTGTTGGGCGCATCCATCGACGTCACGGTACATCCCGGCGAATTGAAGCAGTAACGCTGGCCGGTCGTCTGCGCGTCCGGGCGGGTCATCCGCTCACGCTCCCGCGGCCCCACCGTCCCCGGCTAGGAACGCCTCAGCGTCCTGCAGATAGCCGAACCGCTCCATGACCGGCCCGTGCGCGTCCACCAGCGCCCGCACCTGTCGCGGGCGGAGCGCGGTCCGCCAAGACCCCGCCACGCCGGCGCGGAAGAAGGACGGCGCCGTCGGCTGCTTCTCATCGAATCCGGACTCCTCCTCCTGGGCGCGCAGGCGGGGGAAGGCGGCGTGGCCGATGGCCTCTCCAAGGCGAGCGGCATCCCAATCAAGGCCGGCGAAGCGGACGATCGCGCCGAACGCGGCGCGCGGGTTCGCCAGCATGTCCTCGTACCGCGTGACATGCACCGGCAGTTCCCCTTGATCCAACCAACTCGACGCGTGCCCGCTCCACGTCAGCAGCGGAATCGGCAACCAGCCGGAAATGCCGCGCACGGCTTTCTCCGCTCCGGCAGCCGAGTCGTTCATGAACTTCACCATCCTGTCAATGGGCCGCTGCTGGTGGTGCGCGTAGGAAACCACCACGTCAAGGGGATTGCGGACCAGGTAGACCACGCCGGCCGTCGCCGCCTTCGGGAACAACGCCGCGCCGCCTGGCGCGCGGAGGCATGCCTCGTGGACTTTGACGAAGGCCGGCGGCGGCATGGCCTCGGCCAGGGCCTCGTGCAGCAGCGGGCGGCAGCGCAGGATTTCCTCCGGCGTCATGTCCGACGAAGGCAGCCCGAGGCACTCGTCGAACACGGAGCGGCGGCTGGCGGCGGACGCGCCGATCAGGGCGTTGATCGAAGCCGGCCCGCCGGCCTCATGCAAGTAGTTGGTCAGCACCGCCCGCAACCAGGTGTTGCCGGACTTCGGGTAGGAGGCGAGCCAGAAGATCGACACGAACGCTCCCTTCGCTTGACGTCAGCCAAAAGCGCCGGCCGCGGGGGAGACCGTCTCGGCGCCGCGCTCGCACAAAGACCGCTCGATTTCGTCCGCCAGCGCATTGATCTGCACCGGATGCACGGGCCGCTTCACTCGGAACACCGGCACCTGCTTCGCCATTGCCGTGACGGCGCGAAAGTGGGCCGGGCGCTGGCCGAGCCCGGACAGGTATCGCTTGCGGTAGGTGTACCTGCTCGACAGACGCTCGAAGGCCGCGGGGCGCGTGCATGGCTCGACCTCGATGCCGCTCCCGGGGGAAGGCGTCAGCATGTAGGCGGCGCGCACGGCCAAGGGGGTGGCGCGGAACCGCTCCACTGGCGCCAAGTACTTCTCCAAGCCTTCCCGCACGCGGCCCCGCGTCGGGGCCTGCCAGCCCAATTCGTCCAAGGCGTCCGCCCACAGGCGCGCGCAGGGAAACGCGGACAGCGCCGTCGGACGTCCGCCGCGGTCCAGGACGACGCCAGCGACGTCATCGGCGAGCATGGCGTGCCCCCGCTGCACCATCGCCGCGAGCAGCGAAGACTTGCCGTCGCCGGAGCGGCCGAGGAACAGCACGGCACCGGACCCGGTCTCGATGGCGCTGGCGTGGAAGGTGACGACGCCGCGTTGCTGCAGCAGCGCGGCAAACACCGATCCGGCGAGGAACACGCCCATGTCGCGGTCGCCGCCGCCGCGCGGCTCGACCAAGATGTCGCGGCCTGCCGTGACCAGATACCGGGCCACCCCGTCCACGTTGAGCAGGAACGCGCCGGGCGCGCTTTCCCAATGCCCGCGCTTGTCCATGGGCGCGGGCAGGGCCGGGGGCGCCGCGCCGACGCGGATGGTGACGTCCGGCTCGTGGTCCGGCGTGCTGGAAGCGGGGGCAAAGGGCAGCGCGATGGGCGATTGCACCCGCAGCCCGTAGGCCGCGTAGCGGTGGAGCGGGCGGCTCACGCCAAGGTCGCTCCCTCGGCCTCGAACACCTCGAAGATGAAGTGGACGCGGTCTTGGTCGCCGCCGTTGAACGCGCCGTGCGGGACCAGATTGTTCACCTCATAGGCGTGTCCGGCCTGAAGCCGGAAGTCTGTGTCGCGCACGGTCAGCGTGGCTCGCGGGTTGGTCTGCAAGGGGACGTGGATGCGGTGCGTCACCGGGTGCGAGCCAGCCCCGTCCACATGGCGGTCAATGCCGCGGCCCGCCTCAAGCCGCGCCAGCATCGCCTTGGGGTAGACCGGCTTGGCGTACCCGTAGGGCGCCGCCGCCTGCGCCATGACCGGCAGCAGAATCCGCTGCCAAACCGCCCAGATGGGGTTCGAGTAGAAACAGAGTGGCGTTTGATTGCCGTCGATGAACCGGAACACGACGTGGCGCGTGAAGGCGAAGCAAAAGTAATCATTTTCCTTGGCCGCGTCTTCCTGCCGCCACACCCTTTCGGACAGCCGCTCAACGTTGCACCGGAGCGTCTCGACGTCAACCGCCCCAAGATGCCGCACCAAGGCCGGTTTTTCGACTCGCGGCAAGGCCGCCGGCTCGCGGTTGATCTCGGGCGCCGTGACTGCGCATTCAAGGGTCATGACCGAGCGTCAGGAAACTAGCCGATATGTGGAGTTTTCAATTCTCACGCCGGTGCAATCTGTGCCAAACGGGACTTCGCTGTCCGGTGTCCGGATGGTCGGCTTGGCCCAAGGTTTCTTCTGGCGCATCGGCCGGCAAAGCTACGCGCACATCGGCTACAGCTACCGGGGGCTGTGTCGCGCCATGTCTGCCCATGTCTGCCTTCATGTCCTTGCAGCCCTACTCGAAGCATTGTAGCGCCGACGAACGGCCAAAAGATGCTTGAGCGGGGCAGGGATTAGCGCTTGGAGACCTCCCTAGAGCAGCCGGTCGCCCACCCGGGCGGCGGGGGCGATGCCCTTGCGCCGCTCGTAGCGCTCCGCCAGCGCATGGCTCGCAGGCGCCGCCCTGGCTGGGACGTCGCCGGTGTCTCTGATCGAGAGTTTGCCTCCATATGCCATCTTTCGCATGGCTGGCTTGCTCCAAGACGTCTTCGGCGCATCGGCCCGGCGAAGGGCTACAATGCGGGCATGAGCGCCCCCGACGACGGCGCCGCCAAGCGCAAGCTGCCCATCGGCATCCAGACCTTCCGGGAAGTTCGCGGGGAAGGCTACTACTACGTGGACAAGACCGCCCACGTCCAGCGCATGACGGACGGCGGCAAGCACTACTTCCTGTCCCGCCCGCGGCGCTTCGGCAAGAGCCTGCTGCTGGACACCATCAAGGAGTTGTTCGAGGGCAGCGAGGAGCTGTTCCGGGGGCTGGCCATCCACGACCGATGGGACTGGGGCCGGCCCCACCCGGTGCTGCGGCTGGACTTCGGGAGCGGCGACTTCGAGCAGCCAGGCTGGCTGTCGGAGGACTTGACGCTGCAGTTGGAGGCCATTGAGAGGAGCGCCGGCATCGCCGTCGGCAGCGGCAGCGCCCCGGCCCGCTTTCGCCGGCTGATTGCGGAGCTGCGCGAACGCAGCGGCCGGCGGGTGGCGGTCTTGGTCGATGAGTACGACAAGCCGATTCTGGATGCGTTGGGAACGCCGGAGGTGGCCCGCGCCAACCGCAGCTTCCTGCGCGGGCTGTACTCCGTCATCAAGTCCTGCGACGCGCACATCGAGTTCACTTTGCTGACGGGAGTGAGCAAGTTCGCAAAGGTCAGCATCTTCTCCGGCCTGAACAACCTCATGGACATCACGCTTGATCCAGCCTACTCCGCCATTTGCGGCTACACGGAACGGGACTTGGACGAAGTGTTCGCGCCGGAGCTTCTGGGCTTGGACCGCGGCGAGGTGCGCCGCTGGTACAACGGCTACAGCTGGCTTGGCGAAGAGAAGGTCTACAACCCCTTCGACATCCTGCTGCTGTTCCGGCAGCGCAAGTTCAAGGCGCACTGGTTCGAGACCGGCTCGCCGAAGTTCCTCATCGACACCCTGCTGCGGCGCGGCGTCCCCACGCCGGACCTGGAGGGCATGGTCGGCACGGAGGCCCTGCTGTCCGCCTTCGACATTGACGAGATGTCCGTCGAGGCGCTGCTGTTCCAGACCGGCTATCTGACGATCACTGGCGAGGACGCGGAGAACGGCTTGTCCCAATACCGGCTGGGGTACCCGAACCGCGAGGTGCGCCAAAGCCTGAACGAGCGCCTGCTCGTGGCGCTGCTGCCAGACGCCGCGCGGCGGCTGGCGCAGAAGGCGTCGCTGCGCCGGCTGCTGGCGGACAACGACTTCGCCGGCCTAGAGGCCCTGCTGCGGGCCGTCTTCGCCGGCGTTCCCCACCAATGGCACACCCGGAACAACATCCGGGACTACGAGGGCTACTACGCCAGCGTGGTCTATTCGTACTTCGCGTCGCAGGGCCTAGACTTGGTTGCGGAGGAGAGCGCCAGCGGCGGCCGAGCGGACATGGTGGTGCGCTCTGAAAGCGGGGTTTACGTTTTCGAGTTCAAGTCGGTGGGGAAAGAGTCTTCGGGGCGGGCACTGGCCCAAATCAAGGACAAGGGGCGCTCTTCCATGCGAGGGGCAAGCCCCTCGCGCTCCCCGGCTGAAGGCTCCGCCGACAAGTACCTGCGCCTAGGCCGGCCGGTGCATCTGATCGGCGTGGAGTTCAGCCGGGAGGACCGCAACATCGCCGCCTTCGAGGTGGCGCGGGCCGCGTAGGGGGCTTTTCAGGTTCCGCCGACGCCTTCACGCCGGCTCCCGCTCCGACGACCGGGCGAAGCCCTCGAACATGCCCTCGAGCCGCGCCATCCGCTCGCGCAGCTCGCCGAGCTCCTTGCGCAGATCGTCGATGTCTTTGCGGACGTCCCGCAGTTCTCCACGGACCTCGCGCAGTTCTTCACGGACCTCCCGCAACGCCGATAGGATGAGCCCTGCCACCACCACGACGCCGAACATCATCGCGCCAACCGCGAGAACAGCCGTCAATTCCGCGCTCATGGACGCAAGCCTACCGCCACTCGGGTTCGGGCGTATCACCTGAAACCGTTTCGGGGGCGGCGGGCCTCTGGCTCATCATCGCCGCCACCACCCCGGCATTCAGCGTGGTCGCCGCCCACCTGCTGACGGACGACGAGAAGATGCCCCCGCCTCTCCATCCATGAGGTCGTAGCCGAAGTAGTCGAGCGCGTCCCGATGTTCTCGGAACACGCGGTTGAACACCGCGATCTGCGAGGCGTCGAGGCGATCGATCTGGCGTTCGTTCATGTCGGTCAGCATCGCGTCGTACGAGTTCTCTTTCACCGGCAGCCTCTGGCGCAGGTTCAGGTCGTCGAGATCCGGAACCAAAGTGCGGATCCGCTGCGCCACCCGCTCGGGCTCGGCGCACATCTCCTCGTAGGTGAAGAACACGCTGCAATCCCGGTATGCCTGCACGTTGCGCCGCTGCCAAGCGAGGCAGCGGACGACATGCAGGGCTGCCTCCTCTTCGAGGCTGCGTTCCTCGGCCACGAACTGGCTGCGGTAGTTGCGGCAGATGCCCTCGCAGACCGCGTAGGGGTTGCGCACCATGAACAGGAACTTCGCGTTGCGGAAGTGGCGGAGCAATTGATCGACGAGCAGCAGGAACGGCGGGGACTTGGTGACGAACACCGACGCTCGGGGGTCCCGGGCGCTGGCCTGGAAGTACCATGCCTTGCGGTTGCGCGGCCAGTCGTAGTTGCGGGGGTCCGCGAAGCGGTCGATCCAGCGCTGGCGGGCGCCCCAGATCAGCCCGGGCTTCGGCTCTCCCGGCAGAGGGGGCCGATAAGTCGTGGGCCCCACATAGCCGAGCATCCTCTTGCCTTCGCGGGCGAGGCTCCAGGCAGCCCGGCAGGTGGCCAAGGCGTGTCCCAGGAAGGTGGAGCCGCTGTTGTTGGGGCACACGGCGAACAGGTGGGTGGTCACCGTGTTGTCCAGATCGCGGCCCGCGCCGCTGACGCGTGTGCTGGGAGGGCGCTTGGCGGCCAAGCCCGTCCGGGTTGGGGGAACGGCTCCGGCCATCTCGTCGCGGGCATCGCTCCAGAGCTTGAAATGGCGCGTGGGCGCGCGGGCAGGGTGAGCCCACACCCAACGCAGCATGGCATCGGGCGCCCAAGGTTTCACCGGATGGTTGAAATGCAGCGCCTTGGCGTATTCCGGGGCGAGGTTCTCCCGCGCGCGGATGGCGTGGCCGGAGGCGAGGAGATAGTTGTAGGTGGAGCTGACGAGGGTGCAGCGCCCGGCGAAATGTCGGTTGAGGAGGAACTGGTCTGTATGGGGGGCGCGTGGGCCGGGCCAAGTGCGCGGGTGGACCATGTCGAGGAGGTCCGCGTGGCAGGTTCCGTCCGCGAGGCGTCCGTCGAAGAGGAAGAACCCGCTGTTGAACGTGTTCGAGAGCGCGGGAGCGTCGGCGGGGTCGGAAGCGCCCAAGGGTTCGAAGGTGCGGGCGTCGCGCCGGCCGCCGCCGAGGGCGACCTGGTCCGGGCAGCACAGCAGCGCGCCGGGAGCGTCGAACAGGGCGTCGAGCGGGGCGCGGATGAGCACGTCGCTGTCGTAGAAGAGCACCTTGCGGTAGCCGCGCAGCCGGAAGGCTTCGAGGGAGTGGAGGTACTCGACCCCGCCGGCAAAGGCCGGATGGCTGGCGGCCAGATGGGCGAGTCGGTCCCTGAGCCTGGCGGACACCGTCTCGAACCGCACGCGGTCGGAGAGGGCCTGGAGGGCGTCGCGCGCGGCCTGGGGGAGCGCGTCGTGGATGACGACGAGGTCGCCGTCGAAGCGTGGATGGTGCTTGAGGAAGGAACCGAGCATGACGAGGGCGCCCGGGACGAAGGACTCGGTGGCGGCGGTGGCGAGGCAGACGCCGGAGGTGGACGAGGATTTCATCGGTGCGATGGGAAGGCGCAGCTCAGGAGCCGGGGCGCCGGCTCCCGAACGGTCGGATCGACATTAGGAGATTGCCCGGTATGTGGCGTTTCACGTACGGGCCTGACTGGGCCAGGTAGTCCACAAGCCATCAGCGCCGACCTTGGCGGACTTGTCGATGAGTTCATCTGCCCTTCCTCCCGAAGACCCGACAAGTGTAGTCCCCCGGAGACCCGGGGCGGTTCACAGGCATCGGCGCGCTGCCGGCCTGCGGCACGGTCAATCCTCCTTGGCGATCGCCCGTCCTTTGGTCTCGGTGGCGGGATGGTAGTCGAGGGTCAGGACGGCGGCCAAGTGTTATATGTTGTTTCCAAGTTGGGGACCTGTGTGTCTGGACCGCCGCGGACTTCGCCATCTACCGTCCTGATCTTCGGCCTGCTCCAAGGCTTTTTCGGTGTCCCGGACGGGGAAGCCGTGTCCGTGTGCGTCTCGGCTCCGGGGGGGGGGGGGGGGGGGGGCATTGTCATGTCTCGGCGCCTCGCGGTGACCGTGGCCAGTGCAGTGCCGGCAAAGATAGCGCGCAACAACCAACTGATACAATTGGCTATTGCCAACAGACAAGGCGGTTACATGGAGCTGGACTTACCCCGATCTCGTAGCCGGTTGATGGCTTTCGCCTAGTGTGTGGTGATGGGTGAGAGCCGACGAGGTTGAAGTCTCCTCATGGACGGGGTAGGGAGTCTTGGTTCGGGGCCTCCGGCCGCGCGTTCGCGCAGGTGCGCCTCGACGTGGTCCGCCAGCGCGTCCAGCAAGAACGGATACCGTGGCCTCGTCATCCGCGCCACCGGCACTCGCCGCGCCGTCGCGGTGACGGCGCGGAAATGCCCGAGGCGTTGTCCCGTCGCGCTCATCACCCGCCGGCGGTGGGTGTTTTTCCACAGCAACCAGAAGGCGCTGCCGGGCGACGCGGGCTCGATGCCGATGTCCGGGTAGTGGTTGGCTTCCAGCACGAAGGCGGCGCACACAGGCAGCGGCACGGCGCAGGCCCGTTGCGACGGCACCCAGTACTTCTCCAACCTCTGCTGCACCCTCGACTGCGCCCGCCCTCGCCAGTGCATCTCGTCCAGGGTGCCCCCACAGCCGCTGGTGCGCGAACGCGGGCAGCGCCACGGGACGACCGCCGGCGTCCAGCATCACGCCGGTCACGTCGTCGGCGAGCAAGGGGTAGCCGCGCTCGACGAGCGCCGCGGCCAGCGAAGACTTGCCGATGCCGCTCCTGCCGAGCAGCATCACCGCGCCAGCCTCGGTGGCGACGGCGGCGGCGTGCAGCGTGGCCACGCCGCGCTGTTGCAGCAGGGCGGTGAACGGGGAGCTTGCGAAGAAGGCGACGACGTCGCCATCATCCGTGCCGAGCGGATCGATCAGCATGTCGCGTCCGCCGGTGACCAGATACCGGGCGACGTCCTCCACGCGCATGAGGAAGGCGCCGGGTCGGGCCTGCCAGCGATTGCTGCGGATCGAGTGGCCGTTGCAGGCGGGGAGGGTCTCGGGAACGGCGCCGAGGCGCACGGTCACGTCCGGTTCGAAGGCGCCGGGATCGGCAGGGGGTCAAAGGGCAGGGCGACGGCGGAGCGTATGCGCAGACCGTAGGCGCGATACCAGTGGGTCGGGCCGCTCATGGGATGGCGCCTCGCACGGTGGGGGTCGTGTTCGCCGTGACGATCGCCGGCCAATCCGCCGCATCCGCCGGGACGCTGGAAGTAACGATGATTCGCGCGGTTGACGAGGCGGGGATACGTGCGGTGTGGCGGATGGAGAAGGGGACTTTCCGATGAATGCGCTCTGCGGATTCCACCTGCACGATGCGCGGGCCACGCACGGGCTGGTCGCCATGCTGGCCGCGCTGTCCGACTACGGGAAAACCGGCGCGCAATGGACGGAGGGAGGCGTCGGCCTCGGCTGCCGGTTTGCGGCGGCCACGAACGGGGACGGCGCGGGGCGCTTCCCCTGCCTCGACCGCGACGCGGGCATCGCGGTGGCGGCGGACGTCCGCCTCGACGACCGCGACACGCTGTGCAGCGCGCTCGGCGTTCCCCCCGCCGAGCGTTCCGCCCTCACCGACGTCAGCCTCATCCTCCGGGCCTGGAGGCGCTGGGGCCGGGAGTGCCCAAACCACCTGCTCGGCGACTACGCCTTTGTCGTGTGGGATGCGAGGAAGCGCACGCTCTTCTGCGCCCGGGACCACGCCGGCGCCAGGCCCTTCTACTACGCCTTTCCTCCGAGCGGCTTCGTCTTCGCCAGCGCCGTGGAAGCCGTCCTCGCCATGCCGGGCGTCTCCGGCGCGCTGGACGAGGCCACCGTGGCGACCTTTCTGACGGGTTCCGGCTGGTGGAACACGACCACCCGTACGTTCTTCAAGGAGGTGCGCAAGCTGCCGCCCGGCCATACGCTCACCGTCGAGGGAGAGCCATTTCCGGGAGATGGCCCGCGGACGCGCATCGAGCGCTATTGGCGTCCCGAATGCACGCCGGCGGCGCGGCCGGCCTCCGACGACGCCCATGCCGAGGAGTTCCTGGCTCTGTATGCACGGGCGGTCGAGGACCGCCTGTGCGGCGGGCCGGTGGGCGTACACCTGAGCGGCGGCCTGGACTCGTCGGGCATCGCGGTGCTCGCGGCCCGCGAGCTGCGCCGCCGGGGTCGCCCACCGCCGCTTGCGTTCAGTTGGCTGCCAGCATTGGATGGTGAGACGCCGGCGCCGGCACATGCGAAGGAGTACGCGCTCATCCACGCGGTTTGCGCCCAGGAAGGCTTGCAGGTGTCGCACTGCGCCCTGAGCCCCGGTGACGTGGTTGCCGTGCTGCGTCGCGACGGCGCCTTCCCCGGGGTGCACGTCCAGATGAACGAGGAAGCGGTGCAGCGCTGCGCGGCGGCATCGGGGGTGCGGGTGCTGCTGTCGGGCTGGGGCGGGGACGAGGGCGTCTCGTTCAACGGCCGGGGACATCGCGAGCAGTTGCTTCTTGGCGGGCGCTGGCTGAGGCTGGCCGCCGAATGCCGCGCCGGCCCCCACCCGTTCCGAGCCTTGGCGCACGTCGCGCTGTCGCTCGCGCATCCCCACCTCCCGATCCACCTGCACAGGCGGTTGCGGGGAAAGGAGCCGCGCCGCCGGCGCTGGCTCATCGACCCGGCGTTCGCGCGGCGTGTGAAGCCCTTGCCCGTGGAGGTGTTCAGGCCGATCGGCGTGCGGCGCACGCAGGCGCGGCTTCTGCGCAGCGGGCATCTGAGCCAGCGCATCGAGGGCTGGGCCGCGAGCGGCGCGCGCCACGGCCTCGAGTACCGATACCCGCTGCTGGATCGCCGGCTGCTGGAGTTCGCCCTGGGCCTGCCGCCGGAGCAGTTCCGGCGCGGGCGGTGGAGCCGGTGGCTGATGCGCCACGCCCTGGACGGCGTCCTGCCGCCGGAGATCTGCTGGAACTCGGACAAGGCCGACCCTGCCCGGTCCGAGCCGTTGTTCGACGCCTTCGCCGGGGCGGCGCCGGCGCTGAGACGGATCCTCACCGCGCGTGCCGAACCTCCGTCGCGGGCGCGTTACGTCCACATGCGTCGCCTCCTGGAGCGTCTGGACGCCGACCGGCCGGACCGCTGGTTCATGCCGACGTGGAAAGCCTTGCAGCTTCTCGACTTCTGATCGGGTCCAGCCGCTACCCCAGCCCTGCATCTCCACCCATAAGGTCGTAGCCGAAGTAGTCGAGCGTCATTGGCGGGATGGGACGGCGCAGATCGGGAGCCGGCGCACTGGCTCCAGAAACGGTCGGATCGGCGTCAGGACATTGGATGGTATATAGAGTTTTCAGTTGCAAGGCTGGAATCCCGGCCAGTCCGGACTTCACCGTCCACTGTCCGGATGGTCGGCTTGACCCAAGGCTTCTTCGGCGCATCGGCCGGCGAGGTCGTGTGCGTATCAGCTACCGGGGGGGGGGGGGGGGGGGGTACTCTTCTCCATCCTTGCTCTCAATCTCCTCGCGGCGCTCCTCCGGCGGCCGGCAGGACGCCTGCCTGCGCAACCTCTACCCGAAACATTGTAACGCCGATGAACGGCCAGAAGACGCTTGAACGAGGCGGGGATTGGCGCTTGTTGAGACCTTCCCTAGAGCAGCCGGTCGCCCACCCGGGCGGCGGGGGCGATGCCCTTGCGCTGCTCGTAGCGTTCCGCCAGCGCATGGCTCGCCTGCGCCGCCTCCGGCTCGCCCAGCATCTCGTGGGCGCGGCCCTTCAGGCGGTGGAAGCGGTGGTCGTCGCGCTTCAGTTCCAGCGCCCGCTCCACAAAGGCGACGCTCTCCCCATAGCTCAGTTGGTCGAAGGCAACCTGCGCCAGCGCGAAGTGGTAGTACGGGTTGCGCTTGCGGTAGCTCTGCACGCGCTGCGCATAGCGCGTCGCCAGCGCATGCTGCCCCAAGCCGTCGTAGGCCACGGCGAGGCCGCCCATGGCCGGACGGTTGAAGCGCTCGATCTTCAGCGCTTGGTGATGCGCGGAGATGGCGTGGCGGTAGAAGCCATGCTTCGAGTAGAAGGCGCCCAGGTTCACCCACAGGTTGGCGTTGCGCACGTCCGTCTCCAAGGCGCGGCGCAGGTAGGCGAACGCTTCGCGCCGGTGGCCATCGCGCCAGCGCTCCACAGAGAGGTTGTTGTAGTAGAGCGCCAGCGCGTGGGCGTCCGACACCACCCGCTTCGGGTAATCCGTGGTGTCGATGGCGTTGAAGTCCACGGTGACATCCCCGCGGTTCATGCCACGCACCTCGCCATTGGTCACCAACACGTTGATGTGCGTGTTGCGCAGCAACAGCCCTAAGTCTGCATCGAAGCGCGGCGGCACATCGACGATCTGAAAGCGGGCATCCAAGCCGGCGAGCCGCGCCAGTGCGACGAACATGTTGGTGTAGGAAAGGCAGTTGCCAGCCTTGGCCGCAAACGTGTCCGCAGCGTTTTGGGTGAGGCTGGGCCGATAGCCTTGGGCGAAGTATTCCTCCTCCACCAACTTGCCAAGCAGGCGCGCCAAGCGGGCAACGGATGTCTTGCCGGCGAGCACGCGCCCGGCCACGAACTCGCGCATCCCGGCATCTGGCTCGATGAGCGCGGCGTCCGCCACGTTATCCGGCACCGGGGCGCCGAACACCGCCTCGCCAGACAGGAGCTGCTCAACTGCCACGGCGTCGCCCGGCACCTCCACATGCAATACTTGGCAACCGGCGGTGAGCGCCGCGAAGAGCACGAAAGACGCGATGCGAAACGGCATGGGCCGCGCCATGCTAACGCCGGCACAGGGGGCGGACAATGCGCGTCGGCGGCGCTGGCGGCAACCCATCCGCGCCTGCGCGGCGGCGGCCATCGCGCTCGGCGGCTGCGCGCTGCCACCGTCTCCCCACGGCGCCTATCCGTTCGATGGCGGCGAGTTTCTCGCCACGCCGGCGCATTGGCCGGCGTGGGCGGACATGCTGTCGCGCCGCACGAGCCAAGCGGCGGCGGTGGACGCTTGCATCGACGATCGAACCGCCTGTTCGCGCCGCATGCGCTCGCTGCACGTCGTTGTCGGGCAAGGCGCCAACCTGCCGCGGGAGCAGCAGATTCAGCTCGTGAACCGCTTCATCAACAAACGCGGCTACGAGAGCGACCGGCGCAAAACCTTCGATGGCGAAGACGGCAAGATCGTGCGCCGTTCGCACTGGGCGACGCTCAAGGAGTTCCTGGAGCAAGGCGGAGACTGCGAGGATTACGCGACGGCCAAATACTTCATCCTGCGGCGCCTCGGCTTTCCCGCCGCGAGGTTGCGGGTGGTGGTGGCCTATGACCGACGCTATCGCGAGCACCACGCCGTCGTCGCCGTGCGCCAAGACGACGGCGTCGCCTGGGTGCTGGAAACCGACAACCACATCCATCGCCAACGCAAACCCATGGACTTGCGCTACGTGTATGCCGTGAACGAAGCGGGAGTGTGGGACCACGGCGTCACCGTCGCCGGCCGCTGACGCGCGGCGCCGCGGCGACCCACGCAGCGCTGCACATCAAGTGCGGTGCCCGCCGGCCGCGCCAACCTCGCCGCGCCGACGTCTCCGCCGCTGCCCCCGGCTAGGGCTCGCCGCGGATGTAACCCTCCAACTGGTCGATGGTTTCCGCCTGCTCGGCAATCACCTCGGTGAACAAATCCCGCAGCGAGAGCATGCCGACCACTATGCCTTCGTCCTCGACAACGAGGTGGCGGATGTGGTGCTCGCGCATCTTTTCGATGCAGGCGTCCACGCGGTCCTTGGGCGTGACGCGGATGACGTCCCGAGTCATGATCTCCGACACCCGCGTCTGTTTGGAAGACTTGTCCTTCAGAATCACTTTGCGGGCGTAATCCCGTTCCGAGATGATGCCGACGAGCTTGTCGTCCTGCAGCACCGGCAGCGCCCCGATGTGGCGCACCGCCATCACCTCGATGGCCTCGTAAACGCTGGCGATGGGCACTATCGAATGGACGCCGCCGTTGCCCTTGTGCCGCAAGACGTCGGTCACCGTTTTCATCGCGCGTCTCCTGTGTGCGTTCGAGCCTCGATTGTGCTGCGTCCCGACGGCAAACGGCAAGCGCAAATCTCGCGCGGGCGCCGGCTTGGCTGTGTATGCCTTGGCAGCCGCCCAAAACGCCGGCGCCAAGCCCAGCCGGAGTAACATGCCGCGCAAGGAGAACCGATTTTGCAAGCCGACCAGTTCGTCGCCAAAACCGAAGCGCTGGCGCCGGTGATCACGGCCCATGCAGACCAGGCCGAGCGCGAACGCCGCCTGCCGGCGCCGGTGGCGGCGGCCTTTGCCCGCGAGGGCCTGTACCGGGTGGCGGCGCCGCGGGCGTGCCACGGCCACGAGGCAGACCCGCTGACGCAGATGCGCGTCATCGAGGCGGCGTCGCGCATCGACGGCAGCGCCGGTTGGAACCTGATGATCGGCATCGAGACGTTCGGCTTGGTGGCGCCGGGCCTCGCCACCTGCCCGGAGCTCATCGAGGATCCGCTGGTGGTGATGGCCAGCTCCACCGCCGCGGTCGGGCGCGCCGAGCGCGTGGCCGGCGGATGGCGGGTGCGCGGCCAGTGGCAGTTCGTGAGCGGCATCCACAACGCCAGCATCTTCGGCGCCACCGTGCGCCTCTTTGACGGCGACGAGCCGGTGGACGCAGTCAACCGCTATGCCGTGGTTCCCGCGGAGAACTACGAAATCGTCGACACCTGGCATGTGAGCGGGCTGCGCGGCTCCGGCTCCCACGACGTGCGCATCGATGATGCACTGGTGCCAGACGAACGCATCATCGTGACGCTCGGCGGCGCGGTCGGCGACGGCCCGCTCGGGCGCATTCCGCTCGGCACCCGCTTGGCCTACAACAAGGTGGCGGTGGCGTTGGGCATCGCCCGCGCCGGCATCGATGCCTTCATGGACCTCGCCAGCGCCAAGACTGGCCGCTTTTCAGACCGCAAGGTGCGGGAACGCCCCTTTGCGCAACGAGCGCTGGCCATGGCCGAAGCGCGGCTGCTCGGCGTGCGGGCTTCAGTGTTCGAACTGCTGGCGAGCCACTGGGACAAGATCGTGGCCGGCGAGAAACTCACGGCGCGGGACCGCGCGTTGTTCCAGATCGTTTGTTCCGACGCCGTGCTAGGTGCGGCCGACGCCGTGGACGCCATCGCCGAGGCGGCCGGCACCACCGCCAACCAAATCGGCCACCCGCTGGAGCGCATCTGCCGGGATGTGCGCGTCGTGCGGCAGCACTTCACGGTGGCGCCGCACCACATCGAAGATGGCGGCCGCGTGCTGTTGGGGTTGCCGGCGCAAGGGTTGATGCTGGCCGGGCTCGGCAACTAACCGATTCGAGCGCGACGCGGCGATCGGCGCTCCGCCGATCGCGCGAATCGTCAACGCACCGCTTGCATCCCGCCGGGGCCGCGCCCAGGCGCTGCTTGAACGGCGCGGTCGAACCATTCATCCGCCGGTGCATCGTTGTAGGCGCGCAGCGTCGCCTTGATGCGCCCGAGCGAGCCCGCCGGATAGCCGGCGAGCGTTTCGGCCAAGCCCCGCGCCGCGGCGAGCACCTCGGCATCCGGCACACAGTCGTGGGCTATGCCAAGGCTGAGCAGTTCGGCGCCGGCGAACCGCCGCCCCACCAACGTGAGCCGCGCGGCCAAGGCTTCGCCGTGGCGCAGCCGCAACCAAGCCATGTTGTACGGCGCGGCGAGGCCTTGGCGCACCTCGCCCACCTGCAGGAACGCACCTTCCCCGGCCACAAGCAGATCCGCGGCCAGCGCCAGCGCTGCGCCGCCGTTGATGCCAAAGCGCTCCAAGGCGCCGATGATCGGCTTAGGACATTCGTAGAGCGCCCGATGGACATCGCGCCACATGCCGCTGAAACGCGGCATCCACGCTGGTGGCGGCTCTGCATTGAAGTCCTTGAGGTCCAGCCCCGAGCAGAATGCGCCGCCGGCGCCCCGCAGCAGGATGACGCGCACGGCGTCGTCCGCCGAGAGGGCGCGCAGGCCGTCCACCATGCCCGTGGCGAGTTCCCCATTGATGGCGTTGCGCCGCTCTGGACGGCTCATCACCAACTCGGCCCAACCGTCTTGGGCCACCACTTCCACTGCGTTCACGCCACCTCCTTTCCGCGCTACTGCGCCGCAACCCTAGCGGGCATCTTAGGCCATCGGCTTCACGCCTTCCTGCCGGCGCGCCTCACGCCAGCACCAGCGCCAGCCCGGCGACGACCAAGCCGGCGCCGGCGAGTTCGCGCAGACGGGCGCGCTCGCGCAGCACCACCGCACCGGCGACGAACGCAAACAACAGCTCGACCTGCCCCAGTGCCCGCACATAGGCCGCCTGAGTCAGCGTCATGGCCGCGAACCAGCCCGCCGACGCCACGGCCCCAGCGCAGCCCACCCACAACGCCACGCGCCAAGCCCGCGCCACCTCACGCAAGGCACCCGGCTGGCGCCACGCCAGCCAGAGCCCCATGCCGACGGATTGCAGCGTGATCACCGCGAGCAGCGTGACCGCGACGCGCACATGGAACCCGCCCGTCGGCAGAGCCAGCGCCGCCTCCCGGAAGCACACCGCGGCAATGCCGAAGCCAGCGCCGGCGCCGATGCCAAGCCACGCGCCCCTGCCCAACGCGAGGGCCGCACGCACACTGGCGCCCGCTGAGAGCAGCAGCACGCCCACCAAGCTGACGAGGATGCCGGCGCCGGCGAGCGCGCCCACCGCCTCACCGGCGATGACGAAGCCGAAGATCGCCGTCTGCACCACCTCGGTCTTCGAGTAGGCGGTGCCGACCGCAAAGCGACGATGGCCAAAGCTGCGCACCAGCGCCACGGTGCCCATCGCCTGCGCGAAGCCGCCCACGGCGACGGCCGCGAGGAAGCGTCCATCCGGCGCCCGCAGCGGCACATCCGACATGGCCGCCAGCGCGAGCAAGAAGGCGGCAGCAAACGGAGCGCCATAACAGAAGCGGGCGTAGCTCGCGGCCTCCGGCGACAACCGCCCGGTGAGCCGCTTTTGCAGCACCGAGCGCAGGTTCTGGCAGAACGCCGCGCCGACCGTGAGCCAAATCCAGAGTTCCATGCCAGCGCCGCCGCCCGCCGCGGCGTGGCGTTAGCCGCCCCCTGCGACGGCCGCGGTGGCCGCGAAGTGCCCGTAGCCGCCGCGGAAGAACAACAGCGGCGCGCGCGCGCCGTCGAGAATGTCGATGTCGAGCACGCGGCCCACGGCGATGGTGTGGTCGCCGGCGTCGTGCTCCGCTGCCAACGCGCAGTCCACATAGGCCAACACGCCGTCGAGGATAGGGCTGCCGGAAACGGCCGGCCGCCAGCCAATGTCCGCCACCTTGCCGCGCTGGGCGAACACATCCGAGATGCGCCGCTGGTCGTCGCCGAGCACATTGACGCAGAAGTGGCCAGAATCCCGCACTTTCGGCCAACTCGTGCTGGCCTTGCCGGGGCACACGGCAACGAGCGGCGGATCCAACGAGAGCGACACGAACGATTGCGCCGCGAACCCCGCCATCACAGCGCCGCTCACGCCGGTGACGATGACGACGCCGGTGCAGAACTGGCCCATGGCATCGCGGTATTCCCGACCGTGGAACTTCGTCATGCGGACTCCTTGGATTGCTGCGAAACAATGCTACCCCTTGCCGCGGCGGCGCCTCGTCGCGCCTAGCGAGGCGACAGCCAGCGGCCTCCCCGCGATGCAGTCGGCCGCCGCCGGCGCCCTGCGAGCCGGCGGCGGCCAAACGTGGTGGCGCCAACTTGCCTACAATCCCTGCTCGCATGGCCCAACTCACCGCCCCCTCCCCCACCTCCCTCAAGCAGACGCTCGCCGCGTTGGACTTGGGCTCGAACAGCTTCCATCTGATCGTGGCGTTGGATCAGGGCGAGCGCCTGCAAGTGGTGGACAAGCACCGCGAGATGGTGCGGTTGGCGAAGGGCCTCAACGCAGACAACGCGTTGACAGAGGCGGCCCAAAGTCGCGCCCTAGCGTGCCTCACGCGGCTGGGGCAGCGGCTGCGCGGCCTGCACGCGGCCAATGTGCGCGTCGTGGGCACCAACACCCTGCGCAAAGCCCGCAATGCAGAGGCGTTCATCCGCCGCGCCGAAGCCGCCCTCGGGCACGGCATCGACATCATCAGCGGGCGGGAGGAAGCCCGCCTCGTCTATCTCGGCGTTTCACATTCGCTGGAGGACGACAGCGACTGGCGGCTGGTGGTGGACATCGGCGGCGGCAGCACCGAGCTCATCCTCGGGCGCCGCTTTCAGCCGCGGTTGACGGAGAGCCTGCAAATGGGTTGCGCCGCCCTGTCTGAAGCACACTTTGCCGACGGCCGCATCGATGGCGAGCGGCTGGACGCGGCCGAGCGCGCCGCCTGCCAAGAGCTAGAGGTGATCGAGCGCATCTATCGGGCGCGGGGGTGGAACCGCGCCATCGCCTCCTCCGGCACGGCCCTCGCGGCGCATGGCGTCATCGAGGCCGAGCTCGGCGGGCGCGAGATCACGCGCAAGGGGCTCGACCACATCAAACAACGCATGATCGACGCCGGACACGTCGAGCGCCTGAACTTCGCCACCGTTAACCGCGAGCGGGCGCCCGTCTTTCCCGGCGGCGTGGCCATCCTCGCGGCGATCTTCGAGTCTCTGCAGCTAGAGCGCATGAGCGTCTCGGACGGCTCCCTGCGCGAGGGGCTGCTGCACGACCTGTTGGGCCGCGTTCACGACGAGGACATCCGCGAGAAGACCGTGCGCGACATCGCCAGGCGCTACCACGTGGACCGGGAACACGCCGCCCGCGTGGCGCGCACGGCGCTCAACCTGCTCGAGCAACTGCGCCACGCGTGGCGCATGGACGATCCGGAGCTCGAAGCGGCGCTCCACTGGGCGGCGGCGCTGCACGAGATCGGCTTGGACATCGCCCACCAGCAGTATCACAAGCACGGCGGCTACTTGCTCGACAACATGGACTTGCCGGGCTTCTCGCACTCGGAACAGCATCGCGTGGCGCTGTTGGTGCGGGCGCACCGGCGCAAGTTTCCGGCTGAAGACTTTGCCGGCGCCACGCACCTCGCGCGCCTGTGCGCGCTGCTGCGCATCGCCGTGGTGCTGCACCGCAGCCGCGCAGACGGGCCGCTGCCGCCGCTCGGCGTGGCACCGGTGGAAGGTGGCGTGCGGCTCTCGCTGCCGAAAAAGTGGCTGCGCGCGCATCCCTTGACGGAACTGGACTTGGAGCAGGAAGCCAGCCACCTCGCGGCGGGGCCGGTGCGGCTCTTGGTGTCGGCGCAGTAGCCGCGGGGCGCCGGCGCCAAGACATGCGAGCGGGCGGGCGTGTTCGGCGCTAGGTGACCCTTGCCAGCCGGCCAGTAGCCTGCCGACCTCAGATGGCGCGTGCGGCGGGTGCCGCCGCCCGGCTCACCCTTGCAGCAACGCCTCCTGCGCGACGCAATGTTCCGCTCCCGCTTCACGTTGCGCGTATGTGCCGTCCGCGCGCAGATGCCACGCCGTGGAATCCGCCAAGTAAAGCTCCATGTCGCGGATGACGGCGGCGCGCAGGGCGTCGTCTTCCACGGGGAAACAGGTCTCCACGCGGTCAAAGAAGTTGCGCCCCATCCAATCCGCGCTGGAGAGGTAGACGCGCGGCTCGCCGCCGTTCTCGAAGTAGAACACCCGCGTGTGCTCAAGGAACCTGCCGATCACCGAGGTGACGCGAATGTTCTCGGACACCCCTTCCATGCCGGGGCGCAGCGCGCACATGCCACGCACCACCAAGTCGATGGACACGCCGGCCTGGGACGCTTGGTACAGCGCTTCAATGACGCTCGGCTCAATGAGGGCGTTCATCTTGGCGATCACCCGCGCCGGCTCGCCCGCCTTGGCGCGTTCCGCCTCCGCCTCGATGTGCCTCAAGATGGTGTCGTGCAGGGTGAACGGCGATTGCAGCATCTTCTTCAGGCGCCGCGCGCTGCCCATCGTGGTGAGCTGCTTGAAGACGCGCTGCACGTCCTCGCCAAAGTCGCCGTCGCAGGTGAAAAGCCCATAGTCTGTGTACACGCGCGCCGTGCGGGCGTGGTAGTTGCCGGTGCCGAGGTGGACATAGCGCGCGAGCTTGCGCCCCTCGCGGCGGATGACCATGCTCATCTTGGCGTGCGTCTTGTATCCCACCACGCCGTACACCACCTGCGCCCCCACTTCCTGCAGATTGGTGGCGAGTTCGATGTTCGCCGCCTCGTCGAAGCGCGCCCTCAGCTCGATGACGACAAGCACTTCCTTGCCGGCCGCGGCGGCATCCTCCAATGCCTTGACCACCGCGGAATCCGCGCCGGTGCGATACAGCGTCTGCCGGATGGCGACGACGTTCGGGTCGCTCGCGGCTTGACGCAGAAAGTCGATGACCGGCGCGAACGAATCGAATGGATGATGCAGCAGCACGTCGCCTTCGCGGATGGCGGCGAACATGTCCGCGGCGCGTTGAATGCGCCGCGAGATGCGGGGCGTGAAGCCGGGGTACTTGAGGTCTGGCCGGTCCACAAGGTCTGGAATCTCCATCAGACGCATCAGGTTCACCGGCCCTTCGCAGCGCACCACGTCTGCGTCCGCGAGACCGAATTGCCCCTGCAGGAACTGCGCGACCGGGCGCGGGCATTCGTCCGCGAGCTCCAGCCGCACGGCATCGCCAAAGCGCCGCGACGACAGTTCGCCCTCCATCGCCCGCAACAAGTCGTCCACTTCTTCTTCGTCCACGAACAAATCGCTGTTGCGGGTGACGCGGAATTGATAGCAGCCCGAGGCGCTCATGCCCGGGAACAGCTCATCGACGTGGGCGTGGATGATGGAAGACAGGAACACGAACTGGTAGCGCCCGCCGTCTTCACCGCCTTCGCCTTCCGGCAAGCGCACCACGCGGGGCAGCGCGCGCGGCGCTTGCACGATGGCCATGCCGCTGCTGCGCCCGAAGGCGTCCTTGCCGTCCAGCGTGACGATGAAGCTCAAGCTCTTGTTCAGGACGCGCGGGAACGGATGCGCCGGGTCCAGCCCGATGGGCGTTAAGATGGGTTCCAACTCGTGGTTGAAGAAGCGCTTCAGCCATTGGCGCTGCTTCTTGTCCCATTCGTCCCGGCGCAGGAAGCGAATGCCCTCGGCGGCGAAGCGCGGCACGATGACATCGTTCAACACGCGATACTGCTCGGCCACCAGCTCGCGGGTGCGCTCGGTGATGCGCCGCAACTGCTCGGCCGGCGTGAGGTTGTCTCGCCCGCGATGGGTGGCGCCCAATGCCTCCTGCTGCTTCAAGCCGGCAACGCGAATCTCGAAGAACTCGTCTAGGTTGGAACTCGAAATGCACAGGAAGCGCAGCCGCTCAAGCAGCGGCACGGTGTCCTTCTTCGCCTGCTCCAAGACGCGGCGGTTGAACTCCAAGAACGCCAACTCGCGGTTGATGTAGAGCGATGGCGCGGCGAGGCTCGTGGTCATGGGCGGCGCGGGTCTGCAGGGGCGGACATTCTGCACCATCTTCGCACGACGCACTTGGGCATGGTCAGCGAAGCGGCCAAGGCGCGGTCGGTCAGGTGGGTTCCACCATGAAGCTGCCCGCCGCTTCCACCACCACGGCGCCGTCGTCGTCCCGCAGCACCTTGCCTTCCAGCACGGCCAGGCGTCCCTTGCGGCGGATGAGGCGCCCCTCCAAGCGAATGGGCGTGCCGACCGGCAACGGCTGGCGGTAGCGCACCTCCACCTTCGCCGTGAAGCACTGCTCGCCATCCAGGTACAGCCAGTTGGCCATCACGTCGTCGAGCAAGCTGAACAGGATGCCGCCGTGGGTCACGCCGTCGTAACCGGCGTGCTCGGCGCGGGGCGTGAACTCCGCCCGGCACACGCCCGCGTCGAGGCGAAACGCCACCTGCAGGCCGTGCGCGTTGCCCGGCCCGCAGACGAAGCAGCGGTTGGCGGAAGATTCAAGCGACATGGCCGCGCTATGATATAGGCGCGTGCTTCCCATCGCCGACATCGAGGCGCGGCTCGCCGCGAGCGAGCCGTTGCGCCATGCCGTCACCGCGGCCACCCGCCAAGCGGCCGTGGCCGTTGTGCTGCGCGAGTGGGGCGAAGACACGGAAGTGCTGTTCATCAAACGCGCCGAGAAGCGTGGTGATCCGTGGTCTGGCCAGATGGCCTTCCCAGGTGGCCACAGAGAGCCCGACGATGCGGACTTGGCGGCCGCGGCGATGCGCGAGACCCATGAGGAAGTTGGCCTCGCCATCGCCCGCTCGCAACTCATCGGCGAACTGCCGGCGCAGCGCCCCGCCGCCTATGGCCGGCGCCCAGACATGCTGGTCGCGCCCTATGTGTTCGCCATCGAGGGGGATCCCGCCTTCGAGCTCAGCCACGAGGTGGCTGCCGCAGTGTGGACGCGGCTGGCGCCGATGCGCACCGGGGACAACCACACCAAAGAAGATCGCTTGGTCGGCGGCACGCCAACGCCCTTCAACGGCTACCGCGTGCGCGGCGGCCACTTCGTGTGGGGGCTCACCTACCGCGTGGTGCAAACGTTCTTCGCCGCGCTGGATCCGGAGTTCGCGCCCGAAGCGTGACGCGGGCCGACACGGCGCTTGCAGCGCCACTTCAAGCAGCAGCGGCCGCCTTCTCCATCACGCCCGATCTCGCCCTCTCACGGGGCAGCCGCCTTCTCCCCCTCGCGCTATCGCACTTTCCAGCGCCGCGCTATCGCGCTAGTGCCTCGGCGCCGAGCGTCGCCAGCGGCTCAATGTCGCAGGAAACGCCAGTGCTGCCCAAGCCGCAATAGCCGTTCGGCACCTTCGCCAAGTACTGCTGGTGATAGTGCTCCGCGTAGTAGAACGTCGGCGCCGCGGCGACCTCCGTCGTCACCGGCCCAAAGCCGGCTGCGCTGAGCGCGGCGCCGAACGCCTCCTTGGAGCGCTCGGCCACCTCGCGCTGGGCGGCGTCGTGCCAATAGAGCGCCGAACGGTACTGCGTGCCCAAGTCATTCCCTTGGCGCATGCCTTGGGTGGGGTCGTGCCCTTCCCAAAACACTTTGAGGAGCGTCGCATAGCTCACCACCGCCGGATCAAACACCGCCAGCACGGCCTCCGTGTGTCCAGTGAGGCCGGAGCAGACCTCCTCGTAGGCCGGGTTCGGCGTGGCGCCGCCGGCATAGCCCACCGCGGTGACGAAAACGCCGGGCGTTTCCCAGAACTTGCGCTCCGCCCCCCAGAAGCAGCCCATGCCCACCAGCAGGCGCTGCAGGCCGTCCGGGAACGGCGGTTGCATGGGATTGCCGTTGACGAAGTGGCGCGGCGGCACGGGAACCGGCTGGTTGCGGCCGGGCAACGCTTCCGTCGCGGTTGGCACGCGCAGCTTGAATTGCAGTGACATGGTGAAATCCTGAAGAGAGAGAACGCCCGAAACTCAAGGCGCTATCTTAAGAGATGCTGCCGCATCCCTCAAAAGCCCAGGGCGTTGGCTCACGCGCTCCATCCGCCATGTCGCACGGGCAAATCGCCTGAATGCGCTACACTGCGCCGATGCGACTGATGCCTTTCGCCATCGTGGCGCTCGCCTGCGCCGGCTGCGTCAGCAATCCCCCCCTTTCCTACGAAGCGCTCATCGCGGCCATGCAAGCCGGCGAGGCCGTCGATGCGGCCGAGTTGCGCACCGCCTTCCAAGCAACGCCAGATTTCCCGCACCGTGCCCAACGCCTCGCGCCGTTGGAGCGCCAAGCGATGCGCTTCGTCGACGAAGAGCCGTTGCGCACCGGCCCGGTGGGGTCTGCGATTCTCGATCAGCATCGCGCCAGCATCGTCGGCCACTATGCGCTCACCAAGTTCTACGAATATGTGGAGCGCACCGACGCAGCCGAGGAACACCAAGCGTGGGTGGAGCGGCTCAGCGCTGCCATCGCGGCCGGCCATGATGGCAGCGAAGCCTCGCCCTACCCGGTGCTTTCCGCGCCGGAGGCGTTGGCCTATCTCCGCGCGTCCGGGCGGCAGCCGGTGGGGTCCATCTACAGAAACAGCGAAGAACGGCCGTTCACGATGGTCGTCGCAGCGGCGGCGCCGGGCGCGACCATGCAAGCCGTCCATTTCGACATGGAGCCGGCCTACCGCGCCGCGGCATGGCAGGCACCCGGCCAAACATTGCTGCCGGGGGCACTCATCGGCCACCTGGCGCGGCAGGACGACCCGGCCGCGCAGGCGACAGTGGGCGTCTTCCTCGCGGCTCAAGATCGGCTTGAGGAAGCGATCGACTGGCTCACCGCGTCCACGCGCACTGGCAACGCGCTGGCGAACCTGGCGCTGGCGGACGCCTATCTGGTCAGCGCCCGCCGCTTGGAGGCGGGCCCCGCGCAGGATGATTTCTTAGCCCTCGTCAGACAGAACTACCTGCAGGCGATCGATGCCGGTTCGGACGATGCCATGCTGCAGTTGGGCGATCTGTACATCGACGACGCACTGGGCGAGGGGCAAGCCGACCAAGGCGTCGCGCTGCTGCGGCGCGCCGCGGCGCTTGGCAATCCGCGCGCGCACCTGTATCTGGCGCAGCTGCACCTCGCCGGCCAGCATGTTGAACAAGACGACGCCGCCAGCGACCGACACTTCGCGCACGCCGCCGAATTGGACTATGACCGTGCCAAGGTGCTCTACGCCCGATTCCTGCTCAGCGCGGATGCCGACAGGGAGTTCAATGCGCGCGCCTACGATTGGATTGCCGAGTTGGCCAAGGGCGACGCGGACGAGTGCGTCGCCATTTCGGAAACGGCGGCCGCCACGCAAACGCGGCCCTGTCCGGCCGCCGAGGCGCGGCTTATTCTCGCCGAGCTGCATGCCCGTGGCCGCTACGTCAAACGCAGCCACAGAAGGGCGCGATCTTGGTTCAAGTCTGCCGTCGCGGCCGCGCCAGAGACGGCAATCATCGTCAACGAGGTGGCATGGTGGTTGACGGTGACGCAGATTGAGCGGCTGCGGGACGCACGCTACGCCCTGCGCATCATGGATCATGTGATGCAGCGCGATGCCGCGGCGCGGCGCCAACCCGCCTACTTGGACACTTGGGCCGCGGCCCACGCCGCCAATGGAGACTTCGACCGCGCCGTCGCACTGCAGCGGGAAGCGCTGCGCGAGGCGAATGACCAAGGGCTCACACAAGTGATCGAAGAGCTGCGCCAGCATTTGGCGGCCTTCCAAGCCGGCGAGACCATCACCGACCCCTTGGTTCCATAGCGGCATCTTGGGCGGGCTCACCGCAGACTACGCGAGGCTCCTCACCAGCCAGACGCCCCTCATCGACCTGCGGGCACCCGCCGAGTTCGCCCGCGGCGCACTGCCCGGCGCCATCAACCTGCCGCTGTTGACGGACGACGAGCGCCACCAAGTTGGCATTCGCCACAAGCAAGACGGGCCACGCGCCGCATTCGAGCTGGGCGAGCGATTGGTGAGCGGCGCCGTCCAGGCGGCGCGGCTGCGCGGTTGGACGGCCTTCCTCGACGCGCACCCAAACGCCGTGCTCTATTGCTGGCGGGGCGGCGCCCGCTCGCAAGTCGTCCAAACGTGGCTGAGCGAACAAGGCCGGGACGTGGCGCGGGTGGCCGGCGGTTACAAGGCGTTGCGGCAGTTTTGCCTCGCCGAGCTTGAGATGCCGCGGCAGTGGGTTGTCCTGGGCGGGCGCGCCGGCAGCGCCAAGACGGAGCTGTTGCAGGAGATTCCCGGCCATGTGGACTTGGAAGGCTTGGCCAACCACCGCGGTTCGGCGTTCGGCGGGCGCACCACGCCGCAGCCAACGCCCATCGATTTCGAGAATGCGCTGGCGGTGGTGTTGGCCCAACGGGGGCGGGCCGGCACGCTCGCCGTGGAAGACGAGAGCCGCACCATCGGCCGCTTGGCGATTCCTCAAGCGGTGTTCGGGGCCATGCAGGCGGCGCCGCTGGTGGTGGTTGAGGTGCCGCGCGAAGCCCGCATCGACCACATCGTGCAAGGCTATGCGTTGGCGCCAGACGCCTCCCAAGCGCATCTCACCGCGGCGTTGGACAACATCGCGCGGCGCTTAGGGAGCGAGCGCCATCGACAGGCCCGGGAGGCGATGGCAGCGGCCTTCATGGATGGCAGCGCGGCGGCGCATCGCCGCTGGGTAAGCATATTGTTGGACTGGTACTACGACCCGATGTACGACCATCAGCTGGAACAGAAGCGCGACCGCATCGTCTTCCGCGGCGACGCGACGGCGGCCAAGGCACAGCTATTGCGAGCCACGGCGCAGCATCCGTAGGCACCGCCCGGCCGGTTGCGCGGCCCGGCTTGCAGCCGCCGGGCTGCCCGTCTATTGGAGCTTCGAGTAGGGCAGCGGATTCAGGTAGAAGAGCGACTCTTCCGGCGCGTGATCGCGCAGCGGCCCCAAGATGTCATGCAGCGGATCTCCCGCTTGATAGGCGAAGCCGGCAAGGCCGCGCGGCATGATCCAAAGGTCTGTGACCTCTCCGGTGCGGCCGATCATGGAAGCGTAGGCGGTGACGAGCTGCAGGGCGCCGGCACCCTCCGCCACATCCGCCAATTTGCCGATCTGCTCCATCGCTGCCGGCGCGCCGCCACTCGCGGTCTGCAGCACGGCGAGCATGTATTGGCGGGGCTTGTCCGGTTCGGCCACCAACGCCGCCTCTAACCGGGCGTCCGTGCCGTAAGGCACTCGGCGGGCAAACTTCGTCACCTCCTCCACCTGCACCTCGCCTTGCAGCCGCTCCGCCGCCGCCCATAGCGCCTTGTCTTGGCCGAGGGAGGCCAGCGCCCGCTCCGCGTGGGCCATGTCTTCGTAGCGATGGAGGCTCAAGTCCCACCCCATCTCGCCGCCGCTCACCTTCCAGCCGCCGATGAGGTCTATGCCGTGGCGCTCCATGCGCGGCGCCACGGTTTCCGCATAGAAATCCACGAACACATCGAAGGCGGTGTTGGTGAGGGGTTTGATGCGATGGCGCACTTCCAGAAAGACAGTCATGCGGGGGCTCCTTTTGGCGAGGGTTACTGTTTAGCTTAGCCTAGCAGCGAAGCCTTGCCCCGGCCAACGTGCTGCGGATGTGCCTAGCTGGTGGCGGGCAGGCCGGCCCGTGAGACGGGCGCCGCGGGGCCGCGCTTCAGCCCTCGCCTTTGCGCAGATCGAAGTGCTTGAGCGCCCGTTCCACCATCGGGCGGCGACGGCCTGCCGGCACCTGCAGCGCGTAATCCGGGTCTTTTTCGCCTTCCGAAGACATCAGGTGCATCAGGTGGGCGCCGGTGATGTGCGCGTGAAAGCCTTGGCCATCCTGCATCTGGTTCACCGCCAACTTAATCATGCGCAGTTGGAACGGATCGTTGCCGGCGATGCGCTCGGCGTACTCCAACACCGCTGCCTCAAGGCGCGCTGCGGGCACAACGCGGTTCACCAGCCCCAACGCCTTGGCTTCTTCGGCATCCACGAAGCGAGACTCGAACAATAGCTCCTTCGCCTTGCGCGGATGCATGTCCCACGGCACGGTGAAGTACTGGAAGTTGCCGGCGAGGAACATCGCGGACTCTGCCGCGTAGATGATGTCCATGGCCGAAGCGAGCATCCAGCCGCCGTAGATGCAATAGCCCTGCACGGCGGCGATGGTCGGCTTCGGCACGTTGCGCCAACGCAGGCACTTGTCCACGAATTGCTCGCGGGAATGGTCGAAGCGCCCGCGCAGGCCGCGTTGCAGCGGGCGTCGCTGCAAGTCTTCGCGCTCTTCCGGCGTGCCGAGATCATGCCCGCCGGAGAAGTGCTCGCCGGCGCCGAAGAGGGCGATCACGCGGACCTCGCGGTCTGCCGCGGCCGCCGCGAACGCCGCGTCCAAGGCCTCGAGCAGGGCACGGCTCTGGGCGTTCCGGTAACGCGGCCGCTGCGTTGTGATGCGGGCGACGTGGTTCACCACTTCGTAGGTGACAGGCGCTTCGCCACCCCCTGCCGCTGCCTCCGCCGTCGCCGCCGGCCGAGCCCCTTCAGCGCGTTCCTTCATGGCTGGTAATCCCCCTTGCCGGTGACGCCTCGTGCTTCGAGCGCATCGTATTCGGCCCGCGTCATGCCCAAGAACTCCGCAAACACCTCGAACGAGTGTTCGCCATGCAACGGCGCCGGGCGGATGCCGTCGGCTCGCGCCCCGCTGAACGCGGCCGGGGAACCAGCCTGCCACATGGGGCCGGTCTCGGCGTGATGCACCTGCGCCAAGGCACCGCGTTGCCGCAAGCCGCCATCCTGCACCACTTCCGCGGCATTCAGCACCGCCGCGGCCGGCACGCCGACGCGGCAGAGGGCGTCCTCCAGCGCGAGCTTGTCGCGATCGCGCACGCTCGCCGCGATGGCCGCATCCACCTCGGCCTCGTGCGCTTTGCGAGCGGCGTTGTCCGGCCAGACGGCTGCGTCAATGCCAAGCACCGCGCAGCATCCGTGCCATTGCGTCTCGGTTTCGGCGGCGATGGCGATCCACTGATCTTCGCCGTCGGCGCGATAGATGCCATGCGGCGCATGCAGCGGATGCCGGTTGCCGAGCGGCCCGCGCACCCGCCCGGTGGCCTCGAACTCCAGCCAAGCGTCGCCGATGAAGGTGAAGTTCGCTTCCTGCATGGAGAGGTCGATGAACTGCCCGACGCCGGTGCGGTCTCGGTGCAGGAGGGCAGTGGCGATGGCCACGAAGCCACAGAACCCCGCCACCGGGTCTGGATACATCTGGCCAGAGTTGAGCGGGGCGCCGCCCTCGTAGCCAAGCAACGAGGACATGCCGCACGATGGCTCGATGGTGCCGCCAATGCCCGGCACGTTCGCCCACGGGCCAGTGGCGCCGTAGGCGGAGAGGCTCGCCATCACGAGGTTGGGCTTGATGGCGGCGAGGGTGTCGTAGCCGAGGCCCAAGTTGCCCATCACGCGCGGCGAGAAGTTCTCCGCGACGAAATCCACATGCGGCACCAAGCGCTTGAAGAGCTCGACGCCGGCGGCATCCGCCAAGTCCAGCGTGATGCAGCGCTTGTGAAGGTTGACGGAGTTGTAGAGCGGGTTGCAGTTCCACGGATGTTGCGCCGTCTGCACCTCGCGCAACCGCTTGGGCATCGGGTTGCGATAGGTGCCGCGCCAACTGTCGAGCCGCTTGCGGGATTCAACTTGGATGACCTCGGCGCCGAGCAAAGCGAGCAGCATGGTGGCATAGGTGCCCGCCCATGCTTGGGTGAGCACCAAGCCGCGAAAGCCGTGCAGCGGGCCGCGTTCCGGCGATGGCCGGCGTTGGGCATGGGCGGCGCGGGGTGGCTTTGCCGGCGCTTTGAAGCCGGCGGCGTCCGCGCTGGTTTCACCCACCTCGCGGCGCAACTGCCACGCGCTCGCGCCGAAACGCGCCGGCGGCCCCGGAAAGCGCGTGCCCGCTTCCGAGCGCACGAAGAAATCACGCGCCGCGAACTGCGGATTGTTCGCCATTTCGTCCAACCGCAACACGGGGCCGGCCACAACGCGTTCCCGCGCCAAGGCCGCAAAGAGATCGAGCCGGTTCCATTCGGCCATGCGTTCCTGCACCGGCGCCGCATAGCGCTCCTTGAACTTGCGGCGCAGGCCCGGCTCGCGCAGTTGCGGATCGTCCGCAAGCTCCGGCAAGCCGAGCAGTTGCATGGCCTTCTCCCAGAACGCGGGGCGCGACAGCGGCAGCGCGAAGTAGCCATCGCGCACCGGCACCGGGCCGGCGTCCATGTCGATGTCCGGCTCGTGGCGCGGCCACACAACGCCGGAGTACTGCGCACGCAGCAACGGCGGGCCGAGGCTCGACACCAGCGTTTCCCATTCAGAGATGTCGATGAGTTGGCCAGCGCTGCCGGCAGCATTTTGCTCGGCCAAGGCGCAGACCACAGCGCCGAAGGCAAGCGTGCCGGATTGATAGGCCGCCTGATAGCCGCTGCCCTTGAGCGGCGCTTGGCCGAGGACGCCGTTGACGGATGCCCAGCCAGAGCGCGCCGCGGCGGTGAGTTCGTTGCCCGGCAAGTTCCGCTTCGGGCCGGTGAGGCCGTGCGCCGTGATGGCACAGACGATGGCGTTGGGGTGGGCACCGGCAAGGGCCGCGGCCGCCAAGCTGCTGGTGACGATGACATGGGCGGACGCCGCCAATCCTTCATCCTTTGGCACGGACGCCTTGTTGGCGAGGAAGTACCGCGCCGGGATGCTGCGCCCCGCCGCATCGAACGGTGGATGACGACGCAACGGATGGCCATCGAGCGGCTCCACCGCCTGCACCTCGGCGCCGAAATCCGCCAGCAAGCGCGAGCACCAAGCCGTGGCCGCACGGTCGCCCAAATCAAGGACGTTGATGTCGGCGAGGGTGAACATGAGGCGATGATATGGCGGTGGCGGCCTAGGAACCAACTTCGGGGTGCCCTGGCCGAGGCCGAGGGCGGCGACGGGGTGGCCGAGGAAGCGTTCGTGGACCGAGGAATAGCCCCTTAGACATCGGCACGTCGGTGGACATTGGCGGCCGGCGGCGATTGCGTTTGGTCCGGGGGGCTTGTTCACTACAGTGCAGGAAGTGTTGACTTGGAGCGCTTCCAACTCTGATATCGACGAAAACAGCCTTGCCTACTGCCGTGAGCGACTTTTCGATTCGAGAATGTGTTCCGGCTCATTGACCACTTGGGATTTCGGATGATTACGCGGGCAGATGTTGGCCTTGACTAGTGAGACCGTCTTGTCTCCAAGCAAGCAGCCCCAGTAGTTTGTTGGACGCAGAGGTACGACTGGTGACCACCACCTCTTCATAGGTGCCAGTGCTTCCGAGGAGAGCACGATGCTAGACGCTCTGTGGTTCCTCAGCGAGGAGCCGATGCGGAGGCATCTGGCACCGCACGGCCGGCCCGTGGCGCTGCACTCGGACCGCCATTTTGCGCTGACACGGCGGATCGCCCACTTGCCGAGGGCCGCCAGTTAGCGGAAACTGCGCTCAACTCCCTCGCCAACGTGCGACCGGCGATGATCCATCAAGACCTGCTCGGCGCCATCGGCGACACGCCCGTGGTGCGGCTCAACAAGGTTGTGGGCGATTCGCCCCACGAGTTCTTCGTGAAGCTCGAATGCTTCAACCCCGGCCACAGCGTGAAAGACCGCGCCGCGCTACGCATCGTCGAGGGCGCGGAGGAGCGGGGAGACCTGCGCCGGGGCTCCACCATCATCGAGGCCACGTCTGGCAACACGGGGCTGGGCCTCGCCATGATCGGCGCCATCCGGGGCTATCCCGTGACGCTGGTGATGCCAGACAAGGTGAGCGAGGAGAAACGCGCCATCCTGCGCGCGTTCGGGGCGAAGGTGGTGGTGTGTCCCACCTCGGTGGCGCCAGAAGACGCGCGCAGCTACTACATGGTGGCCAAGAAACTGGTGGAAATGACGCCGAACGCCTTCTACGCCAACCAATACTTCAACGAGGACAACCTGCTCGCGCACTACGAGATGACGGCTCCGGAGATTTGGCAGCAAATGGCGGGGCAACTCGATTGCGTGGTGGCGGGCGTCGGCACCGGCGGCACCTTGTCCGGCCTCGGCAGGTGGTTCCGGGAGCACCACCCCGATGTGCGGATGGTCGGCGTCGACCCAGTGGGGAGCATCCTGCACGACTTGTTCCACCACGACAAAGTGCTCAACCCGCCGCACACCTACAAGATCGAGGGCGTCGGCGAGGACATGCTGCCCGGCAACGTCCACTTCGACGTGATGGACGCCTTCGAGAGGGTCTCAGACTTGGAGGCGTTCGAGATGTGCCGCCGCCTCGTCAAGCAGGAAGGCATCTGCGTGGGGCCATCGGCGGCGATGGCCGTGGTCGGCGCCGTGAAGCACGCAGCATCTCTCGCCACGCCGAGCCGCTTGCTCATCATCCTGCCAGACCACGGCCGCGCCTACCTCAGCAAGGCGTTCAACGAGGATTGGCTACGGGAGAACGGCTTCTTGAGAGACCCGTTGGCGGGCCGCACCATCGGCGACGTCATCCGCTCCAAGCCGCGCTCGCCGGTGGTGACGGCGCATGTGGAGGACAGCGTCCAAGAGGTGGTGCAGCTCATGAAGCGCCACGGCATTTCGCAGGCACCCGTGTCCTCGGACGGCCAGATCGTCGGCGTGCTGGACGAATCTGATCTGCTGCGGCCATTGGTGGACGGGCGGATGCAGCCTAGCGAGCCGGTGATTCATTTGGTGAAGGGCAGCGTGATTTGGGCGGCGCCTGGGGACTCCATCGGAACCCTCCTATCGCAACTCGATGAGGGGTTTTTCGCGCTGGTGAGAGACGCCGACGAGACGCTGCACATCCTCACCAAGATCGACGTGCTGGACTACGTGGGCACGACGCTTGCGACGCTGCGCGAGACCTGACTAGACGCTGGCCGAGCAGCGCCCGATCTGGCCGCCGCGTATCAACTTGGCTCCGTAGCCTCCCGCAGCGCGGCGATTTCCGCGCCGGCGACATCGGCAGGGGGTGCCTCGCGCCCGGCACGGCCGAACCAATAGGCCGCGTTCTTCAAGTCCCCCTCCATCAGGTGGACGATGCCGTGCGCCCAACTCCCTTCCGACGACGAATCCTTCTGGACGATCTTGTGCGCCGCCTCCCAGTCGCCGCCTTCGAGCATGGCGATCACCTTGTCGCGTTCGTTCATCGTGGCCTCCGCACCGCCATCTTGGCACATGGTTCGGCCACATGGTGCGGCGGCGGGATGCGGCGGTCAACACGGGAGGGGGCGGCAGTTCTCGTGGAGGGACGTTGGTTTGATACGCCGTGTAGACTTGCAGTACGCGAGTCAAGACAAGAGGACACGGGCGATCGCGATTCACGAGAAAGTGCTGGCCGCCGCCCGGCGGCTCCGTACGGCCAGCCCCGACGGAACATTCAGCCCTGTCGAAGTGGTTCGGGCCCTTTCCTGTTTGAACGAGAGTTCGGTGAGAACCCATGTGGTGAGCCGCTGCTGCGTCGATGCACCAGCAAACCACGCCACCCGGTACCCATATTTCGAGCGCGTGAGCCCAGGCATCTATCGGATATGCAAAGGGTACTGACCCACTTCCGGCGCCGTGGCCAACTGAGCGCCCCTTTCACGCGACGAAGGACATCGTATTGAGATCGACAATCCACACGGTGGTTTCCGAAAGCGAAGGCGTCTATGTGGCCGAGTGTCTCGAGATTGCCGTGGTGACGCAGGGCCAATCGCTGGACGAGATGCTCCGCAACCTGCGCGAGGCGGTTGGTCTTTTCTTGGCGGACGAAGATCTCGCTGAACTGGGTCTTACCGCTGACCCGCGCCTCGCCATCAGCTTCGAGACGGCGAGTTGACGCCGCGAGTAGAGGGCGTTTGACATCTCGTGAAGTGCTGCCGCTGTTAAGGGTCGGCTGTGGGCAGAGGCGGCACCGCGGCAGCCACGCGAGCTCGCATCCCGCGGCCTGCTCAACCGCCCAGCGCTTCGCGCAGTGCTTCCACCAGCCTCCGTGCGTGGCTCGAAGCCGCTG
The DNA here is from genome assembly GCA_958295875.1 of uncultured Pseudomonadales bacterium. Lineage (GTDB taxonomy): Bacteria > Pseudomonadota > Gammaproteobacteria > Pseudomonadales > Azotimanducaceae > VXNE01. The sequence continues at coordinate 2,727,270 of OY282379.1, read as the reverse complement.
TCACCTTATTGGGGTCGAGCCGCTGGAGAATCTCGAAGGAATGGCTTCCCTTGTGGTAACGGCCCTTTTTGGATTGATGAGTGGCCGCCTTTAGGCCCGTTTCGACGTCCCGTTTAGGAATGTCTTCAATGTCCGCACGACCGGACAACGCATTGGCCTTGAAACCGGGGCCGAAGAAGCGTTCGAGAGCATCTTTGTCCGCATAGAACCAAGCCTCCATGCATTGCACCATCAGGTGCGCACTGTCGGCGGCGGCGGTTGGCGGACGAATCCAGCCGTCGCAGCCTTTCAAGTGCTGCCACGGTTCGCTGTTCGTCACCGGCGCCTCGCTGTCCACGAGCAAGAAGACGGCACGGCCTTGGTAGGAGTTGGACTCCACCGCGTCATGGAAGTCGCGATATGCGCCCTCTCTGCCGCCGCAGGCGACGACCTTCGGCAGTCGGCCAGCCAAGCCAGCCTTGCCGAAGAACTTGCTAAACGCACGACGACATGCGATTTGCAGTGGCTTGTGGTCTCCTCCGCCTTCAACGTAGACCGTCGCGCTCACCAGCGGTTGCCGCCCAATTCGCCTTTGGTCCACAGTTTGCCTAGCGTGTAGCGTTCCAACCACTGCTTCAGCGCATCGCTCTCCAAGCGCCGCATCTGCGTCTGGCCATCGTGCTTTTCGCAGATCACCACGCTCTCCGGGGTATCCGAGAGCCTGTCTACTAGCACGTCAGAATGCGTAGTGACGATTAGCTGACAACGCGTTGAGGCATCCTTCAGCAGGTCTGCAAGCCCGGGCAGGATATCCGGATGCAGGCCGATCTCGGGTTCTTCCAGACAGACCACCGGCGGCGGCCGTGGATGGCAGAGAATCGCCAGCAGGCACAGATAGCGGAGCGTGCCATCCGAGAGCCGCGCAGCCGGAATCTCCACATCGCCCTCGCGCAGCACGATCTTCACCGAGTCGTGCTCGATGTTGACGCGGAAGTCGGTGATGTTGTCGTACAACTCCCGCAGCGCTTCGAGAAGCCTCTTCTTGGCCTCGTGGTCTTGATTGAGCTGATTCAGCACGAGGCCGAGATTGCCGGCGTCATCGTTCAGGACGTCGCTACCCAAACTCGGCTTCTGTGGCCATCTTGCAGGCGCTGAACGCCCGATGGCCCAATCGCGATAGATGCTCAGTTTAGCAAACGCCTTTTGTGTGCCATGCACTTTGGGATACCGCAAGGGGTGATCGACCTGAGATAGCAAGGATCGGTCTGCTTGTGGGCGTTCGATCCTTTGCGCTTTGCCGTCTTCTCCAACCAAATCTGCGCGGTCGTCACCTAGATATGAACGCGCGAGGTAACGCCGCTCAGCGTCCCTCAACCGCTCTGCGACCACGAAAGGCTCCAGATTATGCGAGACGAAGGCCAAGTCGTACTCAAGGCGCTCCGCTTCTTTGTCAGAGAACGCCGCATTGACCAACGCGGACCCAGGATTGTCAGTTCCATGCCGCCAGATCCAATGTGTCGCATCACCATTCTCCTGGAGAGCCGCGGCCAAGTCCGTGGCCGCCGCCTTGAGCAGCCCAAGCACATGGATCAAGTTCGACTTGCCCGATCCGTTCGGCCCGATCAGCACGTTCAGCGGCTCCAAGGCAAGCTCCTGCGAGTCTGGCCCGAACGAGAGGATGTTCTTCGGTTGGATCGATAGGAACCGCACATCTCCTCCGTGAAGGCACGTCATCGGCCTCGGTTAGCCGTTCGCCCCGTCGCGTTGGAAGCATTGCCGAATCGTGGTCGGCGGTCAAACTCAGGCGCTGCCATTGGCGAGCACCTAGCTCGGCGCTGGCTCGAAGTTCATCCACAGCGACTCTTGCCGCTTGCCCTTGGACGAGTTGCAGAGCTTCTCGTCGGCGTCAACGCGGTGCCAGCCTGCAAATAGCTCGTCGTACAGCGGTGAGCGATAGCCGGAGAGCACCGCGCGGCCTTTGAGGCCCTGCAACAGCGCGGCCAGTTCCCGGTGATCGTCGTCGGACATTTCGTAGCCGTAGGCGGCTGCGTCGCCGCGGCTGCCGTGGACATAGGGCGGGTCAAGGTAGAACAGCGTGCGGGGGGTGTCGTAGCGCTGGATGACTTCCAACGCGGGCGCGTTCTCTATCTGTACGCGCTGCAGCCGTTGGGCGATCTCCGGCAACCCTTCCACCGCCCCCAGCCAACGGGACACCGCCCCCGCCATGCCGGCGCGGGAAGTCAACACGCAGTGCGCCCAACGCCCCTCACTGCTCGTCTGCGCCAAGCCCGTTCGCGTCTGTCGCGCCCGCACATAGAAGCGCCGGGCGCGCTCGAGCGGCACCAACCCAGATTCAGGCTCGCACGCCTTCGCCAGTTCCTCGCGTGAGAACGGCGTCAGGCCGATTTGGCGCACCAAGTCCTCCGCCTCGTCGCGCAGCACGGCGAAGAAATTCACCAAATCCGAATCCAAGTCGTTGTAGGTTTCCACCAGTGCCGGCCGGCGGTTGACGAGCACCGCGGCGGAACCGCCGTAGACATCGCAAAAGTGCTCGGCGTCTGCCGGCAGGTACGGCAGGATGAAGTCCAAATGCACATACTTGCCGCCATACCAGCCGAACGCGATCATCGTTCTGCGGCGGCGGCTGGCATTGCCAACCAAGCGGCGCCCCTTGGCACCGGCCAAGGGCAAGCCTGTTTGTCGGGCGGAGCCTAGGGAAGCGCGGGCCAATGTTGCCTCCTTGCCAAGCAGCTACGGCACCAAGCAGCCACCGCGGTTAATGCGTGGCCTTCTGTAAGAACATACAGCTAGTGAGTCTACACCGTCAACTGCCAAGAATGTCCAACGCGATGTGAGCGCTGCAGTCGCTCAACGCGCATCAATGCCTCGCGGCGCTCGCCCCTCCAGTACCGCCTCTTCGGCCTTGAACGCTGCGGTCAGCACCTTCATGCACTCGGTCACGCGGGCCGTGGAGCGTAGGTCTGGATGCGTCAGCAGCCAGAGCTCGCCGACGACGGTTGGCGTCGTTCCGGCAGCGCGGACGAAGCCCGGCACCACATCCCCGATGGCGCAGGGCAGCGGTCCAATCCCCAAGCCAGCGCGGAGCGCAGCATGTTGGGTGCCGAGGTCTTGCGAGCGGGCAATGAGCGGCATGTTCGGAAAGTCTCGCTGCCGCAATTCGGTGCGCAGCTCGGATGGGCCATCGAGCTCCACCCAGCCGGTAGCCCCGGCACTGGCAGCACCCGCACTGCCATATGCAGCCATGGCGACCTTGCCCACGCAGCGCCCAATCAAGTGCTGCGGCGGCGCGTCGGTGATGGTCACCGCGCAATCAGCTTCCCGTTGGCCGATGTCTGGGCGCGACTCGGCGGGGGCGAACTCGAGGCGGATGTCTGGCCAAGCGTGCGCGAAGGCGACGAGTTCCGGCATGACGACGCCGATCACCGCATCCGGCAACGACAACAGCAGCGGGCCCGCCAAGCGCCGGTCGCTGCCGGCCACGGCGCGCTCGATGTCCGCGACGCTGGCCGCAATGTTCTCCACACGCGCCAACACCTCGGCGCCGGCCGGGCTGATGCGCAAGCCGCCCGGGTTGCGGTTGAAGAGTTTCACATCGAGTTGGCGTTCGAAGTGCTCCAAGCGCCTTGTCACCGTGGAAGCGTGAACGTCGAGCGCCTGCGCCGCGCGCCGCACGGAACCAGCGCGGGCCAGCACCGCAAAGAGGCGCAGATCATCCCAATCCAAGTCATTCGCTGCCATGAGCATCGACCGCAATGCCAATGCTGCTCAAACGCAACATGGCGTTGCATTGTTACCATATTGCCCGTTTCGATACTAAGCGTAACATAGCCAGCGAATCCCCTCCCCTCGCAGGCTGCGTAGGGTCCTCCCCGGACCCTCCAGCCTGCACTTTTTCGGTCTGTCGCTCCGTCTCCCCGCCCAGCCCCGTTCTCCGCAACCCGCAACCCCCCGCCCAACACCTCCCTACGTTTGGCGCCTACCACCCGGCGCACCTTGCCACACCGAGCCCTTTGGCAAGATCATGGTTCGGCACATACCAACCCGATACGGCGCGGAGGAACGCCCATGTCCGCCCAGTACGAGCATCTCTTCGTCGAGCGCGACGGCCATGTCGCGGTGGTCACGCTGAACCGCCCAGCCAAGGCGAACGCGCTCAACGGCGCACATTTGGCGGAAATCGAGGCGGTGGCCCTCGCGTTCCGGGACGAGCCGGACACGCGCGCCGTCATCTTCACCGGCACCGGCAAGCACTTCTCCTCCGGTGCAGACCTCACCGATCGCACAGCGCCAGCCGGCGGCGGCCTCGTGCAGCGACGGCGCGACCTGCGCATTGGCGAACGTGCCGTGCAAGCGGTTTATGACATGGACCAAATCACCATCGCGGCCTGGAACGGCGGCGCCTTGGGTGGCGGCGCCTGCCTAGTCACCGCGATGGACTTCCGCATCGGCGCGGACGATTGCTTCATGCAATATCCAGAAATCGACATCGGCGTGAATCTGATGTGGAAGAGCCTGCCGTTGGTGACGCGCTTGGCTGGCCCGGCGCGGGCGAAGCAGCTGGTCGCCGGTGGCGTGCGCGTGCATGCCGAGACACTGCGCGCTTGGGGGCTTGTGGATGAACTCACGCCGCGAGCCAAACTGCTGGACACGGCGCACGAGTGGGCACGCCACTACGCCGCCAAGCCACCCATCGCCGCGCAGATGATCAAACGCAGCGTCAACGCCATCGCCTCTGCCTTGGACAATGCCGTGATGCACATGGATGTGGACCAGAACCTCCTCGCCGCCATGACGGAAGACCGCAAGGCCGCCTTTGAGGCGTACATGGCGAAGACGGCGCCGACGTTCAAGGGGAATTGACGCGCGGGCGCCGCATCCGTCGGTTTGACCCCGACGCCGCGCCGCGAGGATACTGCCGCACATCCCCGCAACCCCAAGAGGCCCTTGCATGGCCACGCTCGACACCGGCACCAACGAACTGCTTTGCGACCTCTCGGAGGGCGTGGCTACCGTCACGCTGAACAAGCCCGACAAACGCAACGCCCTAGGCGACGTGTTGACGCCCGCGTTGCGGGCCACGCTCCTCGCTCTGGAGGCAGACCCGCGCTGCGACGTGGTGGTCATCACTGGCGCCGGACGCGCCTTCTGCGCCGGCGGCGACGTTTCTGGGATGGGCGGCGGCGCGACGGCGCCCAAACGGCCTAAGCCGACGGCCCAAGAGAGTGTGCGCGCCCTCATTCACAAACAGGAGACGCTCACCCTGCGCCTGCAGGAACTGGCGAAGCCAACCATCGCCGCCCTGCCCGGCCCCGCCGCCGGCGCCGGGCTTTCCATCGCGCTGGCCTGCGATTTGCGCATCATGGCGGACTCGGCGTTCATCACCACGGCGTTCGCAAACATCGGGCTGTCTGGCGATTACGGCGGCAGCTGGCTGTTGACGCAGCTAGTCGGCCCGGCCATCGCGAAGGATCTCTACATGACGGCGCGGCGCGTCAGCGCAGCCGAGTGCCTGCAGCTCGGCATCGCCAACCGCGTCACCACCGCGGACGAGTTGCCCACCGCGACGCAAGCCCTGGCTCGCCAATTGGCGAACGGGCCGCGCACGGCGCTGCGCTACATGAAGGAGAACATCAACCGCGCCATCACGGCAGACTTCAAGACGTGCCTCGCGATGGAGGCAGACCGCATGACACGCTGCGCGGCCACGGAAGACCATCGGGAAGCCGTGCGGGCGTTCATGGAGAAGCGGCCGCCGCAGTTTCAGCGGCCAGCCTAGACGCACACAGGCGCAACGCGGAATCTGAACGTGCCCAACGCTGCCGGTTCGCGCCGGCGGCGGGCAGCGCCCTCGTCGTCCACTCCCAAGCCGGGGCTTCTCCGCAGCAAGCCCGATGCCGTCGCACAGCAACGGCTGAGCGGTGCCACGGCTCGCCAATCGCTACGGCAAGTCCAACGCTGGATTGCGGTCAAAGAAGTCGAACGGCCGCAGCTCGAACCCTTGCCACATCACGGGCATCACCGGCCAATCCTCCGCACGCGGGAAGTGGTGCATGCCGAGGGTGTGCCACAGCACGATGTCCGTGTCCGCGAGGTCTCGGTTGGCCGCCGTCCAAGTGGGCAAGCCATGCCCGCGGTCGCTCAGCGTCGGATGATCCCCCGCCGCCCAACGTTCGTCATCGCGCTGCGGCGTCACCCACAGGTGGTGGCTGATGAAGCCGGCGCGGCGTCGCGGCCAGTCGTCCTCCGTCAGCAGCGTGCGCGCGTTGCGGCCCGGCATCAGGTGGTAGCTGGTGGGATAGCCGACATGGTTCGTCCGGTTCTCGCTCACCACCCGCCAGAGCGCGGGGCGGTCGAGGTTGATGTCGAACTTGGCATCTGCTTCGGTTTGCGCCATCTCGGTGGCCACCGTCCAAAGGCTCCTGCGCGGATGTTCTTCTGGCAGCATCTGCGTGCGCAGGCGATCCGCTACGAAGCTGTTGCGCTGGCCATCCACGTCCACGTCCAGCCGGAAACTGAAGTAGTGGTCGTGGTTCACCGCCACGATGTGCCGCGCCATGAAGTGTCCGTGCGCGTCCGCCTGCGGGTCTTCGCCGGCGGTGGCGGCGGCCACGCCTTTGGCTTCAAGGATGCCCGTGGCGCCCACGGCGGCGGCGATGCTGCCGTCTTGGCGGAACACCCAATCGAGCAAGTAATCGTAGTTGCCGATGACCATGGCCGCCCGCGCCACCAGATCCCGCGCCGCGCGGCTCTCCGCCTTGCCCCCGGCATGCCGCCACGACGGATCGCCCACCTCCCGCTCAAACAGGCAGATGTTGTTCGGCGAGGTGGTGGGCCGACCATTCGGCTCGAAGCGCACTGCATCAAAGTACACGGCATGGTCGGGGCAATCCCTGCCCGGCATCAGCGGCTGGGTGAGGCCACCTGCAGAGAACTCGCCAGAGTCTATGAAGTTGCGCCGGTACCAGGTGAACGATGGATCCATGTACGGCACAAAAACTTCGGATAGATGCCCTTCATACAAGACCTGCCGCTCGCCGCCGTCGTCATCCATGTAGCGCGCCAGCGACACCACGAGGCCGGCACGGTCGTCTGGACGCACATGGAAGCGCCATTTCTGCCACGACACCTGATAGCCATCGAGCTCAAAGCCGGGGCCCAGCGGCTGGCTCACATGGATGGGGCCGCGCACTTCACGCGGCTTGCTGTGCGGCGTGGCGTGATAGTCCGAGTTCGTCATGGCGACGGTGGCGTCGCCGCCTTCATCGACCACCCGCACCACTGCGTCTGTTTCGAGATCGACGACGGCGGTGAGGCCGGGCACGCCCCGCGCCCAAGTGTTGCGCACACCGCGCACGTCCGAGCAGTTCACATACCCTAAGCGCCGGCCACGCTCGTCCTCGGTGTCGTAATAGCCCGGCGGAATGGTGGCGCACTGCAGGAACGTCACGTCCTCGATGCCGCGGCGCTTCAACCCGGCGACGAAATCGGGGTGCTGCAGCACTTTGGCGACCACCTTGCCGAACTCTTCCTGATGCCAATTCGGCTGCATGTCCTCAAGCGGCGTCCACGACGCGATTTCCCCAGCGGCTAGGTCGATGACGGCCTCGAACGAATCATTGCCCTGCCGAACCAAGGCGTAGGCGGAGCGCGGCAGTTCATCGCCCTCGCGCCACGCGAGCACGGCCTCTTTCGGCGGTTCCTGCAACGCGAACCGGGAGAAGCGCGTGGCCGCATCGAGCCGCTCCCCGTCGCGCAGGATTTCCAGCGCCTGCCAGAACTCCTCGAAACTCAGAGGGTCCAACGGATGTTCGGCGCTGCGGGCCGGCATGGCCAACAGCAAGGCGGCGCCCAAGGCGAGCATGGCTCCGCGGCGAAGGGGCTGGCGCATGGTTGGACGTTCTCCCCGAAGACGATAAGGCAGTTTGGCCGCTCACGGGGTGGTAAAGCAAGGACGGCGTGATGGCCGGGCCCAACGGCGCCGGCTCTCGCCCCAGCGCCCGCACGCGAACGCTTCCCGCACCAAGTCGAAGGCGGCGGCCGGGCCAGCCGGCCCGCTTCAACTCGCCCGCGGCACTAGACAACCACGCCCTGCTCCGTCAGTCTCCCCCGCTTCATGATTGAGGCAGGAGCAGAGACCGCCGTGTCAGCGTTGAATCGCGTCCTCATCGCCAATCGCGGCGAAATCGCCATCCGCATCGCAAGGGCAGCTTCCGCATTGGGCATGGAGTCCGTCGCGGTGCATGCGCCCGTGGATGCCCTCTCCCTGCATACCCGGGTAACCACCGAAGCGGTGGAGATCCAAGGCCCGCAAGGCCCGGACGACCCCGTGGGCGCGTACCTGAACGCCGCCGCCATCATCGAGGTGGCCAAAGCGCACGGCTGCGACTGCGTCCACCCCGGCTACGGTTTCCTTGCGGAGAACGCCGCGTTCGCCGAAGCCTGCGCCGCGGCCGGCCTCGTTTTCGTCGGCCCCTCCCCTGCCGCCCTCAAGCTGTTTGGCGACAAGGTGAGCGCCCGGGCGCTGGCGGCGTCCATCGACATCCCCGTGGTGCCCGGCAGCGACGCGCCGCTCGCAACGGCCGAGGAGGCGCAAGCCTTGGCTGCGGACATTGGCTACCCCATCATGCTCAAGGCCGCGGCCGGTGGCGGCGGTCGCGGGATGCGCGCGGTGCATGGGGCGGATGAGTTGACGGCCGCATTCGAGCGCTGCGCCAGTGAGGCGCAGGCGGCGTTCGGCGATGGCGCCTTGTTTCTGGAACGCTTGGTGCAGCGCCCCCGGCACATCGAGGCGCAGGTCCTCGCGGACGCGCAGGGCACCGTCGTCCACCTCCATGAGCGCGATTGCTCCGTGCAAATCCGCCATCAGAAGGTGTTGGAAATCGCCCCGGCCCCGGCCTTGCCGGCGGCGCTGCGCGAAGCCTTGCTGACGGATGCGGTGCGGCTCGCCCGCGCCGCCGACTATGTGAACGCCGGCACCGTCGAGTTCTTGGTGCTGCCAGAGCGCGACGAGCGCTTCTTCATCGAGTGCAATCCGCGCATCCAGGTGGAGCACACCGTCACCGAACAGGTGACGGGGTTCGATCTGGTGGAAGCGCAATTCCACATCGCCGCCGGCGTGTCGCTCGCGGCCCTTGGCATTAGCGATCAAGCCGCCGTGCCGCCGCCGCGCGGCTTCGCGGTGCAGGCACGGGTGGTGGCGCGCGGGGCCGGAACTTTGGACGCTTACAAGGAGCCCTCCGGGCCCGGCATCCGGGTGGATGCGTGCGGCTATGCCGGTTATACGCCGGCGCCACAGTTCGACCCGCTGCTGGCGAAGGTCGTCGGCTCGTCGAACGCCGCCAGCCTCGCCACCGCCGCCGAGCGCGCGCGGCGAGCCCTCGAGGAGTTCCACATTGCCGGCGTGCAGACGAACTTGGCGCAGCTGCGGGCGCTGCTCGCGGATGAAGACTTCCAGGCCGGCGATGCGCGCACATCCCTCTTTGACGAGAAGCCGGAGCTCAATGCCGTGGCCGACGGCGCGGCGAACGGCGGCGCCTTGGCCCTCTTCGACCAACAAGCGAGGCTGGCCGGCGGCGTCGGCGCCACCCGGCCCGGCGCCGAAGCAAGCGCCGGGCTCGCGGCAGTGAGCGCCGCGCCGGCGCTGCATGTCCCTCCAGAGCAGCGCGCCCTGACGTGTCCAATGGCCGGCACGGTGGTGGAGTGGGCCGCCGAGGTCGGCGCGACCGTGGCGGCCGGGGCGCCAGTGTTGGTGTTGAGCGCCATGAAGATGGAAAGCGTGGTCGCGGCGCCGTGCGCCGGCGTGTTGACGGCGACGCAAGCGTTGCGCGCCGGCGATGCCGTGGCCGCCGGACAGACCATCGCCGCCTTGGCGCCGCTTGACGCCGCGGCAGCCGACGCCGCGGCGCCGGCAAGCGCGGACACCTGGGCGCCCATGCTCGAAGACATCGCCGCCATGCGCCGCCTCGCCTTGCAGCGCTTGGCGCCGGGTTCAGAAGACCCCGGCGTTGTGCGCCAGCGCAGCCGCGGCAAGCTCACCTGCCGCGAGCGCATCGATTTGCTGCTGGACGAAGGCTCCTTCCGCGAAGTGGGCAGCGTGGCCGGCTTCGCCGCCTACAACGAAGAAGGCAAGGTGGCTGCGTTCACGCCGGCCAACCACGTCGGCGGCTGGGGCCACATTGAGGAACGCCCCGCGGTGGTGTGCGCGGATGACTTTACCTCCCGCGGCGGCCACGCCGATGGCGCCATTGGCCAAAAGAGCCGATATCTGGACCAACTCTCCATCGAACTGCGCATGCCGTCGGTGCGCTTGCTCGACGGCTCTTCCGGCGGCGGCAGCGTCGCTTCGATGGTGCCGCAACAGAAGGCGGCCGGCGAATCCGCGGCCAAGGAAAGTTCCGCCGCCATCACCGCCGGCCGCCCGCGGGTGGCCGGTGGCGGTGGCTCGCACCTGCCGGGCGAGTTGGGCAGCATGATGTACGCCGAACAGCTCTGCACGGTGCCGGTGGTGAACATGCTGCTCGGCAGCGTGGTGGGCATCGGCGCGGCCAAGGCCGTGTTGGGCCACTTCTCGGTGATGGTGCGCGACATCTCGCAATTGTTCGTCGCCGGGCCGCCGGTGGTGAGCCACGCGATGGGCTACGACATCACCAAGGAAGACTTGGGCGGTTGGCACATCCACTGCTGCAATGGCTCCGTGGACAATCTCGCCGAAACCGAGGAAGAAGCTGCGACGATGACGCGGCGCTTCCTTTCCTACCTGCCGTCGAGCGTCTTCGAGGCGCCGCCGGTGCTGCCGCCGCGCGCCGACGACTCGCCGCACCGCCGCGAGGAGGAGCTGTTCTCCCTCGTGCCCCGCAAGCGCACCACCACCTTCGACATGCGCCGCGCCATCGCGCTGTTGGTGGACAAGGAATCGTTCTTCGAGATCGGCTCGCTGTGGGGCACCGATCAGATTACCGGCCTCGCGCGCGTGAATGGCCACCCGCTCGGCGTCATCGCGTCCGACAGCCGCCACGCCAACGGCGGCGCCCTCACCGCGGACGGCTGCGACAAGCTCACCCGCCTGATGGACCTGTGCGACCTGTTCCATCTGCCGGTTCTGAATCTGGTGGACAACCCTGGCTTCGCGGTGGGTTTGGAGCATGAGTTGGCCGGCACCATCCGGCGCGGCGGCGAGTGGATGGTGGCCTTCGCCCAAGCGCAGGTGCCGATCTTCACCGTGTTGATGCGGCGCAGCTTCGGCGTGGCGGGGAACAACTACGCGACGCCCCGCGCGCGCCCGTCCATGCGGGTGGCGTGGCCGGCCGCGGATATGGGCGGCATCCCGCCCGAGGGCGGCATTGAAGCGGCCTACAAGCGCCAACTGGCAGAGGCTGAGGACCCCGTGGCGTTCCGCGCCGAGCTGATGGCGCGCATCGAGAGCGTGCGCGGCCCCGTGGGGCCGTTGTCGAAGTTCCAGTTGGAGGAGATGATCGACCCGCGCGACACGCGCCGTTACATCTCGGAGTGGGTTGGCATGGCCTACCGGATCGCCACGCAGCCAGCGCAGTTGCAGCCGCGGGCGTTGCAGTTCCGGCCTTAGTTTCGCGTCGGCTCGGTCACAAGCTCGCCCGTCTCGTTGTCACCGCGGGCCTGGCAGTTCCGGTTTTGGTGCCGGGCCCCAAGCGGCGCCGTGCGCCTTATCGCGCCGATTCCCCTTCGACCATGCGCTCGCCACCGAGCAAACCGAGCGCTAGAGCGGCGCGCTCTCGCCAGCGGGCGTCTGGATCCCAGTTCATCGCCTTGCGCAAATGGACGCGGGCGCGAACGTCGTCCCCGGTGAGCCGATACGCTTCGCCCAGATAGAAGTTGAGGCGTGGCGCCCACGGCGCGCGCTGCCAAGCCACGCGCAGGTAGTTCAGCGCGTTGCCGGCTTGTCCGGTGTTGAGGTAGACCACGCCCAAGCCATACGCCGCATCCACGGCGTCCGCCTGTCCGAGCAGGGCGCGGCGGTAGTAGCGGGCGCTTTCCGCCCACACGTCCCAGCACTCTTCGGTGCCAAGGCCGCGACATTCCTTTGCTTTGAGCTGCGCCATGCGCGTGTTGGCAAGGACATGGGCCGCATCAATGGCCAACGCGCGCTGCGCGGCTTGGCGGGCCGGCGCCACCTCCTGCCGCGCTTGCGCGAGCGCCGCCCAAGCGTCCGCGCTGCGCGGATTCGCCGCCACCACCTCGCCCAGGAGCCGCGCCGCAAACTCGTGATTGCGCGATGTCGCCGCCACGCCGAGCTCATAGGCCGCCTCCGTCTCGGTGAGGCAGTTGCGCTCAAAGCTCTCGCCCGGGCGCGTCTCGATGGCGAGCCGCTTGGTGGGCAAGGTGCGACGACCTGCGTAGCGGCGCGTTTGACGCTCCAAGGTCACCGCCCCGGCGTGCAAAGCCCTTGCCAAGGCTTCACCCGACCCCACGCCGGCGTCTGTCAATTCCAACAGGCGCGGCAACCGTTCCCGATACGGCGGCAAGCCGGCGGCGTCGCCGAGCTCCAGCATGTGGACGAACAACCACGCCTTCGCATACAGGCGCGTCAAGTCATGCCGCCCCCAGTCCAGGCTGTGGCGTTCGCCAACGAGTTCCGCCACCGGGAGCTTCTTCACGTTCAGCCGGCGAAAGTGGTGCAGCGGCGCCGCGCCAATGGTCACCGCGGCGTCCGAAAAGCGCATGGTGGAGAGGAAGCTGGCGAAGCCCTCTTCGTACCAGACCGGATAGTTCATCCCCTGGCGGCTGCGCATGAGGTAGTGCGTGTACTCGTGAAAGGCCGTCTGCGTGATGGCGCCGGCGGCGGGGTCTGGGCCGAAGGCCAGGGTGTGGCGCTCCAGGCCAGACTGCATGAAGCCGGCCATCTTCTCCGCCGCGAACACGGTGCGAAAGTCTCCGCTGCGGCGCATCGCCACGATGCGCAGCGGCGGTGGCGCGGAAGACTCGCCGCGCGGCACCAGCGTCTCGGCGGCGATCTTGAAGCGCATCAACGAGTCCGCCAAGCGCAGGGCACGGCGGGCGGGCAGATCCGTCAGCAAGCGGAAATCCGGCGTGCTGATGGCGCACCAACGGTCTAGGCGCACCTCCGCCTGGGCTGCGTTCGGCAACGCGAAGGCCGCGAGCCAAGCGATGACGGCGCGGCGCTTGACGGCGCCCCATGATGCCGTGCAGCGCTGGAGCGGCGCGGCCCTAGGCCGTAGGCGGATACGCGCTCGCGATGCTTTCAACGCATAATGCCGTGCCGTGGAACGAACCCGTTGGCGAAGCGCGATGCCGCCCGCGTTGGCGTTGTGGATGGCGTGGGCGCTCGGCGCGCCGGCGGCGGGCGCGGATTGGCTGCCGCTCGACTGCAAGGCGGCGCAAACCGTTGGCATGCATGACCTTCCCGGCGAACCGGAAACCTTTGAGCCGTCGGTGTTCGTGGAGAGCGAGTTCGCCTTACGCGAGAATGCGCTGTTCATGAAGCACCTGTTGGGCACGGAAAACGCGACGTCCGCGCTTTATGTCACCATGACCGCCGCGAGCGGCGACGAGACGGAGTTCGAGTGCCGCGCCGTGCGTGGCGCCGGCGCGGCCACCGGTTATAGCTGCGTCAACAATCCGCCGGCGGAGATCCTGATGCTGAACCCGCAGCGCGGCCGCTTCACGCGCAGCGCGGTGGGAGGCTGGACGTTTCCCGCGACGCACCGGGGAGGCGCATCGCTGTTCGTCGAATACGGCACCTGCCAGCCCGCCGCGGCGGGCAGCGACGCCGAGTAAGCCGTTCGCGCTGGCTGCCCAGGTTCGCGCCTACTTTTCGCGCTTACTGTTCCTCAGCGCGGGCGGCGGCTTCCAAGATGGCCGCGACCTCCGCGTCCACCTGTGCGGTCGCCTCAACGTCAAGCTCCTTCTGTGCCGTGACGTTAATCACCTCAATGGCGCGCAAACGTTCCTTCACGCTCAGGCTCGCCACCTCAACGGTCTCGGCAGCGCAGGTGGCCCCCGCCACCAACGCCGCGGCGGCAAGCAAGGCGTGGCTGGCTCGCTTCATACTCTTGACCTCTCTCACCCTCTCTCGCCCTCCAAGGGGCCTCCCTAACGGCACCGACCTTATACCCCGTTCGACGCGCCAAAACCATCGGCTCGCACGGCCAAGTGTCGCGCCGCGGGGGTGGCATCGGCATCGGCGACATCGCACACTTGCCCCATGCCCATCTCGCGCGCGGCGAAGAAGCTCTGGCGCAAGGCGGCGTGGACTTCGCGCATCGTCCTGCACGGCCAACGCATCGTCGTGCGCTCGCCCCACATCGACGTCGAGTTGCGCCGCGCACTCCTGCGCGGACGCTACGAGCGCCACCGGACGCGGCAGTTGCGCAACCGCATCGAGCCCAACGACGTCTTCCTCGACGTCGGCGCCGGCATCGGGCTGACGGCCCTTTACTCGGCTGGCATCGTCGGGCCGGATAACGTGCTCTGCGTCGAGCCAGATCCCCGCGCCGCGGCCCTCGCCCGACGCAACTTCGCCATCAACCGCCAGCCAATCCGGCTGTTGGAGGCAGCGGCAGCCCCGCCCAGCGCACCTGAGCGGCTGGACTTTCATCTGAACGAGGCGCTCGGCCGGTCTTCCCTCACGCCACGCGCCGGCACCATTGAGACCATCGCCGTGGCCACGCTGGACGTGGCGCCCATCCTCCGCGAGCGCGACGTTTCCGCCCTGTGCGTGGACGTGGAAGGCAGCGAATGCGACCTGCTTGAAGCCATCGAGGACTTCGCCGGCGTGCGCGTGCTCCTGCTGCGCGTCAACGAGCAGGCATTGGGCTACGGCCGCGCCAATCGCCTCTTCGAACGCTTGTTCGACGCCGGTTTCGCCTTGGATTTGCCAGATACCCGCGGCCGCCAAGTGGCATTGACGCGCCATCGCGCCTGAAGCGCGCCGCGCACTGGGCAAGGAAGCGGCGGCCTAGGCCCGAACCGAGCGCGGCAAGATCGGCGAGCCCACAGGGGCGGCTAAGGCCGTTTCGCCGCGGCGTGGATGAACTCCTCGTATTGATCGAGGATGTGCGCCCGAGCGAACCGTTGCCGGTAGCGCTCGGCGCCAGCCGCGGCCATCGCCGCGGCACGGGACGGATCTTGCAACAGCGCCTGCGCGCCGCGCGCCATGTCCTTGGCGTCCTCGTTGCGGCACAGCCAGCCAGTGACCCCATGCTCGATGAGTTCGACGGGCCCGTGCGTCGCCGCAGCGAGAATCGGACAGCCATGCGCCCAAGCCTCGAGGACAATGTTGCCGTGGGGCTCGTGGCGCGACGGGCACACGAAGAGGTCCGCAGCGCTCAGATACGGGTTCACGGACACCTGCCAACCGAGGAAACGCACGCGCTCGTCGAGCCCAAGCTCGGCGCACAGCGACCTGAGCGTTTGCCGAGAGGGGCCGTCCCCGGCAATCCATAGGTGTGCGCTGGGCACGCCGGCAAGCGCCCGCAGCAGCACGTCGAACCCCTTGTTGGGGTGGAGCCGTCCGCAGGCGAAGATGAGCGGCGCATCCGGCGGCGTTTGCAGGGCAGCCCGGTCTGCCGGCGCGGCGGGGGACTCGTCAATGAAGTTGCCGATGAGGTGGATGCGCGCCGGCGGCACGCCGCCCGCCTCGATGTGCGCCGCCAAGCCCCGCGTGATGGCGATGAAGTGGTCGCAGTGGCGGAAGTTCTTGAGCGGATAGAAGCCACCCAGCCGCGCCGCGATGGGGCAAGCGCCTGGGCGGGTGAGCTGGCTGGCTCGGCTCATCCACGTGATGGCGAGGTTGGCCCCTTCGTTCACCAACGCGCGGGCGACGCCACGGCGCGTGCGCCAATCCAGCCACCGATTGCCAAAGCGAAAGCGGTGCGTGGGCACGCCGGCCGCTTCCAACGCATCGGCGCGGCTGCCTTCCGGCCGCACGATGGCGACCTGCGGAACCCGCTCGTTGAGGGCCGGCACCAACCGGTCGTAGAAGAGCTCGGCGCCACCCTGCGCGCGCCCAGCGAGAACTTGGGCAACCTTGACAGCCATGCACCCCGCCTACAGTCTCGGCACGGATTATCCCACTGGCGTCGCCCATGCATGTGCTGCAAATCCTCCCCGCGCTCGGCGACGGCGGCGTGGAGCGAGGCACCGTGGAGATTGCCCGGGCGCTGGCGCAGGCCGGGCATCGGGCGAGCGTCGTCTCATCCGGGGGGCGCCTCGTCGCTGCCGTGGAAGCGGCCGGCGGGCGCCACATCGAGATGCCCGTGCATGCCAAGCGCGTCGCCACGTTGGGGCAAATCGCCCCGCTGCACAGGCTGCTGTCGCAGTTGCGGCCAGACATCGTTCACGCCCGCTCGCGCCTGCCGGCGTGGCTCGCCCGGTTCGCTTTGCGGCGCCTGCCGGCGGCGCGGCGGCCACACTTCGTCACCACCGTGCATGGCCTCTACAGCGTGAACGCCTACAGCGCCATCATGACGCGGGGCGAGCGCGTGATCGCCATTTCCGCCGCGGTGCGGGACTACATCCTCGCCAACTACCCGCGTTGCGCCGCAAGCGACGTGCGCCTCATCCACCGCGGCGTGGACAGCGCCGAGTTTCCCCGCGGGTTCCGGCCCAGCGCGGCTTGGCTGGCGCACCGAGACGCCGAGTTTCCGGAACTCGCCGGCAAGCGCTTGCTCATCCTACCCGGGCGGCTGACGCGCTGGAAGGGCGGGCTGACTTTCCTGCGCCTCGTCGCTCAGGTTTGCCGCGCGAGGGCGGATGTACACGGCGTGCTGGTGGGCGGGCCGGACACCCCCCGCAGCCGTTTCCCAGACGACCTTCGCGATGCCTGCCGCCAGTTCGGCGTCGCCGACCGGATCACCTTCGCCGGCCCACGGCCAGACATGCGCGAGTGGCTGGCCACCGCGACGCTCGCCTTCAACCTGTCAACGCACGCCGAGCCATTTGGCCGCACCGTGATCGAGGCGCTGAGCTTGGGCACGCCGGTGGTCGCCTTCGACCGCGGCGGCCCCGCCGAAACGCTGGCCGCGTGCTTTGCCGATGGCTTGGTGCCGGCCGGCGATTTCAACGCCCTCGCGGCGCGGGTGGGGGAACTGCTCGATGGGCCGCCGCCAGCGGTGCGCCCCTGCCCCTTCGACCTGGCGCGAATGCAGCGCGAGACGCTCGCCGTCTATGAGGAGTTGCTGTAGGCGCGGCGCATCGCACTCACGCCAAGCGCCGGCAAGCCATGCATCAAGCCAACCGCCAACGCTTCGCCGCGGCAGTCGGCTGCTTGAAGAAGCGCTGCGCGACGATGCCGGCGCAACGCCGCGCCTCGCTGAAGAAGTGTGGCGGCGCCAAGCTGTCCTGCAGCCGGTAGCCGTCGCTGGAAAGATAGACATGGCCTTGCATGGTGAGCAGGCGGATGCCCCGCGAGAGCTTGTCGCTGCGGCGCGGGCGCTTGCGCTTGAGCACAATGACGCCCACCGCGGCACCGGCGGACAATGCCTCGTAGAGCATGGAGGCGCTGTCTGCCGTCACCCAGACATAGCGCGCCGCGGCCAGTTCATTGGCGACGAAATCTGAGGCCACGTCGCGCCAATGCCGATAGTCCACGTTCGCTAAGCGGGGCAGCGCCGCGCCAAACCCCGCCGGCGTGCGGCGTGAATCGCATACGCGCCAAGTGATGTCCGGGGCGGCGCTGGCAATGCGTTCCACCTGCCACGCGATGTCCTCCGAGCGCCACTCAAGGTGCCGGTTGGCGCCGCCGAGCAGGATGAGACCAGCGCTGTCGCGCTTCTCGGCTTCGGCCTGGGGGCAAATCACGCCGCGGGTTTCCACGATGTTGCCCTTGCGCAGGCAACGGTCGTGACGCGGCACGAACACGAGGTCAAACAAGCGGTGCGGCAAGCTGGGCTTCATCAGCACGATGACTTTGCCGCCACAGATCAAGCGCGACAGCAGCATCGGCAGGTGTGTGCGCGTGCCGGCGCCGATGATGAGGTCTGGAATGGGCACATCCACCTCCCCGTGCAGCGCATGGCCACGCAACTGCCGCCACAGGACGGGCATGAAGCGCACGTCGAAGACATGCACTTCCAGCGGCGCCAGTTGCGTGAGCGCCTGCACCAACCCCAAGGACTGCTTCTCGTGGCCCGCCTTGCCGTCCGTGAACTTCCAAACGACCACTCGCCTGCGTCCGCGCACTCGCTGCCTCTCCTTAACGCTTGTCGCCCCGCGCCCAAGCTGCGTGCGGCGAACTATAAGCGGCGTTGCCCCGCTTGCGCGAACCTTCTAGAGTGCCCGACGTCCCAAGGCATGGAATCTCATGCGGCACAAGCAGCGCTCAGCGGTGGGGGCGTATCTGCGGGCGCTCAAATTGGCACACTCCCGCCGGGCGTTTCCGCACGCGAGCGGGCTGCTGTGTTCATTCCGGGAACGCCGCCCGGTGGATGCCGCCGGCCGGCCGCTGCCGTGGATCAACCACGCGGCCATCCACCTCCTAAGCGAGCGCCTCAAGCCGACGCACTCGGTGTTCGAGTACGGATCGGGCTACTCCACGCTGTTCTTTGCCGCACGCTGCGCCGCGGTGACATCCGTGGAGCATGATCGGCGTTGGTTCGACGAGGTGCGGCAAATGGCACCCGCCAACGCCACCCTGCTGCATCGGAACGCGGGGCCGGCGTACTGGGAGGTCATTGGCGAACATCCTGCCACCGCGTACGACCTTGTGCTCATCGACGGCATCTTTCGGGAGCGTTGCCTGCCGATTGCCGCCGGGGCGCTGTCGGCGGCCGGCGTGATGCTGTTGGATGACGCGCGGCGGCCGGCCTATGCCGAGGCCCTCGCCGCGGTGGCGGCGCAGGGCTTCCGCACGCTGCCGCTGAAGAGCTTTCGGCCGGGTGGATTGACCGAATCTGAGTGCGTGCTCATCTATCGGGACGGCAACTGCCTAGGGCTCTAGCCGCTCGTTCCGGCCGCCGCTGGCCTCACTCGATGTGCTGATCCATGTCCAGCGCGGGGGACGCTTGGCGCGGCTTGCCGACCACGACGGCCGGCACGCCAGCCACCGTCACATGGGGCGGCACATTAGTTAGCACGACGCTGCCAGCGCCTACCTTGGCGCCCTCCCCCACCTCGATGTTGCCGATGATCTTGCACCCGGCGGCGAGCAGGACGCCGCGGCGAATCTTGGGATGACGGTCTCCCGTGTCCTTGCCGGTGCCGCCCAATGTGACCGAGTGCAGGATGGAAACGTCGTCTTCGATGACCGCCGTTTCGCCGACGACGATGCCCGTCGCGTGATCCAGCATGATGCCGCGCCCCACCTGTGCCGCGGGGTGGAAATCCACGCCTAGGCCAACGCTGATCTGGCTCTGGAAGAACCGCGCCAACGTGTGCCGGCCTTGATGCCACAGCCAGTGGCCAACGCGGTGCGCCTGCAGCGCATGGAAGCCCTTGTAGTAAAGGAACGGCGTGGACAAATCCTCGCAGGCAGGGTCTCGCGCGTAGTTCGAGAGGATGTCCGCCTGCGCCGCGGCGAGGATTTCGGGCGCATCGGCCATCGCTTCCTCGATGACATCCCGGATGAGCATGGTCGGCAACATCGGGTTGTCCAGCTTGCTGGCAAGGCGGAAACTCAGCGCAGCGCCGAACGAGCCGTGGTTCAGGATGGTGGCATGGAAGTAGCTGCCGAGAATCGGCTCCTCCGCCGCCTGGCGCTGCGCCTCTTCCCGCAGGCACTGCCAAACGTTCGTTTCGCTCGCGGTGGCGAGCCTTCGCCCCGCGGACGAGGGGCGGGCGGATTGCCGCAGTTCGCTCGGCCCGCTCATGGGCAAGCCTCCCAGAGGAACGCGCACCTAGCCTGAACCCGCGGTGGGGGAAATGCAAACGGGACTTGGGGTGGCGTGGTTTGACGGACGTGCAAGGAACGGTTGCATCGTGGTCTGAAGCGTCTACAATCGTTACGCAATAGGTAACGAAATTCCCGCGCGGAACGACAAGCCCACGGAAAGCGCGTTGAAGATCGAGATTGCGACGCGCCGACTTGCCAAAATCCTCAACTCCGAGCGCGAGATGAGCAAGAGATACGGTCAGCGGATGTCGAGGGTGATTGCCAGCAGACTCGCCGTGTTGAGAAACGCCCCAAACCTCGCCGCAGTGCCGATGACCACGCCGGAAAGAAGGCATCCGTTGAAAGGGAAGCGCACATCTCAACAGGCCGTGGACCTCGTCCATCCTTACAGGCTGGTCTTTACGCCGGCCCACGAACCACTGCCGAAGCATCCGGACGGCGGCGTGGACGCGGAGCAGGTCACGGCCATTAGGATCATCGAGGTGGTGGACTACCACTGACGACAGGAGCGAGCATGGCGACGACATACGACTACCAGCCGGACTATGCGGCCCCGCCGGGCGCCGTTCTCGAAGAGCATTTGGCGACACGGGGGTACTCCTACGCCGAGTTTGCGCGTCGGTGCGGTCGGTCGGCGAAGCTCATCAGCGAAATCATCGCCGGCAAAGCGCCCGTGGAAGCCACAACAGCACTCCAGTTCGAGAAGGTACTGGGAGTGAGCGCCCGCATTTGGCTTGGCATTGAGGCGGACTATCAGCTCCACCGGAAGCGCGCCGCCGAGGCTCGGGACGAGGAAGGCAAGGCGTGGGCAGAGAGATTCCCCGTCAAGGAGCTGGCGACGCGAGGCATCATCGACGGGACGGCTCGTGGTAGCGCACTAACTGCCCACCTACTGGCCCTCTTCGGCGTGGCCACAGTGGATGCTTGGCACACAAAGTACGGTGCTGGCAACGTCGCCTACCGCCACTCGCCAACCTTCCCAAGCGATGGCTTCGCGCTTGCGACTTGGCTCCGGCTGGCCGAAGTGAAGGCGGCCGATCAAGTGTCTGTAGACTATCGCGAGCCGGCGTTCAAAGACGCGTTGGCCCAAGTACGCGCGTTGACCCGCAAACAGGCATCCAATGCCGTGCCCGAAGCGGGGCGCCTCTGCAACGACTGCGGCGTAGCTCTGGCGCTAGTGAAGCCCTTGCCGAAGATGCGCTTGAGTGGCGCTGCTTGGTGGCCCTCGCCGCGTCGGCCCATTATTGCCCTGAGTACCCGGCACAAGACTGGCGATCATCTCTGGTTCAGTTTTTTCCATGAAGCGGCGCACATCTTGCTGCACAGCAAGAAGACTGTGTTCGTCGATGGCGAGAATGGGGGTGACGACGAAGTCGAGGCGGAGGCTAACCATTGGGCCGCCAACTTCCTAGTGCCCCGCAAGCCGTGGCGACAGTTTGTTCAGTCCAATTCATATAGTGCCATCAGAATCCGCCAATTCGCCGAAGAGCAAGGCATCGCGCCCGGCATCGTAGTCGGAAGCCTTCAACATGAGAAGTGTCTGCCTTGGCGCAGCCAGCTCAATGGCCTTAAGGAGCGGCTGCGGTGGGCGGACGAGTAGCCGTGAATCTGCCCGCCCCCCGTCTACTGCTTCGATTCGACAACGAAGGAGGCTGAAATGGAGCCGATCACCGCAGCGGTCGTGGGGCTGGTCGTCGGCTTGGTGGCGGGGTGGGTCGTCCGAGGAATGTCGGGCAACAACGCCCGCCGAGCGATCGAGGACGCCAAGGAGCGCTTGGGTGAGACCGTCAAGGCTGAGGTGGCTGGGGCGATCCGTGAAAACAGCGAAGTGTTGGTCGGCATGGCCGACGAGAACTTCCAGAAGACGATGGCGGTGGCGAAGGGAGAACTCGACCGCAAGCACCAGTTGTTCGAGGGCTTGGTGAAGCCGCTGTCCGAGGGCTACGAAAAGCTGAACCCGCAGATCGAACAGCTAAGCGCCCACGTGCAGTCTGTGACGGCGGAGACCGCGAAGCTGTCGGGTGCCCTCTCAGACAACCGGCAGGTTGGGAACTGGGGCGAGATTCAGCTTCGCCCGCGTCGTCGAACTGGCAGGGATGGCGAAGGGGCAGCGGAGTCCCGTCCAAGAGATTGCCAAAAGAGCGCCGGACGCCCGCAGGCGCTTCATCGGCTGCACCCGCCGGCCAAAGGGGACATCTCTGCTTTGCGTTGACAGAACCGGTTCACGGGTTTGACACTGGCGACGCTGGCTGGCAGCCTCGCCAATTGAGGTGAGACTAGGGGAGAGCAGTATCAACTCGTTGATTCCGCAAGGGGTCTTCCTGGTGACGCCGCTCAAGAACGGGATCAGGTACCGGGTCGTGGAGAGGCGCGAAGCAAACCGGCGGCAGGGCGTCACGTCCGACCAGACCATCGAGTTCACGAGCGCGCGGGCTCAAGCGCTGCCCGCGCCGGCTGCGGCGGATCGGCTGCCACGACCCCGAGACCGGGAAGCACTGCGTCCTCCTGACGACCAACTTCCAGCTGTCGACGACCTCCCCGGCAACAAGGCTCACGACCTGCCGGCCCGCCAGCCCTAGACGGAGATGAAGTTCGCGTGGAGTTAATGGGACAGCAATGATGATAGTTATACCCGGCGTGTATCTGGCGTCTGCGGCGTATTTGTCCTATTGGATCACGAAGATTGCGCTGTTTAATGTCAGGATGGCTCGTTTTCGGAAGTGGTGGAGGCTGGCTATCACCCCCGTGGTGTTCTTATTGCCCTTTCTTCCATTCTGGATGATTCTGGCCACCCTAACCGCAATCAAAAAGATCGATGAGTTGGCGTGGCTCTTACATGCTTTTGGAATGGCGTTGGCTGCTACTGTTGTGTTTTTGGTTTACAGGGAGCATTTGGCTTCGAAAGCACGGAAGATCGAAGCAAAATTGCTGCGGAAAGGCCAGTCATCCCAAACAAAACGGCGTCTACGGCGAGATTGTCGTGAGCCGCAAGAAAAAGGATAGACGCGTGGATTTTGAGGGCATAAGTCGAATGAGGGGACATTGCGCCCGCTGCCTATCAACACTCGTGGCTCCAATTCTTCTGTTTATGGGATGTACGGCACCGGGGCTTCAAGGGGTTTTACCATATCAAACAGAAGTTAACGAAGCACAGCATACGATTAATGCGGGGAAACTGCCGCCGTCGAGAATGCTTTTGCCGAGTGAGTGGCAGAGCGCACTAAGTCCAATAATTGTAAAGCTCGGCCCCGCCCTTGTTAAGACCTGCCAGCTAACGCGGGCCACGAATTGTTGGACCATACCCGACGCGGTTCATAATATTTCCATCGTGCAAGAGCCTTCCGTAAACGCTTCTGTTGATCCCAATCATCGAATACAAGTCACTTCAGGTTTGATGCACAAAGCGGGTAGCGATGGTGAAATCGCGGCCGTTATTGCCCACGAATATGGGCACGTTTTTGCCGGGCACTTCAATAGACAGTCGGAAAATGCGGGGATGGGTGCCTTGGCGGGAATTTTGATCGCGAGTGTGATGGCTGCGGAAACAGGAGTTGATCAGTTTGAAGAGTGGAGGTCTTTGGGAGCCCAGGCTGGCGCGGGAGCATACAGTCAACAGTTCGAGCTTGAGGCGGATTATTATGCCGCGTTGATCATGTTGAATGCAGGCATGGAACCAAGCGCGGGACAAGACCTACTGTTGCGTTTGGCACGTCAGTCCCAAGGAATGGCTAGTGGATGGGGGAGATTGGGAGCGATAATGGCCAATACGCATCCGTCCAATGATTGGCGTATAGCTAGATGGAGGGGAGTTGTGAGCGCTATTGGAGATAGCCTGTCAGTTTCGCCAAGCGGGAATGATCAGGAGTTGCGCGTTAACGCCATTGACAAGCTGCTTGTTGGACACAATGGTGTTATCAACATTGGACACATGACGCGATGGATCAATCCGAGAACAGGCGCGTCAGGGATGATGACTATTGCCGAGATTCGGCAGATGCCGGAATGCAACAAGATTTGCGTGAGGTATGTGCAGGTCGACTATCAACAAAACGTAAAAGGGGAAGAGTCCCGTTATGCGTGTTGGGTGCCAAAGGGGCGAGCTGAATTTTATGGAAACCGAAAGCCTTGGGGGTTTTGGGGCGGTGACAATGGGGCTTGCGCCTCAAAAAGGTAGGCGTTTGGAATTTGAGGGGTAAGAATCGGATGAGGGCGCGTTGTGCCCGACCCGCTTCCAGCGAATTGACCCAAAGCGGCAACTGGCAGTCCCCACCCAGCGGGCTACTGAGGTGTGCGCCTGCTGCCGGTGCTGCCACCGTAGCGCGATTCGTCATGATTGGATAAACCGCTTCGCCAGATGCGACGCGTGGTTGTGGGATGCCAAGGAAGGCAGTCGTGCCAGTAGCGAACACTGGCATCAGGACAGGTTCTTCAGTCCGTTCCATGTTTGCCGGCGCCGGCGTTACTGCGGCGATCGGTGTGGTCGCCCTCCGAGTCCAGCCCGCCTCCGTGCGCCAGCGCCGGACCCTGCGCGAGGCGCGCGGCGCCGATGGCGAGTCCGGCCTTGTATGTCCGCATCGCCCCACTTCGCCCTTCGCTGATCGGTTGCTGGTTTCCCCTGGCCACCACACCATTGTGCAGGCGTCGCTGGCGCTGGGCCCCACTGCGGCGAGCGCCGTGCCCATGACTCAAGAGCATGGTCTATCGCAGTTTCTCCGTGCGCATGACGGGATGCTTGCGACGGCGCACCGCGGACGAAAGGGCACAAGGATTGGCGAAAAAGTGGCGGTGCCCCTGCGGTCAGTCGGCGAGTTCACGACCGAGCTTCTGCGCCTCTGCGATCTGGGCCCGGGTCATGAGCTCGCGCAACTCTGCCTGGCCGTCTCTCGCATCTCCATCCCCTTGCGCGGCAGCGAGATTGAGCCAAGCATATGCACTCGCAGGTTTGCCACCAGTTTATGCCAAGGGCAGAGGATGGCAAGCTGGAAGGCATCGTCGTGGACGCCTGCGGAACGCACGCGACGGTGATTCTGGTTATGAATCAAAGGATTGGCGGAAGGACAGGGGCGGTTGCAGATCGGTACGGAACCGAGAGCGCGGCGGAGACGCTTGGTGAGGAGTTGCCGGCCGAGCGTCGGCTACTGCGCGAGCCTTCGAGTCGCGCTCGCTGCGCTCCAAGCCGAACGGCTCACCGGCGTACAGGTGGCAGTCCGACTGCGACGACCGCCATTGCGCTCTTGGCCGCCAGCTTGGTCTTGTGCTTGCGCCTGCCGGGGCGGCCGGAGAGGTCGTGCCTGGCGACTGTCGTCGCGGCGTTCCGCGTCCAGCACCGCCCCCACGCGGCTGGCTGCTACCGCTGGTGAGCTTGGCGGTCGCCATCGCCCGGTCGCGGGTCGGGCTGGCTGGTCGGAGAGAGCGTTCGCTGACATTCCGTTGTCCGCAGGTCTTGGAGGACGGAAAACGGCTTCCCCGCTTCCCAGACACCGTAGGCCGTCCTTCTTGGAAGTGTTTTGTTGCCCATCCCTTGACCTGTATGGTAGTTTGGTCCACGTTCTTTTGATCGACATTGGAGAGTGTGATGAAAGCTTGGCTAGTCAAATGCGTCTCTACGAGTGGCGACGAGGCCATAGCCGCCATTCTGAGTGCGTCCCTCGATGAAGAGGCTGTGCGGTGCCGGGTGGAACAGCTACATACCGACCTGACTGCTTCGGTCGGAGAGATGCTGCGTTATGCTCACGACTTTGGACCGGGAACACTACCCTACCCAGCCGAGGTGGAGTCAATGGTGGATGGTCGCAAAGGAATACATTGTGGACACAATCCCTTTCTTGAGGCTCGGTTAGTTACTGACCTTCGCGTAGAGACGGATGAAGATGGTAGTGAGGTGCTGCTGCATTACGTTGATGGTCAACGAACGCGCAGCATTAGGGCTGTCAGGCCTGATCTCCTTGGACTGCTCTCGGGATGAGATTCGCGTGTGCTGCGCGCGGCGAGTCTGTTTTCGGTCCGTGCGGGGGTTCGGCTAGTCGCTCGCAGACTAATGCCGCCTCGTCGCAGGCGCTCTCCAAGCGCCTCTCAGGTGCGTCTTTTGGCGAGATAGTCGCGAGACAAGGGCAAATCACCCTATTTCATCTTCGCCGCGCCCATTGCTTGGTGGTGGCGATGGTTGCAGGTTCGATCCGAGTCGCTTTCCCCAACCCATCGCGCCTGCCCGCTAGTTCGCGTCCACCGTCCGCCCTGCGGCGTCCTGCAACCGCTCGGTCTCGTCCGTTGCAGGTGCGGAGTGCAGTGACGACAGCTCGGCATGTGGCGGCTCTCGTCGCCGCCGCGCGTAGGCCCGCAAGCGCTCGCTAGCGGCCGGCGGGGGAAGCGAGACGTTCTGTGCCGTGTCGTGGGATGCAGTGGTATAGGGCCGCTTCGTACCGCGTTCAATGGCGCGGCGGCCGTGAGGGCGCGCAAACGAGTTCGGCGGGCACGAGCTACACGATCACAACCAATCTGCCCGCTTCCGGCGAGAATGTCATCATCGGCGTCTGGGGGCGAAACTCAAGCGGCAATGGCCCGACGGCTTCGATCACCGTTACGGCGGCGTGATGCTGGACCCTGTGGACATTCCCCGTGGGCCCAACGGCGCATAGTGGTGGTGGCGGCGGTCACCCTGTGATTGCCGGCTCCGCCAGATGCCGCCCTAGAGCGGTTTGAAGAACCCGGCAAAGCCATTGCTTCAATGAGGCCGGCGACGCTGGCAAGATGCTCGACGACAAGGCCGTCAGCTGGCGCATCGCAAGAGGGTTCAGGCGGTGGGGCCGGAGGCTGAACCAGTCGCCGATGCGCAGGCGCGGGCGAGCGCGGTGGGTGATGTCCGTCGAGCAACTCCTTCGGCTACGACATCCACTTCACTCGGGCGTGAGGAAGATTGGGGCTGACGGGATCGACCGTCACCTCCTTTCGGCCCGGGTTGACGATCAAATCCATGTCTGCCATCGGAACCGAGCCGAGCAGCACCTCGTCGCCAGGGACCAGCGCACCGACATAACAGAGCCGGTCTCCGAAAGATACTTGGACCGGGCCCGCATGGGGGACGCTGACGCTCCTGCCGTCCGAGACGGACACCTCCCGCATCGTTTCAGCTTCGAGTTGCAGTTGAACGGCGATGTGCTCCGGGATGCACAACGTCAGCGCGCCAGTGTCAGCCAGCGCTCTAACCGTGATGGGCGTCAACTCTTGACGCCGCGGGTTGCTGAGCGTCACCTCCGCGAACACAACCCCATCGCCCACCTCGCTGTGTGGCAGACCCAAGACCGTTACGATGTTGGTGCAGACCGTGCTCTCCGTCAACGCTGGGGCGGTGGTCCAAATGCATGTCCGCAGGGCGGGTCGATGTGGAACACCCGCCCTAGAATTGCAGAGAGGTCATGATCCTTCGTCCATCACGATGTCGCAGTCTGGCAGGGACTTTTGAAGTTCGCTAATCGCCTCTTGCGAGACGGGTGGAGACGACAGTAATACTGCATCCAGAGCTTCCAAACGAGCAAGCGGTGCAATGTCGTTGACGTGCGTACCCATCACGTTCAAGACCTTGAGCTGCGGCATGTCTCCAATCGGAGAGATGTCCTCTACGGCTGTACCTTCAAGTTCTAGCCACCACAGGTTCGGTAGCTCCGCGATGCAGCTAACATCGATAATGTTGGTGTCGTCGAGAATCAGCACCTCCAAGCTCGACAAGTCAGAGATTGGCTCGAGGTTGGCGATGTTGGCTCGCCGAAGGTCTAGAATCCTGTGGTGCAGGTCCTCGGTAACCTCGACCCAGCCCTTGCGGATCGAAGCCATCACTTCAGCGGACAAACCCTGATCCCCCGCCGTCAGCAACTCAAACAAGGATCGGTCGGTGACGTAATCGCCACTTCGGAACCAATAATCCGAGCATATGATTTGTATGCGAACGCACCAGTCGGTCGCTGCCGCTCGATCGCTAGCGCCTAGCCCCGAATACGGATTCGCTACCAAACGCGCCGCCAGATAACCCAAATTGAAGAGTTCCTCACCGGTTTCCAATTCGCCGAGCAAGGAGAAGCCGTCACCAAACACGCAGTCCATCAACTCGCTGTGCCACTCCGGTCGGTTGGCCAGCATCTCGAACAGGAAGCAGAACGTCTCCAGCCAAGAAGGTTGCCGTGCCCATGCGGCAAGGCTGCTTCTGTTGAAGCCCAAAGCAGATCGGCCATGTTTGGCCCACTTGAAGCCAGTGACCTCGCCTTCGAGCGCAACGGCCGCAAAGTACTCCTGAAATGAGAGGTGGCTGAAGGCATACTGGTCGTCAGCCCTAGGGACGAATAGCCCGCTCCGCCGTCCAACAAACGAAAGGAACTCGGCGGGCGTAGGCACGTCGACGAATGCCTTGCTACGCTCCATCTCGCTGCTGATCCAATGCAGCGCATCATCGCAAGTAACGAGCAAGTCGGTGACACCGTGGTGTTCCCGCCGCCTCTGCATTTCGTACGCGACGCGCGCCAGCCACATCTTCTTGCGCGGAAGGTCGTGTGCGCTTGTGCCGATGCCCCGGTGCTTGTCGATGGACTCCAAATACGCCTCGGCGATTCGCTCGTAGAGCAACCACCGCTCGTGCGGCAGGATGGCTTCATTCCGATGCACCAACGCCATCAGCGCCAAGATATTGGGAACCCGTGCCAGCCGCTGCAGCGCTTCGTCCTTGCCAATGGCCTGCACCAATTCGTCGGCCTTGCCCTCTTTGAGTGCGTCCTTGTCGCGCATGGTGTACCAGTTTTGCACGAACCGCTTGATCCGCCCGTCGTTGAAGGGTGCCACGTAGCGCTTGCCGATCTTCGGGGCGTTCGGGTCGGCGTTGCCGCCACTGTTCTTTCCCGGAACCTGCCGGCGTTCAAAAGGCACTTCGCCGTAGCCGACGATGCGCGAGGAGAGCAGCCAAAGGCAGTCGGGAAACCGTCGCATGCCATCGAACACGGCTTCTCGCAAGTTGAGCCGCGCCTCCTTGCTGCCGATCTCGTCGATACCGTCGAGCATCACCAATGCCCGGCCCTCGTCCAACATGCTCCGTATGTAGTCGCCCTCTCGAAGAGGTTTGCCTACCGGCTGCGACAAGAAAGCGCCGAGCAGGCCGTCGAACGTCGTGACGGATCGGAGCCGAAGTTCCCGCAGCACCATCGGCACCGGCAGCACCCAGCCGAATCGGGCTAGGGTCGGGCTGTTACCCCCGGCGAACGTGAGCAGCCACGCCAAGTAATCGAAGAACGTCGTCTTGCCGGTTCCGGGGTCGCCGAGCAGCAGCACACGTCCGTAGCGTTCGAGGGCTGCGACAAGGCTCTCGCATTGCGGCATCCACTCCTTGGGATTGCTGTCGACGGAGATGGGACGCTGCGATACCACCGGCGGGACAACCATGAACTCAATAGGAACATTTGGCCGGTCGCTGCGATCCGGCATGCCTAGCAGACGGACATACCCATGCCGCCTCTGAACGTTGGAGAGATAGGCGCGAAGCGGCGGATTGGCGTATATCTCTGCCTCGGGCAAGTTGTCGAAACGAGCCTCCGTCATGCTGCCTTCCTCTCGAAATACGGAGCAAACGTATCGGGCAAGAGCTGATCCGGCAGGCCACGCACGATCTCCTGAATCCAGAAGACATCGGCCGCGGTTGGATCCGGGAACGTGTTCCGTTCGGTGCCCCGCGTCACCTCGGTGTCGGTGGACTCGTCGCTCGAACGAACGACCACGGGCAGTTTGAGCCCGCTGAGGATGTCCAACTTCGGCGCTTCGCCATGGCACCATCTCGCGATGTCCCGGTAGATGTCGGGATTAGCCTGCCAGCGTACATAGAGTTCGTGATGGAATGGTGGACATAGGCGACGACGAGCAGCTTGCGCATCTCGCCACGTCCCGCGTTGCCTTGACTGGCCTCGAGGTCGTTGGGCAGCCGTGCGCATAGCCGAACCACCAGATTGGCAAGGCCCTTGAGCTTGCGGGGATTCGGCGGCACGCAGGGCCGCGCCTCCACAATCTCGCGCAACCAACGTGTTTGGTGCTCGACAACGCTGTTGTCGGCATCAATGAACTCGCACAGCAGCTGGCCGGGCGCTTCGACAGTGGGCAGATGCCAGACGTTCTGGCAGATCTTCTCCAGATAAGACGCAGCGCGTACTTGGGCGTCCTGCCTCGCGTTCTCGTCGGTAAGCCCGCCCGCCAGCCGGCTGGCGATCGCGCCTTCCACCGCCTTCTGATTCAAGCCCAGCACGAAGACGCAGTTGTTCAGCGTGAGATAGACCTTCAACCCTTCCAACAGACGGTAAGCAGCCTCTGGCTCGCAGCGGTCCAGGTCGTCGACGAACACCACCAATCGGGATTTTCCGTCCGGTGCGTCTTCGTCCGTTTCGGGCAAGAGCAGCCGGATGGTCTCCTGCAGGTTCTGCCGCAGCGTTTCGGATGGCAGCGTTGCGGCCAAGTTCTCCGCGTCCCACTGGCGGCTTGCCTGCTGGAACTTTGCGTACTGGAAACCGATCTTCTTGGTCAGCTCGTCCAGCCCGAGCAAGGTGCCTTTCACGGCTATTTCGCCAAGACGCTTGGCGGCCGATCTCGTCAGCGCTTGCGACGACAACTGCGCCCGCATCTCCTGCAACAAGGCCACAACCGGCACGGCTTCCGCGTGGTAGCGCCACGCATCGAACCAGACGGGTCGAATCCTGTCGCCATGACCAGACTTCTTTGGGGCATTGTTGGCATCCAGCGCTTGCGGATTGTCACCCGTCAGGTACCAGCGCACCTGCTGCAGAAAGCTCGTCTTGCCAAGGCCCCAATCGCCATGCACGCCGAACACCTGCGGTGGCGTGCAGGTGGCGATGGCCTCCCCAACCTCTTCGATGAGGGCCCGGCGATCGAGCCGGTCCCGCAGAGTTGGTTCGTCGTTGTGCAAGTGGCCTGCTCCACACACCTCGGCACTTCACGCCCGCGGCACGAGCGCACGTCGCAATCATACTCCGCATGGCGAGCTCGCCCGACCAAAACGCGGCCAACCGCGGCGAACAGCCGTTCGCGCTCCTCCTCGCGGCGCTATCGTGACATCGCCGCTTCGCGCTGCCGCGCCGCCCACGACGGCTTGACTTCGCCCCTGCGCTTCCGCACCTTTGGCGCCGCCGGGCGGCTGGGTGGGGCACATGGAAGACGTCTTCGGGTACTTCATGGCGCGGGGGTGGGCCTACGTGTTCTTGATCGTGGTGGCGACGCTCGCTGCCCGGTACATGGCCAAGCGGCTGTTCGACCGCTTGGCAGCCCAAGCCGAGAAGACGCACAACCTGTACGACGACGCGCTGCTGGATGCCGCGCGCCGGCCGCTGGGCATGGGCATCTATGTCGTCGGCATCTCTTGGGCGGCGGAGGTTGTCGGGGAGGGGGCGCCGCCCGGGCTGTTCGATTACGTGGCGACGTTGCGCGAGGTGGCCGTCATCGCGCTGCTGGCGTGGTTCGGCGTGCGCTTCATTGGCTTCATGGAAGCCCACCTGTCGGACGAGGCATACATGAAGGTGCCGATGGACCGCACCACGTCCGTCGCCATCGCCAAGTTGCTGCGCGCGTCCGTCATCATCACCGCGTTCCTCATCGCCTTGCAGAGCTTAGGTTTCAGTGTCACTGGCGTGCTCGCTTTCGGCGGCGTCGGCGGCATCGCCATCGGCTTCGCCGCCCGCGACTTGCTGGCGAACTTCTTCGGCGCCCTGATGATTTACCTAGACCGGCCGTTCTCGGTGGGCGACTGGGTTCGCTCGTCGGATCGTGAGATTGAGGGCACGGTGGAAGAGATCGGCTGGCGATTGACGCGCATCCGCACGTTCGACGAACGCCCCCTCTACGTTCCGAACAGCGTCTTCACTTCGCTCTCCGTGGAGAATCCGTCGCGGATGCGCAACCGCCGCATCTACGAGACCGTCGGCGTCCGCTATGCGGACATCGGCGCTTTGCGGGCCATCATCGAGGCGGTGCGCGCGATGCTGAAGGAGCATCCGGCCATCGACGTGTCGCGCACGCTGATGGTGAACTTCGTGAGCTTCGGCGAATCATCGCTGAACTTCTTCGTCTACACTTTCACCAAGACCACGGTTTGGGAAGAGTTCCACGAAGTCAAGGAAGACATCCTGTTCCGAATCGCGGCCATCATTGAAGGACACGGTGCCGAAGTGGCCTTCCCCACGCAAACCGTCCTGCTGGAGAACGCCCCCGATGCGCCCTGAACTTGCAGAGCGCTCCGCGCAGGCCGTGGAGTTGCTCGAACGCGCTGCCTGCCTCTACGACAAGGCCGCGGTGGAGCGCGCCATCGACCAACTCGCGGTGCAGATGACGTTGGATTTGGAGGGCGATTGCCCCCTCATCGTATGCGTGATGAACGGCGGCTTGCCGTTCACCGCGGGGCTGCTGCAGCGGCTGTCGTTTCCGCTGGAACTGGATTTCGTCCACGCTTGGCGCTACCTCGGCGCCGCGCCGGAAGAAAGCGGCGCCCTGCACACCCGGGTTGGGCTGGGGCGGGACGTCGCTGGGCGCACGGTGGTGCTGGTCGATGACGTGCTGGACGAGGGAGTGACCCTCGCCCGGTTGAGCACCCGGCTGGCAGAGGATGGCGCCGGCCGCGTGCTCACCGCCGTGCTGGTGGACAAGGACGTGCCCGGCCGCACCACCACTGCGGATTACGCCGGCCTCGCCGCGCCGAATCGCTTCTTGGTCGGCTGCGGCATGGACTACAACGGTTGGTGGCGCAACTTGAACGGCATCTACGCCCTAGACCTGGACGGCGAGGGCGCATCGTGAAGGTTGCCATCATCGGCGGCACGGGGCTGCGCGGCTTGGGCGGCGCGGCGTGGCGGCCGGCCGCAGGCGCCGATGGACAAACGCCCTATGGCGCCGCGTCAGCCATCCCGGAGACGGCCACCTTCGGCACCGTGGACGCGCTGTTCCTGGATCGCCACGGCGCCCAACGCATTCCGCCGCATCGCGTCAACTACCGCGCCAACATTTGGCTGCTGCGCGAACTCGGTGCGGATTGCGCGGTGGCGGTGTATGCCGTCGGCGCCATCGACGCCGCCTGCGGCACTGGGCACATCATCGTGCCGGATCAGCTGATCGACTATAGCTGGGGGCGCGAACACACCTTTGTGGAACCCGATGGCCCAGCTTGGCATGTGGACTTCGGGGAACCCTACGATGGCGCCCTGCGCGAACGCCTGATCCGCGCCGCGGCGTCATGCATCGAGGCGGAGCGGCTGCATCGGCAAGGGGTTTACGCCAGCGTGCAAGGGCCACGTTTGGAATCTGCCGCGGAAGTGGATCGCTTGGAGCGGGACGGCTGCACGATCGTGGGCATGACGGGCATGCCGGAGGCGGGCCTTGCGCGGGAACTGGAGCTGCCCTTCGCCGGCCTTGCCGTGTCCGTGAATCCCGCCGCGGGACGGGGGGCGGGCGCCATTTCGGAAGCGGACATCAAGGCGGCAGCCGAGCGTGGCGCCGCAGACATCGAGAACGTGCTACAGGCCCTCTTCCGCAGCCTGTAACAACGCGACCAATTCCTCCGGCATCGCCAGTTCCTGTGCCCGCACCACCACGCCGAAGCGCGGGTGGTCGAAGTAGTGAATCTCGCCATCCCGCGCCCGGCGGCTCTCGGCAAGCAGCGCGTAACCATCCCGCTCAAGCTGCCACGGGGCGCCCCCAGCGGCAGGCGCCGGGGCGATGAGTTCCAGCGCTATGTCAATGTAGCGTCCCTGAGACACGGTGATGGTGCCCTCCAGCTCGAACACGCCGCCCGGCAACCGCGCGCCGAACTGTGCGAGGAGCGGCCTCGGCCTTGCACTGGGGGGCAACGCCTGCAGCCAGCGCCCATGCGCTGCCACTTCGAAGTCGCTCGAACGGCCGAGGCGGGCGACGGCGCGCGCCAAGGAAAGCTCCTCGCGCCGCCAATTGGCGCGTTCACGCACAAGGCTCTGCTCGAACGCGGCGATGGCGGCACGCGCCGCCACAAGGGGCGGGACGGCCGGCGGCGTTTCCGGCGGGGCGGCCATGCCCCCCGGCCCCAGCGCATCTTCCTCTTCCTCCGCCGCTGCCGGCGGCGGATCGGCCCACATCCACGCCGGCGGCAGCGGGCCATCCAGCGGCGCTTGGGCGGGCTCGGCGTCCACCGGCGCCTCAAGCACGGGCGGATGCTCCACGCTGCCCGCCAACAGCATGAGCCCACGCGGATAACGCCGGGGCTCGAACAGCACCAAGGCTTCCCCCTGCTCATCCGGAACGCGATGGCGCACTACCGCCACTTCGACGCTGAGCCACTCGTGCGCCAGCAATCGCTCCACATCCGCCGGCTCCGCGGCGGCGCCCAGCGGGATGTTGACCGCAAGCAGCGCTGCCACCGCAGCAACGAACGCCCTATGCATTGGCGGCCACGGGCGCACTAGGCGAAGTCGCGGCAGGCCCACACCCATGCGCCCGAAGCGCGGCACACGACGATGCTTGCGGGGCTGGCGCACCACGGCGGCCCCGCTACGCGCCGGCCACCAGACGCGGCGTGTCTGCGCCCACCAAGCGTTCCAGCAGCCCTTCCACAAACGCGAAGCGCTCCTCGGCTTCCGGCATGGGCGCCTCGAACCGCAGCCGGACGCCATCTTGCAGGCGAAACGTGCCAGGGTCGCCACGCACCAAGTTGACCACTTGGGCGGGCTCAACTGGCGTGTCGGCCTCAAAGTCGATGCGGCCAGACGCCGCGCCGGCGTGCAGGCTGGCAATGCCCAAGGCTTGGCAGCTGAGCTTCAATGCCGTCATTCTGAACAGATTGTCGAGGGCTTCCGGCAAGCGGCCAAAGCGGTCGATCATCTCCACCTTCAGGTCGTCCAAGCGCTCGAAGCCGGCGGCGTTGGCCATGCGCTTGTAGAAGATCAGCCGGGCGTGGACGTCCGGCAGGTAATCGTCTGGAATGAGCGCCTGCACATGCAGGTTCACCTCGCTGCGCCCGGTCAGGGTCGGCAGTGGCGCGTCCAAATCCGGTGTCTTGCCGGCCTTGATGGAGGCGACCGCGCGTTCGAGCAGCTCCATGTAGAGGGCGAAGCCCACCGTCTCGATTTGCCCGGATTGCTCCTGTCCCAACAGTTCCCCCGCGCCACGAATCTCCAAATCGTGCGTGGCGAGGGTGAAGCCGATGCCTAGCTCGCCCGCGGCCTCGATGGCGTCCAGGCGTTTGCGGGCATCGGCGGTGATGGCGCGCAGATCCGGCGTCATCAAGTAGGCGTATGCCTGATGATGGGAACGCCCGACGCGGCCACGCAGTTGATGCAACTGCGCGAGGCCAAAGCGATCGGCGCGGTCGATGAGGATGGTGTTCGCGTTGGGAATGTCGATGCCGTTCTCGACGATGGTGGTGCAAACCAGCAGATTGCAGCGGCGGTGGTAGAAATCCGCCATGGTGCGTTCCAGCGCCCGCTTGGGCATCTGCCCGTGGCCGACGCCGACGCGCGCAGTCGGCGCCAGCCGGCGCAGTTCGTCCGCCACCCGCTCGATGGACTGCACCTCGTTGTGGACGTAGAACACTTGGCCGCCGCGGGCGAACTCCCTGGCAAGGGCCTCGCGCAGCAAATGGTTGGCCTTGCGCACCACGAACGTCTTGATCGACAGGCGGCGCGCCGGCGCCGTGGCGATGATGGAGAGATCGCGCATGCCGCTCATGGCCATGTTCAGGGTGCGCGGAATGGGCGTCGCCGTGAGGGCGAGCACATCCACCTCTGCCCGCAACGCGCGCAGACGCTCCTTCTGCCGCACGCCAAAGCGGTGTTCCTCGTCGATGATGGCGAGGCCCAAGTCCTTGAACGCCACATCCGCGCCGAGCAGCCGGTGGGTGCCGATGACGATGTCCGCCGTGCCGGCGCCGATGCGCTGCACGATGGCGCGCGCATCGCCGGCGGAGCGCAGCCGCGACAGCGCCTCAATGTGTACCGGCCAATCCGCGAAGCGGTCTCGAAATGTCTCGTAGTGTTGCTCGGCGAGCAACGTGGTGGGCGCGAGCACCGCCACCTGCTTGCCAGACTGCACGGCCACGAAGGCGGCGCGCATCGCCACTTCCGTCTTGCCAAAGCCGACATCGCCGCAAATCAGCCGGTCTGCGGCTTTGGGCGAGCACAAATCCGCCAGCACGGCATCGATGGCGGCGGCTTGATCCGCGGTGGGCTCGAACGGAAACTGCTCGCAGAAGCGGGCGTACTCCACGTCCGGCGCATCGAACACCGTGCCCTCGCGCAGCTGCCGACGCGCTTGGATGTCGAGCAGTTCGGCGGCGACGTCGAATGCCTTCCGCGCCGCGCGGCGTTTCGCCTTCTCCCACTGATCCGAACCCAAACGATGCAGCGGCGCATGTTCGGCATCCGCGCCGGCGTAGCGCGAGATGAGCTGCAGCGCGGCGACGGGCACATAGAGCCGCGCTTCGTCCGCGTACTCCAAGGCGAGGAACTCCTGCTCGACGTCATCCACCACCAAGGCGCGCAGGCCCCGATAACGGCCCACGCCGTGATCGATGTGTACCACCGGCGCACCGATGGAGAGCTCGGTGAGGTTGCGCACCACCAGCTCTGGGTCGATGCCGCGCTGCTGGCCGCGCGCCGCCGCGTCTTCGTTGCGGCGCCCGAACACCTCGGTTTCGGTGACGATGGCGAAGTCTGGCAGCCAGGCGCCGCGGTCGATGTCCGCCACCGTCAGCGCCAGCGACGGCGCAAGCTCGCGGAACGCCGCAAAGCCGGTGACCGACGCCACCCGCAGCCCGGCGCGGCCCAAGAACTCCTCGAAGTGCTGGCGGCGGCCCGGCGTCTCCGCGGTGAGCAGCACTGGCGCGTCCACAGCGGCGAGGAACTCCTTCAGGCGCCGGGCTTCGTCGTGGCCGCGATGGCTGGCGGTGAGTTCGGGCAGCCGCCGCCCGCCGAGGCTGGCGCGATGACGGTGCTTTTCGCCCTCCGGGTCGAGCTGCACCCGGCTATGCGGCGCGAGCGCCGCGAGCAACTCTTGGCGCGTCAAGTAGAGCGCCTTGGGCTCGGGAATGGGGCGCTCCACATCGTGGCCGAGTGAAGCGTAGCGCGCCGCGAGCTCCTCCTCGAACGCGGCGGCGGCCGGCAGTGCGCCGGCGCCCAGCG
Organism: uncultured Pseudomonadales bacterium; assembly: GCA_958295875.1. GTDB lineage: Bacteria > Pseudomonadota > Gammaproteobacteria > Pseudomonadales > Azotimanducaceae > VXNE01. The sequence continues at coordinate 2,690,280 of OY282379.1, read as the reverse complement.
CGATGACGGCGCCGTCGGGCAGATAGTCGAAGAGCGTCGCCGTGGCTTCGAAGAAGAACGGCAGATAGCACTCCATGCCAGGGTGCGCCCTGCCCTCGCTCACATCCCGATACGCGGGGCAGCGCGTCGCGTCCACGTCGAAGGCGCGATGCCAGCCGTCGCGGAAGCGCCGGACGGCGGCGGCGTCGAGGGGCACCTCCTTGGCCGGCAGAATCCGTATCTGCGCCACACGCTCGGCGGTGCGCTGCGTCTCTGGATCAAACGTTCTGAGGCTCTCGATCTCATCATCAAAGAGGTCGATGCGCACCGGCTGCGCGGCGCCCATCGGGTAGATGTCGAGCAACGCGCCGCGCACCGCGTACTCGCCGCGTTCCGCAACCGTGCCAACGGCGTGGTAGCCGGCGCGCTGCAGCCGCTCGCGCTCGCGCTCCAGGTTGAAGCGTTGCCCCACTTCCAGCACCAGCGCCTGCCCGGCAACGAAACTCGTTGGCGGCAGCCGCTGCATCAAGGTGCGCATGGGCGTGACGAGGGCACCCCGCGTGGCCCTGGGCAGTTCCCAGAGCGTGGCGAGGCGGCTGGAGACGATGTCCTGATGCGGCGAGAAGTTGTCGTACGGCAGCGTCTCCCAATCCGGAAACGACAGCAGCGGCGCCTTGCCGCCGGCGTAGAAGTCCATCTCGCGGCGCATGCGCATCGCGTCCTCGGTGTCGGAGGCGACGTACAGCACAAAGCGATCGCCATCCAGCGCCAGATTGGCGACGGCGAGGCCGGCAGCGCTGCCATGCAGGGACTGCCAGTTGACGACCGCCCCGGCCGGCGGCGCGGCGCGAGGGTCGAGTTGCGTCATGCGGTGGCGGAAGGTTTCGGGGGCGAACCGATCATTCTACCGCTTGCTCGGGCGGCTCGTTGTTCACGACGAAGCGCCCCCGCGCGCCGCGTCAATGGCACGGGCAGTGTCGTCTCGGTGCGCTCACCGAATCTTCGCCAGCGCCACGCCATCGGTGGGCCAGCACCGCCTGCCACCACACGGCCATGCTAGGCTTCGCGGATGCCGGAAGCCTTGACGCCAGACCTCGCCCGCTTGCGCGACGACGTGGACGCGCTGGCCCGCGACGTGCTCGCCCCACTCGCCGCCGACGTGTCCGCCAATCGCTCCGCCATCGTCGCCGCCGCGAAGGCCGCTGGGCTGTTCGCCATGACGCAGCCCAAGGCGCACGGCGGCAGCGAAGCCGGCGCCTTGGCGCTCACCGTCGTCCGCGACACGCTGGCAAGCCACAACTTGGCGCACCTGCCGGTATTCGGCCCGGGGCCCGGCGTGTTGGCCGGCGCCGGGGAGCCGGTGGCGAGCCGCTATCTGGCGCCACTCTTGGCCGGCGAGAAGCGCGGCGCCTTCGGCTTCACCGAGCCGGACGACGCGCCTCGCGCCACTTGGGGCCGCATCACGGGCGACGCGCTGGTCGTGAACGGGCAGAAGTCCTATGTCACCGGCGGCGTCGAGGCGGACTTCATCAACGCGCTCGTCGAAGTCGAGGGCGCGGGGCCGGCGATGGTGGTCATCGACACGGACGCCGCCGGCGTGCGCATCAAGCGCATCTTCGACTCGATGGATGGCACCCGCCACGCCCACTTTGTGTTTGAGGACGTTGCGGTGCCGACGGCGAACGTCATCGGTCGCCCAGGCGAAGGCCTGCCCCGCGCTCTGGGCCAAATCGGCAACACGCGCTTGGCGTTCGCCGCCGAGTGCGTGGGGCTCATGCGCTGGACATTGGGCTTCGTCACCGCGCATCTGGAAGCGCCGCACCGGAGCGGCACCCCCTTGGGCGCCCGGGAAGGCGTGCGCATGCGCTACGCGGACATGCGCATCGAAGCGTTCGCCGCCCGCAGCATGGTCTATCGCACGGCGCGGCTCGCCGATGCCGGGGAGAACGTCATCAACGAGACCATCGCCTGCAAGGTGTTCGCCACCGAAGCGGTGGGCAGGGTGGTGGACATGGCCATGCAGCTGGTGGGCGGCAAGTCATTGGACATCGGGCACCCCCTGGAGAGCCTTTACCGGCGCATGCGGGCCATGCGGTTGGCGGAGGGCGCAAGCGACATCCTGCGCCTCAACTTGGCTCGCGGCCGGTTGGACTTGGGGAAGGGGCGGCTCTGAGGCCGCCACCCGGCGCGTGCCGAACCTTCACACCACGATCGACGGGTATTGTGCGGAGCGGGTGCCAGGAATCGGTTGGTTCAGGGCGTCATGGTAGGTGAACACCACGGACAGCTTCACCGCGTCGGTGTCGTTGCGCCCGGCGGCATGCAACAAGCGGCAGTGGAAGAAGAGGGCGTCGCCGGGTTCCAGCGTCAACGGCACCGCGGCCTCAATCAGGCGAGCGTTGTCCGGCACGTCCGGGCGCAGGAACAGCTCGCCATCGAAGCGGCCGCGGCGCAAAGACTCGCGGTGGCTGCCCGGAATCACCCACAGCGCGCCGTTGGCACGGGTCTCGGCGCCCAAGGCCAGCCACACCGACACCAGCTCCGGCCGGTCGAAGCTCCAATAGCGGATGTCCTGATGCCACAGCGTGGCGCTGGAGTGGCCGCCATGCTTCGTCATCACGCAGTTGTGGTGGCATTGCGACATGCGCAGGTCTGCGCTGCCCAACAGCTGCCGCACCATGCGCGCAACGCTTGGGTGCCGCGCCCAGCCGCGGAACGACGCATCGCGGGCGTAGGCACCGAGCAAGCGCCTCGGCGTGTCGCCGCCGGCGGCGGCGCGGCCTCGCGGCGCCCCGGCGTAACCCACGTCCGCTTCGAACTCCGCCGGCGCCACCACCGGGTTGAGCGCGGCAAGCGCTTGCGCGGCCATCCGCCGGCAATCTTCGGCAGCGGCCAGTTGCCGCAGGATCAAGTAGCCATCGCGGGCGAAGGCGTCTCGCGCCGCGTTGCCGGCGCTGGGAAAAGGCTCTGCTGGCTCGCTCATGCGCGCGGTGGGCGCCAGCCGGCCAAGGCCGCATGGCGCGGGAGGAACCCGGTTAGGATAGCGCCATGTTACGACGCCTAAGCGCCGCTTGGCGCCGAGTCGCCATCATGCTCCGCCGCGCGCTGTCGCCGAAGGCCTCGCTGCCCATCGTCTTCCTCGTGGTCGCGGGCGGCACCGCCTACTGGATGACGCTGGCGCGCCCGCAAGTGGCGCAGGCGCCGCCGCCGGAGCCATCGCTCTTGGTCAGCGTCGCCGTGCTGAAACGCGAACCCGTCGCCTTCACCGTTTCCTCCCAAGGCTCGGTTTCGCCGCGCACGGAAACCACCTTGGTCTCGGAGGTGTCCGGGCAAATCATTGAGGTGTCGCCGGCGTTCGTGAGCGGCGGCATCTTCAAACGGGGCGACGTGCTGGTGCGCATCGATCCACGCATCTACGAAACGAACCTGTTGGGCACCGAAGCCGAAGTGGCCAGGGCCCGCACGCAGGTCGCCACGGAAGAGGCGCTGGCGAGCTACGCGCAGGAGAACTGGGAACGCCTCGGCGAACTGCGCGAACAGGACCAAGCCTCGGACCTCACGCTGCGCAAGCCCCAGCTGCAACAGGCGCTCGCCGAGCAAGACGCCCGCCAAGCGGATTTGGAGCGGGCGCAGGAGGACCTGCGGCGCACCGTCATCCGCGCACCCTACGATGGCATGGTGCGCGAGAAGCTGGCGGACGTTGGCCAGTTCGTGAACGTTGGCGCCCAGCTTGCAAGCGCCTTCGCCGTAGACCGCGCCGAAGTGCGCCTGCCCCTGACGCAGCATGACCTGCGCTTCGTCAACGTCGAGGCCCTCGCCGCCGGCGAGACGCTGCCCGTCACGCTGCGCGCAGACCTCGGCGCCGAAGGCCAGTCCTGGCAAGCGGAAGTGGTGCGTTCGGAGGGCGTCTTCGACGCCACCAGCCGGGTGCTCTACGTCGTCGCGCAAGTGGAGGATCCGTACAACCTCGCCGGCGGCGGCAGTTCGCCCCTGCGCATCGGCACGTTCGTGTCCGCCGAAATCAGCGGCAAGTCGGGAGGCGACTTCTTCGTCGTGCCGCGCCACGCCTTGGCGCGCGGGGACACCCTCTGGCTCGTGGACGACGACATGCGGATTCGCCCCCGCACCGTCGCCGTGGTGCGCGCCGACGAGCGCTTCGCCTACATCGCCGAAGGGTTCGAAGACGGCGAACGCTACGTGACCATCCCCATCGCCCAGCCCCTGCCCGGCATGAAGGTGCGGGTGGCGAATTGAGAGCGCGTGCCCGTGGCTGACCCAGCGACCAGCGAAGCGCGCCAGCAAGGCGGCCTCATCGCTTGGTTCGCCGGCAACCATGTGGCGGCCAATCTGGTGATGATCGGCATCGCGGTCGGCGGCATCGCCGGGCTATTCGTCATCAAAAAGGAGAGCTTCCCAGACTTCGACTTCCAGCAAATCGAAGTGATGGTGCCGTATCTCGGCGCGGCGCCGCAGGAAGTCGAGGAAGGCGTAGTCATCAAAGTCGAGGAGGCCATCAAGCACATCGAGGGCATCCAACGCATCGAATCCATCGCTTGGGAAGGCACCGGCGGCATCTACGTCACCGTGGGCGAGGCCTACGACGCCGCGGAAATCACGGACGAGGTGAAGTTGGCGGTGGACGGCATCGCCACGTTCCCCCGGGAAACGGAGCGGCCGGTCATCAGCCGCCAAATCTTCAAGCGGGGGGTGCTCAATCTACAGCTTCATGGCGACATCGACGAGGTGGCGCTGACGACGCTGGCGCAGACAGTCCGCGATGAGGTCACCGGCTTGCCGGGCATCTCCGCGGTGGAGGTGCATGGCGCGCGGCGCTTCGAGATTTCCGTTGAAGTCGCCGAGCACACGCTGCGGCAATACGGCCTCACCCTTGAGGACGTGGCAACGGCCATCCGCCGTTGGTCTGTGGATTTGCCCGGCGGCGCCATCCGCTCCGAAGCCGGCGACATTCGCCTGCGCGCCAAGGGACAGGCATACACCGGCGCAGATTTCGAGCAAATCGTGCTGCTGACGCGCACCGATGGCGTGCGCTTGCGCCTTGGAGACATCGCCACCATCCGCGATGGCTTCGCGGAAGTGGAGTCTTATGCCTCGTTCGACGGCGAGCGGAGCTTGGCCGTCGCCATTTACGCCACCGAAACGGAGAACGAAGTCGCCATCGCTGAGCATGTGCGCGAGTACGCGGCGCAACGCCAAGCCACCCTGCCGCCCGGCGTGAAACTGACGGTCTGGGCAGACAGCACCTACTACCTTGAAAGCCGCATGACGATGATGATCGAGAACTTGGCCCTCGGCGCCTTGCTCGTGTTCATCGTCTTGGGATTGTTCCTGCGCCTGCGCATCGCCATCTGGGTCGCGGTCGGGTTGCCGGTCGCCTTTCTCGGCGCCTTCATGCTGCTGCCGGCGCCGGCCATCGGCATCTCCGTCAACACCATGAGCTTGTTCGCGTTCATCGTCGTGCTCGGCATCGTCGTGGATGACGCGATCATCGTCGGCGAGAGCGTTCACGCCCAAACGCAGGCGCACGGCTACACGCTGGCCAACGTCATCGAGGGCACGCGGCGCGTGGCGGTGCCGGCCACCTTTGGCGTGCTCACCACCATCATGGCATTCGCGCCATTGCTGTTCGCCACCGGCATCGTCGCCAAGATCAGCCAATCCATCGGCTGGGTGGTGGTGTTGTGCCTCGTGTTTTCGCTGGTGGAATCCAAGCTGATCCTGCCATCGCACTTGGCCGCCTACACCAAGGAACCCACCCGCCGACGCGGCATTGCAGATCGTGTGGAGCGCGGCCTCAAACGCTTCATCGACAACGTCTACAAGCCGTTTCTCGCCAAAGCCATCGAGTATCGCTACGCGACGGTGGCGTTCTTCGTGGCGTTGATGATCCTGGCGGCGGGGCTCGTTTCCGGCGGCGTGGTGCGGATCGTCTTCTTCCCCAACCTCGACATGGACTACGTGTCCGCATCCATCCAGCTGCGGGAAGGGACGCCGCGCACCCTCGCCCGCACCATCCTCGAGAAGCTGGATGCGGACTTGCGCGAAGTGAACGAGGACATCAAGGCGGAAACGGGCACCGATCGCGACGTCGCGCAACACATGTTCGCCTACATCACCGGCAGCGACCGCGGCGACATTCGGGTCGAGCTGGACAGATCGCCAGACCGCGTCGCCGGCCCCGCCGACATCGAGCGGCGTTGGCGGGAGAAGGCCGGGGAGATCGCCGGCGTGCGCGAACTCCGCTTCTTCTCAAGCTCGCAAATTGGCGGCAAGCCCATCTCCTTCGCGCTGTCTGGCCGCGACTACCCCACGCTGGAACGGGCCGCGGAAGCGCTGCATGACCACTTGCGCAGCTACGACGGGCTGTACGAGGTGCAGAGCGACGCCCGCACCGGCCCGGAGGAAATCAAACTGCGGGTGAAGCCCGAAGCCGAGGCGCTGGGCGTGACGTTGGCCGAGCTGGCGCGGCAGGTGCGCCAAGCGTTCTACGGGGCAGAGGCGCAGCGGATTCAACGCGGCCCTAACGAAGTGTGGGTGTGGGTGCGTTACCCGCGTTCCGAGCGAGGCTCCATCGGCAACTTGGAGAACATGTGGATTCGCTTGCCGGATGGCCGCGAACTGCCCTTCAACGCCGTGGCGGACTATGAGATGGCACAAGGTTACGGCGCCCTGCGACGCACCGACGGGCAATCCACCGTCACCGTCTCCGCCAACGCAGACCTTGCCATCGTGGAGCCACTGCAGGTGATCAGCCAGGTGGAGGCGGAGTTCCTGCCCGACCTCATGGCGCGCTACCCCGGCGTGCGGCACGGCTTGGCCGGCGGGGCGCTGGAGCAAGTGCTCTCCATTCAGAAGCTCGGCTGGGCGTTTGGCGCCGCGCTGCTCGGCATTTTCGCCCTCATGGCGATCCCGCTGCGCTCCTATGTGCAGCCGCTGCTCATCATGAGCGTCATCCCGTTCGGCGTCATCGGCGCGGTGCTGGGCCACATGCTGTTGGACTTGGCGATCACGTCGGTCTCCCTCATCGGCATCGTCGCCTTGGCGGGGGTGGTGGTGAACGACAGCCTCATCATGGTGGACTTCGTCAATCGCGCCGCGGCGCGGGGGGATTCCCCCGCCAAGGCCGCCATCGACTCCGGCGCGGCACGCTTTCGAGCCATTCTGCTCACGTCCCTCACCACCTTCTTCGGCCTGTTGCCGATCATGTTCGAGACTGCTGCGGAAGCGCAGATCGTGGTGCAAATGGCCGTCTCGCTGGGCTTTGGCATCCTCTTCGCCACCGTCATCACGTTGGTGCTGGTGCCATGCCTCTACAACATCGTGGCCGATGCGCGCCGGGCGCCGAGCGCTGCGGCCGCGCCAACGGGCGCCCAAGGATTGCCGGCTGAGGCCACTGGCGGACGCTGAGCGCGGTGGCGGGGCGCGGCCGCACACCGAGGGCATGGGGACGCAATGCAGGGAGGTGAGACATGCGCGCAGCCTTGATGGAGCGCGGCCGGCTGTGGGTGGAAGACGTGCCAGACCCGACGCCGGCTGCCGGCGAAGTGGTGGTGAAGTCCCTCGCTTGCGGCATTTGCGGGTCTGACCTGCACGCCGCCCGCCACACCGAGGAGTTCGTCGCCACCAGCCTTGAGGCCGGCGGCGCGTTCAAGCTCACCACGCTGAAGCCCGTTGTGCTCGGCCACGAGTTCTGCGCGGAGGTGATGGAACGCGCCGGCGCGCTCAAGGCGGGAGATTTGGTGTGCTCGGTGCCGGCCTTGGCCAGGCCAACGGTGCTTCCGGTCGGCTATTCGCCCGATGCGCCGGGCGGATTTGGCGAATACATGCTGCTCAGCGAACGCCTGCTGATGCCTGTGCCGTCCGGCACGCCCAAGGAAATGGCCGCGCTCACGGAACCCATGGCGGTGGGCCGCCACGCGGTGAACATGGCGCGGCTCGATGGCGACGAGGCCATCATCGTCATCGGCGCCGGGCCCGTCGGCCTCGCGGTCATCGCGAATCTGAAGGCGGCTGGCGCCGGGCCGGTGGTGGCGTCCGAGCCCTCGCACACGCGCCGTCAACTCGCCGAAGCCCTTGGCGCCGACACGGTGTTGCACCCCGGCGAGGCCGATGCCTACAAGTTGGACGAAGTGCGCCGCCGGGAGCGCGTCGTGGTGTTCGAGTGCGTGGGGGCGCCGGGCATCATCGACGACATCTTCCTGCGCGCCCCGCCGCACTCACGCATCGTCGTGGTGGGCGTTTGCCTGCAAATGGACCATTCACGGCCGCTCATCGCCGTGAACAAGGAACTCAACGTGCAATACGTGCTCGGTTACTCCGTGCCGGAGTTTGGGGACACATTGCAGGACATCGCCGCCGGCAGGCTCGACGTGGCGCCGCTGGTCACGCATTCCGTGGGCCTCGATGGGGTGGCTGACGCCTTCGAGGCGCTGGCGCAGCCGGATGCCCACGGCAAGGTGCTGGTGCTGCCTTGGAACAGTTGAAAGGCGGCAAGCGCCCCGCGCGGCTGCCCTGCTAGCGCCCGTCGCGCATGGAGTCCAGCGAGCTAGCCTATCCGCCCCGCATACGCCGTTTCGCCGTTGACCGTCACCTGCAGTTCGCCGCTGCGCGGCCAATACCGCGCTTCGACGAAGCGGTGCTCCTCCCAATGGAGTTCCACGTTCGTCCAAACATAGAGGGGCGCGCGCTCGGAGGGCGCCCGACGCTTGCGCAGGCAGCCATCGAGCCATAGTTCCAAGGCGCCGTCTTCAGCAACGGCTACCTGCACGGCCTTGTGGCCGACGGGCAGTTCGACCATCCGACGGGGGCTGTCGCGCCCATCGCTCCGGTCCTGCCCAAGCGGCGCGGGGGCTTGCGGGACGCGCGCCGCGCCGCTGCTTTCTTCGTGCATGTCGATCGGCGAGAATGGCGAATTGCCTAGCCGGCGGAGATTCTGCCATCCCTGAACCCCGATTCAAGCGGGTGTTGCGCACCCGCGAGGTGCTCACGCTGTCGTTCGGCGCCATGATCGGCTGGAGCTGGGTGATGCTCACCGGGCATTGGGTGGAAAGCGCCGGCTCCTTGGGGGCGCTGGTGGCGTTCGGCGCCGCCGGCCTCGTGATCGCCCTCATTGGCCTCACCTATTCGGAACTCGCCGCCGCCATGCCGAAGGCCGGTGGCGAGCACGTCTACACCCACGAGGGGCTGGGGCCCGGCTGGTCTTTCGTCTGCACTTGGGCGCTGCTGATGGCCTATGGGGTGGTGTGCGCGTTCGAGTCCGTCGCGTTGCCCACCGCGCTCGAATACCTGCTGCCGAACATCCGCCTCACGACGTTGTGGACCGTGCTCGACGCGCCAGTGAACTTGGGCTTCCTGTTGATCGGCGTGGGCGCGGCCATCGTGATGACGTGGATCAATGTCCTGGGCATCCGCGTTGCGGCCATCGTGCAGAGCATCGTCACCGGCGCCATCCTGCTCGCCGGCTGCGTGCTCTTTGCCGGCGCCGCCGCACATGGAGACATGGCCAACGCGGCGCCGCTCATCGCGACGCCGGCAACCGGCATCTTGACGGTGCTCATCATGGCGCCGGCGCTGTTGGTCGGCTTCGATGTGCTGCCCCAGTCCGCGGAGGAGATCGATTTGCCGGCGCGGCGCATCGGTTGGCTCTTGATCGGCTCGCTGTTGCTGGCCGTGGCGTGGTACGGCGCCATCTCCTTCGCCGCGGCCTTGGGCTTGGACGCCACGGCCCGCGCCAACGCGACGATGGCCACCGCAGACGCCGCCAAAACCTTGTGGGGAGGCAGTTGGGCGGGGGTTGCCCTCATCGCCGGTGGCGTCGGCGGCATCCTCACCAGTTGGAACGCCTTCATCATCGGCGGCAGCCGCGTGATGTTCGCGCTGGCCGAGTCCGGGGTGCTGCCGGCAGCATTCGCCCGTTTGCATCCGAAGCATCGCACGCCCTATGTCGGCATCATCACCCTCGGCGTGATGGCGTGCGTGTCGCCGTTCTTTGGCCGCACGATTCTGGTTTGGCTCATCAACGCCGGCAGCTTTGCGGTGGTGGTCGCCTATCTGTTCGTGCCCATCGCCTTCCTGGCCCTGCGGCGCAAGCGGCCGGAGATGGCGCGGCCCTTCCGCGTGCGCTCCCCGCGCCTCGTCGGCGGCGCCGCCATCGTGCTCGGCTTCGCGCTGCTCTGCCTGTACCTGCCCTTCAGCCCCTCATCCCTCGCTTGGCCTTACGAGTGGGCGATGGTGCTCGGCTGGGCGGCCATCGGGGCGGCGGTGTGGTGGTTCCGGCCCAAGGCCAAGGCACACGCGGCGTAGGGGGCAGCCCGGCGATTCAGAACTCAGAAGAGCCCGAGCTGCTCCACGCTGGGGCGGAACAAGTCTGTGCGCAACACCGGCATCGAGCGCTCGGTGAAGCCATGCTTGCGCCACGCCACCTCAAAGCGCTTGGCCAAGAGTTCCGCATACACGCCCTCGCCGCGCATCCGCGTTCCCCATCCAGAGGCGTAGGCGCGCCCGCCGCGGGTGTCGCGCACGCGATTCATCACATGCTCCGCCTTCAACGGATAGTGTTCGTTGAGCCAATCGAGAAATAGGTCTTTCACCTCGAACGGCAGGCGCAGCAGGATGTAGCCCATGCCTTGGGCGCCGGCTTCGGCGGCGGCGGCGACGATGTGCTCCAGCTCGCCATCGTTCACGAACGGGATCATGGGCGCCGCCATCACGCCCACCGGCACCCCCGCATCACGGAGCGTGGACACCACGCGCAGGCGCGCCGCCGGCGATGCGGTGCGCGGCTCCAGTTTCGTCTTCAAGGCGTTGTCGAGGGTCGTCACGCTCACCATCACGGCAACCAGTTGTTGCTCTGCAAACGCCTGCAACAGGTCCAAGTCACGCAGCACGCCGGCGCCCTTGGTGACGATGCTCACGGGGTGGCGGTACTCGAGCAGCGTCTCCAGCACTTGGCGGGTGACGCGAAAGCGCCGTTCACCGGGCTGGTATGGATCTGTGTTGGTGCCCATGGCCAAGGTGGAGCAAACGTAGCCCGGCCGCTCTAACGCTTCCCGCAGGCGTTGTTCCACATGGGTTTTGTGGAAGATCTTCGTCTCGAAATCCAAGCCCGGCGACAAGTCCAAGAATGCGTGGGTGGGCCGCGCGTAGCAGTAAATGCAGCCATGCTCACAACCCTTGTACGGGTTGATGGATTGGCTGAACGGAATGTCCGGCGAGCGGTTGGTGGCAATGAGGTTCTTGGTGTCGTCTGGCAAGAACTCGGTTTGTGGGGCAGACGCCCCGAACGCATCGTCGGCAGCGCCCTGCCCCGATGACGCCCAGCCATCATCCTCCGGCACACTGCGGTGCTGCTCGAATCGGCCGCCGGGGTTGCTGACCGCCCCGCGGCCCTTATGCACCTCGCGTCGCTCCATCCCGCATTGCCTCAAAGGGGGAGAGGAGCCGATGACTATAACTGTCCATCGGTACAGGTCAAGGGCCAATGGCCGCCGGCGCCGCTGGGCCCATCCTTGCGCCACGCCGCCACTTCGGTGAGCATCAAGCTGAGCATGTTGGGGAAGGACAAGAGCCATGACGCTCGTCTTGTGGGGCGGCGCCACCTCGCGCACCATCCGCGCGCATTGGGCGCTGGAGGAACTCGGCCTCGAGTACGAGGCGAAGCTCATCGGCCCGCGCACCGGTGAAACGCAGACACCCGCGTTCCGCGCCCTCAGCATCAAAGAGAAGGTGCCAGTGTTGGTGGACGACGGCTTAGTGCTCACCGAGAGCGCGGCCATCGTCACCTACCTCGGCGACAAGCACGGCGGCCTCACCCCGCCCCTCGGCAGCGCCGAGCGCGCCCGCTACTACGAGTGGATGTCCTTCATCCTCATGGAGCTCGACGCGCACACCCTCTATGTGATCCGCAAACACCGTGATCTCGCCGCCCTGTATGGCGAAGCGCCGGTGGCGGTGGAGGCGGCGCGCCAAGGCTTCGAGAAGCAGATCCGCTGGGCCGAAGAACGCTTGGGCGACGCGCCCTACGCGGTGGGCGACGCCTTCTCCGGCGCAGACATCTTGTTGGTCTCGTGCCTCGATTGGGCGCGCGCCTACGGCTTCACGCTGGCGCCGGCCTTGGACGCCTACCGCGAGCGTCATCACGAACGCCCAGCCTATCGGCGCGCCGCGGCGTTGAACAACTCCATCCAGCCCGGCGCCTGACACACCGGCGCATCCCCGCCGCTAGCCAAGCCCTAGCTGCGGGCTCAGGCGATCTGCCGCTGCACCAAGTCCCGGAATGGGCCTTCGGCTTCCACGAGCTCGTCGAACGTGCCGGATTGCGCGATTTGGCCATCCTGCAGCACATAGATGCTGTCTGCCATGCGGATGGTCGAGAGCCGGTGCGCGCTGACGAATCGCGTCACGGCAAGCGCGGTCACGCTCTCCATCACCCGCGCTTGGCTCTTGTTGTCCAGCCAGTTCGTGGCCTCATCCAGAAACAACACGCACGGGTCTCGCGCCAGCGCCGCTGCCAACATGATGCGTTGCACCTGCCCACCGGAAAACATCGCGCTCTCGCCCACAGGCGTGTGCATCTGCATCGGCATGGCGGCGATGTCCTCGTCCACCGCGGCCAAACGGGCGGCCCGCCATGCGTCATCCTCCGTCAAGTCCGTGGCGACGCCGATGATGTTCTCGAACACGGTGCCGGGCTGCATCGAGGCATCCTGCACCACCATGCCAATCCGGCTGCGCACGGCGCGCTTGTTGAGGCGCCCCAAGTCCAGCCCGTCGTAGTAAACGGTGCCCGCAAGGGGCGTTTCCAACCCCAGCGCCAGCCGGAACAAGGTGCTCTTGCCGGCGCCAGATTCGCCGACGATGGCCACGAACTCGCCGGCCCGCGCATGGATGGACAGGTCTCGCAGCACAAGCGGCCCGTCCTCGCCATAGCGGAAACTCACATGATCGAGATGCACCTCGCCGCTCAAGTCTGGCGGTGGCTCGCCGGTGTCGCCGCTCTGCGGCGGGGCGTCGAGGATGGGCTTCGTGTGCTCGTATGCGGGCAACACGGCCACCAACGCGGCCACCGAGCCACCGAGCCCGGCCACCGCGGCATAGAACGCCATGAAGGCCACATAGACGGTGAGGAAATCGCCGATGCCGAGGCCGGCGCCATCGCGCATCGTCGCAGCGAACACCGCGGACGCCGCCAACAGGGGCGCCGCGGTGAGGAACGCGACGAGATGCTCATTGAACTGGCCCAACCGCATCTCGGTTTGCTTCTGCGCCCGGTAGTCCTTGGCCCACAGCGCGAACCCGATGCCTTCTGAACCGGTGGAGCGCAGCTTGCCGATGCCGTTCAGCAACTGCACCAGCTTGCCAGTCAAGCGTTCCGAGATGACGAGCAGGCGGCGATGATGCGGCAGTTGCCGCAGCGCGAACACGAGCGTCACCGCTGCGGAGCCGAGGCCAAGCGCCAGCCCCAACCAGCCGATCGTCGCGTCGTACCAGAACAGGAGCGCGAACGTCGGCAGCAGGAAGATCACGGCCAACAGCGAGTTGGCCACAACGCCGGAGACTTGGTCGCGCACATGCTGGAAGGCCATGGCGCGCATCGCCAGTTCGCCGGCGGCGAAGCGGCGAAAGAACCCTTGCGGCTGATTGAGCACACGATCCCAAACCGCAGCGCCCAGACGGGCGCCGGAGACCGCTTCCACCCGCATCATCGCCATGCCCTGCAAAACGAGGGCGAGGCCGGTGAAGGCCGCCAGCAGGACGAGCGTGACGCCGACCTTGGCGAGGAACCAAGGCGAGCCGCTTGGAATCACGTTGTCGACCACGTTGCCGAGGAAGATGGCGGGGGTGAGCATCAGCAAGCCGAACGCGAGCCCGGCGACGGCAAAGCGCGCCACGTCCCACCCAAGCCCGCGCAGCCCGAAGCGCAGGAGCGCGCGCCCGCTGACGCGCTCCGACGGCGGGAACGGGCTGTAGAAGCTCTCTGCGTCTTCTTCCAGTTCCGCGGCGAGCCGCGCATCCACCTTGATGGCCCGGCCCGTGTCTGCATCGATGGCGCGATAACGCCCCAGCGCACCCGGCACCAGCGCGACCGGCGCGCCAGACTCGCGGCGCCGAGCCAACAACGCACCGCTCTTGCCGAGCCACCAGCGCTCTTCGGCGGGCAGCCGCACTGTGCGCGAACGCACGCTGGAGATGCGCTGGATCTCCGCTAGGTCGGCACCGCGTTCGCCGTCATCTCCCCCAGCGGAAGACGCCGGCGGAAACCGGAACTCAATGCCCTCGTGGTCGCCAATCCGCTCCAAGGCAGCGCGCAGCACCGAGCCGTCCTCGCCGCCACGGGCCGGCGCCCGCTCCGCCTCCAGCACGCCGAACAGCTCATCCCTTGCCCGGGCTTCGCTTTCGCTGCGATGGATGCCCTGCGTTCGCAGCAGGTTGGCCATGTCCACCAGCATCAGGCGGCGGTGGGTTTCCTCTGCCGCCAGCGCCACGCGGTGGAACTCAGAGAGGGCCGGCAACAGCAGCCCCTGTGCCTGCAACGTGCGCGTGGAGACAACTTGCAGGCGCGCCGGGCGAAAGAGCCGCAGCCAGCTGTGCGCGGTGACGGCGATGTAGCCCGGGCCGTCGCCCTGCGTCTCGCCCGTGTCGAGGAAGGCCAGGTCCCGCGCCGGCGCTTGTACCCACACGACGCCGCCGCGCGTCGTCAGCACGTTTTCCTCTTCGATGAACACATCGTCGCCGGCGCTCAGGAACCGCTCTGGCCGCGGGCGCGGAATGATGTCGCGCGCGATGGTTGCGGCGATGCCGCGCACCCAAGCCTCAACTTCCCTGGCCAGCGATTCAGCGGCGTCCGCCCCCGCCACGTCCGCCACGGGCAAGCATCGCACTTCGGTGTCTGGCAAGCCCTTGCCGATGTACACCCCAGCCGGGGCGTCCGCGTCTCGGGCGACGCCGAAGATGAGCCGCCCCGGCTCCAAGCGCAGCAACTGCTTGAAGTCTGCCGCGGAGCCATCCTCGGATTGCTGCGCCGCAAACACGTCCACGGCGCCCTTGACGACGTACCACACCATCCCCGGTTCGGAGAGGGCGATGGGCCGATTGCCACCGCCGACGAGCCGTTCTCCCCGCTGCAGGGCGATTTCGGCCAGCCGGTCGCTCATGTCATCCTCCAAATCAAGGTTGCCATCGCGCTTCAACCGGCGGAAACCAACTCTCGGTAGAGGCCGTCCTCCGCCATCAGCGTCTGGTGCGTGCCCCGCTGCACCTCGGTGCCAGCATCGAGCACGACAATCAAATCGCTGTCGCGAATCGTGCTCAGGCGATGCGCCACGATTAGGCAAGTGCAGCCGCGGCGGCGCAGCGCGTAATCGATGCGCACCTCGGTGATGGCGTCGAGCGAGCACGTCGCCTCGTCCAAGATGAGGATGGAGGGGTCGTTCACCAGCGCCCGCGCGATTTCCAAGCGTTGCCGCTGACCGCCGCTGAAGTTGCGCCCGCCTTCCTCCACCGGCGCGTCATAGCCGAGCGGACGGGCGATGATTTCCTCATGGATCTTGGCGTCCCGCGCCGCTGCCGCGAGCATGTGATCCGGCACCTCCGGCACCCACATGGTGAGGTTCTCGCGGATGGTTTCGGCGAACAGGAAGATCTGCTGATCGACCAATGACACTGAGTTGGTGAACAACTCCTGTGGAATGGCGTGGCGCGGGTGCCCGTCGATGAGAATCTCGCCAGACCACGGCCGCTGCAGCCCCGCCACCAACGACGACAGCGTGGACTTGCCAGAGCCGCTCGGGCCAACTATCGCCACGCGCTGCCCCGGCTCGATGACGAGGTTGAAGTCCTTGAGCAACGGCGCTTGATTGCGTTGGTAGCCGAAGGTGATGTCTTTGAGTTCGATGTGCCCGCGCAGGCGCAAGCGCCCGCGGAACGTGGCGACCTGCCCGGCCGGCGCACCGGCGGCCGGTTGCCCCACATCTTCCTGCTCCGGCGCGTCGAACACGTCGTCCAGGCGCTGCAGGTCTGCTTCCAGCATCTGGAACAGGTCCGCCAACTGGATGAAGGCCCCCACCGGCCGCAGGAAGCTCACGGCCGCCATGTAGAAGGCGATGAGCGCGCCGACGCTCATGTCGCCCGACATCACGCGCCAGCCGCCCAAGCCCAGCACTGCCGCGGCGGCGAGTATCTGGAACGCCGCCGGCAACGCCGCGTTGACGTAGCCGAGTTCGGCAAAGCGCTGCCGCGCGGCGAGTTCGCGGGCCTGATACCCCGTCCAGCGCGAGAAGAAGTCATCCTCGGCGGCGGTGGCCTGCAGCGCGTCGATCTTGGTGAGGCCCGACATGCCGATGCCCATCAGCATGCCCTGCTCGCGGCGCAGGCGGCGGTTCTCGTCCACCCGCACACGCGCCAGCAAGCGCATCAACACCGCGCTCAACACCGCCAAGCCCACCACCACCCCGGTGAGCACGGCGTCGTACGCCAGCATCAGGCAGAGGAAGGCGACGCTCGTCAGCAACTCGATGAAGATGCCGACCAAGTGGCGCGTCATCACTTGGGACACCGAGTCCAACAAGTGCAGGCGGGAGGTCAGGTCCCCCGACAGGCGGTGGGAGAAGAACCGCATGGGCAGGCGCAGCAGGCGCGTCATGAAGCGCTCGGCATGGTCGATCGAGAGGCGTATCGACAGCCGCCTGAGACAGCGCTCGCGCAGCCATGTGAGCACATAGAGCAAGGCGGCGGCGCCAACCAAAGCGCCCACTATCGCGCCGCCCCAAGACGGTTCGCGCCCGGCGAGCACGTAATCCACGAACACGCTCACCAAGAAGGGCATCGCCAAGGCTGGCAGGGCCAGCAGCAGCCCGCAGCCAATGGCAAACGCGAGCGGCTGTTTCACGTCTCGCAGCCACGGCAAGATGCGCTGCCACAGGCCGGGCCGCACGCCGCCGGGCCGGAAGTCCTCACGCCGCTTGAACGTGAGGGTGACGCCGGTGAACGCCTTGTCGAACTCGTCCGCGGTGACGGTGCGATGGCCATTGCCGGGGTCATTGATGAGGAACCGCCCACGCCGGAACCCCTCAAGCACCACGAAGTGGTTGAACTCCCAATAGAGGATCATGGGCAACGGCATGTTGCGCAGATGATGCGGGTCTCGACGCCATCCTTGCGGCTCCAACCCATACCGGCGCGCGGCGCGGAACACGTCTGCGGCGTTGCAGCCATCGCGACCCACGGCGCACGCCTCGCGCAGCTCCTCGATGGACACCCAGCGTCCAAAGTGGGCCAGCACGATGCCGAGGCAAGCGGCGCCGCACTCCGTCTGCGTGAGCTGCAGGAGCACCGGCGTGCGCAGGCGCCGATCCCCGCGCGGCTTCGCACCCAGTTGGCTGCTCAACGTCGGTGGCTCAACGCCATGCGGGCGCCATGCCCGCGGCGGCTGCGCTGTGCAAGCCGCGGATCGGCGTTGGCGCCCAACAAGGCACTAAGCGCCGCCGCCGGCGAGCAAGAGCGACGCCAGCGATTGCTCCGCGAGCGCCACCCGCGCCCGGCCACCGGCGCCGTCCACCAACCCGGCCGGCGGGGGTTCGCTCAAGGCGAGGCGCAGCAAGTGCGAAGGCGCGTCGGCTGCAAGGCCGAAATCCTCAAGCCAAGCCGGCGCGGCGACGGGCTGCGGCGACACTTCAAGCACCTCTGCCGCCAGCACGCGCGGCGCCGACTCGCCAGGCAGCATCGCCAGCACTTGCGCCGCCATGCCAGATTCAACCTGCCCCTCGTCGGCCGGCGACACGAAGGCGAACGCCTGCCAACCCCCGGCGGCTGCGGCGCGAACTTGAGCAACGGTTTCGCCGGCGTGGACGGCTTGGCCAGCCGTGAGCCGGCGCGTTGCCAGCACCCCGGCGCGGGGTGCCACGATGAGCTCGGCCGTGGCCAGTTCCGCCTCGCGCAGTTCGCCACGCGCCGCCGCGAGCAGTTGCTGGCGCAAGCCAGCGTCACCCTCCGCCACCGGCATGCCGTCTTCAACCACGGCCACCAGCCGCCGTGCTATCCGCGCTTGACGCTCCGCCTCTGGCAGCCGCACCCGGGCGATGGCTTGGCCAGCTTGCACGGCATCGCCAACGTCCGCGAGCAGTTCGACGACGACGCCAGAGACCGGCGACGGCACCGCAACGCGCTCGCCCGGCTGCAACAGCACCGCGGCGACGGCGACGCTGCGTTGCACCGTGCCGAAGACGCCCCACAGGACTAAGGCCAAAAAGGCGACCCCAAGGCCGGCCAGCGCGACCCACTCATGCGGCGCCGTGACTTGAAGCCGGGCGTCCAGAGGTTCCGGGCGCGAGCGCCGGGCAACCGCCTTGTCCCTGAAAACTTTGCTGCGGAACACGCGCCCTTCCCACCAGCAGTGGCGTTCAGAGTATAGCCACTTGGCAACGTTTCGGTCAGCCGGAACAGGCGAAGGCGCACAGCGACCGAGCCGCGGGCGCGTCTGCGGGCCGAAACGCCGTTGTTAGCACATGATCTGTCCGCTTCTGCAACACATGGATTGTGCGCTTGCGGAAGGCCGTGGAGGGCCGTGAAGAAGGCGCTCGGGTGGCTTGGGATGAAAACGCCCGCGCAGGCTGCTATCGTCGCAACATGGCTGCCTGACCGGCAAGTCTTGGCCAGCAAGCGTCTGGAAGGTCTGCGAGCTCCACAACCCAAGGAGGTTCCCCATGTCCAGCAGCCCAACCCTGCATCCCGATGGCGTACACCATCTCGCACTCCTCACCACCGACATCAAGGCCCAGCTCCAGTTCTTCAACGATGTGCTGGGGCTGCCCTTGAAGGCCCTGTATTGGATGCACGGGGTGAAGGGCTATTTCCACGGCTTTCTGGAACTCGCGCCAGATTCCCATGTGGCCTTCGTCGCCGGGCCCGGCGTCTCCGGGGACATCCAGTACGGCGTCACCCATTCCGGCAGCCCAATGACCCCCGGCACGGGCGGCACGATGCAGCACGTCGCCTTCCATGTGGACAGCTTCGACGATCTGCTTGCCATGCGCGACCGCATTCGTTCCCACGACGTTCATGTCATGGGCCCGATTGACCACGGCTTCTGCCAATCGATCTATTTCGCCGGCCCCGAATCCCTGAGCCTTGAGGTGTCCTGCGGCAAGCACATCGACGCCAACGCTTGGATCGATCCAGAAGTTGTGGCGCTGTGCGGCATCAGCGACGACGAACTGGCCGCTTTGAAGTCTCCCGCGCCCTATCGGCGGCCAGCCGAACCGGTGCCGCAGCCGTCCATGGACACGACGGCGCCACGCATGCACCTGCCCCCGGAACAGTATCAACTGCTGCTGGGCGCCAGCGACCAAGACGTCTGGGACCGGATGAGCGAAACCACACCGCCCGTTGCTGTTGCGCCCACCGCGGCGGCGGTGAACGAATGACCGGAAAGCGGCGGAGCGGCGGGGGCCGGCACCGCGGCTCGAAAACGTTTGCCGCATCCATGTTGCCACGTTACGGTTGGGATATGGACGCGAGGCGGCGGCTCACTGCCCCGCGTCGCGGTATGGAAACACCGGGGCAAAACGAGAACGCCATGGATAGCGCGAAAACCCACGAACAGATGCGGGCGGAACTGATCGACAGGGCCGCCGGCGACCAACACTTCCGAGCGCGGCTCATCGACCAGCCGAAGGCCGCCATCAAGGAGGCCTTGGGGCTTGACCTGCCGGAAGCTTAGTGGCGAGAATATTGTCTGTGGCTATCATGGCATTGAGTAGTCACCGCATGGGGGAATTGTGAACGTCCCCCGTCAGACAGATTGGTCAAGGAGCAATTCATGAAGTACAAGGAACGGCTTCGCAGCGTGAAAGACTATATCCGTCTGCCACTTTGCTATAACCATTGGTATGTCGCAGGCACGGTCGAAGAATTCGGCCAGGAACCGGTCGCGAAGACTCTGTTGGAACGATCAATAGTCTTCTATCGTACGGAAGCCGGTGACCTCGTTGCGATGCAGAACCGCTGCTTGCATCGCTCGTTCCCCCTGTCCAATGCACTTCGTGAAGGAGACAATCTTGTCTGTCGTTACCATGGCATTCGGTATGCGCCGGACGGCACCGTAGTCAGAGTGCCCTGCCAGGATCAGATACCGAACCGCAAGCTGCACGTATACCCCGTGAAGGAAGTGGGTCCGTTTGCGTTCATCTGGATGGGAAATCCAGATCAGCCTGATTGGAAAAAAATTTCCGGAATTGCCGTTCCTGACAGACCCCGAATGCCGAACGGTGCATGAAGCAACTCCGTACGCCGGTAGCTACCTGTTGATGCAGGAAAACCTGAACGACCTGACGCACTTCGCATACTTGCATAGAGAAAGCTTCGGTATTGGCGACTACTTCTTCGACTTCCCGACGACAGTCGAAAAAACGAAAAAGGGCGTTTACTGCAATCGCATCGACACCGACCCGGCCCGCGCCCTTGCAGCGCTGCCCGCTGATGCAAAAGAAAAAGCCGAGGGAAAGCCTGCTGAGCGGCACGACGGGGGTTATGCAATGTCGCCCGGCGTTTTTCGCGGCTATGCACCAATTTATGTGGGCGCGGAGGATGATCCTGATAGAAAAGTCTATAACCAGCACATCATGCACTATCTGACTCCTGAAACGAGCAAGACGTCGCACTACTACTGGTCGATAACCAACGACTTCAACATCGAAGACGACGAGTTTTACGCGCTTGCCAAAGCAGGCGCGTCGCATGGTTTCGCCGAGGACAAATGGGCGTCCGAAGAGGTGCAACGACTCCTGGACAATGACCACATCGAATACAAGGAAATGGTCATCGCGGGGGATCAGGCCGGCATGCTGTTTCGAGGCGTCATGTTGGACTGGGTGCTTGAGGAGTACGCGGACTGAACGAGCTTTGGACCGGCAAACAGTCGTTTAACGGACCTCAGACAGCCACAGGAGTCATCATGGGCAAACTAAATGGCGTTATCCGTAACACTCAGCACTACATTGGCTTGCCTTTGCTCCATGAGCATTGGTACGTGGCGGGGCTCACCGAGGAGTTTGGCAGAGAACCCATGGCGCGAACCCTGCTGGAAAAGTCCATTGTCTTCTATCGCACCGAGGCGGGCGAATTGGTAGCTCTGCAGAATCGTTGCCTGCACCGGTCCTATCCATTGTCGGAAAGCAAACTGAGTGGCGACAACATCGTCTGCGGTTACCACGGCATTGAGTATTCACCGCAGGGGGAGATCAGGAATGTTCCCTGCCAGGCGCAATGCCCCAAGGGAAAGCTGAGAAAGTACCCTACTAGAGAACTCGGCCCATTTGTGTTCATTTGGATGGGGAATGCCGATACCGCAGATGAGAGCAAATTACCCAAGATGCCTTATCTGGAGAATACCGAGTACTTTTCCATTCACGACGCCAAGTACATCGAAGACAACTACCTTCTGATGCAGGACAACCTCAACGATCTGACTCACTTTATCTTCATTCACGCCAACACCTTCGGCGCAGCGGAAAATTCGATAGACGAGACCTTCCTGGAACACCCTGTTGAATACGAAGAACGCAATGGCATCACAGGTTGCTATCGCATCATCGACAATACTGATCTCGTACAACACGATTTGTCACCGGACCAAAGAGCCGTGGTGGGTGATCGCAAGCTACGCAATTGGAACGGAGGTGTCAGCCACGCACCGGGCGTCTGGCTGGGAGAGAACTTCGTGTACGTGGATAACCCGGCGCCTGGCCATCCGGAGTGCTACAGGACGTACATCAACCATTTCGTGACGCCGGAAAAGCACGACACCTGCCACTATTGGTACTCCATAACGAGTGACTTCAGGAAGCCGGACCCCGAGACCGCGGCAGCCTTTAATCAGTTCGTCGGCGCGGCGTTCGAAGAAGATGTGGTTGCCGTTAATCACATTCAGAAACTGCTCGCCGATGACAGGTCTGAACACACGGAAATAAGCATCAATGGCGATAGATCAGCCGTGCTGTTCCGCCGCAAGATTTTGGATTGGGTGCTGGAGGAATATCCCGAACTTGCGGAATCATAACCGCGTTTTCCAATAAATGGGCTGGCCGGTTGCTGCGGCTTGTTCTCCGGTCAATGTCCGGCGTAAAGACGCTGTCATGTGAGACCTTGCGAGTGTGGACATCACTATTGGCTACTGGACGCGGCAGTCAGCGTGCACAGCAATGACAACAAGCACCAGATCATCTTGATCGGGAGAAATTTAACTGATGAACCGGTTGTCCTTGGCGCTGGCGGCATCCCGGGCAAATGCCCCGGCATCTCATTCAACCCGGCTCCCACCTGTCGCCCAACCGGGCCCAACAGTTTGGACTAGGCAGCGACTGTGGCACTGGGTCGTACTTTAACGCTGCGGTATCGCTTCACGCTGTAACATGCGCGGGTTCGCTCAACCGGAACGCCAGGTAGAGATGCGTTCGAATCGCAATCGCATCATAGCCCTGCAAAACTGCTGCCTGCACCGCTCCTGTCCACTCTCCGCGAGCCTAAACGACCTGATTTCCGAGTACGAGCCGCTATTCCCCGCCATCCGCCAGCTAGTTGAGATATTCAGAGGAGAGCGTGCAGAATGGGCCGTATCCGCCATCCATTCGCGTGTCAATGAAGTAAGCCAACGTACAGCTGATCCTGTGGTACGCCAAGAGATGACCTTAGTTTATCCGTCGGTAGTTGACGCGCTATTCGGAATAGGGTTTCTGGGCGTGGGCATGGATGAACGGACTTTTTCGTTCTGTCATGACGGGAGGCGCCAGGATTCGTCAGTCACTAGCGGAAGACGATCACCATCTTGATGAAGATTTGGCGCAACGTACCGCCGGACATTGAACCCTTGCGCGACGATGCGTTGGAGATGCTGCCGGCGCTGAACCCGAACCATCGCCACGCCGTCCACTGGGGCATGACACTGGCCGTTTATCCGTTCTGGGGCATGGTAGCCGCGCACACCGGCCGCTTGCTGCGTTTGCAGAGCACTGCGGCGGCTGCCCAAGTTCAGCGGCGCCTCCGAGAACAATACGGCGAGCGCCAAGCGGTCTCGCGAGCCACTGCGCGCATCCTGCGATCCTTCATCGACTGGGGCGCGCTGACAGAAGCGAAGGGGAAAGGAGTCTATGCGCGAGGAAAGCAGCGCGAATTGGGCGATGCCAGAGTTGCCGCTTGGCTGGCCGAGGCCATGCTGCGCTCGCGGCCACGAGTCCGTGGCCCAGCCAGCCTCCTACGCCACCCCATGCTGTTCCCGTATCGCTTGCCGCACCTTGCTGCATCGCAGGTGGCGGCACGCTCATGCCGCCTCGAAGTGCTGCGCCAAGGTCTGGACGACGAAGTGCTGATGTTGCGGAGTTCGTAGCCCTTACAAAACCGTTTGCCGCATCTGCGCTTGACGGAACTGCCGCATGCGCGAACGCCCACCGCGACCACGCGGCACCGACCACCTTAGATGGGTCAGTTGCCGGCGTCGTCGCCGGAGCCCAGGAGGGTTGCTGAGGGACGCTGCGCGGCGGGCGGGCGAGGGGTTCCGGGGGTTCGGCTGGAACGCTCTGCTTGGCGGCGCGGCGTCGGGGGCTTCGGAAGTTTGCCGGAGCTGGGGCAATCGTGTCGCCGCACCTAGCGTTTCCGCATCGTTTCGGCCTAGTGGCCGTGCAGACGCACAAGACACAACGGGGCTGTTGTCAACAAAATTGTTGTCAACAATCCTGTTGACCTCTCCGGCCGGTGCCTTCCTGGCCGTCACCCAGACTCAAGGGGCGGGACATACTCGCGCCAATCCGAGTCGATGCCCGTCACAGGCATCGCCAACGCGGGTTCCGCGCTCTCGTTTGCCACTGTCGCCTCTGCCGCGGTGCGGCCGGAGCAGACTTCTCGAACCGGCTCATCGTGCGTCCTCCATAAAGGCTATTGCAGGGAACTTTGCCAACCACCGGCAAACTGTCGATCCTTGTGCGGACCTGAGCGGGCACAAACCGCTTGCCACATCCACTCTACCGCAGTATTGTCCCGGCGTTGGCGAGAGGCGGCGGCTTGCTGCCTTGCGCCACGGTACGGAAACACGAGACCAAGAGGAGATTGCCATGGATAGCGCAAAAACCCACGACGAGATGCGGGCGGAACTCATCGACAGGGCCGCGGGGGACCAAGACTTCCGGGCGCGGCTCATCGACCAGCCGAAGGCCGCCATCAAGGAGGCGCTGGGGCTTGACCTGCCGGATTCAGTGGCGGTGCAGGTTCACGAGGAGTCCGCGCTCACGGCGCACCTTGTGCTGCCGCCGAGCAGCGGCCTCACCGACGCGGACTTGGAAGGCGTGGCCGCCGGCCACACTTGGCGGAGCGGCTTCTACCAAGACGGCGCGGTGATCGAGCACGCGCACTAGGGCTTCGACCGCCTCGGCGCGAGCGGCGCTCGTTTCAAGCCGCCCGCGCCCAAGCGGCGTCCGCCCCGGCGGGCGCCGTGCGCCGCGCCATTCGCGGCCAAGTTGTCGCTGCGGTTAGCAATGCCCGTCGCCGTCGCGAGGAGGCATGGCTTTGGCCGATGGTGCCCACCCCTTTTCGCCGACCGTTCCGTCGTTTCGCAATCGGCGCTCCCTCCATCTTGCCACGCTCTCCGTACGCACCGCGCTCCGCGCCGGGAGCGGTGCGACAAACCCGGCCACTCCCATCCGTTGAAATCTGCCACCGCAGCACCCAAATTAGCAGGGTGAGAGCGAATTGGTGTTTGCCTTGAACGCATTGCCCGTCTTGCCGCTGCGCGACTCCCTCGTGTTCCCGGAGCTGTTTGTCTCCATCAAGGTGGGGCGACGCGCCTCGCTGGCGGCGCTCAAGGCCGCGGCCGAGGGAGACCGGCGCATTCTCACCGTGCTGCAGCGACAGCCGGAAACGGACGAGCCGGCCCTTGAAGACCTGCACGAAGTCGGCACGGTGTGCAAGATCACGCGCATCGAACAAGGCGATCAGGACGCCATCGTCGTCGTGCAGGGGTTGGCGCGGGCGCGCCTGACCGAGGCGGTGCCCAACGAAGCCTGGCTGGAAGTCGCCTTCAACGAGTTGGCACCGCTCACCACGGCCGTGGATGACGCCGAGCAGCCGCGGGTGGACGCCTTGGTTTCCGAAACCCTCGAAGTGGCGCGACGCATCGCCAGCCTCATCGACAGCGAGAACGGCGAACAGATCTTCGCGCAGTTCATGGGCGCCAACGACAACGACGTCACGCGCATGTACCGCATCGCGAGCTTCGCGCAGCAAAGCATCGAGCTGGAAGACCAGCAAACGCTGCTCGCCATCGAGTCTGCCCCCGCGCTGCTGGAGATGATGCTGGAGAAGCTCTCGCACCAAGTCTCCGTGATGAAGCTGCGGCAAGAGATCGCCAACAAGAGCCGCAAGGACATCGACAAGCAACAGCGCGAGCAGATGTTGCGCCAGCAGAAGCGCGCCATCGAACAAGCCTTGGGTGAGGACGACGGCGACGAAGAACTCGCCGAAGTGAAGGAGCAGCTGCGCCAAGCACTGCTGCCGGAAGCCGTGCAAAAGGACGTTGAACGGGAACTCAAGCGCTTGGGGCGCATGTCGCCCAACGCCGCGGACTATCAAGTGGCGCGCAGCTACTTGGAGTTGGTGGCCGAGCTGCCGTGGAACGTGGTCACGGAAGACACGCTGGATCTCGACCATGCCCAGAAAGTGCTCGACGAAGACCACTACGGCCTCGACGACGTGAAGGAGCGGATTCTGGAGACGCTCGCCGTCCTGCAGCTGAACCCAGACGCCAAGGCATCCATCCTCTGTTTCGTCGGGCCGCCCGGCGTCGGCAAAACCTCCCTTGGCCAATCCATCGCCCGCGCCATGGGGCGCAAGTTCGAGCGCATGAGCCTCGGCGGGTTGCATGACGAAGCGGAGCTCAGAGGCCATCGCCGCACC
Source organism: uncultured Pseudomonadales bacterium (assembly GCA_958295875.1). Lineage (GTDB taxonomy): Bacteria > Pseudomonadota > Gammaproteobacteria > Pseudomonadales > Azotimanducaceae > VXNE01. Next base: position 2,664,351 of record OY282379.1, on the reverse strand, counting down.
TACGTCGGCGCCATGCCGGGCCGCATCCTGCAAGCCGTGCGCCGCGCTGGCGTGCGCAATCCGGTGCTGATGCTGGACGAAATCGACAAGCTCGGGCGCGATTTCCGGGGCGACCCAGCGGCGGCACTGATGGAGATTCTGGACCCGGCGCAGAACAAGGAGTTCCGCGACAACTACCTGAACCTGCCGTTCGACCTTTCCAAGGCGTTCTTCATCACCACCGCCAACACGCTCGAAGGCATTCCGCGCCCGCTTTTGGACCGCATGGAGGTGCTGGAACTCACCGGCTACAGCGAGTTGGAGAAACTTGAGATCGCGCTGCGCTACCTAATTCCGCGCCAGCGCGACAACGCTGGGCTGAAGGAGGATGCGTTCGCCTTCGACAGCGAGGGCCTAAAGCGCATCATCCGCCGCTACACCCGCGAAGCCGGCGTGCGCGAACTGGAGCGCGCCATCGGGCGCGTGGCGCGCAAACGCGCCCGGCAGCTGCTGCAGCAGGCCGAGGCGTGGACCGACATCGACGGCGCCGCCGTGCGCGATTTGCTGGGGCCGGAGAAGTTCAAGTCTGAGAAGGGCCGCGAGAACTTGAGCGCCGGCGTGGCGCCGGGCCTCGCTTGGACGGAAGCCGGCGGCGATGTGCTGTATGTGGAGGCGACGCTCACGCACAAGGACGAGAAAGTCACCATTACCGGGCACCTGGGGCAGGTAATGCAGGAGTCTGTGCGGGCGGCGCGTTCCTACATCTGGTCCGCCGCCGAGGGGCTGCGCATCGACCGCAAGCGCATTGAGGAGTGCGGCGTGCATGTGCATGTGCCGGCCGGCGCTGTGCCCAAGGACGGCCCTTCGGCCGGCATCACCATGGCCATGGCGCTCGCTTCGGCGTACAGCGACAAGCATGTGCGGGACGACATCGCCATGACCGGCGAGCTCACGCTCACTGGCCTAGTGCTGCCGGTGGGGGGCGTGCGCGAGAAGGTGCTGGCGGCCCACCGCACCGGCATCCGCCACGTGATTCTGCCCAGAGACAACGAAGCGGAACTTGAGAAACTCCCCACGCGAGTGCGCGAGGAGATGGAAATCACCTTGGTGGACCGGCTCGAGGACGTCGCAAAGGTGGCGATCCCAGACTTGTAGCCGCGCCGAGCGCGTCAGCCGGCCACGGCATCGATCAGCTCAGCCAAACGGTCTACGCGCGGTTCGAGGGCGGCCGCCGCCTCACGCCAGAACTCTGGCTGGGACAGGTCCACATCCAAGTGCTTGGCCGCCAAGTCCTCCACCGTCATGCGCCCGGTGTCGCGCAACAGGGCGACGCAACGCGGAAAGAACTCGCTGCCAAACGCCTCGCGCCGGGCGTAGACGCCCAAACTGAACAAGTAGCCGAAGAGATACGGAAAGTTGTAGAAGCTGCGCCCCGAAATGTAGAAGTGCAGTTTGTTGGCCCAGAACATCGGGTCCGGTTCGGCGAGGCAGTCTCCATACCAGTGCGTCCATGCGGCGCTCATCATGTCGCACAGTTCGTCTGGGCGCTGCGGGCGTTCCATCCGCGCCGTGTAGAAGTTGCGTTCGAACTCGAAGCGGGCGGGAATGTTGAGCACAAACCCGATGAGCGCGCCGGCCTCTTCCCAAACGATGCCGAGTTCCTCCGCCGGCGTCGCCGCCCGCTTCAGCATGGCGTCTCGCGTGATGGTTTCGCCAAGGGTGCTCGCCGTCTCCGCGATGGACATGCCATAACTGCGCTGCGGCTCCGGCAGGTCGCGCATGGCCCAAGAGTGAAAGGCGTGGCCGAGCTCATGGGCGAGGATGATGACGTTGGGGGCGGCGCCGCTGTACTTCATGTAGACACGCGGCGAGCGGGACTTCGGAAATGTCATGCAGTACGCCCCGGGTTGCTTGCGCGGCGCGTCCGCGCCCTCAATCCAACGGTTGGCGGACATCATGCGCACGAACTCGCCCCAGCTGGCGTCCACCCCGCCGCACGCGGTGGCGATGATGTCGATGGCGCCATCGAACTCGATGGCCGGCGCCGTCCCGCCCAGCGCTGGCGCCGGCGCGCGTTGATCCCACGGGCCATAGTCCGCCTTGCCATATGCCTTGGCCTGCAGCCGCGCGGCGCGACGCGCCAGCGGGCGCGCCGCCTCGGCCGCTTGCATCAACGCCTCCAAGGTGGCGCTCCGCATGTGGTTGCCGTGCAGGGCTGGGGCGAGGAAGGGCACCGCTTCGCCGTTGCCGCGTTTGCGGCACATCTCAAGGCGCCACCCGGCGATGGCGTTGATGGCCGCGGCGCAGCTCTCGACGTGTTCGCCCCAAGCCTGATTGATGCCGCGCCAAGCGCGTTGCCGGCGCGGCTCGTCGTCCCCCTGCATGAGGTCGCTGGCCGCGGCGAGGCCCAAGGGCGCGGCTTCGCCTTCCACCTGACAGCGGATGGTGCCGGCCAATTGATCGTAGAGACGCCCCCAAGCGTGGATGCCGTCTTGGCTCAAGGCGCTTACCAGCCGCTCCTGGGCGATCCCTAAGCGTTCGTGGCGACGCTTGCGGGCATGCTCAACGGCGAACCGGGCTGGCGCCGTGGAGTCGTCTGCCAAGTACGCCTCAACCACCTCGTCCGATGCGCGATCCAAGAACTGCTCAAGGGGCTCCGCCAATGCGGCCAAGCGTTTGCCGGGGGTTTGCAGACGCCCCAACAGAGCCAGCGCCGCAGCGTTCTGGCTGTCCACGCTGACGAGGGCGCTCGCGTAGGCGCCGAGGTTGCCGAGCAGCAGCGACGCCTCCTCGCTCACCGCAAACACCGCCCGCGCCAAGGCGATGATGGCGCCTGCACGGGCCAGCGGCAGCGCCTCGACGTCTGCCAGATGCGGCTCAAGCTGCGCGCTCTGCACATCGAGGCGGTCGAGCGTGGCCGCCAAGCGCGCCAGCTCTTCCGCCACCGCGGTTGAGTCCGGCGCCGGGTACTCGGTGGATAGATCCCAAGCCGGCCCTTCCACCACAACGCGACCCTGCGAAGACGTCATCATTCCTGCTCCATCGGATGCCATAGCACGCGGCTCGTCACCTGAACCGCCCTAGCCAACTCGCAGCGCATCGTAACGGTAAACGTCGTCCATTAGCCGCGAGCCTTGCTTGGCAACGCCGTCGCGCACCCATGCGGCGAAGCCGGCGAGGTGGAACACCTTTGCGTTGCGGCGCGAGCGGCGCTGCATGGACGCGGTGCGGTCGCGCCGCAGCGCGGCGTAGCGGGCGAGCGCGGCGGGAATGTCGTCGCCGCGGCCAAGGCAGGCTGCCAACACCGCGGCGTCTTCAATCGCCGTGGCGGCCCCCTGCGCCATGAACGGCAACATCGGGTGGCATGCATCGCCGAGCAGCGCGACGGCGCCGGCGTTCCAGCTAGGCAACGGCGCACGGTCGCAGAGGGCCCATTTGTACAGCGAGCCTTCATCCATGCAGCCGATGAGCGTCTGGATGTGCGGGTGCCAGGCGGCGAAGTCTTCCTGCAACTCGCGGCGCTCGCCACGCTCCAGCCACCCTTCGCGTTCCCAACCGGCCTTCTCCACGACGCACACGCAGTTCACCAACGCGCCGCCACGCACCAAGTAATGCACGAAGTGGCGACGCGGGCCCCACCAAACGCAGGCCGCCGGCGGCGCCAAGCCGGCCGGCAGCCGGTGCGCCGGCACCAGCGCTCGCCATGCCACGTTGCCGGTGAAGGTCGGCGCCTCGGCGCCGAACAACGCCGCGCGCACCGTGGAGTGGATGCCGTCCGCGCCGATCAGCACGTCGCCGGCGTGGGTTGCTTCGCGGCCTGCCTCGGCCACTGTCAACCGCACCTGCCCGCCACGCTCAGCGACGGCGCGCACCGTGGCATCGGCGTGAAGCGTGATGTGGGAGTTGGCCTGCGCGGCATCAACCAGCAGCCGCAACAGGTCGCCGCGATGGATGTGATAGTAGGGAGCGCCGTAGGCTTCTCGGCAAGCGTCACCAAGGGGCGTTTGGGCGATGAACTTGCCCCGGCGCCAGTGCCGGAACTCAATGCGCTCCGGCAAGCAGCCCACAGCCTCAAGGCGCGGCGCGAGCCCCAAATGATGCAACACCCGGCTGGCGTTGGGGCTGAGTTGGATGCCGGCGCCTACCTCGCCAAACGCAGACGCTTGCTCGAACACCGCCACGTCGAAGCCAACGCGGGCCAGGCAGAGCGCCGCCGTCAGCCCGCCGATGCCGCCACCGGCGATGAGCGCTTGGCCGCGGCGCTTGCCGGCGGCGCGTTCCACGCCGAGCAAGCCGCCTTCACTGGTGGAACCCTCGCCGGCGTCAATCGCCACTGTCGCTGAACTCCCCTGCCCGGTTGCAGGCCGCTCCCACGCTCGCCCGGAGCGCCGCCCGCCCCTGGATTGGTTGCCGGTTGCGCTCGCCGCCACGCGGCCAGCGGCACCAGCCAAGGGCGTGCCGCCAACCCCAAGCGATGATACGCCCGCCGGCGAACTCAGCTAAGCAAGCGTCGCCCGGCGCACAGCCTTGCGACGGCACGATGCGCTTGTCCAAGCGCCGGGGAGTGCGATACAAAGGCCGCGCCCGCCGCGTTGCCGGCCCCCGGCTCAAGGAGTTCCATGCGATGGTGAAACGAAGAACCCTGCTCGTCGGCGCCGCGGTGGCGCCGCTGGTGGCGATCAGCCGCGGCGCCGCAGCGCAACCTGCAGCGCCGCTCGACGCCTCCAAACTGGTCTACCTGACGCCCATCAAGAGCGATGGCGGAGAGAGCCAGTGCATGGCGGAGATTTGGTTCGCCCATGAGGGCGGCAATGTGTTCGTCGTCACCGCGCCGGACGCTTGGCGCGCCGAAGCGGTGCGCCGCGGCCTCAATCGGGCACGGCTGTGGGTCGGCGAGTTCGGCGTTTGGCACGATGCCGACGGCGCGTTCCGCAATGCTCCGGAACTGATGGCGACTGCGGCGTTGGAGGAGAACGCCGAAACACACGCGCGCATCCTCGCCGTGATGGGCGGCAAATACGTCGACGACGGTTGGAGCAGCTGGGGGCCACGCTTCAAGAAGGGCTTGGCCGACGGTTCGCGGGTGATGATCCGCTACGCCATCGACGCCTAGCCCCGAGGGACGCCTAGCCGAGAGGCACCTGGCACCAAGGCTGACCGCACCGCCCGCCGCTCGCGATGGCGGGCGACGGGCAGCGCGGTTTGCGTGAGGCCGAGCGCTACTGGGCGACCACCTCGATTTGCCGTGCGCGGCGCTGCTCGCGCTTGGGCACCGTCACTTCCAGCACGCCATGATGGGCCGCTGCGGCGATGCCGGCTTCGTCCGCATCCTCTGGCAAGCGGAAGTTGCGGGCGAAGCGGCCAAAGCGCCGCTCTGCGCGATGCATGGTTTCGCCCTCGTCGCGCTGACGCTTGCGCTCGCCGGCGATGGTGAGCACGCCTTCGCGGAAACTCACCTCGACATCTTGCGGCGACAGCGCCGGCAACTCGACGTCCAGCCGATACGCATCTGGCGTTTCGCGCACATCCACCGGCGGCAGCCACTCGCTGCCGTTGCCCCGGGGGGCGGCGGCGAAAAAGAGCCGATCCACCTCTTGGGCAGGGTTCCAACGTGCGATGTTCATGTTCTTGCTCCGGTCTCAGTTACTGGCGAACTCTGATTTAGGGGTGGGTTGGGCGTTTGCAACGCCTTGAAAACAAAGAGTTTGTCCCCATTTATCGCCGCTTTTTCGTGCTGGCGGCCAGTGCCTTCTCCACATTGGCCGACGCCTTCCGCATGGGCGGCGTAACACCAGGCCAAGCACCCCAAGGCACCGCCCGCTGCGAACCGTGCTTACGCGCCCTTGCGCGGCAACGCCACCACCGCAGTGCCGAACGCCGTGGTGAGGCCAGATTGATTCACCACCCGCATCCGCGTCTCCACCAGCCCTTCGCCAGCCACGATGGATTTCCCGGCCACCTCGCCCAACACCACGTTCGTGTCGCCCACCACGTTCGGATGCCGAATGGACGCAGAGAGTTTCTTCAACGTGCCGTCGTCCCCCATCCAGTCCGTGACGATCTGCGCCAGCCAGCAGACGCGCTGCGGCCCGTAGTCGAACTGCCCCGGCATGTTGCGGCGCTTGCTGGCGTGCTCCGCGTCGAAGCGGCCGCCGCCGCCCAACTCGGCAGACCCAGACGCCTCCAACGCCGCGCGCGTGCTGCGATAGGTGCCCATCACGCCGTGGGTGAAGAGGAACAGCTCCGACACGGAGTAGGTGCCCTTCGGCAACTCCGGCAGCGCCTCGCCCTCATGCACGTCCTCCCAGTGGCGCGTCTGGCCGCCACGCCGCCGGCGCTCCCACACCAAGGGGTCCGCTGCTTCAGGCGCAGCCCCGGACGCCTTGGGCGCGCGCTCGTATTCGAGGGCATGGCCGGTGTTCTCGAACCGAGCCATCAGCGTTTTGAACGCCGCAACCCGCTCTTGGCGCTCATTCACATAGTCCACGAACGCGGTGTTGAAGTTGATCGCGCCGATGCGCCCGCTCTCCTTGCGCACGGTGGGCCCCACGCGCTCCGTGGCCGTGATGCGGTCCCCCCGCCAAATGGTGCCGAAGAACTCGATTTCCACGCCGGCGTAGTTCACCGGCAGGAACTGCGTGGACACGCGAGCGCGGTCGATGGCGCCCGTTTCGCCGGCGATGACGCCGAGGGCCACCGCATAGGCAAACGTCGGCGGCGCGGTGACGGCGCCGAAGCGGCTCTTGGCGGCGTAGTCTTCGTCCCGCCACAGGGGGTTGTAGTCGCCAACGCCGTCGCCGAAGCGCCGGATGTTGTCGAGGCTCGCCTCTTTGACCGGGCGGTGCGGCAGCGTGGCGCCGATGCCGGCCTTGTATTCGGCCTCGAACTCATCAAGGGTGGTGATCAAGCTTGGCTGTGCCATGTTGCGTTCCTCCGACGGCGATGGTGCAGAGCATAGCTTGCCGCGCCCTTGTTTCGCCCCGCCCTGCTCGGTTAGCTTCGCTTTCTCAACGGCCCGCGGAGCTCGGCATGAAATACCTGCACACGATGGTGCGCGTGACAGACTTGGACGCCTCGGTGGATTTCTACGAACGGCTTGGCCTGCGGGAGCTGCGGCGCATCGACAACGAAGGTGGACGCTTCACGCTGGTGTTCATGGCCGCGCCCGGAGACGACGACGCCCAGGTGGAGCTCACCCACAACTGGGATGCAGAGGCGTTGAGCGGCGGGCGCAACTTCGGCCACCTCGCCTACGCTGTGGATGACATCTATGGGCTTTGCCAGCGCCTGATGGATGCTGGCATTGTCATCAACCGGCCGCCGCGAGATGGCTACATGGCGTTCGTGCGCTCGCCGGATGGCGTGTCCGTGGAGCTCTTGCAGCGGAACGGGCCGTTGCCGCCGGCCGAGCCGTGGCAGAGCATGGAGAATACCGGCGGGTGGTAGGCCGGCAGCGGCGCGCCGCTGCCCAATTCGCCATCTCTGCTTTGCGTTGACATTCGCATCGCCGCGGAGGGCACCGCATCCAAGGACGTGTTACCTTTCGTAACGCCATCGCCTGCCAACCGCCATGTAGCGGCGTCGCGGGCGTCACTGGGGGCAGCGGCGCGTACACGCCCTATGTCGGCGTAAAATCACCCACGCGCCAACGGCGGACGACCGGAGGCCATGCGCAGAACCTACATCACCGCCATCGCCATCGCGGTCGGCGTCGTCATCTGGATTGCGTCCGGCGTCATCGGTGGCGCCGGGCAAACCGAACTGCCGAGCGTGGCCGAGCGCAACGTGCAGCGTGGCTTGGCGGCTCGAGACCGCGGCCTCGCCACCGTGCGCGCCCGCGTGGTCGAAGCGAGCCCGCAAACCGCTTACGCCAGCATCCGCGGCCGCACGCAGAACAAGCGCACCGTGGAGGTGCGCGCCGAAACCGTCGGGCGCGTGGTGGAGCGTCCCGTCGAACGCGGCGATCGGGTGCAGGCCGGCCAGGCGCTGTGCCGCCTTGCCTTGGATGATCGGAACGCACGCTTGGTCGAGGCGCGGGAAGCCGTGAACCAAGCCCGCATCGAATATCGCGGCAGCTTGGAGCTCAAAGAGAAGGGCTACAACTCCGAGGCCGCCATCGCCACCGCCAAGGCGCGCCTCGCCGCCGCCGCCGCCCGCCTCAAGTCCATGCAAATCGACATCGTGCGCACTGAAGTGCAGGCACCGTTCGACAGCGTGGTGGAAGTGACGCACGTGGAGGTGGGCGACTACCTGCGCCCGGGCGAGCCCTGCGTCACCTTGGTGGACTTGGACCCGATGCTGCTCGTGGGCCAAGTTGCCGAACGGGACGTCTCCCGGATGAATGTTGGCGGGGAAGCGTTCGGCGAGCTCGTCACCGGAGAGCGGCTCAGCGGGCGCATCACCTTCGTCGGCCAACAGGCAGACCCGGCGACGCGCACCTACCGGGTGGAGGTGGCCGTCGCCAACCCGGATTACGCGCTGCGCAGCGGCATCACCACAGACCTCCTCGTTCCCGCGGAGACGCGCATGGCGCATCGCGTCAGCCCGGCGCTGTTCACGTTGGATGACGCCGGCGCGGTCGTCGTGCGCACCGTGGATGCAGACCGGCGCGTCGCCATCCACCATGTGGACGTGCTGCGCGGCGATGGCGAAGGCACATGGGTGACTGGCTTGCCAACCGTCGCCACGCTCATCACCGTGGGCCATGAGTACGTTGTGCCGGGCGAAGCCGTGCATGTGGACTACGAGCGCGCGCCGCCGATCGCCGGCCCGTCGTCCCGCCTCGCGAGTGGCGAGCAAGCGCCGGCGGCACGGACGCGAGCGAGTTTCAGCCCGGCCGTTGAGGCCAACCCGCAGGAGGACGCACCCTCCTTCTCCATCACCATCGTCCACGAGGGCAGTTCCCCCGAGGACAGCGCCCGCCTGTTGGCGTTGCCGGTGGAGATGGCGCTGCGCGCCGTGGAAGGCATCGAGGAGGTGCGCGCCTTCCCTTCGCAAGGCGTCGCCACGGTGCTGGTGGAGTTCAACGCAGACTACGACCTCGACATCGCCCTCGCCGACGTGCGCGCGGCCGTCGCTCGCGCCAAGCCGGAACTGCCCGTCACGGCGGAGGAGCCGATCATCGTCAAGCAAAGCGCCGACGCCTTTCCCAGTTCGCGGGTGAGCGTGGTGGGCGACGCTGCGCCGGAGCGAATGCGCGGCAGCATCGCCAAGGCGACCCAAGAGGGCACTGAAGCCACGCCAAGCACGCTTTGGCCGCCCGCAATTGCCAGCGCCACCAGCGGCAGCGCCGCACCGGCCCCCCGCGCCAGCAACGCCGCCGCCCGTTCGTGAACAACCCGCTCATCACCGCCGCGGTGCGCCGCACCCGCACCACGCTGCTGCTGCTGTTCGCGGTGCTGCTCGCCGGGACGGTGGCGCGCATCGCCATCCCCATGGAGTCCAACCCGCGGGTGGAGGTGCCGTTCTTCGCCATCACCATCATCCACCAGGGGATTTCCCCCGAAGACAGCGCCCGCCTGTTGGTGCTGCCGGTGGAGATCGAACTTCGCACCGTGGAAGGCGTTGAGGAAGTGATGGCCTTCGCCTCCGAAGGCGTCGCCACGGTGCTGGTGGAGTTCGACGCAGACTACGACCTCGACATTGCCCTCTCAGACGTGCGCGAGGCCGTCGATCGCGCCAAGCCGGAGCTCCCCATCACGGCCGAGGAGCCGATCATCCTCGAGCAGAACACGGACGACTTCCCCATCCTGCAAGTGAGCGTGGTCGGCGATGACGCGCCGGAGCGGATGCTCTACAGCATCGCCAAGGCCATCCAAGACGACATCGAGGCCATTCCAGACATCCTGGAGGCGCGCCTGCAAGGCCACCGGGAAGAAGTGCTGGAAGTGGTCATCGAGCCGACGCAACTGGACGCTTACGGCCTCACCAACGATCAGATCATCAACACGGTGCTGCGCAACAACCAGCTGATTCCCGCCGGCAGCATCGACACCGGCCAAGGGCGCATGTCGGTGAAGGTGCCGAGCGTCATCGAGACGGCGCCGGACCTCTTCGACCTGCCCATTGCCACCAACGGAGACTCGGTGGTGACGTTGGGCGACGTGGCCACCGTGCGCCGCACGTTCAAGGACCGCACGAGCCACGCGCGCGTGAACGGCTTGCGCGCCATTTCCATCAACGCGGTGAAGCGCTCCACCGCCAACATCATTCATGCCATCGACCGGGTGAAGGCCGTGGTGGCCACCCACCAAGCGAACCTGCCCCACCAAGTGGAGATCGTCTTCACGCAGGACCAAGGCCCCGAGGCGCGGCAAATGGTCGCGGAACTGGAGGGCAACATCGTCACGGCGCTGGCGTTGGTGATGACGCTGGTGGTGGCGGCGATGGGCTTCCGCAGCGGCCTCATCGTCGGCATCGGCATTCCGGTTTCGTTCCTGTTCGCGCTCATCTTCATCTACCTGTTTGGCTACACATTCAACTTCATGACGATGTTCGGCATGTTGCTGGGCTTGGGGATGCTCATCGACGGCGCCATCGTGGTCACCGAATATGCAGACCGGAAGATGGCTGAGGGCTATGACCCGCAGGCCGCCTACCTGCTCTCCGGCAAGCGCATGTTCTGGCCGGTCATCGCGTCCATCGCCACCACGCTGGCGGCGTTCCTGCCACTCATGTTCTGGCCCGGCGTGGCCGGGAAGTTCATGCGCTACCTGCCGGTCACCGTGTTCACGGTGCTCACGGGTTCGCTGCTCTACGCCCTCATCTTCTGCCCGACCTTGGGCGCGTTGTTCGGTCGGCCCACTGGCTCGCAAGACGCGAAGCGGCGCAACCGGCTCGCGGTGCTGGAAAGCGGAGACCCGCTCACGTTGCCGGGCCTCACCGGCTGGTATGCGCGCCTCTTGTCCCTCGCCAGCCGCTACGCCGTCGTCACCATCAGCCTCATCGGCGCCATGCTCGTGGCCTCGTTCTGGGCCTACGGCGAGTATGGCCGCGGCATGACCTTCTTCACCGACACGGACGCCGAGTATGCGCGCGTGACGGTGCGGGCGCGGGGCAACCTCTCGGCAGACGAAGTGGACGCGCTGGTGGCGGAAGTGGAGCAGGAGATTCTCACCATCCCCGGCATTCAAGACGCCAACACATGGACGAACGTGCCGGGCGGCGGCGGTGGCTTCTTCATGGGCTCCTCCGAAGCCAAAGACCGCGTCGGCGTGATCTTCCTCGACCTGTTGGATCAAAACGAACGGGCGCTCAGAGGCAATGAGATCCTCGAACTGGTGCGCGAGCGCACGGCGCGCCTTGCCGGCATCCATGTCGAAGTGCAGCAGCAGGAAATGGGGCCGCCCATCGGCAAGCCGGTTCAGATTCAATTCTCGGCCGCCGGCAAGGAGGAACTGCAGCCAGTGGTGGACCGGGTGCGCCGCTACATGGATGAGGAGGTGGCTGGCCTGCGAGACCTAGAGGACACCCGCTCGGTGCCGGGCGTGGAGTGGAACATCGGCGTCGACCGCGCCCGCGCGGCGCTGTACGGCGCCGACGTGTCGCTGGTGGGGCTGGCGGTGCAACTCGTCACCGCCGGCGTGAAAGTGGCGGAATACCGGCCCGACGACGCCGACGAGCCCTTGGACATTCGCGTTCGCTATCCGAGCGACGCGCGCGGCATCGCCGCCCTCGACGACTTGAAGATCGCCAGCGCGCAAGGGCTGGTGCCGATCTCCAATTTCGTCACCCGCGAGCCAGTGCCGAACGTGGACACCATCCAACGCATCAACGGCAAGGTGGTGGAGATCATCCGCGCCGAGGTGGCGCCTGGCGTGTTGGCAGACGACAAAGTGCAGGAAATCAGCGCTTGGCTGGCCCGGCAGGACTTCGACCCCCGCGTCACCATCGATTTCCGCGGCGCCAACGAAGAGCAGGCCGATTCAATGGCCTTCATCAGCATCGCCTTCACCCTGTCGCTGCTGTTGATGTTCATGCTGCTGGTCACGCAGTTCAACAGCTTCTACCAAGCTGCGCTGATTCTGGTGGCCGTGGTGATGTCCACCGCCGGCGTGCTGCTTGGCTTGGTGGTGACGCAGATGCCGTTCAGCGCCATCCTCACCGGCGTGGGCGTGGTGGCCCTCGCCGGCATCGTGGTGAACAACAACATCGTGCTCATCGACACCTACAACCACTTGCGGCGCGAACACCCAGAGCTGGACCACATCGCGTTGATCGCCCGCACCGGCGCGCAGCGGCTGCGTCCCGTGCTGCTCACCACGGTGACGACGGTGTGCGGCCTGCTGCCGCTGGCCTGCAACCTGTCCATCGACTTCATCAACCGCGAGGTCGTCTACAGCAGCCCGGTGTCGCGCTTCTGGGTGCCGCTGGCGCAAGCTGTGGTCTCTGGCCTCACATTCGCCACGGTGCTCACCTTGGTGGCGACGCCAGCGATGTTGGCATTGCCGCCACAAATCAAGGGGGCGGCGGCGTGGGCGCGCTCGCGCCTGCCCAGCGTGAGGCCGGCGCCCGCCGAGGCGGCCGCAGAAGCCGCTGGGGGCTGACTGGTTGCCCAATCCGGGGGCAGGCTACCGCAAGCGTTGACCGGCACCGAATGGAGTGAGTCCGCACCCGGCTACTCCTTGAAGCGGACCTCGTCTTCCCAAAGCGACGCCCGCCAATGTCGTCGGCTGCGTGCGCCGCGGTTTCCCTTCCGCCCACGCTCAGTTAGGCTGCCGCCATCCAAGTGGGATTAGAAGGAGGTGGCATGGCGCTGTCGCTCGGCGTTCACGTTGGTCAGCAGAACATGCCCATGGCCGAGCTGCGCGCCCTGTGGCGCCATCTCGACGCAGCGCAGGTGGATTGGATTTCCGCTTGGGACCATTTCTACGAGGCGCCGCCGAAGGGCGGGACAGAGCCACACTTCGAGGCTCTCGCCACCCTCGGCGCCCTCGCCGCGGAAACTCGCCACGCCCGCATCGGCTGCCTCGTCTTCTATGTCGGCTATCGCAACCCCGCCCTGCTCGCCAAGGCCGCGACCACCCTAGACCACATCTGCGGCGGGCGCTTCGAGCTCGGCTTGGGGGCAGGCTGGCACATCTGGGAAGCGTCCGCCTATGGCTATCCGTTCCCAGACGTGGGCACCCGCCTCGACATGCTCGACGAAGCCGCGGAGATCATCCGCCGCATGCTCACCGAAGATCGCGTCACCTTTTCTGGCATGCACTTCCAGACGGACGACGCTTCCTGCCTGCCCAAGCCAGTGCAGGAGCGGCTGCCCATCTGGGTGGGCGGCTTGGGCGAGCGGCGCACATTGGAAATCGCCGCGCGGCGCGCCGATGGTTGGAACGCAGCCTATGTGAGCGCCGCCGAGTTCACCCGCCTGAACAAGGTGCTCGACCATTGGTGCGAAGTGGATGAGCGCGACCCCGCCGCGGTGCGCCGCGGCGTCAACTTGGTGTTTGCGATGGCCATGGACGAAGCCGGCGTCGCCGCCGAGCGCGAGCGCCTCGGCGCCGAGTGGGGCGCGAACGCGGAACGCATCATCGGCGGCAGTTTGCTCTGCACGCCGGACGCCGCGGTGGAACGGGTGTTGGAGTACGTCGCCGCTGGGGCGCAGGAGGTGAACATCGCGCTGCGCGCGCCTTGGAACGCGGAAGCCTTGGACGCCTACCTCGAAGTGGCCATGCCGGCAATTCGGCGCGAAGCGGCGTAGGCGCACGGCCCTTGGCGCAGCGGGTGGACGTTGGCGTTCGCCGGCGCTGCCGCCACTCGCCTCACCCTGCGCCGCGGGCAGTGATCGCCGCCGCAAAGGCCAACGCGCGTTCTGCCTCTTCGACGTGCATGTTCTCCACCAGCCGCCCGTCCACCTCCACGACCCCGCGGCCAGCCGCCCGCGCCGCGTCCCAAGCGGCTTTGGCGCGGCGCGCGAAGGCGATCTCTTCCGGCGTTGGCGCAAACACCTCGTTGGCCACCGGCACTTGGGTGGGATGGATGAGCGTCTTGCCGTCGAAGCCGAGGTCTCGGCCTTGCTCGCAGGCGGCGCGAAAACCCTCCATGTCGCGGAACTCCAAGTGGACGCCATCCAAGATTTCCTTGCCGGCCGCACGCGCCGCAATCACGCAGCGCTGCAGCGCATAGGTGACGCCGGCACGATCCGCGCGGTGGCGGCCACGCAACGCATTCACCAAGTCGCTGGTGCCCATCGCCAGCACCGTCAGGCGTTCGGTGGCGGCCGCCAAGGCATCGACATTGCGCACACCCAACGGCGTTTCCACCAATATCCAGACCGCGCGCGCCGCGCCGCCGGCGGCATCCACCCGCGCCACGATCTCGCCCATTTGAGCCGCCGTCTCCACCTTCGGGAACAACAGCGCCGCCACCGGCAGTTCGGCCATGGCGGCGACGTCGCCGCGCCCCCACTCCGTGGCCAAGCCGTTCACCCGCACCACCAGCTCCCGATGGCCATAGCCGCCGGCGCGCACCATGCCGGCCACCCGTTCGCGGGCATTCACCTTCTCTTCAGGCGCCACGGCGTCTTCCAAATCGAACACCAGCGCGTCGCAGCCGATGTCGCGGGCCTTCTGAAGGGCCCGCGCATTGGCGCCCGGCACATAGAGGACGGAGCGACGTGGCGTCATGCGCGGCGCTGTTCGTTGCGGGGGCGGGGCCTGGGACGACCCGGTTGGCCTAGGGCGTGGTCTGGCGGACTTGGCGTTGCGCTGGGGAACGCCGCGGCGCGAAGCGGGCGATGATGCGCGAGGGGAAGCGCCACAAGCGCTGCCCCGCGACGCCACGCACGGCTTCGGCTTCCGGCTCGGCCTTCATGCGGGCGCTGAACTCGGCCAACGCGGGAATCATGCAGAAGGCTGCCACCAGCAGGTTGGTGCTTGAGTGGCCGTGGGAAATCCAATCGCCGCGCAGGTGCGGCGCAATCTGGAAGAACAGGGAGAAGTAGCAGAACATGGCGCCGGTGGCGGCGGCGGCGCAGACCCACACGACCCAAACGGGCATGCGGGATTTGAGTGTGGACAGTGCGATGAGCGACCCTACGGCGTACACGGGCAGCCAGATTTCCCAATCGCGCTCGCCAACCTGATTGAAGGCGATGACTAACAGGGCCAAACCGGCCATTCCGTTCACAAATCGCATGTGCTCCAGCCCGCCCCCGCGTCCGTTCACCGGGCAATAGTCCTGTAACAGTTGGCCATATTCAAGCGTTGTTACATCTGGTGACAAGCGATCCGCCAGTTTGGCGGCCTCTTAGACCAACTGGGCATAAGGGGCGCGATCTGCCAGCACTAATCGCGTCGGTCGAGGCCGTCTATCCCCCAGAATCGGGCTATGGATCGCACGAGCCGCCCTCGGATGAGGTTGCGCTCGCTCAAGGTGCGCCGGGCCACCGCGGCGATGGAGCCGCCCCAGCTCCCAATCAGAACCCCGGCACGCCTGCGTCCCGCTGCACGCCCAGCGTGTTGAGGCCCATCGCCAGCATGGTGTATTGCCCCACGGTGAAGATGAGGTCCATCATCTGGTGTCTATCGTAGCGGGAGGTGAAGCCATGCCAAGTGGCGTCAGACAGCATCGTGTCGGCAAACAACTCGTCGGCGGCTCGCAACAGCAGCGCCTCCCGCGGATCGATGCCCGGCGCTTCGGGGCCCAGCCGCGCCGCCTCGATGTCGGCGTCCGTCATGCCTTCTCGACGCGCAATGAGCACATGCTGGCCCCATTCGTAATCCGAGCGGGCGTTCCACGCCGTGCGCAGGATGAGCAACTCCCGGTCGCGCACGGGCAGCGTCGATTTGCCCAACACGTGGTTGGCGAAGACGAGCCAGCGTCGGAACAACTCCGGGTGATGGATGAGCGTCTTGAAGACATTCAACTGCTGCCCCTCGAAACGCTGCATCAATTCCGCTTGGTCGGCGTCCCACTCAGCAGGCTCGGCGGGCGCGATGCGCGGTGCTGACAATCTCATTCCATGCTCCTCCTCTAGTTGATGCGCTGAAAGCGAGGGACCGCGGACGCCCTCGGGCGGACGCGCCACAGTGTCGAAAGGGCCTACTATAGGCAAATCATCACCGATTCGGGCACCCGCCATGAGCGTCAAGCAGGAGAAGCACGGCGATCTTGTCATCGTCACCATCGACCGTCCCGAGGTGCGCAACGCCGTGGATCACGACACGGCGCGCGGGCTGTTGGAGGCATTCCGCGCGTTCGACGCCAACAAACAGCAGCGCGCCGCGGTGCTCACGGGTTCCGACGGCACCTTCTGCGCCGGGGCAGACCTCAAGGCGGTGGCGGAAGGCCGCGGCAACCGCGTCACCCTCGATGGCGACGGCCCGCTAGGGCCGACCCGAATGTTGTTGAACAAGCCCGTCATCGCGGCGGTGGAAGGCCATGCGGTGGCCGGCGGCTTGGAACTCGCGCTGTGGTGCGACTTGCGCGTCGCCGCCCAGAACGCGGTGTTCGGAGTTTATTGCCGGCGGTGGGGCGTGCCGTTGGTGGACGGCGGAACGGTGCGCCTGCCACGCCTCATCGGCCAGAGCCACGCGCTCGACATGATCCTCACTGGGCGTGGCGTGTCGGGCGATGAAGCGCTCTCCATGGGCCTCGCCAACCGCCTTACGCCGCCCGGCGAAGCGCTGCATGGCGCGGTTGAGCTCGCCGAACGGCTGACGCGCTTCCCGCAGCGCTGCATGTTGAGCGACCGACGCTCCACCATCACGCAGTGGGGCCGCGGCCTCGACGAAGCCCTGCAGCAGGAAACGCTGCTGGGGCGGGAGACGATCAAATCCGGCGAGACGGTGGCGGGCGCGGCGCGCTTCAACGCCGGCGCCGGCCGCCACGGCGAGGGCGTCTGACGCGGGGCGGCAGACCGCGCCCTGCCCCGCTTTCACTCCAAGATTTGCGCCGCGTAACCGGCGCTTGCCAGCGCCCGCAGCACCACATCCGCCTGTTCTTCGCCGCGCATCCGCAAGGTGAGGTCCACCAGCGACACGCTCACGGAGGCCGCTCCGAAAGCGCGTTGATGGACAATCTCGATGATGTTGCTGTCGAGCTCGCCGAGGATCGCCGTCATCGCGGACAGGGAACCGGGCACGTCCGGCAACTCCACCCGCAGCCGCACCAGCCGGCCACGCCGCACCAAGCCGCGCTGCAAGAGCGACGACAGCGTCATCATGTCGATGTTGCCGCCAGACACCACCACCGCGACGTTCTTGCCCAAGAAGCGTTCGCGGTGCTTGAACACCGCCGCGAGCGCCGCCGCCCCGGCGCCTTCCGCAACCGTCTTTTCCACTTCGAGCAGCGTGTACACCGCCGATTCGATCTCCTCCTCAGAGACGGTGACCATGTCGTCCACCCAACGTTGAATCATGCCCAGGGTGAGGGCCGAAGGAGATTTCACCGCGATGCCCTCCGCCACGGTGCCGAACGCCGCGGGCGGGCGGCCAACTCTGCCGTGAAAGCGCTCGCACACCGCCGCGAACCGCTCTGCCTGCACCCCGATGACTTCGATGTCCGGCACGGTGGATTTGGCGGCTAGGCTCGTCCCCGCGATGAGGCCGCCACCGCCGACGGGGACGACGAGCGCATCCATCTCTGGGGCATCTCCTGTGATCTCAAGCCCCACGGTGCCTTGTCCCGCCACCACCGTTGGATCGTCGAACGGATGTATCAGCGTGAGTTCGCGCTCCGCGGCGAGCCGCTTCGTGAACCCCAAGGTTTCGTCGAAGGTGGCGCCTTCGAGCAGCACTTCGGCGCCAAAGACGCGGGTCTGCTCCACCTTCGGATTGGGCGTGTGACGCGGCATCACGATGACCGTGGGCACGCCGAGCCGTTGGCCATGATAGGCAAGCGCTTGGGCATGGTTGCCGGCCGACATCGCGACGACGCCGCCGGCGCGCTGCGCCGCGGTCATCGTCAACAGGCGATTGAGCGCCCCACGCTCCTTGAACGAAGCGGTGAACTGCTGGTTCTCGAACTTGAGGAAGACGTTGACGCCGGTAAGCGCCGAGAGCGTTTCCGACTTGGCGAGCGACGTGCGGGCGACGCTGCCCTCAATGCGCTGCGCGGCAGCAAGGATGTCGCCGAAGGCGATCATGGGACTGGCCTTCCGACTGGAGCCCCTGCCTGCAAACTTTTGTGCATCGCGCTCGCCTCGACGCACCGTCGCGCCCTCGGCAATCGCCCCCGCAGGCGTGTCAACGCCCGCGCTTGTGAGCGCCTTTGGAGCGCCGCCCTCGCTGACAGGCAGGGGCATCGTAGCTCATCGCCGCCATTTTACCGCGCATTCCTGTACGGCCACGGTGCCTTGCGGATTCCGCCACCCCCAGCGCCCACCACGCCGAGCGTCAAGCCGCATAGCTCCCTTGCCACCGGCAAAGCGACGCTCGAATGGCGCCTGCCACGGCTTCGGCCAACGGTGGCGGCACCGCGTTCGCCACTTGGCGATGCTGGTCCAGATTGGCCACCGTGCCAGTGCGACGGCGGATGGGGCCCTCGAACACATGCGAATCCGGAAAGCCTTGCAGCCGGGCTGCTTCCCTTGGCGTCAGGTATCGGTCCAGCGTGGGGTGGTAGAGCGCCTCGCCACAACGCAGCGTCAAGGACGGCTGGTGGCGCGCGAGACGGCGGTATTTTGTGGTGTCCTTGCGCGTCAGCCGGCCGAGGATGTCCGGCGGCACGTCTGCCACTTTGGAGAGCCACGATCCCTCGGGCACGTGCGAAATCCGTTCCCGATCGCGCGTCGGCGTGACATCGACATGGTTGGGCGCCATCGGCTGCGCACCCTTCGGCACGGCCGCGGGAAGGTCATCAATCGCTTCGCCAACCGTTTTGGGCGAGCCGAGCAAGCTAAAGGGGTACTGGAACGCCGACCCTTTCGGCAAACACACCACAATAGTGCGCAAACGGCGCTGCGCCACGCCGAAGGCAGCGGCGTTCAGGGTGGCGCTGTGCATGTCGTAGCCGAGGCTGGCGAAGCGCTCTTCGAGCAAGTCTCTCATGGACATGCCGGACGCCACCGGCGACTGCAGGAACCTAGGCACCTGCTCGATCATCACCGCCGGCGGCCCTTGGCGCATCGCGCACCGCCGGCCCCGCGCCCAGCCGCCGCCTCAATGCCACCAGCGAACGTGGTATCGTGCCGTCATTCACCGTCGCCCAAGGCGTCGCGGCCAGTGGCGGCGAGTCTACGCGTGAGCGCGAAACACCTTCTCATCGTCTACCACACGCAGAGTGGCAACACGCGGCGCATGGCGCAGGCGGCGTGGCGCGGCGCCACGGACGAAGCGGTGGAAGGCGTTGAGACGCGCCTCTTGCTCGCCAAGGACGCGGGGCCGGAAGACCTCCTGTGGGCGCATGGGCTGCTGCTCGGCACGCCGGAGAACTTCGGCTACATGTCCGGCGCCATGAAGGACTTTCTGGACCGCACGTTCTACCCCGTCGAGGGCAAAATCCAAGCGCTCCCCTACGCCATCTTCGTCAGCGCCGGCAATGACGGCACCGGCGCCGTGCGCGCCATCCACCGCATCGCCAATGGCTACCCCTTCAACGAAGTGCAGGCACCGATCATCGCCGCGGGGGAGCTCACCGAGGGCCACCTCGAGCGTTGCCACGAGCTGGGCTTGGCGCTGGCCATCGGCTTGGAGGCCGGCGTGTTCTAGGCTGCCGGACGCGCCAAGCCGCCCCGGAACAGCCGGCCCGCTTCGGCGCCGGTGTGCTCGTTGTCCTCCAAGAACACTTCGCCGTTGACGATGGTGTGCTTGATGCCCCGCGCCACTTGCTTCAGGCGCTTGCCACCGGCCGGCAGGTCATTGACCACCTCCGGCATCGCCGGGCCGACGGTGTCTGGGTTGAACACCACCACATCTGCATTCATGCCTTCGCGGATGAGGCCGCGGTCGTGCATGCCCCATTGCGTGGCGGGGTTGTAGGTGAGTTGCCGCACCGCGTCTTCAAGGCTGAGCGCCTGCTTCTCGCGCACCCAATGGCCAAGCAGATGGGTTTGCAGCGAGCTGTCCATGATCTGGCTCACATGCGCCCCGGAATCGGAGAACGTCACCACGGAGCGGGGATGGCGGATCATCTCCAGCACATCGGCATCGCTTTCGTTGGCGGCCGGCTGGCGGAAGAACTGCTCGAAATGCGTTTGCACGCCGAGGTCGATCATGAGCTCCACTGGGTCCATGCCACGCTCCTGCGCCAAGTCGCGCAGCAGGCGGTCGTCACCGGACGTGGAATCCATGACGTAGAAGTGGCCGTAGTCCGGCGGGCGCGCTTCCACGCCAACGATTTTCTTCGCCGGCGCAGCGCCGTTGGCCACCTCCACCAGCTTCGCCCGCAGCGCCGGATCGCTTAGTTTGGCGCGTTGTTCCTCCAAAGGCAGTGCGCGCACGTCGCGCCACACGGGCCAGCCATCGAACGGCATTTGCGTCTTGAAGGACATCAGCACGTTCAGCGCCCGCGAATGCACCTGCACGAACATGCGCCCGCCAGCCTCCGCCGTCTCGTCCAACAAGTCCACGAAGCCGCGCCAATAGTCCGGCGCGAAGCGGGAACTGAACATGCCCCACGTTTGCGGCACGCCGGATTCCACCGCCAAGTCGCGCAACCGCTCGTGATACTCGCGCAGCCGTTCGGCGTCGCGCCCGGTGCGCTCGTGGGCGATCTCGAACACGCCGCGGCCAGTCTCGCCCACGGCGTTGACGATGGCTCGCACTTCCTCCCACGACGCAAGGCGGCTCGCCACCGGCCGGTCGTCCGCGGTGACGTGGTTCACGGTGCGCGAGGTCGAGAAGCCGATGGCGCCGGCTCGGACGGCTTCCTGGGTGAGGCGGCACATCGTCGCGAGTTCGTCCGCGGTGGCCGTTTCGGTGAAGGCGCGTTCACCCATCACATAGGTGCGCAGCGCCGAGTGGCCGATGTAGCCGGCGTAGTTGATGCCCTTGGGCAGCGCGTCGATGGCATCCAGGAACTCCGGGAACGTCTCCCAACGCCAATCAATGCCGGCCAGCATGGCCGCGCGGGAGATGTCCTCGGCGCGCTCCAGGCTGCGGAACACCAAGTCCGCATCCTGTTCGCGGCAGGGCGCGATGGTGAATCCGCAGTTGCCCATCACGACGCTGGTGACGCCGTGGTAGCACGAGCAGGAACCCAGCTTGTCCCAGAAGATCTGGGCGTCCATGTGGGTGTGGCCGTCGACGAAGCCAGGCGCCACCACATGCCCTTGGGCATCAATGGTGCGCTTGGCGCGCTCGCGCAGGCGGCCGATGGCGGCGATCTTGCCGGCTTGGATGCCGACGTCCGCCCGAAAACGCGGCGCGCCGGAGCCATCCACCACGACGCCATTCCTGATGAGGAGATCAAGACCCATGCCCTTGCCCCAAGCGAATCGAGTTGGCGAAGTGTGTCGCGTTGCCGCGCTGACGGCAAGGCGGTTCAGCGCGACGCGGCGTCAATCCCCGCGTGGGCTCGGCTTCTCGTCCCCGCCGCGGTTGCGCCAGAACACCTCGGCATGGGCAAAGGCCATCAGAAACCACATCATGGTGTGCAGGTTGAGCATGAACGCTTCGCCAAAGATGTTGAAATGCAGGTGTCCGCCCCAAATCGACGAGGTGATGCCGCCCGCCAAGAAGACGAACGGCCATATCTTGGGATAGGTTCTCTTCAACCGCCGCAGCACAAACAGCTCCTTGGCCTGCGGCGCAACGGCGCAGGCGCTCGCGTTTCCTCTTTCCGCTCTAGGGCGTTTCTTGGGCGTTCGCTGCCCGGCTTGACGGCGTTCGCGGCGCGGCGCAGGCCGATGCGAGCCTTATCCGCCGCTTGGCAGGTTGCACCGGGCGGATCACTCGCCGCTGCAGCCGCAGCGGGCGCCGGTGCCGCAAGCGCAAGGCTCGCAACGACAATTCGCGCACTCGCAGGCAGCGTTGCCACATGTGCGCACGCCGAAGCCAGCATCCACGATGGCCGCGTACAGCGCCTCCGGATCCATGCGGCCGTCGTGCTCCACGACAGCGCTGCCACGCTCGTGATCAACGCGCGCCGCCGTCACGCTCGCCATGCCCTTGGCCAAGCGCTCCACGCTGGCTGAGCAACCGCTGCAAACCATGCCGGTGACGGCGAACTCCAGTTGGCTCATCTCGTGTCCTCCAGCCGCGCCGGACAAGGCTTCTCCGGCGCCAAGCGCGAAGCGGCAAGCCTAAGGCAGCGCTCTCCAATCCTCAAGGACGGGCACTTCGTTTGGGCTTCAAAACAGGCTGCCATGAGGACGGCTTTCAAGCGTGACGCCGCAAGGCCTCGCTGTTACGCTCACAAGCCCTCGCGCAGCAGACCTGTCGCCATGCGAGCGCCATTTCGCAAGGCCCGCCGACCATGATCCGCGCGGCGCTGCTCGCGCTGGGCACGCTCCTGCCGGCGGCGGCCCTTGCGGCGACGCCCACGACCGTGCCCGCGCTCACCCTCGCCGAGGCGGAGCGCTTGGCGCTTGCCGAAGAGCCTGGGCGCGAAGCGCTCTTGGAGCGGGCGCGCGCATTCTCGGACACCGCGGTCGCCGCGGCGCAATTGCCCGATCCGCAACTGCAGTTCGGCGCCGCCAATCTGCCCCTTGAAACCGGCGACTTCCGCACCGAAGGCATGACGCACATGCGCCTCGGCGTGCGCCAAGCCTTTCCGCCGCGGGCGCAGCGGCGCGCCGCCAGCGAGCAGGCGTTGGCCGGCGGCCGCGAACAACGCGCCGCCGCCGAGGCGCGGGAGCGAGAGGCGCTCAAAGCCGTGCGCAACGCCTGGCTGGACGTTTACGTCGAGGAACGGAGCCTCGCGCTGGTGGCGGAATCAGACGCCCTCTTTGCGGATTTGGTGGCCGTGGCGCGCTCGCAGTACGCCGTTGGCCGGCGCAACCAGCAGGATGTGTTGCGCGCGGAACTCGAGCAGAGCAGCCTCGACGGGCGGCAAATCGCCATCGAGCAACGCCAGTCTGTGGCGCGATCGCGTCTGGCGAGATGGGCGGGCGCCCATGCACAGGCGGCGCCCTTGGCCGAACTGCCCCACTGGACATCGCCCCCGGCATTGGCCGCGTTGCGCGCGGGCCTAGCGACGCACCCTGCCGTGGCGGCGGCGGCAGCCCGCCTTGAAGCCGCCGAGGCCGCCCTCGACATGGCGCGGTCGAGCTATCGGCCAAGCTGGAGCGTGGATGTGAGCTACGCCTATCGGGATGGCGCCCTGCCCAACGGCGCCCCGCGTTCAGACCTCTTCAGCGTCACGGCCAGCGTGGGGCTGCCCTTGTTCACGGCCAATCGGCAGGACCGGCGCGTGGCAGCGGCCGAGGCCGAACAGCGCGCCGCCCAAGCAAGCCTGGACGATCTGCGGCGCTGGCTGGAAGGCGAATTGAGCGGCGAGTATGCCCGCTGGCAGGCACTCACCCGCCGTGTCGCGCTCCACGAAGGCACCATCCGCCCGCAGGCCGACGCCAACGCCGCCGCGGCGTTGAGCTCCTACCGCAGCGAAGCAGGCGATTTCGCGGACATGATGCGCGCCTACATCGACGATTTGCAGGTGCGCCTCGCCAGCGTGGCATTGCGCGTGGAACGTCGCCGCAGCCACGCGGAACTCGCCTACCTCGGCGGCTTCCCGCTGTGACGAAGGCACTCGGGCTGGGCGTTGCGGCGCTGGCCATCGGCATCGCGGCCGGTTATTGGCTCGCGCCGGCCGCGCCAGCGAGCGCCGCGGCACAGCCCGCCGAGCGCCAAATCCTCTATTGGGTGGCGCCCATGGACAAGAACTACCGCCGCGACCAGCCCGGCAAGTCACCGATGGGCATGGACTTGGTGCCCGTCTACGCAGAAAACCAGGCGCCGGTAGAAGCGGGCGTGGTGAGCATCGACCCGGCCGTGGTGCAGAACCTAGGGCTGCGCAGCGTCCCCGCGCAACGCGGCCCGCTGCCGCGCCGCATCGAGACCGTGGGCTACGTGCAGTACGACGAATCGGTGATGCATCACATCCACACCCGCGTGGAGGGCTGGATCGAATCGCTGCATGTGCGCGCCGCCGGCGACCCGGTGACGAAGGGGCAACTCTTGTTCGAGATCTATTCGCCGACCCTCGTGAACGCGCAGCGCGAGTACCTCACGGCGCTGACTGGCGGGCGCCCGAACATGGTGGTGGCGTCGCGGGAACGGCTGGCCGCGCTCGGCATGCCACAAACCGAAATCGCCGCTCTGGAGGAGGCCAAGACGCCGCGCCAGCGAGTGCGCATCTATGCGCCGGCGGACGCCGTGACCACCCACTTGGGCGTGCGCGAGGGCATTTTCGTCACCCCCGCCGCGCACGTCATCTCCATGGCGGACTTGAGCCGCGTGTGGGTGCTCGCCGAAGTGTTCGAGCGCCAGACGGCGTGGGTGGCCGTGGGGCAGCGCGCCGAGGTGGAACTGGATTACCTGCCCGGCCAGCGCTGGGACGGCGCCGTGGACTACGTTTACCCAGACCTGCATCCGGTGACGCGCACCCTGCGCGTGCGCATCGGCTTCGACAACGCCGGCGAAGCGCTGCGGCCAAACATGTTCGCACGGGTGGTGCTGCTCGGCGCCGACACCGAGCCGGTGGTACACATCCCCCGGGAAGCGCTTATTCGCGGCGGCGCCGTGGACCGGGTGGCCCTCGATCTCGGCGGCGGGCGCTTTCGCGCCGTGCCGGTGGCGGCGGGCATGGAAGCAGGCGACCGCGTGGAGATCCGCTCTGGGCTCAACGCCGGAGACCGAGTGGTCGTTTCCGGACAGTTCCTGATCGATTCAGAATCCAACCTAGAGCGCGCCTTGGCCCGCGCCGGCAGCGGCGCAGCGTCCCCACCGCCGGCACAGCCGACGGCCGGCCCTCACGCACACTAGCCGCCAATGATCCCTTGGATCGTCCACTGGTCCATCCGCCGCCGGTGGCTGGTGCTACTCGCCACCGCAGTGCTCATCGGCTGGGGCATTCGCTCCATGCTGCTGACGCCGGTGGATGCGCTGCCAGACCTGTCGGATGTGCAGGTGATCGTGAAGACGCCCTACCCCGGCCAAGCGCCGCGAGTGGTCGAAGACCAAGTGACCTACCCGCTGGCCACCACGCTGTTGGCCGTGCCCGGCGCTGAGGCGGTGCGCGGCTACTCGTTCTTTGGCGATTCTTTCGTCTACGTCTTGTTCGCCGACGGCACAGACCTCTACTGGGCGCGTTCGCGGGTGCTGGAGTATTTGAGCCAAGTGCGCCAGCGGCTGCCGGCCGGGGTGGCGCCGGCGCTCGGCCCGGATGCCACCGGCGTCGGCTGGGTCTACGAATACGCGCTGGTGGACCGCACCGGCCAGCACGACCTCGCAGCGCTGCGCTCGATTCAAGATTGGTTCTTGCGCTATGCGCTGCAAGCGGTGCCCGGCGTGGCGGAAGTCGCCACGGTCGGTGGCATGGTGCGGCAGTACCAAGTGGTGGTGGACCCAGATCGGCTGAGCGCGTTCGGCCTGTCGCTGGCCGCCGTCCGCACTGCGATTCAAGCCGCCAATCAAGAGGCCGGCGCTTCCGTCATCGAGATGGCGGAGGCCGAGTACATGGTGCGCACCACCGGCTACCTGACGGGCCTTGAGGACTTGGCCGCCGTGCCCCTCAAGGTGAACGAGCACGGCGTGCCCATCCTGTTGCGAGACGTGGCGGAACTGCGCGTCGGCCCGCAAATGCGGCGCGGCGTGGCGGACTTGAACGGCGAAGGCGAGGTGGTGGGCGGCATCGTCGTCATGCGCGCCGGCGAGAACGCCCGCGCCGTCATCACCGGCGTGAAGACGCGGCTTGAGGAACTCGCGGCCGGCTTGCCGGACGGGGTGGAGGTCGTCACCGTCTACGATCGCTCGGCGCTCATCGACCGCGCCGTCGCGAACCTCACCGACACCTTGGCGGCAGAGTTCGTCATCGTCGCCGTGGTGTGCGCCATCTTCCTCTTCCACCTGCGTTCATCGCTGGCGGTCATCCTGAGCCTGCCGGTGGCCATCCTCGCGGCCTTTGCGGCCATGCGCGCGCAAGGCATCAACGCCAACATCATGTCCTTGGGCGGCATCGCCATCGCCATCGGCGCGATGGTGGACGGCGCCATCGTGATGGTGGAGAACGCCCACCGCCGCTTGCAGGGCGCCACTGCCGCGCCCAGCGAGCGCTGGCAGATCGTCGCGGATGCCGCTGCGCAAGTGGGCCGCCCGATCTTCTTTTCTTTGCTCATCGTGACGCTGAGCTTCGTGCCGGTGTTCGCGCTGCAAGCCCAAGAAGGCCGGCTCTTCACCCCGTTGGCCTACACCAAGACTTACGCGATGGCGGCGGCAGCCGCGCTCGCCGTCACCTTGGTGCCAGTGCTGATGGGCTTCTGCCTGCGCGGGCGCATCAAGGCGGGCACCAATCCCGTGGAACGGGGCTTGGGCGCGTTGTACCGGCCAGTGCTCGACGCCACGCTGAAACGCCCTTGGATCGTGCTCATCGGCGCCGCGGCGCTGATGGCGATCAGCGTCTGGCCGGCGCTGCGCCTCGGCACCGAGTTCATGCCGCCGTTGGACGAAGGCGATCTCATGTACATGCCCACCACGCACCCGGGCATCTCCATCGACAAGGGGCGCGAGCTGCTGCAGCAGACCGACCGGCTGATCCAAACGGTGCCGGAAGTGGCGAACGTGTTCGGCAAAATTGGCCGTGCCGAGACGGCCACAGATCCCGCGCCCTTGACCATGATCGAGACGATCATCCAACTCAAGCCGCGCGAAGAGTGGCGCGCCGGCATGACCATGGACGGCCTGCGCGCGGAGCTGGACCGCGTGGTGCGCATCCCCGGCCTCGCCAACACTTGGACGATGCCCATCAAAACGCGCACGGACATGCTGGCGACGGGCATCAAGACGCCGGTGGGCATCAAAGTGGCGGGGGCAGACCTCGCCGTGATCGAGGGCATCGGCACCGACATCGAGGCGGTGATCGCAACGCTGCCCGGCACCGCTTCGGTGTATGTCGAGCGCGTGGCGAGCGGACGCTACGTGGAGGTGGACATCGACCGCGCCCGCGCCTCGCGCTACGGCATGAACATCGCCGCCGTGCAAGACATCGTGAAGAGCGCCGTCGGCGGCTTGGACGTGACGCAAACGGTGGAGGGCATCGAGCGCTATCCCGTGAACCTGCGCTACCCGCAGCATGTGCGGGATTCGGTGGAGCGGCTGAAGATGCTGCCGGTGGTGACGCCGCGCGGCGCCCGCATCGCGCTGGCGGACCTCGCCGACATTCGGGTGACGGAAGGCCCGCCAGTCATCAAGAGCGAGAACGCGCTGCCGAACGGCTGGATCTACATCGACATTGCGGATGTGGACCTCGGCACCTATGTCGAGCGGGCGCGGCAGGCGGTCGCCTCACAAGTGGCGCTGCCGGCCGGCTACTCGCTGCGTTGGTCCGGCCAGTACGAGTATCTGCAACGCGCTTGGCAGCGCCTCGCCATCGTCGGCCCGCTGACGCTCTTGGTGATCCTCGCCTTGCTGCACTTCGCGTTGCGGCGCGCCGCCACGGTGGCGATGGTGATCTGCACCCTGCCGCTGGCCTTGGCCGGCGGCGCGTGGGCGCTGCATTGGCTGGACTACGACCTGTCGGTGGCGGCGGGCGTGGGTTTCATCGCGTTGGCGGGCGTCGCCGTAGAGTTGGGCGTCATCATGGTGACGTATCTGGAACTGGCCGTTGCCGAGCGCCGCGAACGCGCCCGGGAAGAAGGCCGCGCCCTCACCTCCGCCGACATCCACGAGGCCGTGCGCGAGGGTGCCGCCCGCCGCCTGCGTCCCGTGGCCATGACCGCGGCGTCCCTGATGGCGGGGCTGACGCCCATCATGCTCGGCGACGGCGCTGGCGCCGACGTGATGCAGCGCATCGCGGCACCGATGTTCGGCGGCATCGTCGGCGCCGCCGCCTTGGCGCTGGCCGTCATTCCAGCGTTGTTCCTCCTGTGGCAGAGGCGGCAGATCGGCCAGCCTGCTGCCAACCGCGCCGAGCATTCACCGTAGCGCGGCAAGCGAGGTCAGCCCCGCGGCCACGCCTCCAAACCCGGCAGCTTCACTTGGAAGGGCCGGGCGCGCAGGCCGGCGACGAGGCCGAGGAAGTTCACCTCAATGCCCTCCTCCGCCGCGACGAGCACGCCGAGCAGGCCAAACACCGAGACCTGATGACCAGTACCGCTGGGCGCCGGGGCGAACACGCCGCCGTCGGGCAGGAAGTCCTTGCCGATGGCGGTGTTCGGCAGGGCGACGCGCAGCGCCGGGACGCGCCGCGCCACGAACGCGGTGAAGGTGTTGCTGTTGGGGCCTGGCCAAGTGCGGTACGCACGGCCATAGGGGTAGTCTGCCGCGGCGCGCTCGATCTGGTCGATGGCGGCGCTGGCGGCGGCGCCACGCACGTCGCTCAACAGCGTTGGATGGTTCGAGAACCAGAAGCCGTCCGGCGGGCGATCGGTGCTGACCACGAGCGCCGAACCGGTGCGCGGCAGCCGCCAGCCGATGACTTCATAGCGGGTGTACTGGCTGGCGCCGGCGCGCTTGACAGCGATCCAAGTGTGGACGGCGACGGCGCCGCGCATGCCCCAAGTGCGGGCGGCGTACACCTGCGCGACCGCTTCTTGGTGCGAGGCGGGCGGCGGCGCTTGGCCTGTGCCGCCATGCTCCGCGTCGCTCCAATGCGGGCGTTCGGCGAACACCCGCAACGCCACTGCGACCAAGGCCGGCGCGACGAAGACGGCGCACAGCGTCCAGCCGATCAAGCGCATTGGCTGCGACGCATCACCGCGCCGCGGCAACCGGCATGGCGCGGCAGCGCGGTCAGGCCGGCTCCGCCAAGAAAACCGGGATGACGCGCTCCGTTTTCGCTTGGTAATCCGCGTACGGCGGATAAGCCGCCACCGCCAACGACCACAGGCGCGACCGCTCGGCCGCATCCTCCACTTCGCGCGCCCGCATCGTGTAAACCTCCGTGCGGTCTCGAATTTCCACGCTGGCGCTTTCGCGCAAGTTGTACACCCACACCGGATGCTTCGGCGCGCCGCCTTGCGAACCCACCAGCACATAGCCGGCGCCATCCTGCACACGCATCAACGGCGTCTTGCGGATGACGCCGGTTTTGTTGCCCCGGTGCGTGACGATGATCACCGGCAAGCCGGTGTCGAGGAGTTCGGTGCCTTCTAGGCCGCCGCTCCCCTCATAGCGCTCCACCTGCTCGCGCACCCACTTGATGGGCGATGGGACGTATTCGGCCACCCGCGTTCCTTGCAACCAATGAAGTGGCGCACCCGACAGGATTCGAACCTGTAATCCCTGGTTTCGTAGACCAGTGCCTTATCCAATTTGGCCACGGGTGCTTAACGCCGCATTATCAGCGTGCGCCGACGGCGAAGCAAATCGCCATGCGAATCAAGACGGGGGCTGGAGCCGGCGGCGCAACAGCCCACGAGGCCGCACGGAACGCACACCCGGCCACGTCACGATGTCGTCGGCAGACGAGCGCGGCGCACGAGGCCGGCCCGCACCAGCCGCTGCGTCACTTCCAAGTGCTGCGCGATGGCTTCCCGCGTCACCTTGCCGGCGCGTTTCGCCGCCCGCACCCGCACCACATGGAAGCCAATCCCAGTTAACGAAATGCCGCCGAGCAACACCAGCGACAGCACGCCCACGCCCGGTTGGGACTGCAGGTCGAACAAGGCGTTGACGCCGAGGCCGGCACCGAGCAACACCAGCGCCGACAAGCCGAGCGCCCGCCGCGCATCCCATTGCAGCGACACCACAATGCGCCCGCCGCGGCGTTGGGCGCGCCGCAGTTCGCCGATGGAGAAGTGATCGAGGAACCAGCTTGTGTCTTCGTCCAACCCGCGGTCGGTTGGCGGCGGCACTTGGTTGCCGGTGATGGGGTCGATGGCGGCCTCGCCGCGGCGATGCGCGGCAACGCCATCCAAGGTGCGGCGGTGGACGCGCTCGTCAATCGGGTAGCGCAGGGCGAAGAAGATGGCCACCAGCATCATCGTTCCCGGCAGCCCGGAGTAGAGCAGGCGGATGGCCCAATTCACGGCCTCGGATTGCTCGACATTCGGCGCGAAGCCCAACGTGGCCAACACCGCCAACGGCACCGCGGAGCTGGGGATGATGGCGAACTTGGTGACGATGGACCACAACGCCCCATACTGTGCCTCGCGGCGCTTGCCGGTGTACAGCTCGTCGTAGTCGATCACGTCGGCCTGCATGGAGGGCGCCAAGAACTGGCCGGTGGAGAAGGACATGCCGCCGATCATGAAGAAGCCCATCACCCACGGCGCGCCGGCGTTGCCTTGGATGAAGCTCGGCAGCGCCGTCAACAGGGCTTGGCAGATGAACGACAGCACGAAACTCAATATCCACACCTGCTTCTTGCCGAAGCGCCGCGCCATGCGCACGAAGATCGGCAGCGTGAGGGCGCCCGTGCCGTAGCCCAACAGCAGCGCGACGCCCATCCACTCCACCCAATCCTCGATGCCCATCGCATAGCGCAAGTAGAAGGGCATCAACACGCCGATGCCCCCGGCGGTGACCGTGGTGACGAAGTAGCAGATGAGCAGGATGCGGAATGGCTGGTTGCGCAGCACGCGGCGCACGCCGGGCACCAAGGGGTTGGGCTTGCGCGCCGAGAACTCTGGGTTCTCCGGGATGCGCCAGCACATCCAGTAGTACGAGATGACGAGCAGCACGGACATGCCCACGGCAAACCAGAGGAACACCGTGCGCTCCGCCTCGGCCTGCTCCATGCCCTGGCTCTTGATCCAGACGATGACGATGGCGGGGCTCGCCGAGGCGAACGCCTGCCCCACCAGCGATATGCCGTCGCGCCACGCAAACAGGCTGGAACGCTCGTGGTAATCCGAGGTGAGTTCCGGGCCCAACCCGTAGTGCGGGATGTAGTACACCGTGTGGAAGAAGAAGTACGCCATGAAGGCAGTGGTGAACCACGCGGCGCCCATGAGCGGCGTGATGCCATCCGGCGGGCCAAAGAGGGCCACCATGGAGATGGCCGTGAGCGGGGCGCCCACCAAGATGTACGGTCGCCGCCGCCCCCAGCGCGTGCGCGTGCGGTCCGAGAGCCAGCCCATCAGCGGATCGGTGAGCGCGTCCAAGGCGCGCGCCAACACCTGCGCTAGGGCGATGAAGCCGATGGCGACACCGATGGTGTCTGA
The DNA here is from genome assembly GCA_958295875.1 of uncultured Pseudomonadales bacterium. Taxonomy (GTDB): domain Bacteria; phylum Pseudomonadota; class Gammaproteobacteria; order Pseudomonadales; family Azotimanducaceae; genus VXNE01. The sequence continues at coordinate 2,633,174 of OY282379.1, read as the reverse complement.
GTAGAACTTGGTCATGTGGATGCCGATCGGCACGCCCATGGCCATGCCGGCGAAGTTCGGCAGCCCGTAGGCGAGCTTGGTCGACAGCGACAGCTTGTCTTGGTCTAGCGGGTTGGTGGGCGGCGTCGCCATCGGGCGATGATGCCTGCTGGCACGCCGGAGTCAAAGCGCGGCGATGCCTCGCATGGCGCGACTTGGCGCGGAGTTTGTTAGTCTCTCGCAATCATTTGGACAGGAAGGAAACATGAAGAGCCCGGTCTGCGACATGTTCGGCATCGAGTTCCCGTTGTTCGCGTTCAGCCACTGCCGCGACGTGATCGCCGCGGTGAGCAACGCCGGCGGCATGGGCGTGCTCGGCGCCGTGGGCCACACACCCGAATCCTTGGACATCGAGTTGAGCTGGCTAGACGACCATGTCAACGGCAAGCCCTACGGCGTGGACCTGCTCGTGCCCACCAGCCTCGACAGCAAGGAGGAAGCCCTCTCCGCCGCGGAGATCGAGGCGCGCATTCCCCCGCAGCACAAGGCGCATGTGGAATCCATCCTCGCCCGCCACGGCATCGACACCAAGGGGCTGTGGGACCGCCAACTCAGCGACAACTTCGGCGACCACCTGCGCGAGAAAGGCGCCTCGGTGGTGCTGGATGCCGCCTTCGACCATCCGGTGAAGTTCGTCGTCAACGCGCTCGGCGTGCCGCCGCCCTTCATGCTGCAGCGCGCCCGTTCGGCGGGCGTTCCGGTCGGCGCGCTCACCGGCGCCAAGGAACACGCCGTCAAGCACGCTGAAGCCGGCACGGATGTGCTCATCGTTTCCGGCACCGAAGCCGGCGGCCACTGCGGCGAAGTGTCGACGATGGTGTTGATTCCGGAAGTGCTGGATGCCCTCAAGCCGTATGGGGACATCCCCGTGCTGGCCGCCGGCGGCATCGTCACGGGCCGGCAAATGGCGGCGGTGATGGCGATGGGCGCCGCCGGCGCTTGGTGCGGTTCCGTGTGGCTCACCACCGCGGAAGCTGAAACGGCGCCGGCCGTGAAGGAGAAGATGCTGGCCGCCAGCTCGCGCCAGACGGTGCGTTCGCGCAGCCGCACGGGCAAGTACACGCGGCAACTGCGTTCCGCTTGGACCGACGCCTGGCATGACCCAGACAGCCCAGACCCGCTGCCGATGCCGTTGCAGCAGTTGGTGAGCGAGCCGGCGCTGGGCCGCATCAGCAAGCTGGCAGAGGGCGGCCACGCCGGCGCCCGGCAATTGGCGACCTACTTCGTGGGCCAGGGAGTCGGCTTGATGAACGCCACCATCTCCGCCCGCCAAGTGGTCTACGACTTCATGGAAGACTTCGCGGATTCCGCCGAACGGCTGACGGGGTTGATGGAGTAGTCTCCACCCGATGACGGCCGGCCCCCGCCGTGGCCTTCAGGGCTGCGGCGGCGGGCTCGGTTCGTCGGCAGCCCCCAAGTACATGTGCCGGCGCAGCCAAGGCGCTAACGCAAGCAAGACGAAACCCACCGCCAGCGCCACGATCATCAGGTATTGGAAGGTGTCGGCGTAGATGGCCAGCGCGGCGGCACGGTCCAGCCCCTCGCTGGTGTCCACGCTCGCGCCGGCGGCGATCCAGCCCGCCACATAGTGCGAGAAGGCGGAGGACAGGAACCACACTCCCATCATCATGCCGGCGACCCGCGCCACCGACAGCTTCGTCACCATCGACAGCCCCACTGGGGAGAGGCATAGCTCGCCGGTGGTGTGCAGGAGATAAGCGAGGGCCAACCAACCCGCGGCCACGAGCTGATCTTCCCCGGCCAAGGCCGCGCCATACACGAGCGCCCCGAAGCCAAGCCCCACCTGCACGATGCCAAGGCCGAACTTCGCCGGCACGCTCGGCTCAGCGCCGCGGCGCGCCAACCACGGCCACAGCATGGCAAAGCACGGCGCCAAGAAGATGATGAAGAGCGGATTCAAGGACTGGAACTGCGAGGCTTGCACGGTGACGCCCACCACTTCCCGATCCAAGTTGCGGTCCGCAAACAGGCTCATGGAACTGCCGGCCTGCTCGAACAGCGCCCAGAACACCACCGAGAACGCGGTGAGCGTGAGCAGCACCAGCATGCGGCCGCGCTCCACCGCGGTGCAGCGGGCAACCGAGAACCACACCACGCCCACCACCACGGCGACGCCGCCGGCCAAGAGGAGGCCGCCGACCACGCGCTGGTATTGAATGAGTTGCCAAGTGAACAAGACGCCGACCAAGGCGGCCAATTGGATGACCCGTTCCCGGCTCAGCGGGCCGAAGAGAGGCTTGTCGAGCTCTCCGCCGGCCGGGGGTTCCCCGGCGCCCAACAGATGGCGGCGACCGCGCAGGAAGGTGACGAGCCCCGCCAACATGCCAATGCCGGCCAACCCGAAGCCATAGCGCCAGCCAAACGTCTGCCCCAAGTATCCGCACAGCAGCCCGGCCGCGGCGGCGCCGACATTGATGCCCATGTAGAAGAGCGTGAAGCCGCTGTCCCGGCGGCTGTCCTCCGGCCCGTACAGCTCCCCCACCATGTTCGAGATGCTGGACTTCAAGAACCCCACGCCGATGACGATGAAGGCCAGCGACAGGTAGAAGATCTGCAGCCCGACATCGTCCCGCAACGCCGCGCCGTCCACCATCTGCGCTGGCGTGCCCTCGAAGGCCATGCCGAAGTGCCCGACGCACAACAGCACCGCGCCCACGATCACGGCCTTGCGGAAGCCCAGAAAGCGGTCTGCCACCATGCCGCCGATGACGGGCATCAGGTACACCATCGAGCCGTAGGTGGCGTAGATGCCGGCCGACATCGCATCGTCGAACAGGAAGTGCTGCGTCAGATAGAAGATGAGCAGCGCGCGCATGCCGTAGAAGCTGAAGCGCTCCCACATCTCGGCGAAGAACAACACGACAAGGCCACGCGGATGGCCGAGGACATCCCTTGCAGGGGCGAGGGCGGCGTCACTCATTTCAACTCCTTAAGCGCAGGCCAGCGCGGCAACCTCATGGCGCCGTCCTAGTGGAAAGATTGGCCAAATTGCCGGTGGGGCTGTCCAGCAGGCTCAACACGAATATCGGCTGGTCTGCCGTCACGGTCAGGCGCCACTTGCCGGCGCCGTCGCCGAGGCGGCCGGCAAGGGTGGCGTGCCCCACCTCCAACTCCTGCGCGGTCAGGGTGCGGGAACGCGCCGGGCCCAGCGTCAAGCGCACCTCTCCGCCCGGCGCCCCGGCGTCGTCAACAGCGGCGATGGTCACCCTGACGGCCCCCGCGCCGGGGTTGATGAGACGCAAGCGGCTTTGCTGGTCGCGGTTGCTGCCGGGATTGAACGTCGGCACGGTGTGTCGCCCGTCCGCGTAGCGGACGAAATCGGCCATGCTGGTGACAAATCCGCCCGCGGTGCGCACGTAGGCGTGCCCCTGCACCGATTCCAGATTCGTCGTCAAGATGAGCTGCCAATCGCCAACGCCGGCGCCGAGCCCGCCGATGAGGCCCTTCGCCGCATTGCCCCGTTCCAGATCCATCGAGTTGAAGTGGGCCGTCTGCCACGGCCCGAGCGTGAGCTCGGCCGGGCCGAACACGCGCCCGGTGTCGTCCGCGGCCTGGATCGTCACGGTGCCCCGTTCGCCGGTGCGGTTGCTTACCCTGGCGAAGCCGTGCCGACCGGGGCTGGACGCCGGCAGAAACAGCGGGAACCACAAGGTGCCGTCAACGGCGTCACCGGCGCCGAGCGAGGACAGGTTGGCGAGGTTGCCAGTGGGCGCCTCAAGCAGATTCATCACTTGGATGGCGCGGTCTGAAGCCACCGTGAGCGACCACTTGCCGGCGCGGTCGCCGAAGCCGCGGTTCAACCCCTCGCCCTGCTCCAACTGGCGCGCCGTGAGCATCCGCGCCGTGCCTGGCGGCAGCGAGAGCCGCACGGCCGCTGGCTGGAAGCCCGCGTCGTCCCGACCCATGATCCGCACGTTGGCTGCACTGTCACCTAGATTCACGAGGCGCAGCTTGCTCACCTGCCGCGCGTTGCTGCCGGGGTTGAAGAACGGCACCAGATAGGTGTGCTCGGATTCGGTGGCGACCCTTGGCACCACGTCATGCATGGTGGTGACGAAGCCATCCGCGGTGCGCACATACGCCAGCGCCTCGATGTTGAGGGACGTCGCAAGTTCCAAGCGCCAATCGCCTTGGCCCGACCCCACCCCGCGCGGCAGGCCCTTGGCGCGGTTGCCCAGCTCCAAGTCATCCGAGTTGAAGTGGACGGTGCGCCCCGCCCGCAGCGCGAGGGTGACGGGGCCGAACCGCTCGCCCACGTCGTCGATGGCAGTGATCTGCACGTCGCCATCCCAATCCGAGTGATTGACGATGCGGGCAAACCCCTGCCGACGCGAGTGCGAGGCGGACAGGAAGAGGGGGATGGCACGGCCGGCGCAGGCATCATCCGGGGTAAGCCACGGACACGCCTTAGGATGGAAGTCCGCGAAGTTGCCGTATGTGTCAGAACCGCCGCACCCTTCATCACCGGCGGACAAGACGCCAACGAGGTGATCGCGTTCAAAAAGCCCCGAGCCGCTGCTGCCCGTCTCGGTCAGGCCCTCCACCCACTCAACTTCAATGGCGTTCAGGGTCACCTGCGGCGGGGTGGCATCGACAAGCTCCACATTGATGTTGCCTGTGGTCGCGCCAGCCGAGTACTTCTTGTAATCCCCCTGCGGGTGGTGGATGCCAAAGACCGCCGTTCGGTGCGATAGCGGGGTGGAAGTCCAGCCCGAATAGGTGGCGCGGATGGGCACACGGTGGCCGAGCCGCAACAGCGTCGCATCCTGATCCACGGACGTGGCCAAGAGTTGGGCACTGCCGATCGTCGTTGCACCGCGCTCCGCGGGCGCCGTGGAATTGCAGCTCGGGCGCTCAAAGAACCAGGTCGCGATGATGGAGCGCGCCGCCGCCGGCGTCGAGACGCAGTGGTTAGCCGTGAGCAGGTACGGCGCAAAGTCCTCCAATTGGTTGTTCAACAAGGTGGCCGAGCAGTAGAGGGTTTGCCCATCCTCCTCGAACTCGACTCTCACCACCGCGTCTTGCAGCCCGTCCGGAATCCTGTCGATGCGGCACTGCACATCAAGCTGGCCCGGGCATTGCGCGATCTGCGGGGGCGGAGACCCGGGGCCGCGAGCGTACCGATGGGAGATCTTGGGAAGGCGCAGCGAGAAGCCGGCGATGGCGGCGCGGGAGGGCAAGGTCACCTCGATGCCGATGGCATCGCCTTGGATCACCGGAGACCACAGCGGCTCCATCTCTCCATCTGGCCGAATGTGGAAATCCCCTGCGGCGGTGACGCGGAAAGCCCGCTCCGGTTCCGCCGGGCGGAAGAAGCGAATCTCGCCCCGCGGGGGCAGCTGTGCCAACAGTGCCGCCCGGATGGCTGCCGCGCCGGGCGAAGCGATGGTGAGCGAAGCGACCACGCCGCCGCCAGCCACCGCCGTCCACTCGAAGCGCCGGGCCAAGTCGCCCTGGAAGCGCGCCGGCAGCGCGCGATGCAACCCGATGCGCACTGGGCCACCCCTGGCTCGTGGCGCCTCGAGGCGGCCCGGCACCGGCGCCGCGAGGGCAATGCGAAGCCCAGGCTGAACGGCCGCATAGTCCAGCCGCGTGCGGCGACGCTGCTCCGGCTGCGCCGCGGCCTGCGCCGCTGGGCGCACGGCGCTGCCTAGCTGGCGCTCTTCGGCGGCGGCCGCAGGGCAGATGGCCAGCGCAGCGAGCAACGTTGCCGCGCGCCGCCAAGGCACGAGCTTCACTCGCCGCGGCACGTCGCCGCGAATGGCGTTTCTGCACCGGGAAAGCAGCATGGACACCTTCCGATGGGTGATGCGGCTGACTCTACACCAGCAAACCGCGCCGGCAAAAGCGCAGCGCGGAGCGTCAAGGCGACAGCGCTCCGCCCAAACGCGGGGAGCGGCTAGGCCACACACCGCGCTTCGCTCTTCCGAACCGGCAAAAGCGGCTAGCCGACCTTTGGCGTCCACTCCGCGGCGTCTTCAGAAGGCGCTTCAAGCTGCGTGGCGGCGATGCGCTCAAACAGACGCAGACGCATGGCGTCCGCGATGTCCCGATGCTCCGCCGAGCCGGCCAAGTTGCGCGTCTCAGCCGGATCCTCGCGCAAGTCAAACAGGAGGTATGCCTCCCCTTCCCGGTTCGTGGCGAGCTTCCACTTGCCATCGGTCAGCGCGAACTCTTGGCGGAACTCGGAGACGGCGTCTTCGCGGTGGCGCGTGTCCCGCTGGGCCAGCGCTGGCGCCAACGACTTAGCGAACTGCCGATGGTTCAGCTCCGCGCCGGCGAGTTCCGCCAACGTTGGCCCCACATCGGAGTTCTCGGCGGGGCTGTCGTTCACCCAACCGCCGGCGCCGGCTGCGGTTTCCGGCGTGCGCACGATCAGCGGCACCCGCAAGGCGCCATCCAAGAAGTTCATCTTGTAGATGAGGTCCCAATCGCCGTTCATCTCGCCGTGGTCTGAGGTGAACGCGATGACCGTGTTGTCCAGTTCACCCCGCGCCTCGATCACGGCCAAGATTTCACCGATTTGATCGTCGATGAGGGTGACGTTGCCGGCATAGTTGGCGCGCATGGCGGCTTGGTCGCCAGGGTCGAAGCGCGGCGTGCCGCGTTCCATGTAGTAATCCAGCCAGCCGCGCGGGCGCGGGTGGTCATCGCGCGGGCGCGGCACCGGCGGCGGCATGTCCGCCGGGTCGTACATGCTCGCGTAGGGTTCCGGCGCATCCCACGGCTCGTGCGGGCCGCCAAAGCTCACCCAGCAGCACCACGGCTCGTCGCGCCGGTACTCGGCCAAGTAGCGCTTCGCGCGCTGGCCAATGTAGACATCCGCATAGTCTGCCAACGGCAGCGTCGACGCTCTGGCCACATGCGGCTTGTTGGCGAAGCGCTCCCGGTAGTCTTCCCGATACGCCTCCAGCAGCCCCTTCGCCTCCCACATGGCGGTCATGTGGCTCATCACCGTGGCGCTGGCGCGGGGGCCGCCGATCTCGTCCACGTCATCCAAGCCCCAAGCGTGTAGCAGATCCTCACGCTCGCGCAGGTCGCCCTCGTGGGGATGCAGGTGCGTCTTGCCGAACACGCTGGTGCGATAGCCGGCGTCGCGCACGGCGCGCATCCAAGTCGGCGCGTCCGGCGGGAGGGTGTACTCGATGTTCTTCCACACGGCGTTGTTGTGCGGATAGCGCCCGGTGGCCAGCGTCACCCGGGCCGGAATGCAAATCGGCGTGGTGGTGACGCAGTAGCTGAACCGCACGCCTTCGGCGGCGATGCGATCCAGGTTCGGCGTGCGCACCCAGCCGGCGGCGCAGCCCAACGCATCCCAGCGCTGTTGATCCGTCATCAAGAACAGGATGTTTGGCTTCTTCACGGGATTGACGAGATTGCGCTCCCAATGCCGCGGCCGCGGCTGCGCCAATTAGAGGAAGCCCACGGCGCGTGGCGCCTCGGCCTCCCTGGCGTCCACCAGCCGCCGCGACACTCCGACGCCCTGCTGCGGACACAGCGTGGCGATGGCCACGTGACCGCCAGGATCGCTCGCGTAGCCGGCGACGGGCGAACCCGGGTAGAACGCGGTGGTTGGCCCCTCACTCATGTCCGACCACACATGCACATGGCCCAAGGCCAGATAGTCGAACCCGGAATCGCGGATTTCGCGCCGGGTGATCTGCGAGGAACCAATGCCGGCGCGTTCCTCCACCACCAAGCCGTGCGCCAAGCCGATGTTCCAGACGCCTTGGCGGCGCACCGGGGTGCCGTCAAGCGGTTCGTTCTCTGGCGTGTGCGCCTCCATCGCCCGGCCCCAAGCGGTGACGCCCAGTTCGGGAAACTCGATGCTGGCACCGGCCACGTCGAGCAGCAGATGCACATGGTTGGCCGCGTCCAAGGCGGTGATGCGGCGCCATACGGATTGACCGTCATGCACGTCGTGGTTCCCCGGCAGCGCGATGACGGGGCAGGCAACGCGGGCGAGCTGCGCGGCTACAAAGGCGAAGTCCTCCTCGCGCACCCGATTGTTGTCGAACAGGTCGCCGGCGATGAGCAGCAGATCTGCGGCCTCTTCCAAGGCCACGTCCACCACGGCCGCGAACGCCCGTTCCGCCGGATTGCGGAAGCCGTCCGGCGCTTCACTGCTGAAGCGGCCATCGAGGTGGACGTCCGAGGTGTGGACGAGTTTGACGCGGCGCGGCGGCATGGGCGGGCATGTTAACGCGACTTGCGCCCAAAACGGCCCCCTTCGCCGCCTGCCCAACCCGCTCGAGCAGACCGTGGGCGGGTTGGCCGCGAGATTGCGGCCCGGCCTACCCCGCTTCCGCCATCTTGGCGACGCGCTCGTCAATGTCTTCTGGCGTGAGCTGTTCCACCACCGCGCAAATCGTCCAGCGGTTGCCGCCGACATCGCGCACGGTGCCCGAACGATAACCGTAAAACTGGTCCACCGGCTCGGCCAGCGACACGGCGCCGGCATCGAGCGCTCCTTGGAACGTCGCGTCCACCGCTGCCGCGTCATCCACATAGAACGACAGCGAGGCCGGCATCGGCTTATCGCCCTCCATTGGGTCGCCGATCATCACCACCGAATCGCCAATGCGGATCTCCGCGTGGGCGATGGAGCCGTTCGGATTGTCGTGGCGTTCGGTGACGACGCCGCCGAACGCCCGCGCAACGAACTCAAGCACCGCCGCCGCGTTGGGCACGCTGGCGCCCGGCGTGATGACGTGGTGGCCTTCGGGACGCGGAAAAGACATTGCTGCCTCCTAATCTGCTCTGCTGCACAATGGCTACCGTAACACGGCGGCGGCGACGCGAGGGGTTAGCCGGGTGTGGCGGTTCAGAGCGGTTTGACGGGCGGCGGCTCAGGCGAAGCGCTTGGCGGCGCGAGCGCGGGCCTTGGCCGCCTCCGCCTGCCGGTCTTTCACCGGCGCCGCGGTGACGAGGCCGGCGAGCAATCGCTGCGCCGCCGCCGACACTTCCTGCACACCACGATCGAAGGCCGCTGCGTTCGCCTTGGACGGGCGATTGAAGCCGCTCAGCTTGCGGACGAACTGCAACGCGGCGGCGTGGACTTCCACCTCGGTGGCCGGCGGCTCGAAGTTGTAAAGCGTGCGGATGTTGCGGCACATCGTGGACTTTCCTCGCTCCCGGCTGTCCCTTGTGGCGGCCATGATGCGCAATGCGCAAACCACGGTAAACCCCAAGGCGAGTCCACGCACCCTCCACAATCCGCCCAATTCCACGGAACGGCGCAGCCACGGCCAGCGCCGCGTTATGATCGTGGGTTCTTCGGCAAGCAGCGGCGGCATGATCGAACGCATCCCCTTCGGCAGCACCGGCCACCTGAGCTCGCGCGCGTTGTTCGGCGCCGCGGCGCTCGGCAGGATGCGCCACGACAAGGCCGATGCCCTCCTCGACACGTTGCTGGAGTTCGGCGTCAACCACATCGACACCGCAGCCTCGTATGGCGATTCGGAACTGCGCATCGCGCCGTGGCTGCAAGACCACCGCAAGCGCTTCTTCCTCGCCACGAAGACCGGCGCCCGCACGGCATCCGAGGCGCGCGCCAGCTTGGAACGCTCGCTCACGCGCCTCGGCGTCGAACAGGTGGACATGATTCAGCTACACAACTTGGTGGCAGAGCGGGGTTGGAGAACCGCCTTCGCGCCGAACGGCGCCCTCGAAGCCTTGGTGCAGGCGCGGGAAGAGGGCCTCGCCCGCTTCATCGGGGTGACCGGGCATGGCACGTTCGCGCCGCTGATGCACCTTTCGAGCCTCGAGCGCTTCCCGTTCGACGCGGTGCTGGCACCCTGCAACTTTGCCATGCTGTCGCAACGCGACTATGCGCGCGATTTCGAGCGCCTGTACGCTACCTGCGTCGAACGCGGCGTGGCGTTCCAAACGATCAAGAGCATCGCCAGCCGCCGCTGGAAGCAGGATGAAACGGAGCCACGCTATAGCTGGTATCGACCCATCCGCGAGCCCGGCGCGCTGCGGCGCGCCGTCCACTTCACCTTGGCGCGTCCGCATGCGTTTCTGAACACCTCCAGCGACGCCAGCCTGTTGCGCCCCACGCTCGAGGCGGCGAGCGAGGCGGCCGTTGTGCCCGATGAGCAGCTGTTGCGCGAAGACGCTGCAGCGCTGGACATGGCGCCGCTCTTCGTGCGCGGCGTTTCGGATGGCGTGTGACGCTGCCGGCAGCGACCTGCCAAGCAAACCCTCGTCAGGCATCCGCCATCCGCTCGCGCACGCACGGCGGCGGCACGAAGTAAGATATGCTTCGGCGAAATGGTGCCATGCGTTTGGGAGGTCGTCTTGAACGTCGCAACCTTGCAAATCCAGGGACTCGGCCGTGTCTGCCTGACCAGCCTCGCCGCGGCGCTGGCCACGGCCTTGAGCGCTGCGACCGCAGGCGCGTCGGAACTCGCCCAAGCCGTTGCGCAAGGCGATGTGGATTTGAGCCTGCGCTACCGCTTGGAGCGGGTGAATCAAGACGGCTTCGACGAGCGCGCCACCGCTTCCACCGCGAGGGCCCGGTTCACTTGGGCTTCCGGAGACTTCGGCCACACCAGTTTCGGCATCGAAGCAGACTATGCCTTCGTGGTCGCCATTGAAGACTTCAACTCCACGGACAACGGCAAGACCGAGTTTCCCATCGTCGCGGACCCACAGGGGTTCGACCTGAACCAAGCCTTTGTGCGACATCAGCGTGGCGGCGCCACGATCACCGCCGGGCGGCAGCGCATCCTGCACGGCTCGCAGCGCTTCCTCGGCGGCGTCGCCTTTCGCCAAAACGAGCAGACCTACGATGCCCTGCGCATGCAGTTTGAACGCGGGCGCGCCGCCATCGACTACAGCTACATCCACAACGTCAACCGCATCTTCGGGCCCGGCGACGGCGCGCAGCCTGGGGACTGGTACGGGGACACCCACGCCATCTACGGCACGGTGCAGCCGGCCGAAGGACAGACGCTTGCCGGCTTCGCCTACTTCATCGACCTGTCGAACGACAACGGCCCGCCGAATTCCAACCGCAGCTACGGCATCGACTACACGGGCGCGTTCGGGCCGCTGACGCTCAGCGCATCGGTGGCGCGACAAGCCGATTGGGCCGACAGCCCGCTCTCCTACGACGCCACCTACTACATGGCGCAAGGCGCTTGGCAACTGCCGGCGGCCACGTTCACGGTGGGCTACGAGGTGCTCGGCAGCGACGACGGACAGGCGGGTTTCCGCATGCCGCTGGCCACCCTGCACAAGTTCCAAGGCTGGACAGACCGCTTTCTCGGCACCCCCGCCAACGGCGTTCGGGACGTCTACTTCACGTTGGGCGGCGAGGTGGGCGACATCAACGTCTTGGCCGCATGGCACCGCTTCAGCGCGGATGAAGGCGGCATGGACTATGGCGACGAGATCGGCTTTTCTGCGGTGTGGGCACCGAACGACCATTTGGATTTGCAGTTCAAGGCTGCGCAGTACAGCGCCGACGAGTTCGCCAGCGACATCACCAAGTTCTGGTTGATGGCAACCGTCAAGTTCTAGAGGGGCGCACCTTTCTCAACGCGCGGCGGTTGCCGCCACCGCGCTCTGCGCCATGGAACGCGACCACTCCCGGTATCCCATCACCGCGAGGCCCAAGTAGATGACGTAGAGCACTGCGTACAGCGCCAACTCCTGCGCGAAGTACACGGCCACGGAAATCACGTTCACCACGAACCAGATGATCCAGTTCTCGATCTTCTTGCGCGCCGTCAGCCAGAAGGCCGCCAAGCTGAGGGCCAGTATCGCGCTGTCCCACAGTGGGAACGCGGCGTCCGTTTGCGTGTGGAACCATGCGCCGAGGCCGGCCGCGCCGACCGCGCACAGCGCCATGACTGCCGCCAGCGTGCGCGGGCTGGCCCGCGTCACCGGCAGCTCGTCGCGGGCATCGCCACCGAACAGCCAGTAGTACCAGCCATAGAGGTTGAGGGTGAGGAAGCCGACGAGATGCAGCAGCAGGTTGGCGTAGAGGCGCGCCTCCCACAGCACGGTGATAGAGACCAGCACATACACCACGCCCACCGGCCAAGCGAGGGCGTTTTCGCGCACGAGGAACCACACCGCGAGCGTGCCGAGGGCCAAGCCCACCCACTCGTCGGCGACGAGCCAGCCGTGCCAGACGGCGCTTGCGGCCTCCACCGATCGCGCCGCTAGCGGGGGCTGCGGCCCAAGGGCACAGCCCCAACTCGCCGGCGCGCCGCGGCCAAGCCGTGCCGAGCGCCGGCGTTGCCGAACGACGGCGGGTGGGGCTGGGTCATGCCGGTCACGGCGTCAGTCTGGCAAGCCGAGCACGCGCTTCGCGATGATGTTGAGCTGCACTTCGTTGCTGCCACCGGCGATGGAGCGCGCCTTGCCGGCGAGCCACGCGCGGGTCATGTCCGCGGTGCCGGCATCAACCCATGCGTCCTCGCCGGCCACCCCCCGCGTCCCCAAGATCGACACCTGCAGTTCGCTGCGCCGCTTGGCGAGGCTGGCGCCGTAGTACTTGAAGATCGAGGTGGCGGCGCCGGGCGTGCCGGCTGCGGATTCCTCCGCGACGCGGCGCTGCGTCAGCCGGAAGGCATGGGTATCCATACGCTGGCGGGCCACGTCGTCGCGCAACCACGGGTCACTGATGCGGCCTTCGCGTTCGCCCACATGCGCCTTCGCCAGTTCCGTCGGGTCTGGCCCCACCTCGCGGTTGCCGCCGGCGATCAGCGCGCCGATGCCGGAACGTTCGTGCTGCAGCAGGCGCTTCGCGACCGTCCAGCCCTTGTTCAAGCCGCCGATCAGGTCATCCTTGCGGGCAACGGCGCCGTCCAGGAACGTCTCGCAGAAGGGCGATGCCCCGGAGATGAGGCGGATGGGCTTCACCGTGACGCCGCTTTGGTGCATGGAGAAGAGCACGAAGCTGATGCCTTGATGCTTCGGCGCTTCCGCATCCGTGCGCACCAGACAGAAGATCCAATCCGCGAATTGCGCGCCGGTCGTCCAGATCTTCTGGCCGTCGATGACGAAATGGTCGCCCTTGTCGGTGGCGCGGGTGCGCAGGCTGGCAAGGTCGGAACCGGCGCTCGGCTCCGAATAGCCTTGGCACCACCACACCTCGCCACGCGCGATCTTCGGCAGATGCCGCGCCTTCTGCTCTGCGGTGCCGAACTCCAACAGGGTCGGCCCAATCATCGCAGTGCCCATGCCGGCCACCGGTGCTGGCGCTTGGATGCGGCGCATCTCTTCCAGCAAGATGAGGTGCTCCTCGCGTTCGAGGCCAGCGCCGCCGTACTCCGCTGGCCATGCCGGCACCGTGAAGCCGCGTTCCGCCGCGCGTTCGAGCCATAAGCGCTGATCTGCCGTCATCGGCGCCTTGGTGCCGCCACCGGGCGCCTCGCCGGGGCCGCGGCAGCCTTCCGGGCAGTTCGCTTCCAGCCAAGCGCGGGTTTCAGTGCGGAAGCTCATGCCGCTGCCAATTCTGTGGCCGCGTCGCCATCGACGCGGGTGTGGCACATCACGCGGCGCTCCGCAGGGGGCCACGGGCGGCTGCGATGCAGCACCCGGCGGTTGTCCCAGATCACAGTGTCGCCGGGTTGCCAACGGTGCGCGAGGACCCGCGGCGGGCGGCACGCGAAGTCCATGAGGTCGGCCAGCAGCCCGGCGGACTCTTCCGCGGCAAGGCCGGGGATGCCACAGGCGTGGCGACCAACGAACAGGGCGCGCCGCCCGGTGACGGGATGCGTCTTCACCAGCGGCCGCAGCGGCGGCTTGCCGTCGCCTTGGCCGTCCGGGCCGGGGTCGCCATTGGCTGTGTCGGTGCCACCTGGCGCCGCGGCCCTGAGCTGGACGAGGGCGTCTATCACGTCTTGGGCGGCCTGCCCCACGCGCGCCTGCGACTGCCGCAGCGAGTGATAGGCGCACAAGCCGTCGATGCGGGAGCGCAGCGCCGGCGAGAGCGCATCGTACGCGGCGGCCATGTCCGCCCACTCCGTCTCGCCGCCGCGCTCTGGCACTTTGCTGGCGGAGAGGATGGACGCCTTCGCAGAGAGCCGCCGAAACGAGCTGTCCGTATGCCAATCCTCATTGCCGCGCAACAGCCGCATCACCGGATCATCCGGTTCGCGCAAGGCGCCGTCTTCGCGCTCGTTGCCGAGGGGCTGCGCGGCGATGGACAACTCGCCGAAGCGCCGCCCGAAATCCATCTGCTCGGCCACGCTCAGCCACTGGCCCGGAAAGATGAGCACGGCGCGGTTGTTGAAGGCCGTCTCCACGCGCCGCCATTGCGCCTCCGTGAGGTCCGGCAGGCGCGCGCCGGTGACGACGGCGCCGAGCGTCGCCGGCGTGTGTTCGACGCTGAGTTCGGCCATGTGCTGCGTTCCTCCGAGGACTTCGCAAGACCTTTAGTATTGAACAAGCGGGCGTTCAAGGCCAACATAGCCGTTTGCGACGGCAACCTTCAACCGGGGAGCAGCTTGGACGACGACATCTTGGCCTTGCGCGAGGAGTACTTGGGCCGCGAGTTCGATGAGATCACCTTCGCCATCGACGGCGGGCGCTTCTCGGAGTATGCCCGCGCCTGCGGCGAGCAGGACCCGCGCTTCACGGATGCGGCGCATCCGGATTTCCAGGCGCCGCCGACCTATGTGTCCACCCTCATCGGCGGGCGCTCGCGGCCAGACGGCTTTCCGCAACTGTCCGGCGTCGGCATGGATGCCGGCAAGGGCGTGCAGTGGATGGCGCCGATCCGCGACGGTGCCACGCTCACGGGCAAATCCCACCTGCACGACATCTACGTCAAGACGGGGCGCTCGGGGCGGATGATCTTCTTGGTCGCCCGCATGGAGCTCTACGACGAGCATGGCACCCACGTCGCCAACGCCGACACGCGCACAGTCATCCGGGAGCGGCCCAGTGAGTGACCTTGTGAAGACCATCGCCGACGTCGAGTTCGGCGCCGAGCTGCCGGCGTTCCAGCCAGACACCGGCCTCGACAACGTGAAGCGCTTCGGCAAGCACGTCGGCTGGGACAGCCCCCGCTTCACCGACCACGAGGCGGCGCGCAAGGAGGGCTTCCCCGCCGCCTTGGTGCCGGGCGTGATGAGCCAAGGCTACTTGGGCGCGATGATCCACCGCTGGGCGCCGGCGGCAGAGATCGTGGAAATCGATACGGTGTTTCGGGCACCCGTGCTCGTCGATCAACCGCACTCGGTCGTGGGCGTGGTGACAGACGTGGACGAAGACACCGGCACCGCGGAGATCGACATCACCATCACGAACGCCGCGCAGGAAACCCGCGTCTTCGGCACCGCCAAAGTGCGCCTGCCCACCGGATAGCGCACCCTTCACCGCCGCGCGCCGATGCTGGCTGCTTAGAGTGCCGCCAGCATGGCCCCAATATTCTCGCGCCACTACACGCTGGCAGCCCCTAGCGACCGCCCGGTAAAGCTCCAAATGAACATCCGCAACGTCGCCATCGTCGCCCATGTCGATCATGGCAAAACCACCTTGGTGGACCGCCTGCTGCAGCAAACCGCGCAGGATGCCCGCGTGGAGATCGCCGAGCGCGCGTTGGACAGCAACGAGTTGGAGCGGGAACGGGGCATCACCATCCTCTCCAAGACCACCGCAGTGGAGCACGCCGGTTGCCGCATCAACATCGTGGACACCCCGGGGCATGCAGACTTCGGCGGCGAGGTGGAGCGCATCCTGTCCATGGTCGATTCCGTGCTGCTGCTGGTGGACGCCGTGGAGGGGCCGATGCCGCAGACCCGCTTCGTCACCGACAAGGCGTTCGCCGCTGGGCTGAACCCGATTCTGGTGGTGAACAAGATCGACCGCGACGCCGCCCAACCGCATCGCGTGGTGGACGCCGTCTTCGACCTCTTCGACCAGCTCGGCGCCAGCGAAGCCCAGTTGGACTTCCCGATCGTGTTCGCCTCGGCGACGCTGGGCGTTTCCGGGACGGACCCGGATCACTTGGCGGCCGACATGACGCCGCTCCTCGACACCATCGTCGAGCGCGTTCCGCCGCCCAGCGCGAGCTTGCGCGGCCCCTTCCAGATGCAGGTGAGCGCGCTGGACTACTCGCCCTATGTGGGCGTCATCGGCATTGGCCGCGTGCAACGCGGCGAGCTCGCGCCCCGTGCCCCGGTGGCGGTGGTGGACGCCGCTGGCCGCGTCCGCAAGGGGCGCGTGTACTCCATTCACTGCAACCAAGGGCTGGCGCGCGTGGAGTTGCCGCAGGCGCGGGCCGGCGACATCGTGTGCTTGGCCGGCGTGGAGGGCGTCGGCGTGTCCGACACCATCTGCGACCCGATGGCCGCCGAGGCCTTGCCGACGCTGACGGTGGACGAGCCAACCATGACGATGACCTTCTGCGTCAACACCAGCCCCTTCGCCGGGCGGGAAGGCAAGTTCATCACCAGCCGCCACCTCAAGGCGCGGCTCATGCGGGAAGCCGCCCACAACGTCGCCCTCCGGGTGGCCGAGACGGCAGACCCCAACCGCTTCGAGGTGTCTGGGCGCGGCGAACTCCACCTCTCCGTGCTGATCGAGACCATGCGCAGGGAGGGGTTCGAGCTGGCCGTGTCGCAGCCGGCGGTGATCTTCCGTGAAGCCGGCGGCAAGCGCTTGGAGCCGTTCGAGTCTGTGGCGTTCGAGGTGGAAGCTGGCCACCAAGGCGCATTGATGGAAGCCGTGGGCCAACGCAAGGGCGAGGTGCAGGACATCGCCGCCGCAGGGCCGGGGCGCACCCGCATCGTCTGCCGCATCGCCACCCGCGCCCTGATCGGCTTTCGCGCCGAGTTCGCGTCGCTTACCTCCGGTTCCGGGGTGATGACGTTCGCGTCCGCCGGGTATGGCCCGTTCACGCACGGCCTCGCGGCGCGGCGCCAAGCCGGCGCCCTCATCTCCAACGCCACCGGCAAGACGGTGGCCTATGCGCTCTTCAACCTGCAAGACCGAGGGCGGCTGCTGGTGCATCCCGGCATCGATGTCTACGAGGGCATGGTGGTGGGCCTGCACAGCCGCGGCAACGATCTGACGGTGAACCCGCTGCGGGAGAAGAAACTCACCAACATCCGCGCCGCCGGCAGCGACGAGAACATCCTGCTGACGCCGCCGACGCAGCTATCGCTGGAGCAGGCGCTGCAGTTCATCAACGCAGACGAGCTCGTGGAGGTGACGCCGAAGTCCATACGGGTACGCAAGCTCCTGCTCAAGGAGAGCCAACGGCGGCGTGCGTAGGGCCGCGGCAACTCTCCTCAGCAGGCCGGCTCGGCCTAGCCCAAGGCAGCCCGACCGGCCCGCACCGCCCGCGGGCGACAGCGCGATCAGGCGTCCTGCAGATACCAGCGCGTGCCGCAGACGTCCACGCGATCATCGGAGACGTAGCCACCCCGCGCCCGCGCCGCTTCAAGGATGTGGGTGCGATCGCGCACCGCCAAATCGATGCCGCCCAAACCCGGGCCGCGTCCATCGGTTGCCTCCACGAAGCGCAACGTCACGTTGTTGAGGGCGATGTTGAGCGCCGCGCCATCGCGTTCGACCGGCAGCCCGGTGACGCGGCCCCAGAGTTCTGCCATGCCCACCGGGTCTTCCCCTTGCAGTTCCACGCCGCGGTAATCCTGCGTGACGGCTTGGGTCACGGCGCCTTCCCAGCCCGTGCCACCGGCAGGATGCCAGTTGCCGTTGAAGTCGTTGTTCACGTCCCAATCGATTTCGAGGAACGCAGCGACCATGTCGCGCGGGTGGAGTTGGCAGATGTTCCACGTCTCGCGGTCGGACTCGTGGGCGACGCGCACCCCGGCGTCCAGCCCGCGCTGGCGCACGGCTTGTTGCGCGTCCTTGCTGCTGGCTTGGCAGATCACCATGTAGCCGCCATCGCCGCCCCGACGGTCTAGGTAGCGGCCGCCGGCGGTGTGCTCCTGCACCGGCGCCACCACCTCCAAGAAGTTGCGCCCCACCGGCATCAGCGTGTTCTCCAGCCCGAACACGCCCACGCCGGGATCCACGAAGCAGGGTTTGATGCCGAACACGGCGCACAAGTCGTCGATGACGGGCTGCAGCCGCCGGGCGACCAAGCAGATTTGGCGAAGTTGGATGGTCATGTTGGCTCCTTGTCTCTCTATGCGTTTTGTTTCGGGCCGCTCTCAGGGCCGCGCCTCTTCAGCCGGCAACTCTTCAGCCGCCCCACCGCGCTATGATGTTCCACCATGCGCATTGAAATCTATTCGGACATCGCCTGCCCGTGGTGCTTCATCGGCAAGCGGCGGCTGGACGCCGCGCTGCAGACGCCAGCCGGCAACGGCGTCGAGGTGGTGTGGCGGCCCTATCAGTTGCATCCCAACCTGCCGCCGGCGGGGCTGGACCGCGAGGACTATCTGGCGCACCGGTACGGCGAAGCCGCAGAGCGCGCCCGCGCGCCGCGACGCATCGTCGCCGAGGGCTTGGACGCCGGCATCCACTTCAACTTCGACGCCATGCGCCGGATGCCCAACACCCTCGCCGCGCATCGCCTGCTCCACTACGCGCAAACCGAAGGCAACCAACACGCCTTGGCAGAGACGCTGTTTCGCTTCCACTTTTGCGCCGGAAGAGACGTCGGCGACACGGAAACGCTGTGCGAAGCCGCCGAAGAAGCCGGCATGGACGCTGCCGCTGCCGGCGCTTGGCTGCGCAGCGACGGTGGCGAGGCGGCCGTGCGCGAGCAGATGCAAGGCGCCTTGGCGCGCGGCGTGGCCGGCGTGCCGTGCTTCCTGCTCGGCGGCGGATTCATGCTGCCGGGAGCGCAGGATTCAGCGACGATGGCGCAGTTCATCGAACGGGCGAAGGCGAAGCTCGCGGTGAACGCGCCAAGCTAAAGCCAAGCGGCCGGGCGAGCCCAAGCCGGCGTGCGGCATCTTCGCAATTCGGCGATGACCTCCGTGGGCGGTTCAGCCGGGGAAGCCGCGCTCGAACTGGCGCGCGCTCTGCGCCTCAGCCACGCAACCCTTCCAGACACCCTACCTCGGCCAATAGCTCGTCCAGCCCGGGAACGCCTTGTGCCGCGGCGTATCTAGCCTGCAGCGCCTGGAGAGAACGGGCGTGGTACTTCTGCGGTTTCTGCGTCCACGCTTGGCCACGCAAGGCGACGGTGAACTCTTCATCGCCGCCGCCGATGGCCTGAGCGTTGGCCAAGCTCCACGGCAAGAACAGCGCACCCACCTGCTCCGCGAGCAGGGGCTTCAGCGTCTCCGCCAGCGCCGGCCACGGCTCAAACGCCCCTTCGTTCGTTGGCTGCAGCATGCGCTCCACCCACGCGACGACGTTCGGGGCGCCGGATTCCATCAAGGCACGCGGCGTTGCGTCCCGCCGACAGTTGTAAAGCTGCCCCCACAGGCCGAAATCCGCGAACGCCGGGCGGCCGCCAAAGAGGTAGGGCCGGTGCGCCAAATGGGCGTCCAAACGCGCCAGCGCGTCCGTGTAGGACTGTTCGATCTGCGGCGCGGTGGCGGCATTCGAGCCGACGAACCAGACGCGGTTGACCATGCGCTCGCGCAGCGTCGCGGCGGCTTCCTCCAAGGCTTCGCCGGCCAAATCCGGCCGGTTGGCGCCCACCAACCGCTTCGCGCAGCCGATTTGATCCACGGGCCGCGCCCAGCGGAAGTGGAACATCCACTTGTTGCCCCACTCGTCGCCAAACTCTTCGAGAAGCGCCGACACGAAGGCCGCCAGCGGCTCGTCCGGATGGATGGAAGGCGTCGGGAAAAGCGGCTCCAACGCCTCGATGATGGGGGTGGAATCCTGCATGCCGCGATCGTCTGGCGTCACCACCAAGGGCACCAACGGCAACCGCGCGTGGCGCTCGAAGAGGCTGCCCGCCTGCGCGCGGCCCAACCACTCATGCTCGATGCCCTTGTACCGGAAGTACGCCCTCACCTTCACCGAATAGGGAGATTCCTCCGAACCGATGACGCGATGCACGTTCGCCATGTCTGCCCCTTAAGCCTGTGATATGTTGCCGCGACGACGCCGACGGAGTGATTATCTTGGAAATTCATGGCCTGTGCGACGAGCGCTTCGGCCCGGTGCGGGAGTGCTTCGAGCGCAACTTCACCGAACATGGAGACATCGGCGCCTGCTTCGCCGTGACCGTGGAAGGCGAGTTCGTGGTTGACCTTTGGGCCGGCTGCCGAGACGCCGCAATGAGCGAGCCGTGGCAGGAAGACACCATCGTCAACGTCTATTCCACCACCAAGACGATGACAGCCTTGGCGGCGCTGCTCCTCGCGGACCGCGGCGAGCTGGACTTCGACGCGCCGGTGGCCAAGTACTGGCCGGAGTTCGCGCAAAACGGCAAAGAAGCCGTGGCCGTGCGGCACCTGATGAGCCACAGCGCCGGGCTCCCCGGCTGGGAGCAGCCCGTTTCCATGCTGGACATTTGCGACTGGGAGAAAGCCACCGCGCTGCTCGCGGCGCAGGCGCCGTGGTGGGCGCCCGGCACGGCCAGCGGCTACCACGCATTCACGCAGGGGTATCTCATCGGCGAGGTTGTTCGACGCATCAGCGGCGTCTCCTTGGGCACGTTCTTCCACCAAGAAATCGCCGAGCCCCTCGGCGCGGACTTCCACATCGGCGTGGATCCCAAACACTTCGACCGCATCGCGGAGTTGGTGCCGCCCTCGGGCAACATCGCCCTCGACACGACGCCCGGTTCCATTCCCGCCCGCACCATTGGCAACCCGCCGGTCGAGGTTGGCGACACCAAGACCGCAGCGTGGCGCCAAGCCGAGATCCCGGCGGCAAATGGCCACGGCAACGCCCGCTCCGTGGTGCGCGCGCAAACGCTGTTGGCCAATCACGGCACGGCGTTCGGCAAGACGCTGATGTCCTCCGCAGGATGCACCGCGGTGATGCAGGAGCAGACCAACGGCAAGGACTTGGTGATCGAAGTGCCGCTGCGCTTCGGCCTCGGCTACGGCCTCACCAGCGACGAGTTGCCGATGGGGCCAAACCCGAACATCTGCTATTGGGGCGGCTACGGCGGCTCGTCCATCGTCGTGGACTTCGACGCCCGCGTCTGCTTCTCGTATGTGATGAACAAGATGGGCGACGGCGTTCTCGGCGACGCACGCGGCTTCGGCTTGGGCGAGGCGGTGTACGCATCCTTGGCTGGCTGACGCCAAGCGATGGGGCTGACGCGAAGCGAAGCGGGCTGACGGCGCTGCGCTGAGGGGGAGCGGCTTTGCGCTGACGCCGGCGACCGTGCCGGCAGCCATCTTGCGGCCAGCCGGGGCACTTTGGACCGTGGGGCGTTCTTCGCACCCGCAAGCGCGTCACCGGCAAGGGCCACGATTGCCGCGAGTGGTGGCATCCGAGCGTCGTTGCGTAGAGAATACCCAGCTTGGCTTGGGGGGACGCGGCAACGCGCCGGGCCATCACCATCGTCTTCGGAATTGCCGACCAGGGAGGCCAACCGTGAGCAATCGCCAACAGTTCTACATCAACGGGGAGTGGGTGGCGCCATCCACCGACGACACGTTGAACGTCATCAATCCCGCCACCGAAGAGCCGATTGACGCCATCGCCCTCGGCTCGGCGGCGGACGTGGACGCTGCCGTCGCCGCCGCCAAGGCCGCGTTCGAGACGTTCTCCAAGACCAGCCGCGAGGAGCGCGTTGCGCTGCTCGAGAGGATCATCCAGTGCTTCCAAGCGCGCTTGGGCGACCTCGCCGGCACCATCAGCGCAGAGATGGGCGCACCGATGTCGCTGGCCAACGGCGCCCAAGCGCCGGCTGGCCTCGGGCACTTCATGACGACGCTGAACATCCTGCGCAACTACGAGTTCGAGGAAGACATCGGCACCTCGCGGGTGGTGAAGGAACCAGCCGGCGTGTGCGGCTTCATCACGCCGTGGAACTGGCCCATCAACCAGATCTGCTGCAAGGTGGCCCCAGCCCTCGCCGCCGGCTGCACCATGGTGCTCAAGCCCTCGGAAGTGGCGCCCTTCAACGCCATCATCTTCGCGGAAATCCTAGACGCCGCCGGCGTGCCGCCGGGGGTGTTCAACCTCGTCAACGGCGACGGGCCGACGGTTGGGGCGGCGCTTGCCGCGCATCCAGACGTCGACATGATGTCCTTCACCGGCTCCACCCGCGCCGGCATCGACGTGGCCAAGAACGCCGCGCCCACGGTGAAGCGCGTGGCGCAGGAGCTCGGCGGCAAGTCTGCGAACATCATCTTGGACGATGCAGACTTCGGCAAGGCCATCTCCCGGGACGTGTTCGGCATGTGCATGAATTCCGGCCAATCCTGCAACGCGCCGACGCGGATGCTGGTGCCGCAGTCGCGCATGGACGAGGCGGCCGCCATCGCCAAGGCCGCCGCGGAACAGGTGAAAGTGGGCGATCCAAACGCCCAGGACACCACCATCGGCCCCGTCGTCTCGGAGGTGCAGTACAACAAGATCCAAGGCCTCATCGACAAGGGCATCGAGGAAGGCGCAAAGCTCGAGACGGGCGGCGTCGGGCGGCCAGACGGCTTGAATCGCGGCTACTACGTGAAGCCGACGGTGTTCTCGCACGTCACCAACGAGATGACCATCGCCCAAGAGGAAATCTTCGGCCCGGTGCTGTCTCTGATTGGCTATGAGAACGACGAGGACGCCGTGCGCATCGCCAACGACACCATCTACGGCCTGTCTGGCTACATCTCCTCCGGCGACCCGGAGCGCGCCAAAGCCTTGGCGCTGCGCATCCGCACCGGCAACATCCATCTGAACGGCGCGCCCGTGGATCCATCGGCGCCATTCGGCGGCTACAAGCAGTCTGGCAATGGCCGCGAGTGGGGCGCCTATGGCTTGGATGAGTTCCTCGAGGTGAAGGCCATCATGGGGTACAACGCCGCCGCCGGCTGATGCCTCCCGAGGGGTTGCGGGCCGGTGCCTGCAGCCCCTGCCCCGCCTGCTTGGCCATCCCGCAAAGGAATCACTCACTTCAAAGGAGCAACGATGAAGCTTTACGACAGCAAGCTCGCGCCGAACCCCCGCCGGGTGCGCATGTTCATGGCCGAAAAGGGCGTGACCTGCGAGACCGTTCCGGTGGACATCATCAAGGGCGAGAACCTCGACGCGGCGTTCCTCGCCGTGAATCCGCGCGGGCTCGTGCCAACGCTGGTGCTGGACGACGGCACGGTGCTCGATGAATCCGTCGCCATCTGCCGCTACCTTGAAGAGATTCACCCAGAGCCGCCGCTGTTGGGCACGGATGCGGTGAGCAAGGCGCAGGTGGAGGCTCGCCAGCGCCACATGGAGTTCGACGGGCTGTTGGCGGCGGCGGAGGCGTTTCGCAACTCCTTTCCCGGCTTCAAGCACCGCGGCCTGACGGGCAACGCCGGGCCGATAGACGCCATTCCCGCCTTGGTGGAACGTGGCAAGGCGTCCGTGAGCCGCTTCTACGCAAAGCTCGATGCAGACCTCGCCAACTCGCGCTTTGTGGCCGGAGACACGTTCAGCATCGCCGACATCACCGCGCTCTGCTCGGTGGACTTCGCCACCGGCGCCGCCCGGGTGGCGGTGCCGGACGAGTGCGCCAACATCAAGCGCTGGCACGGGGAAGTTGCTGCGCGACCAAGCGCGGCGGCTTAGTTTCCGCAGTGCTCGTGGCGTGGCGCCGGCGGCGTCGCGCTGCGTCTGGCGCTGGGCCCGTTCATCGCCAACGGCGCACAAGGAGATCGGTGCGCGGCTCGGCCGGCGTTGTGCTGCTCAGAGCGTTGGCGGGCTTCGGCACCAGACCCTGTTTGGCATCTGGCGGCATCGGCCAACAGACCAACGCATGTGGCGCTGCCTAGGGCGTTGGCAGGGGGGCGGGCTTAGGGGCTGGGCTTAGAAGGGCGCGTCTCCCGCCACGGTGACGCGCTCCATCCGCCGCCGGTGGGGGAAGTAGTCCGCCACGGCGTAGTGCTGCGTGGCGCGATTATCCCAAAAGGCAAGCGAGTGCTGCCGCCAGCGGAAGCGACACTGGTGCTCCGGAATGGCCGCTTGGCGATAGAGCCGCTCAAGCAGCGCGTCTGACGCTGCCTTCGCCATCCCCTCGATGGCAGTGGTGAAGTTCGTGTTCACATACAGCGACTTGCGGCCAGACTCCGGATGCGTGCGCACGACCGGATGCCGCGCCACCGGATACTTCGCGCGGGTTGCCTCAATCACTTCCTCCGGCACGCCGTGTCGCCTCATGCCCGCGCGGAACGGATGATGATCGTGCAGCGCAAAGCGGCCGTCGATTTCAGCCTTGGTGTCGTCATCCAAGTTGTCGTACGCGGCTTCCATGTCCGCGAACAGGGTGTCGCCACCCACCGCCGGCGCCTCGTGGCAGAGCAGCAGCGAACCGAGCGAGGGCTCGCGCCGCCACGTCACGTCCGAGTGCCAGCGGTTGATGAAGGGAGGCCGCTTTTCATCGTTCTCCAGCACAAGGATCTCCGGATAACCCTCCGGGGCCTTGCTGAACGGGAAGAGTTCCAGTTCGCCGAAGCAGCGGCCGAGTGCGAGATGCTGTTCCCGCGTGAGGGGTTGATCGCGGAAGAACAACACCTTGTGCTCCACGAGCAGGCGGCGCAGCGCGTTGGTGAGCGCCGCATCCGGCGTGCGCCGCAAATCGACGCCGTGGATCTCGGCACCGATGCTCGGCGTGAGCGGGAAGACTTCGAGTTCGCTCTGCAATGCCGCTTCGGCCATGTCTCTCGTGCTCCTCTAGGCGAATCCTTGTCTGGGCAAGCGCTTGCGCGATGGCGCGTCAGCCGGACGCGCAGCAGACCGCTTGCGTCGCTTCGCGACTCACCGCTGCGGGTGCCTCGCGTGGCTCCGATGACGCCGCGGCGGCATCCGTCGGCACAGCATCGGGCACCGGTGCCGCCAACATGTCCGGGTTGTCATCCGTGATGGCATAGACCTCCCAGCGAATGCCGCCGGGATCCCGCACCCACACCTTGTCCTGCTCGGCGTGGCAGCACACCACTTGGCTCTCCACCTCGTTCGCCAAGCCGGCCGCCGCCAACCGCCGCGTCTCGCTTGCGACTTCCGCGGCCTCGCCCACCTCAATGCCCAAATGGTTCAGTGCGCCGCCACGCCCGTTTTCCACCAACACCAGCTTGAGCGGTGGGTCTGCCACTTCAAAGTTCGCGTAGCCGGGCCGCACCTTGTGGGGCTCCGTGCGCAACAGGCGGCGGTAGAAGTGGATGGCTTCGTTCAACTCCGGCACATCAATGGCCAATTGCACCCTAGACATGCGCCCGCTCCCTAGCTCGCGGCTCGTGGCTCAATGCGGGCATTAGGCGACGTTTGGCACCGCGAGTCAAACCACGGGGTGGGATGGTTGCGCTCGATTGGCGCGGTTCTTTGCAGCGGCAAGGTGCGACCGTTTTTGTCAGCTGGGGCCGCTGTGACGGGCAGCGGCCGTGGGCTTTGACGTAGGGGTCTTGAGGGTTCGACGGTTTGTCAAGCGGGGGGTGCTGTCCAGCGCCGACGCTCGCCCAGGGACATGGTTCTCGTCGCAAGGGCTCCACCCGCAAGCGCAGCCCACAGCGCTCACCGTCAGCCGCACGGTGGAGGCCCTCCGAGCCGCGCAAGCAGCGCTTCGCCAGTGTCGCACTCAAGCAGCCACTCGCCGGCCTCGTCCAAGCGCGACAGGTCCGTCTCGTCCGCCAACAGCGCCGTCACACGGCCCGCCACGCCCGCGCCGAAGCGCCGCTCCGCCATCCGGCCAAGCAGGGCCACGCGCCCTTGGGCTAGGCCACGCTCAACGCCCTGGGCCAAGCCACGCTCCACGCCCCGCGCGACCTCCGCTTCTTTCCATCGCGCCAGCGTCGCGTCCAACATCGCCGTCATCCGCTCTTCTCCTCTCTCCGCGAGCGCCCGCGGTAGCCCCGCTGCCAAGCCCCACGCTTCAGCGCGGACTCCAGGCGCAGGCCATGGCGCTTGCCGTCAGCCTTGGGGCGGACGCCCTCGGAGCCGCACGAGCAGCGCTTCGCCAGTCTCGCACTCGAGCAGCCATTCGCCGGCCTCGTCCAAGCGCGACAGGTCCGTCTCGTCCGCCAACAGCGCCGCCACACGGCCCGCCACGCCCGCGCCGAAGCGCCGCTCGGCCATCCGCCCAAGCAGGGCCACGCGCCCTTGGGCTAGGCCACGCTCAACGCCCTGTGCCCGACCACGCTCAATGCCCTGAGCCAAACCGCGCTCCACGCCTTGGGCCAAACCGCGCTCCAAGCCTTGTTCCATGCCTTGCGCCCGGCCGCGCTCAATGCCCTGAGCCAAGCCCCGCTCCACGCCCTGCGCGACCTCTGCTTCTTTCCACCGCGCCAGCGTCGCGTCCAACATCGCCGTCATCCGCTCTCCTCCTCTCTCCGTGAGCGCCCGCTCGAAATCTGCCAGCGACGGCAGGCCCGCCGCCACACCGCGCCGCTCCAGCGCGGACTCCACCCGCAGGTGCAGCCCGCGGCGGAACTCCGACGAACCCGCCCCAGCGTGGCGCCGGAACGCCTCCAGCAGCAGCTTCGGCAAGGCCTCCGCCGGCGACGACTCCAACTCCGCCAAGGTCGCCAGGCAGCCGCCCGGAACCAGCCGCCGGCCCGCGCCGTCCGCGCCCCGCGCCAGCACCTGCAAGTCCACCGTAGCATACATCCGCACCTGCGCCGGCTCAGCGTCGCCGGTCAGCGGGCCGGCGCACTCCGCCGACGCCCGCCACGGCCGCTCGCCGTTGTGGACCACGACCGACAGCATCCCCGGCACCTCCCCCTCCGCCCGCGCCGTGCCCGACTGCCGCAGCCCGGACTCCACCAGGTGCAGGTAGTCCCGCATCCGCCAAGCCATGTCCGCGTCGTGGCCGGACTGGAACTCGAGCAGCGCCAGGACGTAGCGGCGGCGGCCGTTCGCCAGTTTCCCCGACTTGCGCTCGACGCGCCGCAGCTTGTCCTGCACGCGGGTGCGCGACAGCGCCGTCAGGTGCTCCTTGTCCAGCGACGCGGCGGCGCCGAAGTCCAGCCCGTCGGCCAGCCGCGGGGCGACGAGCCGCACGGTCTCCTCGAAGAGGCGCCGGTCTTGGAACAGCACCTTGTACGGCGCGTCGCTGGCCTGCATCGGGTTCGGGCGTCGTCGGGGTTGCGGGGGTGCCAACTGTGCGCCATCCGGCGGGCCAATTCCCGCTCAAACGCCACGCCGGGCGGATGTCTCACGCAAATCAAAGACATCTGCCATGCCAAGGCAGCGGACCGGCCTCCGTGATCCATACCCACGCCCACGGACGCCACCCCGCTTCGCCCCCGCCCCCCATCGCTGGCTCGTTGCGCTCATGTGGCAGCTTGGCGCAGAATGCGCCTCGGAGAGGTGCCGGAGTTGGTCGAACGGGCCTGACTCGAAATCAGGTGTGTCCTTTGGGCACCCAGGGTTCGAATCCCTGCCTCTCCGCCAACTTCTGGTCGTCCGCTTCGTTGCGGAGCTGCGTTCATCAGCATCAACGTGATACAAATGGTGCAACAACGGAACGAGGCATCCTTTGGGGCAAGACGAGGATGACGTGGAGTTGAACCGCTGCCCGCTCGAACATACGTTCATCCACCTCCCTAGGATCGGCCTGCGCACGGAGAGGCGCTTGTGGGGAGAGGGCATCCTAACTTGGTCTGATCTCGAAGAAGCCCGCCGGCCGCCAGCCGATCTGTTCGCTCCCGCTCGCGACGACTGCTTGGCTGCCATCGAAGCTTCCCGATATGCGCTCTCCGACAAGGACGCGGACTACTTCGCCGCTAGGCTCCCATCTCGAGAGCACTACAGAATAGCCACAACCTTCCCAGACGACACCGTGTTCTTGGACATCGAGACGACCGGCCTGAGCCTCTACTACGACGAAATCACGCTGATCGGCCTATCGAGGGGCAAGCGCTACGCCTGTTGGTTCCCAGATACGTCCGCAGGCGTCTGGCATGATCTGTTGAACGACGCCAAGTGTCTCGTTACGTTTAACGGCACAGCTTTCGATTTGAAGTTTCTGGCGAGGCTAGAAAGCGGCGCAAACCTGCCTCGCGCACATGTTGACCTACGCTACTTCGCCCGGCGGGCGCAATTGAAGGGCGGCCAAAAGAAGATCGAGCGCGAGTTGCGCTTTGAACGTCCCGAGCAAATCAGCGATGCCACTGGTGCGGATGCCGTGCGGCTCTGGTACGAGTACAGGAATGGCGACTTACGCGCTGGCCACGATTTGGTCCAATACAACCATTCAGATGTGGAAGGCATGAAGGCCATCCTCGACGAGACCATCCGGCGCCTCGGCGAGAATCAGCGACTTAATCCGCCCGCTCCATTCGCGTCTGCTAGGGCGTCGGTATGTTTCAAGCGTGGCGCCAAAGGCATCAACGTCATTGACGTGCCGCAGTTCCGAGGCCGAACTGGCCCCAAGGCGACCTACGAGGACTTAGTGGACTACATTCGTGGTGATGCCATTACTGTGATCGGCATCGACCTCACCGGCTCGGAGCACCGACCATCCGGATGGTGCGAGCTCAAGGGCCGCCGCGTCGAAACGCGCATGGTTAGAACGGACGCGGAGATGCTAGAGGCCATAGCCGCCATCAAACCCCAGCTCGTGTCGATCGACTCGCCACTTTCGCTGCCGCGAGGCCGCATCCGTGTTGATGACGACGACCCCGGTCGCGCCGAATTTGGCATCATGCGGGTGTGTGAGCGTATGTTGAAACGCCGGGGCATCAACGTGTACCCCTGCTTGATCCCCAGCATGCAAAAACTCACTGATCGTGGCATGGGCTTAGCGGCCAAAATCCGGGCTTTGGGCATCCCGGTGATAGAGAGTTATCCCGGCGCCGCCCAAGACATCATGGACATCCCGCGAAAACGGGCGAGCCTTGTGCAATTGAAGGAGGGTCTCCGCCGCTTTGGCCTTGAAGGACGCTCGGTTTCACCGGACGCCAACCCCAAACACGACGAGCTCGATGCCATCACGTCCGCCATTGTTGGGCTGTTCTTCTGGTCAGGCCGATTTGAGGCGCTAGGGAACGAGGATGAAGACTACTTGATCATTCCGAGAGTTTCCGACGAGGGCCGGGAGACGCAGTGGCACGGCCGGCTCGTAGTCGGCGTCAGTGGCCCGATTTCTTCGGGCAAGACAACCGTCGCACATGGGTTGGAGAAGCGGGGCCTCACTTATGGTCGCTATAGCCAAGTGGTGGCAGACGAGGCAGTGAGGCAAGGCAGGGGCACTACTAGGCAGACGCTCCAAGAGGTCGGCCAGAGTATCCACGTTGAGTTAGGGCAACGATGGCTCAACCGCCAGCTGCTTGCCCGTTACGGCGACAGCAGGCAGATGTTCGTTGTGGATGGCCTGCGATGGCCGGAAGACCGCGCTTTCTGGCTAGAGCGCTATGGCCCAGCGTTCACCCATGTCCATCTTGATGTGTCCGCCGATGTCCGACGACAGCGGTTTGTTCAGCGAAACGGGCCTCATGCCGACTTCGACGACACAAGCCACCATGATGTTGAGCAGGGGGTCGAAAAGCTGCGGCAGCTAGCGGATCAAATCCTCCCTAACGAGGGAGAACATCACGCTCTTTGTGTCTGCGACGAGATCGTGACGACACATCTTCGCAGAGACGGCCAATGCCCGTAACCGTGGTAGCCGGCGCCCAGTTTGGCTCTGAGGGCAAGGGCAAGGTCGCGCTGTTCTTGGCGCAGCACCAACAGGCCACGATTGTTATCCGCGTGGGCGGCTCAAACTCTGGCCATACGGCCTACGGCAGCGATGGTCGCCGGCATGTTTTCCGCCACCTCCCAACAGCCGCGCTCCTTCAAGATACCCTATGCGTGCTCGGCCCCGGCTCCTACATTGACGCCGAAGCGCTGCGGCAAGACGTGGAGCGCATCGACCTCCCTCGAGACAGGCTGGTGATAGATCCACGTGCGATGGTCATCACCGACGAGCATAAGAGCAAGGAGAGAAGCTCAGCGCTTAGGGCTCGGATCGGATCGACCGCTAGCGGCACGGGCGCAGCAGTAATGGATCGAGTCTCACGTTCCAACGCCGTGCATTGGGCTTCCGACGATAGCTATATCGCCCGTTTCGTTCGGCCCACCCGCCCGCTGATCCGGGCCGCCTTGGATCGCGGAGAGCGTGTTCTAATCGAGGGCACACAAGGCTTCGGGCTCTCCAACCTTCTATCGAGCCATTACCCCTACGTTACGAGCCGCAATACCACTGCCGCCGCGTTCGTCGCCGAAGCCGGACTTAGCCCTGTTGAGGTTGACTGCATTGTCCTCGTTGCGCGGGCCTTCCCGATCCGAGTGAGCGGCAACTCCGGCCCGCTGCCATTCGAGACCGACTGGCGCACTATCGGCATCAATTGTGGTCGCGCGCACCTATCCGAGCTTTCATCGGTGACCAAGTGCGTCCGCCGCGTGGCACGATTCGATCCAGCCATCGTTAAGGAGGCTATTGACGCCAACGGCGCGACCCACCTAGTGCTTAATCATGTAGACTACTTTGATCAGACGGCCGCCGCCACTACCCTGCCCCCGTCGTGGGAAGTCACTGTCGCCTCGTTTGAAGCGAGCATCGGGAGGACATTCGATTGGGTCGGAACGTCACCCACCAAGCTGGTGCCACGTTCAGATTTCGATACGCGCACGAGCATTGACGCTAACAACACACGCAGACATGACCGTTCACTGCTGCAAACGACGAGCCTAACTGGAGTCTGAATGATGGCCGCAGTCCGCCCGAATAGCGTATCTAAGGTCGACCTCCGTACCTTAGAATATGACCCCTATCCGTCCGAATACGGCGTGCTGCTCAGCAATCGGATAGAATGCTACGTCGACAGCCATTGCATGATACATCCCTTCTCTAGGGACAGCCTTGAGCCAGCTGGCTACCAGATGCGGGTTGGAGATCGTTACTTCCGCGGTTTGCAAAAGGAGGAACTGCAAGACGCTGACACTTTCGAAATCGAACCCTACGAGGTAGTCGTTATAGAGACTCTAGAACATCTCTGCATCCCTAGGTTCATGATTGCAAGGTGGAACATCAAGGTTAAGCTAGCATACAAGGGGCTGCTGTGGGTGGGGGCAGCGCAGGTTGACCCCGGATACATCGGGAAGCTGGCGTGTCCCATTTACAATCTCTCTAGAAGATCCGTAAAGCTCAAGAGGGGCGATAAGCTTGCGCTGATCGACTTCGTAAAGAGCACTCCTTACACCGCCTCTCAATGCGAGCCTTTTGAATCATTACCCCCACGGGACATCGAAAGCGTCGCTCCCCATGGCGCACATGAGTCCGCATTGTCTCAATACGGGGAAAGGGTTACGAAAGTAGAGCAACGCGCTAAACAAGTAGCAAAGGCAGTGGACGATGTTAGGTCACAAGCGGTCTACTTCTCTACGCTCGTCATTACATTGCTCGGAGTCTTGTTTGCTGTTTTGGTCGGTCGTGAAAGTGATGCCCTACAGTCCATTCCTGAGTTAAGCGCTTGGGTCCGAATTGGGGCAATTGCTCTATCACTCGCACTCTCTACTTCCGCCCTAATGCTTGTTTTGCGCGATGCCATTTGGGGGAGATGGACTATTTTGCCGGTGGTACTCGTACTAGTGTTTCTTTTGGGCAACTCTCTTGGCGAGATCTCCTGATACGCTCGTTGCGATCAAGACGTGCTACTACTGCAGAATGCCTTTGAGGTCGTCGCGTAAAGAGATCAGTTCGCTATTCGTCATGCTCGCAACGGTGTCGCATAGCAGGTGCAACTTGTCGGACCAAGAACGAGAGGTCACTTCGTACGCTCGACGGTCAATCTCAGGCAGGCGCGAATAAGCGCTACCTCGATCCGGATTCGCGATGCCACACCAGAGGTAATCCATCGTTTCTCTGACCTGCTTCTTGTCCTTCATCGCCCGCTGACATATATCTCGATGCTCGAATCCTCTACGTCTACCAAACTTCTTAAGCCGGCAACAGAGTTCCGCAACGTCGGATTTTGGAACGAGCTTGTATTCGCCATCTACTTCTCCCTTGAGTATCTGATCGATATGGGAAACGAACGTTCTAGTAATCGATTCTATCATCTCAGAAATGGAAATGGTCCTAAACACCAGCATAGATTGCTCATCCAAATGCCGCTGGCTCTTCTTACTTGCAAACACCTTACACTCATTTAGGGTTCTTTTCCTCACGGCTTTAGTCTT
Organism: uncultured Pseudomonadales bacterium; assembly: GCA_958295875.1. Taxonomy (GTDB): domain Bacteria; phylum Pseudomonadota; class Gammaproteobacteria; order Pseudomonadales; family Azotimanducaceae; genus VXNE01. The sequence continues at coordinate 2,600,912 of OY282379.1, read as the reverse complement.
GGCATCTGAACTTTGCGCAAGGAAATCCATTACGTTGTTGCAGGATGCGTAGCCCATTCTTACGATGTCTTCGACGTCCATTACGGAGTAAGCAATGTCGTCGCATGCTTCCACGATGTAGGCCAAAGGGTGCCGCACCCCCTCGGCGAGGCCGGTTTGATCCCATACTTCGTGAGCTATGTTGCGCTCGCGTTCAAAAATCCCGAACTTCTTGAAGCCACTTAGGTCGTTGGAGAAGGCTGGGTACTTGAGCGACGTGGCGAGCGTGGCGCACGTCAGGTCTAGGCCGAAATTGCCGTCAAGGATCTGAAGGCGCGTCAGGAGGCGGAACGTCTGGCAATTGCTGTCGAACTCGGCAAAATCCTTGAGTTTGATGCCGCGGGTCTTGCACCACAGGCGAATGGCCTTTTCGCCTGGATGGCCGAAAGGTGGAGTGCCGAGGTCGTGTGCAAGGCCCGCGGCAGCTAGCAACGCGGGAACCGTTCGTTCCGCTTGCAGCTTGTCGGCAAGCTCGCCAAACACGTCGTGGCGATGATCATGGGCAAGCCGAACGCCGATGCTGCGGGCTAAGTTGCTGACCTCGAGCGAGTGCGTTAAACGGGTACTAATAGAGCGATTCGTGTCAGGAGGGAAGAGTTGCGTCTTGTCAGCCAGCCGACGCGTTGAGGTCGAGGAAAGGATCCTGTCGTAATCGTGCTCAATCTCTTCGGCGCAGACGTGGGTGCCGGCGGATGCGGCTTGACCGCAGTGTCGTTTTCGTGCGATCTCCTTCCGCCGCGTCGAGCAGAGGAGCTTCCGCCAATCTAGCTGGCTATCTGGCATCGCTGTGAGTCCAATTGGCCGACCGCAACCTAGCGCCAAGGCTCCCGCGAGGTCAAGGGGCTGAACCGGTTCATGACATCTGGCACTGAGGCTGGGCAGCCTCGTGGGCGACAAGGTACTCGTTGGGGGATCGGTAGTCGATTGCGGAGTGCGGTCGGATGTAGTTGTAGAAGAACTCGCGCTTGAGGAGCCTCTCGGAGACGGCCTCGACGGTGAGGTCGCAGTCGAGGAGGTTCCAGAACTCGATGCGGGCGGTGCGGTTGGCGCGCTCGACGCAGCCGTTCCACTGCGGCCGTCGCGGCGGCAGGACGCGCAGCGCGACGCCGAGGTTCCTGCAGGCGTCCTCGAAGCCGGCCATGAACTCGCTGCCGCCGTCGACCTGGACGGACTCCAGCGGCACGGGGAGGGCTTCGGCGACGACGGCGAGGAAGCGCGCTGCGGTGGCGGCGGTGGCGCGGGAGAAGGCGCGGGCGACCATGAACCGGCTGACGGGGCAGATGGCGCGGAACTCCTTGATGGAGCTGCCGTCGCGGGAGACGGTCATGTGGTCGATCTGGACGAGCTGGCCCGGGCGCTCGGCCTTGTCGCCGTATTTCCAGCGCCGCGCCCAGCCGTTGAACTTGCGGGGGCGCTTGGGCTTGGCCCGTCCTTCGCAGAGGCTGGCGGGGGGCACGGTCCCGTCCGCGATGGCGCGCGAGAGGATGCGCCCGACGGTTGACGCGCTCAGCCGCAGGCCTTGGCGTTCGAGCATGCGCTGGATGGGCGCCTTGCCCATGAACGGGTGCTTGCGGCGCATGGCCATGACCGCCTTCACGTCGCCCGGCTTGCGCGCCGGGCGGCGGACGCGGCGCGGTCGGGTGGACTTCGGCGCGAGGCCGCGCTGGCCGCCGGCGGCCAGCGCGGCCTTCCACCGATACAGGGTGCGGCGGCTGACGCCGACCTCCCTCAAGGCGGCGCGCTCGGCGCAGCCGGCGGCGCGCAGCCCATCGAACCGGCGGATCGCCGACAGGCGCCCGCGGGCCTCGGCCGGCAGTTCGGCGTCGTCCACCCTGAAACTGCGGTACGATCTGATCCGCATCGATTCGATTCGCATGGCTCGGGTCTCCACCAGTGACTTCGCATTCACTGAGGCTACCCGATCCGGCGCTGGCGGCGGGTTCCCGTCGCCAGCGCCACCTCACCCCGCCATCGGCTGGCGCAGTGCCATATCTATCTGAACCAGAACAGGGGCTTTGGCGGGTGACGTCGCACGGTATCGTAAACGGGAAGGAAGTGAGAAGGCGATACGCCGTACACTTGGCTCGGTCCGCACTTCACCTGCGGGTGCTCGCCCCATGTCGCCGAGTTCGTCGGAGTCGGCCACATGGTCCCATTTCTTCATCGAGATGATGCCGCGCTGGCGCTGACCGCCAGCCAAATCGCAACCGAGGAACGCAAATGAAACTCAAGCTCTATCACTGTCCTGGCGCTTGCTCGCGGGTCTCCATGAACGCGCTCGAAGAGGCCGGTTTGGACTATGAGGACCAAGTGGTCAACCTCGTCACCGGCGAGCAGAAACAGCCTGAGTACCTCGCCATCCATCCCGGCGGCAAGGTGCCGGCGCTGGCGGTGGACGGCCGGGTGCTCACGGAGAATGCCGCCATCGTGCTGTATCTCCATGACATCGCCCCGGCGGCGCGGCTGCTGCCAGAGGTCGATGCGCCGATGGCACGGGCCGGACAAATCTCAGACCTCATGTGGTGCTCCGGCACCGTTCATCCGGCGGTTCGCCAGGTGCGCATGCCCATCCGCTACACGGACGGCGACCCGAGCGGCGTGCAAGCCAAGGGGCGCGAGACCTTGCACGGCATGTGCGCCCAAATCGACTCCCGGCTGGACGGCAACCCGTGGTGGTACGGCGAGCAATGGTCGATTGTGGACGTCTACCTCTGCTGGCTGCTCACGACGGCAGCCTCCGCCGGCTTCCCGACGCAGCAGTACGCCAACATCCCGCCACTCATCGATCGTGTGCAGCAACGCGCTAGCTTCCAAGCCGCCAAAGCGCGCGAGGACGCGGCCGCCGCCGGCATGAAGCCCTCGCGTTAACGCGCCGGGTGCCGTTTCCGCATGGCGTTCCTGCATGGGACGCTGCGCCTACATTTGATTGTGGCCAAATCGAGAGAGCGGGCGGTGGCGAGAGCCTAGATCATGGCGACAGCGCAACAGTGTGACCTGCTGGTCGTCGGCTTAGGCCCCGTCGGCGCGGTGCTGGCGGCGTTGTGCGCGACGCTCGGCCTGCGTGTGCGCGCGGTCGAGAAAGACACCGCCATCTACAAACTGCCGCGCGCCGTGCAGATCGATCACGAAGTGCTGCGCTTGCTGAACTTCGTCGGCGTGGCGGACGCGGTGCTGGCGAACAGCTGCGCCGGGGAGGGCTACGAGTTCGTCAACCGCGACCGCGAAGTGCTGATGTCGCGCTATCCGCCGCCCGGCGTCGCGCCAACCGGATACCCGTGGACCAACATGTTCCACCAACCGAGTTTGGAGTCCGCGTTGCGGGGCCGCCTCAAGGAGCTTAAGAACGTCAAAGTCGACCTCGGCGCCAAAGCCGTGAACATCGAGCAAGATGACGACGGCGTTGTGGCGGCGGTGGAGACGCAGCGTGGAACAGAGCGAGTGCGCGCCGCCTACGCCGTCGGTTGCGACGGTGCGCGGAGCTTCGTCCGCCAAGCCTTGGGCATCGACATGGTGGACCTCGGCTTCGACGAACCGTGGGTGGTGGTGGACGTCAAACTGCCGCGGGGCATGCGCCGGCTAGCGAAGGTCAGCACCCAGCTATGCGACCCCGCGCAGCCGACCACATCGGTGCCGTCCAGCCCCGGCCGCCACCGCTGGGAGTTCATGCTCCGCCCAGATGAAGACCACGCCGAAGCCACCGCCGCGGAGACGCTGAAGGCGCGTCTAGCCCCTTGGGTGGACACGGACAGCATCCAACTGGAGCGCAGCGCCGTTTACGAGTTCCACGGCCTGCTGGCACGCCAGTGGCGAGCAGGCCGCATCGTGCTCATCGGCGACGCCGCGCATCAGATGCCGCCGTTCATGGGCCAAGGGCTCTGCTCCGGCGTGCGCGACGCCTACAACTTAGCGTGGAAACTCGCCGCCGTGTTGCGTGGCGACGTGGCGCTTCCGTTCCTTGACACGGTGCAGGGCGAACGGGCGCCTCATGTCGCCGCCATCACCCGCGGCGCCATCGCCCTCGGCAAGATCGTTTGCGTGGCGGACGAGGCCAAAGCCGCCGAGCGCGATCGCAAGATGCTGGCGGACCTCGCCGCTGGACGTCCTCCGCCGTTCCCATCCATGCCCTACATCGAAAGCGGGGTGTTGGACGACCGAAGCGCCGGCAAGCCGATGCCGGAACCGATGGTCGCCGGCGCAGGAGCACTCCGCGTTGATGACGTGGCGGGCTTCAGGCCACTGCTCGTGCTTGCCAACGGCGACGCCGCGGCGGCGGAGGTGCAAGCCTTTCGGGCACGATTTCCCGGCATCAGCGTGGCCAGCCTCGACAATGCGCAACACGATCAGATCCGCGTCCAAGACGAATCCGGCTGGCTGAAGCGGATGCTCGGCGACGCACCGGCGCTGCTCGCAAAGCCAGACCGGGTGGTGTTCGGCGCAGCAAGCGTAGAGCGGCTGGGCGAACAGTGGGACGCCTACCTGCGCGGCACGTTGTCGTTGCCGGGTTCCTCGATGCCGGCGCCAGACAGCATCACCGCCAAACCCCGCGCTGCGCCGATGGGTGAGACGTAGGGCACGGTTTCGATGCTCTGCGCTCGGCAAGTGGCGCCAGCCAGCGTCACAGCCCACGGCACCGCCAATCATTTCGCCTAAGCCACGATGATGCCGGTGGCCGTCGGGGCTAACTCGTCACCACGGATCGGTGAATCAGCCCGCCGACGTTGGCTACGGCGCTGTGGATGACGAGCAGCGTGGAGCGTCTGCGTGGGACGCCGACGCGCACCGCAAGATCGACGATGCACAGTTATTGCATTGGTACTATGTTCGAGAGGGGCGCGATGACGTTGCCATGGCGCTGGCGGCGACCCGGCTGTTCGATGTGAGCACACGCAGCCGTGCGGTGGTTCATCGCCACGCGCGCACTTGGCCGCGCCGTCGCTACGCGAGTTCCAAAATAGCGTCCGGGGTTTCTTGAGCGAGGTGGCAACATATGATCGAGGGCATCAAGGCGCTGACGTTCGATGTCGGCGGCAGCATTTTTGATTGGCAAACTGCCACTCGCGGCGCCGTGCGCGAGCTCGCCCAGGCGCGCAATGTGGCGGTGGACGACGCGGCGTTCGCGTCTACCTGGCGGCGGCGCATGTTCGAGCAGCTTGCGGAAGTGCGCTCCGGTGCGCGGCCTTGGCAAAACGCGGATCAGATTCACCGGGCTGTGCTAGATGAACTCGCCGAGCAGTTCCCGGTGCTGAAGCTCACTGTGGCGGACCGCGACCAGCTGAATCGCGCTTGGCATCGCATGGGCGTTTGGGAGGATGTGCCGGATGCGTTGCTGCGGCTGCGTGAACGTTATGTCGTGGCAATTCTCACGGTGCTTTCGCTGTCCATTGTCGTGGATAGCTCCAAACACGCCGGCATCGATTGGGATGCGTGTTTGTCTTGCGAGTTCTTGGGCGTCTACAAGCCGGAAGCGGCGGCGTACCAGACCGCCGCCCGGTTGCTCGGCGCCGAGCCGGAAGAGACGATGATGGTGGCCGTGCATCCGCCAGATCTCGCAGCCGCTGCCAAGGCGGGGCTGAAGACGGCGTACGTCAAACCCAAGCTCAAGGAGGCGGGAAGCCGCGGCGCCACCGACGCCTTCGACATCCGCGCCGAGGATTACCGAGACTTGGCTCGCCAACTGTGCTGAGGCACCCGTTTAGACTCATGCAGAGTGTTCGGATCCCCCGAAGCGGGACCTGAAGCGCCAACAGCTCTACTTTGGCGCTCGCCGTCAGCCGTGTGGCTGACGCCCTGCGAGCCGCGCGAGCAGCGCCTCGCCGGTGTCGCACTCGAGCAGCCATTCGCCGGCCTCATCCAGGCGCGGCAGGTCCGTCTCGTCCGCCAACAGCGCCGTCACACGGCCCGCCACGCCCGCGCCGAAGCGCCGCTCCGCCATCCGGCCAAGCAGGGCCACCCGCCCTTGGGCTAGGCCCCGTTCCACGCCTCGCGCCAAGCCTTGTTCCATGCCTTGCGCCCGGCCACGCTCAATGCCCTGTGCAAGGCCCCGTTCCATGCCCTGCGCCCGTCCCTGCGCGACCTCCGCTTCTTTCCACCGCGCCAGCGTCGCGTCCAACATCGCCGTCATCCGCTCTCCTCCTCTCTCCGCGAGCGCCCGCGGTCCCGCTGCCAAGCCCCAACGCTTCAGCGCGGACTCCATGCACAGGCGCAGGCCATCGCGCTTGCCGTCAGCCGCGTGGCGGGCGCCCTGCGAGCCGCGAGAGCAATGCCTCGCCAGTGTCGCACTCGAGCAGCCATTCGCCGGCCTCGTCCAGGCGCGACAGGTCCGTCTCATCCGCCAGCAGCGCCGTCACTTGGCCCGCCACGCCCGCGCCGAAGCGCCGCTCCGCCATCCGCCCAAGCAGGGCCACGCGCCCTTGGGCTAGGCCACGCTCGACCCCCTGTGCCCGGCCACGCTCAATGCCCTGAGCCAAACCGCGCTCCACGCCCTGCGCGACCTTCGATTCTTCCCATCGCGCCAGCGTCGCGTCCAACATCGCCGTCATCCGCTCTCCTCCTCTCTCCGTGAGCGCCCGCTCGAAGTCTGCCAGCGGCGGCAGGCCCGCCGCCGCACCGCGCCGCTCCAGCGCGGACTCCACCCGCAGGTGCAGCCCGCGGCGGAACTCGGACGAACCCGCCCCAGCGTGGCGCCGGAACGCCTCCAGCAGCAGCTTCGGCAAAGCCTCCGCCGGCGACGACTCCAACTCCGCCAAGGTCGCCAGGCAGCCGCCCGGAACCAGCCGCCGGCCCGCGCCGTCCGCGCCCCGCGCCAGCACCTGCAAGTCCACCGTAGCATACATCCGCACCTGCGCCGGCTCAGCGTCGCCGGTCAGCGGGCCCGCGCACTCCGCCGACGCCCGCCACGGCCGCTCGCCGTTGTGGACCACGACCGACAGCATCCCCGGCACCTCCCCCTCCGCCTGCGCCGTGCCCGACTGGCGCAGGCCGGACTCCACCAGGTGCAGGTAGTCCCGCATCCGCCAAGCCATGTCCGCGTCGTGGCCGGACTGGAACTCGAGCAGCGCCAGGACGTAGCGGCGGCGGCCGTTCGCCAGCTTCCCCGACTTGCGCTCGACGCGCCGCAGCTTGTCCTGCACGCGGGTGCGCGCCAGCGCCGTCAGGTGCTCCTTGTCCAGCGACGCGGCGGCGTCGAAGTCCAGCCCGTCGGCCAGCCGCGGGGCGACCAGCCGCACGGTCTCCTCGAAGAGGCGCCGGTCTTGGAACAGCACCTTGTACGGCGCGTCGCTGGCCTGCATCGGTCTTCCGGCGGCGTCGGGCTGCGGGGTGCCAACTGTGCGCCATCCACCGGGCCAATTCCCGCCCAAACGCCACGCCGGGCGGATGTCTCACGCAAATCAAAGACATCTGCCATGCCAAGGCAGCAGGCCGGCCTCGCTTTGGAACGCTGCTGTGCGCATCCAGCTACCGTAGGGACAATCATCGATCTCGCCGACGTGTGTGGTGCCCAAGGCGACGCACATGCGCCGGTCCTGCCGCGAGGGAACAGTGCCCGGAACACGAAGATGGCGAGGCCGAGCCCGAGCACACGCCTACTCAGGCCGGCCCCAGCCCCCACGGGGCGGCAGGGCCACGGTTTGCCCGGCGTAGACGAGCCCTTCTGGGCGGTCTTGGGCCAAGAGCAGCGGCCCGTCAAGGTCCACAAAGCGTGCGCCATCTGCCAACAGGAGCGCCGGCGCCATGGCCAGCGAGGTGGCGACCATGCACCCGATCATCACGCCGACGCCGTGGGAACGCGCCTGCGCGGCGAGGGCGAGCGCACTGGTGAGGCCGCCGGCCTTGTCCAGCTTGACGTTGAGCACGGCGTACTTGGCGGCCAGGGTTGCCAATCCGGCCGAGCGGCCGGCCGCGTCTGCCGCACCACCGGCCGCGTCCGCCGACCGAGCGGCTAAGCCGAAGTCTCCGTGGCAACTCTCATCCGCGCCGAGCGGCACGGGCGATTGATAGCCGATGAGGGCATCGTCGGCAGCGGCGGGCAGCGGCTGCTCGATGAGCGCCACGCCAAGTTCGGCCGCGGCGGGCGCGACGACACGCAGGTCTCGCATGGACCAGCCCTCGTTCGCGTCCACGATGAGACGCGCTGCCGGCGCCCCGCGCCGCACCGCCCGCAAGCGTTCGATGTCGTCCTGCGGGCCACCGCCCAACTTCACTTTGAGCAAGCGTCGCCCAGCATGGCGCCGAGCTGCCTCACCCATCGCCGCGGGGCTGCCCAAGCTCAGCGTGTAGGCAGTGACGACCGGCGGCGGCGCCGGCACGCCAGCAAGCTCCCACACCGGTCTGCCAGACTGCTTGGCTTGCAAATCCCACAACGCGCAGTCCACCGCGTTGCGGGCGGCCCCTGCTGGCAACGCCTGCAACAGGGCGCCGCGCAGCCGCGCCGCATCCGTCACCTCCGCACCCGCAACCAAACCTGCCGCGAAGGCTTCAATCTCCTCGACGACGCCGCCCACGGTCTCGCCATAACGCGGATAAGGCACGCACTCGCCCTGCCCCGTGAACGCGCCGTCGTTCACCGTCGCCACCACCACGTCCGCTTGCGTCTTGGCACCGCGGGCAATGTTGAAGGTGCCGGCGATCGGCCAACTCTCGGCCTTCGCCGTCAACGTGACGCGCCGTGCAGTCAAGGGTTCACCGCCGCCATCACCACGCCCGGCCGCAGCGCGCCTCCCCTGGGACGCCAACCACCACATCGGCCAACGCGCGCGCCAAGGTTCCGTTTGCCTTCAGCGCATGGTCGCGGGACGCATCTTGACACGCTGCGCGACGCCGCCGCGGGCTTCAGGGCTATCATCCGGCCATCCTGCGAAAACGAGGCGTCCGCCGCCGCGCCCGTGTATCCGCTGCTGCGCCAACTGCTCTTCGCGCTGCCCCCAGAGGCCGCGCACCGATTGGCGGTGAGCGCGATGGCCGCGTGGGGAAGCGTGGCGCCGCAACGCCGAGCGCCCGTCCGCGGCATCAACATCATGGGCATCTCGTTCTCGAACCGCATCGGCCTCGCAGCGGGGCTCGACAAGGACGCGCTGGCGCCGCGCGGCTTCGCCAGCCTCGGCTTCGGCTTTGTGGAAGTGGGCACCGTGACGCCTCGGCCGCAGTTTGGCAACCCTCGCCCGCGCCTGTTCCGCTCCGCTGCCGATGCAGCCCTCATCAACCGCTTGGGGTTCAACAGCGCCGGCGTCGAAGCCATGCGAGCGCGCTTGGCGCGGCTGCGCCGCCGCGGGCCGCTCGCCGCCAAGCTGGGAGTGAACATCGGCAAGAACCAAGCCACGCCGTTGGCGAGCGCGACGCAGGATTACCTCACATGCCTGCGCGCCGTCCATCCATACGCAGACTATGTGACGCTGAACCTCTCCTCGCCGAACACCGTCGGCCTGCGCTCGCTGCAATCGACCAGACCCGCCAGCACCCTGCTCGGCGCGGTCGTCCGCGAGCGGGATGCGCTCGACGCCGCAAGCGGGCGCCACGTTCCCTTGGTGGCGAAGGTGTCGCCAGACCTGGACGCGAACGGCTTGCAAGAGATCGCCGCGGTGCTGCGGAACACGCGCTTGGATGGCGTCATCGCCACCAACACCAGCATCCGTCGCCCCGCCACCCTCAAGCCCAGCTTCGCGGCGCAGGCAGGTGGCTTGAGCGGCACCCCACTGTTCCCGCTGGCGATGCAGGCCGTGCGCACGTTGCGCGGCGCTTTGGGGCCCGAGTTCCCCATCATCGGCGTGGGCGGCATCCATGATGGCCATACGGCGCAGGCCATGTTCGATGCCGGAGCAGACCTCCTGCAGATTTACACCAGCTTGGTGTTCAGGGGCCCGGGGCTTTTGCGCGAGTTGCGCGACGTCGCTGCGCGGCAGCCACACCGGCGGGCCAGCGGCGGCGAGGACGAGTTGGGCGCACATCGGGCCGGCGGGCGCGCACCCGAACCGGCGGGATAGAAGGCTCGATCCGCGCCGGCGCATTCATGCGCCGCGTTCGCCGGCAAAAGGGGACATCTCTGCTTTGCGTTGACAACGACACCCGCCCGCGCAACTGGATTGCCGGGTGACAAACCGTTAAGTTTCGCCTTTCGCGTGTTTGACGAGGTGCAGGGGACGATGCAGAACCAGCGCGACGGGGCGGGCAGCCGGGCAAGCAGGTTGCGCCGCCTGCGGATGGCGGCCGCAGGGTTGGCGCTGGGGGCCGCTCCGGCAGCCCTCGCAGACACACTTGATGGCGGCGACACCGCGTGGGTGTTGAGTTCCACCGCCCTCGTCTTGTTCATGACCATTCCGGGGCTCTCGCTCTTCTACGCTGGCCTCGTGCGCACTCGCAATGTGCTGAGCGTGCTGATGCAGTGCTTCGCCATCTGCTGCCTCGTCACCATCCTTTGGCTCCTCGTCGGCTATAGCTTGGCATTCGATGCTGGCAACGCCTTCGTCGGCGGCTTCTCGAAGGCGTTGTTCGCTGGTGTCGGCGAAGATGCGTTGAGCGGCACCATCCCGGAATCCGCCTTCGCCACCTTCCAGTTGACGTTCGCCATCATCACGCCTGCCCTGATCGTCGGCGGCTTCGCGGAACGGATGCGGTTTTCCTCCGTGCTCATCTTCACCACGCTGTGGTCGCTCTTGGTCTACGCGCCCATCTGCCATTGGGTGTGGGGCGGCGGCTGGCTGCAGGAACTCGGCCTGATGGACTTTGCCGGCGGCACCGTCGTACACATCACCGCCGGCACCGCGGCGGTGGTGGCCGCCATCACCCTCGGCTCCAGACGCGGCTTCCCGGGAACGATGATGGCGCCCCACAACATGACGCTGACGGTGGCCGGCGCCGGCATGTTGTGGGTGGGCTGGTTCGGCTTCAACGGCGGCAGCGCGCTGGCCGCCAACGGCGACGCGGCGATGGCCATCACCGTGACGCACATTTCGGCCGCGGCCGGGGCCTTTGCGTGGATGGTGGCGGAGTGGCTGCGCTTCGGCAAGCCGAGCGCGCTCGGCGCGGTGACGGGCATGGTCGCCGGCCTCGGCACCATCACGCCGGCATCCGGTTTCGTCGGGCCTGCCGGGGCGCTGGTGATTGGCCTTGCGGCCGGCATCGTCTGCTTCGGCGCCACCAACTTCATGAAGCGCACGCTGCGCATCGACGATTCCTTGGACGTGTTCCCGGTGCATGGCATCGGCGGCGTGCTCGGCACCGTGCTCACCGGCGTCTTCGCCAGCAAAGCGCTTGGCGTGTTCAGCGGCCAAGAGGACATCGACATCGGCGCCCAGCTCGGCGTGCAGGCGGTAGGCGCCTTGGCCACGCTCGCCTACACTGCCATCGCCACCTTCGTCATCTTGAAGGTGGTTGATGCCCTCACCGGCAACCGCGTGACGGACGAGCAAGAGACCGAGGGGCTAGACCTCGTGCTGCACAACGAGCGCGGCTACGACCTGTAGCGCCGCGGCCTTCCTCACCACAGCCGCCAAGGCGGCGACGTTGCTTGGCATAATGCAAGCCTTGGTAGTCGCCGCAAGCGGGGAACGGCGGGCATGGGCGAAGCGCATGCGGCTCGGCAGAGCGCAGCGGGAAACGACGCAGCGCTTGGCCCGAAGGCAAAGCTCCTCGTCTTCATTCCCGCCTATCGGTGCGAGCAGCAGGTAAAGCGGGTGCTCGACCAGTTCGACGATGCAACGCAGCGGCGGATACACACGGTGCTGCTGGTCGATAACCGCTCGCCGGATGGCACCTTGGAAACCGCCATCGAGCGCGGCCGGCAACGCCTCAAGCACTGCCGATTCGTCGCTTGGCGCAACGCCGGAAACTACGGCTTGGGCGGCTCGCACAAGGTCGCCTTCGGCTATGGCCTAGAGCACGGCTTCGACTACCTCATCGTGCTGCATGGAGACGACCAAGCCTGCATTCAAGACATGGTGGCGGCGCTCGGGCGCGGCGCCCACGCAAGCGTCGATTGCTTGCTTGGCGCCCGCTTCATGCCCCAGAGCACCTTGGAGGGATACTCGCATTTGCGCGCCACCGGCAACCGCGTCTACAACCTGCTCTTCAGCGCCGCGGTGGGGCGGCACGTGCAGGACTTGGGGTCCGGCCTGAACCTCTACCGCCTCGCCGCGTTCAAGAGCCGCCATTACATCAAGTTCCCAGATGACCTCACCTTCAACTATGTGATGTTGCTGGCGAGCTGCCACCTGCGGCAGCGCGTGGCCTTCTTCCCCATCACTTGGCGCGAGGCAGATCAGGTTTCCAATGTGCGGCTCGTGCGCCAAGCAGCGCGCGTGCTCGGCCTGCTGCTGCGCTTCATGGTGTGGCGCGGCACCTTTCTCGCCACGGACATGCGCGAACGGCCAATCGCAGAATACACTGGCGAAGTGATGTTTGAAGCCGCTCCGCAAGCGACGCCCGCTGCACCGTGACGGCGCGCATTCCCCTCATCTACCTCGTGGCGCTGGCCGGCCTCGTGGTGGCTTGGGCGGCGCCCCGGTTTGAGGACTTGGCCGCAGCCGCCATCCTCGCCCCTGCCCTGCCGGCCCTCACGGCCGGGGCGCTGTACCTCACGGCCCATGCGCTGCGCATGTTGCGCCTCGGCCTGTTGGCCTTGGATGAGCGCGAACGGGTGGCGCCGCTCATCTTGTGCCACGGCCTCACCGCCTTCCCTTGCAGCCTGCTGCCATTCAAGATTGGCGAGTTCCTGCGCCTCGCCGCGTTCTTTCACGTCTTTGGCTACCGCCGCAAGGCGTTGGCCGTGTGGCTGGTGGAGCGCTTCGGCGACCTGGTGGTGTTGACGGCGGTGCTCGCCGGCTTCTTCCTGTTGGAAGGCAACATCGCCGCCCAATCCAAGGGTGTGCTCGCAGTGATGGTGCTTGGCATCTCGTTGGCGCTGTTCTCGCTCTTTGCGCTGTCCAAACTGCTCTATTTTCTGAATCACCACTTAGTGCTGAACGGCCGCCGGCAACGGCGAGACCTGCACATTCTGCGCGCCGGCGAGTTCTTGTTCGGCTTGGAAGCGGAAGTGCGCAACTCCATCCGCGGCCGCTGGGTCGCCTTCCTCTTGCTCTCGGTGTTTGTGTGGGCTTTGGAACTGCTAGCCTTCTGGCAATTGCTGGCCACCTTCACCCATCAGGAAACAAGCCTTGGCGCCATGTTTGCCGATGGCTTTCTGGCTGGCTTCTCCATGAACGGGCAGGGCTTCGCGCCGAGCTTTGAAGCGCACCGCTCAGCAACCCTCATCGCGCTAGCCGCGCTGGCTGCACTGCCGCTGTGGTGGATGCGCGGACGCGGCGCCGCCACGCCATGAACCGCCACATCCACATCGTCCTTGACGACCGCGAGCCCGTCAGCGATGCCTTGCGCCGGTTGGTGGGAGACCGCCGCTATGGAGACATCGTGTTCCAGCGCCGGCCGGTGTTCGAGCACTTCCGCGCCACCTTGCCGGCGTGGGCCACCGGCAAGCTGCTGCGCCTGACGGACGCCGAATCCGTCGCGAGCCTGCGCTCGACGCTGGAGCGAGGCAGCGACGACGCCGCGGTGCTCATCGTTTGCGCCCGCGCCGCGGTGCCGAATCAAAGCGCGTTGGCGCAACTCATCGAACGCCTGCCCTACGCGAAGGAGAACTTTGCAGACCGCTTGTATAGGCCGCTGATCGTGTTCCTGCACGACGCCCATGGCCTGATGGAACAGTGGCAGCGCTTCGAACAGGTGCCGCTCAGCGCTTGGGAACAACCTTGGCGGGGCTACGCGCGGCTCGAGTCCGTCACCGGGCAAGACTTGGGGGATTTCAACCAATTCCTCACGCTCTTTGCCGCCTCCACCGCCACGCGTCACTTCAACCGCCTGGAGACGGATCAGTACCACTGCGTGAAATCGTCCACGGACCGGGACAAGATCGCGGCGGAACACAGGTTCTACGCCTTGGTGCCGGAGGCGATGCGGCCGTGGCTCGTGCAGCCGTTCGATTTCCAAGACGACGGCGCCAGGGCCTCCTATCGGATGCTGCGCTACTACATGGCGGATGCCGCCTTGCCTTGGGCGCATGGCGCGTTCGATGCGGATGGCTTCGCCGCGTTCCTTGAACGCTTGTTCTTCTTCTTGGCAGAGCGCCCGCGCCGCCCCTGCGACGGCGCGCAAGCAAGCGCCATGGCCGAGGAACTGTTTGTCGAGAAGCCCACGGCGCGGATAGAGCAGTTCCTAGCGGACGACGCCGGCCGGCGCATCAACGCGCTAGCGGCCAACTTGCCGCTCGCCGGGCTGGGCGCGGCCAGCCAATTGGAGCGCTACCTCAAGCTGTATGGCCAACACCGACGGCAGATGACGCTCGACCACGCGGTGATCGGCCACGGCGACCCATGCCTTTCCAACATTCTCTATGACCAGAACAATCAGCTGCTGATGCTGATCGACCCGAAGGGTGCATGCGACGCCGAAGCGCTGTGGACAAACCCCTTGTATGACTACTGCAAGGTGTCTCACAGCGTGCTCGGCGACTACGACTTCATCAATGGCGGCATGTTCGACTTGGCCTTGGACGCAGACAACGCGCCCACCCTGCGGCTGATGAACTACCCGCATCACCCGGCGCTGCAGGGCATCTTCAAGGAAGCCGCGCACAAGACGCCGTATGACTTCCGCGCAATGCGGCTCGGCGAGGCGTCCTTGTTCCTCTCCATGCTGCCCCTGCACTTGGACTATCCAAGCAAGGTGACGGCATTTCTCCTGCGCGCCAAGGAGATACTCGACGAGGTTGAACGTGGCTGAAGGCGAGGACACTGCGGACGCACTGCTTGTGGTGGACGTGGACGGCACCCTCTGCGAAGTCAAGGGCGCGGATCAGTCCTACGCGGACGCCACTCCGAAGCTAGACGTCATCGCCAAGCTGCGCGAGTACCATGCGAACGGCTACCGAATACTCCTCTTCTCCTCCCGCAACATGCGCACCTACGGCGGCAACCTAGGCGCCATCAACAAGCACACCGCGCCAACCATGCTGCAGTGGCTGGAGAAATGGGACGTGCCTTACGACGAGATCTTGTTCGGCAAGCCGTGGCCGCGGCACAAGGGTTTCTACATCGACGACCGCGCCATCCGCCCAGACGAGTTCGTGCGTCTATCTGAACAAGAGATTCAAGCACTGCTGACGCCGAAGGCGCCGTGACGGCCACCGCCAGTGGATTGCAACGTCTTAATCACCATGGCCGGCCGCGGACAGCGCTTCCGGGATGCCGGCTTCCGATGTCCGAAGTATGAAGTTGAAGCCCGCGGCCGCACGTTGTTCGATTGGGCGATGGCGTCGCTGGAGCACTTCATCACCGACGGGACACGGCTGATCTTCGCCTGCTTGCGCGAGCACCGCGCCACAGCCCTGCTCGATGCGCACCGCTCCGCCTGGCCGACGGATGATGTTCATGTGAAAGAACTCACGCAGGTGACGGAAGGCCAAGCGAGCACTGCCTACGCCTGCCGGCACCTCTGGCGCCCGCAACTGCCCCTGCTCATCTACAACATCGACACTTACGTGGAACCGGCGCGGCTTTCGCCGGCGCACATCACCCCCGGCGCAGATGGTTGGATTCCCTGCGCCCGGCTGCCCGGAGACCATTGGAGCTTCGCGCGCCCCGGCGCCGACGGCTGGGTGGTGGAAGTGGCGGAGAAGCGCCGCATTTCGGCGCACTGCTCCATCGGCCTGTATTGGTTCGCCCGGCCGGCGGATTTCGCCGCAGCCTACGAGCACTCGCTGGCGGACACCCCGGACCAACGCGGGGAGCGCTACGTGGCGCCGCTCTATGCACAGCTCATAAGTGCCAACCGCAAGATCGCCATCTCAAACATCCCCGCCGAGCATGTTCATCCGCTGGGCACGCCGGCTGAGTTCAAGGCGTTTGCGCAACGGGCCGTGTCGTGATGCGCCGACGAGCACCGCTGCCGCAGCTCCAACGCTCCGCCGGCGCGCGATGACAGCAGCGCGGGCGCCTGACGAGGCACCGACGGCGCCGCCGTTGGTCGTTGACGTCGATGGCTCATTGATCCGCGGCGATCTACTGATCGAAGGGATTGCCCGGCTGCTTGCCGTTTCGCCGCTCAGCCTGTTCGCCCTTCCGTTCTGGCTCGCCGCCGTCGTCGTGAGGGGACGTGCCGGCCTGAAGCGCAGGATCGCGGAGGCAGTTCCGTTGCCGCCAGACACGCTGGCGTTGAACCCCGCCGTGCTGGAGGAGATCGCCGCCGCAAAGGCTGCCGGACGCTCGGTGTACCTGGCCTCCGCCTCCGATGCGCGCGCCGTGTCGCCGCTCGCCGAGACGGTTGGGGCGGCGGGCTGCATCGCCTCGGACGGGCGCACCAACCTAGCCGGCGAGGCCAAGGCCGCCGCGCTGGTCGCGCGCTTCGGCGAGCGCGGGTTCGACTACATCGGCAACGAACGGCGCGACTTCGCGGTCTGGAAGCGGGCCCGGCACGCCATCGGGGTCGGTCTTTCAGCGCGCCTCGCGCGCAAGCTGAGAGCGCTGGACGGCGAGGCTCGGTTCCTGCCCGGGCTCGGCGGCGGGCTGCGCGACTGGCTCCGGGCGTTGCGCCCCCACCAGTGGGTGAAGAACGTGCTCGTGTTCGTGCCGCTCATCGCGGCGCACGATACCAACGCAGGGACGTATCTGGTGGCCGCCGGGGTGTTCGCGGCGCTGTCGGCGGTGGCATCAGGCACCTATGTTCTGAATGATCTGCTCGATCTCCCACACGACCGCGGGCACCCTGCCAAGCGCCACCGCCCGATGGCGGCGGGAAAGGTGCCGCTGCTGCCGATGATCGGCATCGGCGCCGCGTTGGTGGCGGGTGGGCTCGCCTTGGCGTTCTGGCTATCCACCGCAGCGGGGCTTTGGGTCCTTGCGTATCTGGCGCTGACCTGCGCCTACTCCCTGTCGCTGAAGCGTCGGATTTTCGTCGACGTGACCGTCCTCGCCATGCTCTATGCGGTGCGTGTCCTCGCCGGTGGGGTGGCGGCGTCGGTGCCGCTGTCGCCTTGGCTGCTCGCCTTCTCGCTGTTCCTGTTCCTCGCCTTGGCCATCGTCAAGCGCCAAGGCGAACTGACGGCGTCTGGTCGGCCCGCCCGCGGCCGGGGCTATCTCGCCGAAGACCTTCCGGCATTGGCGGCGCTGGGCGCTGCGAGCGGCTTCGCTTCCGTGGTGATTCTGACTCTCTACATCCAGAGCCCCGAGACGGGAGAGCGCTATGCCAGCCCGGAGTTCCTGTGGCTGATCTGTCCGCTGCTGCTCTACTGGCTCGGACGCTTGGCGCTCCTCGCAGGTCGCCGGAGGAACTTCAACGGCTACGGGATGAACGATGACCCGCTGATCTTCGCGCTGCGGGATCGGACGAGCTGGCTGACTGGCCTCGGCGTCCTAGCCGCGTTCGCGGCAGCGCTATAGCATGCGCGTGGTGCCCACCCGCATCTCTAACCTTGTGCTTTGCCGCCTTTGCCACGCCCACCACAGGGGCTAATGCCGCAACTCAATAGACCGCAACATCCTCAAACTGGCGGCGTGTTCCGGCGAAGTTCCGCATGATGCTCTCAGGCTGGGGCCGGCATCCGGCTCTCGATTGCCGGCTGGAACGCCTGCGCCGATGGGAGGACCTCCCCGGTCTGCTGCATCGCGGCACAACGCTGATCGCCCGCGGCAACGGGCGGGCCTACGGCGACGCCGCGCTCAACCCAAATCTCACGCTGTCGACGTTGGCGATGAACCGAATGCGGGCGTTCGACGCCGGCACCGGCCTGCTCGACTGCGAGGCCGGCGTGCTGCTCGCGGACATCTTGGAAACCTTCGCGCCACGCGGCTGGTTCCCGCCGGTGGTGCCTGGGACCCAGCTCGTCACCGTCGGCGGCATGATCGCGGCAGACGTACACGGCAAGAACCACCACGCCGACGGGACCTTCGGCGCGCATGTGGAATCGCTGACGCTGGCGGGCGCGGACGGCGCGATGCGGACTTGCAGCCGCGCAGAGAACGCCGATCTCTTCCGCGCCACCCTCGGCGGGATGGGGCTGACCGGGGTGATCTTGTCGGCGCGCTTTCGCTTGCGGCCGATCGAGACCACTTTCCTCATGGCGGAGACCTTGGCCGCACGCGACCTCGACGAGGCGATGGCGCTGTTCGAGGCGTCCCGCGACTGGCCCTTCAGCGTGGCTTGGATCGACTGCTTGGCGCGGGGCGCAGGGCTGGGCCGTTCGTTGCTGACGCGCGGCGCGTTCATGGACGCCGGGGCGCTGCCGCCGAGCCTTGCGTCCAGCCCCCTTGTCCCGGCTTCGCGGGGCAAGCTCCGGGTTCCCTTTGATGCGCCGTCCGCCCTGCCCAACCGGGTCTCGATCGGCTTCTTCAACGAGCTCTACTACCGGCGCGGGCGGAGACGCGTGCGCACCGGGGCGCGGCCGGTTCATTTCGACCGCTTCTTCTTTCCCCTCGACCGCATCGACGCGTGGAACCGCCTCTACGGGCGGCGGGGGTTCGTCCAGTACCAGTGCGTGCTGCCCAAGGGCGGGAGCGCGGCCGGGGTGGCCGCCCTGCTTGAGTGCGCCGCCGCGTCGGGGCAAGGCTCCTTCCTAGCGGTGCTCAAGCTGTTCGGCCCCGCCGGCGACGGGCTGATGTCGTTTCCCATGGAAGGCTACACGCTGGCGCTCGACTTTCCGGTGCGCAGCGGCACCGCCGCGCTGCTCGACGGCCTCGACGAGATCACCCACCGCCACGGCGGCCGCGTCTATCTTGCCAAGGACGCCCACTGCGCGCCGGAACGGGTGCGCGAAGGCTATCCCCGCCTTAGCGCCTTTGAGGCGGTTCGCGCCGAGGCGGCCGGCAGCCGGCCCAGGTTCGTCTCCGAACTGTCGCGGCGGCTCGCGTTGTGAGGGACATGGCCAAGCTGACCACGCTGCGCAACGCGCTGTTCGTCCTGTTCATCGGGGGGATCTTGGCCTACGGGGCCGGGTTCGCTTGGTACATGCTCAGCTCCTTCGACTTGATCGACCTGATCCGCGGCGTGAACGGGGACGACTCGTTCTACTATCTTCAGATCGCCTTCAACTTGGCCGAAGGAAAGTTTTCCACCTTCGATGGCGGCATCACGCGCACCAACGGATACCACCCCCTCTGGCTGTTTCTGATCACGCCGTTCTACTGGGCATTCGACAAGGAAGCGGCGCTGTTCGCCATCAAGGCGTTCGAGGTGATGCTCGTCGCCGGCGGCGTGGCCCTCATCGCCGCGGCCGCCCGGCTGGCGCGCATGCCGTGGTATCTGCTGTTCGCCGCCCTGCCGATGCTCTACCAGCGGGACTCGCTGTTTCATGGACTGGAAGCGGCGGCGGCGCTGTTCATGCTGTGCCTGTTCATCCTGGCCGCCTGCCTCTTCGCGCGAAGCCCGGCGCGGTGGAAGTGGCCGCTTGCCGCGGTCGCCTTCGCCCTGCCTTGGGTGCGTTTGGAGTACATCGCCATATCACTGGCCACGACAGCGGCGCTGTGGCTCGTCGAGTGGTGGAGGCAGGAGCGAGCGCCCGGCGCGCCAATCGGAGAGCGAGCCCGGTCAGCGCTCTCCGCCAAGGCGCTCGTCCCGTTTCTCGCCGCCGGCGCCGGCGTCCTCGTGTACTTCGCCTACAACCGGCTCGTCTTCGGCGGCATCGTGCCGGTGAGCGGCGCGACCAAGCAACTCTGGTCGCAACAGCGATGGGAATCGGAAGGCGGGTACAGCCTGACGCAGAACCTCTCAGACACCTTGCAGATCGATGTCTTCGACCTCGAACTGTTGGTTGCGCTGGAGGTTTGCGCCTATCTGCTGCTGGTCTGGTGGTTCGCCCGCCGGTCCCGCAACCGGGAGGACTGGCTTCTGCTGGCCTTCCTGGCGGGCGTGTCCGGCTTGGCCGTCGGCCATCTGGCCAAGTTCGGGCAGACCGCCCTGACCTTGCATCCCTTTTTTGGGGACAACAACTGGTACTTCGTCCCGGCGTACCTGATGATGGCGCTTGCCATTCCCGTGAGGTGCTATGTCGCCATCCACTTCATCCGCCGTTTCATCGGGCCGAAGTCGCGCCGCGCGGCCAATGTCCTGAGCCTAGGCGTTGTCGTTGCCGGCGCGGCCGTCCTCTTCCCAAAGGCGGACTTCGCCAATCCGTTCCGGTTTGTTGACGGGATGAGTGGATTGTCCGAGCACAATCGCGAATGGGAGATGACCTCTTACATGGGCACGCTGGTCACGAATCGCCTGCTTCCCGAGGGCAGCGTGGTCGGGTCGTGGAGCGCCGGCGTCATCGGGTACTTCTCGCGCCTTCCCGTGGTGAACTTGGACGGCTTGGTCAACTCATACGACTACTTGCGCGCCCGACGGGAAAGAACCGAGGTCTCGCTTTATCCACAGTGGGGGATTAGCCACTTCGCGAATGTCCTTGATGTCAACACGATCCAAGATGCCACGCTGTTCGAAGGTCCGCCATACCGATACCAATCGGGCGAGCGTCAATTCAAGCTCTGGTCCGCCGAACCACCAGAGACGTCATCAGGCGGGCTCAATCATTCCGACTGGTTCTGGCAGCGGATGGAACCGCACTTCGATTACCAGTCGGATGACATGGGGCTGATTGTGGACGGACAGATGGCACAGGCGTTCATCAGAGATTGCGCAACGGCGGAAATGCACGGCGAACCTCTGGTGTTTTCCCATTTGGACGAGGACGAAACGGTTTCGCGCCTTTGGCATCCGTGGGAGGACGCGAGCAAGAACAATCTTGGCTTTTGCGTGAACGCTTTTGAATTGCCCAATCATGCCCGACCTCCCATTCAGATCCGAACGGTGCCGGCCGACATTGTCACTCCCCACACACCGGCGCCCGCGCCCTCTACCATCATTGACGGTGACCATCTCTATCTCGGCGAGCAGGTGTTGGCGCGTTTCGAAGACGGTTTCGACGGCTGGCTTCTGGAAGGCGAAGCGATCACGAATCACGGTCAACATGAACGCTACAGAGGGCAGCAGCCGATCAGCGGCAATGCGGGCAGGGGCTTCCTGACAAGTTTCCATCCGGACAAGGGAGACCAAACCACGGGGCAAGCACTCTCGCCCACGTTCACCGCAGAGTCTGGCCAGCATCTCGTGTTCCTGATAGCCGGCGGCGCGGGCGGCGGCGTCGGGTTGCGCCTGTTGGCGGACGGCGACGAAGCCGCGACTTGGCGTGGCGAGAACACCGAACGGTTCAATTGGGTCGTCTACTCCCTAGACGAGATCGCCGGCCAGCGTCTGCAATTGGAACTGTTCGACGATGAAACTGGCGGATGGGGACACATCATGCTCGACCATGTGATGCTGGCACGGCGACTGCTATTCGACAAGCAGCCAGAGAAGCCGTAGTGGCATCGGGCACCCATGTTGTGAACAACCTGCTTGCTCTCCCGCACCACCGCCGCTCGACGGCTTCGGCGAGATGCCCACCCGTCGCAGCGGGCGCGTCTATCTCGGCGATCATCCGCTCCGACTGGGATGTGTATCTCGTCGAAGACCGCCTCGTCTACGCCAAGGACCATCGTGCTGACCGCGAGCCGAAGCGGCGAGGCGCGACATGGGACGAGATCGACGTCGAGGCGAAGGCGTAGATGATCCCGATGAAGGGGAATGCCCTCAGAAACGCGCGAGCCATTCTGCTGCATTTGCCGTGGCTGGTGCTGCTGGCATGGTTCTCCTCCGTCGCGTGGTTCCTGTGCGACGACGCGTTCATCAGCTTCCGCTACGTCCGCAACCTGCTCGACGGCCACGGCCTGGTGTTCAACCCCGGCGAGCATGTCGAGGGGTATTCCAATTTCCTGTGGGTGCTGGAGCTCGCGGCGATATGGAGACTATCGGGAGTGGCGCCGGAGCACGCTGCGCCGTGGCTGTCGGTGGCCTTCACCGCCGGCACCATCGCGGCGATGATGTGGTGGGTCGCGCGCCTGCCGTCGCTGCTCCACCGAGCGCTGGTGGGGTGGATGGCGCTCGGGCTGGTGTGCGCCAGCGCCACCTTCGCGGTGTGGACGTCCGCCGGCGGGCTGGAGACGCGGCAGTTCACCTTCTTCGTCGTTCTGGCCGTGGTGTGCCTGAGCCTCTACAGGGACAGCCGCGGGGGTCTGCTGGCGGCGTCGTTGAGCTTAGCCGCCGCCGCCTTGACGCGGCCCGAAGGGCCGCTGTTGGCGGCGCTGTGCTTCGGCTGGTTCGTCGTGCAGCGGATGGCGGACACGGGCGCTAGGAATCCGGACTGGCGGCGGTTGATCTGTTTGGCAACGCCCTTCGTTTTCCTGATCGGCGCCCACTTCCTGTGGCGCTACGCCTACTACGGCGAATGGCTGCCCAACACCTACTACGCCAAGCACATACGGCCTTGGTACGAGTCCGGTTTTCGCTACCTGTGGGCGGCGGCGCTGGAGACCGGGCTGTATCTGCTGATCCCCTTGG
Organism: uncultured Pseudomonadales bacterium; assembly: GCA_958295875.1. Lineage (GTDB taxonomy): Bacteria > Pseudomonadota > Gammaproteobacteria > Pseudomonadales > Azotimanducaceae > VXNE01. The sequence continues at coordinate 2,578,421 of OY282379.1, read as the reverse complement.
CCGCAATCGCCATGCGGAACCGCTGGCGAGCATCCCGGGATGGCATGGGGGCGCTGGTGCTGCTCCTCGTCGGCGTCCACATGGCCTATGTGATGCGCATCGGAGGCGACCACTTCGAGTACCGTCCGCTGGATTTCTACTGGCCGCTGCTGGCGGTTCCCGCGTCCATGGGAATCGTGTGCCTCGGCGCGCGGCTTGCCGACCACCGGCGGTTGCGACGACTCCCTCCCCGCTACCGGCACGTGCGAACGTGCGCAATCGCTCTCTTCGTACCGGTGTTGTTCTACGCCAGCGCAATTCAAAGCACCCTGTTATTCAAGGGGGCCGCGATAAGCGAATACATTTTGAAGCTCCACATAGAACTCGACGACGACAATGCGGGATGGCTGCTTGCTGCGCCGGGGATGCCGATGCTCGTCGCCATCTCCAACGACCTGCGCCGCCAACTTGCCCGCCAGTCCGTTGCTTCGCCTTTCACGGAACACCGCGCGCACGCCAACTCGAAATTGCGAACATGGAAGCCCTACGAGAACAAGGAGGACGGAGTGATTCCCGAGGACGCGCTGATGGCCGGCGGTGCGTTGGGAATCCGCTTCTACCATCTTCCCGATCTGAAGGTCGTGGACCTACACGGCTTGACCGACGCGACGGTGGCGCGCAACCCTGTCAGCACACCGAACCACAAGCGCGCCATTGCCCACGACCGTTGGCCACCACCCGGATACCTTGAAGAGCGGGGCGTCAACTTCATCATCCACCCGCCCGCAACCAGCGAACTCCAAGCGCTTGGCCGCGCGGAATACGCCCTACAGGTCGGCCCGCTCTTGTGGATGCCCTTTGACTCTCCGGATCGGCAGTGGGTCTTGGACCGTTTTGCCGGACGAGACTTGCGGGTGTTGTCCTTTGACGATGTGCGGTTTATCGGACGCTTCGAAGATGGACTTGACGGCTGGCTTCTGGAAGGCGAAGCGATCACGAATCAAGGTCAACATGAACGCTACAGAGGCCAGCAGCCGATCAGCGGCAATGCGGGCAGGGGCTTCCTGACAAGTTTCCATCCGGACAAGGGAGACCAAACCACCGGGCGGGCGCTCTCGCCGATGTTCACCGCAGAGTCTGGCCATCTCGTATTCCTGATAGCCGGCGGCGGCGGGGGCGGCGTCGGGTTGCGCCTGTTGGCCGACGGCGACGAAGCGGCGATCTGGCGTGGCGAGAACACCGAACGGTTCAGTCGGGTCATCCACCCCTTACGCGAGGTCGCCGGCCAGCGTCTGCAGTTGGAACTGTTCGACGACGAAACTGGCGGATGGGGACACATCATGCTCGACCACGTCATGCTGGCGCGGCAACTGCAGTCGGAAAAACCGTAATGCCTTCTCGCTCTATCGGCGCAATCGGCGCTGACCGGCGCACACCCGGCGAGGATCACACTTGGAGGAGCGGCTTCGATCTTGGCGGCTTGGCGGATGATGGGAAAGCCGCACTGTGAACGTGGGGGTCGAACAGGTCGCGGGAGGAACTTCGGCGCGGGCGGAGACGTGTGCGCACCGGGGCGCGGCCGGTTCATTTCGACCGCTTCTTCTTTCCCCTCGACCGCATCGAGGCGTGGAACCGCCTCTACGGGCGGCGGGGGTTCGTCCAGTACCAGTGCGTGCTGCCCAAAGGCGAGAGCGCGGCCGGCGTGGCCGCCCTGCTTGAGTGCGCCGCCGCGTCGGGGCAAGGCTCCTTCCTGGCGGTGCTCAAGCTATTCGGCCCCGCCGGGGATGGGCTGATGTCGTTCCCCATGGAGGGCTACACGCTGGCGCTCGACTTCCCGGTGCGCAGCGGCACCGCCACGCTGCTCGACGGCCTCGACGAGATCACCCACCGCCACGGCGGCCGCGTCTATCTTGCCAAGGATGCCCACTGCGCGCCGGAACGGGTGCGCGAAGGCTATCCCCGCCTCGGCGCCTTTGAGGCGGTTCGCGCCGAGGCGGCTGGCGGCCATCCTAGGTTCGTCTCCGAACTGTCGCGGCGGCTCGCGTTGTGAGGGACATGGACAAGCTGACCACTCTGCGCAACGCGCTGTTCGTCCTGTTCATCGGGGGAGTCCTAGCCTACGGGGCCGGGTTAGCTTGGCACATGCTCGCCCGCTTCGACTTGATCGACCTGATCCGCGGCGTGAACGCGGACGACGCCTTCTACTACTTCGAGATCGCCAGCAACCTCGCCGAGGGGAAGTTCTCCACCTTCGACGGCGGCATCACGCGCACCAACGGATACCACCCCCTCTGGCTGTTTCTCATCACGCCGTTCTACTGGGCACTCGACAAGGAAGCGGCGCTGTTCGCCATCAAGGCGTTCGAGGTGATGCTCGTCGCCGGCGGCGTGGCCCTCGTCGCCGCGGCCGCCCGCTTGGCGCGCATGCCGTGGTATCTGATGTTCGCCGCCCTGCCGATGCTCTACCAGCAGCCAGGGCTGATTCAGGGGATGGAAGCGGCGGCGGCGCTGTTCATGCTGGGCCTGTTCATTCTCACCGCGTGCCTCTTCGCGCGCAGCCCGGCGCGTTGGAAGTGGCCGCTCGCCGCGGTCGCTTTCGCCCTGCCTTGGGTGCGGTTGGAGTACATCGCCATATCGGTGGCGGCAACAGCGGCGCTGTGGTTCGTCGAGTGGTCGAGGCGGGAGCGAGCGCCCGGCGCGCCAATCGGAGAGCGGGCCCGATCAGCGCTCTCCGTCAAGGCGACCATCCCCCTTCTCGCCGCCGGCGCCAGCATTTTGGTGTACTTCGCCTACAACTGGCTCGTCTTCGGCAGCGTCCTGCCGGTGAGTGGCGCGACTAAGGCAGCCTGGTCGCAGGCCGAATGGGAGCGGGAAGGCGGTTACAGCCTGACGCAGAACTTGCTGGACGTTTTGCAGAGCGACGTCTTCGACCTTGAACTGTGGGTTGCGCTGGAGGTCTGTGCCTACCTGCTGCTGGTCTGGTGGTTCGCCCGCCGGTCCCGCAACCGGGAGGACTGGCTTCTGCTGGCCTTCTTGGCGGGCGTGTCCGGCTTGGCGGCCGGCCATCTGGCCAAGTTCGGGCAGACCGTCCTCACCGTGCATCCTTCCATCCAAGGGGACTTCCCTTGGTATTTCGTCCCGGCGTACCTGATGATGGCGCTGATCATTCCGGCGCGATGTCATGTCGCCATTCACTTCATCCGCCGTTTCATCGGGCCGAAGTCGCACCGCGCGGCCAATGCCCTGAGCCTGGGCGTCGTCGTTGCCGGCGCGGTCTTCCTGTTCGCAAAGGCGGATTTCGCCGCCCCGTTCCGGGGGGTTGAAGCGAGCAGCAGCTCAACCAGACCTGACACTTACGGTACAGCCGTCTACGGCGGTACGCAGCTTATGAATCGCACGCTCCCCGAGGACAGCGTGGTCGGGTCTTGGGACGCCGGCATCATCGGGTACTTCTCACGCTTTCCTGTGGTGAACTTGGATGGTCTGGTCAGCTCCTATGACTATTTTCACGCGACAGACGCGGATGGAGGCGGATACGCCATATGGCGCGAAAAGTTCATTCCCCTCTATCGAGAACTCGGGATCACTCACTTCGCCAACCTGACGAAAGTGGGCTTTAAAGGCAAGGCGCTTCTTGAAGGTTCACTAATCAGCGCATCTGGACAAGAGTTCTATCTATGGCCCATCGAGCCCCCGGAAGATGACAACGCCGCCACTCGAATCTGGAACAGGATGGCGCCGCACTTCGAGTACCAAGCGGACGGCGTCGGGCTCCTCGTCGACGGGCGGCTGGTGCAGGCCATCGGCCAAGAATGCGATCCCAATGAACTGGTCGCATGGCACTGGCCCGGACCGTCGGATGGAACGGTCGTCAATTCCTGGACGCGAATGCAGACGGGGCTGTGCGTGGCCGCGCACATACTGCCCCGCGACGCGCTCCCGCCGGTGGGGGTTGAAATGATGCCGGCAGGCGATTACTTGGCCAGGCTGGTCGGAGACCGCGCTCCGGTCATCCGCTCCGACTGGGATGTGTACCTCGTCGAAGACCGCCTCGTCTACGCCAAGGACCAATGCAGCCAAGAGGACGCCGAACCGACATTCTTCCTCCACTTGGACCCGGTTGAGGTGAACGACCTCCCCGGCCACCGCAGGCAGCACGGCTTCGACAACCTCGACTTCGCAGTCGCGGATCACGGCTTCATCGAGGGAGGAGCCTGCATGGCGACGCGGAAGCTGCCGGACTACGCCATCGCCGAGATCCGCACCGGCCAGTACGCCGGCGAGCACCGCATCTGGCGGGGCAGTTTCAATGTTGTCGAGCCGGCGGATGGCGGGAGAGCCACGCCGGTTCGGTTCGAGGCAATGCCAGCAGGTGATTGGGCGTCGGGGCCGCTGGCTGGCGACCGGCCGGTCATCCGCTCCGGCTGGGATGTGTACCTCGTCGAAGGCCGCCTCGTCTACGCCAAGGACCAATGCAGCCGAGAGGACGCCGAACCGACATTCTTCCTCCACTTGGACCCGGTTGAGGTGAACGACCTCCCCGTCCACCGCCGGCAACACGGCTTCGACAACCTCGACTTCGCAGTGGCGCACCACAGCTTCATCGAGGGAGGAGTCTGCGTGGCGACGCGGGAACTGCCGGACTATGGCATCGTGGAGATCCGCACCGGCCAGTACGCCGGCGAGCGCCACATCTGGGAGGGCCGCTTCAATGTTGTGGGGCCGGCGGATGACGGGAAAGCCACGCAGTGAACGACAGGCCAAAAACAGCGTTGGTGATCGGCGCCACCTCGGACATCGGCCGCGTCATCGCGCATGCGCTGGCGCAGGACGGCTGCGCGCTGCAGCTCGCGGCCCGCGACGCCGGGCGGCTGGAGAGAGAGACGCGAGACCTCGGGGTGCGCACGGCGGTCGCCGTGACCGCTCACCCGTGCGACGTGCTCGATGAGGACGGCGGCGTCTCGTTGCTCGACGCGCTCGACCCCCTGCCCGACGTGGCAGTGTGCGTTGTCGGGCTGCTCGGCAACCAAGCGGAAAGCCAGCGGGACGGCGGCGCCGCCGAGCGGGTGATGCGCACCAACTATGTTGGCCCCGCGCTGCTGATGGGGGCGCTGGCCGAGCGCTTCGAGCGGCGCGGCAGCGGCGTCCTCGTCGGCGTCAGCTCGGTGGCCGGCGAACGGGGCCGAGCCACGAACTACGTCTACGGCTCCGCCAAGGCCGGGTTCACCGCGTTCCTCTCCGGCCTGCGCGGCCGGCTGGCCGCCTCGGGCGTCCATGTGGTGACGGTCAAGCCGGGCTTCGTGCGCACCCGCATGACCGATGGGATGAACCTGCCGGCGCAGCTAACCGCGACGCCCGAAGAGGTCGCCGCCGCGGTGCTCACAGCGATTCATCGGCGCCGCGACGTCGTTTACATACGCCGCGTCTGGCGCCTAATCATGCTGCTCGTCCGCGCCGTTCCCGAACGGATACTCAAGCGGATGAAGCTGTAGGTGCTTTCGCAACGCCGCCATAGCCACCGCCAAACGAGGCTTCCTTTCCCAACTCGCAGGCTACCGAACGGCCGCGCCCAAGGGCTTCCTTGGGCGCGCCACCGGCTGAGCCTGCACAAGGCGTGTTAGCGCAAAGCAGTAATGTCCCCTTCCTGCAATTCTAAAGTGTCCCCTTTTGACGACTTCGCCGGGGTGGGAATTGAAGGTCGAAGGGACGATGACGATGGCGGAGGCGGACAGGGCGTTGGTGGCGCAGGCGGTGGTCGATGGGCGGCTGCGCCAGCGCGAGGCTGCGGAGCGCTTGGGCCTGAGCGTGAGGCAGGTGAAGCGTCTGGCGAAGCGGCTCCGGGAACGCGGCGCGGCGGGAGTGGCGTCGGGGCACCGCGGCAAGCGCCCGAACAACGCGCTGGCCGCGGAGGTTCGGCAGGCGGCGACGTCGCTGGTTCGCGCGCGGTACTTGGACTTCGGGCCGATGTTCGCGAGCACCCCTCAGGCGAAGGGGCGGGTGGAGCGCGCCAACCTGACGCTGCAGGACCGGCTCGTCAAGGAGATGCGGCTGCGGGGGATCGACGGGATCGAGGCGGCGAACAGCTGCCTGCCGGAGTTCATGGCGGACTTCAACCGCCGCTTCGCGGTGGTGCTGCACGGCGCGGAGGAGCTGGACCTGATCCTCTGCGAGCACCATGTCCGCAAGCTGTCGAGGAACTTGGCGTTCAGGTTCGAGCGGCGCGAGTTCCAGCTGGTCGGGGAAGGCAAGGGCCGCCGGCTCCGCGGCGCTGCGGTGACGGTGTGCAAGGGCTTCGACGGCACTGCGTCGGTGCTGCTCAAGGGGCGCAAGCTGGCGTTCCGGGTGCTGGCGGAAGGCGAGGCGGCGGTTGCCGTCGCTGGCGGGAAGGATGTCCGGGACCCGGTGGACGCGGCGAAGGCGGCGCAGGCCGCGCGGCTCGTTCCCCATGGGGCTGCATTGCCGCTGTTGTACTTGCTCTACCTGTTCTAGCGAACCTACTCGCCAGCGGAGCTTCCCGTAGGCCAACGGGCTAATGGGTGCCAGCGGAACCACAATGCGCGACTACAAGCGGCATTGCACGACTCCGCAGTTCGTGGCGCTGAACTTGGCGTGGGGCTGAGGCTGCGGGCCGATTTGGCCGCAGAGGGCCGACCACGCCCATCGTCAACCGATAAGCGATCCGTCGCTCAGCAGCCGGCGCGCTCGGCTCAGCAATTCTTCCGCGCTTGAGCAGTCGATCACTAGGTCGCCGGCAAGCGCCAGCCGATCGGCATCCTCTTCGTCCGCCAAGAGCCGGCCGAACTCGTCCCCCGCCTCGAGGCCGAAGCGCCGGGTGGCTTGGCGTCGCAACAGTGTCCTCCTGCCCTCGGACGTGCCTTCCCTCAAGCCCTCGGCTCTCCCCTCAGTTCTGCCCTCGGTTCTACCCTCCGCGATTGCGTTTTGTCGCCATTCGGTGATTGCCTCGGCGAGCATGGTGGGTTCCTCCATGTAGCGCAGCGCCTGCTGCATGTGGTGTCGGTGCCGGTCGCTCTCCTCGTCTCCGGCGAAGCGGGCGATCAGCAGTTGCATCAGCGCCCGCGCCAGTCTCGTGGCAAAGCCTGCCGCCCTTCGCCATCGCTGCCGCCGCCTCCGCGTCTCGGTCGCCCTGCGTGGGACATGGGCGCCAAGCGTAGTGCTGGCGGCAGCGCAATGCCGGTGCAGCGAACTAGCGCATTTCGCCGTCGCCACCCCTCAGCAAGCGTCGCGCCCGGCGCAGCAATTCTTCCGCGCTTGAGCAGTCGATCACTAGGTCGCCGGCAAGCGCCAGCCGATCGGCATCCTCTTCGTCCGCTAGGAGCCAGCTGAACTCGTCCCCCGCCTCAAGGCCAAAGCGCCGGGCGGCCAAGCGCCGTAGCAGTGTCCTCCTGCCCTCGGACGTGCCTTCCCTCAAGCCCTCGGCTCTCCCCTCAGTTCTGCCCTCGGTTCTACCCTCCGCAATCGCGTTCTGCCGCCATTCGGTGATTGCCTCGGCGAGCATGGTGGGTTCCTCCATGTAACGCAGCGCCTGCTGCATGTGGTGTCGGTGCCGGTCGCTCTCCTCGTCGCCGGCGAAGCGGGCGATCAGCATTTGCATCAGCGCCCGCGCCAGTCTATTCGCAAACGCCTGACGCTCCGTGCCCGAACCGGCCGGCCGCAGCCCCTCGAACAGCGCCTTCGCCATCGCCGGCACGGATTCCGCCCGCCGGCTCGCCAGCAGCCGCATCAGCGCGGCGACTGAATTCGAGCGTCCATCCTCCGCCGTCAAGTTCGCAGCGTCAAGGCAAAGGAACTCGAACCGCGCCTGCCAGTTGCCCCAACCCACTGGCGTCGGCGCGGTCAGTTCGTCGAGGGTCTCTGGCCGCCAGCGCCGGCCTCCCGTGTAGACCACCACCGGCAACACCCGCGGCAGCAGGTCGCCGGCGCGCAGTCCGCCCTCGGCGGCCACCTCTTGGCGCAGCAGCGCCACATAGATCTCCATGCGCAGCGCCATGGCGCGGTCCGGCGAGGACTGGAACTCCAGCGCCAGCAATGCCTCCCCTTTCAACCCGGCCGCGGCGCCAGCCTCTTCTTGCGAGGGGAGGCGCGTCCCGCCCCTTGGCTGAAGGCTCCCTTGCAATTCGTCCCCTCGCCCTGCCCGGCCACCGACGGTTCCAACCGCCCAAGCCATGTCGGCGCGGCGGCGCTGCCCGCCTGAAGCGACATGCTCGGTCGGCAGACGACGCAGTCGGCGAGGGTCCAGCCCGGCCGTGACGTCCTCTGGCAGCAGTTCCAACAGGTCGCGCGTCATGTCGGCATCCGCGAATGCAGTTCGACAGATGTCGTCTTCGTGCATGCCGGCCAGTTTGGTCGTCGGCGAGTGTGCGGTGCTAGCGACATTTGCCCGATTCGGCCCGCGACATCGCTGCAGTCGTTGTGCGCCTGCGTATCGGGCCGCAGGGCCGCGTCGTCGATTGGTCGAGTATCTCAGTGCGGCATCGAGGTGCAGCATCTCGGCGCGATTGGGGCAGGCGCTGCCGCCCCGATCTTCGGCTTGGGCACCACCATCTCATTTGCTGGTTGCTGTTTTGGGATTTCGGCACCGGCCCGACCTCTACGACGCCATCCGCTTCGCGCTGCTCGATGGCTGCGGACGAACGGACTGAGCGGCGTCATCAAGGTCGCCAGAACGACAGCCAGCGTTCGGCAATGGCCAGGACTTTGCAGCTAGCGCAATCCGCCAGTTGATCGCTGCCGACTTTGGACGCCAAAGTACCGCGGCCATCCATTTTGCGGAATCGCAAGGCTATTGGCTCTCGTCGGGTCACTATCGTTAACCGTCAGGTGGCTGCCCAACAGGCCGGCATCCGATGCCCTCGCGTCCAAGGCCGTTCGCGGGCTTGGCGAGTTGACGACGTTCGGAATTGGTCTCGCAGCTCTGCAAGCTCTGGAAGGTCGCATTCATACCGTTTACGGGACCCTACCCACGCCGGTACAACCCGCAGGATACGTACCCCACAGCCACCGTCACCCCGAGTACTGCGACTCCACTTCCCGCTCGGGCGCGGCGTCCCGTTGCCGGAGCAGTTCCGAACGCGACCAGACGAGCAGTTCGCGCAGGCGCTTCATCGGCTGCGCCGGCCGGCAAAAAGGGGACATCTCTGCTTTGCGTTGACAAGCCCGCACAAGGCGTTGACTTCGGCTCTCACTCTAGTTACGTTGGCGCTATTGGTTGGCGACCTAACCGAAAATAGGGATGGTGGCTCGCCCGGTGGCCATTTGGCGTCGATCGCCAAGCGAACTCGCGGGCGGTCATCGATCCCTTCCTCACAATGTACTTCCCCACAAGCAGCGACTTGGACTCCGCGAACGAGTCGTCCGCGCTGATCGCGCTCGCATGGCAAGAGATGTTCGATGCGGACACGCCGGATTCCTACAGGCCTAGGCTGTTCGACACGCACTTTCTCGTGTCCGAGCTGGCGGGGCTCACGACGCTGGCATCTCGTGACACACGGTGGAAGCGCCATGTGAAGCTCTTTCAGGACGAGGTCCGGCAGGCCATCCGCGCCGAATCGCATTGGCCGGACGATCATCGCTGGTGCTGTGAGCTGCTAGGGAATCTGGTGAAGTCAGACAGCCCGAGCGACGACGACTTCAAGGGCTTTCACCCTTGGCGACGGTGAATAGCGGGGTACGGTTCCGTCCTCACGCGGCGAACGCGTTCCCAATAACGATAGCGAAGCGGTGCTGTCGCCCCGCCGGCGCACGATGACCGCGACACGCCTGCGCACCAGCTTCCTTGTCGCCCTAGGCGTCTGCGCCGGTGCGCTGTACGCCTTCCATCTGGCTGCCGCCATCTTCACCGAGCGGGCGTTGGCCGTCGATGGCGCCAACTTCTTGCTGAACCTGCTGAGCCGCGAGTTCGCTTGGCCGCTGTTTGACGATGGCAAGCATATTCGGCTCGTCGTCAATCTGATCAACCAGTTCCCCGCTGCGCTGGCCATCAAGGCCGGCGTCGAAGACCTCCGCGTGCTCAAGCTCTTGTTCGGGGCAGGCTTCTTTCTCACGCCGCTGGCGCTGTCCCTCGTTTGCCTCGCGCTCTGCCGTCGTGCGCGGGATTACCGCCTCATGGTGTTTGTGGTGGCGAGCCTCATCACCGCCACGCTGCCCTCCGAGCAGTTCAAGATCAACCCCGCCTTCACGGCGGCCGCCCTGTGCTGGGTGCCGCTGGCCTACGCCACGTTGCGCCTGAAGGCCACGCGGCTGGACCAAGCCTTTGTGGTGGTGGTGCTCATCGCGCTGTTTCGATCTCACGAAGGGATGATCGTGTGGGGCCCGATCCTCACCGGGGCAGCCATTTGGCGCCTTGCCCAAAGCGAAACACGCCGCCCAACCAGGGACACTTGGCACCTCCATGCCATCGCCGCGGGTGGGGTGGTGCTCACTTTGTTCGTCTTCTATTGGCAAATCACGCACCCGGTTGCCAGCGCAACGCAGCGGTTTTTCACCCAAGCGGCCGTCGCCCTGCCTTGGGAGATGTGGCGCAACACCGGCGCCAGCCGGATCAGCTTGGTCGTGAGCGCAGCGCTGATCGCGCTGGTGGTGGCCGTTGCCATACCTCCACTGCGCCAGCGCCTGCATCGCGGCTGGCGAAGCTCCGTGCATTGGGCGCTGTGGGCGGCGGCGCTCGCGAGCGCGGCACTGGCCTTGCACGTTGCGCTGCGCCTCATCGTCGAGCCTTGGCATGTGGGCGCCTACATCGAGTACGAATACCGCACGCTGATCGTGTTCGGCTCCGCCGCATGGATGGGCCTCGCCGTGGCGACGCATCGGCTCCGGTTCACCTTGGCGCCCACCGAGCGCGCGTTGATTGGCTTTGTGCTTGCCACGGGCTTGGGCGCGGCCAGCTTGTGGCAGTTGGGGAACACCAAGCTCTGGCACGAGACCCAACGCGAACTGCGCACGCTCATCGAGCGCTCCGAAGAGACGATCATTCCGGCGAGCGACGTGTGGCGGCGCTTTCAGGAGTTGAAGGCGCCGTGGTTGCGCCAGCTACACGCATCGGGCTGGCACTGGCCCACCTATTCCATCGCCATTCAGGACAAGCGCCGCATCGAACGGTTCATCATGGCATTCGATGAGCACTTCGCAGTGCGCAGCGATCCCGAAACCGGCGGCGCAGTGTTGAACATGAAATGGACGACGCTCTTTCCGAGCGGCTACTTCGACTTCAGCGAATTCGTTGCCAGCTATGAGCACAGCCCGGAAAAGCAGATCGTCGAGATGAGGCAGACCGTCTTGTCTGAATTGACGGCCATTCGCGCCATCGTCGGCACCGGCACCGTCGTTGCGATGCAGGATTCAGATTGGTTTCGAGCGCACGCTTGGGCCGTGGAGAGGGTGATGGACGCGCCGACGCTTGCGCGTGGGCGGGCAGATTGGGGCCCGGCCTCGGGGGACTTTGTTCTCAGCCCCAACGCGCACCCGAAATCGCTCACGCCGGAACACCAGATCGCCTTCCTCTATAGAGCGAGTGACCTCGCTCAGTTGGAGCTAGACGAGTTTCGCTCCATCGCCGCCGGGCCGCCCGCTGCACCGGGGCCATTCAATGTGTACTGGGTGAACGATGGCAGACAACTCGCTTGGCTGCGCGCACCCTGCGACGCTGTGGACACCGCCGCGACTTTCCACCTGCACCTTCAGCCCGCCGACGTGGCGGACCTGCCCCAACATCGCCAGCGACACGGCTTCGACAACTTAGACTTCACGTTCCAACGCGCTGCTGGCAGGATGGTTGGCGGGCGCTGCTGGGCCATCGTCAACATGCCAAACTACCCGATTGTGGGGGTAGTGACTGGCCAGTACGACGCAGAGGGAGTGAGGTGGAGCGTGTACTTCCCGGCCGAGTGAGAGGCCCAGCGTATACGCCGTGGCCACTTTAGGCACGTAGCACCAAGAACGGTTCGTTCGACTGCTCCCACCGACGCATGTCTGCCCACAGGCCGGTGGATCGCAGGTGCTGCAATTCCATCGCTTGGCGCAGCAAGCCCCCGATTGCCTCACGGCCGATGCTCGTTTGCAGGCTACCCAGCACTCCACGGAGGCCGATTTTGAGAATCTCAATCAAATCGTGGCCGTGGACGACATGCCAAGGGTCCCTAGGCGGCAACTGCGCGATTTGGCGCTGGAGCGCTTGCGCGTCGATTTGCACGTTGGAACTTGCCACCACGCGAACCATCTCTTCTTCATCCACGATCCACTCACTCTCATCAATAAACCGAGGTGGATTGATGTCTCCCAAATCAAGGTTCGGCTCGAACCGACGGGCAACCCATCTCAAACGCCCGAAGACCAAACCTCGATCGAGCAACGCCCTGCGCACGTCCACGCCGTGTCGTTGCTCGAATCTAACGATCTTATCGGTGTCGCCATACTCCGCCAACACGCGCTCCAAAGCCGGCGACCTGCACAACAGACACTCCAGATCATGCGCGTCCGTGCGGACGAGGTTCGCAGACGGCAACGGCGTGTCTTCTAAGTAGTCATGGTTACTGTCGACGACACCCAACGCACGTCCGAAATTGATCTCATCAAGGCGTTGCAGGCCGCGGATGACGTTCTGCTTGCCCATGGCGTCGATCAGTCTGCAATCGTCATGACACCGATCTTTCCAAAACCGCTCGTCATCCTTCCCTTCAACCACCAAGAACGAACCATCATGCGCCGCGCGGCGTATCTTGATTTGCACCACCAAGTCACGATGGGCTAGGCCGGATTGCATGTAGGCAGATCCTTGCGGTCAACGCAGATACGCTAGCCTGTAAGCGCTACCATCAGATCGTCCCTAGTGCCAACTATATCAGGGGAGTGGGTTGCCACAAGGGCATCAAAGCCCGCAAGCTCAACGATCGCCATGAGATCAGAGAGGAACTTGCTCTGCCACTCGATATGGAGGGACAGTTCCGGCTCGTCCAACAACACAACCGTGTTGGGCTGAACTCTAAACAGAAGGTCGTAGTGCAAGATCAATTCGTGCTGCTCGCCTGACGACAGGGAGTCTAGCGGCAATGGCTCGCCATCAACCTTAACAGCCAAGCCTTTCTCACGATCCACACGAATTTGCTTGTGTCGAAACTTGCCGTTCAAGCTCTCCTGCAAGAGGCGCGCACGGCTAGCCAAGTCATCCAAGACTTGCAGCTTCTTCGCTGTATCGGCTACATACAGTGTCATCACGCGCGCTTGCTCAGGATCAATCTCGCCGAGATGCTGGAACTGATGGATGGGCGTCTCTTCCAAGAGGCCGATGTTTTTCAGTTCCTCAGTTTTCCGGTCGAGGTTCAACATCTGTCTCCGGATCTCCTCAACACACAAGTTGTCGCGAGCGGTGCTATGTTCCAGAAGGCGCTGCGGAAAAGACTGATCCAGAGTCTGTGCCTGTCTGCCGTAGTCGGCCATAGTGTCGTCAATTCTTTTCTTGAGTTCTATACTACATTCGACCACTCGAGACGGCAGAGGATCGGGGCGACGGCGCGGCAATCTTGGAGTGTAGTAGTGAGGTCGCACAAGTCGTTGCGCCTCAATGATATGAGAGTTGGCCGCATCAAGGAACTCTAGAAGCCACGCATCCCGTTCGTCAGGGATGTCGATAGCTGAAGATGGCCCAGAGCGTAGTCCAAACCGCCGCACAACATCAGAGTCGGTTAGCCACTCGCCGTATCGCACGTCGATCCAAGCGTCTCCGGAACGCTCCAGGAAGTCGACTTCCGCAGCAGCCGCCTCCGCAGGCGTCAACGCTACCGATGCGGACTTGGTGTCCCCGTTTCCTGTCAGCCGGGCCTCGCCAACCTCGGAGCCGGCTTCCTTGCCGCTGCCCATTTTTGTTAGCTCCAGCGTAGCCCCATCCTCGAATCCAAGCAGCAGTCGTTCGAAGGGAACTTGCCGGAGGTAGCTGAACTCTCGCGTCAGCAGAGCATGGATCATCTTCAGGACGGTCGTCTTGCCGACACCGTTGGGGCCATGCAGCAGCGTCACTCGCGCATCCAACTTCAAGTCGATGTGGTGGTTGTAGATGCCGAAGAGGCCGTCGACCTCAACCCGCTTGAGGCGACGGAGCGGTGTCGATGCCATGTCGCTAGGTCTCTCTATGACGCTCCGAAGCGTAGCACAGCCGCCTTCGACAGCCATCGTCCTATTCGCAAGGGCTGTGGTTCCTGCCCGAGCCCCGGCGCTCGGCCTTCGTTGAGCGACGATCGCGCCGCATGTTGATCGCGCCTTAGATGACGAGCCCGCCGCTTCGCGGCAGCCGGCGCGGTCTAGGCGTGTCGCGCTACAGCGTCCAGACAACCACGTCGCCGCTGTGTTGAGGCTCGCCTGCGGGCGATTGCGCCTCCCTACCGTCGCGGCGGTCGAACACCACCAGGTGCCCTTCCTCCGCGCCGCACTTCCGCATGTAGCCCCAACGTCTGCTCCACGCCGTGTTCGGCGGCTCGGCCCGCGCAGGCGCTTCATCAGCTGCGCCCGCCGGCAAAAAGGGGACATTTCTACTTTGCGTTGACAAATCCCGTTCACGCACTTTTGCGGCGACGCAGGCTGCATGTAAACTTCGTCATCATGAACGATACAGAATCGCAAACATGCCAACCCCCCCGGCGAGCAGTTTCGATGAGAGGCTACGGGCGGCACGAGAGTTACGCCAACTGAGCCAAGGCGCACTTGCCGCGCGTGCAGGGCTGCAAGCGTCGGCGGTTTCTCATTTCGAGACCGGCACGCGCAAACCCTCATTCGACAACTTGCGACGACTTGCAGATGCACTGCGCGTGTCCACGGACTACCTGCTCGGCCGCACGGCAGCGCTAACGGGGTCGGACGCGAACGTCGATCAACTTCACCGCCGTTACGCCGGCCTGTCGGCCGAATATCAGGAGGTTGCCGACGACCTCTCGAGGGTGCTCGCAGCTAAGGCCAATAAGAACGCAAAAACGGAACAAGTACACCGCTTGGTGGACGCGCTGCCGGATGACGCGCTGGACGCCGCCGAGAAGATGCTCAATGGGCTATCCGCGCGATCGCTCGCTGACCCGGCGACATCCGCCCTGGCCAAGGCACCGATAGACGATGAACCAGTCACGGTCGGCGAAGCGCAGGCGATAGCGGAAGGTGAGCGTGATGTCGAAGACGGGAAGGTCATCACTGCGGCTGCGCTCCGTGTGCGCCTTGGTCTGTGACGGTCCGATATACCAGCCGAGCCGGGAAGGACATGGAGAATCTACCGTTGAGAGATCGACAACGAGTGCTCGACGCGGTGGATCGTTTCGCGGCGAGCGGCGTTGGCGATGTACGAGCCCTTGGCGGCCAGTGGCGTGGCCGGTTCCGGCTGCGGATAGGGAGCTTGCGGGCGATTTTTCGAAAGGAAGACGGCATCGTAGTCCTTCGCGTGTTGCATCGGCGGGAGGCGTATCGTTGAGGTTTCGGCACGCCACTCATCCGTCCTACCACGCGTTCACAAACTCTGGTGGCCCGCAGCTTCAACCTCGTATTGCCTCGGCGAACCCCCTAGCCGGCAAGCCCGTCCAAGACCCGCTCCGCCAAGTCATCCCCATCCTCGCCCTTCGAATGCACTCGCCAGCCCGCGTGCTCGAAAAGCGGCTGCCCCTGCCATTTGCTCGCCGTGGAGCACGGTCACGCGGTGCCCAGGCCACGCTAACTCCGCCTCGGCCAGCACGCGGCCGCCAGTTCGTAGCCCACTTCTGGGCACGCGCAAGCCGCGGGTTGCCCAGACATCCATCGCGCTGTGGCAACGTCTCCACAGAGAGTTCCATCGCGGCTTCACACTCGCCATGCACCCCTACTGCCGCCGCCTCGGCCGGCAGTAGCCCGGCGGACGTGCGCAAAACAACTCGGCGGCAAGCGGACGCCGGGAGAGGGTTCGCCGACGAGGCCGGCGTCGCCGCCTCAAGCGGTGCTGTGCGCCGCCCGCGCCTGCGCTAGGTCGTAGATGGCCTGCACGCGAAGCCAGTGCTCCGCGTTGCTCCAGCCCACGCCTTCCAAAGCCAGCGCCATCGACGGCGAAATCCCATGCTTGCCGTTCAACAGGCGGGATAGCGAGGAGCGTCCGACGCCAAGGCGCTCGGCGGCGCGGGCCACCGTCCAAGTGGACTCCTCGATGCAACTCCGCACGAGTTGGCCCGGATGGGGAGGATCGAACATCGGCAACTCCTCGGTGGTAGTCGGTTAAATCCGGCAAGGGCCGGTTTGCCCCCGCGGAAGGTAAGGCACTTCCAAATCGCGCGGGCATCAAAGGCATAACGTTCGACGGTGCCGTCTGGCCAAGTCCGCTCGAGCACGCGGGTAGACGTTCGATGCTCTTCAAGGACATGCCAACCGCGCCGGCGCGGTCAAAGGGGGTGTTGCGCTACAGCGTCCAGACAACCACGTCGCCGCTACGCTGAGGCTCCCTCGCGGGCGACGGGGCCTCCCTACCGTCGCGGCGGTCGAACACCACCAGGTGCCCTTCCTCCGCGCCGCACTTCCGCATGTAGGCCAACGTCTGCTCCACGCCACGTTCGATGGTTCCCTCCAGGCTCTTGCGGCCGGAGTCGCGCAGCACCTTGCACTCGATCACGAAGCGCTGCCACAGGTCCGAGGGCTGCCCCTCCCGCCGCGGCCACAGCACCAGCAGATCCGTCCTGCCGCGCCCCAAGCCGTACTCCCGTTCGATGCGGCCGCCGCCGTTCACCACCCGCTGCAGGTACGCTTGCAGGATCAGTTGGGGGCCAGCCTCCCGGTAGTCGCCAAGATGATTGAGCCAGTGTTCGGCGTGTTCGCCGAAGAACGTGGCGAACGCCGTCAGCAGCTTGTGCATGTCCAACCCGCCCGCATCGTCCACATACCAAGCGGCGTCCTGGTCCAAGCCGTCCTGCAGGACGTAGCCCAGCTCCCGCGGCACCACCTCCTGGTAGATCGGGTTGGCGATGCGCGGCGGCGAATCGGGCGCCAACAGGCCGAGGTCCCGCACGTACGCCAAGTCATGGGCGTTGTGCTGAATCTCGCCGCCGCTCAGGATGGGCACGACGACGCGCCGCACGCGCTCCTCCTCCAGCTTGTGCGCCAACTGGTCCAAGTGCGTGCGGCGGGAGAGGATGAGCTCTTCCCGCGCCGCGTGGATGGCGTCCACATCGATTGCGCGGGACCGGTCTCGCCCCGCCTTGTCGTCGAAGCACGCCCCGGCGCAGAGCGCGTTCACCAGCCATGGCTGACCTTGGGTCTGCGTCCACACGGCGTCCCGCGCCGCCGGCGTGAAGCGCTGGCCGGTTTCCTCCGTGTGCTGCGACAGCAGGTTGGACGTGTCCGCCTCCGTGAAGTCCCCCAAGCGCAGAGACTTCGCCGCGATGTTGAAAGGGCTGCCGCCGGCGATCACCTCGCCCGAGCTTGAGCGAATTCTGTAGTCCCGAATGTCCCTAACGCCGCAGAGGACGACGCTCTGCGGGAAACCCCGGGGGCGCCGCGCGTAGCCGGCGCGGAGTTGGCGCAGCACCGAGAGCAGGGTGTCGCCCACCAAGGAATCGATCTCGTCCACCAACAGCACCAGCGGCGTGGGGTTCGCCAAGCACCAACGGGCGAGCACCTGCTGCAAAGCGTTGCTGGCACCCGCCTCGGCGAGCACATTCGGCCAGACGTTTTCCAAGTAGTCGTCACCGAGCCATTGCGCGCTCATGGCCAAGCTGCTCAGGATGGCGCGCATCCCCTCTGCCACGTCATCGCGCGCCACTTGGGCTGGCTCCACGTTCATGTCCACGCAGCGGAAGTTTCCGGCCTTGCCGCTGTTGAGCAGGTCCCGCAGGGCGATCAGGGCGGAAGTCTTGCCAGTCTGCCGCGGCGCATGGAGCACGAAGTAGCGCTTCGTCTGGATCAGGCCAAGCACGTCATCGACGTCCATCCGTTCCAGCGGATCGATCGCGTAGTGCTCGTCCGGACAAACCGGCCCTTCCGTGTTGAAGAAGCGCATGAGGCCGATTGTGACACGTTCCGTGCCGGGCCACCGCCGCCGCCACCGGCACGGTCTAGGTAATGCCCTCAGTCGCTGGCGCCGTTACTCATGCGGGCTTCTGGCCTCGCTGCCGGATCAGCTTCTGCAGCCGGTGGATGCTGATGGGCGGGGTCTCTAGGTGAACGATGGCGTGGCAGTTGGGGCACAGGGGCACCAAGTCTTCGATTAGGGGGTGGGCGCCCTGCATCGCAGAGATGGGTTTGATGTGGTGGATGTGTATGTAGCCCTTGGCAATCTCGCCGTACACCTCGGCCATTTCCACGTCGCATCCCAAGCACCGCACGCCGTGTTGCTGAATCGCCGCTTGGCGGTTCCTTGGGTCACGTTCGTATCTATTCACCCAGAGGCGTTGGCTGGCGCCCTCGGCCCAGCCTTCGCGCCCTTCCTCAGTATCCCCGGCTTCCTCTGCTTCCTCGATTTCCTCCCCTTCCCGCCAAAGGGGCACGTCATCGACGGCGAAGGAGATGGTGTACCAAGCGCCCTCAGTGGCTGGCGCACAGATGGTGATGGAGTCCCCAGAGCGGATTCGATATTGCCTGATGTATTCGGGGGTGCCGGTGATTCTGGATTCGCTCTGCTTGGCGCGGTGGTGGAACTTGAAGCGCCACACGCGGCCGGTGTGGTCTTGGCAATCGAACCAATCCCCTTCCGGGGAACCCAAGGGTTCTGGGAAAATCGCGCGGCCTTCTGCCACCGGGATGAGGATGCCGGACTGGTGGGTGTGGCTTTCGCCCACGTCGGTTTTGCTGAGGCGCTTGGTGATGCTGGCTACAGGCATTGCGCGACAGTGGCGGCGACCGCCTTGGCGGCTGGCACGGCCACGGCATTGCCGAACTGCCGGTAGGCTTGGTTGTCTGATACGGGGATGCGGAACGCGGACTTCCTGCCGCTGTCGAAGCCCATGAGCCGCGCACATTCCCGGGGCGTCAGCCGCCTTGGGTTGCCGCCCCGCCGCCTCACCAGTATCTCGCTGCCGTCCTTGTAGTACCTAGCGGACAACGTGCGGGCACGGTCGCCAAGCCCCACCAAGCCGAAGCCGAAGCCGTTGCCCTTGCCTTGGTGCTTGCGCTTGTAGGCTTGGAGATAGCCCCACATGTGCGCACTCAGCGTGTACTTCGGGGCTACGCGCAGGCGCGAGGGGCCATGCGTGTAGGGCGGCTCTGCGTCCTCCCTGCCGTCTGCTTGGTGGAGCACCGCCCGCATGGTCGGCCAAGTGGCCGCGTCCGGCACGGGCACGCTTTCAAGATCACATTCGTCGCCGCCGCTCAGGGCCACGATGAAGATGCGCTCTCTGTGCTGCGGCACCCAAGCGGCCGCGTCCAGGATTCGGTGGCGGAAGCCGTAGCCTAGGCCATGCAGCGTTTCGCCGATGACAGCCAAGGTTCTGCCGCGGTCATGCCGCAGCAGGTTCTTGACGTTCTCCAGCACCACCGCCCTAGGCTTTTTCGCCGCGATGATCCTAGCGGCCTCGTAGAACAGATTGCCTTGGTCTTGACAGGCCATGCCGGTCGCCCTGCCGAGGGCCCGGCGCTTGGAGATGCCGGCGACGGAGAAGGGCTGGCAGGGGAACCCGGCCAGCAGCACGTCGTGGTTGGGCACGTCTTCGTCTTGCACTGCCCGCACGTCCCGGGTGTCCACCGCGACGGAGGGGTTGTTGGCTTGGTAGGTGGCGGCGGCGTACTTGTCGTACTCGTTGGCGTACACACATTCGCCGCCGACCGCTTCGAAGCCCGCGCCTAGGCCGCCAATGCCCGCAAAAAGCTCCGCGTACCGGAAGCTCACGCCGTCCGTTTCCCTCTATGGCCTTGCCGACCCGTGGGCGACATTCGCATGCACTCTAGCCGAATACTGGTTGTGCTTACAAGGGTGATCGGCCAACACCGCTGGCGGTTGCCCAAAAAAAGACGGGGCAGGGCGTGGTGCCCTGCCCCGTCTGGGGTTGCTTGCCGTTTTGGCGGACGGCGTTAGTTGGACATCGATTCGTAGACCACGGAGTCTGTCTGGCCTCGGCTGTTGACCTGGATCGTGGACACGTCGATGTGCGCCGATGTGGCGACCACGTTGAGGGTCGCGGAGGCGTCCGTGCCACCGGTGACGGTCACGACATCCCTAGCGCTCACCACCATGGTGGAGTTTGCCGGGATGGTGCCGGAGGCCATGTCGCCGGCAACCGCCGTGGTGTCGTCCGCCGCCGTGATGACGAAGTTGTAGCCCGCGGCTCTCGACAACCGGTTCACGATGACGATGCGCTGGTTGTACTCATCCGCCGTCGTGAGGTACGGAAGCTGCACCGTGGTGCCGTCCCGGCGAATCCGGCCAATTTGGGCTAGCGCCAGATCAGTCGGGCCGAAGGCGGCGTTCGCCAAGGGCGAATAGTCTGCCTCCACCATGAAGGCCCCTGCTGCAATCGGGTCTGCATTGGTGTTTGGCACCGTGATGCAGAGCGAGCGGGCGCCTGTCCCCCAAGATGCGGCATTCAGCGTCGCTTCGTCCTTCGCCTCGTTCATTTTCAGAGCGTTGGCCAAGGAAGTGGCGCAGCCGTCAGCGGAGATGCTGAACCTGCCGACGGAGAAATCGCCCGAGAACTTCATCGCGGAGCTCGCTGGCCGCATCACATCCGTTAGCGCGGCCACAGTGTCTCCGCTGCTCGCATTCAAATGCGTGCCCATCGTCGGGCCAACGCGGATATTCACGCTGCCGAGCGGTTGCGGCGCATTGGGGCCCAATGTGCCGAGCGAAGAGAGCTGCGTGAAGCTGCTGGCCACGCTTGCCGTCACTTGCCCAGGCGTCACGCTGGTTGAGACGCTGCGGGCCAAGGTGATGGCAGTCTTTTCCTTGGAGGTGACCGCAGTGCCGCCGGACAGCGCAGCGCTCAAATCCAAAAAGACAGACATGGAGATGCCGCCAGCCGTATTCGGCAAAATGGCCAACTGATCTGCCTCGAAGAACGCGGACACGACGGCGTCCGCGTTAATCACTGCGCCATCTGCGGCCGCGTAAATGACGGAGGCGCTGCCCACGCTGCCGCCACTCTCCCTTTGCGTGGCGACGGCGGTGTTGCTGCCGTCTGCGGCTGCATCGGGGATTCTCACCGTGCCGGTGGTGCCGTCACCCGTGTCACTCGCGGCGGCTGCGAACACCATGTTGGTGAGGTCGTGCCGGATGTAGATCCGTCGGCCAAGGGCACCGCGGATGCCGACCTTGCCGTTGACCTGCAGATCAGTGGATGTGGAGGCGGTGAGCTTGTAGTAAGTCCGCCCGCCGGCGGTGACCGTGTTGGTGTTGAGCAGCGTCTCGTCGGAAAACGTGACGGTGCCGACCGGGCTCGCCAAGGTGCCGGTGGCGTCCAAATCGATCGTTTGGCCATTGGCCATGCTTGACGCCAGCGCCAAAAGCACCCCGGCCAGACTCGTGAGAAAGGTTTTGTCCATGCGCATCCTAGCCAATCCCCTCATACATCTAGCGCCCCCACCGGAGAGCGCACTTGGAAGCGCCATTATCACCATATCTTGGGCAATGGCAAGGCGTTGGCGCGGAACCTGAGACCTCTTTTCTGCGACGCTGCCCGTTCCGACGCCCCTGCGCGGGGATGTTCGCGCGGCGAGCGGCGGCGTTCACCCGAAGTGGGTCGCCGTGGGAGGCGGCGCATGCGACCAAAGAAAAGGGGGAGAGCGCGAACGCTCTCCCCCTCTGACCAGTTTGGTCGATTGGCCGGTTTGGCCCGCGATGGCTCGCGGAGGCCCCGGTCAGTTTGCGAAGGCTTCGGTGTCGTAGACGACGGTGTCCGTCCCGCCGGTGTCCGCGTTCACCTGGGTCGTCGCGACATCCACGCTACCAGACGTTGCCACCACATCAAGGGTGGCCGCGGTGCGCGTCTTGCCCGTCAAGGTGACAATGTCCCTTGCCCGGACCGTCATCGTGCCTTGGGCCGGCACCGTCCCTGTTGCCATCGCGCCCGCCTCGGCCGTGGTGCCTTCTTCCGGCGTGAAGGTGAAGGCATAGGTCACCGGCACACGGTTGCGGTTCACGAGGACAACGCGCTGGGTGTAGTTCTCATAGGTGGTGAGATACGGAATCTGCACCTGAGTGCCATCCCGCCGGATGCGACCGATCGTCGTCGCCGCGATGTCCATCGGCGGGAAGGCGGCGTTGCTGATGCCGGCGTAATCCACGGCCACCGTGTACGAGCCGCTGGGAATCGCGGTCGTGTTGGTGGCGGGCACAGCGATGCAGAAGGAGGTGGTGCCCACCGCGGCGGCAATGCTGACGCTCTCCAGCACTTCCCTCTGGGCGTTTCGCGTGGCGAGCGCAGTAGCTCCGCAGGACGCCGGGGATGCAGTGTTGGCGTAGAAAGCGCCGACCGAGAAGTCACCCGTGAAAGTCACCAAGCTACCCGTGCCAGCCGCCACATTGCCTGGCGTGGCCACTTCGGCGAGCGTGTCCGCGGGCAACCCGGTTAGCGCTATGAGGTGGGTGCCGGCCACGGGGCCAACACGAACGGACAGCGCGCCGATGGTGTTGGCACCCGAGCCCATGAGCTGGTTGAAGCTCGAGGCGACCGTTGCGGTCACGACACTGGGCGCCACCGCGGTGCTCAAGCTCCGCGCCATCGTCGCGATAGTCTTGCTCTTGGTGGCCAAACTCTGGTTGCCAGCAATCGCGTCGGTCAGGGAGAGGTAGGTGCTTTGCGAGATCGAGCCCGGTGCGCCGGCGCGAAGCGCCAACGTATTGTGAAACATTGCCACCACAACGGCGTTGGAGGCGATGATCGCGTCTTCAGGCCACGAGACGATGACATGGTCGGTGCCATTCGTGCCACCGACCTCAACCGTGATGGCCGCAGCAGCTTGGTCCCCCGTTGTGGCCGTGTCCGCGTCAGGGATCGTCACGCTGCCACTGCCACTGGTGGTAACTGCCCCCCAAAACCGCATGTTGGTGAGATCATACCGAACGAAGACCTGCCTGCCGGCAGCGCCACGAACGCCGAGTGTCCCTTCTATCCGGAGGTTGGTGGGGGTGCTAGTCGGGTAAATCCGGTAGTAGGTGTCGCCACCTGAGACCAACGTGGAGCCGCTGGCCGTGAAGGTTTCCGAGGAGAACGCGACGGTTCCAACCGGGTCTGCGAGAGTGCCGGTGGCGTCGAGGTTGATGACCGCGTGCGCCGTGCCGGTTGCCAACGCCAAGGCCAACCCGAGCAAGGTCGCCACGGCGTTCCTAAAAGTCTTTCTGAAGAGCATCTGTTACTCCGAGTCATCCCAAGAAAAGTGCCATCGCCAACCGGCCCGGAGGACGGAAACCCCCGCGTCGAGAAGCTCGGCAGGCAATTATCCACGCGCAAACCGGATTCGCAACCCTTTTTGCGCTTTTTTTTCGGCTGCCGCCGCATAGAAGGGGAGGCTGCCCGCCGAATGAGTTGATTCGCCACCTGAAGCCGCTCAAATCCAGCGGATTCGCCGCTGCGCGGCGGCTGCGCCGCAACATCACTCCAAGAACTCCTTGTGCAGGTTCAGCTCGGCCTTGATGCGTTCAGTGAGTTCCCAGCCCTCGCGATGATCCGCCACCACATACGGGATGACGAGAATCACGAGCTCCGTGCGGTCTGCATTCAGGGTATCGCGTCGGAACAGGCGCCCCAGGCCCGGCACGCGCGCCAAGCCCGGCACCCCCGTTTCCCCGAAGGATTGGTTGTTGGAGACCAGCCCGCCCATCAACAGCGAGCCGCCATCGCGCAACGTGAGGTTGGTGGCGATGCGGCGGCTCAAGATGGTGGGCGTTCCAGTGAGGCTGGTGGTCGCCGAGGGGCGCGCCTCGCTCAGCTCCTGCGAGATGCCGAGCTCCACCAAGCCGTCTGCCTGCACCACGGGTTGGATTTGCAGCACCACGCCGGTGCGCCGATACGTCACCTGCTGCAGGAAGTTGGTGGAGCCGCCGGTTTGGGTGCCGGAATCTGCCGTTTGCGTCACCGTGGGGATTTCGTTGCCGGCATCGAAGGTGGCGGTTTCGCCGCTCTTCACCATCAAGCGCGAGGAGGAGCGGATGGCCACGCGGCTGTTGTCGTAGAAGAGGTTCAGCACGGCGCGGGTGACGCCGGCGCTGTCCAGCGTGAGGGAGAGGCCCCTGGCCCTTAAGCCCAGCGCGTCGCGGGTGGCGGTGCTGATGCCGCGGTCTCCACCGATGCCGTTGCGGAATAGGAAATCCATGCCGGAATCTTGCTCGTCGTTCAGCGTGATTTCGGCGATGAGCACTTCGATGAGCACGGACGGGACGGGGCGGTCTAACTGCTCGATCACGCTGCGCAGCTTCGCCCATTCCCGGCCGGCGCCGCGGAACAGCAGCATGTTGCGGTTCTTGTCCACGACGATGCCGCCGGCGCGGCGGCCGAAGCCGGATGGCGAGCTGGCGGGGGCGGCGTCCGTGGCTTCTCCGCCTTCGAGTTCGCGGCCGCCGGTGCTGGCGCTGGCGCCGAAGAGGATTTGGTTGAGCGTTTCCGTCATGCTCTCCGCCTCCGTGTGCCGCACTTGGTAGGTGAACACCGCGTCTTCCACCGCGGCTTCCTCCTCGGCGTCGATGCGCCGCGCCCAATCCTTGATGTGGTCGAGAATGGCGCGGTCGGCCGCGAAGGCCACCACCTTTTCCACGCTCTCCAAGGCCAGCACGATGACGGCGCCGGTGCTGCTGCCCGTCGTCACTTCGTAGCCCTGCGCTTCGAGGATGGACGTCAGGTCTTGCGCGAGCGCTTGCGCTTCAAGGAAGGCCGGTTCGATGATGATGCCGTGGCGGCCGCGCAGCAGGGGTTGATCCAACACCTCGATCATGTCTGCGGCGCGGGACACCATGGCTGGCGTGCCACGCAGCAGGATGGCGTTGAACTGGGGATATTCGTCTAGGCCGAGGCCATCCGGGAACGCTTGCCGGAGCAGGCCGAACACGCTCGGCACGCGCAGCGCCACGAGCGGGACAAGCTGGAAGACGATGCGGTGGGTGGCGGGCACCGCCGGCAGGGTGCGGCCGCTGATGAGCAACGGCACGTCCGTGGCGGCCACCTCCTCGGTGGACACGAAGCGGATGAGGCCATCGGACGCCTGCAAGCCGACGCCGTAATCCTGCAGCACGCGCCGGGCGGTGGCGAACAGCTGCGCCGGGGGGACGGGTTCGGTGAGGCGCAGGGTGACGAGATCCGCCTGCTCCCGCAGGTCTGGCGAGATGGCGAACGACAGGCCCAAACGCTCTGCGAACACTTCGTTGATGAAGGTGGCGAGGGGCACATCGTTGAAGGAGACGGCGATGGCGTCTCCGGTTAGGTCTTCACCCAAGCGATCTGCAATGCCCTCTGCCACCGAGCGCTGGATGACCACGCCGGGGGCCGGGGCGATGTCGGTTTGCCGCCCGCCGGCTTGCGCGGTTTGGGCCTCGGCGTCTTCCGGCACCGTTTTGGGAGGGCGTATCGGCTCCGGCAGCGGCTGCACCTGCAGGCCGGCGCAGCCGGCGAGGGCGGCGAGGGCCGCGGGGGCGAGCCAGAGGGCGCGGCGGGGGCGCGGCAAGGTCCTTTGCGGATAGAAGCGGTCAACGGCGGTGGCGAGCCAGTGGGTGTGGCTAGGCCGTCGCATGGTCCCCTGCGGATGGAAGCGCTCAACGGCGAGGGCGAGCCAGCGGGTGTGGCGGGGCTGCCGGCGGCGGGCGCGGGGCGGTTTGGAGGCGGTGATGGCGAGGGCCGCGAGAGCGAGCCAGCCACGACCCCGCCTTTGGCCACCGGCGCGGCGCGGGCGCAGTTCGGAGACGGCGGATGCCAACACGCTAGGAGCGTCCGCCAAGGGATTGCTGGGCGCCGGGGGGCGTTAGCGCATCGGCGTTCGGCGCTGGGAACAGCCGCAGTGTCTTTTCCTCGCCGGCGGTGGCCAAGGTGAGCGCGTTGGCGGCGATGGCCACCAGCCGGCGGCCATCCGGCAGGCTATCCCCGGCGGCGAGGCGGGCGATGCCGCCATCCGGCAGCGCGAGCAGCACCACCCGTTCCGTCCACTCCGGGGCGCCGCTGGCGTTTGGGCGCGCTGTGGCGCTCACGCCGAGAAAGCCGATGCGGCGCAGCTCGGCGCGGGCTTCAGATTCGGACTGCGCGCCTTGCTGCGCGGCGCGCGCCGCGTCCGCTTCGGCGAGCGACACCCCCCAGCGGCTGCTTGCCAGGAAGGCTGCAAGGTCTTCCTCCGGGGCCAATGCGGGGGGCGGCGCGGCAAGCGGGTTGCGCCCTGCCCCGGCCACGCCATCCGCCACCTGCGCCGGCAGCGCCAAGGCCGCGATGGCTGTGACGGCGATGGCGCCGGCGCCACCTGCCAACAGGCGGCGATGGCGTTGGGCGCTGGCGCGGATGCCCGCGACGAAGGCTGATTGCATGGCGCGTGAGGGCGGCGCGAGTGAGCCAAGTACACCAATTGTCGCTTATTTTGTGTTTTGGGTTTGGGGGGCGGTGGGTGGGCGAATGGGCGTGGTCGCGTAGGCGAGTGAAAGTAACGGGCGCTCATTTCGTGTTTGGGTTGGGTGACGGGGCGAGTCGGAAGTGGCGGGGCCGGGGCGCGGCTTGGGGCGGCTTGATTGGTGCTGGCCACGCAGCGGATGCCGAGGGCGACGCGGCCGATCGTCGCGTTGCTGGCTTTGGCGCGCGTCACCCTTCGTCCTGCGGGGCTGGCTGCGGGCGCGCGGGCGGCTTGACCGGGCACCGAGGCCCGCGTTCCCGCGTCAGCCGCCGGCCGCGTCTTCCTCCGGCGGCGCCTGCACGCCGTCGAAGTAGGCAGAGAGCAACACCGTGAGCCGTGAATCGCGGCGGCGCACATGCAGCCGATCGATCACCAGCTTGCGTGGCCACTTGGCGATGGCGCGAATCACTTCGAGTTCCGCGCCGGGGCTGGCGATGCCGCTGAACTGCGCTTGCGCCTGCCAAAGGCCGTCTACTTCCGGCACCGGGCGGCTGATGCCGGCCTGAACGATGGGGTTGCGGAACTCCAAGCCCTCTGTGATTTCCGTGACGGCGGCTTGCAGGCGGGCTTGGGCGAGGCCCGGGGACTCCGCTTGCCACGCGCGCTCGGCGAGGGTGGCGGCGCGGGCCTGCTCGGCGGCGAGCAATCCGGGCCAATCTGCGTCTTGCGTGAGGCCCTCAGCGCGCGCGAGTTGGCTGGCGGACGCCGCGTAGGCGGCATAAGCGGCC
This sequence comes from uncultured Pseudomonadales bacterium, assembly GCA_958295875.1. Classification (GTDB taxonomy): domain Bacteria; phylum Pseudomonadota; class Gammaproteobacteria; order Pseudomonadales; family Azotimanducaceae; genus VXNE01. Next base: position 2,551,209 of record OY282379.1, on the reverse strand, counting down.
TCCACCCTGTCTCCCTGCATCAACAGCCCCTGCAATATCAAAATGCCGGCAATTGCCCAAGCGCCGGCGCGCAGACGGGGATTGGCGGCCAGTTCCTTGCGCAGGGAAGCGAAGGCGCGGGCTGCCAGGTTGCTTGCGGCGTTGGAGGGGAAGGCGGCGCCGGTGCCAGCGCTGGCAGGGGACGGGGCGTTGCCGGGCGCGGGGCTGCCGGGGTGGGCGCCGGTGGGCGGCGCGGCGGCGAGGGTGACGCCAATCGGCGATGGGGGAGTGCCGGCCGCGGGGCCGCCAGCGGGCGATGAGGGGGCGGCAGCCGCGGGGGCGCTAGGCGGCGGGCCGGTGGGCGGCTGGGCACCGCCAGCGCCGCTGATGGGGCGCACGCTCACACCCGCACCCGCAACGTGATGCGCACGCGATCTTCCCCTTGCGTGCGCCCGACGCGCACCTGCTCGAACAAGGGCTCCGCCTCCAGGGCGCGAACGTAGGCGACGGTATCGAGGTTCTGCTGCGTGTCTTCCACGATCACGGTGAGCTCGCCCTGCTGATAGCGCCACTCGAAAAAGCGCGTCGATTCGCTGGGAATGGCCGCATCGACCAAGCCCATCACATACGCCTGCGAGGGCACGTTCAGGATGCCGGCCACGGCGTCGTTGCGGCGGCGCAGGCGCACCGCCTCGGCGCGGGTGCGGGCGATGGGGCCGAGCTCGGCTTCCACGGCGGCGAACGTTTCGGCTGCGGCAGCCTGCATGTGGGTGAGCTTCCAAAACCGCGTTTCCTGCCACACGGCGGCCAGCGCGATGGCGAGCACGGCGGCGACGGCCAGCGGGCGTTCGTTGGCGATGAGCCACTCGGCGGGTGTTTGCGGGCTCTCCCACGGCTGCGCGGCGTAACTGGGCGCGGCTTGCACCGCCCCTTCCGGCAGCGTGGCTGCAATGCCGTGGCGCGCCAGCGCGGCGGAGACCTCGGTGGCGTCTGGACGTTCGGGATACCACACGGAATGACGCAACGCGCCTTCACGCCAGTGCTGAAGCTCCCAACCGCGGGCGCACCGCTGCAGCGACACGCCGCTCTCGCGGCGCGGCAACAGGGCGGTCTCCGGGCAGATTTGCGCCCGCGCCAAGTCGATCGGCGTGGCGAAGGGTTCCGCGCGGGGCCTCACCACCGCATCGTCCCAAAACCACACCATCGCCAAGCCGCCGGACCACACGCAGTGCCAGCCAGTGCGCTCGAACGGGCTCCACACCGGCACCTTGAGCGCCAAGGCGGCGCGGCGGCGGTTGCGCGGCACGTTGGCGAACTCCTCGCAGCGGAACATGCACAGGTCTCTCCCCACGACCCAGTGCGGGCGCAGCGACTGCACCGGCAGCCGCTCGACGCCGGCGCGGGTTTGGATGACGTTAGGCTGGTGGGAAAAGCGCTGTCGCAGGGGTGCGAGGCGTTCCCGCAGCGTCATCGACAAAGTCCCAATAACGGTACTCCTTGCGCCAAGGCGCGGTTTGGGCCGAGGGCGTGAGCGAAATGCCGGTGACCGAGCGCATGGCGGCGCCTTCCACCCACACGGAAAGCCTCAAAAAGGGCGATGGCTGGGCGCGCACCAAGTCTCCATCCACGGGGGGGAACACGCCGGTGAGCGTCGCCACGTCTTGCAGGGATCGGATGGGGGCGGTTTCACGCGCTTGCAGCACTCGGGAGACGGCCTCTGCGCTGACACCGAGCAGCGCTTGCAGCACCAACGGATGCATGGTGTTGAAATTATAGCCAGTGCTGCCGCGGGTGGTGAGGAGCCGCCGCAGCGTGCGCCATTGCTCCGGCGCGACGGTTTCGTTGACGCCAAGCACTCGCGTTAACTCCCCAGGGCCCATCATCAGCCAATTCGCCGGTGGGCGCTGTTGGCGGCGGCCATAGTCGTGGCGTTCGGCGCCGTCCAGCGTGAGGGTGTCGTCGAGATCTATGTAGTCCTGAACGCGGGGGACGATCCAGCGCAGGTTCGTCCTGGTGACGCCGACGCGCTGCAGGGCGGCGTGGAACTTCGGGTCTCGCGGGGCGTTCACGGAGGCGAGGCCGCTCTCTTCCTGGATGGCGAAGCGCATCCGGCCTAGGCCGCGGTATGCCTCGCCGGAGTAGGTGAGCTCGCCATCGCCGCGGCCGGGCACGGGACGCTCTGGGTCTTCCGTGAAGCGCTGGGTGGGTTCCAACACGAGGCCGCGGTGGCTGGCGCGGCCGGTGGCGATCAAGTACAGGAGCGTGGCCTCGGTGGCGCGGCGATCAAGCTCGTCCTGCACGCTTTGCTTGGCGGCGAGGCCGCGGCCGATGTCTTCCTGCACGGCTCGGTTGATGTAGGCGCCGGCCACGGCGAGGGCGGCGATGGCCCAGAGGGTGGCGGCGAGGATGAAGCCGGTGGGGGTGGGGCCTTGGGGCTCGGCGTGGCGGGCGGAGGTGGATGCGCGTTGCGCCCCGCATGGTCGGTTGGCAGATTGCAAGCCTTGGGGCCGGGCGCGGCGGGCGGAGGTGGATGCGGCCAGCGCTGAACTCGGTGGGGAGCCGGGGGGGCGGGGCGTGAAGTGGCGTGCGGCCAGCGCGTCGGGGCGGGGGGAGAAGGGGGTTGGCGCTGGCGGGGGACTCGGCGGGAACGCGGGGGGGCGGGGGGCGTCAGGGCGGCTGCGTCGCGCGGGGGCAGGGGCAATGGCGGTGGCGTCAGGGCGGCGCACCGCACGGGGGGCGTCCTCGCGATGACGGCTCGCGGCCTGTTGGGCGCCTGTGTTCATCGGAGCGTCGACTCCATCCTTCATATGGAGCGGCACCGGCATGGAGGGGGCGGAGGCGGAGCGGCGAGGAGGAGCCGGCATGGCGTCCTCGCGGCGACGGCTCGCGGCGCGTTGGGCACTCGCCTTCATCGGAGCGTCGCTTCCGTATGGAGCGGCAGTGGCGCGGCTTCCACCCGCGCCAACCACAAGTCGCCACGGGTGGCCGACGTGAGGCGGATGAGCGTTGGCGTCCACTCAAGCGGCGCCGTGGCGGCCGGCCAGCGCTCGTGCCATTGGCCGGCCGCATCGGCGTACTGGAAGGCGAGTTCGCCCTCGGCGTCGGCGAAGATCGGCCACTCTGCGCCGTCCTCTTCTTGATAGGCCACTTGCCAGGCAGCGCCGGTGGCCGTCCCACGCGGGGCAATCGACCAGCGCGCGCGCACCAGCATCCCAGGCTCGGCGAAAAGCGGCTGCAACGTGACGCCGGCGAAGGACGCGCCATCCCCGACAAAGCGCTGCGCCGCCATCCCGTACGGATGCAGGCCCTGCACGGAATCCACGAACCAACGCTGACGGAGGCTCGACGCGAACGCCTGGCCGTTGCTGCGCTGCGCGACGGCGTACTGGCCGGAGAAGAACCCGATGCCCTGCAACATCGTGGTGCCCAACAATGCGACCAGCACCAAAACGACCAGCGTTTCGAGCAGCGTGAGGCCGCTGGGTGGGGGGGTGGGGGGTTTGGGGGGATGGGGGGCGTGGTGGTCGCGGTGCCTGTCCCGCGAGAGTGCCTGTCCCCGGAGGGGTGCCTGTCCCCGCAACACGCGGTGGGCGCCGTGCCTGTCCCCGAGCGCGGGGTCCCCAGAAGCGTGCCTGTCCTGCAAGCGTGCCTGTCCCCGCAAGCGCGGGGCCTGCGGCTGCAAACGTGCCTGTCCCTGTATGAGCGCCCGTCCCTGTGTGAGTGCCTCGCCCGGCGCCGAGTCTGTCCCGTAGGCATGCCTGTCCTGCAAAGGTGCCTGCCCCCCGCCACGGTGCCTGTCCCCGCAATCGGGGCAGTACCCGCAGGCGGGGTACCGCCGGCGCGGTGCCCGTCCCACCGCATGGTGGCCACGCGCTGTGATGCAAACACCCCGCTTCAAAACAGCCCTTCCCCAAAGCCGGGTTCCGGGCGCAGGCCACGCACCCGCTCGAAGCCCACCTGCCGGGTGCGCCACACGCCGATGCGGCGTCCCTGCCGGGAAATCTCGAACTCCACTTCATACAGGCCAAAGTCGAAGCCGTTGCGAATGCCGGTGCCGTTCTGGCCGTGGCGCACCGGCTCCACCAACGTGGCCGTCCAAGTGACATCATGGCCATCCACCACAAAGCTGCCCGCCTGTTCACGCCACGGATCCACGGTGGCAATGCGCTCCAGCGCGTAGCGGGCGATGGGCACCTGCTGCGCCACGTCCTGCACGCGCAGGAGCGAGATGAGGTTGGTGTTGTACAAGCTGTACATCGCCATGCCGGCGATGGCGAAGAGCGATAGCGCAACGACGGCTTCAAGCAGCGTTAAGCCAGTTGCGGCGCGCCGGAGGCGCGGCGGCGGCTGGCGGGGGGTTGCGCGTCGCGGGTTCGTCAACGTCACTCGGATGGGCGGCGCGGTGCGGCCGGCAACCTTACCAACACCGGCGCATTTCCTACAGTGGCTAGGGGCACTGGCTGCCATGTCGCGGCGGCGGAATCGCACGCGGATTGCAGATTCTCGCCATTGGAATGGCACCGCGGCGGCCAATAGGCTGTTCCCATGTGCCATTCCATCGTTTCGCTAGCCATCCACTGCTGCCGTTGGTAGCAGGTCAGCCTGAGAATGGCAAAGCGTGTGGAGAGATACCTCCACACGTACTTTGCCTTTATTGGTTCATGCTTGCCCGATGAATCGTTGGGACATTCATGGGTGCCGGCTTAGGCGTGGCAAGCCCGCCTAAGCAAGAAGCCCGTCCGGACGACTCGGGATTCCTCCGCACGAAAGGCCGATAAGGAAGAATCTTGGCCATCAAGACATAGTGCATTGCCGCAGTCAAGGAGTGTGCGGGTTCGGTACTGTCTCAGTTTGAAATTATGACCTGAAACCGCCTTTTCGAGGGTGGCATGGCCGTCGGCGTGGCGGTTGGATGGATTGCCAGAGGGCTATTCGGCGGTGGCGTCCCGTGAGCCATCGAAGACGCCAAGGGACGTCTGAGCGAGGCGGTCAAGGTCGAAGTGGCCGGAGCGCTCCACGAAAGCGGCAACGTGCTGCATGGCCGGCGAGAACTTCCAGAAGACGATGGCGGCGGCCAAGGGGGAACTGGACCGGAAGCACCAGATGTTCGAGGGCTTGGTGAAGCTCTGTCGAGCGGCTACGAGAAGTTGAACCCGCAGATCGAGCAACTGGCCGCGCAGATGCAGTCGGTCACGGCGGAGACCGTGAAGCTGTCGAGCGCCCTGTCCGACAGCCGGCAGGTCGGGCAGTGGGGCGAGATCTGCTCGCCAACACCGCCACCAAGCTGTTCTTCCGCTCGACGGACGGCATGGCGCAGCGGCACGTCCGCAACCTCTGCCCGCTAACGCCCGGCAGGCCGAGCGTGGCCGAGGTGCGGCCGCTCTCCACGCTGCGGCCCGGCGAGTGTTACGCGGGGCTGGCTGACGGGCGGATGGAGCGGAGGCGGCCCGGTCAGTTCGACTCGGCAACTTGCTGAAACGGTAATTTCCACCGTAGGACAAATTCGTCAGTCGTGTCGCACACGCAATAGGCGCGGGCTGACGCGAGAAGCCTTTGAGTCGTCTAGAGGAATCTTTACCACCGCTCCGCGTTCTTAACTCCGGATGTCCAACTCTGCATCACCGTCACACAAACGATGGGGAGCATTGCTGTGATCACCATTAGATGAACTATCAGATGCCACCGCTCAATTTGGATCGACGACGCGGGGTGTGTCGTTGCTACGACTTGCTCCTTGCCCCATGTGTCACATGCCAAACCAATCAAAGCCGCCACTAGGTGTGTCCACGCAAAGAAGATTAGGATGCAGGTGCCGACCGCCAACCGACGGGTTGTTGCCTTGCTCGTATGCTCTTCGGGCGGCGACCGGAGGTGAGTCGCGACGACTGATGCCAGTGTCGCGGCAAGGGCCAGTACAACATAAAGTTGAATGTCTGGAAACACTACGTCGTCACCCAAATCCCACGATCCATCGCATGCTCTTTGCATCGTCGCAGCAAGATGCCTGTAACGTGAGCCTTCAAGCGATCAGGGACGCTGTTGCAATCAATCACTCTGTACCGCCGATCTTCAGAGGCCAATTCGTGGCGGGAAAGATGCGCCTTGAGACCACCATCAATGATCTTGTAGTGGACATCATCGCCGGGTCGGTCGCCTTGACCGAACTTTACACGAAAGCCACGACATTCTTGAAGTTCTCTTGTGAATGGCATGGCGGTATTGAAGTTGAAGTAGCACGAAAGTCTAAACCCCGGGTTGTTCGACAATTTCTGACGCACGGCGTTAACGACATCTCGGTTCCAGTAGATTGAACCCTCCATCTCATTGCCGTCGTCATACACCACCATGTTCTCTTTGGCCTCATCCAACAGCGCGACGAAGTGCTTTGCTGCCGTCTCGTTAGAGTTCCGATCCGACGTTACCGACACCTGTAAGAACGCCCATCCTCGATAGACGACTATGGCAGCCACAGCAGCGCACAGGATCACGCCCGTGCCGACAAAGAAGATGATCACCCACCAGACGATGTCGTAGTTGAGCATTTCGCCTCCGTGTTCCCCTTTGATGAAATCAAGGCCCTGGCTTGATGGGCCTCACTATAGTCCAATGGAGCTTCGTGTCCCCGTCGCATCCGCGCCAGACAAGGTTGGAATTGCCACGCTCGACCGGAGCTAATCTGGGACGCGGCGAGGAACGAAGACGTACGAGCGCGAGGCGGCGAACGGTAGCGCCGCCAACCACGCACAATGAACGTAGTCTGCTTCACAGCCGTACATGGCGCTCAGCGCACGATGTGGACGCGGGACGAACCCGCGGGCATCCCGGCCTCTCTACCTCTCTCCTTGAACGCCGTGTGACCTCCCCACCTTGAGCGCCATCGGCATGAAACCCCCTTTTCGGCACTGGCTCGCCACGTCGACGAAGACGACATCACGCCGACCACGAGCGGCCACCATTCAGCACCTCAATGCACGGCTGTGATTACAAAACCTTAATCAACGTAATGTCAAGATATCGGAGCAGGCATAGTGGCGCGCGCATCGGCTGCCCTGTCGCGGCGGCGAAATCGCACGCGGATTGCAGATTCTCGCCATTGGAAGGGCGCCGCGGCGGCCAATAGGCTGTTCTCATGTGCCAGCCAGCCCCACAGCCATGACGCCAAGCGCATCCGCCAACTGCCCACGCACGCCAACCGGCCCCACCCCGGCAAGGCCGTGCCCGCCGCCGGGCAGGTGCCCGCAAGAAGGGATTGGCCACGCGCTGTGGGAGGCTGCGCGGGCGCCGCTCAATCTGCCTCGGTCGGGCGGCAATACGGCGGCGCCAACGCGAGCTCGATGGCCTCGCCGCCGGTGTGCGCCAACGCCACTTCACCACCCAAGCAGAAGCCGTTCGCGCGCACCAGCACGGGACGCTTCACGCGCAGCGCCCAGCCGGGCGGCAGGTCAATGGAATACGGCTCATAGTCGGCGTATGCCTGCGCGTCGGCGGCGTCCGCATCCAGGACGGCGTAGGCGCGGCCGGCGGCCAGGGCGCGTTGCCCCAACGCGGCGAACTGATCGATGATGCGGGCGCGTTCCGTCTCGCGCACGAAGGCGTCGTACAGCCGCTGCAGATTCGGCAGCGCCACCGCGGCCACCAAGCCGACCAAGGCAAGCACGATGGTGAGCTCAAGCAGCGTGAAGCCGCCGGCGCGGCTAGCTTTTGTCCGACAGGTAGCCGACATCCTCATTGATGCCTTCGCCGCCGGGCGCGGAATCCGCCCCCAACGAATAGAGCGCAAACCCTTGCAGGTTGCTCGCTGGGAACTCGTACCGGTACGGCGCCCGCCACGGGTCAAGCGGCACTTCGTCGTCCAAGTACGGGCCGCGCCAGTAATCCGCCACGTCTGCCGGGGCGCGCATCAAAGCCGCCAAGCCATCGCTCGTTGAAGGGAACTGCCCCACATCCAAGCGGTAGGTTAAGAGTGCGCTGCGGAGCATCTTCACCTGCGTGTCGGCGGTGGCCACCTTCGAGGTATCCACGCGACCCAACAGCCGCGGCCCCACGAGGCCCGCAAGCAGCCCCAAGATCACGAGCACCACCATGAGCTCGATCAGGTTGAAGCCGCGCTGGCGCCGGGCAGCGCCATGCAGCGGACGGCGCCGCCAGCGGCGGCGGGCGATGTCGCAGCGCGTGGCCGCGCGCCACGCCTTAAAGCACGATTTCATTGACGCTCGTAATGGCGAGGATGAGTCCCACCATAATGGTGCCAAGCACCCCGCCAATCAATAGCACGGCCAAGGGTTCGATGAGCGTGAGGACGCGCTTCATGCGCCGGGCGCTGTTCTCTTCATAGAGCGCGGCGAGGGCTTGCATGGTCTCGGCCAGCTTGCCGGATTGCTCGCCAACCCGGATGAGGTTGTAGCCGGTGGGCGTGAGCGCGTCCTGCTGCTCCAGGGCCGCCGAGAGCGCGGCGCCTCCCCTCACTTCGGCCACGGCCCGGGCCAAGCGCTCCGCACGAGCGGAAACGCGCACCCCGCGGGCGGCGAGGGCCAGCGCGTCCATCAACTCCACGCGGCTCGCGAGCATGGCGCCCATCACCGCGGCCCACTTCGCGGTGTCCGCTTCGGAGAGCCAATCGCGCAGCAACGGCAATGTCGCCAAGGCGTCCACCATCCGACGCCGCACGGCGCGGCGGCGCAACGCCGCGGCGAGGCCGAGCGCGGCCAAGGCAGACACCGCGGCGAGGCCCCAAACGTTGGCGTTGAACCACACGCCGGCGCGCAGCACGACCGCGGCGAGCAACGGCAGGTCATTCGCGTCGTCCAGCAGATTGGCGAACTGCGGCACCACGAACACGAACACCAGCAGCACCGCCGAGACGCCAGCGGCGACGAGGATCGCCGGATAGGTGAGCGCGGCGCGAATGTCCGCAGAGACGCGCTTGTCGTACTCCATCTGCTCCACCGCCCGGCGCAGCGCCTGCGGCAAGCGCCCGCTCAGCTCGCCAGCCTCGACAAGCTGATGTGCGTAGTCTGGCAAGCGCAAGCCGCTCGCGCCCAAGGCTTGCAGGAAACTGGCGCCGCGCGTCAAGTCCTTGGCGATGGCGCCGAAGGCGGCGGCGACTTGTGGATGGTGGCTGCCGCGGCTCTGCGCGAACACCGCATCGCTCAAGGCGACGCCAGATTGCAGGAGCGTCGCCAGCTCTTGGAAGGCGACCACGACGTCCGCTGCGCCTGGGGCGCGGCGCAACAGGCCAGATTCCTTGCGGGCTTCGTCCACGCTCAGCACCGTGAGGCCAGCCGCACCGAGGCGCCGCACCACGTCCACTGGCGAATCGGCCTCGAGGCGCCCCTTTTGCGCCTGGCCGTTGGCGTCCACCACCTCGTAATCGTATGCCTGCATGGTGCGCGAAGGCGTGGCGGCGCCGGCTTCAGGCAGGCGTCGCGCCCAACGTCAGCCGGGTGACCTCCTCCACCGTGGTGAGGCCCTGCGACGCCTTGATGAGGCCATCTTGCCAAAGGGTGCGGCAGCCTTGGCCATGCGCCAAGCGCTTCAGTTCGCTCAAGTTGGCGCCGCCGACCACGGCGTTCTGCAGCGCGTCCGTCATGGACGCCAACTCATAGACACCCATGCGCCCGCGATAGCCCGTGTGCTGGCAGGCTTCGCAACCTTCCACCCGCACCCAATCTTTGCCGAGCAAGGCCGACGGGATGTCGTTGAGGGCATCTGCCGCCAGCCCGGTGGGCGTGGTCGCCACCGCGCAGCGCCGGCAACTGCGGCGCACCAAGCGCTGCGCCTGCACGCCGCGAATGGTGTCTGCCACCAAGTAGGGCTCCAAGCCCATGTCGATGAGGCGGGTGAAGCTCGACAGCGCGTCGTTGGTGTGGACGGTGGAGAGCACCAGATGGCCGGTGAGCGCTGAGCGCAAGGCGATTTCGGCGGTCTCCGCATCGCGGATCTCGCCGATCATGATGATGTTGGGATCGTGGCGCAGGATGGCGCGCAGCGCCCGCGCGAAGGTGTAGCCGATCTCTGCGTGGGTTTGGATTTGCGTGATGTTCGGCATTTGGTATTCCACCGGGTCTTCCACGGTGATGATCTTCTTGATGCCGTCGTCCACTTCCTCCAAGGCGGCGGCCAACGTTGTGGACTTGCCGCAGCCCGTGGGGCCGGTGACGAGGACGATGCCGTTGCTGGCGTGGAGCCAGCCGCGAAACATCTCCAAGTGGTCTGCCGTCATGCCGAGGTTGTCGAGCCGCAGGTCATCCCGCTCCTTGGCGAGCATCCGCAGCACGATGGATTCGCCGAACGCGCACGGCACTGTCGAGACGCGGATGTCCATGTCTTTGCCGGCAATTCGCTCGGTGATGCGGCCATCCTGAGGCAGGCGGCGCTCGGCGATGTCGATGCCGGCGACGAGTTTGATGCGCGACGCCACCGCCGGGAAGCGTTCAATGGGTTGGGTGAGGCGCGTATGCAACACGCCGTCCACACGCATGCGCACGGCGAAGGTTTCCTGCGCCGGCTCCACATGGATGTCTGAAGCGTCGAGGTCCACCGCCTGCGACAGCAGGTTGTTCACCAACTCGATGACGGGCGCTTCCTCTGCCATTTCGCGCAACTGCCGGGCGTCGTCGCCGGAGAACAGCGTCTCCATGGCGCGTTCCTTGCGAACGGCATCCAACAGACGGTCTACATGGTGGTTGGGGGCGAGGAAAAACGCGACGCGCTCGCCGGGGTAGAAGTACGCCAAGGCTTCAAGCAGGGGTTGATGCTGCGGGTCTCGCGCTAGGCAGCAGAGGGCATCCGCGCCATCGCGCCACAGCAGCGCGGCGTTGTCCAGCAGCCAATCCAGCTTGACGGGCGCTTGCGCCATGAAGCCGTAGGCCGCCAGATGATCCGGCAGGTCATCCGGTTCGCTCAGGTAAGGCGCGCCGAGTTGCGCGGACAGCGCCCGCAGCAGCGCATCCTCCGAAAGCGCGCCGGTGCGCACCAACAGGGCGCCGAGCTTGCCGCCAACAGACCGCTGAATCTGCAGGGCGCGCTCGATGTCCGCCGGCTGCGCGACACCGCGTTCGACGAGCAACTCACCGAGGCGCCGCCGAGGGGGCGCTTCCGTGGGCTCTGGCTCGATCCGAGCTTCAGCCACGGCTGCCCCGCAGCGACGCGGCGACGCACGCGGCCCATGCACACCCAAAGGGGGCGAGCCGCCTGCCAAGCCCGTCTGCCAACCCATGCAGGTTTTTCATCATGCGGCCATCATACGCCCAACGTGGGGTGGCGGCAGAGTGGGGCACGAATGAGATAGTGGGCGGGCGAAGTTGGGGACGATCCCTGAGACCGCTGGCTCGCCCTTCTGGGGCACGGCAAGCTGCCTAAGTGCCGGCGTCGCTCGACACGTCCTGACCCAATGCGCCGACGGCCGCCTCCGTGTCTTGCCGATGCCGATCTATCCCTCGACTTCGAGATGCTGCTCCGAAAAGACAAGCCGCCTCTCCCTAGGCATTGAGGACCTCCATGATCGCGTCTTGGAAGGACTCCTCGCATAGTTCCAAACATCGAACCTTAGGCGGCTGCGTTGCAGTTTTCCATGCCCAGTTCTTCACTGGCTTAATAGGTTCCGACACAGGCTCGGCACCCTCGACGATGCGAGGCCAACCGATCTGCGTAGCATCTTCCGATACAAGCACAAACTTCACCGTGCCCTTTGCACTGCGCACGTCTACGCGCCCCTTCGCTCCGATCACATTCGTGCCGACCGGGTCGAATTCGATCTTGTTGAGGCCGATATCTAGGGTCATCGTTTCTACGGCATATCTACCGATGAACTCCTCGTGCAACTCTTTGGTTCCTTGTCGCACACGCACCTTTAGCCTGATCGATGTATTTGCCCATGAACGCTCTCACTAGCTCGTAGAACTGGCATAGGTTTGCTGCCACTCTTGGCGTTCCTTGTTCCAATCCACTTCGGGTTCGTCAGTTGGTGCAGTCTGCTGATCGATGAAATTGATCATGTGTGTGTTGCCTTGGGGCAGGTCAGGCTGCTGTTTGGCGTCGGCGACGTTCCTGCGCTAGGTCGTATACGGCTTGGAGCCTCAAGGTGTCAGCAACTTCGTAGGGCGACTGAAAACCCAGCTGTATCAATCTGCCAAGGACGTTCCCGAACGTTCACGGGCCGACGCGGACTAGTGCGGAAAATACGGGTTTGGTGCCCAGGGTGGGATTCGAACCCACACGCCACGAGGGCACAGGAATCTAAATCCTGCTTGTCTGCCAGTTTCAACACCTGGGCGGCGTGGGCGTCATTCTACGAGCAGCCACTTAGCGTGCAGCCGCGGAACCGTAGAGAGCGAGAAAGTGGAACGCGGCGTGAGGCCGAGGGGCGACGCCCTCGGCTTCACGCCGCGCTCAGTCAGGTGTCTCGTGGCCGTTAGTAGCGGCTAGAACGCCCAGCCAATGCCGGCGCGCACGGTCGTCTCGCCGCTGCTGTTCGCTACGCCTGCGTTGATGAGGATGTTCTGCTTCGGCCCGACGCGGCCGGATAGGCCCACGGCGAGGCTCGATTCGCCGGAGTGGTTGCCCACGCCAACGCCAATGAAGAACTGCTCGCCAGTGCTCGGCGCATTGGGCACCGCGGAGAGCGCCGCAGCCATCGCGGCCACCTGGTTCACTCGCTCGTCCAGCATGTCGATGGCCCTAGTGTTGCCGTCGATCAGGCTCGCCTGACGGCTCAGCATCTGATCGTGGCGCGCCAGCGTCGCCCCATGCTCAGTCAAGCGATTGCTGTTGTTGCCAATCATGTTTTCATGCATGCCAAGCCGTACCACGTTCGCGGCGATGTCCTCGTCGTTCGACATGATCGCCGCCGTGTTCCCCGCGATGTCCCCGTCGTTCGACTCGATCGCCGCCGTGTTCGCCGCGATGTCCCCGTCGTTCGACTCGATCGCCGCCGTGTTCCCAGCGATGTCCCCGTCGTTCGACTCGATCGCCGCCGTGTTCCCAGCGATGTCCCCGTCGTTCGACTCGATCGCCGCCGTGTTCCCAGCGATGTCCCCGTCGTTCGACTCGATCGCCGCCGTGTTCCCAGCGATGTCCCCGTCGTTCGACTCGATCGCCGCCGTGTTCCCAGCGATGTCCCCGTCGTTCGACTCGATCGCCGCCGTGTTCCCAGCGATGTCCCCGTCGTTCGACTCGATCGCCGCCGTGTTCCCAGCGATGTCCCCGTCGTTCGACTCGATCGCCGCCGTGTTCCCAGCGATGTCCCCGTCGTTCGACTCGATCGCCGCCGTGTTCCCAGCGATGTCCCCGTCGTTCGACTCGATCGCCGCCGTGTTCCCAGCGATGTCCCCGTCGTTCGACTCGATCATCTCCGTGTTCGACGTGATCATCTCCGTGTTGGCTTCAATGGCTTGGTTGTTCTCGTCAATGCCCTCGGCGTTCGAGCAGAGCAGGTTGCCAAAGTTAGACTGCCGCTCCGGTGGCCGTGCCGCATGCTCCTCGCAATAGCCCTCCGACGTGAAGCCAGTGTCGTGTTCATCCGCTTGGGCCGTCACGCCGGCGAGCGCCACCGCCACTGTGGCCGCGAGGGCCTTCAACAATCCATTCACCATTACTTGCCGCTCCTTGAACCATGCATGGGAGACGTAAGCATACCGCAAGACCGCGCTCCACACCACCTGATGAATGGGATCAGCCAGGGCCATCCTAAAGTCGGGGCTTCGTTTTCCGCGCCGCGCTGCGATGGGGGAGTTGGCGCGCGCGTTCGGGTTTCCGGAGGTTTCTTCGAGGCTGGCGCGATGGGTTTTGGGGCGTTTTTCCTCGGATTGGCGCATCTGGGCGGCCCCCGGGCGCGGGAGGGCGCCGGGGGAGGGGCTTCAGCGCCGGGGAGGGGTTCCGACCACCTCGCGCAGGGCCTCGCCCTGCCGGGCGGCGCAGTGGCGGTTGGCTTGGGGCAGGTGGCTGAAGCGCCCGTTGAGCCGGACGATGGAGATGGCGGCGTTGGTCAGGCAGGCCAGGTTGCGGGGCAGGCGCCTGCGCTTGGCGCGGCATCGGTCCTCGTCATAGGTGAAGTCGCGGTCGTGGTGGAGGCGGTTCTCGATTTCCCAGTGGCCGCGGTTGAGGGCGAGGAGCTCCGCCGGGCCTGCCCGCTCCGGCCCCAGGGACGTGACGCCGAAGACGGCGTGCGCCGTCGTCCGCCCGGTGCGGACGACGTGCCGTTCGCGGACGATGCGGAAGGCTTGGCGCCGGCCGGGCAGCGCGGCCAGTTCGTCGGGGGCGCCGTCCAGCGGGATGGCGCGGCAGCGGCGGGACTCGATCCGGCCGTGGCCCTTCTCCGAGGTCGCGAACTCCGCCGCCGAGTCCCAGTCCAGCAGCGCGAGGTCCTCCAGCAGCGCCGGCCGGTTCTCCTTGACCGGCATGGCGTAGTCGGCGCCCAGCCCCACGATCAGGCGCGCCGTCCCGGGGCAGCTGTGCAGCGCGTCCAGCGTCAGGACGCGGCCGGCGACGCGGATCTCCCGCAGCAGCCGGCGCGCCCCGAGTATCTCCCCGCCGGCGCCGTCCGAGGCCGCCTGCCCGACCGTCAGCCCGCTGCCGTGCTCCACCGCTGCGATCAGCGTCCGCTCCGGGTTCGGCCCTTCGATCCACTCCGGGGCCGTCTTGCCGTCCAGGGCCAGCGCCCCGCCCGGCCCTTGGCGCGACGCCGCCCAGCGCCGCAGCGCGCGGTCCAGCGCCTCCGGGTCCAGCGCCGACAGGATGCGGTGGAACGAGGCCGCGGAAGGCGCCGTCCGGCGGCCGCCGCGGGGGCTGCGGAACGCCCGGACCGCCGCCAGCTGCGCCTGCGTCAGGCGGCCCGCGAACTCCGCCAGCGCCGTCACGCCCCGAACCCCCGCCAGCTTCCCCGCCAGGGCGATGGCCAGCACCGTCGCCAGCTGGTGGCGCACCCCCCGCGGCTTGCGGAAGTCGGGCACCTCCCGCAGGAACCCGTATAGGCCGCGGAGCCGCTCCGCCTTCGGCGGCTCGGCCTCCCCGCAGCCCCACGCCCGCGGCTCCCCCAGGCCGCCCAGCGCCTCCGCCGCGCCACGCCGCAGCGGGCGCACCCAAACCGCCTTCGGCCGGCCGTGCTCCCGCCAGCCCCCCGAGTCCCGGGCGAAGCCCCGCGTCTCCCCGACCGCCGTCCAGCCCGCCGCCCGGTAGCAGGTCCCCTCGAACTTCGCCGGGTCCACGAAGGTCTCCGCCAGCAGCACCGGATGCCCGCGGAGCGCCTCCATGTCCGACGACAGGCGGCGCAGCGAAAGGCCCAGGGCCCGCGACGCCAGGTTCGGAACGCGGAAGCCCGGCAAGACCAGGAACCGCGTGTTGCAGGCGATCAGGTGCAGGCGGCGGAACTGCTGCTCCCGCGCCCAGCCCAGCCAGCGGTCGCGCGCCCCCACCTTGAACGCCCCCGCCGACCAGCCCAGCAGCGCCGCCCACTCCCCGCCCGGCAGCTCCGCCACCTGCCGCAGCGCCGCCCCGAACGGGCTGCGGAAGCCCAGGTAGTGGTGCGCCTCCATGAGGCCGTCCCAGCGCGACCGCTCGCCGGCGTCCCGAACCGGGCGAACCCGGACGTCCCGCAAAGCGACGCCCCGCGCAGCCTCCGCCATGACAGGAGCCCCGACAGCCAACCCGGCCGACAGTGCAGCACACTCGGGGGCGAATGTCCAGAAACAAAACCTTCCGCAATCAAATCAACATCTTGCGCGCAACCTTAAAATGGCCCTGATGGGATCAGCACCTTCTGGACAGTCGCCCCCAACGGAAGGCCGTTGGGGGCGACGGTTCGGTAGCCTATGAGTTGAAGACAACATGGGAGACCGAACGATGCGGATGTTGGCACAAGACAGGGCGTTCTACTTCAGGCTGCGGGTGGACGGGACGGACGACCCGGAGGCGCTGCGGCGGCTGCGGGAGCTGGAGGGGATCGACCGGATCCGGAAGGAGGTGGGGCTGGCGGAGGCTCTGGCGGCGTTCGGGGTGGGTCGGAGCACGTACTACGCGCGGAGGAAGCGGCTGCTCGAGGAGGGGGTGAAGGGCTTGGTTCCGCGCAGCAGCCGGCCGCGCAGCCATCCAGGGCGGCGGTGGACGATGGCGGACGCCATGCGGGTGGTGCGCCTCCGCCGCGAGGCGCCGTGGGCGGGGAAGGCGAGGATCGCGCTGGACTTGGCGGCGCGCTGGCCGGACCGGGCGCTGAGCGAGGCGACGGTGGGGCGCATCCTGCGCTGGGCGGTGGAGCGGGGGCGCGCGCGGCCGTGCTCGTTCTGCGAGGGGCGCGCCGCCGCGAAGCGGCGGCGCGACTTCACCGGCGCGCATGCGCGCCGGTGGAAGCCGCGCGACAGGCACTTCGGCGTGCAGTTCGACCACATGACCGTGCGCATCGACGGCAAGACCCGCAAGGAGTTCCGCGCCGTGTGCCCGCGCACGCGGCTGCAGTGGGCCAGGGTCTACTCCCGCGCCACGGCGAGCGTCGCAAGGGCGTTCCTGCGCGAGGCCGTCCGCGAGCTCGACGTCCGCGCCGTGCAGGTGGACGGCGGCTCGGAGTTCATGGCCGCCTTCGAGGAGGAGTGCAGGGCGCTGGGCCTGCCGCTGCTGGTGCTGCCGCCGCGCTCGCCGCAGCTCAACGGCATCGTCGAGCGCGCCAACCGCACGGCGCGCGCCGAGTGCTGGAGCCAATACCAAGGCGAGCTCACCTGCGCGGCCATGAACGAGGCGCTCGCCCTCTACCTCGACTACTACAACAACAGGCGCCCGCACCGCTCCCTCGGCATGAAAACCCCTGCCGAGTTCGCTAGGGAAGGTCTGAACAGTGCGCCGATCGACGGCTGGCGGTCGGCGAAGGCGGGTTCGACAGCGCCTTGGGCGCGGAACCGCCGCGAATATGGCGCGATTCCGCCGTTTCGACGCCGTTTCCGGCGTTTTCCCCGCCTTCCGGGCGCACGGGCGCCGCGGTCACGCCGCCAACCGCCGCTCGGCGATCAGCAGGTTGGCGAAGCCCAGCAGCAGCGCGATCCGCTGCGCGTTCTTGTGAAGCCCCCGATAGCGCGCCTTGCCGTAGCCGAACATCCGCTTCACGTAGAAGAACGGGTGCTCCGCCTTGGCGCGGACCGACGCCTTCTCCTTCTCCCGCAGCGCCGCCTCGCTGCCCGCCTCCAACTGCCGCCGCAGGCCCGGACGCATCGCCACCCGCCAGTCCACGCCCCGGCCCCGGTTCTCCGGGCGCTTCTCCACGCCCCGGTAGCCCGCGTCCGCCCAGACGCGCCTCTCGCCGCCGTGCAGGAGGCGGTGCGCGTGCGCCACGTCCGACTCGTTCGCCGACGTCGCCGCGAAGCTGTGCGCCACCCCCGTCTCCGCGTCAGCGCCAACGTGCATCTTCATCCCGAAGTGCCACTGCTTCCCCTTCCGCGTCTGCCGCATCTCCGGATCCCGCTTCCCAGAACGGTTCTTCGTCGACGACGGCGCCTCCACGATGCTCGCGTCCACCACCGTCCCCTCCCGCAGCCTCAGGCCCCGCGCAGCCAAGCTCGCGTTGATCGCCGACAGCAGCTTCTCCCCCAGGCCGTGCCTCTCCAGCAGATGCCGGAAGTTCAGGATCGTCGTCTCGTCCGGCAGCGCCGACAGCCTCAACCCCGCGAACCGGCGCACCGACTCCACTTCGTAGAGCATGTCCTCCATCGCCGGGTCGCTCAGGTTGTGGAACAACTGGACGCAATGCACACGCAGCATCGCCGACAGCGGGTACGGCCGGCGGCCGCGGCCCGCCTTCGGGTAGTGCGGGCGGACCGCCTCTTCCAGCTCCCGCCACGGAACCAACCCATCCATCCGCTCCAGGAACCTCTCGCGCCGCGTCTTCCGCTTCTTCGCCCTGTACTCCAACTCCGCGAACGTCGCCTGGGTCGCTTCCGTCATCGAATGCCTCTCCTAGTGGTCAACGCGCCTATTGTCACAGCATCGCCGGCGCTTGTTCAGACCTTCCCTAGGATGATGGCCGCGGCTGCCTGACCACAAATGTCCAGAAGGTCGCTGATCCCCCACACCTGAGGTTGCGAGTGGACGGGACGGTCGACACGCGGTGCCGGCTGCGCGAGGGAGCATCGACGGGATGCTGGAACCGTTCCCGCCGGCCCAAGGGAGGGCCATGTTGGCGTGTCAGACGAAACGCCTCACCTTGTGCCTCGAACCCACGCGCCCGCCAGCCATGTCCACGTTGGCAAACGGCGAACCGGGGCGATACGCTGGCCACGCGCCCGGGTGGTGAAATAGGTAGACACAAGGGACTTAAAATCCCTCGGAGGCGACTCCATGCCGGTTCGAGCCCGGCCCCGGGCACCAGCGCCCTGAGAAGCGGCCAGGCCGCCGCCCTGATCTTCTCCTGCCCGCTCTACCCGTTCGCTCCCACGCCCTGCTCTTTCGCCCCTCTACCCTGCCGCGGCACCCCGCCGTCCTGCCTTGGCACCCCCGCGTCCTGCCCGTAGATCGCCCGCGCCGCGGACGCGGACACCAGCCCGGCCTGCACGTCCGCCTGCACCGCGGCTGGGTCGCGGCGGCGCGGATCGCCGATGCCGCCGCCGCCCGGCGTCTCGAATACGAGCACACCGCCGGCCGGCACCGTTTCCTTGCCCTTCGCGCGTAAGAGCGTCCTGCCGCCCGCACCGCCCGCCGTCTTCACATACACCTCACCGGCGCGGCCGGCGGCGCCGCCATGCCGACCGCGCGCGGGGTGGCGGATGCGCTCGAACATCTTCGACGCCTCGAATGGCTCGCCGTCGGCGTGGGCAATCTCCACGATTTGGCCCAAGCCACCGCGCCGCTCGCCGGCGCCGCCGGAATCCGTGATGTATTCCTTGCGCCAGATCACTAGCGGCGCGGTGGCCTCGTTCACTTCCACCGGCGTGGCGCGCACGCCCGAGGGGAATGCGGTGGCGGAGAGGCCGTCCTTGGCCGGGCGGGCACCGGCGCCGCCGTTGAAGATGGGATTCGCGACGAACGGTGCCCGGGCACCGGTGGTGGAGAGCAGCACCGGGTTCCAGATGCAGGCGGCGCCCTCCGCTGGAGCATGGCCGGGCAGCGCTTGCTCCAAGCAGCCGAGCACCACGTCTGGCAGCAACTGGCCCAAGGCGTGACGCGCCGACACCGCCGCCGGCCGCTGCGCGTTCAAGATGCTGCCGGCCGGCGCCGTCACGCGGATGGCGGCAAGCGACCCGGCGTTGTTCGGCACGTCGTTGCCCACCACGCAGCGCACCCCAAAGGCGGCGTAGGCCTCGGTGTAGTTGAGCGGCACGTTGACGCCATGCGCGGACGGGCCGGAGGAACCGTTGAAGTCCACCTGAATCTCCGCGTCCGCAACGGTCACCGCGCAGACGAGTTCAACGGGGTCGTCATAGCCATCCACGGTCATCGTTTGGCGATAGATGCCGTTGGGCACGGCGGCGATCTCTTCGCGCATGGCGCGTTCGGAACTCGCCAAGATGGCGGCACCCACGGCGTCCAACGAGCGCAGGCCGAAATCCGCCAAGAGCGCCAGCAACTGCCCCGCGCCGGTGGCGTTGCAGGCGGCCAGCGAATGCAAGTCTCCCTCCGCCGCCAGCGGGTCGCGGACATTGGCGCGCACGATTTCCATCAGCGTCTCGTTGAGCGCCCCGGCGCGGAACAAGTGCCCGATGGGGATGTTCAAGCCCTCCTCGAACACTTGGTTGGCATCCGGGCCGAAGCCGCGCCCGCCCACATCCGCGATGTGGCTGGTGCTGGCGAACAGCGCGATGGCCCGCTCGCCAAGGAACACCGGCGTCACCACCGTGAAGTCGTTGAGGTGGCCGGTGGCGTGCCATGGATCGTTGGTGAGCAGGACATCGCCCGGCGCCAGTGAGCGCAGCGGGTACTTCGCCAAGAACTTGCCGACAGCCGCGGCCATGGCGTTGACGTGGCCGGGTGTGCCGGTGACGGCCTGAGCGAGCATGGCGCCGCGGGCGTCAAAGACGCCGGCGGAGAGGTCTCCCGCTTCCCTAACCACCGGCGAGAAGGCCGTGCGCATCAACGTTTGCGCCTGCTCCTCGACGATGGCGAGCAGCCGGTTCCAGATGAGTTGCGTTTGGATGGCGGCGTGGCCCGACGCGGCGCTCATGCGTCCCCCCTGTTTGCCGCGGCGACGCGGCGCATCACGATGTCGCCCTGCGCGGACACCGCAGCGCGGAAGCCGGCGCCCACCACCGTGGTGGTCTGAGCTTCGACGATGAGCGCTGGGCCATCCAGAGATTGCTGCGGCGCCAGCGCCTCGCGCGCATGGCGTTCCGCTGGCGCAACCGCTTGGCGCGTTGGGTCATAGAGCTGCGCGTTCTCAAGGCGCATCGCCTGGGTTGAGGCGGATGGAGCGGACGCCCCCGCCGGCAAAGGCGGCGGCGGGGCGCTCAGCGTCAGCGTCCAGCTCAAGGCTTCCACATCCAAGCCGGGGATTGCCCGGCCATACAAGACGCGGTATGCCTCCTCGAAGGCCGTGCCCAAAGCCTCCGCGCTGGCCTCGGCGCCGTCCTCCAGCTCCACGGCGATCTCGAACCCCTGGCCGACGTAGCGCATGTAGGCACGTCGCGTCTCCTTGAAGGCCGCCCCAGCGGCGAACGCCACCACCGCCTGCGCCTCTTCACGCATCTCGGCCATCACGGCTTCGATGGCGGCAGCGTCGAAGGCAGCGAGACGCATGTAACGGCTGCGCGCCACCTCATAGGCCACGGGCGCAGCGAGAAAGCCAAGCGCAGAGCCGACGCCGGCACCGGGCGGCACGACGATGAGGTCGATGCCGAGCTTGTCCGCGAGTTGCGCCGCATGCAACGGTGCTGCGCCCCCGTACGCGATGAGCGCCCGCCCAGCGAGGGCCTTGCCCCACTCCGCAGCGTGGGCGCGGGCGGCGGCCGCCATGTTCTCGTCCACGATCTCGCCGATGCCGAACGCCGCGGTCAGCAAATCCATCGCCAACGACGCGCCGACATCGCCCTTGATGGCGGTGGCCGCCGCGGCCACGTCGAGGCGCATGGCGCCGCCGGCGAAGCGCTCCGCGTCCAGCCGCCCCATCACGGCATCCGCATCCGTCACTGTGGCGCGGCCACCGCCGCGGCCATAACACGCCGGGCCGGGTTCGGAGCCGGCGCTGGCGGGGCCGACTTGAATGCGGCGGAGCTTGTCCACTTGGGCGATGGAGCCGCCGCCGGCGCCGATCTCCACCATTTCGATGACCGGCACGCGCAACGGCAGGCCGCTGCCTTTCTTGAAGCGATAGCTGCGCCCCACCTCAAAGGAGCGCGACAACAGCGGCGCATAGTCGTCGATAAGGCAGATCTTCGCCGTGGTGCCGCCCATGTCGAAGGAGAGGGCCTTGGCGAGGCCCAAACGCTCCGCGACGCGGCTGGCGAGGATGGCGCCGCCGGCGGGGCCGGATTCGACGAGGCGAATCGGGAAGCGCGCCGCGGTGTCGATGTCTGTCAAGCCGCCGCCAGAGGTCATCATCAGGAACGGGCAACGGCAGCCCCGCGCCGCGAGGTCCGCCGCCAGTTGGCGCAGGTAGCGCGCCATGAGCGGCTTCACATAGGCGTTGGCGCACGCGGTGGAAAGCCGGTCGAACTCGCGGATTTCGGGGCACACTTCACTGGCGAGCGTCACCGAGACATCCGGCAAGCGCTCGGCAAGAATGGCGCCGATGCGTTGCTCATGCGCTGGGTTCGCATAGGCGTGCAGCAGGCCAACGGCCACGCTGGTGACGCCTTGATCTTCGAGCGTTGGCACGAGGCTGCGCACCGCCTGCTCGTCCAGCGGCACCAGCACCTGCCCGGCGGCGTTCAACCGTTCCGGCACGGTGTGACGGCGTTCCCGCGGCACGAGCGGCGGCGGCCGGTCGATGTTCACGTCGTATTGCTCGAAACGGTTCTCGTAGGCCATCTCCAAAGCGTCGCGATGCCCCGCCGTGGTGATGAGCGCCAAGGTGGCGCCGCGCCGCTCGATGAGGGCATTGGTGGCCAGCGTGGTGCCATGCAGGATGACAGCAATGTCCCCCGGGCGGCACCCGCTGAGGCGCATCACCGCGTCGAGGCCAGCCAACGCGCCGGCCGCCGGGGCGTCGTGGGTGGTGAGCACCTTGGTGGCGAATCGCTCGCCGCCGCCATCGAGCACCACGTCCGTGAAGGTGCCGCCAATGTCGATGGCGACGCGCTTGCCCGTTTCAACCATCGGGCCGGCACCGCGTCGTCGTGGCGGATGGCTGGCGGCTGCGTTCCGCCGGCGTGAGCGCGAAATACAGATGATGGTGCTTGGCGCAGCCTGGGTTGAACGCCGCGGCGCAGCGCGGGCAGGCAGCGGGCGCGGCGAGATACTCGCGAATGCTCAGGCGACCGCCGCAGGCACCACACAGCACCGCGGTGGCATGGCGTTCGGCGACCGGCCAGACGGCGGCGGCGTGGTTCGCCAACGTGGCATGGCAGGCGAAGCATGGAACCCACATGCCACAGCACTTCATCCTGAGGGCCACCACGTCCGTGGCGCCGTGCCAGTGCCGGCAGCGCGTTTGCGCATCCACGTCGATGCCTTGCACGGCGATGCCATGAATCCAACGCAACTTCAGGGCGCTCCGTTGAGTCAAGAGGCGCGGCACGCGGGCGTTCGGCGACGGGCCAGACGGCGGCGGCGTGGCCAGCCAACGCGGCGTGGCACGCGGGCGTGGCCAATGGTATCAAGGTGCGCCCCAAGGCCAACGCAGGTTGGCGCCGGCGTCGCCCCGGAGTGACGGCATGATCCACGTCTGCACGCCCCGCCCCACTTAGGTTGGCCTGCGGGCATGTCTTTCCACACCATCGGCCACATCACGCGGGATCGCATCCGCAGCGGCGCTGACATGCGCGAGCAGCCAGGCGGCGCCGCCTACTACGGAGCGCTGACGCTACTGCGTTTGGGCGAACAAGTGGCTTTGACGACGCGGATGGCGGCGGCGGACCGCCCTGCCCTCACGCGGGAACTCCGCGCTGCCGGCGCCGAGGTGTCGGTGCGGGAAAGCCCCGCGACCACCACGTTCGACAATCTCTGGCGCGACGCGGCCATGACCCGCCGTGCGCAAGCCGTCGCCGCCATCGCGTCGCCGTTCACCGTGGAGGACTTGGCCACCGTGAACGCCTCGCTCCTGCTTTTGGGGCCGCTGCTAGCGAGCGACATGGACACCCGCTTCATCGAGCACGCCGCGGCGCGGGGCATCGTGGCGCTGGACGCCCAAGGCATGGTGCGGGAAGCCCACGAGGGTTTTGTGAAAGAAGCGCCGTGGGACGACGCGGCAGCGGGGCTCAAGTGGGTGAGCTATCTCAAGGTGGATGATGCGGAAGCCGCGGCGTTGACCGGCGAGGCAGACCCTGTGCGCGCCGCGCGGCGCTTGGCGGGTCAACTAGGCAGGCACCCGCACGAGGCCGTCGTCACTTTGGCCGAGCGCGGCGCCGTCATCGCCGGGCCGCACGGGCTGTGCCACATCGCCGCATTGCAGACCGAGCATCCGGTCGATGCCACCGGCTGCGGAGACACCTATCTCGCGGCGTACTTGGCACGGCGCCAGCGCGGCGACGACGGGGCGGCGGCGGGGCGCTTCGCGGCCGCTTGCGCCACGTTCACGCTGGAGCGACGCGGCGCGTTCAACGCTTCGGAGCGGGAGGTGTTGATGCGCCTTGATGCCGAGCCGGGCGTGGCCGTCCACATAGAAGGCTAGGCGCGGCCGCCGTAGCATCGTTTGGAGGCTGGAGCCGGAATCGAACCGGCGTACGCGGATTTGCAGTCCGCTGCATCACCACTCTGCCATCCAGCCGCCGGCGCGGCGGCGATGCTATCACTCTTGCACGTCAGCGTGCGCACCCGCTGCGCTGGCGCGCAGGGGGTGGCCGGCTAGCCGCCCGTGAAGCCGTCGCGCAGCGCGGGCCAAGCCGCTCGCAGGTACGCCACCATCGACGCCAATGTCAGCAGCGCTGCCACATAGCAAAGCACATAGCCGACGATGACCCAAGGCCGGTCTAGCTGCGGCGGATTCGCCAGCAACACGACGATGGCAATCATCTGCACGGACGTCTTCACCTTGGCGATCCACGACACCGCCACCAGCCCGCGGCCGTGCATCTCAGCCATCCACTCGCGCAACGCGGAGATGACGATCTCGCGCCCGACGATCACCACGCCCGGCAGCGTGAGCCACAGGTTGGCGTGGTTGCCGATGAGGATGACCAGCGCCGTCACCACGATGAGCTTGTCGGCCACCGGGTCCAAAAACGCGCCAAAGCGCGTGGTTTGGCCAAGGCGGCGCGCCAGATAGCCATCCAGCCAATCCGTGAAGGCGGCCAAGGCGAACAGCACGGCAGCCAGCGAGTACCACTCATCCGTCGTGACATAGACCACCGCAAACACCGGAATGAGGCCGATGCGCGCCGCCGTGAGGATGTTCGGGAGGTTAAACGGCATCGTCCGGTTCCGCGCAACCGATTGTAGCGCGGCGGCCAACCAGCATTAGGCCGGATGCAGGGCCCCGTAAACCGCTTCCGCCAAGGTGCGGCTGACGCCGGGTGCCTTGGCGATCTCTTCCGCGCTCGCGCCCTTGATGGACGCCACGGAGCCAAAGTGGGCGAGCAGCTCGCGCTTGCGCTTCGGCCCCACGCCGGGAATGCCATCCAACTCCGAGCGGCGCGGGCGCTTGCCGCGGCGGCCCCGATGCCCGGTGATGGCGAAGCGATGCGCTTCGTCGCGCACCTGTTGCAGCAAGTGCATGGCGCCGCCGGCCGGCGGCAGCGCCACCTCGCCTTGGCCGGCGATGAGCACTCTCTCCAAGCCGGGCTTGCGCGACGGCCCCTTGGCGATGCCGACCACGCAGGCGCCTTCAACCTGCAGCGCATCGAGCACTTGCGTGGCGCGGGCAAGTTGGCCTTGGCCGCCATCCACCACCAGCACATCCGGGAACGGCGCTTCGCCCTGCTTGAGCCGCCGGTAGCGGCGCCGGAGCGTCTGTTCCATGGCGGCGAAATCGTCCCCCGCAGCCACCCCTTCCACGTTGAAGCGCCGATAGTCAGACTTCAACGGGCCGTTCATGTCGAAGACGACGCACGACGCCACGGTCTCGTCGCCGCCCGTGTGGCTCACGTCGAAGCACTCGATGCGCTGCGGCACGTCCTCCAAGCCCAACGCTTCTTGGAGATCGACGAACCGCGCGAACACGTTGCGCCGCGACGCCGCGTACGAGGCGAGCGCCAGCTCGGCGTTTTCCGTGGCCATTTCGCGCCAGCGCGCGGAGCGCCCCTTGGCGCCGGCAGACACCTTGACGCGGCGTCCCGCCTGCTCGCCCAAGGCTTCTGCCAACAGCGCGCGCTCCGCCGCCGACACCGCGGCGACGACGCGACGCGGCAGCTCCCGCTTGACGCTGCCGAAGTAATACTGCGACAGAAAGGCGGACAGCAGCTCGGGGGCCGGCGCGTCCAGTTCGTTCTTCGGGAACCAAGCGCGCTGGCCAAGCATCCGCCCATCGCGCACGAACAGCCCCTGCACGCAGGCGTGGCCGGCCGCCGTTGCCACGCCGAACGTGTCCACATCGCCGCCGGCGCCATGCACGTATTGGCTCTCCTGCACGCGCTGCAGGTGGCTGATCTGGTCTCGGTAACGCGCCGCCCGCTCGAACTGCAGGTCTTCAGCCGCAGCCTCCATCTTGCGCCCGAACTCCCGCAGCACGGCGGCGCTGGAGCCTTCGAGGAACATCACCGCGAGGCGCACGTCTTCGGCGTACTGCTCCGGCTTGATGAGGCCCACGCAGGGCGCGGTGCAACGCCGGATCTGATGCTGCAGGCAAGGCCGCGAGCGGTTGCGGAAGAAGCTGTCTTCGCAGGAGCGGATGCGGAACAGCCGCTGCAGCAGGTTCAGGCTGTCGCGCACGGCGTAGGCGCTGGGGAAGGGGCCAAAGTAGCGGCCGGCCTTGTCGCGGGCGCCGCGGTGGAACGCCAGACGCGGAAAGTCGTGCTCCGTCAGATGGATGTAGGGGTAGGACTTGTCATCCCGCAACACCACGTTGTAAGGCGGCCGTTCGGCCTTGACGAGGCTCTGTTCCAACAGCAGCGCCTCGGTTTCGCTGCGCGTGACGGTGACGTCGATGGCGTGGATGCGCGCCACCAAGGCCATGGTCTTGGCGGTGAGGCCAGAGGCGCGGAAGTAGGACGTGACGCGCGCCCGCAAGTTGCGCGCCTTGCCCACATAGAGCACGTCGCCGTCGGCGTCGATCATGCGATACACGCCGGGCTTCCGGGTGAGCGAGGCGAGGACTGGCTCGGGGTCGAACCGCTCGGGGAGCGCCATCCCCGAAATATACGGCGGCGTTCATCACGGAGGCAACGCCAGCCTAGACTTGGATTGGGCGGCGGGCCGCGCGGTTCACCCCTTGAACCAGCGGTTAGGCCTCGCTGAGCGCCACGGCCGCGGGCGCCGGCAGCACCACTGGCGCGGGCAGCGGGGGCAGTGGCGGCAGCGGTGCCAGCGCGATCGGGACGGCCGGCGCATTGGTGGCGATCATGCCGTGCTTCACGGCTAGGAGCGCAAGCTCCACGTCGCTCGATACATTCAACTTTTCGAAAATGCGGTAGCGGTAGCTGTTGACGGTTTTCGGGCTCAAGTGCAGATTGGCAGAGATGTCCTGCACCCGATGGCAGTTGACGACCATGAGCGTCACCTGCATTTCGCGGCTCGAAAGCAACTCGAACGGGCACTGCGCCGTTGGCTCGAACGAGCGCAGCGCGAGTTGCTGCGCCACGTCCGCGCTGACGAAGCGCTGCCCTTCGCAAGCCTGGCGCACCGCCTTCACCAGCTCCGAGACGCCTGACGTCTTGGTGACATAGCCGCACGCGCCGGCCTTGAGCGCCTGCGACGGATACGGCTCTTCCCGGCGGGCGGTGAGCACGACGACGCGGGTATCCCCCGCCAGGCGGACGATGCGCCGCGTCGCCTCAAAGCCGCCGATGCCCGGCATGGCCAAATCCATGAGCACCACATGCGGCAGCATGTCCCGGCAGATGTCCACGGCCTGCTCGCCAGTCTCGGCGTCTGCCACCACTTCGAACGTGCCGACGTCGGCCAATACCCGCGCCAGCCCTATGCGGAACAACTCATGGTCGTCCGCGATGAGTATGCGAATCACGTCTTTGGTCCCCCCAAGTTTTGTGCGTTGCATGCTTGGCAACCTTAAGTGTGGGGCTAGGGGGAAGGAAGGCGCGGGCAGCGCGCTGCGGAATATCTCCACGTTCTGATATTGGCCCGATATCAGCCGCTCGGCTTGCCGGTGGAGGGCGCGAGCAGCGTGGAGGGCGCGGCGGCGCGGCCACCGCTTGGCGTCAAGCGCCGGTGAACGCCTGCAGCCCGGTTTGCGCGCGGCCCAATATCAGGGCGTGGATGTCGTGGGTGCCCTCGTAGGTGTTGACGGTTTCCAAGTTCATCAGGTGGCGGATGACGTGGTACTCGTCTGAGATGCCGTTGCCGCCGTGCATGTCCCGCGCCACGCGGGCCACTTCCAGCGCCTTGCCGCAGTTGTTGCGCTTCATCAGCGAGATGCTCTCCACCGGCAGGCGGCCGGCGTCCATCAGGCGCCCCATGCGCAGGCAGCCCTGCAGCCCCAGCGCGATTTCCGTTTGCATGTCTGCGAGCTTCTTCTGCACCAGTTGGTTCGCCGCGAGGGGACGGCCGAACTGCTTGCGGTCCAAAACGTACTGGCGCGCCGCATGCCAGCAGAACTCGGCGGCGCCCATCGCGCCCCAAGCGATGCCATAGCGGGCGCGGTTCAAGCAGCCGAACGGGCCACCCAAGCCGCGCGCGCCCGGCAACAGGTTGTCCGCAGGGATGCGCACATCGTTCATGGCGATTTGGCCGGTGGTGGAGGCGCGCATGCTCATCTTGCCCTCGATGCGGGGCGTGCTGAAGCCGGGCGTGGGGCGCTCGACGAGGAAACCGCGGATGTCGCCATCGAGCTTCGCCCACACCAACGCGACATCGGCGATGGGCGCGTTGGTAATCCACGTTTTGGCGCCGTTCAACACGAACTCGTCGCCATCGCGCACAGCGCGGGACGCCATGCCGCCAGGGTCTGACCCGTGGTCTGGCTCTGTCAGGCCGAAGCAGCCGACCCACTCCCCGGTTGCGAGCTTCGGCAGATAGCGTTCACGCTGCGCGTCGGTGCCGTAGGCGTGGATGGGATGCATCACCAGCGAAGACTGCACGCTCATGGCAGAGCGGTAGCCGCTGTCCACCCGCTCGACCTCCCGCGCCATCAGGCCGTAGACGACATAGGAAGCGCCGGCGCAGCCATACTTGGGCGGCAGCGTGGCGCCGAGCAGGCCCAGTTCGCCCATCTCGTTCATGATGTCGCGGTCGAACCGCTCGCGCCGGTTCGCTTCGAGGGCGCGAGGCATGAGCCGCTCTTGCGCATAGGCGCGGACGGCGTCCCGCGCTAGACGCTCCTCTTCGCTGAGTTGCTCTTCCAACAGGAAGGGATCGTCCCAGACGAATGCCGCACGCTCCGCCATCGAGTTTCTCGCCAACCGCAAACGGCAAGGCTAATGCATGGCCCACAGTTCATGCAAAGGCGTGGCACAGGCTGTGAACGCGCAGCGGGGGCCGTCCATGCCATGTCTATCATTGAAATCTGAACGGTCGGCGTTCAGATTTCAATGCAAGCGGGCGCGGGTATTTTCGGGGATCATCATTGAAAATTGAACGGCCAGCGTTCAGATTTCAATGCAAATTGACGATGCGCTCATCGGCATTTATCATTGAAATCTGAACGGCCAGCGTTCGGATTTCAATGATGGATGTTCCTCGAACCGCTCATCTGCGCCGCCTCAAGCTGCTGCTGCGGGAGTTTCCGGTGGTTGCGCTGCTCGGCGCGCGCCAAGTGGGCAAGTCCACCTTGGCGCGGCATCTGGCCGCGCAGCGCCGCGGAGCGGCGACTTGGTTCGACTTGGAAGACCCCATCGACCTCGCGCGCTTGGCAGACCCCGGCTTGGAGCTGCGGCCATTGCGCGGGCTGGTGGTGCTCGACGAAGTGCAGCGCTTGCCAGAGGTCTTTCCGCTGCTGCGGGTGCTTGCGGACCGCCCGCGCATCCCGGCCCGGTTCCTGGTGCTGGGCAGCGCCTCGCCAAAGCTCCTTCGCCAAACCTCGGAAACCCTTGCCGGACGGGTGGCATTCCACGAACTCGATGGCCTCGGGCTGCGCGAGGCCGGAGACTTGGAGCGGCTATGGCTGCGCGGCGGCTTTCCGCTTTCCTACCTTGCTCGGTCTGAAGCGGCCAGCCGCCGTTGGCGGGATGGGTTCATCCGCACGTTCCTCGAACAGGACTTGGGGGAGCTTGGCAGCTTGTTGCCCTCCACCACCCTGCGCCGCTTCTGGACCATGCTGGCGCATTGGCACGGGCAGCGCTGGAACGGCACCGAGTTTGGGCGTGCGTTCGGCATCTCGCACACCGCCGTCCAGCGTTATTTGGACCTCTTGACCTCTGTGTTCGCGGTGCGGCAGTTGCAGCCTTGGCACGAGAACGTCGGCAAGAGGCAGGTGCGTTCGCCGAAGGTTTATGTCGGAGACTCCGGCATCCTCCATGCGCTCTTACAACTCACCAGCCGGGAAGAAGTGGTCTCCCATCCCAAGGTGGGCGCATCTTGGGAGGGGTTCATCGTGCAACAGATCATTCAGTTGCTGGGCGTGCAGCCCGACCAGTGCTTCCACTGGGCCACGCACTCCGGCGCGGAACTCGATCTGTTGGTGACAGCCAGCGGCCGGCGCTACGGCTTCGAGGTGAAACGCGCGGAAGCGCCACGGCTCACCCGTTCGATGCACTCGGCCCTGGAAACGCTCCGCCTCGAACGCCTGGACGTGGTTCACGCGGGAACGGAGCGCTACTCGCTCGCGCCGAACATCCGCGCACTGCCGGCGGCAAACCTCGCCGCGGCGTTGCAGCCGTTGTGAGGGCAGCGCCACGCTCGCAGTGCGCCCAAAGCCTGCGGATTAGGCGGCCGGCAGCCTTGGCAACGCTGGCCGGAAGCGGGGCTACGCTGATTGCGGCGCGGCCGGCAGCCGCAGCGCCCGATGCAGCGCCTCGGCGCTGGCGCGTGCCGCCCCTGCAAAGCCGGGCCCGACCTCTGCAAAGATGACGCTGCGCGATGCGTTGACCACAAGGCCGCGCCCGGCCGCGTCGCGCCCCGCGGCCAAGGCCTCGCCTAGGTCTCCGCCTTGGGCACCCACGCCTGGCACCAGAAACGGCACATCCCCGGCAACGCCGCGCGCGGCGGCGAGCGCCGCTGGGTAGGTGGCGCCGAGCACGAGCAGCAGGTCGTCCGCGTCCCGCTCCTGGGCAGCGCGGGCGATGCGCAGATACAGCGGATCGTCCGGCGGGTGATCCTGCAGCCAAGCGCTGTCTGGGTTGCTGGTGCGGCATAACAGCGCGACGCCACGCCCACCGTGGCGGCGGTACGGCTCGATGCTCTCCCAGCCAAGCAGCGGATTCACCGTCACGCCGTCCGCGTTGTAGCGCACGAACGCTTCCTCGGCATAGCGTTCCGCCGTGGCGCCCACATCGCCGCGCTTGGCGTCGAGCAGCACTGGCACCTCGGGATGCGCCGCATGGATGTGGGCGATGAGGGCCTCAAGGTCTTGCTCCGCGCGGGCTGCGGCGAAACAGGCGATCTGCGGCTTGAAGACGCAGGCCAAGTGCGCCGTGGCATCCACCACGGCGCGGCAGAACTCGAAGACCGGGCGGCGGCTCTTCGGCAAGCAGGCGCTCACCTGCTCCCAGTGCGGGTCCAACCCCACGCAGAGCATGGCGCCCGAGCGTTCCCAAGAACGCCGAAGCTGCTCCCGGAACGGCGGGCGGGCGCTCACCGGGCGGGACTTAACGCTGCGCGAACTGGAACAGGCGCTCCTTGGCGAGCTCGCCCATGAACTCTGGCTCGTACACGGGCTCTGGGTCTTCCCGCACGAGGCGATCGATCACATGGGCGTCGTCGCCCACCAAGATGCGCCACTTGCCGGCGCGCACGCCGTCCAGAATGATGGTGGCCGCTTGCGCAGCGGTGGTGGGCGCGGCGTCGCGAAAGTCTATGGCGCGCTGCGCCACGGCGGCGCGGATCTGGTCGTCCGATTCGTTGCCGACCGGCAAGCCGCTCGCCACCATTTGCTCGCGAATCTTGGCCACTTGGTCCGCAGGCAAGTCTTCCGGCGCGGGTTGCCCATGGATGCGCCCCGAGTTGATGGCGATGGAGGTGCCGATGTGCCCCGGCATCACCACCGCCACCTTGACGTGCGGCGCGTGCATCCTGAGGTCTGCAATGAGGGCTTCGGAAAAGCCCTTCACGGCGAACTTGGCCGCGCTGTAGGCCGTGTGCGGATTGGCAGGGCCGACGCTGGCCCAGAAGCCGTTGACGCTGGAGGTGTTGACGATGTACCCCTCGTCGCTCGCCACCAGCAGCGGCATGAAGGCGCGGGCGCAGTAGTACACGCCATGCCAGCACACGCCGAAGGTGCGTTCCCACGCCTCGCGGTCGCCATCGACGAACTCGCCGCCCCCGCCGATGCCGGCGTTGTTGAAGAGCAGGTTGATATGCTCGGTGGCGTGACGTTCCACCACCGCGTCGCGGAACGCGAGCACCTGCTCTTCATCGGACACGTCGCACTCGTGGGCGCTGACGGTGACGCCGCGGTCGCAGAGCGCCACCGTTTCCGCCATGTCATCCGCGAACACGTCGCAAATCGCGACATGGCAGCCAGCGGCGGCGAGCTGCACCGCAAGTTGCCGCCCCATGCCAGCGCCGCCGCCAGTGATGACGGCCAGCTTGCCCCGAAAGTCCTTCATGTCGAATCCTCTTCGTCGCCGCTATCAGGTTTGGCGTTCCGGCATCCGCACGACGATGCCGTCCAAGGCCGGCGTCATGCTTATCTGGCAAGCCAAGCGGCTATTGTGGCGCCTATGCCAAGCGTATTCGAGCAGGGCGCGTTCGTCGTCGATCATCGGCGGCAAGCGTTCCAGCCACGGGGAATCCACATAGCAGTGGCAGGTGGAGCAATTGCAGGCGCCCCCGCACTGCCCCACCAAGCCGACCACGCCGTTGTCCAAGGCGCAATCCAACACCGTATCGCCCAGCGCGACCGGATGCCGCTCGCGGCGTCCATCGACAAGCACGAATGACACGGCGGGCGGTTTCACGACGGCATTGTACGGCGGCGCTGGCACCGCTCGACCCACACCGAACGTTCGCCAGAACTGCTGCTAGGCGCGAACTGCTCCGGCCTCCGGTCGTCAATGCCCTCCAACGCTCGCGCCGGCGAAGGGCCTCCGTGTCGTCCGTCTCGTCTACCCCCAAGCTTCGTTAGAACGCCCCTTCCTGTGCGAACATCTGCATCGTCCGGCCTCCCATGCGTGCCGGTCGTAACTGGACATCGGCTTTTCCGCCAACGTGCAAGACTGTTGTGCAGGAGATCGAGCACTTCGTGACCGAATTCGAGGAATCGCTATGGCCGTTGTATCCCCCCAAACCCCCAAGGAGCAATTCGTCTCTCTGCTACAAGCAATACTGAGGGATGTGAAGGCGATGGATGACGGATCGTTCGAAAGTCTCCTCGCCGGCGACTTGACGATTGGAGTCATTCCGAGAGCGGCGCCGAAGCCTACCAAGGCTGCGGTGGCATGCTCGGAAGAGCAAGTGACACAGCTCAAAGAGTCTCTCGAAAAGGTTACGGCGAGAGATCAGGCTCGGGAGCTGATAGGTGGCGTGCTTAGGACCAAACGGGACATGAGCTACTTTGCCCGATTTCTAGATATACCTATTCCGAGCAAGGCTTCATCCGCAGAGATGGTGAATCGGTTGGTCGAGGCAACTGTTGGCTACCGGCTAAGGTCCGCGGCCATTCGTGGTGGCAATGGGCCACACACCCGAAGGGCAAAAGCGCTAGGGAAGGTCTGAACAAGCGCCGGCGATGCTGCGACAATGGGCGCGTTGACCGTTGGGAGAGGCGTTCGATGACCGAAGCGACCCAGGCGACGTTCGCGGAGTTGGAGTACAGGGCGAAGAAGCGGAAGACGCGGCGGGAGAGGTTCTTGGAGCGGATGGAGGGGCTGGTTCCATGGTCGGAGCTGGAGGAGGTGATTCGTCCGCACTATCCGAGGGCGGGCCGCGGCCGCCGGCCGTATCCGCTGTCGGCGATGCTTCGGGTGCATTGCGTCCAGCTGTTTTACAACCTGAGCGATCCGGCGATGGAGGACATGCTCTACGAGGTGGAGTCGGCGCGTCGGTTCGCGGGCCTGAAGCTGTCGGCGCTGCCGGACGAGACGACGATCCTGAACTTCCGGCATCTGCTGGAGAGGCACGGCTTGGGGGAGAAGCTGCTGTCGGCGATCAACGCGAGCCTGGCTTCGCGGGGCCTGAGGCTGCGGGAGGGGACGGTGGTTGACGCGAGCATCGTGGAGGCGCCGTCGTCGACGAAGAACCGTTCGGGGAAGCGGGATCCGGAGATGCGGCAGGCGAAGAAGGGGAACCAGTGGCACTTCGGGATGAAGATGCACGTCGGCGCCGACGCGGAGACGGGGGTGGCGCACAGCTTCGCGGCGACGGCGGCGAACGAGTCGGACGTGGCGCACGCGCACCGCCTCCTGCACGGCGGCGAGAGGCGCGTCTGGGCGGACGCGGGCTACCGCGGGGTGGAGAAGCGCCCGGAGAACCAAGGCCGGGGCGTGGACTGGCGGGTGGCGATGCGGCCGGGCCTGCGGCGGCAGCTGGAGGCCGGCGGCGAGGCGGCGCTGCGGGAGAAGGAGAAGGCGTCGGTCCGCGCCAAGGCGGAGCATCCGTTCTTCTATGTGAAGCGGATGTTCGGCTATGGCAAGGTGCGCTACCGGGGGCTGCGCAAGAACGCGCAGCGGATCGCGCTGCTGCTGGGCTTCGCCAACCTGCTGATCGCCGAGCGGAGTCTGGCGGCCTGACCGCGGCGCCCGTGCGCCCGGAAGGCGGGGAAAACGCCGGAAACGGCGTCGAAAGGGCCGGAACCGCGCCTTTCTTCGACCCTTCGGCACGGAATCGCTGCCGAAATCGCCTCTCGGCCACTTCCGGCGGTCGATCGGCGTCCTGTTCAGACCTTCCCTAGTGCGTAGTAGATAGTAGATAGCGACATTCTCCGAAATGCGCCATGCTCGACCCTCGCCTCACTGACACTTTTGCCGCCAAACGGTGCTACGATGGCGCCATGATCACCTACTCGCTCGCCCGCGTCGAACTGCTGACCGACAAGGCCCTAACCACGATGTCTCGGCACGGTCGCGGGGCAGACCAATCATCCCGAGAACGCCGCCGTCCAGACGCACAGTCACGCAGAGTCTTACGCGGCAACGTCCCGAACACAGACCGGATGCGCCTCAGATGACAACATGGGCCGCTCGTGCCGACACTACGCTCGAAACGGTCCAAGCCATGCAAGCAGGCTTGACTGTGGATCTCATCATGACACCCCGAGACAAGCTGATGACTTGCAGTCCCAACGACTGTATCGACTCCCTCATGGACGCCAAACTCGACCGATTCAGCTTTCTTCCCGTCGTACAGGCCGGCCTCATTACTGGGCTCTACCACGCCGAGCGGTGGTTCGACGAGCCACCGCCTCCGGGTAGATCAATAGGTGACGACTTCGAACTCCTCACAGAGAACCATCTAATTGGTAGCAACGCCGGCATCTTGGATTTCATCAAGACGGGAGCCGAACGCCCGACGCGGCTTGTCGTTTCCGGCACCAAGATCGTGGGTCTGGTGTGCATGGCGGACCTCCACAAACTACCCGTCCGGGCAGCTCTGTTCAGCGTCGTCACTGCATTGGAAATGGCCATGGCCGACTGTATCGATGACGCGTGGCAGGACAGATCAAGTGATTGGCTCAACCTGCTCAGCTCTGCTCGGCGCGAGGACGTCAAAGACCGGATTGCCGAAGCAAGGCAGAACGACACCTTTGTGAGCGACATCGCTTCAACCCAGTTTGACGACAAGGCAACCATCATGCGCAAACGGGGCCTTGTGGCCGGCAGTAAGTCCCAGCTACGGAAAGACTTCAAGGCGATCCGCAAACTTCGCGACAACCTCGCTCACGCGAACGACTATGCGTCGACTCCAACCGCAGCCAAGAGTGTGTCATGCACCGTTGCCACGATCCTGCGCGTCGCGAGTCAGCTTCGGACATCGGTGCCCCCTGACGCCAGTTAGTGCCGGTCTCTCCTTCAATCCTTCAGGGACGCTGCGATCAGTCGGCGCTCCGCGATCTAATGGGCTTCGCCAACCTGCTGATCGCCGAGCGGAGGCTGGCAGCGTGACCGCGTTGCCCGTGCGCCCGGAGGGCGGCCGAAGCGCCGGAAACGGCGGAGAAAAGGCCGGAATCGGGCCGTTTTTCGACCCTTCGGCACGGAATCGCTGCCAAAACCGCCTCTGGGCCACTTCCGGCGGTCGATCGGCGCTTTGTTCAGACCTTCCCTAGTGCGTCTTGGGAACGCGCCAGAAGCATTGGCGCTCACCGGTTGCGTGTAACATGTCCCGTTTCTTCGGGGCACAGCGTGATTATCGGCCTCACAGGCGGCATCGCTTCCGGCAAGTCCACTGCGGCGCGGCATCTTGGCGCGCTTGGCGCGCACGTCATCGATGCGGACCAGCTTGGCCATCGCGCCTACGAACCGGGCACGGGGGCGCATCAAGCGGTAATTGAGACGTTTGGCGAGGAGGTGCGCGGCAGCGATGGCCGCATCGACCGCAAGCGTCTCGGCACCAAGGTGTTTGGCGACGCGGCTGCGTTGCGGCGGCTGACGGACATCGTTTGGCCAGAGATACGCCGCTTGGCCGAAACCGACATCGCCGCGGCTCAGGCGGCGCGGCCAGACGCCGTGGTGGTGCTGGAAGCCGCCGTGCTCTTGGAAGCCGGCTGGCAAGATGCCGTGGACGAAACTTGGGTGGTGGGCGTCGACCGGGAAACGGCGATTCGCCGCGCCATGCAACGCGATGGCGCCAACGCCGCAGCCGTGGAAGCGCGCATTGACGCGCAGCTATCGAACGCAGAGCGCGAAGCGAAGGCGGATGTGGTGATCGACAATTCCGGCAGCGAAGCGCAGTTGCTCGCCCAGTTGGACGCCGCTTGGCGGCGCATCGGGGGAGCGGCGGCATGATTCTTGACCTGCACGCGCACTCGGTGAAATCCGACGACGGGCGCGCCAAGGTGCGGAACTACTGCCAATGGATTCGCGCCCGCGACATCGGCATCGACGGCTTCGTGCTCACCGAGCACCGCCAGTTCGACTTCGAGTCAGACTACTCAGACCTCGCCCAAGAGTTCGGCCAAGTCATCCTCAAGGGCAGCGAAGTGGAAACCGAATATGGCCATGTGTTGGTGTTCGGGGTCACCGAAGCGTTGACGCAAGCCTTCGATTTCGGCGCGATTGGCTTGCCCTTGGCGGAGGTCATCGCCGCGTGCGAGGCCAACGGCGCGGTGGCGGCGCCGTGCCATCCTGGCCGCAAGCGCGTCGGCATGAGCGCCCACATCGGCACCCTCGGCGTGCCAGAGGGGGTGCGCATCGTGGAAGTGCGCAACGGCGGCAGCCGCGGCGAGGAAGACGTCATCGCGCAACAGATGGCCGCCGAGCAAAACTATCTTGGCATCGGCGGCAGCGACGCGCACATCGTGAGCCACATCGGGCGTTGCGCCACGCGCTTTGCGCGCCGCATCGAAACGGAAGCTGAACTCGCCGCCGCCCTGCGCGCCGGCGACTTTGAGGCCATCTCGCTGCGCGACTGAGGCCGGCGTCGGCACCCGTTCGACCTAAGAGTGACGATGATGCCCCAGCGCTTGCCGCTGGCGGCGCCCGCGTCAGCCCGAGAAGCCGATCCAGCGCCCAGCGGCGGCCACCGTGAACCACACGCCGATGGACGCGATGCCAAGCAGCGCGGCCGCGGCCCGGGGCGGATTGCGCCGCGCCAGCGGATGCTTGACGGCGAAGGTGAACACCAGCGCGACGGGCAGCGCGATCATCTTCACCCAGAAGGAAAAATTGTAGAAGCACTTCACGGCTTCTGACAGGAACAGCGGAATGCCGGTGGCCAGCATCACGCCGATGGCGATCAACAGCCAAGGCCGCGCATCCGCCACCACCAAAGGCAGCGCCCGCCCGCGCAGCCCCATGCCGAGCAGCCGCAGGTCCACCATCAGCACGGCGCCGCCGAGCAGGGCGAGGCCCAACAGGTGGACGGCTTCGATGGCCGGAAACAGCCACAGGGATTCGCGGATGGCCATGCCGATGGGACTGCGCTCCAAGGCATCAAAGCGCTCCACCCAGGTCATGCGCTCGCCTCCACCACGCAGCCCGCCAGCCACTGCACGAAGTTCGACTGCGGGCGATAACAGTCGAACCAGTTGTAGGCGATCATGCGGCCAAAGACGATGATGCCCGCCCACAGCGCCAGCGAGGTGGCGGCGGTGATGCGGGCGTTGAGCGGCGGTTTGGGAGCGGCATCCCACCTCTCCCGGTCTCGCGAGACACGCTTGTGGAAAATCCACACGTTCACCGCCGCGGCGATGAGGAAGATGACCTTGGCGCGGAACCAAACGCTCTGATAGGTGCGCACCGGGATGGCGTAGAAGAGCAGGATGCCGGTGCCGATCATCACCACCGCGCCAACGATGGTCCAAGGCAGGATGCGGGCGTTCATTTCGGAGACGGGCACCGCCTTGAACGCGACGCCGAGCAGCCGCAGATCCACCATGGCGATGGTGCCGGCGAAGAGCAGCAAGCCGAGCACATGGCTGGATTCGATGAGTGGGTAGGCGTAGAGGCTCTCGTGCAGCGCAATGCTCCATTGCGTGCTTGCGAGCCACTCGCAGAAGGGCAGCAGGCTCATGGCGATGCCGCCTCGAGAACGAGCGGCGCACCTTCGCCTTGGCCGAGCGCACCCGTGCCCCGCCCCAGCCCGTCGCCGCGCAGCGCCGCCAAGGTCGCCGCGTCCGGGGCCGCCGCGGCGGGCGCGTCTGTGGCTGCCGGCCGCGGCGCGCGCACAGCGCGGGTGCGCTTCACGCCACCAAAGTACTCGAACGCAGTGGAGTAGAAGCCGGCGCTGCGCAGCGTGAGGGTGACGTCCGCGGCGCCGCGATTCTCCCAGAACCAACCGTGGATGCCGGGGAACGGCGCCACGTAGGCACCGGCCCCATCCGCGGCGCGCGCGCGGTCAAACGTTTCCGCGAAGCCCGGCTCGGCGCCGTCCGGCTCGCTATGCAACTCGTACAACAATGCGCCGCTCGCCTCCCATGCGTAGACCATGCTGTCTCCGGCTTCGAGGCGATACTTGTACTCGAAGGACTCGAACGGCGACAACACCCAGCGCGCCTCGTCCGTGGCGAAGCCGTCTTCCTGGCGCGCCAGCACCGCCGTCACGTCCCGCGACAGGCCCTTCAGGCCGAGCGCCGCGCCGAAGCCAAACGGATCGTATCCAAACTCGGCCGGCAGCACCGCGCCGAACAGCGCCAAGGCCGCGAACACCGCGGCGCCCGCGGTTGCGGCGACGATGCGCCAAGGGCCGCGTCGGGGCGCCCCAGTCATGTCGGCGCGGGCGCCAGCGCCATGCCGGCCAACTGATAGCCGGCAAGCAGGAATCCGCCCGCCATCAGCAGGACGTTGGCGGCATAGGCATGGCGGGCGAACCCGCGCCTAGCGCGCCACAAGGCGAACGCTGCCAGCAACGCGGCCAAGGCCGTGAACTGGCCGATTTCCACCCCAGCGTTGAAGCTCAGGAGATTGGCGAGGCGGCCGTTCGGCGACACCAGCAAATCCTGCAGCTTGGTGGCGAGGCCCATGCCGTGGCACAGGCCAAAGACGAACACCGCCGCCTTGGCGTTCGGCGACACGCCGAAGACGCGCCGAAAGCCATCCATGTTCTCGAACGCCTTGTAGACGATGGAGAAGCCGATGATGGCGTCCACGAGCCAAGGATTCGCCCGCCAGCCGCCCAACACACCGGCGAGCAGGGTGAGGCTGTGCCCAGCGGTGAACAAGGTGACGTAGAGCGCCACATCGCGCAGGCGATGCAGGAAGAAGATGACGCCGGCGAGGAACAGCAGATGGTCGTACCCCGTGACCATGTGCTTCGCGCCGAGGTAGATGAACGGCGCCACGGCCACGCCGTCGATGGCGCCGACGAACGCCGCGTCGCTGCCCGACACGGCATGGCCGAACGCGGGGACGGCGACGAGCGCGAGGCCAAGGCCAGCCACGAGCCGCGCACCCGGACAAGCGTGATAGCGCGGCGTTGCGGCGCGATGGCCGCCCGCGCCATGCGGCCGCCTCATGTCTCGCTCGGGCGGACGGGTCGGTTCACCCAGTACTGCTGATGGCAGGACACGCAAACGTTGTAGAGCAACCCGCCGGCGGCGAACAGCGCATCGGCGTCTTCAGCCAGCGCGGCCGCCTTGGCGCGCTGCCCTGCGGCGGTGAGGCCGCGGGAGATTTCCACCCAATCCTCTTGATCGAGCGCCCGCGACGGCATCATCAGGAGATTGCCGGATTCCGCGAGCACCGCCGCGGCATGGACGACTTGGAGCCACTCTTCCTCGGTGGTGGGGGCGAGATCCTCCACGCCTTCCGCGGTGATGACTTGGCCGGCCGAATCCCAAATCACGTCCGCGGCCGGATCCAGCACGAGGTTCATCGTTTCCTTCATGTCATGCACGGCCTCGAACGCGGGCGGCGGTGGAGCATCCTGGCCGCAGCCGGCGACGAACGCGGCCAAGGCGACGCCGAGCAGCGGCGCACGCGACGGTGTGCGGGAACTTTGGGAACGGGGCATGGAGCGTGGATGGGCGGGGTTGGTGGAGCCAGCCGGGATCGAACCGGCGACCTCTACAATGCCATTGTAGCGCTCTCCCAGCTGAGCTATGGCCCCGTCGAGTGAGGTTTGGATGCTACGCCCGCGGCGGCGGGGGTGTCAACGACAGGCACCGCCCGCCGCGCAACGCTGGCCTTAGCTCGCCGGCGCTGCCGACCGCCCCGCAAGGGGCAGCGCATCGAACTCGGCGTCCAGCCGCTTGGCGGCCTTGTTCGAGACGCCGCCCAAGGCGTCGAGGGCAGAGCGCAGGCGGGCGCGGGTGAGATCTGCGCCGAGGAACGCCATCGAATCAAACAGCGGCAGCGCCGCAGCGCGGCCGGCAATCGCCACGAACAATGGAAACAGGAAATCTCGCAGTTTGAGCTCCATCGCCGCGGCGAGAGGCTTCATGCTGGCCATCAGCGCGGCGCTCTCCCACTGCGCTTCAGACTGAAGGGCGCGCAGCGCATGGTGCAGAATCCGCCGACAGTCCTCGGTGGACAGCGCCTTGTGCGCGAAGGCATCGGCCTTGAGGGCCGCGCGCTCGCCGAGCAAGTAGTCCGCCAAGGGCACCACGTCGCTTAAGCGTTCGGCGCGGGGCTGCACCAACGGCGCCAAGCGCCCTAGGCGTTCGCGGTTGATGCCCCAGCGCTCCACCCGTTCCACGAACGCTGCCGGCGAGAGGCGGCGCATGTGTTGCCCGTTCAGCCAGTTCAACTTTTCCATGTCGAACACCGGGCCGCCGGTGGAAACCCGATCTAAATCGAACGCTGCGATCAGTTCCTCCAAACTGAAGAGCTCGCGCTCGTCCGGCATCGACCAACCCATCAGCGCCAAGTAGTTGAGCAGCGCTTCAGGCAGATAGCCGGCGGCGCGGAAGTAATCGAGGCCAGTGGGGTTGCGGCGCTTCGAGAGCTTGCGGCGCTGGGCGTCGCGCAACAGCGGCAGGTGCGCGTGCTCCGGCAGTTCCCAACCGAAGCACTCATGGATGAGCTGCGCCTTCGGCATGGAGCTCAGCCACTCATCGCCCCGCAGCACATGGGTGATGCCCATGAGATGGTCGTCCACCGCGGCGGCCAAGTGGTAGGTGGGAAAGCCGTCGCGCTTCAGCAGCACCTGCATGTTCACTTGACGCCACGGCGTTTCGATGACGCCGCGCAGCCGGTCTTGCACGGAGCACGCCCCTTCCACCGGCACGCGCAGGCGCACCACATGCGGCTCGCCGGAAGCAGCTCGCTCTGCGGCATCGTCGGGGTCTAGGCCAAGGCAGTGGCCATCGTAGCCGGGCATCTGGCCGCGTTCGAGCTGCGACGGGCGCAAGGCATCGATCCGCTCTTCGGAGCAAAAGCAGCGGAACGCGCCGCCGGCTTCCAGCAGTTCCTGCGCATGCCGCCGATAGATGGGGAGCCGCTCGCTTTGCCGATATGGGGCGTGCGGGCCGCCGACGTCCGGGCCTTCATCCCACTCGATGCCAGCCCAACGCAAGGCGGCGAGGATGCGCTCTTCCGACGCCTCCGAGGAGCGGGCGCGGTCCGTATCCTCGATGCGTAGCACGAAGCGCCCGCCCTGGCTCTTGGCAAAGGCTAGGTTGAAGAGCGCGACATAGGCGGTGCCGACATGCGGGTCTCCGCTCGGCGATGGCGCCACACGGGTGCGAACGGTCATGCCGGGAACACGCTAGCGCGCCACCGGGACGAGTGCTTGGCGGTTAACCCGCCGCGGGTGCGAGGCTTTGCTCGATGACGGCGCTGACCGGCGCGTCCACGGGCGCCCATGCATCCGCGCAGCGCAACACCGCCCGCGCCAGCTTGTTGTTGAGCGCATGGCCGGATTTGTACCCCTCGAACGCGCCAATCACCGGCATGCCGAGCAAATACAGGTCGCCAATGGCGTCGAGCACCTTGTGCTTGACGAACTCGTCGTCGCAGCGCAGCCCTTCCTCGTTCAGCACCGAGCGATCGCCGATGGCGACGGCATTCTCCAAGCTCGACCCCAAGCAGCGATTGATGGCGTGGGCGTCTGGCAGTTCGCCGATCAAGCCGAACGAGCGCGCTGGGCTGACATCCGAAGCGAACGAGGCCTGGGCAAAATCCAAGTCTGCGCGCTTGGGATAGCGATTGAAGACGGGGTGGTCGGCCACGAAGGTGTAGCTCACCCGGAAGCCATCGTAGGGCACCAGCGACGCCTTCGCGTCTCCTTGGGTGACCTCGATGGGGCGCGTGATGCGCATGTAGTTGCGGGGCACGGGCAGTTCGCGGATGCCGGCGCTCTCGATGAGGCTCACGAACGGCGCCGCGCTGCCATCCATGATCGGCACTTCCTCGCCGGATAGCTCAACGAGCAGATTGTCGATGCCGAGCCCCCACAAGGCAGACATGAGGTGCTCCACGGTGGCGATTTGCACGCCGCCTTCGACGATGCTGGTAGACAATGTGGTGTCTGACACATTGCGCGCGTGGGCATGAACGAAGCGTCTTGGCATGTCCGTGCGGGTGAAGCGGATGCCGGAGTCAGCCCTCGCTGGGCGCAGCGTCATGCGAACCGTCTTGCCGGTGTGAACGCCCACGCCAATGGCGTAGACGGGAGCGCAAATGGTCTTTTGACGCTGCATCTTGATCTACTCTCGATGGTTTGTTGTCGGAAGAAGGCCGACAGTCAACCGGCATCATACACATCCCAGTTGCCAAAATGAAGGAAAAATGGAAAAAAATAGGAAAAATGGAGGCGCGGGGGCTGAGGACTCCTTCCGGGAGCGCACCCACGCGCTCTGCGTGGCGCCCATGATGGCATGGACAGACCGGCACTGCCGCGCCTTCCACCGCTCCCTCGCCCCCCACGCGCGCCTTTATGCCGAGATGGCCACCACGGGCGCGGTGCTGCATGGCGGCGCGGAGCGCGTGCTGGCGTTCGATGAGCGCGAGCGCCCGCTTGCGGCGCAGTTCGGCGGCGCGGAACCTGGAGACTTGGCGCGCTGCGCGGCCCTCGCCGCCGAACGCGGTTTCGACGAGGTGAACCTGAACGTCGGCTGCCCATCGAGCCGAGTGCAGCGCGGCGCCTTCGGCGCGTGCCTGATGCTGCGGCCCAAGCGCGTGGCCGCCTGCGTGGCAGCGATGCGGGATGCGGCGCCGGTGCCTGTCACCGTGAAGTGCCGGCTCGGCGTGGACGACCATGCGGACTACGGCTTCCTGCGAGATTTCGTTGGCCACTGCGCGAGCGCCGGCGCCGGCACGGTGATCGTTCACGCCCGCATCGCCGTGCTCGCCGGGCTCACGCCAGCCCAGAACCGCAGCGCACCACCCTTGGACTACGAGCGGGTGCGGCGCTTGAAGCGGGAACTGCCGTTTCTGCGCGTGGTGTTGAACGGCGGCTTGACGACGACGGCGCAAGTACACGACGCGCTCCAGTGGGCGGATGGGGTGATGATCGGCCGCGCCGCCTATCGCAACCCATACTGGCTTGCCGAAGTGGAGCATCGCCTGTTCGGCACCGCGTTGCCGAATGGCCCGCACGAGGCGCTGGCGCGGCATCTGGACTATGTGGAGCACGCGCTCGGCGCCGGCGCGCGGCTGCATGACGTGACGCGGCACATGCTGGGGCTGTTCCAAGGCGTGCCCGGCGCACGCGCGTTTCGGCGGGAGCTTGCCACGGCTGGCCGGGTGCCGGGGGCGGGGCCGGAGACGCTGCAGGCCGCCGCGGAGCTGGTGGCGCAAGCGGCTTAGGGATCCGCCTCCAACGTCGCCACCAAGTCGCGGAAGGCGGCGGCGTTGGATTCATTCAGGGCCATCAGGGTGCGGTGCGCGTCGAGCACGCGCTCGCGCAGATCTTCCGGCGTCGTCTCCGCCGGCGGCAGTTCACCGAGTTGCCCCACCTCCTGCAATGGTTGTTCGACGATGTGGAAGATGTCGTCGAACCCCATGGTGCGCAACAGCCGCGTGATGTCGTATTTGGGCGACACGAGGGTCGGCTTGAAGCCGAACAAATCCCGCGCCTTGATGGAGAGCTTGGCGAGGATGCCGAGCGACGTGCTGTCGATGCCGTCCGTGCAGGTGAGGTCCACCAACACAGACTTGAAGCGCGCGTCGCGGTACATCTCCGCCAAGAAGCCGTCCACGGCGGCGCACAGATTCACCCGCACGTCGCCGACGAACTTCATCAAGTACATGCCGTCGTGGTCCGCGACGAGGATGCGCCCGCTCAACTCAGGGCTCGCATGTCACCGTGAGGCAAGTGATGTCGTCTGGGCCGGCCGAATTGGTGCTGACGCCGAGGTCTGCCCACAGCCGGTCGATGTCCCCGCCGTACGTCGCCGCGGCGTCGCGCAAGTGGCGCTCTTTGCCATCCAAGCCGGCATCCCGCATCACTTCGAGCACGCCGTCTGACATCAACACCAAGTCGTCCCCTTCACCGAACGCCACCGCTTGGGATTCATAAGCCACTTGCTCGAAGAGACCCACGGGCTTGCCCATGAGCTCCAGCAACGTCGCCTCGCCGGCGTGGACGCGCATCGCATGGGGGAAGTGGCCGGCGTTGGCATAGTGCAAGGTGTTCTCGCGCATGTTCACCACGCCAACGAACATGGCCACATGCTTGTCGATGCGATTCTCCAGAATCTCGCGGTTCAGGGCGACGAGGATGTCGCCGGGTTCCCGCAACATGCGCGGGCGGTACTCGCGCCGCAGCCGCCGCGAGAAGTTCTTCAGGATCACCGTGACGAACGCCGACGACGCGCCATGCCCCGACACGTCCGCGATGTAGAAGACGAAATGGTCGTCGGTGATGCGGAAGTAATCCACGAAATCTCCGGAGAGCATCAGCGAAGGGTGGATGCGATGGCGCAAGCGGTAGTGGTCGATGGCCATCGGGCTGGGCGGCAGCATGCCGAGCTGGATGTAGCGCCCAGCACGTTGATCGCGCT
Organism: uncultured Pseudomonadales bacterium; assembly: GCA_958295875.1. GTDB lineage: Bacteria > Pseudomonadota > Gammaproteobacteria > Pseudomonadales > Azotimanducaceae > VXNE01. The sequence goes on along the minus strand of OY282379.1, from coordinate 2,506,424 downwards.
GCAGGTCGCTCACTTGTTGCGCGAGGAACGGATCTGCAGCGCGGCGCGCCTCCGCCCGGCGCAGGTTGCGCTCGATCACCTCGGTGACGTTGGCATCCGCGCCGGGCCAATCCAGCGCATCGTCAAAGCCCAGGGCCATCGCCAACCGCAAATCCGCAGCGCTTGGCGCCGCCACGCAGGCCAGCACCGCCGGCGCGCTTTCCAAGAGCGTCTGGGATGGCGCGATGCGGCGCTGCAAAGACTGGGCGTCGTGGAACGGGCACACGAGCAGATCGACGCCGCCGATGGCGGCGATGCCCCCAGCGCCGCAAAACGCGGCGTCGTATCCCAACTCGCCAAGGCGCTGCACCAAAGACGAGGCGACGCCTTCGTCGTCCCCCATCACCACGATCGCCATGGATGTCCGTGCCGCGGCCGCAACCGGACGCGAACCCTACTCTTTTGCGGCGCAGACAACAACAATCAAACGGCGCATCGGCGCGAAATCGCGGCACATTCCACCCGCCAAACGCCCATCCGCCGCCCCAAGCGCACTCCTCACAACCCAGCCGAGCCAAGCGGAGCGGCGTGGCGGCTCCCAGAATGAGCGCCCTTCGGAACGCCGCGCCGGGCAGTTGGCGGGGCTTAGGCCAGCAGGAGGATGTCGCGCTCGACGAGGCGCCGGGCGATGGTTTCGCCGAAGTTCAACATGCCCTTCACGTCGCGCCCCAGTTCCTGCGCCACCGCCGCCAACGCTTGGCGCAAGCTGTCGCCGGCGCCAACGCGCTCAACGAGCCGCGCCGTGGGCGCGTTGGAGGCCATCATGTCCACGCGGTCGCTGCGGTCGCGATAGGCAATCAACCAAGTGGGTGCCGAGGGCGCCGCCGTGGGCTGCGCGTCTGGCCCGATGGTGTGGACGGGGAAGCGGTAACAGAGCACCTTGGCCAAAGGCGACACGATGAGGTGGCGCTCCAGCAACGTCGCCGGCGCGGGGCTGGCCGGCGGCAGCGTCGCATCCAAGCGATCCAGCATCCGCCCCACCCACTCGAAGTGGCAGAGTTCGCGCAGAAACGGCGGATCGTCCGGCGCGTTCCGCTGCCCTTCCAGATAGTCGAGGAACTGCTTGGCGATGTCGTAGAAGTACGGCGATGCGCAGCGGTGGCGCTGGTAGAAATCCCGCGCCATGGCGTGCCAACGCGCATCCGGCGTGATGCTCCGGGCGACGCGGAAGGTGCGGGCGAGGAAGCCCTCGACGTTGGTGTAGCAGATGTCAACGTAGAGGCGCAGCCGTCGCGCATCGATGCCGGCCGGCGGCGGGTTCGCATCTGGGGCGCGCAGGTAAGCGGCCAACTCGCGCTGGATCGCTTGGAAGCCCAGTTCGCCCACGCCGCTCACTGAAGGCTCTTCGGCTTAGGCGCCGACCCCGGCAGGGGCCGTTTCAGCCGCCGAAACGCGGGCTTGGATGGCGCGAATCTGTGCCGCTTCGTCCAGCAACTCTGGCAGCGGAGGCAGGTGCATGTCCCGCTCCAGCACCGTTGGCAAGACGCCGAAGTTGCGGTAGGCGCGTTCGAGGAGCGCCCACACCTCCGTGCTCACCGGCGCGCCGTGGTTGTCCACCCGCAGGTCATCCGCGATGACGCGGTGGCCAGCGACATGGATGTACGCCGCGCGGTCGCCGGGCAGGCCATCGAGGAATGCCTCGGCGTCGAAGCCGAAGTTCACGCTGTTGACAGCGATGTTGTTGACATCGAGCAAGAGCGCGCAATCCGCCGCCGTCACAACCTCGTTGATGAACGCGAGCTCGTCCATCTCTTGGCCCGGCGTCGCATAGCAGGAGACGTTTTCCACGGCGATGCGCCGCTCAAGCACATCCTGCGCTTGGCGGATGCGGGCGGCCACATAGTCCACCGCTTCGGCGGTGAAGGGAATCGGCAGCAGATGGTAGAGCTGCCCATCGGCGCTGCTGAAGCTCAAGTGCTCGGTGTAGTGGACGGCGCCGGTGTCGTCCAAGAACGCCTTGACGCGCTTCAAGAAGGCGACGTCAAGCGGGTCTGGGCCGCCAAGGGAGAGGGAGAGGCCGTGGCAGACGAGGGGGAAGCGCTCGAGCCACTGGCGGAATTGGCGGTCGAAGCGGCCGCCCACTCCAATCCAGTTCTCGGGCGCCACCTCCACGAAATCGATGCCGCGCGAAACGGCTTCGGGATGTTCCTGCAGCGCAGGAAGAAAAGCACGGCGCAAGCCGAGGCCCGCGCCGCCAAGCGCCGCCGTCATGGATGGCGGGCAATCAGATCGCGACGGCAGCGGCCCTTGGCCGAAGCCAAGGCCGGCCGCTGCCAGCGGGAAAAACGCAGATCAGGCTTCGTCGTCGCCCGAATCGTCCTTGTCCCCACCGTCGCCGCTGCAGTGGCCGTCGCCGCTGCAATCGCCGTCACCGCTGCAATCGCCGTCACCGTCGCCGTCGCCCTTCGCGAACAGGTGATAGCCATCGCGCAGCTCGTCCAAAGCGAAGGGGTTCTCGCTCGCGTCGTTCGCCGCAAAAGCGGGCATGGAGGCGGCCAGCGCGGCGCCGATGGCGACGACGAGAGGCTTCAGGTTACGAATGTTCATGAATCCTTTCTCCTAGCTTGGGCCAGCTCCGAACTTGAGCCAGCGTTTGGCGAAGCGACTATAGCACAGCCCCCCGGCGGTCAAGCGGGTGAACCGGTTCATGACATCTGGCACTGAGGCTGGGCAGCCTCGTGGGCGACAAGGTACTCGTTGGGGGATCGGTAGTCGATTGCGGAGTGCGGTCGGATGTAGTTGTAGAAGAACTCGCGCTTGAGGAGCCTCTCGGAGACGGCCTCGACGGTGAGGTCGCAGTCGAGGAGGTTCCAGAACTCGATGCGGGCGGTGCGGTTGGCGCGCTCGACGCAGCCGTTCCACTGCGGCCGTCGCGGCGGCAGGACGCGCAGCGCGACGCCGAGGTTCCTGCAGGCGTCCTCGAAGCCGGCCATGAACTCGCTGCCGCCGTCGACCTGGACGGACTCCAGCGGCACGGGGAGGGCTTCGGCGACGACGGCGAGGAAGCGCGCTGCGGTGGCGGCGGTGGCGCGGGAGAAGGCGCGGGCGACCATGAACCGGCTGACGGGGCAGATGGCGCGGAACTCCTTGATGGAGCTGCCGTCGCGGGAGACGGTCATGTGGTCGATCTGGACGAGCTGGCCCGGGCGCTCGGCCTTGTCGCCGTATTTCCAGCGCCGCGCCCAGCCGTTGAACTTGCGGGGGCGCTTGGGCTTGGCCCGTCCTTCGCAGAGGCTGGCGGGGGGCACGGTCCCGTCCGCGATGGCGCGCGAGAGGATGCGCCCGACGGTTGACGCGCTCAGCCGCAGGCCTTGGCGTTCGAGCATGCGCTGGATGGGCGCCTTGCCCATGAACGGGTGCTTGCGGCGCATGGCCATGACCGCCTTCACGTCGCCCGGCTTGCGCGCCGGGCGGCGGACGCGGCGCGGTCGGGTGGACTTCGGCGCGAGGCCGCGCTGGCCGCCGGCGGCCAGCGCGGCCTTCCACCGATACAGGGTGCGGCGGCTGACGCCGACCTCCCTCAAGGCGGCGCGCTCGGCGCAGCCGGCGGCGCGCAGCCCATCGAACCGGCGGATCGCCGACAGGCGCCCGCGGGCCTCGGCCGGCAGTTCGGCGTCGTCCACCCTGAAACTGCGGTACGATCTGATCCGCATCGATTCGATTCGCATGGCTCGGGTCTCCACCAGTGACTTCGCATTCACTGAGGCTACCCGATCCGGCGCTGGCGGCGGGTTCCCGTCGCCAGCGCCACCTCACCCCGCCATCGGCTGGCGCAGTGCCATATCTATCTGAACCAGAACAGCGGGGACAAAACGCCCCTTCAGAGCGCCGCCGGCACCCACGCTCAACGCAAGCCCGCAGCCCTTTCGAGCGGCGCCAGCGCACGCTCCAAGCGCTGCGGCGAAGCCTTGCCCTTCACGCTGAGACGCTGGCAGAAGAGCGACACCCGGTACTCCTCCACCAGCCCCGCGACGTTCGCCGCAGCGGCCGCTTCCGGCGCCACCGCCGCCAAGGCTTCCAACCGCGCCTGCCAGCGCGCCGCGGCGGCGAGGTGCTCTTGGTCGCGCCGCACCTTGCCGTGCAGGTTCGCGGCACGGTGGATCAGCGCATCGAGATAGCGCGCCACATCCGGCAAGGCTTGAATGGGCGCGCGGCTGAGGAAGTCCGCCGGCGCCAAGCGCCCAAGATGCGCCTCCATGTCCGCGCGGCTGGCGGCGAAGGCCGGCGACGCGAGCGCCGCGATGCGCTGCGCGGCCTCGAAACGGCAGGCGAGCACGGCGCGGGCGGCTTCCAGCGCATCGCCAAACAGGAGGACGAGGCGCGGCCGGCAGTCCGCACGGCGGCGCTCGAAGCCGCCTTTCTCCGTTGGCAGCGGGCGTCCCTCGAAAAAGCAAGCCCAAGATGCCGCCAAGGCCAGCTCGTCCGCGAGGTCCGTCGCCGCGCCGAGGGCGGCGTAGTGCAGCGTCATCGTCCGCTCGGCAGCCACGCGCCCGCGCAAGTGGCGCGCCGCCTTGCGATCCATGAGCAGCGCAAGCCGGCTGTATCCGCGCCGGTTGGTGCGCCCTTGATCGGTGCGGTGCGTCAGCAGCACCAGATCCACGGCATCGCCGGCATCGCGCAAGGCCGGATAGGCGACGGTTTGCTCGCCACCGGCGCCCACGGTGAGCGTCGCCGGCACGCCGGCAGCCGGGAACGTCGTCAGCCCGCGCTGTTCGTAGCCCTCGCGGGCGCTCGCCGTGGCTTCGCGCTCGACGCGGGCGAGCAGGCGCGACTGCAGCGCCGCCAAGTCTCGGCCTTGATCGATGAGCCGCCGGCGCGCATCCAGCACCTGCACGTTCATGCACAGGAAGGGCTCCAATCGCTCCAAGCTCCAATCGCTGGGCGCCACGTCCATGCCAAACGCCTCGCTCAAGCGCGCGGCGAGGGCCGTCAGCAAGGCGCCATCGCGATAGCGTCGCTCACGCAGCAGCGCCGGCGCCACATCGACGGCGGCGCTGCCCGGCGGCAGGCGGCGGCGCAACCGCTTCGGCAACCCCTTCAAGAGTGCCGCGCACTTGCGCTCGAAGAACCCCGGCACCAGCCAATCGAGCGGCGCTTGGCGCAGATGCGGCAACGCGCCGAGGCCGATTTCAACGGAGACGCCATCGTCCACCGCGCCGGGAGCGAAGCGATACCTCAGCGGCAGCGTCAGGCCATCCACCTCCAAGGTGGCCGGATAGTCCGCCGCAGACGCCTCGACGTCGAAGCGGGCGAGCAAGTCCGCCTCGGTCATGGTCAGGCGGTCGATGGCGGGCGGGTCCGCCTGCTTGAGCCAGGCGCGCAGGGTGCTGACGCCGCACACGTCGGGCGGCAGCCGCTCCAAGTAGAAGGCAGCCAGCACATTCGCGGCGACGAAGAGGTCATGCCGCCGATGGCGCGCCTCCAGCTCGGCGATGCCGGCGGCGACCGCGGCGTTATGCGCCAGAAACGGCGCCTCGACGCCGGCCTCTTCGGCGCCCAGCGTCGCCGGCGCCAGCGCCTCTTGGGCGAACAGCTCCCGCGCCGCCGCCGGGTTCACCGGCGCGTAACGCACCAAACGGCGCTCCACCACGGGCAAGCCATGCAGCGTGGCGCGCTCGAACGCCATCACTTCGCCGCGCTTCGCGTTCCAGTGCGGCTCGGACCAAGCGCGCTGCAACAGCGGCCCGGCTGCCTCCTCCACCCAATGCGCCTCCACCTTGGCAACGCCGCGGGCATAGGTTTGCCGCGTCTGCACGATCTCCGCCGCCATCAACCACTGCGGGGCACGGCGGGCGACGGGCGAGCCGGGAAAGATGCGGAACTTCACCCCCCGCGCGCCGAGATAGACGCCCTCCTCGTCGCGCAAGCCGACAAAGTCCAGCGAACCGATCAACAGCGCCCGATGCAGGCTCGCCTCTTCCGCCGGCGCTCGGTTGAGCGGCCAACCGAGAGCCTTCGCCGCGAGCAGCAGTTGCCGATGCACGGCGCGCCACTCGGCAACGCGGTGCGGGGAGAGGAACCGGCGCGTGAGTTCCGCACGGAACGCGGCGCGGGTCAACGCCGCGCGCTGCGCCTCCAACGCATTCCAAAGATTGACGAAGGTTAGGAAATCCGATTGCTTGTGGGCGTCTTGGCGGTGCGCGGCGTCCGCCGCCTCGCGCCGCTCCGGTGGCCGTTCGCGTGGGTCTTGGACGGAGAGCGCCGCCACCACAACGAGGGCCTCGCGCAGGCAACCGAAGCGGGATGCGCCGACGAGAATCCGCGCCAAACGCGTATCCACCGGCAGGCGCGCCATCGTGCGGCCAATGCGGCTGAGGCGCGTGCCGGCGGCACCATCTTTGCCGTTTTTGTTACCCGCCCCCTTCACCCGGTTGCCCGCCCCCGGCACCTCCCGGCTGCCCGCCCGCAGGTCCGCCCGCGGGGCCTCCCGCAGCGCACCCAATTCGGCGAGGCTGCGCAGCGCATCGCGGGCGACGCGGGGCTCCGGCGGGTCGATGAAGGGAAAGCCCTCGATGTCGCCAAGCCCCAAGTCCAACATCCGAAGCGCGACGGCGGCCAAGTTGGAACGCTTGATCTCCGGCACGGTGTAGCGCGGCCGGCTCTCGAAATCTGCCTGCGAGTAGAGGCGAAAGCAGGTGCCCGGCGCCACGCGGCCGCAGCGTCCGGCGCGTTGCTCCGCGCTCGCTTGGGAGACGCGCTCCACCGGCAGGCGCTGAATCTTCGAGCGGTGGCTGTATCGGGCGATGCGCGCCAGCCCGAAGTCGATCACATAACCGACATTCGGCACGGTGATGCTCGTCTCCGCAACGTTGGTGGCGAGCACCACGCGCGGGCGGGCGCCGGGCGCGAAGATGCGGCGCTGCTCCTTGGCGGGCAGGCGGGCATACAGCGGCAGCGCCTCGAAGCGTTCCCCCCATGTGCGCCGCAGCCAATGCGAGGCGTCCAAGATTTCCCGCTCGCCGGGCAGGAACGCCAACGTGTCCCGCGCCTGGCCAGCGCGGCGGCGGCTGATCTCGGCCAAGCAGCGATCCAGCGCCTCGAACTGATCGTCCGGATCTTCTTGGTAGACCACGTCCACGGGGTGGCCGCGGCCGCTCACCGCCACCGCCGGGGCGCCGTCAAAGTGTGCTTGGAACGCCTCCACGTCGATGGTGGCGGAGGTGATGATGACCTTGAAGTTCGGCCGCCGCCGCAACAGGCGCTTCGCGTAGCCGAGCAGGAAATCCACGTTCAGGCTGCGCTCGTGGGCCTCGTCGATGATGATGGCTTCGTAGGCGTCCAAGCGCCGGTCGGCATGGATTTCCGCCAGCAGCAGCCCGTCGGTCATCACCTTGATGAGCGTGTCGTCGCTGGTGGCCTCCTCGAAACGCACGGCGAAGCCCACGGCGCCGCCCACCGGCACGTTCATCTCCTTGGCGATGCGCGTGGCGCATGCCCGCGCCGCCAAGCGCCGCGGCTGCGTGTGGCCGATCATGCCGCGCTTGCCCAAACCGGCGCGGAGGCACGCCTTGGGCAGCTGCGTTGTCTTGCCGGAACCGGTTTCGCCGGCGACGATCACCACTTGGTGGGCGCGGATGAGCGCCACGATCTCGTCGATGCGCGCCGAGATGGGCAGTTCCGGCGGGAATGAGACGTCGGGCAGTGTTCGTTGGCGCACTCGGCGCACTGCCGGCTTGGCGCGGCGGACACCCGGCGGAGGCTTCGTCATGCAAGGTGGGCGGCCAAGCAGCGGCCGCCGCGTGGCGTCACTTGGAGAGGACGTTCATGCTTTCTTCAAGGCCGCGCACGGTCAACGGAAACATCCGCCCTTCAATGAGTTCCTGCGTCATCCCCACCGAGGTGGAGTATTCCCAAGTTTCCTGCGGCGTGGGATTGATCCAAACCGTTCGGTCGTAGGCTTCCATGAAGCGCGCGATCCACACCGCGCCAGGCTCTTCGTTCCAGTGTTCCACGCTGCCGCCGGCGTGGGTGATCTCATACGGCGCCATGGTGGCATCGCCAACGAACACCACTTTGTAGTCCCGCGCGTATTTGTTCAGGATTTCCCAAGTGGGCAGGCGCTCATTCATGCGGCGGCGGTTGTCCTTCCACACGGATTCGTAGACGAAGTTGTGGAAGTAGAAGCTCTCCATGTGCTTGAACTCGGTGCGCGTGGCCGAGAACAGCTCTTCACACACCTTCACATGCGCGTCCATCGAGCCGCCGATGTCCAAGAACAACAACACCTTCACGGTGTTCTTGCGCTCTGGCCGCATCTTGATGTCCAGCATGCCGCCGTTATGCGCCGTCGAGCGGATGGTGTTGTCCAGGTCCAGCTCTTCATCTTTGCCGGCGCGCGCGAACTTGCGCAGGCGCCGCAGCGCCATCTTGATGTTGCGGGTGCCAAGCTCCACCGAGTCGTCTAGATTTTTGTACTGGCGGTCGTCCCACACCTTGCGCGCCTTTTTCTTCTTCCCCTTGCCGCGCCCGCCGGGGCCATCGCGCCCAGGACGATCGCCATCGCCCTCGTCGCCATCCTCTTCGCCGTTTTCGCCTTCCTGGGCGCGCCGCTCGGCCTCTTCAAGGGCCTCGCGGAAGGATTCGATGAGTTTCTCCAAGCCACCGAGAGACTTGATCTTCTCGAGTTCCTCCGGCGTGAGCGATTTCTCGAACTCGCGCCGCAGCCACTCATCTGGAATGAGGGACTCCAACAGTCCATGCAGGTCATCCAAGCCCTTGAAGTAGGCGCCGAACGCCCGGTCGAACTTGTCGTAGTCCTTCTCGTCCTTCACCATGCAAGTGCGGCTGAGGAGATAAAAGTCGTCGATGCTCGAATACACCACGCGATGGCGCATGGCATCCACCAAGTCCAGCAATTCGCGGATGGTGGCCGGAACCTTGTACTTGCGCAGCGCCAGGAAGAAGTTGATGAGCATGGCGTTCAGCCTCGGCTGTCGCGGCGATTCATGAAGGCGAGCCGTTCGAGCAGATGGACATCTTGCTCGTTCTTCACCAAGGCGCCATAGAGCGGCGGAATGGCCTTGCTCGGATCCCTGTTGGTGAGGATTTCGTCTGGAATGTCGTCTGCCATGAGGAGCTTCAGCCAATCGATGAGTTCCGAGGTGGATGGCTTCTTCTTGAGGCCAGGCACCTTGCGCACGTCAAAGAAGATCTCCATCGCCTCCTTCACCAAGTCTTGCTTGATCTCTGGGAAGTGGACCTCGACGATGCGCTGCATGGTCTCCCGGTCTGGAAAGTTGATGTAGTGGAAGAAGCAGCGGCGCAAGAAGGCGTCTGGCAGCTCCTTTTCGTTGTTCGACGTGATGATGACGATGGGACGGTGCTTGGCGGCGATGGTTTGGTTCAGCTCGTAGACGAAGAACTCCATCCGGTCCAGTTCCTGCAACAGGTCGTTCGGGAACTCGATGTCGGCTTTGTCGATTTCGTCGATGAGCAGCACCACCCGCTCGTCCGCGTCGAACGCATCCCACAGCTTGCCGCGCTTGATGTAGTTGCGGATGTCCGCCACGCGCTCGTCGCCGAGTTGTGAATCGCGCAGCCGCGACACCGCGTCGTACTCATAGAGGCCCTGCAGCGCTTTCGTCTGCGACTTGATGTGCCACTGGATGAGATTGAGCTTCAGCGTGGACGCAACCTCCTCCGCGAGCAGCGTCTTGCCGGTGCCGGGCTCGCCCTTGATGAGGAGCGGCCGCTCCAGTTTCACGGCCGCATCGACCGCCATGGAGAGTTCGTCGGTGGAAATGTAGGTTTCGGTGCTCTCGAAGATCATTCAGGTTCTCATTCTGGCGCTTGGCCATCCGGCTCGCTGGATGGCCGTTGTGCTGCGTTCCGCCGACGGGCGACGGGCGAACCGCAAACTCTACCGCATGGAGCGCCTTCTGGCACGTCCCGCTTGGAAAATGCCGCGCACCGCGAGCGCGGCGAGGAACGCGGCGAGCGCCGCGCCACCGGCCACGAGCAGTGCGCGCGCCGGGGGGCCGGGGTCTGCGCCAGCCTCGAACAGCCAGCGAAAAGCGACCACGATGAAGGCCGGCGCAAAGCGCTCCGGATCGTCTTGGAAGCGCCACGGCAGGAGCGCCAACGTGACGACCATGAACGCCGCCAGCGAGCGCAGCCAGCGCCACGGCTGCAACGCGAACGACAGGCACAGGGCGCCGCCGACCGCCGCCGCCACCGCAACCGCCCAGCCCAACGCATAACCGCTCACGTCTCGACCCAACGAATGATGTAGTTGTCTAGGTCATCTGGATGCACGCCGGCTTCGGAGACGACTTTGCCGGCCACGGCGATGCCGGCTTCCACCACGGTGGCTGGGTCTCCAGACACGAGCGGATGCCACCAAGCGAGGCCGCGCCCCTCGGTGACGCGCCGGTAGGCGCAGGATGCCGGCAGAAAGCCCAAGGTCTCCACATTGGCCGCGTTGATCTCGATGCAATCTGGCACGCGGGCGTGGCGCTCTGGGTAACAGCCGCAACGGCACGCTTCAAGGTCCAGCCAGCGGCAGGCGACGGCGGTGTGCAGCACTTCCCCGGTGGCGTCGTCTGCGAGCTTCAACAGGCAGCAGCGTCCGCAGCCGTCGCAGAGCGATTCCCACTCCGCTTCGCTCATCTCCGCCAGCAGCTTGGTCTCCCAAAACGGCGCGCTCACCGGCGCCGCCCCTGCAGCAGGTTCGAGAAAGCATCGCCCAAGGCTTGAGCGCGCCAACCGAGCGCTGCCGGCGTCGTCGCGCCCGACCGCGCGAATTCCTGCAAAACGCGCTTGCGCGCCAGCAGCCCCGGCGCCATGCCCAGCGCCTCGGCGCGTTCGGTGGCGAAGGCGCGCATCGCCCTCAGCGCTTCGCCTTGGCGGGCAGACAGCGGCCCCGGCAACGGCGGCGGCAGTGGATCTGCGTCCAGCGCTCGCTCGCGGGCCTTGATGATGTCGGCCGCGTAGCGCCGCGCCGCGCCCTTCGACAGCAGTTGGAACACCGCGTCCCGCGATGCCGTGTCTGCTTGGGCGAGTTTGATGAGCTGATCGTCCGTCACGACGCGCCGGCGCGGCCGGTCGCAGCGCCGCGCTTCCACCTCGCGCCACGCCGCCAAGCGCCGCATGATGGCCAGTTGGCGCGGCGACAAACGCTGCGCGCCGTTGATCGTGCGGTAGTAGTCCAGCGGCTCTGGCTGCGAACGATTGAGCAGCGTCGCCATCTCTTCCTTGAACCAAGCCATGCGCCCGGTGGCGTTCAGCTCCTCGGCCAAGCGCGCCCAGATGCGCGTGAGATGCGCGGCGTCCTCCCTGGCGTAGGCAAGCTGTTCCGCTGACAGCGGGCGCAACAGCCAATTCGAGCGCGTCTCGCGCTTGTCCGGAGAGACGCCGAGGTGCATCGCTACCAATCCGGCGTAGCTGATGGAGAGTTCCGGGCGCAGGAACGCATGGGCGAGCTGGGTATCGACGATGCCGGCCGGCGCCACGCCCAAGTGCCGGTCCACCACTTCCAAATCTTCCGAGCAGGCATGCATCGCCTTGATGCGCCGCGCGTCTGCGAACAAGGTTTTCAGTGCGTCAAAGCTCTGCTCCGCGCAGGCATCCACCAAGCACACCCCAGCGTCGCCGGCGATCTGATACAGCGCGGCGATGGGATAGAAGGTGCGCTCGCGGACGAACTCCGTGTCCACGCCCACCACCTCGCCCCAACCAGCAGCGGCGGCGCCGAGCGCCGCATCCGTGACGATGAGGTCAGACAGAGCGGCGCCCTTGCAAGGCATGGACGATGGTGCCGCCATCAATGTACTCGAGTTCGCCGCCCAGCGGCACGCCGTGGGCGATGCGTGTGAGACGCGCCGGCGCACCGGCCAACGCCTCGCTGATGTAATGGGCGGTGGCCTCGCCCTCCACCGTCGGATTGGTGGCGAGGATCACCTCGTCGATGCCGCGCTCGCGGGCAAGGCCGGCGATGTCGTCCAAGCCAAGCTGGGCCGGGCCGATGCCGTCGATGGGCGACAAGCGCCCGTGCAGGACGAAGTAGCGCCCCGTGTAGCTGCCGGCCTGCTCGATGGCGATGACGTCCACGGGGGATTCCACCACGCAGAGGAGCCGCTCGTCGCGCTTCGGATTGGCGCAAATCGCGCACACTTCGGCCTCGCACAGCATCCGGCATTGGGCGCACCGCGTCACCTTCGCCACCGCGTCGGCCAACGCCGTCGCCAACGCGCTGCCGCCGCCGCGGTTGTGCTGCAGCACGTTCAGCGCCATGCGCGTGGCCCACTTCGGGCCGACGCCCGGCAACATTTGCAGCGCTTCGACCAAGCGGTCGATGAGGGGGCTGACGCGAATCAAAGGGGCAGCTTGAAGCCGGCCGGCAGGCCCAAGCCTTGGCCGAAGGCGGACAGCCGCGACTTCTGCTCGGCTTCCACGCGCCGCGCCGCGTCGGTGATGGCGCCGGCGATGAGGCCCTGCAGCAGCTCGCGGTCGCCCGAGAAGGCGGTGGCGTCGATTTCCACACGGCGCGCCTCGTAACGGCCCGTCAGCGTCACCTTCACCAATCCGGCGCCGCTCTCGCCCGTCACTTCCAGGTCCGCGATTTCGGCTTGCGCGTCGCTCAAGCGCGACTGCAGCGCCTTGGCTTGTTGCATGATGTCTTTCAAGTCCATCGCCATGCTCCTCAAACTGGCCCTGCGGGCGCCGCGGGCAACGGCACCACGGATTCCACCCGCGCATCGAACCGCTGCACCAGTGCCTGCAAGCGCTCGTCTCCGAGCAGCGCCGCCTCGGCGGCGGCCTTCCGCTCTTCTTTCTGGCGCTCATCGCGCTGCGCCGGCGTCTCCGCGAACGGCACGCCAATCTCGAATGTCACGGCTGTGTCGCAGCCGGTGAAGGCACACACGGCATCGCGCACCGCCGCCACGCGGGCGTCGCTCAAGTGCGCGGCGTGGGCCGCATCAAGCAGGAACTTCCACTCGGCTTCGCTACGCGAGACCAACAGGCTGTTGCGCAGCAGCGCTTTGGCCATGCTGTTGGGCTGAATCGCCTCCAGCAACTCGTGCCAATTCGTGGCGTCATCGCCGGGCGGGGCCGCGGCCGGCACCGGCGATGGCGGCTGAGAGGGGGCAGCGTTGGGGGCTGCTTGCGCCGCTGCACTGGGCGGTGAAGCTGTGGACGCAGCCGCCGGGGGCGGCGTGGCGGCGACGGTTGGCGACGGTGCAGATGGCTTTTGCGCCGGCGGCGTGGCGGTGGGAGCAGCCGGTGGCGTCACGGCCTTTCGCGGCGGCGGTGCTGCCGGTTGCTGCGCCTTGGGTGCCGGCGAGGGTGCGGCCGGTGCGGCTGGCTGCGGCACCGGCGTCGCTGCCGCGGCGTTCGCCGCCCCGCGCCCTGCAGGCCGGGCATCCGCCACCCCACCTCGCTCCGTGGATGCGGCGCTGCTGGCGGGCCGAAACGCCAACATGCGGATGAGCGTCATCTCGAACCCCACGCGGGGGTCTGGCGCGTACTGCAAATCGCGCCCGCCCAACAGCGCGATCTGGTAACAGAGCTGCACATCTTCCGGCTGCAAGCGATCCACGAATGGGCGCACGGCCGGCGTTGCTTCGCCGCCGATGGCCTGCGCCATCGCCAAGTCGTGAAAGGCGCGTTGCAAGCTCGCCAGCACGTCGGCGAAGTCTGCCCCGCGCTCGGCGAGCTCCGCGGCGCAGCCGAGCAGCCGCTCCTTGTCGCCATCCGCCAACGCGCCGAGCAACGCAGAGACTTCGTCGCGGCGCGTGACGCCGAGCAGATTGGCCACGTCGTCCGCCCGCAGGGCACCGCCGCCAAAGGAAATGGCCTGGTCTGCGATGGAGAGCGCATCGCGCATGCTGCCCTGCCCCGCCAGCGCGATCACATCCAGCGCGGCCGGTTCGAACTCGATGGCCTCGTCCCGCAGCACGTCGGCCAAGTGCGCGGCGATGCGTTCCGGCACGATGTTCTTCAGGTTGAACTGCAGGCAGCGCGACAGCACCGTGATCGGCACCTTGCGCGGATCCGTCGTGGCGAGCAGGAACTTGATGTGCGGCGGCGGCTCCTCCAAGGTCTTCAACAGCGCATTGAAGCTGGCCGTGGAGAGCATGTGTACTTCGTCGATGAGGTACACCTTGTAGCGGCCGCGGGCGGGCATGTACTGGGCGTTGTCCAGCAGTTCCCGGGTGGCCTCCACGCCGGTGCGCGACGCCGCATCCACCTCGATGAGATCGACGAAGCGCCCCGCCATGATCTCTTCGCAGGCGCCACACTCGCCGCACGGCGTCGAGCTCACGCCCCGTTCGCAGTTCAGGCAGTTGGCGAAGGCGCGCGCCAAGGTCGTCTTGCCGACGCCCCGGGTGCCCGTGAAGAGGTAGGCGTGATGCAGACGGTCTGCATCCAGCCCATGCACCAGCGCCCGCACCGCATGTTCCTGGCCCACGACGTCCTCGAACTTGCGGGGGCGGTATTTGCGCGCCAGAACCTGATAGCTCATTGCCAAGGATTGTAGCGTTTCCCGCCCGCCAAGTGCCTTGGCGCAGGGTGCCAAGGGGGCGGTTCGCCCGGCGCCGTCACGCAGGGCGCGTGGCCAGCCCGTTATGATGCGGCGATGGGCTTCGGCGGGAACTTTCTCATCTTCGGCCACCGTGGCGCCGCCGGCCTCGCGCCGGAGAACACCCTGGCCAGCTTCCGGCGCGCCGTCGCCTTGGGGGTGGACGCGGTGGAGTTCGACGTCCACTGCGTTCAAGGCCGGCTCGTCGTCATCCACGATGACGCGGTGGACCGCACCACGAATGGGCGCGGCAAGGTCGCCGGCCACACCCTCGCAACGTTGCGGCGCTTGGATGCCGGCGGCGGCGAGCGGATTCCGTTCCTTGAAGAAGTGCTTGCCTGCCTGCCGCCGCAGACCGGCGTGAACATCGAGTTGAAGGGCCGAGGCAGCGGCGCGGCGCTGGCGGACTGTTGGCCGGGTGGCGAGCGGGATGTGCTGGTGTCGAGCTTCGACCTAGCGGAACTGGCGGACTTTCGGCGCCGTTGCCGGCAGGCGCGCTGCGCTCCGCTCTTTCACCGTCGCCGCGGCGACCTGCTGGCGGTGGCGCAGGGGTTGAATGCTTGGTCCATCAACGTCGCGGATCGTTTGGCAGACCGGGGCTTGGTGCGCGCGGTGCGCGGCGCCGGGCTGCACACACTGGTCTACACCGTGAATGACTTGGGACGCGCTCGGCAGCTTGCCGCGTGGGGTGTCAAGGGCGTGTTCACGGACCATCCGAACCGCGTGAGCGCAAGCGGGTTGCGCGGGGATCAGCAAAGCCAACGCTGACGCCGGCCTAGGCGCTGCGCGGGGGGCATGGCACGAGCTACCCCGCCGCCCGCCGGCTGCCTTCATCCAAGGCATCGATTTCCGCCTCCAAGCCGTAACGCCGGTCTGTCACGATGCGCTCCAAGGTCTCGACGCGGCTCTTGAGCGCATCCATTTCCTTGGCAAGCCCAGGGTCTGTGCGCTCGCGCGGCGGGCGGCGTTTCAGCCATGCGTTCGCTACCCCGCTGCCGCAGCTGACCAGCACAATGAGAAAGATGAACAAGAAGAGGTCCATGAGCCTTCAGTTTTCCTCGATGTTGCGCAACTCGCGTTGCAGTTCATATTGACCGGAAGTGACGTGGGTTTCCATCCGGCGCAGGCGCAGTTCGAGTTCCCCCGCATCCGCCTGCAATGCCCTCAGCCGCCCCCTGGGAGAGAACGCGGCCGTCGCTGACCGTTCGGCGCTCTCGCCTCGCTCTGCGCCTCTGTCCGCGCTAGGGCCACCGGAGCCAAGGCCGCGCATTCGCATCCGCAGGCCACGGCGGCGGTAATGGCGACTTGGCTCGTCGGGCAAAGGTGCCCGTTCCATCACCACCCACGCCACCAAGTACGCCGGCAGCGTCACCTGACCCATGAAGATGAGCCCGACAACCGCGACGCAGCGCGTCACCCAAGTTTCCACGCCGAAGTAGTTGGCGATGCCGGCGCAGACGCCGGCGATCTTGCGGCGCTCCGCATCGCGATACAGGCGGCGCGGCCGGCGCGTGAGCGCTTGGTAGTCGCGTTCTGCATCGCGCCGACGGCGAGAGTGCCGGGAGCGGTGGGACCGGCGGGAGCGGCGGCCGGCATCGCGGCGTTCGCGGCCACTGCCGGCGGGTGCTGCCTCATCGGCGGCGGCGGCGCCCTCGCCCCGCAACCGCGCCGCGGCTTCGTCCAGAATGTCCGCCGCGCGCTCCGAGGCTTGATTGGCCGCGCTCGCGGCAAACTCTTCGGCAGCGTCTTGGAAGTTCTTCGCGGCGTCGCCGAAGTCGCGCTGAGGGCGGGAGTTGTCGTCAGTCGATTGCGTCACTGTCGCCTCCCACGTCATTGCGCGCCGTCGCGCTTGCGCCAACCGGGCGTTTCGGCGTCCAAGATGGCTTCAAGCGTTTCTATGCGATCGCCCATGCGCCCAACCGTTTGCGTCAGGCGCTCCAGTTCCAGCCGCTCATCCTCCGACAGCGCGTTGCGCTCGCGGTGCATGCGTTGATAGTGCAGGATTATCCAGAGCGGCGCGACGATCACCAAGAAGAGGATCGTCGGCACGAATGCGAACAACAGTCCGTCCATGTTGCGCGTCCCACCCTACTCGCTGGCTCCGGCAGCGGGCTTGTTCACCCGCGCCTTCAGTTGCTCAAGCTCGTCGTCCAAGCGCTCTTGGTCTTCCAAGCCCTCGATCTCCTCAGACAACGTCCTGTGCCCCAGATCATAGGACTCCACGCGGCCTTCGAGGTCATCCATGCGGCGCTCGTACATGTCGAAGCGCTCCATCGCATCGTTGATGTTGTGGTCTGAGAGCTGACGCCGCACCTGCAACCGCGTCTGCGCGGCTTGGCCACGCAGCGTAATGGCGTTGCGGCGCACCTTGGCGTCTTTGATCTTGGCCTGCAGCGCGGCGATGTCGCCGCCGAGCCGGGCAAGCGTCTCGTCGAGCAGTTCCAGCTCCGCCGCCACCGCGTCCGCCGCTTCGGCCGCCTTGTTGCGCTCTGCCAGCGCAGCCCGGGCAAGGCCGTCGCGCCCCTTGCGCACGGCCAGTTCCGCCTTGCGCTCCCAATTCGCGGCTTCTTCTTGAAGGGATGCTTGGCGGCGCGACAGTTCCTTCTTGTCCGCGATGGCTCGCGCCGACGTCGTGCGAACCTCCACCAATGTCTCCTCCATCTCCTGAATGATGAGGCGCACCATCTTCTCCGGATCCTCCGCCTTGTCGAGCATGGCGTTGAGGTTGGCGTTGATGATGTCCGTCATGCGGGAAAACACGCTCATGTTGCATAGCCTCCTAAGTCTGTGCCAAGCGAGACGCCTCGTGGACATCTCCCGTTGAGTCGGCGGGTCGGCGCGTCTTGAGGACTGTCGATCCGTCTGCCCTTGTTCTTTCACAATCCGTGCCAACACCGGCACCTTCCTGCAACGCGCTGTTTCCACTGCATTTTTTTGGATATCCGCGCAGGACGCCGAAGCTGGGATGGTTGAATTGGCCAAACCTTGGCTAAAATCGAACCATGCAAACGGAACAAGATCGGCTGCTTGGCGAATCTCCCGCCTTCCTGCAAGCCTTGGACGAAGTGTCCGCCGCGGCGCCGCTGGAGAAGCCCATCCTCATCGTCGGCGAACGCGGCACCGGCAAGGAAGGAATCGCGGCGCGCCTGCATTACCTCTCGAACCGGTGGGACGCCGTGTTCGTGAAGATGAACTGCGCGGCGATTTCCGATTCGCTGCTGGAGAGCGAACTGTTTGGCCACGAGGCCGGCGCGTTCACCGGCGCGACGCGGGCCCATGCGGGGCGCTTCGAGCGCGCGGACGGCGGCACGCTGTTCCTCGACGAACTGGCGACCACCTCTGGGCTGGTGCAGGAAAAGGTGCTCCGCGTCATCGAGTACGGCGAGTTCGAGCGCTTGGGCGGCAGCAAGACGCAGCGCATCAACGTGCGGCTCATCGCCGCCACCAACGAAGACCTGCCGCGTTTGGCCAACGCCGGCAAGTTCCGGCGCGACCTCTTGGACCGCCTCGCCTTCGACGTCATCACGCTGCCACCGCTGCGGGCGCGCGGCGAGGACTTGGAACTGCTCGCCGAAGCATTCGCCATCAACATGGCCACGGAGCTCGACCGCGAATACTTCCCCGGCTTCACCGAGGCGGCTGTCGAGCGCTTGCGCGGCCACGATTGGCCCGGCAACGTGCGCGAACTGAAGAACGTGGTGGAACGCGCCGTCTACCGCGCCGCGCCGGAAGCGCCAGTGGATGAGGTGTCCATCGACCCGTTTGAATCGCCCTTTCGCCCGGCGCCGGACGCCGCGGCAGGGCAAGGGTTGGGCGGCCATGTCCCGGCCCAGCAGCTGCCGGCCAATTTGAAGGAATCCGTCGCCCGGTTCGAGGTGGAGTTGGTGGAGGCCGCCATGCGCCAAGCGCGGCACAACCAGCGCAAAGCCGCGGAACTCGTCGGCCTCACCTACCATCAGTTCCGGGGCTACCTGCGCAAGCACGGGCTGCAGCCCAAAGACGAGGGCGGTTGAGGCTTTCACCACAGTTGAGGCTTTCACCACAAAGGAAGGCGGTGCTGGGCCATCGCGTTGGCGGCGCACCGGCAGGGCGTCCATCCAGCGCTCGACACGCCACTTTTGGTTTGCGTCCGCCTTGGGCGTGGCGCTACCATAATGCGGCGATGGTGACCCATGCCGGCCCCCTCGCGGCGACAAGTTGTGAACCCCGTCAGGCCCGGAAGGGAGCAGCGGCAGCAGCGGACTCGGGCGCCGAGGTGTGGCTGGTTGGGTCGCCTCCACTCTCACTTAGACAGCAATTCGGAAAGCAAGAGGAAGCATGTCGCAAACAAGCACTTGCAGCCGCCGGCGCTTCATGGGCACCACGGCGAAGTGGGTGGCCTTCATCCCCGCCGCCGGCCTCATCGCGCGCGGCGCCGCGGCGCAAACCCGCCTAGAGGAAACGCACCCCACGGCGGTGGCCCTCGGCTACCGGCACAACGTCGCTGACGTGGATGTCACTCGATTCCCGAAACGCAACACGCCGGAAGGCAAGACGCAGTTCTGCGACAACTGCATCCACTACAACACGGCGGAAGAGCAGGACGGCTGGGCGCCCTGCGCGATCTTTCCCGGCCAAACCGTTGCCGCCAAGGGATGGTGCAACGTCTGGGTGGTGAAGCCCGCCACCTAGGGCACCGCTAGGCCGCCGGCCGCGGCGCACAACGTTGCGCCGCGCGTCTGTGCCCTAGTGCGAAGGCGGCGGCAGCGGCACGGGCGCTGGGTCTTCCCCGAAATACAGGATGCGCGTGGCCCACGTGTAGTCTGATTCCATCGCCATCAACGCCACGAGCACGAGCAACGCGCCGGGCGGCACCAGAATGGCCGTGATGAGCGCCACCCGCTCCCAACGCATGTGCATGAAGATGGCCACGATGAAGCCAGCCTTCAGCATCATGAAGATGATGATGAGCGCCCAACGCATATAGCCTTGGAAGCCGATGTAGTCCACCGTGTAGGAAGCGGCGCTGAAGACGAACAGCAGCGCCCAAATCCAAAAGTAGACCGAGATTGGGTGTTGTTGGCCTGTGTCTGCTGCCATGACTGCCCTACCAGAGATAGAAGAACGCGAAGATGAAGACCCAAACGAGATCGACGAAGTGCCAATACAGGCCCGTGATCTCGACGATGTCGTAGCCCTGCTTCTCGTAGCGGCCACGCCACACCCGCCAAGCGACGACGGCCAAATAGACCACCCCCGCGGAGACGTGCAGGCCGTGGAAGCCGGTGATCATGAAGAACGTGGAGCCGAACTGCGGGGCGCCCATGGGGTTGCCCCACGGCCGCACGCCCTCGTCAGTGATGAGCTTCGTCCACTCGAACGCCTGCATGCCCACGAAGCTGGCGCCCAACAACGCCGTGATAACCATCAGCAACGCCGCGGGGCCGCGCCGGCGCCGATAGCCCATGTTCACCGCCATGGCCATCGTGCCACTCGACGTGATGAGGATGAACGTCATGATGGCGATGAGGAGCAGCGGCACCGGAACGCCAAACGCTTCCAATGCGAACACTTCGCTGGGATTCGGCCACGGTTCCGCCGTGGTCATGCGCACCGTCATGTACGCCGTGAGGAAGCAGGTGAAGATGAAGGTGTCTGACAGCAGGAAGATCCACATCATCGCCTTGCCCCAGGGCACCCCCCGGAACACTTCGACATCCGCGGCCCAGTCGTCCACGACCTGAAGGTTGCGCCATCCGGTTGCTTCGGCCATCCGGTGCTTAGCTCCTCTCAAAAGCCGCCCCTCCCCCCGCCGACGCTCGGCGCGCGACGGAGGACGGAGCGATCAGTTACGGTTGTTCAAGTGGCGGACTGCGGCTCCGCTTGCACCGCCTTTTGCGGCACCGTCTGAGGCACGAAGTCGTCCTCTTCGCCCGGCACGCTGTAATCGTAGGCCCAGCGATGCACCGTGGGCAGCTTCTTGTCTTCCCAATTGCCATGCCGCGGCGGCGTTTCGGGCGTCTGCCACTCCAGCGTCGTCGCCTTCCACGGGTTATGGCCCGAGTCCTTGCCGCGGAAGTAGCTGTAGATCAGGTTCCAGATGAACACGGCCTGGAAGATGCCCACGATCAGCGCTGCCACGGTGATGGTCTGATTCAACATTTCCACCGACGAATCGATGATCGCCATCTCGCCGTTGGCGAAATAGCGGCGCGGGACCCCCACGAAGCCGAGGTAGTGCATGGGGTAGTAGATGATGTAGGTGCCGAGGAACGTCACCCAGAAGTGGATGTGCCCCAAGGTGTCGTTCAGCATCTTGCCGGTCATCTTCGGGTACCAGTGGTAGATGGCGCCGAAGATCACGAGGATGGGCGAGACGCCCATCACCATGTGGAAGTGCGCGACGACGAAGTAGGTGTCCGACAACGGCACGTCGACGATGACGTTGCCGAGAAACAGCCCGGTGATGCCGCCCATGACGAAGGTGATGACGAAAGCGATGGCGAACAGCATCGGCACCGTCAAGTGGATGTTGGCGCGCCAGAGCGTGAGCGTCCAGTTGTACACCTTGATGGCCGTTGGCACCGCGATGATGAGCGTGGTGGTGGCGAAGAAGAAGCCGAACCACGGATGCATGCCGCTCACATACATGTGATGCGCCCACACGATGAAGCTGAGCACGCCGATGGCGACGATGGCCCACACCATCATGCGGTAGCCGAAGATGTTCTTGCGGGCATGGGTGCTGATGAGGTCTGACACGATGCCGAACGCCGGCAAGGCGACGATGTACACCTCTGGGTGCCCGAAGAACCAGAAGAGATGCTGGAACAGGAGCGGGCTGCCGCCGCTGTAATCGAGCGTCTCGCCCATGGAGGAGATGGCGGGCATGAAGAAGCTGGTGCCGATGGTCTTGTCCAGCAGCATCATGATGGCGCTCACGAACAGCGCCGGGAACGCGAGCAAGCCGAGCACCGTGGCGATGAAGATGCCCCACACCGAGAGCGGCATGCGCATGAGCGTCATGCCTCGTGTGCGCGCCTGCAGGATGGTGGTGACGTAGTTGAGGCCGCCCATCGTGAACGCCACGATGAAGATGGCGAGGGA
Source organism: uncultured Pseudomonadales bacterium (assembly GCA_958295875.1). GTDB lineage: Bacteria > Pseudomonadota > Gammaproteobacteria > Pseudomonadales > Azotimanducaceae > VXNE01. The sequence goes on along the minus strand of OY282379.1, from coordinate 2,484,778 downwards.
GCCCAGCATGGTGAGGATGCCCCAATCCACGCCCGGCGTGCCCTCGAGGATGGCCTGCGGCGGATACAGCGTCCAACCAGCGCCGGTGGGGCCGCCGGGCACGAAATAGCTCGCCAGCAGCACGATCACCGACAGGAAGTAGACGTGGTAGCTGATCATGTTGACGAATGGGAACACCATGTCCCGCGCGCCGCACATGAGCGGAATGAGGTAATTGCCGAAGCCGCCGAGCAGGAGCGCCGTCAGCAGATAGATCACCATGATCATGCCGTGCATGGTGATGAACTGGTAATAGGCCTCCGGGTCGATGAAATCGAAGGTGTCCGGGAAGCCGAGCTGCAGCCGCATCAGCGCCGACAGCACGAGTGCCACCAAGCCCACGCCGATGGCGGTGATGCCGTACTGAATGGCGATGACTTTGTGGTCTTGGCTGAACCAATACTTCGTGACCCAGCTGTGCGGGTGATGTACCTCGATCGCTTCCTGATAGGGAACTTGCGCTTCAACGGCCATCGGCTCTCTCCTCCTTACTCAACTGGCGGCCAACCGGCACTCAGCCGGCTGCCGCGCCAGACATCCCGACGCCATCCGCATCAGAGCGTGTTGATGTAGGCGACGACATCGTCGATCGCCTCGTCGCCGTGCAATTGCTTCGACATGAGCACCATCTGGCGGCCCAAGGTGTCTTCCATCAGGTGGCCGCGGATGCCAGCTTGGAAGTTGTGCAACTGCTGCGCCATGTACCAATCCGTCATCCCCGCCAAACGCGGCGCCAAGGTGCCGTGGCTGCCGCTGCCATCGGCGCGGTGACACACCACGCACCCACGGTAGAGCGCTTGGCCGCGCGCGGCATCGCCCGACACCGTCGCCGGCGCCGGAGTGTCCGGCAGCGAATGGATGTAGGCGATGACGTTCTCCACCGCGGTTTGGTCGAAGAGCGTCGCCACCATCGGCGCCATCTGGCGGCCAAACTCGTCGTCTTCATGGGTGCCGCGCAGGCCCTGCTTGTAGGCGGCTATCTGGCGGCGCAGATACCATGCGCTCTGCCCCGTGAGCTTCGGCGCGTTGAGGGCAACGTTGCCCTCGGCTTGGGCGCCGTGGCAGGCCGCGCACACCACATAGGCCGCTTGCCCCGCCGCCACGTCCCCAGCCGGCCGCGCCAGCGTGTCGCCGAACGTCTGCTGGCTGCTCAACCACGCCTCGTAATCTTCCTTTTCGTTCACCACCACGGTGCCGCGCATGGTGTGGTGGCCGACGCCACAAAGCTCCGCGCACAACACTTCGTAAGTGCCGGCCTTCGTAGGCGTGAACCAAAAGTAGGAGATCATGCCGGGCACCGCGTCCATCTTGGCGCGGAACTCTGGCACATAGAAATCGTGCAGCACGTCCTTGGAGCGCAGCAGCACCTTGACCGGCCGGTCGATGGGCAGGTGCAGCGTCGCCTGCGCGATGAGCACGTCATCGTGGCTGGTGGGATCTTCCGAATCCAAGCCGAACGGGTTGTCTGCGGTGATTCTGCGCGCGTCTGCCGCGCCAAGCAGGCCGTCTTCCCCAGGCAGCCGGTAACTCCAGTTCCACTGTTGGCCGACGACTTCCAGTTGCGTCGCTTCGTCCGGCACGTCGACGTATTCCTCCCACACGACGAGGCCAGGCGCCAGCATGCCGACGACGCCCACCGTGGTGACGATGGTGAGCCACCACTCAAGGCGCTTGTTCTCCGGCTCATACGCGGCGCGTTGCCCATCGCGGCGGCGGTACTTCCAGATCGCGTAGACCATGAACAGGCCCACCAGCACGAAGGCGACGCCGCAGATCCAGAACGTGACGAACACCGCAAAATCGATGTTGCCCCAGTTCGACGCGATTTCCGTGAACCACCACGGGCTCAGCATGTTGAACAGCACGGAGCCCAACACGACGATGAGGAGAATGATGGCGGTGGTCATGGCGCGGCGGCTCCCAAGCCCTGCGCGGCCGACGCGCGAGGCGCGGCAAAGGTATTCGACGTCATGGCGTTCCTTACTTCCCGCATTTCCGGCCTTCCGGCCACTTCCACTTCTGCTTCCGGCCTTCCGGCCACTTCCACTTCTGCTTCCGGCCTTCCGGCCACTTCCATTTCCGGCACTTCCGCTTTCGGCACTTCTGGCCGCCCAGCCATGTCCCGGCCTTCGGGCCACTCTTCCGGCTGCGCCGATTCGGGCTCGACCAAGGCGGTGAGCGCCGCCTTGACCACGTTGATGTCCTTGACGAGGGGGCCGCGCTGCACATGGCGAACGATGCCGTCGGCGCCCACCACGAATGCGGCGGGCAGCGCCTCGACGCCATACATTGTCGCAGATTCCGCGCTGGCGTCGCTAGCGGTTGGATAGTGCGCCCCGACCTCTTCGAGCACCCGCCGCGCGGCTTCAGGCACCGGGTCCACATTGATGCCGATTACCTCAAAGCGCTCGCGCGGATACGCTTCGCGCAACGCGGCCAAGGCTGGCATCGCATCCCGGCATGGCGCGCACCATGCGCTCCAGAAATCGATGTAGAGCACCTTGCCGCCATGATCCGCCAGCGCCACGCGCTCGGCCGGCGTCGCCAACGATGGCAGCGAAAAGGCTGGCGCGACGGCGCCCGGCTCAAGCGCAGCCACCACCGCACCCGGCCACACGGCCAGTTGCAGCGCACCCCAAACGCACGCCTTGCGAATCCTCCCCAAAATGCGCTTCCCGTCGCACCCCGCCACGGCGCGTGGATGATGCGCGAAATCCGCGGGGTTCGCAAATCCGGCGGATCATGGGGGTGCAGTGGCCACAGTTGGCGGGTGTCGGGCATCACCTCCGGCCTCACGTCACGCCGTTTCATGTACACGCCGTCTCATGTAAAGGAGGGAACGGTGACACCAGCGAGGCGCGGCGGCTGGTTGGTGGGCGCCGAAGCCTCGCCTCTCCGCCAAATGCCAGCAAATGTTCGCCCTTAGCCCAATGGAACCGCCGGATGCATGGGTTCCCCCGCAATTCATCCCAAGCCAGACCCGTGCCATGCGCGTTAGCAGAAATGTTAGGAAAAAATGTTGCGCAAACCTTTTGCTTTTGCAGTTGCCTTATGGCATTGTTTTGCGCACCTTCAGCGGATCAATCGGCGGCTATGGATTTCAAGACGTTTCGCGACAATGCGCCAGAGGCGAAGAAAGGGTTGCTCCAACGGCGCAAAGACATCGGCAACGACATCAGCACCTTGGAGCAGCAGGTTGAAGCAGCCAAAACGGAACAGGCGCGCATCGACGCGGAGCTGGCCGCGATGGAAGCCTTCGAGTCTGCGCTGTCTGGCGTTCCAGCCGGCCAGGCACGGGCGAAGCCGCGTGCGAAAGCCGGTGCCAAGCGCGGTGCGCGAGGCAAGGCTAGGCAAGGGGGCCGCATCGGCCGCAAGTCTTCCCGCCGCGTGCAAATCGTTGAAATCATCCAAGCCGCAGGAGCGGATGGCATCGGCCGCAGCGCCATCATCGCGGCGCTGGAGGCAGGCGGCGACGCCATCAACGACAAATCTGCCAAGCAATCTGTCAGCAACGCCTTGGCAGCGCTCAAGAACTCCGGCGAAGTGTCCCACGCTAACCGCATCTACCGAATGCCGTGAGGGCGGCGCCTAGCGCCAACGTTTGACAGATACGCCCTAGATGGCCTATGCGCCTGTGGCGGACCACCCGTCGCGGGCGTCTGTTGCAACCATGATTGGCATGATGGGCTGACAACGCACGTCGCCGGCGAACAATTGCTCAGTGCGTGGGCAGCTTTTCGCTGGCGGCCAATCGGCGGTGATGCTGCTTCCAATGGCACAGTCGCGGCTTCAATAGCGCATAGAGAAGGCGCTGTTCAATGCGCCGGCGACGCAGACGCAGCAAGGCCGTGACGGCGGCACATCGCGCAAGCAAGTAATGCCGCGCCGTTAAGCCGCGCAACCCAGCACAGGCCATCGACGCAGCAGCACGCGGAGGCTGACGTGCTCATGAAGCCTGCGTGGAAGAAGATGGAGCGGGAAACGGGATTCGAACCCGCGACCCCCACCTTGGCAAGGTGATGCTCTACCAGCTGAGCTATTCCCGCTTAAGCGCCCTATTCTGCACAAAACCCCCGGCGAAGGAAACCGCACCGTGAAGACGCCGCGCTTGCCGCATCGCCAGTCCCTTTCGCCACGCGAAGCCATCGCCACCCAGCGACGGCTCGCGCAGCGGGTGTCGCTCGCGCAGACGGAGCACGCCATTCGCTATGTGGCGGGGTTGGACTGCGCGTTCACCGCAGACCGCGCCTTCGCCGTGGCGGTGGTGTGGGACACTCAGTCGCAATCGATGGCGCAAGCGCGGGGCGCGAGCGCCAAACTTCGCTTTCCCTACATCCCCGGCTTGTTGTCCTTCCGCGAAGCCGCGGTGCTGCTGCGGGCGCTCGCCAAGGTGCGCCACCAAGTGGACGCGCTCCTATGCGATGGCCAAGGCATTGCCCATCCGCGACGCTTCGGCCTTGCCTGCCATCTTGGCGTGGCAACAGGTATCCCGGCATGTGGGGCGGCCAAATCATTGCTGGTTGGCGAACATGAAGACTTGGCGCCGGAGCGCGGCGCCACCGCGCCGCTCATTCACCGCGGCGAACGGGTAGGCACCGTGGTGCGCACCCGAGACGCCACGCGGCCGATCTACTCAAGCCCAGGGCATCTATGCTCCATCCCACAAGCTGCGGCGCTCACGCTGCAGTGCGGCGCCGGCTATCGGATGCCGGAACCGACGCGCCTCGCAGACCGGTGGGCCGGCATGCTGAAGCGTGGCGAGATCACCCAGCGCGGGTTGAGCGACTTGTAGCCCTCTCTCAGCAGAAGCACACACCAGAGATGGCAGGAGCGAGGCCGCTGCACGCGAGATCAGCCAAAGCAGTTTGAACGCCGTGCAGCCGCTCGGCGCCAAAAGGGTGGCTGGTGCCTTGTGCCCGGCGACGAGCGCTTATGTGGACAGGGGATGGCCATGCAGGTAGCTTCGCCCACATCTCAATGCGGCGACGGGGGAGGTTGCCTTGCCAAGACCATTGGATGGCATACAGGTGCTCGACACGGGGCTCTTAGTGCAGGGGCCACAAGCAGCGGCGTTGCTCTCGGACATGGGCGCCGCGGTGATCAAGGTGGAACTGCCCGGCTTCGGAGACCAAGCGCGCTTCATTCCACTTTCCGCGGAGGACTTCCGCAGCGCGTACTTCACCGCCTGCAATCGTGGCAAGCGCGGCTTGACGCTGGACTTGCGCACCGAGGCCGGCGCGGACGTCTTCAAACGGCTGGCGAAAACTGCCGATGTGGTGGTGAGCAACTTCAAGCCCGGCACCATGGATGCTTGGGGGCTCGGCCATGAACAGCTTTCAGCCATCAATCCAGGCATTGTGTGGGCCGCCGGCAGCGCGTTCGGCCCCGTGGGGATAGACGCGCAACGGGAAGGGGCAGACCTCGCCGGCCAAGCGGCGGGCGGCCTCATCAGCACCACCGGGCGCGATGGAGACCAGCCAACGCCGGTGGGCGTGACCATCGCCGACCACATCGCCTCATTGAACATGGTTGCCGGGATACTCGCGGCACTGCACGCGCGGCGCACCACTGGCCGCGGCCAGCGGGTGGAGGTGTCACTGCTTGGCGGGCAAATCTGGGCGCAAGCGGCCGAATACTCACACTTTCTGCTCACAGACCAAGTGCCCGGGCGCGCCAACTACGGCCATCCCCTGCTGCCCGCCCTGTACCGCATCTTCCCCACCGCCGATGGATGGCTCGGCCTCATCGGCGTGCCCCCAGACGCGATGGACGCATTCTTCGCCGCGCTGGGCAAACCGGAACTCGCCTTGGATGAACGACTGCACGGGGTGCTCCCCACGCAGGAAACCATGACTTGGCTGGCCGGTGTTGTGGAAGCCGCATTCAAGACCAAGACGACAGAGCACTGGTGCGCCACGCTCCGTGAAGCGGGTGTGCGATATGCCCCCGTGCGCGACTACCGCGCAGTGGTCGCAGACCAAGGCACTTGGCAAAACGGCTACTTCGCCGAAGCCGAAGACGCCGCCGGTCAAACGCATCGCGTGGTGGGAACGCCCATCCGCATGAGCGAAACGCCGCTGTCGCCAGCGGCGACCGCCCCGGCACTAGGCGAGCACACGGACGAGATTCTGCGGGAGGCGGGCTATGGCGAGGAAGAGATTGAGGGGTTTCGGAAGGCTGGGGTGGTGTAGGTGATCCGAAGCTGGCTGGGGCGAGTGGTTGCTGGGGATTGAGTCTTCTGGTGTACCTCGTGCCGCGATGCTCTACGGTGTGAGCGTCCCCGCCAGCGACTCCCCTACGATGGCGGGGCAACGCGGCTCCGCCCCAAGGCCCGGCAAACTGCTAGAATCCATCCGTGAAGGGACGCAGGCACACCTCGTTCCCTTCCACGGGAGCTTGGCCTCGCGGCCGCTGGCCGATTCGACGGCTGCGCCAAGCCCCCACTTGGATGCACACGGCGGCCGATGGCGGCTGCTCCATCCATCGCATCCCGCTCTCGACACGCCCACTGGCGCGTCAACGGCGGGCAGTGCGAACGCATCGTCGGAGAGGTGGCCGAGCGGCTGAAGGCGCTCCCCTGCTAAGGGAGTATGGGTTGATAGCTCATCGAGGGTTCGAATCCCTCCCTCTCCGCCAGAATCGTTCCGCATCTCGTGCCTTTTGTCCGCGGCGCGAGGCAGTGCCTGCCAAGTGGCGTGGCAGCCGGAAGAGACCGGCAACCGACGGCCGCGCCGTGCAGGTGGACGGCGGCTCGGAAGTTCACGGCCGCCTTCAAGGAAGGAGTGCAAGGCACTGGGCCTGCCGCTGCTCCGGCTGCCGCCACGCTCGCCGCATCGGCCGCCCACGCCTTCCACGCCAGCAGTTCGCTCGACTCGCCCTTGGCAACGAAAGCTGCGATAGGCTATGCCCTATGAGTCATGGGCACGGCGCTCGCCGCACTGGTTGACGCCCACGGCGAGGTCATGGAACGGCTCGGCTACTGCGGGACGCCGAGGCGTTCACACTGACGACTAAGAGGGTTCGTGGTATGGATTTCATGAAGATGATCGCCGATTGGGGGCGGGTCGTGGCGCGTTCGGTGTTGGTGTTCCACGTCGTGTGTGCCGCAACGGGGCTGGCCACACTGCTCGGCGTGATCTCGGTGCCCTACATCCTCGAGCCGGCGCCGAGCGGTGCTGCGCTCGCCACGGCCGCGTTCACGGGGTTGCTCTGCCTAGTGGCACTCTGTGCGCTTGGCGGTAGCGTGCGCTACGCGATCTACGGCGACTTCAGGCTGCTGCCGAGCCGCAGTTTCCGGGCCTACTTCTCCGGCGACGACGACGGCGCTGAATCCTCGGCGCATGTGCCCCCGCCGCTTCCCAAGCGCGCCCAGCGCGCAAGCGACGACGACCTGATCGACCAGGCGGGTGAGCTCATGCTGGCCAATCCGGCCACATTCATGGATCTCTTCGATCGGCTGCAGGGACGGCAATGCACGCCCCCGGGTGAGATTGCCGAGGAGCTCGCGCCCCGGATTCGCGAGCTCGGCCTCGAGGCCAACTGCAAAGAGCTCTGGGAGCAGGGCTACACCGTCCTCGAAGATGTCGCTTCGCCCGAGTTCCTGCAGGAGCTGCGCGCCGCGTCAAAAGAGAACGCCGTGCACGTTCTGCCAAAACACCCGGCCTTCGCCCAGGCGGCGCTCAACGACAAACTGATGGCCATCGCCGAGTTCTCGGTTGGAGCCGGCTTCCTCCTGAGCAACATGGCCACCAGCATTAAGCGCAAGGGCGATCCGGACCTCGGGATCCACGCTGACCAGACCTGGATGCCCGCCCCCTTCCCGGAACACAACCTCATGCTGACGGCGTGTTGGGCCCTGGACGACTACACCGCCGAATCCGGGGCGACGACCGTCGTTCCGGGGAGTGCAGCACTGCGGCGATATCCCACCCATGAGGAGATCAAATCGACGCCGAGCGAACCGATACTCTGCAAGGCGGGTTCGATCACACTGTGGGATGGCCGGGTCTGGCACGGCAATGGCCCCCGCACCATTGATGGCGCGCGCAGGGTTCTTCACATCACGTACAACCGTCTGTACACGCGGCAGATGGAGACCTATCCCCGATCGGTCGAGGATGAGCTGATCGAAAAATACGGCGAGCCGATGGCCCAGCTGATGGGTCGCTACGACTATCTGGCCAAGCCCGCGGGCAAAGAAGACTATCAGGGCTTCATGCGCGCGGTTGCCTACGCGCGCCGCTAAATGAAATTTCTGAAACCAGACGAACCATAGCATCTAGTCTGGAGGTACCACCCGCGGCGGGATTGCCCGGAAACGGTGCCTCGCGGCCCGATGCGCGAACGTGCGCGGAACCTATGCGCAAGCAGGTAGGCGGCTTGGGACGTCCTTCAAACCCGTCCGCCCTGAGCACTTCCGTCATTGGCAGGAGCGTCCGTGGAATCGGAGACGTCGCCGTCCGCGGCCGGCTTTCCGTCGCTATAGCGAACCCTGCGCTTCAATCGGCCCCAGTATTGCCGAACGACATAGCCGCCGGCGGCCAGAGCGCCCAGCGCACTGGTGATGACGAAGCCGGCGGAGCCGGGATCGACGTAGGCGTGAGCCGCGGTCGGCACGAAGACAAACGTGGCGGAGGCGATCAACAGATCGCGCCGAGTTGATCTATTCGTAGAGAAAATCCTCGTAGTAGGGTTTGCCGTATACAGCCCAAGGCGTAGTTGCCGGCTCGTACACAGGCTGCGCATATCTTCGCGGCTTGACGAGCGCGCTTTCGCCGCCGGACAGGCAGCGAAGTAGGGCGTGAACGGCGTCCAGTATCGTCATCCAGCCCTGGGCCGACGCTTCATCAAACCAACCAGCGCACGTATCGCGGGGATAGACACCGCCCAGAATGCCGTAATTGTCCTGGAAGACGAACTCCGGATCGTCCTCAAATTGTAGCCCCTTAGACAGGAAGGGGCCGTGGTCGCCGTACACGAGCAAGATGGCATCGGGGTCATTTTCCTCCAAGTGCCGGATGATTAAATCCAGGTAGCTAGCTGCTCGCTCGCCGCGGTTGATGTATTGGCGTCTGAATGCCTCGAGCTGTTCCGCATCATCATACCGGTATGATTTACCAGTATGTCCCGGTGCATTCAGGTGGGCCATCACGAATTGAGGCTTGTCGTCGGCATTCACCCTGGTGATCCGCTCGGCGCTAAGTGCCGATGCCCTCAACCTGTTAATCTCTTCTCCAACAAGAAACCGTTTTCCAACAAGAAACCGGCAGTATCCCCAGAAAGAGAAATCCCGTATGCCGGCGTCCAATAGATTGCAGACGGTCTTGTCGTAGAACGTAATGTAGTTGTTGATATGTTGACCTTTTTCGTCTCCGAAATAGCTGTCTCTATAGATTGATGTTGTCTCGTAGCCGTTCCCGTGAAGGATTCCAAGGAGATTGGACGGGTTTCGACCAGAGAAGAGTTGCGGGTCAGCGTCTTCACCTCTTGCATTCAACTCCCTTAGTTGTGAGGAATACGCGTCCACGTCGAGCGCCAGGACGGTGTTGAGGGAGTTCTTAGTGGGTACGGAGTTGGCGAAGAAATTCGTAAAGCGGCGGAAACTGATGTCGAACAGATCATGAAATTTGGTGGTTTCCAGATCAAAGTATTTCTTGAGCAATGCGCGTGGGGTCAAGGAATCGAACGAAACGAAATACAGGTTCGGCGTCTCCTGGAAGGAGATGTGCCGAATGTGCGTCGCATCTACCGTCGCATCTGCCGTTGCGGGGACATCGCTGGTCTCCGGGCGCCCGCCGGCAGTAATCCCGAGGCCCAGCAATGCCGCCGCCGAGAGCGCAACGCCACCCCAGCGCCGCTCGTCGATGACACGGAGGGCGACGAACAGTCCTGCGCCGGATCCGGCGCAGAGCGTAACGAGGACGGCTCCGCTTCCGGTCGAATAGAGGTTCGTATGGATGATGTACGCCGTCGCAACGCCGGCCAGCACAATCAACGACAGGACAGTGTTCGCTATGACCTTGGAGCGCAGGAGGAACAGCGTGGCGAGCAAAAGGACGGTGTTGACCGTCCCGCCGAGTGCGAGAATATCTCTCAGGTCCGACTCAGAGAAGGCCGCCTCGGACGACGCATACGTGGCGGCAAAGGCCACCGCCACGAGCAAGGTAGCGAAAACGAACTTAAACGCGGCCCTCTCGACGCTGGTTTTGTCCCCCCTTCCCGGGAATGCTGGTTGTGTTGGACGTATGAGAGGCTCCGTGACCTTTCCTGTATGTGGCGCTCGTAACTGTAGAACGAGATTCGTCCTTGACGAGTTCCCCCGAGGCGCCGAATAGGCACTGTGGCCTCGCGCCAGTCTTCAGTCTACTTCATCCAGTGCCAAAGCTGCAAATCTCCCGCCCCAACGTACAGGGCGGGTGACGCTGCGGCGATGGTGAGGCTCTGCGCGAGCATCTGGCTGCAGCGCAGTGACGCGGTTCAGTGGTCGTGGTGGCACGACCACTTGGCGCGTCAGTCCGCTGGCCGATAGACGGCGAAGTCGCGGTCGTCGCCGTCGAAGGCCGCGTAGACCCCGCGCGACTGCGCGTGCGCCAGCGGTCAGGCGGCGATTGGCGGCGGTTTGTGCCAAGGCACCCGAAGTCGTCGTGGCGTTCGCTGCGGACACAGGAGCGCAAGGCCATGACGTTTGCGCCGGCCTGGCTCCAGCGCCTGCGGCCGCTGCTCAGTGACCCCCCTTGGACGCCGGCGACGAGTCTCGCGCTGTTGCGCGCGTTGCTGCGTTCGAGCTGGAGTTACGCCTCGACGGCCGTCGCGAGCTCCGGGTATTCGTCGTCGGGCAGGTCCATCCGCACCACGCCGTGGTGCGCGAGTAGACCTTGGCGCACTGCAGCCGCACGTTCGGGCACACGGTGCGGAACTCCCCGAGAATCTTGCCGTCGAGTGCGTGGCCGTGGTCGAACTGCGCGCCCCCGTTTCGCGGTCGCGGCGACCCTCGCCGAATGAGCACGGCCGCGCATGCCCGCGCTCCACCGACCAGCGCAAGATGCGCCCCACCGTCGCCCCGCTCAGCGCACGCCCCGGCCACCCCGCCGCCACTCCAGCGCGATCCTGCCTTCCCCGCCTGCGGCGTCTCGCGGCCCATGCACAGCACCGGCGGCGACAGTTTCGGCATCCGGTCGATCCCCTCCAGCTCCGCAGCCGCAGCAGCGCATCCGCATCGTCGGTCTCGTCCACCACAGCTTCAGGTCAAACTTCCTGTCCTATGCAACATCCGCATCGATCGGTCTCCTATGATTTGTTCAACTCAGAGGCTACCGAACCGCCGCCCCCAACGGCTCCCTTGGGCCCGGCATCGTCAAGAGGTCACCGAGCCCGGCTGAGCCCATCTACGTCATTGACAAGAGGACATCGATGTGGTTCTCTTCCATCCTGTGTGTTGCTAGCTGGTGGGGAGAGGACGAGATAGGCGATGCCTAGGACATTCAAGAGCGAAGATACAAAGCTCCTCGGATATCAGGACGCCAAAGTGGTGCAAGGCGGATCTGAGTCGCCATACATGGCCATTGACGCTATCGCCAATGCAGGGCTTGGACAGGTCAAAACTCGATTCATCTACTTTAAATCCAACTGCTCCCGAAAGGACGCAGAAAAGGCCGTAAAGACATATTCAGGAAAGGATCTGCACCTCATACAGCCCGCGTCCGGCACACTGAAGGTCGTGCTTGGACACTCGGTCAACCAGCTCGAAGACTTGATATTGCACAAGCTCGTTGAACAGTATTTCGACAGATATCTGAAAGCCGGCCTAAGCGGTGTAGTCCAAGACGACTACTTCATCGATCCTAGTACTAAGGATAGTTCCTCAATGACTAGCTCATCAGGCGTGTTGAAAGATCTCATTGCCCATCTAACTGGAGCGAGTGGAGGACAGGAGGGCCAGCTCATGGTGATGACGGCCGACGCAGGAGTCGGAAAGACGACCGTTTCAAGAAAATTAGTACATCACCTTTCGCAAATCGCGAGGTCCAAGAATACTATACCAATCTACGTCGAAGCAGAACACTGGAAGAATCATGTACGTAGCGGCGCTAGTCTTTTTGACGTGATAAGAAACTCCACGGACGTACTTGATGCCGCGCACATACCCGAGGAAGTCCTAGTACACGCGCTGCGACAAGGATATCTCTGCTTCATCTTCGATGGGTTTGACGAACTTTGCAACCATCACAACACTACACTAAATCCGGCAGACGTTTTCGACGAACTCTACTCGCTCTCCCGGGAATCCGCTCGTATTTTGATTACAATGCGAACCAGCTTCTGGGAAGCGAGGGTGCGTTCAAAGGTCCCAAGTAGTAGTGAAGTTCCAGTAATCGCGCTAGAACCTTTCAATAACCAACAAGCACGAGGCTATTTTAGAAGAGTCTTTGGTCAGGGACCACAATACAAAGTAGCTGAGGCGCTCCACAAAAAAGTCGCTAAGGGTACGATACCACATGACCACACTGGTTCCATACGTGACGAGGTCTTCAATCTCCCTTTCTGTGTATGCGTACTTGCGGACTACGTGAAATCTGGCGGAGATGATCTTTCCGACGCGACACTCTATGGGCTGCTGATCGCAATCTGTACTCGAGAGAAGGTGCGTCAAAGTCTAACCACATCAGCAGAGGAGCAGATCAAAAGTTTTGTCGACGTGTCTCTGGCCTATAATGACGAGCAACCGCGATTCCAATTGGATGATCTTCTATCGCTCCCGGGCGGTGGGTTTCAGGAGCCTGATCGCGATGCTATCAAAGAACACGCTCTAATGCAGAGGGGTGGCCGGGGTGGCTACTATAGTTTACGTTATGAGTTCTTGGCACCTTATCTCCGAGCGCTTGGCGTTCGTCGGAGGATCATGGAAGATGCCGACAAAGAGTTGCGAGGGGGCGTCGCGGACATTCTGGAAAGCGAGTGCAACGGTGAGGGTAGGATATCGTCCAACCTTGACCAGCTGTTTCAGCCCCATGACATCGGACGCTTGGTAGATCATTGCCATCGGGCCGTGCGCGGTGGGCGGCCCGCCTTGGCGTCGTTCTTCTTTCATGTTGCGCTGAAACTCAGTCGACGCGATGAACGGATCAAGTCGGATAGAGAGAGGACGAACGCATTGATTGGGGACCGACATGATGGCACGCTAGTGAACTGGTCATTTTGGGGGACTCTGGAAGGTCTTGATCTCCGGGATTTGACTCTTAGGAGGTGCTCTTTCTCGGATGTGAGGTTTCATGATTGCGAGGTGAATGGTCAGACCGTCTTTGACGACTGTACATTCGATGGTGACCTTACTCTAGGTGGAAACTGGGGCGCAGTCGATCTCAGGCCGAACTGCACTACTGTGTTACCGAACGATGCCGTGTGGGAGAGAGCGTTGGGTAGGGAAGTTGGCAATAGAGAGGCGCGGGCGGAGGAACTGTTGCATATAGCGCTTAGCAAGTTCTGGGTTTCGGGTACGTTGAGGGGAAGCATCGCGAAGTCCAACTGGCCGCGCGGCTGGGGGGGAGAGAGAAGGGAAGCCGACCGGGTATTGAGGTCAATGTTGAGAGCAGGATTGGTGTCTAAGATTCACATTAGTGGTGTGTCCGACGGCGGGTATGCGTTTGATCGTAACTCTCTAGCCGCCCTTAAAAGTTTTATGGATAGTCGGCAGACGTCAGGGAAGATACGCACGGTCTTTGACGATCTGGTTTCTCACTACGTCGATGGTAACCGGTAGCCAATCATTGTAACCCTGTATGGGGAACGGAGCTCGCACGGCCGGTTTTACTGCAAATTTCTCATTATAGGGCCTTGCCGACGGCCACTAGCCATGCTTTGAGGTGGGGCAGCTTGCGTGAAGTGCGTCCCGCCACCTTAGTAGACTAGGGTGATGTCGCACGCAGACCATTGTTTTCGTCTTATGGACGTTCAGGTCAGTAAAGGGAGGCGGCAGGATTTCGGATCGAGGGCGACGGACGACGCACTTCGCAGGCTAGGGATAGCAAAGCCGCCTGCCAACAGGGAATCGAGGGGGGATGGCTAGGTGGCCAAGTCTAGGGGCGGGACACATGAACACTATGCCGGGTTCATGTATGCCGACGGCGAGGCGCTTCCCACAGAACATCACAGAGCTACATTTTGGCTGCAATTCCGGTACAACCACGTCTCCATTGATGAGCAGTCTGCTACCAAATGGATGCAGGGCGCGGCCAAACGAGGGCACCGGCTGGATCAGCACAACCTTGGCCTCGCGTACTACCTTGGGCTGGGCATCGAGCGAAATCTCCACCAAACGGAACGGTGGTTCCTCAAAGCCGCAGAACAAGGGCTCGCGCAGGCTCAGCACAACCTAGGTGTTCTGTACCGCATCGTCGATGGCCTCATTCATCCCCGGCTCGCAGCGAAATGGTTCCGACAAGCTGCCGAGCAACAACTCCCGGAGGCGCAGCACCGTTTGGGAGTGTGTTACTACAAGGGAGAAGGCATCGGCAAGGACTTGAGCGAGTCCCTCGCTTGGCTAAGCATGGCCGCAGCAGCGGGCGTCGAATCTGCTCACGAACTCAGGACATCATTGGCCACAAACATGAGCGCGGCGCAGCGGTCAAAGGCCGAGCGGCTAATCGCGGCCCGCCAGCCCGCCGTAGCTGTAGATCGCCAGCGCACACATAACGCCATTCCAGTCAAGGTGAGCCCACATCGGTCGCTGCTCTAACCCGCACTAGGTGCGTTGCTCGGCACACACGCTTCGGCGCGACCACCCTCGGCCTCCACGAGGCGCATCCCCATCGCGCCGCACGAACGCCATGGCCGCCTCCGAGGCCGCGAACGCCGCCTCACTTCCAACCAGCCCGGTCAAACACTTTCACCGCAAGGGCCTGGTTGGCGCCGAACACGGCAGCGTTGACGGCGTCTTCCTTGAACGTGCCGAGTTGCGCAACGGGGCCGGTGGCGGCGCCCACAACCGGATACTCGTTGTTGCCTTCGGCGAACAGGCGCTGGGCGAAGTCGCTGGTGAGGTACTCCAAGAACTGAATGGCTGCGTCGCGGTTCGGGGCGTGCCGGGCGACACCCGCGCCGCTGATGTTCACGTGCGCGCCCCGCCCTGCTTGGTTCGGGAACAGCACACTCAAGCCCTCCACAACAGCTTGGTCCGCGGCGGCATCCGAACCGAGCAGGCGGCCGATGTAGTAGGTGTTGGCGATGGTCACGCCGCACTCGCCGGCGGCGACGGCGCGCAGCTGCGCGGTGTCGTTGCCCTGTGGCGGACGGGCGAAGTTGGCCACGACGCCTTCGGCCCACGCTGTCGCAGCCGCTTCGCCGTGGTGTTCGATGAGCGAGCCAAGCAGCGAAAGGTTGTAGATGTTGCCGGATGAGCGCATGCAAACTTGGCCCTTGAGCCGCTCGTCCGCAAGGTCTTCATAACGCCCAACGCCATCGGGCAAACTAGCTGCTTTGTTGTGGACGATCACCCGGGCGCGCTTGGAGAGCCCAAACCAGTGTCCATCTGGGTCGCGCAGGTGGGCGGGCACGCGCTCGGCCAGTACCGCCGAGTCAATGGGTTGGAACAAGCCTTTTTCCTGCGCGCGCCAGAGCCGGCCTGCATCCACCGTGATGAGGATGTCCGCCGGGCTGAACTCGCCCTCGTTGGCGATGCGCTCCATCAGGGCATCGCTGCCGCCCTCGATGAGGTTGACGGCGAGGCCGGTGGTCTCTTCAAAGCGTTCGTAGAGGGCAAGGTCTGTGTCGTAGTGGCGAGCGGAGTAGACATTCACCTCCGTGGCTGCCGCCGTCACAGCGCCGATGAGCAAGAGTGTGAGACTGATGGCTTTGCGAAGCATGAAGAAGACCTCCCTACGAATGAAAATCATTTGCAATGGTAAACGCAATCAGCACGGCGCGGTGGCCGGATAGATGAACGTGCCGCGTGCGTCGAACGTGGCGGCTACACGGTCGCCCACGCTGATGCCGGCCAAGTCCGCGACGCTGGCGCGCAGCGTTTCGCCGGCGGCGCTCGCCAGCACGAGATAGCGGTCTCCCAAGAAACGCACGTCCCGCACCACCGCTCCCTGCGGCGCCTTGCGCAACCGCACGGCGCTTGGCCGGGTCACCACATCGCAGGCCGCTCCCTCGGCGCCGGCGCCTTGCCAAGGCAACACGCCGAACTGCGTGGTGACCGCGCCATTCGTGACCGTGCCGCTCAAGCGCTGCGCTTGGCCGAAGAGGGATGCCACCAACGCCTGCGCCGGTGTCTGCCAAACCTCAGCGGGGGTGCCGGCCTGCAGGATGCGGCCGTCGCCGAGGATGGCGATGCGATCCGCGAGTTCCAACGCCTCGTCGGGATCGTGCGTCACCACCACCGCAATGGCGCCGGAGGCACGCAACGCTTGGCGGGCATCTTCGCGCAGCGCCCGCCTGAGCGTCACGTCCACGTTGGCGAACGGCTCGTCGAGCAGCATCACGCGCGGCGCCGGCGCCAATGCCCGCGCCAACGCCACCCGTTGCTGTTGGCCGCCGGAAAGGGTGTCTGGGTAGCGGTCTGCAAAGGCATTCAACGACACGCTTCGCAAGCTCGAGCGAGAAACCTCGCGCCGCTTCGCGCCCGTTAGATGCCGCAAGCCGAACTCCACGTTCTCGCGCACCGTTTTGTGCGGAAAGAGCACATGGTCCTGAAACACCAAACCGACGGGCCGCCGCTCTGGCGGCAGGCCCTTGCCGGGCTCGGCGAGGGTTTCGCCATCAAGGAGGATGCGGCCCGCCTGCAAGGGCTCCAAGCCGGCGGCGAGGCGCAGCAACGTGCTCTTGCCGCTGCCGGACGCGCCGAGCAGGCAAGTGATTTCCCCAGCACGCGCCTCCAAAGAGACGTCGCGCAACACTCGGCTATCGCCAAAGCGGTGGCTCACGCCTTGGAACAACAGGCTCATGGCTTCGCAGTGTAGCGGCGCACGGAAGCCGACGGGTGCGCCGAGCCTTCGCCGGCGCGCTCACGTCCGAACGGCTAAAGCGCCGCTTTCAACTCGTCGAGGAAACGGGCGCGCGCCTCGCCAGCGGTATCGACGTGGCAGACCGGGTTGTTGGCACCGGTGTTGGCCAGCAACGCATCGAATTCGATGCTCGCCAGCAAATCCAAGGTCGCCAGCATCGTCTTGCGGTTTTTCTTGCTGGCAAGCGCCCGCCAAGCCTTGCCGTCGTGGTAGATGGTGTCGCCCACGAACAGGCAGCGCCGGCCAGCCACCGGCACCAGATAAGAGACCGCGCCGGCACGGTGGCCGGGCGTTGGCACCACTTCCACGCCAGCGGTCAGTTCGTGTCGCTCGAACGGAAAGCTCCGCACGTTGCTTACCTTGCGCCGAACGTCGGGCGCTTCGAGTTCGCTGCACATCGTCACCGTGCCGAAGCGCTCGTCCACGTCGTCGTTGTAGCGAGCGGCGAAATGCATATCGCCCAACAAGTGGTGGGCGACACCGCCCATCGCTTCGATCGCATCGAAACTGCCCTCGATGCTGCTGTGACCGCTGAGACAGGAAAACAGCAGGTTGCCGGCATCGCGCCGCACGAACAGGCTGCTGTACTTCGACGGCGTCATCTTGGTCGGCAAGACACGATAGACATCCTCGAACACGAGCTCCATGGCCAAGCACTCCTCGAACGCTACTCTTGAAGCCGCTCGATGGTAGCGCACAGCGCCTGCAGGCGACCTTCCAATCGTTCGCCACCGCGATCAAGCGGACCGATGTTGTGAATGGTGCTCTCGCCCTCGGCGCACGCCAACGGTTCGCTAGCACCGGGATGGCAGCCGCCCAAATGCCCCGCCATCGGCGTGGGAAAATGCCGCCATGAACCGCCTGTGGAGCGTCGTCGCGTGCAGCTTGGCCGCCTTGGTGGCGGTGCCGCTCATCGTCGTGCTGAGCGCATTCGCGGCGCCCGCCGGCGATACATGGGCACACCTCAAGCAAACCGTGCTGGCGGACTATGTCATCAACACCCTGTTGTTGGTGCTGGCTGTGGGGGCGTTGGCCGCGCTGCTTGGCGTCGCCACGGCGTGGACGGTGGCAAGCCGCGACTTTCCCGGCCGTCGCCTGTTGTCCTGGGCGCTCGTGCTGCCGCTCGCAGCGCCCGGCTACGTCACCGCCTATGTCTATACAGACCTGTTGGAGTTCGCCGGCCCGCTGCAGACGGCGCTGCGCGACGCCGGTTGGCACGGGGCGCTGCCCCCCATCCGCTCCCTCGGCGGCGCGGCGTTGGTGCTCGGCCTCGTCCTATATCCCTACGTCTACCTACTTGCTCGGCGAGCGTTCGCAACGCAGGCCGGCTCGCTCTTCGAGGCGGCGCGCGCCCTTGGCGCGGGGCCGACGCGGGCGTTCACCACCATCGCCTTGCCGGCGGCGCGGCCGGCCATCGTCGGCGGGGTGGCCCTCGCAATGATGGAGGCGGTGGCGGACTACGGCGTCGTCGAGTACTTCGGCGTGGCCACCTTCACCACCGGCATCTTCCGCACTTGGTTCGCGTTGGGAGACCGCGCCGCCGCGCTGCAGCTTGCCGCTTGGCTGTTCACGCTGGCAGCGGCGTTGATCTTGATGGAACGCGCGGCGCGGCGCGGCCGTGTCGGCAACCCCATCGCGCACAGCGCCGCCGCGAACCCCATCGCGCTCACCGGCTGGCGCGGTTGGCTCGCCGCCATCGGCTGCGCCCTGCCGGTGCTGCTCGGCTTCGTGGTGCCGCTCGTGACGCTCGCTCGCTACGCCATCCTCGTTGGTGACCCGCTGTGGGGGCGGGGCTTCGCAGACTTCGCGGGGGCGAGCGCCGGCGTCGCCGGGGCCAGCGCACTGCTCGCCACGTTGGTGGCGCTCACACTCGCCTATGCCGAGCGCTTGAGCCGCCGTCCCGCCACGATGTTGGCGGTGCGCACGGCCACGCTTGGCTATGCGCTGCCCGGCGCCATGCTGGCGGTTGGCCTGCTGGTGCCCCTCACCGCCATCGATAAGTCGCTGGCGCGTTTTCTCAACGCCCGCTTCGACTTGGACGTCGGGCTCCTGCTCACGGGCACCGTCGCCGCGCTCGTGTTCGCCTATGTGGCAAGGTTCCTCACGGTGGCCTACAACGCCTGCCACAGCGGGCTGGAGAAAATCCATCTGCGGTTGGATGACGCGGCGCGCAGCTTGGGGGCGAGCCCAGGCCGGGCATTGCGCGAAGTGCATGTGCCGCTGATGCGCGGCGCCGTGGCAAGCGGCATCCTGTTGGTGTTCATCGACGTGATGAAGGAGCTGCCGGCCACGCTCATCCTGCGCCCGTTCAACTTCGAGACGCTGGCAACGCGCACCTATCGGCTGGCTGCGGACGAGCGGCTCGCCGAGGCATCCACCGCCGCGCTCACCTTGTTGTTGCTGGGCGTGGTGCCAGCCATCCTGCTGGCGGCGGCAAACGCGCGCCGACACGGCGGTTGAGCCACCGCGTCGCTGGCGAGCGTGCCGGCGCAGCGGCGGCCAACTCCGCACCCCATGCAGGGCGTCGAGCGCTGTTGCGCTGACGAGGCCGGCGCCCTGTCCGCAGCGGCGGCCGGCTAGCGCTCGCGCTCTGCCGGAGTGTTTTCGCGAATGCGCCGATAAATCTCTTCCCGGTGTACCGGGATGTCGCGTGGCGCCTTGATGCCCAAATGCACTTGATTGCCCTTGACGCTGAGTATGGTCACGGTCACGTCGTCACCAATCATGAGCGTCTCTCCGGTCCGCCGAGTAAGAATCAGCACGGAACCCCCTTGGCTTGCGTTTCCGAGCGCCCATTCCCCGCTGGGCACTCCACTTCGCGCCACGCCGGCAGCGCTTCATCAACGCGTCCGGCGCGGCCACGCCGACGGACATGGAGCAAGCCATCGCCTGCCTCTTGGAGCCCCGTTTGGTCACACGCGCCAGCCCGGCCACCCCCCGTGGCCGCGGCGCACCCAAGCAGATGCCCCCGCGCTCATCGCTGGTTGCTCATGCAACGTCAGCGACCTGCGCCATGCCGAGCCGCTATTGTGACGCAGGAAGGCGCATAACGCATCTGCCGTGGCGCTGGCTCTTCTTCTGGCAGGCGCAATCTGCACGGGCTGCGCCCGCACCGCCGCCTCGCGCCGCAAGGGCACCGAGCAACGTTCCGTTGCACCAGCGCAACGCGCCGATGGCCTCAGTCGGCCGGCGCCTCCGCAGCCGCCAGCCCGAAGGCGCCATGAATGGACCGCACGGCAAGCTCCAGATACCGCTCCGCGACGATGACGGAGATCTTGATTTCCGATGTGGAGATCATCTCGATGTTGATGTTCTCCGCCGCCAATGCGTCGAACATCCGCGTGGCGACGCCGGCGTGGGAGCGCATGCCCACGCCCACCACCGACACCTTGGCAATGCGGTCATCGCCGGTGACGCCGCGCACGCCCAGGCTGTCCTGCACGGCCTCGAGGAGCTCCCGCGCACGCTCATAGTCGCCGCGCTTCACGGTGAACGTGAGGTCCGTGGAGCCATCCACGCCGACGTTCTGCACGATCATGTCCACTTCAATGCCCGCCACCGCGATGGGGCCAAGAATCTTCGACGCCGTGCCAGGCGCATCCGGCACGCCCAAGAGCGTGAGCTTGGCTTCGTCCCGGGAATGGGCGATGCCAGACACCAAGGGCTCTTCCATGCTGCTTTCCTCCGTCGTGATGAGGGTGCCCGGCCCCTCGTCGAAGCTCGACAGCACGCGCAACGGCACGGCGTACTTGCCGGCAAACTCCACGGCGCGCGGATGCAGCACCTTGGAGCCTAAGCTGGCGAGCTCCAGCATCTCCTCGAAGGTGGCGACATCGAGGCGCGTGGCATCGGGCACGATGCGCGGGTCTGCGGTGTAAACGCCGGCGACGTCAGTGTAGATGCGGCACTCATCCACCCCCAGCGCCGCTGCCACCGCCACCGCGGTGGTGTCTGAACCGCCGCGGCCCAGCGTCGTCACGTCGCCAGCGGCGTCGATGCCTTGGAAGCCGGCGATCACGGGCGTGACGCCGGCGTCAAGGTCTTCAACCAGGGCCACCACTTCCACCTGCTCGATGCGCGCCCGGGTGTGCGCGCCGTCCGTGCGGATGCGCACCTGCGAACCGAGATAAGACTTCGCCGGATGGCCGCGCTCGATCAGCGCCATGGCCAAGAGCGCAATGGTCACTTGCTCGCCAGACGCAAGCAGCACATCCCGCTCGCGCGCGTCCGGACGCCCGGCCATCTGCGTGGCCAAGCCCTCCAAGCGATCCGTCTCGCCGCCCATCGCCGACAGCACCACGACGACCTGATGCCCCGCGGCAACGGCGTTCGCCACGCGGTTGGCGGCCGCCAAGATGCGCTCGGCGTCTGCCAGCGACGTGCCGCCGTACTTGTGAACGTAACGAGCCACTGCGTCAATCCGCGCCGTCGGCGACGCGCGCCTGCACCCAATCCGCCACGGAAGCGAGCGCGGCTGGCAATGCCTCTGGCCGGTCGCCACCGCCGGCGCGAGCCATGTCTGGGCGCCCTCCGCCCCGGGCGCCCACCTGCTTGCCGACAAAGGCGATCACGTCACCGGCCTTGAACCGGTGCGTCAAATCCGCGGTGACGCCGGCGATGAGGTTGACGCGCCCGGCATCGGCTTGGCCGAGCACGATGACGGCACTGCCCAAGCGATCCTTCAAGCTATCCAAGGTTGCCAGCAGCGCTTTGCCATCACCGCGCACTTCTGCGCCGAGCACCTGCACGCCGGCCACGTCCTGTGCCTGCGCGGCGAGGCCGGCCCCCTCGGCTTGCGCCAAGCGCCGTTTGGCCGTCTCCAGCTCCTTCTCCAGCGACTTCGCGCGCACTGAAAGCGCCTGCACGGATTGCGCCGCTTCCAACCGCGCAGACTTGACGATGGCGGCCACTTCTGCCACTTCGCGCTCCGCCCCCTGAAAGTGCGCCACGGCCGCGCCGCCGGTGACCGCTTCGATGCGCCGCACGCCGGCCGCGATGCCGCTTTCAGAGACGATGGCGAACGCGCCAATATCGCCGGTGCGCTCAACATGGGTGCCGCCGCACAACTCCACGGAGTAACCATCACCCATGTTCAACACCCGCACTTCGGCACCGTACTTCTCGCCAAAGAGGGCGATAGCGCCCTGCTCGATGGCGTCCTGATAAGGCAGGTGCTGCGTCACCACCGGCGAGTTTTCGCGGATGCGGGCGTTCACTTCCGCCTCAATGCCGCGCAACTGCGTCGGATCAACCGGCGCAGGATGCGCAAAATCGAAGCGCAAGCGGCCGGGCGCCACCAAGGAACCTTGCTGCGTGACGCCCGCGCCAAGGGCGCGACGCAACGCCGCGTGCAACAGGTGCGTCGCCGAGTGGTTGAGTGCGATATCCCGCCGCCGCGCCGCCGCCACCCGCGCCACCACGGCTTGGCCGACGCGCAGCGCCCCGCCGGCGACAGTGCCCCTGTGCAGGTGTTGATCGCCGCCCTTTGTCACATCGGCGACGGTGAAACGCCCGCTCTCGCCAGTGAGCTCGCCGGCATCGCCAACTTGGCCGCCGGCTTCGGCATAAAACGGCGTCCGGTCGAGGACAACGAGCCCCTGCTCGCCCGCTTCAAGCACCTCCGCCTTCGCCGGACCCGCCGCGGTGGAACGAAACAAGGCCAGCACCGAAGCGGGGCTTTCCAACGCCGCGTAGCCCTCGAAAGAGACCGCAGAATCCACTTCGACGCGCTGTTCATCGCTCGCCGTAAAACGCGCCGCTCCTTGCGAGCGCGCCCGCTGCTCCGCCATCGCCGTGTCGAAGCCTTCCATGTCCACCGCCACGCCGCGCTCCCGCGCCACGTCCGCGGTGAGGTCCGTCGGGAAGCCGAAGGTGTCGTACAGCTCGAAAGCGATGGCGCCGGGCAGCTCGGCACCATCGAGGCCGTCCAGCGCGCGGGTGAGCATCTCCATGCCACGCGCTAGGGTGGCGGCGAAGCGCTCTTCCTCCGCGAGCAACGCGCCTTCAATATGCGTTTGGCGTTCAACGAGGCGCGGATAGGCGGCGCCCATTTGCTCCGCCAGCGGCGCCGCCAAGCGGTGGAAGAAGGGTTCGCGCAAGCCGAGCCGATGCCCGTGGCGCAGGGCGCGGCGCACGATCCGGCGCAGCACATAGTTGCGCTCGCCGTTGCCCGGCAACACATCCTCTGCGATGAGGAAGGCCGCGGCGCGAACGTGGTCTGCGATGACACGCAACGACACGTCGTTCAGCATCTCGCGTTCGTTGCGCAAACCCGCCAATTCGCCGGCGTGGAGAATGAGGCTGCGCAGCGGGTCTACCAAATAGTTCGCCAACACCCCCTGCGCCAAGGCCGCGGTGCGCTCCAACCCCAAGCCAGTGTCGATGCCGGGCGTCGCCAACGGCGCAAGCTCCCCATCCGGCTGGCGATCGAACTGCGGAAACACCAAGTTCCAGAACTCGAGGAAGCGGTCTCCATCTTCTTCCGGCGAACCGGGCGGGCCACCGGCCACCTCAGGCCCTTGGTCGTAGAAGAGCTCGGTGTTCGGGCCGCAAGGGCCCGTCTCGCCCATTGCCCAGAAGTTATCTGGATGGTCGATGACGCGCTCCGGCGCCAAGCCGATCTTCTGCGTCCACAAGGCGCGCGCCTCGGCGTCTGTGGGGTGTACCGTCACCCATAGGCGCTCCTTGCCCCAGCCCAGCACGTCGGTGACGAACTCCCAAGCCCAAGCGATTGCTTCCTCCTTGAAGTAATCCCCAAAGCTGAAGTTGCCGAGCATCTCGAACAGCGTGT
Source organism: uncultured Pseudomonadales bacterium (assembly GCA_958295875.1). Taxonomy (GTDB): domain Bacteria; phylum Pseudomonadota; class Gammaproteobacteria; order Pseudomonadales; family Azotimanducaceae; genus VXNE01. The sequence goes on along the minus strand of OY282379.1, from coordinate 2,460,949 downwards.
GATGGCGCGCCGTGTAGCCAACGTTCTCCAGATCGTTGTGCTTGCCGCCGGCGCGCACGCACACTTGGCAGGAAGCTGCCCGCGCGAAGCCGAGATCTTCCCGGCCCGCCAAGGCGTCCTTGAATTGCACCATGCCGGCGTTGGTGAAGAGCAACGTCGGGTCGTTGCCCGGCACAAGGCCGCCAGACGGCACGACTTGGTGGCCGCGGGCCCGAAAGAACTCTAGGTACGCGGAGCGGATATCCGCCGTCTGCATGGCTTGGGCCCCGCCAACGAGTGTGCGGCAAAACCGGCGATTATACGGGCTGGCCTTCCTCAACACCTGCTGCAACACCCGCCGCCGCCCGATACGCGACGTCTGCGGGATAGCCGCGCTGGGACAGAAAGCGCAGACGTCGGCCGCGCTCATCGACATTCGCCGGCGCGTCGGCGCCAAAGCGCTTGTCGAGCGCCGCGCGGGCGCGTTGCAGCCAGAACTCGCCGAGATGGCCGAGGGCACCGTCGATGAGGGCGTCCGCCACTCCCCGCGCCAACAGGCCGGCGCGGATTTTCACCGGCCCTTGGCCACGCTCGACGCGGCTGCGGACATAGCTCTCGGCGAAACGCTCGTCTGACAACAGGCCGCTTGCCGCGAGCCGCTCCACCACGGCGCCCACCGCGGCGTCATCGCCATCGCGCAGCAGCTTGCGCCGCAACTCCAGCGCCGAGTGCTCGCGCTGAGACAACAGCCGCAGCGCCCGCGAAGTGAGCGCCTCGATGCCGGCATCGGCAGCCGCTGCGGTGCGGCGCTGCCAAGTCACGTTCGGGCGGCTCGCTCCGACAGCATCGCAACAGCGGCGCCGTCGCCTCCGGCACCCCCTGCCTGCACCGGCAAGAGCGCGGCGCGCACCTTCGCCTCGATCTCCTCGCGCATGGCCGGCGTGTCTTCAAGGTGCTTGGCAGCGTTGCGGCGGCCCTGGCCGATGCGGTCGCCGTTGTAGCTGTACCAAGCGCCGGATTTGTCCACGATGCCTTGCTTCACGCCGAGGTCGACAATCTCGCCGGCGCGGTGGATGCCCTTGCCGTAGAGAATCTGAAACTCGGCCTGCTTGAACGGTGGCGCCAGCTTGTTCTTCAGCACCTTCACGCGCGTTTCGTTGCCGATGACCTCGTCGCCATCCTTCACGGCACCGATGCGCCGTATGTCGAGGCGCACGGAAGCGTAGAACTTGAGCGCGTTGCCGCCGGTGGTGGTTTCCGGCGAGCCGAACATCACGCCGATCTTCATGCGGATTTGGTTGATGAAGATGACGAGGGTGTTGGATTGCTTGATGTTGGCCGTCATCTTGCGCAGCGCCTGGCTCATCAGCCGCGCCTGCAGGCCGACGTGGGAATCGCCCATCTCGCCTTCGATTTCCGCCTTGGGCGTGAGCGCCGCCACCGAGTCGATGACGACGACATCCACCGCGGCGGAGCGCACCACCATGTCGCAGATCTCAAGCGCCTGCTCGCCGGTGTCTGGCTGGGAGACGAGCAGGTTGTCTGTATCGACGCCCAACGCCTCCGCGTAGATGGGATCCAGCGCGTGTTCGGCATCGATGAAGGCGCACACACCGCCTTCGCGCTGCGCTTCGGCGATGACTTGCAGCGTGAGCGTGGTTTTGCCAGACGATTCTGGGCCGTAGATTTCCACCACGCGGCCGCGTGGCAGGCCACCGATGCCAAGCCCGATGTCGAGCCCGAGCGAGCCGGTGGAGATGGATGGGATCGTCGCGGATTCGCGATCTCCCAAGCGCATCATGGAGCCCTTGCCGAACTGCCGTTCGATCTGGGTGAGGGCTGCCTTGAGGGCGCGGGCTCGCCCTGGTTCGCGGGCGTTTTCGGCGCTGGACATCGATTCCTCCTTGGCGGGGAGCCGCCACTCCCCATACTGTACATGCATTCAGATTCTGACGCAAGCGTTCGTCGCGGTGGCCTGCCGGCGCCAGCCGCCAACGCGGCGGCGCGGGAGGCGGCAGCCGACGGCCTGTGGCGCCGGCGTCACGGCGGGTTCCCCTTTGGGTCACGCTCCGCTCGCCAGCGCGGGTTCCGTGGCAGAATACCTTGGCTAACGTCGCTTCGAGCACATTTCAGCAATCTCTCACGCGAGTTTCAGCATTGTCTCAAGACGACCCTTTCTCCCTCGCGCCAACGCCCGCCATCACCGCCTCGCACACCCCCATGATGCAGCAGTACCTGCGCATCAAGGCCGAACACCAAGATGCCTTGCTGTTCTACCGCATGGGAGATTTCTATGAACTCTTCTACGCGGACGCGGAGGAAGCGGCGCGCCGCTTGGAAATCACGCTGACCGCGCGCGGGCGCTCTGCTGGGCAGCCCATTCCGATGTGCGGCGTGCCCTTCCACAGCCTGGACGGCTATCTGGCGCGGCTCGTGAAGCAAGGGCGGGCCGTTGCCATCTGCGAGCAGATGGGCGTCGCCACGGGCGCCGCCGGCCCAGTGGAGCGCAAGGTCACGCGGGTGGTGACGCCGGGCACGCTGGCGGAAGAGGGTCTCTTGGAGGCGGAGCAGGAGAGCATCCTCGCCGGCGCGCACAGGGACGGCGAAGGCTGGGGGCTGAGTTGGCTGAACCTCTCCTCTGGCGAGTTCCGCATTCGCGATTGCGAGACAGCTGCCGCCCTCGCTGCCGAATTGGCACGCCTCGGCGCCGCCGAGGTGGTGGTGGCCGAGGATGCGGAGTTGAACTTGGCGCAGCCCGTTCAGCGCCGCCCGGCCTTGGACTTCGACCCGGACCTCGCGGCGCGTTACCTGGCCGACCATTTCGGCGCCCGGGATCTCACCGGCTTCGGCATCGAGCGCATCACGGCCGCGGTGGCAGCGGCGGCGGCGGTGCTGCGCTACGCCCAAGACGCACGCCGCCAGACTTTGGACTACATCGACGCGCTGAAGGGCTCGGCCGCGGGCGAACACATCGCGTTGGACGCGGCCACGCGGCGCAATCTCGAAATCGACGTCCGCTTCGACGGCGCCGGCGGCGCCGGCACCCTCTACGGCGTGCTGAACGTCACCCAGACGCCCATGGGCGCGCGGCGGCTGCGGGCGTGGCTGCATGCGCCACTGCGCGACGCCGGCCGGGTGCGGCAGCGGCAACGGGCAGTGGCGGCGCTGTTGGAAACCGGCGCCTGCGAGGCGCTCCCCCAACACCTCAAGGCGGTGGGAGACATGGAGCGCATTCTCACCCGGGTGGCGCTCGGCAACGCTTCGCCGCGAGACTTGGCGCGGCTGCGCAGCGCCTTGGAGACGTTGCCCCACATCGCGGCCACCGTCGCAGACCTCGAAGCCCCCGCGCTGGCCACCCGCTTCCAAGCACTGGCGGATTTCAGCGCGGAGACCGACCTGCTGCGCCGCGCCATCGTCGCCGAGCCGCCGGCGGTGATGCGCGATGGCGGCGTGATCGCGCGCGGCTACGACAGCGAACTCGACGCCCTGCGCGACCTCACCGAGAACGCCAGCACCTTCTTGAGCCACCTTGAAGCCCGCGAGCGGCAGCGCACGCATCTGGCCAACCTCAAGGTTGGGTACAACCGCATCCACGGCTACTACATCGAGTTGCCGCGCAGCGCCGCGGCGGCCGCGCCGGCAGACTATGTGCGCCGCCAAACGCTGAAGAACTCCGAGCGCTACATCACGCCAGAGCTGAAGCGCTTCGAGGACGATGCGTTGACGAGCCAAGCGCGCGCCCTGAAGCGCGAACGGCAGCTGTGCGAACAACTGCTGACGAAGCTCAGCGAATCCGCCGCCGCGCTGCGTGACGCCGCCGACGCGCTGGCCGCGCTGGATGTGCTGGTGGCGTTTGCCGCGCGCGCCGAGCGGTTTGCGCTCACCTGCCCACAGTTGAGCGATGCGCCGGGCATCCACATCGAAGCCGGGCGTCATCTGGTGGTGGAAGCGCAGTCCGAAGCGGCTTTCGTGCCGAACGACGCGCGCTTAGGCGACGCCCGCCGCATGCTCATCGTCACCGGCCCGAACATGGGCGGCAAATCCACCTACATGCGCCAAACCGCGCTCATCGTCTTGCTCGCGTGGACCGGATGCTTCGTGCCGGCCGCGGCCGCCGAGATCGGCCCCATCGACCGCATCTTCACGCGCATCGGCGCCAGCGACGATTTGAGCGGCGGGCGCTCCACCTTCATGGTGGAGATGACGGAGACGGCCAACATCCTGCGCAACGCCACCGCCGAGAGCCTGGTGCTGCTCGACGAGATCGGGCGCGGCACCAGCACCTACGACGGCTTGGCGTTGGCGTGGGCGGCGGCGCGGCACTTGGCGCTGGAACTGCGCGCCTTCACGCTGTTCGCCACCCACTACTTCGAGCTCACCGCGCTGCCGGCGGAACTCGAAGGCGTCGCCAACGTGCATTTGGACGCGGCGGAATACGGCGGCGAGGTGGTGTTCCTGCACTTGGTGCGCGATGGCCCCGCAAGCCAGAGTTACGGCGTGCAGGTGGCCAAGCTCGCCGGGGTGCCCACGGAAGTGCTGGACGACGCCCGCAGCCGGCTGCGGGAACTCGAAGCGAGCCATGCAGCGAATGCGACGCCGGACGGGGATCTGTTTGCCGCCCCGCCGCCGGCGCCGCCGTCAGACCCATTGCGCGAACGCTTGGCCAGCGTGCAGGTGGATGACTTGACGCCGCGCCAAGCCTTGGAGTTGGTGTTCGACTTAAGGCAGATGGCCACCGCGGCGCCCACCGAGAACAGCTAGCCGTCCGACCGCGGCGACCGCCCCCGGCGCTCCGCGGCATGGCCGCGGCCACCCTTCCATGCAAGAATACGCGCCCTGTCGCGAGGAGGGCCCATGACGTTCGTAATCGGAGAAGCCTGCATCAAGTGCAAACTGACGGACTGCGTGGAGGTCTGCCCCGTCGATTGCTTCTACGAAGGCCCAAACATGCTCGTCATCCACCCAGACGAATGCATCGACTGCGCCCTGTGCGAACCGGAGTGCCCCGTGGACGCCATCTACTCGGAGGACGAGTTGCCGGACGACCAGCAGGAGTTCTTGGCGCTCAACGCGGAGTTGTCGGAAACGTGGCCGAACATCACCGAGGCGAAAGACCCGCCGGCAGACGAAGCCGAGTGGCGCGAAGCGCCAAACAAGCGAACGCTGCTCGAACGCTAGGCCGGCGGCCACGCCCGCCGGCAGCGACATGATGCCCACAAGGAGCGCGCCCCGTGCAGCTGCATCTGCTCGACGGCACCTATGAACTGTTCCGGGCGCACTATTCCAAGCGCCCCAAGCACCTGACGCCGGCCGGCCAAGACGTCACCGGCGTGCTCGGCCTGATTACCTCCGTCATCGGCCTCCTGCAAGACCCGCGCGAGGCGGTGACGCACATCGCCGCGGCGTTCGACAACCCCATCGAATCGTTCCGCAACGACCTGTTCGATGGCTACAAGGCCGGCGAGGGGCTGGAGCCGGTCATCTTGGCCCAGTTCGATCTCGTCGAAGCGGCCGTGGCGGCGCTCGGCGTCACGGTGTGGCGCATGCAGCGTTATGAGGCGGACGACGCGCTGGCCACCGGCGCGCAGCGCTGGCGGGATTCCGTCGCTCAAGTGCGCCTGTTGACGCCGGACAAAGACCTCGGCCAATGCGTCACCGGCAATCGCGTCGTGCAAGTGGATCGCATGCGCCGCCGTGTCATCGACGAGGACGGCGTGCGCGAGCGGCATGGCTGTGCGCCGCGCGCCGTGCCAGATTGGCTCGCCTTGGTCGGCGACACCGCCGACGGCATCCCAGGGATCCCGCGCTTCGGCGCCAAGACGGCCGGCATCCTGCTGCGCCGCTTCGGCTCGCTGGAAGCCATCCCCGACGACGCCGAGGACTGGCCAACCGGCGTGCGCGGCGCACGCCGGCTTGCCGAGACGTTGGCGGCGCAGCGGGAGGAGGCGGCGCTGTACAAGCATCTCGCCACCTTGGTGGAGGATGTGCCGCTCGCAGAATCCTTGGCAGACCTGCGTTGGCTCGGCGCCCGCAAGGCGCCCTACGAGCGGCTGGCTCAACAGGTCGGCTCACGGTTGCCGCGCCCGCCCCGCTGGCGCGAGGACTGAAGAGGCCTCACGCCCCACGCCGACAAACCCTGAACAAGCTCTCGGCCACGTTCGCGGCCGCCGGCGCTACCCGCTAAGGCCGCCTCAGCGCCCGATCACCTTGCGCGGGTCCACCGGCGCACCGTTGCGCCGAATCTCGAAGTGCAGGCGTCGCGTCACCGCGTTCGCGCCGCCCATCTCGGCGAGGCGAGCGCCGGCTGTCACTGCGCCACCCTCCGCCACTTGCGGCGGCGCATTGATGCTGTAGGCGGACAGATAGCCGCCGCCATGCTCCACGATGACAAGGTGCTTGTAGCCGCGCAGCCCAGGGCCGGAATAGACGACCACCCCTGGCGCCGCGGCGCCGACGCCCTTGCCGCGGGCGACGGTGTAGTCGAAGCCATTGTTGCCACCGCCGAAACCGCGCTCTGGGCGGCCATCGACGGGCCAGCGCCAACGCCCGCCAGATGCGGCTGGCTTCGGCGCCGCGGTGGTGGGCGCGGCCGGCGCTGGCGGCGGCGCGGGCCGCGTGGGCTGCGCCGCCGGTGTGCGTTGCGGCGCAGCAGGTTTCGCCGCTGGCGACGGCGGCGCTGGGGAGGGAGGCTGGGCTCGGGGCGCCGGCACACGCGCAGCCGTTCGATCGGACGCGCGCGGTTTGGGGGGCGCTTGCCGCGGCGGGGCGGCGTCCTGGCCGCCGGCGCCGGGCGTCACCGCATCTGCCTGGGCCGTGGCGCCTCTCGTCACCGGCGCCGGCCGCGACCCAGCGCGCACCGGAGCGCCACTCGGCAGCTCGAGCGTTTGCCCAGGATAGATCGTGTAGGGCGGCCCAATGCCGTTCAAGCGCGCGATGGCCTTGTAGTCCAACTGGTGGCGCCACGCGATGGCGTAGAGCGAATCCCCAGCTTTCACGGTGTGCTCCGCCGGCACGCGGGCGGCATGGGTCGAACGGTCGATCACTGGCGCCGGGCCGCCGACGCCGGGCGATGCGCAGCCGACGCCCAAGGCCGCCAGCAACGCAGCCGCGAACCTAAGCGCTGGCCGCTTGTCCACTGCGCACCAAGAGCACGGCGCCGCCGACGCCGGCGAGGGCCGCCGGCACGACGAGGATCAGCAAGGGATCGTCTCCCGTAGCGACGCCATAGGCACCGGGGGTGAGCCACGTGTCGTCGTGCCGCCACGGCCACAAACGCGCCATCGAACCCGCCATCAGGCCCGTGAGCGCGGCGAGCACCGCGGCGCGATGGCGGCGCAGCAGGAACGACACCGCCTTGGCGAAGGCCAGCAGGCCCACTGCCATGCCGGCGCCGGTGGCGGCGAGGATGTCGAGGCGGAAGGTGTTCACTGCGGCGACGAACGGCTCGTAGAGGCCGAGCAACAGCAGCACCAGCGAACCTGAGATGCCGGGCAGAATCCAAGCCGTCACCGCCAGCGCACCGCCAAAGAAGAACTGCACGAGGCCCGGCGCAGCGCTCGCCGCGGCCATCGTGGCGACCCCAGCGCCGAGGACGGCGCCGACAAGGCCATACGTCGCCGCGAAGCGGAGCGGCGTCTCGCGCAGCAGTTGGTAGATGGAGGCGGCAATCAGCCCAAGGAAGAAACTCCACAGCGCGGGGCCGTAGTGGTCGAGCAAGTAGCCAATGACGCGAGCGGTGGCCAAGTAGCTCGCCACCATGCCGGCGCCCAAGATGGCCAGAAAGCCAAGATCGTGGCTGCGCCACAGCGCCGCCGGCCCTTCCCGAAACAGGAGTTGCGCCGAGCGCGGCGACCAAGCGGCGAGCGCCCCGAGCAACCGATCGTAGATGCCCGTGATGAAGGCGATGGTGCCGCCAGAAACGCCGGGAATCACCTCGGCGACGCCCATGGCCAAGCCGCGGGCGAAGATGCCCCCACGGTGGCGCCAACCGCTCAAACTGCCCCCTTGGGCGCCAACGCATCGGCCGCGGTGAAGCGGCCCGCCTCGCGCAACACGCTGGTCGCGTAGACGCCAGCCGGCAAGGTGAACTCGACGCGCCACCCCGTGTCGTCGGCGCACCAAGACAAGCCATCCGGCACGATGCGGAGGGGGCGGCGCTCGTGGCGCAAGCCAACGTGTTCCAAGGCGTCGGTGACGGCGCCGTGCTGCGCCGCAAGCCGCGCCTCAAGGCGCCCCGCGCAGCCGCTGCTTGGTAGTTGGCCACGCCCCCAAAGGGGGCCGCTGGCGGCGCCCGCAACAACGGCCTCGCCCGGCAGCGGTGCCCGCCAAGTGCCGTTGGCCACCCGCACCGCCAACACCTCGTTGAAGATGAAGCTGCGCAGGCTGGAAATGTGCAGGCCGCGGGCGAAGCGGCTGACCGGCGGGCGCCCTGCGTCGAGCCAAGCCAAGGCCCGCGCGACATTGCCGCCATCGGCGCCAAAGCGCTGCGGGCCGAAGTAGTTGGGGACGCCGTCGCGGGCCACCTGTTCCAAGTTGGCGGAGACTGGGCCGCTCGCGTCCAGGATGCGGATGCGGAAGGCGTTGCCGCGGAGCTCGCCGCGGCGGAGTTTGCGGGAGTGCCATGCGCGCGTCAGCACCGTCCAACGCCCATCGCCGGCAAACGCCTCCCGGCGCGGGCGCCGCACGCTGAACCACTGGCGCGCCACGGCGCGCTTGTCCTTCATGCCGGCGTAGGCAACATCCAGCGGCGCGACGCCGGCTGCGGCCGCGAGGGCCGCTTGCACCGCCGGCGTCGTCACGCCGCGCTTTTCGACGAAGAGGTACAGATGCTCGCCGGCGCCGCTCGGCTCGAAGGCGAGGGTCTCGGTGACGTCGAAATCCTCCAAGGCGACCCGCAGCGCCCCGCTCGCGGTGTCCGCGGCGGGATTGGCGCGGGGCCAATGGTCGAATGGCGCCGCGGCGCCAAACGCAGCGTCGGCGCCCTGCCCCTCACGGACTGCGCCGCTCAGCGCGGCGCCGCGGCTCGGCATCAACGCGCGGGCGCCGGGGGCGGCTCATCCACCACGAGGTAGAAGGTTTCGCCCTCGCCGATCATGCCAAGGTCTGAACGCGCCCGCGCCTCGACGGCTTCCAAGCCCGTCTTCAACGCCCGCACTTCCGCCGCGAGCACGCGATTGCGCTGCTCCAAACGGTCGTTCTGGCGTTCCGCCTCATCCACCTCGACGGTGAGGGCCTGCTCCGCGAAGTGGCCGGAGTGGCCAAACCAGTAACGGTATTGCAGCGCCGCGATGACGACGATGCCGACGACCAGGAAGATGCGCCGCGTCACGCGCTGGCCCCGAAAGGCGCCAGTTCGGCGCGCCCCCGGTAGGTGGCATCCGCCCCCAGCGCCTCTTCAATGCGCAGCAGGCGGTTGTACTTCGCCACCCGGTCCGAACGGCTGGCGCTGCCGGTTTTGATCTGCCCAGCGCCCACGCCCACGGCGATGTCGGCGATGGTGGTGTCCTCCGTCTCGCCGGAGCGATGCGAAATCACCGTGGCATAGCCATGCTCGCGGGCGGTGCGCACGGCGGCGAAGGTTTCCGTCAGGGTGCCGATTTGGTTGGGCTTCACGAGGATGGCGTTGGCCGCGCCCAGTTCCACGCCGCGCCGCAACAGCGCCGCATCGGTGACGAACAAGTCGTCGCCGACGAGTTGCACACTGCCGCCCAGTTCCTGCGTGAGCGCCGTCCAACCTGGCCAATCGTCCTCGCCCATGCCATCTTCGATGGACGCGATGGGGTGGCGCTGCACCAAGGCCGCCAGCCAAGCACGAAAGCCGGCGCCATCGAAGTCCGCCCCTTCGCCGGCGAGCACATAGCGGCCCTCGTGCTCGAACTCGGAGGCGGCGCAGTCGAGCGCCAAGGTGACGTCTTCGCCCAAGCGGTAGCCGGCCAGCTCCACCGCCCGCGCCAAGAAGTCCAACGCGGCGTCGTTGGTCGGCAGGTTCGGCGCGAAGCCGCCCTCGTCGCCCACTGCGGTGGACAACCCCTCGCCGGCGAGCAAGCGCTGCAAGGCGTGGAAGATCTCGACGCCACAGCGCAACGCCTCGCGGAACGAACCCATGGCAACGGGTTGCAGCATGAACTCTTGGATGTCGATGTTGTTGTTCGCGTGCGCGCCGCCATTCAGCACGTTGAGCATCGGCACCGGCAAGCGCATGGCGCTCGCTTCGCCGGCTTGGCCATAGAGATCGTGGATGTGGCGGAACAGTTCGACGCCGCGATGGGCGGCGGCGGCGTGGGCAGTCGCCAAGGAAACGGCCAAGATGGCATTGGCCCCCAAGCGGGACTTGTTCGCGGTGCCGTCCAAGTCCTTGAGGGTGGCGTCGATGGCCGCCTGATCCCGCGCATCCATGCCGCGCAGGGCTGGCGCCACCTCACGCGCGATGCCGGCGACGGCGCATAGCGTTCCCTTGCCGCCGTAGCGGGCAGCGTCTCCATCGCGCAGTTCCATCGCTTCCCGGGCGCCGGTGGACGCTCCAGACGGCGCCAACGCGCTGCCGGCAGCGCCATCGGCCAGCCGCACCTGGGCCTCCACGGTGGGATTGCCGCGCGAATCCAAGGCTTCCCGTGCCGTGATGGCTGCGATGGCGCTCATCCGGCGACGCGCGCCTCCAAGTACTCCCGCGCCTTCACCGCGGCATCGATGGCCGCGAGATGCTCGAGCAACTCCGCCATCAGCCCCAAGGGCCACGAGTTCGGGCCGTCGGAGAGGGCCGCCTCCGGACGCGGATGGGTTTCCATGAACACGCCCGCCACGCCGGCCGCCACCGCGGCGCGAGCCAACACTGGCACGGCTTCCCGACGCCCGCCGGAGGCGCCGCCCAAGCCTCCCGGCAGTTGCGCCGAGTGGGTGGCATCGAACACCACCGGGCAGCCAGTGGCGCGCAGGATGGCGATGGAGCGCATGTCCGCCACCAAGTTGTTGTAGCCGAAGGTGGCGCCCCGCTCGCACACCATGATGGCCTCGTTGCCGGTGCTCATGGCCTTGTCCACCACATGGCGCATGTCCTCGGGGGCGAGGAACTGCCCCTTCTTGATGTTCACCGGCTTGCCGCGGCCACACACGTTGTGGATGAAGTTCGTCTGGCGACAGAGGAAGGCTGGCGTCTGCAGCACGGACACGACATCTGCCACTTCGTCCAATGGCGTGTCCTCATGCACATCAGTGAGCACCGGCACGTCCACCTCGTCGCGCACAGTTTGCAAAATGCGCAACCCCGCCTCAAGGCCGGGGCCCCGGTAGCTCGCGCCAGAGGAGCGGTTGGCCTTGTCGAAGGAACTCTTGTAGATGAACGGCATGCCGGCAGCAGCGGCCATGTCTTTGAGCTGCGTGGCGGTTTCCAAAGCGAGGGATTCGCTTTCGATGACGCAGGGGCCGGCGATGAGGAACAACGGGTCGCGATTGCCGGCTTCAAAGCCGCACAGTTTCACGGCGACGCGACCACCCCGGCGGTTTGCTGCGGCACCACCCGGCGCGCCTGGGCGCTCCGCGCCATGCCCTCGGCGCAGCGACCCGCGGCACGCACGAACCCCGTGAACAGGGGATGGCCGTCGCGTGGCGAAGAGGTGAACTCCGGATGGAATTGGCAGGCGAGGAACCACCCCTTGGTTGGCATCTCCACCACCTCGACCAAGCCGTCCGCGCTGCGGCCAGCGACGCGCAAACCCAATGCTTCGAAGCGTTGCACGTAGCCCTCGTTCACCTCGTAGCGATGCCGGTGCCGCTCACCGATGCAGTCTTCGCCGTAGAGCCGGCGCGCCAGCGACCCGGCCGCCAAATCGCAACGCTGCTCACCGAGGCGCATGGTGCCGCCCAAGTCTTCGCCGCCATCACGCCGCTCGGTGGCGCCGCGCTCATCGCGCCACTCGGTGACGAGGCCAATCACCGGATGTGGCGTGTCCGGCTTGATTTCGGTGGAGTGGGCGGCGTTCAAGCCAACAACGTTGCGCGCGAAGTCGATGATTGCCGCATGGAGGCCGTAGCAGATGCCAAGGTACGGCACATCGTGCTCGCGAGCATAGCGGGCGGCGGCGATTTTGCCTTCGACGCCGCGCTTGCCAAAGCCGCCGGGCACGAGGATTGCGTGGGCGGACTCCAACGCGCCGACTCCCTCCGCCTCCAATGCTTCGGCATCCACCAACTGAACATCCACTTGGGTGCGCGTCTGGATGCCGGCATGGGTGAGCGCTTCGGTGAGCGACTTGTAGGCATCCGGCAGTTCCAAGTACTTGCCCACCAAGGCGACGCGCGCCACCCGCGCCGGCTTCAAGAGGTCTGCCACCACGCGCCGCCAATCGCTCAAATCCGCGGCCGGGCAGCTAAGGCCCAGTTTGGCGACGACGATGTCGTCCAAGCCCTCGTTGTTGAGCTTCAGCGGGCCTTCGTAGATGGTCTCCAAGTCCTCGAAGGAAATGACGGCATCTTCTTCGACATTGGTGAAGAGCGCGATTTTGCTGCGGGCAGACTTCGGGATGGTCTCTTCCGAGCGGCAGACCAAGATGTCCGGCTGCAGGCCGATGGAGCGCAGCTCCTTCACCGAGTGTTGGGTTGGCTTCGTCTTGAACTCGCCGGCGGCGGCGAGATGCGGCACGAAGGTGAGATGGATGAAGAGCGTTTGCGCGGCGCCGATTTGCAGGCGCAGTTGCCGCGCCGCTTCCAAAAACGGCTGCGACTCGATGTCGCCGACGGTGCCGCCCACCTCCACCAGCACCACGTCGAAGCCATCCCCAACGGCCAAGATGCGACGCTTGATCTCGTCCGTGACGTGGGGGATCACCTGCACGGTGGCGCCCAGGTAGTCGCCGCGGCGCTCCTTGCGGATCACCTCCGCATACACGCTGCCGGTGGTGAAGTTGTTGCGCTTCTCCATGCGCGCGCGGATGAAACGTTCGTACTGGCCGAGGTCTAAGTCCGTCTCGGCGCCGTCGGCGGTGACAAACACCTCGCCATGCTGGAACGGGCTCATGGTGCCCGGATCCACGTTGATGTACGGATCGATTTTGAGGATGTTCACCCGCACGCCGCGGGCTTCGAGGATGGCGGCGAGCGAGCCGGTGAGGATGCCCTTGCCCAAGGAAGAGGCAACGCCGCCGGAGACAAAAATGTAATGCGTCAACTCACCACCTTGATCGAACGCCACATCCCTTGGCGTCGCTCGCTGCGATGCAAGTTGGAACAGCACTATAGTGGAAGGTGCGCCGAAGCTCAAACAGGCGGCGGCAAAATGTGCTCGGCACTGTCCGCCGGCGTCCACGCCGGCAGCCAGCCGTTCTCCTGCGCATGGGTGGCGGCGACGGCGATGCCGGGCACCGCTGCCAACGCTTCGCCTTCGAACAACAGCGGCCAGGCGCCACGCCGCCACGGCGGCACGCCGGCCTCCCGGAACAGGTCCTTCAAGGTCTTGGTGACGCCTCGCCCCGCCGGCGCCACGCGCTCGGCGCCGCGACGGTAGCGCAGCGCCAAGGCACGGCCGGCAGCGACGCCGCCCGCGCCCCAGCGCCAAGACAACACGCCGTGGGCGAGGGCCGCGGCTGCGCCGGGTTGCACGGCGCGGCCCTCCGCCTCTGCGGCGACCGTGCCGACCAGATGCAAACAGCCATCGTGGCGGCGCACCGTGCGGCCATCCGGCAACGCGATCACCGGCGCCGCATCCGCCCGCGCCACCGCTTGGCGCAGGATTTCCCGCAAGCGTCGCGCCGGCATGGGCACGCCGAGCCAAGCGCCGAGCGTCTGTGCATCGAGCCCCTGCGTCGGCAGCGGCGCGTGGGCCGGGGCCGGCAAAGCCTCGCCGACACGCGCCGCGATGGCAGCCACGGCATTCGGAAAGCGCGCCGCCAAGCGCGGCATGATTTGGCGGCGGATGTAGACGCGGTCGAAGCGGGTGTCCGCATTGCTCGGGTCCTCGACCCAAGCTAGGTGATGCGCATCGGCATACGCCGCGAGCGTGGCGCGGCGCACGTTCAAGAAGGGGCGCAGCAGCCAGCCGGCGCCGAGTGGCCGTGCCCGGGGCATCCCCACCGGCGCCCGCCCGCTCGCCAACTGCCACAGCACGGTTTCAGCCTGGTCGTCCGCATGGTGGGCGAGCAGCAGCCGCTCACCGGGCCGCAACGCGTCGCGCCACACCCGGTAGCGGGCACGGCGCGCTTGGGCCTGCAAGTTGCCGGCGGCCACGGCGACGCGCAGCGCGACGAACGGCACGCCCAAGCCCTGCGCCAACTCGCCGGCGTGGCGCTGCCAAGCCGCTGCCTCGGCGCGCAAGCCATGATTGACGTGCAGTGCCCGCAACGACCCACCCGGCACCCCCTCTGGCCGGCCGTGCGCCGCGGCATGGAGCAGCACGGTGGAATCGAGGCCACCGCTCAAAGCCACCGCCAGCGCACCCGGCGGCAGCGCCGCGATGGCGTCGCGCACCGTCGTGGCGCCAGCCGGCATCGCGGCTGCCTCAGGCGTAGGCGATCTCGACGCACTCGGCGCCGAAGGCCGTGCGCAAGGCGGCCAGCAAGTCATCCGAGGGCACCACGCGCCACGGGTCGCCCAGCGCGAGTTGGGCCTCGCCTTCGGCGCGACGATAGGCCAGCACCACCGAGCAAGGCTGCACCTCGACGGCCGCGCCATTGCCTTGGCCTGGCTGCAGCGCACCCTGCAAGCGGTCGCCAAAGTCTGCCCCAACCGCATCTCCATCGACGCTCACCTTGATGCGGCGGGCGTACACCGCGCGCTCCTCCTCGATGGTGTGGATGACGCGCGGGCGCAGTTTGAGGCCACCGGACCGCTCGTCGTCCTGCACCTCGCCTTCCAGTACCAGCACGGCATCCTTGCCGAGTTTGCCGCGGTTGGCCTTGAACGTGTCGCCGAAGATGGCCGCTTCAATCCGGCCGCTGCCATCGTCGAGCTCGGCGAACCCCATCACGCCGCGGCGCGTGCGGTAGGAGACGACCACCCCGGCCACCCGCTGCGGCTTGCGGCTGCTGGCAAGGTCTGCGATGCGGCAGAGGCGGAAGTGCTTCAATTCGGCCGCATGGTCGTCGATGGGGTGGCCGGTGAGGTACAAGCCAAGGGCGCCCTTCTCCGCCACGAGGCGTTCCCGACGCGCCCAAGGACGCGGCGTGGCGACGCGGCGCGGCACGCTCGGCGCCGTCGCGCCGCCGAACATGTCCGTCACGCCGAGGGTCGCATCCCGCGCCACCTGCTCGGCGCCCAACAGCGCATCGGGCAGTTGCGCCCACAGGCGCGCCCGCAGGCCATCGATCGGCTCCTCAGAAGCGCCGAGGCAGTCCATCGCCCCAGAACGAATCAACGCCTCCTGCGCCGCCCGATTCACCCGCACGCTATCGACGCGGCGGCAGAAATCCGCCAAGTCCTTGAAGGCGCCGGCCGCCTCGCGCTCTGCCACGATGGCGCGCACGGCACCTTCGCCCACCTCGCGCACCGCGCCTAAGCCATAGAGGATGGCCTCGCCATCCGCCGTCGCCACGGCCTTGAAGCCGAGTTCGCTCAAGTTCACGTTCGGCGGCGCAAGCGCGAGCTCCATGCGCCGCGCCTCGTCCACCAACGTCACCACCTTTTCGATGTTGTCGCCCATGTTCGCCGACAACACCGCCGCCATGAACTCGGCGGGATAGTGGGTCTTGAGCCATGCGGTCTGGAACGTCACGAGGCCATAAGCGGTGGCGTGACCCTTCGGGAAGGCATAGCCGGCGAACTTCTCCATCTGGTCGAAGACATTGCTTGCGACCACCTCATCAACGCCTTCGGCACACACGCCGTCCATGTACTGTTGCCGCACCTTGGCCATTTCCTCGGGTTTCTTCTTGCCCATGGCGCGCCGCAGCAGGTCTGCCTGGCCCAAGCTGAACCCCGCCAGCGATTGCGCCGCGCTCATCACCTGCTCCTGATAGAGCA
This sequence comes from uncultured Pseudomonadales bacterium, assembly GCA_958295875.1. GTDB lineage: Bacteria > Pseudomonadota > Gammaproteobacteria > Pseudomonadales > Azotimanducaceae > VXNE01. The sequence goes on along the minus strand of OY282379.1, from coordinate 2,445,025 downwards.
TCACGCCGTAGGTGTTCTTGACGGCACCTTCCAAGCGCGGATGTGGGTAGCGCACCGGCGAGCGGCCATGCTTGCGGTCTATGTAGTCGTTCACGGCACCGGATTGCAGCGGGCCGGGACGGTACAGGGCCACCAGCGCAATAAGGTCGTTGATGCTGTCGGGCTGCAGGCGCCGCACCAGCTCCTGCATCCCCGAGGACTCAAGTTGGAAGACGCCGGTGGTTTGCCCGGTGCGCAGCATGGCGTAGGTGTCTGGATCGTCCAGCGGCACGGCAGCCAAGTCGATGGGCGGCTCGCCGCCGGCCTCGCGCCGCCGGTTCACCGCCTTCTGCGCCAAATCGATGATGGTGAGCGTTCGCAAGCCGAGGAAATCGAACTTCACGAGGCCGGCGCGCTCGACGTCGTCCTTGTCGAACTGCGACATCACGCCGCCATCGGCTTGGTAGAGCGGCACGAACTCCGAGAGCTTCGACGGCGCGATGACAACGCCGCCGGCGTGCAGCCCCACGTTGCGGACGATGCCTTCGAGCTTGAGCGCCATCTCCCAGACCTCGGACACGGCGTGGTCTTCGGCGATGAGCTGGCTGAGCTCCGGCTCTTGGGCGGCGGCGGCCGTCAGGGTCATGCCCACCTCGTACGGAATCAGCTTGGCCACCCGGTCTGCCAGCCCAACAGGCTTGCCCTGCACCCGCGCCACATCGCGCACCACGGCGCGCGCGGCCATAGTGCCGAACGTGGCGATCTGCCCCACGGAAGCCGCGCCGTAGCGCTCCGCCACATGGCCGATGACGGCGTCGCGCCCGGCCATGCAGAAGTCCACGTCGAAGTCCGGCATGGACACCCGCTCCGGGTTCAGGAAGCGCTCGAAGATGAGGTCGTAGGCGAGGGGGTCGATGTCGGTGATGCCCAACGCCCACGCCACCAGCGAGCCGGCGCCGGAGCCGCGCCCCGGCCCCACCGGCACGCCGTGTTGCTTGGCCCAATTCACGAACTCGGCAACGATGAGGTAGTAGCCGGCGTAGCCCATCTGCTTGACCACGCCGAGTTCGTAATCCAGCCGGGCGCGGTAGCGGGCGCGCTCGGCGTCCGCATCTTCCGCCGCGGAGTTGACGCCGGCGCCATTCGCCGGCACGGCGGCCAAGCGTTCGTCGAGCCCCTGCCCCGCGCTGCGGTCGAGGAGCGTCTCCAAGGATTCGCCAGCCGGCGTTGGGTAGTTCGGCAGGTGATAGGTGCCGAGTTCCAGTTCGAGATTGCAGCGCATGGCGATCTCGCCGGCGTTGGCAAGCGCCTCCGGCAAGTCGGCGAAGAGTTCCGCCATCTCCTCGGGCGAGCGCAGATACTGCTGCGGGGTGTAGTCGCGCGGGCGGCGCGGGTCGTCCAGTGTCCGCCCATCCTGAATGCACACCCGCGCCTCATGCGCCTCAAAGTCTTCCGCCAGCAGAAAGCGCACATCGTTGGTCGCCGCCACCGGCAAGCCGCGCCTAGCCGCCAATTCGACAGCCGCGGCCAAGTGCCGGCCCTCGCCAGCGCGGCCAGTGCGCCGAGCCGCCAGATAGAAGCGGTCGCCGAAGGCGCGGGTCCAGTCGTCAGCCAGCGTCGCGGCCTGTTCCATGTCGTCGCCCAACATCGCCCGGCCAACGTCGCTGTCCGCCCCGGACAGGGCGATCAGGCCGCCGGCGTTGTCCAGAATCCAGCTTCGGGGCACCACCCCTTCCTGCCGATCTTGGCTCCAAGCCTGCGAGACGAGCTGCAGCAGCCCCTTGTAACCCTGCCGAGTCATGGCGAGCAAAACGCAGCGATCAATGCGGCCGGCGTCATCGCGAAAGCGCATGTCCGCGCCGACGATGGGCTTGACGCCGGCGGCGTGGCAAGCGTCTTGGAACTTGACCAAGCCAAAGAGCCGTGTGAGGTCTGTGATCGCCACCGCCGGCATGTTGAGTTGCCGCGCGCGCTTGGCGAGCTCTGGCACCTTCACCATGCCATCGACGATGGAGTATTCGGTGTGTACCGAGAGGTGGACGAAGGGGCTCATGTCAGCGCCAACTGCGCTTCACGCCGGCGCACCGGCGCAAAACTCTTGCGGTGGATGTCGCACGGGCCGTGCCGGCGCAGGGCCGCCAAGTGGCGCCGCGTCGCATAGCCCTTGTGCCGCTCGAAGCCGTACTCTGGGTGGCGCTCCGCCAAGGCGGCCATCTCCGCGTCGCGGGCCGTCTTGGCGAGGATGGACGCCGCGGCGATGGCCGCCACGGTGGCGTCGCCACGCACCACGGCCACTGCCGGGCAGGGCAAGGCCGGGGCGATGTTGCCGTCCACCCATGCGGCATCCGGCGCCACGCCAAGGCCGCTGACGGCGCGGCGCATGGCCGCCAAGGCCGCGGCCAAGATGTTGCTGCGGTCAATTTCCTCCACCTCGGCGCGGCCATAAGCGAAGCTCCGCGCTTTCGCCTTGATCTCCGCCGCCAACGCTTCGCGCCGCTTCGGGCTCAGCAGCTTCGAATCCTTCAGGCCGGCGATGGCTTGGCGTGGGTCGAGTATCACCGCGGCCGCCATGACGGGCCCGGCGAGGGGGCCCCTGCCCGCCTCGTCCACGCCGGCAATCACCGCGCCGTCGCCAACGCCGATGCTGGCGGCGAACAAATCCGCCGCCTTTTTCGCTGCCCGCTTCTTCACTGCCCGCGCACCAGCGTCAGCACCGCCCGCGCCGCCTGCTCCGATGCGTCGCCGGCGAGCCGCGCGCGTTGCCGCTCGAACTCATCGAAGTAGCCTGCCTCCTGCTCGGCGCGTCGCATTTCGCCAAGCAGCACCGTAGCCAGTTTTGCCGGTTCCGCGTCATCCTGCAAGAGTTCCGGCACCAGCTCGCGGCCACTCAAGATATTCGGCAGCGCCACGAAGCCCGGCTGCTTGAGCGCCTTCACGATGCGGTAGGTGAGGCCGCCCAAGCGATAGGTGACCACCATTGGTCGACGCAGCAGCATCGCCTCCAACGTGGCCGTGCCGGACTTGACGAGCGCCCCGTCCGCCGCCGCCAACGCCGGCTGCGCGTGACCGTTCACCAAGTGCAACCGGAGGTCCGGATAGCCCGCCTTCAGCGAGCGCAGCGCCGCGGCCACGCGCTCGTTGACGCAAGGAACCACGAACGCGCAGGGTCTGAGTTCGGCTGCGAGCCGCTGCGCGGCCTCCAACATCAGTGCCCCAAGCAGGGCCACTTCAGACATCCGGCTGCCTGGCAGCAAGGCGATGACGGTGCCGTGTTCCGGCAAGCCGATGGCCGCGCGGGCGCGCGCCTGCGCCGGAGCGTCGCCGGCGTCCGCGGCGATTTCGTCTGCCAACGGGTGCCCGACGAACACCGCTTTGACCGGGTGGCCAGCGTAGAGTGCCGGCTCGAACGGGAACAGCGTGAGCAACAGGTCCGCGGCGCGGGCGACGCGCTTGACGCGGCCTTGCCGCCACGCGTACACGGACGGGCTCACATAGTGGGCGGTGGGAATGCCGCGCCGCTTCACGGCGCGTTCCATGAGCAGATTGAAGACGTTGAAGTCCACGCCGATGACGGCGTCCACCGGCGGCGACGCGAAGTGCCGCACCAAGCCGCGCAGAATGCGCAGCAAGTCCGGCAGGCGCTTGAGCGGGTCCACGAAGCCGTTCACGTTCAGCCGCGACAGCTCCGCGCGCGGGCGCAGCCCTTCGGCGAGCATGCGCGGGCCTCCGATGCCGCTGAACTCGACCGTCGGCACATGGCGCTTGAGGGCCGCCATCAAGCCGCCGCCCAGCGCGTCCCCGGAGGCTTCGCCGGCGACGATGCCGATGCGCAGCGGCGCCGCCAAGGCTAGCTGAGCAGGCGGCCGCGCCGGTAGCGCGACGCGGCGACCGCACCGAGCAGCGCCGCAATCGCCGCGGTGCTGACCACCGATGCGAGCACATGCATCGGCACGAGGTCCTCGCCCTTGACCAGCGCCGTTGTGAGCAGGTGTTGCGACAGGCTTGGCACCAACATCGCCGGCAACGACGCCTGCATCGGCTTGATCTGCAGATAGATGATTGGCAGGGTCGGCACCAAGACGCACAGGCTGCTGTACGTCCACGCCTCTTTGGTCGTCTTGGCGAACGACGCCACTAACTTGATGACGCTCGCGGCGAGCAGCGCGAACGGGGCGACGACCAGCCAGATGCCCACAGAGTTGGCAAGGCCCATGTTCGCCGTCATGCCGGCCTCGGCGAGGGGCAACCAGCGGGTCGCGACGGCGAACGTCGCGATGCAAACGGCCAGCGCAATCACCATGAAAGTGGTCGTCGCGAAGAGCTTTCCCGCCACCAACGCGCCGCCTGAAACCGGCATTGCCAACAACGGCTCCAGCGAGCCGCGCTCGCGTTCGCCGACGGTGGTGTCCACCGCCACCTGCGAACCGCCCATGAACGTGACGAACAGCAAGAAGTAAGTCATCACGCCGAACAGCAGGATCGACCTGCCCTGCGGCGTGGAGAGATCCTGTTCCAACGTGGTGATGGGGCGGGCGAGGGCCGGGTTCACGCCACGCAGCAGCAACCGGCCGCCACCGAGCGTTCGGCCGTAATCGTTGATGATTCCCTTCAACCGCATCGAAGGCACGGCCGCCGTCGCCTGCGATGAGTCATGCAACACCCATACCCGCGCCGGCGCGCCGGATTGCAGCGCCGCGCCGAAGTCCTCCGCGATCACCACGCCGGCATCCACTTGCCCAGCCTTCACCGCGGCGGCGAGGCTGGCGCGGTCCGCATAGGTGTCGTGATCCGGCTCGATGCCGTCCGCTTCGAGCTGCGCCATCAAATGCGGCGCCTCGGCGCCGCCCACCACCGGCACCGACAACGGCGCGGTGGCTTCCTGCCAGCGTTCCTCGACCATGAGGTAGATGGCGCCGCCGCTCATCAGCGGCATGCCCAACGGCGCAAAGAGCAACGCGGTCAGCACGCTGCGGCGGTCGCGCAGCGCATCCCTCAACTCCTTGAGATAGACGACGCCGAGCCCTCTCATCGCAGCGCTCCATCACCGCCGACCGCCGCCACGAACGCATCCTCCAAGTCTTCACAGCCGGTTGCCGAGCGCACCTCGGCGGCGGTGCCGGACACCGAGACCTTACCGTCCGCAACGATGACGATGCGGTCGCAGAGTGCCGCGACCTCCTGCATGATGTGGCTGGAGAAGAGGACGCAACAACCGGCGTTACGCCGGTCGCGGATGACGTCCCGCAGGGCGCGCGTGGCAAGCACGTCCAAGCCGTTGGTTGGCTCATCGAGCAACAGCGTCGGCGGATCATGCACCAGCGCCCGAGCGAGGGCGACGCGGATGCGCTGGCCCTGCGAGAAGCCCTTCGCGCGCCGCGTCTCGATTTCACCCAAGCCAAGGCGCTCGATGATGGCGTCTACCCGTTTCTTGGCCTGGGCGCCGCGCAGGCCCTGCAGCGCCGCGTGGTACGCGATGTTCTCCCGCGCTGAGAGGTTCGCGTACAGGCCGGCATTGTGCGGCAGCGCGCCGATGCGCCCGCGCACCTGCAAGGGCTTGCGCACCACGTCGATGCCGCCGACGCGAGCCAAGCCAGTGTCCGCCTTCAGCACCGTTGAGAGAATCCGCAAGGCGGTGGACTTGCCGGCGCCGTTCATGCCGAGCAGCCCAGTGATCTCACCATCGGCGGCGGTGAACGACATTTCGTCCAAAGCGGTGACGCGGCCGTAGCGCTTGACGAGCCCCTGCACCTCGATCACGGCCCTGGCCCCATCGGCGAAGCGAACAGCGGCACCGGGATCAAACTCTCCATGCAAGACGTGTCGAGCTTCCACTCCGGGTCCGCCGCGTTGGTGATGAACGCGGCCACTAAGCGCGGCACGCAGCCGCTGCCGACCAAGCCGTGCCCTTGGCCTATGCCGACGACGTGGACGGCGCGAGAGAACCCTGCGCCGGCGCGTTGCGCGTAGCTAGGCGGCGTGATGGGATCGAACTCGCCGCTCAAGAGGAGCGCCGGCACATCCGTCGCCAGCGGCGCCTTCAGGTCTGCATCCATGAAGCCCTGCGGCCATGCAGCGCAGACGCGCTGCTGGACATCCAAGGCCACGTTGCCCATGTAGGTGCGGCGCTGGGCGTCCACATCAACCGCACCCCAAAACGGCACGTCTTCGGTGCAGAGCACGGCAAAGTTCAGCCCGTACGCAAGGCTGCCGATGCCGCTTGCCATGTTGACGAGTTGCGCCGCCAAGGGTTGGTAGCGTTCCGCGAACGCTTGGTCGAGCAGCGCCGGCAACAGGCTCATGGTGCCCGGCGTGTAGAGCAGGAGCCGAATCGCAGCCGCGGCGCCGTTGCGCGACAACTGCATGGTGACGGTGGCGCCGGTGAGCGGATGCGGAAACGTGAGTTCCGGCGGCGCTGCATCCAAACGGCCCAAGAGGGCACCAAGGCGCACCGGCAGTTCCGCGAACGCGGCGCCGCATGCGGCGTCCTCGGCACAGCGGGCGAACAGGGCATCGAGGGCGGCCTGGCTGTTGAGGGCGATGTCTGGCCCCAACGCCAGCGACGGTGGCACCACGCCATCCAAGATGACGCTGCGCGTGCGCTCCGGGTAGCGGCGCAGGTAATGCTGTGCCACGCGCGTGCCGTAGGACACCGCGTACAGGTTGAGGCGTTCGTAGCCCAAGGCGGCGCGGACTTGTTCCAGATCCCGCACCGCCGCGCTGGTGGTGAACCAACGCGGGTCGTCTTCCAACGCGGCAAGACATTCCAAGGTGGCTACCACCACATCGTCCGCCGAAGCGGCCATGCTCTCGTGCAATTCCCACTCATCAACGTTCGCGCAGTGCAGGGGCGCCGAGCCGCCGGTGCCGCGTTGGTCCACCAGCAGCACGTCGCGGGTGGCGAGGACGCTGTGGAACGCGCCCTCGATGAGCGGGAACAGTTCGCTGGCCGCTTGCCCGGGGCCGCCGGCGAGCAACGTCAGCGGGTCTCGCTCAGGCTCCGGCGTCAGCGCCGGCACCACCGCCACGGCCAGTTCAATGGTCTCGCCGTTAGCGTCATCGGGGTTGAGCGGCACTGCCAACCGGCCGCACTGGGCACCTACCTCAACGCGGCCCTCGGCGGCCGTCAACCAGCATTCGGAAAGCTCCAGCGCAACCGCCGGCGCACACGCCAAGCAGGCAAGCCACAGCAAGGCGCCATGAACGCAGCGGCGGCAAGCGGTTCGTGGCGCGCACGGCCGGCGCGACGGGAACGCGGCGGGGCGCTCCGGCCGCTGCGGCGCGGCGCACTTCCGCAACGTCACGCCGTGCCCAATGCCCCGCGTCGCGGGCGCACGATGCCGTGCTTCGAGGCGCGGATGCTGGCCAAGAAAGCCGCCACTTCCGGGCAGCGCACCGCATCCACCTCCAAGGCCGCGCACGCTTCGCTCACCGTGTGCCCACGCCGATACACCACCTTGTAGGCGCGGCGCAGCGCGGCAATGACTTCCGGCGCGGCCTTGCGGCGACGCATGCCCTCAACGTTCAGCCCCACCGCTTGGGCCGGATTGCCGAGCGCGGTGACGAAGGCGGGAACATCCTTGATGACATAGGAGAACGCCGCCACATGCGTGTAGGCGCCCACGGTGCGGAATTGCACGATGCCGGAATAACCGCCGATGTTGGCGCCGTCGCCCACCGTCACATGGCCGGCGAGCGATGCGTTGTTCGCCATGATGACGCGATCGCCGACCTCACAATCGTGGCCTACATGGACATAGGCCATGAGCAAGTTGTTGTCGCCGATGACGGTGACGCCGCGATCCTTCAACATGCCGCGGTGGATGGTGACGCCTTCACGGATCACATTGTCGTTGCCGATGCGCAGCGCGGTGGGTTCGCCGCCGTAGGCGAGGGCCGGCGTATCCTCCCCCACCGAGGCGAACTGGAAGATGCGGTTGCGTTCGCCAATCTTTGTGGGGCCTTTGACGATGGCGTGGGGGCCAATGTGGCAGCCATCCCCGATGGTGACGCCGGCGCCGATGTAGCTCCACGGCCCCACCGCCACGCCCGAGCCAAGTTCCGCGCCCACATCGACGATGGCGCGCGGATCGATCATTCGTTCAAGTTCCGTTCGGCGCAGAGGATCTCGGTGGTGCAGGCCACCTCGCCGTCCACCATCGCCGCGCACCGGAACTTCATCACCGAAAGCCGTTCGCTCAATATGGCCGCCTCCATGTCGAGCCGGTCGCCCGGCGCGACCGGGCGCTTGAAGCGCGTCTTGTCCGTGCCGGCCAAGTAGTAGACATAGCCGTCCGCGGGCTTCTTGCCACGGGTCTTGAAGGCCAGCACGCCGGCGAGCTGCGCCAGCGCTTCGACGATGAGCACCCCCGGCATCACCGGATGGCCCGGGAAGTGGCCTTGAAAGAACGGCTCGCCGATGGAGATGTTCTTGAAGCCGGCGACGCGCTCGCCGACCGTGAGCGACGTCACCCGGTCCACCAACAGGAACGGGTACCGGTGCGGCAGGTATTCGTGGATGGCGACGACGTCCATCATGCTCAGCCCACCTTCTGCTCCAGTCGCGCTAGGCGCCGCGCCAACTCATCCAACTTGGCGAAGCGCAGCGCATTGCGCTTCCAGCCCCGCGCCGGGCCGTGCAGCATGCCGCCTGAGTACAGGCCGGGCGTGGTGATGGAACTCGTGACATGGGTGGTGGCGGTGACCATCACGCCGTCGCAGATCTCCACCGGGCCGTCGCCGGCGACCCCCACGCCGCCGCCCAACATGCAGTGACGCCCGATGCGCGTGCTGCCGGCCAGCCCCACTTGGCCGCAGAGGACGCTGTGTGCGCCGACTTCGCAGTTGTGCCCCACCTGCACTTGATTGTCGATTTTGACGCCATCGCCGATGACCGTGTCGCGGATGGCACCGCGGTCGATGGCGGTTAACGCGCCGATGCTCACATCGTCGCCGATGCGCACGCCGCCGAGTTGCGCGATGGCCTGCAGCCGCCCGGCTGCGTCTGGCGCGAAGCCAAAGCCGTCCGCGCCGATGACGGCGCCGCTGTACACCATGCAGCGGCGGCCGAGGCGCACGCCGTGGCAGAGCGTCGCGTTGGGCATGATCTGGGTGCCGGCGCCCACCACGGTGCCCTGCCCCACAAAGGCGCCGGCGCCGACTTGAACCCCTGCGCCGAGTTCGACCTGGGCCTCAATGACGGCGCCCGGGCCGATGGCGACCCCTGCGCCAAGGCAAGCCGCAGGATGCACCGCGGCATTCGGATGCACGCCGGGCACTTGGCAGGGGCGTGTGTCAAACAGCGTCGAGGCGACGGCGTAGGCGTGATAGGGATGCGCTGCCACAAGCGCGTTGGTGGGGCAATCGGGGGCGTCCGCGGCGGCCAAAATGACCGCCGTGGCAGACGTGTCGGCAAGATGGCGCCGGTAAGCGGGGCTTGACAAGTGGGTGAGCTCGCCGGCCTCGGCATCCTGCAGCGCACCGAGGCCGCGCACCGTCGCCGCCGGGTCTCCAATCAGCTTGGCGCCAATGCGCTCAGCGACCTCGGCCAAGGTGATCGGCACGGTGACCTCTTAGCGGGCTACTGCTTTTCGTTCAGCTTCTCCGTGACCCGGCGCGTGATGTCGTGCTTGATGTTGACGTACAAGAGGCCGCCTCGCTGAAGCACTAGGTCGTAGCCTTCGATCTCCACCAAGTCGTCCAGCACGGCGTTCAGCTTCGGCGCCATGTCGCGCAGCACTTCCTCTTGGCGATCCTGCAGCTCTTTCTGCAGTTTGTTGGCGCCGAACTCAAAGTCCAACCGTTTGTCCTCGATGTCCTTGCCGATGCGGCGCTTTTCCTCGTCGCCCAAGATTTCCGCATCTTTCTCAAGCTGCTCCTGCAACGCCTCGATGCCTTCCCGAAGCGTGTTCAGCGCGTCTCGGTCCGCCTCCAAATCCTGCTGGATCTGCTCCGCCGCCGCCTTGGCCTCGTCGCTCTCGCTGAGCGCGCGCTGCACGTTCAAGACAGCGACCTTCAGTTCCGCCGCGGCGCCAAACGCCGCCGCCATCAACGCGATCGCCGTCAACTTCTTGATCACATCCTTCTCCCTTGCTGAACACCAAGACGATGCCGGCGCCCCAACGCCACCATGCCATTGTAATGGACACGCCGCGGGATTAGCAGGGCGGCGCTGACGCGCTGACGTTGGCCCGGCGCCTCCGCCGCGCCGCGGCGGTCGTCGGGCCGCAACGCCGCCGCCACGCGCCGGGGCTGCCGTGCGCCATGCGGCGCTAGAACACGCTAGAAGCTGAAGTTGTCTGCCGTGAACGCCTCGAATGTGACTTGCGCCTCCGCCGCGCCCGAGACGCCAAGCGGGGCGATGATGTGCGTGTCCACGCCGTTCGCCGCGTCTTCGCGCAGCCCTTCGCGCACTTCGTCCGCGCTGCCGATGAGGGCCACCTCGTCGATCAGCGCCTCGCTGAAGGCGCCCGTGGTGCGGGCACGGTCCCGCGCCGCCCAACCGTCGAGAATCTCCTGCGCCGTCTCTTCGTAGCCAGCCCACGCGAGGAAGTTGTTGTAGACCGGATTGGCGTAGTATGGCGCGAAGTGCTGGCGGAAGCGCTCGCGGCCCTGCTCTGGGTCGTCCGTCACCAGCACCATCTTGCGGTTCACCACCTCAACATCTTCGGAGCGCTTGCCAGCGCGTTCGGCGCCGATGCGCACATGCTCCATCATGCGCGGCAGCGCCTTCTTGGGCCAGAGGTTGAAGATGACGCCGTCGCCGTGCTCCGCCGCCATCTCGATCATCTTCGGACGCAGCGCGGCCAAGTAGATGGGCGGCGGGCTTGCCATGGGCGCTTGGCGGTAACCGTGGCTCGACAGGGTGGTGAGATTGAAGTTCGTGCGGCCGCCGGCGAGCATCTCGCGCACGATGATCGCGGTTTCCTTCACCCGCGTGAGCGGCTTTTCCAGCGCAATGCCGTTGAAGCGCGTCATGATCGTCTCGCTCGACGAGCCAAGGCCCATCACGAAGCGGCCCGGATACACTTGGCCGAGCACGTTCGCGGTGGCCGCGAGCACCGAAGGCGAGCGCGTGTACACCGGCGTGACCGCGCAGCCGACGCGCATCGCCTTGATGTGGGCTGCCACCGCCGCCGCCATCGTCAGCGAATCCGGCGCACCGGAATCCGAAAACCAAACGTCCGGGTAGCCGTTCGCCTCCGCCCACTTGACCAACTCGATGGTGTCTTCGATGCGCGGCCCCATCGGCAACGTCACCGCCACGCGCTTCGCATGCGCCATGCTCCCTCTCCCCCTTCCTCTCCAGTTAGGCCTGTCTTCGTGATGCCGGCCGCGGGCAACGCGAGCCAAACGCAAGGTTCGCATTTTGCCGCCTTCGCCGGCAACCGTATATGCTTTGCGGGGGTGGTCAAGAGTGGAAGGGGGCGTCAATGAGCGATGTGGAAATCACGCTGGTGCGCGAGGCGCATCGCTTTGATGAGGACGCCTTGCACGGCTATCTGAGCGAGCGCGTCGCCGGCTACGCCGGGCCGCTGCAGGTGAGGCAGTTCGAAGGCGGGCAGAGCAACCCCACGTTCCTGCTCGAAGCGGCCAGCGGCGCCTATGTGATGCGCAAGCAGCCGCCCGGCGTCCTGTTGCCGTCCGCGCATCAGGTAGACCGCGAGTACCGCGTGATGGACGCGCTCGGTTCCACCGGCGTGCCGGTGCCGCAGATGCATGCGCTGTGCGAAGACCCGGCCGTCATCGGCACCAAGTTCTATGTGATGGAGCATGTGGAGGGGCGGCTCGTCACCAACACCTTGATGCCGGGCTTCGACCCGGCTGAGCGCCGCGCCGTGTACATGGACATGGTGGCGATCTTGGCGCGGCTGCATGAAGTGAACCCGGCGGCGGTGGGCTTGGCGGAGTTCGGGCGCCCCGGCAACTACTTCGCCCGTCAAGTGAGCCGGTGGTCGAAGCAGTACCTCGCCTCCGAGACGGAGACCATCGAGGCGATGAACAACTTGATCGAGTGGCTGCCGCAAAACTTGCCGGCGGATGTGCCGCCAGTGGTTGTGCATGGCGATTACCGGCTCGGCAACCTGCTGCTGCATCCGAGCGAGCCGCGCGTGGTCGCCATCCTCGATTGGGAACTTTCCACGTTGGGCGATGGCTTGGCGGACTTGGGCTATTGGCTGCAAGAGCGGCATGGCGACCCTGCCGACGAGGCCGGCCTGCCCGGCGCGGACATCGAGGCGCTCGGCATCCCCACGGAAGAAGAAGTGCTAGCGGCGTACTGCGCGGCGCGGGGCATTGACCGCGTCGAGAACTGGAACTTCTACATCGCCTACAACATGTTCCGCTCGGCGGGCATCGTCCAAGGCGTGTACAAGCGCGGCTTGGACGGCAACGCGAGCTCCGAGAAGGCCCTTGAGCATGCCGGCGCGGCACGGCGGCGCTCCGAACAAGGGTGGGCGCTGGTGGAGGAGATGCTGCGCGGCTGACGGGACGGCGGGGATCGACCCAATCTCGGATTCACCAAGGAACGGCCGCAGCGGCGGCCGAGCGCGTCAGACATCTTCCGGCACACACGGTGAACGTAATCGTCTATGCTTTTGCTTGTTGTCGAAAGGGTCAGCCGTGGAACGCTGTACACGGCTGTTTTGACGCCAACTAGTGGAACGTCGGAGGCGACATTGTTAAGAGCGAAATTCGTGTACTGGAAACAGGACGAGATGTGGCTGGGCTACTTCCAAGAGTATCCAGACTACTGGACGCAGGGCGAAACGCTCGACGACCTTAAGGAGCACTTGCGCGACCTCCACGCGGATTTAGCCAGCGGAACGATAGCGGGCATCCGCAGGGTCGACGAATTGGCCATCGCCTAGTCCTGAAGTGCCGCCACCGCCCGTTGCTCCTTCATGGGTTCGCCATTCATTCGGCGGGGCCTAGCTGCTTGATGATCCGTTTCGCCAGCACATCTTTGATTTCGCGATGCCGAGGCACAGGCTGCGGAGCGCCTGTGTCGGGGTTGCGATACCAATCGTGCCTGCGACCGTGACGAACCAGCACCGATCCAGATTCTCGGATCTTCTTCAAGAGGTCAACGCGCTTCACTGCAACTCGCTCCAACTTGCCGCTGCTTTTGAGATTGAGACTCTAATCCACAAGACAAGCTAAGGCAAGCCTTGCAGGGGCGCTCTTGGCCGAGGCGTCATTGCTCTACGAGTCGGAACGCACAGCTCAAGGTCGGCACTCGGGCCGAACGACAGGTCAAGAAGCGCGCAGGCATGCTTGAGGCGCAGTTCGACCTGTGAACGTGACAAGTTCACGTCGACCCACCAAGGCCCGGTCAGGCGGACCGCGAACTGCTCCGCGAGGGTAGGGTTGCGCAGATACAAGTCCTCCGGACTCTTTGCGATGATCCTCCTTGATCTGGTATGCACTCTCGCAAGGCGATTCAGGAAGTCTCCGTCGAGTTCCGTTAATCTCAGAAGGCAAGCGACATAGGCTTCTTTGAGACTTGGCGCCTCGGTGCGCTCCCCCCGCAGAACGAAGGCATGGCCACCCGTCTGGCGTGGAAGGCTAGCTGGATCTCGTGGCGGGGTCACTGGGGTAGTTGGTGGTCGAGTGGCCGACATGTACACACCGAGGACTTCCCGAAGAATATCGTTGGCGCTCTGATCGAATGATGTCCGGCGGCTCTCGATCTCTGCGTTTACCTCAAGATCGATCTCTATCTTCTTGGTGGTTTGGTTCATCACTCCACGAGCCGATTGAAGATAAGACAATTTAAGCCCGACATGCCCTCCACGTCAACCCCTATGCAGGAGACGAGGATGAGAAGATTCGAGGAGGCGCTGTCGGCGTGGACGGAGAGGCGCCTGACGCAGGAGGAGGCGACTTCACGACGCCGAGGGTCGGCCCGCTAGTCGTCGCGGGCGCACAGCCTGAAGCCGCACCTGTCGCGGACCTTCAAGCTGAGCAGCGACCCGCGCTTTGAGGAGAATCTGCGCGCTGTGGGCGGCGCCGCCCACAGCGCTGCTGCCCCTAGAGCATCTCGTTGGCAACGAGCTCCAACGCTTCGCCGCTGCCGCCGCCGATGAGCATCGTGCTCACGCTGCCGGACGCGCCGGCCTGCTTCCAGCGCTGCAGGCGTTCGCGGATGCGGCCGGCGGGGCCGACGAGGTGGCAGGCGTCGATGAGTTCGGCCGGCACCGCTGCCATCGCTTCGTCGCGGCGGCCAGCCAAGTACAAGTCCTGAATCTTCACCGCCGCGTCCTCGAAGCCCAAGCGCTTGGCGTAGTCGTTGTAGAAGTTCTTGTTGCGCGCGCCCATGCCGCCGATGTAGAGGGCCATGTTGCCCCGCAGCGGCATCATGCACGCTTCCACGCTGTCGCCCATGGCCAACGTGACGAACGGCGCCACGTCGAACTCCGTGCGCGAGCGGCCACCGGCAGCCAACCCTTGGTTGATCGGCTCGTCGAGCACGGCGGACTTCTCCGGATCCATCCAAATTGGGAAGACGCCGTCCGCCACTTCGGCCGCGGCGCGCACCCCGCGTGGCGTGATGTTCGCCGCGTAGATGGGAATGTCCTCCTCACAGTGCAGGATGCTCTTCAGCGGCTTGCCCAAGCCAGTGGCGCCGGCGCCCGTGTAGGGCAACTGATACTGCTCGCCATCGAAGGTCGCCGGCGCCTCGCGGGCGATGATCTGCTTGACGATGCGCACGTACTCCTTGAGCCGCGTGATGGGCTTGCCGTATGGCACGCCGTGCCAGCCTTCCACCACCTGCGGGCCGGACGCGCCGAGGCCAAGGATGAAGCGCCCGCCGGAGAGCTCGGCCAAGGCCATGGCCGTCATCGCAGTCATCGCTGGGGAGCGCGCCGGCATCTGCATGATGGCGGTGCCCACCTTGATCTTCTCCGTTTGCGCGAGAATCCAAGCCGCCGGCACTACGGCATCGGCGCCATACGCCTCCGCGGTCCACACGCTGTCGTAGCCCAGCGTCTCCGCGTGGCGGATGTGATCCAAGGGGATGCTGAGTTTGCGGCCGCCATAGCCGCCGATCAGGCCCAGTTTCATGGCGCCTCCTTTGAACATTGCTTAAACGTGAAGGTTCGCGCGCCGGCCCTCATGGGGATGCGCGCGAGCGCAAGTAATCGATGATGTCCGCGGATTCGTAGAGCCAGCGTTCCGCGCCATCCGCCTCGATTTTGAGGCAAGGCACGGTGGCGCGGCCGCCGCCAGCCATGAGTTCGCCGCGGGCGCCGGCATCGTTGAACGTGTCCCGCATGGGGACGTCCAGCCTCGCTTCCGCCAAGAACGTTTGCACGCGGCGGCAGAAGGGACACCAATCGTCCTTGTAGAGGGTGTAGCGCTCGACCATGCAACTCATTGTGGCACAATCAACGGCATGGCTGACAGGGGCGCATCGCGTCGCAAGCGCCAAGCCGGCGTGCAAGCCATGCGCCGCGCCATCGTGGGCGCCGTGGCGCTCGTCGCGGTGGCCCTGGGCGGCGTTGGCCTCTACTACGGCACTGGCATCGGCGTCGGCGAGGCCGCGCAGGGGCAGCACTACCAAGTGATCGACGGTGCCGCGGCCAACTCCGGCGACGTCGAAGTGGTCGAGTACTTCTCCTATGCCTGCATCCACTGCTGGAACTTCGATCCGTTGGTGGACGATTTCGCCGCGGCGCTGCCCGAAGGGGCCGTGCTGCGGCGCGCCCATGTGTATTACAGCGGCCTCGCGCTCCTGGCCCGGGCACACGCCGCGCTGTCGCTGACCGACGCCGCGGCGACCAACCATCAGCGCATCTTCCGCGCCATCCACGATCGGCAGCGCCAGTTCGCCAGCGCCCAGGCCATTGCTGAATTCGTAGACGGCCACGGCATCAGCGCCGATGCCTTTCTGGCGCTGTTGGATTCGCCGCGCGTCGCGCGCGTGGTCGCCGAGAACGATGCGGCGTCGCGCGCCGCGGGCGTGGTCGCCGTGCCGGCGCTGGTGGTGGCGGACAAGTACGTCGTAAACATGGATGTTGGGCGCAAGCAGGCGTTGGCCATCGCAGGAGAGCTGGTGCGGCGCGAGTTGGACGAACGCGCCGCGGCCGGCGCCGACAGCGCATGATTTGGACGAGGCGCCGCGCCCCACGCGGAACGTCTAAGGCCGCCGGGCGTGAGCGAACTGCCATCGCCGGCTTCTCACGGCCACTGCCATTACAATGGCCGCATGTCGCCCAGAGAACGCGCCCATGCCCCATCGCCTCGCTTGCCGATCGGCTCGTCCACTCCGCTTCGCCGCGGCCCTGCTCGCGGCCGTTGCGCTATCCGGCTGCCAAGACAGCGCCCCGCCGGCAGCCGAGCCGTCTGACGGCGACGCAGCCAAGCCCATGAACGGCGCCGCATTCCAAGCCGAGAACGCCCAGCGCGAAGGCGTGATGACGCTGCCTTCTGGCCTGCAATACGAGGTGCTGGCCGAAGGCGATGGGGCCACCCCCGGCGCCACCGACCGCGTGGTCACCCACTACCACGGCACGTTGATCGACGGCACCGTGTTCGACAGCTCGGTGGAGCGGGGCCAACCCGCCACGTTTCCCGTGAACGGCGTGATCGCCGGCTGGACAGAAGCGCTGCAGCTCATGCAGGAAGGCGACAAGTGGCGGCTCGTCCTGCCACCCGAGCTCGCCTACGGCGAGCGCGGCGCCGGGCCGAGAATCGGCCCCAACGCAACGCTCGTGTTCGAGGTGGAACTGCTTGAGGTGAAGTAGCGCCGGCCTAGCCCGCGCCTAGCAACCCGGCCGCCGCGCACCGATCGAGGCCGCGGCGGAAGAAAGCCTCGCCCAGAACTCAGGCCGTGATCACGGCCAGCCGATTGTGCAGTTCCGAGAGATACGGTGGCAGTTGCGACATGTCCCCTTGGATTTCCCCGGCGCTTTCGTCGACGGGCCGCTCCGCGAGTTCCGCCAAGATTTCCGGCGTGTAGACGAGCCGCGCCCCTGGCAGGCTGGCCTCGTAGTCTGCGCGGATGACAATGTCTGCGTCCGACATTTCGCCGGCGGCCACTTGCGCCGTCTTGCCATCAATGACGAAGTGCCACGCCGCCACGTCGCCGCCGGCGAGATGCGTCGGCGCGTTCGTGAACGCTTCCGAGACGGTCACCCGCTTGCCGGCTTCGCCATGCTCGGCCGTCAACTCTTCGAGGATCTGCCGAGCGTGCCCGATCCAAGCTGCGCTCACGAATTCAACCTTCTCACTCATCGTCTTCCCTCCCCCTAGTTGTTGCGGCGCCGCCAACGCGGTTGCGTTTTGCAGTTCGCGCACGGTTGACGATACTAGCCCATGCAAGCAGCGCTAGGAGGGCGTCCGATGACTACACCGTTGCAGGGCCTCAGGGTGGTGGACTTGACCAGCATGGTTTCCGGCCCGTACGCGACGCAGCTCTTGGCGGACCAAGGCGCAGACGTGGTGAAGGTGGAAACGCCCACTGGCGACCTCATGCGGTACGCCGGGCCAGCCCGCGGCGGCATGAGCGCCGTGTTCTTGACGAACAACCGCGGCAAGCGCTCCGTCGTGCTGAACCTGAAGAAGGCCGAAGCCATGTCCATCCTGAAAGCGCTCATCGCCACCGCGGATGCCTTGGTGCAGAACTTTCGGCCCGGCGCCGCCGAGCGCATGGGCATCGGCGAAGACGCCGTGCGCGCCATCAAACCCAACATCGTGTACGCCTCCATCAGCGGTTTCGGCGAGGCCGGGCCGTACGCCAGCAAGCGCGTGTACGACCCGGTGATCCAAGCGCTCTCCGGCGTGATGGCCGTCCAAGGCGGCGCCAGTTCGCCACGCTACATGCGCACGATTCTACCGGACAAGCTCACCGCCATGACCATGGCGCAAGCCATCACCGCGGCGCTGTTGGGCAGGGAACGGACTGGCCAAGGCGACCATGTGAAGGTGGCGATGCTCGACGCCACGGTGGCCTGGATGTGGCCCGACGCCATGATCAACCACACGTTGGTGGGCGCCGGCGTCTCGGCGCCGCTCTCCATGGATGCCTACGACTCCGCCTTCGAGACGCAAGACGGCCACATCGTCGCGTTCGCCGCATCCGACGACGAATGGCATGGGCTGGCGCGCGCCTTGAACCGCCCAGAGCTGACGGAAGACCCGCGTTTCAAGACCCTCGCGGACCGCGCCGCGCACTTTCCCGAGCTCTTCGACATGCTGGGCGCTGCGTTCCGCGAGCACACTTCCGCCGAGTGGCTGGCGCGGCTGGACGCGGAGCAAGTACCCTGCGCCCCGGTGCAATCCGTTGAAGATTTGTTCGCAGACGCCCAGATCGCGGCCAACGGGCTCATCGTCGAACACGAGCACCCAGAAGCCGGCGCCACGCGCCAACCCCGGCCGGCGGCGCGCTTCCACACCCATGCGCTGGACGCCGGCGCACCGGCGCCGCGGCTCGGCGAGCATACGGAGGAGATCCTCGGCGAACTCGGCGTGGGGGACGTTGCGGGGTTGCGTGAACGTGGCGCCGTGGCTTAGGCGTCGCTCGCTACCTCAGGGGAGCTAACCCAGCAACTCCACCCAGTGCATGACCGGAATGTCCGTCGCCGCCCGCAGGTGTAGCTGGCAGCCGATGTTCGCCGTGGCCACAACATCCGGGCGGTGCTCCGTGAGCGCCTCGATCTTGCGGCCCTGCAAGGCAGTGGCGATGTCCGGCTGCAGCACGGAATACGCGCCAGCGGCGCCGCAACAAAGGTGCCCGTCGCGCACCGGCACGAGCTCGTAGCCGGCGCGGGCGAGCAGCGTTTCCACTTGGCCAGTGAGCCGCTGGCCGTGTTGCAGCGTGCAGGGAGCGTGCCAAGCGACGCGGCGAAACTCCGTGTGGCGCTTGAACTCGAAACCTTCCAGCAGCTCTGCCACGTCGCACACCTTGTTGGCGAAGGCGCGGGCGGCGGAAACGCTCCGTTCGTCTTCCGCAAGCGTCTGGGCATAGCTCTTGAGCGTGACGCCGCAGCCGCTGGCGGTGGAGACGATGCGCTCCACGCCCTGCCACGGAAGCTGCTCAAGGTTGCTGCGCATGGCGACGCGCGCCGCTTCGGCATCCCCCAGGTGCAGCGCCAAGGCGCCGCAGCAGCCTTCGCCGTCTGCCATTCGCACGGCCACGCCACGCGCGCTGAGCAGGCTGGCCAAGTGCGTGTTCACCCGTGGCGTCATCACGCTCTGCACGCAGCCGCCAAGCAGCAGCACGCTGGCCGCCTCGCTCGACGCCGCATGTGGCGGCACCGGCGGCGGCGTGGCGATCAGCGCCCGAAGCGGCTCTGGCGCGAAGCGCCGGAAGACAACGCCCAGGCGCAGCCAAGCGCGCAGCCGCGCTGGAAAGGGCACCACCGCCTTCAGCCAACGTCGCTGCAGGCGCTCAAACCAAGTTCTTGGCACGGCGTCTTCGACGATGTCGCGGCCGATTTCCAACAGTTCGCCGTACCGCACGCCGGACGGGCAGGTCGTTTCGCAGGCGCGGCAGGTGAGGCAGCGATCGAGGTGGGTTTGCGCGGTGGCGTTGGCGACGCCGGCCTCCAACATTTCCTTGATGAGGTAGATGCGCCCGCGCGGCCCGTCGAGTTCATCGCCGAGCAACTGATAGGTCGGGCAGGTGGCGTTGCAGAAGCCGCAATGCACGCAGGAACGCAGGATGTCGTTGGCGCGGGCACCGGCCGCCGTGGCGAGCGCCGCGGCCGGCAGGCTAGTGCGCATCGTCCATGACGTGCGGGTTCAGGATGCCGTTAGGGTCAAACGCGGCCTTGATGCGCTGCATGGCCGCGCGCACAGACGCAGAACGCTTGGGCCATCCACCATGAAACGGCGCCGCGAAACCGCCCAACGCTTGGGCACGCGCTTGCACCTGCTCGGCATCCAAGGCGGTGCGCCACCACGCCTGGGCGCCGGCCCACTCCACGAGCGCGCCCGCCTCGGTGAACAGGGCGCCACGGGGCAAAGACAGCCGCCACAGTGTTGGGCCGGCTTCGGCTGCGGCGGCGTGAGGCGTACCCGCGTGGTCCGCCGCCGCCTCGGCCGCTGCGACATCGGCTGCGGCGACATCGGCAAAGAACGGATGCGCATGATCGCGCACGGCGTCGAAGAAGGCGTCGCCCTCCTCTTCGATATCCAGCGGCAGCGCCTCACAGGCGCGCCGGACGCCGGCTTCGCTGCCGGCCACGCGCACGCGCAGCACCCCATCCACATGGCAGGTGGCCGTCACCGGCAGCGGCTGGCGCAGCAGGCGCTGGCAAGTGCCGGCCGCGGCTTCGGCGGAGCAGGCGCTGGCCAGCGTCGCCACCGCCTCCGGCCGCGGCTGCACGCGCACCGTCACCTCAAGCAACAGCCCCAGCGTGCCAAAAGCGCCCACCATCAGCCTCGACACGTCGTAGCCGGCCACGTTCTTCAACACCTGCCCGCCAAAGGCGAGGCGCTGCCCCGTCCCGTTGACGATGTTCGCGCCCAGCACGGCGTCTCGGGTGGCGCCAAGCCACGGCCTTCCAGGGCCGGAGAACCCTGCCGCCACCGCCCCGCCGAACGTGCCGCCGCCACCAAATCTGGGCGGGTCGAAGGGCAGCATTTGCCCCTCGGCGGCCAGCGCGGTCGAGAGTTCCCGCAATGACGTGCCGCAACGCGCGGTGACGACCAGTTCGTCCGGGCGATAGTCCACGATGCCGGTGTGGCCCCGGGTGGAAAGCGGCGCACTGGGGCCGCAGCCAGTCAGATGCGCCTTGCTGTCGCCGCCACGCAGGTAGAGCTCCCGCCCTGCGTGGTTCGCTTCCGCCACAGCCGCTGCGAGGGACGCCGCGCTGTCGCACCCAGCAGCCATGTCAGAACCGCTCCAACTCGGGATGCGGCAGCGCCCCGCCCCGCACATGCATGCCGCCGAGCTCGGAACACCTCGCGAGCGTGGGAATTGCCTTGCCGGGATTCATCAGGCCAGCAGGGTCGAACGCGGCCTTCAAGCGGTGGAACTGCTCGATCTCGCCGGCGCCGAACTGCACGCACATCTCGTTGAGCTTCTCCACGCCGACGCCGTGTTCACCCGTCACCGTGCCACCGGCGGCCACGCAGCGCTTGAGAATGTCGCCGCCGAACGCTTCCGCCCGCTCCGTTTCGCCGGGTTTGCTGGAATCGAACAGGATGAGCGGATGCAGGTTGCCGTCTCCCGCGTGAAAGACGTTGGCCACCGGCAAGCCATGGCGCCGCGAGAGCGCGGCAATGTCTTCCAGCACGACGCCGAGTTCCCGCCGCGGAATAGTGCCATCCATGCAGTAGTAATCCGGCGCCAGCCGCCCCGCCGCCGGAAAGGCGGACTTGCGGCCCCGCCAAAAGGCTTCCTGCTCGACCTCGGAACGGGCCAAGCGGATTTCCTTGGCGCCGGCATCGGCGAGAATGGCCTGAACGCGGGCGGCATCCGCGTCCGCTTCCGCCTCGTCACCATCGAGTTCGCACAACAGCACGGCCGCGGCATCGCGTGGATAGCCCGCATGGGCAAAATCTTCCGCAGCCTGAATGGCGAGCGCATCCATCATCTCCAGCCCCGCCGGCACGATGCCGCCGCGGATGATGGCGCTCACGGCGTCTCCGGCGCGGCGGATGTCGTCAAAGGCGGCGAGCAGCACCCGCTTCGCCAGCGGCGTCGGCAGCAGCTTCACCACGGCTTCGGTGACGACGCCGAGCATGCCTTCGGAGCCGATCATCGCCGCCATCATGTCGTACCCCGGCGCATCGAGCGTCTTGCCGCCGAGCACGAGTTCCTCGCCGTCGATGGTTTGCACGGTGATGCCAAGGACGTTGTGCAGCGTGAGGCCGTACTTCAGGCAGTGCACGCCGCCGGAGTTTTCGGCGATGTTGCCGCCGATGCTGCAGGCGATCTGGGAAGAAGGGTCTGGCGCGTAGTAGAGGCCATGCGGCGCCGCCGCCTCGGTGATCTTCAAGTTGACGACCCCCGGCTCCACCCGCGCCGTGCAGGACGCCACATCCACCTCAAGGATGCGGTTCATCTTGGTGAGCGTGAGCAAAACCCCATCGGCGAGCGGGCGGGCGCCCCCGGAGAGGCCCGTGCCGGCGCCCCGCGTCACCACCGCCACGCCGTGCTCGCGGCACACTTTGAGCACGGTGCGCACTTCGTCCACATTCTCCGGCAACGCCACCAGCCACGGCCGCTGCCGGATGGCGGTGAGGCCATCGGTCTCAAACGGGGCCAGCGCCGCCGGCGCCGTCAACAGATTGCCGGGGGCCAGCGCGGCCTTAAGCGATTCGACGACTGCTGCGCGGCGCATGACCGGATTGTAGCCGCAACAACCGGCAGGCACTGTCGCCCGCCAAGCGGGGTCAGCGACCTTCCGGACGCTTGGGTCGAAAAGCCTCCTCGGTCATCTTAGCGTCATTAACTCCGACCCGCTCCCCTTGGGCGCCGCCCCGTCCAGAAGGTGCCACGCCCGCACATGACCGTATGCGTTGTAGTAAAATGGCGAGTGGAGGGTTGCAATGGACTTCAAGCTCGTTGCTAGGGCGCTGGACATCGCCATTGCTAGGGTGGCTGAGGCCGAGTACACACGACTTAGTGAAGGAATGTCCCCGGATGAATGCGCCAAGAGGGCCGCAGACGCCTTGTGGTCATTGTACGGGCTGAGTCACGGAACGCCGCCAGAGTACAACGAGTGGGATTCTCTGTTCTACCTGACTTGGTACCAACCTCGCCAGATCAACTTGGCGCTTGCCACTATTGCCCAGCGGTACCGTGAAAGCTCGGCGCCTCTACACGTCATCGACATAGGGTGTGGTGCATTTGCTACGCCCATTGCCATGGCGATAGCAGTAGCAGCAAGCGACACATTGCGATCAGACATTCCTGTTGAGGTATATGGAATCGACCCAAGCGAACCGATGAGGTCGATCGGCCATCGCTTATGGCGGGAGCTACTCACCATCGCTCGAGAAACTCCTGAACTCTCTCGCCTGAAGTATGGCATGCAACGAACTCGGGGAACGACCTACAGTTCTTTGGCCGACTACTACAAGTCTGGTCATGCCCATGAGGCAGGACACACGCCTAGTCCGAGCTGCTGGCTTACGGCGATTCACGCTGTGTACGCGTCCAATGTGCATCTTCTGCAGCAGGACGTTCAAAACATTCGCAACATATCTAATCCCGTGTACGAGGCAATCACATGCCATAGAGTCGGCTTGCCTCATGCACAATCACTATGCCGACCGGAAGCTAAGGTTGCGGTCTTCAGACGAGATCGCTTCTATTTTGACGGATACCTCCACCATACCACCGACTGGCGTGGCCAACTGAGGGACCGGCTGCCGCGAACCCACTGGATCACTGGGACGTTTCTAAGTCGCCCGGTACCTTGGAACCCTCCGCAGGGAGACATCCCTTTACTCTGGCCTCCCTTGAACGATGGTTCGCAAATATGAGCCCCCCGGCGCAGACTTCTTTGCTCTTCGAACAGCCGGTCGCTCCCAAAGACCAACCAGATCGAATCGGTCGGGTAATCGTCGAGTACGCCCCTGTCCGCGAGATTCTAACCAAAGCAACAGGATTCATGGACGCGTACGACTTCACGCTTAATCCATACTCGGGCTGCTCGTTTGGCTGTACCTACTGCTACGCGGCGTTCTTCTCGCACAGCACGGACAAACGCGATTCTTGGGGGCAATGGGTGAAAGTCAAGGAGAACGCGGTAGAGCGCCTGCAACAGAGACGTGGCAGCCTTGATGGCAAGCTGATTTACATGAGCAGCGTCACCGACCCCTACCAACCCATCGAACGCGATCTGAAGTTAACCCGCGGACTGTTGGAAGTGCTGGCCAGTCACCATAGGCCCAAACTGGTTGTCCAGACAAGAAGCCCTGATGTCGTTCGCGACGAGGCCCTGTTCCGCCGCATTGTGGCCAACGGCGGGCGTGTTCAAGTCAACCTGACCGTCACGACCGATGACGAGGAAGTTCGTCGGACCTTCGAGCCGTCCTGCCCGAACAACCGCGTTCGGCTGCAAGCTGCCGGCGAGTTGCGTAAGGCTGGCGTGGACACCTGTATCACGATGACGCCACTGCTGCTTGTAGAGAATGCCGAACGATTCGCGGACAGCCTCTTGAACACCGGAGTCGAGCGTTTTATCGCTCAGCCTTTCCACTTCCAACGAGGAAAGTTCCTTGCAGGAACACGGGACACGGCTCTCGCCTTGATGGCCAAAAGGCTAGCGAGTCACCCAGCGAAGTTCCGGCAGGCGTATCTGGATCACTACCATCTCGTACGGGACATTCTGCTTGAGCGACTTCCGAGTCTCGGGGAGGGTAAGGACGGTTTCCGTCCACCGTTCTAGTGTTTCCGACTCAACCCCCACTTGGCGCTGATCGCTTGATGGCTTAGCGCGTGAGCGCTGAGTTTGCGCCGCCAGGTCCGGCGCAGTCGGCTCCTCCCCCTCCCCCACAGCATCTCGCGACGGATGCGCAGCACTGGCTTGGCCTCCGCCAACGGGAACCGTTGCCGGGGCCGATACAGCGCCCCCGCGCCGTTCGGTCTCCAAAAGCTATCTTCAAACTCATGGGTCTTTGAACCATCGCGCCTAAGGGCTCCCTTGCGCGCGTATGCCGTCCAGGAGGTGCTGATCCCAACCCACCGGTTGCCCTCGCCGTGCGGCTGCCCGCACACTACGCGGGTTGCAAAGGCGCGGGGGCGGCGTGGGAACCATCATCAAGAATGCGCGCATGGTGAACGAAGGCGCCGTGCAGGAAGGCGACTTGGCCATCCGCGGCGGGCGCATCGAGCGCATCGGTGGCGTCATCGACGGCGGCGCTGGGGACGCGACGGTGGACGCCGAAGGTGCGTGGCTCCTGCCCGGCATGATCGACGATCAGGTGCATTTCCGCGAGCCGGGCTTCGAGCACAAGGGCGAGATCGCCACCGAATCCCGCGCTGCGGTGGCCGGCGGCATCACGAGCTACATGGAGATGCCGAACTGCCAACCGCAGACCATCGACGCGACAGCCCTTGAGGACAAGCATCGCCGCGCCGCCGCCAAGTCCCTCGCCAACTACGCCTTCTACTTTGGCGCCACCAACGACAACTTGGAGGCGATCAAGGCCGTGGACGCGACGCGCGCCTGCGGCGTGAAGGTGTTCATGGGCGCCTCCACCGGCAACATGCTGGTGGATGACGAGGCGACGCTGGAGGGCATCTTCGCCTCCACCCCGCTCGTCATCGCCACCCACTGCGAGGACACGCCGACCATCCTCGCCAACGAAGCGCAGGCGCGGGCGCGCTACGGCGACGCCATTCCGTTCGCGATGCACCCGGAAATCCGCTCGGAGGAAGCGTGCTACAAGTCCTCCAGCTTCGCGGTGGAACTGGCGCGGCGCCACGGCAGCAACCTGCATGTGCTGCATCTCACCACGGCCCGCGAGCTAGACCTGTTCGCCCCCGGAGACTTGGACGGCAAGCGCATCACCGCCGAGGCGTGCGTCCACCATCTGTTCTTCGATGACGCGGACTACGCCGCCAAGGGCGCGGACATCAAGTGCAACCCCGCCATCAAAGGCCAAGCAGACCGGTTGGCGCTGCGGGCGGCGGTGGCCGACGGGCGCATCGACGTCATCGCCACGGACCACGCGCCGCACACCCGCGCCGAGAAGCAGCAGCCCTACGCGAAGGCGCCGGCCGGTCTGCCGCTGGTGCAGCACGCGCTGCTGTCGTTGTTCGAGCACATGCCGGCGGAACTCATCGCGCACAAGACGGCGCACGCCCCGGCGCGGCGCTTCGACGTGCGCGAACGGGGTTTCCTGCGCGAGGGCTACTGGGCGGACTTGGCCATCATCCACCCCAACCGCAACACCGTGGTGGATGAGGAGCCAGTTTGGTCGAAGTGCGGCTGGACGCCGTTCGCCGGGCAAACCTTCAGCCACCGCGTGACGCACACGTTCGTGAACGGGCAGCTGGCCTATGCCGACGGCACGTTCCACTCCACGCAGCCGGGCATGGCGCTCGCGTTCGAGCGCTGAAGGGTGAGGCCGCCAGCCCCATTGAGGAAAGGTGGCCGGGCCGCGCGGGCGGAGCCGGACAGACAAGCAGCGGAGTCGGGGCCGGCAGGCCGCGAGAAGCCAGCCGCTAGCGCAGGCTCGGCAACTTGTAGCCCTCGGCCGCTAACCCAGCACGCACGGTCTTCTTGTCCATCTTGCCGGTCGAGGTGAGCGGGATGTCCTTCACATGGAGCACATCGTCCGGCAGTTGCCATTTGGCGAACGCCGTCGCGCAGTGCTCCAAGATGCGGGCCTCCGGCACGTCGGCGCCGTCGTCCAGGATGACGAGCGCCACCGGGCGTTCGCCCCAGCGGGGATGCGGCTGCGCCACCACGCAGGCTTGGGCGACGCCGGGCAGCGCGACGATGTGGTTCTCCAAATCCACGGAGGAAATCCACTCGCCGCCAGACTTCACCAAGTCTTTCGAGCGATCCGAGATGATCACGTAGCCATCCGCGTCGATCTTGCCCACGTCGCCGGTGATGAGCCAGTCGTCGTGAAAGCTGTCTGGCTGCGGGTTCTGGTAGTACTCGGCGCAAATCCACGGCCCGCGCACGAGAATCTCGCCCACCGCTTCGCCATCGTGGGGGAGCCGATTGAAGTCGTCATCGAAGATGCCAAGCTCCAGCCCCGGCATCACTTGCCCGGCCTTGGCCACATTGGCGGACTGCTCGTCCGGCGACAGATCGATGTGCGCGCGCTGCATCACACGGCGCGAGAGCGTGGCCAGCGGGCTGGTCTCCGTCATGCCCCAGCCTTGAATCATTTCCACGCCCAACGCATCCCAATACCAGCGGATGAGCGACGGCGGCGGCGCCGCGCCGCCACAGGTGAGGCGCGACAGCTGCGATAAGTCGTACCCACTTGGATTCGCCTCGTAGGCGGCCTTCACCCCTTGCCAAATCGTCGGCACGCCGGCCGAGAGCGTGACGCCTTCGTCCGCCATCAGCCGCAAGATGCGCGCCGGGTCCATGAAGCGGTGCGGCATCACCTGCTTGCAGCCGAGCATCAGCCCCGCCCACGGCATGCCCCAGCCCATCACATGGAACATGGGCACGATGCCGCACACGGCATCGGTGGCGGAGAGGCCCATCGAATCCGTCATGCAAATGGCCATCGTGTGCAGGTACTGCGAGCGGTGCTCGTACTCCACGCCCTTTGGCCGCCCCGTGGTGCCGCTGGTGTAGCAGAGGCCAAGCGGAGCGGTTTCCGCGATGGCTGGCCACTCGTAGCGCGTGGGCTTGCCGGCGATGAACGCCTCGTAGTCTTCCGCCGGCGCCACGGTCGTGTGCCAGTCTTCGAAGCCATCCTCCACGGCGACGACCACCTTCTGCACCGACGGAATGCGGCCGGCGATGGCTTCCAGCAGCGGCAGCGCGTCTGCGTCCGCGATGATGACCTTATCCTCGGCGTGGTTGATGATGTACTCCAAGTCATGCGCGGAGAGGCGGATGTTCAGCGTGTGCAGCACCGCGCCCATGCCGGCCACCGCGTGGTACGCCTCCAAGTGCCGCGAGCCGTTCCACATGAACGTGCCCACGCGGTCGCCGATGCCAACACCGGCGTCCGCCAGCGCATGCGCGAGTTGATGGGCGCGGTTCCTGCTCTCGGCATAAGTGTGGCGGCGCGTTCCGGATGCCGTGGCGGTCACGATTTCAACGTTCGGCGCCAACTCGGCGCCGCGGTCGATGAGGCGCGACATCAACAGAGGGGTGCGCTGCATGGCCATGAGTCAGATGCCTCCGCGGAACGTCCATTGGGAAGGCCGCGAGTTTACCCTGTGCGGGGGGCGCGTCCGTGGGCGCGTGAGCCTTGGCGAGCCGTTGACGCGGCCAGGCAACGCACAGACACCGACGACATCGACATGAAGGAGCAGCAAGCATGAACGCCGTGACCATTGCGGGCCCTGCCGGGCCGCTGGAAGCCATCGTGGCGCCAAGCCAATCAGGGCGCTGGGCCGTGCTCTGCCATCCTCACTCCCTGTACGGGGGCAGCATGCACGATGCGGTGCTCGATGTGGTGGATGACGCGCTGGCGGCCAAGGGCTGCGGGCGGGTGCGCTTCAATTTCCGCGGCGTGGGCACCAGCGCTGGCCGCTTCGACGACGGCGCGGGCGAAACCGAAGACTTGCTCGCCGTTTGCGCGTGGCTCGCCGCCGAACACGCGCCGGCGACGTTGTGGCTCGCCGGCTACTCGTTCGGGGCGAGCGTGGCGTGGCGGGCGCACTCGCGGCTTGCCAACGTGGAGCGGCTCATCTTGGTGGCGCCGCCGAACGCGATGTTGAATCTCGACGACGGCGTGCGTCCGGCAATGCCTGTCACGGTGATCGCCGGGGATGCGGACCCGTACTGCGCGTTGGCCGCATTCGAGGCGGCCCCAGACGCCTTCGACGTGCGCCCCATCGCCGGCGCGGACCACTTCTTCGCCGGCCAGTGGGATGCGCTGGCCGCAGCTTTGGCCGACTTGCCGCCAAGTTAGCGGCACGGAGAGACGTAGAACGGGCGGCGCCGAAAATCAGAGCCCGGCTTGGGGCGCGCCAAACATCAAGCCGCGCCCCCTCACCACCACCCTTCCCGGTCGCCACGCACCGGCCCAGCCCCATCCGTCCCGGTGATACCATCCGGCGCATTCATTCGTGACGCGAGGGCAGAGACATGCGGGATGTGGCCGGCAAGACAGCGTTCGTCACCGGCGGCGCAAGCGGCATCGGCCTCGCCATGGCGCGTTCATTCGCCGCGGCTGGCATGAACGTGGCCATCGCAGACATTGAGGAAGGCGCCTTGGAATCTGCCCTCACCAGCTTGGCGCCGACCAACGCCGAGGTCATCCCGCTGCGGGTTGACGTGACAGACCGAGACGCGATGGCGCGCGCCGCGGACGCCACCGAGGCCGCCTTCGGCAAGGTGCATGTGGTGTGCAACAACGCCGGCGTGGCGGTGGGCGGCCCCACGGACGCCATGTCCTATGCGGATTGGGATTGGGTGGTGAGCGTGAACGTGAACGGCGTTATCAACGGCGTGCAAACGTTCACGGATCGCATCAAGGCGCACGGCGAAGGCGGCCACTTCGTCAACACTGCCTCCATGGCCGGCCACTTGGCCATCGGCGGCCTAGGCGTTTACAACGCCACCAAGTTCGCTGTCGTCGGCATGTCTGAGGCGATGCGGATGGACTTGGCGCCCCACCACATCGGCGTTTCCGTGCTCTGCCCAGGCGTCGTGAACACCAACATCTTCGAATCCGGCCGCAACCGCCCGGCAGCGCTGCAAGCCGAGACAGACACTGCGGATCTCGCCAATTTCCGCGGTGGCGAGCAAGGCCGCGAGGCGATGCTGGAACAGTTTCGGCGCAACGCGCTGGAGCCAGCGCACGTGGGCGACATGGTGTTGCACGCCATCATCCAAGACGAGGAATATATCTTCACCCACCCAGAGTTCGCCGAACAGGTGACGGACCGCCATCAGGCCATGTCCGCGGCGTTTGAGCGGTGGCGGGCGTATCGGGAGTCTGCCGGCATTTGACGGCGACGTTCCAACCCCGCGGCTTTGCGCCGGCCGCGGATGGCACCGAGGTCGATGCCTTTCTGAACGCCACCGACGGCGCACCGGGAGAGTTCAACCTCGCCGCCCTCGGTGACGTGAGCGTGGCCGCCGGGCGTTTGCGTCCCGGCGTGCGCTCGGCCATCCACGCGCATCCGGTGGTGACGCAGCTTACCTATGTGATCGCCGGCAAGCTCGCCACGCGCACGCAGGATGCCGCTTACGCGCCGCCTCGCGAAGCCATCGTAGCCGCCGGCGAAGCGCTCCTCACCACACCCGGCACGCTCTTGGAGCTGCGCAACGACGACGCAGAGGATGTGCGCGTGCTGTACATCGTGACGCCGAGCTATGTGGTGGAGCGGGCAGGCAGCCGTGTCATCTATGAGGACGCCGTGCTGTTGGATGATTGGCATGGTCCGCTCTCGGCGGCCGTGCGGGCCAAGGCGCACACGGCGCGCGCGGCGGCGTTGGAGCGGCTGGCGATGCGCACGGCAAAGCCAACCTTGGCTTAAGCGACCGCCTCAGCAGATTTCCGTCAGCGCGTCCAACACCTCGTTCGGGCGCTCGGCCAGCATGGAATGGCCGCATCCCGCCAACGTGACGACGCGCGCATCCGGCAGCGACCGCGCCACGTCGATGCCCGCCCGCAGCGGCGTCATCCGGTCCGCATCGCCGGCGATCACCAGCGTCGGCGCCGTCACCGGCCCCACGGCCGCGGCATCGAAAGCGTTGCAAGCGGCGAGGTCTGCATGGAACACGCCCGGGCCGGCACGCTCGATCAGCCGCTCGCCAGCGCTCAACATCCAGATGCCAGGGTTGCGGTTGCCGCCCAGCGTGGCACCGGCGCTGTGGCTCCATGCGTTGGCCATGTCGATGGCGGCGTGATGATCGTCCGCGGCGGCGGCAAGCAGCGCGTCCGCCACCGGCATCGGCATGGATGTGCCGAGCAACGCCAGCGCCCGGCAACGCGCCGGGAAGTCCGCCGCGAAGCGATAGGCGACGAGGGACCCCATGCTGTGCCCCGCCACCGCGGCTTGCGTCACGCCCAGCGCATCGCACACCTCGGCAAGCCACGCGCTCATCGCCTCGATGCGCGTGAGGGCCGGCCCTCTGGTGCGGCCATGCCCAGGCAGATCAACGGCCAGCACCCGATAGCCGCGGCGCGCGAAGCAACGCGCCGGCATCACCCAAATCGTGTGATCCATGCCGGCGCCATGCACGAAGATCACGGTCGGCGCATCCGCGCCCGCATGGCCCGAACCGGTGCCGGCAAACGCCGCCTTGCCGCTAACCTTGAACCTCATGATGCGGCGGCGGCCTTCGCGGCGGGGCGCACGGCGGCGGGAGCGCGCTGTGAACGCCGCAGAGCGCGGTTCAAGTCATCAACGAGGTCCGCCGGGTCTTCAAGGCCCACGGAGAGACGCACCAGCCCCTCGCCGATGCCGGCAGCGGCCAACGCCGCGTCATCCATGCGATGGTGGGTGGTGCTCGCCGGATGGATGACCAAGGACTTCGCGTCGCCGACATTGGCAAGATGCGAAAAGAGTGACAACGCCTCGATGAAGCGTCGCCCGGCGGCGCGGCCACCCTTGATGTGGAAGCCGAACACCGCGCCGGCGCCGCGCGGCAGCAGCCGTTGCGCCAACTCGTGGTCTGGGTGGCTCGCCAAGCCCGGATAGCCGACGCTCTCCACAGCGTCGTGCCCAGCCAAAAACTCCGCCACCGCCAAGGCGTTCGCCACATGGCGCTCCATTCGCAGCGGCAAGGTCTCAAGCCCTTGCAGGATGTGGAATGCCGTCGTGGGCGCCATGCAGGCGCCGAAATCACGGATGCCCTCCTTGCGCGCCCGCGTGATGAACGCCTGCGGGCCAAACTCCTCGGCAAACGTGAGGTCGTGAAAGCCGGCGTAGGGCGCCGTCAGCGTGGGAAAGCGGCCCGACGCCTCCCAATCGAAGGTGCCGCCATCCACCACCAACCCGCCGATGACCACGCCGTGGCCGCTCAAGAACTTCGTTGCCGAGTGCATCACGAGGTCTGCGCCGAGGCGAAACGGCTGGCAAAGCCAAGGCGTGGTGAAGGTGGAATCCACCAACAGCGGCATGCCTGCGGCATGGGCGGCGGCAGACACAGCCGGAATGTCCAACACTTCAATCCCGGGGTTACCCAACGTCTCGCCGAACATGAGCTTCGTGTTGGGCCGCACCGCGGCGACGAAGGCTTGGGCGGAGCGCGGATCGACGAACGTCGTCTCGATGCCAAAGCGCGGCAGCGTGTACTCCAACAGGTTGTGCGAACCGCCGTACAGCGAGCGCGACGCGACGATGTGATCCCCCGCGGAGCAGATGGTGGCGATGGCGAGATGCAGCGCCGCCTGCCCGCTCGCCACGGCGATGGCACCGACGCCGCCTTCCAACGCGCTGACCCGCTCCTCCAGCACCGCGTTGGTGGGATTCGAGAGGCGCGAGTAGACATGCCCTGCCCGCTCGATGTTGAAGAGGCCCACCGCATGGTCGGTGTCTGGAAACACGAACGACGCGCTTTGGTAGATGGGCGTGGCGCGTGCGCCGGTGGCCGAATCCGGCACCTGCCCGGCGTGCAGCGTCAAGGTATCGAAGCCGGTGCCGCGCGGTGCGCGATGTTCTCGTGTTGCCATGCTCTCGCCGGATGCTGACGTGTCTCGATGGTATCCGACTTGACGCGAGGGGCGCGGATGGCGGGTGGGCGAGCTAACGGACCGGCCGCACCCCGCCCCGCCTGCCCAGTCCGTAGCCAACGCGGAACACGTCCGGGATGTTCACGCGAGCGTCGTGCAATCGCTGAAAGACGTTGAGCGACTCCAAGTCGGCTCGCACACCCTCGGCGCCCTCGGCGAAGCGCCTTGGCGGCAACTTGACCTCCTGCTGCTCGATGTCCTCGTCGAGACGAGTGAGCGTCTTGTTTTGCTTCCAGCGCCACTCAATGTCCTCAAAGGGACAAGGCACAGTCGCACCCTGCAGGTCTTGCAACAGCCGGTCCACCCACGGGTAGTCTTCCCGAAGTTCCGCCACGCGGATACGCGACGCCTGCTGAACGCCTCGCTTGATGCTCTCGTAGTGCAGGGCGCACTCGTGGCGCGGATACTGTTGCCCGCTGTCCTCGGCCGCCGCTCTGAGGGCGGCAATGAATGACCGCGGGCTCACGTTGCCTTCCGCGTCACCTAGGTGATTAGGTATCCATGTGTATGGGAACCCTCGCCGGCGATCCCGGCCCATCCACTCACCGGCGATGGCGTGGAATGCCTCGCGTTGGTGGGCCTCGTCAAACACTAGGGCCGGTGGCACCTGCCAAGTGCCGTCATCATCTGCCGTCAACAGCTCCGATTGCCCGCCGCCAATTAGTTCTCGCATCCGCTCTGACTGGCGCGGCGCATTGCACAGAAGCTGCCACAGCAGCCCATAGAGCTCTTTGCGCGGCCAACTCAGCTTCACCGCGGAAGAAAGCAACTTAGACGCATCCGGAAAGTCTCCAATCGCCGCTGGATTGAACTGATCCGTGCGCAGAAACATCTTCACGCGAAGGCGCCGATAAGTGCGCATGTCCAACGCCGTTTGCAGAAGACCGCGGATAATCCGGTACATCGTTCGCCAGTCGTCCGCGCTCCGATCCAGCGCGTCGCAGATCACGATGCAGTGCCGACCCTCATCCGCCAGCTTCGCATCTCGCTCCGCGAAGATTCGGTCGATTTCTTCCGGATGGTGCCGAACGTAGCTGACGCGGGCACGCCAGTCCCCTTGTTGCCGGAGTATGTGTATCTCCCGTGCCAATTGCCACGCTAGGACGGTTCGCCAGATCATCCGCGCGTCTATCCCATCCTCCAGTAGAGCGTGCAGGACATCCTTAGTGGGATATTCATCAATTGCCGGGAGCGGGCCGAACCCCGTTCGAAGCTCGGTGTTGTGACGGATTCCGCTGCGCTCGTAGCGCTTGCCAATCAACTCCCGCACCGCGTGTTTCTGCAACGCGGCCCACCAGAACGTCTTGCCGGCCCCGCGCATGCCGGTGATCACCGCCACGTCCGGGTGCAGCGCCTTCAGGTGCGATTGCGGGAAATAGACGTTGCCAAGGGGTGGCGCGTCGCCGAAACTCGTCTCAGCCGGCAGCGCTTCGAGCGCCCTGCGTACTTCGGCGGCCCGGACATTGGTCACGAACCCGTCCCTCTGCTCATGCGCTGAAGCTGATCGAATCGGTCCAAGAAGTGACTGTATGCCTGCTCCACCGTGCTGCCCTCGATGCGGCGCAGCGACGCACCGGCCGCGAAGCCACGTGCCCAGTAGATGGGCAGCGGGTCGTGGGGGGCACCTTCCTCCAGCATCTCGAAGGCAAAACCATAGGGTCCTTTAGATGGTTCTAGATCGTCATACAGATGGTCCTGAAATAGCGCCCAAGCCCGCCCGCGGAAGCGCCGCAGATAGTCGTCAGTATCAATGTCTGGCGTCAGGCTGGAGACGATGGACAGCCGCTCCCTGATGTCGGCCGCGAGGCCGAGTCGGTTCCAATGGTCGAAGAGGATGCCGTAGTCCTGCCAACTCGTCTCCGAGTTCGTGCCGAACAGAAGCACGTGTGCGTTGAAATCGGTCACGGTGGCCGCGGCGATGTCATGCAGCCCGCTGCGGCTCTCTAGCAGCACGATGTCGGGCTTCTCGATCTCCCGAAGCCGCTTCAACATGCCGTCGAGGCGTCGTGTCCAGCGGACATCCGTATCTAGGTAGACACGGCCGAGTTTGGCCAGATATTCCTTCGGCTCGAAGCCGTGCGCGGGCACGATGGCAACGTCGCCCCGAAGGTCTCGATGCCAATCCGGCCGGGCGACCATGCGTTCGACCACATGGTCTCCTTGGCCAACCAAGTCTTCAGCGAACCAGTCAACAACGCCAAAGTCCGGCTGCATCGAAGGATCCAGCATGGCAGATGAAACGCCGGGGGACTCGAGGTCCAAATCCACCACAAGCACGTTTTGCCCCTGCCGCGCCAGATGCCAAGCGAGCACCGCTGCGGTGGTGCTGCGACCCACGCCGCCCTTCACCGAATAGAGGGTATAGGTGGGCGTTTCGGACGTCTCAGAGTTTGCGCTGTCAACGCTCCACCAGCCAGCGCCAGTGACCAAGCGGTCTACAAAGTACACATTTGGCAATATCTCGCGGCCTTCCTGATTAAGTTCCTGCAGCAGTTCAGCGTCCAGAAACAGGATGGCGTCCGTCGCCGGAACGCGCACTCCCAGCCGCTCCCGAAGCATCTCTGCCTCACCTTCCAGCCACTGCGTCGCATTGGCATCGTTTTCAAGCGTGTCCGATACCGCGAGCCGGACTCGACCGTACAAATCCCGAATCACATAGATGCAATTCACCGATGAAGGCTTAGGGTACCGCAACGTGTCGACGACTCGCGGCAACACACTGTCGAACCGGTTAAAGTCCTCAGGCATAGCCGCTCAACCTTAGGCGCATGTAGAACTGACGTACCTTGTGCGCAGCTTCTCGATGCGGCGTGACCGTCTTTTCGTCGAAGTGGTGACTCGCGGCATAACGGTTGTCTTGAGACCAACCCGCGAACGGGTTCGCTTGGGGCAGATGATGCACCAGACTACCGATGGGGCGACCATGAACGAACGAGCGAAAGCCGCCCCAGAGGGTCGGAAAGTGCTGCTTATAACGGCGGTTAGTTGGCGAGCCGGCGGCGCTCACGTGCATTCCGAGCGCCAACATCACTGCCTTCAGACCACATTCGGCGCTATAGCCGTATAACTGATCGGCGTTGGCCCAGCACTGGGCACCAAACAGCAACTCCGCGTCCTGCCAATGCCGGACATGCGCGTCGCCAAAGTTTGCAGGATAGACCATACCGGCCGCCGATCTGGCCACGGCGGGATGCTAGCACGAGGCGGGCTGTGCCCCTCGCGCCACAGGCCACAGCATGAACCGCGCGTGATCCTCCAAGGGCGCAGTCCGCCGCCGCTCGCCCCGCCCCACCTCCGCCCACTGCGAATATACTGCCGCGCCGTCGGTGGCGTAGCGGGGCGTCAACATGGCTGAGTCGGCAGTGGGCAGCCAGCCCAAGATCGCCTTTGGGCCGCGGGTGCGGAAGTCTCCCTTTCACGCGGCGACGCTACGCCACGGCGCTAGCGCCTTCACGGTCTACAACCACATGTACCTGCCGATGGCCTACGCCGCGCCGGAGGAGGACTATTGGGGCGCGGTGCGGAACGTGCAGCTTTGGGATGTGGCGTGCGAGCGCCAGTTGCAGGTGCAGGGCACCGATGCGCTGCGCTTCGCCCAACTGCTCACGCCGCGAGACCTGTCCAAGCTGCAAGTGGGGCAAGCCGCCTACGCGCTCATCACCAATCCCGACGGCGGCATCCTCAACGATCCCGTTGCGCTGCGGGTGGCCGAAGATTGCTTTTGGTTCTCCTTGGCGGACAGCGACACGCTGCTGTGGGCACAGGGTTTGGCCGCCAACGGGGATTACGCCGTGACGGTGAGCGAGCCGGACGTGTCGCCGCTGCAAGTGCAGGGGCCGCGCTCCACGGAGTTGCTGGCCGGCCTGCTTGGCGACTGGGTGCGCGAATTGGGCTTCTACCGCTTCCGCGAGTTCGATTTCGATGGCATTCCCCTCTTGGTGGGGCGCATGGGCTACAGCCGCGAGCGCTGCTTCGAGCTGTTCCTGCGCGATGCTGAATTGGGCGAGGCGCTTTGGCAGCGGCTCTGGGAGGCCGGGCAGCCCCTCGGCATCTCCGCTGGCGCACCGCACCTCGCCCTGCGGTTGGAAGCTGGCATCTATGCCTATCTCACGGACCTCAACACCGCTACCAACCCGTTCGAGGTGGGCTTGGGCTGGACCGTGCAGTTGGATTCCGAAGCCCCCTTCATCGGCCAAGACGCCCTGCGCGACATCGCAGCCAAGCCGCTCACACGCCGCATGTTGGGGGCGGAGATCGAGGGCGAGCCGCTCTGGGGCGGGATCGAACACCGGCTGCCGGTGCTGGCCGATGGCGAGGAGGCCGGCTATCTGACGAGCGCCGGCTACTCGCCCCGCCTGGAGCGGAACATCGGCTTCGTGATGCTCAACCGGCCCTACGACGAACCCGGCCGCGAGATCGCCGTGCAGTTTCCGACCGCTACACACACGGCCAAGGTGGTCAACATGCCTTGGATGAAACGCCAGCGCTAAGCAAGCGACGGGCTAGCCAAGCGCCTGCGCCAGCGCCTCCGGCAGCCGCGAATGGCGGAACGCGAAGCCGCTGGCCAACGCCCGCGCCGGCACCACACGCTGCCCGCCAAACAGGAGTTCCCGCGCCAAATCCCCCAACAGCCAAGTGACTGGCGTACGCGGCACGCGCAAGAAGGCCGGCCTGCCCAAGGCCTGTGCCAGTTCCTGCGTGAACGCTTGGTTGTCCACCGGATGCGGCGCCGTGGCGTTGACGGCACCGGCCAGGGAACCCTCCGCGGCGACATGGGCGATGAGCCGCACGAGGTCGTCGCGCTCAATCCAGGACATCCACTGCCGCCCAGAGCCAAGCGGCCCGCCCAAGCCGAGTTGGAACGGCGGCAGGAGCCGGGCCAGCAACCCACCCTGCCGGGCGAGCACGAGGCCGATGCGCAACTGCGCCACGCGCACGCCAAACTCTGAAGCCGGCACCGCCGCCGCTTCTGCCGCCGCGCACACCGCGTGGCTGAAGCAATCCCGGTGGGGCGCCGTCTCATCCAAGCGCTCATCGCCGCGCAGCCCATACCAGCCGACGGCGGAAGCGTTGATCCACACCCTCGGCGGCGTCGGCAGGCGTTCGAGCAACCCCAGAAGCCCCTGCGCGACGCGTGGCCTGGAAGCACGAATGCGTTCGCGCCGGGCGCGCGTCCACACGCCAGCGGCGATGGGCTCACCGGCCAAATGGACGATGACATCGAAACCCGAATCAGCACCGAGTTCGTCCAAGGACTCGACCAGCTGCACCCGCGACGGCAGCGCGGCGCACACCGCATGACGGGTGAGCACCGTCACCTCCTGCGCGGACAACGCCTCCACCAGCCGCCGCCCGATGAACCCCGTGCCGCCGGTGATGAGCCAGCGCTCGCCGGGGGGCGCGTCGATGCTGGGCGGGGGCCCGACGGCGGGCGGCGGCTTCACTGCGGGCGGCTCCCGCCCCCAGGCCGCAGCGCCCGCACCACTTGCGAGCCCAAGCTGATGAGCGCCACCCAGCTCGTCTTCGGCAACGTCAGCATCTGTTCGTACCAGCTGTTCATCGTCTCGATGAAAGCCATCATGTCCGCTAGCCGGGTCATGGCGGTGCCATCGACGTCTGGGTCGGCTTCCGCGGCGGCAACGCATTCCTTCAAGGCCGCCCGCGCTGGGTCTACCTCGCGGGCTTTGCGGCCTTCGGCGATGCGCTTCACCACTTCCCAGAGGTCCGTTTCCGCCTCGAAGTGGTCGCGCCGGTCGCCGCGTACCGGCACGCGGCGGATGAGTTTCCAGTTCACCAGTTCGCGCAGCGAGTTGCTCACGCCAGAGCGGGCAATGCCAAGCCGCGCCGCGATGCGCTCCGCGGTGAGCGGGCTGTCCGAAAGGTAGAGCAACGCGTGAATCTGGGCGATGGAGCGATTCACCCCCCAGTGATTGCCCATGTCGCCCCAATGCAGGATGAACTTCTCCACCGGCGCCGGCAGCGGCTCCAGGGTGCTTTCTGATGTGTCAGTCATAACAGAAGTATCAGAGCAAACTAACTCTCGGTCAATGCCTAGGCGCACCCCCGGCCCATCCACCGCCAGCGAACATGCCAAGTTCCCGTTTAAGCCCACTTCGGGCAGAATGCGCGTCCATGCCCCGCGTCACCTTCATCGAACATAGCGGTGCCGAGCACACCGTCTCCTTGGAATCAGGCCAATCGCTCATGCGCGCGGCGGTGGACAACCTCGTGCCCGGCATCGACGCGGACTGTGGCGGCGAGTGCGCCTGCGCCACCTGCCACGTCATGTTCGACGAGCGCTGGTTCAAGGTGGTGGGCCCGCCGAGCGAGCGGGAAGCGGAAATGCTGGATTTGACAAGCGAGCGCCACGAGCGTTCGCGGCTCTCGTGCCAGATCACCATCACCCCGACATTGGACGGCCTCGAGGCGCAGCTGCCGGAGTTTCAGTTCTAGGCCGGTAGTCTAGGCGGCCAATCTAAGCAGACAGCGCCCTGCCGCCACGCACCGCCGCGCGCCGGCCTTCGCCGCGCCGAAAATCCTCCCGGATCATCAACAGCGCCGGCACCAAGAATAGGATGACGACGCTCGCGAACACGATGCCCGTGGCCAAGCTGATGGCCATTGGGACGAGGAACTGGGCTTGGATGCTGGTCTCGAACAGCATCGGCGTGAGCCCCAACGCGGTGGTCGCCGTCGTCAGCAGGATGGCGCGGAAGCGATGCTGCGAGGCAGCCACCACCGCCTCCATCGGCGCCAGCCCGCCAGTACGCATCCGGTTGTAGCGGTCCACCAGCACCAACGAATCGTTCACCACCACCCCGCTCAGCGCCACCACGCCGAAGATGGAGATGAACGACAAGTCGTAACCCATCACGAAGTGTCCGATGAAGGCGCCGCCGGCCCCAAACGGCACCGCCGCAAGCACGATCAACGGCTGCACATAGCTCTTGAGTTGCGAGGCGAGCAGCGTGTAGATGACGAGCAGCGCCACCGCAGCCAAGCGGCTCAGGGATTCGATGTCTTGCGCCTGCTCGCGGCCAAAGCCGGCTTGCGCCACCTGCAGGCCGGCGTAGTCCCGCCGCATGTTGGGGAAGTGCGCCTCAACCGCTTGGCTAGCGTCCGTCGGCGTGGTGACGGTGGTGTCCACCTTGCCAGACACGGTGACCACGCGGCGTCCATCCACCCGATTGATCTCCGAGTAGCTGCGCGACTCGCGCACCCGCGCAACGGTCGAGAGCGGCGCCTCC
Organism: uncultured Pseudomonadales bacterium; assembly: GCA_958295875.1. GTDB lineage: Bacteria > Pseudomonadota > Gammaproteobacteria > Pseudomonadales > Azotimanducaceae > VXNE01. The sequence continues at coordinate 2,405,507 of OY282379.1, read as the reverse complement.
GCCCCGTCCGGCAGGCGGACGCGCACGTTGAAGAAATCCCGCGCGCTGCTGCGCTGCTCCCTGGGGTAGCGCACCATCACCTTCAACTCTTGGCGCCCGCGCTGGATGCGATGCACTTCGTCGCCGAAGAAGTGCTGCCGCAGTTGCCGCGCCACGCCGGCCGGAGTGAGGCCCGCGGCCTCGCCGGCCGCAGTGAGCTCAATGTCGTACTGCCTTTTGCCGAGGCTGATGGAATCCTGTATCTCGGTGACGCCGGGGGTGTTTGCGTACCGGCCCTTCAAGAACTCGACCGCCTCCATCAGCATGTCCTCGTCCCGATGCGAGAGCTCGTACTCCACCGTTGAGCCGCTGAAGAAATCCGCCACGAACGTGAGCCGTTCCACGCCTGGCACCGCGCCCACCGTGCGGCGCCAGAGGCTTTCGAGTTCGCGCGCGGAGAGTTGGCGCAACGGCTCGGTGTTGAGCTGCGCCTGCACCGTGGCGATGTGGCTGCCGAACTGGGACGCGCCCTGGCCCGTGGGGCCGCCACCCCCGGTTTGGATGCGGCCGCCGATGGTGACGCTCACCGCCCTGATCGACGTGCCCCCCACCGCCGCGTTCATCTCATGCAGCGCCGCTTCGATTTGCGCCGCGGCGGCGCGGGTGGTGGCAAATGGCGTGCCGACGGGGAACTCCAAGTTCGCCCGCATCGAGTCCGCCTCCAAGGTTGGGAAGAAAATGAACCGCACCGCGCCCGTGGCCACCAACGAGAACGCCAGCCCAGCGAACGCCAAGCCGGCAAGCAGCGTGAGGTAACGCCGGCGCACCGCAGCGCCGATGGCGGCCGTGAGGTGGACGTCCCGGAAGCGGCGCACGCCAGCGCCAACCTTCGCTTGCACGGCGTCGAGCGGCCAGCGGCTCCACGTGCCGTGGTGGGAAAGGTGCGCCGGCAGGATGAGAAACGCCTCGATGAGCGACATGCCGAGCACCGCGATGACGACCACCGGCACCTGCCCCATGATCTGCCCCATCGTGCCGCTCACCAACAACAACGGCGCAAACGCCGCCATCGTCGTGAGCACGCCCACCAGCACGGGGCCGAAGACGCCACGCACGCCAACGATGGACGCCTCGGCGCCGGCGAATTCGCCGCTCTCCCGCTCGGTGATGATGTTCTCCCCCACCACCACCGCGTCGTCCACCACGATGCCGATGACGATGATGAGCGCGAACAGCGACACCATGTTGATGTTCACGCCCACGTACTCGAACAGCAGGAACGCGCCCATGAAGGAGATCGGCACGCCCATCGCCACCCAGAAGGCGAGCCGCAAATCCATCATCAGCACGAGGAACAGGAACACGAGCACGAAGCCCAGCGCGCCGTTGCGCAACAGCAGGCTCAAGCGCGCGTTCAATATCTCCGTTTGATCGTCCCACACCGCGATGTCGATGCCCGGCGGCGGCTCGAACGTGGCCAAGCGCCCCTGCACCGCTTCCGCGATGGCGATGGCGTCCTCCGCCTCGGACTTCTGAATGCGCACGAACACGCTGTCGCGGCCGGCGTAGCGATTGATGAGGTCGAAGTCGGCGAAGCCGTCGCGGATGACGGCCACGTCGCCCAAGCGCAGGATGCCACCATCCGGCGTGGCCCGCAGCACGATGTTCTCGAACTCCTCGCCCCGCTCGCGCTTGGCGTTGGTGCGCAACAGCAAGTCTCCCGCGCCGGTGCGGATTTCGCCGGAAGAGAGGTTGAGCGAGGATGCCCGCACCGCCGCCGCCACTTGGCTCATGGAGAGGTCATGCCGGCGCAGCGCTTCCTCGCGCACCTCGATGGCGATTTCGTAGTCCCGCGCCCCGACTAGCGACACCAGCGACACGGCCGGCAGCGCCAACAGTTCTTGTTCCAAGAGCTCTGCGGCTTGGCGCAGTGCCCGCTCGCCCAGTTCCGAAGACATCACCAGCGTCATCACGTCGCTGATGGTCTCGGCGACCACGATGTCCGGCTCTTCGGCATCCTCCGGCGGAAAGTCCGCGATGCGGTCCACCGCGGTGTCCACATCGTTGCGCACCTTGATCTTGTCGACGCGGTCCTTGAGCTCCACGGTGACGACGCCCATGTTCTCCGAGGCGGTGGACAGGACGCGCTCCACGCCATCAATGCCGAGGGTGGCCTCCTCAACCCGCCGCGTGATGCCCTCCTCCACCTCAGTGGGGGTGGCGCCGGGGTACGGCACGGTGATGCGGATGACGCCCGGGTCCATGGTGGGGAAGACCTGCGCCGTCAAGCCGAAGGCGGCCAACGTGCCGCCAACGAGCATCACCGCCATCACCAAGTTGGCGGCGACGGGATTGTGCGAGAACGCGGCGACGAGGCCCCGGCGCTGCGGCCGCGGCGCGACTGCCGCCTTCGGCTGCGCGGCGTCGCTCACGGCCCGGCGACGCTGCGCGGCCGTGAGCGGGAATTGCCCAGCACGCGCACGGCGAGGCCTTCGCGGGCACCGGGCGCCGCGCCAACCACCACCCCTTGGCCGGGGTCGAAGGCCGCCACCTGCAAACCGTCGGCGGAGCGTCCGAGAATGGTCAGGTTTTGCTGCGCGAGTTGGCCTTCAACCACGCGCCAGACACGACCGCCGGCCTGTTCGGCCGCTTCCGGCAGCACGAAGACATCCTGCAGCGTTGGCCCCTGCACCACGACGTCCACGAACGTGCCGGGCGGAATCCGCGCCGCGCCATCCAAGCTGAGGAATAGCCGGGCAAAGCGCGTGCGTTCGTCCAGCTCGGCGGAGACGCGCTCCACCGTGGCGGCGAATGTCACGCCACCGCTTTCGACGGTCGCGCGGCGCCCCGCCGCCGGCACCAAACGCCGCAGGTCTTCTTGCCCAATCGGCGCCGTCACTTCCAGCGCATCGAACGCAAACGCTTGGCCGAACGGTTGGTTGCGGGTGAGTATCTGGCCAAGCTCGGCGGTGGTCTGCGTCACCTTGCCAGCGAACGGCAAGGAGAACCGCGTGCGCGACAGGTCCAACGCGGCGATGGCTTCGCGGGCGCGGGCCGCCGCCAAGCGCGCCTCGCTCTGCGCGATTTGCGGCAGTTTCGCCACCAGCGGCGGCACCTGCTCGCCGGGATGCAGCAGCCTGTAGTTGGCGCTCGCCGCTTCGCTCTCGGCGCGCCGCAACCGCATGTCCGCCAGCGCCCCGGCGACATCGGCTTGGGCTTGGTTGAAGGCCAAGACGAAGTCTTCAGGATCGATGACGAGCAGCGTTTGGTTCGCGGCGAAGGCGCCGCCGTCGCGCAAGGCATCCGACACTTCGATGACGCGCCCGCCCACTTGCGGCGTCAGCGCCACATAACTGCGCGCCGTGACCGTGCCGGTGGCCTCCACGGAGACCGCGGCAGTTTGCACGCGGGGCAAGATGACGTTGACGAGCGGCGCAGCCGCGCTCTGCGGACGGGCGCCTGGGCCAGCGCCCGGCGCCGGCGCGCCACCGCGCTCTCGGGAGAACACCAGCGCCACCACCACCAAGGCCAGCACGGTGGCGATTTGCGTGACGCCCACCCAGGGCCGGCGGCGGGCGGGCGCCTCGTCAGCCCCTGCGGCTGCATCCGCGGGAGGCGGCGCGACATCCGGCACGGCGGCCGGCGGCGTGGCGACGGCGGCTTGGTCTTCCTCGCCGGCAGCGCGACGGCGGGCGAACCAGCGCGGCTTCTTGATGATAGGCATGAACGAGGTGGCGTTCCATGCTGCGTGCCAAGGATTCTACGGGAACCGGCGGCGGCGCGAGCCGTTATCATCGCCGCATGTTCTCCATCGACGGCGCTTGGCCACGCTTTCGCGGCCGCACCCAGCGCATCCTCGCCGTCTACGAGACGTTGCGCGACGATCCAGCGATCGGCCTGCATCCGCGCCAGATCGGCTTGCGCGTCGGCATGTCCGCGTTGGCCGCCAAGCGCTTGCTCGACGCGGTGCCCGAGCTGTTCGTCAAGCTGCCCAAGCGGGATGGCCTCACGCGCTATCGCTTGAACAGCTTCGCCACCGCCGCTTCGCCAGACGCCGTGCGCGCCCTCGTCCTGCGTGGGGCGCGGTGGGAAACGCTGGCGATCTACGGCATGGTCGGTGCCGTCCTGCTCGCGGTGTTGGCGGCTGTCTTCTCCCTGCAGGGCACCCAAGGCGTCTAGCAGGCAGGCGCAGCGCCTCCCCGCCGCCGGCGCCGGCCACGCGACAGCGCTGCGAGCACACTAGGCCGTCCCCCGACTCTGCCCGCCCGCTTCAGCCATACCGCCCCAAAGCGGTTTCCCCTATCATTTTCGCCTTCCCCACTTCAGGGCCCCGCCATTGTCCGCACCAGACACCGCGCACACCGAAGACAACGCCGTAGACGTCTATGGCGAGCGGTTCGTGGTGCCCGGCTTGGACAAGTGGCTTCAAGCCATTGAGGAAGATGGCTATGTGGTCATCCCCAACTGGCTGGACGCCGAGCGCACGCGGCGCCTGCGGGATGACTTGCGGCGCGAGGTGAATCCGCTGCGCGAGACGCTGCCGCCGGAACGCACGACGGTGCGCGCCCACAACCTATTGGCCAAAACCCGCTGCGTGGACGACTTGGTGTGCGATCCGCGGCTGCTGGCGATGGCGCAGGGTGTGCTGAAGGATCGCGTGCAGGTGTCCGCGGCGGTGCTGTTCGATCTCCTGCCCGGCGCCAAGGCGCAGCCTTTGCATCAGGACGACAGCATCTGGCCCATCCCACGCCCGCACCGGCCATTCCTGATGAACGTGGTGATCGCCGTGGAGGAGTTCACCAAGGCCAACGGCGCCACGCGGCTGGTGCCCCGCTCGCATCGTTGGCACGACCAAGCCGTGCGCCAGCCGCCGGATGTGGAGACCGTGCAAATCGAGATGCAGGCCGGCTCGTTGGTGGGCTGGAGCGGGGCGATGTGGCACGGTGGCGGCACCAACACCACCCAAGAAAGCCGCATGGCGCTGAACCTGAACTTCAACTTGGCCTTCCTGCGCCAGCAGGAGAACCAGTACATCGGCGTGCCGCGCGAGGAGGTGGCCAAGATGCCGCCCCGCCTGCAGCGCGTGCTGGGCTACCAAGGCGGCTACTCGGCGGCTGGCCCCGGCATGGTGGACCTGCGCGATCCGCTGGTCATGCTCGACAAGGTGCATTTTGGCTACGACCCGAAGGCGGACGGCATGCCGCGGCTCGACATCCATCCCCACCCGCGCCGCCCCGATAAGAAATGACACCGGGCATGCGCTTCAAGCGCCTCCAAAGACAACGCCTCTAGGACAACGAACGAAATGGAAGCAAACCGTTTTCAAGGCAAAACCGTCGCCGTCACTGGCGCCGGTTCCGGTTTCGGCGCGGCCATCGCGCGGCGCTTCGCCGCCGAAGGCGCCAACGTGCTGGCCGCGGACATCAATGTGGAAGCAGTCGCCGCGGTGGTGGCAGAGATCGTCAGCGCCGGCGAGTCTGCGCAAGCGCACGGGGCGGACGTTTCCCAAGCGGAGGACGTTGCCGCGATGATCGACGCCGCACGAGGCATGGATGGCCGTCTCGACGTGCTGGTGAACAACGCCGGCTTCTCGCATCTATCCGGGCCCGCGTGGGAACTCGAAGAGGCAGAGTTCGAGCGCGTCTTCGCCACCAACGTGAAAGGCGTGTGGCTCGGCGTGAAGCGGGCGGCGCCCATCATGATCGAGCAAGGCGGCGGCGTCATCCTGAACACGGCCTCCATCGGCGCCGTGGCCCCGCGGCCCGGCGTGACCGTTTACAACGCCACCAAGGGCGCTGTGATGACGATGACGCGCGGCCTCGCGGTGGAACTGGCGCGCCACAAGATTCGCGTCAACGCCCTCAACCCAGTGGCGGCGGACACCGGCTTCATGCGCGGAGCGCTCGGCGTGGAAGCACTGCCGGAAGAGAACCGCGCCGCGCTGATTCGAGGCATCCCCCTGCGGCGGCTGACGAGCCCGGAAGACGTGGCCGCCGCGGCTGCGTTCTTGGCATCCGACGACGCGAGTTTCCTCACCGGCGTGTGCCTGCCCATCGATGGCGGGCGCAGCATTTCCTGACGGCGGCCCTGCCCCACCAGCACCCGCCGAGTTCGCCCGCGGCGCCCCGCTCGGCGCTCATGATCCCGATTCGCGCCGCCCCTCGTCTCGTCGCTCGGCAATCAGTTCCTCGGCAAGGCTGCGGCCGCTGAACTTCTGAAAATAGGCATGAAGCCACCGCTCCGCGGACTCGGCGTTTGCTTCGGTCTGGTCGGAAGCGACGAGCGCGACAGCGTCGGCGCCTGGGGACCGCCTAAGCCCCGCGGTGAAGTCTTCGACCCAGCCCTCGGTGGCGTTCAACGGCCGAAAGTAGAACTTCTCCTCCGCTCGTTCTGCCATGCTTCTATATCCGTCCCGCTGTCGCGTACAGACCCAGAACGTTCATCAACGCTGATCCCACGCTCTCAGGCGGGATATCCCGCCGATCGAGGGCCCGATACTACAAACCTCCTCTGGTTCACCAGCTTCAGCCCAGCGGCGCGGATGCCTTAGCTGCAAGCAACCGAGCCGTCGCCGCCAACGGGCTCCCCTTGGGCGACTAGCTAGAAGGCGCTGATCCCCGCACCGCGGTGGAATGCGCCCCCGCGTTGCAGTAAACTGCCGTGTCGCATCGGTGTTTCGCGCACACTGCCACTGAACGCTTGCCTTTTGGGGAGCGGCGCCGCACCCGGCGTCGGCACGACATGAAAGCCACCGACATTCGGGATCCATCCTACTTCCACAAGGTTGTGGACTGTCAGTGGGCGTGCCCTGCCCACACGCCGGTGCCGGATTACATCCGCCTCATCGCCGAAGAGCGGTACACCGAAGCGTACATGGTGAACTGGGAGTCCAACGTGTTCCCAGGCATCTTGGGCCGCACTTGCGACCGGCCTTGTGAACCCGCCTGCCGCCGCGTGCGCACCGAAGAGAAGCCTGTCGCCATCTGCCGCCTGAAGCGCGTCGCGGCAGACCACAAGGGCGACATCAGCCCCTACATGCCGGCGCTGCCCACGCGCAAGAACGGCAAGCGCATCGCCTTGCTCGGCGCCGGCCCCGCGTCGCTTGCGGTGGCGCGAGATTTGCTGCCGCTGGGCTACGAGGTGGACTTGTTCGATCGGGATCCGGCCGGCGGCGGCATGATGCGCAGCCAAATCCCCGCCTTCCGCCTGCCGGCGGACGTGCTTGAGGAAGAGGTGGACCTCATCCTCAACATGGGCGTCAACGCCCACTTCAACTACGAAATCACCAGCATGAAGGACATGCTGGACATGAACTACGACGCCTACTTCGTCGGCACCGGCGCCCCGCGCGGGCGCGATTTGGACCTGCCCGGCCGCCAAGAAGTGGACGCGCACATCTCCATCGGCATCGATTGGCTTGGCAGCGTCGCCTTCGGCCACACCCATTCCATCTCCGGCAAGGTGATCGTGATGGGCGGCGGCAACACCGCGATGGATTGCTGCCGCACCTCCAAGCGTTTGGGCGCGGAATCCGTCACCGTCGTGGTGCGTTCGGCGTTCGAGGTGATGAAGGCGTCGGATTGGGAGAAGGAGGAGGCGCTGGACGAGCGCATCCCCATCGTCAACAACCGCCCGCCCAAGGAGTTCGTCCACGAGAACGGCAAGTTGAAGGGCGTGGTGTTCGGCTGCGTGAAGCCAGTGCGGGACGAAGCCAGCGGGCGTTTGCGCTACGAGCCCACTGGCGAGCCAGACGTGTACATGGAGTGCGACCACATCCTCATGGCCATCGGCCAAGAGAATCACTGCCCGTGGATCGAACGCGACATCGGCCTCGAGTTCGACAAGTGGGATTGCCCGATCTTGGACGAGACAACGTTCCAATCCACGCATCCGAAGGTGTTTTTCGGCGGCGATTCCGCGTTCGGGCCGGAAAACATCATCTGGGCATCCGCGCACGCGCATCAGGCCGCCATCTCCATCCACTTGTTCTGCCAAGGGAAGGATTTGAAGGAAGACCGTCCGCCCGAAGGCTTGAACCTCATCAGCCAAAAGATGGGCGTCCACGAGTGGAGCTACGACGCCGAGCACGATCCCGCGCAGCGCTTCATCGTGCCCCACGCAGACAAATCCAAGGCGCTCGGCAACATCAAGGTGGAGGTGGAGCTCGGCTTCGACCGCGCGTTGGGTGCGCGGGAAGCGCAGCGTTGCCTCAACTGCGACGTGCAAACCGTGTTCGTGGAGCCGCTCTGCATCGAGTGCGACGCCTGCGTGGACATCTGCCCGATGGATTGCATCACCTTTGCGAGCAACGGCGACGAAGACGACTTGCGCGCGCGCCTCACGGCGCCGGCCGAAAACGCCGAGCAAGACCTGTACGTTTCCGAAGAGCTGCCCACCGGCCGCGTGATGGTGAAGGATGAGGACGTCTGCCTGCACTGCGGGCTGTGCGCCGAACGCTGCCCGACGAACGCTTGGGACATGCAGAAATCCGCCATCCACATCCCGCAACTCGGCACCTACGCCGCCTGACGGCTTGCTTGCAGCGAGCCACGACACCCACGGCATGACCGTCTACAACGACTTTGTCATTCGCTTCGCGAATGTGAACGGCTCCGGCTCGGCGAGCGCCAACGGCATGTTCGCCAAGGCTTTGTTCCGCATGGGCGTGCCCATTTCCACGCGCAACATCTTTCCGTCGAACATCGAGGGGCTGCCCACTTGGTTCGAGGTGCGCGCCAGCCAGGCCGGCTACCAAGGGCGCCGCGAAGGGGTGGACTTGATGGTCGCCATGAACGCGGAAACCTACGAGGAGGACGCAGCCGCCGTGGTGCCCGGCGGCTACCTCTTGCACGACAACTCAAAAGGGCTGGATCGGCGCCTGCTGCGGGCGGACATCAACGCCATCGGCATTCCGATCGCCAAGCTCATCCTGCCGGAGTTCACCAACCCCAAGCAGCGCAAGCTCTTCAAGAACATCGTTTATCTGGGCGCCTTGTCCGCCCTCTTGAACATCGATTTCGACGTCATCACCGGCATGGTGTCCACGCAGTACAAGGGCAAGGACGAGCTCATTCAACCCAACATCCATGCGTTGGAACTCGGCCGCCGCTACGCCAAGCAATACTTGGAGTGCCCGCTGCCGATACAGGTGCGGCGCACGAAGCAGTTGGACGGCAAGATCATGGTGGACGGCAACGCCGCCGGGGCCCTCGGCGCCCTGTATGCCGGCGCCACCATCTGCGCCTGGTATCCCATCACGCCATCCACCTCCATGGCGGAGGCGTTCGAGAAGTACGCCAACCAATGGCGCACAGACGCCGAAACCGGGCAGCGCAAGTTCGCCATCATCCAAGCCGAGGACGAGCTCGCCGCCATCGGCATCGTCATCGGCGCCGGCTGGAACGGCGCGCGGGCGTTCACGGCCACCAGCGGCCCCGGCCTCTCGCTCATGTCGGAGTTCTTGGGCCTCGCCTACTTCGCCGAAATCCCCGCGGTGCTGTTCGACATTCAACGCGCGGGGCCCTCCACCGGCATGCCGACGCGCACCCAACAGGGAGACCTGCTCGCTGCCGCCTACGCCTCGCACGGCGACACCAAGCATCCGCTGTTGTTCCCAGCGACGCCGAAGGAGAGCTTCGAGTTCGCCGCGGATGCCTTCGACCTGTCAGACCGTCTGCAGACGCCGGTGATCGTGCTGTCAGACTTGGAGCTCGGCATGAACGATGCGGTCTCCGACGCCTTCACCTGGGATGATGCCCGCCAGTACGACCGCGGCAAGGTGCTCTCCAAGGAAGATTTGGACGACATCGAAGCGTTCGGACGTTACTTGGATGTGGATGGCGACGGCATCGGCTATCGGACACTGCCCGGCACACACGCCGAGAAGGGCGCGTTCTTCACCCGCGGCACGTCCCGGGATGCCTATGCTCGCTACACCGAAGCGCCCGAGGCCTACACCGAGAACATGGACCGCCTCGCCAAGAAGTGGCGCACCGCCGCGAGCTTGGTGCCGGCGCCGGAGATCAGCGGGCATCGGCATCGCGCCGGCGTCGTGTTCTATGGCACCACCGCGGCGCCCATGGCGGAGGCACTAGTGCGCCTCGCGGACGACGGCGCACCGCTGGATGCCATGCGCCTGCGCGGTTTTCCGTTCGCCGCCGACGTGGCGGACTTCATTGATGGCCACGAGTTCGTGTTCGTGGTGGAGCAGAACCGCGACGCGCAGATGAAGACGCTGCTCGTGAATGAACTCGACATCGACCCAGCGAAGATCGTGCCAGTGCTCTATTACGGCGGCCTGTCCATCTCCGCGGACGCCATCGCCGAGCGGATCATCGAGCACTTCGACGAGCACAACTTGCCGCGCCTGAAAGAAGTGCCAGGAGGGCTCGGAGCATGACCTTCGTCGCCAAGCCGCGGGTGCATCACCCGCAACTGCCGCTGAACGACCTCGGCCTTAACCGGCGGGACTACGAAGGCGCCGTGTCCACGCTGTGCGCCGGCTGCGGGCACGATTCCGTGAGCGCCGCCATCGTGCAGGCTTGCGCGGAACTCTCGTTGCCGCCGCACCGCTTTGCGAAGATTTCCGGCATCGGCTGCTCGTCAAAGACGCCGAGCTATTTCTTGAACGCCTCCCACGGCTTCAACGCGGTGCATGGACGCATGCCGTCCGTGGCCACCGGCGCCAACTTGGCCAACCGCGAACTGCATTGCATCGGCGTCTCCGGCGACGGCGATTCCGCGTCCATCGGCATCGGCCAGTTCGCCCACATCGTGCGGCGGCGCATCAACATGCTCTACATCGTGGACAACAACGGCACCTATGGCCTCACGAAGGGCCAGTTCTCGGCCACCAACGACAAGGGTTCCACCAGCAAGAAGGGCGTGCCGAACCTCTACGAACCCATCGACCTCGTCTCCATGGCGCTGCAAATCGGCGCCAGCTTCGTGGCCCGCAGCTTCTCGGGCGACAAGCAGCAGTTGGTGCCGTTGCTGAAAGGGGCGTTGCTGCACCGCGGCTTCGCGTTCATCGACGTCATCTCGCCGTGCGTGGCCTTCAACAACCACAACGGCTCGACGAAGAGCTACGACTATGTGCGCGGCCACGGCGCGAGCGTGGTCACGGCAGACTTTCTGCCGAAGGACTTCATCGCCACCGCGGCCGAGACGGTGGTGGACTATGCCCCCGGCACTACGGAGACGGTGGCGCTGCCGGACGGCTCGCGCCTGCGGCTCAGCAAGTTGGACGAAAGCTACGACCCGCACGATCGCGCCCACGCGCTCGCCCATGTGCTCGAAGCGCAGCAGCGCGGCGAGGTGGTGACCGGCCTCCTCTATGTGGACCCAGACGCGAGCGACTGCCACGAGATTTTGGATACGGTGGAGACGCCGCTGAACGCCCTCGGCGAAGCGGAACTCTGCCCAGGCCAAGGCGCGCTAGACCGCATCAACGCCGGCTTGCGCTAGCCACGGCGCCCGCCGCCTCGCCATGCCGCCAAGAAAACGCGCCGCCGTCGCCTGAAGCGCGTCTTTTTCGGTTGCCGGCAGGCCGGCCAATCTCGATAATTGCGCCCACCATCCCTCCACCGATAGCGACTGACCACCGTGGCACTGCCGACGCTTGACGACTACTTCCCGGATTGGAAAGAGCGCGAAGCGCTCGCCGAAGCGATGATTCCCATCATCGGCAAGTTGTACCGCAACAACGTGGTGGCCTATTGCTACGGAAAGGCGCTGCATAATCAAAGCGTTACGCAGCTAATGAAGGCGCACCGCTACGTCCGCCAGCTCGCCCACAACGAGCTGTCGGAATTCGAGAGCTATCCCATCCTGTGCGCGCTCCAAGAGCTGGACCTGGGCCCGTCGCACGTTGACGTGGGCAAGCTCACGGTGCGCTACATGGAGGAATCCGAAGGGAAATCCAATGGCCTGACGCCGACCAAGTTCGTCACCCGCGAGTGCGCGGAGATCATTGGCCGGCATGTGCCGCCGTTGGAGCGGCCGCAAGACATCGTGCTCTACGGCTTCGGCCGCATCGGCCGGCTGCTTGCGCGCCTGCTCATCGAGAAAACCGGCGGCGGAGACCAGCTGCGGCTGCGCGCCATCGTGGCGCGCAAATCTTCCCCGGATGATCTCTTGAAGCGCGCGAGCTTGTTGCGCAGAGATTCGGTACACGGCAGTTTCCGCGGCACCATTCGGGTGGACGAGGAGAATCAGTGCATCATCGCCAATGGCAACGTCATTCACATGATCTACGCCAACGACCCAAGCGAGCCTGATTACGAGCGCTACGGCATCTCAAACGCCATCGTCATCGACAACACCGGGGTGTGGAGGGATGAAGCGAGCCTCTCGCGGCACCTGCAGACCAAGGGCGCAGACCGCGTGGTGCTCACCGCGCCCGGCAAAGGCGCCATGAAGAACATCGTCTCCGGCGTGAACTCGCATCTGGTGAACCGGAACGACCGCATCCTTGCCGCCGCCTCCTGCACCACCAACGCCATCGTACCGGTGATGAAGGCCATGAACGATGAGTTCAGCATCGAGCACGGCCACATGGAAACCGTGCATGCCTACACCAACGACCAGAACTTGATCGACAACTTCCACAAGAAGAACCGGCGCGGCCGCAGCGCGGCGTTGAACATGGTCATCACCGAGACGGGCGCTTCTTCGGCAGTGGTGCAACTGCTCCCGGAGCTTGCCGGCAAGCTCACCGGCAACGCCATCCGCGTGCCAACGCCGAACGTGTCGCTCGCCATCTTGAACCTGACGCTGGCGCGGGAGACGACGCTTGCGGAAGTGAAGGAGTTTCTGCGCGACACGGCGCTGCACTCGTCGCTGCAGCGGCAGATCGAGTATGTGGACGCGCCAGACTTCGTCTCGTCGGACTTCATCGGCCGGCGCTACGCTTGCACGGTGGACGGCGCCGCCACCATCGTGGACAAAAACCGCGCCGTGCTCTATGTGTGGTACGACAACGAGTTCGGCTACGCCTGCCAAGTGGTGCGGGTGGTGCAGAAGTGGGCGGGCATCTCCTACCCGCTCATTCCAAGGGACGTGGCGCGCACTGGCTTCGGCTGAGCGCTGCCGGACAACGCGATGCCGCCGGCGGGGGCCGACCAACATGCCGACACTGTCCACAGAGCGCCTCAACATTCGCCCCTTCGTCATGGCGGACGACGAGGCCCTGCGCGCCTTCTGGGCAGACCCGGACGTGCGCCGCTATCTATGGGACGACGAGATCCTCTCCATGTCCGCGGTGCGGCAGATCATCGAGCAAAGCATCAAGGACTTCGAGCAGCATGGCTACGGCTTCTTCTCGCTCGACCTGAAGGCGACGGAGCCGGTGGCCGTGGGCTTCTGCGGCTTCCGGCGCTTTGAGGATGGCGAGCAGATCGAGCTCCTTTACGGCATTTTGCCGGAGCATTGGGGCGAGGGCTTTGTCACCGAGGCCGCGCGGGCAGTGCTCCGCTACGGATTCGAGACGGCCGGCGTCGAGCGCATCGTGGCGGCGACGGACACGCCGAACCAACGCTCTGTGCGAGTGCTGCAGCGGCTCGGCATGTCGTTTGATTCGCGGCGGGTGTGGCACGGCCTGGACACCGTCTTCTACACCCTCACCGCCAAGGATTTCCGCGAGGCATGACATGCACATAGGCGTTCTAGGGTTGGATTTCCACCTGCCCGGCTGCGCTTCGCTGAAGGAGAAACGCAGCCGTTTGCAGCGCCTGCGCGACAAGTTCGGGCGGGCGCCGAATTTGGCCGTGTGCGAGAGCGGCTATCAAGATGTGCATCAGCGGGCGCGTTGGGACATCGTGGCCGTGGCGTCGAGCGCCACGGTGGTGGAGCGCGCGTTGGGCGACGTGGAAACCTGGGCGCAGGAACGCTTGGACGCCACGCTCATCGGCGTCGAGCGGGAAATGCTCAATTGACCGCCGCGGTGTAGGCGCAGGAAGGGGCAACCCGGCATGATCGTCTGGCTCCTCGCCATCGTCGCGGCCATCGGCGCCTTCACTTGGCTGCGCAGCGTGCGCATGAATCGGCAACGCTGGCTGCAACGGCTCAACCTGCCCGGCAGCTGGGAGCTCGAAGGCGCGGACACGGCCACCGTGCTGGAGTTCCGCGATGGCTTGGCGGCGGGACGCTACGCCGCGAAAACCGGCACCGGGGCGGAAAGGGGCGATTGGCGCCTCACCGGCGACGTGCTCACCTTGACGCCGGACGGCGGAGACAGCGAAGACTACGCCCTGCGCGTATTCGAGAACGGCGCCATCGGCATCGACGGGCCGGGGCGGGAACGCCAGATCTATGTCCGCCGCAACGACAACGTGGTGCAGCTGACGCGCGGCTCTTGATGCCCGCTGGGCCCAGCGCGTTCGCGGCGGTGCCACACGCGGCTTCTGTGCCAGTCCTGTCAGATAACCGGCTTGGTGCGCCCCGCTTCGGTGCCTGCGCCGCTTGAGGAGCAACTTCGGTCAGACAGCAGGCTTGGCACCTAGGGAAGGTCTGAACAAGCGCTGGCGGTGCTGCGACAATGGGCGTGTTGACCGTTGGGAGAGGCGTTCGATGACCGAAGCGACCCAAGCGACGTTCGCGGAGTTGGAGTACAGGGCGAAGAAGCGGAAGACGCGGCGGGAGAAGTTCCTGGAGCGGATGGAGGGGCTGGTTCCGTGGAAGGAGCTGGAGGAGGTGATTCGTCCGCACTATCCGAGGGCGGGCCGCGGCCGCCGGCCATATCCGCTGTCGGCGATGCTGCGGGTGCATTGCGCGCAGCTGTTTTACAACCTGAGCGATCCGGCGATGGAGGACATGCTGTACGAGGTGGAGTCGGCGCGTCGGTTCGCGGGCCTGAAGCTGTCGGCGCTGCCGGACGAGACGACGATCCTGAACTTCCGCCATCTGCTGGAGAGGCACGGCTTGGGGGAGAGGCTGCTGTCGGCGATCAACGCGAGCTTGGCGTCGCGGGGCCTGAGGCTGCGGGAGGGGACGGTGGTGGACGCGAGCATCGTGGAGGCGCCGTCGTCGACGAAGAACCGTTCGGGCAAGCGGGATCCGGAGATGCGGCAGGCGAGGAAGGGGAACCAGTGGCACTTCGGGATGAAGATGCACGTCGGCGCCGACGCGGAGACGGGGGTGGCGCACAGCTTCGCGGCGACGTCGGCGAGCGAGTCGGACGTGGCGCACGCGCACCGCCTCCTGCACGGCGGCGAGAGGCGCGTCTGGGCGGACGCTGGCTACCGGGGCGTGGAGAAGCGCCCGGAGAACCGGGGCCGGGGCGTGGACTGGCGGGTGGCGATGCGGCCGGGCCTGCGGCGGCAGTTGGAGCCCGGCGGCGAGGCGGCGCTGCGGGAGAAGGAGAAGGCGTCGGTCCGCGCCAAGGCGGAGCATCCGTTCTTCTATGTGAAGCGGATGTTTGGGTACGGCAAGGTGCGCTACCGGGGGCTGCGCAAGAACGCGCAGCGGATCGCGCTGCTGCTGGGCTTCGCCAACCTGCTGATCGCCGAGCGGAGGCTGGCCGCCTGAGCGCGGCGCCCGTGCGCCCGGAAGGCGGGGAAAACGCTGGAAACGGCGTCGAAACGGCGGAATCGCGCCACATTCGCGGCGGTTCCGCGCCCACGGCGCTGTCGAACCTGCCTTCGCCGACCGCCAGCCGTCGATCGGCGCACTGTTCAGACCTTCCCTAGGGAAGGTCTGAACAAGCGCCGGCGGTGCTGCGACAATGGGCGTGTTGACCGTTGGGAGAGGCGGAGGCTGGCAGCGTGAGCGTGGCGCCCGTGCGCCTGGAAGGCGGGGAAAACGCTGGAAACGGCGTCGAAACCACGGAATCGCGCCACATTCGCGGCGGTTCCGCGCCCACGGCGCTGTCGAACCTGCCTTCGCCGACCGCCAGCCGTCGATCGGCGCACTGTTCAGACCTTCCCTAGCGCTGGCGTGCTCGGTTCGGCACCGCCCTGCCCTCGTCATCCAGCCGGCTCACCACGACGATGGCGAGCGACGCCAAGGCGAACGCCGGCAAGAGCTCATACAACTCAAACAAGCCGCCTTCCAAACCGCGCCAGCCGACCACCGTGGCGGCACCCGTCAACATGCCGGCGACGAGCCCCTTGGCCGTGACCCCGCGCCAGAACAAGGCAAAGATGAGCGCCGGGCCGAAGCTCGCGCCCAAGCCCGCCCAAGCGTAGGCGACGAGGCCCAACACCTTGCTCGACGGATCGCTCGCCAGGGCCCCGGCCAACGCCGCCACGCCAACCACCGTGGCACGGCTCCAAGCGAGCGCCCGGCGTTCCGTGAGGCGTGGGCGCATAGAGCGCACGACGTCATCCACCAACGTTGTGGCGGCGACCAGCAATTGCGAATCCACCGTGCTCATCACCGCGGCGAGGATGGCCGCCACCACGATGCCCGCCACGAGGGGATGCAGCATCAGCTGGCTCGCCACGATGAACACCGTCTCGGGATCCGCGCGCACGGCTTCCGCCACCGCCGGATGCCGGGCGCCCAAGGCCCCCACCGCGATGGCGCCGATGCCGGAGACGACCATCCAGCTCATGCCGATGCGCCGCGCGCGAGGCACCGCCGCGGCAGACTCAATCGCCATGAACCGCGCCAACACATGCGGCTGCCCAAAATAGCCCAAGCCCCAAGCCAACGCGGACAAGAGGCCGAGGACGCTGAACGCTGTGCCCGCCGCCACGATGCCGCCGCCGAGCGCATCGGCAGCGGGTGGCGCAACGGCGCGCAAATCCACGAACAGCATGGCTGGCACCACGACGAGGGCCGCCAGCATCAAGAGCGCTTGGAAGAAATCCGTCCAGCTCACGGCGAGAAAGCCGCCCACCGCCGTGTAGAGCATGATGATCCCCACGCCGAGCCACAGCGCCACCGTGTAGTCCAGCCCCATCACGCTGGCAAAGAGCTTCGCCCCGGCAACGAACCCCGCGGCCGTGTAGAGCGCGAAGAACCCCAGCGTAATGGCGGCGGCGACGCCGGCGAGCGCTCCCGCACGGCCACCAACCCGGCGGGCGAAGAGCTGCGGCAAGGTGCGGGCGTTGTTGAGGGCTGCGCTCGCGCGCCTGAGAGGCGCCGCGACAAACCGCCAGTTGCACCACGCGCCGATGACGAGGCCCACGACGATCCAAGCCTCGCCCAACCCCAATGCGAACACGGCGCCTGGCAGCCCGAGCAAGAGCCAGCCGCTCATGTCCGACGCGCCGGCGGAGAGCGCCGCCACCGGCGCTTTGAGCGACCGCCCGCCAATGGCGTAGCCATCGAGGCCCCGCGAGCGCCGCAACGATGCCGCGGCAATCGCGGCGATGGCGACGAAGTAGGCGACGAAGGCAGCGGCTGTCGCCAAAGTCATGGCGCTTGGGCTCCGTTGTTCGCTTGGGTGGGCGATTGGCGGTGCATTCTAGCGAGCAGCGGCGGGGCGGAGCGGGTTAGCGAGGGCCGGTGGCGGCGCGGGAAGCGGGCGGCTACACGGCGGCATCGCTCCAAGCACCACCGGGGCCACAGGTACAATGGCCAAAACCCCCTGCCCAACCGCTATGAAGCACAGCATCGCAGAGCTGGTGTCGAGCGGCATCGCGCTTATCCGCAAGGTGTCCGCGCTGCTGCCGCCCGCGCCGCAACTCGATTGGTCGCAAACCCTCGCCGCGACATGGCAGCGCGATGCCGGCGGGCGATTCGTCGCGCTGGACGCCATCGACCCCATCGACTTGGACGATCTGCTGCAAATCGACCGCCAGAAAGCGCAGATCGAGGCGAACACCGCGCAGTTCGTGGCTGGCTACCCGGCAAACAATGCCCTCCTTTGGGGCGCTAGGGGCACAGGCAAGTCTTCGCTCATCCACGCGCTGCTGAACCGTTACCACCACGCCGGGCTGCGCCTCGTGGAAGTGGACAAGGGCGCACTGGAAGGCCTCGGCCAACTCGCCGCGGCATTGCGCGACGCGCCGCAGCGCTTCGTGATCGTCTGCGACGACCTCTCCTTCGAAGCAGAAGACCCCCACTTCAAACAGTTCAAGAGCGCACTCGAAGGCTCCGTCTTCGCGCGCGGTAACAACGTGCTCATCTACGCCACGTCGAATCGGCGCCACCTCATCCCGGAGCACCACCAAGACAACCTCGAGGCGACACGCCACGGCGGCGAAATCCACGCCGGCGAGGCCGTGGAAGAGAAGATTTCGCTTTCAGACCGCTTCGGCCTTTGGCTCTCGTTCCATCCGTTCCGCCAAGACGAATACTTGGCGGTGGCGCACCATTGGCTGACGCGCCTCGCCCAAGAGCACGGCGCAGACTGCGCATGGAACGAGGACGCCCGGCGCGCCGCCCTGCAGTGGGCGCTTGCACGAGGTGCGCGCAGTGGCCGCGCGGCACACCATTTCGCCCGCCACTGGGTGGGCCAAGCGTTGCTGGAAGGCAGCCAAGCTGCGCGTGGAGACTGACGCGCTGGCGTTGCAAAGGCCGAGCAAGCCGACCGCTCAGAGCCGCCGGCGACGCAACGGCGCCGCAAGAGTGGCGTCCCCTAGGGGAGTCGAACCCCTGTTACTGGGATGAAAACCCAGTGTCCTAGGCCTCTAGACGAAGGGGACGTGAGGAAGGCGCGTATTCTATGGGGGCGACTGCTTGGATTCAACTTGAAGGCGAGCGAAAACGGCCATTCAGGCCGCCTTTGCGGAGGCGCCGATGCGAGCGAGGCAACATACATGACGACGAGATGGATCACGGTCAACGGCGCAACGCTCCACGCCGAGGCGGACGGCGCCGAGGATGCGCCGGCGGTGTTGCTGTGGTCTGGCGCGCGTTGCACGGTGCGCATGTGGGACCGTGTGATGCCGCGCCTCACCGAGCGATTTCGAGCCATTCGGTTCGATGTGCGCGGCACCGGCAGCAGCACACCGGCCGCGGATGCATCGCAGTATGCGCTTGACGTCTACGCGGAGGACGCCAACCGCGTGCTCGATGCCTTCGGCGTCGCGCATTGCCACATCTGGGGAATGGCTTGGGGTTCCCGCGCGGCGCTCGCGTATTGCCTGCTCCACCCAGAGCGCACGCTGTCCGTGGCGCTATACGACGCCAGCATCGCCACGCCAGACCCAGACGCACAGCGCGAAGGCGCCCGACGCGCCCTGGAACGCCAAACCGCCGCCGGCATCCCGCGTTTCGACCGCCCCGCCGGCTGGCGCGAGCACACGCATCCCGACGCGGTGCCGGCAGCGATGGCTGCAGCCGCCCGCTTCGACTTTGAGGGTGCGCCGCTCCGCGTAAACGCACCCATGCTGGTGGCCACCGGCGACCACGACCCCAACCTCCCATCAAGCCGCGACATCGCGGCAAGCGCACCCAATGCCCAGCTAGTGGTGTTCGAGAACGTCGGCCACGGCTCGGTGCTTCAACGGCCGGATTTGGCGGTGGAAACGTTCTTGGATTTTCACGGGGCCTCTAGATAGGGTGGCATGCGGGCAACCGCTCCACCCTGCTCCACCCCGACGACGGCAGAGCCGGCTCCGCGCCCCCTTTGCTAGAATCTCCCGCTCGGAGAGGTGTCCGAGAGGCTTAAGGAGCGCGCCTGGAAAGTGCGTATGGGTTAACAGCTCATCGAGGGTTCGAATCCCTCCCTCTCCGCCAATCCATGGTTGTCCCACATCCCCACGCAGCAGGGGACAGTAGGCCATGCCGTTCCGCTCGACCACAAACAGGTGGCCTCCAATCTTCGCCACGCTCAAGGCACTGTGGGTACGCAAAGCCGCCAAGCGCGGAGACGCGGACGCGCAGTGCAGCCTAGGGTTCCTCTACGCCAACGGCGAGGGTGTCCGAGCGGACGACCGCGAAGCCGCAGTGTGGTTCCGCAAAGCCGCTGAGCAGGGACACGCGGACGCCCAATTCAACCTAGGAGTCATGCACGCCAACGGCGAGGGCGTTTCCCAAGACGACCGCGAGGCTGTGATGTGGTACCGCAGTGCGGCTGAGCAGGGACACGCCGACGCACAGTTCAACCTAGGGTGCCTGTACAACTTCAGCGAGGGCGTCCCACAGAACGACCGCGAAGCCGCGCTTTGGTTCCGCAAGGCGGCCGAGCAGGGACACCCAGAGGCGCAGTTCAACTTGGCGCGCCTGTATGACCTCGGCGAGGGCGTCCCTCAAGACGACCATGAGGCTACGCTGTGGGTGCGCAAGGCGGCCGAACAAGGACACGCGGGCGCGGAGTTCGTCTTGGGGCTCTGCTTTGCCAACGGCGAGGGCGTCCCAAAGGACGACCACGAAGCCGCCACATGGTTCCACAAGGCGGCCAAGCAGGGACATGCGGACGCCCAGTTCATCCTAGGTGCGATGTACGAAAACGGCGACGGCGTCCCGCGAGACTGCGGCCAAGCCGTGCGGTGGTTCCGCAAGGCGGCAGAGCAGGGAAACGCAGACGCACAGTTCAACTTGGGGACCATGTACGACAACGGCAAGGGCGTTCCCCAAGACCGCCACGAAGCCGCACGATGGTTCCGCAAGGCGGCCAAGCAGGGGGACGCAGACGCGCAGTTCATCCTAGGGGCCATGTATGCCAACGGCCACGGCGTTACCGAAAACGACCGCAAAGCCGCACGGTGGTTCCGCAAGGCAGCCAAGCAGGGAGACGCAGGTGCGCAGTTCATCCTAGGGGCTAGGTACGCGACTGGTAGAGGCGTTGACGAGGACGACCGCAGAGCGGTGCGGTGGTTCCGCAGGGCGGCCGAGCAGGGACACCCGAGCGCGCAATCCAACCTAGGATTCATGTACGCGAACGGCAGGGGCGTTCTCAAAGACAACGGCAAGGCGGTGCGGTGGTACCGCAAGGCTGCCGAACAGGGAAGTGCGCACGCGCAGAATGACTTGGGGCTCATGTACGCGAGAGGCAAGGGCGTCCCCGAGGACGACCGCGAAGCCGTGAAGTGGTACCGCAAAGCGGCCGAGCAGGGACACGCGGGCGCTCAATACAACCTAGGCCTCATGTACGCCGACGGCGGAGGCGTTCTCAAGGACAACGTTCAAGCCTATGCTTGGACGAATCTCGCCGCTGCACAGGGGCATGAAGGGGCGAGAGAGTTCCGGGCAGAATTGCGGGAACGAATGAACCGGGCCGGAGTCGCCGAGGCGCAAGAGCTCAGCCGTGAACTTGCCGATCAGGGCCCAGACCTAGACCGTTCCAAGTAGGTGATGGCCTCGTAGAAGTCGTCCAAATTGCACACGACGCTAGCTGCCACCCACCTGAGCCTGCGCTGTTTTCAGACTGTGCGGATCAGTAACCTTCCGGACAGTGCCGCAAGCCGAGATAGACTCTCCCCATGCCGTCCGCCACTCCATCCGCCCTCCCCAAAACAACGCCGGAGCAACCGCCAAAAGTCGGCGATCTGGTGCGCGTGCGGTCCCGCCAGTGGCTGGTGGAAGAGGTGGTGCATCCGCCGGAAGGCGGCAGCCCGCAAGCGACGCTTGCCTGCGCGGACGACGATGCCCAAGGCCAGTCCCTCACGGTGTTCTGGGATTTCGAGCTGGACCGCACCATCCTGGAAGAAGAAGGCTGGGCAGACCTTGCCAGCCGACGATTCGATTCGCCGCGCTACTTTGCCGCCTTCTTCAACACGCTGCGCTGGAACTGCACCACTGCGACGCGGGCCAACCTGTTCCAAGCGCCGTTCCGCGCCGGCATCCACTTGGACGCCTACCAGATGGAGCCGCTGCGCAAAGCGCTGTTGCTGCCCCGCGTCAACCTGTTCATCGCCGACGACACCGGCCTTGGCAAGACCATCGAAGCAGGCCTCATCGCCAGCGAACTGCTGTTGCGCCGCAAGGTGAAGCGCATCGTGGTGGCCGCACCGCCTTCCGTGTTGGAACAGTGGAAGGCGGAGCTCGCGGATCGCTTCGGCCTGTTGTTCGAGATTCTCGATCGCGCCTACATGGCGCGGATGCGCCGCGAACGCGGTTTCGGCGTGAACCCGTGGCGCACGCACAGCCGCTTTCTGGTCTCGCACAATCTACTCATCGATCCCACCTACGCAGACCCACTGCGCGAATGGCTGGGCGACATGCTGCCCGGCAGCCTGCTGATTCTGGACGAGGCGCATCACGCCGCACCCTCCTCCTCCGGCCGCTACGGCATCGAGACGAAGATCACGCGCGCCGCGCGCGACCTGTGCCCGCGCTTTGAGCATCGGTTGTTTCTTTCCGCCACGCCGCACAACGGCCATTCGAACAGTTTCTCCACGTTGCTCGAACTGTTGGATCCGTATCGCTTCACCCGCGGCGTGAAGGTGCGCGGCAAGCGCGACTTGGAAAACGTGATGGTGCGGCGCTTGAAGGAGGACATCCGCGCCGTGCATGGCGGTTTTCCGAAGCGGAAGGTGGTGCCGGTAGTGATAGACGATTTGCCGCCGGATACGCCAGAACTCGTTCTCTCCGAATTGCTCAACCGCTACCGCACGCTGCGCGACCAGCGCCACGCCAACGCGCCGAGCAAGTCCCGCGCTGCTGCCGGTTTGCTCGTGGTGGGTTTGCAGCAACGGCTGCTGTCTTCCACGGAAGCGTTCGCACGCAGCCTGAAGGTGCATGAACGCACCGCGAGGCGACACTGGGCGAAGGCGCAGGCAGCGCAGGGCAGCGAGAGCACGCCGGACATTGACGAAAACCTGTTTCTCACGCCCGCCGACGCGAACGACGAACGAGCCGAGTGGGACGAAGAAACTGCCGAGGCGTCCGAGGCCGAACAGATCGAAGCGGTCACCCTAGCTGCACAGGCAGACACTGCCCAAACCGCACTGTGGAGACGCGAACAAACACTTCTCGAAGAAATGCAGGCGATTGCCGAAGAAGCCCGGCACAAACCGGACGCCAAGACGCTCCGCCTGATCGCGTGGATACGCGCCAACCAATGCCCCGCGCTGCCGCCGTTCGGAGAAGGCCCGATGGGCACCACGCCCATGTGGAACAACCGCCGCGTGCTCATCTTCACGGAAAACCGCGAAGGCACCAAGCGCTACTTGAAGAACATGCTGGAGCAAGCCATCGAATGCACGGACAACGCCGACGAGCGCATCGCCGTGATCGACGGCCTTACCAGCGGCCCGCGGCGCGAGGAAGTGCAGCGCCGCTTCAACACCGACCCGGCCAAAGACCCCCTGCGCATTCTCATCGCCACGGATGCCGCCCGCGAAGGCCTGAATTTCCAAGCCCACTGTGCCGATTTGTTCCACTTCGACCTGCCGTGGAATCCCGGCCGCATCGAGCAGCGCAACGGCCGCATAGACCGCAAGCTGCAACCGGCCCCGGAAGTGCGCTGCCACTACTTCGTGTTGCCGCAACGGGTGGAGGATCGTGTGCTGCAGGTGCTGGTGACCAAGACGGAGACCATCAAGCGCGAACTCGGCAGCCTGGCCAAAGTGATCGATGACGACGTGGAGCGCCGCCTGCGCCAGGGCATTCGCCACGACGAGGCGGACAGGCTGAAAACCGAAATCGAAGGTGCGGACTTGGACGCTGCCCGCAAAACCGCCACCGCCGAGGAGTTGGAAGACGCACGCGAACGGCAAGAAGACCTAGCCAGCCAGATCGAGCATTGCCGCACGCTGCTCGACGAATCGCGGCGCTGGGTGCGATTCGACGAACAGCCGTTTCGAGACGCGCTCTCCTGCGCACTGGAACTGCTCGGCGCACCACCGCTGCAAGAAAGCAAGGACGAACACGGCCAAACGGTGTGGGCGTTCCCGCACCTCGAACGCCGCGCCGACACCGACCCGAGTTGGACCGCCACCCTAGATTCCCTGCGCCCGCCCCGCGAGCCAGATCAAAAGCTCGCAGACTGGCGCAAGCACGCATCCATTCGCCCGGTCGTGTTCAAGGACGCCGCCGTGCTCACCGAAGACACGGTACACCTGCACTTGGAGCAGCGGGTAGCGCAACGCCTGCTGGCGCGATTCCGGTCGCAAGGCTTCGTCTACCACGATCTTTCGCGCTGCTGCTTGGCACAAACCAAAGATTCGATACCCCGCGTGATTCTGCTCGGCCGCTTGGCGCTGTATGGCCAACGCGCCGAACGCTTGCACGAGGAATTGGTGCCAGTCACCGCGCGCTGGGTGGAACCGAGCCGCCGCGGAGGCCCGCTGCGCGCCTATGCCCGCGATGCCCAAGCCCGCACGTTGGCGCTGCTGGACGAGGCATTGGGCAGCGGCCCGGTGCCAAACGAAGTGATTCAGCAGCGCTTGCTGGAAGCTGCACCCGCCGACATCGCCGCCTTGCGCCCGCAACTCGACAGCCGTGCCGAAGAGTTCGCCGCCACCGCAGCCACGCAACTGGCTGAACGGGGCCGGAGCGAGGCGCGGATGTTGACCGCCACCCTATCGACGCAACGCAAGCGGGTGTTGGAGGAGATCGAGCGCCACAACGCCGAGTTCCAGCAGCTCACGTTGGGCTTCAAGCAGGAGGAGGCCCGCCAGCTACAGGCCGATATGCGCCACTGGCAACGCCGCCTAGGGCAGTTCGACCGGGATTTGGACCAAGAGCCAAAGCGGATCGAGACGTTCTACAAGGTGCGGGCGCGACGCGTAGAGCCGGTGGGGCTGGTGTATCTCTGGCCGGAGACGAACTGACGAACGGCGGGCAGAACTCCCGCTTCGCTCTGCGCCGCAAGACGCTCTAACGCTATACTGTCGTTGCTTTGGCTAGGGAGATGGACATGGCCCAATCCACTTGGACCGCCGTCATCGGCCAAGACGCTGGCTGGTGGATCGGCTGGATCGCCGAAGTCCCCGGAGTGAATGCTCAGGAGCGCACCCGGGAAGCGCTTCTCGAGACCTTGGCCGATGTTCTTCGAGAAGCCCTCGAGATGAATCGGCAAGATGCGCTCGCGCAAGCGGAAGCATCGTATGAAGAGGTCGCGGTCGCAATCTGACGCGCTGCTCTCTAAGGGTGCGCCACTCCCAAGTCGCGGCAAATCTTCTTCCCTAGAACGTTGGAGATTTCTGTGTGGCGAGGCACCGAAGTGCGCTCGCCGCTTTGTTCGTTCACCCACCACTCGTGCTTCCCTTGCCGGAATAGGACGCATCCATGCTTGCGCAAGTGCTTGGCCAAAGCCCGCTTTTTCACGGCTACGGCTCGTAATCCACTGCGAGAGTGCGAGCCCAAGCCACCAGCCGGTTGATCTCGGCAGTCGTCACGTCTCGTGGGATAGCGAGCTTGGCCATGAGCTCGGGGCGAATCGGAAAGGAGTACTCATGGGAGGCAACGCCCACGGATTCATCGCTCGGCGTTGACCTCTCTTCACTTTGGACGGTGCGCTGGCGGGCACGTCCTCTTTTGGCCGAGGCAGGACCATCCGACCGAGACGCTGGTTGCCGCCGAGACGACGTGAAGCGCCAGCTAGCAGGATCCTCAAGGTAGCCTCGATAGGAAGTGACTGCGCGCCGAAATCTGTTGCCATAGTCCCTTAGGCTACGCGGTTTGTATTTGCCCGCGCTTAAGGTATTGAATCTCAATACGAAGTCCTCAACGTCCAACGTTTGCACGTCCAACGTTTCCCAATCTGGATCGACACCGAGGACATGCCTGCAGCTCGTCGAGAGCGTCGCCGCGGTTGCCTCAGTGACCAGTCCTTTTCTGGCTGCCCACTCCCAGTGATCCACTAGTGCCCGAGCTAACTCTCGTTGTGTGTCCATGCGCGGCGTCCTCCGAGTGCCGTTGAGATCGCCGTATCTGACCACAAGATTTTTAGATTTTCAAGAGAAGATGAGAAAAGATTTTGTACGTCGGGCATTCGAGTTGCTATCGGCTTGTGGGCGGCGGTCGGTATCGTGCGCACGCACGAGAGGTGCCCCCCATTAGACACGACGCCTCCAGTGGGTTCTTCGGTGGCGGTACCGAGCATCCAGGCGGCGTATGGCTTCAATCGCACGATGCCTTGGTCTGCTAATCTTCTGCCGACTTGAAGCGATTGACGAAGCCGGTGCCCAAGCAAGACCCAGCCATCGCCGCCCATCTCGAGTGGCTGGGCTTCGTCCGTCCCACAGGTCTCGTCGTTTCCGCCCCTGCGCTGGCCCGGCACGGCGCGACGCTCGACCGTCGGGATGCCGAAGGGCAGCGCCGGCTGCGAGCGTGTGTGGAGGAACGCCAAATCAACGGCGGCCCCAACACCCAGCCCATCCTGCCGGACTTCCGCACCTTCGCCTCGAACGTGCTGGGCTGGCGCTTCTCGCCCACCGGCTACGCTGGCACTGCCGAGGCACCGATACCGCCGGAACTTGAAGTGCGGCTGCCGGACACTGGCGAAGTGCTCCGCCCACAGTTCGCCGTGCGTAAAGCCCGCGACACACAAGCGCGGAACGACGCGGACGCGCAGCCCAACGACGGCAACCCAACCTCACCGTGGCAACTGCTGGTTACCTCCACCGACCCATCCGTAGACTTCGACCGCGTAGTCCGCGCCAAAGGCGGCACTGATGCATCCGCTCACGGACGCATGGAACGCCTGCTGCGCGGCACGGATACACCCGCCGGCCTGCTCTTCAACGGCACCTCGCTGCGCTTGGTTTCCGCTCCCCAAGGCGAGAGTTCCGGCTGGTTGGATTTCCGCGTGGCAGACATGGTGCAAACAGCCGGGCGGCCCATCGCCGCCGCCATGCGCCTGCTGCTGAACGAACGCCGCTTGCTCGCCGTGCCGCGGGAACAACGCCTCGCCGGCCTCTTGGCGGCAAGCCGCAAATTCCAGAACGAGGTGAGCGAAAGCCTAGCCGAGCAAGTGCTGCACGCGCTGTATGAACTGTTGCGAGGCTTCCAAGCGGCGCACGACACTTCCAAGGGCGAACTGCTCGCGGCGCCCCTGCGGGACAACCCAGATGACATCTACCGCGGCTTGCTCACTTTGGTGCTGCGCCTAGTCTTCCTGCTGTACACCGAAGAACGCGACTTGCTGCCGCAGGACGACACCTATCTGAGCGGCTACTCACTCGCCGGCCTGCACCAGCGCCTGCGCGAAGATGCGGCGCTTCACCCAGACACGATGGATCAACGCTGCGGCGCCTACGCCCAACTGCTAGCCCTGTTCCGCATGGTTCACGACGGTGCCCACTCCGGCACCATGAAACTGCCGCCACGTCACGGCGCCTTGTTCGACCCGGACCGCTACCGTTTCCTAGAAGGCCGCGGCGATCAGATGGGCGGCGCCCGGCAAGTGAGCGAGCGCATCGAACCGCCGCGGGTGAGCGACGGCACCATCTACCGTGTGCTGGAAAAGCTCATCGTGCTGAATGGAGAGCGCATCTCCTACCGTGCGCTGGCCGTCGAACACATCGGCTCCGTCTATCAAACCATGATGGGCTTTCGCCTAGAACAAGCCACGGGGCAATCCGTCACCATCAAAGCGGCAAAGAAGCACGGCGCCCCGACCATGGTGGACTTGGAGGCGCTACTAGCTCAAGAACCGGGGCGTCGAGCCAAGTGGGTGCAGAGCCAAACAGACCGCAAGCTCACCGACAAAACCCGCAAAGCTGTGGGCGAGGCGAAAACCATCGCGGACGCGCATGCGGCCTTGGATTCGGTGGTCGACAAGAACGCCACGCCAGACTTGGTGGCCGCACACGCCATCGTGCTGCAACCGAGCGAAGAACGCCGCCGTTCCGGCTCCCACTACACGCCCCGCGAACTCACGGAACCCATCGTTCGCACCACCTTGGAACCCATCTTGGCAGCCAGGCGCGAAGAGCAGGCCGGGCCACTGCTGCCAGCGCAAATCCTAGACCTGAAGATATGCGACCTCGCGATGGGTTCCGGCGCATTCCTGGTGGAAGCCTGCCGCCAGCTCGCAGATGTTTTAGTGGACGCATGGCACGCTCACGACGCCGTGCCGACGATCCCGCCAGACGAGAACGAGATCATCTTCGCCCGCCGCTTGGTGGCGCAACGCTGCCTGTACGGCGTGGACAGAAACCCGGCGGCGGTGGACCTCGCCAAACTCTCCCTGTGGCTCATCACGCTCGCCCGAGACCACCCGCTAACCTTCCTCGATCACGCGCTCCGCCACGGCGATGCACTCGTTGGCCTGACGAAAGGGCAGATTGGCGCCTTCCACTGGAAGGGCGATGCGCCGAGCTTTCAGATCGGCTTCGAGGCGTCGGAAGCGCAGGAGCGTCTGGCCAAAGCCAGCGAACTGCGACAGCGCATTAGGGAAGCGAAAGACGATGTGCCGGATCGGGAACTGCGCCGCCTTTTGGATGACGCACGGGACGAGGCGAGCAACGTGCGGCTATTGGGGAATTTGGCGCTGGCGGCGTACTTTGAGGGCAGCAAGGCGAAGGAACGGGAGCAAAAGCGCTTGGAGTTTGCCGGCGCAGTGAGCGCGCGCAATGCCAAGAGTTATCGAAGCTGGATTGCGGAACTGCGGGACGGCGACCCGCCACTAGCGCCGTTTCATTGGGAGATCGAGTTTCCGGAGGTGTTCGAGCGGCAGAATCCGGGGTTTGATGCGATTGTTGGGAATCCGCCCTTTGCCGGGAAGAACACCGTGGCGGACGCGAACGTGGCCCGCTATCCAGATTGGCTGAAAGAACTGCATGTGGAGAGCCACGGAAACGCGGACTTGGTGGCGCACTTCTTCCGCCGTGCCTTCAGCCTGATCCGACAGCGCGGCGCATTTGGCCTGATCGCCACCAATACCATCGCTCAAGGGGACACGCGCTCCACTGGCCTGCGCAACATCTGCGAGGAAGGCGGCGAGATTTACGATGTGCGCACCCGGGTGAAGTGGCCCGGCTTGGCCGCCGTGGTGGTGAGCGTGCTGCATGTCGCCAAGGGCCGCTTCCCCGGCCAAAAGCACCTTGACGGGAAAGCCGTGGAGAAGATCACCGCCTTCCTGTTCCACCGTGGTGGCAACAGCGACCCGGCGAGACTGAAGGCAAATGCGGGCAAGAGCTTTCAAGGCAGCATCGTGCTCGGAATGGGCTTCACCTTCGACGACAACGATCGCAAGGGCATCGCCGCCTCCTTGGCGGAGATGCGGCAGCTACTTGGAGACAACCCGCGCAACCGGGAAGCGATCTTTCCCTACATCGGCGGCGAGGAAGTGAACACCAGCCCCACCCACACGCACCATCGCTACGTCATCAACTTCCGGGACTACCCGCTGCGGCGGGACGATGTGGGAGAGCTTTGGGCGGATGCCGATGCCGAAAAGCAGCGGGAACTGCGGCGGCAGGTGGTGGTGCCGGAGGACTATCTAGGGCCCGTGGCGGCGGATTGGCCGGAGTTGTTGGGGATTGTGGAGAAGAGAGTTAAGCCAGACCGCCTTGCCCAAAAGGATGCCGTTGGGAAGAGGTTGTGGTGGCAGTTCTTGCGACCACGCCCTGAGCTACATGCAGCTATTCAGACGGCGGTGAGCGTGTTGGCGATCCCTCAGACTTCAAATGTACAAGCGGTAGTCTTTCTGCCGACCAACATGGTGTTCGGTCATACACTAATTGTGTTTCCCTTGGGCAGTTTCGCAGCCTTCTCCCTGCTCCAGTCTCGCTTCCATCAAACTTGGTCGGCCTTCCTAGGACCAACGATGAAGGACGACTTACGCTACACCCCTTCCGACTGCTTCGAGACCTTCCCCTTCCCCGCCAATTGGCAAACCCACCCCCAAAAAATCGAAACTGCTGGCAAGGCGTACTACGACTACCGCGCCGCCTTGATGATCGACAACAACGAGGGCCTAACCAAAACCTACAACCGCTTCCATGACCCCAATGAGGACTCGCCAGCCATTGCCAAGCTCCGCGACCTGCACGCCGCCATGGATCGCGCCGTCCTAGATGCCTACGGCTGGCAAGACATCCCCACCGACTGCGAGTTCCTCCTAAACTACGAGATCGACGAAGAGGAGTGGGGCACCAAGAAGAAACCCTACCGCTACCGCTGGCCCAACGAAATCCGCGACGAAGTCCTCGCCCGCCTCTTGGAACTCAACGCCGAACGAGCGGCACAGGAGCGTACCGCGGATGGTGCGTCCAGAGGAGGAGACACTTCGGTCCCTGTTTCGCACGTGGAGGACTCGGTGTGAATAGCTTGCTAGATAATGCTGTCCAGTCACTGCAGATTGGTATAGAGGACTACCAAGCCAACGATCCAAGAAGGGCACTCTCCGCCGTGAGGAACTTCTACGCTGGCATTTTGCTACTCGGCAAAGAGGTCCTTGTCCGACGCGCTCCGCTCGCCGACCCAATGGAAGTACTAGGCATGAAGTATAGTCCGAGGCCAGACGGCATGGGTGGCGTGAAGATCATGACGGACAAGCGGACAATAGATTTCGCGGACCTTGGCAATCGGCTAAAGGACTTCGGTGTGCGTGTGGATCAAGCCGCTCTTCAAAAACTCAATCGTACTCGAAACAACATAGAGCACTACTTTACCAAGGACTCAACTGAAGCAGTCCAGGCGAGCATCGCTACAGCTTTTCCGGTTGTGGCCGAGTTGTTCCATCACGCGCGACTGGCACCGGAGGAGCTACTTGGTGAAGCTTGGCAGTTCTTGCTCAGGGATAGCAAGGTCTATGAGCAAGAAGTGGAACAGTGCCGGCGGACGTTTTCCAAAGTCCGTTGGATTGCAGGGGTTCTGGACGGGGAGAGGATTCTATGCCCATACTGCGAACTTGACTTAGTTGTTCAATTGGACACCAAGAACCACGACCATCAACTCATGGAGTGCAGATGCAGAGCCTGCGGAGAAGACGTGCCCGCAGAGCAAGCTGTGGGGGTCACATTGGAGGCCTATTGTGAGGCGGAGTCCTACTTCCCCGACGAGTACGGTGGTCACCAGCCACTCCACATCTGCCCGATCTGCGGCGTAGAAGCATATCTGCTCACCTCCAAACACATCGGCTGCGTGTGGTGTGGCGAGCGGCTTGGACGCTGTGGCATTTGTGGCCAAGGGCTATCTCCTGAGAACGTCGCTTGGGGCGAGGATAGTGGCTTGTGTTCAGACTGCGGTTACAAAATCTCCAAGGACGACTAGGCATGGCCAACGGCAAACTGCTCCGGCAACTCCTCCGTTCCGGCACGGACGGCGACGTTGCGGCGTTCCGCGGCGTCGCCAAGGAGTTGATCGCCGAGGAGCGTCAGAAGCACCATCACCTGCTGGCGAACGACTTGGAGACCATACTCTACGGGCGCACGCAATCACCGGCCTCGCCTGCGCTCCGTCAATTGACGGAGGCCATCCCGGAGGACCGCGAGCGCAACCTCCCGTTGTGCGCGGTGCAGGAGCCTGCCCGATGCATTGAGGACGTGGTGCTGTCGCCGACGAACCTCGCGCTGGTGAAAGACATCCTCCATGAGTACAACCGCGACGACACGCTGCGGGCACATGGCTTGCAGGCGTGCGACCGCGTGTTGCTCTGCGGGCCACCGGGTTGCGGCAAGACGCTCACAGCCGAGGTGATCGCCCACGAGCTCGGTAGGCCATTGGTTGTTGTACGCACAGATAGCGTCGTTTCGTCCTTCCTTGGCGAGACGGCCGCGAACCTCCGCAAGGTGTTCGACTTTGCTGCCTCATCGCCCTTGGTCGTGCTGTTCGACGAGTTCGATGCGTTGGGCAAGGAGCGCGAAGACGCCACCGAGCATGGCGAGTTGCGCCGCGTGGTGAACGCCGTCCTGCAGATGTTGGACGCCTACCGCGGACGCAGCCTCATCATTGCGGCCACCAACCACGAAGGCCTGCTCGATTCGGCTATCTGGCGCCGCTTCGAGGAAGTTCTCTACCTCAAACCGCCCACGCCCGCGCAAGTCTGCCAACTGTTGAAGGTGAAGCTACGCGGCGTGCGGAAGCAGTTCGACATTCGCGCAGTCGTGGACACGGGCATCTTCAGCGGCGCTAGTCACGCCGATGTAGAGCGCATCGTCCGTCGGGCCTTGAAAATCGTAATCCTGAGCGGACGCGAGCTGTGTTTGACCGCCGATGATCTCGAAGTGGCCGCGCGCCGAGAGAGCGCCCGGACGCAACGGCGGAACAAGCGCTAGCCCTCACATGGCGGAGAGTGACGACAGCCACCCGCACTTGGAATTGGCGCGAGAGGAACCAGTCACCAAGCGTCGAACCCGACCCTTTGGAGCCGGGAGAGAGAGGCCCGATGGCTTTCAGACCCACGCCGACACGCTAAGGAAGCATCTGCAGAGTGCGCGACAGGCTACAGACGACGAAGTGGGCGGTTATGACGAACGACGCCTCATCAAGATCGAATTGACGGACAAGGTGCTGCCCGAAGAGCTGGCGAGAGCGGCTATTGGCATCGAGATCGTCAGCCAAGAAGAGGGCCAGCTCGTCTTGGCCTTCGCGACCAACGATCAGCTCGACAAGTTCGAGGCAAACTGGTCAAACTTGCGGATGGCGGTAATGTGTCCTATCAGAACGTGATGTACGCCCTTCAGGACCTAGGCTATTGGACACCCGACGACAGGAAGGGATGGGCGCTGAAGCAAGCGGGATTTCCAGAGGCCGACCCGTTCCTGCTGGATGTTGAGCTTTGGCCGCTTGATCGAGACCTCAAGCAAGCACGCGAGGCATTCGAGGGTTGGTTGGTCGAGAACCATGGCGAGCAGCTCGATGCCGTGAGGCAGCCTTACCTCACGCTCTACCGCGTTCGATGCTCCGCCGGCGGCGCCGAACGCCTGCTGAACTATCGGGATGTTCGCACAGTTGACCTGCCGCCTCGCCTGGGCTTGGAGCTATCTCTCTTGCGTCCAGACGTAGAAGAGTTCGGTGAAGTGCCGCCTCCCCCCAATGATGCGCCGGGTGTAGTCGTGTTGGACACGGGCCTCGCTACCGGACATCCGATGCTGGCACCCGCTGTTGGCGACGCTCAGACGTTTCTGAGAGGAACCACCGAGGCCGACGAGCATGGGCACGGCACGATGGTGGGAGGCATTGCCTTGTACGACGATATTGCCGCATGCGTCCGAGATCGGCGTTTTACGCCCACCTTGAGGCTGTTCAGTGGTCGGATCCTCGATGACCGTAATGAAGGCGACCAGCACCTCATTCAGAACCAAGTTGAGGAAGCCGTCAGATACTTCGTTGACCAGTACGGTTGCCGCGTGTTCAACCTTGCATATGGCGACCTGAACAAGCCCTATCAGCAACGCCATATCACGGGATTGGCGGTGACGTTAGACGCCCTCAGCCGCGAGCAAAACGTGCTGTTCGTAGTTCCCACTGGCAACTTCGGAGGGGACGAGGCGGGGCCGGTGGACTGGCGCACAGAGTATCCCGCGTACTTAGGCAATCAACGGGCACCGCTCCTTGACCCCGCTCCGGCTCTCAACGTACTCACGGTCGGCGCTTTGGCACGGTACGACCAAGGTTACCAAAGTGCCCGACATCCCAACGATCCCAGCTACCAGCCCGTGGCCCGCGTCGACCAGCCTTCGCCCTTCACACGGGCTGGCCCGTCCGTAAACGATGCCATCAAGCCAGATCTAGTGGATTACGGCGGCAACTACAGCATTGACATTCGTGGCACGGGCGGCGCTTGGCCAGAAACCATAGGAGAACTCTCGACTTCGCGCGAGTTCGCCGCCGGCCAGTTGTTGGCACAAGATGCCGGAACCAGCTTCGCCGCACCGCATGTGGCCCATGCCGCGGCACGGCTATTGGCGGAACTCCCCGAAGCAAGCCCAGACCTCTGCCGAGCGCTGCTGGTAGCCCACGCCTGCCCGCCACAGGCTTGCAGAGACCGGTTCGCCGACGACGCTGACGCACTTCGCAACCTTGTTGGCTACGGCTTGGTGGATCGGTCTGCCCTTTACCGGTCGCTCGACGGGTGCGTCACCCTTTGGGCGGAGGAGGCGATCGAGAATCGCCGCCATCACTTCTACGAAGTGCCCATACCAACCGAGTTCTGGGAAGGAGGCAGGCGCGAGCGGAAACTGACGGTTGTGCTTGCCTACAGGCCACCGGTGCGCACGACGCGTAGCGAGTACCGTGCGGTCGGCATCACATTCAACCTCGTCAAGGCCGATTCGTTGGCCGAAGTGGCACGTTCCTTCAACGCTGCTACGGACCGGGAGACGAATCCCAGCATGAGCGAATTGGCCAGCAACCGAGAAGTCACCTCGCGGCAACGGTCACGCGGCACGGTTCAGTCGTCGACTTGGACGTTCAAACAACCTTCACGAAGCACACGGGACAGCTCTTGGTTCGTCGTCGTGACGCGCAACGACCCCGCTTGGGGAGCGCCCCTTGCGTCCGAGCGAGAATCCTATGCCTTGACGGTTACGCTAGCGGATCGGCTTGCGTACCGGCCGCGCCTCTATACAAGGATCGAGGCGCGAGTCCGTGCAAGAGCTCGGGCGCGAGCGACGTCCTGAGAAGTCTCCTCTCGGGGTTCACTCCTTCGGCGAAGCACCGCTCCCCGTCGGCACCCCCCTGCTTGCCGATCTGCTGATATCGAGCACGTTCACGGATGCATCTTGACCTGTCACCCGCTCCTCCACGAAGCCGGTAGGCACGTTCGCGAAGATGCTCTTCGTCGCCGCGGTTAGGACGGCATCGCGAGTCACGGGATCGTCTGTAGCCTTGACGAATGCCTGAAAGGTCTTGAGGCTGAGCGCTCGATGCCGGTTGATCGAGCGTTGGTGCCTCAGAGCACGGTAGATTCGCCCACACCAAACAGTTCCCGTAAAGAGGATGGCGATGACAGAGACCTTGGCAACCACATGACGCAACGTGATCCAGCCATTGGCGTCCTCTGGGAGGGATGGCCAGTAGAACGACAAGACGGCACAACCGACTGTTGCACCGGCCAGCACCACAATCGCCCAAAGCCATCCTTTGGAACCACTTGCCAATATCTTCGCCTCTGCGTCGAACTCGCTAGTAAACGTGGCAACGCCGGCGCTGGCGGCCGCCTCGCGGGCTGCATCTACGATCTCGTCGACCTCCGCCCGCGAGGCATAGGCATAGCGCTTCGCCTCGTCCTCTAGAGCTCCGGCGTTCTTGACAGCTGTTTCGATCTGCTGGATGCTCTCAGAAAAGTCACCCCGCTTATACGCAAGGTAGGGAATCCAGTCGCTAGTGGCAGTACTAAGGCCCTTTACAGCTCTTTCGAGATGGGCAGCGATTTCGTAGTGAAGCTTAGATGTGCCTTCAAGCTTGAACTCATAGATCTGTTTGAAATACTCAGAGACATTGAAGATGTGTCGCATGATGTCTTGAGCCGCTTGATCTGTGAGGTAGCTCAAAGGCATGGATGACAAGTCGGCCGCAATAGACATCGCTAGTTCAATGTCTTGCTCGGCCATCTTGAATGTGATTGTTCCCCATCTGCCCGGACGGCTTATCAGCTCAACGTCCTTGTATTGGTTGATTGTTTCTAGATGTTCTTCCAGCTGTTGAACGATGTCTTGCGAAGCCATGTCATCTCCTCCTCTACGCGGCGCCGACCAGCCAAGGGCATTGCGCCAACCGATGTCAGCCTACACCGCTGTTGCGGATTACTTCATCCGTGTCCATTCGCGTGCATGGCGGGGGCCTGCCCATCTTCTCGCGCGTTCGTCTGTTGCGAATGGCGAAGCCACAGCCAGTCGACCCCTTGCCCTCTCGAACCTCCTTCGCAAGCCGATGGCCATGACGGGAGCCTAGGCGACCGTCCCCGTGGCTCTCTTCGGCATCCTGCCCGCGGTTAACATTGGGATGGTCTGCGGATTCTCAACCCTACCGAGGCCTTCAACCGCCGAGAGGCAGCAGAACTCGCAACTCGATAGACTTCAGACGACGATGCCGGGCGAACTGGCGCAAGTCGAGCGCAGCACCACCGCGGCGGTTCTGGCATGGCACTTGGCGCACAAAGGCAAAAGGGTGCTGGTGGTCGATCTCGACCTTGAGTCCGGGGCTCTCCAGTGCAATCCTGCTAGTCACCGGCAGGCGCGGTGCGGGCAAGACGTCAAGGCCGAAGTCCGCCAGCGGTTGGCCTTGTTCGGGACCAAACTGAACAACGGGGCAAGACGCTGATGCCCTCATCCGTCCGCTA
This sequence comes from uncultured Pseudomonadales bacterium, assembly GCA_958295875.1. Lineage (GTDB taxonomy): Bacteria > Pseudomonadota > Gammaproteobacteria > Pseudomonadales > Azotimanducaceae > VXNE01. The sequence continues at coordinate 2,369,518 of OY282379.1, read as the reverse complement.
AACTGCCTGAAAGATATCGACTGTCGCAGCGACGCCATGACAGATTCCATCGGCAACTCCATTCCCGCTCCAACCACCTCTGCGGAAGTCCGCGCCACCCTTGCTCACGCCCTCAACCTAGACCTCATTGGCCCGCCCGCCGGCAACGAACTTGCCGATGAGCGCATTCCCGGCTGGGTGCGGCCTTCCAACTGGTATCTCACCGGATTTCTCGTGCCTTCGGATGCGCCGCCGGAACAGAACGCCGATGCGGACGAAGAAGAAGAGCTAGACGAAACGCCGGCCGTCGCAGGGCTGGCGGAAGAGTCCACGGCGGATCGCAGACCGGCGCGGCGCGGCTTCTTTCCTTCCTCCATCGGCATCAGCTTTCTGGTTGCCGAGAACGTCGATGTGCTTGAGGTCACCGCCCGCTGGGGCGATTACGCCGTCGCGGACGCCGAAGACGAGAGCGGTAAGCCGATGTCGTTGTGGCAGCGCAAGCCCAAAGAGGCCAAGCTGCGGCTGCAACTCGGCACCGAGGGTGCCCACACCGTGCCGAACTCCAACGGTCTTCGCGTCCATGTTCGGGAACGCCCGATAGACGCGAGCAAGCTGCGAGACATGCCAGCCGGTACGCGCGCCGTCTCCATCTTCCTAGTGAACCAACGGGAACCGGCATCGGAGGACCGCCTAGCGGACACTGCCTACGCCTTCCAAGCGGAACTCGAAGTGCGCAGCGAACGGCCTTTCGTGCCGAGGCCGAATCCGCGCCAACCGCAGGCAAACGATTGGGACGACAACGTGGCGGACCTGCACTACGCCGACACGCCCGAATACGCCACCGGGCACGGCATTTCGGCGGATTGGGAACTGCTGAACGGCGCGTGCCGCAGCGTGCGCACCGCATGGGTCGCCCGCGCCCACGTCCAACGCACCGCAACCGCACAGGTACGGGGCGCGGAACTATCGATGGAAGCGCTTGGCGAACTGGCCGACGGCCAAGCCGCCGCGGCTGCGTTGATGCCGCTCGTGCAGCAATACCGCACTTGGATCGAATCGCAGCGCGAGGGCTTGTCTGCACTCGCCGGCACCCGCCACGAGACCGCTGAGCAACTGTTGCGGCGGGCGGGCTCGGCCGCCGACCGGATGGACGCTGGCATCAACGCCTTGGCGAACGACGAAGACGTGCTGGATGCCTTTCGCATCGCCAACTGCGCGATAGCCCGCGCCTTGCGGCAACGCCTGCCAGACACCTTCAAAGAGGAGCCACCCTGTTGGCGCGCCTTCCAACTCGCCTTCATTCTGCTGAACTTGGCAGGCATCGCCGATCCCAACGATCCACACCGCGACGTCGTGGATTTGCTGTTCTTTCCCACCGGCGGCGGCAAGACCGAAGCGTACCTCGGCCTCGCCGCATTGGCGATGGTGCTGCGGCGGCTGCGCCATCCGCAGGCCAAAGGCAAAGCCGGTGCCGGCGTCAGCGTCGTGATGCGCTACACATTGCGCCTGCTCACGCTCGACCAGCTAGGCCGCGCTGCCGGCTTGGTCTGCGCCTTGGAGCTCGAGCGCGAGAAAAACGTGCAGCGTTACGGCGATTGGCCATTCGAGATCGGCCTGTGGGTGGGCAAAGCTGCCACGCCCAACGTGATGGGCAGGAAGGGTGAGAACCGATCCGATACCGCTCGCGCCAAGGCCCGCCAGTTCAAGGCCAACCCAAGAGCTAGGCCGGCACCGATTCCGTTGGAGAATTGTCCGTGGTGTGGCAAACCCTTCGAGCCAGAGTCCTTCACGCTGCTGCCCAACGACGACAAGCCAACCGAATTGCGGGTGGTGTGCGCCAACTTCGAGTGCGAGTTCAGCGGCGATCGGGCGCTCCCCGTTCTGGGGGTGGACGAGCCCATTTACCAGCGTTTGCCAGCGTTTCTGATCGCCACCGTGGACAAGTTCGCTGCCCTGCCGTGGGAGGCGAAGTCCGGCAAGCTGCTCGGCGGCGCCAAACGGCACGACAAACACGGGTTTTATGGCGCTGCAGAATCTGCCGGCCTTGGGGAGAAGCTGCCCCAGCCATTGCCACCGCCCGATCTGGTAATCCAAGACGAACTGCACTTGATCTCCGGGCCGCTCGGCACGATGGTCGGGCTGTACGAGACAATCATTGATGCCCTGTGTACACGCGAGCTCAGCGAGGGCGTGCGCGTGCGGCCGAAAATCGTCGCTTCAACGGCCACGGTGCGGCACGCCCAAGAGCAGATCCAAGCGCTGTTCGCACGGGGCAACACGCAGATATTCCCGCCTTCAGGCGTTCGCCGGCAAGATTCATTCTTCGCGCAAACCATTCCGGCGGATGATGAAGCGCGGCTTTATCTCGGCATCACGGCGACCGGACGCAGCCCCAAGGTGCTGATGCGCCGTGTTTGGCTGGCGCTGATGGCGGCCGCGCAGAAGGCACATCAAGACGCCGGCGGAGCCAAGAACGAAAGCAATCCCGCAGACCCGTACATGACCGTGCTTGGGTACTTCAACAGCCTGCGCGAGCTCGGCGGCGCCAGGCGCATTCTGGAAGAGGAAGTGAGCAACACCGTGCAACACTACGGCGCGCGCAAGCGTGTCGGCGAGCAGCGCGGCTTATTCAGGGACCGGCTGCAGCTATCAGAGGTCCTGGAGCTCACCTCCCGTGTTTCCACAGACAAAGTCGCCGACGCCCGGCGCCGCTTGGAAGCCATGTTCCACGAAAGGCGCCGCGTGGATTGGGCCATCGCCACCAACATGATCTCGGTGGGCTTGGACATTCAGCGGCTCGGCCTGATGCTAGTGCTGGGGCAGCCGAAGTCTCACGCCGAGTATATTCAGGCCACCAGCCGAGTGGGGCGGGACCATCATCGCCCCGGCTTGGTGGCGACGCTGTTGAACACGCACAAACCGAGAGACCGCTCCCATTACGAGCGCTTTCGCCACTTCCACGAGACGTTCTATCGTTCCGTGGAAGCCTCCAGCGTTACGCCGTTCTCGACACGGGCGCTGGACCGGGGTTTCGCCGGCGCGATGGTCGGTCTATCACGCCACCTCATGGGTCGGCTAACGCCAGCCGAAGGAGCGGATCACATCGCGGAAGCAGGCATCGAGTTGCAGCGCCGCCTAGCTGCCGCTTTTGCCGAACGCGTCGCCAAGCAGCCGTTCGAGGAAGAGCGCGAGCGCACTGAGCGCCGACGCAACGTGGAACTTCGCGTGCAGGAACTGCTTGCGGCTTGGGAATCCATCGTGGAGGACTACCACCAAGCCAACGTGCTTGTGAAGTATCAACAATACGAGATGAAGGGGCGCCGGCCACTGCTGCGCGAAATGCTGGACACGCAGTTCGAATCCGACCTGCACCGTCTGTTTCGCGCCAACCGCTCCCTGCGGGACGTGGAACCCGAGGTCAACCTGTACCTGCGCGAGCTAAGCGGACGGGACATTCAGCCATGAGCCGCGCTTTCGGCAGCATCCGCCAAAGCCAAGTGATCACCACCTACGGGCCAGGTGCCCTCATCGACTTGCCGACACATTCCGCCATCGTCGGCGGATTGGACACATGGCCCAAGGACTTGCAGGAGATCGTAGAGCCGCGGCTCTCGCAGGCCCTGCAGCGCGTCACCGCGGTGCCGGCACCGCGGCTCTATGCGCCACCACCCGCGCCTTCGGAACCGTGGGCGCCAGCCAAGGGCATTGGCGCGTGGCGGTTCCCAGAATGGTTCGTGGTACAGGAGCGTGGTTTTTTTGCGGGCAGCGAAAGCGCAGGCCGGCAACAGTCGCGCCGCTTGGTGCAGCGCAGGGCGCTGGATGAGCGCGGCAGGTTCGAGAACATCGCCGTGGTGCCCACCCGCTTCGTGCGTGCCTGCCCGCGTGGGCATGTGGACGATGTGGATTGGCCGGCGTTCGTTCACGGGCCGGAGGAGCGTTGCCGCCGACAACTGTGGCTGGACGAGCGCGGCACCACCGGTGGCCTTGGCGAACTGACTGTGCGTTGCGAATGCGGCAGGTCCCGGAACCTCTCGGAAGCATCTGACATCGGCGCGAATCCCTTGGGCCAATGCCGTGGCAGCCGCCCTTGGCTGGGGCGCAACACGAACGAGGAGTGTTCTCAGAACAGCCGCCTGCTGATTCGCACCGCCACCAATGCGTACTTCCCCCAAGTGGCCAGTGTGCTCTCGCTGCCGGATACCGGCGCGGCAGTGCAAGAAGCCGTGATCGCCGTTTGGGATGTGCTGCAGGCGGTTCAGGACGCTGCGCAGTTGACCGTGTTCAAGTCCGTGCCGAAAGTTGCCGAAGCGCTCGCTCCCTTTGAGGACGACCAAGTGCTGCGCGCCATCGAGGAGGTGAGAAGCGGCACCGGCCAACTGCGGCCGCTGAAAGAAGCGGAACTCGAAGCGCTGCTTGGTGCGGACGAGGGCTATGGCGATGAACCGCCAACGGAGGCCAATTTCCACGCCCGTCGACTGCCGGAGTCCGCTTGGCGAAGCGGCACCGACAACGGCGAACGCATCGCTGCGGTCGTCCAACTGCATCGCCTGCGCGAAGTGCTGGCGCTCATCGGCTTCACGCGCTTGGACGCGGTGACGCCAGACATCCACGGCGATTTCGAGAGCGACGTCATGCGCGCCGAGATCGCCTTGGCCCCGCGCTGGTTTCCGGCTGTCGAGAACCGTGGAGAGGGGGTGTTCGTGGAACTGGGGGCCGATGCCGTGGCAGCGTGGCTGGAACGTCCCGCTGTGGCAGACCGCGTGACCAAACTGGCCAAGGGCTACGAAATGTGGCGGCAAACGCGCAACACGCAGCGTCCCTTTCCGGGCGGCGCGTATGTGCTGCTGCACACGCTCGCCCATCTACTGGTGCAGGCCTTGGCCATGCGCTGCGGTTATCCGGTCAGCTCCATCCGCGAACGAATCTACGCGGAAGACTTGCCGAGCGGGCGGCGCTACGGCGTCCTGCTGTACACCGGCACGCCAGATGCCGAGGGCACTTTGGGCGGCTTGGTGCAGCAGGGCCGCCACATCGAAAACCACTTGGCAGATGCGTTGCGCACCGCGGCGCTGTGCTCCAACGACCCCATCTGCGCTCAGCACGTGCCCGATGAGAGTGCGGCAACGCTGGAGAGCCGCCCACTGCACGGCGCAGCTTGTCACGGCTGCTCACTGATCGCCGAGACGTCGTGTGAAATGCGCAACGACTTTCTAGACCGCGCATTGGTCGTGCCTGTGCTCGGCGTTGAGGACGCCGCGTTCTTCACTCTGCCCGAGTGAGTCGTGCGGCAACGGTGCGCACGGGCCACCATGGCCACGCCAACAGAGCCCCGTGCGAGCGCACGCGACGATGAACGTCAACACGGCCTAGCTGTCAGGGAGGCGGGCTCGGCAATCCGATGGCATCGATATTCTCCAAAGAGCGGACTGTCGCTCCCGACCACTTCAATCGGTGGCTGGCGCCGCTGGCGTCGGTTGCCATCCACCTTTGCATCGGCGCCGTCTATGCGTGGAGCCTGTTCAATGCCCCGCTCACGCGGGTTCAAGGCGTTGTTGCCAGCGCCAGCGGAGACTGGAACCTCTCGCAAGTCGTCTGGATTTTCACAGTCGCGATCGTCTGCCTAGGGCTGGCTGCGGCTTTCGGCGGGCGCTGGCTGGAGCAAGTGGGGCCACGTCTGGTTGGAATGGTGTCCGCAGCGTGTTGGGGCGGCGGCTTTCTGGTGGCAGCCGCCGGCATCCATGCCCAGCAATTGTGGCTGCTCTATCTAGGGTATGGCGTGCTGGGTGGTTGCGGCTTGGGCCTAGGCTACGTGTCGCCGGTGAGCATGCTGCTGCGCTGGTTCCCGGACCGGCGCGGGATGGCCACGGGGCTGGCGATCATGGGCTTTGGTGGCGGTGCCATCATCGCGGCGCCGCTCAAAGAGTTTCTGATCCGCACGTTCTACCTGGCGCCGGAGTATCTGGGCGATTTTGCCAATGTGGAACTGGTGACGATAGCGGGGCGGCGCTTCGCGGAAACGGCTAGTGGCCTGCGCGAAGTCGTCATCGTGGCCGCGCACGACGTGCCACAGATGATCGTTCCGGGCCCGGAAGGGGTCTATCTGGTCGGGACGGGCAGCGTCGGCATATTGGGGACGTTCATCGTCCTGGGCGTGGCGTATCTCGCTGTGATGGCCGCGGCGGCCTTCGCCTTCCGCACTCCCCCACCCGGCTGGCACCCGCCCGGCTGGGTGCCCCCGGATGAGAGCAAAGCAGCGGAACGCATGATGACGCAGCGCAACGTGGACATCGACCAAGCGTTGAAGACGCCGCAGTTCTATCTGCTGTGGCTGATGCTGTGCCTGAACGTGACCGCCGGCATCGGCGTACTAGGGGTGGCCAGCACAATGATGACCGAGATTTTCGGTTCCACCCTACCCCACATCGTGGATGGCGCGTTCGTTGCTACCTATGTCGTGATGATTAGCGTGTTCAACATGGGCGGGCGGTTCTGCTGGGCCAGCGCGTCGGACTATCTGGGGCGCAAACAGACGTACTGGATATTCTTTGCTCTGGGAAGCGCGTTGTATCTATCCATTCCGCTCGCCGCCCACCAAGTGAGCGTCAGCCCATCGATCATTTGGCTGGTCTACTTCTACGCGGCCACGATGCTGATTTTCACAATGTACGGCGGCGGCTTTGCCACCATCCCTGCCTACTTGGCGGACGTGTTCGGCACACGTTTCGTGGGCGGCATTCACGGCCGGCTGCTGACAGCTTGGAGCGCGGCGGGGCTGCTTGGGCCGTTGGCGATTACCACACTGCGGCAGCGGGCCGAGGGGCGCGCCATCCGAGACCTCGCCAGCCAAGCCAACCCGGACACCTTCCGCGAACGATTCGGCGCCGGCATCGACCAACTGGAGCTGCTGATACGAGAGAAGACCGTAACGGTGGCCAAGCTGATGGACATCGCGCCAGCAGGCGTGCCACATCCAGGCACCTCACTCTACGACTCAACGATGTTTCTAATGGTGGGGCTGTTGCTCGTCGCGCTGGTGGCGAATGCCCTGATGCGGCCCGTGAGCGAGCGTCATCTTTTGCCAGAGGAAGTCGCCGGGGCGGACTAGCCGTCCCGCAACCGCCCCTATCCGACAGCAGCTAAGGCGTACACTCCGAGCGTCAACTCTGGTGAGGCACAAAACCGTGCAGATGACGGCGAAGGAGCTGAGAACCAAGATCGGGGTGGCGCTCGCCTGCGTGGACCGCGGCCAGGCGGTCACCATCACCTACCGCGGCAAGCCCAGGGCTCGCTTGGTGGGCATGGGCCAAGCACCGGTGTTGGACGATGAAGAAGAACGGATGCCCGCCTTTCGCATGTGGCAGGACAGAGACGACATCGCCGATGTGGACGCCCATGTTCGGCAGCTTCGCGAGCAGCCCTTTCCTGCTGTTTGACCTCTTGATCTGGTCGTTGCGCAGCAAAAGCTCGGCTCGAGCCACCGTCGCAGAGGCGGGCTGCTAGAGAGCGCGACCGGCCCCGCGGCCCGGTCAACACGCTGTCCAAGCCACCGCATCGAAGGCTCGCCTTGTCCGGCCGCACAGCACCCAGATGCAACCTTGACGCCAAGCCCGACCTAGCTATGCTTCTAGTCAACAAGGGAGTCCATCATGCCGACTGTTAACGTCCATCAAGCCAAGACGCATCTCTCCCGCCTGCTGGCCCAAGCGGAAGCTGGCGAAGAGGTGGTCATCGCCCGTCGTGGCGAACCCGTCGTCCGGCTCGTTCCCTGCCGGCCCAAGGGCAAGCGACGTTTCGGTGCCATGAAGGGGCGAATCGTCGTGGACGAGAGCATTCTGGAGCCGTTGCCGGACGACGAGTTAGCACGTTGGGAAGGCAGAGCGTGACCGATGCGTCTGCTGCTAGACACGCACGCCTTCCTCTGGTGGTTGGAGGGAAACGTGCGGTTGCCAGCGAAGGTTCGACGCACCATTGAGGATGGGGACAATGGCGTGGTCGTGAGCGCGGCGTCGGCATGGGAGATCGCCACGAAGCATCGCCTCGGCAAGCTTCAAGAGGCAGTGGAAGTGGCAGAGGATGTGGCAGGCGCCATTGCGACGCAGGGATTCGAGCAGCTGCCGATCTCGGTTGAAGACGCTGAGAGGGCGGGAAGGCTTCCCGGCCCGCACAGAGATCCGTTCGACCGAATGCTGATCGCCCAAGCGTTGTCCCAGAATCTAACGCTTGTTTCTGCCGACAAAGCCTTCGATCGATACGGCGTTCGGCGCCTCTGGTGAGGCATATCCGCGAGAGACGAGGGCGTCCCCGAGCAGTTCACACCCGCGATGCGCCATTCGGCACCTGCCAAACCCATAGAGAACACAGCCGCGCCCATCGGCACATCTCGCCAACGCGAGAGACCTAGCCTCCCCCGCTTCTCGCCTATGCGGCCATAGGCTTGCACCCGTGTCGTCTTCAAGTAGTCGCAAAGCGCGGCGCGGGGTCCCGAGAGGCGGAAACCTAAACCTGCCCGCCGGATACGCCACCCCATCCTCTGGGCCAAGACCGGCCCCGCCTAGCCCGCCTTCCCCCTAATCGTCGTATCCGTCGACGTATTCAGCACGAACGGCAGCACGACGATGAGCTGCGCGAGTGGCACGGCAACCACCGCCAAGGGGAACTCGTAGACGTCTCGCGTCGCCACCTGCCATGCCAAGACGGCGACGCCGCCCAGCAACGCGGTCGGCGCTAGCAGCCGGTACCAGGCGGCCAGAGCGCCGGTTCGCAAGGCGACGTGGCTTGAGGCGTAGAAGAGCCACGGCGCGAAGGCCGCCCATGCAACGAGCGCCACGAAGGCCCAGCCCAAGGGCGGCCACGCGCTCCACACGACAAGCGCCACAACCCCAAGCCCGCAGCCCACGGCCACGGCGGGGTAGCGCTTGGCGAGTTGCGCCTGCCAGTGCGGGATTACGACGCCCGTTTGTACCAAGACATTGGCCCGCGCGCGTCGCTGAAGCCCCAGATGTCGTCGTAGCCCACGAGCTGTTGGAAGCGCTCGCCGTTGCGCGCCACCATCGCTTCGCTGATGCGCCCGCGGAAACTCTCCTGCGCACGGTAGTGGCCGCCGCAGTAATAGGCATTGATGGAGAGCCGCAAGCCTGGGTTCTTGCGCGGGAAGGCGCCATGCCAAACGTTGCCGTGGAACACCAGCACGGAGCCAGCCGGCGCTTCCACCGGCACGGCGTCCTCCACGCCCTCGCCCGGCTTTGGATGCCGGCAGAGCTTGTGCGAGCCGGGCACGATGCAGAAGGCGCCGTTGTCCAACGTGTAGTCCGTGAGAATCCAGTTCGTGTTGAACACATGTGGGCGGCCCGGCAGCGGCCCAGCGCGGTACAGGCCGGAATCGTTGTGCAAGCCCAAGTTAGGCCCATAGCCCTGCTCGTTCTGCCACTTGATGAAGCAAGTGAGCGACGAGAGCTGACAGTCCTCGCCCAAGTAGTAATCAATGATGGGCAAGGTCATCCGGTGTTGAATGATCTCCTCGAACACTGGGTCTTCTTCGAGGAAGGAGAACAACAGATATTGGCTGTCGTTGGAGCCGACCACATCCATCGAGCCGTGCGCGCCGGTGTCGATGTCGTGCCTCACGCCGGTGCGGGCTTCGGCGATGCGCAGCACGGCTTCCCGCGTCCGTTCGAGCAGATCGGGCTCGCCAATCTCCTCTGGCGTGAGGATGGTCAGCCCGTAGGCTTCAAGTTCCGTCAGATGCTTGTCAAGCCCCCGTTCCTTGATGAGCTTGTAGGCGGGCGGCATGGTCGAGGTGCCGTGCCAGCGGTCAGCGTCCATCGCGCTTCTTCCTGAACCGAGGAAAGCCGAGTATAGCTCCCTCCGCCAGCACCGAGGGCTGTCAAACCCGCCGACTTAATGGCTCCCTCGCCAGGGCGGTAGGGCTGCGCGGATCCACGGCCAAACCGCCTCGTGCCGCCATGCCCCGCAGCTCCCTTCGCCAGCGCCGAAGGCTGTCAAGCCCGCCGACCTAATGGCTCCCTCGCCAGGGCGGTAGGGCTGCGCGGATCCACGGCCAAACCGCCTCGAGCCGCCATGCCCCGCAGCTCCCTCCGCCAGCGCCGAAGGCTGGCGTAGAATCCGGCCTCGCCGATCGGGGGAGAACATGATGGCGGAACGATTCGAGCGTGCGGAGGCCGTGATCGTCGGCGCCGGCTTTGCCGGGCTTTACATGGCGCACCGGCTGCACCAAGCCGGGTTGACGGTGCGTGGTTTCGAGGCCGGCGGGGACGTCGGCGGCACTTGGTACTGGAATCGGTACCCCGGCGCCCGCTGCGACGTGGAGAGCATGGAGTACTCCTATCAGTTCGATGACGCCCTGCAGCAGGAATGGGAATGGTCTGAGCGCTACGCTGGACAACCGGAAATCCTGCGCTACGCCAACCATGTGGCAGACCGTTTCGATCTCAAGCGCCACTTTGCGTTCAACACCCGCGTCACCGCCGCGACATTCGATGAAGACGCCAACCTCTGGCGCATCGAGACAGACGCCGGAACGCGCGTCGCCGCGCACTTCTGCATCATGGCAACCGGCTGCCTCTCCTCCACCAACACGCCACATTTCAAGGGGCTGGAGAGTTTCCGCGGCGATGTTCACCACACCGGCAAGTGGCCCCACGAAGGGGTGGATTTCTCGGATCAGCGCGTCGGCATCATTGGCACTGGCTCCTCAGCCATCCAAGCGATACCCATCATCGCCGCCCAAGCGCGCCACCTCACGGTGTTTCAACGCACCCCGAACTACTCGATTCCCGCGCGCAATGGCCCGCTGAGCCCAGCAGTGCAAAGCTCCGTGAAGGCGGAGTACGACGCCTTCCGCGCCCGCAACAGCAAGATGCCCGGCGCCCTCGGCGCAGACATGCCCATGCGCCCCGGCGGCGCCTTGGAAGACGACGCGGAAGCCCGGCAACGCCAATACGAATCCGGTTGGCAGAGGGGAGGCTTCTCCTTCCTGATTGGCTACAACGACTTGCTGGTGAGCCGCGAATCCAACGAGACGGCGGCGCAGTTCGTGCGCGAGCGCATCGCGGAAGTGGTGGAGAACCCGCATACCGCCGCGCTGCTCTCGCCGAGCAACGTCATCGGCTGCAAGCGGCCTTGTCTGGACACCGGCTACTACGAAACATTCAACCGCCCCAACGTGACGCTGGTGGATGTGCGCGAAGCGCCGATTGAAGAGATCACGCCGGAAGGCGTGGTGGCCGGCGGCGAAACGCATGCAGTCGATTGCCTAGTGCTGGCGACGGGCTTCGACGCGATGACTGGCACGTTGAACCGCATCGACATTCGCGGTCGCGGCGGCGAAGCACTGAAAGACAAGTGGTCTGCGGGGCCAGTCACTTACCTGGGCTTGGCCGTGGCCGGCTTCCCCAACCTCTTCATGATCTCTGGCCCCGGCAGCCCTTCGGTGTTGACGAACATGCTGGTGTCCATCCAGCAGCATGTGGATTGGATCGCCGCCTGCATCGCGCATCTGCGTGGCCATGGCCTCGCGGCCATCGAAGCCACGGAGCAGGCGCAGGAGGAGTGGGTGGCGCATGTCAACGCCATCGCCGGCGAGACGCTCTATCCCACCTGCAACTCTTGGTATCTCGGTGCCAACGTGCCCGGCAAGCCCCGCGTCTTCATGCCCTACGTCGGCTATCCGCTCTACGTCGAGCGGTGCGACGCGGTGGCCGCGCAAGGCTATGAGGGGTTCGCCCTGAGCAACTGATCGGCACGCCGGGGCGGGGCGTCGCCGACGGGCGGCAACCTCTGGTATGTTAGGCGCGACTGCACCGAAAAACGGAGGCTCGCCATGCCCCGCACACTGCTTTCCCTGCTCGCCGGATTGGCCGCATCTTGGGGGCTCACCGCCGCCGCCGACATTCCCCGCACCGCAGATGGGCGGCCAGACCTGAGCGGCGTCTACGACATCGCCACGCTCACGCCGCTGCAACGGCCGAAGGAGTTCGGCGACAACCTGTATCTCACGCCGGAAGAGGCCGCGAAGGCCAAGAGCTTGGCCGACGACTTGGTGCAGAGCATCATCGAAGCGGATTCCAAGCCGAGCGACCCAAACCGCGGCGCGCCGCCGGTGGGTGGCGACGGCTCTCCCGGCGCGGCCGGCAACGTCGGCGGCTACAACGCCTTTTGGATCGACCCTGGCAGCGACGGCTTCGTTGTCGATGGCAAATACCGCACGTCGATCATCCACGATCCGCCGAACGGCCAGTTGCCGCAGCTCACGCCGGCGGGGCAGGCCAACGCCATGGGTGTGTTGAGCCTCTTCGGCGAGAACACCGGCGAGGCTTGGTGGATGAAGCAGAACCGCCCGGTTGGCCCCTATGACGATCCCGAAATCCGCCCCTTGGGCGAGCGCTGCTTGCTCGGCTTTGGCTCCACATCCGGCCCGCCGATGCTGCCGGTGCTCTACAACAACGTGAAGCGCATCGTGCAAACGCCAGACCACGTGATGATCTTGAACGAGATGGTGCATGACGCTCGCATCATTCGCCTGAACAGCGAGCATGGGCCGGCCGAAGTGCGCAAGTGGATGGGCGATTCCATCGGCTGGTGGGACGGCGACACGCTGGTGGTGGAGACGAAGCACTTCCGCGACAAGTCTGGCCTTTACATGTTCGGCGCCTCGGCGGATTTGCATGTGGTGGAACGCTTCCGCCGCATCGATGCAGACACGTTGAGCTACAACTTCACCGTCACAGACCCCACTTCGTGGGAGGAGCCTTGGAGCGGCGAATATCCTTGGCCGGCCGCGGACGGCAGCGTCTACGAATACGCCTGCCACGAGGCGAACTACGCTCTCGGCAACATCCTGCGCGGCGCGCGGCTGCTCGAAGCGGATTACGAAGCGAGCGTAGGGGGCGAGTGACGTGAGCGAAAGCAAGATTCTGGAAGACCCGCGCATCGAGCCCCGCATCAAAGCCATGATGGGGGCGTTCCCCATCCCCGCCCAGTCGGACACAGCCAGCCGAGAAGAGGCATTGGCGCAAGCGAACACGCCCGAGGCGCGCGCTGCGGACGAGGCGCTGAAGGCGTTCATGAACACCTGCGACACCGAAGAGATTGCCCCTTCAGGGGGCCTCACGGTCACCAAGTTCGAGGTGCCGTCGCAGCCGGACGGCAACACCATCAACATCCAATTCATTCGTCCGGATGGGGATGACGCGAAGCCATGCGTCTACTACATCCACGGCGGCGGCATGATGGTGATGTCCTGCTTCGACGGGAACTATCGCGCTTGGGGCAGGATCATCGCCGCGCAAGGCGTTGCGGTGGCGATGGTGGACTTCCGCAACTGCTTGACGGCCTCCTCGGTGCCGGAAGTGGCGCCCTACCCCGCCGGTTTGAACGATTGCGTCTCCGGCGTGAAGTGGGTGGCCGCGAACGCCGGCAAGCTCGGCATCGACGCGGACAACATCATCGTTGCCGGCGAAAGCGGTGGCGGCAACCTCACGCTGGCCACTGGCCTCAAGCTGCTGCGGGATGGCGACATCGGCGTCATCCGCGGCTTGTACTCCCTGTGCCCGTACATCGCCGGCCGCTGGCCCATGGACGAAAACCCTTCATCCATCGAGAACAACGGCATCCTGTTGGATTTGCACAACAATCGCGGCGCGATGGCCTACGGCATCGAGGAGCTCGAAAAGGGCAACCCGCTCGCTTGGCCCGGCTTTGCGACGGAAGACGATGTGCGCGGCCTGCCGCCCACCGTCATCAGCGTGAACGAATGCGACCCGCTGCGCGACGAGGGCATCAACTTCTACCGCCTGCTGTGCCGCGCCGGCGTGAAGGCGCAGTGCCGCCAAGTGATGGGCACCATCCACGGCACCGAGATTTTCCCGATGACCTGCCCAGACATCAGCCGCGAGACGGCGCGCAGCATCGCCGGCTTCTGCGAAGGCGTCACCCGGTAGCGGTTGCGCGCGAGGGTACGCGGCGGCACGCAACGTCAGCGTCGAAGGGCCGCCTGCCGGCCGCCCAACGGCCAATGAGGAGCACTGCATGAGCACGAACCACGCCTTCGCCGGCGCACACGAGTTGGCGCGGCTCATCCGCACCAAGGAAGTGAGCGCGCTTGAGCTCACGCAGCTATTCATCGAGCGCATCGAGCGCTTGGACGGCGACGTGAACGCCGTGGTGGTGCGCAGATTCGAGCGCGCCGTGGAGGAAGCCAAGGCGGCCGATGCCGCGCTGGCGCGGGGCGAGAGCTTGGGGCCATTGCACGGCGTGCCGCTCACCATCAAGGAATCCTACGTGATGGCCGGCACGCCGGCGACATGGGGCATCGAGGCGTACCGGGACAACGTCGCCGCGAAGGATGGCCTCGCCGTGCAGCGTTTCCGCGCCGCCGGCGCTCACTTCTTGGGCAAAACCAACGTGCCCGTGGACCTGTCAGACATCCAGAGCTACAACCCGATCTACGGCACCACCAACAATCCGTGGAACTTCGAGCGCACGCCGGGCGGCTCATCCGGCGGCAGCGCAGCAGCCATGGCAGCCGGCTTCTCTGCCCTCGAGGCCGGCTCAGACATCGGCGGCTCCATTCGCACGCCGGCGCACTTTTGCGGTGTCTATGGCCACAAGCCAACTTGGGGCATCGTGCCAGAGGCTGGCCATGAGATCGTTGAAGGTGTGCCAGACCCGGACGTCTCCGTCTGCGGCCCGCTTGCCCGCAGCGCGGAAGACTTGGCCCTCGCCCTAGACATCATGGCCGGGCCCATCGAGCGCGAAGCTGTCGGCTGGCAGCTCAATCTACCCGTCCCCGGCATCCAAACGCTGGCCGGCCTGCGCGTCGCCCTGTGGCCGGACGATGCCATGGCGCCGGTGTCGCGGGAAATCGCAGACAAGGTGGTGATGGTGGGCGAGACGCTGGCGCGGTTGGGCGCGGTGGTGTCAGACACGGCGCGGCCAGAGATCGACTTCCGCAAAGGCCACAACATCTTCCGCAGCCTCTCCGGGGCGACAATGGCGAGCGGACAGCCAGCCAGCCGCATTGCCGAGATTCAGCGCTATGTGGATGCCTTGGCGCCGGACGACGATTCCGCGGCTGCGGTGAGCGCCCGCGCCGCGGTGATGTCCCACCGCGAGTGGATTCGCCACAACTTCCGGCGCGAAAAGCTGCGCCGCGCTTGGGATGCCTTCTTCCAAGACTGGGACGTGGTGATCGCGCCGCTCACATCCATGACGGCAATTCCCCACGATCACCGCCCCCTAGACGAGCGCACCATCAACGTGGACGGCGCCGAGCGCCCGTACTTCGAGCACATCTTCTGGGCCGGTTGGCCGAACGTGGCGTTCCTGCCCGCCACCGCGTTTCCGGTGGGCCTCTCCAGCGAAGGGCTGCCCATCTGCCTGCAATCCGTTTGCATGTCGTACCAAGACCACCGCGCCATCGAAATCGCGCGGCTCATCGGCCAGGAGATCGGCGGCTTCACGCCGCCACCCGCTTTCGCTTCGTAACGCAGCCGCGGCGGCGCACTAGACCGAAGCGGGCTTGGTTCGCCCGCGGGCCGCTCGGTAGAGCGTGGCGCCACCCGCCCCGTCTGCGCCCTCGCCAACCGGCGAATCCCATGCCCGTGGCCAGTGCTACACTCCGGCAGGCCACACCGCGAGACACGGGAGGATCGCATGGCATTACCACAAGAAATCACCCCATTTGACGAGCAACTGCGGGACACCGTGGTGCGTGGCTCGGAAGGCCAATGGGTGGAGCAAGAACCTGGCAAAGCGTGGATCAAGGTGCTCTGGACGGGCGCCGAGTCTGGCCGCTATGCCGCGCTCTTTCGCTGGAAGAAGGGCTACAAGCCACCAGCGCACAAGCATCTGGCGGCGGTGCAGGTGTACGTCATCAGCGGCCAGCTAGGGGTGCGGGACAACATGCTCGACGCGGGAGACTTCCTGTACGAGCCGAACGGGATGTTGCACTACGCCACCGAAGCGCTCACAGACGTGGAGTACTTGTTGATGGGCGACGGCCCGGTGCTGTTCTTCTCAGACGACGCCTTCACCGGCTACTTTGGCTGGGAAGAGCTGCGCCGCATGGAAGCCGGCGCGGCCATGCCCGAAGCAGGCCAACACGCCGCAGGGCGGTAACGCCCGGCACGCTCTTGGCGGCGGCTCACCGCGATGTAGCGCGAGCCGCCGCCCGATAAGCCCCTCGAACGCCGCTCGGCGGCGTCGGCTTGCTTTGTGGCACCAACGGGACGAAACGCCCAAGCGCAGCCCCCGCACGCAAGCCTCCTTGCCTCGCGGGCCCTGCCCCGCTCAATCCTCGAAAAACACCTCCGCGATGCCAATGCCCCGTTCCCCGGCCACGGCGTAGAGCAGGAACGTGCGGCCATCCTCCACGAAGATCGCTGGGTCTCGCAGTTGATTCACCACCCCATAGGCGACGCTGCGCACAGAAGGCGCCACGGGCGCGTTCGCCCCTTCCCACTCACGCTCTGGCCGCAGCACGTCCACCGCTTCGCTCTCGCGCCAAACCTGCCAATCGCCCCGCAGGTCGATGCGGCTCAACAGGATGCGCTCCGGCGCGTCGCCCACCTGCGTCCAGAACACATGCAGCGTGTCGCCGCGCTTCAAGGGCGCCGCATGGCGCATGTCCGCGTTGAAGAGGAGAGGCCCTTCCTCAAAGCCAGTCAATCCGTCCTGCGAGCGGTAGAACTGGCCGGGCATCGCCATCAGATATGTCATGCCGGCGTGCTTGAACGCCCGCAGATAGGTGCGCCGGATGGTCTCTGGATGCGCCGTGAAGTGGATGCCATCGGCGGACGTGGCCACCCGGCTCACTTGCCGGCCCACGCCCTCCAAGCCATGGAAGTACATCACGAAGCGTTGCTGCTCGTGGTCGATCAGGACATCCGGCGACGCAATGTGCGGCGCGGTGATTTCGTGAAGCGCTGAATGCAGCAGGCGGCCTTGGCTGCGGCGCTCGAACGCTGCGAGCTCCTCCGCGCTCGGCGTGGGCCGTTCGGTGAGGAAGCGAGATTCCTCCAAACGCAAGCTGCCCGGCTCATGCACTTGCCACGGGCCCGTCAGCGCATCCGCGTAGGCCAGGCGGATGTAGCGGCCTTTGTGGTCCGCGAAGTAGAGGTAGTAGGCGCCGAGCGGCTCTGGCACCCAATCCGGCACGCGCACCAGCGAAGGGCCTTGGATGTTTTCGCCAATGCTCGGGTGCGTCCCGGGTTCGATGATGGGCCGGTCGAGCAGCCGTTCCACACGCACTTGCGCACCTCCTTCTGGCGCCCACGCCAGCGCCGCGGCGAGCGCCAACGCGCCGAGCCGCTGCCATGCCACGCAGGCCTTGCCAATCATTGCCACACGCACAGCGTATGCGAAGCAGCCGCCCACCGACAATGCCACCAGCGATGCATCGCCCTGCCTACGCGCCGCCGATGCTGCATACTGCCCCAATGTGGCGGAACGGGATGTACGTCATGCGCCGACGCCGAGGGGCATTCGCGTTGGCCGCGCTCGTCTGTTGCGCGGCGACGGCGGGCGGCCAACCCGCCGCCCCAAGCCACGCCGCCCCGTCGCTGCAGGCCGCCGGCGCCGTGGACGACGCGCGCATCCAAGCCGCTGCCGCGGAGCCGGGCAATTGGCTCAGCCACGGCCAAACTTACCAAGAGCACCGTTTCTCCACGTTGACGCAAGTGCGCCGCGAGACGGTTGCCCGCTTGGGCCTCGCTTGGCACAAACCCATCGGCAGAGACCGCGAGCGGTTGCAGGGCACGCCCCTCGTCATCGACGGCGTGATGTACGTCACCAATAGCTGGAGCGTGGTCTTCGCCCTGAACGCCCGCACCGGCGCAGAACTATGGCGCTTCGACCCAGAAACAAACCGCGAGTCCATCCGCTACTCCTGCTGCGGCGGCGTCGCCAACCGGGGCGTCGCCGTCTATGCCGGCCGCGTCTACGTCGCCACCTACGACGGCCGCCTGATCGCTTTGGACGCAGCCACCGGCGCACTGGTTTGGGACGTGGACACTTGGCATCCTACCGCGTTGGGACGCTTCAACATCACCGGCGCCCCCCGCGTCGCGGCCGGCAAGGTGTTCATCGGCCAAGGCAGTTCCGAAAGCGGGCGGCGGCGCGGCTATGTCACCGCCTACGATGCAGCCACCGGCGAGGTTGTTTGGCGCTTCTACCTGACACCCGGCAACCCCGCCGAGCCGTTCGAACATCCCGAGCTGGAACTCGCCGCCAAAACGTGGGGTGGCGAATGGTGGCGCTACGGCGGCGGCGGCACAGCGTGGAATGCCCTCGTCTACGATGCGGAGCTCGGCAGCCTCTACATCGGAGTTGGCAACGGTTCGCCTTGGCCGCGCAGCATCCGCTCCCCCGGCGGCGGTGATGACCTGTTTCTCACCGCCATCGTCGCGGTGGACGCCGCCACCGGGCGCATGCGCTGGCACTACCAAACCGTGCCCGGCGACAACTGGGATTACAGCGCCGCCATGGACATCGCCCTAGGCGAGATGGACATTGACGGCAAGCGCCGCAAAGTGTTGCTGCAAGCGCCGAAGAACGGCTTTTTCTATGTGATCGACCGCGCCTCCGGCGAACTCCTGCGCGCCCACCCCTACACGCAAGGCATCACTTGGGCCACCCATGTGGACATGGCGACCGGCCGCCCGGTGGAGAACCCAGCAGCCCACTACGACGAGACGCCGCGCTGGGTGCTGCCCGGCAACGCCGGCGCCCACAACTGGGAGCCGATGTCGTGGGACAAACAACGCGGCGTGATGTATTTCTACTATCACGACCTGCCGCAGTTCTACTCGCTGGACGAAGCCTTCAAGAACACCGGCCGCTACGCCATCAAGCCGGTGGGCCTGAGCCTCGGCATCGGTTTCGGCCCCTATGCCCAAGCGCTTGAGGCGCAGGCTGGGCCGATGCCGCAGCCCGCTGCTTACCTCATCGCCTTCGAGCCGATTTCTGGCGTCACGCGCTGGAAGGTGGCGCTGCCGACATTGTTCAACGGCGGCGTCCTCGCCAGCGCCGGGGAGCTCGCGTTCCACGGCGATGGCAACGGCCGCCTCTCGGCCTACGATGTGGACGACGGCACGCGGCTGTGGGAGTTCAATGCCACAGGAGCGTTCACCTCGCCCGTCGTCACCTACGCCATGGATGGCGAGCAGTACGTCGCCACGATGCTGAGCGGCACGCTTGAGCAGGCGCGGCGCGGCACCCTGCTCGCCTTCAAGTTGGGCGCCAAGGCGACGCTGCCGGCCGCGGCCAAGCGCGACCTCACGATTCCCGAACCGCCCACCTATGACGCTTCGGCCGAGACGCTGGCGCGGGGCAATGGCCTCTACCACCAGCATTGCGCCAGTTGCCATCGGGGCTTGAGCGTCGCCTCCGTAGTGGCCACCGCAACGCCAGACTTGCGCAGGATGACGGCGCAGACTCACGCGCAGTTTCCCGCCATCGTCCTCGGCGGCTCGAAACGGGCACTGGGAATGCCTAGTTTCGCAGACGTGATGGATTGGGAAGCCGCCGCCGCCATCCGCGCTTTCGTTGCCGCCGAGGCGGCCAAGGCGCGGGCAGAGTTCGCGGCCCTTGAGGCAGGGGAAGCGCCGGCACAAGACACGCAGCCCCGCGCGCCGGCGCCGAGCGGGTAGCCGTTCTAGCGCGGCGCGGGAGGAGCGTGGGAGAGGAGGGACACATGCCGAGCCGTCGCAACTTCATGGCAGACAGCGCCGGCGCCGCGGCCCTCGCGGCCGCCGCAGCGGGCGCACGCACGACCGGGGCAGCCAGTCCGCATGGCGCAGCGAACGCCGCCACCAACGCCAACGCAGGGTCGCCGCGCATCACCATCCGCGAGGTGACGGCGCACCACGTCTACATCAACGAGCGTTCGGAGGGCCTGTACGCGGCGCCCGAGTTCACTTCCGACACAGACCCGCGCCGCTGGCATTACGGCGGGCCGTTCGAGCAACTCCCCTCCGCCGTCATCGCCATCATCAAGACCGATCAAGGCGTCACCGGATTTGGCATGGGCGCCGGCGGCGGGGCCGCGGTGGAGATCATCCACGGCCACCTGCGGCACCTGCTGATGGGCGCGAACCCGCTGCAGGTGGAGCGGCTGTGGGATCAGCTCTACAGCTCGGCGCTCTTCTACGGGCGGCGCGGCGTGTTCGCCATGGCGCTGAGCGCCGTTGACAACGCGCTGTGGGACATCGCCGGGAAGCACGCCGGCAAGACGGTGCATCAGTTGCTCGGCGGCAGCGTGGAAGACCGCATCGAGCTCTACCAGACCGGCGGCGACATTGCGGCCGGGCGAGCGCAAGGCATTCGCAACTTCAAGCTGGGCCTCTTCATCGGGCCGCAAACGTCGCCGGCGCACATGGAAGCCGCCATCGCCTCGGTGCTGCGCGCCCGCGAAACGATGGGGCCAGCGGGCAATCTGATGACAGACTGCGTGTCGCGCACGGGCACCGTGGAGTGGGCGGTGCGCTTCGCCGAGCGCGTGCGCGACGCGCGGCTCTACTTCATGGAGGAGCTGCTCTCGCCAGATGACGTGTTTGGCTACGTCGAACTGGTGCGGCGCATCGGCGGTGCCGGGCCGGGTTGGACGCGGGTGGCGCACGGCGAGCACGAGTACACCCACCACGGCTTCAAGGTGCTGACGCGGCTCGCCGCCGCGGAAGTGCTGCAGCCGGACATCACTTGGTGCGGCGGCCTCACCGCGGCGCGGCGCATCGCCCATCTCGTGGAAGCCGCCGGCCTGGAACTCATCCCGCATCGCGGCGGCAGCTTGTGGGGGCTGCCCATCGCGCTCACCGCGCCGAGCTGCACCATGGCGGAGAGCTTTCCCGCCGGCTCGGCGCTGCTTGACGCCATGCGCCCGCGGGTGCAGAACGGCCTGTGCTTGGCACCTACGGGGGCAGGCTTCGGCACGGCGTTGACGGAAGAGATGGTGCTGGAGCATCGGCTCGAACGCTGAGCTCCATGCGCTTCACGCGGGGTGACGAAGCCGCGAGCCCATTGCGTCGCATTGTCGCTGGCACCGCGCACCAGCTCCAAGACGTTGCGGGGAGCTGTCGGCGCCGGCCCGACAACGCGCAATGGTTGGCAACGCTGTTGCCGCGTTCGCCAGTGAACTGCTAGCTGCGCCGCCCCGTCGCCCAGCCCCGCGCCTTGCGCCACGCCCGCCGGGCGCCGCCTTCCAGCCACGCTTCCGTGACGGTGCGTTGCTGCCAAGAGAAGTTCTGCGCCGCGGCGTCGAGATAGGGGCGGCTCGCCGCGGCCAGGCTCGCGTAGAAGCCGCGATCCTCAATGTCTGCCAACACGCCCCGGTAATGGCTCAGGACGTTCCGGTCCAGCAACGTGCCGGCCACCCGCACCGTGGACAGCGCCCCGGTGCCGGCCTTGCCGATCTTGTCCAAGGTGCCGAGCGTCATCAGCCCAGACACGGTGAACGCGCTCACCTCGGCGCGGCTCGCCGCGGCTTGCATGGCATCCCACAGGCTGGCCAAGTCGCGCTCCGGCAACAGCTTGCGCACGTCCACCGCGGCGAGGGATTCGCGGGTCTCCTGCACGGTCTCTCGCAAGCCCTCTGCGGAGAGTGGCGGCGTGTCGAAGGCCGTTGCCGTGCGCTCGCTCGCCGCAGCCACTTGGTCCAACAAGTCATCCACTTCGGCGATGGCGGCGGCATCCTCCACCACGCCCTGGCGCTCCAACTCCTCGGCGAGTTCGCGCAAGTAGGCTTGGGAGCCATACGCCATGTCGCTGACGATGGCGAGCAGCAGCATCGGCGACAGGTGCAGCGTGGCGAGGCTCACCACCTCCACGAAGTTGCCGACGCTCTTGCGCGCGACGAACTGATCGACGCGGTCTCCTTGCACCCCAGCCGACGTCGGCGCCGCGCCGCCCATGTCCTCCGCCATGAAGTCCAACATTTGGCCGATGAAGGTGCGATAGGTCTTGGCGTTGCGCACTGCGTCTGGCAGCAGCACATGGGCAGATTCGCGCAGCGTGCCGCCGAGCACCCCAGCGGCGCCGCGCAGCGCCCGCTCCGGCAAAGACAAGCCGTACAGCAAGCCACGCGCCGCCCCGGAACGCTTGGATTCGTCCGGCGGCGGCAGTTCGGGCGGTGTCGTCTCGTCAGACATCCTTGGCCTCCGCGCCCGCACACACGCCGGGGCTTGGGCGCCGGCGCGTCGCATCCGAATGGTACAAGGCGGGCGCCCCGCAACGGCAGCGACCCAGCACATAGTGCCGCCTGCCCCAACGGGTGAAGTATGCTCTCTCCATCACCGAACGCCACAAGTTGCCATGAACAAACGCATCCTCCTTTGGACGCTGCCCACCCTTCTCTATGTCGTCCTCGCGCTTTGGTACACGAATACGGGCGGCCCGCTTTCGCAAGATGAGATCGAGGCGTTCGTCGAGCAATTCGAGGCCAGTGGCTTCACCGATGAGCAGGTGGCACCGCTCAGGCGTTTCATGGAGGAAGATACTGGGCGGCAGTTCCTCATGGTGAACCTGGTGGACTTGAAGGAGGTGCCGGACGCCATCCCCGGCGCAGCGCCGATCGCCTCCTCGGCGGCAGCCATGGAACACTACATGGAGTACATGTATCCGGCGCTGCTGCGCCGCGCCTCGCATCCGGCGATCGCCGGCCAAGCCGTGTTTGACGCCATGGACTTGGCTGGCATCGAAGGGGCCGAGCACTGGCAGATGGCCGCGCTGATGCGCTATCGCAGCCGGCGGGATCTGTTGGAGATCGCCTCCAACCCCGAGATGCGGGTGCGCCATCCATACAAGCTGGCCGCGTTGGAGAAGACCATCGCCTTCCCCATCGAACCCACCCTGTACTTTGGAGACCCGCGCATCATCCTTGCGCTCGCCCTGTTGGCGGCCACGGCGCTGGCGGATTTGGCGCTCTACCGACGGCCACGCCAATTGAGCCCCGTCTCCCCATAGCCAGGTTCCGCATGGAGGGCGGAACACTGCGCCCAATCGGCGGGCTTCACCCGTGATCGTCTGCTTCGGCCAACACTTGGATGGCTTGGACCCGGCCGTGCCAAAGAGCGCCGTGGGCACCGCGCGGTTGGGGCCCCTCGGCCTTCTCGCCGCGCTGGAGACAGACCTTGGGCTGCCGCCGATGCTGGAACATCCCGCAGCGGAGCTGGCCCGCTACCGCAGTTGCGTCGCAGCGGTGGACGACTTCGCGCGCTTCTACCATGCCTCCTTCGCCATCGACCCCATCGGCGTCGCCAAGACGCTCTCAGAGTGGCGGGCAACGTGGTACGAACACGGTTGGGATGGACGCTTTCGCGACGCGCCGCCACGCCTCGCAGACATGGCCGCCATCGAAGGCATCGCCGAACACGGGCCGCTGCCCTGCCTGGGCCAACGGCTGCGTGCCATTGAAGCCGCGCTCAAGGGCAGGAGGACGCAGATCGAGCGGCTCATCCTGCTCGACCACATCGACGCTTGGCCGCTGGCTTGGCAGCGCGTGATCAAGGCGATCGGCTACGAGGTGGACGTCGCGGCGACGCTGCGGCCAGCGGCGGCGCCGGACACCGACCTTGGACGAGTGCAAGCGGCGTTGCTTGAAGACGAGCAGGCGGCCGGCGACGGATGGAACCACGACGCGCCGCCGGCGGCCAACCAAGCAACGTTGCGCGGCGATGGCACGTTCGTTGTGGTGCAGAGCACGTCGCGGGACATCTCCGCGCAAGCTGTGGCGGAGTGCCTGCGCGACATCGACCCAAACAGCGCCGTCGTGGTCGCACCCCAACACGGCGTGATGCTGGACAACGCGCTGGAGCGCGGCGGCCTGCCACGCGCCGGCTTCCGGCATCGCTCGCGGCTGCGGCCCACGCCGCAAGTGCTGAAGCTGGCGCTGGCGCTCTTGTGGGAACCCTTGGATCCGCATCTGTTGCTGCAATTCCTGCTGCATCCCGTCGGCCCGTTGCCACGCGACATCCGCAGCACCTTGGCGGACGCGGTGTCACAGAGCCCCGGCATCGGCGGCGAAGCGTGGCAGGCGGCCATCGAGAAAGCGCTCGCGAAGCGAACGGAGCGCGATTCGGCGCGAGAGGCCAGCGCCGCAGCCAGCGACGGCGATGGAGACGGCGCGGAGCACGCAAACGCAGCGGGACCGGCTTCGGACGCAACCGACGGCACAGCCATCAACGACGCGCCGGCCCAGGCAACAAGCCGCGATACAGCCGACACAGCCGCGCTCGCGCTGGCCGCATCCGGCAATGAGGAGCATGACGCAGCCCGCTTCGCCAAAGCCCGCGCCGAAGACCGCGAGGCCATCCGCTACTGGCTCGAAAGCGAGCGCTTTGCCGCCTCCTCCGGCGCGCCGGTGCAAGTGGTCGCCGAGCGCGCCGGACGCTGCGCCAACTGGCTCGCGCATCAAGCCGCCACCAAAGAGGGCGAGGCCGGCGCTGCCGCCGCCCGCGCCCTCAGCCAATGCCGTGCATTCATCGCTTCGCTTGAGCCGCTCGGCCAAGGCGCGCGCATCGCCAAGTTGGAACTGGAGCGGCTGCTCTTGGAAGCCGCCGCGCCAGAATCCGGCACGACGAACTTCGCCGGCGCCGGCCACGTTCGGGCGGCAACGCATCCGGGCGCCGTGACGGAACGCTTCCAACAAGTGTTCTGGTGGAACTTGGCCGCCGAACGGACGGAGCTCGCTTGGCCGTGGTCTCGAGCGGAACTGCAAGCCCTCGCGGACGCCGGCGTATGCTTGCCAGACGGCCCCGCCCGCTTGCGCAATCTGATGCGCGGTTGGCTGCGCCCCATCGTCAACTGCGAACGGCGGCTCGTGCTCGTCTTGCATGGCGAGGAAGGCGGCCGCCATCCCCTGTGGCAGCGCATTCAACACCGCTTCACCGGCTGGGCGGAAACGGCCTTGGACGCAGGGCTGCTCGATGGCGCCGATGCAACCATTCCCAATCTCGACGTGCCCACGCTCAAGCTGCAGCCGCGCACGCCGCAACCGCCGAAGCGCTGGTGGGCCTTGCCGGAGGACATCACGCTGCCGACGCGGGAGCTGGAGTCTTACACGTCCTTAAGCAAGCTCTACGACTTCCCCCATGCCTGGGCGCTGCGTTATCTGGCGCGGCTGCGCCCGGCCCGCGCCACCCAGGTGCCGGACCGCGCCCTGCTGTATGGCAGCCTCGCGCATCGAACGTTGGAGCGATTCTTCACGGAGAACCCAGATTGGGCGCGCTTCACCCGCGCCCAAACCGGCGATTGGTTGGCCGCCGCGCTGCCGCCGCTCATCGCCAGCGAAGGCGCGGTGCTGCTCGCCAAGGGGCGCGGCACAGACCGGCTGCACTTCGCCGCCACGATGGAGCGCACGCTGCCGCGGCTGCTCGCACACCTGCGCGGCGCCCAAGTGATGCAGGTGGAAACCGAGCGCCAAGAGGCGCAGCCCTGCGGCGAGTGCACGCTCCAAGGCAGCATCGACCTGTTGCTGCGCACGGACGCTGGGCGCGAGATCGTCATGGACGCGAAGTGGGCCAGCGAACGCTTCCGCCAGCGCGAGATGGAAGGCAATCGGCATCTGCAGCTAGCCGTATACGCTTGGCTGCGCCGGGCGGCCAACGGCGGTGGCGCGTGGCCCTACCCCGCGTACTACATCATCACCAGCGGCAATGTGCTGGCGCCAGACGGCGACGTGTTCCCAAACGCGGTGGCGCAGGCGCCCAACACCGGCGAGCGCATCGAGGACTTGTGGCAGCGCATGCAAGCCACCGATGCCTGGCGGCGCCGGCAGTTGGCGCGCGGCGAGATCGAAGTGAACGTGCGCGGCGCCGAGGCGGACGCGCACTCCGAACCGCCGCCCGACGCGCTGCCGCGCCGCAACGAGCCAGACCCGTTCGAGGAGTTCCGCTGGTTAGTCGGGCAGGGCCGCTTTCAGTGATCGACGGCCGAAGCTGGGCCGGCCGTGCTGCCACTACGACAACTTAGCTTCCTCACACCCTCGCTTGCCCGAACGCGACACCGAACCAACGCTAGGCCGCTTCCGCCATCCCTAGCGCCATCAGCACAAAGGCGTATTCCTGCGCCGTCTCCTCGAGGGAGTCGTAGCGGCCAGATTTGCCGCCGTGGCCGGCGCCCATGTTGGTCTTGAGCACGAGCAAGTTGTCGTCCGTCTTCAACGCGCGCAGCTTGGCGACGTACTTGGCTGGTTCCCAATAAGTCACACGCGGATCGTTCAAGCCGGCCGTCACGAACATGGGCGGATAGGCGCCGCGCTTGAGCTGATCGTAGGGCGAGTAGGAACGGATGAGCTTAAACGCCGCCTCGTCCGCAATGGGGTTGCCCCACTCCGGCCACTCGCCGGGGGTGAGCGGCAAAGTGTCGTCCAGCATGGTGTTGAGCACATCCACGAACGGCACATGGGCGGCCACCGCGCCCCACAGCGTCGGCGCTTGGTTCACCACGGCGCCCATCAGTTCGCCACCTGCGCTGCCGCCGGCGATGGCGATGCGCCCCGCCCGCACCCAGCCGCGCTCGATGAGGTGGCGCGCGGCATCCACAAAGTCATTGAATGCGTTGGCGCGGTGCTGCAGCTTGCCGTGCTCATACCACGCGCGGCCTAGCTCGCCGCCGCCGCGCACATGGGCGATGGCGAAGATGAAGCCGCGGTTCAACAGCGAGAGACGTGCCGTGGAGAACGCCGGCGGCATCGCCATGCCGTAGGCGCCATAGCCATACAAGTAAAGTGGCGCGCTGCCATCCAACGGCGTGTCGCTGCGCCGCACGATGGAGACCGGGATGGCGGCGCCGTCGCGGGCTGGGGCTTGGATGCGCAAGGATTCGTAACCAGTTGAGTCGTAGCCGCTCGGCACCTCGCGCACTTTGCGGCAGTGGAGCGTCCTGGCGTTGATGTCGTAGTCATACACCGTGTCGGGCGTCACCATCGAGGCGTAGCCCAAGCGCACTGTGTCCGCCTCGTACTCCGCATTGGCGCCCAGCCCCACCGCGTAGAGGGGTTCTGGGAAGGCCGCGCGCCAGCCATGGCCGCGCCGGTCTATCACGCGAATCTGATCGATGCCCTCGACGCGCTCCTCCATGACGATCCAGTCTTTGAAGCACTGGAAGCCGCGCAGATAGGTTGAGTCTGCCCCTGCCACCAACGTCTGCCATCGCGTTTGGCTGACGTCATCCTCCGGCGCGGTCGCGAGGCGGAAGTTCTGGTGCGCGTCGTTGGTGCGCAGGACGAAGCGGTCTCCCTGATGGTCTATGTGGTATTCGTGGCCAATGCGGCGGCGGGCGACGAGGGCCGGCTTGGCATCTGGCTCGGTGGCGGGAATGAGGTATGCCTCCGTCGTCACCTGGTCGCCCGTCGAGATGATGATGTATTGCTTCGACGAGGCTTCCGCGAGCCCCACCCAAAAGCCACTGTCCGCTTCCTCATACACCACCGCGTCCGTGTTCACCGGCGTGCCGAGCAGATGGCGGCGCACTTGGTAGGAACGCCAAGCATCGCTCATCACTAGGTAGAAGAAGGATTGATCGTCCGCCGCCCACACGGCGTCGCTACAGGTGCTCTCGATGGCTTCCGGCAGCAGGCTGTCATCCCGCAAGTCCTTCACGCGCATGGTGAAGCGCTCGCCGCCGGCAGTGTCTGTGCTGTAGGCGAGCAGGTGCCCGTTGTGGCTGACGGACATCGAACCCAAGGCGAAGTAATCATGGCCGGCGACGAGGGCGGGTTCATCCAAGATCGTCTCTGGCTTGGGCTCGCCATCCGCCGGCCAGCGCATCCACAAGCGATACTGCGCGTCTGGCTCGAAGCGCCATTGGTAGCACCACGCGCCATCGCGCACCGGAACGGACTCATCATCCGGACACTGGCGGCCCTTGATTTCTTGGAACAACGCCTCGGTTAACCCAGCGACCGGCGCCATGGCGGCATCGAAGTAGTCGTTCTCGGCCTTGAGGTGGGCGAGCACGGCGGCATCTTCCACCTTCGGGTACGCCGGGTCTCGCAACCAGTGGTACGCATCTTCCAGCGTGACGCCGTGGTGGGTGGCGCGGTGGGGGCGCTGCTCGGCCACGGGCGGCGCAACGCTCGGCGCCTTTGGCTTGGCAGCGGCAGCGGCGCCTTGCCCGGCGCCATCGCTTACTGAACCAGCGCGGCGGGCCGGATGTTGAATGGCCGGGCCGATGCGCCCCAGCCCGCCACCGCCCACCCCGACAGAGCGGGATGGCAACGGCGGTGTCTGGCCTGGATGCTTCGGAGGCGCCCCGCGAGTTGGGCGGCCGCTCAGTCCGGCAGCCCCAACACGCGCTTAGCGACGATGTTGCGCTGGATTTCGTTCGAGCCGCTGTAGATGGACGCCGCCCGCGTGGAGAGCCACGCGCGCGTATCCTCCAAGGCGCGGGCATCGAACAGCGAGCCAGACCAGCCAAGCCCCGCCGTGCCGCGCATCTGCACGAAAAGCGAAGCCCGTTCCTGTTCCAGCTCCGTGCCGTACATCTTGAAGATGGAGGTGGCCGGGCCCGGCGTGCCGCCGCCCTTCGCCTCTTCCACGGCGCGCCGCTGCGTCAGGCGGAACGCCTGGTCATTCATGTTGTGCGTGAGGATGGTGCGCCGCAAATCCACATCGGCGATCAGCCCGTCGCGCTCGCCGGTGAAGCGCTTCGCCTCCCCTTCAAGCGTTGGTCCCCCATCCGCAGCGGCGCCGCCGCCCACCAGCGAGGCCATGCTGCCGCGCTCGTGCTGCAGCAGGCGCTTGCCCACCGTCCAACCCTTGTTCAGTTCGCCCACCAAGTCATCCTTGCGGGCGATGGCATCGTCGAAAAACGTCTCGCAGAAGGGCGACGCGCCGCTGATGAGGCGGATGGGCTTCACCGTGATGCCGGGCTGCGCCATGTCCATCAGCACGAAGCTGATGCCTTGGTGCTTCGGCACGTCTGGGTTCGTGCGCACGAGGGCGAAGATCCAATCGGCGAACTGAGCGCCGGACGTCCAGATCTTTTGGCCATTCACGACAAAGTGATCGCCGTGGTCTTCGGCGCGGGTGCGCAGGCTCGCCAAATCTGACCCAGAGCTCGGCTCGCTGTAGCCTTGGCACCAAGCCCGCTCGCCGCGCACGATGGGCGGCAGGTGACGTTCCTTCTGCTCGTCGGTGCCAAACTCCAAGAGCGTCGGGCCAATGAGCGACGTGCCCATGCCAGCCAACGGCGCCCGCGCGTCGATGCGCCGCATCTCCTGGATGAGCGTCATGTATTCCTCGTTGCTCAGCCCGCCGCCGCCGTACTGCGTGGGCCAAGTGGGCGTCGTCCAGCCCTGTTCCACCATGCGTTCCAGCCACAAGCGAGTGTCTGCGTCGTCAATGCGGAGCTTGCTGCTGCCGGTGGCGATGGGCCCGGGGCCGCGCGCCCCCGGCGGGCAATTCTCCTCAAGCCACGCCCTTGCCTCAGCGCGGAATTGGTCGATCTCAGCCATCGCTCTCCCCTGCTTTGCCTTGGCGCGTAAAGTTATCATGGCCTAGGCGCACAGAGGAATTGGCGACGGATGTGCGGGCGCTTCAACGCGGACGCAGAGCGGCTCGACGAGAAACTCATCGAGCTCACTGGCCAGCCCTATCCCGCCCCCAGCAACCACAACACCGCCCCCACCGAAGATGCGACGCTGGTGCGAGAGCGCGACGGCGCTTGGCAGGCGATGCGGGCGCGGTGGTCTTTGACGCCGCACTGGGCCAAAACGAAGAAGCTGCGCTATGCCACGTTCAACGCCCGCTGCGAGAGCGTTCGCGACAGCGCCATCTACCGCGACGCTTTCCGGCGGCGGCGTTGCGTCGTGCCGGTTGCGGGCTACTACGAGTGGAGCGACACGCGCCTCGGGCGGCTGCCCCACTACGTTCACCGCGCCGACGGCGCCCCGTTGCTGCTAGGCGGCGTTTGGGAGCGCTGGCGCGACCCGCAGACCAGCGAGTGGCTCACCAGCTTCGCCATCATCACCACGCCGCCGCATCCGCAGCTCGCTTACCTGCATGACCGCCAACCGCTCATGGTGTGGGACGACGCGCTGGCGGATTGGATGGACGCGGGGGCGCCCACGGCAGCAGCGTATGCCAATTTCACCCCGGCGCTGCCCTGCGACCTCGCCATCGATCCGGTGTCCAGCTATGTGGGCAATGCGCTGAACAAGGGCGAGCGCTGCGCCGAACCTGTGGGGGATGGGGTGTGTGTTAGCGCGGATTCGGGGTAGGGCGCGGCCCGATCAAAGCGACCGCTGCCTGTCGAGCCAGTGCCCGCAGCACAGCCTGCTCCGCGTGACGATGGATCATCCTTGCTAATCTAAAAGAGCATTTTAGAAAAGCAAGGATACGGAGGCGTTTCGGTGCCTAAGTGGGCGCAACCTTGTTGGCGCCCGCCACAGTGGACGTTCGCCGATCCATGTAACCAGAGCGGGCGGCCCGCCAGCACTGGCTCGGCTCACTCTTCGATGTTGAGCTCCAAGGGCGCCTCGCCAATCTGCATCACGCCCAAGTCGTAGCGCTTGGCGCCGTCGAGCGTGTACGCGCCGGTCTTCGCCGGGGGATGCTGCTCGCTGATGTGGCGCACCTCCACCCGATGCGGCCCCGGCACCACGCCGTGGCTCGCAGGGATGTTGAATGCGCCATCCTCGCCCCGAGACGCACGCGCCGCGGCCGCCGGGGCTGTGTCGTCCAACGGCGTGAACGTCACCCAAGCGGTGCCGAACGCCTTGCCGTTGCGCGTCACTCGGCCAACCACGCGGCAGCGCTCGGCGGCCGTCAACAAGCCGTGGCGCCGCAGCCAGTTCATCAGCAAATCCGGCCAGCCGCGAAAGTCTGGATCGCCGCTGCCGAGGCCCATGCCGTGCTCGCCGAAGCCGTAGATATGCAGTTCCGCCGGCACGCCGGCCTTCAGCAAGGCATCGTAGAACAGCGTGGACTGGTTGCCGGGAACAATGGTGTCTTCGTGGCTGTGAACGAGGAAGGTCGGCGGCGTCCGGGCGTTGACGCACACATCCGTCGGCGTGTATTCGTCCGCCTTGCGGCCACGCACGATGCCGTTCGTCACGGCATAGACGGGCACCAGAAAGTCCGGCCGGCTCGACGCCTGCTCGATGGCGTCGCTGGCGTTGGGATTGCCAGCATCCCAGCCGGTGCCCACCGCCACCGTCACATGGCCGCCGGCGGAGAATCCCAACAGGCCGATGCGGTGCGCCGCAACGCCGAACTCAGCGGCTCGATGGCGCACCAAGCGCACCGCGCGCAAGCCATCGAGCAGCGAGACGTCCGAGTGGTAGCGTTCGCCCAATCGATAGCGCAACACAAAGGCGGCAATGCCGCGTCGATTCAGCCACTGCGCCACTTGCAGGCCTTCGTGATCTGCCGCGAGGGTGCGATAGCCGCCGCCGGGGCAGACGATGACTCCCGTTCCGCAGGCCGAGCCCGTGGGCGGCAAATGCACCGTCAACTGCGGCCGATCAACAACGTCGTCGCCGATGGCGCCCGGCGCTCGCCCCGGCCACAGCGGAATGGCGGTGTGGTTCGTCACGCGCACTGGCTCAGCGCACGGCGCTGGCCCGCGGTGGATGCGCGTTCAAGCTGTTCATTGGCGCATTCCAACCGCTCGTGCCAGTGCCGACAGTGGCAGGAGGTTGGATCAATTTCGCGCCGGCACCACATCGGGCGGGAACACTATCACAGGCGCTGATGGCGCTCCGCGGGGCGGCCGTGTGCAGGACACAGCCAAGGGCACCAGCGGCGTAAACTGTGCTTGGCGGCAATCGGAAGGAGCAAAGAACGATGAGCAGCGAGAGCGCACTCGCCGCCTACTGGAACTTCTTCGAGGCTTTCAACAGCCGCGACGCGCGGGCGTTCTCCGCGGCGCTCAACTATCCCCATGTGCGCGTCTCGTCGCGTGGCCTGCCGGCCATCGTGCCTTCGCTCGAGGATCATGCGGCGTCGATTTCCTGGGAGCGCTTCTTGGCGACCGGCTGGGATCACACTAACGGCCATGAACCCGAACTGCTCCATGAGGCCGAAGACCGCGCCCACATCGTCGGCGGCTGGACGCGGGTGGATGCGCAAGACAACCCCGTGCTGGTCAACCGCGTCACCTACATCGTCACCCGCACAGACGCCGGCTGGGGCATCCAGTGCCGCTACGGGACGGACGCCGGCACGGCGCAATCGTCGGGCGAAACAGAAGCGGCGCACGCCCACGCCGTGGCCTTGGCGGAAGACTACATTGACGCCTACAACGAGGGCGACTGGCAGCGATGCGCCAGCTTGATGGCGACGCCGCACTTCAAGGTAGACGTGGGCTCGGTGCGCGAATGGCAAGACCGCGACAGTCTGCAAACCGCGCTCCGCGACGGCCCTCGACACGCCGTGACGGAGGTCTCCGCCCGCGCGGTTCAAGGGGGCCCAAACAGCGTCACCGTGGCCATCGAGGGCGTACTCGACGGCGGCGACCGGACGCTGAAGGCCGTGTTCTTCCTAGTGAATAGAGACGGCTGGGGCATCCAAGCGCGGTCGATCATCGAGGGGTGAGGTGGGCGCTGGTGGCGCAGGTCCGGTGCGCGTCAACAGCGGCCGCGGCCTTGACGGCCATAAGGGGCGAGCTTAGGCAGCATGGAAAGAAGGGCTTGCGGCAAGTGAATCGAAGCGAAGCCACGATACCGCCGCACCATCAAGGACATCGCAAGCGTTTGCGCGAACGCTTCGTCAAAGCCGGCTTGGCAGGGTTCGCCGCTCACGAGGTGATCGAACTTCTGTTGACGCTGGCCATCCCGCGTGCGGACGTGAAGCAACCGGCGAAAGCGCTGTTAGCTCGCTTCGGCAGCTTGCGCGCGACGTTGGATGCACCCCTATCCGAGTTGCATGCAGTGAAGGGAGTCGGCGAGGTGGCTGCTACTGCGCTGCATGTGATCCGCGAGGCCGCCAATCTGTATCTGCAGGAAGCATCCGAGGGAACCGAAGTTCTGAAGGACTCCGTCCGGCTAGAGCAGTTCTGGCGCATGCGCATCGGCACCCTCAAGCACGAGGTGTTCGCGGTGGCATATTTGGACTCTGCATATCGCCTTCTCCACGATGGGGTCGAGACACTGCAAACTGGCACAGTCGATCGTGCCGCCGTGTACCCGCGGCGCGTGGTTGAGGCCGCGCTCAAGCGCCAAGCGGCCGCATTGGTACTCGCGCACAACCACCCAAACGGCAACGTGCAGCCAAGCGATCACGACAAGGTTCTTACCCGCGCCATAGTGCTCGCTGCCGAGACGATCAGCCTCCGCGTGGTGGACCACCTGATCGTATCGTCGCAGGAGACGTTCAGTTTCCGCAGCGCAGGATTGTTGTGAGCACGAGCCGAGCAGTTGCTTCTACCCGGCGACGGAGAGGGGCCGCACAGCTAGATCGAGTGGGCGGCAAGATGGCACCCTCGAATTTGGCACCTGCCATCCGCCGGCACTACCCGGAACTCACTCGCCACCAACGTGCGGTAGTGGGGCACACGGAGGGGCCGCTGCTGGTGATCGCGGGCCCCGGCGCCGGCAAAACCCATAGCATCGTCCTCCGAGCGTTGAACCTCCTGCTGCTCGGGAAGGCGGCAGCGGAGGAGATTGTCCTCTGCACCTTCACCCAGAAAGCTGCCTTTGAGATGCGCGATCGGCTGGCCGCCGCTGCTCGCAAAGTGGACTACAAGGGCGATCTCTCGGAATTGACCATCTCCACCATCCACGGCTTCTGCAACCGGATGCTTACCGAACACCGGCACCGCACCGCGCTAGGGCACGGCTACGAGACGTTGGACGACCTGACCCAGCTGCTGTTCATCTTCGAGCACTTCGATGCCATCGTCGGCAAGGCACAAGACGGCAAGTACCTGCACCGCTGGACAACGCGGTGGACCGCGATTGAGGGTGTACGCGGCTACCTCAACAAGATCACCGAGGAACTGGTTGATCCAGGAACGCTGGCCGCTTCCGACAACCGTTTCCTTGCTTCCATCGGCACGGCTTGCCAGCGCTACGAAGACGCGCTGCGAGAACTCAACCGCGTGGATTTCGCTCACCTCCAGCGGCTGGCGTACGACTTGCTGCACGATGCGGAGTCTTCGGGTGTCATAGCGCCCTCCATCCGTTACTTGTTAGTGGACGAGTATCAGGACACCAACTACATCCAAGAGCAACTGCTTGTGACGCTAGCCGGCACTACTGGCAACCTCTGCGTAGTGGGCGATGAAGACCAAAGCCTCTACCGTTTCCGTGGCGCGACAGTGCGCAACATCTTGGAGTTCCCGCAGCGTTTTCCGGGCTGTGCGGTGCTCAAACTCACTACCAACTACCGTTCGCACCGCGACATCGTTTCCCGCTACGACCACTGGATGGCGTCCGCCGACTGGAGCAACAACGACGGCGGCTCGTTCAGGTACGACAAGACCATCGTCGCCAACGCCGAGGCCGAACATATCGAGTACCCCTCGGTAATCCGCATCTGGGGCACGACGGCACGCGACGAAGCGGAACGATTCGCGGACTTCGTGACGTTCCTCAAGGATCAGGGCACCATTGCCGACTACAACCAAGTAGCACTGCTGCTCCACAGCGTTCGAGAAGAACATAGTGGCCGGTACTTAGCTGCTCTGGCTGCGGCGGGCATACCGGCGTTCTGTCCGCGTGCCCGCGGCTTCTTTGACGTGCAGGAAGTGCGCTATCTAGTGGCCTGCTACGCTGTACTCTTTGGCTGGTACGGCAAAGGACGTGGCCAGACAGCGGGCAGAGTGCGACGGTTGGCGGACTATGTTGATTCTGCGCTCATCGAGCTGGGCAAGCGCTTCGGCGATCCCCACCCCCTTGCCAAGGCGCTGCAGAACTGGAGCACCGCTATCGCCGGGCTGAAGGAAGGCGAATCTCTGGACTACCGGCCTGCCGACTACTTCTACCAGCTTCTCCCATTGGAACCGTTCCAAAGTGCAACGCGGGAAGAGAACACAGCTCGGAATTTCGCCATCTTCTCGAACCTCATCGCGGTCTTTCAGAGCTACTACCATTACACTGTCATCACGCATAGAAATCGCGAGCACATTCGCTTCCATTTCTTCACCAGTTTCCTACGCCTGTTGCACGACGGAGGCATCAACGAGTACGAAGACCAGAACGCTCCGTTTCCCAAAGGCCATGTGCAGGTGATGACAATCCACCAGGCCAAGGGCTTGGAGTTCCCGGTGGTTGCTGTTGGCTCGCTCTCCAAGCAGCTATCGTCGCCGAAGCAGATCGACCGCGAACTGGGCCCGTTCTATCACCGGCCGGCGTTCGAGCCAGCAAACCGGATCACGCTGTTTGACCGGATGCGGTTACACTATGTGGCCTTCTCTAGGCCACAGAAGGTGCTGGTGCTAACCGCCCACGAAAGGCCCAAGGCCCACCTCGGACCCGTCTGGGAAGACCTCCCACAGTGGCCCTATGTCGAGAAGGAACTGCTGGCGGCGCAGTCGTTCGAGGTCCGCGAACGGGTACCGGTCAAGAAGTCCTACAGCTTCACTGGTGACCTCAAGATCTACGAAACCTGCCCCCGGCAGTATCAGTTCTTCCGCGAGTACGACTTCACACCCTCCCGTTCCGCCGTCATCTTCTTTGGCCTCTTGGTGCATCAGACCATCGAGGACATCCACCGCATTGCCATGGACGGCAAACTCCATACGCTAAACGAAGCCCGCATCCGCGAGCTGTTCGAGCGCACCTTCCAGTTCCTGTGTCTCTCGGAGGCCCGACCCATCGGTGAGGCAGCCAAGGAAGCCGCCTTTCGGCAAGTGGTCCGCTATGTTGAGCAGAACCAGAGCGAGATGCGACGGGTGATCGAGACCGAGGTGGATGTCTCCCTGGAGAAGGACGACTACATCCTCGTGGGGAAAGTGGACCTGCTGCTCGGCGGCGACGGCAAGCTGGAACTGCTGGACTTCAAGACTTCCCCACGCCCGAAGGACAGCCCGGCACTCCTAGAGGCCTACGAGCGGCAACTCTGCACCTACGCGCACATCCTGGAGCAGCGCCGCGGACGCCAAGTGGACCGGCTGCTCCTCTACTGGACTGCCGAAGAGCGCAAAGAGGACGCGCTGATGGTGCTGCCGTATCGCCCGGAACGTGTGGACGAGGCGGGTCGGCATTTCGACGCGACGGTGGGCCGCATTCAGGCAAGCGAGTTCACGGTGGCGGCACCACCTGAGCCAGGCATTTGTCGAGAGTGCGATTTACGGATGCTCTGCCGGGCCGAAGGCATCATTGGGGCGGAGTCGAGCTGATGGCCAGCGATTACAAGGCGATAAGGGCAGACAACCAAGGGCGCTACGGCACCGATGTAGGCCGCTACGGCAAGAGCCTGTTGACTGATCGCTACGACGACCGAACGCACTTCATCTATGAGCTTCTGCAGAACGCGGAAGACGCCCTCCGTAGGCGTACCGGAAGTCCGCCTTCCCGTTCTGTCCGATTTGCCCTCTCGGAGCACGCGCTGCGTATCAGCCACCACGGCAAGCCTTTTGATCGAGGGGATGTGGAGGGGGTGTGCGGCATCGCGTTGGGAACGAAGCAAGAGGACGTTACTCAGATCGGCCGCTTCGGAATCGGCTTCAAGTCCGTATACGGCTTCACCGACCGACCCGAGATCCACTCTGGCGACGAGGACTTCGGCATCGACAGCTACGTTTGGCCATCGGCCCAATCTGCCATCGAACGCGACCCGGACCAGACTGTTTTCATCATGCCGCTACGCGACCCTGATAAGGATGGTGAAGAAATCGCCAAAGGGCTTCGACGCATTAGCCTTGACACCCTGCTGTTCCTACGCGAGATCGACACCATAGAGTGGACCCTCCCGGACGGTGAGTCGGGCACATACGTGCGGCAGACGGATACTCGGGGCCAAAACGTGCGACAAGTGACCGTCATCGGAGAGTCCACGGGCCAAGGCGACGCTGAAAGAAACTGGCTGGTGTTTTCGAGGCCAACATTCGCGGCTGACGAGGCCCTCGCCGGCCATGTCGAAGTCGCGTTCCTCATGGAGGATAGCCGTATCGTGCCTGTATTTGACTCGCCGCTGGTGGTGTTCTTTCCAACCGTGGTACCGAGCAATCTGGGCTTTCGAATCCAAGGCCCGTACCGCACCACGCCAAGTCGAGACAACGTTCCCAAAACCGACGAATGGAACAAACAGTGCGTGGAGAGGACTGGGAAGCTGCTTGTAGACGCCCTTGTTTGGCTGCGCGACCAAGACATGCTCGATGTGGATGTACTCCGATGTCTTCCCATCGATCAGTACAAGTTCGGTGAGGACAATATGTTCGCACCCTTGTACGACAATACCAAGAAGGCCTTTGTTAACCACCGCCTCCTACCTGTGTTTGGAGGCGGCTACGCAACTTCTGGTGAGATCAAGATCGCTAGATCTGGCGAACTCCGTGACTTGTTTACACCAGACATGCTTGCGGACGTTTTTCAAGTCAGTGAACCACTGTCTTGGCTCTCTGATAGCAGTACTGATCGTTTGGCACCTGAAGTAGGGCGATACATCAGGGAGGTTCTCGGCGTGGATGAGGTGCGGCCGGTAAACATGATTGGGCGGCTCGGCTTTGCGTTTCTAGAGCGGCAGAGCAACGATTGGGTACGGCGGCTGTATGAATTCATGAATGTCCAGAAGAACCTCCACTCGCAAGCTAAGGAGGAGTGGCCTCTATTGCGTTTGTCCGACGGGCGGCACGTCGTTGCATACAAAGACGACGTAGTTCAAGCCTATTTGCCCGGAAAGCAGACCAATTTTGACACCGTCCATCAGGAAGTATGTTCTACCGATGAATCACGTCAGTTCCTGAGGGCGATTGGTCTTTCCCTCCCGGACCCTGTGGATGACATCATTCGAAACATACTGCCTAAATACTGCGAGGAAAACATAGATGTCGGCGCGGCCGACTACGCGGAAAACATCACTCGCATTGTCGATGCCTTTCAGACCGACTCCACCAAACGGCACGAGGAGCTGGTAGCTGCGCTCTCCGAAACATATTTCCTTGCCACGGTAGACGCCAAAACTGGAGAGTCGTGGTGGGCTATGCCCAGCGAAGCTTACCTCAGAACGGATCGTTTGTCTTCTCTATTTGATGGTGTAGAGGGGATTTTGTTCGTGGATCAAGAATACGAATGTCTCCGTGGTGAGAACGTGCGGAGCATGTTGGAAGCATGTGGCGCAAGCAGATACCTTCGGAGCGAAGAGATTGAATGCACGCTCTCAGAGAATGAGTTGCGAGAAATCCGACGAAAGGCAGGGCTAGAGAGGAAGACGTGGGGGATGCCTTCGGATTTCTCCTTGCGTGGAGTCGACGTGCTCCTCGACCATATGGCTGGTCTCTCTCCGAATGCCCGACAGACTCGGGCAGCAACGCTGTGGGAGGCGCTGGCGGATGTGGCAGATCGGACACCCGGAGCGTTCGCCGGAACGTATGTGTGGAGCTATTCCCACGAATCAAAGAGGGCCACCTTCGACGCCGCATTCGTACGGCGGCTCAATGAGGTCGCTTGGGTGCCTGCCGGTGATGGGGAGTTTCGCACTCCGAAGGCGGTGTCATTCGAGACGCTTAGGTGGCACGGCGGCCCGCTTCTGTTATCCAAGATTCGGTTCAGGCCGGCAGCAATAGACCTGCTCGCCAAGGAAGTAGCTATTGAGCCAGAAGTCCTATACTTGCTCAAGGAGCACGGCATTACGAGTATGGCGGCCGCCCTCGAGCGTTTGGGGCTGGCGGGATATGATGAAGACGATGGAACTAGCGACGTAAACTCCGCTAAAAGTGCTGTCGCTGCGCTAGGGGTTGGGGCACCCTTCACTCCTTCGGTTGAAGACTCTAGCGCCATTCAAGACGATGCCGAGCCCGACCGCGGGGCCGTTGATTATTCAGGCCATCGTCGCGAGAATGCCGGGGTACGGGATGGACGCAGAGGCGATCGGACCGGGAGCGGCGTAAGGCCGGGGGCCAATAAGGGAGCTACCGTATCGGGCGGGGATAGACCCTTCATTTCCTATGTGGCGGTTGACGGGAATGGCGGCGTGGAAGATCCCGACGGGCTGGTTCACAAAGAACGCATGGCGTTGGAAGAGGCCGCAATCAAGCGGATTCTGAACCGCGAGCCAAGCTGGCAGAGGACATCCATAAACAACGAAGGATTCGATCTAGTCAAGGTTGCGGAAGGCCAGCCTGCTAGCTGGTGCGAGGTGAAGGCCATGAAGGGCGACCTCGAAGGACGTCCCGTAGGGCTCTCCCGCGCACAGTTCGATTGCGCTCGCGAGTATGGTGATGCCTACTGGCTGTATGTAGTGGAACGGGCGGGCACTGAGGATGCTCGCATCGTCCGTATTCGGAACCCTGCTGGCAAGGCGCGAACTTTCACCTTCGACAAGGGCTGGCTCGCCGTGGCGGAGTAGGATTGACGATGGTAGTTGCCGCATCCGACATCGACATCATGATCCAGCAGGGCGAAGGCACCACGCTGGAGTTCAAGGAGACGCTCTCGGCGGGCTTCGCACGGGCGTTGGTGGCACTGGCGAATACCATCGGGGGCCGGATACTGCTTGGCGTGGCCGACGATGGCACGGTGAAGGGCGTCAAGGACGGCAACGTCCTGCGCGCCCGCGTTCAGGACATCGCTCGCAACTGCGACCCGCCAGTGAAGGTGCGGGTGAAGCCAATGGATGGAGTCCTCTTGGTGCATGTGCGGGAAAGCGATGCCAAGCCGGTGCAGTGCAGCGACGGCTTTTTCTGGCGTCAGGGCGCGGTGACGCAGAAGCTTAGCCGTGACGAAATCCGGGATTTCTTCCGCGAGGAAGGGGTGATCCGGTTCGATCTCTCACCCTGCCCCCGCTTCAGCTACCCGGAAGATTTCGACCGCGAGAAGTTCGATGCTTGGCTGCGGCTATCCGGCATCACCAGCGGCCCGTCGGTGGAGGATGTGCTGATCAACATCGAGGTGGCCGAGCGGGCCGGCGACCGCTTGCTGTTCCGCAACGCCGGGGTGCTCTTCTTCGCCAAGAAGGTGCGCCGCTTCTTTTCGGAAGCCTACATTACCTGCCTGCTTGGCAGGGGCACCGATAAGGTGCATATCCTAGACCGCAAGGACTTTGACGGCGGCATCGTGGCGGACATCGAAGACGCCATGCGCTTCATCGAGCGCAACACCCGCACCGCTTACCGCATCGAGAGCTTGAGGCGGCAGAACATCCCGGAGTACCCGATGGAGGCCCTGCGCGAGGCGATCACCAACGCCGTGATGCATCGGGACTGGTTTCTCCAAGGCGCCAACGTCTTCGTCGAACTGTACGCCGACCGCATTGAGGTGATCAGTCCGGGCAGCCTGCCGAAGGGCGTGACCTTGGCCGACCTGGGCCACAAGAGCCTGCGGCGCAACCCGCTCGTCGCCGACCTGCTGCATCGCATCGACTTCATTGAGAAGGCGGGCACAGGCATCCGGCGCATCCGCGATGGCGCGAAGGCCGTGGACTGTCCGGAACCAGAGTTCGAGGCAGACAGCTTCGTTACGGTGACCTTCCGGCCCAACCCGGAGGTGCGACAAGCCGCCGAGGGAGAACTTGTAGCCGTCCCCGAAGTCACTGGCCAAGCCACCCCGGAAGCCACCCCGGAAGCCACCCCGGAAGCCACCCCGGAAGCCACCCCGGAAGCCACCCCGGAAGCCACCCCGGAAGCCACCCCGGAAGCCGCCCCGGAAGCCGCCCCGGAAGCCGCCCCGGAAGCCGCCCCGGAAGCCGCCCCGGAAGCCGCCCCGGAAATTCGACTGCTAGGGGTGATTTCGGGTGAAATGACTAGGCGGCGCCTCCAGGAAGCGCTCGATCTGAAAGATGATGAACATTTCCGTAAAGTCTATCTCATACCCGCCCTTGAGGCGGGCCTGATCGAAATGACCATCCCGGACAAGCCACGCAGCAGCAAGCAACGATACCGCCTGACGCCCGCGGGAAGCGAATACCAGAAACGAATCGGAGACACCGGATAATGGCGAAGATCGACGTCACGAAGACCGAGCTGGTCTGGCCCGGCAAGTACAACGATGACGGAACGCCCAAGGAAGTTCCGCGAGTTAACCTGCCGTTCCAGATCATCGAGACCGTCAACGAGAGCCGTGCCGCACGCGAGGCAAAGAAGGGCGGTATGCAGACATCGCTGTTTGACGTTTACGAGGGTAGCGAGGGTGACACCTTTGAAGATGGATGGAGGAACAAGCTCATCTGGGGAGACAACCTGCTGGTGATGGGTTCGCTTCTGGAGAAGTTTTCCGGGAAAATAGACTTCATCTATATCGATCCGCCATTTGCGACCGGGGCAGACTTTTCGTTCGAAACGCCTATTGGTAATTCGGGAGATGAAATACACAAAAAGCAGTCAATCATTGAGGAAAAAGCCTATAGAGATACTTGGGGGTACGGGCTAAATTCGTATGTCCCTATGATGTGGGACCGCCTACGAGTAATGAAGGACTTATTGAACCGGTCGGGAACAATTGCTGTTCATGTAGACTGGCGAGTGAGTGATCTGATTAAATCTATGCTCGACGAGCTCTTCGGCGCAAAGTCCTTTATCAACGAAATCATATGGTATTACTCTGGAGCAGGCGTTAGCCCAGGGCGATTTAGTCGTAGACATGACAATATCTTTTGGTATGCCAATGGGAATGACTGGTACTTTAACGCTGACCCACTGCGTACAGAGTATGCTGAAGCAACCCGAGAGCGATTCAGCCATCATATTGGCAATGTGCGCGGAGGGAGAGATTTTGGAACCCAAGGCCTGAATCCTAAAGGAAAACATCCTGATGATGTTGTAAATGTATCAATCGAAGCACCGTCCGCGAACGAGCGAACCGGCTATGCAACACAAAAACCCCTCGCTCTATTGCAGAAGTTGGTAGCCGGACTAGCACCTCCAGAAGGGCTCGTGGCTGATTTCTTTGTAGGTTCCGGTACAACTCTGAAGGCCTGCGAACTCACAGATCGCCGCTGGATCGGCTGCGACCTCGGCCGTTGGGGCATCCATGTCACCCGCAAGCGGTTGCTCGGCATCGAGAACTGCAAGCCGTTCGATGTTCTGAACCTTGGAAAATATGAACGCCAATACTGGCAGGACGTGACCTTCGGGGAAAAGAAAGAGAAACCCATTACCGAGAGGGCACTCTACGAATATCTTTCCTTCATTCTCAAACTCTACGTTGCCCAGCCGGTGGCAGGCATGGTCCACCTGCACGGCAAGAGGGGCAAGGCCATGGTGCATATTGGTGCTGTGGATGCCCCGGTGACCATCAGCGAAATCCAATCCGCGGTGGAAGAATGTCTCAAGCTGAAACAAAAGGAACTGCATGTCCTCGGTTGGGAATGGGAGATGGGCCTGCAGAATCTCGTGGTTCAGGACGCAAAGAGTAGGGGCGTGAAACTCCTACTTCTGCAAATACCACGAGAGGTGATGGAGCAGCAGGCCGCTGACAAGGGCGACGTTCGCTTCTTCGAGTTGGCCTATCTGGACGCCACGATCAGGAAGCCAAAGAAACTCACCGCACAAGTCACACTCAAGGATTTCGTCATCCCCAACGCGGAACTCATCCCGGACGAAGTGCGGAGCAAGGTCGGGAAGTGGTCGGATTACATCGATTACTGGGCGGTCGATTGGGATTTTCGGAACGATACCTTCATGCAGGGATGGGTGACCTACCGCACCCGCAAGGACCGGAAGCTCTCCCTCGCGTCCGACCCACACACCTATGAGAGGCCCGGCCGGTATCGAGTGCTGGTCAAGGTGATCGACATCTTCGGCAACGACACATCGCAGTTGTTCGACGTGCGGGTGAAATAGCAGTGGCGCACTCGGTCATCGCCTACGACAAGGACTTGCCGGGAATTCCGAACCGCCGGCCGTGGGAGCCGCCCGTCTCCCACTTGGTCAAGGACGATAGCGCACCAACCGGCTGGCGCGAGGATGATTCTGGCCGCCGGCCGAGCGAACTCTTGCTGACACCGAAGATTCGCAATGCCGTGGACGCTT
This sequence comes from uncultured Pseudomonadales bacterium, assembly GCA_958295875.1. Taxonomy (GTDB): domain Bacteria; phylum Pseudomonadota; class Gammaproteobacteria; order Pseudomonadales; family Azotimanducaceae; genus VXNE01. The sequence goes on along the minus strand of OY282379.1, from coordinate 2,326,459 downwards.
GGCGCGACGGCGGTTATCCAGGCGCCTCCGAGGTGACCCGCCGTCTGTTCGAATACTGGTTCGAGGAGGATCACGAGGTCACCGGCTTTGATGCGCCGTTCCGGTACTACTTCTGCCAGCGGGAAGCGATCGAGACGCTGGTTTGGCTGGTGGAGATCGCCGGCCAGCGCGACACCAAGGCGCTCATCAAGGCACACGGGAAGACATACGAGAAGGACCTACTCTCGAAGAACATCGAGTTTCAGACGACGATGGAAGGGAAACGCCAGCTTCGCCGCTACGTCCCAGAACTGAAAGCGGAAGGTGTGCAGGACTTGCCTCCCGAAAACCTGCGGCGGTTGGCGTTCAAGATGGCCACCGGCTCGGGCAAGACTTGGGTGATGGCGATGGCAGTCGTCTGGTCTCGCCTCCACAAGCAACGCATACCCGGCTCGGATCTCTCCACCAACTTCCTCATCGTGGCCCCCAACGTGATCGTGTATCAACGGCTGGAAAAGGACTTCGCGAGTAACCGCATATTCCACGAATTGCCGTTGATCCCCCCAGAGTGGAAGGCCAACTTCTCACAGAAGGTGATCCTCCGCGGGGAGGCTGCCGAGCCGGACCCGTCTGGAAACCTCCTCCTCACCAACATCCACCAGCTCTACGAGTCACGAGACCAGGAGTGGATGCCGGAGAACGCCGTCGAGGCGCTTCTGGGCAGGAAACCGGCGCAGGACATCGCGTCATCCGGTCAGCGCTCCATGTTGGAGCGCGTGAAGTCGCTGAAGGATCTCGTCGTGCTGAATGACGAGGCGCACCATGTCCACGACGAAAAGCTGGCTTGGAGCAAGTCCTTGCTGGCGATCCATCAGGCGATGCCCAACGGCATCAGCGCGTGGTTGGATTTTTCGGCCACCCCGAAGGACCAGCAAAAGATGTATTTCCCCTGGACGATCGTGGACTATCCGCTGGCGCAGGCCGTGGAAGATCGAATCGTCAAGGCACCCCTCATCGTGACCGGGGAAGCCAATCGAAATCAGCCGACCGAAGACCCTGATGGGGTTACCAAGGAAAACGTGGCGGAGAAGTACGGCTACTGGCTACAGGCTGCTGTCAAGCGCTGGAAGGAACATCGGAAGGTGTACAGGAGGTTGGACATCATGCCGGTGCTCTTCATCATGGCGGAGAAGAACAGCTACGCCGACGCACTGGGCGAACATCTGTGTAAGACCAAGGAGTTCGGTTTCAAGAAATCCGAGATACTCGTCATCCATACCGACTCCACGGGTGAGATCAGGAAGGGAGACCTCGAAAAGGCGCGACAGGCGGCGCGGGACATCGACAAGGCCGAGAGTGGGATCAAGGCCATCGTCAGCGTGATGATGCTGCGCGAGGGATGGGATGTGCGCAACGTGACGGTGGTGCTGGGGCTGCGGCCGTTCACCGCGAAGCCCGAGATACTCCCGGAACAGGTGATCGGCCGCGGGTTGCGCCTGATGTCCCAGGTGAGCCCGGACCGGACGCAGACCCTAGAGGTGCTCGGCACGCGCAACCTGCTCAACCTCCTGCGCAACCAACTGGAGAGGGAGGGCGTCGGCGTCGCGAGCACACCGACCAATCCGCCGCCGCCGATCATTATCGAGGCCGTGCGGGAACGGTTGAAGTACGATGTCGCCATTCCCATCACCAAGCCAAGCCTGAAATACGACCACCACAAGCTATCGGGGCTGGATGTGCAGTCCCTCCAACCGATATTCGACCAAGAGGAGCTCGATGAACCGTTCCGGATCACGTTGAAGCTGGAATTCGCCACGACGGACACCGAAGTGCATCAAGAGGACATCGCCGGCAGCCTGCGACCCGTCCAAGAGCTTCTGGCGGATTTGACCAATCGAGTTGCTGCGAAGGCAGGTCTGACCAATCGCTTTGCCGAGTTATACCCAATGATACGCGACTACATCACGAGCCGTTGTTTCGGCCGGGAGATCGAATTGGATGACGACGTCCCGCGCTCCCATCTAACTCGACCGGAGATCATGGAGGGCATCGCCAAATACCTTGTCCGCAAGGTTGCCGATCTCACGGTAGAACGCCGCGAGATAGAGTTCGACAATCAAGAGTTCCATCTGTCCGAAACGAAACCCTTTCACTGGCGCCGTGACCTCCCGCCCTTGCAGGCAGATAAGACCGTGTTCAACTACGTTGCCACCTACAACAACTTCGAGCGCCAGTTCGCCGAGTTCCTAAACCGTGCGCCCGATATCCTGCGCTTCGCCGCCCTCGGCACCACGGAGCAAGGCGCGTCCGGCACCATCTTTCGGGTGGACTACCTGAAGCCTAGCGGTGCCATCGGCTTCTACTACCCAGACTGGGTGGCGGTGCAACGCGATCTGGACGGTGAGATCGTGAACTGGGTGATCGAGACGAAGGGGCGCGTTTGGGAAGGCACCGAGGAGAAGGACGCCGCGATGCACGATTGGTGCCGCCGCGTTAGTCACGCCACGGGCACTGAATGGAAGTACATACGGGTGAACCAAAGCGAGTTCAAGGGCGACTTCGCAACCTTCCGTGCGATGGTCTTCAAGCTCGTCGCCGCCGAGATGTTCCGAGTGCGCGACGCAAGCGGCGCGAACATGACGCACGAGGAGTTTCTCCAATGGCGTGACGAAGGCCGGCGCTAGCCCTAATGCCAGTCATCGTCGACGCTTCGGTTGCCATCGCTTGGCGTCTGCGCGACCGCGAGGGAACGGCCCTTGCTGATTCCGTGATCGAAACGGCCGAATCCGATGTCATGGTCGTCCCAGACCTGTTCTGGCACGAAGTGAGAAGCGTCTTGCTGGTCGCTGAGAAGCAAGGGCGCATCGCGCGTGGTGCGGCGGAGAGCCACTTGCAAGCCATTCGCCAGCTGCGGCCGGAAGGCGATAGCGAGCAAGACGACGAACAGGTTGTTGCCCTAGCCCGACGCCACAATCTAAGCGGCTACGACGCTGCTTACCTGGAAACGGCGACGCGACGACGGGCAAGGCTCGCAACGCTAGACCGAGAGCTCGCGGACGCAGCGAGAAACGAAGGAGTTGCGGAAGCCCGAATAGCGTAAGTGATGCACCGTGATTGGTTTCTCCAAGGCGCCAACGTCTTCGTCGAACTGTACGCCGACCGCATCGAGGTGATCGGTCCCGGCAGCCTGCCGAAGGGCGTGACCTTGACCGATCTAGGCCACAAGAGCCTGCGGCGCAACCCGCTCGTCGCCGACCTGCTGCATCGCATCGACTTCATCGAGAAGGCGGGCACCGGCATCCGGCGCATCCGCGATGGCGCGAAGGCCGTGGACTGCCCGGAACCAGAGTTCGAGGCAGACAGCTTCGTTACGGTGACCTTCCGGCCCAACCCGGAGGTGCGACAAGCCGCCGGGGGAGAACTGGCAGCCATCCCCGAAGTCACTGGCCAAGCCACCGACCAAGCCACCGGGGAAGTCGCCGGGGAAGTCGCCGGGCAAGTCACCGACCAAGTTACCGGACAAGTTACCGAGCAAGTCACCGAGCAAGTCGCCGGACAAGTTACCGAGCAAGTCGCCGGGCAAGTTCGACTGCTGCAGGCGCTGTCGGGAGAAATGTCTAGGCAGAGCCTTCAGGAGGCTCTTGGCCTAAAACACCGGAATCACTTCAACCAAATCTATCTGATCCCCGCTCTACAGGCGGGCCTGGTCGAAATGACCATCCCGGGCAAGCCGCGCAGCAGCAAGCAGCGATACCGTCTGACACCCGCGGGAAGCGAGGTCCTGAAACGAATCGAAGAGGGGCAGTAGATGCCGAAGATCGGCGTCCACCAAGACAGAACAGGTCCGGCGAAACGCGGCGAAGCACGAAAGGCGCTACCTGAAGCGCGCTGATGTCAGCGAGCTACTGGATCCTCTCGACTCCTCCAACAGCCGTCACGCTGAAACCCAACTCGGTGAGTTCATAGCCGGTCTGCAAGCTGCGCGTCAGCCCTAGCGCTTTCAGCTTGCGCACGTTCGCTTTGAACACCGGCGTTGGCCAGCCTACGGCCGGCGCGAGATCGGCGGCGCGGGTTGCTGGGTTGTCGGCGATCAGCGTCAGCACGCGCATCGTCCACGGCGTCGCGCCGCGCTGGTCCATCTTCTGCAGCTTCACCCGCACTGCGTCGGACGATAACACCGGCGGACGTTTGAGATTTTCCTCGTCGGTTAGCCGGAAATCGACGCGCGTGACCGCGGCGTCGAGTGGCAGGCGCAGAAACGCCGCCAACGATTCCACATCGTCGAAGCCAGCCCGCCGCACGTCCTCGGCGCTGATCGCCGAGAGGCACACCTCACGCAGGGCGACAACCTCAACAACGCCGCCGCCACGCAGCCGATAGACGCTGCCAACCTTGGCGTGTGGCCGTCGCCAGTGGCGGAACGAAACCGTTACGTCGCCGGCGCGAATCGCATCGCTGTTGCGGGTGGTGAACTGCAACGCCGCTCAAGCTCGCTCGGCATCGAAAGCGGCGAATGAACTGCCAGTTTCCGCGAGCCGCTTGAGCAACGGCGCTGGCCGCCAAACGTCGCCGTATTGCTGGTGGTAGGCCAAGATATCGCGGTAGATTTCTTGCAGGCCCACTTGGTCTGCGTAGTACATGGGGCCGCCGCGGTACTTCGGAAAGCCGTAGCCGTACACATACACCACGTCGATGTCGCTGGCGCGTTGGGCAATGCCGTCGTCCAGCAATTGGGCACCGATGTTGATGAGCGGATAGAGGCAGCGTTTCAGCACCTCCGCATCGTCGATTTCACGGCGTTCAATGCCCATCTCGGCAGCGGTTTCCTCAATGATCTGCGCCACCGCCGCGTCCGGCTGGCCTTGGCGGCTGCCCTGCGGGTATTGGTAGAAGCCAGCGCCGGTCTTTTGCCCGTAGCGGCCGAGTTCACACAACTTGTCTGGGATGACGGCGGTGAGCGGCTTGTCTTCGTCTTTGGTGCCAGCCATCTTGCGCGCCCGCCAGCCAAGGTCCAGGCCGACCAGATCATTCATCGCGAACGGCCCCATGTTGAATCCGAAATCGAAGATCGCTTTGTCCACCTGTTCCGGCAGCGCGCCATGCAAGATGATTTCGCCAGCTTGCCGCGTATAGCCACCGAGCATGCGATTGCCGATGAAGCCGGGGGCATTGGTGGACATCACGGGAATCTTGCCGATCACTTTGCCAAGCGCCATGGCGGTGGCCAGCGTTTCGTTGCTCGTTTCGGCGCCGCGCACCACTTCCAACAGTTGCATGATGTTGGCCGGGCTGAAGAAGTGCGTGCCCACGACGTCCTCGGGGCGCTTGGTCATCGCCGCCATCTGATCCAAATCCAACGCCGAGGTATTGCTGGCCAGCACGGCGCCTTCCTTCATCGTGGCGTCCAGCTTCTCGAAGATCTGTTTCTTGAGATCGAGATTCTCGTAAACCGCTTCCACCACCACGTCCGCGTCGCCGATGGCGCTGTAATCCAGCACGCCTTCGATGCGCCCCAAGCGCTCGTCGCGTTGTTCTGCGCTAATGCGGCCGCTGCGCACCATGCGTTCGTAGTTGTTGCGCACAGTGCCCAAGCCCTTGTCCAACGCTTCTTGGCTCGTTTCCAGCACTTTCACCGGAATGCCCGCGTCCGCGAAGCTCATGGCGATGCCGCCACCCATCAGTCCGCCGCCCACGGTCGCCGCGCTGGTGATGGGCTTCCTCTTCGTGTCGGCGGGCACGTCGGCTATCTTCGCGCCTTGCCGTTCCGCGAAGAACATGTGAATCATCGCGGCGCGTTGCTCGTGATCGTGGCAGCGCCGGAAGTTCGCTTGCTCGGCGCGCATGCCATCGTCGAAGTCGTCGAGCTCCACCGCCGCCTTCACGGAGTCGAAGGCCATTTGGCCGTTGAACTGGCCGCGCATCCGACGCGCAAGATATGCCTCGCCAGCCTTGAACACATCGGGATTGGCGCGGTCTGCGTCGATCTTGTCGCGGCGATTGCGCACCAGTGGATGCGGTGCCCCGGCCGCCGCCTTGCGCTTGGCGAAGGCGATGGCGCCGGCCACCAAATCACCTTCGATGATCTCGTCGATGATGCCGAGCTGCAGGGCTTCTTCGGTGTCGAACGGATCGCCGGAGAGGATGGCCTGCATGGCGCGTTCGGCACCGATCACGCGTGGCAGGCGCTGCGTTCCGCCGCCGCCGGGCAAGAGGCCGAGCTTGACTTCCGGCAATCCCACCGGCGCACCGGGCGCCGCGACGCGGTAATGGCAGGTGAGCGCGTGCTCCAAACCGCCGCCGAAGGCCGTGCCGTTGATGGCGGCGACGATGGGCTTCTCGCTCTCTTCAATGATGGCGCCAGCCGGCCGCTTCGGTTGTTCGTCTGGATTCGGTGTCTTGCCGAAGTCTCGAATGTCTGCGCCGGCGATGAACGCGCGCCCCTTGCCGGTAATCACCACCGCGCTGACGGCGTCGTCCGCCAGCGCCGTCTGCAAGTGCTGAGAAAGGTAGTAGCGCACACCCGAACTCATCGGGTTCACCGGCGGATTGTCCACGGTGAGCAGCGCGACGCCTTCACGCACGTCGTAATGCACAGTGCCCAGTAATGCCATTGGCGGCTCCTAGTAACGGAAACGAGTCGCGGCGCGGGGTGGCTCGGCCAGCGCAGTCGCCAGCCTGTCGAGAGCCTGCCTTAGCCACCGCAGCCCCATGTTCCAACGGATGCGGTTCACGATGCAATGTTTAGCGCCCGGTTTCGGCCTTGGCTGCCACACGGCATCAGGCGCCTGGATCGTCTCCGCGGCCAGGTGGAACAAGCGGGCCAGTCTCCCCGTCACGTAAGATGGCGCACTCATTTGTTGCCGAGGTCTTGCGATGCGACAGCCGCAGGCGGTGGCCGTTCAGGCGGCGAAACTGGCGTATCGGCGCGGCACTCGCTATCCGCCGCAGTTCGACGCGCCTTGCGCCGAACGGGAAAAGCGTGCCTTGGGCGATGCGTTCGGGCTGACGGACTACGGCGTCAATCTGGTGACATTGCCGCCGGGCGCGTGGTCTTCCCAGCGGCACTGGCACTCTCGAGAGGACGAACTGGTCTATGTGCTGGACGGGCAGCCGACGTTGATCACCGACGCCGGCCGCACGCCGCTCGCGCCCGGCATGTGTGCCGGTTTTCGTGCCGGCGATGCCAACGGCCATCACCTCGTCAACGAGACCGACGCGGCCGTGACCTATCTGGAAGTCGGCAGTCGCCGGGACGACGACGCTGTGGAGTACCCAGACATCGACATGCACATCGCCGATCGAGGACGCGGCGGCCAGTTCAGCCATAAGGATGGCACGCCGTACTAGCGTTCACGCTGCGCTGCGTGGCGACCGCCGCTTGCGCTTGCAGCAAGCACGACACGCGGCTACTTTGAACAGGGTTGGGAAGGCCGACAGGGCCGAAAAGCGCCTTAGCGGCCTTCCACAGCTGGGCAAGGGCGGATGCAAGACTATCAACGGTTCTTCGACGGCCTAGCTCCGCGGCTTGAAACGGCGCGGATGCTGGAGCGCGAACTAGACACGCAGCTAGCACGCCGCTTCAACGCCCTCGACTACTTGCGAACGGACGAGTTAGGGCTCTCCCGCATCGTCGCCGACTTGCTCAACCCTAATGGCAATCATGGGCAAGGAGCCGCGTTCCTTAAGCTCCTGCTGGAGGGATTGCAATACTCCGCCGCATCCGAACATCTCGATCACGCCAGCGTTGAGGTCGAGGTGGAAAGGACGATCAAAGACGACAGACGGCTCGACATCTGCGTTAGCATCGGTGGCCACTGCCTAGCCATCGAGAACAAGCCCTACGCCGGCGATCAACAGGATCAGATCAAGGATTATCTTGGCTGGCTCAAAGGCCGCGAATTCGAGAGTTTCGTGTTGATCTACTTGTCGCCACAGGGCGAACCGCCCTCTGCAGAGAGCGTTGAGTTGACCTATCTCGATGCCGAGTTCGGCGTGGATCACTTCAAGATCATGCCTTACCACAAAACTCTAGGGGATTTGGAGGAGGATGGCTATGATGATTACCGCCTCGACTACACGTTCACGGCATGGCTGGCAGATTGCCGAAAGCACTGCGACGTAGATCGGCTACGCTGGTTCCTACGCGAGGCCGAAACATTTTGTGCGCGAACGTTTGGAGGACAAACCGTGGCAAAGAGCGAATCAAACACGCTGAGGGAGTTTGTTCTCTCCGATGAGAAGAATTGGGACGTGGCCCTGACGGTGGCCAATGCCCTACCCAGAGTTAAGGAGGAAGTCCTTTTGCGCTTTATGAAAATGGTCTGGTACCAAGCGACGGAGCGAGGATGGCCTAGTGAAAGTTACGGTGAGTGGCGCTACGCTTCGAGAGCTAGGAAGAGCCATCTTCGCATGTATAGGACTACATGGCAGTCCTACAAGACTTGGAACGGTAAGGCGGACATTCAATGCACCCAAATCCGCCTGGAAGCATGGTCAGGCCTAGATGGTTGGTATGTCGGCATTTGCTCTCGCAACAAGAGATGTCAGGAGTTGGGCGCTGCGCTACGAAAGGTCCTTGGAGCGGGCGAGTATGAAGATGGATGGCCGTGGTGGCAGTCGGTCGAGGAAAGGTACCGCAATTGGGACATGCTCATCCCAAAGTTGTATCAAGAATGCAACAGCGGCACCGGCGACATCAAGGACTATTTCGTTGAGAAACTGAACAAAGTCGCGAAGGCAGCGATCCCGATTATCGACGAGTACGAGGGAGCCTAGCGTTCCGTTCCAGCATCATGGGATCGTCTTCGAGCGAGCCAGACTTGAAGCTCCTGTCGGGTAATGCCGAGGCCTGCGATCCTTGGCGGTGACAGCGCTGCCAAGTCCTCGTAGAGGTCTTCCACGAAGTCGTCGCGCTCCTCGGGCGGGACTCGCGCTGCCGCGGCGTGAACTTGCTTGGCCAAGGCGTCACCGACCGCGACGTTGGCGACGATCTCGGCGATGGCCCGCCGGCGCTGCTGCCGGTAGCGCACGCGCACTGCGTCGAAGCCGGACGCTTCCACTGTGGCGTCGTATTCGGCACAGGTTCGCAGGTAGGATGCGGTATAGAGTTCCGCCATCAGCCGCGGGGACTTCAGTTCGTAGATGGCGAGGACGGCGGCGGCGTAGTCTTCCCTGTCCACGGCATTGAACGCCAGCGGCACCAGATTGTGTCGTAGCAGTGGGATGTTGGCGCAGAGCCGCGACGTGCGCTTGTTGACGTCGGCGAACGCTTGCAGGTAGGCGATGTGGATGAGCAGGAACAAGCTCTGCTCGTATGGATTGGAGATGGCGGCCGCCTTTTCCGCCACCGCGCGAAGCTGACGCTGCAGGCGGGCTCGGTCTTCAAGCGGCAAGTAGGTGGACGCGCCGACACGCACCCCGTGGTCACGCACAGTGCCGCTCTCCCCCGCCGCCACCAAGCCATCCGACAGCAGGTAGTGCAATGTGAGAATCTCGTCGTCGCTCACGCCGCGTTGAATGCTCTGATCCACGAGATGGCGTATCGCTTCTTTGTGGTTGACGATCATCACCGTCTCCAAATCCAGCTTGTCTTCGGCGCTCCTGCCATCGATGAGTAGACGTTCTGTGTCCAGCAGCGAATAGGTGTTGCCTTCCAACCGCGACGAGTGGTACGAGAGATCGATTAGCAGCCGGTTGTAGATGCGTCTGGCGTAAGTTCCGGCTGGGTCGCCGAGCGATGCTCTATTGCCTTGTGCTTCAAGTCGCGCCACTTCATCGGCAAAAAAGTAGGCAGTGTGGTTGGGTTCATAGGCCGCTAGCCAATCCGCGTCGTAGGCCACCGGCCGGCGTTGGAAGATCGGTTGGCGGACGTAAGCCAGCGCATCAATGGCCGCTTCGCTGAACGATGGGGACGGCGTTCGCTGTGCAGGAGCGGGAAGGCTCGCAGCGCCTTGCGTCTCGGTCGCCCTGCCGAACGCATCCGCTGACGAACCCACCGTTGCACGATAGCGCGTGCCACGCTTTCGTCCGGTTCTCTCAACGCGGCCTTCCGCTACCAACTCCGCCAACCAGCGGCGCACCGAGCGCTCGGCGAGGCCCGCCGGCAGCAAGGACATCAGTTCAGGCAGGCTCTGCGCATCCGGTTGGCTGTCGAGGCGCTCCAATACGGCCACCTTTACGGCCATTTTTCGAGCGGACGTCTCAACGTTTGGACTTGTTGAGGGGTCACTATTGGCCGTATTTGGCATGAAACGCACTGTCCGCGCCAGAATACGGCCAAACTAACGCCGATAACGGCCAACTGCAAGTTGAAGGACACGCCAGCGGTTTCGCCCGTCAACGGGCGTGACAGCACTAGCCGGCCCGGCAACCATCACAGCCGTTCGATCACGCGCTCCGCGAACTGCTTCGCATAGTCGCCGTCGCCCGGCGCCGGGGTCGGCACGGGATGCGGCACGATGATCTCGATGGGCAGGCGCAGTTCCAAAATCGCACGCAATTGCTCGCCAATCGCTTCAAACGGGCCCGCCAGCGCAAAGGCGTTCGCCGCCGCGTCCGGCAGGAAGGCCACCACATCCCCGGCGGCTTCCATGTCGCGGGCGTGGTGGAAATCTGGCCAGACGCGGCGCTTCAGCGTCGCCACCGGCTCGCCATCCCAACCTAGGCCGATGTTGGTGAAGAGCGCCGGCGAGTATTCGTAGTAGCCGGCAGCCACGGCCCGTGCGATGCGCCGCGTCCGCTCGGTGTCGTCGCCGAACACGGTGTGGAAGACACAGCCGATGCGCACTTCACCCGCTGGCCGACCGGCTTCCCGCTCGCCCGCCCGCACAGCGTCTACCGCTCGGCGCAGATTCTCAGGATGGACGCCGACGCGGATGAACACCCCATCCGCCGCGCGGCCGGCCATCCTGAGCGTCTTCGCGCCTTGCGCGGCAACCCACACCGGCACAGCGGCGGCATGGCGCAGGCGCGCCGGCCTAGCCGCGCCAACGGCGATCTCTTGGCCTGAATTGAGTGCGCGGATGGTTTCCACGGCGCGCTCCAACGCCGCCACCGTGGCTGGCCGCTTGCCCATCAGCCGCACGGCGGTGTCGCCAACGCCCATGCCAAGCAACGTGCGCCCAGGTTGGATGCTGTCCACCGTGGCGATGGAGCCGGCGATCACCGCCGGATGGCGCATCACGGGGTTCTCGATCAGCGGCCCAAGCACGATGGCATCCGTCGCTTCCAATGCGCGCGCGAGCATCACATAAGGATCCAGCGCCAACAGCGGCGAGGACGGGATGAAGCCGTAGCGCCAACCGAGTAACTCCAAACGCCGCGCATCCGCGGCGAAGTGCGCTGGGGAGCGCAGATCTAGCCGGTTGAGGCCAAACGAAACAGACGCACGGGTATCGCTCATCATGTGGTTCCTAGAGGGCGGCGCGGGAGTCGCTCACCATGCCGTGCCTACGCGGCCGCCACACGGTCGCCCAATTGGCCCTGCAAGTAGGCAAGCACGCTTTGCTGAAAGTGCATCACTGGCGATTCGGCACCCGGCCCGTTCGCCATTGGCCCCACCGCGAATCTCGGCGAGCGCAAATTGCGCTGAATCTTCTCGCAAATCCACATGTCCTCGATCTGGAAGTTGCCAGACTCCAAGGGATGTTCCTTCAGCTCCTCCAAGCGCACTACTTCACCCTCGCCGCCGCCTGCAAAGACCCTGCCCCAAAACCCTTCCGGCACCCAGCTCAACGTGCGCAAGGTTGTGCTCTCCGGGCCCGTTGGCTCAATGACGGAAATGTAGAAGCCCCATGGGTTGGGTGAAAAGACCGTGAGCGGGAACAGCATGACGACGCCGGGGTAGTTTGGCGTTTCATGCCCAGGCAAGCGCTGGGCGCCGGCGCCGTCGGCCAACTGCGCCGTGAGGATGCTGCTCGACTGCGGCGAGCCATCGCGTTCGGTGGAATACCACATGGCGTGGCGGCCAACCCGCCGCCAGACGTTGTTGTGCGGGCGCAGCTTGCCGAGGGTGCGGTCGTGCAGGTAGCCCAAGTGGTAGCCGTCCACCGCGTTTTCGTAGAACACCTTCCAGTTGCAGCGCATCTCATAGCGCAACTCCCCAGCAAAACGCATGCTGCCGTCGTCCAAGCGATGCGGCCAAGCATGTTCATCCAAACCCGCAATCCAAGCGTCGAACGGCTCCGGCGGGTTTGGGTGGGGATTGACGTAGACCATCCCTTGATGCACGCCAACCGCCGCGGCGTGCAATGACATGGCCGTTCGCGGCACGGAGCCAAAACACTCTTTTTCATTGGGAACGCCACGCAAGGCGCCTTGCAGCGAATACGTCCAGCGGTGGTAGGGGCAGCGCACCGCCGTGCCCAAGTTGCCCCGCCCTTCGACGAGCTCACAGCCGCGGTGGCGGCAGACGTTGTGGAAGGCGCGCAGTTCGCCATCGGCATCGCGCACGACGAACAATGGATGATGCAGCACACGACAGGTGACGAAGTCCCCCGGATCCTTGAGTTGCCCCTCCGTGGCCACCCACACCCAAGCCCTGTCGAACAGCGCGTCAAGCTCCTTGGCATACCACGCGGCGTCGAAGTACGCGGTTCTTGGCAAGCGTTGTCGAGGCGCGTCGAAATCGTCTGTCATGCCAAACTCCTTCGGTACGGCCAAGCGCTCCGGCTGCCGCGCTAATCCGCCACTTCCAAGTAGTCGAGCGCCTCATAGAGCACTTCGCTCGGCTCTTGGTTGCACAGGATGAACAAACGGTCTCGAGCGCGAGTCATGGCCACGAACAACAGGCTGATCTCCAAGTTGCGCTGCTCTTCGTGCTCCTCTACCGTCTGCCAAGCCCCACGCGCGGTTGGAAATGCGCCGGCCGAGATATCGAGCAGAAACACCACCTTGAAATCCAACCCCTTGGAGCGATGGAATGTGCCCACTTTCAGACACGAGCTGGGGCTGCCCTTCAGCTGGAGCAACGACACCGCTCTGATTCCCGAGCGGCCGAGCCGATTAATGACCCGCCCTCCTAAGTTACCCGTTGCCACGAGCACAGCGATGTCGCCAAAGTCGAGCGGGCTGTTCTCGCAGAGCAGCCGTACCTGTTCCGCCACATAGTCGATCTGCGTATCCACTTCGCCCCGACACGCCAAGATCGGTCTGTTGCCCGTTAGGACGGGTGCCGTTTCCGCCTCGCCACGCAGGAATTCGTCGCCAAGATCGTTCACTGGCTCCGCGCCGGCGGCTGCCATCGCGGCGGCCAGGATCTCTTGAGTGTTGCGGTAGTTGACGCGCAGCACGGTGCTGTTGCCGCGCACGTCCAAACCGGCTTGAGCAAGGGTGAAGCCGCCTGGGTAGATTTTCTGAGCGCCATCGCCAACGATGAGCAATGCATCAGCAGGCATGTTGCCATCGCGGTCGCTCACGAGCGCCTGCACCAACTGGAGTTTCACCAGCGAGAGATCTTGTGCTTCATCGATCACCGCGGCGCGGTACATCGGTTCGCGCCCGCGCGCGAAGTCCCTGGCGCGGCGAGCGACATCCGCAAAGTCCTCCACGCCGGCTTCGTCTAGCTGCTTGTCCCAAACCTCAAGCAACGTCCATGCCTGCTCGCGCATGGGTGCTGTGAATCGCGTCCGGCGTCCCGTGCGTTCCATGTACAAGTACTCCGCCAAGGAATCGACGCCCCTTCCCTTGAGCACTGCTTGGAGTTCCTCGCGAAGATAGGGGCCGGCCACACCATGCAGTGGCGTGTTCGGGCGAACCACGGCTCTGAATGCCGAATTGAATGCCTTTTTCGCGGCGTTGGGGTCGTTGCGCGATGGCTGTCCAGCACTTTGGCATAATTCAGATGCCAATTTGTCTACATTGACGAAGTGAACGCCGCCTTCGACCCGGCTGGGCAATCTGCCGTATAGGTCCTCAAGCAGCGGCGGCAAGCTCGAGATGAAGGTTGTGAAGAGCACCGGCGGGCGCTTGCCGTCGGCGTCTGCCTTGTAGCGATTGGCAAGCACTGCGGAGCGATGCAAGGCAACCACGGTCTTGCCAGTGCCGGCGGCGCCCCGCACTCGGGCCGGGCCGCTGAAGCGACGTTCGGCGAGGGTGCGCTGATCGGGGTGGAGGAAGATCATCCACTCTTCGATCGGGGCCGCCATCACGCGCTCGAACTCTTCAGCCGTCAACAGGGACGAAAGGCCGCCGAGCGCACCGCGTTCGACAATCGCAGTTCGGAAACGATCAGCCTCGGCCTGTTCGTCGTGGAAGAGCCGGTTCTGCCGCAACTGCTCCGGGGTGGACTCCATGCACTCGAAAACAAAATCGAGCCGCTCGTTGCTGATGGCCGGCCAAACATCAGCCAGCGTGTCCTGTGTGGCACGGCGCAGCTTGCTGATCTCGTCTTCGTCGAATCCCGCTTGGGCGAGTTCCGCGGCGCTCCAGTGTTCGAGGATGGTTGGGATGTCGCGAGCCGGCTCGGATACAGTAGGCGCGGGAGTTGCCGCCCACGCGTCGCGGACTTCGCCGGCTCTCGGCAAGGCACCTTCGTCGGCTTCCGGCAAGAACCCCATGAGGCCCGGCCGTCCAACCCGGGGCGCGACAAAATTGGTTCGGTCAGCCCGCATGTAAACATCGTCGTGGTGGCCGGCTCGGAGCAGGACCGTGACATCGCCTTGCCGGGCGAGCAGCACCCGCAATTCCTGCGACGCGCGGACTGTCCAAAGCCGCCTGCGTCGCGAACGGCCGCCGAGCCGCTCCAGATGCAACGAGGGATGGTCGGGTGACTTCAGGTACCGGGCGATCGCCGCGTTCACTTGCGCCTGCTCTTGGTGCGTCAGGCCGATTAGGCTGGGGTAGTATTCCCTGTCAATGGAAGTTTCCATTCAAGATGCGCGTCGTTAGGAAAACTTCTGAATCCTAACAGCCCAGCCTTGGCGACGGGTTCGGCAATGAGCGGTGGCCATCGCCACCCCGCCACTCGGCGGCGCTAGGCACTCTGGTAGGGGCTTGGCCGAGCGGATTTAGGCACATACAGAGGATGCTCGGGGCAGCCGCGCTTTGTGGTCCGTAGCGCCTTCACCGGGGCGATGATGGGCAGCACCGCCGCGGCGCGTTTGAGGTGGTCGCCGTGATTCCCCCATGCGGCCACGACCATGGAAGTGTCGGGATGCCCGGTCACCCAACGCAATACTTCGTCGTTGCGCTCGCCGATGGCTTGCTCGCCGTGCCGGAGCAAGTCTCTGGGACGGGTCGCCCGCAACGCAAAGAGATTCACCACGGTGAGCTCCCGGTACCCCCACTGTTGGGCGAACGCGATGCAACGTCGGATGGTGGGATCGTCGTTGGCGTCATCGGCAGTGGACGGGTTCAGCATCACGAACACCAAACCCGCCTTGCCAGTGTCAGCCACGTCTCGGTGGAGCCAATAGCGGTAGCGCTGACCACATGCGGCGTCTTCCATCGGCACGGCCGGGCAGATCACGGCGGCAACATCAGCGCCTCAAGCCGGCCAAAGCGCCGGCACCTATCCCTGCTGCCGTGCAATCTCGTCCTCCACGTCGCGCAGCTTGTCTTTGCCGAAGAAGAGTTCGTCGCCAACGAAGAAGCTCGGCGAGCCAAAGACGCCACGGGCAACGGACGCCTCGGTGTTGGCGATCAGCCCCGCCTTCACTTCCGGGTCTTGGATGCCGGCCATGATCCGCTCCGCCGGCAGGTCGGATGCGGTCAACGCCGCGGCGACGACCTCGGCGTCATCCATTTTCTTCGGCTCTGCCCACATGTGCCGATACACGGCGTCCACATAGGCCGACAGGAAACCCTCCCGCTCCGCGAACACCGCGCCGCGCATGATTTGCAGGGTGTTGACGGGAAAGTGCGGGTTGGAGCGGTACTCAGTGATGCCGTGCCGGCGCACAAACCGCTCCGTTTCGATGCCCTGATATTCCGGTTTGTTCTTGATGCCGTTCAGGGACACCATCGGCGAGACGTTGTTAGTGGCCTTGAAGACACCGCCGAGCAACACCGGCACATACTTGAAGGCCGCCCCGGTGCGCGTCTCGATGGCCGGAATGACGAGGTGCGACAAGTATGCGTTCGGGCTGCCGAAATCGAAATGAAACTCCACGTTCACGGGCATGGCTCGTGATCCTCCCTCTCCAGTTGGTCGCGTGACAGGCACATTCTACGCATGATGCTCACCGCTTCGGCCACACTCCGCCAACGCCGGGGCCGTAGCGCCGCCGGCTAGGTGCAATCCGATGGCGCTGGGAGGGGGCTGCAGCGCCCGCACACGGGCTGATATGCTTTTTCTCATCCTCTTGAATCGAAGGAGCCGACGTGACTGACGCCGTGACCGACAACGCCGCTACGCAACCCCTGATTCCCGATGACGCCTTGGCTGGCCGCGGCGCCCGACTCGGCGCCTACATGCTGGACTGGGTGATCGTCGGCGCGATCTCCATGGTCGTAGTGTTCAGCCTAGGCTGGTTCGACGAAATGGCTACCGGGGGCACCGGCGCAGCCGTGCGAACCGCCTTGGTTGCGCTAGTGGCGTACGGCGCCGTGAACGGCTACTTCCTCGCGCAACGTGGGCAAACCGTTGGCAAGAGGGCCGTTGGCGTGCGCATCGTCAGCGGCAAAACGGGAGACATCGTGCCGGTGTGGAACTCTTTCGGCCTGCGCGTGGCGCTGGTGCAGCTCGTCTTCCAAATCCCCATTGTGGGGATGCTCATCGCGCTGGCTGATGCCCTGTTCATCTTCGGCGAACGGCGTCGGTGCCTGCATGACTTCCTGGCCGGAACCCTCGTCGTGGACGCGAATTGGGCCAGATCGGACGACGACGCGTAGCCTTAGCCGCGGCGCATCAATCGCCCTCGGCCCCCGCCCCTGCGCGCACGAAGGTGCCCGAACCCGCCGCCGGCGCCGCGCCTAGGCGATACGGCTGCCAGTGCAGCGCGGTGAGGCCGGGCTCGTCGGCATCCACGTCCGTCGCCTGCACGGCGATGCGCACGGTGTGCCATGGGCTGCCGTGCTGGGCGTCCAGGAACGCGCCAGACACCTTCGCCTCCACGTCGTAGCCGGTAGCAGTGCGCCGGGTGCGCCACTCAACCGCCGCCCGCGACGCATCCAGAAACCCGATGCTGCGATCTTCGGCCACTTGGTCGCCGGGGGTCATGTAGTCCAGCGCGAGACGCGCCAAGTCGCCGGCTTCAATGGCTGCGTAAAGGGGCAGATTGCGCGAGCGCTCCAGCGCCGGGCGGGCATCGACGCTCAGCAGCACATGGTCTTGGTAACGCGCCGTGTCCCACGGCAGCGTCGGCACGCTGTCGTCCACCACCCGCGCCGCGAAGTAGATGTCGCCGCCGGATTCCCGCAAGGCGAAGCGATAGGAGATGTCCTCTGGCGCGGTGCTCGGCGCCAACACATCCCCCTGCCGGCGTACCACGAACGGCAAGGTTGGCCAATCCCCAAGGTCTCCATCCACCGTGGGCGCGGCGCCGGCGGGCAACATCATGCGCCCGGCCGGCAACAGCGCGGAATGCATGTCGAAGACGATGGGGCGCTCGCCGAGACGCGTGTTGAGCGACCAAGTGACGCGCCCCGCCACCACGGAAGCCCACGGCAACGGCTCGACGCTGGCCGCGAGCTCCACCGCCACCTCCGCCATCTCCCCAGGCGCCAGCGTCAGGGGCGCGATGTCTCCCACATGGCGCAGCGTCGGGCCCGCCGCCACGGTCGGCGTCACCGCCAGCGGCGCGTCGCCGGCATTGCGAATCTCGAAGGTGACGGAGCCAGACTCAAAGGCGTCGCCGTCGAAGAGTTGCGCCGTGGAAGTGACGCCACCCGCCAGCGCCTCAACCACCTCACGCGACTCGGCGGTGACGACGTTCTCATCCGTGATGCCATCCAACAGCAGGTTGGCGATGCGCGGGCCATCCGCCGTCATCGTCACCCACGCCACATGGTCGAACTCGCCGAACAACGGCCCACGCAGGCTGCTGCCGCCGCCGGTGGTGCCGAGGGTGAAGTACTTGCGGTTGTTGCGCACATGCTTCACATAGCGGTGGAAGTGTCCGGCGAACACGGTGTAATCGCGTTCGCCGAGCATCGCCTCCACGCGCGGCCAATCGCCGCGCACGCCGTCGCGGTAGTCCCACAGCGGCTGATGCACGAGGATGATCGTCCAGCGCGGCTGCGGGTGGTCCGCCAACACGCCTTCCAGCCAAGCTAGCTGCTCCGCTTGCGTCCACGGCCCCGGCACTGGGCTGGCCGGGTCGCTCACCATGCCAAAGAGTTCCGAGTTGAGCGCGACGAAGAGCACATCCTTGTAAACGAAATGGTAGTACGAGGGGCCGAACCGCGCCCGCCACGTTTCGGCCATCACGGCATTGCTCATGTCGTGATTCCCCGCCACATGGAAGAACGGCGTTTCCAAGGCGTTCACGAACCCGGCGAACTCGTCCCACTCGCGGTCTAGCTGCGCCTGATCTTCGGTATACCCCTCAATGAGGTCGCCAACGCTCACAACGAACGCCGGCTCCAACAGGTTCACCTTCGGCATTGCCGCCGGGAACACGCCGGGACGCTCGCCGCCGGTGCGGTCTGTGACGATGACGAAGTGGAAGTCCTCCGGCGCATCGTTCGGGGCGAGGCTCGTCCACGGCGCTGCGGCTTCTTCCGTGGCTGCATCGATTTGCGTGGACGCTGCGCCAGAGCCGGACGGCTCCACCGCGTGGCCAGCGGCGGTGAGCGCGCCAAAGGCAAGCGGCAGGCCCACCGCTATGGGCCCGAAACGGGTGCGGACTGAAAGGAACATCTGGGTGGCATCCGACGGCGCGTGAAGGCGCGATTCTAGACTAGGGACTGCAACAACCGTCGTCACAAAGCGAACCCGGCGCACGCCCGACCCGCCCAAGGGTGACCCACGCTGCTTCGGGTTATAGTCGCCGCATGATCCGCATGATCGTGGACTGCGACCCGGGGCATGACGACGCCATCGCCCTCATGTTGGCGCATCGCTGGGCGGATGTGCGCGCAGTCACAACGGTGTCTGGCAACGCGCCGCTTGCGGCGACCACCGAGAATGCGCTGCTCGTCATGGCGCTGTTGGGCGCGGATGCGCCGGTGTATGCGGGGGCAGACCGGCCGCTGGTCGCTGAGGCGCGGCATGCCACCGCGGTGCATGGCGAATCTGGCCTTGAAGGGGCGCGGCGCTTCGATCATGGCCGCGCCGTCGCCGATGGCCACGCGGTGGATCAGCTCATCGCGCTCGCGGACGCAGACACTTGGGTGGTGGCGCTCGGGCCGCTCACCAATCTGGCCCTCGCCATCGAGCGCGACCCGTCTTGGCCGCAGCGCGTGGCCGGCATCTCGCTGATGGGCGGCAGCACCTCTTTCGGCAACGTCACGCGGGTGGCCGAGTTCAACATCTGGGCAGACCCAGAGGCCGCGGCGCGGGTGTTCGGGTGCGGCGCGAACATCATCCAGTGCGGCCTCAACCTCACCCATCAACTCTGCACGGACGGCGCGACCACGCAGCGGCTCAGCGCCCGCGGAACCGCCGTTGCCAGTTTCGCCGCGGACATCTTGGCATCCCTCCATGAGCGCCTGCGGCAACTGGCTGGCCGTGACGACGCTCCGCTGCACGACCCTTGCGCGGTGCTCGCGCTCACCCACCCGCATCTGATGGAGACAGCCTCCCGCGCCGTCAGCGTGGAGCTGCGCGGCGATTTGACGCGCGGCATGACCGTCACGGACGAGCGCACGTCGCGCCGCCGTGACGCGCCGAACGTCAACGTGGCCTACCGCATCGACGCCGAGCGGGCGACGGATGTGGTGCTTGAGGCGCTGCTCGCATGACGCCGGCAACCAACCAAAAGGCGCAAAGCGGTGGCTGAAGCAAGCACTGACAGCGCTGACATCGTCATCGTCGGCGGCGGCATCACCGGCGCTGCGACGGCCTACTACCTTGCCGAGGACAACCTGCGCGTCACCATCGTCGAACGCGATGACATCGCCGCCCACGCTTCCGGGTTCGCCTTCGGCGGCCTCTATCCCCTCTCCGGCGCCGGCATTCCGGGCCCGGCCCAGGCCCTCGCACTGCGGTCCTTTGCGCTGCATCAGGAGTTGGCCGAAGCGCTGCCGGCACAAACGGGCGTCGACATCGGGTTTCGCTCGCGGCCAAACCTGCACCTCGCCTTCTCGGACGCGGAAACGGCGGCGCTTAACGACGAATCGAGCCGGATCAACGGACATTCGGGCTTCTCGGCAGAGTGGCTGGACGCCCCGCAGGCACGAGAAGTGGAGCCGCGCATCTCACCAGCGGTGCAAGGCGCCATGCTGTGCCGCGGCACGTCGGAAGTGGAAGCGGCAGGGCTCGCGCACGCCCTCGTGCAGGCTTCCGACGCCACCGTGCGCCGCGTTGAAGCCACGGCGGTGGCGCGCGAAGGGGCGGGCGGGCTGCGCGTGAGCCTCGCCAATGGCGACGCGGTGGTTTGCGGCACCGTTGCGCTGGCGCAGGGGCCGTGGCTCGCAAGCGGCGCGCAGTGGCTCGGTGCCCCGCTGCCGATGACGCCCTTGAAGGGCGAGATCGTCCGTTTGGCCGCCCCCGGCGCAGCCGTCGAATGTTCCATTGTTTGGGGCGACAGCTACGCGACGACAAAGCGTGACGGCCTGTTGTGGGCCGGCGCCACCGAGGAGACCGCTGGCTTCGACGAGGCCCCGTCGCAGGCCGGCCAGGAAGCGCTCGTCGGCATGGTGCGGCGCCTGCTGCCGACGCTGGCGGATGCCGCGGTAATGAAGCACACGGCTTGCTTGCGCCCGATGACGCCGGACGGCCTGCCCATCGTCGGGCCACTGCCCGGCGCCGACGCCGCCTTTGTGGCCGGTGGCGGTGGCCGCAAGGGCATTCTGTACGGGCCGATGCTCGGCAAAGCGCTGGCGGGCTGCATTGCCGGGCGCACGCCGGAGCCGGCCATCGCGCCCTGTTCCCCTAGCCGTTTTCAGGAACCGCCGCAGCCCTAGGCCGCACGCCGCAGCCACCGAGCGCAGCCACCGCATCGCCCCGTTGCGCCACCGCAACCACCCGCGGATCGGCTCGAAAAACGGCAACGCCACCTTGCCAAAAGGCACCGCGCCAACGCCAATCAGCGCCCGTGCAATGCTTGACAATCTCCCCATCGCCATGCATAGGTAGCCGTCAGGGGAATGAGAAAGTAGAGAGAACGTCATGATGAAACAGCCTGTCGCGCCGTACATGGGGCGCCTGTCGTTGCCGGTTTGCGCCGCCGCGCTCTTCTTGGCGAGCCCGTTCGCGGGCGCCGAGTCAACCGATGAAAACGCGGCTCCCGTCATCGAGGAAGTGATCGTCACGGCCACTTACCGCGAGACCAGGCTGATGGATACGCCTCTAGCGATCAGCGCCGTCACCGACGATTTGGTGGAGGACTTGGGCGCCCAAAGCATGGAGGACGTCTACACCATGGTGCCTGGCTTGAGCATGTCCGGCGGCCTCGACGGCGAGAATCGCTACACGGTGCGTGGGGTGTCGTCCCAAACGGGCGCCACCGGCTACTTCCTGACCGGCGCCACCATCGGCGTCTACTTGGACGGCACGCCCGTCACCGCCGCCCTCGGCCCAGACAACCAAGTGAGCGGCACGATGTTCGACATAGACCGCGTCGAGGTGCTGAAGGGCCCGCAGGGCACGCTGTTCGGCGAAGGTTCCCAAGGCGGCACCATCCGCTACCTGTACAACCAGCCGGATCCCACGGCTTTCGACGCCGCCTTCAACGTGAGCTTCTCCAACATGGGCGAGTCTGATGACTACTCCAAGCGGCTGGATGGCATGGTCAACTTTCCGATCACGGATGGCTTGGCGCTGCGGCTCACCGGTTGGGATGCAGAGACCGCCGGCTACATCGACTCCCTAGGCCCCTTGGGCGACGTGGCGAAGGCGGACTACAACCCAGCCATCCGCTCCGGCTACCGCGCTGCGCTGCGCTACGAGGGCGAGCGCTATGCGATGGCCGCCACCGTCTACCAGAGCAACCAAGAGAACGAAGGCGGCGTCCAAACCGTGCGCGCCTACGAGAACTCCGCGCCGAGCATCCCCGGCTTGGGCCCCGAGTCCGCCGACCAGATCGACATCTACAGCTTCGTTTTGGAAGTGGACTTCCCGTGGGCCAGTTTCGAATCCATGACGTCCTTCACAGACCGCCGCATCTCATCGAACACCGAGGCGGGCTACCAAGGCGTGTGGTTGTTGGATTTCGTGTATGGCGGCTCCACCTTGGCCGCGGACCACCCCGGCTGCGTACCTGAAGTCGCCTTAGGCTTCTGCCCTGGGTTCCCCGGCTTCCTGAACCTCGGGAACCCAGGCCTCGTCACGCCCGACGGCATGAACCTGCGCGCGATGGTGGGCTTCGGACGGTCTTACAGCGAACGCTGGGTGCAGGAGTTCCGCTTGGTCTCGCCGGGCGACAAGCGCTTGCGGTGGACGGCGGGGCTGTTCTGGAAAGACAGCGAAGACCACAGCCAAGCCCAACAGCGAGGCAATTACTTCCCGGGACGCGAGGCGTTCGGCGAGCGGTTCGACACCCTGCTGATGGTGCCCGCCAACACGCATACAGACTTGCTTGAGGAATACGCCGCATTCGGCGAACTCACCTACGACATCACGGACACGGTGGAGGCGACGTTCGGCCTGCGGGTATCCAGCATGGAGCAGTACTTTTCCAACACAGACTCCGGCACCGACGATACGCCCGTGTCGCCCAAGTTCGTGTTGTCTTGGCGGCCGATGGAGGATTGGCTGGTGTACTTCAACTACGCCACCGGCTTCCGCCCGGGCAACGTCAACAACCACATGGAGTTCAACGTCCGTCAGTATGAGTTCCTGATCCAAGACGCCATCAGTGCTGGGGCGTCCGAACGCGTCGAGATCATCCGCGAAGCGCAACGGCTGGCCCTGTCGCGTCGCTTTTTCGATGGGGACGACGTGCAGAGCTACGAGATTGGCCTCAAGACCACGCTCTGGGACAGCCGCGTGCAACTGCTTGCCTCGGCTTACTACCTGGATTGGAACGACATGATCTTGGTTGAAGACGAGCCGGCGCTGCGAGCGCTGAGCGCGGGCACGAACACCTACAACAGCAACAGCGGTGGCGCCAAGATCCAAGGCTTCGAGGTTGAGGTGGCCGCGCGCATCACAGAGCGGTTCAGCGCTCGCTTCACCGGCGATACGGTGGACACGGAAGTCTCCAAGGGGCCGCTGCATTCAGACCAGAGCCCGAAAGGCAATGAGCTCATCTACGCGCCCTCGTGGAGCGCCTCCTTGGCATTGGACTACACCATTCCACTGAAGAGTGGCTGGAGCATGGTGCTGCATGCCGACCAAGCATGGGTGGCCGAGCAATTCGCCAACACCCAGAACACGCTGGCGATTCCCAGTTACGAGAAGACCAACGCCCGCGTCACCCTGTTGAGCGGCGATGGCAAGTGGCGCATCGCCGCCTACGGCACCAATCTCGCCAACGACGAGACCCTGCGCGGCCGCAGCAGCGCGTTGGCGATCTTCTACTGGTTCCCGCCGCGGCAGCTGGGCCTTGAAGTGGGCTACGAGATGTAGCGCCGCGCGAACGTCGCATCCAAGCAGAACCAATGCCGGCGGCCGTTGCGCCGCCGGCACACACATTGGGGGAAACGATGGACATACATGGACACTGCGATGAGCGGTTCGCGCGGGTGCGGGACGCCTTTGAGCGCAACTTCACCGAGCATGGGGATGTCGGCGCGAGCTTCGCCGCCACCGTGGACGGCGAGTACGTTGTAGACCTCTGGGCCGGGCACAAGGATGAAGCGAGAACGGAGCCTTGGGAAGAGGACACCCTCGTCTGCGTCTACTCATCCACCAAAACGATGACGTTCCTGTGCGCGCACATGCTCGCAGACCGGGGCGAGCTGGACCTCTACGCCCCCGTGGTGAAGTACTGGCCGGAGTATGGCCAAAACGGCAAGGAAGCCACGGAAGTGCGCCATTTCCTGAGCCACACCGCGGCGGTGCCGACCTTCGACCCGCCCATCCGCGGCGACGAGATCTACGATTGGGACAAGTGCGTGCAGAACCTCGCCGCGCAGGCGCCGTGGTGGAAGATCGGCGAGCAAAGCGGCTACCACGCCGTGACCCAAGGCTTTCTCATCGGCGAATTGGTGCGCCGCGTCACCGGCAAGAGCTTTGGCACGTTCTTCCACGATGAAGTGGCCAAGCCCCTCGGCGCAGACTTCCATGTCGGCGTGGACGCGAAGAACCTTCACCGCATCGGCGACATGATTCCAGACACCACGCCGCTGCCGGAAGACAACCCGTTCGCCAACGTCGAGCCCGGTTCCTTCATCGACCGCATGAACAAGGGCATGGAGATGGACGAAGACGCGGCCAACAGCGTGGCGTGGCGACAAGCGGAAATCCCCGCCGCCAACGGCCACGGCAACGCCCGCTCCATAGTGCGCGCGCAGACCCCTATGGTGAACGGCGGCAGCGCGTTCGGGGCCAACCTCCTCTCCGCCGCCGGGTGCCGGCGCATCTTGGAAGTGCAGATCGACGGGGTGGACCTCTTGTTCATGATGCCGCTCAAAATCGGCATGGGCTACGGCTTCCCCAACGATCTGCTCCACTCCGCGAGCCCGGACAAGGGCGTTTTCTGGGGCGGCGCCGGGGGTTCGAGCATCGTGCTGGATTTGGAGCGCCACATGTGCCTCTCCTATGTGATGAACAGGATGAGCAATTCGTTGCTGGGCGACCCCCGCGCCAAGAATGTGGGCGGCGCCACATACGATTGCTTGGGCTAGACGGCTTGGCGGGGCAGCTTTGGCCGGACGGTGCTACCGCGCCGCGCGCCAAGGCTGTTGACACCGCCGCCGACCTGCACGGGTGCGGGTGCCATTAGCTAACGCGGCGCTCGCCTCGCCCTCAAGCGCTCAAGCGTCGTTGGCCGCCGCTGCCGGCGCTGCCGTGAGCTTGCGGATCCAGCCATCGCCCTTGGTCAACAGATACAGCTCGCCATCGCCGTCGATGCCAAGCCGCGCATCCACGCGCCGCGAACCGTCGAACCGGTAGGTGTTCGGGAAGCCGGCCACATCCGCCAAGTTCACCTCTTCGCCATCGATCAGGACGCGCACCTCCTCGATGGGCGTGCCGCCATTCTCCGCAAGGCTGCCGGCGTCAATGGCTAACAGGCGCCCGCGCACAAGCTCCGTGAACACATACTTGCCGCGCAGGGCGGGAATGGCTTCGCCCCGATACACAAAGCCGCCGGCGATGGCCTCGCCGTCGTCGTGGTCGTATTGGGCAACGGGGTAGATGAAGGGCGCCGGATCCGTCTCCGGGCGTGGGTACACCGGGCCGCCTGGCAAGGCGCCGACGGCGTGGATGGTGGCGAAAGTGCCTTCCCGCAAACGCCAGCCATAGTTGCCGCCGGCGACGCCGACATTCACCTCTTCAATGCTGTCTTGGCCGATGTCGCCGATGAACATGCGCCCATCGACATCCCAAGAGAACTGCTGCGGATGCCGCAGGCCATACGCCCAAATCTCTGGCGCGACGCCGCTTGCATCCACGAAGGGATTGTCTGCCGGGATGCCGTAGCCGCGGCCAGCGCCGCCGGCCAGCGGGTCGATGCGCAGGATGGCGCCGAGGGGAGTTGCCAGCCGCTGGCCGTGGTCTTGCGGATCCAGTGCTGCGCCGCCGTCGCCGAAGCTCACATAGAGCATGCCGTAATCCGGCGAATCGGGTGCCGCGGCGGGGTTGAACGCAAGGGTGCCGACGTTGTGGTTGGGCGCGAACTGCCCCACCCGCAGCACCTCCCGGGACCTGCCGGCGAAGGCGTTGGCACCCGGCGTGCGCACCGTCCATTCACGCACGACGCTCTCTTGAACGTTCGTCGGCGCCTCCAGGTAGTTCGCCTCGCCGCTCTCCACGCTGGCGCTGTATGCCGTGTAGAACTTGCCGTAGCCGGGCTTGCCCGCCGCGGCGTACTCCGGATGAAAGGCGAACCCCAAGAACCCCGCCTCGTTCGGCATGTGGGCGCTGTAGAAGCCGACGCCGGCGGCGCGATGGTCGAGATAGAGTGTGGGTTCACCGCCGGCCGCGTCCACCATGTAGAAGGGGCCGCGCACGTCGCTCACGGCGAGGCGGCCGGAATCATCCGGCACGGGCAGCAGTTGCTGAATGCGCGCGTAGGCGTCGTTCGCATAGACCGCTGGGGCGCCGGGAGCGAGATCCGGATCCGTCGTGAGCGGAGCGCGCGCGAAGGGCGCGGCGACGACGGCCAGTTCGCCCTTGACGATGGTTTCCGGCAATGGGTGTTGGCCAGCCGCCTGCGCAACGCCCGGCACGGATGCCGCGAGGAGCCCTGCGCAAAGCGCCACCGCCGGCCAGGGCCACTGCCGCGGCGGGCACCCCGGCAGCGCGGCTGACGCGCGCTGCGACCGACTTCGCCACCTTCTCGACATGAACGCAACCTCACTTAAGGACGCAGAGCCATGCCGGGAATGCTAAGGTTGCCGCTCCTGTCCGCGCAACCGGCAGCCATCCAACGTCATGCAAGACGCCACCATGAACGGCGCATTCGCGGGGCTGCGCGTCATCGACCTGTCTGAGCGCCTTTCCGGCGCTTGGGCGGCGCGGCTGTTTGGGGATTTCGGCGCCGAGGTGGCGCTGGTGGAGCCGCCCGGCGGTTGCGCGCTGCGCCGCGAGCCACCGTTCCTCGACGACGAACCGGGCGGGGAGCGCTCGCTCTTGCACGCCTACGCGAACTGGAACAAGCGCTCCATCGTGGCCGGCGATGCCGAGGAGGTGTCGGCCCTCGCGCAACAGGCAGACTTGCTCATCACCACGGCGATGGCACCCTGGCCAGAGCGGGTGGCCGCGGCCGTTGCCTCCCTCGCCCCCAATGCCGTGCATCTCTCCATCACGCCACATGGCCTCGAGGGGCCGCTGGCGCAGGTGCCTAGCAACAATCTAACGCTCTGCGCGCGCACCGGATGGACGGCTATCAACCGCCTTGCCGACGAGCCACCGTTGCAATTGCCGGCGCGCCAAAGCGGTTACATCGCCGGCGTCGCCGGCCATGTCGGCGCTGCCGCAGCACTCTTCAGGCGCGCGGCCACGGGCAGCGGCGAGCGCGTGGACGTGAGCGAACTGGAAGCGTTGGCGCTCACCAACGTGCCTTGGGCCATCCTCGGCCTCTTCGTCGGCGGCAAGCGGCTGGAGCACGGGCCTGGCGGGATGCGGCGGCGCGGCGAGCCGGCGCCGCTGTGGGAAACCGCCAACGGCCCCATGAACTTCGGCTTCGGAGACTGGGCGCGGTGGGCGGAAGCGATGCGCTTTCTGGGCTTGGATGAGCTTGCCGAGGATCCAACCTACGCCCCGGTGCTCGGCCGCAACACGCAAGACCCTGCGCCCATCCGCGCTGCCTTGGCGGGTGCCGCGGCCGAGCGCGACAAGTGGGAGCTGTTCCACGGCTTGGCGCAACTGCGCTGCCTTTCTGGCGTGGTGCAAAACGCCCGCGAGTTAGCGGAGAGCGAGCAACTCAACGAGCGTGGGTTCATCGTGGAAACGCCCGTGGCGGGACGCTCCCTGCGCACCGCCGGCGCACCGGTGCAGCTCTCCGATACGCCGTGGCGACTGCAGCGCCCGGCGCCGCAACTGGACGAGCACGGCGACACCCTGCGCCGGGAGTGGCAGGCAAGGGAAGCCGCTACCTCCACCAATCAGCCAAGCGCCACCAAACGCCAACAAGCCGCACCCCGGCCGTTGCGCGGCAGCGCCGCCGCCTCTCCCAACGCAGCCGACGCAGAAGAGGGCACCCCCAACCCAACCAGCACACGCAACGCGAACGCAAACGCGAACACCGGCGCAGCGCCCCTGCAAGGCGTGCGCGTGCTGGCCTTCACCCAAGCCTGGGCCGGCACCTTCGCCACGCAGCTATTGGCCCTGCTCGGCGCAGACGTGGTGCAAATCGAATCCCCCAAGCGCCCGGACGTGTGGCGCGGCGCCGGCGCCCCGGTGCCGCCGGCCGTGCGGCGCCCAGACATCAAGCAAAGCCCGCTGAACACGAACGGCATGTACAACTCCGTGAACCTCGGCAAGCGCGCCATCACCCTGGACATGACGCACCCGATGGGGCGCGACATCTTCTGGCGGCTGGTGCCGCGCTTCGACGTGGTGGCGGACAACTTCAGCCCCCATGTGATGCCGAACTGGGGCGTCACCTTGGAGACCTTGCGCGCCGCCCGGCCAGACATCTTGTTCGCTTCCATCTCTGGCTTCGGCACGGTCGGGCCGTTCGCGGAATACCCCGCCAATGGCCACACCATCGAGCCGATGTCTGGCCTCGCCTCCATCCACGGCTACGAGGGAGATGCCGCCGCCAACACCGGCGGGCTGATTCCAGATCCGATTTCCGGCTACTACTTCGCCGCCGGCATCCTCGCCGCCCTCAACCATCGGCAGCGCGGCGGCGTTGGCCAGCGCATCGATGGCGCCATGATGGAAGCGGTGGCGGTGCAGGTGGGCGACGCGTTGTTGGAGTTCGAGGCAAGCGGGCGGGTGCCGCGGCCGGCTGGCAACCGGCACCCGCGCTGCGCCCCGCACGGCACCTATCCTGCCCGCGATGGCGGCTGGCTGCTGCTCGCAGTGGAGACGGATGCGGCATGGGCAGCCTTGGCCGAGCGCTATGGCATCGCCGATGCCCGCTTCGCTGACGCCGCGGGCCGCAAGGCAGGCGAGACGGAACTGGACGCGGTGCTCAAGCGCCACATCGCCCAGCTGGACGCGGACGCCGAAGCGCAGGCCCTCGGCGCGCTGGGCATCTGCGCAGCGGCGGCGACGGGTTTCCAAGCCCTCTACGCCGAGCCTTGCGAGCAATTCCGGCAGCGCGGCTTCATGGCGCCGGTGACGCATCCCGAGAGCGGCACCCACTTCATGCCGGGCGCGCCTTGGGTGCTCTCCAGCGCCGGGCGCGAGGCGCTCGGGCCGGCGCCCTGCTTCGGCGAACACAGCCAAGAGGTGCTGCGCGATGAGCTGGGCATCGGCGATGCAGAGTACGCGGAGCTCACCGAACTCGGCGTCACCGGCGCCAAGCGCCTTTCCGCCTGACGCGCCGCGGCCACGCACGGTTGGGAACAGCGACGGCGGGAATCTTGATTATGCGGCGCAAACCACGCACAGTGCCGGGCATGGCAGGCCGACACCCAAGGCTGGTTCACACGGCATCCATCGTCGCCCTTGCGGTTGCGCTCGGCGGCTGCGGCGGCGCCAACATTTTGGTGAGCACCACGGTGCCGACGCCGCTCGTCGAACCCATCCCCATCGCCGTGGGGCTGCGCTTTGACGACACCATGCGCCAGTACGTCCACGAGGAAGACTTGGACACGTTCGGCAAGTTCCGCATCGAGTTGGGCTCAACGCAGGTGCCCGTGTTCGAGCGCGTCTTCGCGGCGCTCTTCGAGCGCACCGAGCTGGTGGATTCGGTGGAGACCCCCGCGGCGCATGTGGACGCCATCATCGCGCCGAGCGTCGAGGAGCTGCAGTTCTCCATTCCGGAGCAGACGCGCAGCGGCTTCTTCGAGGTGTGGATTAAGTACAAGATCGACGTTTACCGCCCCGGTGGCGAGTTGCTCGGCAGTTGGCCGCTTCCCGCCTATGGCAAAAGCAACTCGGAGAACCTTGGTTTCATGGATGGCGGCCAAGGCCAAGGCTTGAACGACGCCACCATCTGGGCGTTGCGCGACGCGGCGGCGCATGTGGCGTTCTACTTCCCCACCGCGCCGGAGATCAAAGCGCTCGCCGCGGCCGCCGCAGCGGCGGAGGCGTCCGGCTGATGTCGCGTGGGCATGTTCGGGATGTCGTGCGGACAAGCGCCGGCCGCGCGAGGTTGGCCGGGCAGGCCGTTGCTCGCCCGGTGCTCGTCGCGGCGCTGGCAGCGACGACGCTGGCGGTGCTTAGCGGCTGCGTCACCGCCACCGTGCAGGAAGTGCGCGAAGCCGGCACCGGCATCAGCGCCGATGAAGCCATCGTCGTGCTGGGGCGCAAGCACAAAACCCGAGGCGAGACGGAAACAGACTTTGTGGACTGCGTGAGCCGCCAAGTGGGCGGCGAAGACGTGGGCGTCATGTCTGAGCAGGCATTCGTCGACGCCACGTTTCCTTGGTTCGAGCCGCGCACCGCGCCGTTGGACGTGCGCGATTTCGCCGACGTGATCGCGCAGCCGCTGCTGGCCGAACGCATCCGCGAGATCGGCGTGCGCTACTTGGTTTGGATCGAAGGCAGCACCGTGCGCTCAAGCGAGACCGGCACGGTGAACTGCACCATGGTGAGCGGCGGCATTCCAGCCTGCTTCGGCTTCCTCTCCTGGGAGAACGACTCCAACTACGAAGCCTCCGTTTGGGATGTGGAGCACGGCATCCATGTGGGACGGCTGAGCTCCGAGGCCGTCGGCACGAGCTTCATTCCCGCGCTGGTGGTGCCCATTCCGATCATCGCGCGGGTGCGGCAAAGCGCCTGCAAAGCGTTGTCCGATCAGCTGAGGGCGTTTCTCTCCAGCGAGGCTTGAGGGCGTTTCCCGCCGGGCCGGCAAGCGCTTGGCGGACAACTTGGCGCCTGCGCCGATGCAACGCGCCCGCCGCAAGCCTCCGGCGGCCCTTTCCGGCGCTGTGCTAAGCTAACCCGCACACGCCCATGACCGAACTCCCCCTCCACGCCACGCGGCCGCTGCGCCGCGCCAAGCCTCCGTGCGCCCCGCCCATGCAACGCGCCGAGCGTGTTCCCATCGGCGCGCGTGCGCGCTGGCGGACCGGCGCCGCCATGCTCATCGCCTGTTCGGTGGGCTTGATGGCCGCGGCGGAAACTCCATCCGCAGAGACGGCCGACGAGGCCGCCGGGCCAACCCTCGACATCACCTACGCCGAAGCGGCGGACATCACCATCGATGGGCATGTGGTGGAAAAGGCTTGGGAACTCGCCACGGCCAGCGAGGCGATGCGCGTCATCGACCCGGACACGTTGGCGCAGCCCGGCTATCGCACGAGTTACCGCTTCCTCTACACCCCGCTCGGGCTCTACGTGGCCGCGGTGATGGAACAGCCCCCCGCAACCCTCGTCTCCCGCCTTTCTTCGCGAGACCAA
This sequence comes from uncultured Pseudomonadales bacterium, assembly GCA_958295875.1. Taxonomy (GTDB): domain Bacteria; phylum Pseudomonadota; class Gammaproteobacteria; order Pseudomonadales; family Azotimanducaceae; genus VXNE01. The sequence continues at coordinate 2,295,312 of OY282379.1, read as the reverse complement.
TACTTGAACCGCGACAGCTTTGGCCTGACGTTGGACACATCGGGCGTCGGGCTCTACGGCTACTGGTTCACCGTGGCCTTGGGCGGCTCGGTGATGGATGGCAAGGCGCTGCCGGAGCGCACCCTCACCGAGCAGTGGGATGGCCCTTGGGAAGGCGCGAGCGCCCGCGGCGAGGATGGCTGGAGCGTCGAGATGTTCCTGCCGTGGTCCATGATGGCGATGCCGGCCGCGAGCGACCAAGGCCAAAACCGGGGGCCGCGCGAGCTCACCTTTTGGGTGGACCGCAAGGTGGCGCACTTGGATGAAGTGTATGGCTGGCCGCCGTTGCCAGAGAGCGGCGGGCGCTTCATGTCCGCGTTGCAGCCGATGCGCCTCGCGCACCTCAACACCCGTCGCCAGCTGGATTTCTTCCCCTACGCATCCACCCTCCACGATGCCATCGCCGCCGATCAGGAGCACCGTGTCGGCGTGGACATTGCTTGGCGCCCCACGCCCAACTTGCAGCTCACCGGCACCCTGAATCCAGACTTCGGCGCCGTGGAATCCGACGACGTCGTGGTGAACTTGACGGCCTTCGAGACGTACTTTCCAGAGAAGCGCCTGTTCTTCCTTGAAGGCAATGAAGTGTTCGTCACCAATCCGCGTTCAGACGTGAATCGCTACACCTCCAGGCGCGGCAGCGGGGCGAGGCCGACCGCCCCCAACTTCACGCCAACGCCCACCACCCTGCTGAACACGCGGCGCATCGGCGGGCCGCCGCGCCATCTCACCGTGCCCGACGGCGTGGAAGTGGCGGATGTGGAGCGCGGCAAGCCGACCGATCTGTTGGGCGCCGTGAAGGCGGCCGGGGCGCTCGGGCCGTTGCGGTTTGGCGCCTTGGCGGCCTTTGAGGATGAAGTGGAGTTGCCCGGCCACATCACGGCCACCGGCGAAAAGACGCTGGTGCAGGAAGCAGGGCGCAGTTTCGGCGTGGTGCGCGGGCTGTTCGAGACCGGCGGCACCGGGCGACGCGCCATCGGCTACATGGGCACGCTGGTGGATCTGCCCGACGGCAGCGCTTCCACCCACGGCATCGACGCGCACATGCTCTCCAAGGATGGCCGCCTGCGTTGGGACACGCAGTTCATGATGAGCGACACGGAGGAAACGGGCTACGGCGTGTTCACGGACATGCGGTTCTCGCAACGGCGCGGCCTCGTCCACTCGTTCAGCATGGACTATCTGGACGAGCGCTTGGACGTGAGCGACCTGGGCTTCATCCGCCAGAACGACGCCGTCAACCTGCAGTACGGCTTGAACCGGACGAAAACCAACACCAAGCATTTTCGCCAAGTGCGGAACTCAATCTTCTTCTATGGCCAAACCAACACGGATGGCTTCGCCAACCGCGTGGGCATCTTCACCAACAACACGCTGTTCTTGGCAAACCGCTCTGAAGTGCATCTGGAGGTGGACTACTTCCCAGGCGTGTGGGATGACCGCAACAGCCGTGGCAATGGGTGGTTCAAGAAAGACGCCGCTTTGTCCGCGCGCCTCTCCTACGGCACAGACTCGGCGAAGCGGTTTGCTTGGAGCGCCGCCATCGGGGCGGACCAAGAGGAGTTGGACGGCGTGTGGTCTCCACGGCTCGATTTCGGAGTGACTTACACGCCGAACGACAGGCTCTCGTTTGAGTTCGACCTCCTCTACAAGCAGCGCAATGCTTGGTTGCTGCACACCGGCGAGCGGGACTTCGCCACGTTCCGCGCCCGCGACGCGCAGCCCCGCGTCAGCGTGGACTTTTTCTTGACCGCCCGCCAGCAGCTGCGCTTCTTCATGCAATGGGCCGGCATCGAGGCGAAGGCCAAGGACTACTACCGCACGCCCCCCTCCCACGGCGAGTTGCTTTCGCGGGTGCTCGCGCCCGGCACCGCCAACGAGGACTTCTCGCTCTCGCGCCTCACCGCGCAGCTACGCTATCGCTGGGAGATCGGCCCGCTTTCGGACCTGTTCGTCGTGTACACCCGCGGCAGCCGTTTCCTCTATGAGGATGAGGCGATGGATGGCTTCGGCCGGCTGTTCTCCGAGGCCGTGGACGAGCCGATCATCGACTTCTTGGTGGTGAAGCTGCGCTACCGCTTCTCTGCTTAGCGGGACGTGCCCGGCGGTGTGGCGTGGCCGGGCCAAGATGGCCCAGTGCTATTGCGTGGCGGCGGCCGAGATTGCGATGAGCAGCTGCCCTTTGAGGCCAGCGGTGCGATGCACGCCGAAGCCGGCCACTTCCGGCGACGAGACGATCTCGACGAAAGCCTCCTTCGAGGGGTATTCGACGATGGCGGCCATGTCCCACAATTCATCGACTTCCCCAAGCATCAGGTGGCTCACGGTGCCGGCGAAAATGAAGCGCCCGCCCTTGGACTCCACGAAGCGCCGCATTTGCTCGCCATAACGCTGGTATGCGGCCCGGCCCGTCAAGGTCGTCGCGCGGCCGTCTTCGTACTCGGCGAGCGCCTTGAACTTGAGCAAGTTGAGCATGGAGACGGGGCCCTTGAAGTCGCTCTTAAGCAGCGCGCGCAACTGCTCTTCGGTGGGGCGCACCGAGTTGGAAACCTGCATCTTGAATGTCCTCTGGAACCCGCCGTGAAGCGACATGGTAGCCCACTTCAACTGGCTAGGGCACTTTGGCGCCGGCCTTTCTCGCGGCGCTAGACGCGGACCCGCGCTAGGCCATCACGGCAGTGGCACGCCAGACATCGTGCCGAAGCGCTTCTCGATCACGGTGTGGAGCGGCTCCTCCGGTTCGCCCATGGCGTCTCCGGAACGCACCCGATAAGCGTCTGGCGCATCGGCGCCGTGTGGCAGGCGGCCTTGCGCCACATCTTCAACGGCCTGCAGCGCGAGCCGCCGGAACCGCACCACGCCCAAGTCTGTTTGGCCGAGCAATTCTTGCGTGCGATCTGCGATGAAGCCTTGGCTGTCTGCGATGGCTTGGTCTTGCTCGGAGATGCCGGCGATGCCGGTGAAACTCGCTTCGCGCTGGAGCGCGCGATCGAGCAAGTAATCGTTTTCGCGCCGACGCTTGGGCACATAGTGCTCGTCCACCGCAGCAAAGATGCCGGCGCCGTTGGCCAGCGCAGTGGTTTCCTTCTCGGTGAGGGGACGGTCTGGATTCCAGCAATAGCAGAAGATCCAGCACGAGCGATCATCGTGCGGCACCCAAGTGTTGCCTAGGTTGTTGTCCTCTGGGAAGTTGCCCGGCGCCAAAGAGTGATTCGGCATCAGGAACTGCGTCATGCGCCAGTAGGTGCCACCAGCGTCCGCTTCGCGCGCAGCGCAGAGCAGCAGCCCAGCGGGATGGTCGAGCACGCTGAACTCCGGGCGCCCGTCCTCCGCCATCCAACGAAAGCGCGCCCGCGAGGGGGGCTCGTTCTCGCCGGCGCGGCCCCCGCCGCCCACATCCAGCAGGCCGACCTTCTCGCCATTGTGAATGCCGGCGTGCAGATAGGAGAAGTGCGCCGTATCCAACCCGCCCTCGCAGGCTTGCGCCCAATTGCACTGTTGGAACTTCTTGGACACGAAGCGGTGCGCCGGCGGCACCAAGCCGAACTCGAAGCGTGGCAGCGCGGGCGCCTCGCCCGGCCCCATGTAGGCCCAGATGACGTCGCCGAACTCGGCGGTTTGCAACGCCCGCACCGCAGCCCGTGGCTTGAGGCGTTGCGCCGCCGCATCCGGCAGCGTGGGAATGTCCACGCAGGCGCCCTGCACGTCGAACTTCCAGCCGTGGTACGCGCAGCGGATGCCGCAATCCTCCACGCGCCCAAAGAACAGGCTCGCGCCGCGATGCGGACACCTCGGCGCGACGATGCCGACGTGCCCGGCGCTGTCGCGGAACGCCACGAAGTCTTCCCCCAAGAGCTTCATCCGCAATGGCGGGCAATCCGGCGCCGGCAATTCGCGGCTCAGCAGCGCCGGCATCCAATAGCGGCGGAACGCTGCGCCCATGGGAGTGCCGGGGCCCGTCTCCGTGAGGATGGCATTTTCCTCCGCAGTCAGCATGGCGGGTTCCTCGCGGTGTCACATGATGTGGGCAACTTTACATGGAATCGGCGGTGCTGCGCGGGGCGGCAGGCATGGGGTGCCTGTCCCGCTTCGGTGTTCGTTGGCCGTCCCGGTCGGTCCCTTTTCGCGTCGTTCCTATTCCTTGGAGGTGCCTGTCCCGCTTCCATCTCCGGTGCCTGTCCCCTTCCGCGTCGTGGAAGTGCCTGTCCCACTTCCGTCTGCCGTTAGCCACGCGCCCGCTTGGTCGTCGGTGCCTGTCCCGCTTGTCCGTCGCGTTCCGGTGCCTGTCCCCTTCCGCGTGTCCCCTTCCGCGTCGTTCCTGTTCCGTGGAGGTGCCTGTCCCGCTTCCATCTCGCTTCCATCTGGCCCCACTCCACTGATGCCCGCACATTGCCCACGGTGGTAGGGTTTGCGCATGAAGCTCGGCGTTCTCGATCAATCCCCCATCGGCCGCGATGAAGACGCCGGCACCGCCGTGGCGCACACCATCGCCTTGGCCGAGCGTTGCGACGCGCTGGGCTACCACCGCTATTGGCTGGCTGAACACCACGCCACGCCAACATTGGCCAGTTCGTCCCCGGAAGTGCTCATCGCCCGCGTCGCCCGTGAGACCAAGCGCATTCGCGTCGGCTCCGGCGGCGTGATGCTCTCCCACTATTCGCCCTACAAAGTGGCCGAGAACTTCCGCATGTTGGAACTGCTGTACCCCGGCCGCATCGATCTCGGCGTGGGCCGGGCGCCGGGCAGCGATGGCCTCACCGCCGCCGCCCTTGCCTACGGCAATCCGCTCGGCATCGAGTACTACCCCGCCAAAGTGAAAGACCTCGTGGCCTTCGTCTCCGGCGCCAAGGCGTTCACCGAAGCGTTCGGGAACCTTGAAGCCACGCCCAAAACGCCCACAACCCCAGACGTGTGGATGCTCGGCTCCAGCCTGGATAGCGCCGTTTACGCCGCCCGCTTCGGCGTCGCGTTCTCCTTCGCCCACTTCATAGACCCCGGCCCCGCGGCGCCGGCGATGCAACGCTACCGGCGCGACTTCGAGCCCGGCCCGCGGGATGAGCCCTACGCCTCCATCGGCGTCTTCGCCATCGCCACGGAAGACCCAGAGAAGGCAGACGTGTTCCGCCGCATCCGCGAGATTCAGCGCCAGCGCCGCGCACGGGGCGTGCTCGGCCCGCCGCCAACGCCGGAAGAAGCGCTGGCCCACCCCTTCAGCGCGGCGGACATCGAGCGCCTGCGCGCCAAACGCTCGCGCCAGATCATCGGTTCGGCGCAGGAAGTGCGGGCCGCCATCGACGCGCTCGCCCAAGAATCCGGCGCGGACGAGGTGATCGTGCTGACGATCACGCCCACCTTCGCCGACCGCGTGCGTTCCTACGAGTTGTTGGCCGAGGCGTACAGCGGCGGCTAGCACGCGCCCTCGCCTCGGCGCCAAGGTGGGGTGCCATGCCCCTTTGGTGGGGCCTGAACACCGCTCCCAGACAGCCCCTCTACAGCCCCTTGCGGGCGCCGGCGGGCGCTTTTCTGCTAAAGTTCGCCGCGCAAATTAGGGGGAAAGAACCATGTTGAATCGTTGGATAGTCGCCGCCTTGGCGCTGGCGACAACGGCTACTTCAGCCCAAGAGATCGAGAACATTGAGGAAATCGTCGTCACCGCGACGCACCGCGAAACGAACCTGATGGAAACGCCGCAAGCGATCAGCGCCGTCAGCGGCGAGATGATCGAGGAGCTCGGCGTCACAAACATGCAGGGGCTGTTCCGCAACATCACCGGCCTCAACATGACCGAGGGCGCAAGCGCCAGCAACAACCGCTACACGGTGCGCGGCGTGTCATCGCAAACCGGCACCGAGAGTTACCAGCAAACCTACGCGGCCGTCTCCGTGTACTTGGACGACGTGCCGATGACGTCCGCCCAAGGCCCGGCGCGGCAGTTTGGCGGCAACCTCTTCGACATAGACCGGGTGGAGGTGCTGAAAGGCCCCCAAGGCACGTTGTTCGGGGAAGGCTCCGTCGGCGGCACCATCCGCTTCATCCAGAACAAGCCATCGCTGGACGGCACGGACTGGAAGGCGCGGGCAAGCGTGAACCAGAACGAAGAGTCCGACGATTTGGGATACCGGGTGGACGGCATGCTCAACCTGCCCGTGAGCGACTCCGTGGCGCTGCGCTTCACCGCCTTTGACGAAAGCCGCGCCGGGTGGTTCGAGAACGTGGCCAACAACGAAGAGGACACCAACTCTGAAGACTCCACTGGCGGCCGCATCGCCGCCCTCTGGGTGGTGTCAGATAGGCTCTCCCTCGAGGGCTCGTTCTTCACCGTCGATACGGAGACCGGGGGCTCGGTGGCTGGGCAGGAGCGGTACAAAGAGACGCTCAACGTGCGCATTCCGGGCATACCGCCTCGGTCCAGCGACGAAGTTGACGTCTTCGCCCTGAACGCAGACTACGAGTTCGATTGGGCCACCCTTGAGCTCTCCGCTTCGCTCATGGATCGGGCCGCCCACAGCGAGCGCGAGTACGCCGCCTCGGTGGCCGCCTTCTTCGACTGGTTCATCCAGTTCAACATCGTCGCCCGCGCCGGCGACAACCCAGACGAGATTCCAGCCTTGCTGGCCGAAGGCTGGCAGATCAACTTGGCGAACCCGGTGGCGAGGACCAATCAGGTCGCCTTCAACAACGACAGCACGGCCGAATCCGAGCGCACCACGTTCGAGGCGAAGCTGATCTCGAATTCAGACGGCCCTTGGCGTTGGCTGGCAGGCGCTTTCATGAAGGACAGCGACGACTACCGGGAGGACTTCCAACCCTTCCTGATGCAGCCGTGGCTAGCCTCGGCCACGCGCACCCGCGACGTGTACCGCGCCTTCTATTCAGATCCTTCCAACCAACACGTCGATACGCTGGACGAGTTCAGTGTGTTCGGCGAAGCGACGTACTCGCTGTCGCCAACCATCGAGGTCACTGGCGGCCTGCGTTGGACGGACATGGAGCAAACGCTTGAGGACAGCACCGCGGAAACGGCAGACAAGGTGTTTGCGCCGAAGGTGGGCATCTCCTACTGGGCTTCAGACCGAACGCTCACCTACTTCAACATCACCACCGGCTTCCGCCCGGGCAACGTGAACTTGGGCCAAGAGTTCAACGCCCGGCAACTCTCCGGCGCCGGCGACGCCGTGCTGCCAGACCTGCCGCCGTTCGCCGGGAATCCAGAGGGCCTCACGGGCAACCAAGCGGCAGCCATCGCCACTTCCCGGATCGCCTACGACGGCGACAGCGTCACCAACTATGAGTTGGGGCTGAAGACGCGGCTCTTCGACAACAGGCTGAATCTCACCACGTCCATCTACTACTTTGATTGGCAAGACACCATCTTGGGCTTTCAACAGCTCAACCTGCCCACCATAAACAAAAACTACAACGCCAATGCCGGCGCCGCGCACACCCAAGGCATTGAGATGGACATCCTCGCCCGCCCCACCGATCGTTGGCGCATCAACTTGGGGTTCGACTTCAACGAGGCCGAGTTGGACGAACAAAACAACGACAACCCGCCCGGCACGAAGCTGCCCTATTCGCCGGAGTGGAGCGGCCACCTCACGGTGGACTACAGCTATCCGCTGCCACGCGACATGCAACTCAACATGATGGTGAACTACACCATGGTGGCCGAGCAGAAGCGGGTGTTGAACGTGGACACCGCCTTGTTGCCGAAGCGGCAGCAAACGGATTTCCGCGTGAATCTCGCCGGCCCGGGAGACCGGTGGCAGGCGACTTTCTTCGCCAGCAACCTCACCAACGAGGATGAGATTGTGTTGGATTGCGCGATCCAGTTGATTCTCCGCGAGCCCTGCTTCGGGTATCAGACGCCGCGCACGCTGGGCTTCGAGTTCACCTTGCGGCCTTGATGCCCGATGGCCCAAGCGCCATGTGACGTGGCGTTTGGGCTCGCTTGCAGGGCGACTCGGCGCCAACGCCGCGCGCCGCTAGAACTTTGCTGTCGCCACGCACGACATTGAGGACATGACCATGCCGGCTTCCCGCAACGCTTTCGCATCGGCCCCAGCCAAGCGCCCAGCGCACCCACGCATGGCAGCCTTGGCGGCCGTGCTCTGCTTCGGCGTGGCCGGCGCGGCCTTCGCGCAAATAGAGGCGCCAGACGCCGCCGTGGACATCCCATTCGAGAAGTTCACGCTAGATAACGGCTTAACGCTCATCGTCCACGAAGACCGCAAGGCGCCCATCGTGGCCGTGAACGTGTGGTACCACGTTGGCTCCAAGGACGAGAAGCCCGGCAAAACTGGCTTCGCCCATCTCTTTGAGCACCTGATGTTCAACGGCACGGAGAACTATCCAGGCGAGTTCTTCGAGCCGTTCGAACGCGTCGGCGCCACCGGCATGAACGGCACCACCAACGCAGATCGCACCAACTACTTCGAGGTGGTGCCCAAGAACGCGTTGGACTTGGCGTTGTGGATGGAGTCTGACCGCATGGGGCACCTGCTGGGCGTGGTGGACCAAGCGCGGCTCGATGAGCAGCGGGGCGTGGTGCAGAATGAGAAGCGCCAAGGCGAAAACCAACCCTATGGCCGCGTGTTCAACGTGGCGTTCGAGAACATCTTTCCGGCCGGCCACCCATACTCTTGGCCAGTCATCGGCAGCATGGAGGACTTGAACGCTGCGACCTTGGACGACGTGAAGGATTGGTTCCGCCAGTACTACGGCGCGGCCAACGCAGTGATTGTGATAGCGGGGGACGTCGATGCCGAAGACGCGAGGGCGCGGGTGGAACGCCACTTTGGCCACATCCCCGCCGGGCCGCCGCTGGCGCGGCAGAAAGAGTGGATTCCCGAGCTGCGTGGCATCCGGCGCCATCGCATGAAGGATCGCGTGCCCCAAGCGCGGCTCTACAAGTTCTGGACGATGCCCGGCATCGGCAGCACGGAAGCGGAGGAGCTAGACCTTGTGGCCGGCATCCTAAGCGAAGGCAAGACATCTCGCCTTTACAAGCGCTTGGTGTATGACGACCGCATTGCATCCGATGTGAGCGCGTTCGCCTTTCCGATGGAGCTTGCAGGCATCTTCGGCGTGATCGCCACTGCCATGCCAGGCGAAGCCCTCGCAGACATCGACGCCGTCATCGAAGAAGAAGTGGCCGCCTTCCTCGCAGATGGCGCCACCGCCGACGAGTTGCAGCGCGTGGTGGCAACCCGCCGCACAGGCTTCATTGCCGGCAGCGAGCGCGTCGGCGGCTTCGGCGGCAAGAGCGACATCTTGGCGGCCAACGAGATCTATCTGGGCGACCCCGCCGCATACAAGGCCACGCTCGCCAACTGGTCTTCCGCCACGCTCGATGGCTTGCAAGCCGTCGCCAACGAATGGATGAAGCGCGGCCAGTTCGTGCTGGAAGTGACGCCGTTCGGCGATTACGCCACCGCGCCGCCAGCCGTGGACCGGGCGCAGCTGCCGGCCCCCGGCGAGCCACCAGCGGTGCGCTTCCCCCGCTTCGAGCGCTTCGCTCTGGAGAACGGCCTTGAGGTGTTGCTCGCCGAGCGGCGATCCATTCCGGCGGTGCGGATGCAGCTCTTGATGGACGTGGGCTACGCAGCGGCCGAATCCGCGACGCCCGGCACAGCCTCCCTTGCGCTCAGCATGCTCAACGAGGGCACAGACACCCGCACCGCACTCGAAATCAGTGATGCGCTGCGCCAGCTCGGCTCCAGCGTTTCCACGGATGCGGATGTGGACATGTCGGAGGTATCGCTCTGGACGCTCAAGGAAAACCTCGATGCGTCTTTGGAGCTGTTCGCGGATGTGGCGCTGAACCCAGCGTTCCCACAAGAGAACTTCGAGCGGCTGCAAGCGCAGCAGATCGTCGCCATCCAGCAAGAGAAGGCGCAACCTCGGGGCCTCGCCGGGCGCGTCTTCAGAAAGCTCCTTTATGGCGACGGCCACCCTTACAGCGTTGCGTTCTCCGGCAGCGGTACCGAAGCCTCTGTGCAGGCGCTCACCACCAGCGACCTAGCCACCTTTCACGAGACATGGTTCAAGCCCAACAACGGCACCCTCATCGTGGTGGGAGACGTGACGCAGGAAGAGTTGGCGCCCCTGCTTGAACGCCACCTAGGTGGCTGGCAGCCCGGCGCAGTGCCTGCCAAGAACATCGATGCGGTGGCGCAACGCACCGCACCAGTGGTGTATCTCTTGGATCGGCCAAACTCCGAGCAATCCTTCATTTTCGCCGGCCACTTGATGCCGCCGCCGGACAACGAAGCAGACTTCGCCATCGTCGCGATGAACCAAGTGCTCGGCGGAGACTTCACCGCCCGCGTGAACATGAACCTGCGCGAAGACAAGGGATGGTCTTATGGCGCTCACACACAGATCGTCAACATGCAAGGCCAACGACCGTTCATCGCCTTGGCGCCCGTGCAAACGGACAAGACCAGCGCCGCGATGGCCGAACTGCGTCGCGAGCTCATGGAGATTCGCGGCGAACGCCCCCCCACCGAGGACGAAATCTCCAAGGTGAAGGCCGAGCGCACGCTCTCCCTCCCCGGCCGCTGGGAGACCTCGGCCGCAGTGCTTGGCTCCATTGAGATGATCGTCCGTTTCCAGATGCCCGACGACTTTTGGGACACCTACGCCGACCGCGTGCGCGGCCTAACCGCCGCGGAAATCCGCCAGGCCGCCGTGGACATCGTTCAACCCAACGCCCTAATGTGGGTGGTAGTCGGCGACCGCGCCAAGATCGAAGCGAACATCAGGGCACTGGAGTTCGGCGAAGTGCTGTTGCTGGATGCCGACGGGAATGTGCTGCCGGAGTGAGTGACCGTGGCGAGCGTGGCATTGGGCGGCCTCGCGGCCGCACAGCGTAGGCTACCGAACCACTGCGCCCCGAAACTCCTCGGGCGCGGCCCGTCCAGAAGGTGCTGATCCGAACAGACGGTTGACCAGTCCACACCAGCAGCCATACACTCTCCGCGAGCCCGAAACGGCGGGCCCTTGGTTGATCGGGCAGGTTGGGCGCCTTAGCCATGACGGCTCCCATCGCACACATTGCTGGCTGGCTTTCGCGTTTTGACCTCAGCGGTTCCCGTCTTGGAGGTACGACATTGGCATTCGAGCCCTGCAATGAGACCCACGCGATCACGGAGGTCGTGTTGGCCGTGGTTGGCCGTGACGGATTCACATACGACGACCGCAGCAGCGTAAGGGCCGCTCACTCGAAGTGGCAAGCGCTCCTGCCGGGCCTGCAGGAGGAAGGTGCCTTCAATATCGCCGTTGCAGCGCCCGGCGCAGACCTGCCGCCACCGCCCATGCCGCCATTAGCCTTCACACGCTTCAGGGCCGATGGTGGCGCAGAGTGGCGATTGCTGCTGGATGCCAGTGCGCTGGTGGTCAATTGCGGCTCGTACGCGGGCTGGGAGGAAGTCTGGAGCACTGCACGGAGGCTCTTTGCGGACGTTGCTGAGGTTCTGCACTCGCAGGCCCAACAGATCCAATCAGTCGTCCTAGAGTATTGGGACGTGTTCCGATGGACGGGCGATGATCACTACGATGCACGGACTCTTCTGAAGGAGAGCACTTTGGTGCCGCCGCGCATTTTCGAGCGCGGCCCAATCTGGCACCTTAATCAGGGGTGGTACGTAGACCCGTCAAGCCCCATCGCAGGGCGCATTTTGCAACGCATGCACATTAACTCGGCGGGTCAGGACGAGCAGTACCAAGTGTGGTTCAATACGCATCATCGTTTCGACCTGCGGGACACACCTAACCTTAAGGGCGTGTTTGCGGAGCCAGACTCCTTGGTAGATGATCTATTCAACCATCTACACAACGCTAGCAAGACTCTGTTGGCCGAGTTTCTGACGGCGGAAATGGCACGACGGATCAACCTGAATGCTGACTAGCTCTGAGCGGCGTAACACCACCGCCGATCCTTGGCCATACACTGCCAAGAACTTGCCGTCGAACATCCGCACAACGCTCGGCATCGGTGCCGTGAGCGAGCCGGGAGCACGAGACGTGGCCATTTACCGGTTCGTGGTCCCTACTTCACCGTTCGACACCAGCTTCGCTGGACGGCCATGGTTGATCGGCTCCAACGTCAGTCAACGGGACACGGATAGAAAGTCAGACCTGCGCATGCAGGTTCTTTCTTACTTAGCAGAACCTAATGGCTCGTCTATAGGCCAGGCCGTTAACGACGCCTTGAAGTTCATCGATCTGGTCCCAGCCACCGCCATCTTGCCGCAAGTCGCACTGGCTGACGACGGCGAAGTGAACTTCTTCTGGCGCCAAGATGGGTTGTTCATTGATATCGGTTTCGTTGGAGACGGCATGATCCACTACTATGTGTCAGCCGACGCAGAGGGCGTAGACTCGGACGCTTCGATTCAATTCAGCGGACTTTCGCTACCTCGCGACATCGTGAGGACAATGCCTAGGTTGCGCAACGTGTTCGGAACGGATGTACATGGAAGAGTGTATTGAGGAGCAACAGCCGCAGAGCACTCATTCACCTGGAATCGTGCATGACAAGGAGATGCTGGCGAGGTTTATCTGGCGGAGCGATCATCTGGCGGAGGATGGCAGCCTGACGCCGGCCGCCCTACCAGTGCGGGACTTTCTAGATCGCAGCCGCGGCGGTTTGTCAGTAGCGCGCTTGGACTACATGACTCGTAAGGAGGTCCAAGAACGTGTGGATGCCTTCATCGGTAGCACGGGCGCCAACCGGATCAAGGGTATGGCTATGGCCGAAACAAAGACTATTCGCTCTATTCGCAAGAATAGTGCACGGGTATTTTGTGTGGTGGATGACGGACAAGTGGCCTTCCAAGCGCACGCAGTTATACGCTTAGCAGATCATCTGTCCCTAACCCGAAGTTCCGCGCGCCGAGTTCGTGAGCAACTCATCCGCATTTTCGCGGTCCAACCGGGCGACTAGTTCTGAGACGAAGTGCGAGCGCGACATGTCCGGGAGCTACTCGAAGCGCACAGCACCGTAAACGTCCGGCGCTTCGTCCAGCACCTCACAGGGTCCCCCAGCCCAGACGTTCCCCAACACCCCATCCACCTATACCAGCATCCGATCGACCAAAAAACGGGCGGCTCGGTCTTGTCGTTGCCTATGGTGCCCCTCTTCATCTGCGCGAAGTGAGGGTTTCTCGGAGATTTGTGCGGATGATTCCATAGTGGAGCAATCTCGCGATGAACCGCTTGGAGTTCTTCCAAGTTGCCAAGTCCGCTGCCCGTAGCCCGCCCAGATACATCCGCTGCCTTCCGCCTGCATATGTATCGATCCAGTGGCCTACGGCAGCTTCCCTAACAGCGTCTAGGACTACCGCGTCCTTAACGTTAGACATGCGCCCGCTATGATAGATGTCCCAACATCGTTTTCTGTCGTTGTACTCGTGGTTCTGATCGACGATCAACTGCAGGGCGTGGTGTACGCGGTTTGCCTTCGATACGCCAACGCAGAGTGCCAACCTATCATTGCCCTTGTCCGTTACGGACCAGTTCACCGCCACGGACAATGCCTCAACGCGACCTTGGGTCGCAGCAATGAAGTCTCGATAGCGACTGTAGTATGAGCCACCGCCTCTGTTTGTAAACTCATGGAAAGCCGTCCCTCGATCTTCTAGAACGTGAACTCCTTCGTGGGTGTAGGGAAGCTTGTGCCCCGTATCGAACAAGACCTTATGCATTGCCAAAACGAAATGGCGCTTCCAGCTGTCTTCGAAGCCTTGGAATTGAGGATCTCGGAGCTCCTTGAAGTAGCGTACTATATCGGCTTCTTTCCCAGTGTCCGGAAAGTCGATATCGACCTTGGGCGGATCGAAAGAGATATCCAAAGGTTCTAGTGAACTTACGTCCTGCCAACCGCCCTCGCGTCTACGATGCAGAAACTTGTGACTGTCACCGTTGGTTACCCAGATGTACGGGGCATTTGACTTGATGGCGTACTCGATGGCTTGATTGTCCACGCGCTGGCTCAAAGGAACCTCTGGCCGCTTGCACTCCACTACTACGAGCACAGCGTCCTCTTCGTCGAGCAGCTCGATATCCGGCCTGATCCTATGTCGATTTGGGTCGGTTAACCATGTGTAGCTCTTTTCGAGGCGGAGCTTTGAACGGTCCCATCCACGTTTGTGGATCAGCCAGTGAAGCACGCGTTGACGCACAACTTCCTCTGGTGTAGCCTTCACACTCTTGTTTCGTACTTCGCATTGCAACCTATCCTCGCCAACGGCTGGTTGATGGACAGGAAGAAAACTCGTCATGGGGTTCCGGCGGCTCGCATCTGATACCGCTCTTGATTGTGCCACAGACTCGATAATCCACGGGCGACCTCAGCACTATCTGGACAGTGCCGCGCTGAACACGCTGGGATCGTGAGGATCAGCCCCAGCGGCGCCGGCGACCGGCACTACCGCTTGCAAGCGTCAGCCGGCGTCCGCCGTTCTCTATGCCCTTCTCCCACCATCGTCCTGCTTCGATACAATGTCCGCACACTCTACTGGGGAGGCGGTGATGAAGGTTGATGGCAGCGTGGGTTGGGAGCTTTCCAAGGTTGGCGCGCAGGCGCGCGAGCTGGAGGAGATGGGGTACAGCGGCATTCTTTCGGCGGAAACGTCGCACGATCCGTTCTTGCCGCTGGCTTTCGCGGCGCAAGACACGCAGCGCATCGACTTGATGACCGGCATCGCCGTCGCGTTTGCGCGCACGCCGATGGTGCTCGCCAACATCGGGCATGACCTGAATGCGGCCTCGGCGGGGCGTTTTGTGCTCGGCCTCGGCTCGCAAATCCGCCCGCACATCACCAAGCGCTTCAGCATGCCGTGGTCGCATCCCGCAGCGCGGATGCGCGAGTTCATCCTCGCCATGCGCGCCATTTGGGCGAATTGGCACAAGGGCGAACCCCTGCAGTTCACCGGCAAGTTCTATCAGCACACGCTGATGACGCCATTCTTCACGCCGGACAATACCGAGCATGGGGCGCCGCGGGTGTTCTTGGCGGCGGTGGGGCCGTTGATGACGGAGGTGGCTGGCGAAGTGGCGGACGGCGTGATCGTGCATGCGTTCACCACAGAGAAGTACTTGCGCGAGACCACGCTGCCCGCCTTGGAGCGGGGCTTTGCGAAGGCCGGCAAAGCGCGGAGCGATTTCGAGATCAGCTACCCCTGCTTTGTGGTGACGGGGCGAGACGAGCAAGAGGTGGAGCGCGCGAAGGCGCAGACGCGCCAGCAAATCGCGTTCTATGGCTCCACGCCGGCCTACAAACCCGTGCTGGACAGCATTGGCGTTGGCGAGATGCAGGGCGATCTCAACAGGATGTCCAAGCAAGGCCGTTGGGCGGAGATGGCCGGCCTCATCTCGGATGACATGCTCAGCGAGTTCGCTATTATCGAGGAGCCCGCGAAGATCGCGCGCGCTTTCAAGGCACGCTACGGCGACATCGTGGACCGGACGTCCGCCGCCTATGGCGGCCTGCCCAAGGAAGCACGGGCGAACATCGTGGCGGAGCTCGCAGCCTAAGCGCCGCCGCCGCAACGCAAGACAAGGCCCGAACATGAAAATCGGGCGCAAGCACGAGATAAGGAAAGCACGATGAAAGTGGATGCCGGCCTCGCGCCCAATCTGAATCGCGTCGGCGAAGCCGCCAAGCAGCTCGAAGCCTTAGGCTACGATGGCGCCCGCACGGCGGAAACAGCGCACGATCCGTTCTTCCCGCTGTTGCTCGCCGCCGAGCACACCGAGCGGCTCACCCTCGCCACGTCCATCGCGGTGGCGTTCGCCCGCTCGCCGATGATCGTCGCTGGCATCGCGCATGACCTGAACGCCTACTCCGGCGGCCGCCTTACCGTGGGCCTCGGCTCGCAGATCAAGCCGCACATCACCAAGCGCTTCAGCATGCCGTGGGGTGCCCCGGCTCGCCAAATGCGCGAATTCGTGCTGGCGATGCGGGCAATCTGGAACGCTTGGCACGAGGGGGAGCGCCTGCAGCACGTTGGCGAGTACTACCGGCACACGCTGATGACGCCGGCGTTCACCCCTACCAACACCGAGCACGGCCCGCCGCGGGTGACATTGGCCGCAGTGGGCCCGGGGATGACCGAGGTGGCCGGCGAGGTGGCGGACGGCATCATCCTGCATCCGTTCACCACGCTGCCGTACATCGAGTCCGTCACGTTGCCGGCCATCGAGCGCGGCTTGGCGAAGGCCGGACGTTCTCGGCAGGATTTCGAGATTTGCTACGGCAACTTCGTCGTCACGGGCGACACCGAGGAGGCGTTCGCCGCCAGCAAGGCTCAAGCGAAGCAGCGCCTCGCCTTCTACGGCTCGACGCCGGCGTACAAGGGGGTGCTGGATTCCATCGGCGCCGGCGCCCTGCAACCGGAGCTGAACGCCATGTCCAAGCAAGGGCGTTGGCGGGAAATGGGCGAACTCATCGACGACGACGTGTTGGCCGCCTTCGCCGTGGTGGGCGAGCCGCGCGACGTGGCGGCGGAAATGCTCAACCGCTACGGCAGCTTTACAGACCGCACCTCCGCCAGCTTCGATTCAATCGAAGACGCGGAGCGCGCCGACATCATCGCTACGCTGCGCGCCGGCTGACTGCCGCCCGAGAGCACACGCGACCAGCAGCGGCACCGAGCGGGATGCCGCTTGCGGAAAGGTAGCTTGAAGGTGCCCGCAGCCTGAGCCGCGGGCAGGATGGCGTCGGCGACTTTAGCCGACCACCTCGTACCGCTTGATGTCTGGCGGGCCGCCCATCACGCCGCGCAACCCTGGGCCCGCCGCCTTGAAGTGCTCGCTCGCGCCGTGGGCGGCGAGGGCTGCCTCGTCGTCGTAAAGCTCCATCACGGCATAGCCGTCATCGCCCTTCACCACCGTGTAGAGCTGATTGCCCGGTTCGTTCGCCCGCACCTGCGCGGCGAGAGCGAGCATCACCTTCTCAAACTCCTCCTCCTTGCCGGCAGCTACGTTGAGCTTCGCCCACAGTGCAATCATCGCCATCCTCCTCCCAAATGTGCGCCGCAGCATAGCAGAAGCGGGCTGGCGGACACCGGCACCGGCAGCCCCTGCGTGGACAGGAACAGAGGCCAGACAGCCTTGGCGCACTGGCGGCCGGCCAAGCCATACGCAGCGGGACAGGCAGCCCGGCGCGGCGTCGCGGGACACGTGGCGAACACGAACGGGCGTAACGTACGCGGCGTAGCGGAACAGGCACCCTCGGCACGGGCACCCTCGGCGCGATGGGACAGGCAACGAGCACCGAGCCGCGGCGCTGCGGGACAGGCACCTCTCCGCAGCTAGCGGCAAGCATAGGCGTCCAGCGAGGGAAGGCGAACGCGGGACAGGCACCCTCGGCTCTACCGCCAGAGCGCCAAGGCCCCGAGCCCCGGCGCGGCCCAAACCCCTTCGGCACCCTGCCCCCCAAGGCCGCCGCCCACCTACCAACTTGGTGCTTATAATCGAGCGGCGAAGGCCGCGCGCCGGGGAGGGCGGCACAACCATCTGGAACTTCCGTGTCGCGTAGGCCACGCCAGCGCTTGGCGGTTGCGCGCGCCGGCTTTTGGAAGGGCGTGCATCCGGGCATGGCCGTGGCGTCCATGTGCATGGTGCTCGCGTTCCTCCTCTTCACCGTCTTGGATGTGGAGCTGGCCAGCGCCGTCTATCAAACGGTGCGGCGCCAAATCGAGTCCTTCTTCAGTTGGTATTACATCCTCGCCGTCTGCTGCATCCTGTTCGTCTGCGTCTATCTCGCCGCCAGCCGCTTCGGCAGCATACGGCTCGGCAACGATGACGCCCGCCCAGAGTTCAGCACCTTCTCTTGGCTCGCGATGCTGTTCTCGGCCGGCGTCGGCATCGGCATTCTGTTTTTCTCCATTTCGGAGCCGATGTCCTACTTCGACAATTCCGCAGCTTCAGGCCACCCCAACAATCCCCACGCAGACCACGCCGGCGCCTACGACTTAGACGAGCGCCGCGCCGCGCATGCCCTGCAAGTCACCTATTACCACTGGGGGCTGCACGCTTGGGCGGTGTATGTGATGGCCGGCTTATGCTTGGCCTACTTCGGCTACCGCAAGAAGCTGCCGCTCACGCTGCGTTCAGCGTTGCATCCGGTGATCGGCGATCGCATCTACGGCCCGATCGGCCACTCCGTCGATCTCCTCGCCCTGTTCGGCGCGGTGTTCGGCGTGGCCACGTCCTTGGGCCTCGGCGTGAAGCAGATGGGGGCCGGCCTCGCCGTTTTGTTCGGCATCGACCCAGGAATCGTCACGCAACTCACCCTCATCGCCGTCATTTGCGCGGTGGCGACCCTCTCTGCCGTGTCTGGCATCGGCCGCGGCATCCGAGTCATCTCCGAGTGGAACATCTACTTCACGGTGGTGCTGTTGGCCTTCTTCCTGTTCTTCGGCCCGTTCGAGTGGCTGATGAGCTTTTTCGCCACCTCCGTGGGCGGCTATCTGTGGAACATGGTGCCGATGGGCTTTTGGACGGCCGCCGAACCTGGCGGTGTCGCTTGGCAAGGCAGCTGGACGATCTTCTACTGGGGTTGGTGGATCGCGTGGGCGCCCTTCGTCGGCATGTTCATTGCCCGCATCTCCCGCGGACGCACGATTCGCGAGTTCATCTTGGGCACATTGTTCGCGCCCACGCTCATCGCCATGTTCTGGATTTGCATGTTGGGCGGCAATGCCCTGTACATGGAGTTGCGCGCTGAGGGCGGCGTCGGCACCGCGGGGTTGATCGAGCTGGTGCGGGGTGGCCAATTGGAGGCCGCGCTGTACGGCACCATCGAACGGATGACGGACATCTCCACGCTGGCATGGCTCGTGTCCGCCCTCGCAACCGTCCTGTTGGCCACTTGGTTCATCACCTCCGCCGATTCCGGCACCCTCGTCATCGTCACCATGTTGAGCTTGGGCAGCGACCATCCGCCGCAACGCTTCCGGGTGATTTGGGGCGCCACCGAGGGCTTGGTGGCGGCGGCGCTGCTCGTCGCCGGGGGCTTGCTGGCATTGCAGGCTGCGAGCATCGTCGCAGCGCTGCCGGTGAGCGTGGTGATGCTGGTGATGACGTTTGGCCTGTTGAAATCCCTCTCGCAAGATTCGGCCGCGGTCACGCCGGGAGAACGCCCGGTCGCCCCGCCACGCACCGTGCCGGCAACGGCGGGTGCGCCGCGGCGTGGATTGGGGCTAGGCGCTGCGAAGGCTAGCCCCGAAGCCCTCAACACCCGCAGCTAGCTTAAGGCTCGCCACGCGCTCTGGGTTCCCGCGGATGCCTCGCTGCCCGACGCACTCCCCATCGCGACACGCGGGCGCGCCACTTATGGCTTACGGCGCAGGTTTTAGGGCGAACCAGCGGTGTCTGCCGCAGGCGCCTTAAGAGCAATACGCCAAGCGCACAGGCATCAATACAAATGACAAGCCACGATGCGCTCACCCGCGCCTTCGTCTGCCACCGCTTTGAGCGCCGGCGTCTCCGCGCGGCACATGTCCATCACTTGCGGGCAGCGGTTGGCGAAGCGGCAGCCGGGCTGCACGTTCACCGGCGAGGGGATTTCGCCGCGAATGGCGGTGGCGGGGCGATGGCGCTCGCTGGCTGGGTCTGGCTCTGGGTTGGAGCCGACGAGCATCTGGGTGTAGGGATGTTTCGGGTGGAAGAACACGCGGTTCGCTGGGCCAAGCTCAATGAGGGAGCCCAAGTACATGACAGCCATGCGATCCGACACATAGCGCACCATCGATAGGTCATGGGCGATGAACAGCATCGTCAGGCCCATGGATTCCTTGAGCTCGGCCAACAGGTTCACCACCTGCGCCTGCACGGAAACATCCAGCGCCGAGATGGGTTCGTCGCACACCACGAACTCCGGCGCCATGATGAGTGCGCGGGCGATGCCGATGCGCTGGCGTTGGCCACCCGAGAACTCATGGGGATAGCGCGACAAATGCCCCGCGTTCAGGCCCACCCGGGTGAGCCATTCCGTGACGCGCTCGCGGATTTCCGCGCTCCCTAGCCGCGTGTGCAGCTTCAGCCCCTCGCCCACGATCTCGCCCACCGTCATGCGCGGGTTGAGCGACGAATACGGGTCTTGAAAGATCATCTGCATGGCGCGGGCATAGCGCCGGAAGTGCGCCGCGCCGTAGCGCGCCGGCAGTTCCTCGCCCTTGAACCGCACGGTGCCGGCGGTCTTGTCGTGCAGGCCCAGCAGCGTTTTGCCGAAGGTGGATTTGCCGGAGCCAGATTCGCCCACCAACCCAACGATTTCGCGCGGGGCGATGGCGAGGCTCACGTCGTCCACCGCATGCACTGTTTCGTTGCGGCCGAGCTCAAAATGCTTGGTGAGCCCCTCAACTTCAAGGAGCGGCGTCACCGCGCATCCTCCCCCGCGGCGTCTGCATCGCCCTGCGCGTAATGCACATCCGGCACGCGCTTCTCGCACGCCGCGTGATGCAGCCAACAGCGAGCGGTATGTCTGGCGCCCAAGGCGAACGCCGGCGGCGGCTCGGCCTCACACGCCTGCATGGCGTGCGGGCAGCGGGCGAAGTAACCACAGCCCTTGGGCGGTGCGAACAAGTCTGGCGGCGAGCCAAGAATGGGGTTGAGCGTTTGCTGCGCATCCTCCTGATTGGTTGGCATCGCTGCCCGCAGGCCCAACGTGTAGGGATGCGCAGAGCGGTAGAACACATCGTCCGCACTGCCGGTTTCCAGTATTTCCCCGGCGTACATCACCGCCACTTGATCCGCCATGCGCGCGACGACGCCCAAGTCATGCGTGATGAGCACGATGGCCATGTCGTTCTGGCGCTGCAAGTCACGCATCAGGTCCAGTATCTGCGCTTGAATGGTCACATCCAGCGCCGTAGTGGGCTCATCAGCGATGAGGATGGCCGGCTCGCAGGCAAGCGCCATGGCGATCATGGCGCGTTGCAACATGCCGCCGGAGAACTCGAAAGGATACTGGCGGGCGCGCTTGTCCGGCTCGTTGATGCGCGTCATCGCCAACAGTTCCACCGCCCGCGCCCGCGCTTGGCGACGGCTCAGGCCCCGATGCACCTGCAGCGTCTCCGCAATCTGGTCGCCAACGCGCATGGTGGGGTTGAGGGACGTCATCGGATCTTGAAAGATCATGCCGACTTGCGAGCCGCGAATGTCCTCGCCGTCGATGATTTTGCTGGCGAGGATGTCGTGCCCCCGCAGGCGCGCGGCGCCGCCGGTGATGCGCCCCGGCGGCATCGGGATGAGGCCCATCACGCTCTGCACCGTCACAGACTTGCCGCAGCCGGATTCGCCGACGATGGCGAGGGTTTTGCCCGCATGCACGTCGAACGACACGCCGCGCACGGCATGCACGGTGCCCCCGTAGGTGGCGAACTTCACATGGAGGTCGCGCACTTCAAGGAGCGCCGGCGCACTGGAGGACGCCGCGTCCATCCCGGCCGTTCCCGCCGCCGGCGCCTCACTCACCGCCACGCCCCCGCATCCGCGCATCAAGGGCATCCCGCAAGCCATCGCCGAGCAGATTGAACGCCAACACAGTGATGCTGATGAACACGGCCGGGAAGATCAGCTCATGTGGATGCGTCAACATCGTCTTGATGCCTTCGTTGCACATGCTGCCCCAAGAGGGCGTCGGCGGCGCCACGCCCATGCCGATGAAGGAGAGGAACGCCTCCGTGAAGATGGCGGCGGGGGCCGCGAAGGTGAGCGTCACCAGAATGACGCCCATCGTGTTGGGAATCATGTGCCGCCCCACCAGATAGTTGGTCTTGGCACCAAGGAGCCGCGCCGCGCCCACATAGCCTTCCTCGCGGATTTGCAGGATTTGCCCACGCACCAGCCGCGCGGCCGCCGGCCAGCTCAAGAGCACCATGGCGAGCATCATCGGCGCGATGCCGTCGTCGCCGCCCTCGATGCGGAACAGGATGCGGAACAAGATCATGAAGAGCAGAAACGGCAGCGCCACCACGAAATCCGCAAAGCGCATCAGCACCTGATCGGCGCGCCCGCCAGCAAACCCAGCGATGCTGCCATACAGCACACCGACGAACACATACACCAGCGGCGCGACGATGCCGATGAAGAGCGACACGCGGGCGCCATGCATCAAGCGGGCGAGCAAATCCCGGCCAAGGTAATCCGTGCCGAACGGGTGCAGGCGCAGCCGCACGCGCTGCCCCAACGCCGCGTCTTCCATGGTTTCCACGAGGCCGCGCTGCACTGCTTCCGCCCCGGTGATCACCCGTTTGGCGACCACTTGGAGCGTTGCGTAAGCCGGCGCCACATCGCCATCTTGATCCAGCGCGGAAACGGAGTAGTAGTAGGTGCGCGGCTGAATGTCCAAGCGGTCTTCAAAGCTCACGCGCCCCGGCTGCAAGACATCGGCCAGCGGCAGCCCCAGCGCGTCGTCCGGCGCCGGGTGCAGGATGTTGCGATGCACGCGATAGCCGCTGGCGCCGGGCACGGGTTGCCATTGCAGCCGCACCGCTTGAGTGTTGGCGGGATCTGCCAAGGCCAACTCAGCCGGCGCGGTCAACTGCTCTGCGGCAAGGCGATTGCCCTCCGCCAGCGGCATCGTCACCCCAGCCCACGGAACATGGGGGGCGACAATCTCCGCGCTGCGGTCCGCCCCAGGGGGCGCGGAAATCTGATCTAAATCTTGCGCGGACGGGTCCACGCGCCACAACAGCGGCCCAACCACAGTGAACGCGAGCAGCGCGAGCACGATGTAGAGCGACACCAACGCGCGTCGGTTCGCCTGCAGGCGGCGCCAAGCATCCTGCCAATAGGAAAGCGAAGGCCGCGCGAGAACCTCCGCTTCAGGCTGGGCGACGGCGCGCTCAAACGAGAGGGCAGCGGCCGCCATCACTCAAGCCGCACGCGGGGGTCGACCAAGCCGTACAGCAGATCCACCACAATCACCATGAACACGAGGAACGCGCCATAGAACACCGTGGTGCCCATGATGACGGTGTAGTCGCTTTGCTGGACGGCCTCCACAAAATAGCGCCCCAAGCCCGGAATGGCGAACACCAGCTCCACCACAAAGCCGCCGGTGGTGATGGCCGCGATGGATGGCCCCAGCACCGTGACCACCGGCAGGATGGCGTTGCGCAACTGGTGCTTGAGGAAGATGCGGCTAGGCGGCAGCCCCTTCGAGTTGGCCGTACGCACATAGTCTGAGTTCACCACTTCCAGCATGGATGAACGCATGAGCCGCGTGAGGAACGCCATCGTGCCGAGGCCCAACACCAGCGATGGCGTGAGCATATGCATCATGCTGCCCCAGCCCGCCACCGGCAGCACCGTGGCATCGAACACCTCATTCAAGTTCACCAAGGCAAGCTGCCCAAGCGCTGCGAACACAAAGCTCGGCACGGAGATGCCCAAGATGACGAGGAACATGATCACAATGTCTGGCAGGCGGTTGCGATACAGCGCCGTGAGGGCGCCGAACAGGATGCCGCCGGCGCCGGCAAAGGCGATGGCCAGCACGCCCAAGGTGGCGGAGACGGGAAAGTGTTCGCGGATGATGTCGTTGACGCTGCGGTTCTCCTGCGAAAAGGAGATGCCGAAATCGCCTTGCAGCATGTTGCCGATGTAGATGGCGTACTGTTCGAGGATCGGCTTGTCCAGCCCGTACTTCGCCTCCAAGTTGCGGCGGATTTCCTCCGACACGGCCTTGTCGCTGCTGAGCGGATCCCCCGGAATGCTGTGCATCGCCATGAAGGTGGCCGTGGCGATGAACCACACCGTGACGATGCCTTGCAGCAAGCGCTTGAGCGTGTAACGCAACATGATGGCAACCGCCCCCGCTAGTCAGCCAACTGCGTCTTGAACGCCATGGATGCCTCCCTAATCCCCGGTGCCCGTGATGTAGGCTTGCGTGAAGTCCGGGTCTGTGCCGACGGCACGGCGCACCACACCCTGCAGCCGCGGATGCTGCGCATAGACTGAGCCGCTCTCGTAGTTCGGCAGCACCACAGCGTCTTCGTGGATGATGCGCTGGATCTCCGCAAACGCCTCCATGCGGTCTCTCGGGGCCGGCGATGTCTGCGCCACTTCCACCCAGCTGTCAAGGGCGGGGTTGACGTAGCGGCCGCGGTTGTTTTCGTTCCAAGACGCAAACAGATCGCCGAAGGTGAGCGGGTCTTCATAGTCTGGCCCCCAGCCGGCGAGCACCATGTCGAAGTCCCCAGCGGTCATCTTCGCCAGACGCTGCTTGAATATCTGCCGGTCGATCTTCACTTCCAAGCCGAGCCGCGCCCGGTACACCTCTTGGAAGTACTCTGCTTGCTTGTTTGCGGCGGGGTTGTCGCCGCTCAAAAACACCAACGGCGGCCACGCTCCCGCGATGTCGAGTTCGGTGGCGGCGCGGGCCAAGTGCTCGCGGGCGAGTTCGATGTCCACGGGATGGGTGGGTGCCGGATATTCTTGCCGAAACGCGCCGTGGACGCCCTTCAGCCACACCGGAAAGATGGATTCTCCGGGCAGCGTGCCCGGCAGTTTGATGACTTTGTAGACCAGCTCGGCAGGGTCTGTGACGAGTTGAATGGCGCGACGCAGGTTGAGGTTCGCCGTCAGCCGTTCTGGGCGATGGTTGAACTCGATGAAGAACACCGAGCCATCCACGAAACGCTTCAACTGCCAGCGCCGCTGCAGGGCATCTTCCAACGTTTCCGCGTTCAAGCCAGCGATGGCCACCTTGCCATCCTTGTAGAGGTTCAACACGGCATTCACGTCTGTGGTGATGTAGGCGTAGTCGATGGCGTTGAGGTGGATGCGGTCTTGATCCCAGTAGTGGGGATTGCGCTCCATGCGCAGGGATGCGCCATGCACCCAACTAGAGATGACGAACGGGCCGTTGTAGAGCAGATCTTCGGCGTCCGCCCCGTAGCGCCCTTGGCGGCCTTCGCGGAAGGCTTCCTTGATGGGATTGTAGGTGGCGAAAGCCATCAGCTTCTCGAAGTGCGGCGTCGGGTGCTGCAAGCGAACGTGGAGCGTGCGGTCGTCAAGGGCCGTGGCACCCAACTCCTCTCGCGGCGCTTCGCCGCGGTTGATCGCGGCGCCATTCTCGATGGGGTGCAGGATGAACGCATACTCCGAGGCAGTGGCTGGGTCCAGCACCGTGCGCCACGCATACACAAAGTCGTGCGCGGTCACGGGCGAGCCATCGCTCCAGCGGGCGTCCTCACGCAAGTGGAAGGTGGCCTCGGTGAGGCCGATTTCCCACCTGCTCGCAACGCCGGGGGCGATGCGGTTGTTCTCGTCGTAGCGCAGCAGCCCTTCCATCACATGGCCAAGGATGCGGCCGCTCACCAAGTCTGTCAGGCGGGTGCTGTCGAGTTGCGGCGGCTCTGTGCTCAAGGCGAGCGTGATGGTGCCCGTGGTCGCATCCACCGCATCTGCGGAACCGGTGCCGGAGGCTTCCGTCACCCACGCGAGCGCCCACATCAGCAATAGCAAACCGGCAACGCCGGCGGCGGCGAGCAGCAACAAGTCTCTGCTGGCTGATTGGTGCAATGGCGCAGCGCCTTGGCCGGCGGCCGCCGTCACTGCCCCGTCGCCCACCGATGCGCGCCCCGCTCGCCATGCCCGCACCGGCCTGAACGCCTTCACTGCACGGTTCGCAACAGATTTCCGACCACCCGCTCCAAATGCATGAGCGAGTTGCACTCATCGGCCTGATGCACGTAGGCGGTGTATTTGCGCATCTCGGCATCCCCCACGGTCCACGTGCCACGCGGCTCCGGGTTCAACCACAGCACGCGCTTGGCGCGGTCGTACATCTCCTTCAAGATTTCAGCGCGGGCGTCGCCATAGTTGTTGCGGCCATCACCTAAGATGATGATGGTGGTGCGGTTGTCCACATCGTCCATGCAGAGGCGCTTGAAGTCCTCAAAGGCTTGGCCATAGTCTGTGGAACCGCCGCTGTAATCGCGCAGCGTTTTGGCGATGGCGTCCTCAATGCGGTTGCGCTCAAACAGGTCCGTCACCTCCGCCAAATCCGAGGAAAAGGCAAAGGAGCGCACCTTGGGCATCACTTCCTCGAGGCTGTAGAGGAACATCAGCATGAAGCGGGCATAGTTGGCTACGGAACCACTGACATCGCAAATGGCGAACACCTTGGGCCGATCCACCTTGATGGATTTCCAATGCAGGTCAAAGATGGCGCCGTCGTAGGCCATGTTATTGCGCAGCGTGCGGGTGAGATTGAGTTGCCCGCGGCGGAACACCTTTTTGCGCCGCGAGTGCAAGGCCACCAGCTTCTTCGCCATCTTGAACACAACCTCTTGGATGAGGCGAAAGTTGCGGTGCTCCACATTGCTGAGCTTCACTTTGCGCAGCAGCTCTTCGCGCAGGCGCCGGCCGGAAGCGTCGGCATGCAGCAGGAACTGGCGCTCAACGTAATCGCGCACTTGCTCTCGCAGCCACTCGCGGCGCTTCTTGAGCTCCTGGCCAAGGCGCCGGCTGGGCACGAACTGGCTGCGCTTCAAGTCTCCAATTTCTTGATGCAGCTCGGCGAGGCCCATCTCCTCCATGATGCGGCGGGTGTACAGGCCCTTTTGCGTGAAGACTTGGATTTCCTCCAGCTTCACGGCGCGCCCGGCAGCCGCCGTCTGCACGGAGAGCTCGACGCGGCCATCCTGCATCAAGAGCTTGCCCAAGGCTGAAGTGGGCGTGGCCATCTCGCCCGGGCCCAAGTCCTCCTCTTCCTCTTCCTCCGCGCCAAACTGCTTGCTTTTCTTGCCGCCCTTGCCGCCGCGGCCTGTGCCAACGCCACCGGCGCCCTCGCCCTCCCCTTCGCCCTGCCCGGCGCCGCCACCGTTGCCGGATTCGTCCGCGCCGGACTGGTCTTCCATCTCCAGTTCGCCCCGCGCCCCGGCCACTTCCTCAAACGCGAAGAATTGATCGAAGGTGGCGTCGAACGTTTCCTTTTCGTCGATGGTCTTTGGCAACATCAGCGCCAACGCATCCTTGAGCAGGGCGCGATTCCGATAACCCACCAACTCCACCGCGCTGAGCGCGTCTAGGGTTTCAGCCGGCGAGACGCGCACTTCGGCATTGCGCAGCGCGGCGATGAAGTGTGTGAGCTCGCGATCCATGTGCGTGGCGGCTACTTGAAGTGCGGCGCCACTTCCTCCGCAAACAACTGCGCGGGGGTGACCGTTTCGCGGCCAAAGAACTCCATCACGAAGGCTGTGCAGCCAAGCTCGATGTGCTTGCCGATGGCATCGACGCATTGGCTGGGAGTGCCAGTGATGGCGAGGGGGCCTTTCGGATCCCCCATGTGGCCGCCGAATATCTGCTGCGCCCGGTCTGCCATGGGGCCGGCGCTGGCTGCGTCTGGCGCGATGGTGACGAGGCACTGCTGGCTGACGACGATGTCCGCGAAATCCCGCCCCACCGCGTCGCAATGGCGTTTCAACACGTCTACCTTGTGGCTCAGACTCCCCTGATGGCCGGCAAGGTTGTTCCAGTAGTCTCCATGTTGCGCCGCAAGGCGCAGCGTCACCTTCTCACCGGCGCCGCCGATGAGGATGGGCACGCGGCGCGGGGGCTTGGGTTGGCAAACCACGCTGTCGGCCTGCACGAAGCGCCCGTTGAAGGTGACTTCCTGCTCATCCTCGCCCCACATGCGCCGCAGCAGCTCAACCGTCTCGCGCAGTTGGCCCAACCGTTCGCCGGTGCCGAGGAAGGGCATGCCGAAATCCGTGAACTCGCGGGGCATCCAACCGCCGCCGAGGCCGGCGATGACCCGCCCGCCGGCGATGTTGTCCGCCGTGGCGATGATCTTGCCCAAGTGCGCTGGGTTGCGCATCCCGGCCGGGGTGACGAGGGTGCCGATTTCCACGCGCTCGGTGATGGCGGCGAGGGCGGAAACCATCGTCCACGCTTCGAGAATGGGCAGTTGCGGAGATTGCGGGCCGTACAGGTGATCGCACACCCAAATGGAATCGTAACCCATCGCCTCGAAGGCGCGGGCCGCATCCGCGGCGGCCACCCACGGGCGTTTGATCTGCGGAATGGTCACCCCAAAATGGGCGGTGCTCATGCAAGGCTCCTCGGTTGGCGCAACGAGTGCGGACGCCGCGCCGCCAGTTTCTCCCGCAGCGGCGCGCACAGGTGCCGCTCAATATAGCAGGGTGCATGGCCGCGAGGGTGCTGAGCGGCGGTGGGATGTGGGTGTGCGGTTGCTTCGCCCTGCTCAAGCGCGGCGGGAAGGAGCGGAGAACGGCCGCAGATGGCGGCAGGCTAGGCCACGACGCGCCAACGGCCGGCGGCAAACAAACGTCGCCGCCAAGACGATCACGAAACGGGCTATGGGCCGTGCATGGCCGTTACGAACCCGCCGGCAAATCCTTCGCGACGGACATGCGCCACTCAGGGTCGCGCTTCTCCAGGAAGGACACGACGCCTTCGCGCGCGTCCGGCTGCTCGCGCAGCCACGGGAAGATGTCCCCCTCACGCTGCATCATGTCCGGCACGGCGCTTGCCGCGCCCTCCCACAAGAGGCGCTTGGTGAGCGCCACCGAAACGGGCGCCGCCTTGGCGTACTCCGCCGCCATCTCGCGCGCCGTGTCGAGCAACACATCCCTGGGCACAGCCCTGCTGACGAGGCCCATCTGCGCAGCTTCCACCCCGGTGATGATGCGCCCGGACATCAGCAAATCCGCCGCGTTGGACAAGCCGACCACGCGCTGCACGATGGTGTGCGAGGCGAGTTCGGGCATCAAGCCGCGGCGCACGAACACGAAGCCGATCTTCGCCTGCTCTGCGGCGATGCGCACATCGCAGAGCATGGGATAGGTGATGCCGACGCCCACCGCCGGGCCGTTGATCGCCGCGAGCACCGGCTT
Organism: uncultured Pseudomonadales bacterium; assembly: GCA_958295875.1. Classification (GTDB taxonomy): domain Bacteria; phylum Pseudomonadota; class Gammaproteobacteria; order Pseudomonadales; family Azotimanducaceae; genus VXNE01. Next base: position 2,266,393 of record OY282379.1, on the reverse strand, counting down.
CGGCACATCGTGCGGCAGCAATTCCGGGATGTTGCCGCGGGCCTCACGGCCGGCGTCGGGGGCCGTGCCGACGGTCTCGCTGCCACGCTCAAGCTCCAGCCCTGCGCAGAACGCCCGACCAGCGCCGGTGATGATGATCGCGCGCACGCCATCGTCATCACGCGCCTCCAAGAGCGCCCCAGCAAGGTCTGCCGCGAGCGCGGCGTTCCAAGTGTTCATCCGTTCCGGGCGATTCAGCGTGATCGTGGCGATCTTGTCCGCCACCTCATAGAGGACCGTCTCAAAACCCATGTCGCCGCTCGTCCCTCGCCGTAGAGCGCAGGGATGCTAACACCGGCGGGCATGGGCGCGTAGACCGTGGGTGCCCTACGGGACAGGCACGCACATCTCGTTGCGGGGACACATCTCGTTGCGGGGACAGGCACACGTTCGCGCACCCTTCCGGGGACAGGCACGCCCTACGGCACCGTTGCGGGGACAGGCACCCTTACGCCATCCGCTCCGGAGCCGTGCGTCTGCCGCCGGGACGCCGACGGCCGCCACAGGAGGCGGGACTGAGGCGAAGGGGAGAAGTGAGCCGGCGGCGGTTCGCCGATGTTCCGCTATATTCGGCGCCCGAGAAGTTGGGCACCTCACCGCAGGCTGCTATGGTCGCCGACTGTTCAGAAGGTCCGTGAGCCCCCCACACGCGCGGATTGGTCGCCGCCCGGCCACCGGCCCTTCAGTGGGGCGCGATGCCGTACTTCCCTTCCAGTCCCGCCGTCAGGTACGCGAGTTCGGGTGTTGCGGCCAGGGCGGCCGCGACGCGCTGCCAGGTCACGCAGCGAAAGAGGCCCGGTATTCGACACGCGGCGATCGCGGGGTCGTACTGCCGCCAAGCCATGCCGCCGGGTGCAAACTCGGGGTTTCGCGCGTCGTACACGGTAAGGACATGTCCCGACGTCGGGTCGAAACCGACGCCGGTCACCGTGGCCGCCAGCGCGTTGCGGGCGAGCTGGTAGACCGGCGATAGCGGACAGGGGACCAGGTCCCCGCCCGCCTCCCATTCGAACAGATCCGGCAGGTAGGCCCAGTACCGCACCCCGATTTCCGCGAGGGCGCAGCGCTCACTGCGGTTCCGCTGCACTTGGTAGTTGCCGTCGCAGTGCTGCTCGGGATAGGTGGGGTCGCCGGGCTTCAGCCTGGGCCGCGAACAGGTGCCGTACCCGCGCTCGGCGAACTTGCATTCGATCGCGACGCGCCGCGAAGACCCTTGGAAGAGGACGTCCACGCTGGTCGCCCTCGGTTCGCCCAGCGTCCCGACGCGGTGCTCGAGGACGAGGGATGTGCCGCGCGCGCTTTCGAGAAATGCCGGCCGGCCGCACTCCGCGGCGATGCCGTCAAGCAGGTCGAGCCGGCCAAAGGCGGCAACCGCGCCGAAGACGCTCTGGGCCAACGCCTGGGAGCTCTTCAGGCTGCGGAACCACCGGTGCCGCTCGCGCTTGGGAAGCGCGGCCACGATGTCGCGCGCCATAGCCGCGTCGGACGGCACGAGCACCGCGCTGTTCGCCACATCGGAATTGAGCACTGGGGGGCGGCTGTCCCGGCTGCCGCCATCGAGTTCGTCCCGATGGTAACGGTCGGCCCACTCCCAGAGACGCCCGCGCAGGGCTCTTTCGTAGCCGGTGTAGTCGACGACGGGTTGCATCGTTACCTCGTGTCAAGAGCGACACCGGAGACGGTGGGCGGGCGCAGAAGGAGTGGCCCGCAGGCGTCCCATGCGATATCGGCGAGGCCGGCAGCCCCGAGCGATGCGCATTCCACTGCGATACCGAGCCGGGCTTCCACGCGGGTTGCAAGGTCGAGGAACGGAACCTCCCAAGGTCCGGCCCTCCGGCGCGTTCTAGGGACCATGTCGTGCCACCCGCGCCACCAGTCCTCCGGAGCCAGAATCTGCACGAAAGGAGGCCGATCCGGCACATCAATGGCGAAAAGGCGCCTGACCTCGGCGGCGATCGCGCCGATGTTGGCCTGGACCACGGCGGCGTAGCGCAGGCCCTCCATCAGGGCGTGAACCGGGGTGTCGCCCGGGTCGCCGTCTCTCCGCCTCACCTTGAGTTCGACGATCGCGATGCGGCCGTCAGCCGTCACGCCGAGCAGGTCCACCTCGCCTAGGCCCGTGTCCGATTGCGCCGCCTTCAACGGAAACTGGTAGTCGAGAAGGCGAACCTGGGTGACGTCCGCGCGGGCGTGCAGCATCTCCAGGCGCCGCAGGGCGATGGCCAGGTGCTTCTCCGAGGGATTGCCGGAGTCCTTCGGCGGCAGTCGTCTCTCGTGTCCGACGAAGTAGCGCTTGGCCCTGTCGGGACGGCTGGGCGCCGCCGCCTTCAACTCTTCGAGTTCCTTGCATAGTGAATCCATGTCGATGCCGTTGATCGCGTCAGCCAAGCCGGTCGTGTTCCAGCAGTTGCGAAAGAGGATGGGGAAACGTCGAGCGGAGAAGACTGTCACTACCGAAGTGTCCTATAGGCATGCCGTTGGGATCGAGCGATTGTTCGGTCTCCCATGTTGTCTTTCAACTCATAGGCTACCGAACCGCCGCGCCCAAGGGTTCCTTGGGCGCGGCACTGTCCAGAAGGTGCTGATCCCGTTCACCCGCTGTTCTGGTTCAGATAGATATGGCACTGCGCCAGCCGATGGCGGGGTGAGGTGGCGCTGGCGACGGGAACCCGCCGCCAGCGCCGGATCGGGTAGCCTCAGTGAATGCGAAGTCACTGGTGGAGACCCGAGCCATGCGAATCGAATCGATGCGGATCAGATCGTACCGCAGTTTCAGGGTGGACGACGCCGAACTGCCGGCCGAGGCCCGCGGGCGCCTGTCGGCGATCCGCCGGTTCGATGGGCTGCGCGCCGCCGGCTGCGCCGAGCGCGCCGCCTTGAGGGAGGTCGGCGTCAGCCGCCGCACCCTGTATCGGTGGAAGGCCGCGCTGGCCGCCGGCGGCCAGCGCGGCCTCGCGCCGAAGTCCACCCGACCGCGCCGCGTCCGCCGCCCGGCGCGCAAGCCGGGCGACGTGAAGGCGGTCATGGCCATGCGCCGCAAGCACCCGTTCATGGGCAAGGCGCCCATCCAGCGCATGCTCGAACGCCAAGGCCTGCGGCTGAGCGCGTCAACCGTCGGGCGCATCCTCTCGCGCGCCATCGCGGACGGGACCGTGCCCCCCGCCAGCCTCTGCGAAGGACGGGCCAAGCCCAAGCGCCCCCGCAAGTTCAACGGCTGGGCGCGGCGCTGGAAATACGGCGACAAGGCCGAGCGCCCGGGCCAGCTCGTCCAGATCGACCACATGACCGTCTCCCGCGACGGCAGCTCCATCAAGGAGTTCCGCGCCATCTGCCCCGTCAGCCGGTTCATGGTCGCCCGCGCCTTCTCCCGCGCCACCGCCGCCACCGCAGCGCGCTTCCTCGCCGTCGTCGCCGAAGCCCTCCCCGTGCCGCTGGAGTCCGTCCAGGTCGACGGCGGCAGCGAGTTCATGGCCGGCTTCGAGGACGCCTGCAGGAACCTCGGCGTCGCGCTGCGCGTCCTGCCGCCGCGACGGCCGCAGTGGAACGGCTGCGTCGAGCGCGCCAACCGCACCGCCCGCATCGAGTTCTGGAACCTCCTCGACTGCGACCTCACCGTCGAGGCCGTCTCCGAGAGGCTCCTCAAGCGCGAGTTCTTCTACAACTACATCCGACCGCACTCCGCAATCGACTACCGATCCCCCAACGAGTACCTTGTCGCCCACGAGGCTGCCCAGCCTCAGTGCCAGATGTCATGAACCGGTTCACCCGCTTGAGTTCGGCTATGATGGCCAGCAGCGCCGCGGGGAGGCCGGGCACGGCCTCGTCCAACTCCCCGCCCGTCGCAAATCCGCCTTCGGCGCCACAATCGGGATGCGTGGGCGTGACTGTCCAAACCAACCTAGACCTGCGCCCCAGCGAACGAGTTGGCGACGCGCTCGAACGCATACGCCGCGACGCTTCCAGCGAAGTCGAGAAGGGGCGTTGGTTCGAGCACCTTTTCATGGCCACCGTGCGCGACAACCCCGAGTTCGACGTGGCGGCAATCTGGCCATGGCGAGACTGGCCAGACCGCGAGCAGCTAACTGGCCTCGACGGCCGCGACCACGGCATCGACCTCGTGGCGACGCAAATGGATGGCACCGTCATCGCCATCCAGTGCAAGTGCTACGCGGCGGAAGCCATCATCGCCAAGCCAAACATCGATAGTTTCCTCAACGAATCTTCGCGGCCAGCCTTCGGGCTGCGTTGGATCGTTTCCACCTGCGCATGGAATGCCGCCGCGGAGCGCGCCATCGCCGGCCGCGTGCCGAGGGTCGCCCGCATCGACTTTCTGGATTTCCTGGACCACGAGATCCGCCAGTTCCAAAGGCCCGCGGCGCAACGGCAGCCGAAGCCGCTTCAGCAGCAAGCCATCGACGCTGTGTACGACGGCCTCGTCACCCAAGGCAACGATCGTGGCAAGCTGGTGATGGCCTGCGGCACCGGCAAAACCTTCACGGCGCTCAAGCTCTCCGAGCGCATCGTGCCGGACGACGGGCGGATTCTGTTCGCAGCGCCCACCATCGCCCTAGTGTCCCAAGCGCGGCGCGAGTGGCTGACGCACCGGACGCGGGACATGTCCGCGCTGGTGGTGTGTTCAGACAGCACCGCCGGCGGGCGCGGCGAACGCCAAGAGATCGGCGCGGACGATCTGGTCTGCGACGTGGTGTCAGACCCGGCCGACATCTCGCGGCGGCTGGGCAACCCGAGCGGAGGCGTGAAGGCCGTCTTCTGCACCTACCACTCCCTGGGCAAAGTGTGTGAAGCCCAAGCGCGGCATGGCGCACCGGGCTTTGATCTCGCCATTGCCGACGAGGCCCATCGCACCACCGGCGTCATTCGGGATGACGTCGCCGGCAAGGAGGTGGATTTCCAAGCGTTCCACGATGCGGCGCAGCTCGACGCTGGCAAGCGCCTCTACATGACTGCCACGCAGCGCATGTATACGCAAAGGTCGGTGCGGGCCACCGAGCGGGCCGCGGAAAGAAAGGGGTTCGCCTACAACGTGGTGGACATGTCGGATGTGGATGTGTACGGGCCGCTGCTCCACCACGTCAAGTTCTCGCAAGCCGTCGCTGCCGGGGAGCTCTCGGACTATCGCGTGATCGTGCTCGGCATCCGCGAAAGCCAGCTCACGCCAGGCATCCGCGCCGCGCTTGCCGGCGAAAATGCGCCCAAGAGGGCGTCGGACACAGATCTCTGCCGTCTGTTGGGAACCATGCTGGCCTTGAACGGCGCGGTGGAAGGCGGCGAGACGCCGAGCGCGTTGCCCCGCAGCATCGCCTTCGCGTCAACGATTCAGCGTTCCAAGTGGTTCCGCGACACCATCAACGGCAACCTCGCCCTCAAACAGCGCGTCACGCGCACACTGGCTGGCCGCGGCAAACGCGCAGACCTTGAAGCCCGCCACTTGGACGGCAAGAGCACGGCGCTGCAGCGCAACCAAGAGCGGCGCTGGCTGAACGACGCGCCCCGCAAGAGCCAAGCGCGGATGATCTGCAACGTGAAGGTGTTCTCTGAAGGCGTGGACGTGCCGGCCCTAGACGCCGTGGCGTTTCTAGACCCGAAGCAGAGCCAAATCGACATCGTTCAAGCCGTCGGCCGCGTCATGCGCAAAGCCAAGGGCAAGCGTTTCGGATACATCGTGGTGCCAGTGTTCGTGCCCGAAGGCGAGGGCGACATCGCCGAATTGCTGCAACAGCGAGGCGACGATTACCGACACATCGGCGCTGTGCTGCGGGCGCTGCAATCGCATGATGAGCGGCTCGCGGAATCCCCAGCGACGTTTGTACACGTGCTGATCGACACCGGCACAGCCAACGGAAACCAGCGCGCCCCTACCGCCCGCGCCCGCGACGGCGAAGTGCGCGACGACGACACCACGTACCCGGCCATTGGCGACATCCTCGCCTTTCAAGCCGTTGAGCCGGGCATCTTCGCCAAGGTGGTGGCTGCCTCTGGGCTAGGCCGCCCCGGCCAGGTGACGGCGGACGACATCGTCCGCTCGGTGGGGCTGGCGGCGAGGAGAATTGAAGACAGCCCAGCACTCATGGCCTCGTTGCGCCAAGCCCTAGACCTCACCAGCGTCAAAGATCGGGAAGTGTCCACCACCGCGGCGCTCTTGCTGTGCAACGCCTGTTTGCTGCATCGGCGTTTGCAGAAGGAATCCGCCGCGCTCGAAGGGCTGCCAGACCTCATCGAGATCGGCCGCTCGCACACCCCAGCCGAGAGCCTCGCCGAAGCCTGGGACGCAATCCTCGGCAAGGACTACGCGCCCGTGTTCCGCCCGGCACTGTCCCTCATCGAGAACTCGCCATCGTTCGACGGCCTCAAGGCGCCGGCGCGGATACTGGCGGAGTGCGCCGTGAACCTATCCGATGCCGTCACTGAACTCGGCTACGACCACGCTGGCCCGCTCTACCACAAGATCCTCGGCAGCGCCGTCAGTGACGGCGCCTTCTACACCAACAACATCTCCGCGCTGATGCTTGCGGGGCTGGCGCTTGGCCCCAACTTCGCGGACTGGTCGGATTGGCAGCACGCGACGGGGCTGCGCATTCTGGACCCGGCCTGCGGCACCGGCACGCTGCTGATGGCCGCGCTCAAGACCATCAAGGACCACATGGCGGCGGCCAAGCCGATGACGCCGGCCGAAGTGCGACAAGCCCACAAGGCGCTGGTCGAGCATTCCATCCGAGGCTTGGACATCAACTACCAAGCGACGCAGCTCGCCGCCTCAAACCTGACGCTCGGCGCCCCCACTGTGGACTACGAAGCCATGCACATCCACACCATGCGCCACGGCCCGCAGCCCGATGGCTCAGTGGCTTTGGGCAGCCTTGAACTGCTGCCGACAGCCGTCGGCGGCGGCGAGCAGTTGAGCCTCTTGGGGCACGTTAAGCAGGCAGCGGTTTCGACGCGGGAATCCGCCGTTGCCAACGTGCCAGACATACGCGGCATGGACGTGATCCTGATGAACCCGCCATTCACCAACAATGAACACTACGGGCGCCGGTTCAGCGCTGCCGCGAAGAAGGGGATTCAACAACGCAAACTCGAAATCAAACGCCAGATACATGGGGCAGACCCTGCCGCTTCATACCTCATCGACTCAAACAGCGTGCGGACCCTCTTCACCCCATTGGCGGATGCGTTGCTGCACAAGGACGCAGGCGTGCTCGGCACGATTCTGCCCACTACGGCCTGCACCAGCACATCGGGAGTGGACGAGCGGAGGTTCTTGGCGGAGCGCTTCCACATCGATTTCATCGTCACCAGCCACGATCCGAAACGCCCGAACTTCTCAGTCAACACGGCGATTCACGAATCGCTCCTCATCTGCCGCCGCCGCGGCGCCAACGCGCCGCAGCGAGCAACCACCTTCATCGCGCTCACACGCATGCCGCAAACTGCCCAAGAGGCCGCCGATTGGGTGACGGCTGTGCATGCCGGGGAGAACCACCGCCTGCATCGCGCCTACGTTTGGCCGGCCGAACGCATGGCGGCCGGCGATTGGACACCCTGCCAATACCTAGACGGCACCATGGCGGCCCTCGCACGCTACATCGATGAGCATGACGCCACCACGCCGCTGGGAGACTTGGCATTAGTCGAACCCGGCGGGCAACGATTGCGGGATGCGTTCGTGAACCCGTTAGACCACCCCATACCGGACGCGAAGTTCCCAGTCGTGTGGACGCACAAGCCGAACAGCCGCAGGACGATGAGTTCCTTTGCAGATTTCGTCACGGCACCCAAGCCCACCAAACGGCAGTACGCAACGGACGTGTTGTGGCCGAAGGCGAGCAGGATGCTGGTTGCGGCCAAGATCAGAGCCTCCCGAGTCCGAGTGTCCGCCATTCATGCCCCTCGCCCCGCTTTGGGTCAGCCTTTCATTCCCGTGACGCCGTTGCCACACATCTCCGCCCCTGCGGAGACGCTTGAGGCTTGGTGCGCCTACCTGAACTCCACTCCGGCAGTGGCGTCGTTCTTGAACCGCCGACAGAAAGCGCTGGATTACTCGGACTACTCGTTGGAACAGCTACGATCCTTGCCCGTGCCAGACCCAGCGAAATGCGACCTGACGCCGCTGCAAGATGCCTTCCAACGGCTCGGCAAGGCAGAGCTGCTGCCCTGGCCGCAGATGGATGAGTGCCCGGTTCGTGCGGAGCTCGACGCTGCGGCCGCGGCCTGTCTAGGCCGTGACCCTGAGGCGACCGCGTATTGGCGGGAAAAGATCGTGCGCGAGCCGACTGTGTCCAATCGTCCGGCCTATACCGAAGGAATCGAAGACGATGACTTCATCGCGCATTTGATGAGCGGCCCTTCGTTCGAGGGGCTAGACCTTGAGCGCGACCGCTCCCCAATGCGCGACATCGAACTGTGAGGGCGCTGCTGGACACCTGCGTCGTCTCGGAAACACACAAACCAAACGGCGAGCACAGCGTCAAATCGGCTGTCGTCGACTTAGGCGATCGCGCCTTCATCAGCGTCATCACAATCGGCGAGATATACAAGGGCGCACACGGCTTGGCCCCGGGGCAGCGCCAACGGGATCTCTTCGCGTGGCTGGACCGGCTGCAAAACGATTTCCGTCAGCGCATCTTGCAAGTGGACGCGCCCATCGCCCGACTTTGGGGGCAACTCACGGCCCGCGCCAAACGACGGGGGCAACACATCGCGGCCCCGGACGGATTGATCGCGGCAACGGCGCTGCATCACGAAATGGCGGTGATGACACGCAACGTCAAGGACTTTGCGCCAAGCGGCGTGGAAGTCGTCAATCCTTGGCCACAGTGAGTGGCGGTGCCGCTCGCTTCAAACCGCCCCAGAGGCCCTAAACGCCCCTACCGCCCACTTGCCATTGCCGCGCTGCCTTCGGCTTCCTGCCGTCGAACGTTCAGCGCTTCGAGGATTTGCGCGTGTCGTTCGCGGGTGAGGCTGTAGTGTTTGTAGCACCACAACGAGACGATGGCGCAGCCCGCCACCACGGGGCCGTAGAACAACCCCAAGTGGACCAGCGTTTCGGGCGGCACGTCGGCGGCGGTTTGTATGTTCGCGCCACGGGGCCAACCGATGACATCGAGGCCCAAGCCGCCGATGAAGGTGCCGAAGCCGGAGGTCGCCTTCGCGGAGAAGGCCACGGCGCCGAAGAAAATGCCCTCTTGGCGAACACCAGACGCCAACTCGTGTTCGTCCGCCACGTCCGCCATCATCGAACCGAACGCGATGTAGGCAAGCTGCAGGATGATGCCCTGCACCAACTTGAACGTGAACAGGACGACGAATAGCTCCGTCGTGGCGTTGGCCGGCAGCACATCCAACAAGCGCAGCACCACCGGAATCACTTGGCAGATGGCCCACACCGCCGTGCCCAAGATCACGCCAAAGCGCTTGCCAGTGAAGCGCAACAGCGGCACCGCCAAGAACACGCCGATCAACAGCCCCACCACGGTGCCGCCAACATTCAGCGCCAGCATCTGCCAATCCACCAGTTCCCAGAAGTACTGGTAGATGTAGAGGTCTAGGGCGCTGTTCACGCCGGCCATCACGAACACCACCAGCACGCCGCTGAACAGCCAACGGAACGAGCGGTTGGTGAAACCGGCGGTGATGTCCAGCCCGAGCTGCGCGACCACGTTGCGCCTTGGCTTCGGCTTCGGTTCGGAAAGGTGCGGCACCTCCTTGCGCGTGCCCCACGCCGAGTACCAGATGGTGGCCACCATCATCACGCCGAGCGTGATGGCGAAGGGCGCGTAGTTGCCCACGTCCGTCCTGCCGCCCCGCGCATCGGCGAAGAAGTAGCCGAACCCCACCAGCGACACGGTGGCGACGCCGAGCGCGGCGAAAAACTGCCGATAGGCAACGATGCGATTGCGCTCGTTGTAGTTGTCCGTCATCTCCGCGCCAAGCGCCAAGTGCGGCACGTGATAGAGCGTCATGGCACCCCGCGTGAGGATGGCGAACAGCGTGAGCCAAGCGAACAACCCCCACTCGCCCAACGCCTTGATATCGCCGGGCGGCCAGAAAAGGCCGGCGAACGCGAGCGCCAGCGGCACCGCCGAGGCATACATGAACGGGTGCCGCCGACCGAGTTTGGACTTCCAGTTGTCCGACAGCGAACCGGCCAGCGGGTCCGTGACCGCATCGAAGAGCAAGGCGATGAACAGCGCCAGCCCAGCCAGCGTGCCCGGCAATTCCAGCACTTGGTTGTAGTAGAAGAGCACGAACAGGCTGAACGCCGTGTTCTTCAAGCCCTCCGCGAACTGCCCGACGCCGAACGCCAGCTTGCTGGGGAACGGGACGAGGCGGTCTTTCGGATTCTCGGCGCTCACGACGGGCGAGCATATAGCAATGGCATGGCGGCGTGGGCGCGTTCGGCAACGCCCTCGGCACTTTACAATCGCCGCGCTTCGCCGCAGTCTCGCCAAGAGCCTGAACTCGGAGCGACCCTCATGCGCGCACACACCGCCTGCGCCCTGCTGCTCGGCGTGGCCACCATCGCCGCCCACGCCGAAGCCCCCGCGCCAACCCCAGTGACGAGAGCGCAGTTCGACGCTTGGATGGAGGAAATCTCCAACTGGGGACGCTGGGGCGAAGATGACGAACTGGGCACCCTGAACCTCATCACGCCGGCCAAGAGCAAAGCCGCCGCCGCCCTCGTGCGGGAAGGGGTCACCGTCTCCATGGCGCTCGACTTGAACACCGTGGCGGACGAACTGAACGCCAACCCGTTCCGCCACACCGTCACCACCGGCGAGTTCAGCGGCCACGCGGTGGCCGGCGACGACTATGGCGTGCAATACCACGGCTTCGCCCACTCCCACATCGACGGGCTGCCGCACTTCGCCCATGACGGCAAGCTCTACAACGGCTACGGCTTCGACACCATCAAACCCACCGGCGCCACGAAGCTCGGCATCCACCGCGTGAAAGACGGCATCTTCACCCGCGGCGTCCTCGTGGACATGGCTTGGTTCAAGGGCGTGGACTTTCTGGCGCCCGGCACCGCGGTGACCGTGGAGGACCTAGAGGCTTGGGAGCAGAAAACCGGCATCACCCTCGGCAGCGGCGACGTGCTGCTGTTGCGCACCGGGCGCTGGGAGCGCGTGCGCCAAGAGGGGCAGTGGAACTTCCTTGAAGCGGCGGCGGGCCTGCATGCATCCGTGGCCAAATGGCTGAAAGCGCGGGACGTGGCGCTGATCGGCTGCGATGGCGTGAGCGACGTGATGCCATCCGGCGTTGAGGGCCTCGCCAACCCCCTGCACGAACTGGTGCTGGTGGGCTTGGGCATGCGCATTCTGGACAACCTGAACCTAGACGACGTGGCCGTCGCGGCCAAGCAGCGAGACCGCTGGGAGTTCCTGTTCGTCGGCGCCCCGCTGCGCGTCGTCGGCGGCACCGGCTCACCGCTGAATCCGCTGGCGGTGTTCTAGCGGGGCAAGCGCCGGAGCTAGATCGCGCACCGCGGCCGCCTGAGAGCCAAAGACCATGCCCATCGAGCAAATCTGGATCAAGAACTACCGTGCGCTCCAAGACGTCAAGCTCACCAACCTGCCACGCCTCGCAGTAGTCATCGGCGCCAACGGCACCGGCAAGTCCACGTTGTTCGATGTCTTCTCTTTTCTGAAGGATGCTCTAGCGGGCAACGTGGCGTCGGCCGTGGCCAAGCGTGGCGGATTCAAGGAGCTGGTCAGCCGGGGCAGCGAAGGGCCCATTGGAATCACCGTGAAGTTCCGGGAATCGTCAGGGCGATTGGCCACCTACTTGCTTGAGGTGGCAGAAACAGGGGGACGTCCCGTGGTGCGCCATGAGGTGTTGCGCTACCGACGTTTTGGCGGTGGCCGTGCTTGGCATTTCGTGGACTTCCGCGAGGGCTCGGGCAACGCCATCACGAACGAATCCATGTACGGCACATCGGACGCGAGGGAGGAGCGAAGGGAACACAAGCTCGACGATCCTGCGACGCTCGCCATCAAGGGACTCGGCCAATTCCAAGAGTTTCGCGTTGTCTCGGAGTTCCGTTCCTTGATCGACAACTGGCACATCTCCAACCTGCACATCGCGGATGCTCGTAGCAGCTCGGAAGTCGGATACGCGGAGCATCTCTCCACTTCGGGCGAAAACGTCGCGCAGGTGGCGCAGTACCTATATGAGCATCACCCAGAACACTTTCAGCGTGTGCTGCGTGCCATGCGGGACCGCGTTCCAGGGGTTGCGGCGGTAGACGCGAAGCCAACGGAAGATGGGAGACTCGTGCTCCGCTTTCAAGATGGATCCTTCAAGGACCCATTTGTAGCCCGACATGTTTCGGATGGCACGATCAAGATGTTCGCGTACCTGCTGCTCCTCCACGATCCCAACCCGCACCCTTTGATCGCCGTGGAAGAACCAGAGAACCAGCTCTATCACGACCTGCTGAGCCTCCTGACTGAAGAGTTTCGCGACTATGCGCGACGGGGCGGACAGGCGTTTGTGTCAACGCACTCCCCGGACTTCCTTAACGGCGCCGAGTTGAACGAAATCTATTGGTTCGAGAAGGTCGATGGCTTTTCGCGTGTTCGCCAGGCCAAGGATTCGGAACTGCTGTGCGATCTGTACGACGGCGGAGACCTGCCTGGCGCACTGTGGAGACAGCGCCTTTTGGGAGGCGAGGCACCATAAACGATGATCGTGTTCTTGGTCGAGGAGGTCTCCATGGCAGACTTCCTCAGTGAACTGCTGCCCCGGCTGGCCCCGGAACTCGACTTTCTTTGCGTGCCACACCAAGGCAAGCGAGACCTAGAGAAGAGCTTGACGCGAAAACTGCGGAGTTGGAAGATGCCGGACAGCTTCGTGGCGATGCGCGATCAAGACAGCGGAGATTGTCATGCCATCAAGGCCAGCCTAAGAGCGCTATGTGAGCAGGGCAGGCGCCCTGACTCGCTCGTGAGAATCGTGTGCCGCGAGCTCGAGGCATGGTATGTGGGCGACGTCGAAGCGTTGGCCGAAGCATTTCCTGATGCTGAGCGGCGCATCAGGACGAGCCTCAAGAAGCCGCGATTTCGGGACCCCGACAGCGTCGTGCAACCCGCCAAGGCACTTGCGAAACTCATACCGAGCTTCCAAAAGCGAACCGCCGCCCGCGCAATGGGTAGGCTGGTCTCCCGCAGCAACAGGTCGCGCAGTTTCCAAGTCTTCTTGGCGGGCATCGACCGCTTGCAGGCTGAAAGCCGCTCTTGATGCTTCGCTTGAAGTGCCACCATGATGATGGGCTGCGCGGCACCGGCAACGCACCCGGCACACGCGCCCGTGCGCTGCGCCAGAGGCCCCAGCCACGCCGACGCCGCCACTGCCCGCCAAGTGCTAGTATCCAGCCATCATCCCAACAGACGTATTCGTCGTGATTGGTGATTTGACGGAACAGACTGGCCACCGGCGCGTTCGCACGAACATCAGCGCCCACGGGCTAGCCGACGCCGCCCGCCCACAACTCCCGGCAGCATCGCCGTGAGCGCCCCCACTACCTATGCCGCGAGCGCGGCACCCGAAGTGGCGGCTATCTTCGATGCGGACAGCCATCTGATGGAGCTGCCCGACTTCCTCGCCCGCAACGCGTCACAGCGTGAGCGCGGGCGGTTGCCGAGCCTCGCGGACATACGCTTGGCAGACATTGGCGACAAAATGCGCGCGTTCGAGGGTGCCGGTGCCCATGCGCCGGAGACGGTGGCGGAACTCATGGCGCTTGGCGAGCGCATCACGCGCGGGCCGAAGTGGCACGATGCCCTCGGCGCGTTCAACGGCGAGGAGCGCGGCCTCGCGCTCGACCTGTTGGGCTTTCAGCGCCAGGTGGTGTTCTCGTCCTTCTGCGCGACGAAGGTGTTCAACGCGCCGGACGACGTGCGCTACGCAGCCGCCGCCGCGCACAACCGCTCGATGGCCGAGTTCTGCGCGGGAGACTCCCGCTTAATCGGCGTCGCGCTCGCCCCCCTCGACGATCCGAAGCAAGCCCTCGCCACCATCGACGAGGCGTTGCGGCTGCGGCTCGGCGCGGTTTGGATTCCTTCCCATGCGCCGGGCGGCCGCTCGCCGGGGCATCCAACCAACGATGCTATTTGGCGTCGGCTGGAAGAAGCCCCCACCCCGTTTCTCCTGCACGTTGGCAGTTCCAGCCTCTCCATCCCGGACGAGTGGATGAACGACGGCCAGTCCGAGCGGGAGAGCGCGCGCGGGCGCGCCGAAGTGATCGGCTCTAAAGACCTCACGGCCATCTTCCACTCCGCGCAACGCTTCATCAGCGTGCTGGTGCTGGACGGCGTGTTGGAGCGGTTTCCGCGCTTGAAGGGCGGCGTCATCGAACTGGGCGCCGGCTGGGTGCCGGACACGATCCGCCGCCTGGATCACGCCGTGGACATCTGGGCGCGTTCGGAACCGCACCTCGCCAAGTTCCAACGCAAGCCCTCGGAGCAAATCCGCGAGCAACTGCGCTTCACGCCGTATGCGTTCGAGGACGTCGGCGCGTTCATCCGCGAATCGATGCCGGAACTGTATCTGTTCTCTTCGGACTATCCCCATGCCGAAGGCGGCCGCGATCCCATTGGCCGGTTCTCGCGTTCCTTGGAAGCCTCAAGCGCCGCCGAGCAAGAGCGCTTCTACGCCGGCAACTTCAACGATCTGTACGCCAGCCAATCGTGACAGCGGGCGCAGACGCTAGAGGGACAGTAACCGCCCCGCCGGCGCCGCCGTCGCCAAAGCAGCCGAGCCAAGTGTTCGACGCGCCGGATTTGTCCGCGCCCGGCGCAGTGCTCACCGATGCGGAGATTGATTTCTTCGTGCGCCACGGCTTCGTCGTCAAGAAGCGCTTGCTGGCAGCGAGTGCGGCAAATGCGGCCCTCGACCGCACTTGGCGTCATCTGCTTGATCGCGTGCCGATGGCGGACGGCAAGGGCGCGCTGCGCCAGCACGACCGCAGCACTTGGGTTAGCCCGGCCTGGGGGCCGATGCCACCCACGCCAACGGACGGCCCCCACGCCGGGCGCGCGCCCATCGTGTACTCCGGCGCCACGGTCAAACTCCACGATTTGGGCGCTGCGGGCTTCCTAGTGCGCTTGGTGCCGAACAACCCCAAGGTGCGGCGCGTGGCCGAGGGCCTGCTTGGCAATCTGCGCCCAAGCCGCCGCACCCGCGGCGTCTACGCGCTGTTCCCCACCCGCCAGGACGAAGGCGAGGCCGAAACGCGCATCGCAGACGCGCTGCTGCCGCACACAGATCAGGTGTGTCAGCAGCTCAACGCCTGCGCGTACCTAGACGACGTGCCGCCGCACGGCGGCGGCTTCACCGTGTACCCGGGCAGCCACAAGGCGCTCTTCCACGCCCACCGCTTCGCCGCCAACTGGTCGCCCCTGCCCCACTTCGCAGAGGTGATGCGCGAGGTGGCGACCGAGACGGCACCGCTGGAACTGACCGGCAGCAAGGGGGATGTCGTCTTCTGGCATGGGCGCCTCGTCCACTCGGCCGGCGTCCACTTCGGCCAACACATTCGCTGGGCAGTGTTCGCAGATTTCACGCACAACGGCGAGACGCTCTCGGACGACGAGCACCGCGCCCTCGGCCAGTTCGAGTGGTTCAAGGACACGCGGCTGCTGCGCAGCGACATCGAGACGACGACGTGCGAAGGGAAGGACGACGACGCGCATCCCGAGGCGATGTGGCGCGGCTGGCGCTTGGCAGGGCGGTAGGCGCCGGGTCGCGCTCGGCGGCTTCGGGTGTCCGTCCCCTACCGGCGTACCTGTCCCCGTGAGCGCAAGTAGAACGCCGGCCTCACCGCGCCCGTTGCATGTGCGGCCCTCCACGCATAAGGTGGCTCGTTACGAGCGATGGCTCTTCCCTTGCCGGCAAGGAGGCAGCGATGAAACAGCAGGCCCTCGACGAACTGCGCGCGGCAGTCATCGACAAGGCAGTCATCGATGACGAGTTCCGCGCCCGGCTCATGGAAGACCCAAAGGCCGCGATCAAGGATGCCTTCGGCCTCTCCTTGCCCAAGGGCTTTGCGATCACGATCCACGAAGACGGTGCGATGACGACGCATCTGGTGCTGCCACCAGAGAAGGAGTGAGGGCCCATGCCGAACATCGTTGAGACGCTGTCCGCCATCGTCGGCAAAGGCGGCGTGTTGATAGGCGCGGACGTGTCGAGCCGCGCAGTGGGCGTGTGGCGCGAAGGCGGCGTGCAGGCAAAGGCGATCATCCGCCCGCGCGACACGGCACAGGTGAGCGCCGTCCTCAAGGCCTGCCATCGGGCCGGCCAACCGGTGGTCGCCCACGGCGGGCGGACGGGCTTGGTCGAAGGTGCGGATGCGGGGGCCGGCGAGGTGGCGATCTCCCTTGAGCGCATGAACCGCATCGAGGCCGTGGACACCATCAATCGCACCATGACCGTGCAGGCCGGCGCCGTGCTGCAAGCGGTGCAGGAGCGAGCGGATGACGAAGCGTTGATGTATCCGCTGGACCTCGGCGCCCGCGGCAGTTGCACCGTCGGTGGCAACATCGCCACCAACGCCGGCGGCAACCGCGTGCTGCGCTACGGCATGACGCGAGACAACGTGCTCGGCTTGGAGGCCGTGTTGGCGGACGGCACAGTGGTGTCGTCCATGAACGAGATGATTAAGAACAACGCGGGGTACGACTTAAAGCAGCTCTTCATCGGCACCGAAGGCAGCTTGGGCGTGGTCACCCGCGCCGTGTTGCGCCTGCGCGAGAAGCCCCGCAGCCAAGAGACGCTGCTGGTCGCCGTGGACGAGTTCGACAAGCTGCCGCAACTGTTGAAGCTGATGGACGCGCGCCTCGGCGGCGCCCTGTCCGCCTTTGAGGTGATGTGGCGCAACTTCTACGTCTTGGTCACCACGCCACCGGCCAAGCAGCGCCCACCGGTCGCGCAAGACCATCCGTATTACGCGCTCATCGAGGCGATGGGCGGCGACGCCGAGGCGGATCAGGCGCGCGTGGAGGCGGCGTTGGCGGAAGCCTACGAGGCCGGCTTGGTGGCAGACGCGGTGATTGCGCAGAGTGAGGCGCAGCGCCAAGAACTATGGGCCATGCGCGACGACGTAGAGCAGTGCGCCCGCTTCGGCACCCTGCACATCTTCGACGTGAGCTTGCCGATTCCGAAGATGGAGGCATACGTTGCCGATGTGAACCGCCGCCTCGCCACATCCTTCAACGCCTTCCGCAACTTCGCCTTCGGCCACATCGCCGATGGCAACCTGCACTTCGGCATCTGCGGCGTCGACGATGCCGACGCGAACGCCAAGACCAAAGTGAAGCAAGCCGTGTATGAGCCGTTGGCTGGCATCGGCGGCTCGATTTCCGCCGAACACGGCATCGGGCTGGACAAGAAACCGTACCTCAACCTATCGCGCAGCGACGCGGAAGTGGCGCTGATGCGAGCCCTCAAGCAAGCGCTGGACCCGAAGGGCCTCTTGAACGCGGGCAAGATCTTCGACGCCCCCGCGGCCAGCCGCCGCGCCGCGTGACGGCCACCGCCGTGGCGCCGCTGCACTACCTTTCGCTGGCAGACCTCTGCCGGCGCATCAAGAGCGGCGAGTTGTCCGCCACGCATGTCGCGGCGGCAACGCTCGCCCGCATCGAAGCGCTTGAACCCCGCCTCAAAGCCTACGTTCGCGTGCTGGGCGAAGAGGCGATGCAAACCGCCGCCGCCCTCGACCAGCGCCGCGCCAACGGCGAGCCCCTCGGCGCCTTGCATGGCGTGCCCATCGCCTTGAAAGACCTGCTGTGGACGCAAGGCATCGCCACCAGCTGCGGCACCCGCGTGCTGGCGGACTGGCGCCCGCCGGAAGACGCCTTTGTAGTGACGAAGCTCAAGGAGGCAGGCGCCGTCATCGTCGGCAAGGTGAAGCTCACGGAAGGCGCCTACTCGCAACATCATCCCGATGTGGCGCCGCCGGTGAATCCGTGGTCCGCAGAGCGCTGGACCGGCGTTTCCTCATCGGGTTCCGGCGTGGCCGTGGCCGCCGGCATGGCCTATGGCGCGTTAGGGTCTGACACGGGCGGCAGCATCCGCTTTCCGTCCGCCTGTTGCGGACTGGTCGGCATCAAGCCCACCTACGGGCGCGTCAGCCGCCACGGGGCGTTTCCGCTCTCGGAATCCCTCGACCACATCGGCCCGATGGCGCGCACCGTGGAGGATGCCGCCCGGCTGCTGCAAGCCTTGGCTGGCCGGGATGCCCGCGATGCAACATCCCTCCACGCGCCGGTGCCGAACTACGCGGCGGCGTTGACGGAACGATTGGATGGCCTCTCCGTCGGCGTGGATTGGCGCTACGTCAACGACGGCGTGGCGCCGGCCGTGGTGCAGGTGGTGCGCGACGCGCTCGACATGCTGCAGGCGCGCGGCGCCAGCATCGTCGAGGCGCAAATGCCGCGCTCTGATGATTTGGTGGCCGGCTGGGCCATCACTTGCGGAGCAGACTGCGCGTTGGCGCACGCGGCAACTTGGCCGGCGCGCGCGAGCGATTACGGCCCGCAACTGAACGGCCTATTGGAATTGGGCAGCAAGGCCAGCGCGACGGACTATGCGCGGCTTGAACGCGCCCGCATCCGGTTCCGCGGCGCACTCGATGACGCCTTGGAGAACGTGAGCGCGTTCATCGCTCCGTGCATGCCCATGCCACCGCCGCCGGCGAACCGGCCGAACCAGCCTCAGCCAGATGGCGAGGCGCCGTTCATCCAGTTCACCGCCCCGTTCGACTACTCCGGGCATCCCACCATCATGCTGCCGCTGGGCCTAGACGCGGATGGCGTGCCGCGCGCTTGCCAACTCATCGGCCCGCGCTTGGGCGAAGCCCGGCTCATCGCCATGGGCAGCGCGTTAGAGCGGGAAGCCGGCTTTACGAGCCACCCAAGGCTCGATTAAGGCGTCGGCGCGGCGCGGCCGGGGGCTGCGCCGGCGATGGCGCCAAAGCCCAAGCGTCGCCCGCCCCCTCGCCCTTCCGCCACGCTGCGCCAAGGCCCGCGCCCCGCACGCCACCCTTACGCGAAGCCGCACTCGCCCTGATCGATCACCACGTCGCCGTTCTGGTTGGTGGTGCGGAACAGCGCTTTGTCACCATTCACCCACATCGAAACGGTGAGCGCATCCCCCGGAATGACGGGCCGCGAGAAGCGGGCGTTCATGGAGCGAAACCGCGCCGGGTCTCCATCGCAGAGCGCGTGCAGCAGCGCCCGCCCTGTGAATCCGTAGGTGCAAAGGCCATGCAAGATGGGCTTTTCGAAGCCGCCCAAGGCCGCGAACGCTGGATCTGAATGCAGCGGGTTGCGGTCTCCCGAGAGGCGATAGGTGAGGGCTTGGTCTCCGCGCGTGTTGTAGGTGACTTGGTGCGTCGGTTCCGCGTCTGGGAACACCACCTTCGCGGACGGCCCGCGATCGCCGCCCCAGCCGCCTTCGCCGCGGCAGAAGATCGACGAGCGCGTCCGAAACAGCGGCTTGCCGGTGGCTGCGTCTGAAGCCTCAGATTCCATCTCCACCACGGCGGCGCTGCCCTTGTCCCAGATGGCCGCGATTTTGCCGCGGCTCTCCAGTGCGCCGTCCGGCGGAATCTCGCCCAACAGTTCGATGCCCTGCTCGCCATGCACCATGAGCGCTGGGTTGAAGCTGCCGATCTTGTCCATCGGCACCCCGCCGCCGCCCAAGATCACGGCAAACGTGGGAAAGACGCGCTGCGGCGTGTCCTTGGTGTTCTCTGTCGTGAAGGCCAGTTCGTCCACGCCGGCGCCGATGCCGACAGCGTACAAGAGCGCGTCCTTGGACGTCCAACTCCGCTGCGATGGGCCGCCGGCGGCGCCAACGGCTTCTGGATTGATGGGCATGTGTGAGGCTCCCCCTTGCAAGTTCCGTTGCACGATGATCGGTGCGAGAATAACGCGAAAGCCCGCTCGCCAGCGGCGCTGGCTGGCGCCGTCGCACACATCCAGCCTCGGCGCAGTGCGGCAGTTTGGAGGGGGAGAGCGGCAGTTTTGCAGGGGGAGGGTAGAACATGACACGTTCGCTGCGCGGCAAGGTGGCCGTGCTCGGCGTCGGCGAAACGACGTACTACAAGCGCGGCGGCGCGCCAGAGGCTGAGGGCAAACTCGCCCTGCAGGCCATCATCGCCGCCTGCGAGGACGCCGGCATCTCGCCGAAGAGCGTCGATGGCTTCGCTTCCTTCTCCAACGACCAGAACGATCCGTCGCGGTTGGCGGCGGCGCTCGGCATCAAGGACTTGCGCTTCGCCAACATGCAGTGGGGCGGCGGTGGCGGCGGCGGTTCGGGCGCGGTGGGCAACGCCGCGGCGGCCATCGCCACCGGCATGGCCGAGTGCGTGGTGGTGTTCCGCGCCCTCGCCCAAGGCCAGTTCGGGCGCTTCGGCCAAGGGCCGCGCCGCAATGCCATCTTCGGCGACATGGCCTTCACCGCGCCCTACGGCTTAATGTCCCCCGCGCAGATGTTCGCCATGCGCGTGACGCGCTTCATGCACGACCACGGGGTGGACACCGCCGCCCTGCGCGCCATTTCCCTCGCTTCCTATCACCATGCGCAGAACAACCCGCGCGCGGTGATGCATGGCCGCCCGCTCGATGAGGAGAAGTACGACGCCTCGCGCTGGATCGTCGAACCCTTCCGCCTTTACGACTGCTGCCAGGAAAACGACGGCGCGGCAGCGATGGTGCTGGTGCCGGCGGAGCGCGCGAAGGAAACGAATCATCGCCCCACGTACTTGTTGAGCGCCGTCTCTGGCTCGCACTATCGCGCCGGCGCCAGCGCCCACAACACGCCGGACTATGCCACCAGTTGCTTCAAGACGGTGGCGCCGCGCCTCTACGAGATGGCTGGGGTAAAGCCAGCGGACGTGGACGTGCTGCAGTCCTACGAGAACTTCACCGGCGGCGTGCTGATGAGCATGGTGGAGCACGGCTTCTGCGAGCCGGACGCCTGCAACGAGTTCTTCGTGAAGGAGAACCTCATCGCGCCCACCGGCAAGCTGCCCACCAACACCAGCGGCGGCAACCTCGCGGAGTGCTACATGCATGGCTTGGGGCTGAACATCGAGGCCGTGCGCCAGATTCGGGGAGATTCAACGAATCAAGTGCCGGACGCGGACGTCGCCTTGGTGGGTTCCGGCCCGATGGTGACGCCGGTGAGTTCCTCCATCTTTGGCTCGGAGGCAACGCTGTGAGTTATCTGCACGCCGGGCTGCCGAAGCCCATGCCGCGCCCGGATGGGCTGGACTCCGCCTATTGGGAAGCCGCGGCGCAGGATGTGCTGAAGGTGCAGCGCTGCAACGCATGCAGGGGCTGGCAGTGGGGGCCGGAGTGGATCTGCCACCGCTGCCTAAGCGACGACGTGGGCTTTGAGGCGGTGGCGCCAACCGGGCGCATCTACAGCTACGAGCGCGTCTGGCACCCGGTGCATCCGGCATTGCAGGAGCAGGGCCCGTACCTCGTCGCACTGGTGGAACTGCCGCAGTGCGATGGCATCCGCATGGTTGGCAACCTGTTGGGGAACCCGCGCCAGGCCGTGCGCATCGGCGCTGCGGCGCACGCGGTGTTCGAGCACCACGCAGACGATGACCCGGCGTTCACCTTGGTGCAGTGGCAGTTGGACTGACTGCGCATCCACAAGAAGAGCTGGGGCAACAGAGCTAGGGATACAGAAGGAAACCAACATGACTGAACAAGCCACCGTCTCCTATGCAGACGGCCTCCACGAAGCCTGGGTCGGCGAGCTGCAGGGCGAGGCGTTCTTTGAGCAAGTGGCGCAAAAGGCTGAGGGTGACGCCCGTGCCAAGTGGGAGACCTTGGCTGAATTGGAGCGCGTCACCGGCCGGCGCATGGCAGCGCTGTTGCAGGCGCGAAACATGCCCCTCGACGCGCCGGAGACGCCCCGGCAACTGCTGCAGGCGGTGGATGCCTACGCCCAGATGCCGTTCGTCCAAGCGGTGTCTGCCATGCGGCCGATACTGGACACCGCCATCGAACGCTTCGAAGCGCTGCTCGCCGAAGCGCCGGCAACCGAGCGGGATGCGGTGCAGTTCTTGGTAGACCATGAACGCGCAATCCTCACCTTCGTCGAGCGCGAGGAAGCCGGCGAACGCGCTACGTCGTTGAATGCAGCGCAGGCGCTGATCCAGCAAGGCGCGCCTTGAACGCCGCCGCCAACAGACGCCGCTAATGGACACTGGGAACCATGCCATGACCCAACTCACCCAAGCAGACAAGCAAGCCTTTCTGAGTGACCTGCATGTCTGCACGCTCGCCATCCCGCAACCCGGCAAGGGGCCGCTTCTGGCCCCAATCTGGTACGACTACGAGCCGGGCCAGCAAGTTCGGTTCATCATGGGGCCCGATAGCCGGAAGGCGAAGCTGCTCGCCCAAGGCACGCGGGTGTCGCTCTGCGTGCAGAACGAAGCGCCGCCCTATGCCTATGTGTCCGTCGAGGGGCCGGTGTCCGCCATTGAGGTCTGCACTGAACAAGCGCTCAAGGACATGGCGGTGCGCTATCTCGGCCCGAAGGACGGCGAGCAATACGCCAACAGCCTGCCGGGGGCAGAGAAGGCGAAGCTCGTCACGATGCAGCCAGAAACTTGGCTCGCCGTGGATTTCTCCCGCAGCTAGCCGGGTTTCCCCAATTCCGGCGTGGCGGGAGGATCGGACGACGCGCTCAAGACGCCCCTGCCGCCGCCTCCACGGCCTCCGCCACGTTCGCCGTCGAGAAGCCAAGGCCGCCGTGCATCACATGGCCAGTGAGCGCTTGCAGCTCCGGCTTCAGCGTCGTCAACACCTCTGGCGGAATGTCTAGGTATTGGTTCTCCTCTTGGCGCAGCCACCCCAAGGAGTAGGTGAGGATGATGCCGTAGCGCCAAGCGTTCGATGTGTTGGCGCCACCGCCATGCAGGGTGCCACCCAGCCAATAGAGCACTGAGCCGGCCGGCATCTCAGCAGAAGCCACTTCGTTTGGCAGCGCCTCACGCTCCGCGCCCCAAGTGTGGCTGCCCGGCACCAGCAGGGTGCCGCCGTTGTCGGCGGTGAAGTCGCTGATGGCCCACATGGAGGCGAGAATGAGATTGGGCCGCGGCACGGGGAAGAACGGGAACAAATCCTCCTCTCGGTGCAGCACCTGGGAGCGGGCGCCGGGGCCGATGGAGAGGGCGGCGGTGACGTGCAGCTGAACCCGCTCGCAGTTGGCGCCCAGATGGCGTTCAGACAGCTCGCGCGACAGGTCGTGCAGGATCACTTCGCGCACCGTCTCGGACCGGCTCACGAGGCCGATGACGCGGCGGGTGCGGCCGGGATAGAAATGCGCCGGATCGTCCTGCTCCACCACACGGGCCACATCCATTTCGCTCGCCAACTCCCGCTCGATCCGCCGACATTCAGCCAGCGGCAGCGCATCGGTGACGACCAAGCAGCCAGCGTCGGCAAGCGTCGCGTACAGCGCATCCGGGTCAGCGTCGCTGCCAAGGGTGGGAATTGCGCTTCGCGCATGAGCGGCTTGCATGGGCTGGGCTCCGGGCAGCGCGCCGTACTTCGGCGTCGGCTCAGTGGACACTAAATCAAGCGGGGCGGTGGGCGCAACCCGGCTGCTTCAAGACTCCGCGGACGGGTGCCTGCAGACCTCCGCGGCGCTTACGTCGCATCCACCGCGGCATCCACAGCCGCAGCCGCGTCCGCCACGGAGAAGCCAAGGCCACCATGCATCACATGGCCGGTGAGCGCTTGCAGCGCCGGCGTCAGCGTCGCCAACACCTCCGGCGGAACGTCTAGATATTGGTTTTCCTCTTGGCGCAGCCAGCCTAACGAGTAAGTGAGGATGACGCCGTAGCGCCAACTGTTCGAGATGTTGGCGCCGCCGCCATGCAGCGTGCTCCCCAACCAATAGAGCACCGAGCCCGCCGGCATCTGCGCGGCAACGACCTCGCTTGGCAACGCCTGCCGCTCCCCGCGCCAAGTGTGGCTGCCCGGCACCAGCAGGGTGCCGCCGTTGTCGGCGGTGAAGTCGCTGATGGCCCACATGGAGGCGAGGATGAGATTGGGGCGCGGCTCGGGGAAGAACGGGAACAAATCTTCTTCTCGGTGCAGTTCCTGGACGCGGGCGCCGGGCCCGATGGAAAGGGCGGCGGTGGGGTGCAGCTGAATGCGCTCGCAGTGGGCGCCCAGATGGCGTTCGGCCAGCTCGCGGGACACGTCGTGCAGGATGACTTCGCGCACTGTCTCGGATCGGCTCACGAGGCCGGTGACGCGGCGTGTGCGGCCGGCGTAGAACTGCGCCGGATCGTCCTGTTCCACCACACGCGCTGCGTCCATGGCACCCGCCAACTCACGCTCAATCCGCCGACATTGAGCCAGTGGCAGCGCATCGGTGACGACCAGGCAGCCGGCGTCGGCCAGCGCTGCGTACAGCGCATCCGGGTCCACGTCGCGGCCAAGGGTGGGGATTGCGTTTCGCGCATGAGCGGCTTGCATCAGCTGGCCTCCAGGCAACGCCGCAAATCGGCGCCGGCTCCGGGGACACTATGTCACGCGGGACGGTGGGCGCAAACCGGCCGCATCAAGGCCATGCGGACGGCCACCCCGCATACCATAGTGCGCTTCGCTTGAACCCCGCGTTCGCCGTTTGCCCACACCATCGCAACAGCCGCGCGTTCCCGCCAAGACCAGTGCTGGCGAAGGCGCCGCCCTTGGCGAGGACGCCTTGCCCGCGGTGATGCGACGCATCGCCCTGCCCGTGTATGCGCCGAGCTTCTTGGCCGCCATCGCGCAGAACGCCGTGCAGATTCTGCTGCCCCTGTACGCGCTTGAGATCGGTGGCGGCGCCGCCTTGGCCGCTGCGGTGGTGGGGCTGCGGGGCGCCGGAACGATGCTCGGCGACGTGCCGGCCGGCATGTTGGTGGCGCGCTTGGGCGACAAGGGCGTGATGGTCACCGGCCTGTGCCTCGCCGCAGCCGCGACGGTGACCGCTGCGCTGGCCGACGGCGCCGTGGTGCTCGGCTGTGCGGCTTTGGGCCTCGGCGCCGGCATCGGCGTGTGGCTGTTGGCGCGGCTCTCGTTCATCACCGCCGCGGTGCGCATCGAGCAACGCGGGCGCGTGATCTCCTTGATGGCCGGGTTGCAGCGCGCCGGCGCCTTGCTGGGGCCGCTCATCGCCGGCGTCGGGGCGGAATTGGTGGGCTTTCGCGCCGTGCTCATCGGCACCACCGTCTTGTTCGCGGCGGCCCTCGCCCTCGTGCTGGTGTTCACTGCCAACACGCAGCCGCGTTGGGCCGGACGCGGGCGCAGACGCCTTGCCCTCGTCACCCGGCGCAACGCGAAGACGTTCGCCACCGCCGGCAGCGTGATGGTCATCCTGTCGTTCCTGCGCGCCGGGCGACTGTTGATGATCCCCTTGGTGGGGTCTCAGCTGGGCCTCTCCGCGGGGCAGATCGGGTTGGCCTTCAGCCTTTCCGCGGCCATCGACATGGCCATGTTCTACCCGGCCGGCATCATCTTGGACGGCGTGGGCCGCAAGTGGGCGCTCACTCCGGCGTTGCTGTTGCTGGGCGCCGGCATCGCCGTGCTGCCGCTGGCAGACAGCTTTGCCACGTTCGTTGCCGCCGCCCTCCTCGCGGGCCTCGGCAATGGCTTCGGCACCGGCATCTTCATGACCTTGGGCGGGGACTTCTCGCCGCAACGCGGCCGCGGCGAGTTCTTGGGCGTGTGGCGGCTGGTGGGAGACGCCGGCGCCGCCGGCGGGCCGTTCGTGATGGGCGCCGTCGCCCAAAGCGCAACGCTTGCCATCGCCTGCGCCGGCACCGGCGCTTTGGCCCTCGTCGGCGTGTTGTTGCTGGCGGCGTTCGTGCCGGAGACGCTGCCTCCGGAGCGGCGACGGCGACGCCGCGGCAAGCGTTGACGAAGCGCCGCGCTCCTCCAACAATCCCATGACGCCCCGCTGAGGAGAGCCGACATGCGCCCACGCCGCATCCCGCCCGGCATCGCCTTGGCCATCGCCGCCACCTTCATGGGGCCAGCGGCGGCCGGCGCCGAGGAGACGCTGTTTCTCGACGGCATCGTGTGGACCGCCAACCCAGCGCAGCCGCGCGCCGAAGCTGTTTGGGTGCGCGATGGCCACATCGGTTTCGTGGGCACGAGCGCGGATGCCGCCGAACAGGCGAGGGCCGCGGAGCGAGTGGTCCGGCTAGGCGGCAGAATGTTGCTGCCCGGCTTCGTGGAGAGCCACTCGCATCCGGCGGTGGCCGGCCTCTTGGGCGCCAAGCTGCAGCTCATCGGCACCCGCACGGTCGCCGACGTGCAGCAGGCCCTCGCGGGCTACGCTGCCGCGCAACCGCACGAGCCAGTGCTGTTCGGCTTCGGTTTTCCGAGCGCCCTGAACACTGCGGTGAACCGCGCCGGCGTCACCGGGCCGCATCGAGCGGATTTGGACGCGGTGGTGGCGGACCGCCCGGTGATGCTGATCGCCATCGACGCCCACAGCGCTTGGGTCAACAGCAAGGCGCTCAGCGTGGCCGGCATCGACAAGGACAGCGCCGACCCGCTCCCCGGCGTCCACTACTACCAGCGCGACGCCAACGGCGAGCCGACGGGCTGGATGGTGGAAGGGAGCGCCTTCTGGCCATTGTTGCCACGTTTCGGCGTGGGCACGGAGGACGACTTCCGCGCTGCCCTCGGTGCCATGCTGCCGAAAATGTCGGCAATGGGCGTCACCACGCTTTTCGACGCTGGCATCCCCGGCGGCGATGCCTTGGTGCGCAACGCGCTGGCGGCTTTGGACGGGTTGGCCGGCGAAGGCCGTTTGCCCATGCGCGTGCAGGCGAGCGCCTACCTGAACCGCACCGGCGTGACCGGCGGCGAGATGGCGCAACGGGTGGCCGCCCTGCGCCAAGCCATCGCCTCGCCGTTGGTGGGTTTGCGCACAGTCAAGATCGGCAACGATGGCACCATCGAGGGCGAGACGGCGGCAACGCTCGCTCCCTACGCCAGCGGAGCGACGGGTGCTGTGATGTTGCCCGCAGAGCCCCTCGGCGCCTTCCTGTCCGGTCTGCGAGAAGCCAACTTGGACGCGCACATCCACGCCATCGGCGACCGCGCCGTGCGGGCGGCGCTGGATGCCCACGCCAAGGCCCGCGCCGCGCACCCAGCGGCCACGAGCAAGGTGGTGATCGCCCATGTGATGATGGCGGCGCCGGAAGACCTGCGGCGGCTGCGCGCACTCGACGTCATGGTGCAGACGACGCCGCATTGGGCGCACGACTTGAGCGGTTCCTTGGCCCTCTACTCGCGGCTGTTGGACGCTGAACGCGGCGCCAACGTGATGCGTCTGAAAGACCTGTGGGAGGCAGCGCCGCTGGTGGCCTTCGGGGCAGACCACCCTGCCACCGGCTTGGCGTTCCCGGAGACCTCGCCGCTGCACGGCATCGAGATCGGCATCACGCGGCGGGCGCCTGGCGCAACGGCCGGCGCGCCGCTCCCGCCGGCAGACCAAGGCTTGACGCTGGCCCAGCTGCTGACGGGCTACACCATCAACGGCGCGCGTCAGCTCGGCTTAGCGGACCAGACCGGCAGCATCGAGGTGGGCAAGGCCGCGGATCTCGTCGTGTTGGAACGCGACCTGTTCGCCGAGCCGCCGCATCGCATTCACGCCGTGCGCGTGGACATGACCATGCTGGCGGGGCGCATCGTCCATGAGCGGGAGGGCGCATCGCGTTAAGGGGGAGCATCGCGGCGCAGCGCGGTGGCCAGCACCGAGACGGGATGCGCTGGACGCGAGCAGCGCGTTTGCTCTTCCCCAGCGCCGGACGCTTAGCCCAGACCAAAGAGCCGCACGGCGTTCTCGCCCATCACCCGCGCCCGAGGCTCGGCGCCAAGCCCGGCAACCGACGCGCGAATCAGCGCTGGGGCATCGAGGCGTGAATCCACATGCGGGTAATCGCTGCCCCAGAGGATGTTGTCCGCGCCGACAAGTTCCAGCATGGCGCCGATGCAGCGCTCCTCCGGCTCCGCCACGAAGTAGCAGTTGCGGCGGATGTAATCGCTCGGCTTCATCGGCAGCGGCGACATGGCGCGGAAGAAGTGGAACTTCTCGTCCAGCCGATCCATCAAGTACGCCGCGTAGCCGCAACCGGCTTCGACGCTGCCCACCTTCAGGCGCGGAAACCGCTCGAAGAGTTGATCGAGCACCATGCTCGCGAGGGCCGGAATGAGTTGCCCGGTGGCGCCCATGCTGAAGCCGAACACCACCCCCGCGCCGCTCTCGCTCCAAGTCCGAAACGGCGTCGCGGCGCCCTCGAAGCGCACGATGACGTGCAGGCAGCCGGGTGCGGCGGCGTCCTGCAAACGCGCCCAGATCGGGTCGAAATGCGCTTCGCCCGGGCGCTTGCCGGCAATCGTTTCCGGCGGCACGAAGAGGCCCCGGAAGCCGAGCTTGAGGCATCGATCCAGCTCTGCCGCCGCGGCGTCCACATCGCCCCAGTTCACCGCGGCGATGGCCACCACTCGATCCGGCACGGTTTGCAGGAACTCCGCCTGCCAAGTGTTGTAGGCGCGGCAATAGGCGTTGGCAAGGGCCATGTCGTCCGTTGGAAACGGCAGGATGCCGATGGTGGGGAACAGCACGCCCCGGTCCACGCCCCATGCGTCGAGGAGGGCGGCGCGAGCGTGTGGGTCGTAGCTGGCGGGTTCGCAGCCATCGGCGTAGCGCAGCCCGCCGGAGAACAGCTTGAGGCGTTCGATGTGGGCGCCGCCGAGCGCCGCGAGCACCCCTTCGAGCACCACTTTCTCGCCGATGATGAGCTTCTCGACGCCGTTTTCCTCTTCGATGCGGATGGCGCGGTCGCGGTACTTCGGCTCCAAGTAGCGCTGCCACAAGTCCGCCGGTTCCATGACGTGGGAATCGCAGTCGATGACGGTCATCTCAAGCCTCGGGCAGGTGCTTCGGCGGCAGCCTACCACTGCCCGCCATGCGCGGGCGCGACGCGGCAGCAGCCGTCATCAGCCAACGCCGCAGCGCTGTTCACTCATCAACCCGCACACATAGTTCCGGGTTGAAGAGCGGGTTCTCGGTGGGCGTGTAGCCCTCTGGGTTCGCCACCACCCGGGTGGCGCCCAAGCGCTCGTCGATGCTGTCGTGCATGTGGCCGTGAATCCACAGCGGCGGCGCATGGCGGGCGATGAAGCGCTCCAAATCCGACGCGAACGCCGCGTTCAGCACATGGCCTTGGTACCACGGGCGGATGGAGCGCGGCGTCGGCGCGTGATGGGTAACCACCACCGGCGCCTCGCCAGCCGCTCGCGCCGCCGTCAGCGCACCTTCGATGAAGCGAAGATCCTCCACATGCCGGCGCGCCGCCTCCGTTGCCGTGAAGCGTCCGTCGCGGTGGCGGATGGCCCCCACGAAGTCCGGCATGCTCCGCTCCGCGTTCGCCTTCGCCCACACCACTTCCGCCAAGCCATTCAAGCAAAAGTCCGTCCACAGCGTGGCGCCGATGAAGCGAATGCCGTTGATGGCGATGGCGCGCCGGTCCAACAGTTCGATGCCCAACTCCGCGCAGGTGTCGCGCATGCCTTCGAGCGCGGCATCGATGTCGTGGCCATAGAACTCATGGTTGCCAGGCACATAGAGGATGGGCGCGCCAGCCAAGGCTTGGGCGAGGGCCTGCAGGCGCTCCGGCTCGTAGGGCGCGAAATCTCCGGCGAGCACCACGACGTCCGCATCGGCGCAGAGCGTCGGCAGCGGATTGCCCACCTCGACGTGCAGGTCCGAAAGCACTTGGATGTTCACTTTGGCGGTTCCAAAAGGCTCGCGGCGGCGCCGTCAGCCCGCCCGCGGCCGCACTTCCAGCACTTCGCCGATGGCGCGGCGCGGGTCTGCCGCGTACCACTCCGTCAACTCCACATCCCAGCGCCGGGCGCACCGCTCCGCCAGTTCGTAGAAGGTGGTGCGGCCAGGGTCTGCGAACACCACCCGCTGCACGCCGCCGCGCATGGCGCGGGACACCAGATTCGCCAGCGGCTTCACCATGCGCTGCCAAAAGCAGATGTCCGAACCCACCAACACCTCCTCCTCGCCGAGCCGCGCGGTGCTGAGTTGCTCGAAGCGCCGCCTGAGCGGCGCCACTTCCACCCCATTCAGGGTGGCGAGCAGTTCCATGAACGGAAACACGTTGCCGTCCGCGTCCACCGCCGTCACCTTGGCATCGAATGCCTTGGCGCAGAACACCCCGGCGGCACCCCAGCCGCAGCCGACCTCCATGATGCGGCGGCTGCCACCGGGCGGGTGCGCTTGCAGATAGTCCATCAACAAGAAGCTGGACTCCCACGTTTTGTAGCCGTGGATGCAGGGCTTGTAGGCGCGCTGCAGGCGGCGCACGAAGCGATGCTGCGAGCGCAACAGATACAGCCCATAGGCTTGGTAAATGTGCGGCTCCGGCATCTGTTCGAGTTTCGGCATCGAGGCGGCGCAGTGGCTTGGTGGCTGCCGCCATCGTAGCGGGTCAAGGCGCGGCTGAGTACCGCCTTGGGGAGGCAGCATGAGTGGGCTATCCGCCGGGCAGTGCGCCAGCGCTGCGGAATCGACGTGCCGCCGCCCTATGCCGCCAAACGCTGCTGCAGATCCCCCCGCACCTGCTCCGCAAGGCGCAGGCTCAACGCCGCGATGGTGAGCGTCGGGTTCGCCGTGCCGGAGGTGGGAAACACGGCAGAGCCGGCGAGATAGAGGTTGGCATGGTCGTGGCAGCGCAAGTCTGCGTCCACCACCGACGCGACGCCATCCGCGCCCATCCGGCAGGTGCCGATGATGTGGCCGGCACCGTCGAAGTCTGCCCCGTGCTGCACGGCGGTGGCGTTCAAGCGGGCGAACACCGCGTCGTGCGCCGCACGCGCCGCAGCGAGGCCGCCGCGGGAGTAATCGCCAATGTCGTAGTGGATGCGCGGCAGGGGCACGCCGTAACGATCGCGGTCCGCCGCGTCCAGCACAACGCGGTTGTCCGCAGATGGCAACTGCTCGGTGAGCGCCGCCAACTGCACCTGCCGCGAAGCGTTGTCCGCCACCGCCGCCCGCAGCGCCGTCCCGCGCAGCCCTTCCTCCGCCAGATGCCGAGCCAGCGTCTCGGCGCCACCGGTGGGCCAGTTCCAACCGTCGTTGGAAATCTGGATGCGCAAGCTGGCGCGCTCACGCCGCTGCGCCCCGTCGCGGAGGTTCTCGATGCCGGATGTAGAGATGGGGCCGCGGTACGGCCACACCGGCTCGGCGGCGAGGGCCCAACTCAGTTGGATGGGATGATCCATCAGGTTACGGCCAACTTGCCCAGAGCGGTTGGCCAGCCCCGCTGGGTTCTGCTGCGAGCGCGAATGCAGCAGGAGCCGCGGCGTCTCGATGGCATGGGCGGCGATCACATAGGCGCGGCCAGTGGCGCGGCCGGCGGAGCCGTCCGGACGATGCCAAGCGATGCCTGAGATGCGGTTCGCCGCGTCCACCTCAACGAACGTCGCGGTGGTCCACTCGTGCAGCGTGGCGCCGTGGCGTTGCGCCCGCGCCACATGCTCCGCGGCATCGTATTTCGCCCCCACCGGGCAAATCGGGATGCAGCTCGCGCTGCCGCAACATGGCGGGCGGCCAGCGTGGGCGATGGAGTTGCGGGCTTGGGGGGTGGCCGCCACTTGGTATGGCGAGCCCGCCAAGGCCTTGGCGAACACTTGGTCTTGATAGGTGGTTGGCACCTGCGGCATCGGAAAGCCGCCAGAGCGGGGAGACCCCAAGTCCTCCTCTGAGTCTCCCGCCACGCCGAGCTCGCGTTCCGCTTCAAGATAGAACGGCTCCAAGGTGGCGTAGTCCACCGGCCAATCCACGCCGCGCCCGTAGAGGGTTTGGAGGCGAAAGTCGTTCGGCAGGAAACGCAGGCAAGTGCCCAGCCAATGCCATGTGGTGCCGCCGACGAGCTTCAGATAGGTGCTCTTGAACTTGTCTGGGCCGGCTTGCCGATACCAATGATCGCCGTCGTGGCTGAGTGGATGCTCGGCGTCCGCACCCATCCCGTAGGGGCTTTCGAGCGTCTTGATGGGCGTTTTGAGGTAGCGGCGCACGGCCTCGCTGCGATCCACCGCGCCGCCGGCTTCCAGGATGGCCACGCTGACGCCCTGCCCCGCCAAGCGCTCCGCCACCAGCGCCCCGGCAACGCCCGAACCAACGATGATGACGTCGGCTTGGATGTCCTCCGCGCTCACGGCGTTCGAGGAAGTGCCGTGGCCGCGCCCTGCGGCGGCCCGCCCCAAGTGCCGGCGCCGGCGCAAACGCCGCGCGGCATGGCGAACGCGGCAGCCTGCCACACCAAGGCGCCCTGCAACGCTGCGATCACCGGCCCGCTGGCAAGCGGCAGCGCACCCGTGTACCAAGCCGAGATGATGTCTTCTTCCAGCGCCGGGGAGCTTTCGCCACCAAGCAGGGCCAGCAGTTGCGGGCGCTGTTCGGAGGCATGGAGCGCCGCCAACAGGCCCGCGGCGAAGTTTGCGTCCAACTCCGCTGCGGCAAAGCCCGTCAACCGTGCCGAGACAGCCAAGAACGTTTCAACCTCTTCGGCTTCCGGCTCTGTGGCCCCAAGCGCGGCGAGGGCCGGCACGGCGCTGCAGAGCGCGGCGAACGAGCGGCGCGTCAGCTTGGCCGCCAAGGGGTTCATGCTCTTGATTCCTCTGCTCTTTACGGCTGCTCTTTACCGCGTCTCACGGCGCGATCGCGACCATTCCCGACCCGAAGGCGGCTGGCAGCGGCTCCTGCCGGCTGCGCGGGCTCGGAACGCGGCGCGAGGCGAAGAGAGGTTACACCGTCGCCGCCGCGGGCGGAAGCGAGCGACGGCGCCGAGCCAACTTCCAAGCGCACCGCCCATGAGTATCATCCAACCTCGATGACACATCCCAAGGAGACGCCTGATGCCGAAATGCTGCCTGTCGATGCTGCTTGCCGCCCTCCTCGCCGTCGGGGCGCCGTTCGCCGCCGCGGAGGATTGGCATCCCTCCAAACACGGCGCCGGAGATACGTTGGGCGCCATCAATCACCTCTCCGCGGAGCAGGTGCTCGCCGCCGCGCGGCTCGTCACCACCGGCAAGGCATACCCCCTGGGCGTGGTGACCGGTCGGGACACACCAGCGTATCCGCCCCGGGAGTACGCCATCACCATCATCCAGCCCGGCCAAGACAACGGCCCGACGATGGGCGCCAACCTCGCCACCGGCAATGACGACCTGCTCTACACGTGGATGGGCATCGGCAGCCAACTCGATGGCCTCGGCCACATCGGGGTGAACCATGTGTACTACAACGGCCACAAGGCGCAGGACATCGTCACCGCCACCGGCCTCAAGGCGCTGTCCATCGACAAGCTGCCCCCCATCGTCGGCCGCGGCGTGTTGCTGGACATGACGCGCCACTTCGGCGAGCACCCGCTGCCGGCGGGCAAAGCGTTCAACAGCGCGGACATCATGGCGCAAGCGAAGGCGCAGGGCGTCGCCATCGGCAAAGGCGACATCGTGTTGTTCCACACCGGCTGGTTGTCCGTCGCCGACGACGCCGAGCGGTTCATGGCCGGCGAACCGGGCTTGGGCCTCAACGGCGCGCAGCACCTCGCCAACCTCGACGTGGTGGCGGTGGGGGCCGACAGTTGGGCCGTGGAGGTGCTGCCCGGCGAAGACGCAGCCCTCGCCTTCCCCGTGCATGTGGAGCTGCTGGCAAAGAACGGCATCTACATTTTGGAGAACATGAACACAGCGGAACTTGCGGCCGATGAGGCGTGGGAGTTCCTGTTCGTGCTCGGCCAGCCGCGCTTCGAAGGCGCCGTGCAAGCGGTGATCAATCCGGTCGCCATTCGCTGAGAGCGGCGTGGCCCGCAATCAAGCGCACGCCGGGGCTGGCCGCAAGCGGGGTTGATGTCCTACAGACCGAGGCGACCCGCTGCGATAGAAACGGGCTTTGCCAACCGCGAGCATGAGCGATGCCCCTCACGTGGCTGTGGCCGGGCCGCTGCGTGCTGTGCCGCAGCGCAACGCGCCGGACGTTGGACCTGTGTGCCCCCTGCGAGGGAGACCTGAAGCGCAACGTCGGCGCATGCCGGCGCTGCGGACAGCCCACGCCGCGCCTGGATGGAGATTGCCTCGCCTGCCTCGTCACGCCGCCGCCACAATCAGGCACGCTGGCACCGTTCCTGTACGCGCCGCCCATGACGCGCCTCATCCACGGGCTGAAGCGCGGCAATGGCCTCATCGAGGCACGCATCCTCGGCGCGTTGATGGCCCCCGCCGTGCTCGCGGACACGCCCCCGGACATGATTGTGCCAGTGCCGCTGTCTTGGCGACGCCGCACCCAACGCGGCTATAACCAAGCGGCGCTGCTCGCGGCGCGCCTAGCCCGCAAGGTGGATGCGCCGGTGGACTATCGGGCGCTCCGGCGCACACGCCACACCAAGCCGCAGCAATCGCTGGATGCGCGGGCGCGCCGTAGCAGCTTGCGCGGCGCCTTCCAAGCGTCGGCGGCAGTGGCCGGCCAAGACATCGCCCTCGTGGACGATGTGCTCACCACCGGCGCCACCACCCGCGCCGCGGCGCTGGCCCTGTTGGCGGCGGGGGCAAGCTGCGTGCGCGTGTGGACGGCCGCCTACACACCTCTTGTGTGACGCGGCGTCGCTCGCCAAGGCACAGGCACTGCGCCGCTCAGCCGCCGGCCAACACATTCACCACAACGCGCCGGCTGCTGCGCCGATGGCGATGCTCCCACAGGAAGATGCCTTGCCAAGTGCCGAGCGCCAAGCGCCCCTCCACCACCGGAATCGACAGGTGCGTTTGCGTCAACGCCCCCTTGATGTGCGCCGGCATGTCGTCCGCGCCTTCCTCCACATGGGTGTACCAAGGCTCGTTTTCCGGCACCAAGCGCTGCAGGAACGTCTGCAAATCGCGCAGAACGGCGGGGTCTGCATTCTCTTGGATGACGAGGCTCGCGGACGTGTGCCGGATGAACACCGTCGCCAGCGCTTCGCGTTTGCCGGCCGCCAGCACCGCCTCCTCCACCTTGCCGGTGATTTCGTAAAGCCCCTGCCCCTGCACGGGAATCTCAAACTCGCGGTTCATCACTTTGCCACCACGTTCCGAGTGCCGCCAATGTTAAGCGCGGGCGCGGGTTGCGGATGACGAGCCGCGCCCGTTTGTGCAAGCATTGCCGCCATCCAACCACCCTAGGAGTGTACCCATGCCGGCCTTCCTCATCGCCCATGTGCCCGTTCAAGACCGCGATGCCTTCCGCCCCTACGAACGCGGCGTCCTCCGCACCATCAAGCCGTTCAAGGGCTGGGTGCTCGCGGCGGGGCCGGCCAACCCTTTGGAGGGCGATGCGCCGCCGAACCACAACGTCATCATCCGCTTCCCCACCATGGCCGATGCGCGGGGTTGGTGGGAATCCGATGCCTACAAGGAGATCATCCCCATCCGCCACGAGCATGGGCCCGGCGCCACGGCCATGTTCGTGCAAGGGCTGGGGCCGGACGGGGACGTGTCCGGCCTAGACCGCTATCCGAAGCGCCACGCGCAGGTGCTGGGCAAGCGCATGGCCTATGTGGACGTGGGTGAAGGCGACCCCATCGTCTTCCTGCACGGCAACCCCACGTCATCCTATCTCTGGCGCAACGTCATGCCGCATCTTGAGGGGCTGGGCCGGTGCATCGCGCCAGACCTCATCGGCATGGGAGATTCCGAGAAGCTCGACAACCCCGGCGCGAACAGCTATCGCTTCATCGAGCACCGCGAGTACCTCGACGGGTTGCTCGACGCCATCGGCGTATCGAAGAACGTCACCCTGGTGGTGCATGACTGGGGCTCCGCGCTCGGCTTCGATTGGGCGAACCGGCATCGGGATGCAGTGCGCGGCATCGCCTACATGGAAGCCATCGTGGCGCCCATTGCGAGCTGGGAGGATTGGCCAGCCGCGGCGCGCGGCGCGTTCCAAGGTTTCCGCTCGCCAAAGGGGGAGGAGATCGTCCTGCAAGGCAACGCCTTCGTCGAGAACATGTTGCCGCGTTCCATCATCCGCAAGCTCGGCGACGCCGAGATGAATGCCTACCGGCGGCCGTTCATGGAACCCGGCGAGGGGCGCCGTCCGACGCTCACTTGGCCGCGCCAGATTCCCATTGCCGGCGAACCGGAAGACGTGACGCAAATCGCCGCGGACTACGCCCAATGGCTCGGCGCTTCAGATGTGCCCAAGCTGTTCGTGAACGCAGAGCCGGGCGCCATCCTCACCGGCCCGCAACGCGAGCTGTGCCGGCAGTGGCCAAATCAGACGGAGATCACCGTCGCCGGTTCGCACTTCATCCAAGAAGACTCGCCGGACGCCATCGGCCAAGGCATCCGCGACTGGTTGGCTGGCATCGACTGAGGGCGGCACCCGCCACCATTCGCAGCTCGGCGGGGTGCATGGCTTCGCGCGCGCCGACATCCAGCATGGCCTTGCCCCGCCACCCGTTTGAGAACGGGGGCGGGGCACAAAGGCGGGCGGCGGACGAGGAAGGCTCGCGCCGCGATGCCGGCGCTACAGCGAGACGCGCACGCCCGCTTGGAAGCGACGCCCGGTGTTGCTGGTGTAGCGCAGCTGTTCCAAGTTCGAGGCGGGGCCGACGATGTTGTACTGAATGACGTTGTCGTCGCCCAAGTTGATGCCCTCGAACACCACGGAGATCTTCTCCGTCACGTTGTAGCTGAAGCCGGCGTCAATCTGCGAGTACTTGCGCGTGAAGCGCGGGTTGGAGCGCGTGTCCGACACGGCCACCAAGAAGGAGTCGCGCTGATTCCACGCCACCCGGCCACTGATGGGGCCCTTTTCGTAGAACAACACCAAGTTGTAGGTGTTCTTGGAAAGCCCCGGCACGTCGAACGTGGCGCCGCTGTTCGGGTTGGTGAACTCGGCGTCCGTGGTCACCCGCGTGTAGTTCGCCTGCACGCCGATGCCGTCGAACGGCGATGGCAAGTTCACGAACACGTGCTGGAACATGAGCTCCAAGCCGCCGATGAAGGCGCCGTCTTCATTGCGCGGCCCCTGGTATTGCAGCCGCACATTGCCGCCGCTCTCTTGGTCTTCAATGGGTTGGCCCGTGGTCGGATGGAGAAAGTCCTCCAGCCTGGTCACCGTGGTGATGAACGATTCCACCCACTTGCCGAAGCCGGCAACGGCTGCGATGGAGCTCTCCGAGAGATACCACTCCAGCGAGATGTCCAGCTGCTCGGCCACATGGGGTTCCAGATACGGGTTGCCTTCCTGCACGCGGCGCGTGGAAGCCAGCTTGAAGCCGCCTGGGTTCAGGTCATCAAAGTTCGGCTGCGCCATCGTCTTGCCCCACGCCCCGCGCAGCAGCAAATCTTCCCGCAGCTCGAACTTGAGGTTCACCGACGGCAGCCAGTAGGTGTACTTGTTGTTGTGCGTTTGGAACTCGGCCGGCAGCAGGACGAAGCTGTACACGCCGGACGCTTCGGAGTACACGATGTCTTCAATCGGCTGCACATTGCCGGTGGAGGCGCGGTCCACCTGCACCACCCGCACGCCGGCGTTGCCGGAGAAGGGGATGTCACCCAAGTTGCCGGCCAAATGCCCCATCAGGTAGACAGCGGTGGTCTTCTCGTTGATGAAGAAGTCTTCGCTGCGGCTATCCGAGGCACTGTCGAAGAGCGACTGCGGGATTTCACCGAGCCGGTCCACAAAGTAGGTTTGGAAGACGTCGTCCGGATCCGGCCACACCCAGCCAGAAGGCCAGCTGCTTGCGCCATCGATGCCATCGAGATAATCGTCCACCGGGAACTGGTGCCACTTCACGTTCGCCAAGGGCTCGTTCAAGAAAATGCCATGCCGGGCGCCGGCGGAGAAGCTGTACTGCGAATACTCGCGTTCCCGGTCGCGGTAGCTGATGCCCGCCTTCACAAACGAACCGTCATCGAACTCATAGGTGACGTCTGAACGGAACTGCAGCTCATCGTCGTTTGAGACGCGCAGCGCCCGCCACAAGAGAGAGAACGTGTAGATGCTCGGATCGTTGAGATCTGCATCGACATTCATCACCGGAATGAAGCTGTTGCGGATGTCCCACGTCACCGGAATGCCGCCGGCGATGTCGTAGTAGGTGGACTGCTGCGTCTGATCCACTTCCGCCATCGCATAGGCCACGTCGAAGCTCAAGTGCAGCCTATCGGTTGGCGTGAAGACGACGTTGGCGCCGATTTGCCGCTGATCCGAGGTGGTGTCGTGGTTGTACGGGAACGGCCGCGGGCGCGCGCCGGTGGTGGCGAAGTACGTCACGATGTCGTTCTCGTTCATGTGTACTTCGGTGGCCCGGTTCGCGAGCCCCGCTTGGCTGCGCAGCGGCACCTGCAAATCGAGGTACTCACGGTCGAACGCGGAATAGAGCACGTCGATGTTGACGTCCAAGTCTGGCCGCGGGCGCCACTGCAGCGCCGACGAAATGTTGATCCGCTCGCGCTCGTCCAGCACTAGCCCCAAGCGGATGTTGCCGGGGGTGTAGCCGCAGCCGGCGCCGGCCGGCGCCGCAATCAGCCGGCACGGCGCCAGCGCATTGCCGTTCTCGTCCACGGCACGGTTGAAGATCTTCGGCTCGTAGTCTGGATGGCCCATCCAGTCTTCCCGCACGGCGCGGTCGTCATACGCAACGCCGATGAGGAACCCCAACGTGTCGTCCGCGAACGTGTCGCTGTAGGCGCCGGAGAGCCGATAGTCTGTGCTGTCGCGCAGCTCGTTGTAGGTGGCGAGGGCCGAGCCGGCGAGCACGCGCTGGCCGCTCAGGTCGAATGGGCGCCGGGTGCGGATGTTCACGGTGCCGCCCAAACCGCCCTCCATCAAATCTGCCTGCGGCGTTTTGTACACCTCCACCGCCTGCACGAGTTCAGACTGCATGGAATCGAAGTAGAAGACGCGCCCGTTTACGGGCACGCCGAACGTGCCGGCGCTTCCGATGCCCGTCGACATGGCCGTGCGCCCATTCATCTGCACGCGCACGAATTGCGGCCCCAAGCCGCGAATGGACACCAGCGCCCCTTCACCCCGCTGCCGGTCGATGGCGACGCCAGAGACGCGCTGCAGGGATTCCGCCAGGTTTTGATCCGGGAACTTGCCGATGTCTTCGGCGACCAGGGCATCCACGATGTTGTCTGCGGCGCGCTTCATCTCCACGGATTGGCGCATGCTGCCGCGAATGCCCCGCACGACGATCTCCTCGATCGGGGCAGCGTCGTCGTCGTCCGCTGCACCCGGCTCTGCGGCCGCCGGCAGCGCGAGCGCCGCCAACCATGCGACGCAAAAGGCGGCAACCGCCTGCTTCCTCGTTGCGCTATTCGGTTGATTCATGTGGTTTCCCTCTGATGCGAGTTGCGGATAGACGCACGCGCCACGGCCCCCTTAATTGCGCGTGGCAGGCACGTTTTCGTGCTAGCGGGCCCTGTCTATTGGCGGGCCTTACGGCACTACTACCACCATTGGGGCGGGCGTGCAAGCGGCAGATGTGCCCCGAAGCGAGGGGATTTTCGGCACCTTGGGCGTCGCCCGACGGGTGCGCGAGGCGAGGGCAGACGGGTGCGCGAGGCGACTAAAACTCGGGAAACTGCCAATCCGGCGGCGGCGTGAAGCCCTCGGCGCCGGCCGCAAACGGCGCTTCGATGGGGTTTGGCGGCTGCAGGCTGCGGAAGGCAATGGCCTTGTCGAGCAGCCGCGCCACCACCTCTGGGTGCTCGGCGGCAACGTCCTGCGTCTCGGTAGGGTCTGCATCCAAACGGAACAGTTGCTTGCGCGCCGCCGCCGCGGTGCCGGCCTCGGTGAGCGGCGCACCGAGCACCACCAGCTTCCAATCCCCCTCCGCCACGGAGAGTTGCTCCTCCTCGAGGTCCACCACCACATAGGCATAGATGTCCCGCGTGGCGCCCGGTTCCCGCCCGGCGAGCGCATCGAGCACATCCCGGCCATCGAGCGGCTTGCCGCCGTGCTCCGCCAAGCCGGCCACGCGCATCAGCGTGGGCAGCACATCGATGTAGGCGATGGCCGACGCCACTTCCCGGCCGCCGCTGATGCCGCCTGCCGGCCAGCGCGCCGCGGCGGCGACGCGAATGCCGCCCTCGTACACGGTGGCCTTGGAACCGCGCAACGGCGCGTTGTCGCCAATGCCGACGGAACCGCCGTTGTCGCTGTGAAAGAGCACCAACGTGTTGTCCGCGATGCCGTTGGCATCCAGCGCATCCAAGATGCGGCCGACGCCCACGTCCAGCGCATGCACCATCGCCCCGTGGATGCGCCGCCCGGCGGCACGCTCCGCAACGCTCGGCAACGGCCGCCCGCCGGTGGCCAACTGCCAGCCGCGCGGCGCGTCGATGGCCTCTAAGTGGGCGTAGCGCGGCAGGTCTTCCGGCTTCGCCTGCAGCGGGCTGTGCGGCGCGCTGAACGGCACATACAAGAAGAACGGCGCCGCATCCCGCGCATGCGCTTCAATGAACCGCGAGGCGTAACTAGCCAACAGGTCCGTGACATAGCCGGCCTCGCGCACCGGCGCGTAGCCGTGGCTCCAATCCCGCTCGCCCTCGCGCTCGTGGGTGAAGTAATCCACCGCGGTGTTATGGCCGATGAACTCCGTGAAGCCGCGCCGCAGCGGGTGCCACTTGCGCTCGAAGTGGCCCAAGTGCCACTTGCCGAAGATGCCCCGGTGCGCATAACCGGCATTGGCCAGCGCTGTTGGCAGCGTCACTTCCGCCGTGTCCAGCCCGTAGTGCCGCCACGGTGCCACCACAGACCGCATCAGCCCGTAGCGGATGGGATAACGCCCGGTCATCAGCCCAGCGCGGGTGGGGGAGCAGACAGGAGCGGTGTAGAACCGCGACAGCCGCACGCCCTCTTTGGCAACGCGGTCGATATTCGGCGTCGCGATGCCGCCGCCGTTGAAGCTCACATCGTTGCGGCCAAGATCGTCCGGCACGATGAGCACGATGTTGGGGAGCGTGGCGGGTGTGGGATCGAGCTCGGGCACGGCTGGCGATGTTGCCGCCGCCGCACGGCACATGAGGAGCGCGACGCTCGCCAACACGCAAGCGAGGGCGCTCGGTGAGGGGCGGCGCGTGACCAGGGCGCGGCCGCCCGTGCCAGACGGCGCCGACCATGCCCGTCGCCACAACCGCACGTTATGCGTTGCGCCATGCCGATCGCTGCAGGATGCCCCCACTTGGCCTCGCGGTAACGTCCAGCCCTTACCGATCGGCAGCGCCATCGCCGTTGCCATCGCCGTCACGCCCCCGCGATCACCTCTGGCTGATCCTTTGGCACATAGAAGTAAGATCCGGGCACAAAGTCGTAGCCCAAGTTGCCGAGCAGGCGCCGCTGCCGGGGCGTGCAGCACTCGGCGATGTCCGGCACGGCGTCGTAATCGTAGCAACGCACCCAAAGCTGGCAGTAGTTGTACAGCAAGCATTTGCGCGCCTGCCCGGAATGGTTCTGGCACGGGCCATGCCACAGCGCATGGGGGAATAGGTAGACGTCCCCCGCCTTGCCCATGAGCTGCGCGGCGCCCGCGGAGTAGGGCGTGATCTGCCGCTCGTCCGGCAGCGGAATCGGACGCATGTGGCTGCCCGGAAACACGGTGAGATTGCCGCTGTTCGGCTCGTTCACGTCGCTTAACAGGAACATGGCCTTCACGGCGATGGGCGGGCTGGATTCCGCGACCCGGATGCGGCGCAGCGATTCGCCACCGTCCGTGTGCGTGTAGCCCGGGAAGCCATCGCCGCTGGCCCGCGTGATGGCTTGCGTCATGCTGAGCAGGATGTTCGGCCCCATGATGTCCACGATGTAGTCGAAGATGGGGGCGCGGTCGATCAGGTCGATGAAGGGTTGGCCGTAGCTCAAGAGCTCGCGGCGATCCATGAAGCCGGCCGGGTCGCGATCCGGCGTGTGCTCCATGAAGGCGTAGTGGCCGATGGGCAGACCGGGGCGCCGATCCGGCTCGTAGCCCGGCAGCTGCCGGATGCGATCCATCTCGCTCGCGTAGAAGGCCGCCTCATCCGCATCCAGCACACCCTCAAGATGAAGGTAGCCATCCACTTGCCACTGCTTTCGCTGCGCCGGGGTTAGGGTTTGCATCGCTTGTTTCGCTCTACGGCTCCTCAGTTGTCGTCGCGGTGAACCGTGGCACGTTGGAGCCAGCGCCGAACGCCAAGGCCCGCACGGGTTCGAGGCGCCAAGCGCCCGCCCCGCAACGGGGCGAGTATCGGCCGCAGCGAAGCTAGGCGTCAAGCAATCTGCCGGTTCGCCGCGCCGCGCGTACAGCTACTGCAGCAAGCGCAGGGCGTTGTCTCTGGTGACAAGGGCCAAATCGCCTTGGTTCTCCAGAAACTGGCCGACATCCAACGCGGCCTTGCTCCAATCCGTCGCGTCGAGCCGCTCGCGCACAGCCTCCCGCCAAGTGTTCGGGCGCATGGCACCGTGTTGCCAGCCACTTTGCCGCAGCGCTGCGTTCAACAGATCGAGATTGGGCGCTGGCCAGCCCGGATCGCTCAAGTACCAGATCAGATCGTAAAGGTCTCGCCCCTTGGGGTAGCCGCGCTGCAGCACAGCGTGCAGCTTGCCGGCAAGCAGGCTGGCCTTGTCATGGTGATGCAGCCGCAGCATCACATGGCGACGCACCAAACTGACGTCGGTGCCCGCGCCCTGCGGCGGATTGGTGTCCACTTCGATCTTGATGGCGAGCGCTTCGTCCGCATGCGGCGATAGCCCGAGCTCGTGAAGCAGCCCCGAAAAACGCACCAGACCGCTGTGAACGGCACGCTGTTCCCGAACGCGCAACTCGACCCGATAGCCCTCTGGGGCGAGTTCGTGCTGAACTGCCTTCAGATACCTCGACAGGTCGTAGCGCTCTCGGTGCTGCTCCAAGGCAAAGTCCAAATCCTCGGAGTAGCGCGGCAGCGCATACAAAAAACGCAGGCAGGTGCCACCCTGAAAGGCGAGCGACAACATGGCCCACGCCCCCTGCATCGCGCGCAGGATGCGAGCCTGCAAGTATTCGCGCACGAGGTTCCGCCCCTGCACCGGCGAGCCGCCTTGCACCAGTTCTTTGAGATGGTCCTTCACAGCGGCCGATAACTGGGCGTTGCGGCGGCCAAGCGGCGAACGCCCTCGGTGCCGCGCACGAGTTTCGGAGAGCGGCTGCGAGCGGCGAGTTGCGCCAAGGTGTCCAAGCAGAACACGCCGTAGTCCAAGCGCAGCGCCTCAACGTAGGCGCGATTTTCTCCGCCCGGGTGCAGGTGGATGACATCGAGCAGCGCCTTTTCCGGCGTGGCGACGAAGGCTTGCTGATCGCCCCCCAAGTCCTGCAGGCGATAGCCGAAGAACAGGTCTCCTTTCAGGTGGCGAAAAGAGAAGCGGCCATAAGCATTCGTTCGGCTCTGTGGGCGACCGGTCGTGACGCTGGTGACTTCCGCGACGTACTCCGGAATGGCGTGGGCGTAGGCGAGCGCCGCGGCGCCGCTCACATAGGAACCACGGGCGAGCCGATTCGCCACTAGGAACGGATGCGGAATGCACTGCCGCCAAGGCGGCGCCAGCGCGTAAAGCCCCCGCCGGAGTTGGAAGATGCGGCCGTCGCGAGTCCACCGCGAAAGCTGGGAGCGGATGCCATCCGGATCCACCGCGCCAGCGACCAGCAAGCCAGTTTCGAAGACTGGCACCGACCCGACGATTTCGACGAGTTCCCGGAAGTTCATGGCGATAACAACTATACATTGTCAAGTTATCGCAATGAAACGGCGTCTGCCTGTAAGCGAGCACTGGATGAAATTGGAGCAGTCCAAGAAAGACCGCCGAGGACCGCACCGCAAGCGACTGAACCACTACCGCCGGCGGCTGTTTCTCGCCGTC
The DNA here is from genome assembly GCA_958295875.1 of uncultured Pseudomonadales bacterium. Taxonomy (GTDB): domain Bacteria; phylum Pseudomonadota; class Gammaproteobacteria; order Pseudomonadales; family Azotimanducaceae; genus VXNE01. Next base: position 2,222,377 of record OY282379.1, on the reverse strand, counting down.
ACCGGGGCAAGAGCCGGGCTTCAATCGGCGCTAGCTATCGGGATCATCCGGCGGTGGACGCGGCACCCCGCCCGTTTCGGATGCCGACCACCAACGCGACGACGTTCAAGACCGTCGGCACGAACGGCACAAAGGCAAGGAGCACGTCGAACACCCCCGCCGTGAGCGGAAGGACGACGGCCCACTTGGTGCCGTTGGCCGTGCCACGCAAGAAGCACGCGACTGCCATCGGGACGTACAAGATGGGAAGCAGGAATTTGAACAGACCCAAGGGATAGGTGAGGGCGCACGGGATCAAGAACGCGGCTAGGAACATGCCCTTGGACATGCCCTGCGCCACTATGCGGGCGAACTGGTTCATCGGGCGGCTCCTGGTTGGCTAGCCAGCGGCCAGAAGACTTGACTGGAAGCGGGCATCGAAAGGTTGGTCAAATCTGGCTCCGTTTCGCGGGAAAGTCTAGCTGCAAGCAGCTGCGCGGCTAGCGACCGCGCGCGCGGTGCCGCCAAAAAAAGCGGGTCCGAGACCCGCGACAAGGAAGCAAAGACTCATCGGAGCGCCCGGGCCACACGGAACCCGGTAATGTCCCCGTAATCCGCGATGTCGAGGTCCGTGGGGACCCCGACTCGGGTCGCGGCGCGAAGGTCCGAGGAATGGCCCGAGGGATGGTCGTTCCAAGAACCGCTGCGCCAGACGCGAGAGCCACAATTGCCCGTCAGCCACGCGCTGCCATCGCTCGGCGCTCCAGCGTAGCTCTCGTTCCAGCAGTCCTCCGTCCACTCCCAGACGTTCCCATGCACGTCGTGCAGACCCCAGGCGTTCGCGTCGAAGCTGCCCACCGGCGCAGTCCTCTCATCGTCCCACCGGCTGCCGCAGCCCCAGCAGTTGGCCCGGTTGACGCCGACCTCGTTCCCCCAGTTGTACGCCGTGCTGGTGCCCGCGCGAGCCGCATACTCCCACTCCGACTCGCTCAGCAAACGGTACGACTCGCCCGTCCTCCCCGACAGCCACTCAACGTAGCGTTTGGCATCGTGCCAACTCACATTGATCACTGGCCGGTTGCCGCGGCCCCAGCGGCCCGAGCCTTCTTCGTGCAAGGGCCCGTCGTGAGGCCGGTAGCCGCCGCAGCCGCCATCCGCCACGCACGCGTCCCACTCCGCGAACGTCACCTCGTACACGCCCGCCGCGAACGACGGAACCGACACCGCATGCACCGGACGCTCCCTGTCTTCCGAACCGACCTCCGACACCGGCGCGCCCATCATGAACGTCCCCGTTGGCACCACCACCATCTCCGGGCACGCGTCGCAGTCGCGGAACCTCTCCCCGATTCCGAGCCCTTGCGACGACCTCACCGTCACCGAGAACGTCTGTGAGACGGAGTTGCCGTCGGGGTCGCGAGCCGTCACTGTCACCGTCGCGCTCCCCTCCGCCACCGGCATCAACGTCAGCGCAATACCCGTCACGCTCACGCGCACCACTTCCGCGTCGCTGGAAGACGCCTCGTAGACGAGCGCTTGATCGTCGGAGAAGTGGACGGATAGATCCGAGGTGGCGTCTTCGCCACTGGCTAGAGAACGGTTGGGCATCACCGTCACCACCACCGGCCCGCTCGATGTGCCGAGGCCTTCCGCGGCCATAACGCCTGCCGTCGAAAGGTTTGTGATGTGCCCCCCAGACGTTTCCAGCAGCGCCATTCCCATCACCGCTTGCGAAGCGGTCACCAGCAGTTGCCACTTGCCCGCGCCGTCGCCGAGCGTTCCCTCAATGCCCCGCACGCCTTCTTCAAGCTCAACTGCCGACAGGGTGCGGGACTGCCCGGCCGCCAACGTCAAAGTCATCGGCCCGGCGCGGCTCCCCGCATCATCGACGCCGGCGATGCTCACCCGTTCGGCGCTTGCGCCAGTGTTGACGAGGCGCAGCGAGCTGCGCTGGCGGGGGTTGCTGGCGGGATTGATCGTCCGCGCCAACAGCCGCCCTTGGGCGTCCCTTGGCAACACGCCCTGCATGGCCGTCAGGAATCCGTCCCTCGTGCGAATGAAGGAAAGCACCCGAACTTGGGACAACGCCGTCTCGACGCGCAACCGCCAGCTTCCCTCACGCGGCGCGCCAATCCCATCGTCGATGCCCTTGCTCGCGTTCCCGTTGGTGAGGTCGCCGGAATTGAAGTGAAGGACGGAGTTGGCGGCCAAGCGGATCGTGATCGGGCCCGCGGCGTTCCCGCCATCGTCCACGGCGACGATGTGCGCGGCGCCGGCTTCATCGGACTCGTTGATGAGGCGCACGAAGCTCTGCCGCACGGCATCGGCGGCCGGCAGCATCAACGGAACGGAAACGCCACCAGCGCCGCCTGATGTGCCGTCGCCTTCCGCTGCCAAAACGCCTGCCGTCGAAAGGTTTGTGATGTGCCCCCCGGACGTTTCCAGCAGGGCCATGCCCATGACAGCCTGCGAAGCCGTCACCAGCAGTTGCCACTTGCCCGCGCCGTCGCCGAGCATTCCTTCCATGCCCGGCGCGCCTTCCTCAAGCTCAACCGCCGACAAAGTGCGGGATTGCCCTGCCGCCAACGTCAAAGTCACCGGCCCGGCGCGGTTCCCCGCATCATCGACGCCGGCGACGCTCACCCGTTCAGGGCTTGCGCCGGTGTTGACGAGGCGCAGGGAGCTGCGCTGGCGGGGGTTGCTGGCGGGATTGATCGTTCGCGCCAACAGCCGCCCTTGGGCGTCCCTCGGCAACACGCCCTGCATGGCCGTCAGGAACCCGTCCCTCGTGCGAATGAAGGAAAGCACCCGAACTTGGGACAAGGCGGTTTCGACGCGCAGCCGCCAGCTTCCCTCGCGCGGCGAGCCGATCCCATCGTCGATGCCCTTGCTCGCGTTCCCGTTGGTGAGGTCGCCGGAATTGAAGTGAAGGACGGAGTTGGCCGCCAAGCGAACCTCAATCGGGTCTGCGGCGTTCCCGCTGTCGTCCACGGCGACGATGCGCGCGGCGCCGGCTTCATCGGACTCGTTGATGAGGCGCACGAAGCTCTGCCGCACCGCATCGGAGGCCGGCAGCATCAGCGGAACGGAAACCGCCGTCGCCGCATCTTGCGCGTGAGCCATCGCCGGCGGCAACGCGGCCGCCAAAGCGAACACGGCCGTTGCGACGGCGCGTTTCATCGGGTTCAAGGAGAAAGACGCAGACCAGTCGGCCCTACATCCCGCAAGCCCTACTCCTCGCCGCCGTCGCTTCGTCGCACTTGCTGCCGGACTTCCGGCAGCGCCGTTCCTCGTTCTTCCTCGCCTTGTCGCAGGCGGAAAGTTCCGATTGCACGGCCTTGACGTCCTTTCTGCCGATGACCTTGTGCCCCACGTCGCCGACGCCGAAGTTCTCCCAGACGAGCATGATGTTCGCTATCGAATACCTCGACCGGACATCGGAAACACGCAGAATCCCCGCTTTCACTTCCTCCGCTCCGAGAACCTCTCCGGAATCCGGGTCCACGAACCCCTCGCCTATCCTCACCACCCGGACATAGTCCCCTCTCTCCAGCAGGGGCTCCCCGTAGTTGAGGAACGCCCGGCTGCCGTCCACGTTGGCGACCTTGATGGGGAACAACGAGACGGTCAGCTTCCAAGCGACCTCTTCCGCGGCGTCGATGCTGAGTTCCTCCACCGACGTGATCGGCAGTCCGCGGCAGGGGTCGTCGTCGGAACCGCCGGTAGCCACGTCCTTCGACAGCCTGATGCTCTCGCTGAACCGGATTTCCCCGCTACCGACATCCACGGTGCGGATGTCCAACCCCAAACTCGCCTCGCATTTGGTGTACAGAAAGTAAGATTTGCGTTCGAGGCCCACCTGCGTGAGCCGACCGTAGAGCAGATAGTCGACGCCGCCGAAGCCGCCAAGGCTGTCGATTCCCTCGGTGATGCCAGACAACGAAAGCCCCCGTTCCGCCAGCAGGGCATCCAACCGAGACCGCTCCATCAGCTTGAATTTCCGCGTCTTGGAAATGGCGGTCTCTATGGCCGTCTGCATGTTCTCCGTGTCCCACTGCTGGATGGAACTGGTTATCTCCCCGACCGCAATGACCGGGGCCTGCTCCGCAGCGAAGGCTTGCGCCGGGACAAGCGCCGCCAACGCCACTCCGAGTAGGTGTTTCAAATCTTCCTCCCCAAGTACTCCCGTTGTCCCTTGCCGCCGCCGCTTGATTCCACGGAGACGGTTGCGATGTCGCCAACCTGCGGTTCCTCCCCCGACGACACGGTTGCCGTCGAGAACCTGTCGGTCGTCCCCTTGATTAGCAGCGTCCCCAATTCGGTGCGGGCGCTGCCGAGCGAAAGCCCGGTGTCGGGATCAGTGAAGGCACGCCCCTCCCGGTAGACCGTCAGGCTATCGCCCCTCTCAAACATGGCTTCCCCGTAGTTCAGGTAGACCTCTCCGTTTTCGACGGCAACCACCTTCACGGGAAATATGCTCTCGGTGATGACGGCGGCGACCTTGCGGGCCACCGCCCTTTGCAGCGTCGAGAGCGGCGCGGCATCCTGTTCCGAAGAGGAAAACGAGCCCGTCCCCAAACTCTTTCCCGTCTCCATGCGGAGGTCCACGTTCTCCGCCCGGCGTATCTCGCCCGTATGGACATCGACCAACTTCATGTCGACGCCGAACTCCGCAACCACCTTCACCGATTCGAAGTTGCCCGTCCTGATGTTCCGTTCGGTGGCGCCGAGCCGCGTGATGGCCCCGTAGACGATGTAGTCGATGCCTTCAATGTCGAGCCCGCTGCCAGTGGATGTGAATACGTCCTGCAACCCCTGCTCGGAAAGCACTTCGTCCACGCGATTGCGCTCCATCAGCCTGAAGCGGTTGATCTTCGATAGCTGCGTTTCCAGCATGTTCTGGAAGTTGGCCGCCTTGGCGTTCGTGTACGCCCGGTAGCTCCGCTCGTCCACCGAAGACTTGATGGCCGTCACCGCAATGACGGGGAGGTCGCTGGCGGCTGCGGAGGCGGCCAGCAGACACAGCGCGGCTGATGCCGCGAAGCGAATCCCTCTCATGCGGTCGTCCCCCTTGATCGGCCATCCCGCTCAACTGGGTTCCCGTTCATGGTCATCTCCTCATTAGCTGTCCGGCGGCACGAAGACTTGGCTGGAAGCGGGCACCGAGAGGTTGGTCAAGTGCCCGCTGGCGCCGTCCAGCAGCGACATGACATGCAGGTACTGGTCCGCATAGATGAAGAGCTGCCACTTGCCGACGCCGTCGCCCAAGCTGTTGTCGCCGCCGAGGCTGCCTCCGAGACAGTTGGGGCTCGGGTCCAATCCTTCCAATTGCGCCGCCGTCACTTCGCACGCCACGCCGGAGGCCAAGGTGAACTGAACGTCCGGCGACCGGATCCCAGCGTCGTCCACGCCGAAGATGGTGACGTTGGCGGGATTGCAACTGCTCTGTTCGCTTTGCGGGCACCTCGGGTGGAGAAGGCGCAGCCTGCTTGCCTGGTCGGGGTTGCTGCCCGGGTTGAACACCGCAACGCGATATTCTCTGCCTCGGCTCGGCACCAGCGCGTGCATGCCGGTGAGGAAGCCGTCGGGGGTGCGGACGTAAGAGAGCAGCTCGACTTCCGGTACGCTCGGCTCCACTTCCAAGTACCAGTTGCCCACGCCTCTGCCAACGCCGCTGTTGATCCCCTTCTCCGGTTCGCCCAGCTCCAAATCCCGCGAGTTGAAGTACCTGGTCTTCCAAGGCCCCAAACTCTCTAACGTGAAGCTCCCTGCTTCCCGGCCGGTGTCGTCGAAGGCTGTGATGCCAAAGTTGGCTGTTCTCGCAGAGTGGTTGACGATCCGAACGAATCCTTGGCCGCGGGGGTGGTCGTCCGAGAGAAGCAGCGGCACGGTGACCACGCCGGAGGCTTCGCCCGAAAGATGGAGGGTGTAGGGGCCCGTGCTGCTGGTCCTGGAACCGTTTGGGTACACTGAAACATAGTAGATTCCCGGATCGAGCATTCTGTTGATGCGGAAGTTGTTCCCATCTCCTGATCCGGCATTCGACTCAAGCAGAACTCCGTAGGCGTCGTCAAGGAATCCGGCGGGAAAGCTACCGGTACCAGACGACCAGAGCTCCACCCTGCCGGGTGTCGTCACTCGGAACCAGAACCTGTCCAGATCCGACCGATAGTCCAGCGCCCCGGTCACTTCGCTGTGCAACTGGGCCCGGCTTGCGGTCTGGAAGAGGTTGCCGTGGTCGTCCCCGGCAGTGAGGTGTAGCTGGTATGGTGGTCCGGTGCGTCCACGGACGAGCAAACGGTATGTGCCCGGGGCGAGCTCTCTGTCGATGAAAAAGTTGCGGTCTGATCCAGAATCGTCGTTTTCCTCGAGCTCAACTCCGTATTCATCCCAGAGCCATGCCTCAGTATCAATGCTGCCGGACGACCAGATTCGCACCCACTTATGGGTACCCTCGGGCACGACGAACTTGAAGTAGTCTCGGTCCTCTTCGTAGTTGATGTACCAGCGCTCACTAGGCATGGCCGGATCGGCCAGTGTGCTGATGGCAGGTACCACCAACTGCGCTTCGCCCCAGACATTGCCGACGTCATCGTGGCCACGCCCGCCACCCACGAGACGGAGGCGGTATGCCCCAGCCGCGCTATAACGGGCGACAACGTAGTAATCCCCTGATTCCAGCTCGGCGACCCGACGATAACTGGATCTCAACCAATCGGTCAGGGGCATACCGTTTTCGTCGAAGATTCGTAGTCTGGGATTGAATCCGCCCATCGTCCATGCCCAAACGGGTCCAGCGACTTCCACGCTGAATCGGTAGTAGTTGTACCCATCCCCATCTGCATCCGGGATGTTCCCTACTTGGGTCCTGCCATCGGCCTCCCAGCTCGTGGTTATGCCAAGGTTAGTGGCGTGGCCGAAATTGTGGTCGGCAAGCGCCGGGGCCGAATGTGCCGCCGCGAGCGCGAGGAGAAGTAGTGCGAAAAGGCGCCGAGCGGGGCGGCGCCGCGGTGGTAAAGGTGGAACGCCCCTACGCGCCTTCAACGACGCCTCGCAAATCCGGGCGCTCAGCGCGCCGCGCGCCGCGGCCTCGAAATCGGCGGCTCTCACAGTGATTTTCTCCCGTCTCCCCAGCCCTGACGGGCAGACTACCCCCCCTCCCCCCCCTTCCGTCAACCCCCTATGCGGCCTGAGCGCCTTCTGGATGGCACCACCCAACCCACCGTTGCCGCCCTTGCGGTTTGCGCCCTGCGCGGTATGGTCACGCCGCCCCCGCCAGAGACAACGCCCCATGATTGCGCCCAACACGCTGCGCGAGAAGCTCGATCGCAACGAGCCGACCGTCGGCACCCACATCATGTTCGCGGACCCGGACGTCGCGGAGATGGTGGGCGATGCCGGCCTCTTCGACTACGCCGAGTTCGTCGCCGAATACGCCACGTTCGACATGAGCCTGCTCTACCACATGGCACGGGCGGCGCAATGCGGGGGCGGCTTGCCGCTGATGATCAAGCCGGATCAGGCGGACCAAGCGTTCTGGGCGCAGGCGGCGTTGGGCGCCGGCTTTAAGGCGGTGCTGTTCACGGACGTGCGCACGCCGGAAGACGTGGATGCCTGCCACCGCGCCATCGCGCCCGACACGCCGGAAAGCGGCGGCTTCATGGGCGTGAAGCTGCGCCGCCCGGCGTTGGCGGCCTACGACACCGAGCGCTATCTCGACGATCTGCGCAGCGCCGTGTTCGCCATCATGGTGGAGAAGGACGTCACGGTGGACCACATCGACGCTGTGCTGGAGCGCGCCAAAGCGCGCGGCGTGGACATGACGCAATGGGGCCCGGCGGATTTCAGCTTCTCGCGCGGCACGCCCCGCCTCATGGCCACGCCGGACATTCGGCCGTTCGAGGAGCTGGTCATCAAGAAGTCTCTGGAGCATGGCATTCGTCCGCGCATCGAGATCGGCTCTGTTGAGCAGGCGCAGCGCTACATCGATCTCGGCGTGCGGGATTTCTGCATCGGCTGGGATCGCTTCATCCTGCGCTCCGCCTTGGCGGACCTCGGCGCAGGGCTGCGCAAGCTGACGGACACGCTGTAGGCCGCACCCGGGCGCGCACGCCACCTCGCCCGGCCCCCGCCCCTGCGCGAGCCTTGTAGAAGTGGCATCATCGCCGCAGTCGAGCAATAGCTTCACGGGAGGGGAACACACATGGCTCACGATCTTGTCATTCGCGACGGCCTCATCGTCGATGGCCTCGGCAACGAACCGTTTCACGGCGACGTGGCCATCGACGGCGACCGCATCGCCGCGGTGGGCGCGGCGGCCGGCAAAGGCCGCCAAGAGATCGCCGCCAACGGCGCGGCCATCACCCCCGGCTTCGTGGACCTGCACACCCACTTCGACGCCCAGGCGGGTTGGGATCCGCTATTGACGCCAGTGTCTTGGCACGGTGTCACCACGGCGCTGTTCGGCAACTGCGGCGTCACCTTCGCGCCCTGCAAACCGGCAGACCGCGAGTTCCTCGCCGGCATGATGGAAACCGTGGAAGACATTCCGAAGGACGCCATCTTGAATGGCCTGTCTTGGGACTGGGTGTCCTATGGCGAATACTTGAACGCGGTGGAGAAGCTGAACCCCGCCATCAACGTGATCGGGTTGGTCGGCCACTGCGCCTCGCGCTTCTACGTGATGGGCGAACGCGCCATCGAGGAAGATCCCACCGAGGACGAAATCCGCCGCATCGCCGAGTTGGCCGGCGCCTCCGTGCGCGACGGCGCCATCGGGTTCTCGTCGAACCGTCTGCCGGGGCATGTGCTGCCGGACGGACGCTCCATTCCGGGCACCTTCGCCAAGAGCGACGAGTTGGCGGCGATTGCGAAGGCCGTGGGCCAAGGCGGCGGCATCCTGCAGTTCGTGCTGAATTACTCGAAGATCGACGACGAGATGGCGCTCATCGCCGAACAGGCGCGCAACGCCGGCACCCGCCTCCTGTTCAGCGCCCCCCTCATCCCTGCGGAAGATGGCCGCACGCGCTACGCCGGCGCCATCGCCGCCATGCAAGCGGAGGGCATCGACGTGGCCGGCCTCACCCTGCCGCGCAGCGGCGGCTTCCTCTCCGGCTTGAAGACGGACATTCTGTTCCCCACCCCGGCGTGGCGCGAACTCCGCGAGCTGGGTTTCGACGCCCGCTTGGCCGCTATCCGCGATGCCGAGGTGCGGCGCAAGCTCATCGAGGAAACCCGGGACAACCCGCAGATCGCCGAAGGCGCCAAGCAATACTTCTGGCTAGGCGATGAAGACCGGCCGGCCTACACGCGGGGGCCGGAACAGAGCCTCGCGAGTTTGGCAGCCCAAGCCGAGGAACAGCCCGTGGAGACGTGGCTGCGCTACATGGACCGCAGCGACGGCTTGGCGCTCTTCCACGTGCGCTTCTTCAACCACGACTTGGAGGCCGTGAGCAAGTTCCTGGAGGAAGACTGGGTGTTGCCGGGCATCGGCGACGCCGGCGCCCATGTCAGCCAGATCATGGATTCCGGCTGGACGAGCTTCATGCTCTCCCACTGGCACCGCGACAAGGGCCACTTCAGCCTCGCCGAAGCCGTGCGCAAGCTCACCAGCGCCCAAGCCCGCATTCTGGGGCTCAACGACCGCGGCGAGCTGGAAGTGGGCAAGCGGGCGGACGTGAACGTCATCGACGTGGGCCGCGTGGCGGAACGGCAGCCGCAATTGGTGCATGATTTCCCCGGCGGCGCGCCGCGGCTCATTCAGAAGGCCAAGGGCTATCTCGCCACCGTGTGCAACGGCGACGTCATCCTGCGCGACGACGAGCTCACGGGCGCGCGGGCGGGCCGCGTGTTGCGCAATCCAGCCACCTGCGGGTAGGCCGCTGCGGCGTCGGCGGCCCCGGCTTGCCACCAGCGAGTTTGGGGCCGCGGGCAACGCGATGCGGAACGTACAGCCCAGCCGGCGATGCTGTGGCAGCTTGTGGATGCCCCATGCGCGGCTTGGCTGGCCGGCCAACGCCGCGGCGCCACGCCCTAGCCTGAAGCGCCGGCCAAGCCAGACGCACGGATGACAGCCGCCCCCAACGAACGCCGGCGTCGCGTGAGCGCGCGCACGAAGTTCGCGTTCTCCGTTGGGTCTTTGGAAGAAGCCATGGTCGGCGCCGCTGGCGTCGCCACCATGATCTACTACAACCAAGTGCTGGGCGTTTCCCCAGCCTTGTGCGGCACGGCGTTTCTCATCGCCAGCATCGTGGATGCGGTGTCAGATCCGCTGGTGGGCGCCCTGTCGGACAGCGTGCGCACGCGCTGGGGGCGGCGCCATCCCTTCATGTTCGCCTCCGCGCTGCCCTTGGCGCTCTGCTTCTACCTGATGTACCAGCCGCCGGACGGGTTTTCCGAATACGCTCTGTTCCTGTGGTTCACCCTCACGATGGTGGGGCTGCGGCTGGCGAAGACCTTCTATTCCGTGCCGCACAGCGCCCTCGGCGCCGAGCTCACGGACGATTACGACGAGCGCACCTCCATCTTCGGCTGGAACTGGGTGGTGCTCACGGTGGGCTTGGTGGCGCTCGGCGCCTTTGTGCTGTGGGTGATCTTCCCCTCCACGCCGCACTATGCCAACGGCCTGCTGGACCCGGAGCGCTACCGCTTGCTGGCCATGTTCGGCGGCGCATTCTGCTTCGTCGCGATCGTGGCCTGCGCGTTGATGACGGCCGATCAGATTCCGCTTCTGCATGGCGAGCAGAGCGTCGTCCAGCGGGCCGGCAGCTACTACCGCCGCTTCTTTCGCGACACGTTCGTGAACTTCCGCTCGCTGCTGGTGAACCCTTCCTATCTGTCGGTGTGCCTGTGCTGGCTGATCCTCGCCGTTTCTGGCGGCGTCATCTCGGTGGTGGCCACCTACACATTCGTCTACGCCTTCGACTTCACGACGGAGCAGATCGCCCTGCGGGACTTTGTGCGGCTGCCCGGCGCCCTGTTGGTGGTGGTGGTGGCGGCGTGGCTCACGCGCTTGATGGACAAGAAGTACACGGTGATCTTCACCATCGCCGTGACGGCGTTCCTCATCGGCCTGCCCTATTGCCTGCGGCTGTTGGGCTGGTTCCCAGAGAACGGCACCATCTGGCTGCTGCTAGCGTTCTTCGGCATCTGGGGGCTCGGCTTCATCACCTTGGCCGTGGTGCCGGTGGTGATCGATTCGCAGCTTGTGGACGTGGCGGACGAGCATGAGCTCAAAACCGGCAACCGGGCCGAAGGGGCGATCTTCGCCATCCGCACGTTCGCCATCAAGATGACCCAGGGCTTGGGCGGGCTCATCGGCGGCTTTGGCTTGGAAATCATCGGCTTTCCGCAAGACGCGGCGACGCAAGGCGTCTCTCAGGAGGCCATCGACGGCCTCTTGTTCATGATGGGGCCGCTCTACTACATCATTGTTTATGGGGGCATGGGCTTCGCATTCATGTACCGCATCGACAAGAAGCGCCACGAGGAAATCCTGCGCGAGTTGGAAGCGCGCCGCCAAGCCAAGCCCGCGTAGGCCGCGGTTCTAACGGACGGCGTTCCCAGCGGCGCCTCGCCTCGGCCTCAGGCGGTGCGCTTCGCCAGCGCGTCGTGCAGCCCGGCGAGGAACGGTGCTGAGGCCATCGCGGCGTCGTCGCCCTCGCGCTTCATCTTGCCCTGCGCCATGGCCTCGGTGACCGCCTTCTGCGCGGCTTCGGCGGCCTCGGGGTTGCCCTCGAACACAAGTCGCGCCAGCGGCACCACGGTTGCATAGTCCGCCGTGATGACGACGTCCGCATCCGCCAGCACGCCGCGCCCCACCTCCACTTCACCGCCTTCGATGCGGATGAACCAGCCAGTGACGTTGCCCGGCTCCGTGGCCAGTTCCGCCGGCGCGTCTGTGAACTTCTCGCAAAACCGCAGGGTGACGCCGCTTAAATCCTCAGCCGCGCATTGCCCTTCAACGTATGCCCGCGCCGCGCCCACCCAACCCGCGCTGCAGAACGTGTGCTTCTCTTCCGTAGCCATCATTCCCCCTCGAGTTCGTTGGCCGGCCGGCGCGCCCGCGCCGACCGCGCATGTATAATGGCATCTTCTCGGCGCCAACGCCTTGCGGCGCGAAGCGCCGCTCCAAGGGCCGATGTTGCCGCCTTCCGAGGGAGTATTGGGTGCCCATGCGAATGCAATCTGGCCTCCTCGGCACACAATGCGCGGCTAGGAACACTGGGGAACCCGTGCCAACGGCCGGGGCGATCGGCACGCCGGCGTGGGCGGGCGGCCCGGCCCAAGCGGGGCGGGTGCGATAGTGGTGCGAGACGCGGTGGAAATCACGCCCGAAGACATCGTGACATTCTGGCTTGGCGACGCCCACGACGACCCAGCGGCCGCGGCGCAGCAGTCCGAGCGCTGGTATCAAGGCGGCAAAGCGCTGGATCAAGAAATCCGAGACCGCTTCGGCAAGCTCTTGGCGCGCCTCTCCGCAGACTCGCCGGCCGCGCAAAGCGAACGCGAACAATGGGGGCAAACTGCCCAAGGCTCGCTGGCGCTCGTCATCCTGCTCGATCAATTTTCGCGCCATTGCTTCCGCGGCAAAGCCGGTGCGTTTGCCAACGACGCGCTGGCGCTTAAGGTGGCGGAACGCGCCGTGGCGGCCGGCCATGACGCGGCGCTGTCCATCCCGGCGCGGCTGTTCCTGCACCATCCGTTCCACCACAGCGAATCCATCGCCGCGCAGCGCCACTACGTGGCGTTCACCAGCGAGTTGGCAGAGACCGTGCCGGAAGAGTGGCGCGAGTTCGTGAGCGGCGTTGCAGACTACGCCAAGCGCCATCGCAACGTCGTTACCCGCTTTGGCCGGTTCCCGCACCGCAATGCGGTGTTGAACCGGGTGAGCAGCGCGGACGAACGCGAGTACCTGCAAAACGCAGAGCGCCACGGCCAGTAGCGGCCCGCGGTCGTCCACCAAGGTTAGCCGGCGAACCACACCTGCGAAGCGCCGTTCGGGCGCAGCCACTCGCTGCATCCCCGCGGCGCGGCTCAGCCGCTCCGCTGGCGAGGCTGTCGTTTGATTTGGCGCTAACCGTTCACTGGCCGGCGAAACGGGCGAGCCGCGCCCGCGGCACGCATCCGCGTTGAACAGGCCGGCTTAGAGGGCCTCAACACCCGCGTCCCACCCTCCCAGGCGTCCCACCCTCCCAGCGGGCACGGGCGGCGCCGGCGCGTTTTCGTGTATCTTCGGGCTTACGGCGATGGTCGGAGCGCTTGCGGTGCTCTGGGTGGTCGATAAGAAGGTGGTGAAGCACACGGTGCGGGCTGGCGCGGCGCTGGTAGAGGTTCCGATTCGGGTGCGCTTTGAGTTTGCGCTCAACGCGGAGCGCTTTGTCGCCGGCACCCTCTCGCGCAATGTCCTCTACAACCGCCCCGCCATGCTGCGCCGCTTCCCGCGCTTGGACGCCGCCTGGCTGGATGGCGACATCGAACGCGCCGTGGACCGTGCGCTGGTGGAGTACCTGAAGTTTCGCGGCTACGCGAGCGGCGAAGTGAAGCTGTTCGCCACGCCGGCGCAAGAAAGCGCGGACACATCGGCGGCGCCCACGGGCAAGGCCGCGGGCGGCGCTGCGAACGTCGCCGGCGCCGACTGCGATGGAGACGACAACACCGCGCCCAGAATTGTTCTGCCGAGCGCGGCGAAGGAGGATTGATGGGCCTTTACGCGCGACATGTGCTGCCGAAGCTAATCAACATGGCTTGCGCACAAAGACCCATGTCTGAAGTGCGGGCGCGATTGGTGCCGAAGGCGCAAGGGCGCGTGCTTGAGATCGGCTTTGGCACTGGGCTGAACCTGCCCCACTATGGCGCCGGCGACGCAGCGCCGGAAGCGCTGACGGCCATCGAACCATCGCCGGACATCGTGGAGTTGGCGTCTGAGCGCTTGGGTGCCGCGCAGTTTCCGGTGCAGGTCACCACCGCCTCCGCGGAAGAGATTCCTGCCGAAGACGACGCCTTCGACGCTGTCGTTTCCACTTGGACGCTGTGCTCGGTGCCGAACGTCTATCGGGCTCTCGCCGAGTTGCGGCGCGTGCTGAAGCCTAGGGGGCGGCTCATCTTCGCCGAACACGGCGCCAGCCCGGAGCGGCAGTGGCTGAACTGGCAGCGGCGAATCGAGCCGGCGTGGAAGGTGATAGGCGGTGGCTGCCACCTTTCGCGGCAAGTGGATCAGTTGATCGCCGCTGCCGGCTTCCGCATCAACGAATTGGAGACGGGCTACCTGCCGGGGCCGAAGTTCGCCACCTTCACCTATCGGGGCGTCGCTGCGCCACGATGACGCCCAAGATGCTGGTTGAGCGTCGGCAACGCCTGACACGCGGGCGCCATCCAGCCATAGCGTGACCATGGCCGCCCCGTTCGACGACATTCGCGTCATCGACACGACCAGCCGTTGGGGAGAGCTCGCCGGCCGGATTCTGGCGGAGCTCGGCGCGGAAGTGATCAAAGTGGAGCCGCCGGAAGGGTGCGAGAGCCGGCGGCTGCCGCCCTTCGCCAACGGCGATTCGCTGTATTGGGCGGCGCTCGGCGTCGGCAAGCGCAGCGTGGTGGCAGAAGATGCCACGGCGTTCCTCAGCGAAGCGGACGTGTTCATCGAATCCGGCTTCACGCCCGGCGTGGCGGAGCGATTCCCCCACGTTGTGCATGCCTCCATCACGCCATTCGGGTGCGACGGGCCGGCGGCCCAGCTGCCCGCCACCGAGCTCACCATCGAAGCGGCCGGCGGCTTGGTCGGGCTGCAAGGCAATCCAGACCGGCCGCCGCTGCCCATGGGCGCCATGCCGCAAGCGGCGTTCCACGTCGGTGCGCAAGCTGCCGCGGACATCGCCATCGCGCTGTACTGGCGAGATGTTTCCGGCGCCGGCCAGCATCTGGACGTGTCTGCTCAGGCGGCGGTGGTGTGGACGCTGATGAACGCCACTGGCTTCCCGCCCAATACCGGTGCCAACCCGCCCGGCACAAGCGAGTTGCGGGGCAGCGGCCCGCCGTTGGTGGCCGCAGGGCTCAAGCTGCCCGGCATCGTGCGGTGCGCAGACGGCTACGCCATGCTCCGCTTGCAGATGCCCATTCTCGGCGAACGCACCATGAACGATCTGTTGCGTTGGGCCGAGGAAGCCGGCGCCGAGGTGCCGGCCGCGGTGCGCGGGCGCCGTTTCGACCGCTGGCTCAGCGAGCTGCGCGACGGCACCCTGGACGCCGCGACGGCGAGCGCCGCCGCCGAGGTGTGTCGCAGTTTCGTCTCCACCCAGACGAAGCAAGTGCTGCAGCGCTTCTCGGCAGAGCGCGGCCTTACCCTCGCTGCCATTCACGACGTGGCGGATCTGCTCGCAGACCCGCACCTCAAAGCGCGGGAGTTCTTTGCGGAAATCGACGGCTTGCCGCACCCCGGGCTCTTCGCCAAGCTCTCGCGCACACCGCTCCAGCGCGGCTCGGCAGCGCCCGCCCTTGGCGAATTGGACAAACCCGCACCGCGCCCGCCGCGCCCAAACGTTGGCCGGAGCACCGCGTCGCCCTTCGCCGGGATCAAAGTGGCGGACTTCAGCTGGGTGGGCGTGGGGCCGATGATGGGCAAGGCGCTGGCAGACCACGGCGCCACGGTGGTGCGCATCGAATCCCCAGGGCGGCTCGACCTGTTGCGCGAGGCGCCACCGTTCAAGGACGGCGTGCCGGGGCCGAATCGCTCGCAGTTCTATGCCAACTTCAACACCTCGAAGCTGGGCATGACTTTAGACCTCAAGACAGCACCGGGGCGCGAACTCGCCACGCGCATGGCGGGTTGGGCAGACGTGGTGATCGAGAGCTTCACGCCCGGCACCATGGCCCGCTTCGGCCTCGACTATGCCACCCTCGCCGCCGACCGCGACGATTTGGTGATGCTCTCCACCTGCATGCGCGGCCAATTCGGGCCGGAGCGCGGCTATTCCGGCTTCGGCAACCAAGGCGCGGCGGTGGCGGGCCTCTTCAACTTGGTCGGCTGGCCAGACCGGCCGCCCTGCGGGCCTTGGGGCGCCTACACAGACTTCATCTCGCCCCGCTTCGGCACCGCGGCCTTGGTGGCCGCGTTGCGCCATCGCCGCCGTACCGGGCTCGGCCAATACATCGATCTTTCCCAAGTGGAATGCGGCACGCGCTTCCTCGCCCCTGCCGTCTTGGATTACGCCGCCAACGGCCACATCGCCCAAGCCCTCGGCCAAGGCTCGCCACTCGCCTGCCCGCACGGCGTGTTCCCCGCGGCTGGGCACGAGCGCTATGTGGCCGTGGCCGTGGAGACGCCCGCGCACTGGAACGCGCTGACGCACATCGTGGACTTGGGCTGCACCTTCGACGACCGCTTCCACCACGCCGACGCGGTGAACGCCGCCCTCGCCGCCTGGCTGGCGGATTCGGAACCCTTCGCCGCCGCCGGGCGCCTGCAACGCGCCGGCGTGCCGGCCTACGCCGTGATGCGCCCCAGCGACCTGTACGAGGACGCGCAGCTTCGCCACCGCGAGTTCTTCGTGACGCTCAACCACGCCGAGATGGGGCCAACCCCCTACGACGGCCCCGCCACCCGCTACTCGACCACCCCGCAACACCTGCGCTCCGCCGCACCCACGCTCGGCCAACACAACGCCCAAGTGATGCGTGAGATGCTGAGCATGTCGGCAGCGGAGATTTCGCGGTTCGCGGAGGACGGGGCGTTTGGGGAGGCGTTCAGGGGCGTGGGCGGGGGAGAGTGAGCGACGATTCGGCGGACATCCGAGGGCGATTTCTCTCGCTTCGGCGGTGGCGCAGGGGCGGGCGGCGAGCGCCCCACAAACCGCTCCTTGTTCTTTGGGCCATCGGGCGCTGCCTGCGCGACGAGGAACGGCTGGCGCCGTTCGCAGTCGTGGAACAGAAACTCAAAGAATTGCTGGCCACCTTCGGTCCGCCCCGTCAGACACTGCACCCCGAGTTCCCATTCTGGCGTCTACGAAAAGACCGCATTTGGGAGATCGACCGACCTCACTTGGTGCGGCAGACCACGAGTCGCGATGCATATGTGCGCGACTTGCGTGAGCACAGCATCGCAGGAGGCTTCTTGGCTGCGGACTACACCACGCTACGGGCCAATCCGTCGCTCGCGCACGAATTGGCCAATGCAATTTTGCATGCACACTTTCCTGAGACGTATCACGCGGACCTGTTGCAGGCCACTGGCATCGGGCACTTCGGGGCTGGCACAGCCCCATACCAAGATATCGGGCAGGTGGCCGAAGGGGAAGGCAAGGGGTACAAGACCTCGCAACGGGCGCGTGACCCAGATTTCAAGAAGGATGTGCTAAAGGCTTATGCTGAGCGATGCGCGGTGTGCGAGTTCTCGGTGCGTCTGGAAGGCACTGTCCTTGCCGTCGATGCCGCCCACATTCACTGGCACAGCTGTAAAGGACCGGACTGGGTGCGCAACGGCCTCGCCTTATGCTCATTGCATCACCGCTTGTTCGACCGCGGCGCCTTTGGGTTGGATGACAGCTTGGTGATCCGCGTGTCCGCACGGACCGAGGGGCCGGGGTGGCGCGAATCATTGGGCCGCTTCGACGGCGCGGTGCTGCCCGTGGTTCCCAAGTACAAGGAACGGCCAGCACCAAAGTTTCTTGACTGGCACCGCCGAGAAGTGCTGCGGCCTCGAAGCGCCTAAAGGCAGGCGCCTGTCTCCACCCATCCGCCACAGGAAACAGCGGCACCCATCGAACTCCACCGCTCACAGCGTAACCTCGACCTCCTCCACCCAGCTGGCGCTGGTGCGGCCAACATCGATGAAGTTGCGCTCGAATGCCACCACTTCCGCCATTTCCGGCGTGGCGAGCGCGGGCGCTCCACCGGCCACCCACAGGGACGCCACCGCATCCCGCGCCGGCTCGCCGCCGGCGCGATAGATGCCGGGCCGGCAGTGCGCCTGCACATAGCGGGCCACGCCGGGCACCGCCGCCACCATGGGGCCAAACTCGTCCCGATAGATCGTCTGAAACGCCTCCGGCGCCTTGTCCGCGCGGCGTGAGACCAGCGCCATCAGCTTGGCGGCACCCGGCGGCACCTCGCCATCCTTGAGCACCCACTCATCACAGATGATGGCGGCCATGTTGTCTGCATCGATGAAGTTCGCCTCGTCCGCGCGCACCGCGGCCAGTTCCGGCGAGCCAGCGCTGGCCCGCATCGCGTCCTTGTCCTCGAACCACACCTCCGCGATGCCATCGAACCCGCGCTCCGCGTCCCCGCCCACCGCATGGTTCTGCACATAGCGCACAAGCCCCTTGATGCGGCGCACCACATCCGCATGGCGCCCCCGCCAATAGGCGCCAAAATCATCGAGCGCAAGGTCTCGCCGACGCTTGAAGAAACTCGTTTGCTTAATCACCGATGTGCCTCCGCCACGATGCTTGGGGGGATGATACGTCGCCCGCGCATGAAGCCTCTCTCGAAATGCGAGTGAGTTGATCGCCCCGAGACGTTAGCCGCTCGGCTCGGCTAGGAGCTTTTCCCGCACTGCGTTCGTCCGGCAGCGGGCATTCTCCGCTGTCGCGCTGACAGCGGAGGCTGCGCTGTCCCAGCCGCCATCTTGTGTTACGGTGCTTGTCGGTGCGTTGTCTGTCATCGGCGATTCGTGGCCTCGGCAGCATCAGGCTCGATCTCCGTTGGCCGGCGCAAGGCGCACTGTGGCTTCATGTCGGAGACAGGGGGTTGACTGATGGAAATGCGCATCATCTTCGGTTTGGGCGCGCTCGCGGCAATCATTGAGGGGTTGGCGCCGGGCATGGTGCCAATGGGGTTGCTGCCGCTCGCGCTCGTCGTCTTGGGGCTCGCGTACGGCTTCATGACGCTGGACGCGGAAGATTCCACGATGTTCGTGGCAGTGGCCATCGGCCTGCACTTCGCGGCGGACGCGAACGTGCTGTCGCACATCCAATTCATCGGGATTTACCTGGACGCGATCATCGATCAGCTCAAGTTGCTCTACCTGAGCTCCATCGTGGCGATCGTGGCGACGCGGGTGTACACGCGCGTCAAGGGCTGACGCCGTTCGTGCGTGGCGGCCGCGCGCAAGTGGGCCGCCACGCGCTTCACGCCTTGCGGGGCCCGGCCGGGCCGCGCCGGCTCGCCGCGTTAGGCCCGCGCTCCAAACGGCGGCGGTAGTCGGCATGGCCAGCACCGCCCCGCCGCCGCGTCCCGGCGGGCGATAGTGTGGGCGTAGGAATGGAAGCAGCCAGCCAAGCATGAGCGCGGGTGCCCGGTTCTTCGTTGGACAGCTCGTGGAGCACAACCGCTTCGACTATCGAGGCGTGGTCTGCGGCGTGGACGCCGCGTTCAACCTGAGCGAAGCGTGGTACGAGGAGATGGCGAAGAGCCGCCCGCCGAAAGACCGGCCTTGGTATCACGTCCTCGTGGACGGGGCGCCCCAAGCCACCTACGTGGCCGAACGGCACCTCGACCCCGCGAAAGATTCAACGCAGATCAACCATCCTTGGCTCGGCACCTACTTCGACAAGTTCGACGGCCAACGCTACTACCCGATCAAGCGGCCACACTAAGCAGGGCTGGCAGCCGCGTCGCGAAGCCCAAGGCAACAGCGCCAAGCCCGAAGCCCGCCGCCCTGCCTTCAAGCCACGCCAAACACGGGTGCCGCGTTGTCCCAGAAAATCTTGCGGATGCTCGCTTCGGGCAGCGGCTGGCGTTCGAGATGCTCCAAGCCCAAGGGCCAAGTGCCGTCTGGGTGCGGATAGTCTGTGTTGAAGGTGACGTAATCGTCGCCAACGAGGTCGCACACCGAAGGCAGCGTCATCTCGTCACCCCGGCACGCCACCAAGAAGTTGGACTTGAAGTAGTCCGTTGGGCGCTGCGTGAGCTCGGGATGCTCCGCGTTGCCGGAGAACTCCCAATGCTGCTCCATCCGTTGCAGCCAGTACGGCAGCCACCCGGCATCCGCTTCCACATGCACCACGGCGAGCCGCGGGTGGCGCTCGATGACACCGAACCAAATCAGGCTCATCATCGCCACCATCGCCTCGAAGGGGTGCGCGATGATGTGCCCGGACGTGTGGGTTTCCATGCGGTCGCCGTATGACGGCAGGTATGGGGAACCGGAATCGTGGATGCACATCGGCAGCCCCAAGCCTTCCAACGCGCTCCACAACGGCTCGTAATCCGCGTGGTAGAGGTTGCGGCCGGCCGTCGGGTTGGGGCGCACATAGAAGCACGCGGCGCCGCGCTCGGCGGCCCGGCGGGCTTCCTCGATGGCGAGGTCAGGCGCTTGAACCGGCAGCATCGCCGCCATGCGCAGCCGCTCCGGCGCCGCCGAGCAGTACTCCAAGCTCCAATCGTTGTAGGCGCGGCACACCGCGGCCAGCAGCTCGGTGTCTTCAAACGGCTTGCCGAGCATCTGCCCGCCGACGGTGGGGTAGATCACTTGGGCATCCACGCCGTGTTCGTCCATGTCCTGCAAACGGCTGTCTGGATTGAACCCGGCGGCGCGGGCTGCTTCATGCTTTTCCATGCCGCGGGCGGCGGCTTCCAAGAACTCCTTGGAGTGCATGGGATAGTTGCCGTCCTGCTTGGTGATCGGCGCGCCTTCCACCACCATGCCAGGGCGGCCGCCGCCGATGTCGCCGATCTTCGGCGCCCGGTCTGCAAAGGCAGAATCGATGTAGTCTCGCCAGATGGTCGGCGGCTCCATCTGGTGTGCGTCCGTGTCGATGATCCGATAGCCGTTGCGCATGGTGGCTCCCCCAGCGTTCGAACTGCGCGGTAGCTTATCGTATTCTGCTTGAGCGTCTGCCGGGCGCCCCGCGGTTTCAAGAGGGTTGAGCAGGACAATGCGCGACGAACGCGACCAAGGCTTGCAGCGCCAACTCGACGCGCTGGATGCGAAGCTCGCCAACGGGGCTCGCTTGGCGGGCTGGAAGGTCGGCCTCACCTCAGGCGCATCGAGAGACGCGATGGGCGCGGGTTTCCGGCCCTTTGGCCACATCTTGGCAGAGCGCGTGTTCGCGAGCGGCGCCACGTTGAGCTTGGCCGAGTTCAAGTCCATCGGCGTTGAGAACGAGGTGTGCTTCACGATGGGCGCCGAGCTTGCCGGCGAGGTGTCCGCCGCGGCCGCCAAGGCGGCGGTGGCGAGCGTGGCGGCAGGGTTCGAGATCAACGAGCCGCGGCTTTCGGCGGATGCATCCATGGCGGCTCGGCTTGCAGACAACCTTTCGCAATGGGGCATCGTCGCCGGCGCCGAGCGCCCCCTCGAAGGGATCGACTTGGACGGCTTGGAAGTGACGCTTGCCCGCGATGGGGTGCCGCAGGCGAGGGTGCCGGCGCGCGGCCACATTGATGACCATTTCGCCTCCATCGCCGCGCTCGCCGCGCAACTTGGCCGCTTCGGGCGGCGCTTGGAACCCGGCCAGCGCGTCATCACCGGCGCCTTCGGGCGTCAGCGCGTCACCGCGCCCTCACGCTGGTCGGGAGACTTCGGCGTGGCCTTGGGCACGGTGGAGGTGGTGTTCGCATGAAGTGGGCCGGCGTTGGCGTCGGAAGGTTGGATGCAGCGTCGGAACGGCGCGTCGCAAGATAGGAAGAGTTGAGGCAAACATGACGCCACATAAGGTTCTGATCATTCCCGGGCTCACGCTGCCGGAGGTGTCCGCGGCCGACCTGGCGCGCATCCGCGCCGCTGCCGAGGGCGCCGAGGTGGTGACGTCCAGCTATCGGGACGCGCTGACGCACATCACAGATGCGGATGTCGTGCTCGGCTTCGTTTCCCGCGAAATGTTCTTGGCGGCGCGGCTGCGCTGGGTGCATGCCATCGCCTCCGGCGTGGATGCCTTCCTCTACGACGAGTTCAAGGCAAGCGATGTCGTTCTCACCAGCGAGAAGGGGCTGGTGGGAGAGCATCTGGCGGATCACGCCTTTGGCCTGCTGTTGATGCTCACTCGCCAGTTGGCCACCGCGCAGCGGTTGGGGCCAGACGCTTGGAACCATCGGCCGGAGATGCGTCGCCAAGAGATCGAGCTCACGGGCTTGACCATGGGCATCTTCGGCTTCGGCGGCACGGGCCGCGCGATGGCGCGCCGCGCCGCGGCATTCGGCATGAGGGTGCAGGCGCTAGACCGGGATGCCGTGCCGGGTTCCGCCGAAGTGGATGCGGTGGCGCCGCCGGATGGCTTTGCGAACCTGTTGGCGACCTCGGATGTGCTCGCCATCTGCTGCCCGCTGACGCCAGAGACGCGCGGCAAGTTCAACGCCGGCGCCTTCGCGCAGATGAAGCCAGGCGCGTGGCTCGTTAATGTGACGCGCGGCGAGGTGATGGTGGAGGAAGACCTCATCGCTGCCCTTGATGGCGGCCAACTGCGCGGCGCCGCCCTCGACGTGGCGCCCCGTGAGCCGCTGCCGGCCGAGAGCCGCCTGTGGGCATTGGCGAATGTCGCCATGACGCCCCACACCGCCGGCGCGAGCCAGTTTCGCGCCAGCCGCAACATGGATCGCTTCGTCCGCAATCTGGAGAACCTCGTGGCCGGCGCCCCATTGGAAGGCGTGGTCGACAAAGCGCTGGGCTACTGATTGCGGGACGTTGCGCCCACGCCTTGGTGCGCGACACAGCGTTGCCGGCTGTCTTCTCTACGAACCCGCTGTGAGGCGATCAGGGACTGCTGGCGGGCGCGAGTCGGAGAACATGAACTTATGGGAGAAAGCTCCCAAAGTTCTGCCAGACGTGGACGCTTTGATACTGGATGGGCTGGGGCTTGATGAAGAGGAGTATCACGAAGCGCTAGCAGCCAAGCGATTGCCAAGGGCGTAGCAAAGCGTAACGCCACCGGCATCTGCCCGGCGGTATGTCGATTGGTTGACTGGTTTAACTCTTGGGCGGTGCTTGCCATTCGACGAAAATCGAACGGTGTGGTCGTGTCGGATCAACCCGCGTTCATCCACTCGTGCATGGTGGCGCACTTCTTGATTTTGGCGTTCTCGGTGGGTCGTATGTGCGTTAGAAGGTCTGCGGCCATCCCCAACGCGACGCTAAGGTTGTCGTTTCCACCCTGCACTTCCCCATTAGCGGAGATGACGTATTGAGCATCTACGGCACTTCCTTTCACTTGAATCGTGGCACTTTCGTGCAAGGCCCTAAGAATTGGCTCAACGGGCTTGACCTGCCATTGGCACTCGCCGACCTCCCGCACGTCGAACTCACGGCCACTGCCGTCCTTGTAAACGCGATGTTTGCTCATTGCATGTTTCCTGTACTCGTACCCGTCGATCCGAAAACCCAGCTTGAGGGGACGATGCCACCCCAGACCTACTAGACGCTCCATGCACAGACGCCTTTGTATGGGCCGCCACTGTACAGCAATGGGGTGCATGGACTGCTTTCTGGGGCACGAGAACCCGCGGTAATACTCCATTTTGGCGCGCTGACCACCATCGAACCCTAATCGAACGCCAGCCGGTACCCCACTCCGTACACCGTTTCGATGGGGTCGCTGCCGCTTACCTTAAGTTTCTCGCGCAGGCGGCGCACATGGCTGTCGATGGTGCGGTCGCTGACGATGCGGCGTGGGGCGTAGGCGCCGCGCATCAGCATCTCGCGGGCGACGACATTGCCCGCCCGGCGCGCCAAGGTGGCGAGCAAGCCGAACTCGATGGGCGTGAGCGTCACGGCATGGCCACGCACCTCCACGCGCCGCGCCGCGGTGTCGATCACCAGCGCTCCCACCGTGAGCGGGTGGCCATCGCCTTCGAGCAGCGCGTCCATGCGGCGGAACATGGCGCGCACTTTGGCCACCAGTTCGCGGGGGCTGAAGGGCTTCACCATGTAGTCGTCGCCGCCAGCCTCTAGCCCCGCGATGCGATCCGGTTCGGCGTCCTTGGAGGACAGCAGCAGGATCGGCACGTTCGACACGCGCCGAATCGCTTGGCACACCGCCATGCCGTCGAGTTCCGGCATCAGCACATCGAGGATGATGAGGTCTGGCGATTCGCGCTCGAAGGCATCCAACGCCACGCGCCCATCGCCCGCTTCCACTGGCTCGAAGCCGCCGCGCCGCAAGGCGAACGCCACCACATCGCGGATGTGCGCGTGGTCGTCCACCACCAACACCTTACGCATGGCTCAAGGCTCAGCCCTCTGCTGCTGCGAACATGGCCGCGCCGGCCACGAGCCCGATGCGGAATGGCGGCTTGCGGCGCGGCCGAGGCACCCACCGAGCCGAGCCGAACCGAACGAACCAATGGCCACGGCGCCGGCGGATGCCGGACTGCGCCCAAGTCTATGGCAAGTGGCGGCCGCCCGCGTTTTGCACCCGAACCGCCTTCCCATCGCATAATTGGCCGCAACGAAGCGAGCGGGAACGGCAGCATGGCAGGGTCTTTGGACGGCATACGGGTCATCGACATGACCACGATTTACTCAGGGCCCATTGCCGCGGCGATTTTGGGCGACCAAGGCGCAGACGTGGTGAAGGTGGAAGCGCCACCCGATGGCGACGCCATGCGGGCGCCCTTTCGCAACACGCGCAATGGCCTGAACGGCTCGTTCGCGCAAATGAACCGCAACAAGCGTTCCATCGTCATCGACCTTGCATCGGAACCCGGCAAGGATGCCCTGCGGCGCTTGATCGCCGGCGCGGACGTGCTGATGGAGAACTTTCGCCCTGGCGTGATGGAGCGTTTGGGCTTTGGCTACGAGGCGTTGCGCGCCATCAACCCCGGCTTGGTGTTCGCTTCGATCAACGGCGTCGGGCGCAGTGGCCCCTACGCCGGACGGCGCGTCTACGACGCCGTCATCCAAGCGATCTCCGGCATCGCCTCGCTGCAGGCAGACCCCGCCACCGAGACGCCGGTGATGATCAACACGCTCATCTGCGACAAGATCACCTCCATGACGGCGGCCCAAGCCATCTGCTCCGCGTTGGTGGCGCGTGGCCGCACCGGCGTCGGCCAGCGCGTCGAGGTGTCCATGCTGGACGCGAGCCTGTTCTTCCTGTGGCCAGACAGCATGGCCAACTTCCACTTCGTCGGCGACGACGTGCCCCGGTTTCCGTTCGGCAACCACGCCTACTTCGTGCGCAAGACGGCGGATGGCCATGTTGCGACGATGCCGGTGAAGGCCGGGGAGTGGGCAGGGCTGTTCCGCGCCCTGGAACTGCCCAACCTGATGGAGGACGAGCGCTTCTCCACGCCGCCGGCGCGGCAGGCCAACAGCGGCGTGTTTCAAGCGCTCTTGAACGATGCCTACGCCAAGTTTCCGACCGAGGCCCTGTGCGAGCGCCTTGATGCCAACCAAGTGCCCTACGCGAAAATCAACACCCGCGATGAGGTGATTGAAGATCCGCAGGTGCAGTCGATGGAGGCGCTCATCGAGTTCGAGCATCCCGTCGGCGGACGAATGCGTCAACCGCGTCCCCCGGGGCGCTTCGGCGACACGCCTGCGGCGCTCTCCCGTCCTTCGCCCGGCCTCGGCGAGCACACCGAAGAGGTGTTGCGCGAAGCGGGTTTCGACGCCGCGGAAATTGCGGCGCTGCGGGAGAGCGGCAGCGTTCGCTAACGGCCAGGGCGCGCGGCCAGCGAGCGGTTCGGCCCCATGGTCCAAGTGGGCAGGATGGACAAGGCCAGCACCGCGGCCAAGGCAATGAAACTCTCGCGGTAGCCCAGCATGTCGCTTTGCGTGTTCACCACCGCGAGCACATAGGTGAAGCTCATCTCGAAGGCTTGGTAGCCCACCAAGCCGACATAGGCGAGCTGCTCCTGCACCAGCCGCATCAGCTCCATCATGGCGCTGTTGTCCCATGTTTGCGTTTCCATCACGCGCAACTGATGCTCCGCGCTGCGTTCAATCAGCACGAACGATAGGGCGCTCACCCCCAACGCGCCGCCAAACTGGCGCAGGAAGTTGATCATGCCGCTGCCGGCCGGGATGAGTTCCAGCGGCAAGGCATTCACGGCAGCGGCGTTCAATCCCGGAAAGATGAGCGCCATGCCGACGCGCCCGATGATGTACCACCCCAGCATGTCGACGATCGGGGTGAAGGCGTCCGCATCGCGCATCAGCCAGCAGGCCCACGCCACCAGCGCCAAGCCGACCGTGACCAAGCTGCGCGCGGACACCCGGTCTGCCAAGTAGCCCGAGAGCGGGAACATCGCCGCCATTGCAAACCCGGCCGGCGCCATGCTCAGCCCGGCATCCGTCGGGATGAGGCGCGACACCTCCATCAAGAACAAGGGAAACACATAGGTGGAGCCGTACAGCCCGGCGCCCACGGTGAAGGTGACGAGGGCGGCGCTGGCGAAGCGGCCATTGCGCAACAGCCGCAAGTTCAACAGCGGTTGCGCCGCGCGCACGTCCCAAGCGATCCACGCCACGAGGGCGACGACGCTCACGGCCAGCGCGATGACGACCCGATCGTCGTGCCAGCCTTCGCTCTGCGCTTCGGTCAAGGCGATGAGCAGCGCCGTCAGGAACGTGGAGCACAGCACCAAGCCGGCCCAATCGAAGGGTGGCCGCGGGCCGCGCTCCTCGCGGGCGGGAAACAGGGCGAGCGCAAACGGCAGGCTCGCCGCGGCAAACGGGATGGCCATGTAGAACACCCACCGCCACGAGAGGTTGTCCACCAGATAGCCGCCGATGGCGGGGGCGAGGGCCGGGGCGAGCACCGTGCCGACACCCATGAGGCCCATCCCCATGCCGCGCTTCGACACCGGAAACACCTGCGCGATCAACACCATGGTGAGCGGCGTCACCACCCCGGAAGCGGCGCCCTGCAGGAGGCGGGCGATGAACAGCGTCTCGGCCGTCGCGGCGATGCCGCCAAGCACCGAGGAGGCGATGAAGACGCAGAGGCAAAAGACGTAGGTGTGGGCGATGCCGAAGGCGCGGATGCACCACGCCGTCATCAGCATCGTCACCGTGCCGGCGGCCAAGAACGCGCTCACCAAGGTTTGCGCTTCGTCCATGGTCATGCCGAGGCTGCCCATGATGTCTGGGATGGCGACGTTGACGATGGTGGCGGTGAGCAGCGTGGCGAACGAGCCAAGCACGCTGACGATGCTCACGTACCACGGATACCTTGGCCCGACTTGCTCATAAAGCCGGATGATGCCCGGCGTTGCCTCAAGGCCCGGCGGGACGGCGCTGCCTGTTGGGGGCGCCTCGGGCGCAGACGCCGGCGCCGCGGCGCTGGCGGGCGCCGGCGCGCGGCCAAACGCCTTCAGGCGGCGCCAGAGCGCTTGCAGATCCATGCGGTTTCGCCCCTCTTCGCGTTCGGCGGCGCCGAACGGCGGTCACTCCCCCTTGGGCACCTTCACCTCCACCATGAGGCCGGGGCGCAGCCTAGGGTCCGGCTGGTCGAAGGTGAGCTTCACCTCCACACGCTGGGTGATCTTTGTGAAGTTGCCGCTGGGGTTTGGATTGGGCAGCAGCGCGAACTCGCTGGTGGCGGCGTGGCCGATGTGCGACACCTCGGCCGAGTAGACCGCATCCGGAAACGCGTCCACGCGCACCTCGGCGCGCTTGCCGACGCGCAGGTGGCGCAGATCCGTCTCCTTCACCCGCGTCGCCACCCAGATGTCCCCTGGGTCGTGCAGCATCAAGACGCGCTGGCCGGCGGCCACATACTCCCCTGGGTCGATGAACGTTTCGTCGATGATGCCGCCGATGGGCGCTTTGACGACGTGGTCGTTCAGTTCCTCCCCGGCGCGCTGCTCTTGCAGGACGACGGCGCGGCGTTCGCTGTTGAGCCGGGCGAGGTCCGCGCTCAGCATGTCCATCCGCGCTTGCTCCGAGCGCGCCGCGGCAAGGCCTGCCTCAGCGCCGCGCAGTTCCGCTTCGCGGCTCGCCTCGCCCTGCTCCGCGGTGCGGAAGGCATTGCGGCGGGAGGCCCAATCTTGATCGGAGAGCAGGCCGCGTTCACGCAGCGCATCGGCGCGCTGCCACTCGTCGTGCAGGGTTTCGCGCATGGAGCCGGCTGCCTCCAAGTCTGACTCGGCGCCTTGCAAAGCGGACGCCGCGGCCTCGATGAGGCTTGCCGTGCGCGCCTGCACGAACGCGATCTCCGCTTGCGCCGCCTCGATGCGCGCATCGAGCGTGGCTAGTTGCGCCCGCAGTTCGTCGCGGCGCAGCCGTGCTTGGCGATCGTCCACCGCAATGAGCGGTGCGCCGGCTGCCACGCGCTGCCCCTCGCTCGCCGGCACCGCCGTCACCCAGCCAGCGACGCGGCTACTCAACAACACCATGGTCGCGCCGACCCGCGCATCCACGACATAGACGTTCGCGAGACGGTCATAGAGCCACCAGCCGCCCAGCGCCGCGCCCAAGGCGCCGGCAGCCACGAGCAGTGCCGCCCGCGCCGAGATGCGCCGCCGGCGCACGCCCGCGGCGCGGGCGGGGCGTTCCCGTTCGATGCGCGCGACCTCTGCCATGCAGCGGGCTGTCCTGCTGGGCCAAAGACGCGATGCTAGCACCGTGCGCCGACCGGGGCGTCGCGCGGCACCCCTAGTGCGCTGCGCCTGCGGCCGGCCGCTGCTTCGGCGCCACCCGCGCCAAGCGCGGCGGCCCGGCACCGGGCCACCTGCCCCTAACGCAGCACGTCCAACCCAAGCCCCACGAAGGTGCCGTTGTTGCGCCACGTCAGCTCGCGCATCAGCGCGGCGAAGCGGTACGCGGATTGCTGCTGGCGCGGCGAGGCGGCCATGAAGATCACCGGAAACCCCACCGCATGAATGCGCACCCGCCGCTGGCCGGACTCGTCGGCGCGGTTCATGCGATCCACGGTGTCCACCACCTCTTCAATGGACCCACCGCTGTAGTCGTCGCCGAACACATAGATGCTGATCTTCTTATCCGGCGCCCAAAATTGCGTGATGGCCTTCTCGATGCCCTCCACCGGGCTTGAATTGGAGAACGGCGCCCACGTCTCCAAGCGCCGCATGATAGCCTCGCGGCGCGTCGGCGAATCGGGAATCCAGCGGTCTCGAAAGTTGCTGAACATGTAGTCGCCCATGTCGTTCAGCACCTGGATGCCCTTCACCTCCGGATAAATCTGCAGCGTCTCGGCCAGTTTGCGCACCACCGCGGCCCACGCAAAGCGCTGCATGCTGCCAGAGGTGTCGATGACGAAGATGATGTACTCCGAATCCACGGTGATGCCGCCGATCACGTTGTCTCGGCGCTCGAAGCCGGCGCCGAGCAGGCGCGTCATTTCATCGGTGAGGCTCTGGCGCGCGGCGGCCAACTCGCTGCGTGCCTCAGCTTGGGTGTCGGCCTGCTCCGTGGTGGCTTCAAACCGGCCCAGGATCTCCGACAACTCGCGACGATGCCGCGCCAGTTCCTCTAGCTCCTTGTCCAGTTGCGCTTGACGATCCTCCACTTGGCGCGTCAGCGTGCGCGTCTGGCCGCGCAGCACGTGCACGGCGTCGCGCCGCTGCGCCACTTGGCCGTCCAGGTCCAGCTCCGTTTCCTCGAACACGGTTTGCTGCAGCGTGGAGGTGACGATCAGCAGCAGCACGATGGCACCGAAGCCACAGCAGATCACGTCCAGGAAGGACAAGCTGAACTCCTCCACCAAGCGGCGTTTGACGCGCTTCATGGCCAATCCTCCGAGGGTGCCAAGTAGGCACCGCCGGTGTTCTGTGCCAGCGACCAATACGCCGCCGAAGCCGATGGGTCGCCCTCCATCGGGAACAAGATGACGTTCACGGGCAACTGCGGCGGCACCTGCGCCGCGGCATCCTCGAAGAGCGCCATGCGTTGGCGGCCGGTCACCGTGGCAGAGCGCGGCGCCGAGGTGCCCTGCGTCGGCAAGCTGTCCACGATGAGGAACAGGTTGTCCGGCGGCGGGTTCATGCGGCCGACGGCGACGAACAGGTTCTCCAAGCTGGTGCCGCCGCTCGGCGCCGTGCCGGCGATGCGTTCGATGGCATCCGCCAAGGCGTCCGCATCCGTCGTGTCCCGCCAGGCGGGCGAGGCGAACGCGCTCGTCGCCTCGGTGTTGAAGAGGAGGATCTGGAACACACTGTCGATGGGCAGTTGCGCCGCCAGCCACTCCACGGTGCGCACGGCGCGCTGCCACTTGGGCGAGCGCAGTTGCCGCTCAACAGGCATGTTGCGGCGCCGGATGACGTTCACCAGCGTAGCGTCGAGCATGCTCGCGGAGGCGTCCAGCGCGATGAGGATGTGCGTGCCGCCGACGAAAAGGCCCGTGAGGTATTGCCGGTCGCCTTCTCCCTCGATGAAGATGGGCGCGCGGCCGGCGTTCTCCTCCTCGATGGCGCGCAACCGCTCCACCTCGCGCAGGCGCGTCTCCACATCCGCCTTCAGTTCTTCGACGCTCTCCTCGCTCGCGATGGTGAGCGCCTCCAGATCGTCGAGTTCCTCGCGCTTGCGCTCGGCATCCGCCACCACTGCGACACGCTGCTGCCGCGTTTGTCCAAGGCGCTGCCGCAGCGCTTCCAAGCGCTGTTCAAGATCGACCAGATTAGGCTTGCCGGCGTCGAGCTCGTAGTCCAACAGCCGTATTTCGGAGAGGAGATCCCGATCCAGCGCATGCACTGAGTCGCTCACGGAGTGCTCGATGATGAGGAAGATGAGCACCACGGCGCCGAAGCCGCAGGACATCACATCCAAGAACGCCAGCGAAAAGACCTCGAAGCGCCGCCGCCGCGCCACGTCTCATCCCTCGACGACGCGCACGATGCGGAACTCGCGCCCGTCGCTGGCGATTCTCGCCCCCAGCGCGGCCGGCGCCTCGCCATCAACCCGGTGGCCATCGATGGTGACGGACGCCGCGCCATTGGGCAGCACATAGTGCCCATCTGGCCGCTTGACGATGCGGAACGCAGCGCCGGCGGCCTCAGGGCAGCGGCCCGCGTCGAACGCATCGGTGAGCGGCACCGCCACCGCGTCGCAGAGTAGATGCGTGCCCAAGGGGTGCGCCGGCGGCGGCGCGGCGCCGGCATGGCGCGGCAGCATCGTGACGAAGCTCACCCCGCCCTCCGCGGCCGGCGTTGCCGCCACGCTTTGCGCCCCGTCGCGGGCCGCCGCGGCCGGCAACGCTTGGGTTTCGTGGCCCGCTTCGCGCAGCAGTTCCACAAGCCCCGGCAACCGCGCCGCGCGCTGCGTCAAGAGCACCGGCGCCGCCGGGTTCAAGCGTTGCGCCAAGCGCTCATAACGTTGCCGGGATTTCTCCCACAACGCGCTCCAAGGCAGCCCCACGGCGCGCACCTCGCCGCGGTGCTCCGTCTCCACCACGAGCTCCCGCGCACCTTGCCCGGCCGCGTCGGCGATGGCCGCGTGTACTTGGTCGAACACCTGCTGCTCCGTCGCCGCCACGCGCAGCGGGTCGAAGCGGGTTTCGGCGACAAAGCGGTCTGCCACGGCATCCACCCAACCTTCAAGCAGGCGCATGAGCCCCGCCTCGGCCTCTTCTTCGGCGTCTTGGCGCTGCACATCGTTCGCCACGGCCAACTTGGTCACTTGGGCGCGATGCAACGCCACGTCCACCAGTTGCGCCGCGCCCGCAAGGGGGGTTGCCGCGGCAGCGGCCACCGCGGCGTCGATGAGCGCCACCACGTTGAGGCGCGCCTCCTGCGCAATGCCGAGCAACAGCGCCAATTGCTCTGGTGTACTCGCACTCGGCACCAATATCCGCACCGGCTCGTCGTCGCCCAAGCTCGCCGCCGCCTTCATGCGCTGCAGGTGGCGATACACGAGGTCTGCCTGATTGGCGATGCCGGGCGCGGCGGGGGCCACCGGGTCTGCATTCATGCGCCCCAGATATTGGCTGTGGCTCTGGCGCGGATGCAGGCGCGCGACAGCGAGGGCGGCGGCGCCGAACACCGGCTCGCGTCCCGCCAGCGACACCACGCCCGGCTCTTGGAACACCACCTCGCCATCGTGGGAGAGCGCCAGCTCGGCGTCGTTCAGCTCCAGCATGTACACGTCAGCGCACCTGCATGTGGCGGATGAGCTGGCGGTCACACCAAGTCTGCACATCCAGCGTCAAGCGTTCTTGGATCAGCTGCGCTTGATCGACCAAAAAGCGGATGAAGATGCTGATGACGAGGGCGACGAACGTGGAGTTGAACGCCACGCCCAGGCTTTCCGTGACGCCGGCGATGTCGCCGCCCACCGCCTCGTAGGCTTGGCCCAGCGCGTCGCCGATGCCGCGCACCGTGCCGATGAAGCCGATGGACGGGATGGCCCAGGTGATGTAACGCACCATCGAGAGTTCGCTGTCCAACCGGTCCGACTCCGCCTCACACACTTGGCGCACGGCCTCGGAGACGTCATGCACGTTGCGGGTGGAGGCGAAGCGCTGCAACGCGGCCAGCAGCGCCCGCGGCAGCAGTTGATTCTGCGCGTCCCCCGACAGCGCCTGCACCGGGCGCGCATACTCGCGCGTGTCTTCGGGCAGGATGCTCATGCCCTCGCTCACCTGCACCAAGTTCGCATCCAAGAGGCGCCGCTCGCGCAGCGAGTTACGCGCCTTGAAGCCGATGATCGCGATGGCCCACAAGCCGAGCACGAAGCAGGATTCCTGCTCGTAATCGCGCAGCACCACATACAGCGAGCGTTCCTGATTCACCGCCTCGCCGGCGGCGGATTGCGCGGCTCGCGCCTCCAGAATGGCATCGGCGTTGGGGCGCACCGCGGTGACGTACACCAGATGCACCACGATGATGGCGAGAATCAGCGCGGCCGCTTGGTAGATGGATTCGAACGGCAGGCTTCTTTTCATTTTGGCATCACACCATTGGGAGCGGCGCGGCGGCCTCCTGCCGGAGCCGCCGCAGTATAGCGCCCGCGCCGGCCAGCCAAGCTAGATGTCCACCGGAAAGCGCACGGACAGGTCTTCGGAGATGTCCTCGGTGGGAACGAACACCTCCGGCGAATCGGCTGCGTCGGCGGCTGTTGCCGGCGCTGGTTCGGGCCCTGTTGGCTGCGGCGCCTCTGCAGGAGGCGGCTCGGCTTGTTGACTGGCGCGGGCGCGGTCGCCCGCTTCCTCCGGCCCGGCCTGCGTCGCGGCGTCCACCGGCGCCGGCGCTTCGCCCTCGTCCTTCGCATCCGCTGCGAACGCCGCGGCGCCAGCCAGAGCCGCCAGCAATGCGAGCCAAGCCACGCTGCCCATACTCATTGCGCCTCCGCGAAGCGGGCGATGCGAAAGCCGACATCGGGCCGCCCCTTGGCGCCATAGTCTCGAAACGCGAGGCGCAGTTCAGAGATGGCCCCGTGCATCCAGCTTGAGCCCTTGATGACGTGGTAGTCGCCCGTTGCGGGGCCGAGCGGGTTCGCAGGCGCATCCGGCTCCGGAATGTCGTAGTAATCGTGTACCCACTCGGCCACGTTGCCGCCCAAGTCATACACGCCCTTGGCGTTCGGCTTGAAGGTGCCCACGGGGGCGCTGACGATGTGGTTGTCGTTGTAGCCGAAGACGATGCGCCCCACCACATGCCGCGCGGAGGCGTCCGCATAGTTGCCGTGCCGATCTGGCGGCGGCAGCCGGTCGCCCCACGGGAAGCGCAGCAGAGGCGCCTCCTCGCTCACATCGCGCGCCGCCCAAGCCCACTCCGCCTCGCTCGGCAGGCGATAGCCCACGGCGCTGGCCACGAAGCCCGTCACCTTGCCGAACTCCACCAAGTAAAACGGCGCGAGGCCCTCGCGCTCTGAAAGCCAATTGCAGTACAGCGCCGCCTCTTCCCAAGCGACGTTGGCCACTGGCTGCGCGTCTTTGTCGATGTCCAGCGTCTCGAACTCGCCGGATGCGTGGCCGCCGGCGAACTCGCGGAACTCGGCGTTCGTCACTTCCTGCGCGCCAAGGTAATAGAGCCGCGTGAGCGCAACCTCCCGCAACGCCTCGTTGGCGCGGCGGCCCGGCTCACGCCGCGAAGCGCCCAAGCGAATCGGCGACGGCTTCAGGAGCAGCAGCACTTGGCCCGCGGAGGTGGTGATGGTTGGCGTCAAGCGGGCGACGCGCGCCTCCTCCAAGGTGAGCAGGCGCACCTTGAGCTCCTGCATGAAACCCGGCTGCGGCGTCACTGCGCGGCGGTAGCCGGCGTACCCTTCCTTTCGCACCTCAACGTCATGCGCCCGCGCCGGCAGCGCCAGCGTGCGCGACCCGGCGCCGACCAATGCACCGTCGACCCACAGTTCCGCGTCCGGCGGCGCAAGCGTCACGGCCAACTCGCCCGTCAGCGGCGCCAACTCCACGTCCACGAACGTCTCTCGGCTCGACTGTGCATGGACGCGGCGCGTCACCGGCGCATGTCCTGCCAGAGATACCTCAACTTCATGGGAACGCCCCGGCGCCACCTCGATTTGGGTGGGGGTGACGCCCCGATACGCGCCATCAACCGTCACGCCGGCACCGGGCGGCGTCGACCGCACCGTCAGCAGGCCATCGGCGCGGGCGAGAGTCACCGGCGGCAACGTCAGTTCCTGCTCGGCGACGACATGCAAGATGTCGCGCCAAGTCTTGTGGCCATCGAGGCGCGCTTCGATGCGGCGCTCGCCGCTCGGCACGCGCACCGGGCCCGGCGCGGCACCGACCAGCACGTCGTCCGCATAAATCTCAGCACCCGGCGGCGACGTGGCCAGCGTCACCGAGGCCCAGTCTGGGCGCAGCGTGTGCGCGACGGTTTGGGCGACTTCGCGGCCGGTCACATCGACCGTCGCCGGCGCCGGCTGGTGCATGTCCAACGTCATCTCAACGGCCCGTGCCCCAGCGGCAACATCCGCGACCAACGGCGTCACGCCAATGGCCTCGCCATCCACGCGCACGGTGGCACCGGGAGGCGTGGACTGAAACGTCACCCGGCCCGGCAACGGCACGAGGGCCAAGGAGAAGGTTTGGTTACGGGGCGCCGCCACATCGACGTCGACCTCCAGCGGGTGATAGCCAGCCGCCGTGGCCTGCAATTGGTAAGGCCCTTCGCGCAACAGTCGGATGCCGGAGAACTGCAGTTCGAAGCCGCCGCTCACGGTGAGCGCTGCGGTGGGAGGGTCCATGTCGAACCGCACGGATTTGGCCGTGAACAAGAACCACAGGAACCATGCCGTCGCGGCCACCGCCACGAGCAACGCCACGCGCCCCGGCGTGAGCCAAGCCGCAACGCGACGCGGCGCATCCGGCGTTGGCGCGAAGCGGGTGGGCTGAATTGCGCCAGCGCCCGGCGCTGCGTCCATCATCAGGAACGCCGCCAGGCGAGCGCGAGGCTCAACGGGTGCGACGGACGGATCGCCATGCGCTGGCCGAAGTGCGCCATGCCGTCAGATGCGCTCCTCGCAGCGCACCGCCACCGGCGCCATGTTCGGCGCCAGCACAATCTCCTTGCGCACGTCGCGGCAACCGTCGCGGCTGCCGACGATGGTGTAGCGGCCAGGCCGCAGGTTGAGCTCGCGCCGCTCGAATGCGCCGAGTTGCCCCACCTTGTAGATCGTCACCGCGGTGGCGTTGTCTGAAACGAGCACCAACGGCAGCGGTTTGCCGGCGCGGGCGAGCAGCTCTGCAAACGCCGCCACCGCTTGCGCGTCGGGGCCGCCGGCTGCTCCCTGCGCCTGCGCTTCGGCGAGCAACGCTTCGGCCGTCTTGAACGTTGCGTCCTCTGAAAGCGCCGCCGGGTCAGCGAGCAACGCCTGCATCTTTGCGAGGGTTTCGACGCGGGCGCTGAGCCGCGCTTGGCCATCGCGGGCAAAGCGGAGCGTGCCGTCCACCTGCAGCGCGGCGGCGTAGCTCGCGAGGGCACCCTGCCAATCGCCCTGCGCTTCGCGTTCAAGCGCCTCGCGTCTGTGGCGCTCGATCACCGCCAGCGTGCGCTGCTGCGCCGTCTGCCGCAATCCATCCAACGCCGCCGGCTCTTCCGGAGACGCTGCCAACACGCCCTCGAACGCGCCTTGCGCCGCATCGAAATCGCCATCTCTCAGTGCTCGAAAGCCGGCCGAGAGCGCCTGCTCGCGCACGTTTTGCGCCACTTGCCGGCGCACTGCGGTGAGGGCCGCGGCAAGGCCCGGCGTTGCCGCATCCACCGCGCGGGCAGTTTCAAGGTGCTGCATCGCGGCGGCGAAATCCCCGCGCAGCCGGGCGCGTTCACCCTCGCGCATGAGTTCCAGCGCCCGCGGCTGCGCCGCCGCACGGCGAGCGCCAGCCAACGCCGCTTGCGACTGCGGCCGAATCGTCAGCGCTTCTGCGAAGGCCGCGGCGGCCGTCGCCGGCTGCCTGGCGTCCAAGGCTTCGGCGCCACGCGCCACCGCCGCATCGTGCAACACCCCGCCGCGCTCTTGGAGCGCCACAAGCGCCGCGACGGCCGCCTCGTATTCCTCAAGCGCCGCCTCGTAACGTTCCTGCAGGAACAGCTGATCGGCGGCAACCGCCCGATCGGTGGCGGCGTCGAGCTCCGCTTGGCCCCACGCGGCCACGCTCATGTCCTGCTCCAACGCGCGGGTGTGCTCCACGAACCGCGCCAACGATTCGCGGGCGGCCCGCTCCGCTCGCTCCAATTCCAACTGACGGAAGGGCGGCGTCACTTCCGCTGCCCCTTGGCTGCGCCCGGACGCCGCTGGTTGGTCGGCTGAGTTGGTCACAGCCAAGCGCGGCGTTGCCACGCGATCCGGCAAGGCGAGGAAAATCCAACCCAAGAGCGCCCCGAGGGCGACGGCAACGCCGGCCAACACAACGGTGCGCAGCGACGGCAGCCGCACGCGCCGCTTGCGGACGCCACCCTGCGTGAGGGGCGCCGCGGCCGGCTTGATGGTGAGCGGCTCCACAGCTTGGCCTAGCTAGCGATGCGGTGGCGGCTGCGCAACCGCGTTTCAGGCCGGTTCATCCGCTTGCTCACGGGCGGCCTCCCGAGCGGCGTTCGACGCCGGTTCGGCCGATGCGGGCAAGCCGAGTTCCTCCAAATACACCTTTTTCAGGATGCGCCGCAGTTCCTCGTACTGGGCATCCACGGCGCCCTGCAACGTCAACGTTTGGTTCTCGAGCTCGATGGTGGTCGGCACGATCTCGGCTTCCGCCGAAGTGCCCAATTCTTGCAGCACTTCCGCATGCACCTTCGCTTCCGCAAACTTGTCGATGGCGGTTTTCAGCAGCCCCGCCCCGCCAATGATGCTCACCAAGCCGCCGTAGCGCGTCGCCAAGCGGTCGCCTTGCGTTTGCGCGGCGATGCCGCCGATCACCGCCGCGGAGCCAACCAACACTCGGGAGCGGGCTTGCTGGCGCGCCAAGTTGTAGGCAATGGCTTCCTCGTAGGTGGCGCGGCGCCAATTCTGATACGGCGTGAACA
The DNA here is from genome assembly GCA_958295875.1 of uncultured Pseudomonadales bacterium. Lineage (GTDB taxonomy): Bacteria > Pseudomonadota > Gammaproteobacteria > Pseudomonadales > Azotimanducaceae > VXNE01. The sequence goes on along the minus strand of OY282379.1, from coordinate 2,185,090 downwards.
TGTTCGCCGCGAAGGTTTCGTAGTACTCGTCCAGCGTGTCGATGAAGAGGTATTCGCGCTCGCGGATGCGCCTAGTGCGCGCCAGCATGGTGTCGTCCGCGGCCGGCAGCCGCCGCACGACCACGCGGCCATCTGCGGCGACGGCCAAGTAATCCCCGAAGGCGTCTGGGGCGAAGCCCCGCGCGAACTGCAGCTCAGCGGTGTTGCGAATGGCGCTGACGTCCGCCGGCGACAAGCGCCCAAGGTGGGCGAACATGTCGTCGGCGAGGGCGCGATAGGCGCTCTGGAACGGGTCGATGCCGGCGGGGATGCTGCCGTCGTAGGCGTACTTGCTGGCGAGGGACTCATACTCGCGCGTGAACCAGCGTTCGCCGCGCGCATCCGTGACGGTGGCGCGAAGGCGCAGGCTTTCGCCATCCGAGTGTTCGATGGTCGCCGCGACCACGACGTCCACGGCGTCGGTGCGCCGGGGCACGACGCGCACCGCGCCCCAGTTGCCCGTCGATTGCAGCAGGTTCTTCAGAAAGAACGCCATGTAGTTGGCTTCGGCGCGACGCACTTCGGGCTGCACATTGCGCTCAACTTGCTCGTCATACCCCTCTGGCACGTTGGGATCAAAGACCGCCACGCCGATATCGAGCAGCATTTCCTCCGGAATGGCGCTCGCCGCCTGTTGCGGCGGCGTCATATCAACCACGCGCACCGTCTCGGTGACGCAGGCCGCAAGCGGCACGAGGAGGGCGAACCCCAGCACTCGGCCAGCGGGTCGCCAACAGGGCTTGCTAGCAGTGCGCGCGAGCGCTTGGCGCCGCCGGCATGTTCGGACGGGCCAACCAAGCCAGCCGCGGCAAGCTTGGCTCTCCGCGGCGGCGCTGCCCTGCCCTAACTCCTGCATCGTTGCCACTATCGCTCCCGGCAGCGCCGATATTCGTCCCACAACTTTTCGCGCAACGCCACGTCCGCCTCTTGCATGGCCGCTTCGCGCAGTTGCCGGCACACCACGTCGTCATCGCGCGCGTCCGCCACATCCGGCGGCACCGGCAGGCCGGGCATGCGTGCCGGCGTTGGGCGCGGCGCCCGCCGGCCCTCCGCGCCCGGCATCTCGCCAGGCATCTTCTCCGCGTCGCCACCGCCGGCTGCCGGGGATTTCTCCGCGGCTTCGGCGCCGCCGCCTGACGCCTCCGGCGCCGGGCGCTGCCCTGCGGTTTCGTTGCGGCGCGCCAGTATTGTCGCCCGTTCGCTCAAAATCTCGCCATCGATCTCGCCCAAGGCGGCGTCGAGCTCGCCATCGCCGGGCGTTGGCCGTCCACCGCCAGGCTGGCCACCTGCGGGCTGCTGATCTGTTGGCTGCCCGCCGCCGCCGGGCACGGCTCGCGTTTCGCCGCCGGCCGTTTCCGGCAATTGATTGCTGGACTCCCAACCGTCATTGCCCGGCGGGCTGGGGCGGCCACCGTTTGCCTCGTCTCCAGCGTCGGGTCGGCCACCCGGTTGGGATGATGGTTCGCCTTGGCTCGACGCATCCTCCCCGGGGCGGGTTGGCGCACTGCCCGGGGTCGGCGCACCCGGCCGGCCGGCCGGCGTTGGCAAGTTCGCCGGCGTGGAGGAACTGGATGGCGTTGGCAAGCCGGGCTGGGAAGGCGAGCCCGAAGGCGTGGGCATGGGTCGCGAACGTGAATCGGAAGGCAGGCTCGGCTGTGAACGGGAACTCGATGATGGCGACGGCGTGCTCGGCCGCGATGGCGAGCTGCTCGGCGTCGGCAGGCTTGGTTGGGAACGCGAACTCGATGGCGGCGACGGCGTGCTCGGCCGCGACGGCGAACTGCTCGGCGTCGGCAGATTCGGCTGGGAACGGGAACTCGACGGCGACGACGGCATGCTCGGCCGCGATCGGGAACTCGATGGCGAGGGCATGCTCGGCTGCGATGGCGAGCTCGATGGCGAAGGCGTGCTCTGCGACGGCCTGGATGGCGGCTGCGGCACGCTCGGTGGCCGCGACGAAGAGCAGGCGGCAAGGGCCAAGCTGGCGACGGCGACAGCCGCTGTGAGTCGCAATGTCATGGCGTGATGTTCCGTGAAGAGCCCGCGGCGCGTTGCCCACACCATGCTAGCCCGGCAAGCCTGAACCAAGCCTGAAGGCGGCACGGCGTGACATCGCGCGTGTTCACTGGCTCGGTGCGGACGGATAGTGCGCGAAGCGGTACTCGATGCGCACATCTTCGGTGCGCACCGGGCCGCCATCCGTCAAGGTGGGCCGATAACGGGCGCTGCGCGTCGCCCGCCGCACCCGGTGGTCCATCAATCCCTCGGGCTCGGAACGCAGGGTTTCGATGTCCACCACGCGGCCACGCTCCGTCACGGTGATTGCGAGTTCGACGATGCCCTGCTCCGACGTGTCGCTCGCTGCGTCCTCGGGCTGCGACGGCGGGGAAGGCAGCGGCAGGTAAAGCGGCGTCGGCGCCCCCAAGGTCTCGACGCGCCACGCTGCTCCGCCTTGTGACCTTTTCGCCCCACCCTCGAACCCGTTTGCCCCGCCCTCGAACCCGTTCGCCCCGCCCTCGAACCCGTTCGCCCCGCCCTCGAACCCGTTCGCCCCGCCCTCGAGCCGGTCGGTTCCGCCCCCCAGCCCGTCCGCCCCGGTTTCAAGGCCGGTCGCTGCGCCCTCGCTCACCGCGACCTCAAGCCCGTCTGCCCCGCCCTCGCTCGCCCCGGCTGCAAGCTCGCTCGTCCCAAGCTCTGGCCTTTGCGCCAGCCACTGCGGCGCTCCAGCCTCGAACAGTTGCCAAACGCGGCGGTAGAGGGGCACGGCGCGGCTGTGCTTGTCGAACAACAGATACCAGTCCGCCAATTCGAGCATGGCCAGCGCAATCTCCGCCTCGGTGGCGTCTGGGCGCGCCTGCAGTTGGTTGACGACATCGATCAACGCCAGTTCGCCGGGCGAGAAGTCATTGAGCGAGATTTGCCCATACGGCGTGTTGCTGCCAGAGCGACGGGCGGCGGCATTGCCCCGCCGCTCGCGCACCCGCGCCGGCGGGAAGCGCTCGTCCCGGAACGTGGCGGCCACGCCGCGCAGCGCCCGGATGGTGCGCGCGTCGCCGGTGGAGAACTCACGCAGCCCAATTTTGGCGGCGCGCTGATAGAGGTTGCGGGCGGAGAAAATGTTGTGGCCGGCGCGAAACCACTCGGCGCGGGCGAAGAGGCCCGGCACAAGGTCTGGATGGTTGTGGCCGTAGGCGCGCACCAACACGTTGTAGGCGTATTCGTGGCGTGCGTCCGCAGTGGCCGCATCGCCCATCGCCGCATGCACCACCGCTTCCCGATACACGATGTCAACCTGGCCCGGGTCAAAGAGGCCGTGGTTGATGCGGGCGATGTGCAGCGCCCGATCGTAGGCTTCCAAAGCCCCTGGCGCATCGCCTAAGCCGAGACGGGCATCGCCGAGCAGCGCCAAGGGCCGCGACAGCGCTGGATCGTAGCGGGTGGTGGCGCGCTGCATCGCTTCGATGAGCTGCTCCGCCTGCGCCGCGGCGGCGGCGAACTCGCTGCCGACGAGCTGCGTCTCGATGCGCAGTGCGGGATCGTCCAGCCCTTCCTCAAACGCCGCGGCCACTTCGCCGGCCGCCGTGGCCGGCGCCTCGGACACCGCGGCAACCTCGCCGGCCGGCGCGGCCGGCGCTTCGGACGCAGCGCCGCCCCAAGCGTTGCAGCCCATCGCCACCGCTGCCATCCAGCCAAGATGTCGAGGCAGGATCATGCCGCGAGCCCTCCGCCGGCGACCAGCCACATTGCGCCGGCAGTGTCCTGCCGCCGACCAAGGGAGTCAAGCATTTGTAGCGGGCGACGCGAGTTGGGCGGGCGAGGGGAATCCGTCAGCATGGATCATGGGGGCCGGCCTGCTGCCTTGGCATGGCAGATGTCTTTGATTTGCGTGAGACATCCGCCCGGCGTGGCGTTTGGGCGGGAATTGGCCCGGTGGATGGCGCACAGTTGGCACCCCGCAGCCCGACGCCGCCGGAAGACCGATGCAGGCCAGCGACGCGCCGTACAAGGTGCTGTTCCAAGACCGGCGCCTCTTCGAGGAGACCGTGCGGCTCGTCGCCCCGCGGCTGGCCGACGGGCTGGACTTCGGCGCCGCCGCGTCGCTGGACAAGGAGCACCTGACGGCGCTGTCGCGCACCCGCGTGCAGGACAAGCTGCGCCGCGTGGAGCGCAAGTCGGGGAAGCTGGCGAACGGCCGCCGCCGCTACGTCCTGGCGCTGCTCGAGTTCCAGTCCGGCCACGACGCGGACATGGCTTGGCGGATGCGGGACTACCTGCATTTGGTGGAGTCCGGCCTGCGCCAGTCGGGCACGGCGCAGGCGGAGGGGGAGGTGCCGGGGATGCTGTCGATCGTGGTCCACAACGGCGAGCGGCCGTGGCGGGCGTCGGCGGAGTGCGCGGGGCCGCTGACCGGCGACGCTGAGCAGGCGCAGGTGCGGATGTATGCTACGGTGGACTTGCAGGCGCTGGCGCGGGGACCGGACGGCGCGGGCCGGCGGCTGGTTCCGGGCGGCTGCCTGGCGACGCTGGCGGAGTTGGAGTCGTCGCCGGCGGAGGCCTTGCCGAGGCTGCTGCTGGAGGCCTTCCGGCGGCACGCTGGGGCGGGTTCGTCGGAGTTCCGCCGCGGATTGCACCTGCGGGTGGAGTCGGCGCTGGAGCGGGACGGCTTGGCGGCGGGCCTGCCGCCGCTGGCAGATTTCGAGCGGGCGCTCGCGGAAAGAGGAGGAGAGCGGATGACGGCGATGTTGGACGCGACGCTGGCGCGTTGGAAAGAAGCGGAGGTCGCGCAGGGCGTGGAGCGCGGTTTGGAGAAGGGCCGGGCGCAGGGCATGGAACAAGGCTTAGCGCAAGGCGTGGAGCGCGGCCGGGTGCAGGGCATCGAACAGGGCATCGAGCGGGGCCTTGTCGAAGGGCGTGTCGCCCTGCTTGGCCGGATGGCGGAGCGGCGTTTCGGCGCGGGCGTGGCGGGCCGTGTGACGGCGCTGTTGGCGGATGAGACGGACCTGTCGCGCTTGGACGAGGTCGGCGAATGGCTGCTCGAGTGCGAGACGGGCGAAGCGCTGCTCGCGCGGCTCGGAGGGCGTCCGCCACGCGGCTGACCGCGAGCGTCAAGGAAAGCTCTTGGCATTTCACGCCCCCGTGAGGCTAAGCGGGCGCCACGGGCACAGTTGGCAGGCCAAGTCTCGGTAGTCCGCAGCGCGGCCAAGGGCGTTGCCGCCCGCCGCCAAGCCGCGGCCGGGCGCGCCAAGCCTTTTCGCTATCATCGCCCGCCATGCAGCAAGCAGACGCACACCTAGACGCCACTGGCCTGTTGTGCCCTGAGCCGCTGATGATCGTGCGCAACCGCGTCCGCGAGATGCGCCCCGGCGATCGGCTTCACATCGTGGCGACGGACCCCTCCACGCGGCGCGACTTTCGGGACTTCTGCCGTTTCATGGGCCACGAGTTGCAAGACCTCGGCGAAGCAGAGGGGCACCTCCGCTTCATCATCAAGAAAGGGGACAAGCCTTGAGGGCGGATGGCTGAACGCTGCGACGCCGTGGTGATCGGCGCTGGCGTGATCGGCCTCGCCGTGGCGCGCGCCCTAGCCCTAGCCGGGCGCGAGGTGCTGGTACTCGACCGCGCCGACGCCATCGGCACCGGCATCAGCAGCCGCAACTCCGAGGTGATCCACGCTGGCATCTACTACCCCACGGACTCCCTCAAGGCGCACCTCAGCGTGCGTGGCAAGGCGTTGCTCTACGACTACTGCGAGCGCCGCGGCGTGCCGCATCGCCGCTTGGGCAAGATCATCGTGGCGACGGCGGCGGCGCAGCTTGACGTGCTGCGCGGCTATCAGCGCCAAGCCCGCGCGAATGGCGCTGGAGAGCTTGAGTGGCTCACCCAAGCCGAGGTCGGGCGGCTAGAACCGGCGGTGCGTTGCCGCGCTGGGGTGTTCTCGCCAACCACCGGCGTCATCGACAGCCATGCCTTCATGCTGAGCCTGCAGGCGGATGTCGAGGCCCACGGCGGCGTCATCGCCCTGCTCACCGACGTGACTGGGCTCGCTCAAGATAGCGGCCGCCCGCTGGTGCGCTGCGGGGATTTCGCGCTGTCGGCGGCGTGCGTAGTGAATGCGGCCGGGCTCGATGCGCCGCGCTTCGCCACTGCCTTGGGCGGCGCGTGGCGCGCGCACTTTGCCAAGGGGCACTACTACGCGCTGTCTGGCCCAAGCCCGTTCAGCCATCTCATCTATCCCGTCGCCGAAGCCGGCGGCCTCGGCGTGCATGTGACGTTGGACTTGGCAGGCCAAGCGCGCTTCGGCCCAGACGTCGTTTGGATGGACGCGCCAAGCTACGAGTTCGACGCCAGCCACCTGCCCCGCTTCATCTGCGCGATTCGCCGCTACTACCCAGACCTCGACCCGGAGCGGCTGCATCCCAGCTACACGGGCGTGCGCCCCAAGCTCGCTCCGCAAGAAGCGCCGCCGAGCGATTTCGTGATCGAGGGGCCGCAGCAACACCGCGTGCCCGGCCTCGTCAACCTGCTTGGCATCGAATCCCCAGGGCTCACCGCGGCGCTGGCCATCGCCGAGCGCGTGGCCGTGCTTGCCGCGGCGATGCGCGGCTAGAGGCGAACGGCTCGCGGGCAACCGCGCTCAATACTGACGGCGCATCTCCAAGAACCGGCGCAGCCGTCCGATGCCTTCCGTCAAATCTTCCGCGTGGGGCAAGAACACGAGGCGGATGTGGTCTGGCTCGGGCCAGTTGAAGCCGGTGCCCTGCACGATGAGAATCTTCTCTTGCCGCAAGAGCTCCAAGGCGAACCGCTCGTCGTCGAGGATGCCGAAGCGCTTCACGTCCAGCCGCGGAAAGAGGTACATCGCCCCTCGCGGCTTCACGCAACTCACCCCTTCGATGTCTTCCAACAGCGCATGGGCGAGGTTGCGCTGTTCGCACAGGCGCCCGCCCTGCGATACCAAGCCCTCGATGCTTTGGGTGCCGCCCAGCGCCGTTTGGATGGCGTGCTGCGCCGGCACATTCGCGCACAGGCGCATGGAGGCCAGCACATCCAGCCCTTCAATGTAATCCGTGGCGCGATGCTTGGCGCCACTCACCACCATCCAGCCGGTGCGGAAGCCGGCCGCCCGATACGCCTTGGAGAGGCCATCGAAGGTGACGGTCAACACGTCCGCGGGGATGGAGGCGGCCGGCACGTATTCGGCGCCGTCGTAAAGCACCTTGGCGTAAATCTCGTCCGCAAAAACGATGAGGTCTTCCCGTTCCGCCCAGCGCACGATCTCCTCGATGCAAGCGCGGTCGTAAACAGCGCCAGTGGGGTTGTTCGGGTTGATGAGCACCAACGCCTTGCTGCGGCCGGTGGTGAGCGACCGCAGGTGGTCTAAATCTGGCATCCAACCGGCGCCTTCGTCGCAGCGATAGTGCCGCGGCACGCCCCCGGCCATGCGCACGGCAGCCGTCCACAACGGATAGTCCGGCGCTGGCAAGAGCACTTCGTCGCCGTTGTCCAGCAGCGCCTGCACCGCCATGACGATGAGTTCGCTGACGCCGTTGCCGATGTACACGTCATCCACGTCCACACCGCGAATGTCGAGCCGTTGGCAATGCTGCATGACGGCCTTGCGCGCCGAGTAAAGCCCCTTGGAGTGCGCGTAGCCTTGGCTCGCCGGCAGGTTGTGGACCACATCCCGCATGATCTCTTCCGGCGTCTCGAAATCGAACGGCGCCGGATTGCCGATGTGGAGCTTCAGGATGCGGTGCCCTTCCTCCTCCAAGCGGTGCGCCTCGGCAGGCACCGGGCCGCGTATGTCGTAACAGACCTTTTCCAGTTTGTTGGACTTGGTGAACTGCCGCCGCAGGGTGGGCATGATTTCGGCGACGGTGGCGACTGCTTCAATGCCTTGCACGGTGATGGCGCCTGCGTAGAATCCGCGTGAAGCGTGGGACGACGCAGTGTAACAGTGAGGAGCGGGTTGATGGGCAAGGGTGAAACAGCGGCCGTGGCCAGCGCCGCAGAGCGCGTCGAGAAGACTGACGCCGAGTGGCGGGCGCAATTGACGCCGGAGGAGTTCCAAGTCACGCGGCAAGGCGGCACCGAGCCGGCCTTCACGGGCGTCTATTGGGATACGAAGGCCGAGGGCACCTACAACTGCAAGTGTTGCGACGCGCCGCTCTTCCACTCCAACACCAAGTACGACTCTGGCTCTGGCTGGCCGAGCTTCTACCAGCCCATCGCGCCAGAGTTGGTGGCCACGCGGGAGGACAACTCCATGTTCATGCGCCGCGTCGAAGTGCTGTGCGCCGCCTGCGACGCGCATCTCGGCCACGTCTTTCCCGATGGCCCGGCGCCAACCGGCCTGCGCTTCTGCATGAACTCGGCTTCGCTCACGCTTGACGCGGAGTAAGGCGGCGCAACTGCGAGCGGCGGCGCGTGCCGGCGCGGAGACGCCGCCGCGCCACTCAGAACCCGGCGGCCATGCCTTCCTTGCGGTGGTCCGACGCGGCGCAGTAGCCATCGGCCATCCGATAGATCAGCTGGGCGCCGCCAAAGCGCTCTGGCGCTGCGTCTGGGGCCGCGACTTGGTGACCGCGCTCGGCTAAGGCCGCCGCAACGCGCTGTGGAAAGCCCGTCTCGAACGCCAAGCTGAAGTCCGGCAGCACCTGCCAACGCGGCGCGTCGGACGCCGCTTGCGGATTTTCGCCCAAATCGAAGATGCGGTGGATCATCTGCACATGCCCCTGATGCTGCATGTGCCCGCCCATCACGCCGAAGCTCATGCGCGGGGCGCCGGCCTCGGTGACGAAGCCAGGGATGATGGTGTGGTATGGACGCTTGCCGCCGCCGACTTGATTCGGATGGCCAGGTTCCAATGTAAAGCCGCGCCCCCGGTTCTGCAGGGCAATGCCGGTGTCTGCCACCACGATGCCGGAGCCGAACCCCATGTAGTTGGACTGAATGAAGCTCACCATTCTGCCGGCCGCGTCCGCCGCGGTGAGATACACGGTGTCTTGGCTCACCGGCAGCGCGACCGGCGGCGTGGGCGCCGCGGTGGCGCCGATGGTGCCGGCGGCGCGGGCGACGGAGGCCGGGTCCAAGAGTTCCGCCACGGAGCGCTGCATGGCGCGCGGCTCGGCAAAGTGGTCGAAGGCGGCGCGGATGGCGATCTTCATCGCCTCAACTTGCAGATGCACCGCCTCGACGCCATTCGGCGCCAGCGCCGGCAGGTCGAAGTGGGCGAGCAACGCCAAGGCGATCTGCGCGGCCAAGCCTTGGCCGTTGGGGGGGATCTCATGGAGCGTGACGGCGCGGTAATCCTGGGCGCTGGGCGTGACCCACTCCGGTGCGTGGCTGGCAAGGTCTTGCAGCGTCATGGCGCCTCCCTGCGCCGCGGCGTCCCCGGCGATGGCCTCGGCCAAGGCGCCGCGGTAGAAGGCTTCGCCGCGGCTCTCCGCAATCTGCGCCAGTGAGCGCGCCGTTGCCGGCAGCCGCACGCGCTCGCCCGGCTGCGGCGCTCGCCCCGCCGGCGCGAAATGTTTGAGGAAGTTCGGGAAGCCGGCATAGACATCGAGCGCCATGCGCCAGTGGCGCGCCGTGATGTGGCCCACCTGAAAGCCATCTTCGGCATAGCCAATGGCACGTTCAAACAGCGCCTCAAAGGGCAACGCGCCGAACCGCTCGGAGAGCGCCACCCAAGCGCTCACGGCGCCGGGAACGGTCACCGCGTCCCAGCCTTGGGTGGGCATTGCGTCCCGCCCGGCGAAGCGCTCCGGCGCCCAAGCGGCGGGCGCGTGGCCCGATGCGTTGAGACCATGCAAACTGGCACCGTCCCACACGATGGCGAAGGCATCGCTGCCGAGGCCGTTCATGTTCGGCTCCACCACGGTGAGCGCGATGGCCGTTGCGAGGGCCGCGTCGATGGCGTTGCCGCCACGCCGCATGGCGTCGATGCCGGCCGCCGCCGCCAGCGGTTGCGAAGTGGCCACCACGTTGCCCGCGAACACCGGGGCGCGCCGCGATGGATAGGGGAACTCGTTCCAGTTCAACATCGGCAATCCGCCTCCTCGGCTATTCCGCGCCACGCAGCAAGTTTGCGGGATGGTACTGATCGGTCAATGGGCGCTTGCTTCGATCCCAGTTTTGCTTGCGGCTGAACTCGCCCGGATAGGTCGCGACGCGAACGCCGTAGCGGTGCAGCTTCGAGCGCCATTGCCGCGCGGCCGCCTTGAGTTGGGCGTCGTCCGGCAGCGGCGCAACGGACGCGAAGACCACCCGGTTCAAGCTCAACCCCGTGGTGAAGTTGATGAACGGGCCAAAGGCTCGGTAGTAAGTCTCGGACTCATGGTCGTACAGGCCACTCTCCTTGAAGGTGTTGGCGGCCACCACGCCGCGCGGCGACAGCAGCGCGCGGATCTCCTCAAAGTACTCCACGGTCATCAGGTGCTCGGGGATGTACTCTGCGTGGAACGCATCGAGCAGGATGAGATCGTAGCGTTCCGCTCGGCTGGCGGCGCGGCGGGTGAAGACGCGCGCATCCTGCACCACCACCCGCATGTTCGGGCTCGGCTCGAAGCCGAAAAAGCGCTCGGCCACCGCAGCGACCGCGGCATCGATCTCCACCACATCGATGCCCGCCGCCGGCAGTAGTTCGGCAAGGGCCGTCGGCAGCGTGCCGCCGCCCAAGCCAACGACCAAGATGCTGTCTGGGTTCGGCATCAACAGCAGCGCCCCCATCATCATGCGGGTGTAGCTGAGCACCATGTGACGCGGCCGCCGCTCATCCATGCAGGACTGGTAGTGCCGTTCGCCACGCTGCCGAAACTGCAGGCAAACGCGGGAGTCTTTGCGCGTGACCAACACGTTCTGGTAGAGCGAACGCTCCTCGTGGATAACCTCCGCGCCGACCCCCGGCGCGAGGATGGCCGCCACGGCAAGAGCCACGGCCAGCGCGTTTCGAACGCGCCGGACACCGAGGCCTCGGTGCGGGCCGGCGGGCAAGCCTTGTATTGTCGGCACCCGCATCATCGTCGAGTTGGTCGCCGCCACTGCCACCCACATGATCGATTTGGGGCATTATGCATGTCCCCTGTTTCGGGGCAGAATAGGAAACTGTGGTTTCAGAATCGGGGCGTGCTGATGCAGCTTCAAGAACTCGTTGACAAAGGCAGCAAGGCTTTTTCGCCTGGCCTCATTGCCGGTGAGTTGCGGACGACCAAGGCGGAAATCGCGAGCACTTTGGGCCTTAGTCGAGACGCCCTTACGCGGACCTCGCGGATTCACGGCCGAAAAACCCAAACCCGGCTTCGAGAAATGGTGGAGATACTGCATCGCGTGGAGTCTTACAGCGGCGTACCGCCTCTCGTGGCCTACGCTTGGTTCCGGTCGGAAACGTTGCCGGGTTTCGCCGGCAAGACCCCTCATCAGCTCGTGCGGGAGGGCGACGCCGAGCATGTCCACGCTCATCTCGACCGAGTCATGGCGGGCGGATACGCCTGACAAAGCAACCGCTTGGTGCAGTTTCAAGGCATCGTCTATCGTGCACACAATCCGCGCTGGTCTTGGCCGCCAACATCAGGCGAAGGTGCGCGCCGTCACGGTGGTCGATTCAACCGCGTCGACGTCCCCGCCCTCTACACATCCTTGTCTCCCATGACCGCGGTGCGGGAAGTCAGCCCCCTGCGGCAGCCCATGCAACCCATCTTGCTATGCGCCTATGAGGTGGATGCGGAGCTAGTCTTTGACGCACTGGACATGTCCAAGAGAAAGGCGTTCGGCGTGACCGACGAGGACCTAGTGTGCCCCAACTGGGAAAGGGAAATGCTGGACGGCACTATTCCCGCGTCGCAAAAGTTGGCGGATCGGCTAATTGCAGCCGGATATGTCGGCATGCGCATGTCCAGTTTTGCGCAAGGCACGGGGCCGGAGGATCAAAATCTCGTGTTATGGCGCTGGGGGGACCGCCTGCCCAGCCGCGTTCTATTGATCGACGACGAACGCCGTCTGGCTTCGACTTGACGAATGCGAGGACAGGCTCAAGTGCCGGCGGCGGCGCAAGCTCACTAGCTGCGCCCCGCAACAAACGCGATCGCGGCGCCGCCGAGCAAGGCGAGGGCCAACCCCGTGAGGATGGCGTTCGTCTCGAACCACAACACGAAGTAGAACGACGTGGCCAGCGTGCCCACCGCGCTACCCAAGGTGGAGACGAAGTACAGGGTGCCGGCCACCTTGCCGGAGGCTTCCACCGCATCGACCAAAAGCCGCACCGCGTACGGCGAAATCACACCCAACGCCACGGTGGGCGCGCCAAAGAGCGCAAGCGCCGCGACGAGCGACCCATAGCGTGGGTCTTCAATGCGCTCGAATATCCAAGCCATGGTGGGTTCCGCGGCATGGGCGAGGGGATACAGGAACGCGGCGCCGACGAGAAACGCTACGCCGAGCTTGCCGAGGGTCGGCCGCCGCAACGACAGTCGCCCGCCGAGCAGATAGCCACCCGACAGCGCCAGCATGAACACGGCGATGACGCTGCCCCAAACATAGACGCTGGCGCCGAACCAAGGCGCCAAGGCGCGGCCACCGAGCAACTCGAGGGACATGATGACGAAACCGCCGACGAAGGCGAGGACGTTGACGGCAATGACCCTTGCCCGCGGCATCAGGAGATTGTACGGCGCGTCCGCACAGCGCCCGCCTTGCCGCGACGCGCCGGCCCGCAATAGCATGGCTTGAGGGGCCGTTGCCCATTTCCGGCGCGGGCGACCTGCCGCGTCCAGCCTTGCCGCGACAACCATTTGGAGGCATCCAATGCACATCGGCGTAACTCTGCGCAACATGGGTGAGCAGTCCACCCCGGCAACCTTGGCGCGCTGCGCGGCGCTGGCCGAGGCGACCGGCGTGGAATCCATCTGGGTGGTGGACCACATCGCCATCCCACCGGATGACGCCGAAGGCTCCGGCGGGCGCTACGTGGATCCCCTCATCGCCTTGGCATGGCTCGCCGGCGCGACGCAGCGCGTGAGATTGGGCGTTGGCGTGCTGGTGCTGCCGTACCGCCCGGCGCTGCCGACGGTGAAGCAGATCGCATCCTTGCAGGAGCTTTCCGGCGAGCGCTTGATCGTCGGCGCTGGCATCGGCTGGATGCAGCCTGAGTTCCGCGCTTTGGGCGTGCCGCGCTCGCAACGGGGAGCGCTCTCAGACGCCACGCTCAACTTGCTGAACCGCTGCTTCGCCAACGACGAGGTGGAGCACAACGGGCAACGGTTCCTGTTCCGGCCCCGCCCGGCCAAGCCGCCAGTGCTGATCGGCGGCGGGCCGCCCCACGCCCTGCGCCGCGCCGCTCGCTACGGCGACGGTTGGCTGCCGATGGGGCTGCGCCCAGACAAGCTGGCCAAGCACTTGGCGACGTATGCGGGGTTCTGCGCCGAAGCGGGGCGCCAGCCCGGTGCCGCCACCGTGATGGGTGGGTTGCCGCTCAACGACCCCGGCCAAGCGCGAGACACCTTGGCCGCCTACGAGGCCGCAGGCGCCAACCGCTTCGTGCATGGCGGACGCTACGCCGACGCGGACGACTTCGCGCGTCGGCTGGACGCGCTGGCGGGGCTGTCTGGCTGAACCGGGCGCAGGCCGCAGGCCAACCCGGCTAGCGGGCGGCGAATGGCACCAGAGACGGCGGCGTTAGCGACCCTGCCAGTTCGGTGGCCGCTTCTCCGCGAACGCCTTCGGCCCCTCCACGAAGTCTTCGCTTTGCGACAGCGTGCGCACCGAATCGTACGGAACCTCCATGGATTCCTGCAGCGATGCCATGCTCAAGCTGCGATAGACGACGTCTTTGCTGGCGCGGATGGAAAGCGGCGCACACTCCAGAATCCACCCCGCCCACTTGCGCGTTTCGGCCATGAGTTCGTCGGCCGGCACCACCGCGTTGACGAACCCCAAGTCGTAGCCTTCCTGCGCCGGCACATGGCGACCAGTGAGGATCATGCCGAGCGCCCGCTTGGAGCCAATCTGACGCGGCAGGCGCTGCAGGCCGCCGGCGAGGGCCGCGAGGCCCACCTTCGGCTCCGGCAACGCGAAGATGGCGTTTTCCGAGGCGAGGATGATGTCGCAAGCCAACGCAATCTCGAAGCCGCCGCCCATCGCCACGCCGTTCACCGCAGCGATGACGGGCTTCTCGAGGTCGAACCGCGAGGTTAGGCCGCCAAAGCCGCGCGGCATCGGCGTGCGCTTGCCGCCCTCGGCTTGATAGCGCAGGTCGTTCCCCGCGCTGAAGCCGCGCCCGGCGCCGGTGATGATGGCCACCCACATGTCCGCATCCTGCGCATAGTCGTCGAATACCTCGCCGAGTTCCGCGTTGGCGGGCGGATGCAGCGCATTCAGGCGCTCCGGCCGGTTCAGGGTGACGGTCATGATGTGATCGGCTTTGTCGACCTTGCAGAACTCCATTGCTCCTCCCTTTGAGCTGGATGATGACGCTCGCTTACAGCGAGCAAAGGCGCTCGGTGAGTGTGCCCACCCCGCGGCGATGACGCAACCTGCTGTTCGGGCTCAGCCAGGGCCATCCTAAAGTCGGGGCTTCGTTTTCCGCGCCGCGCTGCGATGGGGGAGTTGGCGCGCGCGTTCGGGTTTCCGGAGGTTTCTTCGAGGCTGGCGCGATGGGTTTTGGGGCGTTTTTCCTCGGATTGGCGCATCTGGGCGGCCCCCGGGCGCGGGAGGGCGCCGGGGGAGGGGCTTCAGCGCCGGGGAGGGGTTCCGACCACCTCGCGCAGGGCCTCGCCCTGCCGGGCGGCGCAGTGGCGGTTGGCTTGGGGCAGGTGGCTGAAGCGCCCGTTGAGCCGGACGATGGAGATGGCGGCGTTGGTCAGGCAGGCCAGGTTGCGGGGCAGGCGCCTGCGCTTGGCGCGGCATCGGTCCTCGTCATAGGTGAAGTCGCGGTCGTGGTGGAGGCGGTTCTCGATTTCCCAGTGGCCGCGGTTGAGGGCGAGGAGCTCCGCCGGGCCTGCCCGCTCCGGCCCCAGGGACGTGACGCCGAAGACGGCGTGCGCCGTCGTCCGCCCGGCGCGGACGACGTGCCGTTCGCGGACGATGCGGAAGGCTTGGCGCCGGCCGGGCAGCGCGGCCAGTTCGTCGGGGGCGCCGTCCAGCGGGATGGCGCGGCAGCGGCGGGACTCGATCCGGCCGTGGCCCTTCTCCGAGGTCGCGAACTCCGCCGCCGAGTCCCAGTCCAGCAGCGCGAGGTCCTCCAGCAGCGCCGGCCGGTTCTCCTTGACCGGCATGGCGTAGTCGGCGCCCAGCCCCACGATCAGGCGCGCCGTCCCGGGGCAGCTGTGCAGCGCGTCCAGCGTCAGGACGCGGCCGGCGACGCGGATCTCCCGCAGCAGCCGGCGCGCCCCGAGTATCTCCCCGCCGGCGCCGTCCGAGGCCGCCTGCCCGACCGTCAGCCCGCTGCCGTGCTCCACCGCTGCGATCAGCGTCCGCTCCGGGTTCGGCCCTTCGATCCACTCCGGGGCCGTCTTGCCGTCCAGGGCCAGCGCCCCGCCCGGCCCTTGGCGCGACGCCGCCCAGCGCCGCAGCGCGCGGTCCAGCGCCTCCGGGTCCAGCGCCGACAGGATGCGGTGGAACGAGGCCGCGGAAGGCGCCGTCCGGCGGCCGCCGCGGGGGCTGCGGAACGCCCGGACCGCCGCCAGCTGCGCCTGCGTCAGGCGGCCCGCGAACTCCGCCAGCGCCGTCACGCCCCGAACCCCCGCCAGCTTCCCCGCCAGGGCGATGGCCAGCACCGTCGCCAGCTGGTGGCGCACCCCCCGCGGCTTGCGGAAGTCGGGCACCTCCCGCAGGAACCCGTATAGGCCGCGGAGCCGCTCCGCCTTCGGCGGCTCGGCCTCCCCGCAGCCCCACGCCCGCGGCTCCCCCAGGCCGCCCAGCGCCTCCGCCGCGCCACGCCGCAGCGGGCGCACCCAAACCGCCTTCGGCCGGCCGTGCTCCCGCCAGCCCCCCGAGTCCCGGGCGAAGCCCCGCGTCTCCCCGACCGCCGACCAGCCCGCCGCCCGGTAGCAGGTCCCCTCGAACTTCGCCGGGTCCACGAAGGTCTCCGCCAGCAGCACCGGATGCCCGCGGAGCGCCTCCATGTCCGACGACAGGCGGCGCAGCGAAAGGCCCAGGGCCCGCGACGCCAGGTTCGGAACGCGGAAGCCCGGCAAGACCAGGAACCGCGTGTTGCAGGCGATCAGGTGCAGGCGGCGGAACTGCTGCTCCCGCGCCCAGCCCAGCCAGCGGTCGCGCGCCCCCACCTTGAACGCCCCCGCCGACCAGCCCAGCAGCGCCGCCCACTCCCCGCCCGGCAGCTCCGCCACCTGCCGCAGCGCCGCCCCGAACGGGCTGCGGAAGCCCAGGTAGTGGTGCGCCTCCATGAGGCCGTCCCAGCGCGACCGCTCGCCGGCGTCCCGAACCGGGCGAACCCGGACGTCCCGCAAAGCGACGCCCCGCGCAGCCTCCGCCATGACAGGAGCCCCGACAGCCAACCCGGCCGACAGTGCAGCACACTCGGGGGCGAATGTCCAGAAACAAAACCTTCCGCAATCAAATCAACATCTTGCGCGCAACCTTAAAATGGCCCTGTCGGGCTCAGCGCCTCCTGGACAGTGCCGCGCCCAAACGAGTTTGGCGGCCATATTTCGCGGAAAGTGGCCGGCAACGGGATTTGCCGGCCATGCGTGACCGCCAAACGGGTTTGGCGGCCATATTTCGCGGAAAGTGGCCGGCAACGGGGTTTGCCGGCCATGCGTGACCGCCAAACGGGTTTGCCGGCCATATTTCTCGGAAAGTGGCCGGCAAATCGGCGCCAGTGAAGGGGATGACCGTCAAAATACCTGCCTGCCCTCGGCAATGTTCAGCAGAGCCGGGAACACGAGAATGGTTCCCCGGCGGCCGTTCGCGGGCTTGATCACCCGCAGGATTTCATGTTCGCGCAGGCCGTTCAGCAGCCGTCGCGCCGTGCGGCCGGGAACTTCAGCGCTGGTCGCAAAGCTGGTGCTGTTGAAGATCGGGTACTCGAAGATCCAATCTAGGATGTGGATGGCGTATTGGGAACGGGTGATGTGCGCCACTTGGCCTTTCATGTCCTCGTAGAGGGTTAGGATTCCCTTGGCCTTCTCCAAGTTTTCCTCAGCCTGCGCCCGCACCGCCTCTAGGAAAAATCGACACCATTCAGTCCAAGCATCGTCCCGGGAGACGGCGAGCAGCCCATCGTAGTAGGCGTCGCGCCGCGCCTCGAAATAGGCGCTGATGTAGAACATGGGTTGGCTGATGAGGCCGCATTGCCAGAGGAACAGAGGCACCAGCATCCGGCCCAAGCGGCCGTTTCCGTCCAGAAACGGGTGCAGGGCTTCAAACTCCGCGTGCAGAACGGCGAGCTGCACCAGCCGGTCCGGCGCATCTTGGTTCAGGTAGCTCTCCCATGCGCCCATGGCGGCGGGGAGCTTGTCCGCCCCGATGGGCACAAAGGTGGCTTGCTCCACCGTGCATCCAGGCGGGCCAATCCAGTTGGGGAGGCGCCGATAGTCCCCGGGGGACTTGTTCTCGCCACGCACCCCGGAAAGCAAAATTTGGTGCGCTTCGCGGACCACCCGCTGACAGAGGGGCAGCGTTTCCAGCGCCCGCTCCGCCGCCCGCATCGCATCGCGATGGTTGAGCACCTCATGGATGTCATCCCGGCGTTGAGGAGATGCCGCCTCTTGGCCAGCCTCGAACTCCAGAACCTCACTCATGGTGGCTTGAGTGCCCTCGATGCGCGAGGAAAGCACCGCCTCGTGGGTCGTCAGGGGCGAGAGTAGAACCCGGCGATTGGGAACGGCGCCGAGCATTCCGTCGTAGCGCACCAAGGCCGCCACTGCGGGGCCGATCAGCGGGATGAGGGCCGGCCAATCAAGACGCGATTCAGGCGGGAAACGCCCCTCGTGGTAATGAACCGCCGCCATCACTCACCTCCAAGCCACTCGGCGTGGGGATCGTGCATCCTCCCCGCTCGCATCCGGGCGAGCTAAGAGCGCGAGAAGGACAGCCAACGCGCCGCTTCCCCGGGCGGTGTGCCTTTGCGGAGGGCGTAATCCTGCAGTTGATCGTCGCCGATTCGGCCGACGCCGAAGTACTTGGACTCCGGGTGCGAGAAGTACCAACCGGCGATGGTGGCAGCCGGCCACATGGCGTAGTTTTCCGTCAGCGTCGCCCCAGTATGGCGCGTGGCGTCCAGCAATTGGAACAGCGTTGCTTTCTCGGAGTGGTCCGGACAGGCCGGATAGCCCGGCGCCGGGCGGATGCCGCGGTAGCGCTCCGCAATCAACTCTTCATTGCTGAGCCGCTCGTCGGCGGCGTAGCCCCAAAGCTGCTTGCGAACGCGCTCGTGCAGGGCTTCGGCGAAGGCTTCCACCAAACGGTCTGCCAGCGCCTTGCGCATGATGTCGCGGTAGTCGTCTGGTTCTGGCGTCGGGTCTGGGGCAGCGACGGATACGGTGAAGCCGCCGATGTAGTCCTCGTGCGGTGATGGCGCCACGAAGTCTGCCAGCGAGAGGTTCACGGGTGCGCTCGCGCTCTGCTGGCGCAGGTGGTGGAGCCGCGCCACCTCGACCATGCGTTGTTCATTCTCCCAAGCCACGAGGTCGCCCTCATCCGTGCGGTTGGCGGGCCAGAAACCGATCACGCCGTTGCCGACGAGCGAACGCTTAGCGACGATTTCGGCGAGCGCGGCGCGCGCGTCTCGATACAGCTCGCGGGCTGATTCGCCGACCACAGCGTCCTCCAGAATGGCGGGAAAGCGGCCGGCCAGTTCCCAAGTGCGGAAGAACGGCGTCCAATCGATGTAGCGCACGAGATCGGCCAACGGGAAATCCGCGAATGTCTTAACGCCGAGGAACTGCGGCTTGGGCGGAGCGTAGTCGTCCCACGGCCAGACGAGCCCGCGCTGCACGGCTTGAACAAAGGGGCGCAGCGGACGATTGTGGCGCCCGCGCGCCGTGCGTTCGCGCGCCTTGGCGTAGTCCGCAGCCATAGCGGCGAGAAAATCGTCGCGGCGCTCCGGGCTCATAAGCGCTTGGCAAACGCCGACGCTGCGCGAGGCATCGGTCACGTACACCACCGCTTGGTCGTAGGCCGGATCGATCTTCACCGCAGTGTGCGCCTTTGACGTGGTGGCGCCGCCGATGAGCAGGGGAATGGCCATGTCGCGCCGCTGCATCTCGCGCGCCACATGCGCCATCTCGTTCAAGGACGGCGTGATGAGGCCAGAGAGGCCCACCATGTCTGCGTTGAGCGCCACGGCGGTGTCCAGTATCTTCTCTGCCGGCACCATCACGCCCAAGTCGTGGATCTCGAAGTTGTTGCACTGCAGCACGACGCCGACGATGTTCTTGCCGATGTCGTGAACATCGCCCTTGACGGTGGCCATGACGATCTTGCCATTGCTGCGCGGGGCCTCGCCGGGCCGTTTTTCGGCCTCAATGAACGGCACCAAATGCGCCACGGCCTGCTTCATCACCCGGGCGCTCTTCACCACTTGCGGCAGGAACATCTTGCCGGCGCCAAACAGATCGCCGACGGTGTTCATGCCGTCCATCAACGGGCCTTCGATCACTTCGATGGGCCGCGCCGCGGCGAGACGCGCCTCTTCCGTGTCTGCGACGATGTGGCGATCGATGCCCTTCACCAATGCGTGGCGCAAGCGTTCGTGGACGCCGGCCTGACGCCAAGCCAAGTCCGCCTCGCGAGCGGCCACGCTCGCCTTGCCGCTATAGCGCTGCGCCACCTCGAGCAGCCGCTCGCTAGCGTCGGCGCGGCGGTTCAGCACGGCGTCTTGCACCGCTTCCTTGAGGTCCGCCGGAATCGCATCGACGATCGCCAACTGGCCAGCGTTGACGATGCCCATGGTCAGCCCGGCATCGATGGCGTGATAGAGAAACACCGCGTGAATGGCTTCGCGCACCCGGTCGTTGCCGCGGAACGAGAATGAAACGTTGCTGATGCCGCCGGAGGTGTGAACGCGGGGATAGGTGGTCTTCAGCCAGCGCACTGCTTCGATGAAATCGCGTCCGTAGGCGTTGTGCTCCTCGATGCCGGTAGCAATGGCGAAGACGTTGGCGTCGAAGATGATGTCTTCGGCGGGAAAGCCAGCCTGTTCCACCAGCAGCCGGTAGCAGCGCGCCATGATCTCCTGTCGGCGCGCCAGCGAATCAGCCTGGCCTTGCTCGTCGAAGGCCATGACGATGGCGGCGGCGCCGTAGCGGCGGCACAGCTTGGCTTGCCTGAGGAACAGCTCTTCACCGCCTTTCAAGCTGATTGAGTTGACGACGCACTTGCCTTGCACACAGCGCAGGCCGGCTTCGATCACTTCCCAGTCGCTGGAATCGATCATCACCGGCACACGGGCGATGTCCGGTTCCGTCATGGCGAGTTCGAGGAAACGCTGCATGGCGGCCGGGCCGTCCGTCATGCCCTCGTCCATGTTGACGTCGATGATTTGGGCGCCGTTCTCCACTTGGTCGCGGGCGATGTCCAAGGCCGCGGCGAAGTCGCCGTTCTTGATGAGCCGACGAAAGTGCGCCGATCCTGTCATGTTGGTGCGTTCGCCGACGTTCACGAACAGTGAGCTGGCGTCGATTTGCAGTGGCTCCAGCCCGGAAAGAGCAAGGCCTGGGCGCGGCCGCGGAGGTATTCGAGGCGTCGCTTGGCTGGCGCATTCGACCAACGAGCGGATGTGATCCGGAGTGGTGCCGCAGCAGCCGCCCACCAGATTCACCAAGCCGCGCTCGATGAAGTCGCCGACGACCTCGGCCATCTGGCCAGGCGTCTCGTCGT
Source organism: uncultured Pseudomonadales bacterium (assembly GCA_958295875.1). Lineage (GTDB taxonomy): Bacteria > Pseudomonadota > Gammaproteobacteria > Pseudomonadales > Azotimanducaceae > VXNE01. The sequence continues at coordinate 2,164,219 of OY282379.1, read as the reverse complement.
AGCCGCCGAACTCGTTGGGCAGGCCGGCATTGGGATGCACGCTGATGAAGGTGGGAGCAACCCTAGCCAAGTCCTCCACATGCGGGCGCAGCGCCTCGGGCCCCAGAGCGCAGTTCAGGCCGACGATGAGCGGCTCGGCGTGCCGCACCGAGTTCCAGAACGCCTCCGGCGTCTGTCCGGAGAGCGTGCGGCCGCTGGCGTCCGTGATGGTGGCAGAGACCATCACCGGCAGGCGAACGCCGGCCTCGAAAGTCTCTTCCAGCGCGAACAACGCCGCCTTGGCGTTCAACGTGTCGAACACGGTTTCCACCATGATGAGGTCGACGCCGCCGCGCATCAGCGCCTGCGCCGCTTCGCGGTACGCCTGCACCAGATCGGTGAAGTGGATGTTGCGAGCGCCGGGATCGCTCACGTCAGGAGAAAGGCTCGCGGAGCGGTTGGTGGGCCCCAACACGCCAGCCACCCAACGCGGCCGCCGTGGCGTGGCGAAGGCATCCGCGGCGCGGCGGGCAATCGCGGCCGAGGCGAAGTTCATGTCCGCGACCGCGCCCTCCAAGGCGTAGTCCGCCTGGGCGATGCGGGTGGCGGTGAACGTGTTGGTTTCGATGATGTCGGCACCGGCCTCCAGATAGGCGCGGTGCAGGGCTTCGACCACATCCGGCCGAGTGAGTGACAGCACATCGCCATTGCCGGCGAGCTCGGTAGGGTGGCCGGCGAAGCGCTCGCCGCGATAGTCGCCTTCGTTGAGGCCGCAGCCTTGCTGCATGGTGCCTGTGGCGCCGTCGAGCACTAGCACGCGTTCTTCCAGTGCCTCGGCGAGAGGATGCGTCATCTATCTTGGTTTGATGTTTGGGCAACATGCGATTCTACAAGTCTGCTTAGGACGCCCATCTCGCCATGCTGTTGATGCAATTGGGTTCTGCTGATTCGGGTTCCGCGTCGCAACGGGCCGGACAGTTCCAACCGGGCGGGCTTCGGGTGGAGTGGGCGCATGAAACCCGCCGCCGGTGTTCGCGCTTGCTCGCCGGCGCATCGCTCGTCGCCGCGGCGCTGCTCGCCGGCTGTGGCGACGGGCGCTGGCAGCGTTTGGACGGGGCGACGATGGGCACCACTTGGCGCGTCCAAGCGCATTGCCCCGCGCCGTTGGCGCCGGCGTTCATCAGCGCAGAGTTGGAACGCATCGACGCCGCCATGTCGCACTGGCGCGAAGATTCGGAGATCAGCCGTTTCAACGCCACGCAGGTAGGCACTTGGGTGACGCTTTCGCCCGCCTTGGCCACAGTGCTGCGGGCGTCGCTCACGCTCTCGGCGCAGTCCGAAGGGGCTTTCGACGTGACGGTCGGGGCGCTCGCCAACGCATGGGGATTCGGACCGTCGCCCAGCGGCGTTCCCGCACCAGCCGAGGCGCTCACCGCGGCGCGGGAACAGGTGGGCTTTCACCGCTTGGAACTGGTGGGAGACCGGCTGCGCAAGACGGGCGACGTCCACATCGACCTCTCCGCCATCGCCAAAGGCTACGCCGTGGACGCTCTGGCCCATGCCCTTGGCCAACGCGGCTGCAACGATTACTTGGTGGAGATCGGCGGCGAGGTGCGGGCGCGCGGCGAACGGCGGCGCGGCGGGCCGTGGCGGGTGGCGATTGAGCAACCCAGCGCGGCGACGCGCGCGCCGCATCGCGTGCTCGCCCTTGCAGACGCCGCCATCGCCACCTCTGGCGACTACCGCAACATCATCGAGCGCGACGGCGCGCGCCTCTCGCACATCTTGGACCCGCTGCAAGGCGCGCCGGTGGGCGACGGGCTGGCGTCGGTGTCCGTCGTCCATGAATCCGCGATGTGGGCGGATGGTTACGCCACGCTCATCATGGCGTTAGGCAAGGAACGCGGCCTCGCCTTCGCCGTAGAGCGGCAGCTGCCGGCGTATCTCTTGATGCGCACGCAAGCCGGGCTGCGTGGCGAGGCGACAGCCCCGATGCAGGCGCTATTGGCTCCCCGTGGGCCGACCTGAGGGGGAGCGCACGCCGGCGCTCGCGGGGCCGGACAAGAACGCGCGCCGGCGAACGCCCCTGCTAACATCGCCAGCTTGAGCGACCCCTCGCAGGCGCCCTGTGTTCCGCCCCCTTGCCGTTAACGTCGGGCTGCGCTACGCCCGCTCCAAGCGCAGTTTCATCTCGTTCGTCAGCGTGATGGCCCTCACCGGGCTGGCGCTCTCCGTGGCGGTGCTGTTGTTCGTGCTGGCGGTGGCGCATGGGTTCGAGCGCGAACTGCACGAACGGTTGCTCGGCGTCGTGCCGCACTTCACCGCGTTTGGCAGAGACCCCATTGTGGATGTGGAGGGCGCACTTGCCACCGTGCGCCAATCCCGCGAGGTGGAACGCGCCGCCGCGGTGGTGGTCGGCAACGGCCTTGCGGCCACGGACAAGCAGCTTGTCGGGTTGGAGCTGCGTGGCATCCGCCCCGGCGAGTATGCGCCGATGATTGGGCAGTTCATCGCAGCGGGCGCACTCGAAGACCTAGCGGCCGGCGCCTTCCACATCCTGCTCGGCCACGGCGCCATCGAGAAGCTGGAACTCAAGGTGGGCGATGCGGTCACCGTGGTGCTGCCGGAGGCGACGGTGACGCCCTTCGGCGCCTTTCCGCGGCGCAAGACCTTTCGCGTGGCCGGAACCGTGCGCACGCACTCGCAACTCGATGAGCGCATCGCGTACCTGCACATTGCAGACGCCCAGACGCTGTTCCGCCTAGGCGATGCCGTGCATGCCATCGAAGCCCGCGTCAGCCGCCCCCTCGACGTGAGCGAGACCGCCGCCGCGGTGCGCAACGCCCTCGGCGCGGAGGGGTTCAGGCTCGTCACGTGGTTCCGCTCGCTGGGCCCGCTGCACCGCACCATCCAAATCACCAAGGGCACGATGTTCGTCGTGTTCTCGCTGCTCGTCGCCGTGGCGGCGTTCAACGTCGTCTCCAGCCTCGTGATGATCGTGCATGAGCGCCGCTCGGACGTGGCGATCCTACGCACCGTGGGCGGGCGCACCGGGCTCATCGTCGGCATGTTCGTGGTGTTGGGTTTCCTCATCACCAGCATCGGCGCGGCGCTCGGCCTCGTGCTGGGATGGGCGTTGGGCGTGGTGGCGGAGAACGGCTACGCCTGGGCGCAGACGGCGTGGGGGCTGGACTTGATGAGCCAGTACCTTGTGCATCGCCTCCCCGTGGAGTTCGCCGCGGCGGACGCCGCCCGCGTCGCGCTCACGGCCGGCGCCTTGGGCCTCGCGGCCACGTTCTATCCCGCGTGGCGAGCGGCGCGCGTCAATCCCGCCGAGGTGCTGAAACATGAGTGACGCGCCGCCCCTGCGCTGCCGCAGCATCTCCAAGCATTACACCCAAGGCGGCGCGCGCATCGATGTGCTCAGCGAGGTGGAGTTCGCCCTCGCCGCCGGGGAACGCCTAGCCATCGTCGGCCGCTCTGGGGTGGGCAAGAGCACGCTGCTGCACATCTTGGCCGGGCTTTTGGACCCGGACGCCGGTTCGGTGCAGGTTTGCGGCCACGACATCACCGCCGCCGGCCCCGCTCGACGCGCCGCTTTGCGCAACGCGCACATGGGCTTCGTCTATCAATTGCATCACTTGCTGCCGGAGTTCACCGCGTTGGAGAACGTCGCCATGCCGCGCTTGGTGGCCGGCGCCGCGTTCGGCGACGTGGCCGCCGATGCCCGCGCCCTGCTCGCAGCCGTCGGCTTGGAGCACCGCATCGCGCATCGTCCGCACGAACTCTCCGGCGGCGAACGTCAGCGCGTCGCGGTGGCGCGGGCGTTGGCGGGCCGCCCGGCCGTGGTGCTCGCCGATGAACCCACCGGCAATCTGGACGGGGCCAGCGCGGCGCAGGCCCTCGATGCGGTGGATGCGCTCATCGCGGAGACCGGCGCCGCGCTCATCGTCGTCACCCACGACGAAGCCTTGGCGACGCGCATGGATCGCGTCGCCGTGCTCGAAGACGGGCACCTCGCCAGCTAGGTGAGCGGCGACGACATGCGCTTCGCAAATGCGCTGTGGATGGCTCGCCGGTACTTGTTTGCCCGGCGCAACGCCCACGCCGCGTTCATCAACTGGGCCTCGTTCACCGCCCTGGCCCTTGCGGTGATGACGCTCACCGTGGTGGCGAGCGTGATGAATGGCTTTGACGCGGAGATTCGCATGCGGCTGTTGGGCGCCACGCCCCATGCCTTGGCGATTCCGCCGCCCGGCGCTGCCCCCGGCCAGTTGCCAGCGCTGCCGGCGTTGCCAGACGAGGTGGTTGCGGCAACGCCGTTCTTCGCCGGCGCCGCCATGCTGAGCGCCCGCGGCGCCATGCACCCCCTCGCCCTGCAGGCAGTCGATCTAGACGGCATGACCGGCTTGGACCTCATCTTCCAGAGCGTGGCCCAAGGCAGCTTCACGGACACGCTCGCAGCACCCGGCGGCATCGCTCTCGGCGACCCGTTAGCGCGGGCGTTCGGCTTGGAATTGGGCGACGCCGTGGTGCTCGCGCTAATGACGCCCAGCCCAGGCGGCGGCCAGCCGCGCTTGGAACGGTTCACGCTGCGGGCGACGTTCGCGGTGGGCGCCCAGCCGGACTACTCCCTCGCCGTCATTCAGCTTGCAGACCTTGAACGCCGCGGCCTCGCGGACAGCGGCGAAGTGGGATGGCGCCTGCAATTCGCGGCGCCGATGGCCGCGCCGGCCACCGTGGCCACCTTGGCGGCGCGCTGGCCAGAGGGATGGACATGGCGCACCTGGGCCGATGTCCACGGCGACTTGTTCCACGCCGTGCGGCTGGAAAAGACGCTGATGTTCGCGCTGCTGGCCCTCGTCATCGCCATCGCCGCCTTCAACATCGTGGCCGGGCAAACCATGCTCGTCTCCGATAAGCGCGCCGACATCGCCATGCTGGCGACGATGGGCGCGACGACGCGATTCCTCGCGCATGTGTTCATCACCCAAGGCTTCGCCATCGCGCTGGCCGGCGTCGGCGTCGGCTTGGCTGCCGGCGTATTCATCGCTTGGAACGCGGGCCCATTCGCCAACGCCTTGGCAGCCCTGTCTGGCGGCAGCATCCTAGAGGGCACGGTGTATGACGCGCTGCCGTCCAAGGTCTTGCCCACAGACCTTGCGGTGATCGCGGCGTTGTCGCTCACGCTCTGCTTCTTGGCGGTGTTGCGCCCGGCGCTCAAGGCCGCCCGCGCGCACCCGGCGCAAGCGCTGCACGAGGGCTGAACGGCGGCCGCGAAGTGTCCCACTTGGAGCCGCCACACTATCTCGGACACCGTCGCCGGCTGCGCGAGCGGTTCGTCAAGAACGGGCTGGACGGCTTCGCGGAGCACGAGGTGATCGAGCTCCTGCTGACGTTCGCGATTCCCCGTTCAGACGTGAAGCAGCCCGCCAAGCGGCTGCTCGCCCAGTTCGGTGGCTTGCGGGCCGTGCTGGACGCGCCGCTCGACGAACTCACCGCGGTGCGCGGCGTCGGCCCGGTCGCCGCCACCGGACTGCATGTCGTCCGCGCCGCGGCGACGGCCTACCTGCGTCAAACCGCCGAAGGCCGCGCCCTGCTCGAGCCGCGAGACTTGATCGACTTCTGGCGCATGCGCTTCGGCGGCCTGCGCCACGAGGCATTCGCCGTCGGCTACCTCGACACCGGCTACAGGCTATTGCCAAACGGCGTGGAAATCGTGCAGCAGGGCACCGTGGACCGCGCCGTCGTCTATCCGCGGGAGGTGGTGGCCGGGGCGCTCAAGCGCGAGGCCGCGGCACTGGTGCTGGCGCACAACCATCCGCACGGGGACGTGGAGCCCAGCGAGAGCGATCGCCGCCTTACCGAGGCCATCGTCGCCGCGGCGCGAACGGTGGATGTGCGCGTGGTGGACCATGTGGTGGTGTCCGCTGCCGCCACATTCAGCTTTCGCGCCGTGGGTTGGTTGTAACGGGGCGCGGGCCGCCGCCTACGCCGGAATCAGGGCGCTGCCCCCTTGGCCGTGGCCTTGGCCTGCAGCCGCGCTGCCCGCCGCGCTTGCCATCGGCGCAGCACATGGAAGCGCCAAAACAGCCGCGCCGCCACCATCAACGTAAGCCCGCTCACCCAGCCGCACACCAAGCTGCCGAGCAACAGCGGCTGCCACAACTCCTTGAAGTGGCTCGAGAGAAACCCCCACGACAGTTCGAAGTTGGAGAGTGTCGCGTCCGTGCCCATGAGCCACGCCCCCAAACCAAAGGCGAAGAAGAACATCGGCGCCATCGTCAGCGGATTGGTCACCTGCACGAGAGCCAAGGCGATGGGCAAGTTGCAGCGGCTCGCAACGGCAAGGCCAGCCGCCACCAGCGTCTGCCCCGGCAGCGGCAAGAAGGCGCTGAACATGCCGATGAAGCAGGCGCCGCCGACCGAGCGGCGATGCAAGCGCCAGAGCTCCGGGTCACGCAGGAGATGTCGCACAGGACGCAACAGCGGATGCTCACGCACCGCGTCGGCGTTCGGCATGTACCGCTGCAAGAGCTGGCGAGGCATAACCGCATTATGCCCACACATGCCCTCTGCACCCCGGCCACCGGCGCTGCGCCACGCCACGCTCCGCAGCACCGGCTGCCATGCGCCGCGCACTAGCTGGGTTCGCCATTGGCGTGATCGCGGCCCATGCACAGCCCGTGGCGCCGTTTGCCGCAGCCATCGTCGCCGCCGGCGGCGCCGTCCTCCTGCCTTGGCCGCGCTGGCGATTCTGCGCGGCCCTCGCGCTGGGCGCGGCTTGGGGCTGGCTGGCCGTGGACGCGGCGCTTGCAAGCCGCGCTGCCCCTTGCCCAACGCCGGTGGACTTGGCAGTGCGCATCCAAGGCTTGCCGGTGCGCCAAGGGCAGTCGGTGAACTTCCAAGCCGCGTTGACCGCAGAAGCGGCGTGCGGCTTGCGGCGCGGCGACGGCGTGCGGCTCTCTTGGGTGGATGCTGCGTGGGTGGACGCCGGGCAGCCGCTGCCGCGGCCTGGCCAGCAGTGGGCGCTCACGGCCCGGGTGCGGCCATCCCGCGCCACCGCCAATCCACACACATTCGACTACGAGCGTTGGCTCACCCGCCAGCGCATCGTGGCCACGGGCTATGTGGTGGCCGGCCAACTCGCCGCCGACAGCCGCGACGCCGTGGACGACTTTCGGCTGCGGTTGCGCGAGCGCATCGCGTCCGCCGGGCTTGTCCACGGCGGCATGGTGCTGGCGCTTGCCACCGGCGACGGCGCGCTGCTGCCGCCGGCAGCGTGGGCGCAGTTGCGCGACACCGCCACCGTCCACCTCTTCGTCATTTCGGGGTTGCATGTGGGCATGTTCGCCGCACTCGGCATGGCGTTCGGCAACCTGCTAGTGCGCGCGACGCCGCTCACCCGGCGCTGGCGCGCGCGAGGGCTCGCGGCGGCGTTCGCCATCACCAGCGCGTTGGCGTATGCCACCTTGGCCGGTTGGTCGCTGCCAGTGACGCGGGCGGCGACGATGGCCTGCATCGGGGCGCTGGCAGCGAGCATTGGGCGCCGGGTGGGGGCGTCCACCGGGCTCGCAGCGGCGTTGGCGTTGGTGCTCGCCATCGACCCACTGGCGCCACTCGATACGGGTTTTTGGTTGTCCTTCTTGGCGGTTTCCGCGCTGGTGGCCTTCTTCGCGCCACGCGGCGGCAGCGACAAGGCCGGCACCGGGCTGCCGACGCACCGCGCAGGGTTCGGGCAACGCTGGCTGGCGCGCGTCGGCGCCGTGGTGCTCGCGCAAGCGGTGGTGTGCGTCGGCTTCGCCCCAGCGCTGGGCGCATTCGTCGGCCACTTCCATCCGCTCTCTCCGCTCACCAATCTAGCGCTGATTCCCATCGTCACCTTGGCCGCGGCGCCGCTGTCCGCCGGTGGGGCGCTGCTGCTACCTTGGCTGCCGACGCTGGCCGAACCGCTGCTCGGCGCCGCCGACGCCACGCTCGGCTTGGTCCTGCGCATCGTGGAATTCGCCGCGGCGGCGCCAACCATCGCTGTGGACCCACGCCCGCAAGCCCTCGCTGCCGCCGGCGCGTTGGCGTTGGCATTCCTGTTGCCGTGGCCACTCGGCAGCCGCGCCGCCCTCGCCGCCGCCATGTTTGTTGTGATGACGCGGGCGCCGCCGGCCCCTGCGAGCGGCTTTGAGGTGGCCACGTTGGATGTGGGGCAAGGCACCGCCATCCTCGTGCGCACGGCGCGACACGCGCTCCTGTACGACGCCGGCGCCCGCTATCCATCTGGCTTCGATGTCGGCGACGCCATCGTGACGCCCTATGTGCGCAGCGCCCACGGCGGGGAGGTGACTGAAATCGTCCTGAGCCATGCCGACATCGACCATGTGGGCGGGGCGCCGGCCGTGTTGCGCAACTTGCGCGTGCGCGGCGTCAGCGCTGGGGAGCCTGTCGCCGGCATCGAAGCGCGCGCCTGCCGGCGCGGCGATGCGTGGCTGTGGGATGGCGTGCGATTTCGCACCCTCGCGCCGGCGCGGCGTGAAGCCGGCAACGACGCATCTTGCGTCATTGAGGTGGCGCACGGCGGACGCCGCGCCCTCCTCACCGGCGACATCGAGAGCGCCGCGGAAGCGACACTGCCTGTGCGCCCGGTGCAGCTGCTCATCGCACCGCACCACGGCAGCCGAACATCCTCCACGCGCTCTTTCGTGCAGCAAGCGCGGCCGCGCATCGTCGTGTTCAGCGCCGGGCACGGCAACCGCTTCGGCCATCCCCACCCCGCGGTGGTGGAACGCTACCGCGCCGTCGGCGCCCACATCGCCTCCACCGCCACGTTGGGCGCCATCGTCTGGCGCAGCGCGGAACCGGAGCGTCTGCTGGCCGGCCGCGACGACTGGCGCTACTGGCGCAGGGAGCGGCGGCACATGGCGCAATGACGCCGGGGCACCGCGGCGGCGAGGGCGGACGCGCAGTCCCGTGGGAACTGGCCAGACTCCCCTATAATCCGCCCGCCGGCGTCTTAAGCGCACCCTTGCGCGGGCGTGGGCAACGGAGGCGCAAGTGCTCGAACTCGTGCAATCCGGCGGTTGGCTGATGGCGCCGATCCTGCTATGCAGCATCGTGGCCTTGGCCATTTGCATCGAGCGCGCGTGGGCGCTGCGCGCCATCAGGGTGGCGCCCGATGGATTGGTCGGCGAGGCGTGCCGCAGGGCGCAAGATGGCGCCGGCGCGGCATCCCAAGATGGCTTTGCGAACTTCGGCGGCGGGCAGCCCCTAGCGCGGATACTTGCCGCTGGTCTCGCGCAGCGCGACGCCGGACAACGCCGCCGGGAACGCATGAAGGAGGCCATGGAAGAAGCCGCCGGCCCGGTCCTGCACGAGATGGAGCGCTATCTCACGGCGCTCGGCACCATCGCCTCCATCAGCCCGCTCTTGGGGTTGCTGGGCACGGTGATCGGCATGATCGAGGTGTTTGCGCTGCTCGTCGGCGAAGGCGCCGGCAATGCCGCGGTGTTGGCTGGGGGCATCTCCAAGGCGCTGGTCACCACCGCCGCAGGGCTTGCCGCGGCGATTCCAGCGCTCATCCTGCATCGCTACTTCCTGCGGCGCGTGGACGAGTTGGCCGTGACCATGGAACATCAAGCCAGCCGCCTCGTGGACGTCCTTTGCCGAGAGCCAAACCAAGAGCCGGGGCGGCCGGCGTGAAGTTCCCGCGCCGCCGGCGACCAGGCGCCGCCATCGAATTGACGCCGCTCATCGACGTGGTGTTCCTGCTGCTCATCTTCTTCATGACCTCGACCGTCTTCGTGCGCCAATCCCGCCTGGAGATCAACCTCCCGCCGGCCCTCGGCGCCGCCGCACCGGCCACCGCGGCGCCGCGGCTCACCATCGACGCCGCCGGCGCGTATGCCTTGAATGACGAGCCGTTGGCGGACGGATCGCCTGCCACGTTGGTGGCCGCGTTGCGGGCGGCGGTCGGCGAGCAGCCGCGGCTTGTCATCGCCGCAGACGCGGAAGCCACCCATCGCACCGTGGTGGCCGCGCTGGACGCCGCCGCCCAAGCCGGCATCCGGCAGGTGGGCGTCGCCACCGTGCCGCCTGAGCCATGAGCGCGTCAGCATCAAGCGCGCCGGCGTCAGCCGACGCCGCGCAACCCGCGCCGGCAGCCACCGGCAGCCCGCCAACGGCGGCAGGGCCGGAAGGCCAAGGCGATCTCGCCCGCTATCGGCGCTTGCTGCGCTATCTCACGCCGCATCTCGGCTGGTTCGGCTTGGCCGTGTTGGGTTTCTTGGCGGCCGCGGCCGGCGAGGCGTGGTTCGCACGGCTCCTCGGCGACATCGTGGACGCCTACGAGGGGCGCACAGCCGGCGCCGCGGTGCTGCTGCCGGCGCTGATGCTCGCCGCGGCCACCATGCGCGCCCTGGGCGCAGTGGCCGGGGAGTTCCTCATGTCGCGCATTTCGCACCGCGTGGTGCATGAACTGCGCCGCGAGCTGTTCGAGAAGCTGCTCACCCTACCAAGCGCCTTCTTTGAGCGCGCGGCGCAAGGCGCCTTGGTGTCGCGCCTCACCTACACCACGGCGCAACTGCGCGACACCGTCACGGACGCCATCAAGATGGTGGTCGCCGATGGCGCCAAGGTGCTGGTGCTGCTCGGCATGATGGTTTACGCCAACTGGCGGTTGACGCTCATCTTTCTCGCCGTGGCGCCGGCCGTGGCGGCCATCGTGCGCTATGCGTCGCAACGTTTCCGGCGCATCAGCCGTCGCATGCAAGATTCGATGGGCGCGGTGACCCACGCCGCCTCCGAGGCCGTGGCGGGGCACCACGTGACGCGCGCCTTCGGCGGCGAAGCGTACGAACGCGGCCGCTTCGTCGCCGCGAGCGACCGCAATCGCCGCCAGAACGTGAAGATGGCGGCCGCCAAGGCCAGCAGCGCGCACATCATCCAGCTATTCGTGGCGGCGGCGCTGGCGGCGTTGGTGGCGCTGCTGTTCAGGCCGGAGGTGGCCGCCGGCATGTCCTCTGGAGACCTCGTGGCCTATCTCGGCTACGCCGCGCTGCTGGCCAACCCCATCAAGCGCCTCTCGGAGGTGAACGCCCGCCTGCAGCGAGGGCTGGCCGCCGCGGAAGACGTGTTCTGGCAACTCGACCAAGCGCCGGAAGTCGATACTGGCGAGCGCGTCGTCGAACGGGCGCAGGGTCGCATCGAGTTCCGCAACGTGGCGTTCCGCTACGAAGGGGCGGCCCGGGATGCGCTCCAGGACGTGTCCTTCACCGTCGAGCCAGGGCAAGTGCTCGCCGTGGTCGGGCGTTCCGGCGCCGGCAAGACGACGCTGGCAAGCCTCATCGCCCGCTTCCATGACCACGAGCAGGGCGAAATCCTGCTCGATGGGCAGCCCCTCACGAGCTACGCGCTGGCAAACCTGCGCGACCAGATCGCCTTGGTGCCGCAGCGAGTGACGCTCTTCAACGACACCCTGCGCAGCAACATTGCGTACGGGCGGCTCGGCGGCGCCGCAGACGCGGACATCGCCGACGCGGTGCGCCGCGCCCATGTGGATCAGTTTTTGGGCGACCTTCCTGAAGGCCTCGACACCCGCGTTGGCGCCGATGGCGCCCGCCTCTCCGGCGGCCAGCGGCAGCGCGTCGCCATCGCCCGGGCGTTGCTGAAGGACGCCCCGATCCTCATCCTCGATGAAGCCACATCTGCCCTCGACACCGAAAGCGAGCGCAACGTCCAAGCCGCGGTGGAAGAAGCGATGCGCGGCCGCACCACCATCGTCATCGCCCACCGCCTCTCGACCATCGAACGGGCGGACACCATTCTCGTGCTCGACCAAGGGCGGGTTGTCGAGATGGGTGGCCCAGACGCGCTGCTCCGCGCCGGCGGCGTCTACGCGGAGCTCTACGAATCGCAGTTCGCCAATGGCACCGAGCCGGCCTCACCCGGCGCCGCGGCGCTGCCAGCGCCGTTGGCGATGCCCTTCGATGCGCCGACCACAAGGCATGTCGGCGCGTTGGAGCGGGCTTGGTATGCGGACCGCTTCTGGCCACGCTTGTTAGCGCCGCTGGCATGGCTCTTCGCGTACCTCGTTCGGCGCCGGCGCAAGCGCTTCCAGAGTGGCCGCGCCAAGCGCTGGCGGCCGCCGGTGCCGGTGGTGGTGATCGGCAACGTCACCGTCGGCGGCGTCGGCAAGACGCCGCTCACCATTTGGCTGGCCAATTGGCTGCAGGCGCGCGGGGCGCGGGTGGGAGTCATCTCGCGGGGCTATCTGGGCGCTGGCCGCCGCCTGCCGAAGGGGCGCTATCCGCTCACGGTGACGGCGCACACGCCGGCGTCGCTGGCCGGAGATGAAGCGCCCCTGATCGCCCAACATGCCGGCTGTCCCGTGGTGGTGGGGCCAGACCGGGTGGCGGCAGCGCAGCGCCTGCTGGCCGATGCCCCCTGCGACGTGTTGCTGAGCGACGATGGTTTGCAGCACTACGCCTTGGAGCGCGACCTTGAAGTGGCGGTGATCGACGGCACCCGGGGCCTCGGCAACGGGCGCTGCCTGCCGGCGGGGCCGTTGCGCGAGCCGGCAGCGCGCCTGCGCGACGTCGATCTGGTAGTGGCGAACGGCGCCGCAACCGGCGTCGCGCCGAACGAACACACGATGGCGGCGCGGCCGGTGGCGTTTCGCAACCTCGCAAGCGGCGAGCGCGTGCCGGCACAGCGGTTCGCAGGGCGCGTCGATGGCACGCTCTACGCCATCTCCGGCATCGGCAATCCAGACCGCTTCCATCGCACCTTGACGGAGCTGGGCCTTGCGCCCATAGACCGCGCCTACCCAGACCACCATCCCTTCGTTGCCGCGGATGTAGCCGTGCCGCCCGGCACCTGGGTGGTGGTGACCGAGAAGGATGCCGCCAAGCTGGCGGAGTTGCGGCCCACGCCAGACTGCTGGGCCCTGCAAATCGAGATGGCGCCGTCACAGGAGCTGGAGGCGGCGCTCTCGGCGGCGCTCACGCGCATCGGCGTGAAGACATGACGTTCTGCGTCGTCATCCCGGCGCGCTACGCTTCCACCCGGCTTCCCGGCAAACCGCTGGCAGACCTGAACGGCACGCCCATGATTGCCCGCGTGGCGTTGGCAGCGGCCCGCTCCAACGCCGCAGAGGTGTTGGTGGCGACGGATGACGAGCGGGTGCGGGACGCCGTGCCCACACACACCCGCGTGCGCGTGGCAATGACCGGCGCCGACCACACCTCCGGCTCGGACCGGGTGATGGAAGCCGCCGGCAACGCCGGCTGGCCGGATGACCGCATCGTGGTGAACTTGCAGGGAGACGAGCCGCTCATGCCACCGGCGCTGATCGATCAGGTGGCCGCGGCGTTGGCGGCGGCGCCCGATGCCGGCGTTGCGACGTTGGCCGAACCACTGCAGCGCGTCGAGGAAGTGTTCGACGAGCACATCGTGAAGGTGGTCGCTGCCTCGAGCGCACGGGCGCTGTACTTCTCCCGCGCGCCCATTCCGTTTGCCCGCGGGCGCTTCGGCGCCACGGAAGCCGGAGACCTCGACGCCAGTTGGGGCAAGTGGCGGCGCCACATCGGCATCTACGCTTACCGCGTGGGAACCCTGCGCCGCTTCGTTGGCTGGCCGCCCGGCCAGTTGGAGCGCACCGAATCATTGGAACAGTTGCGCTTCCTAGAGCACGACGTGGACATCGTGGTGCATGACGCCGCGGTGCCAGCGCCGGGCGGCGTGGACACGCCGGCAGACCTTGAGCGGGTGCGCCAAGCGCTGCGGGAGCGGGACGGGGCGGACTGACGCGCCTTCCCAAGCCGGTGGCCGTCAAGGCGGCGTCGCGCCGGCCGCCAACCGCTCTTTTCGTTCTGTCAATGTGCCGCCAGTGGTGCCCCTCTTGGCCGGGCGTGTCCGGCCACTTGGGTTGCCGGCCGCGGGTGCCCCCCAACAGTCAGCGCGGCTGCATGCGGATGCCGGCGTCGAGGCGGATGGTCTCGCCGTTCAGATAGGGGTTGTCGACGATCTGCTGCGCGAGCAGTGCGTACTCAGACGCCTCGCCCAAGCGCTTCGGGAACTGCGTCATCTGCATCAGCGGTTCGCGCACCGCCGGCGGCGCACCCATCATCATGGGCGTTTCGAAGATGCCGGGCGCGATGGTGCAGACGCGGATGCCGGCGCGGCCGAGGTCTCGCGCCACCGGCAAGGTCATGCCGACCACGCCGCCCTTGGAAGCGCTGTAGGCGGCTTGGCCGATTTGGCCGTCAAACGCCGCCACCGACGCCGTGTTGATGATGACGCCGCGTTCGCCGTCCTCATTGGTCGGCTCGTTCTTCTGCATCTGCGCGGCGCACAGGCGCAAGGTGTTGAACGTGCCAATGAGATTCACTTCGATGACGCGGTTGAAGTGTTGCAAGGCCAACGGCCCGTCGCGCCCAACCGTGCGCGCCGCGGCGCCGATGCCGGCGCAATTGACGTTGACATGGATGGCGCCGAAGGCCTCGATCACGGCTGCGACGGCCGCTTCGCCAGACGCCGCGTCCGCCACGTTCACGGCAAACGCCGCCGCCCCAGGGCCGATTTCCTGCGCCGCCGCGCGCGCCAAATCCTCGTTCAAGTCGAGCAAAGCAACCTTGGCGCCGGCGGCCGCAAACCGTTCCGCGGTGGCGCGGCCGAGGCCCGATGCGCCGCCGGTAATCACCGCCACCTTGTCTTTGAGGTCCATGCTCCATGCTCCGCCAATGACTTGTCCGTTAGTATAGCGGGGATGGCCTGCTGCCCCCTGCCGACCCTGCCGCGTCGCCCCGCGTGACGACGCCATGGCGGGGGGTGTCGCTGCGCACCGCCACCAGCCTCGGCGTCGAAAGCGTGGCCGACGCGCTCATCGAAGCCACCGACGCGGACGGCATCCTCAACGCCCTCGATCGCGCCCAGCGCGACGGCGTTCCGCTCACCGTGCTTGGCGGCGGCACCAACGTTGTGCCGCTCGCGCGCATCCGCGGACGGGTGCTGCGCATGGCGTTGCGCGGCGTCGCCTTCGAGCGCTCAGGCAACGGCGAGGTGCGCGTGACGGCGGCCGCGGGCGAAACGTGGCAAGCGCTCGTACGGCGTTGTCTCGGCAGCGGCATCGCCGGCCTCGAAAACCTCGCCTTGATCCCCGGCGCGGTGGGCGCCGCCCCAATCCAGAACATCGGCGCCTACGGGCGCGAGTTGAAGGCATTGGTACACAGCGTGAGCGCCATCGACCGCTGCGCGATGGCGCCGGTGTCGCTGCCCCCCGCCGCCTGCGCGTTCAGCTATCGAGACAGCACATTCAAGTCTGCCCCGCGCTACATCGTCACCGGCATCACCCTGAACCTCGGCGCCGTCGAGACAGAAGCGAGCTACCCAGACCTAGCCTTGGAACTGCGGCGCATGGGACGGCCACCGACGCCGGCATGGGTGGCGGAAGCAGTCGCCCGGGTGCGGCGCCGCAAACTGCCGGATCCGCGCCGCATCGGCAACGTCGGCAGCTTCTTCAAGAACCCCACCGTGAGCGCGGCCACGCTCGACCGCTTGCGCGGGCGCATGGAAATTCGCGCCGTGCCGACAGAAGGCCGCTTCCGGGTGCCGGCGGCGCGGCTGATCGAGGCATGCGGCTGGAAGGGGCACCGCGATGGCGCCGTGGGCGTTTGGCCGCGCCACGCGCTGGTGCTGGTGAACCACGGCGGCGCCAGCGGGCGGCAGGTGTTGGATTTGGCGCGGCGCATCGCCGACTCCGTGCAACGGCGCTTTGACGTGCCGCTGGAAATGGAGCCGACGGTGCTGGGCGAAGACTGAGCCGCCGTGGCGCCCCAAAGCGCCGCAGCGCCGCAGCGCCATTCGAGAAGGGCGCGCGACCGCCAAGCCACGCGCCCTTTCCCGATCAGCCGCTGCTTTCCTCAGCTGCGACGCGACGCTTTGCGCGCGGGTCATTGGATGCGCGCTCGGCAGCGTCCTCGACACCTTGCAGCACGGAACTGCCTGGTGCCGGCGTCGACCCCGCGTTCTCCTCGGTCCAGCTCACCGGCGGATCGATCTGGGTGGTGACGGGGCGCGCACGCTCAGCCTCATCAGCAGCGGCAGCGGCTCGCCGGCGGGCGCGCGGGTCATTCGCAGCGCGTCCACCTTCCGTCGCAGCGGGCTGTCCAGCGGCACCACTTTGGTCATCGCCGGCTTGCGGCGACGGCTCAACCTCGGCAGCGCCTTGACGTGGTGCCGGCGCTTCTTGGTCCGCACTCGCATCCACAACTTGGGGGGCCGCGGGCGCAGCCGGCTCGGCCGCCACCTCACCCTGCGCCGCCGTGCCGCCGCGCGAGGCGTTGTCTGGCTCGGCAGCCCCAACATCGGCGGCTTGTGGCGGCGCCGAAGCAGTTTCTTCCACTTGCGCCGCTAGCATCGCCGCAGCGACTGAATCTTCTTCCACCGGGGCCGGCGCAGCCGTCCCCACGGCAGCGGGCTGGCCCTCGCTACCGGATTGCGAAATGGCGCTGCGGTCTCGGCGCGGCTTGCGCTTGCCGTCCCCACCAGCGGCTGCAGGCGGCGCTGGCCGGCGCCGCGGCGCACTTTCCTCGGCGGCCGTTTCTTCCTGGCGTTCCGGGCGCGGCGCGCGCTCCGGCCGCTGGCGGTTCTGCCGGCCGCGCTCGCCGCGCCGCCGTCCGCCCTCGCTGCGTTCACCGCGGTCGCTCCGTTCGTTTCGCTCACCACGCTCACCGCGTTCGCCACGCTCGGCCCGTTGGCCACGGTCACCACGTTCGGGCCGTTCACCACGCTCGCCGCGTTCGCGCCCGCTGCGTTCGCCACGTCCGCCGCGCTCTTCGCGGGCCTCGGTGCCATGACCCTGCTCCCGGTCCCTGCCGCGCCGCTGGCGGCCGCCGCGTGACCGTTCGCGACCGCCGCGTTCGCGCCGCCCAGCGTTGTCGCCCTCGCGACGCCGCTCGCGGTTGCCAGACCCGTCTTCCCGCTGGCCGCCACGCCGCTGCCGCGCCGGAGGTTTGCTCGGCGCCGGCGGCGCGGGCGCTTCGCTGGCGCCGAAGAGCGCCGTCCAAGCCCGGCGCCAAATGGAAGGCCCCGTGGGCTGCGCCGGCGTTGGCGCCGGGTGCGGCACCGCGACGGACTTCACCACCGCATCCTCTTGTTGGCGTGATGGTTGTTGGCGTGACGGGCGCCGGCCGTTATCGCGGGACTTTGGCAGTTCCGCTTCAGCCGGGCCGTCGGCCAACTCATAGCTCAGCACTTCGCTCTCGGCCTCGGCTTCGTCTTCGCGGATGCGCTGCACCTCGTAGTGCGGCGTCTCCAAGTTCACGTTCGGCACGATCACCAGATGGGTGTCCGTGCGCTCTTCAATGGTGGCCACCTGGCTGCGCTTCTCATTCAAGAGGTACGCGGCCACGCTCAAGGGCACCAGCGCGCGCACGCTGCTGCTGCGCTCCTTCAGCGCCTCTTCCTCCATCACCCGCAGTATCGCCAGCGCCAACGAGCGAATGTCGTGAACGCGGCCTTGGCCGCCGCAGCGGGGGCAGATCTCCGTCGTCATCTCTTCCAGCGACGGCCGCAAGCGCTGCCGCGACATCTCCATCAGGCCAAAGCGGGAGATGCGGCTCACCTGCACCCGCGCGCGGTCCGCCTCCAAGGCTTCGCGCATCTTCGTTTCCACCGCGCGCTGATTGCGGCCGATGGACATGTCGATGAAGTCGATGACGATGAGGCCGCCCATGTCGCGCAACCGCAACTGCCGCGCAACCTCCTCGGCCGCCTCCAAGTTGGTGTTGAGCGCCGTCTCTTCGATGTCTGCGCCCTTCGTCGCCCGCGCCGAGTTGATGTCGATGGACACCAGCGCCTCGGTGGGGTCGATGACGACGCTGCCCCCGGACGGCAGCCCAACCTGATGCTGGAACGCCGTCTCGATCTGGGATTCGATCTGATAGCGGGTGAACAACGGGGTATCGTTGTCGTAGCGCTTGATGCGCTCCTTGTAGTGGGGCATCACGCGCTCCACGAAGTCTCCGGCTTCGGTGAACGCCTGCTCGCTGTCGATGAGCACCTCGCCGATGTCGTTGCGCAGGTAGTCGCGGATGGCGCGCACCACGACATCGTTTTCCTGATAGATGAGGGCCGGCGCCTTGGATTCGTCGCCGGCGGCTTGGATGGCGTTCCAGAGCTTCAGCAGGTAATCCAAATCCCACTGCAGCGCTTCGCTGCTGCGGCCAATGCCGGCGGTGCGCACGATCACGCCCATGCCATCCGGAATGTCCAGGCTGCTCAAGGCTTCGCGCAGCGAATCCCGGTCTGCGCCTTCGATGCGGCGCGAGATGCCACCGGCGCGGGGGTTGTTGGGCATGAGCACCATGTAGCGCCCGGCGAGGCTGAGGAAGGTGGTGAGGGCCGCGCCCTTGGTGCCGCGTTCCTCTTTATCGACTTGCACCAGGAACTCTTGGCCCGGCGCGATCATTTCGGCGATGCTTGGCCGCCCGCCCTTGCTGGATTGCTTGGCGGACTGCGCGTTGCGGCCAGAGCGGCCAATCAGGTCTTTGGCGATCTCCTTGATCGGGAGGAAGCCATGACGCTCCGAGCCGAACTCGACGAACGCGGCTTCAAGGCTTGGTTCGACGCTGGAAACTCTCGCCTTATAGACGTTCCCTTTCTTCTGCTGATGGCGCCGCGACTCGATATCGAGATCGTCGAGACGTTGGCCATCCACGAGCGCGACGCGCACCTCTTCGGGCTGCGTCGCGTTGATGAGCATGCGTTTCATGTTTGGTGTATCCGTGTTCAACGGCATCTAAAGGCGCGCTGGAATCGAGGCCGCGGCACCGTGGGGCGCCACTGTCGCCAAGCATGCCCACGGCCTTGTTCGGGCCGGGCATGTGGAAAGGCCAGTCTTTCGGGGCGGCCCGCTCGGGCCCGGGTTGTCGGTACGAGGCGTTCACTGCTTGAACGATCCTACGTTCCCACCGCACGTGGCGGGGGTTATCTTGCACGGGTTGCGGCTTGGCTCAACGCCCCGGTGGTTGGCGACGAATCTCGAGCACAGCGCTGGTCGTCTGCCGTCTGTAAAGAAAGCGCGGCATGGATGCCGCGGCCATTAGCCTAGTTGTAGGCCGTTGCGGCGAGGCAAGCCCTTGCATTGGCGGCTCGCCAAGCCACGGCGGGCACTATAACAGACTTCGCGCCCCAAGCGCCAACTGCCGGCGGAAGCGGTGCGGAACACGGTGCGTGCCGATACACTCCAAGGCACTCCATCCGGAGCCCGCAACACCAGCGCCACCGTGCCACCCATGCGCCGCTTCAACACCGCCGGGCCCGTTCGGCCAGCCGAGCACTACGCCATCGAACCGTTGCAGCGTGCGGCAGTGGCCGGATTCTTGGACCTGATCCGCGAGCAGAGCTACTTCGTGCTGCATGGGCCGCGGCAAACGGGCAAGACCTCGGCATTGCTCGCGCTGCGCGATTCGCTCAACAGTGGCGCCGCCGGCGACTTCAGGTGCGTGTATGTGAACGCCGAAGTGGGCCAAGTGGCGCGCGACGACACGGCGCGGGGCATGCGCTCGATTCTGAGCAGTTTGGCCAGCAGCGCGAGGTTGCTGGGCGACGACTATCCGCGTCGGGTGTGGCCGGAGGTGTTGCAGCGCGCCGGGCCGGACGACGCCCTGAAGGAGTTGCTGACGGAATGGTGCCTGGCGAACCCGACGCCCTTGGTGCTGCTGGTGGACGAGGTGGATTCGCTGGTCGGCGACACGCTCCTTTCCGTGCTGCGCCAGCTGCGCGCCGGCTATCCGCATGGCCCAAAGGCATTTCCGCAAAGCGTGGTGCTCTGCGGCGTGCGCGACATTCGGGATTGCGGGATATGTGCCAGTTCCGGCGAAGTGATCGCTGGTGGCAGCGTGTTCAACGTCGCAGTGGAGTCGCTGCATCTGGGTGACTTCACTGAGGCGGAAACGTTCGCGTTGCTGCGGCAGCACACCGAGGAGACCGGCCAGCGCTTTTCCGGTGCGGCGAAGGCGGCGGTGTGGGAGCAGACCCAAGGTCAGCCGTGGCTGGTGAACGCGCTGTGCGCCGGCGCTTGTTTCGACAATCCCGCCGGGCGCGACCGGACGCACGAAGTCGGCGCGGACGACATCCACGCGGCGCGGGAAGAACTGATCCTCTCTCGGCCCACCCACTTGGATCAGCTGGCGCACAAGCTGGAGGAGGATCGAGTGAGACGGGTGATCGAGCCGCTCCTGAGCGGCGGGGACGCGCGCCACCACTTGCCGGACTTGGAATACGTTCGGGACTTGGGCCTGTTGGCGCCGGATGCGCCGACGCGGGTGGCCAACCCAATCTACCGCGAGGTGATTCCGCGGCAGCTCGGGTATGTCTTGCAAGACAGTTTGGACCAGAACGCCGCATGGTATGTGGACGCCGCCGGCCGCTTGGACTTAAGCAAGCTGCTCGGGGCATTCCGCACCTTCTACGCGGAGCACGGCTCGCATTGGCTGGAGCGCCTCAATGACTACAGCGAGGCCGGGCCGCAATTGATTCTGCAGGCGTACCTGCAAAGGGTGGTGAATGGCGGCGGGCGCATCGAGCGCGAGTACGGACTAGGGCGCGGCGCGACGGACCTGCTGGTGATGTGGCCACGCGAACCCGGCCAGCCTTCGGACACTTGGGAGCGCTTCGTGATCGAGTGCAAAGCGCTGCGCGACACAGACCGGCAGAGCATGGCGAGCATCATCGAACGGGGCTTGGGGCAGACGCTGGGTTACATGGCCCAATGCCGAGCACAGGAGGGGCATCTGGTGGTGTTCGACCGGCGCGCCGAAGGCGGCCAGTTCCCTGCCGGCGATGGGCAAGGCGAGGGTGGTGACGCCGACGGCGGAGTGACTGTCTGGACGCTGTAGGTTCCCGTGGCCGTGTGGCGGTGCTGGCGTGGACGGTGGGTTCGTCCGCGGTTTTTTTGAGCTGGCTCTCAGCGTGGCGCGGGAGCGCCCTCCAGCAAGAATGTCATCAGCGATGGTATGCCGGCGCTCCAAGCGATTGGCGGCACCTGCCCTGGCGGGCACCAGACGTAGCCTAGGCGGTTCAGGCCGTCGAGCGCGGCGAGACGCTCAGCCGCATCGTCGATGCCGGCAGTCGCGAGTACGGCGTCCAGCTCTTGCTCCAGCGCTGTGGCATCCATGCGGGACTGAAAGAGCCGCGCAACTGCCACGGCAGCGGTGACCAAACCTTCCGTGCGCAGTTCCCGATAGCGGCTCTGGTAGTAGTCCGCCACGTTAGCGGCAACGCTAGGCCATGCGGCGGCGACGGCGGCGGCATCAATCGGTGTCGCGTCCGTGGCGGCACGTTGCTTCCACAACGCATCGCCCCAGAGTTGGATGAAGTAGGGATAGCGTTGGCTGTGTTCGACGACCGAGCCCAAGGCGTCCTCGTCAATGCCCACGCCTTGCGCCGCCAATGGTCTCACCAGCGCTGCTCGTGCCGCAGCCTCGTCCAAGCACCCAACGTCTAGCAAACCCTCGCCCAGCCTCGACCAGAATGAAGCATTCATCGCGCCAAGGTGGTCCGGCAGCCCCGGCGTGCCGGCCAACACCAACAGGAACGGCGCGTTGGCGCGCACTTGCTGGCTCGCGTTCAGCAGCGTGCCGCCGATGTCGAGGGCCAGCGTGTGCGCCTCGTCGAGCAGCACGGCCAACGGCCTTCGCCGGCAGCGCGCCAGCAACGCCCGCGTGAGGTCCTTGTGCGCCACGCTTTCGAGTTGCCACTCGGCAGAGCCCAGAGACCCAACGCCTACCTTGCGCGGCAGCCACTTGGCAATGCCCCGTCTCGGCGCGAGCATGTCCACCAACGCTTCATGATTGGGAATGCGCTGCGGTGTCAACGCCACAACATCCACCGAAGCTGCGGTGCAGACAGTGCTGAACCAATGCAGCAGCGCCGTTTTGCCGTTCCCGCGCGGGCCTAGCAACACGACGTTATGAGGCGGCGCAAGCCCGCCCGTCAAATCCGCTAGGCAGCGCGACAACACCGCTTGTTGAACATCGCGCCCAGTGAGCGCTGGCGGCAGCGTTCCGTCGCCGGGGCGAAAGAGGTGC
The DNA here is from genome assembly GCA_958295875.1 of uncultured Pseudomonadales bacterium. Classification (GTDB taxonomy): domain Bacteria; phylum Pseudomonadota; class Gammaproteobacteria; order Pseudomonadales; family Azotimanducaceae; genus VXNE01. Next base: position 2,142,161 of record OY282379.1, on the reverse strand, counting down.
GGCACGATCGTGTTCATCGGACCGCAGTATAAGGCCCTCGCAGCGTCCCTCCCCGCCGTCGCGCTGGGGCTGCGACCAGCGGTCCCGCAGCGTGGTTTCTGGCGTGTGCGAGAGTGCCTCGCGCCGGCTTGGCGGGCACCGAGTAAGGCCATCACCGGCGCTTCGGAGAGGCCCCGTCGCACGGCATCGAGCAGCGCATCGCGGAGCACATGTTGTTGTAAATCCACTTTAGAAAGCCCGATTTATTACAAAAACTGAGCCTGAACGACATGCCATGCCCCGGCCAAGGCAAGGTGCTTCTCTAAGGCGAGGGCTGAGACGGCATCGACGTCACGCCATCCGAGGCGTTTCACCAGCGACTAGGAAGCACTGCCGGCGGCTAGGGCCGCGACGGCAGCCAATCCTTGTTGCAGCGCTTCCAGACGAACCACTTCGTCCCTAGGCGCATCTCCGGCTCGGCACGGCGTTTTGGCGGAGACGGCCGCGCTCAAGCTCTCTTGCCGCCCAATCGCGCATCGAACCGAAACTCCGTCATCGCTCCGGCCTTGATCGCACCGATGTCTGCATGTGTCGGGTTGAGGATGAAAGTCGTCTCGTCCGGCACCACCGCGCTCGGCGCCTGCAAGACGGCTGATTCGCCACCGCGCAGCCAGTCGTCGCCAATCGCCCTGGTCCTGCTGCGACTAGTCGGCGCGGCCCAATCGGCAGGGAGAAGTGCTGCGTCCAAGTGCATGACGAGCGACTCGGGAATGAAAACAGGCATCTGGCGATAGGCCGCCAACACGTCACTGGAGCGCAGATGCACCGACAGCTCGATGCTCGCCAAGGCCAGACTGTCGCCGAGATACACCGCTGGCACGCCCGGTGAGTTCCAACGGCCGCCGTATAGCCGAGCACCGTCGCCGGACAATAGTTGTTCCACGCTGCCAGCGAACTGCGGCGCCGCGAGACGCCAAGCCGTAATCACGGCGCCAAGAGCATTGTCGAAGGCGCTCTAACTAAAGACCCCGTGCCGGAGGCGGCCAACGAGCTGCTCCACATCCCGCGCGCCGGTCTCGGTGGAGGCTCGTTGCAGTGGACACTCGCCATCGAATAGATCGTGGGGCGTCCTTAGCCACTGTCTCGCCATTTCAAGATCGCCAAGCATCAGAAGGCGGGACATTTCGACTACGCGCGCGATGCGCACCACGCGATCGGATTCCGCGGGGCTTAAGCGACCTGCGCTTTTCCTGCGCGCCAGCGTGCTCGCGGGTATGCCCGCCGCTCGCGCCAGTTCCCGTTGCGAGCCGATGGCATCCGCTAGCTCTTCCACAACGGAGTACGGCAAACCACGGCGAACCTTGGCCAAAATGTCCTCGCCATCGAACAGGTATGGGAACGTGTGGCGCGTCGTCCCCCCATCGCCACCAGCCGTGCGGCGCTGCGTATTACCAGCCCCAGCGGCGCGTTCTCCTTGGCTCGAAGGCATTGGGCCCGGACGGGGCCTCGGTACGCTAGTTCCCATTTGGGCTTCCGCTGATCGCCACATGGTTACCCTACGCTCATTGATCTCACCGAGCAACGAACCGCGGCGACACCCGATGCCGCACGCTGAAAAGTCATGGTCGGAAAAATCAGAGCACGGCAAGCGCACTGACATGGCGGCCACCCTCACGCTCACCCTGAAGAACGATCTCTCGGAGGTCGTGCGTGGTGCCCGGCAATCGAGGCACACGGCGAAGCCCGCGGCTGGCCGCCGAAGTGGGCCACCGGCGTCAACCTTGCGCTGGACGGGCTGCTCTCCAACGTCATCACCACGGCTATGGGGACAGCGGCGAGCACGCGGTGCTGGTCACCCTGAGCGAGCGGAACGGCGCACTTGAAATCGTCCTAGTGGACGATGGCGTCGCGTTTGATCCCTCCACCGATGCGCCAGAGCCACCAAGCCCCCTCCAAGTGGACATCCGCGCCTTGCGGGGTATGGTTGGCCAATGCCGGTCACCCATCACACAGTGAGCGAGCATGCCGGGCAGCGGTTGGACAACTTCCTGACGAGCCGCTTGAAGGGCGTGCCGCGCAGCCGCGTCTACGCGATGGTGCGCAAAGGCGAGGTGCGCGTGAACGGCGGCCGCGCCCGTCCCCACACGCGCCTTGCCACGGGCGACGTGGTGCGGGTGCCGCCGCATCGGCCCTTGGAGCCCCGAGCAGCCACGCCAGGCGAGCGCTTCATGGCGGAGCTTCAGGCGTGCGTGATTCACGAGGATGAGCGCCTCATCGTGCTGAACAAGCCCGCCGGCGTCGCCGTGCATGGCGGCAGCGGCATCGTCGCCGGCGTCATCGAAGCGCTACGGGCAGCGCGGCCCGGCGCCAGTTTGGAGCTCACGCATCGGTTAGACCGGGGCACATCGGGCTGCTTAGTGGTCGCCAAGGAACGGCGCACCCTGCTGGCCGTTCACGAAGCCTTCCGCACCGGCCAAGTGACGAAGAGCTATCACCTGATCGTCACCGGGCGTTGGCCCCGGCGCTTGCGAACCGTGCAGGAACCGCTGCAACGCTATGTGCTGCCGAACGGCGAGCGCCGGGTGCGTGTGAGCGCCGACGGCGCCGCCGCGCACACAGATTTCGAGGTGTTGAAAACAACCGCGAACGCCACTTGGCTGCGCGCCTTCCCGCGCACCGGACGCACCCATCAGATCCGCGTTCACGCCGCGAGCCGCGGCCACGCGATTCTCGGCGACGAGAAGTACGCCAAGCGCGACGGCGGCCCAAGCGCGAACCGCCTCATGCTGCATGCCAGCGCCATTGCACTGACCTTGGACGGCATCCGCCAGCGCTACGAAGCACCGCCGGGCGCTGCCTTCACCGAGGTTTGGGAACGTTACGCCGCATCGTGACCATCTAGGGCAGCCAAGCACCAGCCCACGCGGCGCTGGGAGCCAAAGGTGCCGCCCGTCAGCCCCCCTCCACCAGCAGGCCAACCCCCTCCGCCCGCAGCATGGCGCCGAGGCGGATGAGCGGCAGGCCGATCAGGGCCGTCGGGTCTTGCGTTTCGATGCGCCGCAACAGCAACACCCCGCGCCCCTCGGACTTGATGGCGCCGGCGCAGTCCAACGGCTTTTCCAGCGCGACGTAGCGCCGGATTTCTTCCTTGTCCAGCCGGCGAAAGAACACCCGCGTCTCGTCCACATGGCGATGCGTGCGCCCGGTGTCCGCATTCGCCACCACGAGGGATGTGAAAAAGGTGACGGTGCGCCCCGAGAGGGATTCCAACATCGCCACCGCGTTCGCTTGGGTGCCCGGCTTGCCCAAGATGCGCCCGCTATGCGCTGCCACCTGATCAGACGCGATGACGATGCAGCCGGGCCGCCGCCCCGCCACCGCCTGCGCCTTGGCCAGCCCGAGGCGCATGGTGAGGTTAGAAGGCGCCTCGCCCCGTTCCGGCGTCTCGTCCACATTCGGCGACACCGTTTTGAACGGAACGCCCAACCGCCGCAAGAGTTCGCGGCGATGCTTGGAAGAGGAAGCGAGGATGAGCTGCACGGCGTTCGCGGGTCGGCTGCGCCGAGCATGTTGGGCGGCGGGAGCGGCAGCGATGCTAGCACAGGGCTTGCCAGGCTCGACCCTGTTGCGAACCTTCTAATGCAGAGGCGGCGGTTGCCCCAGCCGAGGTCGGAAGAAGGCGCGGAAAACGACCATCGGTGCTTCCTCGCCGCCGCCCGCCGCCCCGCCCGCACCTGCGCTTGACGCCCGAACTCATGGGGCGATACGCTCAGCTTGTGTTTGGGAGGCGGGAACGAAACGAAACGTGACTAGCACTATCCTTGGCGCTTGCCAGCGCCGCGGCAGAGCAGAATCCACTCCGGCGGCTGGCAATTCGCTGCCAGTTGGCACGTTTATTGCCCCCCCCCCCCCCGAGTTAAAGGGGCGCTCCCATAGCGGGAGCCGAATAGCCGGCCCAAGCTCAGGCCCAACGCCAAATCGAAACCTCCGTGGGCCTCGCCGCGGGGTCTGTTGCGCCATTGTGCTGGTGTGGCTCTGCGCGAGCGCCGGCGCGCAAGGCGACGACCACGGCGACTCCCTCTCGGCCGCCACCCAGGTTTCGCTGCCGAGCCAGACATCCGGCGAGATCGACCCCGGCGACGACGAGGACCACTTCCGCTTCGAGGTGCCGCGGCGAGGCGAGGTGGTGGCGCGCACGACCGGCGGCCTCGACACGGTGGGGGCGCTCTACGATTCGACCGGCAGGCAGCTTGCGACCGACGACGACGGCGGCGACGGCTTCAACTTCCGCATCCAGCGCGAACTCGACGCCGGCACGCACTACGTCAGCGTGTCGTCGTTCCTCACCTCGACCGGCGCCTACACGCTCGACTTGAGCATCAGGAACGCGGGCGGCGGCGCTGAAGGCGGCGTCCAGAGCGGCGGCTACCGGCGCGCCTTGGGCGACTTCAACGGCGACGGCCGCGAGGACGTGCTGCTGCGGCACCAGGACGGCCGCTGGTACTACTACCCCATGAACGGGCGGCAGCACATGGCTGGGCGGGGCATCGCGAACCTGACGCGCAACCTGGAGTGGTCCGTGGCCGGGATCGGCGACTTCAACGGCGACGGCAGGGACGACGTGCTGCTGCGCAAGCCCGGCAACGGCGCCTGGTACTACTACCCCATGGACGGGCGGCGGCACATGGCCGGCCAGGGCACCGCCAACCTGACAAGCAACCTGGAGTGGTCCGTGGCGGGAATCGGCGACTTCAACGGCGACGGCCGCGACGACGTGCTGCTGCGCAAGCCCGGCAACGGCCGCTGGTACTACTACCCGATGAACGGGCGGCAGCACATGGCCGGCCAGGGCACCGCCAACCTGACAAGCAACTTGGAATGGTCGGTGGCCGGAATCGGCGACTTCAACGGCGACGGCCGCGACGACGTGCTGCTGCGCAAGCCCGGCAACGGCGCCTGGTACTACTACCCCATGGACGGACGGCGGCACATGGCCGGGCAAGGCGGCGCCAACCTGACGCGCAACCTGGAATGGTCCGTGGCCGGGGTCGGCGACCTCAACGGCGATGGCCGGGACGACGTGCTGCTGCGCAAGCCCGGCAACGGCGCCTGGTACTACTACCCCATGGACGGGCGGCGGCACATGGCCGGCCAAGGCGCCGCCAACCTGACGCGCAACTTGGAGTGGTCCGTGGCGGGAATCGGCGACCTCAACGGCGACGGCCGGGACGACGTGCTGCTTCGCAAGCCCGGCAACGGCCGCTGGTACTACTACCCGATGAACGGGCGGCGGCACATGGCCGGGCAAGGCACGGCGAACCTGACGTCCAACCGCGCCTGGAGCGGGCTGTTCCGCGGCGACGGAGCGAACGGGACGCCAGCGGTGGGGACAGGGATACCCAATCGATCCCTCGCGCCCCGCCAAGACTCCACCTTGGACCTCTCCGCCCACTTCTCCGACGATCAGCCGCTCGCCTACGAGGCGTCTTCCAGCGACGCGGAAGTGCTGCGCGTGAGCGTGACGGGCAGCGTGCTGACGCTGATGCCGGTGGCGGAGGGGAGCGCGACCGTGACGGTGACGGCGCGGGACCCGGACGGCAACGCCGCCACGCAGACGTTCTCGGTGACTGTGGGAGGCGTCGGCGTCGGGGAGAGGTTCCGCGACTGCGACGTGTGCCCGGAGATGGTCGTGGTGCTGGCCGGGTCGTTCATGATGGGCGCACCGGGGGCGGAGGTCGATTCGACGGACAACGAGCGTCCGGTGCATCCGGTGTCGGTTCCGTCGTTCGCGGTGGGCGTGCATGAGGTGACGTTCGAGGAGTGGGACGCGTGCGCGGCGGACGGGGGCTGCGGAGGGGACGACGTAGAGGCCTACCTGCCCTATGACGAAGGCTGGGGCCGCGGCAGCCGGCCAGTGATCCATGTGAGCTGGAACGATGCGCAAACTTATGTGGACTGGCTGTCTTCCCGGACTGGGGAGCGGTACCGTCTGCCGAGCGAGTCGGAGTGGGAGTACGTCGCCCGGGCGGGGACGACCACGCCGTTCCACACCGGCGCGACGATCACCACGGATCAGGCGAACTACCACGGATGGTATTCCTATCCTGATGGTAGCTACGATCAGAACAGAACTTCTCGCCTGCAGACGGTGCCGGTGGGTTCGTTCGGAGCGAACGCTTGGGGTCTGCACGATGTGCATGGGAACGTGTTCGAGTGGACGGAGGACTGCTGGAACGACGACTACGACGAGGGAGCGCCGAGCGATGGCAGCGCGTGGCTGACGGGCAGTTGCGACGGGCGCGTTTTGCGCGGCGGCTCCTGGAGCAACAATCCGGCGTCCATCCGCTCCGCGTACCGGCTCTGGTATATCCCCGCCGGCGCCCGCGGCGAAAACATCGGGTTCCGGGTGGCCCGGACGCTCACCCCATGAATCCTCACCTCTTTACCCCGGGTCTCGGGCGCGCCTCATGGCATGCGAGGCCCGCTGGGGATTCCAAAGGGCCGAAGCCCCTTTGGCGCGTTTATCTGGCCGGTGCCGCACCACCGCGGGTGCCCACCCATCAACTCTAACTGAGGATTGAATCATGACGTCCGCAGATTCATCCCCATCCAAGCAAGGCACCAGCAGTTCCGGCAGCGCCAACACAAAGGAGACGACGGGCGCCGGCCTGCCCCCGATCAACTGGAAGGTCGTCGTGCCCATTGTGCTTATTGGGGCGGTCATCCTGTTGTTGGGGCTGCCCTTGGGGGCCGTTTGGATCATGAGCACGTCAAGTTGCTGCTTTGCAGAGGGTGGGGCGAGCACGCTCACCTTTTGGGCCGCGTCGGTCGCGGGGTTCCTAACGCTGTTCGGCATGCTGATCACCGGCGCGTACATCATCACTGCATTCAGAGTGGACGCCACGGCGCGGGTGGTGGCGAACGACGCGGCGAGGACTGCGGCCGACAAGGCGGTGACCACCTACCTCAAACGCTACAAGAAGCATCTGTTCGAGGAAGTGGAAAAGAACGGGGACATGCTCCAGGCTCCGGCCTGATCAACCGGCGCGCCGAGGCGCGCTTGGTCGACATCCCCGGCTGTTTGAATATGGACCCGGACAGACGAATCGACGTCACCGAACCGGACCCAAGTGCCTGCGAAACACCGCAGCCCTCCGATGCCGACGGCAGCGAAGCGCAATCGGCGACGGCAGCCTGCGAAGCAACTGCCAACGCACCCACTACGGCGTCCTAGCCCCACATCGCCGCTCAAGGGCCGCGTCGAAGGCGAAACGGCGCTATCCGCAAGGCGCTGAGCCCGCTCAGCAATTTGACGCCCAAGCCGGCCACGCCCTATCATCGCTTCCTTATGGCGGAAGCTGCGCAGCCGAACGTCGCGGGGGCCGTGGCGCCGGGCAAGGTGAACCCTTGGAAGTTGGCGCACGCTGGCGGCCGGTGGGTCGGCGAGGTGCCGGCGGAACGCTTCCGGCGGCTGGCGACGGTGGTGTGTGAGCTCGGCGAAACGGCGCAGGTAGATTTGCGCTTCACCTTGCATGCCGGCGGCGGTTGCGAAGTTGCCGGCACAGCGCGGGTGATGGCACGGCTTTTGTGCGAGCGTTGCCTTAATGACAAGCCTTGCGAGCTTTTCGCGGAGATCGATTCGCTGGCGGTGGTCGGCGAGGAGGCAGCCGAGGGCGCAGCGGCGCAAGGGCGCGAGATTTGCGTGCTCGCTGGAAAGGAGACGAGCCTCGAGGCGCTGGTGGAGGATGATTTTCTCTTGAGCTTGCCCACCCGCGTTTGCCCGGAGCCGGAGCATTGCCCCGACGCACCGGCGCTGTCTTTTGGGCCGCAGGGGTTATCCTCCGCGGCGCTGGGGCTTTCTTCCTCCCCGCCGAGCGCGGCGAGGCCAAACCCGTTCGCGGCGCTTCGCGGTCTGCGCCACGCCAGCAATGTGGAAGACCGTGAGCCAAACTTGCTTGAACCGAGGGATTAACTGATGGCCGTTCAGCAGAACAAGAGCACCCGCGCCCGGCGTGGCAGCCGCCGCTCCCACGACACATTGCCGAAGCCCACGCTCTCCAAAGACCCGATGACGGGCGAGACGCATCGGCGGCACCATGTCACCGCGGATGGCTTCTACCGAGGCCGCCAGGTGCTCGACAGCTGACGCGCCAGGGCGGCACTGCGCCGCCCCGCATCGCCGTCGATACGCTCGGTGGAGACGCCGAAGCGCATGTCCTTGCCGAGGGCGCCCTTGAATTCGCCGCTGGCCACGATGTCGCGCTGACCCTCGTTGGGGACTGCGCGACGCTGCGCGGCATCGCCGGTGCCCACGACATAGTACAAGCGCCACGCGCCATCGCGCATGGCGATTCCCTGCGCCAAGCGCTGCGCGACGCGCAAGACACCTCCATGGGCCGCGCGTTGACGCTGCTCGCCAACAAGCAGGTGGATGCCGTGGTGAGCGCCGGCAACACCGCGGCGCTGATGGCGCTCTCCCGCCGGTTCCTGCCGATGCTGCCGGGCATTGACCGGCCGGCCATCGTCAAGCCGCTCACAGGCCGGGACGGCGCCTGCTGCTGGCTGCTCGATGTCGGCGCGAACCTCAACTGCACTCCTGAACGGCTGCGCCAATTCGCGCACATGGGCACGGCTTTGGCGCAAGCCGTCGGCGGCGCGGCCGCGCCTCGGGTCGCCCTCCTGAACGTTGGCGCCGAACACAGCAAGGGGCCGCACACCATCCGCCGCGCCGCCGAACTCTTGGAAGGCGACCCAGCAATCCATTTCGTCGGGTTCTTGGAGGCCAATGGGCTGTTCGATGGTGTCGCAGATGTGGTGGTGGCGGATGGCTTCGCCGGCAACGTCGCGCTGAAGGCCATCGAAGGCGCCGCCGGCATGGCGGAAGCGCTGCTGCGGCGCGAGCTGGCCAGCGGCGCCCAAGGCGCGCCGTTGCGGGGCGCGTTGGAACGGCTGACCGCGGCATACAATCCACAGCACTACAATGGCGCGAGTTTGATCGGCATTCGCGGCGTGGTCGTGAAGAGCCACGGCGGGGCGGATCGCACCGGTTTTCGGCACGCGGTGGCGCAGGCGCATCGGGAACTCTCAGGGGGCGTCGTGGAGCGTCTGGGCGCGAGCTTGGCTGCAGCGGCCGTCGACACCTAGCGGGCAACAGGGGCAGGCATGAGTTTGGGGTTCGTCTTTCCGGGCCAAGGCGCCCAAACCGTCGGCATGGCCAGCGATTTCTTGGAGAGCGACCCGTGCGTGCGCGAACGCCTCGAAGAGGCCAATGACGCGCTGGGATTCGATTTGGCCGCGATGATTCTCTCCGGGCCGGCGGATCGGCTCGCCAGCACCGAGGTGACGCAACCGGCGCTGCTCGCGGTGGGTATCGCGCTGTGGCAAGCGTGGCGCGCACGGGGCGGTGCCCTGCCAACAGCCATGGCCGGGCACAGCTTGGGCGAGTACACGGCCCTCACCGCCGCCGGCGCCATCGCCTTCGCAGACGCCGTGCGGCTGGTGCATGCGCGTGGCCGCTTCATGCAGGAGGCGTCGCCGGTGGGCGAAGGCGCGATGGCCGCCATCATCGGCTTGGACGATGACGAAGTGATGGCCCATTGCGAGGCCGTTGCCGGCGTCGTGCAGCCGGCGAATCTCAATGCCCCAGGCCAAGTGGTGATCTCCGGCGCCGCGGCAGCCGTGGCGTCGGCGGTGGACGCCTGCAAGGAAGCCGGCGCGCGGCGGGCGGTGCCGCTCAACGTCAGCGGGCCCTTTCACTGCGAACTGATGCGGCCGGCAGCCGAGCGGTTGCGCGTGGCCTTGGACGAAACGCCGATCCGCGCACCAGACGTCACCGTGCTGCACAACGTGGACGCGCTGCCGGCCGAGGGCGCGGACGCCATCCGCGCCAAGCTCATGGAACAACTGTGCCGCCCGGTGCGCTGGAGCGACTGCGCGCGGGCCATCGGCGAGCGCGGCGTCAAGCGCATGGTGGAATGTGGCCCCGGCAACGTGTTGGCCGGCTTGGAGCGCCGCATCGACCGTTCCATCAAGGTGACGGGCATCGGCACGCGGGACGGCATGGAAGCGGCGCTGGCATGAACTCGACGGCGTCCTGCACAACCACCCGCGCCGGCTCCCCGTGAGCGGCCGCGTCGCGTTGGTCACCGGCGCGAGCCGGGGCATCGGCGCCGCCATCGCCCAGCGCCTAGCCGCAGAAGGCTGTTTCGTGCTCGGCACCGCCACCACCGCCGCCGGCGCCGCCGACGTGACGGCCGCCCTCGGCGAACACGGCATGGGATTGGAGCTTCAACTGCGAGACCCGGCCTCCATCGACGCAGCCCTGAAGCGCGCCGCGGATGGCCGCGAAGCGCCATCGGTGCTGGTGAACAACGCCGGCATCACCCAAGACAACCTGTTGCCGCGTTTGGGCGAAGACGCTTGGCAGGCGGTGCTGGACACCAACTTGGGCGGCGTCTACCGACTCACCCGCAAGCTCCTGCGCCCCATGATGCGAGGCCGTTGGGGGCGTATCGTCAACGTCAGTTCGGTGGTGGCGCGCATGGGCAACGCCGGCCAAACGAACTACGCCGCCGCGAAAGCCGGCATCGAGGGCTTCACCCGGGCGTTGGCGCAGGAGGTGGGCTCGCGCGGCATCACCGTGAACGCGGTGGCGCCCGGTTTCGTCGAAACGGACATGACCGCGGCCCTTGGGGATGCCGCCAGGGAAGCGCTCACCGAGCGCATCGCCCTAGGGCGCTTGGGCCGGCCCGATGACGTGGCGGCAGTGGTCGCGTTCCTCGCCAGCGACGACGCCGCCTATGTGACGGGCGAGACGGTGCAGGTGAACGGCGGATTGCACATGGCATGAGGGGTGCTTAGAATAGCCCTTCTAGGCGCGAGGGCCAGGCAAGCGACAACCGCGTCGCCTTGCACCGGGGATCCGGAGGGGAAATGAGCAGCGTAGAAGAACGGGTGAAGAAGCTGATCTGCGACCAGCTGGGCGTCAAGGAAGATCAAGTCAAGGACGAAGCCTCTTTCGTTGAAGACCTCGGCGCAGATTCCCTCGACACCGTCGAGTTGGTCATGGCCCTTGAGGAAGAGTTCGAGACGGAAATCCCAGACGAGGAAGCCGAGAAGATCACCACCGTCAAGCAAGCCATCGACTACATCCTAGCGCAGCAGTAGCGCCTCGTCCCCCAAGGCAACCGCGCGTGGGAAAGCGCAGGGTAGCCGTCACCGGCTTAGGCTTGCTTTCACCGATTGGCAATTCGGTGCAAGCGGCTTGGCGCAACGCCCTTGCCGGCGTGAGCGGCGCCGGCGTCATCGACACCTTCGACACCTCCGCGCACAGCGTCAAAATCGCCGCGCTGGTGAAGGGTCTGGACATCGAGGACTACTTGGACCGCCGGGAAGCGCGGCGGCTAGACCCGTTCATTCAATACGGCTTGGTGGCCGGCATTGAAGCGGTGGAAGACGCCGGCTTGGCAGGCTTGGACGAAGCCACCCGGCGCCGCATCGGCGTCGCCATCGGCTCTGGCATCGGCGGCATCGGCACCATTGAAGACACCCACAGCACGCTCCTGAAGGGCGGCCCGCGCCGCGTTTCGCCGTTCTTCGTGCCGGCGAGCATCATCAACATGATCTCCGGCAACCTCTCCATCCGCTATGGCTTTGGCGGCCCCAACATCGCCATCGTCACCGCCTGCACCACGGGCACCCACAACATCGGCTACGGCGCCCGCACCATTCAATGCGGCGATGCGGACGTGATGGTGGTGGGCGGGGCGGAACAGGCCACTTCGCCTTTGACGGTGGCGGGGTTCGCCGCCATGCGCGCCCTTTCTACCCGGAACGACGACGCCGAACACGCCAGCCGCCCGTGGGATAGAGACCGTGATGGATTCGTGCTTGGCGACGGCGCCGGGGTGCTCGTGCTCGAAGAGTGGGAACACGCACGGGCCCGAGGCGCGAACATCTATTGCGAGTTGGCTGGCTTCGGCATGAGCGGCGACGCGCATCACATCACCAGCCCGCCGGACGACGGCGCCGGCGCCGTGGCCGCCATGGCCCATGCGATGCGGGACGCCGAGATGGCACCGGCGGACATCGATTACGTCAACGCGCATGGCACCTCGACGCCGCAGGGCGACGTGGCGGAGACGCTGGCCATCAAGGCCGCTTTCGGCGCGGCCGCGGCGCAAGTGGCGATCAGCTCAAGCAAATCCATGATCGGCCACCTGCTCGGCGCCGCCGGCGCGGTGGAAGGCATCTTCACGGCCTTGGCGGTGCGCGATCAGGTGGCGCCGCCGACGATCAACTTGGAGAACCCCAGCGAAGACTGCGACTTGGATTACGTTCCCAACGCAGCGCGGGATATGGCCATCAACGCGGCGCTCTCCAACTCCTTCGGTTTCGGCGGCACCAACGGCACGTTGATCTTCAAGCGCGTTTGAGGCTGGCGCAGGCCCGGCGCATGGAAGCGGGCCACGACGACGAGCCGAAATCCATCGCGGCAATGGGCAGTGTGGCTGGCGCGACCAGCTTGTGCCGCGCGGAAAAAACGCGCCACGACGCCAGATCCATTGCGGCATCGCTCGCACCCGAAGCGCACCCCCTTTCACGGCCCGGCAAGCCCTGCCCGGCAAGCCGCTCAACACGTGCTCAGGGTTAGAATCAACGGCATGTCCGGCTGGCGAGCGGTGATTTGGCTGGCGACGGCGACGCTCGCCGGCCTCGGCGCCGCGGTGTGGGCGCTCTTCGCTTGGGCTGAACGGCCGGGGCCGAGCCAAGCCCCGGCTGAGGTGACGGTGCCGGCCGGCAGCGGTGTGGGCGCGGTAGCGCAGGCGCTGGCTGGCCACGGCGTCATCGCCCACGCGCCGTTGTTTTCCTGGCTCGCCCGGCTGCGCGGAGACGCGGCGTCCGTGCGCGCCGGCGAATATCGTTTCCCTGCTGGCGCCACGCCCAACGCGGTGCTGGCGCAGCTCGTCGCCGGGGACGTCGTGGTGCATCGGCTGCAGATCGTCGAGGGTTGGACGGTGCGGGACATGCTGGCGGCGGCCAATGCCGCGCCGGGGCTCGCAACGACCCTGACTGACGCTGACGCCGAGGATCTACTGGGGCGTTTGCAACTCGGCGACGGCCACGCCGAAGGCCGGTTCTTTCCAGACACCTACCACTATGTGGCCGGGGATTTGGCGGCGGACGTGCTGCGCCGCGCCCACGCCAAGATGGAGGCGGTGCTGGCCACCGAGTGGGCCCAGCGCGATGAGGGCCTTCCTTATGGGGACACGCGCGAGGCATTGGTGATGGCGTCCCTCATCGAGAAGGAGACCTCGCTCCCCACAGACCGCCCGCGCGTCGCCGGCGTGTTCGTCCGTCGGCTGGCACGGGGCATGCGCCTGCAGACGGACCCATCCATCATCTACGGCCTCGGCGCCGCTTTCGATGGCGACTTGAAGCGCACCCACCTGCGCACCGACGGGCCCTACAACACCTATCGCCGCCGCGGCCTGCCGCCAACCCCCATCGCGCTGCCTGGCCTCGGCGCCATCCGTGCGGCGTTGCGCCCCGCAGATGGCACGGCCCTCTACTTCGTGGCCCGCGGCGACGGCGCCACCGTCTTCTCAGACACCTTGAACGAACACAACCGCGCCGTGCGGCGCTACCAATTGGCCGGCGGATGACGCGCGCGGGCCGTTTCGTCACGTTGGAAGGCGCCGATGGCGCCGGCAAGACCACGGGCATCGCGGCAGCCGAGCGTTGCCTGCAACGGCGCGGCATCGACTTCTTGGTGACGCGGGAACCCGGCGGAACGCCCCTTGCGGAGGAGGTGCGTGGGTTGCTGATCGCCCCACGCGAGGAGCGCGTCACACCCCTCGCCGAGACGCTGTTGCTGTTCGCGGCGCGGGCGCAGCATGTGGCAGCGGTCATCGCGCCGGCGCTGGCGGCTGGCCGCTGGGTGCTGTGCGACCGCTTCACGGATGCCACGAGAGCCTACCAAGGCGCTGCGCGGGGGGTGCCGGGCGCCACCATCGAAACGCTTGCGGCCTTGGCGCACCCGGGCCTGCAGCCCGATCTCACGCTCTACTTGGACGTGTCGCCAGAGGTGGCATTCCAGCGTGTCGATGGCGCCGGCAGGCCCTCGCGGGATCGCTTCGAGAGCGAAGACGCCGAGTTCTTCAGGCGTGTTCGCGCCGGCTACCTCGCCCTTGCCGAAGGCAACCCGCGCTTCTGCGTGATCGACGCCTCAGCGCCCCGCGAGGTGGTGGCCGAGCACATCGTCGAACGCCTCGACGCGCTGGCGGACGCGGCGACATGAGCCTGCCGGCCTGGCTGCGCGAGCCTGCCGCGGCGCTGCAGCGATTGGTGGATGACGGCCGGGCGCCGCACGCGGTGCTCATGCAGGGGCCGGGCGGCTGGGGCGAGCCACTTTTGGCGAGCCACTTCGCCCTGACGCTGCTTGAAGAAGAGGTGGAGAAGGACGCCAGCGCCATCGCGCATCCAGACCTGCGCTGGGTGGAGCCGGCAGCGCCGGGCAACACCATTCGGGTGGAGGCCATCCGCGAGCTTTCCGCCTTCATGCACCAGACCGCAGCCCTCGGCAAAGCCAAGGCGGCGGTGCTGAACAGCGCGCACCGGATGAACCCCAACGCCGCCAACGCCCTCTTGAAGACGTTGGAGGAACCGCCGGGAGACAGCTACCTGATCCTCGTCACCCATGCGCCGGCGCAACTGCCGGCCACCGTGCGCAGCCGCTGCCAGCGCGTGGCCGTGCGCCCCGCCGACGCCGCCACCGTCAAGGCGTGGCTTGCCGAGCAAGGGGTGCCCATCGAGCGCGCGGCGCCGATGCTGGTGGAGGTGGGGGGAGCGCCATACCGCGCCCGCGACGCATTGGGGCGCGGTGAGGAACCGATGTGGAACGCCTTGGAAGCGGTGGCCAGCGGCAAGGTGACAGCGCTAGACCAAGCGCTCGCGTGGCGCCGGGAAGAGCTGTTGGAACTCACCGCGCGTTGGCAGCGCCATGTCCATCGCCTGGCGCGGGAAGCCGCCGAGCCGCGCAGATTGCTGCGCTTCGACGCCGAGCTCGCGGCACTGCGCGCCGCGGCCGTGGCGTCGAGCGGCCTCAACGCCCAAGCGCAGTTTGAGCGGCTGCTGCTCATGTGGCGGCGGGCGGCGGCAATCACGTAGGCCACGCCGGGCGAATGTCTGCCGCCTCGAGGCGGCAATCACCCAAGCAACGCCCAGCGAATGTCTGCTGACTGCGTGCGGCTGCGCGCGCATCATGGGCGCTGGGCTCTCGCGACGGAAGCGTCAACATGGCCACAAAACAGGGTGCGCTCTCCCTCACCATCAGAGACCGCAACGTCCTGTACGCGGCTTACATGCCATTCATTGCCAACGGCGGGCTATTCGTGCCCACGGTGGACGAATACCAGCTCGGCGACGAAGTGTTCCTGTTGTTGCGGCTCATGGATGAGCCAGAGCCCATTCCCGTGGCCGGCCGCGTGGTCTGGATCACCCCGCCGGGCGCGGAGCACCAGCGCGTGGCCGGCATCGGCGCCCAGTTCAGCGACGGTGATGACTTGGTGCGGGCGAAGATCGAAACGTATCTGGCCGGCATCCTGCAGTCCGGCCGGCCCACGCACACGCTGTGAGCCTCAAGCGTCTGGGAATGGCTGCCAAGGGCGCTCGCGCCTTCTTTTCGTCCCGAGGGCTCGGCCCACTGCAAGGGCTCAGCGCTGCCAAGCGCGAAGACCCGTTAAAGCCGTCGGGCAAAGAAATCCAGGATGGTCTCGTGGCGGTGGATGGCCACATGGCGTTCGTGCAGCGCATGCTTGGCGCCCGGATACGTCATCAGCTCGAACAGTGCGCCGCGTTCCTGCAGCGCCTGCATCAACCGCGTCGAGTGGTCGAACAGCACGTTGTCGTCCGCCATGCCATGCATGAGCAGCAGCGGGCCGCGCAGCCCATCCAGCCACGGGAACACGGCGCTCTGCCGATAGCCTTCCGGATTCTCCTGAGGCATGCCGAGATAGCGCTCAACGTAGTGGGTGTCGTAGAGCGCCCAGTCCGTCACCGGCGCAATGCTGACGCCGGCGGCGAACGCGGCCGGCGCCTTCGCCATGCAGAGCAGCGCCATGTAGCCGCCGTAGCTGTGGCCGAAAACGCCGATGCGGCCGCCGTCCACCCACGGCAGGCCGCGCAGGAAGGCGACGCCGGCGAGTTGGTCTCGCACTTCAACATCGCCGAGCCGGCCGCGAAGCGGGGCTTCAAAGCGCTTGGCGCGCCCGGCGCCACCGCGATTGTCCAACTCGAAAACGCCGTAGCCGCGCTGCGCGAACAGCTGCGTGACGAGCGGCCCCCACTCGCGCCGCACGCGCTGCACGCCGGGGCCGCCATAGACATGCACGATCACGGGATGCTTGCCGCCGGCGTCCGCGCCAACCGGCGGCGTCAATCGATAGTGCAGCCGTTGGCCATCCTCCGCGGCGATGGCGCCGAACGTGGCGGGGATGTGGCGGGAGAGGAACGGGTGGTAGGGATGGCCGGGGGCCACTGCGCCATCGTGGATGCGGGCGCGTTGCTCCCCGGCCAAGTCGATGGCCTCCAAGCGGCTGGGCACATGCGGGGCCGTCGTCGTCACGACGCACACCGTGCCGGCCGCGTCCACCGCGCCATCATGCCAAGCGTCGCCGGCGGTGAGCGCTTCGGAGGGCACCCCACCGCGCGACACTCGGTAGAGATGCTGCGCCGTCGGGTCATCCAGCCAGCCAGCCACCAGCGCGGCCTCCGCATCCGCCCAGAGCACGCGGCGCACGCCATCCAAGCCGCTCGGCCAGCGCTGCAACGCGCCGTCCTCGCCATCGTGCAGGTAGAGGTCTGCGTGGCCATCGCGTTCGGACGTCCAAACGAATGCATCGCCGTCGCCAGTGAACTTGAGGTTGTCGTGCAGGTTCACCCAAGCGTCCTGCGTCTCCTCAAAAAGGGTTGTCCACCCTGCCCCGGTCGGCGCCCAGCGCTTCACCGCGAAGCGCCGTTGATCACGGCTCTGCACCTGCGCGATGAGGGCACCGCTTGGTGCGAACGCCACGCGGGCGAGGTAGTCGAATCCGCCTTCCCGCCAATCGAGTTCGCGGCGCTGCCCCACCGCGCCATCGGCGTCCATGTCCAGCACGAAGAGCCGCACATCGGCATTGGCGCCGCCGGCATGGGGATACCGCTGCTGCACCACGTCCAGCCTGTCGCCATGCGCCTCAAAGCGCTGCGAGACGGGAATGGGCGCGGTGTCCACGCGGGTGAAGGCGAGGCGACGGTCATCTTTGGCCCACCAGTGGCCAGTGAAGCGGTGCATCTCCTCTTGGGCGATGAACTCCGGCAGCCCGTTCGTCACGGTGTCGCCGGCATCATCGGTGAGGCGCCGCGCTTCGCCGGTGGCGACGTTGCAGACGTGCAGCTCGCCATCCCGCGTGAAGCTCACGAAACGCCCGGTGCGCGAGAGCGTGATGCCGAGCGGCGTCTCGCCGCGCTGCATCAGCGCCGACATGGCGCCCGTCTCGGCGTTGCACAGCCACGCGGCGCCATCGATGGTGGCCAATAAGCGTTGGCCGTCGGGATGCCACGCATACGCGGTGACGCCGCCGCCAAAACGCCGCCACCGCTCGCGTTCGGCACGCTCTGCGGCGCTCGGTTCGACGTTGTCAGATGGCGCGACGATGAGGGGTTCAAGCCGCCCCGCGCGCAGGTCATAGCGCCAAAGGCTCAAGCGTTCCCGGTTCTCGTCCGCCGGGCGCAGGAAGGCGACATGGCGGCCGCCGGGGGCAACCGTTGCTTGGCTGGGCGTCGCCCCGGCGAGGGTCGGGTCCTCGAACAGACGCCGCACCGAGAAGCGCTCGGCGGCGGCCGATGGATCAGCCATCAG
Source organism: uncultured Pseudomonadales bacterium (assembly GCA_958295875.1). GTDB lineage: Bacteria > Pseudomonadota > Gammaproteobacteria > Pseudomonadales > Azotimanducaceae > VXNE01. The sequence continues at coordinate 2,124,283 of OY282379.1, read as the reverse complement.
CCCGCGCCGGCACCGTCCGCCGGGCCAATCGCCCGAGCGCTTCCCATTCGCTCACGCCAGCCGCGCAAACGCATCGCGTGTCAGGTTCTCGACGCCGTCCGCCGTCACCGCCACGTTGTCTTCCACCCGCACGCCTCCACAGGGGAGGCACGCCTCGACCTTGGCCCAGTTCACGTCGCCGCGCAGGTCGCCGCGCAGCGCATCGAGCAGCAGCGGGATGAAGTAGATGCCCGGCTCCACCGTGAACACCTGCCCCGCCTCCAAGAAGCGCGTGAAACGCAATGCCGGGTAGCGCTCCGGCGGCGGCGCCAAGCGACCATCCGCGCCGGCCATCCAGCCGCCAACATCGTGCGTCTGCAGGCCAATCAGGTGGCCCAAGCCGTGGGGGAAGAAGGCGTCGGTGATGCCAGACTCGAAGGCCGCCGCGCCGCTGCAGGACACGAACCCGAAGCGAGCGAGCAGTTCGCCCACGCTGCGATGCATCTTCTCGTGCAGATCAACGTAAGAGACGCCGGGGCGAATGTCCGCGATCAGCGCTTGCTGCGCGGCGTCCAAGGCGGCAATGAGTTCCGCGAACTCGTCCGCCGCGGCGCTGTAGGTGCGGGTGATGTCCGCCGCGTAGCCCAAGTGCTGTCGGCCGGCGTCGATGAGCAGGCTGTGCCGGCGCGGCGGCGGCGCGGCGTCGTAGCGCTGGTAGTGCAGCACCCCCGCATGTTCGTTTTGCCCGACGATGCCTGGGTAGGGCTGGGCGGCGTCCGTCTGGCGGCTCGCGGCGAGGAACGCAAGGTGGATTTCCAACTCGCTCGCCCCCGCCATGAAGGCGTCCCGCGCCGCCAAGTGGCCGCGAGCGCCGAACGCGGCGGCAACGCGCAGCGCGGCGAGCTCGAAATCATCCTTGATGGCGCGCGCATAGTGGATGGGGTTCAGCAACGCCTCTGGGTTGGTGGCGGCGAACGAAAGATTGCTGGCGCCCTCGGCGGGCGGGCCGACATAGGCGACGCGCCCCGCCCCGGCAGTGTGCTTGGCGAGCGCCGCGGTCAACGCCTCGGCGCTGGCGTGGCGCTCGACGGCAAAGGTCTCCTCTGCCCAATCCGGCAGCGCCGGCGGCAGGTGCCAATAGTCTGCCGGCTGATGGAACAGGAGCCGCGGCGTCTCGCCGGGCCGGAAGAACAGCACCGACCCCTCGGCTCCTGCGATCGGCGCCCACTGGGCGAAATTCGGATTGGGGCGGAACGGCGGCCCTTGGTCGTCTTGGAAGTACCACGGCGACGTCCCGGCGGGCACCGCGACGGCATCAAAGCCGGCGCCCTGCAGCGTCGCTTCCCAAGTGGCGGCCACGGCGGCGACATGGCGCGCATAGGCTGCGCGGGGGAACTCCAAGGCTTGGCGATCGTCCATGCGCGCCATTCTATGGGAAGCGCCGCGCCCGCCGCGGGGCACCTCGGCGCACTAGGCGCTTGGGCACGAGGGTGCGGGACCATGCACCGGAGTGGCGCGCAGGCGCTCCGCCCGGCACCGATCGGACACAAGGCGCCGCGTTTCTGTGATATACATAACGGCATCCAAACGGGCTGATAGGGGAGGCTGAATGGAGGGTTACGCCTACGCGAGGCCGACGAGCGTGGCGGAGGCGATTGGCGTCCTGCAATCGGACGCCGCGAGCGGCCGACGTTCGCAACTGCTCGCCGGCGGCACAGACGTCCTCGTGCAGATGCGTTCCAACGACCGCGAACCGCGCACGTTGGTCGATGTGAAGCACATCGCCGAGACGAACCGCGTCGACATCGGCGACGAGGAAGTGTTCATCGGCGCGGCGGTGCCGTCTGCCGTGTTGAACGAAAACGCGCAGCTCAAAGCGCTCTTCCCAGGTTTGCTCGAATCGGCAGACCTCATCGGTTCCACGCAGATTCAAGGCCGCGCATCCATCGGCGGCAACCTCTGCAACTCTTCTCCCGCCGGCGACACCATCCCGGCCATCATCGCGGACGGCGGCATCTGCGTCATCGCGGGGCCCGACGGCTCACGCGAAATGCCTTGCGAGGAGTTCGTCACCGGCGTCGGGCAGAACGCGCTCGGCGCCGCAGAGTTTCTGCTTGGCCTCAAGTTCAAAACGCCCGCGTCCGGATCCGGCGACGCCTACCTGCGTTTCATCCCGCGCACAGAGATGGACATCGCCGTTGCGGGCGCGGGCGTTGCTCTGACACTCGATGGCGGCGGCACATGCACCGCCGCGCGCGTGTCCATCGGCGCTGTCGCTCCCACCGCCCTGCTCGTGCCGGAGGCCGCAGAGGCGCTCATCGGCACTCAAGTGGACGCCGCCGCGCTCGCGGCCGCCGGGGCAGCCTGCTCCGCCGCCGCTTCACCCATTGCAGACAAGCGCGGCACCGTGGCGTACCGGCGCAAAGTGGTCGGCGTGCTGTGCCGCCGCGCCAGCGCCATCGCCCGAGACCGGGCACTGAACAACATCGGGGGCAGCCAATGAGCAGAGTTCACGTCACCTTGAGCGTCAACGGCGAGCCGCGCGAGATGCTGTGCGAGGCGCATCAATCCTTATTGGACGCTCTGCGCGACGAGCTCGGCATGACCGGCACGAAAGAAGGCTGCGCCACTGGAGACTGCGGCGCCTGCTCGGTGCTCGCGGACGGCCGCCTCGTGTGTTCCTGCCTGATGCTCGGCGTCGAGGCCGAGGGCATGGACATCACCACCATCGAAGGCATCGCGCAGGGTTCCGAGCTGCATGTGGTGCAGCGCAAGTTCCTAGAGGCCGCCGCGTTGCAATGCGGCATCTGCACGCCCGGCTTCATCGTCGCCGCCAAGGCGCTGCTGGACCAGAACCCGAATCCGGACGAAACCACCATTCGCTACTGGCTGGCCGGCAACCTGTGCCGCTGCACCGGCTACGACAAGATCGTCCGCGCGGTGCAGGATGCCGCGCAAGAGCTTGCCTACGAAGCATAGGCGGCATCGGCAAGCACTGAAGACCTGAACAAACGATAAGGAGGCCCACCGTGGCGGAAGCGCACGACTACAAGGCAATCGGCACACGTCCAGTTCGTCCAGACGGCGTGGATAAAGTGACCGGCCGCGCCAATTTCGGCGCAGACCTCAACCTGCCGAACATGCTGCACGGCAAAATGCTGCGCAGCCCCCACGCCCACGCCCGCATCAAGCGCGTGGACGTGAGCCAGGCGCTGGCCATGGATGGCGTGTACGCCGCCTGCGCTGGGGGAGACTTCCCCACCAACGAGCGCACGACGGATTTGGCGAAGAACTGCATGGCACGCGACAAGGCGCTCTACCACGGCCATGCCGTGGCCGCCGTCGCCGCGCGCACGCCCTACATCGCCGAGCGCGCGCTGGACTTGATCGAGGTGGAATACGAGCCCCTCGCGCCAGTGCTGGACGTCGATGAGGCCATGGCCGACGGCGCCATATTGGTGAACGAGAACCTGCACACCAACGGCGATGCGAGCAAGCCGGCAAGCAACGTCGCGGCAATCGTCAAGTTCGAGCGCGGCGACGTGGAACAGGGCTTTGCCGAAGCCGATGTGGTGGTGGAAGTGGATTGCCGCGTGCCCACCGCGCATCAGGGCTACATCGAGCCGCACGCTTGCACCGCCACCATCAATGAAGAAGGCGAGGCCACCGTTTGGTGCTGCACCCAAGGGCACTTCGACGTGCGTTCGCTCACGGCCAACGTGCTCGGCAAGAGCGTCGGCGAGATCAAGGTGATTCCCTCGGAGATCGGCGGCGGCTTCGGCGGCAAGACGATCATCTATCTCGAACCCATCGCCGTGAAGCTCTCCGAAATGTCGGGCCGTCCCGTGAAGATGGTGATGACCCGCGAAGAAGTGTTCCGCGCCACCGGCCCCACCTCGGCCACCCACTGCCGAGCGAAAGTGGGCGCCAAGCGGGACGGCAAGATCACCGCCGCATCGGCATGGCTCGCCTACGAGGCGGGCGCCTTCGCCGGCGCGCCGGTCGGCCCCGGCTGCATGTCCATCCTTGCGCCGTACGACTTGGAGCACTTCAGCATTGAAGGCCACGACGTGCTGGTGAACAAGCCAAAGGTGGCCGCGTACCGGGCGCCGGGGGCGCCGCAGGCCATGCACGCCATGGAATCTGCCATTGACGACTTGGCGCGGGAACTCGGCATGGATCCCATCGATCTGCGCCTCAAGAACAGCGCGGACGAAGGCACCCAAGCGCCTTACGGCCCAGTGTTCCCAGCCATCGGCTTCAGGAAGTGCTTGGAAGCCACCAAGGCGCACCCCAACTACACCAAGCCCAAGGCCGAAGGCACCGGCCGCGGCGTGGCCGCGGGGTTCTGGTTCAACATCGGCATGCAGTCCAGCGCCGAGGCGCGGCTCTCGGAAGACGGCACCGTCACGGTGGTGGAAGGCAACCCAGACATCGGCGGCTCACGCGCCTCCATGTGCCTGATGGCGGCGGAGACATTGGGCGTGCCCTACGACAGGGTGCGCACCCATGTGGGCGACACCGAATCCACCGGCTTCTGCAACGTCACCGGCGGCAGCCGCACCACCTTCGCGACGGGCCTCGCCGTGGTGCAGGCGTGTGAGGACATCATCGCCCAATGCAAGCAACGCGCCGCCGCCACCTGGGACATTGACGTCGAGCAGGTGGATTGGGCGGATGGCCAAGCTATTCCCAAGCCGGGCGTGAACGTGGACGCGAACCCGCTCTCCTTGAGGGACATTGCCAAGAACGCGGGCCGCACCGGCGGCCCCATTCTGGGGCGGGCCAGCGTGAACGCCCAAGGCGCCGGCGCCTCGTTTTCCGTGAACTTCGCCGACGTGAAGGTGGACCGGGAGACGGGCAAGATCGACGTGTTGAGCTTCACCGGCATCCAAGACGCCGGCACAGCCATCCACCCGGCCTATGTGGAAGGCCAGATGCAGGGCGGCGCCGTGCAAGGCTTGGGCTGGGCGCTGAACGAGGAGTACATCTACGACGAGAACGGCGTGATGGAGAACGCCGGCTTCTTGGACTATCGCGTGCCCGTGGCCTCGGACATGCCGATGATCGACACGCAGATCATCGAGGTGCCGAACCCGTCGCATCCGTATGGCGTGCGCGGCGTGGGCGAGACGCCCATCGTGGCGCCCTTGGCCGCCACCTCCAACGCCGCGCGAGATGCGCTGGGCTTCCGCATTGCGGACCTGCCGCTCTCTCCGCCGCGGGTGCTGGAGGCCATCGACAACCAAGCGGACGCCTAGCGGCCACGCGGCAGGCAGTTCGGGCCGCGCTTCGGCGCCGCCGCTGTGCGGCGCTGAGCGCCTAGGGGAGCCGGCGCATGGCCAAAGTCGTCTTTCCAGACCATCTGCTGCAACAGACGGGCGGCACGAAGGAGACCACCGTGGAAGCCACCAACTTCCGCGGTGTGCTCCGCGCTTTGGAAAAGCTCTGGCCCGGCATCGAGGAGACCTTGCAGAAGACCGCCGTCGCCATCGACGGCCAGATCTACCAAGACGCTTGGCTGGAGCCCGTGCGCCCAGACAGCGAGATCTACTTCATGCAGCGCATCGAGGGCGGCTGAGGGCGTGCCGTGCGGCCGCCTCGTCAACCTCGGTTCCCTCTGCGTAGACAACGTTTACGCCGTTCCCAACATCGCCGCCGCTGGCGAAACCGTGGCCAGCGTGAGCCACGCCGTGCATCCCGGCGGCAAGGGCCTCAATCAATCGCTGGCCGCCGCCAAGGCAGGGGCAGCCGTGGCGCACTTTGGCTGCGTCGGCGCCGATGGACGCTGGCTCAAGGACGTGCTCGCGAACGCCGGCGTGGATGTGCGCGGCGTGCGTGAAGTAGCCGGAGCCTCTGGCCATGCCGTGATTCAGGTGAACTCCCGCGGCGAGAACGCCATCACCATCGCCGGCGGCGCCAACCGACGCTTGACCGAGGCGGACTTCAACGCCGCCTGCGCTGGCTTGGGCGACGCGGATTGGCTGCTGCTGCAGAATGAAATCAACGACTTGGAGCGCGTGCTGGCACTCGCCGAAGATACTCCCGCGCGGGTGGCGTTCAACGTCGCGCCGGTGGATGGCCGCGAGCAGGCTTATGACTTGGCCGCGGTGGACCTCCTGATCGTGAACGAAGTGGAAGCCGCGGCCCTTGCCGGCGTCGCCGAACCTGACGCGGCGCTGAGCGCCCTCGCGGCGCACTACCCCGACTGCGACGTGGCGCTCACTTTGGGACGCGACGGGCTCCTGCTTGCTCGCGGAGCAGAGCGCTCGCGCCTCGCCGCCTTCCCGGTGCAAGCCGTGGACGAAACGGCGGCCGGCGATGCCTTCGTTGGCTATCTGATGGCCGCGCTCATCGACGGCTGCGACATGCAAGAGGCGCTGCGGCGCGGTGCCGCGGCCGGCGCGTTGGCGGTGACCCAAGCTGGGGCCGCCACCTCTATTCCTGAGCGGGCGGCGGTATTGGAGTTGTTGGACGGCTGACCTGCGACGACCGGCGCGCGCGGGTGTGCGGCACTGGCCGGCTTGGCGGGCCGGTGGGTGACAGGCAGGCGCCCTCGCCCTTCAGCTCACATCAATCCCGGTAGCCTGCGCGAGTTCCGCCAGCGCCTGCTCCTCGCTCACCACCTTGATCGTGCGCATCCCCAGCGCCCGCGCCGGTTTCAGATTGATGCCCAAATCGTCGAGGAAGACGCACTCGTCCGGCGCAACGCCCAAGCGCTCGCAGGCGCGTCGGTAGATCTCCGGGTTCGGCTTGCGCACACCCTCGATGCTGGATTCCACCACCACGTCAAAGAGCGCCATCGCGGCCGCCATGTCAGCGCTGCGCCCCGCATCCTTGGGGGCCATGGACGGTTCATTGGGGCGCAGGTTATTGGTGATAGCGCCCACCTTGAAGCGCGCCTTGCACGCCCGGAGCGCGGCAACCATGCGCGGGCGCAAGCTCCCACTCAGGAGCTCCACCACCTCCTTGCCGCCCAACGGGTGCCCCAACGCCCCGCTTTCGGCCCGAAACAGCGCATCGAACTCGTCCAACGTCACCTGGTTGGACTCGAACTGCGCCCAAGCGTTGGTGTCTGGATTGCGCGAGTTCACGCCGCGGATGAAGTCCTGCGGCAGGCCCGCGGCAGCCTCGAAGCGATTGAACGACTCGAACGGGCTCGTCGTCAGCACGCCGCCGATGTCCCACAACGTCGCGGCAACGGGCATGGCAGGGCCTCCTGATGATGCGGCGACACTGCCGCGGACGGTGCGCGAAGCATAGCCGATTGGTATAAAGCTCCTGAACTTGTGCCTCGAGGAACGGGCAGCGTGGACTTGCAGGAAGGCGTCGCCATCGTCACCGGGTCGTCATCGGGGGTGGGTGCGGCGTGCGCCCGCCAACTGGCAGAGCGTGGCTGCCATGTCGCCATCAACTACTCGCGCAACGCCGCCGGCGCCGAAGAGACGCAAGCGGCATGCGCAGCGTTCGGGGTGGAAACCATCGTCGTGCAGGCGGACGTGGCAGACGACGCGCAGTGTCGGGCGCTCACGCAGGCGGCCATCGACAAATGGGGCCGCCTCGACGCTTTGGTGAACAACGCCGGCACCACGAAGTTCAACGCGCACGAGAACCTGGACGGCCTGTCGCGCGAAGATTTCGAGCACATCTACGCGGTGAACGTGGTGGGGCCGTACCAGATGGCCCGCGCTGCGGCGCCGTGGATGCGCCGTGCGGGACGCGGCAGCATCGTCAACGTCGCCAGCATTGCCGGCATCATGGGCGTGGGCAGTTCCATTGCCTACGCGGCTTCCAAGGGCGCCCTGTTGACGATGACCTTGTCGCTGGCGCGGGTGCTGGGGCCCGAAATCCGCGTGAACGCCGTGTGCCCCGGCTTCATCCAAGGAGACTGGCTGGAAGAGGGGATGGGGGCGGAACGCTACGCCGCGGCGAAGAACTTCTTGGAAGCCAACGCGCCGCTTCAGCTCACGACGACGCCAGACACCATCGCCGAGGGGGTGCTCTACTTCATCGCCGGTGCCGATGTCATCACCGGAGAGCGCCTAATCATGGACGGCGGGATGCACCTGAGCCAGGCCGCGCGCTGATCGGGCGGCAACGAAGCCGGCTGGCACCGTGCTAGACCCAGTTCACCCGATGGTTGGGGCAGGGCGTGCCTGCTCCGGCGGAAACACGCAGTAGAAACGGCTGCCCTTGCCCAGTTCACTCTCCACATGCAGCACGGACTGGTGCCGTCGCAGCACATGCTTGACGATGGCGAGCCCGAGGCCCGTGCCGCCACGCACCCGCGAACCGGCAAGATCGATGCGATAGAAACGCTCGGTGAGCCGCGACATGTGCTCCGGCGCGATGCCCAAGCCCCCATCACGCACCTCGAAACACGGCCCAGCCGGGCTTTCAAACCAGCGCACGTCAATCGGCCCGCCGTCTGGGCTGTAGCGCACCGCGTTGGTGACGAGGTTGTTGAAGGCGCTGTACAGCTCGGAACCGACGCCGCGCAAGGCGAGGGTCGTCTCGGCCTCCACAGCGACCTTGTGCCGCTTGTCCGTCAAGCGCCGCGCCTCGGTGGCGATGGTGTCTAGCATCTGCGCCACATTGACGACTTCAATGGTGGCCTCGTTTGGCAACGGCGCAGACTCCAAGCGTGTGAGCGTCAACAGGTCATCCACGAGCGCGTGCATGCGGCGCGCCTGCGGCGTGAGCTTGGGCAGCATGGCCTTCAACGTGGCAAAGTCGATGTCCTCGTCCGCGAGTTCCTCCAGATAACCCACGATGACGGTGAGCGGCGTGCGCAATTCGTGGGAGACATTGGCGATGAAATCCTGCCGCATGGTGAGCAGGCGATTCAGCTCCGTGACATCTCGCGCCATCACGATGGCGCGCCCCTCGTCCATGGGGATGCGCCGCAGCTCAACGCGGCGAGTTTCGTCCATCGGCGCCGTGATTTCCGCGAGTTCGCTCTCGATGTCGCCCTTCAACAGCGCAGCCAAACGCGGATTGCGCGCCAGCGCCGCCAAGTTCCGCCCCTGATCGTCGCGGGAGAGGCCAAGCACCGCTTGGGCGGCTTGGTTGTAGGTTTCGATCTCGCCGTCCGCGCGGACGATCACCCAGCCATCAGGAATCGCGTCGGTAGTGCTGCGCAGCCGCCGCTGGGCGCCCAGCAGCCCGCGACTGCGCTCGCGCCCTGCGAGGATGGCGCGATGCAGCCGCCCCGCCGGGCGCTGCCAAATGCCGTCGCCAAGGCGCGGGTGCGCCAACGGACGGCGTGTCCAACGGGCGAACGCTCGATAGTGCGCCGCGTGGTAGGCCAACAGCGCGGTCGTGAGCGCGACCAAGCCCCACGCCACGCTGCCAGTGATCCATGCAACGAGTCCTGCGCCGGCGCAGAGCGCGACGCCGCGTGCCGCAGCCCCGGCTTTCATGGCAAAGGGTGGAGTGGCACCTTGCGCCGCACGAACCGGGGCCTCGGCAGCCAAGCGCGGGAGCGATGTTGCAGGAGCTTGCCGGCCGCGCCGCATCGGCACCGATGGCGTGGCCGCGCCGTCACGCGGCTTCGCTATTCGTGGAGAAGCGATATCCCACGCCGCGCACGGTTTGGATGAGCTTGTCCATGCCGAACGGCGCGAGCGCCTTGCGCAGCCGCAGCACATGCACATCCACGGTGCGCTCTTCGACGTAGACGTTGCGGCCCCAAACTTTGTTCAACAGCTGGGCGCGGTCGAACGCGCGTTCCGGGTGGCGGATCAACGTCTCGATGAGGCGAAACTCCGTGGGGCCGACGCGCACGATGGCGCCGTCGGCGGTGACGCGACGGCCGTTGCTGTCCACCTCGATGCCGCCAGCGCGGAACTTGCCATCGGTGGAGGCACCGGCGCGGCGCAACAGGGCGCGCACGCGGGCGACGAGTTCTCGCGGCGAGAACGGCTTGGTGACGTAATCGTCCACGCCGGCGTCAAAGCTGTTCAGCTTGTCGGACTCTTCACCCCGCGCCGTGAGCATGAGCAGCGGCAAATCTGCCGTGCGTTGGTCGCGGCGCAGCCGCCGCGCCAGCTCGACGCCGCTCATGCCGGGCAGCATCCAGTCGATGATAAGCAGGTCTGGCAGCGCCTCATCCAGCGCCCGCAGCGCCTGTTCCGCGCTGCCGGCGGCGCGCACGGTGAACCCGGCACGCCCCAACGAGAAGCTCAGCATCTCGCGGATGTCCGGTTCATCTTCAATCAGCAGCACCGAGTGGTCAGCCATGACGCTCCCTCTCCGTTTGCCCACGCCGCCCCATTACACGACGGCAGCGTGACAGTAGCGTTAAAGGCCCTCCGGCGCCACCGCGCCGAACGCCTGCCGGCCACAGTGCGGGCACTGTCCCAACCGCTCGGGGTGGAAGCTGCCGGCATCGCTCCCTCCGAGCCCACCCGGGCAACCCTTGCGTCTCGCTCCCCGTTCGGCAAGCATGGCGCTCGTCCACCAGAGAAGGACATCCCTCATGCCACGGCGTCACAGCGGCATGTATCGCGCCGCTCGGCAAGCCGAACAGTCGCTGGCGGACGCGGTGAAGGCGGCGCTGCCGCACCAGCCCATCGACCTCGACATGCCCCTAGCGCAGGCCTGTCCCGCCATGTTCGCACCGTCGCCAGCGGACAAGCTGGCACTCATTGAGGCCTCGTTCGAGGCGTTGGCCGCCAGATGCAGCGGCGAACGTTTGGACGAACTGGCGTTAGACCTCGAGAGCCTGCGCAAGGAGGCAACGGAGCAACCGTGACCGTTTGGGTGGCAGACACCAATCTGCTGCTGCCGTCTTCCAGCCGCAGATTGCTCTTAGGGGTGGCGGCGAGCCGTGGCGAGCGGGTTGGTGTCACTCGAACCGTGGCGGAGGAATTGCGCGCGCAGTTGCCGCGATACATCCAGAACTCGCGGGAACGGGCCGCCGGGAAGCCATTCTCCCATGCCGAGGCCGAGCAGCTAGAAGCCTCGCTGCATCAGGCAACTGATTTGGGGCGTTGACACCATCGCCGGGGGCGTGCCGGTGCCGGCAGCATCCACCAGCCTTCGATCTTGGGGCACTTAGACACTGCGCGTCCTTTGCGGAGCGTGAGCCGCCCCGCTCCGCCGAGAAAACGCATCCCGTCCTCGATTCCCCACCCCCGTCCCCGCCAACGTCCCGCTAGTCTCCCGCCAACTTAAGCGAAACGCTGCGAAATAGGTTAGGCTGAACGCCGCCCGCAAAGCGCCATAGAGCGCGAGGCCGCCGCGAAGCGCTCACAGAGCGTCAGCATCGTGGCGGCCCACCGGGGGAAGGGAGAACACAAATGGTCGCGAACAGACAGTTGCGCGCTGCGGATGGCTTTACGCTCGCCGCCGCGGAAGCCTTGCCGGAGGATCCGGACAACGCCAAGGGCGGCGTGGTCGTCATCCAAGAAATCTTCGGCGTCAACGGACACATCCGCGAGGTCTGCGAAGGCTACGCCAAGGCGGGCTACGCGGTGCTCGCGCCGCACATCTTTGACCGCGTGGAGCGCGGCGTCGAACTTGGCTACGAAGAGGCCGACATGGGGCGCGGGATCGACCTCGCGTTTGCCCGCCTGAACCGCGAGCACACCCTGCTCGACTTGCAGGCGGCGGTGGATGAAGTGGGCAAGCACGGCAAAGTCGGCGTCGTCGGCTATTGCTTCGGCGGCTTGCTCACATGGCTTTCAGCATGCGAGCTTGAGGGCATCGCCTGCGCATCCGCCTACTACGGCGGCGGCATTGCCGGGGAGTTGAACCGCTCCGCCAAGTGCCCGGTGATCATGCACTTCGGCGAACTCGACGCGCACATTCCGATGACGGACGTGGAGCGCATCCGCGCCGCGCTGCCAGACGTGGCGGTGCATGTCTATCCGGCAGACCACGGCTTCAACTGCGATCATCGCGGTAGCCACCACGCCCCGTCCGCGGCGACGGCGCGAGGCCGCACCTTGGCGCTCTTCGAGGCGCACCTCGGCGGCGCGGCTTGAAGCCCGGGAAGCGGGCACTGTCCTTGACATAGCGGCGAGATTTCGTGGATGCTCCCATTGGTTTGCAGGGTTCAAGCCTTTCGCGGCAGTCAGGGGCATCGCGTGGCGCGGTCGCGCGGGTGCCAAGGCGTCGATTGACCTACGTTCACATAGGAAACTTCATGAACAGACACCGAGTTAGCAGCTTGGCGGCCATGGTGCTGGCGTGGTCGGGGGCTGTCCTGACCACCGGGGCCCAAGCCACCACGCTCGATGACATCTTCAACGTCGTCGAGCTCATCAACGAGCAGGCGCGCGCCTCACAGGGCCAGATTGACGCCCTCGCCGAGGAAACCCGCGAGCTGTACCACGATTACAAAACGGTGCTGAAGGAAATCGAGGGGCTGCGCGTCTACAACCGCCAGCTAGAGAGGCAAATCTCAAACCAAAACAACGAGATGGATCAGTTATCGAACTCCATCGACCGCGTTACCGTCATCGAGCGCCAGATCACGCCGTTGATGCTGCGCATGATTGACGGGCTAGAGCAGTTCGTCGAGTTGGACTTGCCGTTCTTGGTGGAGGAGCGGCGTGGCCGCATCGAGCGCCTCCGCGAAATCATGGAACGCGCCGACGTAGCCGTGTCGGAGAAGTTCTCGCAAGTGCTGAGCGCCTACCAAATCGAGAACGAGTACGGGCGCACCATGGAAGCCCACAGCCGCACCATCACCCTCGATGGCACGGAACGCATCGTCGACGTGCTGAAGATGGGGCGCGTCGCGCTCGTCTACCAGACCAGCGACGGCGAAGAGACCGGCATGTGGGATCAGCAGGAACGGCGCTGGCACGCAATCAGCGAGGAGTTCGCCACGCCGGTGCGCAACGGCATTCGCATGGCGCGCAAGCAACTCGCGCCGAACATGCTCATTCTTCCCATCAGGGCGCCGGAGTAACCCATCATGAGCAAAGTGAAGACGATGCAGTCCCTCGCCAACGCCGCGCCATGGTGCCTTGCCGCGCTGCTGGCTTTTGGCGCGACGGCGCAGGAAGAAGCCGCGGCCGCCGCCGGCGACGATCTTGAGGTCGTCAAGGCCGACACCTTGGGCGAGCTGCTGAAGAACGTGGAAGAGCGGCGCGTGGTGGAAAGCCGCGACCATGTGCGGCGCGAGCGCGAGTTCGTGCAGGCGCGGGCGGATCAACAAGGGCTCCTCGACGACGCCAAGGCCGAGCGCCGCCGCGAGGAACAGCGCAGCGAACGGCTGGAAACGCGCTTCGAGGAAAACGAAATCCGCATCGGCGACATGCAGGAGCAACTCGACAAGCGCTTGGGCTCCCTGCGCGAGCTATTTGGCGTGCTGCAGCAAGTGGCCGGCGACACTCGCGGCCTGTTCGCGACATCCATCATCAGCTTGGAGTACCCCGGGCGCGGCGAGTGGCTGGGCGAACTGGCGGCGAAGATGGGCACGGCGTCGCAGCTCGCCACCATCGATGAGATGGAGCAGCTCTGGTTCGAGCTGCAGCGCGAGATGACGGAATCCGGCAGGGTGTCGCGTTTCACCACCACCGTGAACAGGCTGAACGGCGAGCGCGCCGACACCGAGGTGATTCGCGTCGGCGCCTTCAACATCGTCGCGGACGGCGAATACATCAACTACGACATCGAGGCCGGCGCCTTGGTCGAGTTGGCGCGGCAACCAGCCGCGCGCTTTGCCAACACCGCCGAAGACATGCACGACGCCGAACCGGGCGAAGTGGTGGAGTTCGCCATCGACCCGTCACGCGGCTCGATGCTGAGCCTGCTCATTCAAGCGGCCACCGTCGGCGAGCGCGTTGGCTCGCCGTTCGGCGGCATCGCCAACGGCGAGTGCTGGCTGCCGTTCTGCGACGGCCAAGGCGGCTATGTCGGCTCGGTCATCATCTTGGGCGGCATTCTGGGCGTGTTGCTGGCCATCGAACGCCTCATCACGCTCACGCTGGTCGGTCTCAAGGTGCAGACGCAGAAGCGTCGCTCGGACGAGCCAAACGAAGATAACCCCTTGGGGCGGCTGCTCAACGTGTACCAAGCGAACCAGTCCATCGACGTGGACACGCTGGACCTCAAGCTCTCGGAGGCGATCCTGAACGAGACGCCCAAGCTCACGCGCAACATCACGTTGATCCAAGTGATCTCCGTGGTGGCACCGCTGCTCGGCCTGCTCGGCACCGTCATCGGCATGATCTTGACGTTCCAAGCGATCACGCTGTTCGGCACCGGCGATCCCAAGACGATGGCCGGCGGCATCTCGACGGCGCTGATGACGACCGTGCTGGGGCTGTGCGTGGCCATCCCAACGGTGCTCCTGCACTCCATCGTGAACACGCGCAGCAAGGCGGTGATCCACGTGCTGGATGAAGAGAGCGCTGGGCTCATCGCGCAACGGGCGGAGGCGGCCGGGCGCCCCTTGGGCTAAGCCATGCTCAACGACGCCTATCACGCCATCGTCGCCTACATGGAGCAGGGCGGCGATGTGCTGTACCTGATCGGCATCGTCACGTTCTTGATGTGGACGCTGCTGTTCGAGCGCATCTGGTACTTCCGCAGCGAGCACAAGGGAGTGATCAAGACGGCCACCGACGTGTGGGAGGAGCGCCCAGAGCGGCGCTCATGGAGTGCGCAGGAAATCCGCTCCGCGCTCATCTCCCAAGCGTCGGCGCGCATCACCGGCTCGTTGCCCATCATCCAAACGTGCGTGCAGCTTTGCCCCCTGCTGGGCCTGCTCGGCACGGTGACGGGCATGATCACGGTGTTCGACGCCATGGCCACCCAAGGGGGCAACGCGCGCTCCATGGCTGCCGGCGTATCGATGGCGACCATCCCCACCATGTCTGGGATGATCGCGTCGCTGTCGGGGCTGCTCGGCTCGACGTTTGTGAAGCGTAAGATCGATTACGAAATCGAGCTGTTTGAAGAACATCTCACGATGGACCACTAAGCGAGAGGAGCTGCTCCATGCGCCAAATCCGCAGCCACGCCCGTTCAGACGACGAGTCAGACCTGAACCTGACGCCGATGCTCGATGTCGTGTTCATCATGCTGATCTTCTTCATCGTGACGGCCACGTTCATCAAGCAAGCCGGCATCGACGTGCTCCGTCCAGACGCGGAAACCTACATCCAAAAGCCCACGGTGAGCGTGTTGGTGGCGATTAGCCAAACCGGCGAAGTCTGGATTGACAAGAAGCGCGTGGACGCAGCCCACGTACGCGCCCAGATCGAGCGCATTCACGCCGAGAACCCGAAAGGGGGGCTCGTCATCCAAGCAGACCGCGATGCCAAGTACGAGCAACTCAAGGCTGTGCTTGACGCCGCGCGGGCAGCTAACCTAACCGAGGTGGCCATCGCCACGGAGCAATAGCGAGGGGGGCAGCATCATGGCCGTTCGATATGTGATTGGCGTGGCCGCCGGCGCGGTGGTCACGTTCTTCCTGTTCCTGCTGATGCAGGCGCTCATCAAGAGTGACAAGAGCCCGTTCTCGGACGCCGCCGCCGGCCAAATCCTGGACTTCGTGCGCGTGCAGGAGGATCAGGAGCTCATCACCAAGGTGCGCAAGCCGAAGCCGCCGCCGCCGCCGGACGAGCCGCCGCCAGACATGCCGAAGCCCCAGTTCGACTCCGACGTGTCGGTGGGCGTGGACATCGGCGCCGTGCAAGTGGATGTGAGCTTGGACGTGTCCGGCGCCGGGGGCTTCTCTTCGGACGGCGAGTACCTGCCCATCGTGAAGGTGGCGCCCATCTACCCGCGCCGGGCGCAGACGCGCGGCATCGAGGGCTATGTGTTGCTTGAGTTCATCGTCACCAACACCGGCGCCGTGCGCAACCCGACGGTCATCGAGGCGAAGCCGCCCGGCATCTTCGACCGCTCGGCCGTCCAAGCCGCGCTCAAGTTCAAGTACAAGCCGAAGGTGGTGAACGGCGAGCCAGTGGAAGTGGCCGGCGTCCGCAACCTCATCAAGTTTGAGCTGGAGGACGAATAGGAGGCTCGCCATGCGTCGCAACACCTTGATCGCATGTCTCGCGGCCACCGTTGCCCTGTTCCATGCCGGCCCGGAGGCGCCGCTTGGATTGGCCGGCGACGCTTACGCCCAAGACGAACAGAAGCAAAAGACCCGGCGCGTGCCGACGATGACCGAGGCCACCTACAAGAAGCTCGCCGAGGTGCAGGAGTTCATGGACCTCAAGGACTACGACGGCGCAATCGGGGTCTTGGACGAGATGATGGAGCGCTCGCGGCGCTACAACGGCAACGAAATCGGCCAGATATTCAACATGTACGCCTTCGCGTACTACTCGAAGGACGACCTGCCTCGCGCCATTGAGTCCTACGAGCGGGTGCTGGCGCAGGGCGACGAGATCACCGAGGGGCTGGAACTCACTACGTTGGACAACCTCTCCAAGTTCTACTTCATGGAGGAGAACTACAAGGAGTCGCTGCGCTACACGCAGCTATGGATGGAGCGGCTTGGGGATCCAGCGCCGGGCGCCTATGTCTTCCTTGGGCAGGTGTATTACCAACTGGACCAGTACCCAGACGCCATCAACGCCTTCGAAAAGGCGGTGGCGCTCGCGCAGGAGCGCGGCCTTGAAGTCAAGGAGAACTGGTGGGCGACGCTGCGCTACCTCTACTTCGAGCGGGAAGATTGGGACAACGTGCTGCGTGTTCTGGAGATACTCGTTCGAGATTTCCCCAAGCGGGAGTATTGGCTGCAACTCGCCGGGACATATGGCCAGCAAGGCTTCGAGAAGAAGCTGATGTACGCCTACGAGGCGGCACACGTTGCCGGCTACGTCAACGGCGAGCGGGACATCATCAACTATGTGGGGCTGATGTTGCAGGAGCAAGTGCCCTACCGCGCCGCCATGCGCATGCAGGAAGCCGTCACCGACGAGGTGGTCGAGCCGACCTCGCGGAACTTGCAGCAGCTGGGGCAGGCGTATCAAATGTCGCAAGAGACGGACAAGGCGATTCCCGTTTACGAGGCCGCCGGGGCGGAGGCTGAGGATGGTGAAATCCTCGGGCGGCTCGCCGCCTTGTATCTGGAAAACGACGACTTTGAGAAGTGCGCGAACGCTGCCGAACGCGCCTTGGACAAGGGTGGCTTGCACAACGAGTTGAGTAACAAGGTCATTTTTGGCCAGTGCGAGTTCAACCGAGATCGGCTCACCGCCGCGCGCCGCATCTTCACCGACGTGCGCAGCGAAGCGCGGCGCGAGAAGAATCGCAGCGTGGAGCAGATCGCCGCGCGCTGGATCACCTACATCGATTCCGAGATACGTCGCCGCCGCCAGCTCGAGGAGGCGATCTAACGCCGGCGCGCCATCGCGCAGGGCCAACGCCGTGTTCACCGGCATCGTCCAGGGCTGCTGCGCCGTCACTGGCGTTGAGCGCGGCGATGGCATCACCCGCCTGCAAGTCCACTTAGGCGAGCTGGCCGACGGCCTCGCACTCGGCGCCTCGGTAGCGCTCAACGGCGCCTGCGTCACCGCGACGGGCCTTGCCGGCGGCGTCGCCGCCTTCGATCTGGTGCGGGAAACGACCACGCTCACAAACTTGGGCACATTGGCGGTGGGCGAACAGGTCAACGTGGAACGTTCGTTCCGCGTCGGCGACGAGGTGGGCGGCCACATCCTTTCTGGGCACATCGCCTGCACGGTGCCGGTTTGCGCGGTCGCATCCGGCCCAGGGCATCGGCGCGTGTCCGTGGCGGTGCCGAAGCCGTGGCGCAGATACCTCATGCAGAAGGGCTTCATCGCCCTCGATGGCGCGAGCCTTACCATTGCAGACTTAGACCGCGCCGCCGGCACCGCCACCGTGAGCCTGATACCGGAAACGCTGGCGCGCACCGGCTTCGGCAACCTCGCCAATGGCGACCTGCTGAACTTGGAGGTGGACAGCCGCACCCAAGCCGTGGTCGATGCGGTCGGCGAGATGCTGCGCGATCGCGAGCTGCTGCGGGAACTCTTGGCATGAGCTTGGCCAACGAGACGTGCCGGCCCTGCCGCAGTGACTCGCCGCCGGTGTCGGGGGCGGAGCAGGAAGCCCTCTGCGCCTTGGTGCCGGATTGGCGGGTTGGCGCCCGCAACGGCGTGCCGGCGCTGGAACGCATCTTCACCTTTGCGAACTTTGCCGAAGCCCTCGCCTACACCGACGCCGTGGGCGCCCTCGCCGAGGCGGCAGACCACCATCCCGAAATCGTCACCGAGTGGGGCAAGGTCACCGTCGCTTGGTGGACCCATGCCATCGGCGGCCTGCACCGCAACGACTTCATCATGGCGGCGCGCTGCGACGCGGAACGCGCCCGCTGACCCATGCAGGCACGGCAGCTTGCCTATCTGCAGGCGTTGGGCATCGACGTTTGGGTGCGGCGCGGCGCAGCGGAATCCGAACGGATAGATCGACGCGCCGGCGCCGAGCCGCGAGCCGCACAGGCAGCGCCCGACTCCGCGCACAGCCTCGAACAGCGCGAGCGCGCTAGGGCGGCACCCAAAGAACCATCAGCCGCTCCACCTCACCGCGCCGCGGCCCCCGCCCCTCGCGGCACCGCGGCGGCGCCACCAGTTCGCTTCGTCATTCAGTGCTTCAAGTTGGGGCAAACGCTCGCCCTCATCGACGAGCCGCTGATGCGGCATCGGCGGCTCCTGCTAGACATCGCCCGCGCCTTGGACGCAAGCGGCGCGAGCGAACGCCAAGACATCGCGTTCGAGTGGCCACAATTGGACTTTGGCGATGCCAGCATGGCCGCCGCCGGGGCCGCCTTTCGCGCCTTCTTGACAGCGCAGACCACGGCGCAAACGCACTGGCTCGCCGTCGGTTCGCGGGTGGAGACGCTCATCGGCGATGCGCCGCGGGACGCGCATGTGTTCCTGCCAGACGCCTTGGAGGATTTGGACAAGCGGGCGTTGTGGCAGGAGATCCTAGCCAAGCGATGATGCCGGAGCGCCGCCATGCCAACGCCGCGGCCGCATCCACGGCATCGTTGCACTTCGTCGCCATGCGCCCGGAGCACGTGGCCCAGGTGCATGCCGTGGAGCGCTCCGTGTACGCCGTCGGCGGCTGGACCGCCGCCGTCTTCGCAGACGCCATCGGCAGCGGCCACGAATGTTGGACGGCGTGGTGCGGCGAGCAGTTGGTCGGCCACGCCGTGATGGCCGCGGCGCGGGGCCGGGCGCACCTCCTGAACATAAGCGTGCGGCCTTCGGCACAGCGCCGGGGGCATGGCCGGGCGCTCGCCACCCACATGATCGACCGTGCCCGGCGCCGGGGCGCCGCCGCCATCACCTTGGAAGTGCGGCCCTCCAATGCCCGCGCCGGGCGGCTCTACCGCGCACTCGGCTTCATCGAAATCGGCCGCCGCAAGAACTTCTATCGCGCACCCAAAGAGAGTGCGCGGCTCCTAGAGCTGCGATTGGATCGGCATCGAGCCGCCGCGGTGCGCAACCGCTGATTCGCTATAATTCGCGCCGCCCTCCCTCTGGCGACGCTGATGACACTGCGCGAAGCGGTCGCTAGGCGGCGCACGTTCGCGATTATTTCGCACCCGGACGCCGGCAAGACGACCATCACGGAAAAATTGCTGCTGCATGGCAACGCCATCGCGTTGGCCGGCACGGTGAAGGCGCGCAAATCCAGCCGCCGCGCCACGTCGGACTGGATGGCGATGGAGCAGGCGCGCGGCATCAGCGTCACCACCTCGGTGATGCAGTTCCCGTACCAGCACCGCGTGGTGAACCTGCTCGACACGCCTGGCCACGAAGACTTCTCGGAGGACACCTACCGAACCCTCACCGCCGTGGACGCAGCGCTCATGGTGATCGACGGCGCAAAGGGCGTGGAGCCGCGCACCAAACGGCTGTTGGAAGTGTGCCGGCTGCGCAACACGCCCATCCTCACCTTCATCAACAAGCTGGACCGCGACATTCGAGAGCCGGTGGACCTATTGGACGAGGTGGAGGCGGCCCTCGACATCGCCGGCGCCCCGATCACTTGGCCCATCGGTGCCGGGCGGCTGTTTCGCGGCGCGTATCACCTAGCGGAAGACCGCATCCACTGTTACGAACGCGGGCATGGCCACGAGCGGCACGCCTATCCCACGATCGACGGCTTGGACAGCGCGGCGGCCCGCGCTTGGCTGGGTGACGACGCGGCGGCGTTCCAAGAGGAAGTGGAATTGGTGCGTGGCGCCAGCCACGCCTACAACCGGGAGGCGTTCCTTGAAGGCCGCCAGACGCCGGTGTTCTTCGGCACGGCGCTCGGCAACTTCGGCGTCGATCACTTCCTGAACCATTTGGTGGAGGAAGCGCCCTGCCCCCACGAACGCGCCACCACCACCCGCGCCGTCGCCGCCACCGAGGAGCAGTTCACGGGCTTCGTGTTCAAGATTCAGGCGAACATGGATCCCCTGCATCGAGACCGCATCGCGTTCATGCGCGTCTGCTCCGGCAGCTACCGCGCCGGGATGCGCCTGCGCCATGTGCGCACCGGGAAGGACATCAAGGCTGGGGACGCCAAGACGTTCTTCGCCGGCGAGCGCACCCACGCCGAAGCGGCATTCGCCGGCGACATCATCGGCCTGCACAACCACGGCGCCATTCAGATCGGGGATACCTTCACCGAAGGCGAGGCGCTGCGCTTCACGGGCGTGCCGAACTTTGCGCCGGAGCTGTTTCGCCGGGTGCGGGTGCGCGATCCACTCAAGTCCAAACAGTTGGACAAGGGCGTGCGCCAGTTGGCGGAGGAAGGCGCCACCCAAGTTTTCGTGCCGGAGCAGAGCCGGACGTTGATCGTCGGCGCCATCGGCGCCCTGCAGTTCGACTTGGTGGCGTTCCGCTTGAAGGACGAATATCGCGCGGACTGCATCTATGAAGACAGCCGCATCGCCGCGGTGCGCTGGCTGAGCGCGGACGACGACATGCGCATGAAGGAGTTCAAGGCGGCCAACGCCGTCAATCTGGCCACGGACGCCGGCGGCCAGTTGGCCTATCTCGCGCCATCCCACGCCAACCTGCAGCTCGTGCAAGAGCGCTGGCCAGACATCCACTTCGCCGCCACCCGGGAACATGCATGAGCGTTTCCGCGTTGCCGGCCGAGCTGTTGCAGGCGTTCCGGGAGTTCGGCGAGCACGGCGGCAGCGCCGTGGACGGCGCACTGTTGGTGTCGCGCATCGTGAAGCCCGACACGCGCGCGGACTGGTGCCGCCAAGACTTGCGCCGCCTTGCCGACGGGGCGTCGGCGGCCACCGACGCCGAAGCGCTGGTGACGGCGCTGCGCGAGGCCGGCTTCGCCGGCGCCGCGGAGGGCTTCCATCGGGCGGAGAACAGTTCCATCGAGCATGTGCTGCAGAGCCGCCGGGGCATTCCCATCACGCTCGGCGTCATCCTCATCGGCGTGGCGGAGTGTCTGGGCTTGGAGGCCGCCGGCGTCAACTTCCCCCGCCGCTTCTTGGTGACGCTGGGCAATGCCTTGGTGGACCCCTTCGAGATGGCGCTCACCAACGAGGGCGAGTGCCGCGCTTGGCTGCGCGAAGAACTGGGTGGCGGGCCCGGCGGCGGGCCATCGGAACGCGACGCGGACGCCGCCTTCCGCCGCGCCGGGCCGACCGACATCGCGCTGCGCATGTTGAACAACCTGCGCATGCTGCGCCAAGCCCGCGAAGACCCGGGCTACGCTTTGGCGCTTACGGACTGCCAGCTCATGCTGAAGCCTGGAGACTGCGGGTTGCACATCGACCGGGCGGACATTTGGCTCACCCTGGGTTCGCTGGACATGGCGCGCCAAGAGCTCGAACTGGCTTCCGAACACGCCAGCGGACGCGCCAAGGCATACATCCGCACGCGCTTGAACGCCTTGCCGCAAGGCATCTCACGCACCCAGAACTGACGCCGCGCCCGCTTGGCATCAAAGGCCACGGGCGGCCATCGAAAGCGGCGGCCGAAGCGCATGCTCGCCGCCCCACGGCGCCAGCGCCGCTACGCCGTCATGTCGCCAAATGGGTTTTCCACGCGCAGCGGGATGGATGGGCCATAGCCAGGAACGCGCAGCTCATCCGCGTTCAAGGCCATGTCGCTGCCTTGGAGCACGCCATCGCCGAAGCGGTAAATCGGCTTCACCTCGCCGCGCGTCATGGCCGCGTCATAGTCCTTGATGGCGCCGCGCACCGCTTCCAAACGCCCCGCGTAGGCGTTCATCGCGGCGGCGCCGTGCTTCCGCTTCAGCATTTGCCGCGCCACATGCGGCGCGAGGATCACGCCGGTGGCGTTGTTGCCGCCGAAGCCCTTGGAGTTGATGAGCGCCACGTCCATGTCCGTCGGCTCGAACTGCGCATGGCGCGTGTCGAAGCCCAAGTGGCTGGCGTGGACATCCTCCGCCACCGCATCGATGGTGGTGATGCCCGGCAGCCAGCCGCACGCCCAACTGCCGACGGCGCAGGCGAGTTGATCGCCGGAGGCCGGCGCCAACGAGTGCCCCAAGAACGCCTTCACCGCGGCCACTGGCCAGCGTTCGATGCCAAACGCCTTCGCCAACTCATTCATGATGTGCGATTCGGTGACGCGGTTCTGCGGCGTGCCGGTGCCGTGCGCATGGATGTATGAACGCCGCCGCACGCTGTCTTCGCCCACCACGGCTCGCGCCAACGCCAGCGCCTTGGCGACGGTGACGTAGTTGCCGACGCCAGGCCCCGGGATGGATTTCTTGAAGCCATCTGCGTTCACGAACACGGCTGGCGCGGCGCAACGGATGTCCGCGCCGATGTCGAGGGCCAGCGCATCGTCCATCACCACGGCAAAGACCGCCGCCTCCGCCAAGGTGAAGCCGCAGTTTTCCCCGAACGGGCGGCAGGCGCGCCGGTTCTCCACCCGCTCGCTGCCATCGAGGGCCATCAACGCTTCGTCCTCGGCCAACGCGCCCATGACGCGATAGCCCTCCACCACTTCCGGCACGATGGGCGCTTCGGCGCCGCCGACCAAGGCCACCCGCAGCCGCCCGGCGCGGATTTCGTCCACGGCGATCTTCAAGTTGTAGAGGAACGTCGCGCAGGCGCCGATCATGGCGCCTGTTGACCCCACGCTGCCCACCACATAGGCATTGATGAAGTCTGTGGGCATCTCCGCGAGCCCCAAGGGCACCTGCTTGGAGGTGATGCGCTTGCCGGTCAAAGGCGCTTGGAACATGCCGCCGGTGCCGGCCAGGTCGAGCTGGCCCATCGCGCTGCCGGCGTACACGGCGAACTCGTCTGGACGCACGCGGGCGCGCAGCGCATCCCAGTCCACACCCAAGGAACGCACCGCGTCCGAGGCGCCGAACACCGTGAGCTGCAGGCCACGCGGATGGTTGCGCGACGGATACAGGCGCGCCGGGTCGAAGCCGGTGGGAGCTTGGCCGGCGGACGTGACGCGGGAGGCTTGCCGATCTGGAAACAACACGTCGGCGCCGGCATCGGCGCACACTTCGACATCGCCATTCGGCAACGCCCGCACTTGCCAACCAGCGGGCAAGCGCTCCGGCAAGCGCCGCTTCGACATCACGAAGCGCAAACGCTCGTCTGCCGGCGCGTGGATGGTGGCGGCGCGATGACATGCCACATCTTCAGGGTCGAAGCACTCGATGCGCCGAATGAGCGTGTGGTCGCGGATGTATTGGCGCGTCGCCGGCTCGGCCGGGTTCGCCGCCAGCCCCATCAAACCCGCGAGGCTCGCGTAGGTTTCCCCCGCGGCGGTTTCGGGCAGCGCGTCGATGACGAGGCGCCGCAAGGCGTGATGGCCGGAAACGCGCCCAGCAGAGTTGACGCCGCCGAGGCCGACGATGACAGGCAGGATTGACAAACAGCGCGCCCTTGGCAACACCGGCGAGCCAACGATTGTAGAGATTGGCCGGGCGTTTTACACCAGCGTTGCGGCCATCACGGCCATCACCCGCTCTTCCGTCCCCCTCCTCCCTCTCAGCGCTGCCGCGTCAGCGTTCCTTGAACCTCGACATCAGCTCCGCGAAGTTGCACGGCGTGAAGTCGATGTCCAGCTGATTGACGAGGATTTTGTCCCAGCCGGTGCGGCAAGCGTTGCGCGAGCCCGGCAGCGCGAACAGCAGGGTGCCGTTGGCCAGCCCCGCAACGGCGCGGGATTGAATGGTGGACGTGCCAATCTCGGCGTAGGAAATCTCCCGGAACAGTTCGCCGAAGCCGTTGATGGTCTTGTCGAAGAGCGGCAACAACGCTTCCGGCGTGCTGTCGCGCCCGGTGAAGCCGGTGCCGCCGGTGCTGAGCACCACCTCCACGGAGTCATCCGCAATCCAGGCCGAGACGCGGGCGCGGATGCGATAGATGTCGTCCCGCTCCACGGCGCGCGCCGCAAGCCGGTGCCCCGCCCCCTGCAGACGCTCACACAACAGGTCTCCCGAGGGGTCGTCCCGCTCGGTGCGCGTGTCAGAAACGGTGAGCACTGCGATGGCGAGCGGCTGGCGCGTCATGGCTTCCCGGATTGCGGAAACGACAACGCTTACATTACAGTAGCGAACTGATTCGCGCATGTCGGAAAGCTCCCAAGAGCCGAAGCATCAACGCCGAAGCACAAAGGCCGAAGAAGCCCCTATGACCCAAGCCGCCGAGGCTGGCGACAGGCTGTTCGTCATCGCGGAACGCCTTGCGCAAGATTTCTCCCTGTTCCCAGACCCAGACGCCGGGCCCGATGGCTCCATGCGCGGGCTGCTGGCGGCGCCCGAAGTGGCCCGCCGCCGGGAAGCGCTTGCCAACATGGATGTGGACTCGTACATCGAGGCCGTCATCGTCGCCGCGCAAGACCCGCGCCGCGCCGCCGCTCCCGGCATCATCCGCCAGTTGGGCGACGAGGTGTCATTGGAAGAGAGCGACGGCCCGTTCTACGCCGCCTGCGTGCGCATGGATTTCGACGGCGAACCCCGCTTGGTCGGCTTCATCGCCCAAGACCGCTCGGTCCAGAACGGCGTGTGGGGGCCGGCGCATCACGCCGCCGCGGCGAGGCGCATCGAGGAGTTTTC
Organism: uncultured Pseudomonadales bacterium; assembly: GCA_958295875.1. Classification (GTDB taxonomy): domain Bacteria; phylum Pseudomonadota; class Gammaproteobacteria; order Pseudomonadales; family Azotimanducaceae; genus VXNE01. The sequence goes on along the minus strand of OY282379.1, from coordinate 2,099,293 downwards.
CAGACGCTCCATTCCCATTGTCAGCCTGATGGACACGCCCGGCGCGGACGCCAGCGCAGACGCGAACCGCAACAGCCAAGCGCACAGCATTTCCAGGCTCATCGCCGAGATGGCCAACACGGACGTGCCCAACCTCGGCATCGTGTTCGGCTTGGGCTACTCCGGCGGCGCGATTCCGCTCGCCGCCAGCAACATGATCCTCGCCGTGCGCGACGGCGTGTTCAGCACCATCCAACCCCAAGGGCTCGCCAGCATCGCGCGGCGCATGAACCTCTCTTGGCAGGAGTGCGCCAAGATCGTCGGGCTCTCTCCAGTGGAGCTCTTTGAGCAGGGCAACATCGACGGCGTCATCGACTACTCGCCCCTTGAGGACGGCGACGACGGCATCGAGCGCCTGCGCTTGGCCATCGTCTCCGGCATCTTGTCGGTGGAGCAGCGCATCAAGGCGTTCGTGGCGGACAACCCCTACATCTTCGACCACTACCGCCGCAGCTTGCAGCGCTACCTGCACCCCACAGAGCGCCTGCAGCGGCTGCAGGCCGGCGCCGCGCTGAAGCTGACGCACACGCCCACGGAGTACCTGAACGTGTTTGGCGTGGCTTACCGCTACCTGCGCTACTTGAGTTGCCGACGGCGCATCAAGGCCACCTCCACCCACCAATATGGCCGCCTCGCCACGGAAGAGACGCCGCAAGGCGAGTTGGCGGCGCGGGCAGACCGGGAGCGGCGGCGCACCTTCTTCAAGTGGGCGCAAGACGCAGACCGCGTGCGCTACGACGATGACTTGTCGCGGGCGTGGAAGAACTACAACGACAAAAAGGGCGCGGCGCGCGAGGAGCGGGGGCGCGTGGCGCAGTTGCTGCTCGGCGAGCCGATGAAGAACTATCGAGAGGCCCGCTCGCAGTTGCTGAGCGCCGTCGGCATGTATCTCTACAACCACTGGAAAGCAGACGCCGCGGACAACTTCCGGGCGCTGGCAGGCTATCTGGCGAACATCGAGGACGCGCGGGCGCTCTTGAAGACCGCCGACGTGCTGGATCCTTACGGCCTCGTCAACGCGGTGGCGCAGGATGCGCTGTTCGGCCCAGTGCTGCGGCAGCGCTTTTCCCACGAAGGCAAAAAGCTGTTGTCGGACGACCGCCTGCGCGAAAAGGCATCCGCCTATGTGCGCGGCCAACTCACCGCCGAGTTAAACCTCGCCATCACGGACGGCCCCTTGGACGATTTGGTGGCCAGCGCCGGCCTTGCCGATGGCACCCGCGCTGTGGTGGCGCGAGCGCCCTCGCCCATCGTCGCCAACCGCGCCATCCTGCTGGACCGGTTCGCCAACTACCTGGAACCGCCGCAACAGCTTGGCGCGCCCGTCGCCCTCGGCGACCTCACCGTGCTCGACATCCTGCTCGAAGACGACCTGCGCGGAGATTTCGCCGCGGAGTGCGAGCACTTCGTGACGTTCGACGCCATTTACGACCATGTGCTAGCCAACCTCGTCACCGTCGCCGAAGAGGCCGGGCGCTCACGCTCGCTCTCGGCAGAGTCGTTGGCGGCGCTGCTCGACCAAGCCTTCGCGGCCACGCCAAAGTCGCCGAGCGCGGCAGCCGCGGCGCGTCCCGTCGAGGAGCGCAAGCGCCAGTTCTTCGATTGGTTCCTGCGCATTGCCGCGCCGCGCCGCGCCGGCGAGTTCTTCGCCGCGGTGGAGGAGTGGAAGAAGAGCGCCTTCGCGCAGATCTCCGACACGTTGTTCGTGGTGGTGACGTTCCTCTTTGAGCGGCTGGTGTCGTCTTGGCTGCGGGCGCAGTGGGATGGACGCCGCTATGACGGCCGCATCCTGCCGCGGCGCATCGGCCGCCGGAAGGACTTTTGGAATCAACTCTCCATCGCCTACCGGGACATCCTCATCCAAAACGCGCTGCGCCGCCTGAAGGGACGCGGCGTGGCCCCGCAAGACTTCATCGACACGTTCTTCAGCAACTTCCACGAGCTGTTTGGAGACCTCCTGAGTTCAAACCCATGCGACTTCCCCGGCCTTCGCCTCTCCATCGAAGCGGCGCTCAGCCGTGATGCGACGCCGTGCGGCGTGGTCACCGGCATCGGCACCTTCGACGACGGCGCCGGCGGGCAACGCATGGGCGCCGTCATTTCCAATGCCCACTTCCAAGCAGGCGCCTTCGACATGGCCAGCGCGGAGAAGTTCTGCAAACTGCTCGTCACCTGCGCCGAGCAACGCCTGCCGGTGGTGTGCTTCATCTCCTCCGGCGGCATGCAGACGAAGGAAGGCGCCGGCGCCCTGTTCTCCATGGCCGCCATCAACGACCGCATCACCCGCTTCGTGCGCGACCACGAGCTGCCGGTGATCGTGTTCGGCTACGGAGACTGCACGGGCGGCGCCCAAGCGAGCTTCGTCACCCATCCGCTCGCGCAGACGTACTACTTCTCCGGGGCGAGCATGCCGTTCGCGGGGCAGATCGTCGTGTCATCCAACCTGCCGGCGGACGCCACCCTCTCCAACTACCTGTGGCGCGTGTCCGGCGCCATGCGCGGGCTCGTGCAGCACCCATTCCTGCCCACGCTGGATGACGAGCTGCGCAAGATCGACCCAGACATTCCCGTGCCGAAGGAAACCGTCGCCGGCGCGGTGCGCCGAGTGATGGCCGGCGGCTTCGACTTGGCGCCCCCCGCGGCCGCCGAACAGCGCCGCCCAGAGGTGCGCGAGGGAGACTTGGTGCGCCCCGTGGCCAAGGTGCTCATCCACGCCCGCGGCTGCACCGCGGTGAAGCTCATCCGCGTGGCGCAGCGCCAAGGGCTGCAGGTGGTGCTGGTGCAATCCGACCCAGACATGGAATCCACCGCGGTGGACATGCTGCGCGAGGAGGACGCCTTGGTGTGCATCGGCGGCGCCACGCCAGACGAGAGCTACCTGAACGCGATGTCCGTGCTGTCCGTGGCGGAGCATGAAGGGGTGGACGCGCTGCATCCGGGCATCGGCTTCCTTTCGGAGAGCAGCCAGTTCGCCGAACTCGTGCGCTCCCGCGGCATCAACTTCATCGGCCCGCCCGTCGCCAGCATGGAAACGATGGGCAACAAGTCCAACGCCATCGCCACGGCCTTGAGGCTGAACGCGCCGGTGGTGCCCGGCAGCCACGGCGTGGTGACGGACGCAGTGCGCGCGGCAGACCTCGCCGCCGAGATCGGCTACCCCATCCTCATCAAGGCGGTGCATGGCGGCGGCGGCAAGGGCATCCAACTGGTGGACTCCGCGGATGCCTTCCATGAGCTCTTTGGGCGCGTGTCCGCCGAGGCGCGGGCGGCATTCGGCAACGGCGACGTGTACTTGGAGAAGTACGTGACGTCGCTGCGCCACATCGAGGTGCAGTTGCTGCGCGACCACCACGGCAACACCAAGGTGCTGGGCCTGCGCGATTGCAGCGTGCAGCGCGACAAGCAGAAGGTAATTGAGGAATCTGCCTCCACCGCTTTGGGCGACGACCTCGAGCAAGTGGTGCTGCAGCACTCGGCCGCCATCGCGGACGCGGTGAGCTACGTGGGCGCCGGCACAGTGGAGTTCATCTACGACCTTGCCGCGAACGCCGTGTACTTCATGGAAATGAACACGCGCCTGCAAGTGGAGCATCCGGTGACGGAGCTGGTGTCCGGCGTGGACATCGTGGCAGAGCAGTTCCGCATCGCCGCCGGCGAATCCATTGCAGACCTCAAGATCGAACGCAACGGCTACGCCATCGAGGCGCGCATCAACGCCGAGCGCCTCGCCATCAACGCCGCCGGCGACGTGTTGTTCCAACCGAGCCCAGGCGCCATCGTGGATTGTGATTTGCCGGCGGCGGAAGGCATCGACATCGCCAGCGCTGCCGGCGCCGGCAAGTTCGTCTCGCCTTACTACGACAGCATGATCGCGCAGATCATCGCCCACGGGCGCGACCGCGACGATGCGGCGCGCAAACTCGCCGCCTACTTGGACCGCGTGAAGATCACCGGCATCGCCACCAACGTGCCGTTGGTGAAGCAGGTGCTGCGCGACCCCACCTTCCTCGGCGGCGAGTACGACACGGACTACCTGAAGGGCTTCCTCGCGCGCATCGATGCGACAAGCCTCATCAAAGAAATCGAAGCGGCGGCCGGGGCGGACGCCGGCGCCATCGACCGCAGCGCCATCAAGATTGACGACAGCGACGAACTGCGCGTGCTCTCGCCCACCACCGGCATCTTCTATCTGGCGCCATCCCCCGCCGAGCCAGACTATGTCCAAGTTGGCCAACAGGTGCGGATGGACGACACGCTCTGCCAATTGGAGGCGTTCAAGATCTTCACGCCGCTGCGCCTTGGAGACTTCAACGGCGGCGAAGAACCCCTCTACGAGGCCGATGCCTACGAGATCGCCCGCATCAACGTGTCCAGCGGCCAGCAGGTGAACGCCGGGGACTTGCTGTTTGTGGTGCGGCCTGTCGCCTGACGTGGCGGCCTTGGGCCAGAGCGCAGGCCGGGCGGCACCAGATCACGCCATCGCGGTGGCCAAGCCGAGCGCGAAGCACACCGCGCCCAGGGCGAGGATGACTTGGCTGCTTAGGCGGCGGAAACGGGCCTCGTCGATGCGCTCAAGCAACTGCGTTCCAACCTTGGCGCCCAAGACGGCGGCAACGCAGGCACCAACCAGCAGCCAAGTCCCGCCGGGCGGCGTCGCGCTGCCGGCCGCGGTCTCGACCAGCCAGCCGTAGTAGCCGAGCTTCGCCAAGTGCCCAAGCGTTTGGGTGAACGCCTTGCTCGCCACCACCTGATGGCGATTGAGCGAAGACTTCAGGTAGAAGGCATCCAGCAGCGGCCCAGAAGCGCCCGCCATCAGCTGTGCCAGCGTCACCACCGCGCCGCAACACACCGCCGTGCCCGGTTTGGTGACATCCAGCCGCGCGAAGCCCGGCGTGATGCGAGCGAGCCACGGGAAGGCGCCGATGAGCATGAGCACCACGCCCGCCGGGGGCACTAGGCGGGCGAAGGCGAACACGGCCACGACGATGGCCGCCCCGGCGGCGTAGGGCAGCATGATCGGCCAATGGGTGTGGCGGCGCAGCAACACCCATCGAGCGCCGTTGGACGCGGCCTGCGCCACGCCGTGCAGCGCCATCGCGGCCGGCACCGGCGCCACCAGCACGAGCACGCCCATCAACACCAGCCCGCCCGCCATGCCGAGCACGCCCGAGAGCACGGCGGTGGCGAAGACAGCGAACAGGATGACGGCGACGATCAACATGGCGGCGTGCGGTGGCTACGCGGCTGTTCGGTTAACGGCTGGAATCGGGCGCGACGCTGCGCCCGAACGACCGAGCCAGTGTGTCACACGGCAAATAGTGAACAAAGCGAATCATTGGAATAGCATCGTTTCCCGAACAACAAGAGAATGGCTGTTCCACTTGGCAGCGCCAGCCCAATGATCGAAAACCTCGAAACCCTCATCACCCTTTCGAAGACGGGCACCATGATGGAGACGAGCACAGTGCTGAAGGTGTCCCAGAGCGCCGTTTCCAAGCGCATCGCCGCCTTGGAGCGCTACTACGGCCGCAAACTCATCGAGCGCCAAGGGCGGCGCGTGGCGCTCACCCACCAAGGCACCCGGCTGGTGGAGAAGGTGACGCCGCTGATCTCCGAGATGCGCAGCGTGTTCTTGGAAGACAACGCCCTGCGCAAGGGCAAGCTGATTCTCGGCGTTTCCGAGGCGATTCTCGCGAGCTGGGGTTCCGGCCTGTTCTCCCAAGTGCGCGCCGCCATGCCGGAGCTGGAGTTGGATTTCCACGCCCAACGCTCGCCGGTGGTGCTGGACCGCATCCGCTCCGGCGAATACATGATCGGCGTCTGCACCGGCTCCGCGGATGCCGACACAGACCTGCAGAGCGAGCTGTTGCGCTTGGAACCGATGGTGGTGATTCCATCCGCCCTCGCGCCGTTGGTTTACGCGCCGGGAGACACGCTGGACGTCATCACCATCGAATCCCGCTCGGGGGCGTGGGCGTCCATCGAAGACGACATGCGCCGCCTGCACATCACCCGGCGCGCCTCGTTGGAGTCCTTCTTCGCGGTGGCGCAGATGGCGCTGGCGGGTTTTGGCCACGGCCTGGCCCCGGTCGGTGTCGCCCGCACCTTGGGCGTGCCGCCCGACGCAGTGATCGACCTCGGCGCCGAAGGCCTGAACCGCCCGGTGCGGTTCGTGGCGCGCAAATCCATGTTCTCCCGCCCGTTGGTGCAGAGCTTCTACCAAGAAACGCTGCGTCAGGCGCGGCGTTTGTGATCCACGGCGACAGTGCCACGCGCCGCGACATGTGCAAGACTTCCCCGCTGCGCTGCACTCTCATCGGACGGCCATCGTGGAACGTGCTGAACCCGTGAACTTCAAGGAAATCACCTACGTCGCCGAGGGGCCGATGGCGCTGCTCACCATCAACCGCCCAGAGCGGCACAACGCGATTTCGCTAGCAACGCTGGAGGCGCTGCACCGGGCTGTGCGCGAGGCCGCTGCGGACGACGCGATTGCCGCCATCGTCATCACCGGCGCGGGCGGGCGGGCGTTCGCTTCTGGGTCTGATCTGGCCGAGGTGGTGGAGAGGGATTTCAAGAAGGCCTTGGAGCCCATCGTGCAAGGGCTTGCAGACCAATTGGAACGCACGCCGAAGCCCACCGTCGCCGCCATCGACGGCATCTGCATGGGCGGCGGCCTTGAGGTAGCGCTCGGCTGCGACTTGCGCATCGCCACGCCGCGCTCGCGCTTCGCGACGCCGGAAGGCAAGCTCGGCATCATTCCAGGCGGCGGCGCCACCGCGCGCCTGCCGCGCCTCGTCGGCCGCGGCTGGGCGATGGAGATGATGTTGATGGGCGAACCCATCGACGCCGAACGGGCGCTGGCCATCGGGCTGGTCACCCGCATCGTGGAACCGGAGGAACTCATTCCCGAGGCACGGCGCATCGCCGCAAAGATCGCCGGATTCGCCCCGTTCGTGCCACGCACCATGAAGGCGATGGTGAACTTCGGCATGGAAGCGAGCCTGGCCGGCGCCTTGATGCTGGAGAAGTACGCCCAAGGGGCGCTCGTGCAAACGGAAGACAAGACAGAGGGCATCGCCGCCTTCTTGGAGAAGCGCGAGCCCACTTTCAAAGGCCGTTGAGCATCTGGTAACTTTAGCGATGCGACGTCGCGGCCTCATCGGGCTGCCGCGCCGCACCGAAGCACGCAAACGCGCAGACCGAACAACCGGAAAAGGAGGGAGAGCGATGGCCGTGGGCAGTTTCCCCGTGGAAGCGGGGCATGTGATGATGTTCGCCCGCTCCGTCGGCGACGACAACCAGATCTACTACGATGCAGACTACGCCGCAGCCACCGAGTGCGGCGGCGTGGTGGCACCACCCACATTCGTGCAGGCGAGCGCCCAGTTCGACCCAGACTACTTCCTGCGCCCGAAAGTCGGCGAACCGTGGTTCGGTTCCGGCGGCTCACCCACTGGCGTGAAGCGCGAAGGCTCTGGCGGTGGTGGCGGCGGTGGCGGGCTGCATGCCGAGCAGCGCTACGTCTATCACCGGCATCCCAAAGTGGGCGACCTGCTCACCGCCACCACCAAACCGGGCAAAACTTGGGAGAAGGAAGGCCGCCGCTCCGGCAAGCTGGTGTTCTCCGAGACGGTCACCGAATATCGGGACCAGAACGGCGAATTGGTGGTGACGGCAACTGGCGTGGGTGTGCGCACCGAACGCCCGGTGGACCAAGGCTAACGACGGGCGATTGCGGCAACAGCACGCTCAGCAAAGGAGGACGACATGGCACTGAAGGCGGCAAACCTCAAGGTTGGCGACAAGCACACCGAGCGCTTGGTGGAAGATCTGAAGCGCACCCAAATCGTTCAGTACGCCGGCGCGTCGGGCGACTACAACCCAGTACACACCGACGAGCTGTTCACCAAGGAAATGGCTGGCTACCCCACCGTGTTCGCCCACGGCATGCTCACGATGGGCATGACCGGGCGGATGTTGACGAACTACGTCGGCGACGGGCGGCTGACGGAGTATGGCGTTCGCTTCACCAGCCAAGTGTGGCCGGGCGACACCTTAGACTCCACGGCCACCGTGGCGGCCATCCACGACGGCTTGGTGGACTTGGAGGTTTCCACCGTCAACCAAGACGGCGTGGAGGTGTTGAAGGGGTCAGCCCAAGCGCGGGTGGACTAAGCGCCTCACAACGTGCGCGAACGGACAGCGCCCAAACGCTTGTTTGGGCGCTAAGCCCTCACCATCTCTCCAAAGAGGTGCGCACGTCCACCTCGAAGGACCACGCGTTGCGTGGCTGGTTGTAGAGGTACTCAAAGGCATCGACGATGCCTTGGATGCTGATCATCCCCGCCTCGCCGAGCTTCTCGGCGTATTGGGGGAAGCCCTGCTTGATCTTCTCCCCGCCGATGGGGCCATCGACCACCACATGGCCCACATGGATGCCGTCCTGCGCGTACTCCTTCGCCATCGCCTGCGCCAAGTTGCGCAGCGCACCCTTCGATGCATTGAAGGCGCCGAAGTTGGAGCGGCCACGCAATGAAGCGCTCGCGCCGGTGAAGAGCAGCGTGCCGCCCTTGCCCTGCATGCGCCGCACCGCCTCGCGCCCGAACAGAAAGCCGCCGAACGTGCCCACGCGCCAAGCCCGCTCGAAGTAGCTCGCCTCCATGTCGATGATGCGGCCAGGCGTGTTGTTGCCGGCGTTGTAGATGGCGAGCTCCAGTTCGCCCTCGGCGGCGGCCGCCGTGTCGAAGAGCGCCTGCACCTGCGCCTCGTCGGTCGTGTCCGTCGGCACCGCGGTGGCGCCGTGGCCAATCTTCTCCGCCAACGCTTGCAGGGGTTCCGCCGAGCGCCCCGCCAGAAACACCCGATGCCCCCGCGCGGCAAAGCGGGCGCAGAGTTGGGCGCCCAAGCCGTCCTCGGGGCCTACGCCGATGACGATGGCCAGTTTCGGTTCAGACATGGCTTGCCTCCTTTGCGTGAAACTCCGCGCGCAACGCCGCGCATACCTTCTCCATGCCCGGCCGTGCCGCCGGAATCAAGGCGCTGTGGGCGAAGAAGCCGTGGATCAATCCGTCGAAGCGGACGCACTCCACGCGAGCGCCACTTTCCTGCAGGCGCGCGGCATAGGCTTCGCCTTCGTCCCGCAACGGGTCGAACTCCGCCGTCAGCACGAGGGCGGGAGGCAGGTTGGCGAGGCTTGCGGCGTGGAGCGGCGACGCATAGGGATTGCCGCGGTCCGCCGGCGCCGCATACTGATCCCAGAACCAATGCATGCCTTCGGCCGTCAGCATGTAGCCCTCGGCATTGTCGCGGTAAGAGGGCGTGTCGAACGCCACGCCGTCCGTGACGGGATACACCAGCACCTGCAAGCCGATGGGCGGGCCGTCCCGGTCTCGCGCCATCAACGCCACCACCGCGGCGAGGTTGCCGCCGGCGCTGTCGCCCACCACGGCGAGGCGCTCCGCGTCGCCATTGAGCGACGCCGCATGTTCGTGTGCCCAACAGGTGGCGGCGTAGCAATCATCCGCCGCCGCCGGGAATGGATGCTCCGGCGCCAGCCGATAGTCCACGGAGACGACCACGCAGCCGGCGTCGTCGCACACGGCGCGGCATTGGCCGTCCGCCGTGTCGAGATCACCAATCACCCAACCGCCACCGTGGAACATCATCGCCAAGGGGAACGGCCCTGCCCCAGCCGGCGTGTAGATGCGCACTGGAATGTCGCCATCCGGGCCAGGCACCGCCACGTTCCGCACGCGCTCGCCGGCCTCGGCGGGCGCTGGCTGCAGCGCGCGGAACATCTCGCGCGCCGCCGGGGGATCCATCTCAATGAGGTTCGGGCCGCCGGCCTCGGCAAGCTGCTTCAGCATGGCTGCGTAATCGGGATGCAGGGGCATGGCGTCTCCTCTCAAGCCGCTCTTGTTCGCCAAGGTGATGGCTTGGCACGCGCCCACGCCGCGGCCTCGCCCAATGCCGGCATGGTAACATCGCCCGCTTTCCCGGATGAGTTCGGCGATGCCACGACTCGATGGCGTTGAGGAAGCCGCGCAAGCCGCGAAGCAGTTCGCCCTCCTCGACAACACCCTGCTCAAACACCGCACCTTGACGATCTTCGGCGAGATCGACAAGGCCATGGCGCAACGCGCCGCGGAACGCCTGTTGGCGCTCTCCTTCGAGGGCGAAGAGCCGATCACCCTGTTCATCGGCTCGCCGGGCGGCCATGTGGAATCCGGCGACACCATCTTCGACATGATCCGCTACGTGAAGCCAGTGGTGCGCACGGTTGGCACGGGTTGGGTGGGCAGCATCGCCACGCACATCTACCTTGCGGCGGAACGCGAGCAGCGTTTCGCGCTGCCGAACACCCGCTTCCTCATCCATCAGCCCGCCGGGGGCTTCGGTGGCGACGCCTCGGACATCGAGATTCACGCCCGCGAGATTCTCAAAACCCGCGAGCGCATCAACCGCGTCATCGCAGAGCGCACTGGCCAGCCGTTGGAGCGCGTCACCGCCGACACAGACCGCGACCACTGGCTGAGCGCGGAGGAATCTGTGGAGTACGGCCTCGTCGGGCGCATCATCGCAACGGCGGACGAGTTGCCCGCCACTTAAGCCGCGCATGGATGGCGGCGTGCAAGCCACCGAACACTCCATTGCCCTCGCCCACGGCCCAGTCTCAAGCGTGAGCGCCTTGCATCTGGCCGGCGCATCGCCCTTGGCGACGCTGGTGTTTGGCCACGGCGCCGGCGCCGACATGCGCCACGCCAACATGCAAGCCATCGCGCTGGCGTTCGCCGCCGTGGGCATCGCCACCCTGCGCTTCAACTTTCCGTTCAAGGAAGCAAAGAAAAACCGCGTGGACGCGAAGCCGATCACCATCGGCGCCATCGAAGCGGCGGTGAGGTTCGCACGCGAGCTCGTCGATGGGCCGCTCTTCCTCGGCGGACACAGCTTCGGCGGCCGCATGGCCACCCACGCGGCCGCCGAGCGCCCGCTCGACGTCGCCGGCCTCATCCTATGCGCGTTCCCCCTGCACCGCCCGCAGCAGCCAGCGATAGACCGCGCCGCCCACTTGGATGCCGTGGGCGCGCCGATGCTGTTTCTCAGCGGCACCCGGGACGCGATGGCGGATGCCGCCTTGCTGAAACAAGTTGTCACGCGCAACGGCGCAACGCTGGCTTGGTTGGACGATGGCGACCACGGCTACAAGACGCGCAAGCGCCATCGCGCGCGCAGCGACGACATCTTCACCGAGATGGCCGGCCACGCGCACCACTTCGTTACCCACACGCTGTCCGCCGCGGCGCAGTGCTCGCCTTTGGCGGAGACGGCGACGGAATAAGGAGACCCCATGAAACTCGCCACATTCAGCCACGGCGGACGCGAGCGCATCGGCGTCGTTGTCGGCGAACTGGTCATCGACCTGAGTGCCGCGGCGCCGGAGCTGCCAACCGACATGACGGCGTTCCTCGCCGCCGGCGATGCGGCGCTCGCCCGCGCCCGCAGCTGCCAAACGGAGGGCGACCATGCCCTCGGCATAGACCAGGTGGAGCTCATGGCGCCGGTGCCGCGGCCCGGCAAGATCCTCGCCATCGGCTTGAACTACCGAGACCACATCGAAGAGACCGGCGCCGAGCCGCCGAAGACGCAGGTGTGGTTCAACAAGCAGGTGACGGCTGTGAACCCGCCTTACGCGCCCATCGCCAAGCCAGTGGCGTCGGACATGCTGGACTACGAGGCCGAACTGGTCTACGTGATCGGCAAGCGCGCCAAGCATGTGCCGAAGGAGCGCGCCAGCGAAGTGATCGCCGGGTTCTGCTGCGGCAACGACGTGAGCGTGCGCGATTGGCAGATGCGTTCACAGACCATGCAAATCGGCAAATCCTTCGACAGCCACGCGCCGTTCGGCCCTTGGCTGGTGACGCCGGATGAAGTGGGAGACCCGCACACGCTGGGCTTGCGCTCCTTCGTGAACGGCGAGAAACGCCAAGAGTCCAACTCGAAGCACTTGGTGTTCAACTGCTTTGACCAGATCGCCCACCTCACCCAAGCGTTCACGCTGGAACCTGGGGACGTCATCTTCACCGGCACGCCATCCGGCGTCGCCGCAGCGATGCGTCCGCCGCAGTGGCTCAAGGCCGGCGACACGGTGCGCGTGGAGATCGACAAGTTGGGCTACATCCAATGTGAGGTGGCGGCGGAGGACGGGCAAACGGTCATCGTTTGACGCGCGCCCCGACGCGGTTCCAGCCACACAGGGTTGCGCACCGTCGCCGGGCGTTTGGGCGTCCGATCAGGTGAACCGATCCCATGCCACCAACGCCCAGGTCGCCACCAAGAGCACTAGGCTGACGCAGACGGCGGCGGAGCCCATGTCCTTGGCGCGCCCCGCGAGTTCATGGCGCTCGGGGCCGATCCGGTCCACCACTGCCTCCACCGCCGAGTTCAGGAGTTCGACAACGAGCACGAGCCCGGTGACGGCGATGAGCAGCGCCGCTTGCGTTCCCGTCTCCGCGAGCCACAGGGCGCACGGCACAAGCACGGCCGCTGCGGCGCACTCTTGGCGAAAGGCGGATTCATGGCGCCACGCCGCCCGCAAGCCGTGCGCGGAATAGCGCGTGGCATGCACCAAGCGGGTGAACCCGCTGTGGCTAGGCTTCACGCAGTCACCTTAGCCAGCCCATCTTGACTCGCCCACACTCAGCGCGCCCACCTTCGAGCCTACGCCATGGGCCGCAGCGCCACGCACGAGCCGCAAGCGCTTCGCCCTAAACGCCCCCAGCACCTAGCGAAAGTACACAAACCGCAGGAACCCCCGGGTGCCGCCGCCGCTGGTGACGCCGGGCGCCACCGGCGCACCGCCAAACTCCTTGCCGGCGCTGCCCAACGCGGTGGTGAAGCCCGCCTGCATCCGCGTGAAGTCCGAGGGTTCGTAGTTCACCGACGTTTGCAGCAGGCTCGATCCGTCATTCAAGTTCGAGATGACAGTAAGGGACTGCGTCCACAACGGATGCCATTGCAGGCTGGCGCCAAAGGCGAGGTAGTCGCGCTGCATGTTGAACAACTCGCCCCGCCCCAGCCGCGCCAGCAATGGGCTGGGCAAGTCGCCCTGCGAAGCCGGCAGTTCACTCACGCCAAAGCCATTGTGGAAGTACTCGAGAAAGGCAAAGGCCGAGCGCCCGAACAAGTCGAACGCCAAGTCAACGTTGGCGATGCCGGAGACGCGCCAAGTGTCGTCGCCGTCCAGCCGAGTGCCCGTCACGTCCGTGCGGAACACGGTGGGGCCCAACGGCATGCGCAGGGTGAGGCCCAAGAAGTCGTCCGCGTAGTGGCGCGCGGCCACCGCTTCCACCTCGTGGCCGCCGAACAAGCCGTGCCACTTCAAGGCATAGCTCGCGACGTCATCCTCCACGTCCCCGCCGCGGTCGCGCCGCGCCACATAGAGGAACTGCATGTCTTGGTTGCCGAAGCGCCGCTCCACCAAGGCGATGTCGTCGCCGGGCTTGTAGTCCCGGTCGATGGTGGTGGGGGCGAACGGATTGAACAAGTCCATCGGTTGGAACACGCGCCCGCTGCCCCAACTCACCACTTGGCGCCCCAACGTGATGGCGAGGTTCGGCCGCCGGTACTCCACGGCAAAGCGGTCGAGGCGGTGCAGGGCGCGATGGCGACGGCCATCATCGATGACCCAAGTGAGGTTCAAGAGCCGCGTTGCATCCTCAGTCGGCACCTGCTCCAACGTTTGCTGCAGGGCGTTGGCGAAGGTGAACGAATCGCCTGAGAGCCACGCCAACGAATAGTCCACGCTGAAGCGCAACTGCCCCTCGCCATCGCCTGGCGGCTCGGCCTCGGCGCGGGCGAGCACCCGCAGGCTGCCGCTGTGATCGTAAGCCGGGGTGCCATCTTGGCGACGCAGCACGTCCTCGGCCGGCAGGCTCGCGGCGGAGGAAAGCCACTTCAGCCGCGCCTTGATTTCGGCGCCATCGGCGGCCGCAGACAGGCTCGCTGTAACGCCGGCGAGACTCAAGCCAACGAGACCTAAGTTCCGCAGCGCACTGTACCCAAGCCAACGCCAGCATTTGGACGGCGCCACCAACCGCCGCGTCGAGCGGCGCACGGTCACGCTCCCGACGAAGACTCGTCGTGCTCGATGGCGCCATCGCGCAGGCGCACGCGGCGTTGCGCGTAGTCCATCACCATCGGGTCGTGCGTGGCCGTGACGATGGTGACGCCATGCTGCTCGTTGACGTTGCGCAACAGTTCCAGCAGATCTTGCGTGGTGCTGGAATCCAAGTTCGCGCTGGGTTCGTCCGCCAGCAACAGCACTGGCTCCGTCACCACAGCGCGCGCCACCGCCACCCGCTGCTGCTGGCCGCCGGAGAGTTCGCCCGGGCGCCGGTCGCCAATGTCATCCAACCCCAAGCGCGTGAGCGTCTCCCGCGCCCGCGTTTGGCGTTCCGCGGCGCCAACCCCCTGCAGTTGCATGATGAACTCGACGTTCTCCACCGCGGTGAGCACGGGGATCAGGTTATATGCCTGAAAGACGAAGCCGATCTTGTTGAGGCGCAAATCCGAGAGCTGCGATTCAGACAATCCGCCCAAGCGCTGCCCATCCACGTTGACCTCGCCATTGGTGGGGCGGTCCAGCCCGCCGATGACATGCAGCAAGGTGGATTTGCCGGAGCCGGAAGGCCCGGCGAGGCTCGTCCACTCGCCGCGCCGCACCTCGAAATCCACGCCGCGCAACGCATGCACCGGCACGGCATCGTCAGCGTACACCCGCGTGATGCCCTCGCAACTCACCACTAGATCGGACATCTCCACTTCTCCCTTGCAGCCCAACCGGCCTCTTGCAGCGCAACCGACCTAGCGGCGCATGGCCTCTAGAGGCGTGATCTTCACTGAACGCCAAGCAGGATAGACGCTGGCCAACAAGCCGATCACGATGGCGAGCGAGACGACGAGCCAGATGTCCCCCGCTTCCAGCTTCGGCACCATCAACGCGCTGAACCCAAACTCCTCCGTCGCCGCCGCGAACGCCGACAAGTCGATGCCCGAAGCCATTGGCAGATACAGGAGCATCCCCAACGCCAAGCCGATGACGATGCCGAGCACCATGATGAGCATGGATTCAACGACCACCTGCACGACCACCGCGCGCGGCCGCATGCCCACGGCGCGCAACATGCCTAGCTCGCGGGTGCGCTCCATCACCGCCGTCACCAACGTGTTGATGAGGCCAAACGCGAGCGCGCCCATGACGATGAGGAACCACATCGCGATGGCGAGGTCCACGAACTCATACATGGCGGCCGCGGTGGGCTCCAAGTCTTGCCAAGTGAGCACGTCCAAGCCCGTCAACGCGTCGATCATGCGTGACAGCACGCTCGGGCTGTGGCGATCTTCGGTCAGGCGCACCGAGAGTTCAGTGATGACGCTTGCGTCAAGCAAGTTCTGCACGTTGGCGATGCCAGTGAACAGGAATGCCTTCTCCAAGCCTTCGCCTTCGGTGTCGTACAGCCCGGCGATGCGGTAACCGGCCTCGCGATTGCGGCCATCCGCCCCTTGGGTGATGAGCACGATGCGCCGCCCAGCGGCGGTTTCGAGTTGCCCGGCCAACGCCCTGCCCACCAGCAAACGCCGGTCTTCCGGGCCAGACAGCCGCTCGCCCTCCACCGCCATGTCGCCAATGAAAGAGATGGCCTCGGCCGCCGGGTCGATGCCGACCAGCTGCACGCCGCGCGTCTCACGCTCGCTCATCACCACCGCTGGCACCCGCACCCGAGACGCCCAGCCAGCAACCATTTCCGCTTCAATGCCTTCCAAGGCGTCCGGGCGCCACTCCTTGGCGAGATCGAAGCTCTTGGCGATGCCCGGATCGTCCAGATAGCCGGGCGCCAACACTTTGACGTGGCCGTTCATGTTGTTCACCGCCGTCTGCATCGTCTGCACCTGCAGGCCGCGGATGAAGGAGTTGAGCACCACCACGCCGGCAACGGCGAACGAGATGGCCGCGAGCAGCAGACCATTGCGGCGCCGGCGGCGCCATAGGTTCCGCCAGCTCAACTGAAACAAGAGCATCGGATTCAACGCCGCCCCTCCATGATTGCACCCGTCACGCTGGTCACT
Source organism: uncultured Pseudomonadales bacterium (assembly GCA_958295875.1). GTDB lineage: Bacteria > Pseudomonadota > Gammaproteobacteria > Pseudomonadales > Azotimanducaceae > VXNE01. The sequence continues at coordinate 2,083,126 of OY282379.1, read as the reverse complement.
CCTGCTCGCGCAGCGCTTCGACGACATTCAGCTTGCGCAAGCGGCGGGTGGGCAGGAGCGCCGCGAGTTGCACCGCAACGACCATCAGCGCCGCCATGCCGAACGCAGTCGCATAGTCGAAGGTTGGATACAGCCGATCTGGCATGTTGAAGCGCTCGAGCATTTCGCTGTACTCCTCGCCGAGGCTGATGCCCACGGCGCTGAGCGCACCGATCACGGCCGCGGAAATGCCAACGCCCACCGCCACGCCGAGCACGCTCATCCACAGCGCCTCGATCTGCAGCATGCGCCGGATGGCGCCCGGAGTCATGCCGATGGCCTTCAACATGCCGAACTCCGCGGTGCGCTCGAACACGGCCATCACAAAGGCGTTCATCACGCCGAACGTCACCAACACGATGAGCAGCGCGCTGATGAGGTAGGCACCCCAAGCCTTGAGTTCCACGAATTGCACGAGCTCGGGCCGCAGCGTTTCCCAACTGGCGAAACGCACGGGCGCGGCACCGCCGTCGAGCGTCGTGGCCAAGCGCTCCGCCACCGCTTCGGCATCCGCCGAGTCGTCCGCCAAGATGGCCACCGCATGGGCTTCGCCGCCCAAGCCAAACGCCTCGGCGAAGTCCTCGAAGTGCAGCGCCAGCGTGGCGCGGTCCAGCTCGGTCATGCCGCTCTCGAACGTGCCGGCGAGCGTCACGGCGACGGCGGCGACGCCACCCTCCTTGGCAGTGCCCAAGACGACCAACTCATCACCGGCGTTCGCGTTCAGGTTGCGCGCCAAGCCAGCGCCGATGAACGCCTCGCCCGGGCCCGCGATGAAACGCCCGGTGGCGGGGCGGCGAATGGATGCGAACTCGGTGATTGGATCCATCCCGATGATCTGTGCGCCGAAAGTGCGTTCACGGCCTTCGCTGCCGGCAGACACCAACGCGAACGCCATGCCACGCAACGTGGCCGCGCGCACGCCGGGCTGCTCCATGATGGCCGTGCGCAGCGCCGCGGCGTCCGCCACCGTGTTGCGCGGGCGCGGATCGTCCTGATAAGCGGGATGCTGGGCTTGCACGTGGCCGGAGAGGATGCCGGTGACGTTGTCGATCATCACCGCAAAGGTGCCGCGTTGCATCGAATTCGCGAACACGACGAAGAAAATGGCGAAGGCGACGCCGGCGACGGTGAGCCAAGTGCGGCGCCGCACTCGCCAGAGGTTGCGCCACGCCATGGTCACCAAGCTGTCGGGCGCGGCGCTTCTGCGCACCGGCGCGGCAATGGCGGCTTCGGACATTATTCGTCCTCCCTAAGCGCGTCCACGGGCCGCATGGAGCGCAATCTGAGCGAAGCAAAGAACGCCGCAGCGAGGGTGGCGACGCCGAGCACGGCAGGAGACAGCGACAGGGCGCGCGCATCAAGGGCCGCGTAGAGGCGTTCCGGCAGCGGGAAGTTCATGCTGTCCGCCAACTCCACCGCCACGCCGTCCAAGGAAAAGCCGAACGCCTGCAGGTAGAGCACCGGCGCCAACACGACGCCAACGCCGATGGCGGCGCCCAACGCCCACATGGCAAGGGCTTCCAACTGCAGCATCGCCATCACCCCCGCCGGACGCATGCCGATGGCCAGCAACATGCCGAACTCGCGGGTGCGCTCGAACACCGTCATCACCAGCGCATTGACGATGGTGAAGGTGACGAGAATCAGCAACACGCCGAACATCACATCGCCCATCAACGTATCAAGGCGCACGCTCTGCTCCATATCCGGCATGAGCTCCGGCCACTCCAGCGTGGCGAGCCCAGCCCCAGCCAACTCCTCCCGCACCGCGGCGGCCAATGCCGGCGCCGCGGGAATGGACGTGGCGCGGAGCACCACGCGATGCACGTCGCCGCCAAGATCAAACCCGTCCTGCATGACGGCCAGTTGCATCATCACGATGGCGCGATCGACATTCGGGATGCCAGTCTCGAAGATGCCGCCGACATTGAGCGCCAACGCCGCCACGCTGCCCTCGCGCCCAGTGCCGAGCACCACCACCTCGTCGCCGACCGCGAGGTTCAGGTTGCGGGCGACGCCGGCGCCCACCGCCACGTCATCGGCGGTGGCCAAGTAGTCCCCAGCGACCAAGCTCTTGGCGAAACTGGACACGCCGGCCTCCAAGGCCGGCTCCACGCCAATCACCTGCGCCCCAAAACTCCGCTCTTCACCGGATTCGCCGGTCGCCGAAACCAAGGCAAATGCTTCCGCGCGGGGCGCCGCCGCCGCCACTTCCGGCAATGCGGCGAGCCGGCGCGTGAGCTCTGTGCCCCCCGGCATGGTGTTGCGGATGCGCGGATCGTCGAAATAGCCCGGATGCTGCACTTGGACATGGCCGCTGCCGAAGCGGGACGCCAAGTCGATCATGGCGTCGTACACCCCGGCTTGGAACGACATGATGAACACGACGATGGCGATGCCGAAGGCGATGCCGCCGGCGGTGAGCCAAGTGCGGCGCGGATTGCGCCACAGATTGCGCCAAGCGATGACGGCGAACAACCCGCGTCCACCCTTTTGCGCCGGGGCGGACGTGGCGGGCAGGATGGCTTCCGCCATCAACTCGCGCCGGCTTTGAGCTCGAAGACTGTGAACATTCGGTCTGGCAACTCAATGTCGAACTGCGCCGATTCGATAATGACTTCCGTCCAATGGTCCGGTTCGTCGAGCTTCTGCATGCGCATGCGCGTCGCCACCATGCGCCCGCCGACCTCGCGGATGTCCATGGTGGTCATGCGCTTCAAGAGCGTCATCTCCTGATCGTAGAAGCGCTGCTCCAGCATCACATAGTCATCGCGCAGCACCCACACTTCCTTTCCCCACACCACCGGCGCGTCGTCGCGCGGCACCGCATCGATGGTGTAGATCATGCGGCCTTCTTCCTCGCGCTGCTCCACGATCTCTAGCTGGTAGTACTTCAGCAGGTTGTCGCTGCGCGACAGGTCGTTGTAGGAGAAATCTGAACCGGCCCAACTCTGCGAGCGCATGCTGTAGGGCAGGCGGATGGTGCGGTTCAGCTTGGGCGTGTACGTCCACATGTTGTCGCCCTGCTTCAAGAGGGCGTTGCCGGCATCCTTCGCCGGCGCGGTGAAGCGCATCAGGGTGTCTTCGCGGCCGCGGCTCCAAGCGACGATGGAGGTGGAGCGCTCCCAGTCTGGACGCTTCACCTGCATGGTCATCTCGGTGTGGGAGGTGTCGCCACGCGTGAGGTCCAACGCGCCGGCCACAAGGTCGTAGGCGGTGATCTCTTGCGCGACAGCGCTCGGCGCCACGAGGAGCGCCGCGGCAATGGCGACCAAGGCGCGCACCTTGGCCTTGATGTGGCAGCCCTTGGCGTGACGCATTCTCATTGCAGCGTTATACACCTAGCCCACAGCCATTGAAAGCCGGCGCGGAGCGGGCTGGCGGACGTGCCGCTCTTCGTCCTTTGCCTTCTGCGCCCGCGTCGCCGGCGCTGGGCGCGGTCATCGATTTTGCTCTTCGTCCACGGCGCCGACCGGGAACCCAGCCATTCAGATGTGGCCATCGCCGGGCGTGAACTGCCCGGTTGTGACGCGGGCGCAGACGCCTTGGTTCCGCTTCAGCCACTCGAGCAGGGCTTCCGCAGCCCACTGATGGCCGGCGGCATTCCAATGGCTGTCGTGCGGCCACCGCGCGTCCCTCCGCTCGGCACCCAGCTGGAGCATGTGGCCGTACTGGTCGATGATGGGAATGCCGCGCGGCTCCGCAAGGGCGGCCAAGCGCTCGAATCTAGGGTGGCCTCGTGTGCGAAAGTAATGCGTGGCAAGGATGGCCAACGCGGCGCCGTCGCGGTCCGTGCGTTCCCTGAACTGGTCCAGCGCGAAAGCCGTGAAGTCCACCGCGTCCGCGTAGACCGCCGGCAGATTCTGCATGGGCGCGAGGAACTCGTCCAAGTGCCGCCGCGTCGTTGGCCGCCACCCATCGAACAGCGCGGCGTAGCGGGGGGAGCGCCGACTCAGCAGCTCCATCCAAGCCATCCGTTCAGCATCGGCGTCGTCCGGGAAAGAGGGCAACGCGCCCTTCGCATCCAGCCATTTCGCGAACAGGGACACACGGGTCAGCCAGTTCGCGGCGCGCTCATGCGCGGGGCGGTGGCGAGGAGGCAGCCCGGCCAATCGGGACGGCCCCGGGGTAGGGCGGCCGCAGCGTGATGGCGCCATCCGCGCCCCGCGCCGCGGACACGTTCCTGAGTCGTTGCGGATCGTTCCCCTGCGCATCCCAAACAGGATTGGCGAATTGTCTATGAAGTCGTTGGGGACGAAGACGAGCACCACCAAGGCGGGGCGGAGATGCCGGGCGAACTCGTCGTAGTACGCCAATTGGTTGACTTGCCCGGTGTCGGCGATGCCGAACGCCGAGGTCGTGACGTCCAGATGAGCCAAGTCCCGGGCGGCCAACTCCTCCAGCCGAACCTGAAGCTTGGCGGCGATGGGGACCTGAAGCGCTTCCACGACGGAATCGCCGATTACCGCGATGTGGCAGCTTGCCGCGGCCCGCTCGATGCCGATGGGTTCGCGGTCCGCGAAGCCCAAGCTGTTGGTTCGCGACTCGACCCAGTAGTCAAGGCCGTTCGTATAGCGCGTTTCCGCATTGGGCGCATACAGCCACCCAGCAGTTGGAGACCAATGCGGGGGAACGTGGCGCTCCGTGAAGGGCGCTTGCAGCCGCCAATACGCCTCGCCGACGGCTCCAATCAGGGCCAAGCCCACAATGAGAAGCAGCGCGTTCCAGCCGACCAGCCGCAGAAGAGGGGGACATGGACGGCTGGAAGGGCTAGAAGATGGTGTAGATCATCGGCGCGACCGCGCTGCTCTGGCCCAGCACGATCAGCCCGCCCAGCACGAGCATCATCACCACGACTGGAAACAGCCAGTACTTCTTGCGCACCCGCATGAAGACCCACAGCTCATGTAGAAAGGACACTGACCTCTTCTCGCATCGAACAACCGTGTGCTTTCCGCTGCATCATGATACTCCCGCGGCGCCAAGATCTATCTGCCGGCACAGCCGGTGCCCAAGACGCCGGCGCCGCATGGTTGGCGCCCCTGCCCTGCCCTCGCGTACCCTGACACGCTTCACCCCTTAAGCGGCAAGCGAGCGCCATGGCCACCGACACGTTCTACACAGACCACTGGAAACACATCGAGGACGACCGCATCGCGCGCTACGAGCAAATGTTCCAATGGCGCGAAGGCAACGCGGCGCTATTGGAGCCGGCAGCGCTGGCAGCGGGGCTTTCCGTGCTGGACTTCGGTTCCGGCCCCGGCTTCATGGCACTCGCCATCGCGGACATCGTGGGCACAAGCGGCCAAGTGCATGGCGTGGACATCAACGCGCGCTTCGTGGCGGACGCCACCCGCCGCGCCGCCGGCCGCCCCAACGTGGCTTTCCATCATGTCGAGGGCGCCGCGGTCCCCCTCCCAGACGGTGCGGTGGACCGGGCCATCTGCAAGAACGTGCTCGAGTACGTGCCGGATGTGGATGCGACGGTCGCGGAGATCAAGCGCGTGTTGGCGCCGGGCGGCCGCATCCACATCATCGACAGCGATTGGGGCTTCGTCGTGGTGGAGCCGTGGGGCAAGGCGGGGGTGGAACGCTTCTTCACCGCGGCCGCCGGGGCGTTCAAGGAACCCAACATTGGCCGCAAGGCGGCGGGGCTGCTGGCGCGGCACGGCTTCCGGGACGTCGAAGCCCGCGTGTTCGCCTTCGCCGACCGGGACGGGCGGGCACTGCCGGTGCTGCGCAACATGAAAAGCTACGTTGCGGCGGGTGGCCGCATGGCCGTGGCCGAGGCGGACGCTCTGCTCGATGCGGCGGAGCGCGGCGTCGCCACCGGCGAGTACCTGTTCGTGCTGCCGCAGTTCCTGGTGAGCGCCAACAAGGGCTGAGGCGCCAACTTAGACGGCCCGCTGCACCTGGCGGCGGCGGCCGCGGCGCGTTGGCGTCTCGGCTTGATGGGAGGAGTTCGGACACATGGATTCAAGGCTTGAAGCCAATCGCCGCAATTGGAACGAGCGCACGCCGGTGCATGCCGCTTCGACGTTCTACGATGTCCCCAGCTTCAAGGCTGGGCGCATCACTTTGCACGACATCGAGCGCCGCGAAGTGGGCGACGTGGCCGGCAAGTCCCTCCTGCACATGCAGTGTCACTTCGGCATGGACACGATGTCTTGGACGCGGCTTGGCGCCGAGGCCGTCGGCGTGGACTTCTCCAGCGAAGCCATCGCGCTGGCGCGGGCCTTGAGCGGCGAACTGGAGTTGCCGACGCGGTTCGTGGAGTGCAACGTCTACGACCTGCCGGGGGTGCTCGACGAACAGTTTGATGTCGTCTACACGGCGATGGGAGTGCTCTGCTGGCTGCCGGACTTGACGGCTTGGGCAAACGTCATCGCCCGGTTCGTCAAGCCGGGCGGCATGTTCTACCTGTTCGACTCGCACCCGCTGTTGATGGTGTTCGAACCCCAAGGAAGTGCTGAAGGCGAGCCAGGCATCAAGGACCTGCGCGTCACCTATCCCTATTTTCCGAATGTCGAAGGCATCCGCTTCGAGGGCGGCGAGCCGTCCTATGCCGGCAGCCAACCCATCGCGGCCGAATCCTACGAGTGGTGCCACAGCGTGGCCGAAGTGATCGCCGCTGTGCAGGACGCGGGACTCGTGCTGGAGTTCCTCCACGAGTTTCCGGTGAACTGCTACCAAGCGTTCCCAGGGATGCGCCAAGGCGCGGACGGCTGGTGGCGCTTTCCCGACCCCCAGAACCTGTTGCCGCAGACGTTTTCGCTGCGGGCGCGCAAACCCGCCTCGGCGGAGTAGCAGACGCTCCGCCAGCAACACCCGCGCTGGCAAGGGGCAACGGCGGCGCGATATGCTAGCCGCAATCTAATCGGATGAAGGGGTGACGCCCATGGCTGCCCAGAGCGAGCCGCCACGCCACCGCAATGATGGCTACGGCGGCGTGACCCGCCCAGGAGACGCCGCTCAGCAGCCGGCGACGCCGGCAGCCACAGTCGTGCTCCTGCGCGACGCGGCGACGCCGGAAGTGCTGATGCTGCGCAAGAACTCGCGCATCGCCTTCGGCGGCATGTGGGTGTTCCCAGGCGGACGCATCGATGCCGAGGACGGCGCCGACGGCGCGACGCCAGAGGCCGCGGCGCGCAATGCCGCGGCGCGGGAAACCCACGAGGAAGCGGGCATCGCCGCCGCCCCGGACGATTTCGTGTGGTTCGCCCATTGGACGCCGCCGCCAGATACCCCCAAGCGCTTTGCCACTTGGTTCTTCGCGGCGCGCGCCGCAGACCATGACGTGTCCATCGATGGCGGGGAGATTGAAGACCATCAGTGGATCACCCCGGCGGCGGCCCTGGAGCGCCACGCCGCCGGCGACATCGACCTTGTGCCTCCCACCTGGGTGACGCTGCACCAACTCGCCGCGCACGACACGGTGGAGGCGGCCCTCGCGCACTTCAGCGCCATCCCGGCGCGGGTTTATGAGACGCATATCGCCCAACGCGCCGACGGCACGCGAGTGGCGATGTGGGAGGGCGACGCCGGCTACGTCGATTGCGACGCGAACGCCGCCGGCGAGCGCCATCGCTTGGTGATGACGCAAGGCGGGTTCACGTTCGAGAACACGGTGGACACGGCGTGACCTGAGCGAGACGCCGCGCCGCCCGCCGCCAGCCCCTTCAGCCCAGATCGGCCACGCCCACACTGTTTGGGGAATCACCCCATGGTGCGCGGCAACCACATCACGATGGCCGGAAACGCGAGCAGCACCGCCACGGTCAGCACATCGGCGACGAAGAACGGGCCGATGCCCCGAAACACGTCCTGCAGCGGAATGGCGAGCGAGCCGCCGGCCTCATCACTGAGTTCCCGCGACACCCCGGCAACGACGAAGCAGTTGAGGCCAATGGGCGGCGTGATGAGGCAGATTTCCGCCATCTTCACCACGATGACGCCGAACCAGATCGGGTCATAACCCAGCGCGACCACAGCCGGATAGACCACCGGCAAGGTCAACACCAGCATGCCGATGGCATCCATGAACATGCCGAGCACGGCGTAGGCCAGCAGGATGCACACCATGATGGCGATGGGGGGCAAATCCAGCGTGACCACCCAATCCGCGAACGTGGCCGGCAAGCCGGCGAAGCCCAAAAAGCGCACGAACAGGAAGACGCCCCACACCAAGGTGAAGATCATCACCGTGAGGCGCGCCGTTTCCATCAGCGCGTCGCGCAGCCGCCCCGCCATCATGCGCATGGAACGGCGGCGATACGCCTGCCAGACGTACATGGCGAAGACAACCATCGCCCCCAACGCGCCGGCCTCCGTGGGCGTCGCCAAGCCCGAATAGAGGGCGCCGAAGATGATGACCACCACCAGCACGATGGGCACTGCCCCCGGCAGGCTCGCAAAGCGCTCCCGCCAGGTGAAGCCGCCGATGCGCCGCCCCAACTCCGGCTTCCACGCGCACAGGCCGACGATGAGCGCCGTGTAGATCAGCACGGACACCAAGCCGGGAACGAGGCCGGCCAACAACAGCTTGCCGACGGATTCCTCAACGATGATGGCGTAGATCACCAGAATGGCCGACGGCGGAATGAGGGAGGCCAGCGTGCCGCCGGCGGCGATGACGCCAGCCGTGAGCCGCTTGCCATAGCCGTTCCTCAACATGTCGGGAATGGCGACGCGGGAGAACACCGCGGCGGTGGCCGTTGAGGCGCCGGAGACTGCCGCGAACCCCGCGCTGGCGAACACCGTCGCCACCGCCAAGCCGCCAGGCGCCCAGCCCACCCAACGCCGCGCCGCCTCGAAGAGCCGCGCCGTCAACCCGGCATGGAAGGCGAGGAAGCCGATGAGGATGAAGAGCGGCAGCACGGAGAGCGGATACGTCACCGTCTTGGAATGTGGGATGGTGCCGGCGATGGCGCCCGCCACATCCCACCCCTTGATGACCAGCAGCCCCAAGAAGCCGGTGAGGGCCGCCGCCACATAGACGCGCACGCCCGCCACCACCAAGGCGACCAGCAGCAGGATGCCGCCGATGCCGATCCAGGTGTCGTCGACGCCGAACATCACGCTGGCGGGGGCGTGTGTTGTTCGGCGAGTTGGATTTCCTCCGCCGCCTGCGCCGCTGCATCCCGCGCCGACGGCGCCGCCACCGCCGTGAGCGCCGGATTCACCGCAAGGCGCAGATAGGCCGCAAGCTGCACGATGAGCCGCGCCAGCAGCACGGCCAACGCCGCCGGCACCACCAGTTTCGCCGGCCAGGTGGCGAGTTCGATGTCGATGGTGCTGTCACCGAACGCGAAGGCGCGTTGGAAGTGCTGATAGGAGTATGGAATCAGCACGCAGACGATGAACGCTGCCAAGGCGGTGCCAAACGCCTCCATGCACCAGCGCCAGCGCCCCGCCAAGCGCCCCACTAGGAGCTCCATGCGCACATGCCCGCCCATGCGCTGCACGAAGGCGATGGAGAGCACGGCGAAGCCCACCATGGACGTTTCCACGATGTCGATGTAGCCGAAGATCGGCGCTTGGAAGACGGCGCGCAGGACGATCTGCACCACGCCCAAGAGCATGAGCGCGAAGATCAAAACGCCCGCGCACAGGTTGAGGCCGTTCTCCACCGCCGCCAACGCCAAGTCCGCCCGCTGGATGCCCCGGCCCAGTGCGTCGCGGATGTCGTCGTGGGAGTTCATTGGCCTGCCGCCGCGCCGGCCGCGGCCGGCGGATATGTCTCGCCCACCGCGGCATAGATCGTTTCGACCAGGCCGCGTGCATCAAAGCGGTGCTGGTTGTCCTCAATCCACGCATCGATGACGGGCTGCCCAGCCAGCGCGCGAAAGCGCGCCAACTCCTCATCCGAGTAGCGCACCTCGACGAGCGTGCGCTTCAGCATCGGCAAGTTCTCCTTGTCCACGTCCACATAGGCTTGCATCTGGCCTTGGAGCAAGCCGGCCCGGATGTCCTGCAAGAGGCCCTTGTACTGCGGCGGCAGGGCCTCGTAGGCATCGATGTTGAACACCAGTGGGCACTCGGACGTGCCGGGCGACAGGTTGCCCGTGAACCAATCCGACACCTCATGGATGCGGTAGGAGATGTGGGAATAAGTGAACGGGAACGCCGCCGCATCCATGGTGCCTTGCTGCACGCCGGTGTAAACCTCCGTCGCCGCCGAGCTGGTGGGCGTGGCGCCCACGCGCCGCATGGCTTGGCCGAGGCCGCCGCCGGCGCGCACGGACAGCCCGCGCCAATCCTCAAGCCGCGTCGGCGGTGCCCCGCGGCCCAGGATCTCGTACTGCGGCATCATCGCGGACGCATACGGCATGGCGTTCCAGCGCTTGAGCTCCTCGCGCACCGCGGCATGGGCGAGCACCGCTTCGCGCACGCGCAAGCTGTCCGCGGCGTTGCGCATCGGCAGGAACGGCATCGTCAGCACCATCAGCGCCGGGTTCTTGCGCGGATGGTAGAAGTTGCAGATGAGCGCCGCCTCGAACGCGCCGATGGCGATGCCATCGAGGTTCTCCCGCGCCTTGGAGATGGCCTCTCCGTAGTGCAGCACGATGCGCCAGTTGCCACCGGTCTTGGCTTGCGCCGCTGCCGCCAACAGCTCCGCGATGGCCGTGCCGGCGCGGGGCTTGCCCCACAGCGAAACATCCCAACGGAGCTTGGGGCCGACCACCTCGGCAGCCTGGGCGGTGGGGGCGTGGGGCGCAGCCAACAACATGGCCACGACGCCCAGCATGAGGGCGCGGGCCCTTCGACCAAGCCGAGCGTTCATGCCGCGGCGGCGCTGTCCCACGGCTCGCTCAAGGGCCCGGTTGGGGGTGCAGCGCCCCCAAGTGGTGCTGGGCGAGGAAGTTGAACACGCGCTGCGCGTGGCGCGGTGTCGCCAGATCCGCCTTGGCGAAACGCGCGGCCGGCGCTTCGATGGGGCGCGGCGCGCGGACCTCAAGATGCGCTTGCGCGACGCGCTCCATGGTCACGAACCATGCCACCGCCTCGCGCACCGTGGCGCCCACCGTGAGCAGCCCGTGGTTGCACAGCACGATGCCGCGGCGCCGGCCAAGGGCTTGGGCGATGCGCCCGCCGCAGGCGACGCTCTGCACCTGCACTTCATCGTCGTCAAACACGGCGCAGTCCTCAAAGAAGATGCAAGATTCCTGGGTGATCGGTTCGATGCCACGCGCCTCGGCGGAGAACGGCGTGCCATGCGGCGTGTGCGTGTGCGCGGCGCTCACGACGTCCCGCCGCGCGGCGAGGATGGGCCAGTGGATGAAGTACGCCGGCGGGTTGGCGCCGCGTGGCCCTGCCAGCGGCGCGCCATCGGGGCCGACCAACACCAAGTCTTCCACGCTGGCGCGGGGGAAGGGCGTGTCGTCCGCGAGCACCCAGAAACAGTCCTCGCGCTCCGGGTCTCTGGCGCTGATGTGGCCGTCGCCCATGTCGCCCCAACCCAAGGCGGCGAAGATGCGATAGCCGAGCACCAGGTCGCGCTGGCGCGCGGCGCGCGCTTGCTCAAGCGCAGACCCCATGGCTCTCCCTCCCGTGCGGCGTTCCGTGGCGTGGCGCTGGCAAGCGTCCAAACCGGCCACGCCCGCCAAGCCGCTCGCTTTCGTATGTTATCGCTCCCGCGCCGGTGCGAACGGCTTGGGCGCCGCTTGCGCGAGCTGCCAGCCGCAGCGCCCGCTCAAATCGCCCACCGCCGGGCGATGCGCTATGCTCCGCACCTGCCTTGCGACCTTGGGGCCGAAAGCTGGCGCCGGGCCGCTCAAAACGCATTGAGGAGCAGCAAGCCATGGGCCACCAAACCATCATCTCCGGCGGCACCGTCGTGGACGGCAGCGGCGCCGCCACGAGACGCGCCGATGTCGCCATCGACGACGGGCGCATCAGCCGCGTCGGCGATCTCTCCGGCGAAGCAGCCGGGCAAACCATCGACGCCAGCGGCAAGCTGGTCACGCCCGGCTTCATCGACCTGCATACCCACCTCGACGCGCAGATCGGCTGGGAGCCGGAAATGCGCCCCAGTTCCTACCACGGCGTCACCACCGCGCTGATCGGCAACTGCGGCGTCACCTTCGCGCCCTGCGCCGAGAGCAATCGGCGCTATCTGGCCAAGCTCATGGAGGCGGTGGAGAACATCGCCGCAGACGCCATCATGGATGGCCTGCCGTGGAACTGGACCAGCTTCGGCGAGTATCTGGACAGCGTGCAGGCACTGCGGCCGGCGCTGAACGTGGTGGGGCTGGTGGGCCACTCCGCCATCCGCTTCGAGGCGATGGGCGACAAGAGCTGCGACGAAGGCGTGCAGGCGGACGCCAAAGAGTTGGCGCACATCGTCGAGCTGGTAAAGGAATCCGTGGCCGGCGGCGCCGTCGGCTTCTCCACTTCCCGCTTCCTCGGCCATCGCGTGCCCGACGGCCGGCTCACCCCCGGCACCTGGGCCAATCCCCGCGAGACCGAGGCCATCCAACAGGCCGTGGTGGATGCCGGCGGCCGCGGCGGCCTCTACCAAGTGGCGCCGGACATGCGCACTCGCCACCAAATCGAGCGCGAAATGTTCGAGCGCGGCGCGGAACTCGGCTGCCAAGTGCTGTTTTCGGGCGGCGCCGGCGGCAACGGCGATGGCGGCGTGTCCAACTGGCAAGAGTTCCTCGCCCGCAACAACGAGGCAGGGCGGCGCATCACATCAATCTGCCACACCCGGCCCAGCGGCTCCTTCTTCGGCTTGGCGCAGCAGGCGTTCCTGAGCACGCCCGGCTGGAAGGAACTGATGCAATTGCCCAACATTGCGGAGCGCGCCGCCGCGCTCAAGGATCCGGCCACCCGCAAGCGCCTCATCGACGAGGCGAAGGAAGCCGGCGGCTTCAAGCAGATGGCCAACATCCTGCACCCGATGGGCACCGGCGAGTTCCCAGACTTCGATTTGGAGAACAAGAACAACCTGCGGCAGCTCGCCGACGCTGCCGGCAAGGACCCGGTGGAGGTGTATGTGGACCGCCTCATCGCCTCGGACGGCAAGGAACTCTGGAACCTGTGGGCCTTCGGCGGATCGCTTGAGAACCAGTGGGCCTACATGCGCATGCCGCATGTGGTGCCGATGCTCGGCGACGCCGGCGCCCATGTCGGCCAGTTCACCGACGCGGATTCGCCCACGTTCCTGCTCGGCGAACTCACTCGCGACCGCGGCGTGTACACGCTGCCCGAAGCGGTGCATCGCATCACTGGCAAGTCTGCGCAGGTGCTCGGCCTCAAGGAACGCGGCGAAATCCGCGAGGGCTGGCACGCAGACCTCAACGTCATCGACTACGACGCGCTGCGCTCCTGCCACCCAGAATACGTCAACGACTTCCCGCACAACGGCGGTCGTCTGGTGGTGAAGAGCAAGGGCTACGACGCAACGCTGGTGGCCGGCCAAGTGGTGATCGAGGACGGAGAGTACACCGGCAATCGGCCCGGCGAGGTGATCCGCGAGTTCATCCGCGGCTAGCGCGCGGCCGGCGCCGCGAACGCGGCCACGAAGGCGCTGATCGCCGGCCAGATCGGCGGCGTGGTCAGCGGCACGCCGTGTACGCCGTTGAACTCCACCACCTGCGTCGTCGGTGGCAACAGGGCGACCAAGGCGCGGGATTCGGCGGTGGGCACCACCCGGTCTGCCACGGCGTAGACAACTAAGGTGCGGGGCGGCAAGCCCGGCACGGCCGCGGCGGCGTCGATATTGTGGCGCAACAGCCAGCGCACCGGAATGTACGGGAACCGGCTTTGCGCGATGCGTTCGATGCTGCGGTAGGGGCTGACCAGGATGAGGCCATCCACGCCCGTGGCCTGCGCCGCCAGCGCAGCGATGCCGCTGCCTAGGCTGCGTCCAATCAGCACCGTCTTGCGCTCGGCGCCAAAGCGTTCGCGCAGGTCTTCAACCACCGCGGCTGCGTCGGCCACCAAGTGCGCCGCGCTCGGCAGGCCGGAGCTCGCGCCATAGCCGCGGTAGTTGACGAGGGCCGTGACCGCATCGAGACCAGCGAAGGTCGCCACGGTTTCCGAGAGTTCTTCGGCGTTGCCGCCGAAGTAGATGACGAGGGGCCCGGCCGCGTCTGGATTCGTCACCCAGCCCCGCAGGACGGCATCCGGGCGCTCCACTGCCACCGGCGCCACCCCCGGCGCCGAGGGCGTCGCCTGCAAGGGTCGGGGAAAGAAGATCATCCGCCCTTGCAGCAGAAAGAGCGCGAGGCAGATGGCGGCGTAGCCGACTGCCAAGATGCCGGCGAGGCGCAGCGCGAGTTCCATGCCGATTCATTCCGGGGCAGATGCTTGTCGATGCAGCCGATCTCGACGTTGCGAGCGCTGCCGTCGAAGCGGATGTTGGCGCCCGCTGCCGAACACGGGCGTACCCAAGCCAACGTCGGCGAGCCTACCACGGCGGACGCGAAGGCCGCGGCCAGCGCGGCAGCCGTAGCGGACTGCCCCGCGTTTCAGTACGCTTTCCGCCATTGCCCCTTGGGGCGGGCGTGGGCCGCGCCATGGTGCTCCTGATCGACAACTACGATTCCTTCACCTACAACGTCGCCCAATACTTGGGCGAGTTGGGCGCAGACGTGACCGTGCGCCGCAACGACGAAATCACCCTCGCGGACATCGAACGCATGGCGCCGGAGCGCATCGTCATCTCGCCCGGCCCTTGCACGCCGAACGAGGCTGGCATTTCCCTTGAGGTTGTGCGGCGTTTCGGAGCTGAGCTGCCGATCCTCGGCATCTGCTTGGGGCATCAGAGCATCGGCCAAGCGTATGGCGGCGACGTCGTGCGCGCGCGGGAGGTGATGCACGGCAAGCTCTCCCCAATCCATCACGGCGGCGGCGGCGTCTTCCAAGGGCTGCCAGACGGCTTCGAGGCGACGCGCTACCACTCGCTGGTGCTGGCGCGGGACACCCTGCCGGATTGCTTGGCCGTCACTGCGTGGACGCGCCAGCCGGACGGCGCCGAGGATGAAGTGATGGGCGTGAAGCATCGCGAGCATCCGGTCGAGGGCGTGCAATTCCATCCAGAATCCATCATGACGGACACGGGGCACCAGTTGTTGCGCAACTTCTTGACGGCCACGGCGACGGCGTGAAGGGCGCCGGCGACGCGATGCCATCCCCCATCAACGCAGCCCTTGAGCGCCTGATCGCAGGAAACGGCTTGAGCCGCGCCGAGACGCGAGCGGTGTTCGACGCGATCATGGCCGGCGATGCCACCCCCGCCCAAATCGGCGCCGTGTTGATGGGGCTGCGGATGCACGGCGAATCCGCCGAGGAGATCGCCGGCGCCGCGGAAGCGATGCGCGCGCTCTCCACAAAGGTGGCGGTGGACGCGCCCAACTTGGTGGACACTTGCGGCACTGGCGGCAGTGGCGCGGCCAAGCTCTTCAACGTGTCCACCGCGGCGGCGTTCGTGGCCGCCGGCGCCGGGGCGCACGTCGCCAAGCACGGCAACCGCGGCGTCACCAGCCAAAGCGGCAGCGCCGACGCGCTGGAAGCGCTGGGCGTCAACTTGAATCTCACGCCGGCGCAAATTGCCCGTTGCATCGAGGAGGCCGGCATCGGCTTCATGTTCGCGCCAACGCATCACAACGCCATGCGCCACGCGGCGCCCGTGCGCCGGGAGCTCGGCGTGCGCACGGTCTTCAACCTGCTCGGCCCCTTGACGAACCCAGCCGGCGCCAAACGCCAGCTCATCGGCGTGTTCGCGGCGGCGTGGCAGCGCACGGTGGCGGAGGTGGCAGGGCTGTTGGGGGCGGAGCGCGCCTTGGTGGTGCATGCCGACGGCTTGGATGAGTTGTCCATCGCCGCGCCTTCCCACATCGTGGAACTCGATGCCGGTGCCGTGCGTGAGTACGACGTGGCGCCGGAGGACTTTGGCCTGTCTCGCCACCCGGTGGACGCCCTGCGGGCCGCGTCGCCCGCGGAAAGCGCCGCACTCATTCGACAATCCCTTGCCAGCGAGGCGGGGGCCGCGGCCGAGTTGGTGGCGCTGAACGCGGGCGCGGCCATCTATGCCGCCGGCATCGTGCTGAACTTGGCCGACGGCGTGGCGATGGCGCAAGATGTCATCGCCACCGGGCAAGCCCGGGAACGGCTCGCGGAGCTGGTTCGGCTCTCTAACCTCATGGCGCGAACCTGACGGCGCAAGCCTGATGACACGAGCCTGATGGCGCCAGCATGAACATCCTGAGCGAGATTTTGGCGCACAAGGCGGCCGAGGTGGCTGAGCGGCGGCAACGACGGCCCTTGGCCACGGTGCGCGCCGCGGCGGAGTCCGCGGATGTCTGCCGAGGCTTCGCCGCGGCCTTGGAGCGCCGGACGCCGGCGGTGATCGCGGAGGTGAAGAAGGCTTCTCCCAGCAAGGGCGTCATCCGCGAGCGCTTCGAGCCGGCCGCCATCGCCCGCGCCTATGAAGCCGCCGGCGCCGCGTGCCTATCGGTGCTCACCGACGAGCGCTACTTCTTGGGCAGCGACGACCATCTCTGCCAAGCGCGACAGGCCACATCGCTGCCGACCTTACGCAAAGACTTCATCGTCCACGAGTACCAGCTCTTCGAGGCGCGCGCACTCGGCGCGGATTGCGTGCTGCTGATCGCCGCGGCGCTGGAAACCGAGCAGATCGCCGCGTTCAGCGCACTCGCGGTGGAACTCGGCATGAACGCCTTGGTGGAAGTGCATGACCGGCGTGAACTGGAAGCCGCGCTGCCGGCGGCGCCCACGCTGATCGGCATCAACAACCGCAACCTGAGCACCTTCGAGACATCGCTGGACACCACCCTCAATCTCTTGGCCGCCATTCCGGACGGGGCGCAGGTGGTGACCGAAAGCGGCATCCGCTCGCCCGCGGACGTGCGCCGCTTGCGCGAAGCCGGTGTCAACGCCTTCCTCGTTGGCGAGGCGTTCATGCGCGAGGCAGACCCAGGTGCCGCGCTCACAGCGCTGTTCGGCACGCCGCAAACACGGGAGCACGCGGCGTGAGCGCCTACCTCATCGTCGACGTGCGCGTGCAGGACGCCGATGCCTACGCCGAGTATGTGCGCCGCGTCCCACCGCTCGTCGCCCGGCACGGCGGCAAGTACCTCGTTCGCGGCGGCGCCCATGAGACGTTGGAGGGAGCTTGGCAACCATCTCGCCTCGTGGTGCTTGAGTTTCCAAACGCGGCTGCCGCCCGCGCGTTTCTGGACGACCCAGATTACGCGCCGGTGAAGGCCATTCGCCACCGCGTTGCCAAGACCAACCTCACCTTGGTGGAGGGTGCGCCGACGGCTCCCGCGGCACCGGCTGGGGAAGAGAACGCCCCCAAGGCCGGGCACCGCCCGCCCCCGTTGGCGGGGCTGCGCCACGTCGCTCTGTTCGCCGCCCGCTTCGAAGCCACCGAGCGGTTCTACACGGAACTCATGGGCATGGCCGTGGAGTGGCGCCCAGATGCGGACAACTGCTACTTGACGTCCGGCTGCGACAACTTGGCGCTGCACCGTGCCGCCAGCGACCCGGCCGTGGCTGGCCAGCGCCTCGACCACATCGGCTTCATCGCGCACCGCCCAGAGGACGTGGATGGTTGGCACGCCTTCCTAGCGGCCGCGCAGGTGCGCATCCTGACGCAACCCAAAACGCACCGGGATGGCGCCCGCAGCTTCTACTGCGAAGACCCAGAGGGCACGACGGTGCAGGTGATCTACCACCCGCCGCTGAGCGATGGCTAGCGCCGCCCAAGCCCTTGGATGCAAGCGCTTTCATGGGGGCAGCCCGGCACGCGCCGCGGCCAAGCGGCCCGCGCCCAGCTAGATCCGATAGGTGGTTTCCGTCATCGCTCGGGAGATCAGCGTCATGGCTTGCCGCGCCAAGGGCGGGAACTCCACCCCGCCCCCCTTCAAGGCATTGACGCCGTGGCGGCTCTCGTCTTCGCGCATGGCCTCCAAGATGGCGCGGCTGCGCGCGTCCGCCTCCGGCAGCGACTGCAAGTGGCGGTCTAGATGCTCCGTCACTTGATCTTCTGTCGCCGCGACGAAGCCGAGGCTCACCCGGTCTCCCAATGCGCCGGCGGCAACGCCCACCGCCATCGAGGCACCATAGAAGAGCGGCGCCAAGAGGCTCGGCCGGCCGCCCAGTTCGTCGATGCGCTCGCGGCACCAAGCCAAGTGATCCGCCTCCTCGGCGGCGGCTTCGCGCAGCGCCTCGCGCACCTCCGGCTTGCCGGCGGTGAGCGCTTGCCCTTCATAGAGTGCTTGGGCGCACACCTCACCCACATGGTTCACGCGCATCAGCGCGGCGGCGTGGCGGCGCTCGGCATCCGTGAGCTCGCCTTCCTCAGCCGGTGGCGCTTCGCGTTCCGCCGGCGTCACGCCAGTGACAGCGCGCAGCCCCCGGTCGAAGACGCCGATCATCTCATCCATCCAACTCATCCAAGACCCCCTAACTGCCGCCCACCTAGCAGATGCATGTGCAAGTGATACACCGTTTGGCCGCCTTGCCGGTTGCAATTCACGATGAGCCGATAGCCAGGTTCGGCAATGCCGCGTTCCTCCGCCAATGCCTGCGCCCGCAACGCCAAGCGCCCGACGATGTGGGCGTGGCCGTCATCGAGTTCGTTGGCGCTTGCGATGTGCGCCTTGGGAATGATGAGGATGTGTACGGGCGCCTGCGGCGCGATGTCGTTGAAGGCGATGACGGCGTCATCCTCAAAGACCACATCCGCGGGGATGTCGTGCGCGGCGATCTTGCAAAATAGGCAGTCTGTCATGCCGGCAGCCTGAACGACTCAGCGAGAGCATACATGATTGAACCCATCCGCCACGCCCACAGCGCCCCGCCCGCAGCAGCGGCACCGCTCCTCCGGTGCGCCCGTCCGTGACGGCGCAGCTCCCCCGCACAGCCCTCGCCCGCATCGCCTTGGCGCATCAAGGGCTATTGGGCAAGCGGCGCATCGGCACGGGGCGCGACGGCGCTCTGCAGGCCCTCGAGCGGCTCGGCTATGTGCAGATCGACACGATCTCCGTGGTCGCCAGGGCCCACCACCACACTTTCTGGAGCCGCGCCGGAAGCTATCGGGACGACCTGCCGGGCCAACTCGTCGCGCGCGGCGAGGCATTTGAGTATTGGCACCACGCCGCCGCCTTCCTGCCCATGCGGGACTACCGCTTCGCCCTGCCGGCGATGCGCGCCTATGCCCGCGGCGAAAACACCGAACATGGTTCGCCGCGCTGCCGCGACAAGCCGCTGATGCGCCGGGTGCTGGACCGGGTGCGCGCCGAGGGGCCGCTGATGGCGCGCGACTTCGAGGAGAGCCACCGCCGCGGCGCGAGTTGGTGGGATTGGAAGCCGGCCAAACGGGCGCTTGAGCAGCTCTTCATGCAGGGCGACCTCATGTGCGTTGGGCGCGATGGCTTCCAGAAGCGCTATGACCTCGCCGACCGGGTGCTGCCATCGCACGTCGCCACCGCCTGCCCCTCCCTGCGCGAGCAGGCCGAGCACTTGATTGACACCACCCTCGCCGCCCACGGAGTGGCCGCCGCCCGCGCCTTCACCTACGGCCGCCACCACAGCGCTCCCTTGCGGGCGGCGGTGAAGGAGGTGCTCGGCGAGCGGCTGCGAGCCGGCGCGCTGGCGACGGCGCAGGGGCCAGACGGCAGCCTCTACCACGCCGCGCCGGCCACGCTGGCATTGCGGCCGCCGAAGCCGGCGGTGGCCGCTCGCATCCTGTCGCCGTTCGACAACACAGTCATCCAGCGCGATCGGGCGCTGGCCCTCTTCAACCTGGATTTCCGCATCGAGTGCTATGTGCCCGAACCGAAACGCCAGTGGGGGTATTACTGCCTGCCGGTGCTGTTTCGGGACGGCTTCGTCGGGCTGATGGACTGCAAGGCGCACCGGGAAACGGGCGTGTTCGAGATCAAACACCTGCACCTCGACGACGGCCTGCCGGAGGCCTTCGACGCAGCCTTCAACGTTGCGGTGTGGGAGTACGCGCGCTATCTCGGCTGCGATGACATGCAACTCGCCCGCGTCAGCCCAAGCCACCTAACGGAGCGGATGCGGCGCTGCCTCGCCGACGCGCCTTGAGCTAAACGCCGCGGTCGCGTCCGTCAAGCGGCTTGACGCTCAAGCCACTTCCCGCGCCGGCGCCAAGCTGCTCTGGATGCAGAGCCGGCCAGCGCGCCGATACACGGCCAGCGCATCCAAGAACTCCACGTCGCCATGCGCCGGCGGCTGGCCAAGCAGCTGATCGCGCACCAAATGCACGGTGAGGTCGTGGGAGACGCAGAGGTCAATTTGCTTCGCCGCGGTGGCGCCATCCACCTTGGAAGCGCAAATGTCGAACACCAGCCTCGCGGCGATATCCGCCGGAATCACCGTGTCCACGGGCAGTTCCCCGGCCACCCAACGATCCACAAAGCCGCCCAAGCCGGCGGCGTCGCCCAAGGCGCGAAACATCTTCATCTGATCCAGCACATAGAAGACGCCCAAACCCTCGACGGGCCGCACCCGCGTCGTGGCGCCGCCCTTCGAGGCGTGGCCGAGCAGCGCGAGCTGCGCCGTCTCCAAGCAGCGTTCCGGCGGTGAGGCATAGCCGCGCAGGGTGTATTCCTTCGGCAGGCGTTCGCCGAAGCGGCGCGCCAAGTCCCGCCCCTCGTCCGTGAGGGGATTCACCAAGTCGTGAACGTTGGGGTTGAACTCGCGCGCAGAGTGCCGCATCAAGACGGCCATGCGATCCACGCCGCTCGCGGCGACCGCGTGAACCAACTCAATGGTGGCATCGCCGTACATTCGGCTTTAGTATGCCACGCCATTCACGGGGCAAAGCGGCCCGCAGGTCCACACAGTGCGGCGGCGCGGCGCCATGCGCGAGCCGCGTGGCGGCCGGGGCCGACGCGGCTGGGCTGGCTTGACAAGGCCGATTCCCAAGCGCCGCCACACCCGCTGCGCTTCGCTCGCCCCCAACTTCGGGCTCATCGCTTCACACAGTTTCACACAGAGGAGACATGCCAAATGGGACGTTTGGACGACAAAACCGCCGTGGTCACCGGCGCCGGCCGCGGCATCGGGCGCGAGATCGCGCTCACGCTGGCGGCAGAAGGCGCGAGCGTGGTGGTGAATGACCTCGGCGGCGCAACGGACGGCACCGGCGGCGGCACCATCGCCGAGGAGGTGGCCCAGGAAATCCGCGCCGTTGGCGGCAAGGCCGCCGCCAACACGGAATCCGTGGCGACGGTGGAAGGCGGCGCTTCGCTCTTGCAAACCGCCATCGACAACTTCGGCGGGATGGACATCCTCGTCAACAACGCCGGCATCCTGCGCGACAAATCCATCTTCAACATGGAAGAATCGGATTGGGACGCGGTGATCGCCGTCCACCTCAAAGGCCACTATTGCTGCTCGCGGCCATTCGCCAAGTACATCCGCGAGAGCGGGCGGCGCGGCACCCGCATCATCAACTTCTCCAGCGTCTCGGGCCTGTTCGGCAACTTCGGCCAAGCCAACTACGGCGCCGCCAAGGCCGGCATCGCCGGCTTCTCGCGGGTGCTCGCCATCGAGCTGGCCAAGTACGGCTGCACCGTGAACGTCATCTCCCCCGGCGCGCTGACGCGGATGACCATTCCACTGCGCGAAGCGCGGGGCGAGGACACCTCCGATGCGGACATGGCCTCCGGCGGCCCGCAACACATCGCGCCGGTGGTGGCGTGGCTCTGCACCGAAGAGGCGGCGGGCATTTCCAGCCAGATCATCCACTGCGCGAGCGGGTTGGTGGGCATCATGCAGCAGCCAGCCATCATCAAGAGCTTCGAGAAGCCGGACAACGGCGTTTGGACCTTGGACGAGCTGGACAGCTACATGCCCCAACTCATCGAGACGAAGCAGGCGAACGACGCGGCGGCGAAAGCTGGGGGCGCGGCGGTGGCCACTGGCTGATTCCAATGGGCGGCCGCCGCATTCGCGGCGGCTGCGCCATCGAGCGGCGGCAATCGCTAGCGTGTTGGGCGGCCCACAGAGCGGGCGGCCGCGTCTTGGTTTAACCGGCCTCGCCGCCGCCAAGAGCGCTAAACGCTGGACGGCGCCGCTACACCGCGCCGAGCTTGGCGATGAACTTCTCGCGGATGTCGCCGAAACTGCCGTTGGACATGATGACGACATGGCACGGGCGGCGCCGGGGGCGCGTGAAGCGGCTGACGATGCGATCCACGTTGTCCACCACGGTGGCCGGCACCACGCTGCGGCGCACCACTTCCATCAAATCCCATTGTAGATTTGGCCCACGAAACCAAATGGCCTCGTTCGCCGCCGCGCAGCATGTCGCCAAGTCCGCCCGCAGGGCACCGAGGGACATGGTGTGCGTGCGCGGCTCCACCACGGCGATGATCTGCTCGTTGCCCACGCGACAGCGCAACCCTTCCAACGTGTGGCGGATGGCGGTTGGATGGTGGGCGAAGTCGTCATACACCTTCACCGCGTCGCGCTGCGCGATGAGTTCCATGCGCCGCTTCACGCCCTGAAACGCCGACAGCGCCTCCACCGCGGCGGCGGCCGGCACGCCGGCGTGGCGCGCCGCGGCGATGGCGGCCAGCCCATTGGCCACATTGTGGGCACCAGACAGCGACCATGCCACGCGCCCGCAGCGTGAGTCGTCCAGCAACACGTCGAAGGCGCTGCCATCGGCCTCCACGTCTTCGGCGCACCAGCGTTCCCCGGTATCGCGCGCGAAACTGTCCCGCGCCGGCTGCCCCGCGCCGAAGCGCGCCACCGGCGTCCAGCAGCCCTGCCGCAACACCTTGTCTACGGCCGCATCCCGCATCGGCGCCACGATGAGGCCCGAACTCGGCACCGTGCGGATGAGGTGGTGGAACTGCGTCTGGATGGCGCGCAGATTGTCGAAAATGTCCGCGTGGTCATATTCCAGGTTGTTGATGACCAACGTGCGCGGGCGGTAGTGGACGAACTTGGAGCGCCGGTCGAAATACGAGGTGTCGTACTCGTCCGCCTCCACCACAAAGAACGGCGCCGCGCCAAGCCGCGCGGACTCGCCGAAATCCAGCGGCACGCCACCGATCATGAAACCGGGGGCGAGGCCGGCATGTTCCAGGATGGCCGCCACCATGCTCGCCGTGGTGGTTTTGCCGTGGGTGCCGGCCACCGCCACCACCCAACGTTCCCGCAGCACCGCGCCGCCGAGCCACTCGGCGCCGGACACATACGGCAAATTCTCGTTCAAGATGTGCTCGATGGCCGGATGGCCGCGCGGCAACTGCGCATTGCCGATGACGACGAGGTCCGGCGGCGGGCGCAGCTGCGCCGGGTCGAAGCCTTCGTAAGCGTCAATGCCGGCCGCCGCCAGCTGGTTGCTCATCGGCGGATAGATGTGGCCATCTGAACCGGTGACGCGATAGCCCTTCGCCTTGGCGATCAACGCGAGGCCACCCATCAGGGTGCCCCCGATGCCGAGGAAGTAGAGGTGTTGGGTCAACTGCTGGCCGGCGGCGCCGGCGGCGCGGCGTCCAACGCGAGGCCCACCACAAAGGTGGCGACTAGGGCTGTGCCGAAGGCGATGACGATGCCGAAGGCAAGGCTCGTGTCGAACGCGTGGCGGTAGATGGAACCCCACACCACGATCAGCCAAAGCTGGAAGATGGCGATGATGAAGAGCGGCTGCAGCGCCTCAAACGGCGCCAACGCCGCCGGCACGAGGCTCAGCAACACGTCGCTGCCGGCGAGGGCCGCGAGCGTCGCCGGAAACCGCTTGGCTTCGCCAGCGAGGCGCAAGCCACCCCAAGTGATGGCCGCCACCGTGGCGAGGGAGACGACAGCGAGCGACAGCGCTTGAGACGCGGCACCATCCCCCACCGTCACGCCAACGAAGGTGGTGAGGGCGATGTCTGCGGCCACCACGGCCACCACGAACCAAGCGTAGGCGGGTATCGCAGCCGGGCCGACGCGCAGCAGGCAGAGATTCCAGAACAGGTTCAGCACCGCGGCCATGCGGAAATTGTCGCACAAATGCCCCACAATCCCCGCCGACCCCGCGACGACCAACGCCCATGCCAAGCCAAGCCCAAGCGCCGCCGAGGAACGTTTTCTACGCTCAATCCGGCGGCGTCACCGCCGTGATCAACGCCACCGCATGCGGCGTCATCGAGACGGCGCGGCGCCATGCCGACCAACTCGGCAAGGTGTTCGCCGGCAAGAACGGCATTCTCGGCGCGTTGCGCGAGGAACTGTTCGACACCAGCGTGGAGACGGACGCCGACATCGGGGCGCTGCGCCACACGCCAGGCGGCGCGTTCGGCTCCTGCCGCCACAAGCTCCCGCCCATTAAGGACGACCCGCGCCCCTACACGCGCCTCATCGACGTGTTCCGCGCCCACGACATCGGCTACTTCTTCTACAACGGCGGCGGGGATTCGCAAGACACGGCCAACAAGGTGTCTGCGCTGGCCCAGCAGCGCGGCTACCCCCTCGTCTGCATCGGCATCCCGAAAACCGTAGACAACGATCTCCCCTGCACTGACGCCTGCCCCGGCTTCGGCTCGGTGGCGAAGTATGTGGCCGTGGCCGTGCGCGAGGCCGCCCTCGACGTGGCCTCCATGAGCGAAACCTCCACCAAGGTGTTCATCTTGGAGGTGATGGGCCGCCATGCCGGTTGGATCGCCGCGGCCGGCGGGCTGGCGGGAGAACGCCCAGGCGATGCCCCGCACCTCATCCTGTTTCCGGAGGTGCCGTTCGACCAAGCGGACTTCCTGCGCCGCGTGGACGCCACCGTGCGCCGCATCGGCCACTGCGTGGTGGTGGCCTCAGAGGGTGCCCGTCACGCCGATGGCACGTTCCTTGCCGAATCCGGGCTGCGCGACGCATTCGGCCACGCGCAGCTAGGCGGCGTCGCGCCGCGGCTCGCAGCGATGGTGCGCGACGCGCTCGGCCACAAGCACCACTGGGCCGTGGCGGACTACTTGCAGCGTTCCGCGCGCCACATCGCATCCGCCACGGACGTGCAGCAAGCCTATGCGGTGGGCGAGGCGGCAGTGCGCTTCGCCCTGGCCGGCCAGAACGCCGTGGCGCCGGTGATCGTGCGCGAGCAAGACGAACCGTATCGCTGGCGCATCGGCGCCGTGCCGTTGGCGCGGATGGCGAACGTGGAGCGCAAGCTGCCGCGGGCGTTCATTTCCAGCACCGGCTACGGCATCACCGCCAAAGCGCACCGCCATCTAGCCCCACTCATCGCCGGCGAAGACTATCCCGCTTACCGCAACGGCCTGCCAGACTATGTGCGGCTACGCAACGCGCTGGTGAAAAGGCGGCTGCGACGATACGAGGGGTAAGAGGCCCGAGGCCCCAGCTAGGCGGCGGGTAATGGCTTAGAGCGGCTCGCCAAAGGCTGTCTGAAACAGCGCAAGATACGCAGTCGACAACAAGAGACTATTCACTCAACTATCAGCTAACGATGTTGGGCATACTCGCAAACTGGCTCGAGCCTGTCTGCCCATTGCGAGAACAACGCATCCCAAGTTGGGCCTACGCGATCCACCCTTGCACTCATCGCATCGGGCGCAACCCACCGATTGCCGAACGAGTGCATCTCTTTGGGCCAGTGCTTGCCCTCGATCCACATGATTCGTTTACTTTGGTCCTTATCCCCCTTCGCCCCGGCGAACTCGATTAACGTTAGATGGGTGGCAAGCAAGAACTCCGCCAACACATGTACTTCATGGGGCGCATCTTTGGGAAGGGCCTTCAGCGGCAAAATGTCGAGCTTGTCGGATACCTCCAACTCTTGCCGCAACTGCTCAAGCTCGGCAAGTGCTTCGTCACTCGGATCGACCAACAGGTACCGCACGTTCATACCGCGCGCCGTCCAAGCGCGGATTGCACGTTGAAGCATCTTGTTTTTCCGCCCCACGAGGTACATGCCATCGCTTCCGACGATCAGGATTTTGCCGTTCGTGGCTTGAAAGTTCTTGAACACCTCATCTACCAGAGGCACTAGAAGCGTCGCGATGTTCGCCCGCGCGAAAACCCGCGTGCATCTAGCCCAGCGCCTGCGAATCGGAGGAATCACGACCAATCTTGGGAGAATCCGTGGCCACGCCATTTGGATGCAGAACACGACCAACCCCACCAATGCAGGGCTCATGGCGACGAACAAGAACGCGAAAGGCGCGTTTGATCCCATGAACGTTCCAAGCCCCGAGTGGCCAAAGCGCGTGCCCGGAGGTCACCCGGCACGCGTTTCCCCGCGACGGAGGATGATTGCAGCGTCGTGATTTCGTTGTCAACTCGATGAACGAGTTTTCAGACCCGACATCTGGCAATATCCGTGCCAGAAAATGGCCTTTCGACATGTCAGCGAAAGCTCACGCAAGTTGAAGGGGCGGTGCTTGGTTTGCTAGCTTTCGCCTCTTCGCCAACGTCGATGCCAGATCAAGGAGAGAGCGCATGGCCCCAGTTCCCAAGGGCGGCACCGTCGCCGTGACCGGCGCCGCCGGATTCATCGGCGGCTGGGTGGTGCGGCGCCTGTTGGACAAGGGCTATCGCGTGCGCGCGTGCGTCCGCAACACGGACGACCCCGCACGCTGCGGCTTCCTGCGGGCGCTGCCCGGCCATGTTTCCGGGCGGCTCACCCTGCACGCCGCAGACCTCAACGACGCCGGCTGCTTCGACGACATCTTCGTCGGTTGCCACGGCGTCTGCCACGTTTCCCACGTCAACGATTACAACGATGCGGATGCTGTGCAGCGCATCTGCGACCACATCATCGCCAGCGTCAACGCCGCCGGCACGGTGAGCCGGGTGGTGGTGACGTCCAGCGTGGCCGCGGTGATCTCCGATGGCGACATCAAGGAACTCATCCGCCGGCCGGTGCTGTATGAAGATCGCTATCCGATGGAGACCCACCCGAAGTTCACGCCGGCGCGGGGCTTCGGCTATGCGCGGGGCAAGCTCATCGCGCAGCGCGCCTTTGCGGATGCCGCCGAGCGCAGCGGGCAGTGGGATGCCATCACCTGTTGCCCGGCGGATAACGTCGGCCCGATTCAATCCGCCCACCAGAAGTACATGGGGCCTTGGCAGAGCAACATCCGCACGATGCTGTTGGGCAAGTACTACCAAACCCCGGCGTATCGGCCCTGGATGCCCGTGGATGTGCGCGACGACGCCGAGAGCCATGTGCGATTGCTGGAAAGCGCGCAAGTGCGCAATGGCGAGCGCTACATCGCTTGGTCCACCGAAACCCGCAAGGTGGAAGACATCTGCGCGATGATCCCGCGCCTGTTGCCCGAATTGGGTTTCGAGCCACCCGCGGTGACGGATCCGTTCCCCGAGCGCGTCCAAGCCCGCGAGGCCGAGTTGCGGAGCATCTGGGCGGGCTGTGCCCTGCGCAACGACCGCATCCGCGCCGTGACCGGCGTGCAGTTCCGGCCGTTCGAGGAATCGCTCATGGATTGCGTGGAATCGCTCATCGCCATCGGCAAGGTTCGCCCGCGGCGCACCGCGGCCGCGGCATAGAGGGGCAGCAAGCGCATGGTTTGGCAGCCGGAAATCGACGAGCTGAAGCGGCGCCGCGAGTTCGCAGCGCAAATGGGCGGCGAAGCCGGCGTCAAGGAACAGCGGCGGCGCGGCAAGCTCACCGTGCGCGAGCGCATCGAGGCGTTGGCGGACACGGCATCGTTTCAGGAAATCGGCGGCCTCGCCGGCAGCGCCACCTACGATGGCAACGAGTTGGTGGACGTCAAGCCATCGAACATGGTGATCGGCCTCGCTCACCTCAATGGCCGCCCCGCCGTCGTCACCGCTGGGGACTTCAGCGTGCGTGGCGGCGCCTCCGACGCATCCATCGGCAACAAGGGCGGCCATGCCCAGAACATGGCGCGGGATTGGCGCCTGCCTTTCATCCGCCTGCTCGATGCCGCCGGCGGCAGCGTCAAGACGTTCGAGCAAATCGGGCGCACCTACATTCCCACCAATCCCGTCACCCCCGGCATCGAAGGGCTGCTGTGCGAAGTGCCGGTGGCCGCGGCGGTGCTCGGTTCTGTGGCTGGCTTGCCGGCGGTGGATTCCTGCCTCGCCCACTTCAACGTGATGGTGAAAGGCATCAGCCAAGTGTTTCCTGGCGGCCCGCCCGTGGTGAAGGCCGCGCTCGGCATCGACGTCAGCAAGGAAGATTTAGGCGACGAACGCAGCCAAGTGTTCGACAGCGGCGTCATCGACAACTTGGCTGAATCCGAAGCCGAAGCGTTCGAGATGATCAAGCAGTTCTTGAGCTATCTGCCCGCCAATGTGTGGGAACTGCCGCCACGCGCCGAAGCGGGGGACGATCCAGAACGGCGCGACGAGGCACTCCTATCCGTCATCCCCAGAGACAAGCGCCGCGCTTACGACCCGCGCAAGATTCTGCGCGCGGTGCTGGATGCGGATTCATTCTTTGAGATCACGCCGCACTATGGGCGCTCGCGCATCCTCGGCTTGGGCCGGTTGGATGGCTACCCGGTGGGCGTGATGATTAACAACCCGAAGCGTTTGGGTGGCTCGATGGACGTGGCGGCGGGAACGAAAGTCATCCGCTTCCTGCAGCTTTGCGACACGTTCCACCTGCCGATGGTGTACTTCGCCGACGAGCCCGGCTTCATGGTGGGGCCGGAGCAGCAACGCCTAGGCATCGTGCGCGCCGGCGCCAAGATGCTCTGCGCCACCCTGCGCACCCGCATGCCGTGGATGACCATCATCATCCGGCAGCTCTATGGCGTTGCCGGCCAATGCCATGACCGGCCCGGCGGCATGTTCAAGCGCGTGGCTTGGCCCTCTGGGCACTGGGGTTCCATGCACATTGCCGGCGGCGTCTCCGCGGCATACCGCCGCATCATCGCCGAATCCGAAGACCCGGAAGCCAAGCGCGAAGAGATCGAGGCGCGGCTTGAAGCGCTGGCGTCGCCGTTCCGCACCGCCGAAGCGTTCAACATCGAGGACATCATCGATCCGCGCGAGACGCGCCCCAAAGTGTGCGAGTTCGTGCGCATGGCGCAGCCGGTGCTCAAGACGCAGCTTGGGCCGGGGCCCACGCCGTACATGCCTTAAGGCGCGTCGCAAGCGAACCCCTTAGGCGTCGGGCCGCGTCGCCCACGTCAGCTCTTCTTTCAAAAGCCACCCAGTGGCAGCCAACCGAAGCTACTTCTCCACGTCGAAGAGCGCTGCCAACTGCTCCGTCATGGCGCCGGCGAGTTGCTCGGCGTCTGTGATGGTGACGGCGCGGCGATAGTGGTGCGTCACGTCGTGGCCAATGCCGATGGCAACCAGTTCCACCGCAGAGTGATTCTCAATTTGATCGATGGCGTACTTCAAGTGTTGTTCCAAGTAGTTGTTTGGATTGACCAAGAGCGTTGAGTTGTCAACCGGCAAGCCATCTGAAATCACCATCAGCACACGGCGCTGTTCCGAACGCTCAACGAGCCGGTTGTGTGCCCAGATGAGGGCTTCGCCATCGATGTTCTCCTTCAGGAGCTCCTCGCGCATCATCAAGCCCAGATGGCGTCGCGAGCGCCGCCAAGTGTCGTCCGCAGCTTTGTAGATGATGTGCCGCAGGTCATTCAAGCGGCCCGGGTTTGGCGCGCGGCCGCCGTTGATCCACTCTTCCCTGGACTGTCCGCCGCGCCACGCGCGGGTGGTGAAACCCAAGATTTCCACCCGCACGGAACAACGCTCCAAGGTGCGGCCCAAGATGTCCGCGCACACCGCGGCGATGGTGATGGAGCGCCCGCGCATGGAGCCCGAGCTGTCGATGAGCATCGTCACCACCGTGTCGCGGAAGTTCGTTTCCTTCTCTTGCTTATAGGCCAAGGGATTCATCGGGTCCACAATCACTTGGGTGAGCCGCGAGGTGTCCAAGATGCCCTCTTCCAAGTCGAACTCCCAAGCGCGGTTCTGCTTGGCAAGCAGGCGGCGCTGCAGGCGATTGGCCAGTTTTGACGTGGCGTGCTGCAGCGACACGAGTTGTTGGTCGAGCAGGGAACGCAGCCGCGTCAGTTCCTCGGCATCGCAGAGGTCTTCGGCGCGCACCGTCTCGTCGAACTCCGTGGTGAACGGGCGATAGTTCACGTCCACGCGGATGCGGCCGGCCTCATCCGGCGTCACGCGGGGCGCTTCCTCATCTTCAGACTGCGCGGACAGTTCGTCGAGGTCCATGTCCGCGTCCATCTCCACCACCGCGGCTTCACCCTCGCCGTCTTCCTCGCCAAAGGAGTCGTCATCCAACACGACATCCTCGGGCGACAGTTCAGAATCTGGCTCCGCGCTCTGCTCGGTAGACTCTGGGTCTGCGTTGTCGTCCAGCTGCGGCTCGTCCAGCTCCACGGGAAAGCCCAAATCCGCCAAGATGGAGCGGCACTGGCGAGCGAACCGCCCTTGGTCTTCAATGCACTCGGCGAGTTCGTCGAGGTGGCTGCCGGCGCGCTCCTCCACATAGTCGCGCCAAAAGCGCACGACGTTCTCTGCGGACGGCGGCAGCGGCCGGCCAGTGAGCCGCTGGCGGACAAGGAGCCCGACGGCAACGCTCAAGGGTGCCTCGGTTTCCGCGGTGATGGTGTCGAACGCCGCTTGCCGACACAGCGATTCAAGGGAAGCGTCGAGGTTCTGCGCCACGCCTTCCATGCGCAGCGTGCCGATGGAGGCGACACGCGCGTTCTCCACCCACTCGAAGAGTTCCTGCGCTGGGCCGCCGCCCGGCGTGTTGCGGCGATGCAGGGCTGCGTCGTGGTAGCGCAACTTCAGGGCGAACTCATCGCCAACCCCGCGCACGGCGTTCAGTTCGCCTTTCGTGCAGCCAATGTTTGGCAACGGCATGTGTACGACATTGCCGCGCAGCGAGGGGTTGCCGCGGCCGAACGTCACGTCGAGCTCGTCGTTTTCGGCGATCGCGCGCACCGTCGCGGTGGTGGCGCGCTTGAAGGGCTCGAGCGGATTTTCCTCCTCGCGCAAGGCTTTGGCCTCAGGCGCGCAGCGTGATGCCGCGCGTCGCGTCGCCCAAATCCTCACCCATGCAGCGTTGGTAATACTCGGCGACGACGGGGCGCTCCAACTCGTCGCACTTGTTCAGGAACGAAACCCGAAAGCCAAAGCCCAAGTCATCGAAGATGTCCGCGTTCTCCGCCCAAGTGAGCACGGTGCGCGGCGACATCACCACCGAGATGTCGCCATTGACGAAGCCTTTGCGGGTGAGGTCTGCCACGGACACCATGTTCGAGATGACGCGCCGCCCCTCCTGGGCCTCTTGCCATGCCTTGGCCTTGCCATACACGATGTCCACTTCCTGCTCGTGTTCCAAATAGTTCAACGTGGTGACGATGTTCCAGCGGTCCATCTGCCCTTGGTTGATCTGCTGGGTGCCGTGATAGAGGCCAGTGGTGTCGCCGAGGCCGATGGTGTTGGTGGTGGAGAACAGCCGAAACGCCGGATGCGGCCGCACCACCCGGTTCTGGTCCAACAGCGTGAGCTTGCCTTCCACCTCCAGCACACGCTGAATGACGAACATCACGTCTGGGCGCCCGGCATCGTACTCGTCAAAGCACAGCGCGGTCGGATGCTGCAGCGCCCACGGCAGGATGCCTTCCTTGAAAGTGGTGATCTGCTGGCCGTCCTCCACGACGATGGCGTCCTTGCCCACCAAGTCGATGCGGCTGATGTGGCTGTCGAGGTTGACGCGGATGCACGGCCAGTTGAGGCGCGCCGCCACCTGCTCGACATGGGTGGATTTGCCGGTGCCGTGATACCCCTGAATCATCACGCGGCGGTTGTGAGAGAAGCCGGCGAGGATGGCGAGGGTGGTGTCATGGTCGAACTGATAGTCCGCGTCGATGTCCGGCACATAGTCTGTGCGGGCGCTGAACGCGGGGACGGTGAGGTCCTGATCCATCCCGAACGCCTCGCGCACGCTCACCGCGGCGTCAGGCATCATGTCCGGCGACAAGCCGGATTCGTGGACGTTCATCGGGGGGACTGCTCCTCGGAAGGCAAGCCGTATTCTGCCACTAATCCGCCCGCCACGCGCAGCGGCTGGGGTGAGGGGCTGCACGTTTCCTGTGGGGGATCAGCGACCTTCTGGACATTTGTGGTCAGGCAGCCGCGGCCATCATCCTAGCGAACTCGGCGGGGGTTTTCATGCCGAGGGAGCGGTGCGGGCGCCTGTTGTTGTAGTAGTCGAGGTAGAGGGCGAGCGCCTCGTTCATGGCGGCGCAGGTGAGCTCTCCGCGGTACTGGCTCCAGCACTCGGCGCGCGCCGTGCGGTTGGCGCGCTCGACGATGCCGTTGAGCTGCGGCGAGCGCGGCGGCAGCACCAGCAGCGGCAGGCCCAGCGCCCTGCACTCCTTCTCGAAGGCGGCCATGAACTCCGAGCCGCCGTCCACCTGCACGCCGCGGACGTCGAGCTCGCGGACGGCCTCGCGCAGGAACGCCCTTGCGACGCCCGCCGTGGCGCGGGAGCAGACCTTGGCCCACTGCAGCCGCGTGCGCGGGCACACGGCGCGGAACTCCTTGTGGGCCACGCCGTCGATGTGCACGGTCATGTGGTCGAACTGCACGCCGAAGTGCCTGTCGCGCGGCTTCCACCGGCGCGCATGCGCGCCGGTGAAGTCGCGCCGCCGCTTCGCGGCGGCGCGCCCCTCGCAGAACGAGCATGGCCGCGCATGCCCGCGCTCCACCGCCCAGCGCAGGATGCGCCCCACCGTCGCCTCGCTCAGCGCCCGGTCCGGCCAGCGCGCCGCCAAGTCCAGCGCGATCCTCGCCTTCCCCGCCCACGGCGCCTCGCGGCGGATGCCCACCACCCGCATGGCGTCCGCCCTCGTCCAGCGCCGCCCCGGATGGCTGCGCGGCCGGCTGCTGCGCGGAACCAGCCCCGCCACGCCGCCGTCCTCCAAGCGCCGCCGCCATGCGCAGTAGGTCGCACGCGAGACGCCGAACGCCCTGCACGCCGCAGCCGCGGTGAGGTCGCTCCGCACCATCTCGATCCCTTCCAGGATCCGCAGCCGCCGCAGCGCCTCCGGGTCGTCCGTCCCGTCCACCCGCAGCCTCAGGTAGAACGCCCTGTCTTGTGCCAACATCCGCATCGTTCGGTCTCCCATGTTGCTTCACAACTCATAGGCTACCGAACCGTCGCCCCCAACGGCCTTCCGTTGGGGGCGACTGTCCAGAAGGTGCTGATCCCTTTCATTTCCTTGACCGCCTCCGGCGCGAGTCGGACAATCCGAACGTGACCTCGATTCTGCCCATCAACGTAGCGGACTTGCTGAACGGCAGAACCGAATCCGCTCGCCTTGAGTTCAAGGCAAGTTGGGACGCGAAGACCACTGGGCCTCAGGTGGTCAGGACGGTGTGCGCGTTCGCCAACGACTTTCAGAGCCTCGGCGGAGGCTATGTCGTCATCGGGGTGGCCGAGGCCGATGGGGCTGGCAAGAAGCGTGTCACCGGCTTGAGCGAGCAAGACGTCGATAAGGCGCAGAGGTGGCTGCGCGGTCGCTGCAAAGGAGGCATCCAGCCTAGCTACACTCCTGTTTTTTCGCCGGAAATGATTGAAGGACACAACGTTCTGGTGGTTCGCGCCGCAGCAAGCCAGGACGGCCCGCATCGGGCAAGAGAAGGCTACGGACGCGACGAGCAGGAGGCTCGCTGGCGGTTCTGGATACGGGTCGGCACCGAAACAGTGGACGCGGAAGCCAACGGCCATCTGACGGCATTGTTGGAGAAGGGCGCATTGCCGTGGGACAACCAAGCGGCCCAGACGGCCCAGCTGGACGACCTACGCGAAGCGACAGTGCGGGAGTACTTGCACGATGTCCGCAGCGCCCTGCGCGAACAACCGGATGCCGCGACGGTCTATCGCCACATGGGCATTACGGTGCCCGCCAACAATCACGAGACGCCCCGCAACGTCGGGCTGCTTTTCTTCTCCGACGATCCGCAGCGTTGGTTTGCCGGCGCCCGCATCGTGGTTGCGCAGTTTGCCGGCGACCGGGCCGGCGAAGTGCAGAACGAGCGCACATTTCGCGGCCCGCTGCCAGCGCAGCTGCGCAACTGCCTGCACCATCTTGAAGGGCGTGCCCACTCGCATGTGCAGAAGCAACGGGAACAAAGCCAAGTGCGCGGCTGGGTTAGCTATCCGTTGCCGGCGTTGCGCGAAGCGGTCGTCAACGCCGTTTATCACCGCAGCTATCGCCCAGAGATCATGGAGCCGACAAAGATATGCCTGTATCCAGACCGCGTGGAGGTGATTAGCTATCCGGGCCCAGTACCCGGCCTAGAGCAGCGCCACCTCGCGCCAGATGCCTCGATTCCGCCGGTCGGCGCCCGCAATCCACGGGTCGGCGAGTTCCTCAAGTCCCTCGGCCTTGCCGAAGGATGGCGCACCGGCGTGCCCAACATGTATCGGGCAATGGCAGAGAACGGCTCCCCCCAGCCGCGTTTCGACTTCGACGCCGGCTGGTTCAGAGCAACGCTGCCAGCGCATCCGGAACATGCCGCTGTCTCCGCGCTGCAGGATGCCGCCTATCTGCACACGGTCGGCAGCGAAGAAGATGCGTTTCGGCGCATACGGGAAGCGTGGAGCGCCAATGAGAATTCAGCCGCTCTGACAGCGGAGCTGATGCTCCGCTCTGCCGAGCGCGACGACCTTGACGCTGCACAGCGCGTTTTCGAGCGTTTTCGAAACGCAGCGCCCGACACAGCCATTGCGAACGTGTCCAACACATGGGTCGAGATACTGCTGAATCATGACCGGGCTGACGATGCGCGGAGAATCCTCATTGAAACCTCCCGCAACGCTTCCGCCCGCGACGCGGTGGACGCCGCGATTCTGGCCCGACGTCTTCGTGAACCGCGTCTCGCGCACGCGTATTTTTTGCAGGCCGGGGATGCGGTGCAGATGGATGCGCGCGCCTTGCACGAGTTCGCACAAACCAAAATGGAGATGGCGCGGGGTGCTATGGATGAACACCAACATCCTTCGCGAGCAGTGAATCTAGGCCTATTGATGGAAGCGCGCCAGCTACTGGAGCGCGTGCCGCAAATGAACGCCTCCGCCACTCGCCGCGCTCGGGCTTGGCGAGATTTAGCGCGAGTGCGAATCTCGCTGCGCTCGCCGGCCAACGAGGTGGAGGCGGCGTTTGGAAATGCCATCGATCTGTTGCCCACCGAGGCGCGGTTCCAAGAGGAATTGCAGCAGTTTCGTGACAACGCGCGTCGTGGCCGGGACCGGGACGGAGGCATGACGCGATAGACTCGAAGCTCAATCAAGCCGGAGGGAACGCAACGCAATGCCCATCATCCATCTCGTGCGCCACGGCAAGGCGGCTGCCGGCTTCGGCGCCCATGCAGACCCGGGGCTCGACGACACGGGGCGTGAGCAAGCCGAAGCAACGGCCGCTGCGTTGGCATCCCTTGGGCCGCTGCCCATCTATTCGAGCCCGTTGGCGCGGGCGCGGGAGACTGCGGCGCCGCTCGCCGAGCGCTGGGGCATCACGCCCGTCATCGAGCCGCGCGTGGCGGAGATCCCTTCCCCCACCGAAGACCTTGCCGATCGGGCCCGTTGGCTCGCTGGGGTGATGCAGCGAACTTGGCCCTCACTCGAACGCGAACCGGGGCTGGCAGATTGGCGCGACGCGATGGTCAGTTGGGTGGGCACCCAGACGCAGGATTGCGTGGTGTTCTGCCATTTCATCGCCATCAACGTGATCGTCGGCGCCGCCACCGGCGCACCCGCCCTCATCTCATTCCGGCCAGACAACGGCTCAATCACCCAAGTGCAGGTGGAAGGCGGAGCGCTGAGCCTTGTGGAGATGGGGCGCGAAGCGGGGACACACGTTAACTGAGGTTGCAGGCGCCCCGCGGCGCCTAGGCCCGCCCACTTTGGAGGCGCCCGCAGAGGGGGAGGCGGCTAGCGGGAACTAGGCGGGCGGCACTGCGAACATCAAGCAACACCGCCCAAGCGCAAGCGCGGCGCCTCCGCCCCTAGCGTGCCCAATCCGCTCTTGCCACCGGCAAGCCGCACGAGCAGGCGTTCCAACGAAGCCCATGCGTCGCCGCGCAACATGCCCTTCGCCTGCATGTCGAGCATGGCGGATTCAGCGAGGGCGCGTTCCAGGCCGGCCGGGCCTACCCGCTTGGCGAGGCGTTCAAGCCGCTGCAGCCGGCGTTGCGCAAGGCGCGGGCGGGTGCCCGCGGCGATGCGCGCAGCATTGCGCAACTGCCCGTTCAAGGCACCCAACACCATCAGCACCGGCACCCGCCCTTCCTGGCCCAGCACATGGAGCATCTTGCGCACCCGCGTCGCCGCTCCGTCGCACACGGCGTCCAAGAGTTCGAAGGCGTCGTACCGCGAGGCATCACCCACCGCATCGCGCAGCGCTTGCGCCCCCACCGGCATGGCCACGCCGGCGAGCTTCAGTTTCTCGATCTCCTGCACGGCGGCAAGCAGGTTGCCTTCCACCCGCTCAACAAACTCCACCAAGGCATCTTGCGTCAACGTCACGCCGCCGGCGCGGCAGCGCTCCGTGAGCCAACCGGGAAACTCGCGTGGCGTGAGCGGCCAGACGAGGACCGCGGCCCCGGCAGACTCGATGGCCTTGAACCAAGCCTCGGAGCGCTGCCTCGGCTCCAGCCGCTCGGTGCGGATGAGGAGCAGGGTGTCTGCCGGCGGCTTGGCCAGATAGTCTCGCAGGGCCTGCGACGCCTTCTTGTCCAAGCGGTTCTTGGGCAAGCGCACATCGAGCACGCGACGGTCTCCAAACAGGGACAGATTGCCCGCTGCGGCGAACACGGCGTTCCAATCCATGCCGGTGCCGCCATCGATGATTTCGCGTTCCGTGAAGCCTTGGCCGCGCGCCGCGGCGAGCACGGCATCGCACGCCTCGGCGACAAGGAGCGCCTCGTCGCCGGAGATCAGATACACTGGCGCAAGCCCCGCGGCCAAGCGGCGCGGCAAGTCTCGCGGATTAACGGGCATTGGCCACCGCAGCCAAGTTGCGAACGACGCGCTCGGCCAACGCCCGGCGCAGTTCGCCCCGGATGAGCGCCTCTTCTTCCCGGCTGCCGACGAGGTTGTTCACATCGAGACTGTACACCCGTTCGGCGCGCACGACGCGGCGCGGAATGATGGTTTCGCCATCGGCAGCCTCGGCCACGAAGGAGACTTGCAGCGACACCTCGTATTCCGCCACGCGCCCCCCCGGGGTGAGGGATACGCCCCGACGCGCTTCGCGCTCGTCGGCGAGACGCACCACGATGTCTGCATCATCGGCGTCACCGGCGCTCGCCGCGCCAGACTCGCGCAAACCGCGCTGCACCGCCCGCACCAAAGCCGGCGCGTCCTCGCCTTCCACATGGAACACGCCGTCGAGTTGCCAAGCGCGCAGTTGGAAACCACAGGCGATGAGGGGGGCGATTGCCATGAGCGCCATGGCCAAGCGCCCCGCTAAGCGGGCGACGCCGCGGCCGGCATGGGGCCGCCCCGAACGGCAGGCCGCGCGCCCATTTGCCAGCATCGCCTCACCCATGTCTTCTTCTGTGCCCCTTGCTTCCATCCACGCATCGTCAGAATAAGCCAATATGGAAGTTTTGCGCAGCGCTCGCGCAAACCGTCCCTCCAAGCACGCCGCCGCCCCCAAGCACTGCGTCGTCGCCACGGCTTTTTGCCCTCTCACCCCGCCTTGCGTTGGCGCCGGCGCTCGGCTAACTTGTGCGCACCGCTCGTCGCCACCCGCCGCACCATGACCATCAAAGGATCTCTAGATCGCGTTTCGCCCAAGGGTGTCGGCGGTTGGTGCATCAATGACCGCGACGACGCTCCCGCAACCGTCGAGATCCGCGTCAACTCTATCGTTCTTGCCACAGTTCGGGCCGACATACCCCGCCCAGACATCCAACAAGCACTGAATCGCAATCTAGCCGGCTTCTCGCTCCCGTTTTCTCCAAAACTATTCCAGTTGCTCCCCCACGGTGGAGAGGTGCAAGCCAGCGTCAACGGCCAAGTATTGAGCGTGTGGAGTCAGTGTACACCACGCATTGACAATCCGGGCGGCACCGGCGAAGAGTTAATGGAAATGCTCGACAATGGATATCTAGTTTCCGCAAAGTCTGGACATATCCATCTTCCGTTGTCCCATGGCGGCCGCGGCAAAAAGGCACTAGCGACACTTGAAGAATGCGACGAGATGTTCTTCGCCATCACCTCCGAGCACCTCTTCATTTGCTATGGCACGCTCTTGGGCCATGTGCGCGAAGGCGGCTTCATCCCGCACGATGACGATGTCGATGTTTGCTTCCTCGCCAAGGCGACGGGGCTCGAAGCCGCGGTCGCAGAGTTTCACCAGTTGGTGTCGGCCCTCAGGGCACGGGGAGAACGTGTGTCCGTGAAGAGCGGGGCACAGTTCCATTGGTTTCGCACCGGGAAGAGCGTGGACGTGTTCATGGCGTGGATGGAGGATGACCACCACATCTATATGTACAACGCCGGCGGAAGGTTCTCGCGCGATCGCATTTTTCCCTTGCGCCGAGGCGAGCTCGAGGGCCACAGCGTCTATGTTCCCAACGACGCTGAAGGCTTGCTGGAGCTCATCTACGGCGCTGGGTGGCGCACGCCAGACCCGGGCTTTCAGTGGCGGCTCACGCCAGCGGTCGCGGCCAAAATGCGCCAACTTCGTGAGCAACCACTGACAAACGCAGCAACGCATGATGAGATCAGGAAGTATTGGACCAACTTCTATCGCGAACAACGCACGGCCATCCCGACGCCATTCGCCGCATCCGTGGCCGTTGAGTTAGAGGGAGAGACCTGCAGGATTGTCGACATTGGCTGCGGCAATGGCCGAGATTCACGCTTCTTCGCACGTCTCGGACATCATGTGCTCGGGGTAGACGCCGTGCAGTCCATCGCCGTCGAGAAGTCTTCTTTTGCCGAAAGGCGCCTACGCAACCTGACGTTCGAAGAAGCTAACGTCGCGACGCCGACGACGCTCAGAAAAATGATTGATTCCATGACGGATCATCCATTGGTCATCTATGCCCGATTTTTCTTTCACGCGATATCGGAGGACGAAGAAACTTACATTCTCGATGTGCTTGCCAAGCATCTTCCTGCTGGGGCGCGTTGCTATTTCGAGTTCCGGACGCGCAGGGACGCGGCATCGCCCAAGCGCTTTGACGGCCACTATCGACGCTTCATTGATCTTGATCGGTTTGTGAAGAAGGCGGAGAAGGGTGGCGCGATGCAATGCGTCTAT
Source organism: uncultured Pseudomonadales bacterium (assembly GCA_958295875.1). Classification (GTDB taxonomy): domain Bacteria; phylum Pseudomonadota; class Gammaproteobacteria; order Pseudomonadales; family Azotimanducaceae; genus VXNE01. Next base: position 2,043,827 of record OY282379.1, on the reverse strand, counting down.
CGAATTGAAGGCCAAGGCATGGCGAAGTTCGGCAGTGAAGACCCGTTTGTCGGGCGGGTGCATTGCATTCGCGAGTAGTCGCCGCCAACCCGTGAACAGGTCAAACGCGACGGTTTCGATAGCGCTTAACTGGGCTCGCTAGCCCACCACAAAACTCAGCAGTTTGTCCGGCACGAAGATGGTCTTGCGCAGCGTTTTGCCGGCCAAGTGACGCGCGACATTCTCGTGTGCTTGCGCGAGGGCCGACGCTTCGGCTTCGCCGGCACCGGCCGCGACGGTCACGCGCCCGCGCAAGCGTCCATTCACCTGCACCGCGATCTCCACTGTCTCGTCCACGAGCTTCGTGGCGTCGAAACGCGGCCAAACCGCGTCCTCGAAGAGGGGCGTGCTGTGCCCCAAACGGGAGTGCAGTTCCTCGGCGATGTGCGGCACATACGGCGCGAGCAAGATGACGAGCGGCGCCACTTCCGTGCGGCGCGGCGTGCGGCCGGCGGCGCGAACGACGTTCAGATATTCCATCATCGCGGCGATGGCGGTGTTGAACTGTTGCGCTTCGGTCTGCTCCGTCACCTGTTTGATGGTCTTGTGCAGCGCCCGTTCCACATCCGGCGCCGCCAGCCCCTCCTCGGCGTCCAAAACGGTCTGCCAAAGGCGGTTGAGGAAGCTGCGCGGCCCTTGGATGCCCTTGTCCTGCCAGTCTCCACCCTGCTCGTAGGGGCCAAGGAACAGCAGGTAGAGGCGCATCGTGTCAGCGCCGAACTGCTCGATGACCGCGTCGGGCGACACCACGTTGCCGCGGCTCTTGGACATCTTGCGCCCCTCGGAGATGAGCAGGCCGTGGGCGCGAAAGCGGGCGAACGGCTCATCGAAGCCCAGCACGCCTTGGTCGTGCAGCGCCATGGTGAGGAAACGCGCGTACATCAGATGCAGCACCGCGTGCTCGTTGCCGCCGATGTAGCTGTCCACCGGCAGCCACTTGCGCGTGAGCGCGGCGTCCAGCGCCCGGTCTGCTTCGCCGGCGCTCGGATAGCGCAGGAAGTACCAGCCGCTGCACAGGAAGTTGTCCGTCACGTCCGTTTCCCGGCGGGCGGCGGCGCCACAGCGGGGGCATGTCGTTTCGTACCACTCCTTGGCGCGCTGCAACGGGCTGATGCCGGAATCGTCCGGGCGAAAGTCCTCCAAGTACGGCAATTCCACGGGCAGGTCTGCTTCTGGCACCGGCACCGGGCCGCAGGCGTCGCAGTGGACAATGGGGATGGGCGGCCCCCAGTAGCGTTGGCGGGAAACGCACCAATCGTGCAGGCGGTAATTCACTTGCCGCCGGGCTGCGCCCCGCTCGTCCGCCAGCCAATCCACCACGGCTTCCTTGCCGGCCGCCACGGACAACCCATCGAAGCGACCCGAGTTGACCAGCACGCCATCGCCGACAAAGGCTTGCGCCAGCGGCGTTTGCGCCGTCTCCCCGTGCGCCGCGATGACGCGCACGATGGGCAGCCCAAAGGCGCTCGCGAACTCGAAATCCCGCTGGTCGTGCCCAGGCACGGCCATGATGGCACCGGTGCCATAGTCCATGAGCACATAGTCCGCCACCCAAATGGGCATCTCTTCGCCGTTCACCGGGTTGATGGCGTAGCTGCCGGTGAAGACGCCGGTTTTCTCTTTGTCGTCCCTTTGCCGCTCAACCAAGGCGCGGGCGCGCACCGCGTCCACATAGGCGTCCACGGCCCCGCGCTGCGCCGCGGTGGTGAGGCGCGCAACGTCCGGATGTTCCGGCGCCAGCACGAGGTAGGTGGCGCCGAACAGGGTGTCTGGCCGGGTGGTGAAGACCGGAATGGACGCGCCCCGCGCCATGAAGCCCACTTCCGCGCCGACGCTCCGGCCGATCCAGTTGGCCTGCGCCTTCTTGGTGACCTCAGACCAATCGATGCCGTCCAAGTTGTCCAGCAACTGCGCTGCGTAGCGCGTGATCTTGAAGAACCACTGCGGCAAGCGGCGTTGCTCAACCGCCGTTTCGCAACGTTCGCAGAGCCCTTGCAGCACCTGTTCGTTGGCGAGCACCGTGCGGCAAGACGGGCACCAATTCACCGGCGCTTCCCGGCGTTCCACCAAGCCGCCGTGGAACAGCTTGAGGAACACCCACTGCGTCCAGCGGTAATACGACGGATGCGTCGTGTTGACCACATGGTTCCAGTCATACATGCCGCCGAAGCGTTTCAGCATGCGCGTGAAGTTGGCGATGTTCTCTGGGATGAGGTCGTGCGGATTGCGGCCCACCTTCAGGGCGTAGTTTTCCGAGTGGATGCCGAAGGCGTCGAAGCCGATGGGCTCGAACACATCCTTGCCTTGGAGGCGCCAGTAGCGCCCGTTCACGTCGGCACCCGTGTAGGCGTAGAGATTGCCGATGTGCAACCCCTCCGCCGAGGGGTACGGGAACATCATCAAGTTGTAGTAGGGGTGCTTCGCGGCGGCCAAGGCCGCGTCCGTGAAGAGATTGGTGCCGCGCTCCTGCCAAGCCTGCTGCCACTTGCGCTCCACGGCCTGCGGGTCGTAGCGGTCTGCGGCGTCGGTCATGGGAAGGGTAAGAGGGCTAGGGGCTGCGGGAAGCGGGCAATGTTAGCCGATGCTCGGCCTCAGCCGCGCGCAACGTTCATCAACTGGATGCGCTGGCCGCCGATGCGCGAGGCACACGCTTTGGCGCGGCGCTCTCGGCTAAGCCACGCGCTTGCAAGCAGCGCCCCAGCGCATCTTGCCACGAGGGGATGGGCCCAAACGCGGCGCTCGCCTTGGCATTGTCCAGTGCGCTGAAGGCCGGCCGCAGCGCCCGCCGACCCGCCTCGTCGCTGCGGCATGGCGTCACCGTCGCGTCCATTCCCAAACGCTCGACAATCGAGGTGGCGAAATCGAACCAGCTCGCGGCGCCCGAGTTGACCACATGGTATGTGCCTGGCGAGCAGTGTGCCGTGAGCATCTTGACGACGATGGCTGCGGCATCCTCGGTGAAGGTTGGCGACATGATCTGATCGTCGACCACTTTGAGCTCGCCCCGCTCCCGCGCGACGCGGATGATCGTCTCGACGAAGTTGCCGCGCTCAGCGTGGGCCGCCGACGCCCCAAAGAGGGAGGCAACGCGCAGAATCACCAAGTCTTCCAGCGCAAGCCGAGCCAGCGTCTCGCCAAATGCCTTGGAGGCACCGTAGACATTGACCGGCGCCGTGGGGTCGCCTTCCGCCAGCGGCTGCCGCCGCGCCGCATCGCCGCCAAACACATAGTCTGTGCTGACGTGCATGAGACGCGCGCCCTTGCCCGCGCACACCTCTGCAAGACGCTGCACCGCTTGCCCGTTTACGGCGAACGCCAGCGCGGCGTTGTCTTCCGCGGCGTCCGTATCGTGGTACGCAGCGCAATTGAGCAACACGTCGAAGTCAGCCTCGGCCAGAGCCTTGGCCACAGCGTCCGGCCGTGCCAGATCCAAGCGCTGCCGGCTCAATGGCACCAAGTCAAACGACGCGCCGGAGGCAGCATGGGCGCACACCACATCGCTGCCCAGCCTGCCGCCTGCTCCCAGCAACAGCACCCGCCGGCGGCGCATCTAGCCGCGCCGCCCAAACGTGGCCCAGCGGCGCAAACGCGATTCGGGTTGCGGCTCCGCCGCTGAAGGCGATTTGGGGCGCGGTTTCGGGCTAGCGCGACGCAACTCCTCAACCTGCTTGTACAGGCTGAATATCTGCCGCTGCAGGAAGCCGCGCTCCAGCGCCTCGACGTTGGCCGAGGTCGCAGCCCCTTCGCCCTGGCCTCGAACCGGTCTGAACAACCGGCCTTTGACGTGGGGCAGGTAACGGCGGCGAAACTCCTCATTCGATTGCCGATAACGGTTCAGGATCGCCTTCGCCTCATGTGGGCTGAAAAGCGGCAGGTCATTGCCGCCTTGGAAATGATCCGGCGCTAGCGCGCGCAAACTCTGATAGAACGCTTGGTCGTGCGGGCCGTCGAACAGGAAGCCACGCCCCTCGACGAAGCGGCTGACGATGGCCGAGAGGCTAGGATTTCGTTCCCCCGGCGCCTCAAGGCGCCCCGCGTCAGCATCCAGCACATCGGCAAAATCAAGAAACACGTCGCCGCCAACCAACCGCTCGCGGTCAAAGACGCGGGCGATGATGTGATCGTCGCCGAAAGTGGCCGCCCACGGCTCGACCATCCGCAGCCAATCGCCACGGATGCCGACCCCCCTGGCGACCCAAGACAATAGCGAGTGGCCTTCTTTCACGTTCCACTGCTGCCACGACGATGCCAAATACTCGTCTTGACGGCGCACATACAGCACGATGAAGACATCAAAGCGACTCTTCAGTTTGGCAAACGTCTTCTCGAAGCCCGTCGGGTTCGAGAGGTTTTCCGCGGACAAGACGAGGGTGGACGCACCGTCCCCTGCGGCTGCGTCCAAGAGATCGCCAAGCGACGGGATGTCGGTTGCGGCACGGCGCTCGACGAGGGATTCGAAGAACTGCGTGTGTCGGCCAGTGACGGCCGAGCCGGCCTCAAGGTCTGCGCTCGGCACGACGATGCCCTGCTCGGCTAGCGCGCCGGCATTGAGGCGCAGGCCCCGCTGTATCGCGGAACTGCCACCCTTGCCACAACCGATGTGAACGATGAGCTTCTTCATTGGGGGCTTGCGCCTGATGGCGTCAGCGATCGCCACACCCGCGCCGCCGATGTTGCAGGCACTGGCTAGATTGCTAGATGACGCGGGCAGCGCTACCAAACACCCTTCGAGTCAGGGCGGGCCGAGGGCTATCCCGCCACCGCGCCGCAAACGGCTAACTGCTGAGCACGTCAAGGCGCGAAGCGAAGCAAAACCCACTGTGCTTGCGGACGTCATCCACCCACACGGCCACGCGCCGTCCCGTCACAAAGGCCAGTTGGGCAGAGTCGAACAGGCGCATCGCGTTCGCCTTGGTCGTGTGCGTGCCGATGCAACTGAAGGTGACCCAATTGTTGGGGCAATTCAGGCCCGTCTCCTCTTGCACCGCATCCGCGAGGCGCACCCCGCACCCGCCCATGTGGGCATCCGCCGTCACCCGTGTGCGATTGACGGTGCTGATGAAAGCCTCCGTCCTGATCGTGGCATCTTGGGCTTGGGCCTCTGACGTGGCCAACGACAGCGCCAGCACGGCGGACACCGCGCAAAGCGACCCGATTCGATTGGCAAATGGCGTTCGTCTGGTCATGAGGTGTGCTCCCTGTCGCGTGCTCCGCCGCCGAGTCCGCAGCCTATCACCATCGAGCATCCTCGGTCGCACGGCGATTGTCGAGTTCCTTGGCAGTTTAACAGGACTGCGCCCAAAAATAGCACCCGTCATCAACGTCCCCCTCCGCAATCAAACCGGCGTCCTCCCGCCCAGCGAAAAGGGCGACACTGCGACTTTGCGCTAACATGTTTGCTAGGCTGGTGACTCCGCCGTAACACCCCTGTGTTAGAGTTTGACCAAATTGGCTCTAAGTCCGATTACGTCATTTCTATTGACTTGATGCGACGCGCCATCCTTCTTTTGCTGGCAAGCGCTGCCGTCGCGCATGGACAACCGGCGCCGGTTGAAGACACGCTGCCAGGGCTTTTCTTCGACCCGCGCCCGGCGAACGCTCCGCCGCTGCTCGAGCCGCGCGCGGGCGCCAAGGACGACGCAAGCGGCGGCAAGAGCTTGGACACCCCGGCGGCGCAGCGCAGGATTGTCGGAATCGCCAAGGATCAGCTTGCCCGCGCCCGCGGCCAAGCGAGCGCTGGCAGCGCCACGCAGCTGCGGCTCAACTTGCTGGACGGCGTGGACATGACCGCCGTGATCGAGCGCGCCGCCCCGACCTCGCGCGGCTATTCCTTGGCCGGACACATCGCCGGCATGAAGGACGTCAGCAGCGTGGTTCTGGTGGTGAACGGCGCCGTGGTCGTCGGCGACGTCTGGACGCCCCAAGGCCACTACACCATCCGCGCGGCGGGCGGCGGGTCCTATCTGATCGAGAAGACCGATCCCGCCGAGAGGAAGCCGCTGGCCGAACCAATCCCGCCGCCACCGGGCAGCGCCCGCGACACGGCGCCGACGTCAAGGGACACGGCAAACCAAGACAGCGGCTCGACGATCGACATCTTCGCGTTCTGGACGCAAGGCGCCCGACTGGACGCTGGCGGCCTGCGCAACATGCAGGCGCTCGTGGACCTGGCCGTCGCCGGCGCCAACGAGGCATACTTGGCCAGCGACATCCAGACGCGCCTCAATCTGGTCGGCGCCACGGAAGTGCATTACGACTACGAAGGTGCCAACCAAACGAAGGGTCGCACATGGATAGACCACCTCGGAAAGGCCGACGACGGCTACATGACCGAGGTACACGACGTCCGCGACGCCTACTCGTCGGACTTGGTTCATTTGCTCGTCGGCCCGGGAGAGACCGACGTCGGCGGAGTTGCCATTCTTTGGGGCCCTTTCGGCCTCAGCATTGCGGGGTGGGTCCGCACGCTCGTTCACGAGGTCGGCCACAACATGGGCCTGAAACACGATGCCTATCAATTGGTCACCCACGAGGGCGGCGAGGAGTACCGGCGAGCCATAGAGCAGGGGTTGCGCGACGACCCCGTTCGGCTCTATGGCGTCGGCTACGTCAACCAGCGCGCCTTCGACGCCGGCGCGGAGGAGGAACGACATTGGCGAACCGTCATGGCTTATGGAGTCCAGTGCCATGACAACGGGTTGCATTGTGAAAGGCTACTGCGTCTTTCCAACCCGCGCCGACGCTGGCCCGACGACAATGGCGACCCGATGGGCATCGCCGAAGAAGACGCCGGGCCGGACGAGTGGCCGGCCGACGCCAGCCGGGCCGTCAACGAAAACAAGCGGGCATTGGCCAACTGGCGCCAACGATCCGCGCGGTGTCGGTTCGACCTGTCGGGAGAGGTCATCGAAATGCCGGCCGACGGCGGCAGCGCGACGATAGAGGTCGGCACTTCGGGCGCATCTTGTCCTTGGCACGCGGTGACCAACGAAGCCTTCGTGGACGTGGCGGTGGAAGGAGATCGAGTCTTGATTCGCGCCCGAACGAACGAGGGGCTAGTCCGTTCGGGCATCGTCTCCATTGCCGGCAAGCCCGTCTCGCTGCGACAGCTGGGTACCGTTGCCCCGGTCTCCGTCTGCGATCGCACCCCGGCAGTTCGGCAAGCCATCGTCGACGCTTCGGAACACGCCGACTGTGGCGACGTGACGGCTTGGGATTTGGTCGATGTTGGGACACTGGACCTCTCAGGTCGTGGACTGGCCTCATTGAGCGACGACGACTTCGACTACTTGGCTAACCTCAGGGAACTCGACCTTAGCGGCAATGACCTCGAGGACATCTCGGCTCTGTCGGGTCTGACGAACCTTGGATGGCTCGACCTTCGCGACAATGACCTTGAGGACATCTCGGCTCTGTCGGGTCTGACGAACCTTGGATGGCTCGACCTTCGCGACAATGACCTTGAGGACATCTCGGCTCTGTCGGGTCTGACGAACCTTGGATGGCTCGACCTTCGCGACAATGACCTTGAGGACATCTCGGCTCTGTCGGGTCTGACGAACCTTGGATGGCTCGACCTGAGTGGAAACGCGATAGTGGACATCTCTCCCCTGTCGGGTCTGACGAACCTTAGATGGCTCTACCTGTATACAAGCGCGATAGAGGACATCTCTCCCTTGTCGGGTCTGACGAACCTTGGATGGCTCGGCCTGAGTGGGAACGCGATAGTGGACATCTCTCCCCTGTCGGCTCTGACGAACCTTAGATGGCTCTACCTGACTGCAAATGCGATAGAGGACATCTTTCCCTTGTCGGGTCTGACGAACCTTGGATTGCTCGGCCTGAATGCAAACGCGATAGTGGACATCTCGGCGCTCGGAAGGAACACGGGCTTGGGGCGCGGCGATCGCATTGAGCTTAGCGGCAACCCACTCGACGACGAGTCGGCGGGGCCGCGCATCTCCGCGCTGCGGGCCCGCGGCGTGGACGTCGTCTTCCAGCCAACTCTTCGCATGCACGACACCGCCGCGGCGGAGGGTGAAGCGCTTGTGTTCCGTGTGCGGCTAGCACCGGCTGTCAACAGTGACGTGAGGCTTCATTGGCGGACTTTTTCTCCATCGTATGGCCACACTCACGTCCCACCGCCATTCGCCGAGGCGGGCGTGGACTATTCTCCGGCCTCAGGCGAAGCAGTTGTAGCCGCCGGCACCACGGAGACGACGATAAGCGTGGAGACCTTGCGGGACAGCGTGCTGGAGTTGGACGAACGGCTGGCAGTTGCCTGGTGGCTGGCCGAGGGAAGTGACGAGGCGGTCCAAATTGGGTGGTACCGGGAAGGTATCGGCATCGTCAAGGACGCATCCAACCGAGACCTGCCGACCGGCGACGCGCTCTCGTTGAACGTCGCCGAGATCTTCGCCGTCCTCGGCAACGCCGTCGAGTATCGCGTCACCGTCGGCGACCCGGCGTTGGTCCAAGCGCACGTTGAAGATGGCGTGTTGCGAATCGTGCCGCTCGGCGACCAGCTCGGGGAGACCACCGTTACGGTGCTCGCTCGAACCCCTGGCAGGAGTCGAGAGCTCGTGGTCAAAGTCGAGCTCACCGACGCGCCCACTCGGTCGTGGGTCAGAGGCTGGCGACTCGTCATCCCGTCGGAGACCGGACCAATGTCAACCGTCGAATCGGAGCCGGCCGCCGGCCCTTGATCCGCCGGCCCCCTGTTCCGCCGCGTGATGGCAGCGTGGCACCGCTTGCAGTTCCCCGACGCCTCGACGCGCCACTTGGGCGGCATGCCGGGAACCGATCCCGCCGGCTTCAAGGACGAGGTCGACACCCCCACTTCGGCAAGGCGTTCGGCGCTGCGACGCTGCTTTCGGCCATCTCCGCCGGCGCAGTTGCTGCAGCCGCGGCGGCCATGTGCTGGTTCAGATAGACGTGGCACTGCGCCAGCCGATGGCGGGGCGAGGTAGCGCCGGATCGGGGCAGCCTCAGTGAACGCAAACTCACTGATTGGGGACTTGAGCCATGCGAATCGAATCGATGCGGATCAGATCGTGCCACAGTTTCAGGGTGGACGACGCCGACCTGCCGGCCGAGGCTCGCGGGCACCTTGTCGGCGATCCGCCAGTTCGACGGGCTGCGCGCCGCCGGCTGCGCCGAACGCGCCGCCTTGAGGGAGGTCGGCGTCAGCCACCGCACCCTGCATCGGCGCCTGCGGAGCCGTGAACGCCGACGATATCCGCTGGGCGCTAGGAAGTGCCGATGCGTGAGTGGATGCGCTGCGGCAACACGGCCACGGTGCAGATCGGCATGCGTTGGGTTGATGACTGCGAGCCGCCCGAGCGGCGACCAGCCGACTACGGCTGGTCCATGGGGCAGTTGACGATGCATGTGGCCGGCGTCAACGTCACGGCAACTCGCCTAGGCACAGAGCAACAGCCCTATGTGTGCTGGTATCTGGCGCCATTCTTGGACTGGCTTGCAACCAACTGGGTGGCGTTGCTGCACGAAGAGCGCTTCCCTTGGCTCAATCCTGGCACGGGCCCTGCGGCGACCGCGTGCAATCGCGCTCTTGACGAGTGGATGGCTGCCGACGATCCGCGCGGCAGAGAGCGATATGCGAACGCCCAAGACTGGTACTTTAGACATGGCGTTCGCAGCGCCGCGGCGGGCGGGATATTCCCGGACTTGTTCATTCGCCGCGTTGCGGACGACATCGAGCTGTCTTGGTTCGGCGCTCCGATGGAGTTCACACAGGAAGGCTTGGCGTTCGAGAGTGGCGCTGGCCATGCACGGCTTCGAGTACGCGAGGTCGCAGAGACGCTCTTGCAGACGCTTGAGTGGGCCGTGGGGAACCCGCCGGAGTCGCCGGCACGATACCGCGACCAGATTGCCGCTCTCCAACGGAAGGTAGAGGCGCTCCCAGCGTTGAGCCCTTAGACCGGCCGCTCGATAGGAGCAGAGCAGAGCGCTTTGGCATCGAGCAGCAAGATGCCCATAAGGAACGATAGGACCCTTCGCTAACGCCCCGTGCGACAGCGGCGCCAGCCGCGCACCGCCCGCGCAGCGACAAGCCCCGCCACGACGACCATCAGCGCCGCCACCCACGGCACCCCGCCCCAGCGCCCGAACGGCGTCGTGCCGTGCATCGTCTGGAACTCGCCGCGCAAGACGTCGCGCTCGAAACGCGGCAGCGTCGCCGTCACTTGGCCTTGCGCGTCGATGATGGCGGTGACGCCGTCGTTGGTGGCCCGCAGCAGGAAGCGGCCGTTCTCCAAGGCGCGCATGCGCGCCATCTGCAGGTGTTGCAGGGGGCCGATGGAGGCGCCGAACCAAGTGTCGTTACTGATGGTGGCCAGCACGTCGGCGCGCGCCGCCGCGCCGCGCACCAGTTCTGGGAAGGCGATCTCGTAGCAGATGGACATGGCGAGGCGCAGTTCGCCGATGCGCAGCAACGGCTGGCGCGGATGGCCGGGTTCCATGCGGGACATCGGCAGGTCGAAGAAGTCGATGAGGCCACGCAGGGCAGATGCGAAAGGCACATATTCGCCGAACGGAACGAGGCGCCGCTTGACGTAGCGCCCGCCGCCGTCGCCCACCGCCACCGCGCCGTTGTGCCAAGTCCATCCGTCTGGGGAACGCTCGGCGATGGGAAGCCCCAGCACGAGGGCGCCGGATGCGCGTTCCGCCATGGCATCGAGGAACGGTGTGGCGCGATGCAGCGGCGTGGTGATGGCCGCTTCGGGCCAGAGCACCACGTCGGCATCCCACACGGGGCCGGATAGAGCGGCGTAGCGAGCCTGAATCGGCTTCTCCGAAGCTGGGCGCCACTTCGTCTCCTGCGCCACCGCGCCTTGCACCAGCGCGGCGCTGGCCGCGGCGCCCGGCGTCGTCCATGCCACCTCCGCGAGGGCGAAACTGCCTAGCCAAGGCAGGGCTGCCAGCGCCGGCGCCTGCCAAGTGCGCCAAAGGGCCAAGCCGGCACCGGTGAGCGCCGCGGCGAAGCTCACTAGCAACACGCCGCCGACGGGGGCCAACGCCTCCAAGGGCGTGTCCAGCATGGCGTAGCCAGCGAACAGCCAAGGGAAGCCGGTGAGGAACCACGTCAGCAGCCATTCCGTCAGCGTCCACACGGCAGCGAAACCGAGGGCCGCCCAGGCCCCGCCACCGCCACACAAGCGCGCGAAGCCCCACGCCGCAGCGCCGTGGAAGAGCGCCATGGCGGCGACGAACACCGCCACCAACGTTGCCGCGAGCCACGGCGCGGCATTGCCGTGGACGTGGATGCTGACGTAGATCCAATGGATGCCGACGCCATACTTGCCCACGCCAAACAGCCAACCGTAGGCGAATGGCCGTGCCGCTGGCCGGCACAGCAACCAACAGAGCGCCGCCATGGCGGCCACCGTCGCTGGCCAGAAGTCGAAGGGGGCGAAGCCCAGCGGATAGGCGGCGCCGGCGCCGAGGGCGGCAAGGGCGGCGACGAGGGGTTTCAGGGAGCGCTCAGCGTGGCGCCGTCCGTCCACGGGAACCTCGCGGTTGGCACGGCGCGACACAGCATCGCCACGCGCATCCGGCTGATCACCCGCGGTGCGCGCATCAGCTCAAGCGGGTTCGCGGCAGTTGAGCTCCAAGAGCTGGATGCGGCGCCGGTCCGCGTGCAACACGCGAAAGTCGAACTTGCCGATGGACACCTTTTCCTCGCGTTCCGGCAGGCGGCCTAACTCTTTCAGCACGGCGCCGCCGATGGTGTCGCAGGCCGCTTCATCGAAATCCGCCTTGAAGTACTCGTTGAACTCCCGCAGCGGCGTCACCGCCTTCACCGTGTAGCTGCCAGCGCCGTGCTGCTTGATGAAGCTGTCGTCGTCCACATCGTACTCGTCCTCGATTTCGCCGACGATCTGCTCCAACACGTCCTCAATGGTGATGACTCCGGAGACATGGCCATACTCGTCGATCACCGCCGCCATGTGGTTCCGCGTTTGCTGAAACTCCTGCAGCATGAAATGCAGCCGCTTGCTCTCTGGCACCACCGTGACCGGGCGAATGCAGTCCTTGATGTCGAAGCCATCCAAGCCGCCTTCGAGCAACAGGGGCAACAGATCCTTCGCATGGAGGATGCCCTTGATGTCGTCCAAATCGTCGCCGATCACCGGGAAGCGCGAATGCTTGGACTGGACGACTTGCGCCAAGAACGCCTGCGGGGGTTCGTCGGCGCGGATGAACACAGCTTGCGAGCGCGGAATCATGATGTCCCGGGCGCGCATGTCCGAGAAGCGCAGCGTCCGGTCCATGATCTCGAAGGCACCGCCGTTGACGATGCCCCGCTCCGCGGCGTCCTGCAACATGTCCAGCACCTCGGTGCGGTCCATCGGATCACCCGAGAAGAGATCGGCCACCCAATCTCGCCAACTGCGTTGTTGTTCCGTTTTTGGTTCCGTCATGGGAGCGCGTAAGGGTCTCCAAAGCCCAGGGCGGCGAGGACGCGGGCCTCTGCTGCCTCCATCTGTGCTGCTTCGGCAGCGTCCTGATGATCCATGCCCCGCAAGTGCAGCACGCCATGCACGACCATGTGCGCGAAGCGCGCCGCCAACTCCTGGCCATGCTCCTCGGCTTCGCGCTCCACCACTTCGGCGCAGATGGCGAGGTCGCCCAAGACGCTTGGCGCGTCGGCGGGGAACGCCAGCACATTGGTGGCGCGGGGCTTGTCGCGAAAACGTGCGTTCAGCGCCCGGCTCTCCGCCGGCTCCACAATGCGGATGCAGACTGCGCGGCGCTCATCGCCCAAGGCGGCCCACGCCCACGCCTTAAGCGCCGTGGGCGCTGGGGAGGGGTGCGCCGCAATCTGCACCTCCACACGCTCGGCGGCGGCCCACGTCAGCTCGGCCCCGCCAGCGGCCGGGGCGCCGAGGCCATCGGCACGCGCCAGCGCGGCCACGGCGTCGCTCATGCCCGGCCTCCCGCTTCGCCGGCGGCGTCGTCTTCCCGCGCATAAGCCTCGACGATGCGCTGCACGATGGGATGGCGCACCACATCCTTGGCGCCGAAGCGCGTGAAGCTCAAGCCCGCCACACCCTTCAACACCGTGAGCACATGCACCAGGCCGGAGCGCTGGCCGCGTGGCAAATCGATTTGCGTGATGTCGCCAGTGATGACGGCGGTGGAGCCAAAGCCGATGCGCGTCAAGAACATCTTCATCTGTTCCACGGTGGTGTTCTGGCTTTCGTCCAAGATGATGAACGCGCCGTTCAAGGTGCGCCCGCGCATGAACGCGAGCGGCGCCACCTCAATGACGTTGCGCTCGATGCGTTTGTTCACCCGGTCCACACCGAGCATCTCATAGAGCGCGTCGTACAGCGGGCGCAAGTACGGGTCGATCTTCTGCGCCAAGTCTCCCGGCAAAAAGCCGAGCTTCTCGCCCGCCTCCACCGCCGGGCGCACCAGCAGGATTCGGCCCACGGCTTGGCGTTCCAGCGCTTCCACGGCGCAGGCGACGGCGAGGTAGGTCTTGCCGGTGCCGGCCGGCCCGACGCCGAAGTTCACGTCGTGGGAGCGAATCGCCTCGACGTAGCGCAGTTGCGTGGCGCCACGCGGCTTGATGGTCTTTCGGCGTGTGCGAATCACGTTCGCCGGGGCATTCGCATCGGCGCCCACGCCGGCAAGCAGCGCTTCCACGCCGGCTTCCTGCAGATGCAGATGCACCGTGCTCAAGTCCACGGCGTCCGCTTCCGCCGTTTCGAGATAGAGCTGGGCGAGCAAGGCGCGGCCCGCCTGCACGCTCGCCGGCGGCCCGGTGATGCGGAACCGGCTGCCGCGATTGCGAATGGTCACGCCAAGGCGCCGCTCCAGATGCAAGAGATTCTGATCGAACGGCCCGCAGAGCGCGGCGAGGCGGTGCGCGTCTTCCGGTTCCAAGGTGACGCTGGCGGAGCGAGGGGCTTCGTCGCCAGATGCCGGCGGCTCGGCTGCGGGCGCGTCGCCGGCCGGCGCATCGCCTCGCTCGTCCGCGACGGGCGGCGAAGACGCAGTGGACGCTTCCGGAGGCTGTGTCCGTTGCCGAAACGAGCCGTCGAGCGGCGGGCGCGAGGCAGAACCCTCGCGCATCGGTAAGTTGGCGCCCAAGTGCGGATCAAGCTCCTGCTGGGTGCCCTAGCATATCGGGCATCGCTTCGCTGTCAACGCGCCGCCGGCGCGCGGCGGCATCCACGAGCGCACCGCGCAGCGAGTTCGGCAGCGCTTCCACGATGCGCACGTCGGCGAACGCGTCGTGCAGTGCATCGCTGCTGGCGCGAAAGTTCACGACGCGATTGTTCTCTGTGCGCCCCTGCAGTTCGCCGGGGTCGCGCTTGGAAGGCCCCGTGACCAGCACCCGTTCCACGCGCCCCACCATCGCCTGGGCATGGGCTGCCGTTTGGCGGCGCAGTTGATCCTGCAGGATGGCCAGCCGATGGCGCTTCACCGCCAACGGCGTGGGGTCTGGCTGGGTGGCGGCGGGGGTGCCGGGGCGCGGGCTGTAGATGAAGCTGAAGGAGATGTCGTAGTCCATCTCCCGCACCAGCGCCAAGGTGTCCTCGAAATCCTGCTCCGTCTCGCCCGGAAAGCCGACGATGAAGTCTGAAGAGAGAGCAATGTCGGGCCGTGCGGCGCGCAGGCGGCGGATTTTGTCCTTGTATTCCAACGCCGTGTGGCCGCGCTTCATGGCCGCAAGCACCCGGTCTGAGCCGGATTGCACGGGCAGATGCAGATGGCTCGCCAGTTGCGGCACCTCGCGGTAAGCGTCGATGAGCGCATCGGTGAAGGCGGCGGGGTGGGAGGTGGTGAAGCGAATGCGGTCGATGCCGTCGATTTCGGCGGCGTAGTGGATGAGCTCGGCGAGGTCTGCGTGGCCTTCATCAATCGCGCCGCGGTAGGCGTTCACATTCTGGCCCAGGAAGTTGATCTCCCGCACGCCCTGCTCAGCCAAGCCGATGACTTCCCGCATCACGTCCGCCACCGGCCGGCTCGCTTCCTCGCCGCGGGTGTAGGGCACCACGCAGAAGGTGCAGTAGCGGCTGCATCCTTCCATGATGGACACGAAGGCGGCCGGGCCAGTCACGCCGGGCGGCGGCAGGGCATCGAACTTCTCGATTTCCGGGAAGCTCACGTCGATGGCTGGGCTGCTGTTTTGGCGCGCTTGGCGCAACAGCTCCGGCAGACGATGCAGCGTCTGCGGCCCAAACACCACATCGACTTGCGGCGCCCGGGCGACGATGGCCGCGCCTTCTTGGCTGGCGACGCAACCGCCCACGCCGATGAGCACGCCTTCACGGTGCGCCTTGATGGGCTTCCAGCGGCCTAGCTGGTGAAACACTTTCTCCTGCGCCTTGTCGCGGATGGAGCAGGTGTTGAGCAGCAGCACGTCCGCCTCTTCCGGCGCCTCCACCAAGGCAGCGCCGCAGCGCTCACGCAGGAGGTCTGCCATGCGCGACGAGTCGTACACGTTCATCTGGCAGCCGTGAGTTTTGATGTAGAGCTTGAAACCTTCCACCTGCTCGCTCCCAACGTGGGGCCACGCGCCCCTTTCGACGGCGTGGGCGCAACCGCCGCACCGCCGATGAGCCATTGAAGCACAGCGCCGGGGGTGGCGCGAACCATGCCGTGCTGGCCTCCGCCTAGCGTGGCTCGCGGCAATGGCGTTACGATACTGGGGAGCACTTGACCCGGCCCCAATTCCACTCCGATGGGTGACAACGAAGCCCTTCGCCACGCGGCTCTGAAAGACAAGGAACGCCGCCGGCGCAGCCAGTTCCCGCAGCCGGTGGCGCTGCGGGTGCATCGGGCCATCAGTTGGGTGCAAGCCGGGGAGCGGGCGATGGCGCAGCGAGATGAGGACTTGGCCTTCGTTTCCTATTGGGTGGCCTTCAACGCCTGCTACTCACAACCCGCGCACCTCTCGAGGCAGTTCTCCGCACAAGAGTTCTTCGAGTGGTATTTCAAGACGATCTTGGAACTCGACCGCGGGCGGGTGGTCTATGACGCCATCTGGATGCGCTTCGCCGGCTCCATCCGCAACTTCCTGAACAACCGATTCGTGTTTGAGCCGTTCTGGCGCTTCCATCACGGCGAGGAGGGTTGCGCCGATTGGAAGGAGCGGTTCGATGGACAGTTGCGGTACGCGAATAAGGCGCTCGGCAAGATGGACACGGCCGGTGTGCTCGCAGTGCTCTTCAGCCGGCTCTACGTGCTGCGCAACCAGCTCATGCACGGTGGCGCCACCTGGAAAGGCAGCGTGAACCGCGAGCAAGTGCGCCAAGGCACCGAGATCCTAGCCTTCTTGGTGCCCCACTTCATCGACTTGATGATGGACCATCCAGACGTCCCTTGGGGGTTGCCGCCGTATCCGGTGCTAGACCGCGCCGACCCTTGATGAACGCGGGCACCTAGCGGCCGCCCCATCCGCCCCACCGCAACCACTCATCGGCGGCCAAATGCGCGCGGCGCGTCTCCAAGCCGACCTTGAAAGGCTGGCGCCATGCCCGTATAACGGTGTCATGGCAGACAGCGACCGCAACATCTACCGCATCCACTTCCACAACGCTGGGCAGATCTACGAGGTGTACGCGCACTCGATCTACCAGAGCGACCTGTATGGCTTCGTGGAGATTGAGGATTACATCTTCGGCGAGAAGGCGAAGATGGTGATCGACCCCGCGGAGGACAAACTGCGCAACGAGTTCTCCGGTGTGCAGCGCAGCTTCATCCCGATGCACGCCATCGTCCGCATCGACGAAGTGGAGAAGGAAGGCACTGCGAAGATCACGGATTCGGCTGGCCAGAACGTCATGCCGTTCCCCATGCCGGTGCCAAAGAAAGGCGGCCCGTAGCTCCGTAGCCGAGCCTTGCCTTAAGGCTCAGTAGCCTTCTGCAATGAGCGGCAGGTCTGTCAACGGCTTGCCGTCGCCGGGCAACGGCGTTGCCGGCTCGACGAGTTCGGCCGTCAGATCCTCAAGACGTGCGGCGCCGAGCAGCGCCATCACGATGCGCAGCTCTTCTTCCACCAGTTCCAACGCGCGCACCACCGCGGCGTCGCCGCCGGCGGCCAGCGCCAACGCCGTCACACGCCCCATGCCCACAAGGTCTGCGCCAAGGCAGAGCCCCTTGGCGACATCCGCCCCGCGCATGAAGCCGCCATCGACGATCACCGTGGCCCCGCCCTGCACCGCGGCAACCACTTCCGGCAACGCATCGATGCCGGCGCGGGCGTGGTCTAGCTGGCGGCCGCCGTGGTTGCTGACGTAGACCACCTCCACGCCACAGGCCACGGCGCGCGCCGCATCATCGCCGCGCTGAATGCCCTTCAAGACGAGCGGAATGTCGAACTTGGCTTTGATGTGCTCCACGGTCTTCCAAGTCATGCGGGCTTGGGCGTGGAAATCCACGGCGCCAAGGCTGCCGAACGCGCCGCCATCCGCCCGGCGCCCAGAGGACGGCACGTAGCGCTTGGCGATGTCGCGTTCGCGGCGGCTGTAAACGGCGGTGTCCACCGTGAGGCAGAAGGCATCGTAGCCGGCGGCCATGGCGCGTTCGATGATGTCGTCCATCCACGCTTGGTCGCCAACGAGATAGAGCTGGTAGACGCGGCACGGGGGGAACCCGGCAGCGTTGGCCGCGGCCGGCGCCGGCGCGGCGGCGACCGTCTCGAAATCCGGCTGGGAAGCGGAACTCAGCAGCATCGCCGCGCCGAACGTCTGCGCCGCGGCCCACGCCGTGACGCCGCCGCCCGGCGCCAAATCCTGCACGGAGCCGAGGGGCGCCAACACCACCGGCAGCCGCATCGCCTTGCCGAGGAACGTCGTCTCGGTGGCGACGTTCGACACGTCGTTCAGCACGCGGGGCTTGAATTGCAGCGCATCGAGGGCGAGCCGGTTGCGGCGCAGCGCCGCCTCGGCATCGGCACCGCCGAGCACATAGTCCCACAGGTTGTCGTCCAGCTGACGGCGCGCCGCCTTGGCGATCTCGTGGATGGTGCGGAAGTCCCGCATGGCGTCTCCGTGCGCGTTCACCGCAACGCCGCCAGCGCCCAGTGCGTCGACACGGCGCCGGCGGGCCCACATGCGGCAGAAGCGATAAGTCAAGCGTGTCTTTGCGCGAGGTCGCCATTGTAAACTGCGAAGTTGATGCCTCGACTTCACGCCTTTGGAGCGCACGACATGGATGACATCGCATTCAAGACAGCCGCCGAGCTCGCGGCCATGATCCAAGCCAAGGAAGTTGGCAGCGAGGAGCTCTTGGACGGCTATCTGGAGCGCGTGGCGCAGTTCAATCCCGAACTCAACGCGCTCATCGTGATGGACGAGGAGCGGGCTCGGCAACGGGCGCGGGAAGCCGATGCGGCCGTCGCCAAGGGCGAGACGTGGGGGCCACTGCACGGGGTGCCCATGACCATCAAGGAATCCTACGACGTGGCGGGGCTGCCCAGCACTTGGGGCAATGTACCGCTCAAGGACAACATGCCGAGCAAAGACGCCCTTTCTGTGCAGCGCCTCAAAGCCGCCGGCGTGGTGCTGTTCGGCAAAACCAACGTGCCGCTCAACTTGGCGGATTTCCAGAGCTACAACGACATCTACGGCGTCACCAACAACCCTTGGAACGTCGGGCGCACCCCCGGCGGATCATCCGGCGGTTCGGCGGCGGCGTTGGCGGCGGGGCTGACGGGCTTTGAATCTGGCTCGGACATCGGCGGCTCCATCCGCAATCCCGCGCACTTCTGCGGCGTCTTCGGCCACAAGCCCACTTGGGGCCTGTTGCCGCCGCGCGGCCATGCGATGCCGGGCGTCTTGTCCCAATCCGATCTATCGGTGATCGGGCCGCTGGGACGCGGCGCACAAGACTTGGAGCTCGGCGTTCACGCGATGGCGGGGCCAGACGAGATCATGGACGAAGGCTACGCGCTGCGGCTGCGCGGCCCGCAACATTCGCGCTTGGGCCAATATCGCGTCGCCTGCTGGGCCAGCCACGACATGGCGCCGGTGACGCAGGAGACCCAAGGGCGGGTTGCCGCGGTGGCGGACGCCATCGTTGCCGCCGGCGGCCAAGCGGATTTCGATGCCACGCCTGACGACTTCGACGTAGGCGGCGCGTTCGGCACCTACCAGACGCTCCTGCAGGCGGTGATGATGTCGCGTCAACCAGACGACGTGTATCGGGCGCTGCAAGAAGAGGCGCGCGGGCTGGCGCTGGACGATGTGAGCGACCGCGCGAGGACCCTCCGCGCCCAAGTGGCAACGTTCCGCGATTACTCCGCCGCCAACGAGGCGCGCACGCATCTGCGCTGGAAGTGGCGCGAGTTTTTCGGGCGCTACGACGCGCTCATCGCGCCGATCATGGCAACGCCGGCATTCCCGCACGACCATCGCCCGTTCGGCAAGCGCACCTTGATGGTGGACAACGCCGAGCGCCCCTACTTCGAGCAAGTGTTCTGGGCTGGCCTCGCCATTTGCAGCTACCTGCCGTCCACGGTCATCCCCACCGGCCCCAGCGCCGACGGGCTGCCCATCGGCGTGCAAATCATCGGCCCCGAATATGGAGACTTGAAGACCATCGGCCTCGCCAAACTGCTGGAGGCCGAAGGCTTCGCGTTCACGCCGCCGCCTGGGTACTAGAGGGGAGGGTGGCAGGCACCCTTGCCCGGGGCTCGCCGTTCGAAAGGGAAGCGACGCCGCAAGCGTAGCGGCCTGGCCGCGTGATCGGTGTTGATTGACGGAGCGGCGGCGCACCGCCCCTAGAAGGGCGTTTTCAGCCGGCCGCGCGCTGGCCTTCCTCGGTAGCTTCCGGGAGGGCGCTTTCGTCCCCTTCGTCGTCCAAGGCCATCGGGCGGTCCACCAACTCGATGTACGCCACTGGCGCGGCGTCGCCGACGCGGAAGCCGGCCTTCAGGATGCGCGTGTAGCCGCCTGGACGATCTTTGTAGCGGGGGCCGAGCTCGGCGAAGAGCTTGCTCACCGCCGCCTTGTTGCGGGTGCGGGCAAAGGCGAGGCGGCGATTGGCCACGGTGTCTTGCTTGGCCAAGGTGATGAGCGGTTCGGCGACGCGGCGCAGCTCCTTCGCTTTGGCCAACGTCGTCTTGATGATCTCATGCTCGATGAGCGACGACGCCATGTTGCGGAACATCGCCCGCCGGTGGGCACTCGGGCGATTCAGCTTCCGGCCGCTCTTTCTGTGTCTCATTGGGGGTGGTCCTTCCCGCGGTACGCGCTTCAGCCGATGCGTTCGTCGTCGCGCAGACCCGCCGGCGGCCAGCCATCGAGCCGCATGCCCAGCGACAGGCCGCGTTGGGCAAGCACGTCCTTGATCTCCGTTAAGGATTTCTTGCCGAGGTTCGGCGTCTTCAGCAGGTCCACCTCGCTTTGCTGGATGAGATCACCGATGAGGTTGATGTTCTCCGCCTTCAAGCAATTGGCTGACCGCACGGTCAACTCCAAGTCATCCACCGGCTTCAACAGAATCGGCTCCACTTCCGGGTGCTTGAGGTCGTCCGTTTTCTCTGGGTCCGCTTCCAAGGCGACGAATGCATCGAGCTGCCGCTGCAAGATAGTTGCCGCCCGCCGCACCGCCGCTTCTGGCTCGATGGTGCCGTTGGACTCGATGTCCAGAATGAGCTTGTCCAAGTCTGTGCGTTGCTCAACGCGCGCATCCTGCACCTCGTAAGCCACGCGGCGCATCGGGCTGTAGCTGGCGTCCAGCTTGAGGATGCCGATGGACTGGGTTTCCCCCTCGGCCTCGCCCACATATTCGACGGCTTGGTAGCCGCGGCCGCGCGTCACCCTGGCTTCCATGCGGATCTTGCCGCTGTCGTTCAACGTGCAGATGAGGTGGTCTGGATTGGCGATGTCCACATCTTGGGTGCGCTGGAAGTCTCCGGCGGTGACCGTTCCGCCGCCTTGCCGCGCGAGGGTGATGCGCGCAGACTCGCCGTGATGGAGTTGCACTGCCACGCCCTTCAGGTTCAGCAGGATATCGATGACATCCTCGCGCACGCCCTCGATGGTGTCGTATTCATGCAACACGCCGTCGATTTCCACTTCCGTGATGGCGGCGCCCGGCATCGACGAAAGCAGGATGCGGCGCAGGGCATTGCCCAATGTGTAGCCGAAGCCGCGGTCGAGGGGCTCCAGCGTCACCTTGGCCCGCCCCGGGCGCACCTCCTCTACGCGGATGTGTCGCGGGGCCAGCATCTCGGTCATCGTTTGTGCCATGGTCAATCCATCCTCCATCGTTAGGATTGCTTGACTGCGCTCTAAGGCGTCTAGCCGCTACTTGGAGTAGAGCTCGACGATGAGGTTCTCGTTGATCTCCTGCGGCAGCTCGGTGCGGTCTGGCGTGCGCTTGAAGACGCCTTCGAACTTCTCCGCATCGACATCGACCCAATCGGCCATGCCGCGTTGCGCCGTCACGTCCAACGCATTCTTGATGCGTAGCTGGCCCTTCGCCCGGTCGCGCACGGCCACCACGTCATCCGGGCGCACATGGTATGAGGGGATGTTCACCGTCTGCCCGTTCACCGCCATCGCCTTGTGCGACACCAACTGCCGAGCTTCCGCCCGCGTCGAGCCGAAGCCCATGCGATACACCACGTTGTCGAGCCGGCATTCGAGCAGCCGCAACAGGTTCTCGCCGGTGGCGCCGCGCTGCCGATCCGCCTTTTGGTAGTAGTTGCGGAACTGCCGCTCCAAGACGCCGTAGAAGCGCCGCACTTTCTGCTTCTCGCGCAATTGCACGGCATAGTCCGACAGCCGCGTGCGGCGGCTGCCATGTTGCCCCGGCGGCGTGTCCATCTTGCACTTGGCATCGATGGGCGTGACGCCGCTCTTCAGCATGAGGTCTGTGCCCTCGCGCCGGCAGAGCTTGAGCTTTGGTCCGGTGTAGCGCGCCATGATTGCTCCCCTTAAACCCGGCGCCGCTTCGGCGGCCGACATCCGTTGTGCGGAATCGGCGTCACGTCGGCGATGCTGTTGATCCTCAAGCCGGCGGCGTTCATCGCGCGCACGGCAGACTCCCGGCCCGGCCCCGGGCCCTTGACGAACACATCCACGCTCTTCATGCCGTGGTTCTCCACCATCTCCGTCGCCACGCGCTCTGCGGCGATCTGCGCCGCGAACGGCGTGCTCTTGCGCGAACCGCGAAAGCCGGAGCCACCGGCCGTGGCCCAGCCCAACGCGTTGCCCTGGCGGTCGCCAATGGTGATGATGGTGTTGTTGAAGGAGGCATGCACGTGCGCGACGCCATCCACCACGATGCGCTTGCCCTTTCTTCGGCCTGCTTCTGACATGTCCTTGCCCTTGGTTGCGCCGTTAGCGCTTGACGGCCCGCGGCGGGCCCTTGCGTGTGCGCGCGTTGGTGCGAGTGCGCTGCCCGCGCACTGGCATGCCGCGGCGGTGGCGGATGCCGCGATAGGCGCCTAAGTCCATCAAGCGCTTGACGTTCATCGACACCGAACGCCGCAAATCTCCTTCCACGGCCAGCTTCGCCACCTCGGCGCGCAGCGCGTCGAGGTCTGCCTCGGAGAGCTCGCCCGTCTTCCGCGCCGGGTTCACGCCGGCTGCGGCGCACAGCCGCTTGGCCGTCGACGCGCCAACGCCAAAGATGTAGGTGAGCGAGACGGCCGCATGCTTGCCGTCCGGCACGTTGATGCCGGCTATGCGCGCCATGGGCGCCTCCCGTCAAAACCGCAGTTCATCGCGTTCCCCCTGCCGCTAACCCTGCCGCTGTTTGTGGCGCGGCTCGACCGAACAGATCACCCGCACCACGCCCTTGCGCTTCACAACCTTGCAGTTGCGGCACATCTTCCTCACCGAAGCTCGCACTTTCATGGCTGCCACCACCCGCCGCTAACGGCGGCGTCCGTAATTCTGCAAGTTGGATTTCTCCATCAACTTGGCGTACTGGCTGGACATGAGATGCGCCTGCACCTGCGTCATGAAGTCCATCGCCACCACCACCACGATCAAGAGCGCCGTGCCGCCAAGCTGGAAGGTGACGTTGAAGAGCACGATCATGAACTCCGGCAACAGGCACACCAACGTGACGTACAGGGCGCCGAACATCGTCAGCCGCGTGATCACGTCGTCGATGTAGCGCGCCGTCTGCGCGCCGGGGCGAATGCCCGGCACATAGGCGCCTTGGCGCTTGAGATTATCCGCCATGTCCTTCGGGTCGAACACGATGGCGGTGTAGAAGAAGCTGAAGAACACGATGCCGGCGGCGAACAGCATGATGTAGAGCGGCTGCCCAGGAGACAGCACCAGCGCCACCTCCTGCAGCCAAGACATGCTCGGCGATTGGCCAAACCAAGTGGCCATGGAGGCCGGCGCCAGCAGCAGGCTGGAGGCGAAGATGGCCGGAATGACGCCGGCCATGTTCACTTTGAGCGGCAACGCGCTGGACTGCGCTTGATAGACGCGCCGGCCCTGCTGCCGCTTGGCGTAGTTCACCGTGATGCGCCGCTCGCCGCGCTCGATGA
Source organism: uncultured Pseudomonadales bacterium (assembly GCA_958295875.1). Lineage (GTDB taxonomy): Bacteria > Pseudomonadota > Gammaproteobacteria > Pseudomonadales > Azotimanducaceae > VXNE01. The sequence continues at coordinate 2,020,291 of OY282379.1, read as the reverse complement.
AGACGATGAAGCCAACGATGATGAGGGCGAACACGCCGATGGCCAGCAACGCGATGATGTTGATGTCCCCTTGGCGGGCGGCCTCGAAGGATTGCCCCACGGCCGCCGGGAAGCCAGACACGATGCCGGCGAAGATGAGCAGCGAGATGCCGTTGCCGACGCCACGCTCTGTGATCTGTTCGCCGAGCCACATCAAAAACAGCGCCCCGGTGACCAAGGTGACGAGCGCCACGAGGTAGAAGGCGGCGCCCGGATTGAACGCGAGCCCTTGCGCCATCAACGTGCCGGTGAGCGCGGCGCCCTGGATGAGCGCGACGATGAGGGTGCCGTAGCGGGTGTAGCGCGTGATCTTGCGCCGCCCCGCCTCGCCTTCCTTGCGCAGCTGCTGCAGCGATGGATACATCATCGTGAGCAGGTTCATCACAATGCTGGACGTGATGTACGGCATCACGCCGAGGGCGAAGATGCTCATGCGCTCCAACGCCCCGCCGCCAAACATGTTGACGAGCTCCAAGATGCCGCCTTGGTTCTGCTCGAACAGGTTGCGCAGCGCGTCTGGATTGATGCCCGGCACCGGGATGTGCGTGCCGACGCGGTACACCAGCAACGCGAACAGCACGAACAGCAGCCGGCCGCGCAGCTCGGAAAGCCCCGCTTGCGCGCCGGCCAGGCCGGACCGCGGCGTGGCCACCATCACTCCACCTTGCCGCCGGCGGCTTCAATGGCGGCGCGGGCGCCCCGCGACACGACCAAGCCGCGCACGGTGACGGCGCGCTCGATGCCGCCGGAAAGCATGATGCGGGCGCGTTTGATGTTGCGTGGCAGCACATTCGCCGCCTTCAGCGCCGCCAAGTCGATGACGTCGCCCGGCACTTTGGCGAGTTCGCCCAAACGCACCTCGCCGGTGACCAAAGCCACCCGGGAACGAAAGCCGAACTTCGGCACGCGCATCTGCAGCGGCAGTTGCCCGCCTTCGAACCACGGCTTGCCGTTGCCGCCGGAGCGCGACTTCTGCCCTTTCTGGCCGCGGCCGGCAGTTTTGCCCCAGCCAGAGCTGGCGCCGCGCCCGACGCGCTTGCGATTGCGCTTGGCGCCGGCGGCCGGCTGCAAGGTGTTGAGTTCCAAGGCCATGTTCAGCCTCCATGCTCCGCGGCGGGTTCAACCTGCAGCAGGTAGCCCACCTTGGCGATCATGCCGCGCACGGCCGGCGTGTCCTCCACCTGCACCACATGGCCGATGCGCCGCAGGCCAAGGCCGGCGACGCACGCCCGATGCCGCTTCAAGCGGCCGTGCGCGCTTCTTACGAGCTTGACGGTGAGCATGGGCCGCTCCGCGCCGGCGTCTGCTTCCCGCTCGCCTGGCTCAAGGTTGTCCGTTCCCATCGTCTGCATCCTGTTCGTGGCGGCAGCGCACGCTCACGCCGTGAGCTCCGCCACCGACTTGCCGCGGCGGCTGGCCACCATCTCTGGCGAGCGCATGTTTGCGAGCGCCTTGAACGTGGCGCGCACGACATTCACCCGGTTCGTGGAGCCGTAGCACTTCGCCAGCACGTTGTGGACGCCGGCGGCTTCCAGCACCGCGCGCATGGGGCCGCCGGCGATGATTCCGGTGCCCTCCGAGGCCGGCTGCATGTACACCATCGAGGCGCCGTGGCGCACCCGCACCGCATACCAGATGGTGCTGCCGTTCAGCTCCACCTCCACCATGTCGCGGCGCGCCGCCTCCATCGCCTTCTGGATGGCAACCGGCACTTCCCGCGCCTTGCCGCGCCCGAAACCCACCCGGCCATTGCCATTGCCGACCACGGTGAGTGCCCTGAAGCCGAAGATGCGCCCGCCCTTCACCACCTTGGCGACGCGGTTCACGTCCACCAGCTTCTCGACGAGCCCTTCTTCCCTGATTTCCTCGGAATACGCCATCGCGCTAGAACTCCAAACCGCCGGCGCGGGCGGCGTCCGCCAATGCCTTCACCCGCCCGTGGAACTTGTAACCGGAGCGGTCAAACCCGACCTTCGATACCCCTGCCGCCTGCCCCCGCTCGGCGATGAGCGCACCCACCGCCGCGGCCGCTTTCGCGTTGCCAGTGGCGCCGCCACGCAGCGACGCATCCAAGGTAGAGGCTTGCGCCAGCACCTTGCCGCCGTCTGCCGAAATCAGTTGCGCGTACATGTGCCGCGGCGAACGGAACACCGTCAGCCGCGTGGCGCCGATTTCGCGCATCTTCATGCGGCTGCGCTTGGCGCGCCGCAACCGTAGCCGTTTCTTCTGTTGAGCCATTGTTTCTCTTGCGCCACTTTCCCTTGTACCGCTCTCTTGCGCCGCGCTTGCTTCTCTTGCAGCGCACTGGGCCGCTATTTCTTCTTCGCTTCCTTGCGCCGCACCCACTCGTTGGCATAGCGCACGCCCTTGCCCTTGTACGGCTCTGGCGGGCGGAAGGCGCGGATCTCCGCGGCCGCTTGGCCGACACGCTGTTTGTCGAGGCCGGTCAGCACCACTTCCGTCTGCGTTGGCGTCTGCGCTTCCACACCCTCTGGCAACTGGTACTCAATGGGGTGGGAAAAGCCGAGTTGCATGGTGAGCGTGCCGCCCTTGGCCTGCGCCCGATAGCCGACGCCTACCAACTGCAGCCGCCGCTCGAAGCCTTGGCTCACGCCAACGACCATGTTGTACACCAAGGCGCGCACGGTGCCGGCCATGGCGCGGCAGCGACGGTCGCCATTGGCGGCGGTGAAGGTGAGGCCGGCGTCCGTGCGCTCGACATTCACTTCACCCGTCAACAGCAACTTGAGGCTGCCCTTGGGGCCCTTCACCACCACGTCGCCCGTCGCCAGTTCGGCGTCCACGCCGCTCGGCAACTCGACTGGGCTTTTCGCTATTCGGGACATCGCTGCGTTCTAGAACACTGTGCAGAGCACTTCGCCGCCGACGCCGGCGCGGCGCGCGGCACGGTCCGTCAACAGGCCGTTCGCCGTGCTGACGATGGCCACGCCCAAGCCGCCGCGCACACGGGGCAAATCCTTGCTCGGCTTATAGACCCGGAGCCCCGGCCGGCTCACCCGCTTCAACTCCTCGATGGCGGGGGCGCCGTCTGGATATTGGAGTTCGATGGTGAGCGAGGGCTTGGCCCCTGCCTCCACCGAGAATCCGCCCAAGTAGCCTTCATTGCGCAGCACCTCGCAGATGGCGACTTTGAGCTTCGAGCTCGCCATCGTGACTTGCGCGTGCCGCGCCGCCTGCGCGTTGCGGATGCGCGTCAAAAGGTCTGCCACAGGGTCTTGCATGGTCATGCGCGGCTTCCCTACCAGCTTGCCTTCACGAGGCCGGGCACATCACCGCGCATGGCCGCTTCCCGCAGCTTGTTGCGGCCCAAGCCGAACTTCCGATACACGCCGCGCGGGCGACCCGTCTGGCCGCAACGGCGGCGCAAGCGCACCGGGCTCGCGTTGCGGGGCAACTTCTGCAGCGCCGTTTGCGCATCCCAGCGGTCGTCGTCCGACGCGCTGCGATCGGCGATGACGGCCTTCAGTTCACGGCGCTTGGCGGCATACCGGGCCACCACCTGTTCGCGCTTCTTCTCGCGTTCTGTCATTGAAACCTTGGCCAAGTGAGTTCTCCTCGTTGCGGCGCGTGCGCTGCGCTCAACTCCTGAACGGGAACCGGCAGGCGCGCAGCAGCGCCAGCCCTGCGTCGTCCGTGGCCGCCGACGTGGTGATGGCGACGTCCAAGCCGCGCACGGCGTCGATCTTGTCGTAATCGATTTCGGGAAAGACGATCTGCTCCGTCACGCCCATCGAATAGTTGCCGCGGCCATCGAAGGCGCGCGGATTCAAGCCGCGGAAATCCCGAATGCGGGGGATGGCGATGCCGATCAGCCGATCCAGAAAGTCGTACATGCGGGTGCGCCGTAACGTCACCTTGCAGCCCACCGGCCAGCCGGTGCGAATCTTGAACGCCGCCTCGCTCTTTCTGGCCTTGGTGACAACGGCCTTCTGCCCGGCGATGAGCGTTAGATCCGACACGGCGTTGTCCATGATCTTGCGGTCTGCCACTGCTTCGCCGACGCCCATGTTCAACGTCACCTTCACGAGCCGCGGCACCTGCATCGGGTTCTTGCAGCCAAGCTGGGACATGAGCTCCTGGTGGATCTCATCCCGGTAGCGCTCCTTGAGCCCGCTCATCGTTGCTTACCTCGCCTGCCCACTCAGCCGGCGTCGATCAACGCGCCGTCGGACTTGAAAAAGCGCACGCGCTTGCCATCTTCCACGCGCACGCCAACCCGGTCTGCCTTGCCGGTGGCATCGTTGTAGATGGCCACGTTGGAGACGTGGATCGGCGCCTCCTTCTCGATGATGCCACCCTGCTGGTTGCGGTTCGGGTCGCCGCGTTGGTGCTTCTTGACGATGTTGACGCCGCCCACCAACAAGCGCTCGTTGTCGAGCACGCGCAGCACTTCGCCACGTTTGCCCTTGTCGCGTCCCGCGATGACGATCACTTCGTCTTCCGCTTTAATTTTGCGCATGGTCGACCCCGCTGCCTCACAACACCTCAGGCGCCAAGGACACGATGCGCATGAAGTTGCCGGCGCGCAGCTCCCGCGTCACCGGCCCGAAGATGCGCGTGCCGACCGGCTGCATCTGCGGCGTCAGCAGCACGGCGGCATTGCGGTCGAACCGGATGACCGAGCCGTCTGGGCGGCGCACGCCCTTGCGGGTGCGCACCACCACGGCATCCATCACCTGCCCCTTGCGCACCCGGCCGCGCGGCATCGCTTCCTTCACAGCGACCTTGATGATGTCGCCGACGCCGGCGTAGCGGCGCTTAGAGCCGCCGAGCACCTTGATGCACTGCACCCGCCGCGCGCCGCTGTTGTCGGCGATGTCGAGCATGGTTTCCGCTTGGATCATGTCAGCCGTCCGCGGCGGGTTGGCGGTTGTGGACCTGCTGCAGGCGCCACGACTTGAGTTTCGAGATCGGGCGCGTCTCCACCACGGTAACCAGATCGCCGATCTGGCACTCGTTGTGCTCGTCGTGCGCGTGGATCTTCGAGCGACGGCGAATGATCTTGCCGTAGATCGGGTGCTTGACGCTGCGCTCCACGAGCACCGTGATGGTCTTGTCCGCGCGGTTGGAAATCACCGCGCCGGACAAGGCGCGCGGATTCGAGTCAGCCATTCGCCTTCTCCCGCAATATCGTCTTGACGCGCGCAAGGTCGCGCCGCGCCACCTTCAGGAGGTGCGTCTGCGGCAAGTGCTCGCTGCCGCGCTGCATGCGCAGGTTGAACTGCTCCCGGCGCAGCCGCGTCAGCGCTTGGTTGAGCTCGTCCACGCTCATGTCTCGGAGTTCAGAAGCCTTCATCGTCACATCGCCGACCGGGTGACCATGGCGGTCGCGAAGGGGAGCTTCGCCGCCGCCAAAGCAAAGGCGCGCCGCGCCACCTCTTCCGACACGCCTTCCATTTCATACAGCACCCGGCCAGGCTTGATTTGCGCCACCCAGTACTCGACGCTGCCCTTGCCCTTGCCTTGGCGCACTTCCAAGGGCTTCTTGGTGATGGGCTTGTCTGGAAACACGCGAATCCACACCTTGCCGCCGCGCCGGGCATGGCGCGTCATGGCGCGCCGCGCCGCCTCGATCTGCCGCGCCGTCATCCGCCCGCGGGCGGTCGCCTTCAAGCCGTACTCGCCAAAGCTCACGCGGTTGCCGCGCCCGGCAAGCCCGCGGTTGCGGCCCTTCTGCTGCTTCCTGAACTTGGTTCTCTTGGGCTGTAGCATCGTCGCTCCGCTCGGCCATCAGCGCGCCAGCGCTTCGGTTTCCTCTTCGCCGGCGATGATCTCGCCCTTGAAGATCCACACCTTGATGCCGATGATCCCGTAGGTCGTCTTCGCTCGAGCCGTGGCGTAGTCGATGTCGGCGCGCAGGGTGTGCAGCGGCACGCGCCCTTCGTGGTACACCTCCGAACGGGCGATTTCCGCCCCCCCCAAGCGCCCAGCGACGCGCACCTTGATGCCCTTCGCCCCCAACCGCATGGCGTTCTGGATGACGCGCCGCATGGCGCGCCGAAACTGCACCCGGCGCTCCAGCTGTTGGGCGACGTTCTGCGCCACCAGCAGCGCATCGACTTCGGGCTTGCGCACTTCCTCCACGTTGATGTGGACCGGCACCGCCATGCGCTTGACCAACTCTCTGCGCAACCGCTCCACGTCTTCGCCCTTCTTGCCGATGACGATGCCGGGGCGCGCCGTGTAGATGGTGACCCGCGCCGTTTGCGCTGGGCGTTCGATGTCGATGCGGCTGACGGACGCTTGCGCGAGCCGCTTGCGCAGGTACTCGCGCACTTCCAAATCGTTCAGGAGATAGGCGGAGTAGCCCTTGCGCTCCGCATACCACAGGGAGCGGTGCTTGGCGACGATGCCCAGGCGCAAGCCTGTTGGATTGACCTTTTGACCCATTCTGCTTAGTTCCCGTAACCGCTCCGAGGGCCCTTCAGGGCGCTCCGTCCGTCACCGCCACCGTGATGTGGCTGGTGCGCTTCAGCTGCCGATCTGCCCGGCCGCGGGCGCGCGGGCGAATGCGCTTCATGGTGATGCCCGGATCCACGAAAATCTCGCCCACCCGCAGTTCGTCGATGTCCGCGCCTTCGTTCTCCTCGGCGTTGGCGATGGCGGATTCGAGCACCTTGGAGATCAACGTGGCGCCCTTGTGGGGGCTGAAGCGAAGGATGTCCTGCGCCTCTCCCACCGGTTTGCCGCGCACCTGATCCGCCACCAGCCGCGCCTTTTGCGGCGAGATGCGCAGCGTCTTGGCCTTTGCCCTCACCCGCATCGCCTCAGCGCCTCGCCTTGCGGTCTGCCGCGTGGCCGCGGAACGTGCGCGTCGGCGCGAACTCGCCGAGCTTGTGGCCAACCATGTCTTCGGTGACAAACACCGGCACATGCTGGCGCCCGTTATGGATGGCGAGCGTCAGCCCCACCATGTCCGGCGAGACCATCGAGCGGCGCGACCAAGTGCGGATGGGGCGCCGGTCTCCACTTTCCTGCGCCGCGGTGACCTTCTTCGCCAAATGCAGATCCACAAATGGGCCTTTGCGCAGCGACCTAGGCATCGCCTGGCTCCTTGCGCATGTTCCGCTCCTGTCGTTGCGTGTGTTGCATCCGTGTTGCCTCGTCCCCTCGCTCGCTCACCCGGCGCTATTTCCGGCCCCGCCGCCGCAGGATGAGCGCGTCTGTGCGCTTGTTGGCGCGCGTCTTGTGGCCTTTGGTGGGCACGCCCCACGGCGTCACCGGATGGCGGCCGCCGGAAGACTTGCCTTCGCCGCCGCCGTGCGGGTGATCGACCGGGTTCATGGCGACGCCGCGCACCGTTGGGCGACGCCCGCGCCAACGCGCCGCCCCGGCCTTGCCGAGGGAGCGCAGGTTGTGTTCATTGTTGCCCACTTCGCCAAGCGTGGCCCGACACTCGGCCAGCACGCGGCGCATCTCGCCGGAGCGCAGCCTGAGCGTGGCGTAGGTGCCCTCCCGCGCCACCAACTGCGCGGAAGTGCCGGCGCTGCGCGCCAATTGCCCGCCCTTGCGCGGCTTCAGTTCCACGCAATGCACGACGCTGCCGAGCGGTATGTTGCGCAGCGCCAAGGCATTGCCGGGCCGAATCGGCGCACTCGCGCCCGACATGAGTTCGGCGCCGGCAGCCACCCCGCGCGGCGCCAAGATGTAGCGGCGCTCACCGTCTTCGTACTTGACCAAGGCCAAGTTGGCGCTCCGATTCGGGTCGTACTCCAAGCGTTCCACCACCCCCTTGATGCCATCTTTCTCGCGGCGGAAGTCCACCCGGCGATAGAAGCGCTTGTGGCCGCCGCCGCGATGCCGCGTGGTGATGCGGCCATTCGCGTTGCGGCCGCCGCTCTTGGGGTTCGGCTCCAACAGCGGTTTGTAGGCACCGCCCTTGTGCAGCGCCGGATCGACCACCTTGACGACGAAGCGGCGTCCTGGGGAGGTGGGTTTGGTCTTCAACGCCGGCATCGTCAACGCTCCACCGCAAAGTCGATGTCTTGGCCTTGGGCGACGCGCACATACGCCTTCTTCCAGTTGCGCCGGCGTGTCACGCCGCGCACCGTCCGCCGTGTCTTGCCGCGTTGATTCAGCGTGGTGACGTTGACCACGTCGACGCCGAAGATCTGCTCCACCGCGGCTTTGATCTCGCGCTTCTTGGCGTCCTTCGCCACCTTGAAGGTGTACTGGTTGCTCGCGTCGCCCAAAATCGAAGCCTTTTCGGTGACATGCGGCTCCACCAACACGGCGTACAGGCGTTCTTCGTTCATGCGAGGGCCGCCTCGAGTGCCTTCAACGCCGCCACGGTGACCAGCACCTTCTCGTGGCTCAAGAGGCTCACCGGATTCACGCCGTTTGCGTCGCACACGTCCACGTTGCGGAGATTGCGGGCGGAGAGTTTGAGGTTTTCGTCGATCTCCCCGCTCACGATGAGGACGTTGGGGAGTTTCAGGGCGGTGAGTTGGGCGGCGAGGGATTGGGTTTTCGGGGTTTCGACGGCAAAGGCGGTGGCGGCGACCAGGCGATTCTGCCGAATCAACTCGGACAGGATGCAACACATGGCGCCGCGATACATCTTGCGGTTCACCTTCACATTGTCTGAACGCTCATGCGGCTGCGCCGCGAACATGTGCCCACCGCCACGCCACAGCGGGCTGCTGCGGGTGCCGGCGCGCGCCCGATTGGTGCCCTTCTGCCGATAAGGCTTGCGGCCGCCACCGCGCACCTGGGCGCGGGTGCGCTGGGCGCGGGTGCCGCCGTGGCCTTTGGCGAGGTAGGCGGTGACGACCTGATGCACGAGGGCTGCGTTGAATTGCCGCGCAAACGCGCCATCCGCCACTTCGACGTTGCCGCTGCCATCATGCAAAGGGAGTTGCATCGCCCGCCTCATCAATTCCCGGCGGCGCCGCCAGCCGCCTTGACAGCCGGCTTCACCACCACATCGCCGCCGGCTGGACCCGGCACGGCGCCGCGAATGAGCAACAGGTTGCGCTCCGCATCCACCTTCACCACCGTCAGATTCTGCGTGGTGACACGCTCCGCGCCCATGTGGCCGGCCATCTTCTTGCCCTTGAACACGCGCCCGGGCGTTTGGCATTGGCCGATGGAGCCCGGCGCTCGGTGCGCTCGGGAATTGCCGTGCGACCAACCTTGGGCGCCGAAGTTCCAGCGCTTGATGCCGCCGGCGAAGCCCTTGCCTTTGGAGATGCCGGTGACGTCCACCTTCTGGCCAGCCTCGAATTGGTCTGCGCTGAGTTCGGCGCCGACTTCCGGCGCATCGTCATCGCCGATGCGGAACTCCCACAGGCCCCGTCCGGCTGGCGTCTTGGCTTTCATGTAATGCCCCGCCAACGGCTTTGTCAGCCGATTGCGCCGCGCTTCGCCGGCCGTCACCTGCAAGGCGCCATAGCCGTCCGCGGCGCGGGTTTTCACCTGCGTCACGCGATTCGGCTCCACCGCGATGACCGTGACGGGAATGGATCGCCCCGCCTCGGTGAACACCCGCGTCATGCCGCTTTTCTTGCCAACGACGCCAATCGCCACTCGTTGTTCCTCGGCCTCTTCCTCGGCGCCCGCGCGCCGTTCGTTGCCTCTTTCACACTGCCCGTTACGAAAACGCCGCCCTCAAGTTCAGGCGGCGTTCCATGTTCTGCACCTCAATTCAAGCTGATCTGCACCTCCACACCGGCGGCGAGATCGAGTTTCATCAACGCATCAACGGTTTTCTCCGTTGGGTCGACGATGTCCAAGAGCCGCTTGTGCGTGCGAATCTCGTACTGATCCCGCGCGTCCTTGTCCACGTGGGGCGAAATGAGCACGGTGTAGCGTTCCTTGCGCGTGGGCAAAGGAATGGGGCCGAGCACTTGAGCACCCGTGCGTTTCGCCGTTTCGACGATCTCCTCCGTCGAGACGTCGATCAACCGATGATCGAACGCCTTCAGGCGTATGCGAATGCGCTGACTCTGACTCAAACCCTTTCCTCAAGCGACCTAACCCCGCCAGCGACGCCGGCGGCGCAAGGTGGCCTCGCGCGCACTGGGCGCCCGCTCGGCCGTGACGTACCCCTGCTAGCGTTTTCACGCTGTCGATGTGGCGAACTCTCTCACCAGCCGCGACAACCGGGCGGCCACCCAAGGGCACCCGCCTTGCCGCCGCAAGGAACCGAGCATTGTAGTAAGCCCGTTTCCGTTACGCAACGATGCGCGGCATCTTTTTTTCGCGGCCTTTCGTTCCTCCGCGTCCCCCGTCTCTTTCGCCCCCACGAACGGCCTTGGGGCTTTGGCCGCAGCCGTCCGGCGCGCCGCGGCGAACCAAGTGCGCCGTTCCGGGGCGGCCCCTTTGCGCGGCGTTACCGGTTCAAGATGTGCGCGGCGACGCTGCGCGGCACTTCGTCATACCGGGCGAACTCCATGGTGAACGTGGCGCGGCCTTGGGTGGCGGAACGCAGGTCTGTCGCGTAGCCGAACATCTCGCCCAGCGGCACGAAGCAGCGCACTATCTTGCCGGACGGGTTCTCGTCCAAGCTCTCGATGATGCCGCGGCGCCGGTTCAGGTCGCCCACCACCTGCCCCATGTAGTCTGCCGGCGTGACCACCTCCACGCTCATGACCGGCTCAAGCAGCACTGGGTCGGCGCGCAGGGCGCCTTCCTTCAGCGCCGTGGCGCCGGCCACCTTGAAGGCGATTTCGGAAGAGTCCACCTCATGGAACGAGCCATCGTACAGCGTGGCGCGAACGCCGATGAGTGGATAACCAGCGAGCACGCCGTTCTCCATCTGCCCGGCGATGCCGCGCTCCACCGCGGGGATGTACTCCTTCGGCACCGCCCCGCCGACAATCTCGTCCGCAAACTCATAGGCGGCGCCATCCACCTCCGCGGCAAAGGGCTCCAAGCGCACCCAGACATGGCCATATTGGCCGCGCCCGCCAGTTTGCCGCACGAACCGCCCTTCGGATTCCACCGGTTTGCGGATGGTTTCCCGATACGCCACCTGCGGCTTGCCGATGGCGGCTTCCACGCTGAACTCGCGCTTCATGCGATCTACCAGCACTTCCAAGTGCAGTTCGCCCATGCCGGCGATGATCGTCTGCCCAGACTCGGCGTCTGCGGAGACGCGGAACGACGGATCCTCCTGCGCGAGCTTGCCCAACGCGGTGGACATGCGCTCTTGGTCTGCCACGGACTTCGGCTCCACCGCCACGCTGATCACCGGCTCCGGGAACTCCATGCGTTCCAAGGTGATGGCGCGGCGCACATCGCAGAGGGTGTCGCCGGTGGTGACGTCTTTCAGGCCAATGGCGGCGGCGATGTCGCCGGCGCGCACCTCTTGGATTTCGTTGCGGCTGTTGGCATGCATTTGCACCATGCGCCCCACGCGCTCGCGCTTGCCCCGCACCGAGTTCAGCACCCGGTCTCCAGACGCGAGCACGCCGGAGTAGACGCGGAAGAAGGTGAGCGTGCCGACGAACGGATCCGTCGCGATCTTGAACGCGAGCGCGGCGAATGGCTCGTCGTCGTCCGACCGGCAGCGCGCCACCGTGGCACCGTCTTCCAACACGCCCTCGATGGCCTTCACTTCCGTGGGCGCCGGCAGGAAATCCACCACCGCGTCCAGCATCGGCTGCACACCCTTGTTCTTGAACGCCGAACCGCAGAGCGCCGGCACGATTTCGTTGTCCAGCGTGCGGATGCGCAGGCCTTGGCGAATGTCCTTGGGCGACAGGTCGCCATCCTCCAGATAGCGATCCATCAACTCTTCAGTGGCCTCCGCCGCGGCTTCCACCATTTGCTCGCGCAAACGCTCCGCTTCCTCGGCGAGGTGCTCCGGGATGGCCTCCTCGTGGGCCACGGCGCCGAAGTCTTCATCCGTCCAAGTGATCGCCTTCATCGTCACCAGGTCGATGACGCCCTTGAAGGCTTCCTCGGCGCCCCAAGGCAGTTGCACCGGCACCGGCGTGGCCGCGAGCCGTTCCTTGATCTGCCCGACGACGCGCAGGAAATCTGCGCCGGCGCGGTCCATCTTGTTGACGAAGACCACCCGCGGCACTTCGTAGCGGTTCGCTTGGCGCCACACCGTCTCCGATTGTGGCTCCACGCCAGACGTGCCGCAGAAGACGACCATGGCGCCATCCAAGACGCGCAGGGAGCGCTCCACCTCAATGGTGAAGTCCACATGGCCTGGAGTATCGATGATGTTGATGCGATGTTCGTCGAACTGGCCCTTGGTGCCAGCCCAAAAGCAGGTGGTGGCAGCGGAAGTGATGGTGATGCCCCGCTCTTGCTCCTGCTCCATCCAGTCCATCACGGCGGCGCCGTCATGCACCTCGCCGATTTTGTGGGAGAGCCCGGTGTAGAAGAGCACCCGTTCAGAGGTGGTCGTCTTGCCGGCATCCACATGCGCGACGATGCCGATGTTGCGGTATCGTCCAATGGGTATGCTGCGAGCCATCCTTGCCTTTCCTTCATCGCGCGCATCGCGCATTGCGCATCGCGTAGGCAGTCCGCGTGGCGCAATGCCACGCGCACCCACATCGCGCGCAGGGAGTTTCTAGAAGCGGTAGTGGGAGAACGCCCGGTTCGCGTCCGCCATGCGGTGCGTGTCTTCGCGCTTGCGCACCGCGCCGCCGCGGCCTTCCGCGGCGTCCATCAATTCGCCGGCCAAGCGCGCCGCCATGGACTTCTCGCCGCGCCCGCGGGCGCTGTCCACCAGCCAGCGCATGGCAAGCGCCTGACGCCGCGAGGTGCGCACTTCCACCGGCACCTGATAGGTGGCGCCACCAACGCGCCGCGACTTCACTTCGACGAACGGCGCCACGGCTTCCAACGCCTTCTCGAAGGTTCCCACCGGGTCACCCTTCTCGCGTTGCTCGATGCGGGTGAGCGCCCCGTAGACGATGCGCTCTGCGACGGCCTTCTTGCCGCTCACCATCACATGGTTGACGAATTTCGCCACCGTCTGATTGTGATACTTCGGATCCGGGATGATCTCCCGCTTCGCGACGACTCTTCGCCTCGGCATTTGCGCTCCTCTCCTTCAGGTGGGTCTGCCACGCGCGGGCAGCCTTACTCGGACGCTGTTTGGATTCCTACTTCGGCCGCTTGGCGCCGTATTTGGAACGGGCGCCGCGCCGGTCTGCCACGCCGGACGCATCGAGCTTGCCGCGAATGGTGTGGTAGCGCACACCCGGCAAATCTCGCACGCGCCCACCACGAATGAGCACCACCGAGTGTTCCTGCAAGTTGTGGCCTTCGCCGCCGATGTAGGAGTTCACCTCGTAGCCGTTGGTGAGCCGCACCCGACACACCTTGCGCAGCGCGGAATTGGGCTTCTTGGGCGTTGTGGTGTACACCCGCGTGCAGACGCCGCGCTTCTGCGGCGACCCCTGCAGCGCCGGGACGATGTTCTTGCGCACGCGCCGCTTGCGCGGCTTGCGCACTAGCTGACCGATGGTGGCCATGTGGTCTCCACACCTGCGTCGCCCGGCAATGCGCCGCGGGGCGAGCCTAAGGATGCGCCGCCAAGCCGCGCACCCGTCGAGAAAGGGGCGCGATTCTATAGGGGGGGAAGGCGTGTAGCAAGGAGCTGTTCGGGCTTAGCCGCGCCACGAACCTAGCGCTGACCACTTCCCGCGGCGCGGGGCCGTCCACCGACCCAATCCCGGCAGTCGGCGTTGGAGCTAGTCCATTTGCGTCGCGGTGAAATCGTCAATGGCCCTGAAGATGCCGGAGAGCCGGTCGATCTTCTTGTGTTCCTCAAGGTACGCGGCGTAGGCGCGACGGGAGTTGCCAAGCAGCTCGTCGTACCGGACCAGGCGGGCATTAACAGTGGCAAGCTGTTTGCGCACTCTGTCCGGGTTCTGGTCCGCCTCCGGCGGGCCCCGACCAACCAAGCAAATCACCTCAATGGGCCAGTCCCTGTGGCCAGTCTTGAGTATGAGCTTTGATGCACCGTCGCGGTACTTGGTGATCTGTTCAAGCAGCCGGTAGACCGATGTGCACACCGACGCTCGCTTAAGTTCAATGATCACATGGGCACCGGCGGCAGTGCGATAGCCGATGTCGATTCGTGCCCTTCGCTCCTCTGCACTCAACTTCGCGGATGTCTCCTGAAGGTACTTTGTGATGGTGCGTTCGCTTGCTTGGCTCCCCTCGACGACATCCCAAGAAGGATCGAGCAGCCATAGATTCCTGTAGATGTGATCGCGAATGACCCGCTCCTTATCGTCCGCGTCCAACTTCTCCTCAAGCGCCTCAACGATCCGCAGACGGCCCTTGGCGATCTGTCCGTAGTAGCTGCGTTCCAAGTCGCCAATCTCCTCGAACACCTTGAGGATCGTCTCGATGTTCTCGTTGGAGACGTTGCCGAGGAAATCCAACTGCTCCTTCCACCGATAGCTCTCAAAAGCCAGAATCGAAGCCTTCAGGAGTTCCCGCTTGGCTTCGTCTCCCGCGGGCAGCACGTTGAGACGGCCGATCCATCGTTCGGCCTTCGTTTTCGTGTCTCCTTGCAGGGCACCCAGCCATTCGGCCACGGCAGGCACATCCCGGCAAAACACCTTCGCACCCTGCTGATTGCGTAGATCCGTCCACTGGCCCGCGATGTGGCGAAGTTCACCGTGGAGGAAGCGCCGGAGCTGCGCAAATCGCGGGTCGTCGTACTTCAGTGTTTGGCGGCTGCTAGTGGCGATGTCATCGTCATCATCTTGGTCGAGATCGTCGCAGTGGATTTCGCCTACTAGGTAATCCGCGAATATCTCTTTCATCCCGAAGTCGCCGAGGAGATCCTCTTGGGCCACCTTGCCGCGCATGAACACGGCGAGGCGGTTGAGGTTGTCGCCGTCCTCGGCCTTGAGGAAGTTGGGTTTTTTCACCGTGCCAATCCAGCCGGTGACGTTCACGTTCGCGTCCGCCAGCGCAGCGTTCCGGTTGGAGGACGGCTGATTGTCGGCTAGATTGTCGAAGCGCCCTGTGACGCCGGCGTCGTCGCCGTAGGTCCAGCAATACTCCACATGGCGGTCGTAGCCGCGGTCGTGGGGCGAGATGCACTCGCCATCCACCTCTACCGCAAACCCGCGCTGCGGGCCAATGACGGAGAAGCGTCTGGCGATGCGCTGGCGCAAGCCAAGCGTCGTCTGTCGACTGGCTTCGTGCTTCAGTTCGGTGAGGACAATGCGCGTGCCCACGCCGAGCGCCTCGGGCCAATCCTCGCGTTCCTCGATCGGGCAGACGCCGCGGTCGTCGCGGCGCATCTGCTCGCGAATCCGCCCTGCATCCATGCGGAACGCTGTGCGCTCGCCGGCACTCGTCGTATGAACGGTGACGACATTCGCTATCGAAAAACACGACAGCTTGCCAATGCCTTTGCGCCCCATCGGCGAACGGCCCTTGGCGGTGGTGGCACCCATCGCAGAGCGGCGCTGAAAGCCAACGTCCAAAAACCGATCAATGACTTGGTCTCGAGTCATGCCGATGCCGTCGTCCTGAATCGTGATCTCGCCGTCGCCGAGCGTCACGGAAACCCGGCCCGCGTCCGCGTCCCAAGCGTTGGCGACGACCTCTGAGAGCACTGCCGGGATGGTGCTGTAGAGATTCATCCCCAAGTGCTCCAAAGCCGCCAAGCTGATCTTCAGCTCCAGCGGACGCTTGGCGGGTTGTTCAGACACCGCGCCCTCCGTTTAGGGTGCGGGCGACGCTTTGCGCCACCGCGCGCCCCAGCGCAACAGGAACGGCGTTGCCGATGCAACGCGCCGCAGCGGAAACGAACCAGCGTTCGTCGGGTTGGAAGAACTCGTAGCTGCGCGGAAACGTCTGCAGGAGGGCCGCCTCGCGCAGGGAGATCGCCCGGTTCTGCTCCGGGTGGCCGAACCGGCCGTTGCCGAAGCCATTGCACTGCGTCGTGATGGTGGGCGCTGGCGCGTCCCAGCTCATGCGGCCGTACACGCTTTGGTACCAGCGCCCGGTGCTCTTCTGATGGCATTTGGCGACGAGGCGTGGATCCCAGTCACGCCACGTCTGCCCCGGCCGAGCCGCCCGAATGCGGGCAAGATTGACGGCGGAGAGCCGGCTGGCGCGATGCAATGGATCGTCTTGCGCAGCCTCGCCGGCCGAAATCGGGGGCAGCCCCGCGATGGCGTCCCGCACGGTTCGGTATCGATCGCACTTGTGGGTAGGCGGAACGAGCTCAATGGCACCCACCCGAGACGCGAGCACCACGAGCCGCAGGCGCGTTTGCGGCACGCCGTAGGCCGCGCAATCGACAACCTGCGACCACACCGCGTAGCCAGCCTTCTGCAAGCCACAGAGGAACGCCTTGAGCAGCTCACCGCCGTGGAAGTTAGCGAGCCGCGGCACGTTCTCCATCGAGACGATGTCCGGCTGCACTTCTTTTACTAGACGCCCGAACTCGCCAAGCAGTTTCCACTTAGCATCCGGGTGCTTCTGGCTGCCCTTCCGGCTGTATGAGGAGAACGGCTGGCACGGTGCGCACCCTACCAATATCCGCGGTTGCCCCTCGGCGAACAGCGCGGAGACCTCCTCGCCCCGAACGTCCGCTACGTCCTTCTCGATGTATCGCGCACCGTTGTTGCACTCGTAGGCATGCCGGCAAGCCGAATCGATGTCGATGCCGGCGCGCACGTCGAAGCCTTCGAGCAAGAAGCCGTGGCTCAGCCCACCGGCACCGCAGAACACATCCACCACAGCGCCGCGTTTTCGTGTTGGCGCATGTTTGGCGGGGATGAAGAACGGGGTAGCAGGCACATCGACTCCGCCGCTACGCGGCGCTGTTTGTCGTGCCGGCGAATGGTTCACGCACGCTTCTCTGCTGCGTGGGTCATGCCTTCGGCTCACTCCGCGGGCGGATGCCCCCTTCAACGCTCCGTGAACCGCGTGCCCTGACCCTTCGGAACACGAGCGTAAACCTGAGCAGCGGCCCTGGCAAGCGACTGTGGCTCAGCACCTTCTGGCCAGCGCCCCAACGGGGAAGCCTGTTGGGAGCGTGGACGCTGACGGGCGCGCCAGCAACATTATCGGTAGCGGCAAGCGCCAGTGCGGATGTGTTCCTCGAAGTCCTCGCGGAAGTACTTGAGGGCGCTCGCCAGCGGCTCGATCGCGCCCGGCGCGTGCAGACAGAAGGTGTTGGTCGCGCCGCCGATGAAGGCAGCGTTGCGGTCCAGCAGCTCAAGATCGCCTTCCTTGCCGCGGCCTTCCTCGATGTCGAGGAGCAGTTGCTCCACCCACGGCAGCCCTTCCCGGCACGGGGTGCAGAAGCCGCAGGACTCTTGGGCAAAGAAGTGCTCCAAGTTGCGGCACATGTCCACCGGGCAGATGGAATCGTCCATCAGGATCATGGTGCCGGTGCCCATGCGGCTGCCGGCCTTCTGAATCGTGCCGTAGTCCATCGCCAAATCGAAGTGCTCGGCCACCAGAAAGTCCGTCGAAGCGCCGCCGGGCAAGATGCCGCGCAGCGCGTAGCCATCCTGCATGCCGCCAGCATGCTCCTCGATGATTTCGCGGATGGGCGTGCCAATCGGCAGTTCCCACAGCCCCGGCCGCTTGACGCGGCCAGACGCGCCATAGAGCTTGGTGCCGGCGTCGTCGCCAATGCCAAGCTCGTGATACCACTCGGCGCCGTTCCTGATGATGGCGGGGACGTTGCAGAACGTCTCCACGTTGTTGACGATGGTGGGGCGTCCCCAAGCGCCGCTGGCCGGGGGAAATGGCGGCTTCTGGCGGGGTTGCGCGCGTTTGCCTTCCAAGGCGTTCAAGAGCGCGGTTTCTTCGCCGCAGATGTAGCGGCCGCCGCTGCGGTGGATGCGCAGCTCGAAATCGAAACCGCTGCCGAAGATGTTCTTGCCGAGGTAGCCCTTGGCCGCCGCCGCGTCGATGGCGTCCTGCAATTGCCGGTAGGCCGCGTGGTATTCGCCGCGCAGGAAGACGTAGCCGTGGCTCGCTTGGATCGCCCAAGCGCCGAGGATCATGCCTTCGACGAGCAGGTGCGGGTTGCGCTCCATGAGGTAACGGTCTTTGAAGGTGCCAGGCTCCATCTCGTCCGCGTTGCAGACGAGGTACTTGGGGCCGCTGCCGGCGGCATCGCCTTGCGGCACGAAGCTCCACTTGAGGCCAGTGGGAAAGCCGGCGCCGCCGCGCCCGCGCAGGTTGGCTTCCTTCACCAAGTCGATCACTTCAGCCGGCGTCATGGATGCGAGCGCCGTCCGCGCCGCGGCGTAGCCTTCGTGGGTTTCGTAGGCGGACAAGTCCACCGCGCCGCCCACGGCTTCGATCACGCCGATCAGGGGCGCCTCAGCGGATGTCTTGCCGTTGCCCTTCGCCATCACTCGTAGCCAACCCTCACTCGTAGCCCTTGAACGTCTCGGCCAACTGTTCGGCGGAAACGTTGCCGATCAAATCTTCGTCCACCATCATCGTCGGCGCCCGGTCGCACGCGCCCAAGCAAACGATGGGCAACAGCGTGAAGCGGCCGTCTGCGCTGGTCTCTCCCATGTTGAGGTTCAAGTGATCCTCTACCTGCTTACGCAGCGTGTCGGCGCCCATCACATAGCAGGACACGCTGTCGCACAGCATCACCACATGGCGGCCCACGGGCTGCCGGAAGATGAGGTTGTAGAAGGTGGCGATGGAATCCAGCGCCGCCACGCTCATGCCCAGCAGGCGGGCAATGGCGGCGAGGCTCGCATCCGACACCCAGCCGCGCTCGCGTTGCACGATCATCATGGCGTCGATGGCGGCAGACTCCCGGTCTGGCAGGTGCGCGCACTCTTCCTCGATAGCGGCCGTCTCCTCCGGGGAAAGGGTGGGAATCAGGTCTGCCCCAGCCAAGTCTTGCGCGGGTTCACTCATCGGTCCACATCCGCCATCACAAAGTCGATGCTGGCGATGATGGCGATGAGGTCTGCCACCATGAAGCCGTTGCTGATGAGGGGGATCATCTGCAGCGCCGGAAAAGACGGCGTGCGGATGCGCGTGCGGTACGCCATCGTGCCGCCATCGGAGATTGAGTAATACGAGTTCCAGCCCTTGGTGGCCTCGATGGTGGTGGCCGATTCGCAAGGCGCAATCACCGGCCCCCAACTCACGTTCAGGAAGTGGTGGATGAGCGTTTCGATGTCTTGCATCGTGCGCTCTTTGCGCGGCGGCGTGGTGAGCCGATGGTCTGATTTGTATGGGCCGGACGGCATGTTGCGCGCGCATTGCTCGATGATGCGCAGGCTTTGGCGAATCTCCTCGGCGCGCACCACCGCGCGGTCAAAGACATCGCCGTTGTTGGCCGTCGGCACCTCGAACTCCACTTGGTCGTAGCCGCTGTAGGGACGCTTCTTGCGCAGGTCCCAGTCGTGGCCGGTGGCGCGCAGCGACGGGCCGGTGATGCCCCAGTCCAGCCCTTCAGCGGTGGTGTAGGCGCCGATGCCGATGGAGCGGCGCTGCAGGATTTTGTTCTTCAGCGCCATCTTCTCGTAGTGGTCTAGGCGCTTCGGCATGTAGCGCACGAAGTCCAGCACCATCTTGTCCCAACCATCCGGCAAGTCTTGGCAGACGCCGCCGATGCGGAACCAGCTTGGATGCATGCGCCCGCCGGTGATGGCCTCGATGATGGAAAAGAGGCGCTCCCGGTCTGCAAACATGTAGAACACGGGCGACATCTGCCCCACGTCTTGGGCATAAGTGCCGTAGAACAACAAATGGCTGGCGATGCGGAAGCACTCGGAGAGCATGATGCGGATGAACTGCGCGCGCGGCGGCACTTCAATGCCCGCCATGCGCTCCACGTTCATCACATAGGGCAGGTTGTTCATCACCCCGCCCAGATAGTCCACCCGGTCTGTATACGGAATGTAGGTGTGCCAGCTCTGCCGCTCCGCCATCTTCTCTTGGGCGCGGTGGTGGTAGCCGATGTCCGGCACCGCTTGCACGATCACCTCGCCATCGAGCTGCAGGGCGATGCGGAACACGCCATGCACGCTGGGGTGGTTCGGCCCCAAATTGAGGAACATGAAGTCTGTGTGCTTGGAGGAGCGGCTCATGCCCCACTCTTCCGGCACGAAGCGCAAGCCATCCTGCTGCGACTGCTGAAACTCCGGCGTCATGGTGAACGGGTCCATCTCCGTCGCCCGCGCCGGGTGTTCCTTGCGCAGGGGATGGCCCTCCCAGTTCGGCGGCGTGAGGATGCGGCGCAGGTTCGGGTGCCCATCGAACGTGATGCCGAACATGTCGAAGGCCTCGCGCTCGTACCAGTCCGCCACGGGATACACGGACGTGACCGAGGGCGCGCTGGGATGCTCCCCGTTGAGCGCCGCCTTGATGCGCACATCGCTGTCGTGCTGGAGCGACATCAGGTGGTAGAACACGGTGAAGTCCGCCGCTGGCTGGTGCGGCCGGAACGCTCGCGTGCGTTCGTCGATGGCGGAAAGATCGAGCAGGAGCTCGTAGCCCTCCTCCTCTTTCAGGCAGCGCAGCACGGCCGGCGCCTGCTCCTTCTCCACCCACAGCGTGGGAATGCCGTCTGCGGTGGGCTGCAGCACACAGCCCTCGCCGAACCGTCCCCGCAGCACCGAGACGATGTCTGGCTCGACGACGGGTGGGGCGACTGCGGCCTCGCTCATGCGTCGCGCCGCTTCAACAGCGAATCCGAAAGGGGCGCGTCGCCGACGGTGGTTGGCTCGTCGAGATGAGACACCCGCATCCGCTCCGGCGTGCGCGCATCCCGCTGGCTGGGCGCGTACTTCGCCACCGAGCCATCCTCGCCAATCACCCAAGAGAGCGGGCGATGCGTGTTCTTGATGGACTCCTGCAGCAAGGTGAGCCCCTGCATGAAGGCCTCGGGCCGCGGCGGGCAGCCGGGCACATACACGTCCACCGGCAGGAACTTGTCGGCGCCCTGCACCACGCTGTACACGTCGAACATGCCGCCAGAGTTGGCGCAAGATCCCATCGAAATCACCCAGCGCGGCTCCAACAACTGCTCGTAGAGGTGTTGCAGCACCGGCGCCATCTTGCGGAACACCGTGCCGGACACCACTATCAGGTCCGCTTGGCGGGGCGTGGCGCGGATGACCTCGGCGCCGAAGCGCGCCGCATCGTGGCGCGAGGTGAGCGCGGTGGCCATCTCCACATAACAACAGGAGAGGCCGAAGTTGAACGGCCAGATGGAGTTTGCGCGCCCCCACGCCACCAAGTCTTCGAGCTTGGCGGTGAGGAAGCCCTTGGCGGCATCTTCCTGGTAGGCAGCGTCCACCGCGGCCATGGGCGCGTCCGCTTCCGTCTTGATGAGCCGCCACTGCATCGCCGCTACGCCCCCGTCGCTTCGGTGTCTGCCTGGGCATAGCGCGGGGCGCCGGGTGCGCGGGCAAAACGCCCCTTCACGCCCCAATCCAACGCCCCCGTGCGGTACTCGTAAACCAGCGCGATGAGCAGGATGGCGATGAAGATGCTGGCGCCGATGTAGCCGCGCCAGCCGGTCTCAAAGAACGCCACCGCCCAAGCGATGATGAAGATGGTCTCCAAATCGAAGATGACGAAGAACATGGCGATGAGATAGAACTCGATGGAGAAGCGCATCTCCTCGGCATCGCCAACCGACACCACGCCAGACTCGAATGGCAGGGTGCGGGCGCCACCGTGGCGCGCCTTGGCGCCGATGAACCACGCCGCGGTGAGCGTGACCGCGATGAGCGCCGCCACCACCAACGCATACAGCAGAAACGGCAGGATGTCTGGGCCTTCCGTCATGGGCGGCGCGGCGCACTCCAAGCAGTGGGTTGGGGCACGGCGTGAGTGACCCCACAAACGGGCGGCGATATTAGCACAGGCCACTTCCGGCTAGCCTTGCGCGGAACATCAAAAGTCGCCCGGCGACGGGCTTCGCGTGCGTGGCCGCCGGCACCCCGCGGCCATGCGCGGAGGTCAAGAGCCGCGCCGCGCTTCCCTTTCCCAAGCCGCCGGCGTAGCCTCACCGCCACCATGCGATAGGAGCAGCGCCATGCACCGCGCCATTCCCTTTGTCACCCTCGCCATCGGCCTTGGCGCCGGCGCCTGCTTGGGCGTCGCCTACGCGGAAGACCACGCCGAGCCGGCGGCCTATGTGATCGTCTCCGGCCGCGTCATCGACGCGGAAGGGTTGGAAGCCTATGGGGAGGCCGCGGGGCCGGGTGCCCAAGCGGCCGGCATCGAATTGTTGGGGCGCGGCGAAGCGGACGCCATCGAAGTGATGGAAGGGGAGTGGCCGTTTGATGGCTTTCTCGTGGTGGAACGGTTCCGCTCCATGCAAGACTTCAAGGGCTTCTGGAACTCACCCGCCTACAAAGAGGCCATCGCGCTGCGCGAAGGCAAGATCGATCTGGACTTTGTGGTGGCCGTAGAGGCCGTGGAATGAGCATCGTCAGCATCCACATCGCGCCAGAGCGCGGCGGCCCGACGGCGGCCTTGGAACAGGGCGAACTCGTGGCCGGCCGCGGCATCAAGGGAGACCATCACTGGGCGCACCCCAACGGCGTGCCGGCCGCGGAAGTCACGCTCATCGAAGCCGAAGAGGTGGAAGCGTTCAACGCCGAAACTGGCCAGGCCATCGAACCGGCGGACACGCGCCGCAACCTCGTCACCCGCGGCGTCGCGTTGCGGCCGCTCATCGGCCAGCGCTTCAGCGTCGGCGAGGCGTTGCTCGAAGGCATCGAACCCTGCGATCCCTGCGCCACGCTGGGCCGCCGGTTGCAGACGGAGAGCATCTCCGCTGCCGCAGTCGTCAAGGCAATGCTGTGGCGCGGCGGTTTGCGCGCCCGCGTGGTGCAAGGCGGCGCCTTCGCGCTCGGCTCGGAGATCCGCACAGCCGAATGAGCGCCGAGGCCGGGATGCCGGCGGCGCGCCCACCGGCGGTGGTGGCGGCCGCGGCGCTGCTGCTCTGCGCTGCGCTCGTGCTGGCCATTGGCTGGATGCTCTGGCCGGAGCATGTGGTGAGCAACGGCGCGCGGGTGTTCTTCGTCATGCTCTGGGCGACGCTGGCGTACGCTGCGTTCCGCGGCTTTGGTTGGGTGCGTTTGGCCATTGCCGCGGCGCTCGTTGCGTGGCTTTGGGGGGCGAGCAACTCCGGTGCCTTGGGCGATGCCATCACCGGTGCCCCGTTGCCAGACCTCGCCGGCCGCGCCATGCAAATGGCGGCGCTGGCGCTCTTGTGTTTGCCTGCCGCCCGGCGCTGGTTGGCTGCGGTGGCGGCGCACGGAGACTGAGCTTCCGCGCTT
The DNA here is from genome assembly GCA_958295875.1 of uncultured Pseudomonadales bacterium. Lineage (GTDB taxonomy): Bacteria > Pseudomonadota > Gammaproteobacteria > Pseudomonadales > Azotimanducaceae > VXNE01. Next base: position 1,997,000 of record OY282379.1, on the reverse strand, counting down.
GACGCTTGGCCGCTTCTACTGGGATCGATAGGAACCCGCGCACCTCAGCGGAGCGGCCTTCTCTGGCCGGCGGCGCCATCACCCTCGCCGCTTAAGGTGCGCGGCTGGTTTCGCCCAAAGCGGCGCTAACGCACCCAGTTCGGCAACGCCGCATCGCCAGCGCTGCCAAGGCAATCCGCGTCAGGCTTTCTCCGTGAGCTGCAGCAGAATGCCGTGGGTGGACTTCGGATGCACGAACACCTGTGGCCCGCCCTCGCCGATGAGCCGCGCGCCGGTCTCCTTCAGTTCCGCAACGGTGGCGGCCATGTCGTCCACCGCAAGGGACATGGTGTGCATGCCTTCGCCGCGCCCCTCCAGCGCCTTGCCCACGGCGCCGTTCGCATCGGTGGGCGCCACCACCTCGATGAAGCCGCCATCCGGCAGGTTGAAGAATGCCTGCTTGATGCCGAGGGCGGCGTTCTCGTCCGTGCGGTCCAAGTCCAACCCCAAGGCGTCGCGGTAAGTTGCCACGCCGGCATCGAAATCTGCCACGCGCACCACCATATGATCGAATCCGGTTATCGCCATCGCTCGTTCTCCTTGCCCTGCCAACGCGATGCGGCACAGTTTACCCGGCGGCGGCGGCTTCGCGTCACGCCGCAAATGGCCGAATTGAAACTGGAAAGGCGGCGTTTGCGTCAATAAGGTAGGCGCCATCACAACGCGGGAGCACCGTCATGTCTGAGGGCCTCACCAACCACGAGATCACCGTCGCCTTGCAGGGCGGCGCGCTGCTTGGGCCGTTCCGCGCCACATGGAGCAAGGAGATGCTCTCCGACGTGCGGGAGTTGTCGAAGGATTACGATGCCTTTCTACAGGGCGAGCCGCAGAAGCGCTTCAAGTACCACCTGCATGACACGCGCGATCCACACCAGCCGATCTCGCACTCGCTCATCATCAACTTCGCCCATGTCACCGCCATCTATGACCGGGTGCTGCTGCATGAGCATTGATCCCATCGGTGGCTCGGGATGCCGGCGTTCGGCAGCGAGCCGGTGGACACCGGGATTGCGCACGCGCTGCGGCGCGTCGGCAGCGCGTGCGGTGGTGGCATCGAGGCAGCCCCAACGCGGTCGTCCCGGTGAGCCCGATCACGGGAGGCCAAGCCCGGAAGGGGCATAATTGCCGCTTCGACACATGCACTTCGATGAAGGAGAAGGAAGCCATGTTCCGTCTGTTGCGCGCCGTTGCGCTGTTCTCGCTGGCCGCAATCGCCGCCGGCGCCCATGCGGACAAGTTCTCCGCGGCGCCGGTGTTGAAGGAAGCGACGCCGGCCGTGGTGAACATTTCCGTGCGCGGGCGGCGCGTGCAGCGCAATCCGTTGCTTGAAGACCCCTTCTTTCGCCGCTTCTTCAACGCGCCGCAACAGCGCAGCGTGCCGGTGCAAAGCGTTGGTTCCGGCGTCATCGTCGATGCCGAGGAAGGCTTGGTGGTGACCAACCACCATGTGGTGAAGGACGCGGAAACCATCGTCGTCACCCTGCTCGACCGGCGAGACTTCGAGGCGACCCTCGTGGGCAGCGACGCCGGCACCGACGTGGCGCTCCTGCGCATCGATGCGGACGATCTCACCGAATTGCGCCCCAGCGACTCCGAAATGTTGGAGGTGGGAGACTTCGTGGTCGCCATCGGCAACCCGTTTGGCCTCCGACACACGGTGACGCTCGGCATTGTGAGCGCCCTGGGCCGCACCGGCTTCAACTTCGATGCCGGTTACCAAGACAGCTACCAAGACTTCATCCAGACAGACGCTTCCATCAACCGCGGCAACTCCGGCGGCGCCCTCATCGATCTCGACGGGCGCCTCGTTGGCATCAACACGGCCATCATTTCTTCATCCGGCGGCAGCGTCGGCATCGGCTTCGCGGTGCCAACGCGCATGGTCACGGCCGTGGTGGCACAACTGCTCGAACATGGCGAAGTGCGGCGCGGGCAGCTTGGCGTCATCATCCGCGACCTCACGCCAGACTTGGCGGAAGGCCTCGATCTAGACCAAGCCCAGGGCGCATTGGTTTCTGAGGTGATGGAAGGCTCGCACGCCGAAAAGGCAGACATCCGCCCCTACGACGTGATCGTGAGCGTTGACGGCGAGGCCATCGAGGGCGCGAACGATCTCCGCAACCGCGTGGGCTTGGGCCGCGTCGGCGAAGAGGTGGAAATCGAACTCATCCGCGACGGCGAACGGTTGAAGCGCAAGGTCGTCATCGGCGAGCGTGGCGTGACGTTGGCGGATGGCGGGGCGACCAGCGAACGCCTCGAAGGCGTCGCATTGCGGGACATCTCGCCGGATCATCCGCTCTTCGGCGAAGTGCGCGGAGTGGAAGTGGCGCGAGTTGACGCCGGCAGCCGCGCAGCCCGCGAGGGCTTGCGCCCCGGCGACATCATCTTGGGCGTGAACCGGCGGCGCGTCGCCAACGTGCAGGAGCTTTTGGACTTGGTGGAGGAGCTGCCGCGCACCCTTGCCCTATGGGTGCAGCGTGGCGAACGGCGCATCTTCATCGCCATTCCGTAGCGATTGGCGTTGGTTGGGCGCGCGGGTGAACGTTGCGGACGGTGCCTAGGGCTGCGCACGAGGGTCGGCCGCAGCTCGGCATCACGCTCACACCTGACGCGGGAATGGGAAGCGCAGCACAACTCAGCAGACCAGCAGGAGGAGACACGCCATGAAGCGATTGGCCGGCAAACGAGTGCTCATCACACAGGCGCAGGACTTCATGGGGCCAATCACTGCGGAAGTGTTTGCCGAAGAAGGCGCGGAAGTGATCGCCGATGCCCGGGACCTCACGGCCCCCGGCGCTTGCGAGGCGGCGGTGGCAGAAGCTAGCCAGATCGACGTGCTGGTGGCCAACCTCGCCTCGCCTACTTTCGCCGGCACCGAAACAACCCAACTGGGCGATGCGGACTGGGGCAAGGCATTCGAGATGATGGTACACCCCCTCCACCGGCTCACGCGGGCCGCGCTGCCACAGATGCTGGAACGCGAACGCGGCAAGATCGTGGTGTACGGCAGCGCGTCGGCCCTTAAAGGGATGCGCACCCTCGCCGCCTACAGCGCGGCGCGGGCCGCGCAACTCGGCTATGTGCAGGCCGTGGGCGTGGAAGTGGCGCCGCGCAACGTGCAGATCAACCTGATCGCCCAGAACTATGTGGAAAACGAAGACTACTTCCCACCAGCCCTGCGGGAGCGCCCCGCCTTCCAAGCCTCCCTGAAACGCCAAGTGCCCGCCGGCCGCTTAGGCACCGCCCGCGAAGACGCCCTGTTCGCACTGTTCCTCGCCAGCGAAGAAAGCAACTTCTTCGTGGGGCAGGCCATACCGTTTTCTGGGGGGTGGGTGCAGTGAGGAGGAGTGTGGAGCAGTAGAGCGCAGGAACGAGACATGTTGCTTGAGCGCATCCGACTGAAAAACCTGCTTTCCTTCGGGCCGCAGGCGGAAGAGTTTGCGCTCCGGCCGCTCAACGTATTGATCGGCGCCAACGGGTCTGGCAAATCGAACTTCATTGAGGCGATTGGCCTGCTTCAGGCGGCGCCAACAGACTTGGCGACCCCGATCCGCACGGGGCGCGGCGTCGCGGACTGGATTTGGCAAGGCGATCCGAAGGCAGACTCCGCCCGCTTGGAGGCCGTCGTACATCCCGCCGGCCAGGAGGCGCTGCGCTACGGCATGGAGTTTGCCGAACGTTATCAGAGCTTCGGCGTGATCGACGAGCGGGCGGAACCGGTGGCTCCGGATCAATATGGTAAGCGAACGCCCTATTTCGAGATGAGTGGAACCGCCCGCCATGCGCTCCTTCGGGCCGCGGACAACGAATCGATAGCGGGCAGGCTCTGGGGGGCATTCAAGCAGGTCAAGTATCCGCTAGACATCTCCAAATCCGTTCTGGCCCAAGTGAAAGATTCGGAGCGCTACCCGGAACTCACCTGCCTAGCAAAAGAGCTAGAACGCATCAAGCTCTATCGAGAGTGGACTCTTGGCCGCAACAACGTCGTCCGCTCGCTCCAGAAGACGGACCTGCCGAACGCCAATCTCAACGAAGACAATGCCAATCTGGGTTTGGTTCTGAATCGCCTATCCAGAGACTACAAGGTCCGTGAGCGGTTGGTCGAAGCATTGCGCGGCCTCTATCAAGACGTCTCCGATTTCCATGTGAACATCGAATTCAACACGGTTCAGGTTTTCGTCCAAGAGCAGGGCGGGCGCGTGACAGTACCGGCGACCCGGCTCTCCGACGGCACGATTCGCTACCTGTCGCTGCTGGCCATCCTCTGCGATCCGGACCCGCCCCCGTTGGTATGCATCGAAGAGCCAGAGATTGGCCTTCATCCCGACATTCTCCCTGGCTTGGTCGAACTCCTGTTGGAAACGTCTGAACGCTGCCAGCTTGTCGTCACGACGCATTCAGAGGTTCTGGTCGATGCTTTGACGGACCATCCGGAGTGCGTGGTGGTTTGCGAAAAGGAGAAGGGCCAGACGCAACTTAGGCGCCTCAGCACCCCAGATCTGAAACACTGGCTGGACAAGTACCGTCTTGGCGAATTGTGGTCTTCCGGCGAAATCGGAGGGAACCGCCATTGAAAGCCAAGGTATACGTCGAAGGCGGCGGAAACGGCCGAAAGCTACGGCATGCGTGTCGCCAAGGCTTCAGTGCGTTCTTTCGCAACGCCGGCCTCACGGACCGCATGCCGGCCGTCGTCGCCTGCGGCAGCAGGCGCCAAGCCTACGAGAGATTTTGCACCGCTATTGCCCAGCAGGCAGACGACTTTGTGGGCTTGCTGGTAGACGGCGAGGGGCCAGTAGACGCCACGTCTTGGGCCCATCTGAAGCAACGCGACGGATGGGAGCAGCCGGACGGCGCCACGGACCGGAACGCTCACCTGATGGTGCAAGTGATGGAGTCTTGGTTCCTAGCCGACCGGGACTGCCTTGCCCGCTACTTCGGCAACGGCTTCAGAGCGAACGCACTGCCGGCGCCGCAACGGGAGGTTGAGCAAGTTGCAAAGGCCGATCTCGACAAGGCGCTCCGAGAGTCCACTCGGCAATCTCGCAAGGGCCGGTACGACAAAGGCCGAGACTCGTTTGCCCTGCTGGGACGGATCGACGCAGCAAGGGTCATTAGCGCGTCCTCTCACGCCCGGCGTCTTGTCGAGACCATCTCGAGCGAGATGGAGAAGGTGGCACCATGAACACGCTCTCGCGACAGCGCCGCGAGAACTCGAAACTCACTTTGAGAGACGCCCGCGACACTTGCCGTGCAAGCTGCGAGTGCCGCAATAGAGACCCCGCCGTCCACCGTCAGCAGCCCTATCGATACATCGGCGGGCCAGTGTGAGACACTGCGCTAGCGAACAGAATGCGAGAACCGATGAGTGAACCGATACTTCCGGCGCTAGCCGAGGCAGCGGGAGCGACCGAGGAGTCGCCAGCTTTCCGCGATCGTTCGATGAGGGTCGGCGCGGTGTACACGCTGTCGTATACGCAAGCGATTGTGGCCGTGTACGATTTCGACCGTGAACGCGCTGGTGGTTTAGCCAAGGGCATGTTCCTCTTGGCCGCCAAGCAGACCGGCGATGAGTCCTTTCTCCTGCTCAGGATTCAAAGAGAAGCTCGCTTGCCGAACGCCACGTCTAACGACGAGACCCGCCAACGCGCGATCGAGTCTTCGGGGAACGAAGAAGCTTGGGATGGCAAGCTTGACGAATGGATGCGAGATCAGCTCTCGCTCCACGCCGTCGAGTGCAGCGTGCTTGGTACCTTCATACAACAGCACGATGGCTACCGATACGCCGAGGACATCGAGAACTACTATGCCGTGCATGAGTTAATGGTTTGGAAGCCAGACTCCCACACGCTGTCTTTAATCGTCAATCACCGTCACCGTTCGAACGATGTTCCCATCGACCAGCCGCTAACAAAGATCGGCACTACGCGATTCGCAGCGGCCGAACGCGAATCGGCAACGAAAGCCGACTTCAGCTTGGACCCAACGGACGTGTTGAAACGCCGGACTGTCTACTTGGGCATGTCGCGCTCCGGCAAGTCCAACGGCATGAAAATTGTCGCTGAGGCAATATATCGGCTCCGTACTCAAGATCTGTCCAAGTGCCGCGTCGGCCAGCTAATTTTCGACCTCAGCGGAGAGTACGCCCAAGACAATCCCCAAGATGGTAAAGCTCTACATTGCATCCATGAGGTCATCGGTGTCGCTAGAGATGGGGAAGTGGAGACCTACGGACTCCTGCCCGTGCCTTGGGATCCTGATCGGAAGATCATGAAGATCAACTTCTTCGGGGAACCGTTTCCCCCAACTTGGCGCACTGTGGACGTTGAGCAGGCGATGGATCAGCTACTCGCTGGTCGGGAGATAGTCAAAGGCATCATGGCACACTTGACCACGATTTACACCACGTCGTTTAGGGACGCCGACCTAGCAGTTCCACTCGACGCCGAAGGCAGCCGCGGCATACAGACCAGATACCGGCGCGCGATACTCGCCTATCAAACGGCACTCGCGGCTGCCGGTTTGACTCTGCCATCATGGCAACCGTCCGTTCAAGGGTTGTTCGGCAAGGACATAATCGATGCTATGTCCCCTGCTCAGAACGCAGGCAGCGACAACCAGACGGACTACAATGAGGCTGCAACGATCTTGACGCATGCGAAACAGGACCAAGGGCGGATCGAATGGACAAGACTTGAGATCGTGTTTCGTGCCTTGAGCAAGTTTGTCGAGGACAAAAAGAGCGGATTTGGTGCGTTCGAGAATGCTTACATCACTAAATCGTCGAGTGGCGAAGGGTGGGCTGATCCGAGACTGCGATCCGTCATCCGCATTTTTGCGTCCCAGAACGGCCCGCGGATGTTCCAAACCGCTCAGCAGCAGCACAGCCCAGATGTCGAAGTAGATTTTGCGGAGCGAGTAGTAGCAGACCTCCGCAAGGGGAAGCTCGTCATCATAGATCAATCGGCGGGCGACCCGGAGCAAAACCGGACGGCTGCTGAACGAGTCATGTGGAGGATATTCCTGGCTCAGCAGGACCTCTTTAGGAGGCAGCTTGCTCAAACGACCGAGCGCGACCCCACCGAAGGGCATATCGTCGTCTACCTTGAGGAGGCCCACAACCTGCTGCCTCGGGCGAACGCGGCGAATAACTTGCAGACGGTATGGGCGCGTTCTGCAAAGGAAGGCAGCAAATTGAATATCGGCATGGTGCTGGCCACGCAAGCGCCTAGTTCGGTGATGCCGGAAATCCTTAGTGAGACGGATAACTGGATACTATCCTACTTGAACTCGGAGAGCGAACGCAGGGTCATTGCGGGCTACATGGACTTCGCGGACTTCCTAGAGCAAATCGGTAAAGTTAGCGAACAAGGGTTTGTTCGTATTCGTACGCTTTCGCAGGCGTACACGGTGCCTGTTCAACTAGATAAGTTCCGCATTGACGAGACTTCAACTGAGAGAGTGGCCGAAGACGCACCGTAACAGGCGGGAAAGCGACATGCCCTATCAGGATGAGAGAGCCGGATTGGATGCGATTCGCGCCATCACGGAGAGTGGAGTCGTCGAGAGCTTCCGCACGGAGATGGCAGAACGCCACACAGGGCAGCCCTTACCACTTCCGAGGTTTGAGCCCTGCCCAGCCGGCAAGTATCGAAGCTACGTCGTTGCTATCGACGGGTCTAACATCTATGCGCCTATCCCCGGTGCGCTCCCCTGTACGGAAGCTGGGCTTGTATCGCTTGGGATGGTGGTCATCGATGTGAGGAAACTAGAATCGCTGCCGCACCTGCCTGCGAGTGGCGCGGCAGATCCGGGAGAACTCAGGAGAACGGAAAAGAGCGTCAGTCTAGGCATGATGCTGCCTGGACAGAATGCGGCCAAAAAGGACGGCACGATGCCGCGCACTTGGTTTAGGGAGATCCTCAACAACGAGCTTGAACAGGCGCAACTCGGCGGTGAGAGCTTCGCCGACACGCTGTACCACTTGCTCGGCGACGGCCGTACGGTTCGGTGCCCGAATGATGAATGCAATGAGCAGAACGTGGGGATTCCCACACCAAGGTCTAGCGGCGAATGCAAGACCTGTGGCGAGCGCGTTTTTGTCAGCGATGGACTGCGTATCCAAGAGCAGTTTCTGGAGAATGACTCGCCAACCGAGTGTCATCACCGTGTGCGTGATGCTCTGGAGATGCTGGCACTGGTGAACACGCTCAGATATCTTGCGGCGTCAGACAGGGGGCTTCGGGCCATCGCTAACACGGCGTTCGTTATGGATGGCCCGCTCGCTGCTTTCGGGACTATCGCAGTGCTAGCCCGTGCGGTCCGAAAGGAGATACGTCGTGTGCAAGAGCTTGTCGAGAGACAGCAGTCCGGGGCAACTTTACTGATAATGTCGGGCGTGAAGAGCGGGCCATTCGTCGACCATGCGGAAGAGCTGGACCGGGCGCCAGAGCCGAACAAGAGACTGTCGAAAAACCACTTCTGGCTGCCGGACAACGACTACATCCGAGCAAACATCGTAGCGCGTGGCTCCCAGCAGTCGAAGCCTTGGGGAGAGCTCACCTACTACGGTAGGCCCGTAGTCCTGAAGACGGCAAACGGCGAGCGCCTAGTTCTTAATCTAGCTCAGCCGGAGGCCGATCCGCCGCTCACCAACGCGCCAAGGCCACGTGTGCTGGGAGACGCTCTAGCAACCGCCGGGCCGCTAGGCGTAAGTACCAACCAGTTCCTCGCGCTTCGTCGTGTTCACAGCCATGCGGCCATACCGCTGAAGCGCGGCACGGACCTAATCCAGAGCCTTGCGCCATGAAACGGTGCAGAGACGTCGCTGGTTCCAGGGCCCTGCCTTGGCGCGGCAACACGCCCGAACATCGGTGGTACGGTCTCGGGCGCTATTACGCGATGTTCCCTCCATCTTTCGCCTACGACGCGGTGCAAGGCTTAACCGATCCCGGAGAGCGCGTGTTGGATCCGTTCTGCGGCCGGGGTAACGCACCATTCATGGCAACGACGATGCAACGTCCCAGCATTGGGGTCGACATCAACCCCGTCGGTTGGGTCTATACGGCGGCGAAGCTTGGACCGGCGCCCGCGGAGCGCGTCCTTGGTAGGCTTCGAGAAGTCTCAGACGCATCCCGACCGCAGGACAGGCGAAGCCGCTCACGCTTCGAGACGATGGCTTGGGCTCCGGAGGTCCGCTCGTTCCTACGGGCAGCTAGACGCGAACTGGATTGGCGGGGATGCGCCGTGGATCGGACGCTGATGGCCTTCATCATGCTTCACATGCAGGACAAGCGGGGAACAGGCCTCTCCAACGCCCTTTGGCCCACCATCGCCTGCTCGCCGGCTTACGCCGTCAAGTGGTGGACAAGAAAGGGGCTTCTGCGTCCGCCGAACGTCGATCCCAAAGCTGCGCTTGAGGAGAAGATCAAACGTCGGTATAGGTACGGCATACCCCGGCAGACTCACGGCAGTGCTGTCCTCGGCGAAGCGGCGACGGTGCTGCGGCAGCAGAATTGTTTGAAGGTGGCACTATTGCTGACTTCCCCGCCCTACTGTGGCGTAACCGACTACTGGAATGATCATTGGATTAGGTTGTGGATGTTAGGCTACGGATTGCGGAAGAACTGGCAGAGGTCGGCAAGATTCGAGAATCGAGATGGCTATCGAGAGCTCCTTCGAGATGTCTTCCGGGAGTCGCAACGCCATCTGGTTGACAGCGCCGCAATCTTGGTGCGGAGCGATCTTCGCCGGCACACGGCCGAGATGTGCGTGGAAGTCCTCAAAGATGTTTGGCCTGACGAAGCGATTTTCGTACGCGCGACGACTGCGCCGTCTGAGGGGGAGTCTGTCTATCACGGTCACGGAGGGCGCAGAGCCAAGGAGTTAGATTTTCTGCTGCCCGGCCAAAGGGGAATGAAATGGAGTGCCGCCAATGGCTTCCGAGAAATCTCCTCGCTCGGCGACTACCTCCCAGCGGCTTGAGGGAAGAGATGGCCACGCTAACATGTGACTCGCGCCGTGATGTTAGGCGCGTAGTTGTCGCAGCGAGACGCAATGCGGAAGCAGTTTCCGAAGCCCTTGGTGCTCGATCGACCCGAAGACGATCTGAAAATCCGCGAGGAAAACTGCCAGATCATGGAAAGTGGCCACCGGCGTTCTCGCAGCCTTGCTAGCGGCTTGGCGGAGCACCAAGCGATGTTTGACGCCAAGGCGGAGCTGTTGGAGAAGATTCGCTTAGGCAAGAGCTCCTTCCTTGAGTTCAAGGAAGTGAAGTTCAAGGGCAACAGGATCGAAGGGCCTCATCGCGACTCGCTGGCCGATGGGTTGGCCGCGCTTGCGAACAGCCGCGGCGGCGTGTTCGTTCTGGGCGTTGCAGACAGGACTCGCGAAGTCGTCGGCGTGCCGCTGGAACGTCTCGACGCGGTGGTCGAGTTCGTGCGCAACGTATGCATGGATTCCATCGAACCTCCCTTGGAGCATGTGGTCGTGGATCGTCTTCTGTTGCCAGCCAGCACCGGCGAAGAAGTCGCAGTGGTTAAAGTTGACGTGCCGCGCAGCCTATTCGTGCATCGGAGCCCGGGCGGCTACTTGCATCGCGTGGCGGATTCCAAGCGGCCCATTTCTCCGGCGCTTTTGGCGCGACTGTTCGGCGAGCGAGGCCAGCAGCATGTTGTGCCCTTCGACGAACAACCCGTACCGGGAGCGGGAATGGAAGACTTGAATCCATCGTTGTGGTCGCGCTTCATGACGGCGCGATCCGACGAAGATGGCGCCACTTTTCTCGCCAAGCTGGGGATGGTCGAACTCGACGCAGAAGGGATCGCCAAACCAACTGTCGCTGGGGTGCTCATGGCCAGCGACGATCCGCGCCGCTGGTTGCCCAACGCCTATGTGCAGGCTGTGGCGTATCGAGGCAACGACATCCGCGCACGGTCCGCGAGCGTTGCCTATCAACTCGACGCTCTAGATGCCACCGGCCCACTGGATCACCAGGTTGCGGACGCCTGTCGTTTTGTGGCCAGGAACATGAAAACCGCCGCATTCAAGCACATGGGGCGCACGGACCAACCGCAGTACGACATGACGGCCGTCTTCGAGGCCCTCGTCAACGCGGTTGCGCATCGGGACTACTCCGTCCGCGGCTCTAAAGTGCGGCTGCGGTTGTTCGAGAACAGATTGGAGCTCTATTCGCCAGGAGACCTCCACCACTCGCTCACCGTAGAGCGCCTGCGCTACCGGCAATCGGCGCGCAACGAAGCCGTCTGCAGCGTGTTGGCGAGATGTCCCATCCGGGACGAACCTTGGTTGGCGACGCCGCGGCAACACATGATGGAACGTCGTGGCGAAGGCATGCCGATCATCCTAGACAACAGCATTGAGCTCTCCGGCAAAGAGCCGAAGATCGAGTTGTTCGACCATGCCGAACTCCGGTTAACCATCTACGCGGCGCAAAGCGATGCAGAGCAATAGCACCGACAGTCTCGTCAATGACCAACTTCACCGGTCACGGTCATCACGGAGAACGATGGCGCTGTCGGTTTGAGGGACATCGGCGGTGCGCGAGGCGAGGTGCGCCGTCCGTTCGCGGAACCTGTCGAGGCGGGTGTGGCGGAGCACCTGCTGAGCCAAAATGTGCTTGATCTCGTCCTCCAGTGACCGGTGGTTTGCCTTCGCTTGAGCCTTGAGGGCGTCGATGACGCTGTCATCGATGTTGCGCACAGTGACGTTGGCCACTCTCCTTACACCTCCCAATCCGATGGCGATATGGTGGCACATTGCGGGCGGAGCGCCGCCTGTAGGGGCACCGCACTGGATGCGCTGTTGAAGGCGTTGCAAGACTGGAAACGCGGAGCTTCGCCGACAGCGGGAGCCCCGTCAGCGTGCCGCTACCCTGCCGCACCAACCCGCCCAACCCCCTCCCCCTCCACCAGCGCGGTATCATCCGAAAGGCCCTTGGGGATGGGGAGAGTTGCGATGAGCTTGGACGTTTACACCGCCGCCACGCCGAACGGCTGGAAAGTCACCGTGATGATTGAGGAGCTGCGGGAGGCGGGCGTGGCGTTGCCGGATGTGCGCACTCACGCGGTGAGCTTGGGGGGCGAGCAGTTCTCCGAGGCATTCATGGCCATCAACCCGAATCAGAAGATTCCGGCCATCGTGCATGACGGGCGCGCCATCATCGAAAGCTGCGCCATCCTGCAATATCTCGGCGAGATGTTCCCGTCGAGCCTGCTTCCCGCTGGCGAGCAGCGATGGGACGTCCTTCCTTGGCTTTACTGGCAGGCAGCGAATGTTGGCCCCGTGTTTGGCAACAAGCTCTCCTACACGCGCTACATCAACGACGCGACGGACGAGCAGAAGGCGCATCCGCTGGAGCGCTTCGGCAAGGAGGCGCTGCGGCTGGTGTCCGTGCTAGACCATCAGTTGGGCAAACACGCCTTTCTTGCCGGCGATGCGTTCACCGTGGCCGACATCGCCACCTGGTGTTGGATTCGCTCCTACAAGTGGTCCAAGGTGGACATCACCACCAAGCCCCGGGTGGTGGATTGGGTGCATCGCGTTCGCGCCCGACCCGGCGTGGAACGCGGCATCGCGTTTGGGGTGCCGAAGGACGAAATCGACAAGTTCAGCAAGGAGCGGCGCGAGCAGTACCAGCGCAACGGCGGCGGCATCGCTTCCAACTCCGCGCTGAAGGCAGACCTTTAGCAACATCCACCGCTCTGGGGCGGCCCGTCCAGTGAAGACGCAGATCCAAATCGAACAGCAGGACAACCGCACGGGCGACGCAGCGCTGGCGGATCAAGGGTTTGGTCGTGTGGCGCGACAGAACCCGCCGCAGTTCGGTGGCGCGGATGTGGAGCGCATCCATGAGTTCTTCGCGGAAAACGGGTTCGCCGTCATCGGCAACTGCCTCTCGCGTGAGGAACTTGAACACCTGAACGAGTTCTTCGAGCGCACGCAAAGAGAGCGCCCGGAGGCATGGGGGCTTGGCGGCAAGCGCAGGGTCTATCACCGCTCCCAAGGGCTGATGTTCTCTCAGCCGCTGCTCGATTACCCGGAACTGGACGCATACACGCAGCACCCCGGCGCTTATCCGGCGGTCTGTCGATTGCTCGGCGGAGTGGACAAGGTGCGCTTCAGCGAATTCAACTTCCGCGAAGCGCCGCCGAATGCCGGGCGCGGCCGGCAGAACTTCCATCACGACGCCGTGTTGCCCGATCGCTTCACGCGGCAGCCGTACATGCCAGTGGACTGGCTCTGCGCCATTCATTACCTCACGGATGTGGAGCCCGGCGCACCGGCCTTCGCGGTGGTGCCGAGGAGCAATTGCTTCGCCACGTTGCGGGAGGCATACGAAACCCTCGGCGAGGGCTACTGGGAGACGCCCATTTTCGGCCCCGCCGGCACCTGCATCCTGTACGACACCGCCACTTGGCACTGCCGGTTCGACGGCGATGGCAAGCGGCAGCGGCGCACTTGGCATCAGTACTACGCACGCGGCGGCTGGCTGCCGAGTTCCCTGCCGCAGACGAATCGCTACAAGCGCCCGCCCTCGCCCTGCCTCACGGACTGGAATCTCTTTCCCGAACGCCTCGCGCTGCACCAAGACCCCGCAGTGCGCCTGTTCTTCTCGCACTGGAACACCGCGCAGTGCGAGTGGGTGGCGTCTGGATTCTCCGATGCGGTGCGGGACACCATGCCGAGGGGGCGCCAATGAGCGCGAAGGGGCACAGCGGCAGGCGCGCGCCCATCAAAACAGGCAATTGCCACGGCGCCATTTGTGATTTAGTGTTGACAGCATGGACATTCAGCAACGGCGGCACGATCTTGAGACGCGCCGCGCCGAACTGCGCGAGCGCATGGAACGGGTGGCGAGCCACACCCAACATCGTTCGGAGCCGCTCTCGGCGGACTTCGCCGAACAGGCCGTGGAGCTTGAGAATCAAGGCGTCCTCATCGCCATCGACGGCGAACTGAACGCGGAACTGCGCTCCATCGACCTTGCCATCCGGCGCATCGAAGCCGGGGATTACGAGTTCTGCGCCAGCTGTGGCGAGGAAATCGGCGAAGCGCGGCTGAACGCCCTGCCGTCCGTCACGTTGTGCATCAGCTGCGCCGAACGTGGCGAGCGAGGCACCGGCGGCTAGCCACCCAGCGCGTCGTGGCCGCGCTCTGCCGCGGCCTGCCCGTCCTCAAGCCGCCGCGCGCGAATCCGCGTCCGCTTTCTTGAAGCTCAACTCGCCGTCCGCCACGTCCACGGCAATCGTGTCGTGGATGCCGAATTCGCCTGCGAGCAGCGCTTTGGAAAGCGGGTTCTCCACTTGTTGTTGGATGGCGCGCTTCAACGGGCGGGCACCGTACACCGGGTCGAAGCCGGCTTCGCCGAGTTTGTCCAACGCAGCGCTGGATACCTTCAAGCCGATGTCTTGGGCGGCGAGCCGGTCGCGCAGGTAGCGCACTTGGATTTCGGTGATCGCCCGGATTTGGGACCGGTCTAAGGGCCGAAACACCACCGCTTCGTCGATGCGATTGATGAACTCCGGGCGGAAGTGTTGGGTGACGTTTTCCATCACCCGCGCCTTCATCGCCGCGTAGTGCTCTTCTCCGGCCAAGTCCTGAATGATGGTTGAGCCGAGGTTCGAGGTCATCACGATCACAGCATTGCGGAAATCCACCGTGCGGCCATGGCCGTCGGTTAGGCGGCCATCCTCAAGCACCTGCAGCAGCACGTTGAACACATCTGGGTGCGCTTTCTCGATTTCATCCAGCAGCAGCACGGAGTATGGCCGGCGGCGCACCTTCTCGGTGAGGTAGCCGCCTTCCTCGTAGCCCACATAGCCCGGCGGGGCGCCGATGAGGCGCGCCACGGAGTGCTTCTCCATGAACTCGGACATGTCGAGCCGCACCATCGCTTCCTCGGAGTCGAACAGGAACTCGGCGAGGGCCTTGGTGAGCTCGGTTTTGCCGACGCCGGTGGGGCCGAGGAACAGGAAGGAGCCGTTGGGCCGGTTCGGGTCTGCAAGGCCGGCGCGGGCGCGACGGATGGCGTCTGAGATCACCGAAACCGCCTCGTCTTGTCCCACCACGCGCCGGTGCAGGCCGGCCTCCATCTGCAGCAGCTTTTCGCGTTCCCCTTGCAGCATCTTCGCCACCGGAATGCCCGTCCAGGCAGACACCACTTCCGCGATCTCATCCTCCGTGACGTTGCTGCGCAACAGCTTGAACTCCCGCTCCGCAGGGTTCGCCGCCTGTGCGAGACGCTTCTCGAATTCTGGAATCACGCCGTATTGCAGTTCAGACATGCGCTGCAGGTCTCCCTTGCGGCGCGCCGCATCGAACTCCTGCTGCGCTTGCTGCAGCGCTTCCTTCACTTGTTTGGCGCCCTGCACCGCGGCCTTTTCGCCGTTCCACACTTCCTCGAGGTCGGCATACTCCTTCTCTAGCGCCTCGACATCTGCGTTCAGCCGCGCGAGGCGCTCCTTGGAGGCGTCGTCCGTCTCCTTCTTCAGCGCTTCTTGCTCGATCTTGAGTTGCACCAACCGGCGTTCGAGCCGATCCATCGGTTCGGGCTTGGAGTCGATCTCCATGCGGATGCGGCTGGCGGATTCATCTACCAAGTCGATGGCCTTGTCGGGTAACTGGCGATCCGAGATGTAGCGGTGCGAAAGGGTGGCCGCGGCGACGATGGCCGGGTCGGTGATGTCCACCCCGTGATGCACTTCGTAGCGCTCCTTCAAGCCACGCAGGATGGCGATGGTGGCCTCCACAGAAGGCTCTTCCACCAGCACCTTCTGGAAGCGCCGCTCAAGGGCCGCGTCCTTTTCGATGTTCTTGCGGTACTCATCCAGCGTGGTGGCGCCAACGCAGTGCAGTTCTCCCCGCGCGAGAGCGGGCTTCAGCATGTTGCCGGCGTCCATGGCGCCCTCCGCCTTGCCGGCACCCACCAAGTTGTGCAGCTCGTCGATGAACAGGATGATCCGGCCTTCCTGCTTGCCGAGTTCCGTCAGCACAGCCTTCATGCGCTCCTCGAAATCCCCGCGGTACTTCGCCCCGGCGATGAGGGCGCCGAGGTCGAGGGCGAGCAGGCGCTTGTCCTTCAAGCCTTCTGGCACCTCGCCGTTGACGATGCGCTGCGCCAAGCCCTCGACGATGGCTGTCTTGCCCACGCCTGGCTCGCCGATGAGCACCGGGTTGTTCTTCGTGCGCCGTTGCAGCACTTGCACGGTGCGGCGGATCTCGTCGTCGCGCCCGATCACTGGGTCGAGCTTGCCTTCCGCGGCGCGGGCGGTGAGGTCGATGGCGTACTTGTCGAGAGCTTGGCGTTGTTCTTCGGTGCCGGGGTCTGAGACGCTTTCGCCGCCACGCGCTTGGTCGATGGCGGCGGCGATGGCTTGAGCGTCGCCGCCGTGGTCGCGCAGCGCCTGCGCCGCGGCGCCGCCAACCTCCAGCACGGCGAGGATGAACAATTCGCTGGAGATGTACTGGTCGCCACGCTGCTGCGCCAGCTTGTCAGCCACGTTGAGGGTGCGCACCAGCTCCTTGCCCACCTGCACATCGCCGGCGGCGGCGCCGGACACTTGCGGCAGCCGATCCAACGCTGCGTTAAGGGCTGCGCGCGCAGCCGGCACGTCCACACCGGCGCTGGTGAGGATCGCCCGCGCGCCGCCATCGCCTTGGTCGAGCAACGCGGCTAACACATGGATGGATTCCATGAACTGATGGTCGCGCCCCACGGCGAGGCTCTGCGCCTCGGCGAGGGCGGTCTGCAAGCGGTTCGTCAACTGGTCTTGTCGCACTATCAACCTCTCCCGCCGGGCGGCCCGGCGTCGGTTCCTGCCTTGGTTGATAAATGGGGGCTTAGCGGCGCCATTGCAACTGCGCTGGGGCGGTACCAGACATCCACGCGGGTGGGCAGGCAGCGGTTGAGCGCGGCGTTTGCGAGGCGGCAAAAGGCACCGCTAGCCGGCGGAAATCGGGGAGCGCTGTGTCAGGCCGAAGCGGGGGCGATGGCAGCGGGTGCGTGCGTGCAGCAGCACCGCCGCCGGGCTAGGCCCCACAGCCGGGCAAGGCACTGCACCGCGCCGCTTGCCTAGCCCGTTTGCGATCTGGCCTACCTAGCCTGGCGGTGCCCCCCGCAGCCGCCTAGTCAACCGGTGCCCGTTGGCACCTGATTGAACGGCACGCCTTTGTCCACCCGCACGTCCTGCGGCATGCCGAGCACCCGTTCAGCGAGGATGTTCAACATGATCTCATCCGTGCCACCGGCGATGCGTCCGCCCGGCGCCGCCATGAACGCGCCTTGGAAGATGCCAGCGCTTTCCACGAACTCTGGGTCCACCACGGCGCCAGAGCCTTCGAGCAAGTCCATGGCGAAGGAAGCCATGTCTTGCGTCTTGGATGCGCCAACATACTTGCCGATGGAGTTCTCGGGCCCCGGCGTTTGCCCCCGGGACAACGCCGACATGGAGCGATAGCCGGTGTAGCGCAGCCCCGATTCTTGGGCATACCACGTCGCGAGCTGCCCCCGCACGCGCTTGTCCTCAATGGCCGGCCGGTCGTCCAGGTCCACGCGCTTGGCCAGCTCGTAAACCTGGCGGAAGCCCACGCCGCCGCCACCGCCGCCAATGGCCGCGCGCTCGTTCATCAAGGTGGTGATGGCCACTTGCCAGCCCTGTCCCACGGCGCCGAGGCGCTGCGCATCCGAAACGCGCACGTCCGTGAAGTACACCTCGTTGAAGTTCGAGTCCCCAGAGATTTGCTTGATCGGCTTCACTTCAATGCCGGGAGACTTCATGTCCACAAAGAAGTAGGTGAGCCCCTTGTGCTTCGCCACG
The DNA here is from genome assembly GCA_958295875.1 of uncultured Pseudomonadales bacterium. Taxonomy (GTDB): domain Bacteria; phylum Pseudomonadota; class Gammaproteobacteria; order Pseudomonadales; family Azotimanducaceae; genus VXNE01. The sequence goes on along the minus strand of OY282379.1, from coordinate 1,979,127 downwards.
TTCGGGTCTGTGCGCAGCACCAGGATGGCGTAGTCGCTGTAGTGGGCGCCGGAAGTCCAGATTTTCTGGCCGTTGATCACCCACTCGTCGCCGTCTTTGACGGCGCTGGTGCGCAGCGCAGCGAGGTCTGAACCGCCGGCCGGCTCGCTGAATAGCTGGCACCAAATGTCTTCCCCGGAAGCCAAGCGGGGCACGTAATGACGTTTCTGATCCTCGTTCGCCCAAGCCATCATCGTCGGCGCCGCCATCCCTTGGCCGATCATGAAGAAGCCGGTGTCCGGCGCGCCGGACTTGCCTTCCTCTTGCGTCAGGATGACTTGCTCCATCGGCGTGGCGCCGCGGCCGCCATACTCCTTCGGCCAGCGGATGCACGCCCAGCCGGCGTCGAACTTGCGCTTCTGCCAGAGCTTCGCCCGGGCCATTGGATCCAAGCCCGTGAGGTCGGCCTCGCTCGGCACGTTCGCGGCGAGCCAAGCGCGGGCTTCTTCGCGGAAAGCGGCTTCGGTGGGGGAATCGTTGAAGTCCATGATGCGTTGTCCTCTCGATGGCCGGCGCTCAGGCCGCTTCGTTCTGTTCGATGGCGGCAATCAGCCGGTCTTGCCACACGCCTTCGCTGCCGATGTTCACAGACAGCAGCTTGGCTCTGCGATAGTGGAATTGGCAGTCGAACTCCCAAGTGAAGCCCATGCCGCCGTGGGTTTGGATATTCTCTTTGGACGCGAAGTAGTAGGCGTCGATGGCGCTCACCCGCGCCGTGGCCGCGGCCAGTGGCAGTTCCGCGGCTTCGGTGGAAAGGGCCCAAGCGCCGTAGTAACAGTTGGAACGCGCCAACGTGTTCTTCACGTAGATGTTGGCCAGCTTGTGCTTGATGGCTTGGTGCCCGGCGATGGGGCGCCCGAAGGCGTAGCGGCCCATGGCGTACTCCTTCGCTTGCTCCAAGGCAGCGTTGGCGCCACCGACCTGTTCCCAAGCGAACAACACTGCGGCCCGATTCAGGAGCTGGCGCGTCAAACCCCAGCCGGCGCCGTCTGCGCCCAGCGGCTCGGCGGCGGCGCCATCGAAGCTGAGCTTGGCGTGGGAGCGGGAAGGATCCAGCATCTGCACAGGCGAGCGCGAGACGCCGGCTCCATTCAAGGGCACGAGATGCAAGCTGGCGCCATCACCTGCGTCGCTGCGCGCGACGACGATGGCGAAGTCCGCCACGTCGCCATCCGCCACCGGCACCTTGGCGCCGGTGAGCTTGCCGGCGGAGCATGTCGTTTCGAGGGAGCGGGGCGATGCTTGGCCCGGCTTCTCGCCCAACGCGAACGTGCCGATGGCTTCGCCGGTGGCGAGCTTCGGCAGCCACGCTTCCTGCTGCGCCTCGGTGCCGGCCAGCAGCAGCGCTTCGGTGCCGAGGTAAACAGATGACGAGAACGGCACCGGCGCGATGGCGCGGCCGAGTTCCTCCGCGATGACGCAGAGCTCAAGGTACGAGAGCCCGATTCCGCCATGCTTCTCTGGAATGGTGGTGGCCGTCCAGCCAAGCTCCGCAATCTGCCGCCACAAGCCCGCATCGTAGGGCGCGTCGCCTTCTAGAATGGCGCGCACGGCGCTCGGCGGGCAGTTGTCGGCCAAGAATCCGCTGGCCTGCTCGCGCAGCAGGTTTTGCTCCGCGGAGAACTCGAAGTTCATGCTGTTCCCTCACTCCCCAATCAGCGTCCCCAAACTCGCCATTGTACGTCGGGCAGGCGGGATTCTCACGCTGCCGCGGCGCAGTTCGCCGACGCTACTGGCGTTCACGAGCGGCGCGGGAGATCAAGCTGCCCCATGAAGAAAGCTAGGCCGTTGCGCCGTTGCGCGGCCAACGCCCGCGTGACCACCGCCCCTATTCGATTGGAAAGCGAATCACCACCCCGCCCATCACCTCGCCCACCTTGGCATCGGTGCGTGGCGAGTCTTTGTGGTTGTTGTGGCAGTTGACGCACGCTTCCGCCACCGCGTAATCCGGATAGATGGCAACGAAGTAGCGCTGGCCGCCGAGGTGCTCCTCGCCGTAGTAGTTCTCGCCCGGGCTGTCCGCGACGTGTTGCAGCCCCGCTTGCTCCGCGTCCGTGCCGGGGCCGTTCTTCTTGTTGATCGGATGCAAAGAGAGCAGCGAGTACGAGAAGTCCTCGGTGGCGTCGGCCACCAACTCAGCGCCGAATCGAAACATCTGCGCCGGCAGCGGCAACGCCGAGTCGTCCTCGAAGTGCTCCGATGCGGCGATGACTCCCTCGTCTCTGGCAAGGCGCTGCACCACTTTGCGCGTGTAGGCCGTCCGGTCCGCGGACATCACCCGATACAGCATGTCTGCCGCTTGGCGGTAGGAGATGTTCTCGGCGCCGATGCCGGCAGCTAGGCCGATGCCGAGCACGAAGGCGAGGGGCTTGATGGCTTTGACGCGCATGGCGCTGCTCCTGAACCACTCGCATCGTTGTAGGCGCGCGGCCGCCGCCTGTCAATGCGCGGCGCTGAGGCGCTGCATGGCCCATGTGATGCTTTCGACCTGAACGTCGGGTTTGCCTTGGAAGTTGCTGGCAACCAGTTCGGTGTCCGCAAGCGCGTCGATGGCGAAGCGCAGGCCGTGGCAATCCAGGCACACCGGGCGAATCATCTTGGTGCTCGGACGCAGGATTTCGTTCTGATTGTGGCTAGCCACCACCGCGCCTCGGCGCCTCGCCTTGGCCATGTGGCAGGTCGCGCAGCTCACGCCGCTGCCTGGCGCGGCTTCGCCGGCGATTTCAGCTTGCCACAACGTGTAGTGAGCGCTCGCGAGATACGCTCGGCTGTGCGCATCGTCATGGCAGGATGCACAGGCGGCGACGGCCGCCCGCTCAACATCCACGGCATGCGGCCGATGGCAGGTGCCACAATCGAGCACTTCACTCGCCGCTTCCGTGCGCATCGGCAAGCGTGTTTCCGCGACCGTCATGTGCGTCGGCAGCGGCGCGTCCGCAATCCATGTGGCGACCGCATCGGGCACCACGCTTCCCAAGCCGATGGCGTCCAACCCTTGCAGGGGGTCACGCGGTTTGGCGATAGCAGGATGCTGGCGCATGCCGTGGCGGCCGCGGGCGAACGTCGCTGCTTCATCGTCGTGGCAATCGGTGCAGGCGGTTGTGTCTGGCGCGTCGATCCATTGCGCCTCCAACGCGGCAAGGGAAGCCTCCGCCGAGGCCATGGCAGGGGCATGGCAAGCCGCGCAATTGACTTCCGATGCGGCGTGAGCCGAGCCCGCCCATTCGTCCACGATCGGGCCCACCAACGCCGCCGGCGGCGCAACCGGCGCGACCGCAGAGTGGCTCGCGGAAACTAGCTCTTGCCGCGCTTCCCGGCGCAATGCGGACAGTCCGTGTACTGGCTTTGGCGCCAGCCAAGGGGCGTCGCCATGCGTGGTCAGAAAATCTTCGTATAGCGCCCGATTGTCGTGATAGTTGTGGCAACCGGCGCTGGCGCAGGTGTCGAAGGTGAGCCCGGCATGGCTCGCGCGCGCCGCGCGGATGTCTTGGTCGCCGTGCGAATGGCAAGCGGCGCAAAAGTCCGGCGCCACGGTCACGCCGCCGGCTCGGGTGATCTCCGGCCGGTGTTCGAGGTGGCAAGTCGTGCATTGCATAACATCGAGCTGTTGCCGATAGATGGCCATTCGCGGTGCCCGGAAGAGCTTGCGTGGATGGCTGTCGGCGGCGGCCAGCAACTCATCCTCATGGCAGTTGCGACATGTCTCATTGAGCGCCTCGGCGGCCACTGCCGAGCTGGCGAATGCAGGCGCGGCATGGCACGTCTCGCACGCCATCTCGATTTGCCGGTGGGCAGCGGTGGTGTGCCCAACGAGCAGCAGGTCGCGTTCGCCGCCCACCACCATGCGAATGCCCGCGGTGGCGACAGCCACCAGCGTGCCGGCAACGCAGAGCACCCATAGCGTCGTCCTTTTGAGCATCGGCGCCGGCATCCAAACTCAGTACAGATAGACAACGAGCATGTGAATGGCCAGCAGCGCCGGCAGCGGCACCAACGCCGCGATGTGCAGCCGCAGCAGGTAGGCGCGCAGCCTGGGGCCGATGCCCATCTTGCGGAGCCCTTGGGCACCGCCTGTGGAAACACCGACCAGCGCACCGAGCAGGAGCGCCGCCAGAAAGCAACTCATGAGCGCGGCGTGGACATTGACGCCGAGCCTGAAGCCGGTGTGGACGAACAGCGCCACCAAGCCGCCAATGCCAAGGGCGATGTGCGAGAGCCGCCACCAACGGGTCGCCCGCAAGCGTGCGGCTGGCGTGATCTTCAGCAGCAGCGCGCTGATGAGTGCGACGATGCTAACCCCCGCGACCACGAAGCCGCTCCCCTGCTGCCAGCCATCGTCCTGCCAGATGAGCGCAAAGATGTCGGGGCCGAAGCGTTCGGGGATGGGCACGCGAGGCGCCAACAGCGTCGCCGCCGCGGCCAAGCCGCCAACACCCGAAAGGCGGAACAGCAACCGGCGATAACGCGCCGACCGCGCCCGCAAAGCAAGGATGACCGTGCGTTCGATGTCCGCGACCGCGCCAGCCACCTCGCGCCCGATCAACTCAAGTTTGCGCAATTGATCGATGCGTGCCCGCCGCCCTTCGATGGCGCCCGCTGGCAGCAAGGCGGAAAGCACGTCGCAGGCGTCCAGCAGCGAGATCAAGGCGATGTCGCGTGAGTCAGGAATCTCGTCCGTTCGCAGCGCATCCTCGATGCGACGCAGAACATCCCGCCTGCTGCCCGCATCCAACAACGCGTAGCTGGACGTGCGCGGCTGCCACGGCATTCGTCGCCGCCTCAAACCCAGCGTGCCGTCCTTGACGAGATCGGCCAGCACATCGTCGCGAATGCCATCGGCGTCTTCGACGCACAGTTCCCGAATCCACGCCCGCGTCTGAGCGGGGTGCTCCCGAGCGGCGATCTTCTCCAACACGCGATCGAGCGCCTGATCGCCTGTGGGCGTGCGGTCCATCACCACAAGCGCCTGCAAGTCTGTGTCGATGCGGCCCGCGAACGCCAAATCCATGAGCGCGGCGCCTGCCAGCGCACAGACGAGCGAATCCTCTCGCACCGGTAGGAAGGCGCCGTCCTCATCGATCGTCAACAGGACGAGCTGCTCGGCGAAAGTCGGCATGGCGCGAGGCAGTGGGTTGCCGCGGGGCTTTAGGGAAGGTCTGAACAGTGCGCCGATCGACGGCTGGCGGTCGGCGAAGGCAGGTTCGACAGCGCCTTGGGCGCGGAACCGCCGCGAATGTGGCGCGATTCCGTGGTTTCGACGCCGTTTCCAGCGTTTTCCCCGCCTTCCGGGCGCACGGGCGCCACGCTCACGCCGCCAGCCTCCGCTCGGCGATCAGCAGGTTGGCGAAGCCCAGCAGCAGCGCGATCCGCTGCGCGTTCTTGCGCAGCCCCCGGTAGCGAACCTTGCCGTACCCAAACATCCGCTTCACGTAGAAGAACGGATGCTCCGCCTTGGCGCGGATCGACGCCTTCTCCTTCTCCCGCAGCGCCGCCTCGCCGCCGGGCTCCAGCTGCCGCCGCAGGCCCGGACGCATCGCCACCCGCCAGTCCACGCCCCGGCCCCGGTTCTCCGGACGCTTCTCCACGCCCCGATAGCCCGCGTCCGCCCAGACGCGCCGCTCGCCGCCGTGCAGGAGGCGGTGCGCATGCGCCACGTCCGACTCGCTCGCCGCCGTCGCCGCGAAGCTGTGCGCCACACCCGTCTCCGCGTCGGCGCCAACGTGCATCTTCATCCCGAAGTGCCACTGGTTCCCCTTCCTCGCCTGCCGCATCTCCGGATCCCGCTTCCCCAAACGGTTCTTCGTCGACGACGGCGCCTCCACGATGCTCGCGTCAACCACCGTCCCCTCCCGCAGCCTCAGGCCCCGCGACGCCAAGCTCGCGTTGATCGCCGACAGCAGCCTCTCCCCCAAGCCGTGCCTCTCCAGCAGGTGCCGGAAGTTCAGGATCGTCGTCTCGTCCGGCAGCGCCGACAGCTTCAGGCCCGCGAACCGACGCACCGACTCGACCTCGTAGAGCATGTCCTCCATCGCCGGATCGCTCAGGTTGTGAAACAGCTGGACGCAATGCACCCGCAGCATCGCCGACAGCGGATACGGCCGGCGGCCGCGGCCCGCCTTCGGATAGTGCGGACGAATCACCTCCTCCAGCTCCGACCACGGAACCAGCCCCTGCATCCGCTCCAGAAACCTCTCCCGCCGCGTCTTCCGCTTCTTCGCCGAGTACTCCAACTCCGCGAACGTCGCTTGGGTCATCGAACGCCTCTCCCAACGGTCAACACGCCCATTGTCGCAGCACCGCCGGCGCTTGTTCAGACCTTCCTTAGGTTAGCCGACGCAGCTTTACTCCACCGATTCCGCCGCCCGGCGGCAGCCTGAGAGCGGGCTGCCGGCCAAAGGGCAGCCGGCGGCAGGCGGCGGCTACAATGCGGCGATGGACTACGCTCGCCACGGCTTCGTGCGCGCGGCGGCGGCGGCGCCGCCCGTGGAAGTCGGCAATCCGGCGGCCAATGCCGCGGCCATTCTGGCGGCTTACGAGGCGGCGGCCGGGGCGGACGCTACGCTCGTCGTCACGCCGGAACTCGCCGTCACCGGCTACACCTGTGAAGACCTCTTCACCACGGATCAGTTGCTCGATGATGCCCGCGACGCCGTGGCCACGCTGGCTGGCGCCACAGGCGACGCCGCGTTGTTCGTGGGCGCCCCGTGGCGGCTGGCGGACGGCCGCCTCGTCAACGCCGCCTTCGCGTGCCAAAGAGGCCGCATCCTCGGCGCCGTGCCGAAGAGCGCCAACCCGAACCACGAGGAGTTCTACGAGCGGCGCTGGTTCGTGTCCGGCGCAGACATCCGCGCTGACGAGCGCTGCGGCGACGCAGCCTTCGAGATGCGCCGGGATCAGCTCTTCGACTTCGGCGGCGTCCGCGTGGGCGTCGAGATTTGTGAAGACCTGTGGGTGCCGGAGCCGCCGAGCGCCGGCCATGCGCTCGCCGGCGCTGAACTGATCGTCAATCTCTCGGCAAGCAATGAATTGGTCGGCAAAGCGGACTATCGCCGCAGCCTCGTGTGCATGCAGAGCGCCCGCCTCATCTGCGGCTACTTGTATGCCGGCAGCGGGCCGACTGAATCCGTGAAGGACTTGGTGTTCGGCGGCCACCTCATCGCCGCGGAAAACGGGCAACTCTTAGACGAAGCGCCCCGCTTCCAGCTGGAAGGCGCCCGCCTTGAGGTGGACTTCGATTGTCAGAAGCTGCGCCACGATCGCGTGCGCAACGCGACTTTCGCACACAGCCGACGCCCCGCGGGCTACGCGCTGGCAACCGCCGACGCCGCGCCACGCCCACTGCCGAAGACGAAGCGCCGCTACGCGAAGCATCCATTCGTGCCTCAAGATGAACAGGAGTTGGGTGCGCGGGCGCGTGAAATCCTCGCCATCCAAGCGACGGGCCTCGCACGGCGCATGCGGTCGGCAGACATCCGCACCCTCGTCGTCGGGCTGTCCGGCGGGCTGGATTCCACCCTCGCGTTTCTCGTTTGCATGGATGCCTTGGCGGCCAACGGCTTGCCGCTCACTGCCTTGCGCGCAATCACGCTGCCGGGCCCCGGCACAAGCGCCCACACGCTGGCCTCGGCCAGGGCGCTTGCCGCCACGGCCGGCGCACCGCTGCAGGAGATTCCCATCCACGCCGCGGTTGCTGGCCACTTGGAAGACATCGGCCACGACGGCCGCCACGACGTCGCCTTCGAGAATGCCCAGGCGCGGGAGCGAACGCAGGTGCTTTTCGACGTTGCGAACGCGACGCAGGGATTGGTGGTGGGCACCGGCGACCTGTCGGAGTTGGCGCTGGGTTGGTGTACCTACAACGCGGACCACATGGCGCATTACAACGTGAACGGCGGCGTGCCGAAAACGCTGGTGGCGTATCTGGTGCGCTGGTATGGCCGGCATCGCGCCGATGAAGGGCTGGCGGCGGTGTTGACGCGGGTGTTGGACACGCCCATCACGCCGGAACTCTTGCCGGCCGAAGACGGCGCCATCGGCCAACGCACGGAGGCGATCTTGGGCCCCTATGAGCTGCACGATTTCTTCCTCTACCATCTGCTGCGCACGGGCGCCGGCGCCGCAAAGACCTTGGCGCTCGCGCAACTCGCCTTCGGCGCGGACTATTCGGCGGCGGAACTGGCGCGCTGGCTGCGCGTCTTCCTCACGCGCTTCTACGCCGCACAGTTCAAGCGCTCGGCCTTGCCGCCTGGGCCAAAGGTGGGCACCGTGAGCCTGTCTCCACGGGGAGACTGGCGGATGCCAGACGAAGCAACGCCGGCGGCAGCCTTGGCAGCGCTGGACGCGGCGGTGCAAAAAGCCGCGGACGGCGCCGCGCAGGAAAATTGCAGTCGGCGCGTGGAGCGATGAGTGTGGATGGCTTGAGCGAAGCAGGGATGATGCGAGCGAACCGATGGGGTGCCTTAGGGTGTTGGCGCCGGTTCGCAGAAGCGGTTGGCCAGCCGTGGGCATCGGCTAGCCGGTCATTCCCGCGCCTTGGCGCCGGGCCGAAAGCGCCACAGCGGCGAGCGGCGGCTGGCACCGCCGCATGGCTTCTCTGCGCGTCTCTCGTCAGCGTCACCGCCGCCGCGCAGCCGCGCCATGAGCCGCTCTGCGGCCACGAAGGCGTTTGGATTCAAGTGCTTGGCTCTGGCGATGGCACGCTGAACGGGCGCGGCGCGGCGAGTTACCTCGTCTGGCTAGACGACAGCGCACGGTTGTTGGTAGACCCGGCGCCGGGCAGCTCTGTGCGCTTCGGCGAAGCCAAGGCGAACTTCGCTGATCTTGACGCCATCGTGTTCACCAACGCCAGCGCAACCCGCACTGCGGATTTGCCGGCCTTCATCGCCGGTTCCGAGGAACGCGAGCGGCGGTTGCCAGTGCTCGGCCCGGCCGGCCGTGACGGCCATCCCGCCACCAGCGAACTCGTCCAGCGCCTGTTGGGGCAGGACGGCGCCTATGCGGAGTTCGCCGGCCATCTCGCCTCGCGCAGCGGCGCCTATCGCATCGACGTGGAAGACATCGCTGCGGTGGGCACCCGCCGCTGGACCGGATTCGGTTCGCCGCGGATGAGCCTCTCCGCCATTCCCGTTCACCACGGCGGCGCGCCGAGCATCGCGTGGCGCGCGCAGGTCGGCGGCAAGACGGTGGTGTTCACCGGCAACTTCAGCAACCGCAACGATGCCGTGTGGCGCTTTGCGCGTGGAGCGGACGCCTTGGTGATTCACCACGTCATCCCGGAAGGCGCACGCGGCGCGGTGCGGGAACGCCATGTGACGCCATCGCAAATCGGCCGCATCGCGCTACGCGCCGAGGTGGGCACCGTGTTGCTCGGCCACCGCGCCCCGCGCACGCTGGGGCTGGAGAGCGTCAGCCGTGCCGCCTTGGAAGCGCACTACACCGGGCCGCTGCTATTCGCGAATGAGCTAGAATGCTGGGGACTTTAGCGCCGCCACGGCGTGGAGAATCGAAACACGATGGGCAAGGGCGACAGGCGCACGCGGCGCGGCAAGATCATCCGGGGCTCATACGGCGTGAGCCGGCCAAAGAAGCGCAAAACGCAACCGGAATCAAAGGGATAAACGGCTCGCCGCTGTCTTTGCGCAGCGCTCCTATCTGAGCCGCTTTCTGGCCTATCCGGCTTCTCTGCCGCGCCTTCCGTGAACTAATGGGAGCATCGCTGCACCGCAGTTCATCCAAGCTCCCTGCGAACCCCCCACAGCCGTTGCCCCGCGGTGGCGAACGTCAGCACAATCAAGACGTAAATCGCGGCCACGGGTTGATGCAGCAGCAAGCCCAAGCCGAGGATGGACACCCGTTCCAGCCGCGTGCAGAGCCCTTCGGGACATTCGGCGCCGGCCGCCTCTGCCCGCGCCCGCACATAGCTGGTGAGGTTGCCGCCAACCAGCGCCAATACCGTCGCGCCGGCCGCCAAGGCGCTTGCGCCTGTGAGGTCTCCACCCAGCTCCAACGTCATCGGGCCGGCTAAGGCATCGGTGAACCCGTCCAGCCAGCCGTTGAAGGAGGCAAAGTGCGCGGCCAACGCCGCGAAGGCGGCGCCTTCGCCAACGCGGTCTGCCGTGGAATCGAGCACGCCCCCGAACGGTGAAGGGGGCGCATCGTCGTGGCGGGCGAGCTCGCCATCCAAGCCGTCAAGGGCGCTGCCGAGCAGGAACGCCAAGCCGCCCAGCCACAGCCAACCCATTGCGATGAAGGGCACTGCGGCGAGGGTGATGCCAAGGCCCGCCAAGGTGACATGATTCGGCTTCACGCCGCGTTCGGCGAGCCAACGAACGATGAATCCCGCGCGGCCCTTGAGCGCCGCCGTGAGCCGCGCCCTGGTGCCAGATGGCTGCTGCCGCGTTTGCGGAACCTGTTGAGCTTCATCCATCCCGTGAGAATACCCGACGCCGGCCCTCGGCGCCGGCGGCCATGCCATCAACCGCCTACCGCCAAGGAGTCTCAAGCAATCCACTTGCCCACCGTGCTCGCCGGCGGGTGGGCGCGGTATCCTTCACACGCCAAGCGGATGGAGAACGGCAATGGGATTGGATGTCGCGGTGTGTGATGAGCTTTTGAGCACCACGCGGGCGGTGCGCAAGCGTCTGGACTTCGAGCGCCCGGTGCCGCGCGCCACCATCATGGAGTGCATCGAGTTGTCGATGCAGGCGCCCACTGGCTCCAACAGCCAAGGCTGGCGTTGGATGGTGGTGGACGATGCCGCCAAGCGTGCGGCCCTGGCAGATCTCTACCGGCTGGCGGCGAAGCCGTACCTCACCACCGCGAGCGCACAGTCCAGTGAGGGTGGCGACGCGCAGACGCAGCGGGTGTTCGGCTCCGCCATGTATCTGATGGAACATTTGCAGGATGCCCCGGCACATGTCATCCCCTGCCTGCAAAGCCGCCTCCCGGACGGCACGCCGGCCACGGCCATGTCTGGCTATTTCGGCTCCATCTACCCGGCGGTTTGGAGTTTCCAACTCGCACTCCGGGCGCGGGGGCTTGGCTCTTGCCTCACCACCCTGCACTTGGCGCACGAACGCGAGGCCGCGGAGTTGCTCGGCATTCCAGAAGGGGTGATGCAAGTTGCGCTGTTGCCCGTGGCCTACACCATCGGCACGGACTTCAAGCGCGCCCAGCGCCCAGCGGCAGAGACCATCACCCATTGGAACGCTTGGTGAGGGTCGGCGGCTGGCCGCGGCGGCCAAGCCGCCGCTCAACGCTGGGTTAGGCGCCGCTCCACCTCGGCGTCGAAGTCTGGCCAGCGGCGGCTCACCTCCGCCAAGTCCAGTTCGTTCGGCAGCGCGTCGCCGGGTTCGCGTTCCAGCAGGAACCGCATGGCCTGCACGATTACCCATTCGTGGGTGAAGGCGCCGCCGGAGAGCCGGCGGTAGCAATCCGGCGCCATGGACACCCGATGAACGCGCTCGCCAACCACCGCCTCATACACGTTGGCGTCTACCAGCGTGACGCTGATCACCGTCTCAGCCTCACCCGAGCGCCGCCACGCAGTACACGCCGCGGTCGGGCGCGTCGCCGTGTCAAGGCGACGCGCCCGGCCCCTGGCTCTCGGCCGCGGCCCTGGCTCAGAAGGAAACGCCTAGCCGCGCGTACATGATGCGGCCGGCGTAGCCCGCTGGCGAGTAACGCGGATACAGCCGCCCGGCGCCGGGGGAACGACGCGCCTTGTCTGGGTACGAATCGAACACGTTGTCGGCGCCCACGGTCACCCGCATGCGCGGGTTGATGGTGAAGGCGGCGGAGAGGTCCACCAAGCCGTAGCCATCGTGGACATAGTTGTCGTCTGAGTCGTGCCACTCACCGAAGTGGTTGTAACGCGCCATGAAGTCCCAACAGTCGCGGGAATGCACGGCGCTCAGGTTCACCCGGTTTTCCGGCGCACCCTGCTCCAGCGCACGACGCCGCGCCGCGGTGGAGCCCTGATCGAAGGATTCAAGCTCCGTTTGCGTGTTGTTGTAACCGAACAGCACTCGGTTATCGCCGCCGCCCATCTCGAAGTCGTAACTCAGCACGACGTCTAGGCCTTGCGTCTGGGTGTCGAAGTCGTTAGCGAAGTAGCGCACTTGGTCGAAGTACATCGCTTCGCCAATCCCCGCCGCCAAGAGCGTCTGCAGCAGCTCCTCCGTCATCTCGGTGGTGGCGGACAGCGCAATCCGGTCTTCCAAGTTGATGTTGAACCAATCCACCGTGGCGGAGAGGCCGTTGTCGAGATCCACCACGAAGCCAAACGTGTAGCTATCCGATTCTTCCGCGTCCAGCGGGCTGCCGCCGATCGCCCGCACCACTGGATTCGTGGCCGCGACGGTGCCGCGCTCACGGAACATGCCAGTTAACGGGTCTACCACGGTGGCGGTGTTGTTCGCGTTCTGCTGGCCCGGCGTCGGCGCCCGGAAGCCAGTACCCACGGAGCCGCGCACCGCAAAGGCCGCCGAGAAGCGGATCATTGTGGCTGCCTTGAACGTGGTGACGGTGCCGAAATCGTCAAAGTCTTCCCAACGCACCGCGCCCTGTAAGCGCCAGCGGTCAGTGACATCCGCCTCCAAGTCCAAGTGCATGGCGACGTTCGCGCGTTCCCAAGTGCCGGCAACTTGCGGGTTGAAGCCGCCAAAGCCATTGGAACGCGCGGAGAAGCCATCCCTGCCGTAGGGGCCGGTGTTCCAAGAGTTCGGTTCACCCGTGGAAATCTTGAACTCCTCCTCGCGCCATTCGATGCCGCCGGCGATGTTCAAGTCTGACGTGAAGCCCACGTCCATGGGATACGAGAAGCCTGCTTGGAGCGAAGTTTCCGTCTGGGCGTATTCACCCAACTGGAAATCTCGCTGCGTGTTGGGGCCGTGCGAAGCGTTCATGCTGTTGTTCAGGAAGAAATCCAGCAAGTTCTGGCCCCGGCTCGCAGACACGTCGTAGCCGAGGCCATTGGCCAGCACGCCGCGCGCGCCGACGACCAGCGAGCTGTCGCTCATTTCGGCGCCGAAGCGTGGCGTGAAGCCCTCTGGCAGTATCTCGTGGAAGGCGAAGCAATCCGCATCCGCGCCGAGCATGTCCCGCACGATGGGCACGTTCTCTGCGGTGGCGTCGAAATCGTACTTCTCCTTGCAACCCGGCGCGCCGCCAATGAGCATCTTGCCGCCGTTCTGATACACCCCGCTGCGGCCTTGGGGCGAACGGTAGAAGAACGGTGTCTCGGTTTCGCGGGTGGTGTAGTTGCCGAACCCGTACAGCTCCATCGTGTCGCTGATGTCCATGCCGAAGTTGGCGAACAGCTTCACGGCGTCCCGCACCTGCGGCTCGCCCCACGGCTTGGCCGGGTCTGCAACGCGGGTGACGCCGGCGGCGATGATTGCCGCGGCGTCTGGATGCTGGACGCTGCGGTCCGTCGATTCCGATTGATTGAACTCTGCGCTCAGATTCAGGAAGCCGGTTTCCGCCACGCTCATGCCATAGTTGGCGGACACGGTGACCATGTCCTCGGCAGCGTCATCCGCGTGGAAGCCGTACTTCACTTCCATGCTGCCGCCATCCGTGGCGTCCTTCAGCACGAAGTTGAGCACGCCGGCGATGGCGTCAGACCCATACTGCGCCGCCGCGCCGTCGCGCAGCACTTCCACGCGCTTGACGGCGATGGCTGGAATGGCGGAGATGTCTGGCCCCTGCGCGCCGTCGGAGGCGCCGTTGGAAATCCACTGGATGACCGCGCCGCGATGGCGGCGCTTGTTGTTGACCAACACCAGCGTGTGGTCTGGCGCGAGGCCACGCAGATTCACGGGACGCAGCAGCGCCGCGGCGTCCCGGGAAGGGTTGGTGCTCACATGGAACGACGGGATGACGGTGCGCAGCAGATTGGACATGTCTGAACCGCCCTGCGCTTCAATGGCCTCGGCATTGATGGCGTCCACCGGCACCACGGAATCTGTTGCCGAGCGCGGCGCGGCGCGTGTGCCGACCGTCACGAGCACTTCGTCAATCCCCTCGCCACGCACCTCTGGTCCGGGCTCCTGTTCCTGCGCAGAGGCGGAAAAGGAGAAGGCCAAGGTTACGATCCATGCAGAAAGAATGGGAAAGTGGTGGCGCATCGGCGATTGCTCGCTTGAGGAGAAGGTGCCATCTTAGCCGATTTAGGTTGTTTGTTCTCGGCGCGAGGACACCGCTGCTGGCGTGAAACTGCAATGGGCTGGGTATTTGGGTGCGGCCTCTTGGGCCGTGGCCATAGCGCCCGTTGACAGTGATCGGAGCGGAACGTCGGGTTAGGCAGTGGTAGATGCGGTGGACAACCGTTCGCCGGCGGCCACGGCGCTGCCGCCGTTCCCCAAGCTGCCCGTGTCGATAGCGGTGAGCGAGTGCTTGGCCGGCGGGAACGTCCGCTATGACGGCGGCCACCGCAGCGGCGCTTGGCCGGCGGCGGCCTTGGCCGGCATCGTGCAGTGCCAACCCATCTGTCCAGAAGTGGGCATCGGCATGGGCGTGCCGCGGGCGCCCATTCAGCTAGTTGGGGATCCCGCGGCGCCGCGTGCGCGTGGCGTTGCAGACGCCGCGGTGGATGTGACCACCGCCTTGCAGGCTTATGTGGCGAGCCAGACTGCGCTTTTGGATGCGGTGGACGGCTATGTGTTCAAGGCGCGCTCGCCAAGTTGCGGCGTGCATGACGTGCCGGTGCGCCGTGGCGACGAGGGCCAGCAGGAAGCCACGGGGCGCGGCATCTTCGCCGCCGCAGTGATGCGCGGCCGCCCGAACCTGCCCGTAGAAGAAGGCGAGCGGCTCTTTGACACCGCCGTGCGGGAGCACTTTCTAATGCGTGTGCTCATTCACGCCCACTGGCGCAACGGCGTGGCGGGGGACTTCACTCCAGCGCGGCTCATCGCCTTCCACAGCGGCTGCAAGTATCTCGTGATGGCGCATAGCGTGAGTGCGTACCAGCGCTTGGGCCGCATGTTGGCGGACTTGTCGGGTGATGTCCCGGCGATCGCCGCGCGCTACTTCAGTTGCCTGATGAAAACGCTGGCGCAGCCCGCCACCCGAGGCGGCCACGCGAATGCCTTGACGCATCTTGCGGGACACTTGAAGCGGCGACTGCCGATCGCACAACGCGGCGAGATCGCCGTTTCAATTGAGCGTTATCGCCTCGGCGACGCGCCGCTCTCGGAGCCGATGGGGTTGTTGGTGCGGTGCTTGCGGGAGAGCGATGCCGGGGATGCTGTTGGGCAGTACTACCTGTTAGCGTACGGGTAGCCGAGTGTCGCGGTAGCGCTGGTCACCAAGCATTTTGGCTCGGGCACACCATATTTCCCAAGCCTTCCGCCCGCCGAAGTAAGCCCCCACTCTACCGCGGCACAGCGACATGGATGACTGCCCCTTCTTTTGTCGTAATCGATCTCGGGAAAACAGCCTTCGTTCGGGGCAAGCCGGTGGCGAAGTCGTCCGTGGCCGTCCTATAGAAGCTCCGCAACAAAAAGTCAACGAAGACAAACGGCGTCAAGGGTGACGAGACCGGCACGCGACAATGTTCGTAGCCACCAATGGTCAAATGCGACTTCGGGTGCGACAGCTCCTTGTGTTTGCTGTCGCTATAGTCATAGTCGAACCGGATGCTGATCGGGTCGACCTCCCGTTCTAGAATTTCCACATACCTATCGTCATTGAAATAGGGCACAGGGTCCTCATCGAATCGCATCAGATGCGGAGAGGCAAAAAAGGCCAAACGGTGTTTTGCGAGGTCTCTCCCATCAAAGGCATAGGCCATCTGAACCAGCGCCCCATCGAGTAGCTTGGCACTGAAGGCGCGGTTACGGAGAAACACGTCGTAGACGTCCGCGTAAGGCAATCCCTTCATCGCTTGAGAAACGAACCTAGCGTTCTCGAACGTGATCTCCGTGAGTCCGCTATGACGATAGATTGGATTCTGTTGATCGTCAGATAATCCAACTTCGGCCAAATACACTAAGATCCGTTTGATTTGATTGTGCGCCGCACGCGGAGTCATGAGGCCCCGCTCAATATGTTTAGCAACTGCTCCCGTACATTGGGGTCGATGTCGTCGATCTTGACGTCCCCGCGCTTCAAGTCCCCTATGAGCGCTTTCAAATCAGTGTCCCTTCGGCGCCGTTTTTCCTTCTCCTGCGGGGACAGGTCGCGATGAATAGTACGAATCTCCGCCCGTTCGTGCTTCGTGGGATAGCGGAAACGAAGCTCGAAGTCATTCTTCACCAGCTGCTCATACTCTCGCCGAAGTTCCTCCATGGCCGGACCAATGCCGACTATCCGAACCCAAGCCTTGCTCCGCGTAATGGCCGTGAATAGGCGATTGCGTACACTAGCGACATTGTAGGTTCCCGCTACGCCTGCCTCCGCGTTAACGATATAGACCATAGCGGCTTCGTTGCCTTTGGCCCGATAGACCCCGGTGAGCGTCACAGACGCTTGGTCGGTGATAAAGAAAGTGTCTCGGCTCGTATCGACGCCGGCAAGGTGACAGTTAATCCCGCGCTTGAGCAGACCGCTACGAATCGACCCGACTTTCCTCCGAGTCGATTTCGGGTCCGGATTGATGACAACTATATCTTCATGTCGTAACCCATCCCTACGCAGATTGTGTTCGATTTCGGCTACGATCCATCGCGCCTGCTCCTCGTCGTTGTCGAATACATGAAACTGAACGAGGTCTTCGATCGGGGAGTGTTTCTCGAGGAAGACCGGACTAGCAGATGAGCCGCGTTGTAGCGCCACCACTTTGCCGTCCACAAGATCTCCTTCCTTAACGCTATAGCCCACATCTCGCCACAAGCTAGCGTGGTCGAACATTTGCACCAAGTTAGTCTGACTAAGGCTAGACCTCGCCTTCGGTCGTTGGCGATAGATTCCAAAACCAATGGCATGGGCGGTGACCAATATCGGGCGGGAGTTTCGGTAACAAGTGCCCAGAACGACGTCTTGTCGATCCGTCAGGCGAACCCGAGGTTGGCCATTTTCCTTGTTGCCAAACAGCTGGTCGGGTGACGGCATGAACTCTCCAGACAACCGTTGCAGTTCGTCGTAGGCATAGACAAGGCGCCTTGGGTTCCTGAGGAAGGAATAGCAAAGCCGCAGGAAGGAGGGAGGTAGATCCTGGGCCTCGTCGACGAGTATTGCGTCATAGATGCGTTCGGGATCGGTTACGGCCTCAAGTGCCGTTTCACACGCACCGGCAAAGGGCTCCGTTCCGAACACGCGTTCCGCGGCGCGGAAATCCAAGTACTCCAATCTGTTTTGGCGGCAAAATTCGCTATAGATGCCGTCTCCACGAGGTGTACCCCATGCATTGACCACTTCAAGGCAGGACCAATCCGGCTCTTCACCTGCATAGCGGATATGGAAATCGCGCACGAGCCGTTCAAACGTGTCTTTCAGCGAGCGTGTGTAAAAGGTGATGGCGATGCGCCATTCCGGATGAAGAGTGTGGAGGTAGGCCGCCTTGAGGGCCAATACGATTGTTTTACCGGAGCCCGCGAGGCCACGAATGCGCTGAACACCATCAATGGTCTCAATGACCGCTCTGCTTTGCCAAGGGTCGAGCGTAGCGATGGCATCTTCTAGCTGCTTGACTATGGCACCTCTGCCTGCAGTGGGAGTACGAGCACTAGTAGCCCGACGAATCGTGGAGACGTTCTCTATCGCCGATAGCGCCGCCTTGAATACGTTTGGCTGGGCGTTCTCCCACTCCGCTAGGTTTGCAAGTTTAGCAGTGAGGGACGCGCTGTCAGTGACTAGGTAATCGTCTTCGCCCGTAGCAGTGCATTGAGGCGCGAACGAAAGTGTACGAATGGGAATCCGCAGCTCCCGACGGTCAACCAAGCGCCTGTCAAGCCGCAGGCGTCCGTCAATTGCATTCGCCACGTCGTCTTGGCGATCTTGGTAGTTCCCAAGGTCGCCGCCTTCCACGAGGTCGAAGACTACGATGCCTCTTTCCTCCGAGAGCCACAAGGCATCCGCGGCTTGGCGGCCCGTTGCCGTTTGTAAGATGGGAAAGCCAATGAACATCCGACCAGCCAAGTTCGGCGCGTCACCTAAGGCGTCCACCATCGCACGACTCGCAGCGGGCTTCTGGCTCGTTCCCCGTATGATGTCCATGGCCACAGTGAAGCGCCTAGGGGGTGGTCGGAAGAAGCATAAGCCCTAGGAATCACGGCGGCAACGCTGTACGCGCTTACGGTCTCTCAGGGGAGCCGTTTACGGACGCTTCCGAGTGGAGGAGGCAGAAGCGCTGCCGGCGAGCGGGGCGAAACTCGGGGCTAGGCCATGGCAGCGGCGATGGACAACGTTTCGCGGACGGTAGCCCCGTTGGCGTTCGAGAGTTGCCAGCCTCGACAGTGGCGAGGGGATTTGTGCGCCGTCATGGGCTGCGTTCGCAGGCAAAGGGGACACTTCTGCTTTGCGTTGACATGCCATTGTCTTGCCAGCGCCGTCTTGCGACACTCGCGCCACCTCGTGTTGGCCTAGCTGTGGATGGCGGTCATCAAGTCCAAAATCGATTCCCGCGCCGAATCGTTCAAGGCCAACGAACGGCACCACTTGGGATTGCGCGACGCATTGGCGGCGGTGACGCAGCGCATCGCCGCGGGTGGCGGCGAACGCGCCAGGGAACGGCACGTCGCAAGGGGCAAGCTGCTGGCGCGCGAACGGGTGCGCGGCCTCCTCGACCAAGGCTCGCCGTTCCTGGAGGTCGGCCAGCTCGGCGCCCACGGCGTCTATGAGGACGAGCTCCCGGCCGCCGGCATCGTCACCGGCATCGGGCGCGTCGCCGGCAAGGAGTGCGTCGTCGTCGCCAACGATGCCACGGTGAAAGGTGGCGCCTACTACCCGCTCACGGTGAAGAAGCACCTGCGCGCGCAAGAGATCGCGCTGGCGAACCAGTTGCCCTGCATCTACTTGGTGGATTCGGGCGGCGCATACCTGCCGCTGCAGGCCGAGGTGTTTCCGGACAAGGAACACTTTGGCCGCATCTTCTACAACCAAGCGAACCTATCTGCCGCCGGCATCCCGCAAATCGCTGTGGTGATGGGCTCCTGCACCGCTGGCGGCGCCTATGTGCCGGCCATGTGCGACATGGCCATCATCGTGCGCAACCAAGGCACCATCTTCCTCGGCGGCCCGCCACTGGTGAAGGCGGCCACCGGCGAGGAGGTGGATGCGGAGAGCTTGGGCGGCGGCGAGGTGCATGCGCGCATCTCCGGCGTGGCGGACTACCTAGCCGCCAACGACGAGCACGCCTTGGCCTTGGCGCGCGAGGCCGTGGCGGCGAGCAACCTGCGTTACCGGCCCACGGTGGACATGGCCGCCACGCAAGCGCCGGCCTACCCGCCGGAAGAGCTCTACGGCGTGATGCCGGCCGAAACGCGCACACCCTACGATGTGCGTGAGGTGATCGCCCGCTTGGTCGATGCGTCGGACTTCCACGAGTTCAAGGCGCTCTATGGCGAAACCTTGGTATGCGGCTTCGCGCGCATCCACGGGGTGCCGGTGGGCATTCTCGCCAACAACGGCATCTTGTTCTCGGAATCTGCCCTGAAGGGCGCCCATTTCGTGCAGCTCGCAGATCGTCGCGGCGTGCCGCTCCTGTTCCTGCAGAACATCACCGGGTTCATGGTCGGGCGCAAGTACGAGCGCCTTGGCATCGCCAAGGACGGCGCCAAGATGGTCACCGCGGTGGCGTGCGCCAAGGTGCCCAAGTTCACCGTGGTGATCGGCGGCTCGTTCGGCGCCGGCAACTACGCCATGTGCGGCCGGGCGTATGGCGCGCGCATGTTGTGGACGTGGCCCAATGCACGCATCTCGGTGATGGGCGGCGAGCAGGCCGCGCATGTGCTGGCAACGGTGCGGCGCGACGGACTGTCCGCGCGCGGCGCCGAGTGGCCACAAGCCGAGCAGGACATGTTCATGGACGATATCCGCGAACAGTACGAGCGCGAAGGCCATCCGTGGTTCGCCAGCGCCCGCTTGTGGGACGACGGCGTGATCGATCCGGCAGACACGCGCCGCGTGCTTGGCTTGGCGCTTACCGTGGCCACCCGCGAGTTGGAAGCAGAGCCCGCGCGGTTCGGCGTCTTCCGCATGTGATGCGGCGATGATTCGCACGCTGCTCATCGCCAACCGCGGCGAAATCGCTTGCCGCATCATCCGCACGGCACGGCGCCTAGGCGTGGAAACGGTTGCCGTGTATTCGGATGCGGACGCGGCAGCGCCCCATGTGCGCCAAGCCGACGAGGCCATTCGCATCGGCCCGCCGCCGGCGACCCAGAGCTACCTCAGCGTGGCGCGGGTGATGGACGCCGTGGCCGCCACGGGCGCGGACGCCGTGCATCCTGGCTACGGTTTCCTGTCGGAGAACGCGGCCTTGGCCGAGGCTTGCGCCGCCGCTGGGTGTGTGTTCGTGGGGCCGTCTGCCGCGGCGATGCGCGCGATGGGTTCCAAAATCCAAGCCAAGCAGTTGGTGCAGGCGGCCGGGGCACCCGTGGTGCCCGGCTATCAGGGCGACGACCAAACGGACGCCACGCTGGCGCGGGAAGCGGCGCAAGTGGGTTATCCGCTGCTCATCAAGGCATCCGCCGGCGGCGGCGGCAAAGGCATGCGGTTGGTGACGGAGGCCGGGCAGTTCGAGGCCGCGTTGGCCGGCGCTCGGCGTGAAGCCAGCGCCGCGTTTGGCGACGACAGCGTCTTGCTGGAACGTTACTTGGCCGCGCCAAAGCACATCGAGGTGCAAGTGCTCGCGGATCAGCACGGCAACGTCGTCTCGCTCTTCGAGCGGGATTGCTCGGTGCAGCGCCGCCATCAAAAGGTCATCGAAGAAGCGCCGGCGCCCACGGTGGACGCACCGTTGCGGGTGCGCATGGGGGAGGCCGCGGCACGGGTGGCGCGGGCGGTGGACTACGTTGGCGCCGGCACGGTGGAGTTCATCGCCGAAGACGGCGCGTTCCACTTCATGGAGATGAACACCCGGCTGCAAGTGGAACATCCGGTCACCGAGGCGATTCTGGGGCTCGATCTTGTGGAGCTGCAGCTGCGCGTGGCTGCCGGCGAGCCCCTGCCATTCACCCAAGAGGATTTGACCATTCGCGGCCATGCCATTGAAGCGCGCGTGTATGCGGAGAACGTTAAGCGCAACTTCCTGCCCTCCACCGGCACGTTGCATCGCGTGGCGTGGCCGCACACCGTGCGCGTGGATGCTGGCGTGGAAGCTGGCGGCGAGGTATCGGTGCATTACGACCCGATGCTGGCCAAGATCATCGCCCACGGGGCAGACCGGAACGCGGCCATCGTCGCGCTGCGCGAGGCGCTGCGGCAAACGGAGATCGTCGGCGTTGAACACAACGTCGCCTATCTGCGCCACATTCTCGGCCACGAAGCGTTCAGAGGCGGCGCCTACACCACCCGCCTAGCCGAAGACCACGCGGCGGACTTGGTGCCCGCCGAAGACCCGATGAGCTTGGTGGCGGCGGCGCTGGCGCTGGTGCAGGGCGCGTCCAGCGACGGGCCGTGGGCGGCGGATGGCTTTCAACTCAACCTGCCGCACAGCCAGCGCATCACTTTGCGGCGTGGGCGCAAGCGCCTGCAAGCCGAGGTGACGCGCACAGGCGCTGTATTCCGGGTTGAAACGCCGGATGGCGCCTTCTCGGTGCGTGGCGCTGCGTTTGCGGATAACCACCTGAGCGCCCATGTGGACGGCGCTCGCATCGCCGCCGCGATCCATCGCCTCGGCGACGACCTGTTCGTTGCCAAGGATGGCGCCACCGAGCGCTTTTCCGTGACGAACCCCGACGCTCAGGATTTCGGCAACGTCGCCAGCGGCGGCGGCAAGGTGACGGCGCCGATGCCGGGCACCGTGGTGACGGTGCAAGTCGCGACCGGCGAGCGTGTGCGCCAAGGGCAGACGCTGGTGGTGTTGGAAGCGATGAAGATGGAACACAACGTCGTCGCGCCTGGCGCTGGCCGGGTGACGGCGGTGCAGGTTGCCGCGGGGCAGCGCGTCGAGGAGGGCATGGAGCTCATCACCCTCGACGCTTGAGGGCTGGCGCTAGGGCGCCGGCGAGTTCGCCAACGCCGCTGGCGCAGAGCGCTGGTTGGTGTTCGGCGCATCAGATGCGCCGCTCGGCGGGCACTGGTTGGTGAGGAATCGATCTGGGCGCAGCGCCCGGGTGTCCACCACGCCGATGGGTTGGTAGCGCTCGAACAGCGCGTCGGCATCCGGCGCGGCATAGCGCTCTGCATTGCTCTCGAAGCGGTCGCAGTGGCGCAGCAACACCTGTTCGATGTGCGGCCGGAGCAGCCGGTCGTAGGCGTTCGGGTTGATGGCTTCATCCCAGAAGGCGTTCACATGGTCTCCCCACGCAAAGTCGCGCTGGCGCACCGGCTTGCCGCCCTCCCAGACGAAGATGGCGCCTTTGCCGGGCACCACGCCATCCTCAAAGAGGCTGCGGTAGAAGCGATAGCCCTCGTAGTTCGCCACGATGTCTGCGTTCGAGTAGGCGCCGGTGGTGAGCCGACCGAAGATCGCCTTCTCGGTGGTGACGGAGCGCTTTGCCGCCCGCGCTTCATCCCCCATGCGTCGGTAGCGGCGATAGAACTTCCAGCCCTGCGAGAGGAAGTGGCCGATCTTGTCGGTGCCGATGAGCGCCCCATTCACCTTGATCGTCGGCCCGAATCCGAAGATGCCGGCCACGCGGGTGGCGTACATGGGCAGTTGCGCGTAGATGGATTGCGAGCGCGTGACGGGGATCTTCTCCACCTCCGGTGCCCGGATGGCCCAGCGCTCCAGCTTGTCCACCCAATGGCGGCCGCCGAGCTTGCGATAGATGGCGGTGGCGAAACGCCCTTCGTCGGCGCCTCGGCGCCAGCCCGCCGCGAGTTCATCGAGCGCAGCGTTGACCTGGCGGTCCAATGCGGGGGCGCTCTCGGCAATGTCGATGTGGCGCCCGGTGTACGGGTCCGTCTCGTAGGCGAAGGCAGCGCTGCCAAACGTCGCCAGCATGAACCCCAGCGCCGGCCAATTGCGGATCATGGAGTTGCCCGCAGCGGCCCGCCGGCCATCCCGACGCGCCGCCGCGGCCAATGCGCTAGGACAGTTCGAGCCCAGCCATGCTGCCTTCCGCGCGCCAATCCCGAAGAATCTGGAAGAACGCTTCCGGGCCGCCGCCATAGGCAGTGCCGAGAATCGACCCCTCCGCGGGCCGGCCCTCGTTGTTGTAGTAGCCCGGCGTGCATTCCTGCAGGAACTTCATGTTGAACATGGACATCCGCTTGATGGTGTCCACCCACTCGTCCTCGGCTGCCTCCGTCGCCTCGATGCAGTGGACGTTGCCGCCCATCGCTTGGCCGATCATGTAGGCGATGTGGATGCTCTGCTCGTGCAGCATGTGCGGGAAGTTCGCGGTGAACCCGCCTTGGGTGATGCCCATGTGGAAGGCGTTCGGAAAGCCGTGGCTCTGGAAGCCGTGCAGGGTGCGCATGCCGTTCCCCCACTTCTCGGAGAGCGTGAGGCCGTCCCGCCCCGTCACGTCATACCCGGCGCGGCGGGTGTAGGCGGTGCCCACCTCGAAGCCAGTGGCGAAGATCAGGCAATCCAGCTCATATTCCTCGCCGTTGGCCACCACGCCGCGTTCGGTGATGCGCTCGACGCCCTGGCCATGCGTGTCCACCAGCGTGACGCTGGGCCTGTTGAACGCCACCAAGTAGTCGTCATGGAAGCACGGGCGCTTGCAGAACTGGCGGTACCAAGGCTTCAGCGCGTTGGCGGTGGCCGAGTCTTTCACCAAGCTATCGACGCGGGCGCGGATTTGCTCCATCTTCTTGAAGTCCGCGAGTTCCATGCGCTCGGCCATCTCCGCCGGCGTCAGCTCCGTGTTGTTGCGCGTTTGGGTGATGGCGCCTAAGTTGCGGATGATGTCCGTCCAGCCGTCACTCACCAAGTCTTCTTCCTGCTGGCCGCCGGTGACGAGCACGTTGAAGTTCGTCATGCGCTGGTGTTGCCAACCGGGTTCCAGCGTGTTCGCCCACTCCTGGTCCGTCGGCTGGTTGCCGCGCACGTCGATGGATGAGGGCGTGCGCTGGAAGACATGCAGGCTGAGCGCAGTTTCCGCAAGATGGGGCACGCACTGCACCGCGGTGGCGCCGGTGCCGATGATGCCGACGCGCTTGTCCTTCAGGTTGACGAGGCCGCCGTTGGTGTCGCCGCCGGTGTAGGCGTAATCCCACCGGCTGGTATGGAAGGAGTGCCCCTTGAAGCGCTCGATGCCCGGAATCGCCGGCAGTTTGGGGCGGTTCAGGGGGCCGTTGCACATGATGACGAAGCGCGCCTTCATGCGGTCTTCCCGGTCTGTGAACACCGTCCACCGTTGCGCGGCGTCGTCCCACTCCAGGCCCGTCACCTCCGTTTGGAAGCAGGTGCGCTCGTATTGGTTGAACTTGCGGCCGATGGCCTCGGCATGGGCCAAGATTTCCGGCGCGAAGCTGTATTTCTCCTTCGGCACGTAATCGAGTTCCTCCACCAGCGGCAGATAGATGTAAGACTCGATGTCGCACTGCGCGCCGGGATAGCGGTTCCAGTACCAAGTGCCGCCGAAGTTGCCACCCTTCTCGATGATGCGCAGGTCCTTGACGCCGGCTTGGTCGAGCCGCGCGGCCGCGAGTTGGCCGCCGAAGCCGCCGCCGACGATGACGACTTCGATCTCGTCGTGCAGCGGTTCGCGCTCGATGCGCTCCACGTAAGGGTCTTCCACATAGTGGGCGAAGGCATTCGTCACCTCGACGTACTGCGCGTTGCCGTCTTCGCGCAGGCGTTTGTCTCGCTCGGCGCGGTACTTGTCGCGCAGCGCGTTCGGGTCGAAGCCCAAGTCGGTTTCAGAAAGGGCTGCTTCGGCCATGTTCCAGGCTCCTTCGTTCAAGGCAGGGAACCCCTAGTATAGGCTGCGATGCGGTTCGGGAATCAAGCGCGGCCAAAGTCGTCGGCGACCAAGCAACCGAGCATTGCCCCCCCTCCGGTGCCCGGCAGCCCAGCCGGCGCGGCTAGCTTGGGCAGGCCACTGGCTCGCTGCGATTGTTGGTGCATCGAACGATCCCATGCTTGCGGACTTCCAAGCACCGTGCAGCTCCTGTGAAACCAGCCCTGAGCCGGCAACTAGGGTTGCAAATCGGGAATGTCTCTCCATAATTACAAAGATGGCGACAGCTCCCCTGAATCGCGAAGTCGGTGCCCGATTGGAGGCCCGGTTGGGGACATTCCCGGCTGTCGCCCTGTTGGGGCCGCGCCAAGTGGGCAAAACCACCTTGGCGCACGCTGTTGCCGAAACGAGCGCCAAGCGGCTGGGGAAGCCTAGCTTCTATCTGGATTTGGAGAATCCGGTAGACCAACAGAAGCTGGTCGATGCGCCGGGCTATCTCGGTGCGCAGCGGGGCCGATTGGCGGTGCTGGACGAGATTCAGCACATGCCGGAACTGTTTCGGGCGTTGCGCGGCATCATCGACGGGCGCATTCGCCGCGGCGAGGGCGTCGGGCAGTTCCTCCTGCTCGGCTCAGCATCCATGGACTTGCTGCGGCAATCCGGCGAGAGCTTGGCAGGCCGCATCGCCTATGTGGAGCTCGGCCCGCTCGACGTTCGGGAACTGCCCGCCCCGCAGCCGACGCGCCTGTGGGCTCGGGGCGGGTTTCCGCGCAGCTTTCTCGCCGCCACCGACGCGGACAGCGCCCTCTGGCGGGAGAACTTCATTCGCACCTACTTGGAGCGAGACATTCCAGCGCTGGGGCCGCGCATTCCGGCGCAGACGCTGCGCCGCTTCTGGACCATGCTGGCGCATGCCCAAGGCGGCTTGTGGAACGCTGCCGCCTTTGCCAACAGCCTCGCGGTGGATGGCAAGACCGTCGCCCGCTATCTGGACCTGTTGGTCGATCTCTTGTTGGTGCGGCGCTTGCCGCCGTTCTTCGCCAATGTCCGCAAACGGCTGGTGAAATCGCCCAAGGTGTATGTGCGCGACAGCGGCATCGTCCATCGGCTGCTGCGGCTGGACGACGACGAAGCGGTGCTGGGCCACCCCGTGGCCGGCGCCAGTTGGGAGGGCTTTGTCGTGGAAACCTTGCTGCGCGCCGCCCCGGAGCTCACCCAAGCGAGTTTCTACCGCACCGCCACCGGCGTGGAGATCGATCTTGTGTTGGAGTTGCCGGGCGATCGGCTGTGGGCGGTTGAGATCAAGCGCGGGCTCGCGCCCGCCGTCGGCAAGGGGCTGCGCACTGCCCTGGAAGACGTGCAGCCAGACCAAGCCTTCCTCGTCTATGGCGGCGACGAGCGGTACCCGAAGGAAGGTGGGCTGGAAGCGATTGGATTGCGGGAGTTGGCCGATGAGTTGTCGCGCTTGGGGCCGTAACGCAGACAGCCAGCGTGCGAGAACCTGTCTAAGCGGCGGTCAAACGCGAAGGCGTCTCGATCACCACCAGCGCCTCGGCTAGCGCTTAGGCGAAGGGTCTGCCATCCTTCAACCATGCCCGCCGCCGCTTTCAGCTTCACCGACGAGCAGCGCCAGTTCCGGGACGTCGCGCGGCGTTTCCTCGGCGACGTGTCGCCGCCCACCGCCGTGCGCGAATGGATGGAATCGACAAGCGGCTTCGACCCGGCCGTTTGGGATCGGCTCGCCAAGGAGCTCGGCTTCTGCGCCATCCACGTTCCCGAAGCCTACGGCGGGCAGGGCTTTTCGTTCGTGGAGCTCGGCATCGCCTTGGAGGAGATGGGCCGCGCGTTGTTATGTGCGCCCTACTTCTCATCGGCAGTCTTGGCGACCGGCGCGATTCAGCATGGCGGCAGCGAGGCGGAGAAGGCCGCGTTGTTGCCGGACCTCACGGC
This sequence comes from uncultured Pseudomonadales bacterium, assembly GCA_958295875.1. GTDB lineage: Bacteria > Pseudomonadota > Gammaproteobacteria > Pseudomonadales > Azotimanducaceae > VXNE01. Next base: position 1,952,179 of record OY282379.1, on the reverse strand, counting down.
CGGCACGCGGCGCGCCACGTTGGCGTTCACGGAACCGAGCGGTGGTTGGGATGTGGAGCAGGTGGCGCTCACCGCCACGCCTGTGGACGGCGGCTATCGGCTCGACGGCGAGAAGCGCTTCGTGCTGGATGGCTGCACCGCGGATTGCATCATCGCCGTGGCACGGGCGCCCGGCAGCCGCGGGGCGGATGGGCTGTCGCTCTGCACGCTGCCGGGGGACGCCAAAGGCCTTGAACGGCGCCCGCTGCGCTCGCTGGATCCAACCCGCAAGCTCGCACATCTCACCTTCCGCGGTGCGCGCGCCGAGCCGTTGGGCGAACCGGAAGGCGCCGCGGCGCCGCTCAAACGCGCCCTCGCGGAAGCCGCCGCGGCGCTTGCCAACGAAATGGTGGGCGGCGCCCAGCGCATGTTGGATTCCGCGGTGGACTACGCGAAGCTGCGGATGCAATTCGGCCGGCAGATCGGCTCGTTTCAGGCCATCAAGCACAAATGCGCGGACATGCTGCTGGAAGTGGAGTTGGCGAAATCTGCCGCGTACCGCGCCGCCGCGGCGGTGGCGGAAGACGACCCCGACGCGCCGGCATTGGCGTCGCTGGCAAAGGCAGCCGCTTCAGAGGCGTATCTTGGCGCTGCGGCCGCGTGCATTCAGATCCACGGCGGCATCGGCTTCACTTGGGAAAACGACACCCATTTGTGGTTCAAGCGCGCCAAGGCTTCCGAAGCCTTGCTCGGCGACGCCGCGTACCACCGGGAACTCATGATGCGGCACATGCAATGACGGAACCGAACGAGGCCGGCGTGCGCGCCGAAGCGCGGGCGTGGCTCGCGGAACATTGGGACGCGGAGCGTTCCTTGGCGGCGTGGCGCGGCATGTTGGCGGATTCTGGCTGGGGCATGCCGCACTGGCCGGAGCAGTGGCATGGCCGCGGCTTGTCCGTCGCGCTGAGCCAAGCGGTGGACGAGGAGTTTGCCCAGTTCGGCGCCGTGGGCGTCGCCAAGATGGGCATTCGCCTGCTCGCCGGCGCCACGCTCCTCGAATACGGGGACGACTTCCACAAGGAACGCTTCCTGCGCCGCATCCTCACCGGGGAAGACACTTGGTGCCAGCTCTTCAGCGAGCCGGGCAGCGGTTCGGACCTTGCCGGCGCCACCACCCGCGCCGACTTGGACGGCGACAATTGGGTGGTGAACGGCCAGAAGGTGTGGACGACGAGCGCCCACCATGCGGACTATGGCCTGCTGCTCGCGCGCACGGATTGGGACGCGCCCAAGCATCAGGGCCTCACTTACTTCGTGCTGAACATGCGCCAGCCCGGCGTCGAGGTGCGGCAGTTGCGGCAAATGAACGGCCATGCGTCGTTCAACGAAGTGTTCATGACGGATGCGAAGATCGAGCGGCCTTACCGCGTTGGCGCAGTGGGCCAAGGTTGGCGCATCGCCATGACGACGCTCGCCCACGAACGCCGCGGCGCCGATGGCTTGCGCGGCAGCGTCCGCGAGCGCCGCGGCGAGGGACGCATCTACGCGGAAGAGGCGGCGGAAACCGCCACGCTGATGGAACCTTACAAGTGGTATCCGCAGCGCGCTGGGCGGGTGGATTTGGTGCTGCCGCGGGCGCGTGAAACCGGCCGCATCGCAGACCCTGCCGTGCGCCAAGCGGTGGCGCGGCTGTTGGTGCTGGCGCGCTCGGCGGAATGGACCGCGCGCCGCGCCCGGGCAGACCAAGAGCTTGGCCGCCCACAGGGCCCGGAAGGCTCGCTGGGCAAGCTGGCAGCGAGCCACGTCGCCCGCGCCGCGGCCCATGCCCATACGCTAATTGCCGGGGCGGACGCCATGCTGGCCGGCGACGACGGCCCCTTGGATGGCCTCATCGCCGAGATTCTCGTTTCGGTGCCGGCGACGTCCATCGCCGGTGGCACGGACGAAATCCAACGCAACATCATCGCCGAGCGGGTGCTGGGCCTGCCCAGGGAGCCACGCATGGACAGCGGCCCGTTCCGGGATGTGCCGAGGAACGTCGGCGGCTGAGCCGAGGCTGCGCGCCGAGCAACCGCGCTAGGCGGCGCCGCTCACCAACCCGCCAACCAAGGCAGCCCGAAGGCGAGCACCACGCTCACCACCAAACCGCTCAGCGCCTTGGCGGCGTCGAGCAGCACCTTGCGCGTGGTGGCGCGCGCGTGCGTGTCTGCCAAGTACATCGACAGGGCGAACTCGCGCCCGGCCAGCACGCCGAGGAACACCCACGTCGTGCTCATCGGCATGTTGCTCCACTCCTTGAAAATGAGCAGCACCACGCCATAGATGAAGTCGATGATGGTGGCGGCGCGGATGTCCGTGGTGTCTGTCTTGGAGGTGACGATCTTCTGGATTTGGCCGCCGAACTGATAGAACACGACGCCGAGGAAGATCACCAGCAGGCTCGAACCAAACGCCAGCCACCCCACGGACATGTCGCGTGGCAGGTAGACGAAGATGTTGGCCAAGTCTTGAATGAGCCACTGGCTCCAGAGGAAGCCGGTGGAGAGCCATTGCAGCACCACCCAATAGCGAGGGATGTCCGCGCCGCGGGTGCGATGGAAGAACTCCGTCGCGCGCTTGAAGACCAGCCGAAACAGCAACAGCGCGGCGCCGAAGGCCACCACATAGCCCAATGCGGACTTCATGAGCATCGCGTCGATGTTGCTGGACGCGAACACCGTGAGGACGAGAAACGTCGTGCTCACCGGCACGCCGAAGCGCGTGAGAATCAACAGCGCGAGCGGTGGAATGGCGTGTACCCAGCTGATGCCACCCGCCGGCACGGGGAACTTCTCGAGGCGGCCATAGGCTGGGTCTCCGCTGCTCCACCAGCCAAAGACGATGACGGCGACGAGAATCCCGCCGGCGAAGAGCCACAGCGCCCACCACGGCCTGTGCGCGTTGGAGGAGAGGAACGTGCCCAGCGTCTGGATGGAGTCGTTCGCCACCACCGAATAGGCGGCGAGCGCGAACCCGACGATCATGTAGAGTTCGATCAGCGAGATGGCGGCGCCCCCCCGTTTTGCCGAGCACCATCGCGCCTAGGCATCGGTGCGCCCGCTGCGCCGAGCACTGCGGTCAAGCCCGTTGGCGGGCAGCAAGCCAGCGCTGGATTTCCCGCCCCACCAGCCAAAGCCGGTCTTGCCCCCACACGGCCAGCAGCGTGTCGCCGTCTGGGGCGATCAAGCGGAAGCTCGGCACGCCCCAGAGGCCAAAGCCATACATGGCGAGGCGATTAGCCTCGATTTCGTCTTCCCATTCGCTGTTGCCGAGGAGCGCCTTCGCTTCGTTCCAAGGCAGGCCGGCGGCTTCCACCACATGGCGCAGGCCGCGTTCCGTGTTGGTGTTCACGCCTTCGCGGAACGCCGCCCGCATGAAGGCATCCAACAGCGCCACGCCCCGGCCTTGGCGAGCAGCCCAAGGATAGAGGGCATAGCAGCGCCGCACCGGTTCGCCGATGGGGTCGTGGAAGTTGCCCCAGTCCGTTAAGCCCAGCGCACGCGCTTCCCGCGCCGCGTCTTGGAAGATGTAGAAGCCCTTGGCGCGGGTGGCGGGCACGCCGCGCATCACCATCGGCAGCACCGGACGCATGACGAGCGTCACGCCGGCCTGCTCGGCGAAATCTACCGCAGCGGCGAAGATGAGCGAGGTGTAGGGGCTGCGCAGGGAGGGATACATCTCCAAGGTGAGAGCGCCATCGTCCTTCAGCGGGCCGGGTTCGATGGCCGGGCGGGGCGCGAGCAATCTGCCATCGCCACGGTTTGCGCCGAGGTCGCGGAGCCGGTTCTCCAAGTGGTAGAGGCGGTCCACGCCCCAATACCATTCCTTGCCGTAGTGGAACATGGCGCCGGAGTAGTGGCCAAGTTCGGTGCGCCGCTTGGTGCCGGCCGCCACGACGGCGCGCGCGGCATCCGCATCGGCGGGCGCATGCCGCTCGGCCAGCGCCTCCAAATCGCCCTCGGCGCCCGCCCACAGTGCCTCGCCCACCGCGGCGGCGAGGTCCAGCACATCCGCCGGCGACGCGCCGGCCAGGATGCGCGTTGCCAGCGCCACGCTCTGTGCGCTTGGCCGCCCCGCGTCTTGCGGAAAGGTCAAGCCGTAGTGGGGCGCGATCTTGCCGGCATCGTAGCGGGAGAGATCCAGCAACAACTCCGGCTCCGGCGCGTTGCGTCCGCTCGGCGCCGCCACCAGGTGGCAAACCACCTCCACGTCGTAGGCATTCGAGAGCCGGCGCAGCAGTTGCGCGGCCAAGTGGCTGTAGCCATCGTCAACTTGGTGGAAGTACTCCACGCGATGCGGGGCACCGGCCCGCCGCCTCGCCTTTTCCGCCTTGGCGCGGTGGGCAAGCAGATGCGATTCGCCCACCAGCCGCCGCATGACGGCTGAACTCACCCAACGCGTCAGCGCGGACGGGTCCATGGTGGCGACGCCGCCTTGGTCTGCGTGTCGTGTGGCCACAGACGCTCGCTTGCGCTTGGACGGGTACCGTTGCGCGGCGTCTAAAGCGGCGTTTCGGTGATGAACTGCAGCACGGCGCCCGCCAACTCCGCCGGCTTCTGTTCCTGCAGGAAGTGGCCGGCCCCCTCGATCGTGACGTGGTTGCGGCCCCTGGCGCCGGGCACCGTTTCTTGGAAGCGCACATGCGCGCCCGCCGTCACTGGGTCGTTATCGCTGAAAGCGGTGAAAAAGGGCTTTTCCCAAGCCTCGAACACGCGCCAAGCGGCGCGGTTGGCCGGGATGGCGGGGTTGTCTGGGATGATCGGCACAAGGCTCGGGAACTGCCGCGCGCCGGCCATGTGGGCATCGTCCGGAAACGGCGCATCGTAGCCGGCGGCTTCGACGACAGTGATGCTGCCGCCGGTGCTCAACGTCAGCAACTCGCCCACGCTAAAGCGCGGCGTCGCGGCGCAGAACTTCACCCAGTTCAGGAACCCCCACCCGGAGGTGTCGGCGGCCATGGCCATGGCCATTTCCTGCGGGCTCTCGAAAGCCGGCAGGCCGTCGTAGTGGGCGCGCATCCGCTTGCTCACGTCTGCCACCTGATCGTCGGGCACGTTCTGCGCGTCAGGCAGGCCAGTGTTGGCCGCGACGATGCGCGCGAACCGCTCCGGCACCTCCGCCGCGGCGCGTAGGCCGATGAGGCCGCCCCAGTCTTGGCAGACGAGGGTGATGTCGCGCAAGTCCAGCGCGGCGAGCAGTGCCTTCAGCCACTCCACATGGCGGGCGTAGGTGTAGTCGCCGCGCGCGGTGGGTTTGTCTGAACGCCCGAAGCCGATGAAGTCAGGCGCGATCACGCGATGCCCAGCGGCGGCGAAGATGGGGATCATCCTGCGGTAGAGGTAAGACCACGTTGGCTGCCCATGCAGGCACAGGATCGGTTCGCCGTGCTCGGCGCCGGCGTCCACATAGTGCATGCGCAGCGGCGCGCCGCCGTCTGGATTCGGCACCTCGACGTAGTGCGGCGCAAAGGGATAACCAGAGAGGTTCTCGAAGCGCTCGTCAGGCGTTCGCAGCGTTTCCATTGTTGTGTGAGCCTCGCTTAGCTTCTGGCATAGGGCGCCAACGCCGCGCGCTCGTCATCTGCGAGCCTGCGGGGCGTGGCGAGCGGTGCGCCGTGAGCGTCAAAAAACGGGTTGAAGCGGTAGCGCCCGCTCACCAAGGAACCGAGCGCGCGCCGCCCAAGGCGCAACAGCGAGCGCGGCGAAAGGCCGGGCAGCCCTTGCAGCGCTGCGGCGTCGCCGCTGGCGGACTCCTTGAACAGCCGCGCCCGCACCGGCCCCAACGCCGCTTGGGCGGGCGCCGCGGCCGCGCCATCCACGCAGGTGTGGATCAGGCCGACGAAGGACACGCGCCGCGACGGCGGCGTGTTGCCGATGGGCGTGTTGCAGCATTTGGCGTACCAGCGCAGCGGACCGCGGCCCGTGAGGCGGATGCAGGCGAGCTGTTCGGCGCCCTGCTCGAACTCCAACAGGTTCGACGGCAGTTGGCAGAGCTCCGTGCCGCCGTTCGCGTCCAAGGTGTCTGCGTCGCGCCCGAGGTGGTGGGCGAAGGCTTGGCAATCTTGGCAGTAGCAGATCGAGTGCTCGACGGCGTCCGGCGTGATGCCCCGCGCCACGCCGCGCAGGCGCCCGCATTGGCATTTGATGGGCAAGGTGGCCATGCGGGGCATGATAGCGCCGAAACCGCTCCGTTCGACAGTTCCATGACGCTGCGTATAGCATTTCGCGCTTGTTCGCCTTGAGCGCGGGACGTAAATGAACGGGCCAAACTTTGCCAAATCGCCCTTGGTGCCGGCCATCGCGCAGGACGCGGCGACGGGTGCCGTGCTGATGCTTGCGTACATGAACGCCGCGGCCTACGAGGAAACCTTGCGCACGCGCCGCGTGTGCTATTACAGCCGCAGCCGCCAAGCGCTCTGGCGCAAGGGCGAGACCAGCGGCCACGCGCAGTTGGTGCGGCAGGTCTTCTACGACTGCGACGCGGACACCGTGCTGCTCAAGGTGGAGCAGGTCGGCGGCGCCGCTTGCCATGAGGGGTATGCGAGCTGCTTCTTTCGGGAGATTGACCCCGCCACCGGAGCGGCGCACATCGTCGCCGAGCGCGTGGTCGATCCAGCTCAGGTCTACAAGTCCGGGCAAGCGCATGGGGCGGCAGCCCCTCGGAGTGACGGCGCGTGAGCTCCTTGCTGCGGTTCGGCATCCCCGCCGGGAGCCTGCAAGAGGCGACCCGGGAGCTGTTCGGGCGCGCCGGCTTTCGCATCGTGTTCACGGCGCGCTCGTATTCGCCGAGCATCGATGACGACGAAGTGAGCTGCCGCCTCGTGCGCGCCCAGGAGATGGCGCGTTATGTGGAGCAAGGCGTGCTGGACGCCGGCATCACCGGGCGGGATTGGGTGATCGAAAGCGGCGCGGATGTGCGGGAAGTGCGCGAGCTGCGCTTCTCCAAGGTGAGCCGCAAGCCCGTGCGTTGGGTGCTGTGCGTGCCGGAAGACTCGCCCGTGCGCCAAGTGGAAGACCTTGCCGGCAAGCGCATCGCCACCGAAGCCGTGAACATGACGCGGCGTTATCTGCAGGGCCGCGGCGTCCAGGCAGAGGTGGAGTTCTCCTGGGGCGCCACCGAAGCGAAGCCGCCGGAGCTGGCGGACGCCATCGTCGAGCTCACGGAAACCGGCAACTCGTTGCGCGCCAACAAGCTGCGCATCGTGGCCGAAGTGTTGCAGAGCACGCCTCGGCTCATCGCCAATCACACCGCGATGCAGGATCCGTGGAAGGCGGAGAAGCTCGACAACATCGGCCTCATGCTGCACGCCTGCCTGGTGGCGGAGGGCAAGGTGGGGTTGATGATGAACGCCCGCGTCGCGGACTTGGAGGCGATCACCGGGCTTCTGCCGGCGCTGCAGAAGCCAACCGTTGCGGCGCTCTCAGACCCAGAGTGGGTGGCCGTGAGCACCATCATGGATCAAGCGGTGGCGCGCACGGTGATCCCGCAGGTGAAGGCCGCCGGCGCCCGCGGCATCGTCGAGTATCCGATCAACAAGATCATCGATTGATCGGCATGGCGCCGCGGCGCCTCACATGAACAACGTCGCCGGATGCTCCAGCCGCTTCTTGACGTGGCGAATCATGGACGCCGCATCCATGCCATCGACGGCGCGGTGATCGAACGAAGAGGACACGTTCATCATCGTCCGCACGACCACGGCGTCATCCACCACGGCTGGGCGTTTCGCAGCTTTGTTGACGCCGATGATGGCCACCTCCGGCGGATTGATGACCGGCGTGCTGGCGATGCCGCCGAGGGCGCCCAAGCTGGTGATGGTGACGGTGGAACCGCTCAGCTGTGGGCGTTCACCCCCTTCGCCGCGCGCGGCCGCAGCAGCGCCGGCGATGGCCGCGGCGAGGCCGTTGAAGTCGAGCCGTTGCGCATCGCGCACAACCGGCACCTTCAAGCCTCCTGCGGTGTGCGTGGCCACGCCGAGATGCACGCCGCGAAAGCGCCGCAGCACGGCGGCTTCGGCATCCAAGTGCGCGTTGCACTGCGGGAAGGCGCCCAGCGCATCGATGACGGCGAGCGCCACGAACGGCAACAAGGTGAGGCGCGGCACCGCGCCGGCTTGTTCGTTCAGGTGGCGGCGCAACCGCTCAAGCTCGGTGACGTCCACTTCCTCCACATAGGAGAAGTGCGGGATGTTCCGCTTGCTCGCCGCCATGCGTTCGGCGATGACGCGGCGCACCCCCACGAGGCGGATTTCCTCCACCAGCGCTGCGTCGCCCGCCACGCTCGGCGCTGGGCTGCGGGCCTCGCCCGGCTCGCCGGCGCTCGTCATGTCCCCAGCGGCTGCGGATGCGCTCGCGCGCGCCAGCCAAGCGTCGACGTCGCTTTGCAGGGTGCGTCCGCGCGGGCCGCTCGCCGGCACTTGGCTGAGATCGATGCCGGCTTCCGCGGCGCGGCGGCGCACCGCGGGGGAAGCCATCACTTTGCCGCCGACGCGTGCCGGGGCCTCGGCACCGGCAGCGGCCGGCAGCGCGTGAACTGCGGCAAGGCGCTTTGCCTGTGATGAGACGGCTTGCGCTTCCGGCGCGGGGCGCTCGGCCGGCGTTGGGCTGGGCGCTTCGCGTTCGACGCCAAGCTGCGCCGCCTGTTGGCCGCCGGCCACGTTCGCCGTTTCCGTTTCCGGCACGACGCCGCTCATCGCCACAGTCTCGAACGCGATCAGCTCGGCGCCCACCGCCACCAGGTCGCCCGGCTCGCCGCGCGTGCGCAGCACCTTGCCGGCAACCGGCGCCGGAATCTCCACGTTGGCCTTGTCGGTCATGATGTCGGCCACGATATCGTCTTCGGCCACCATGTCGCCCGGGCGCACATACCACGCGACGATCTCCGCCTCCACGGCGCCTTCACCCAAATCTGGCAGCTTGAACACATGCTCGCTCACGACGCCGCCTCAAGCCGCTTCGAGCACGTTCTCGATGGCCGCCGCCACGCGCCGCGGGCCGGGGAAGTAGTCCCACTCGAAGGCGTGGGGATACGGCGTGTCCCACCCGGCCACCCGCGTCACCGGGGCTTCGAGGTGGTAGAAGCACTCCTCCTGCACGGTGGCCAACAGCTCCGCCCCGTAGCCGGAGAAGCGCGTGGCTTCATGGACGATCACGCAGCGCCCGGTCTTGCGCACAGACGCCGTGATGGTGTCCGCGTCGAGCGGCGCGAGGGTGCGCACGTCGACGATTTCGGCGTCCGCCCCGGCAAGGCGCGCCGCCGCTTGCGCGACGTGAACCATCGTCCCATAGCAGAGCACCGTCACATCGCCGCCTTCCCGCACCACCTGCGAGCGCCCCAAGGGCACCGTGTAGTAATCGGCCGGCACTTCGCCCAACGGGTGCTCCGCCCAAGAGGTGGCGGGCTGTTCCGGGTCGCCCTCGAACGGCCCGTGGTAGAGGCGCTTGGGTTCGAAGAAGATCACCGGGTCGTCATCTTCAATGGCGCTGATGAGCAGGCCCTTCGCGTCCCGAGGATTGGACGGCATGACCACCTTCAGCCCGCAAACATGGGTGAAGATGCCTTCTGGGCTTTGCGAGTGCGTCTGGCCGCCGCGGATGCCGCCGCCACATGGCGCACGGATGGTCACCGGCGCGAAGAAATCGCCGGCGGTGCGATGCCGCAGCCGCGCCAGTTCGCTCACGATCTGATCGAAGCCGGGATAGATGTAGTCTGCGAACTGCATCTCCGCGATGGGGCGCAGGCCGTTCACGCCCATGCCGATGGCACAGCCGACGATGCCGCCCTCGGCGATTGGCGCATCGATGACGCGCGCCTCGCCGTACTTCTTCTGCAGCCCTTCGGTGCAGCGGAACACGCCGCCGAAGTAGCCCACGTCCTCGCCGAGGATGACGACGCCGGGGTCGCGCTCCATCATCACGTCCATGGCGGAGTTGAGCGCCTGCACCATGTTCATTTGCGCCACGGCTCAGCCCTCCGATGCCGGGCCGGCCTTGGGTTGGTAATCCGCCAACGCCCGCAGGGCGTCGCGCTGCGCGATGAGGTGGCGCGGCATGTCGCGGTACACATCCTCGAACAGTTCGTATTGGTCTAGCCGCGGCGCCTCCGTCATGGAGCCGTAGGAGAGCGCTTCGCGCCAACAAGCGTCCACATGCGCCTTGCGGTCCGCTTCAAGGGCGGCCTGATCGGCCTCGTTCCACTCGCCGCGCGCGATGAGGTGCGCCTGCAACCGGTCGATGGGGTCGCCCAGCGGCCATGCCTTCCATTCGTCCCGCGGCCGGTAGCGCGATGGGTCATCGCTGGTGGAATGGGCGCCGCGGCGGTAGGTGACCAGCTCGATCAGGGTGGCGCCCCGCCCCATGCGGGCGCGTTCGGCCGCCCACCGGGTGACGGCAAAGACAGCGAGGAAATCGTTGCCGTCCACGCGGATGGAGGCAATGCCATAGCCCAAGCCGCGCGCGGCGAAGGGCCGCCGCTCGCCGCCGGCGAAGCCTTGGAAGCTGGAAATCGCCCATTGGTTGTTGACGACGTTCAGCACCACGGGCGCCCGATACACGGCAGCGAAGGTGAGGGCATGATGAAAGTCCGCCTCGGCGGTGGAACCTTCGCCCACCCAGCCGGCAGCGATGTGCTGCTCGTTCTTGATGGCCGCGGCCATCGCCCAGCCAACGGCTTGCGGAAACTGCGTGGCGAGGTTGCCGGAGATGGAGAAGATGTTGCCGCGCGCCCAGTGGTACATGATCGGCATTTGCCGGCCTTTGCACATGTCGCGGCTGTTCGAGAGGCATTGGCACATCAGCTCGACGGGGTTGTGGCCGCGGGCGATGTGCAGGCCCACGTTGCGGTAGTGCGGGAACAACATGTCGCCCGGCTGCAGGGCCAACGCCGCCGCCACCGAGACCGCCTCTTCGCCCAACGTTTGCATGAAGAACGAGAGCTTGCCTTGGCGTTGCATGCGCAGCAGACGGTCATCAAAGGCGCGCGTGAGCACCATGGCGCTCAAACCCGCACGCAGCGTCTCGCCACTGATGGAGGGGGCCCAAGGGCCGACCGCTTGGCCATCGTCATCCAGCACGCGCACCAAGTCGTACGCGAGATGCTCGATGTCGTGGACACGGGCGTCCGGCGACGGGCGTTCCACGGCGCCGGCGGCCGATAAGCGCAGGTAGCCGAAATCTGGGGCTTCGCCGGGCCGGGCCGACGGGTGGGGCACATGAAACCGTGCTGCCTGCGTCATCGAGCTCCTTCCTTGGGGCCATGCGCGGACCGGCTGGGGCGGCGAGCTCCATCCCGGGCCGGCCGCGGCGTTAGGCCCTGATATGGGGGACTCAGGGTGCGTTGTCAAGCCGCCGCGTCGGATGGCTGTGGCGGCGAGGCCGGGGCCGGGCGCTCCCGCTGCCGCCTCGATTGCATCCAAGGCTGCTATCGCTTAGGTTCCGGCATCCTGAACGAGGCCATCGCCTCGGAACACTTCTGGCAATCCGGCACTGGAACACGCGATGAGCCGTCGAAACCGAGTGCTTGTGACCGGCGGGGCCGGATTTCTTGGGTCGCATCTGTGCGAGCGGCTGCTTGCGCAGAATTGCCAAGTCCTCTGCGTCGACAACTACTTCACCGGGTCGAGAGACAACATCGCCGGGATGTTGTCGAATCCTCGCTTCGAGGCCCTCAGGCACGACATAACGTTTCCGCTCTATGTCGAGGTGGACCAGATTTACAATCTCGCCTGCCCGGCTTCGCCGATGCACTACCACCTCGATCCCGTGCAGACCACCAAGGTGAACGTGCATGGCTCGATCAACATGCTGGGGCTCGCAAAGCGGGTGCGGGCGTCCATCTTGCAGGCATCAACCAGCGAAGTGTACGGCGATGCCGTCGAGCATCCACAAACGGAAGATTATTGGGGCAACGTCAACGCCATCGGCACGCGCGCCTGCTACGCCGAGGGCAAACGCTGCGCCGAGACGTTGTTCTTCGACTACCGACGCCAGCACGGCGTGGCCATCAAAGTCGCCCGGCTATTCAATGCCTACGGCCCGCGCATGTTCGTCGGCGACGGCCGCGTGATGTCCACCTTCGTGGTGCAGGCCTTGCGCGGCGAGCCCCTCACGGTCTGCGGCGATGGCGGTCAAACCCGTTCGTTCTGCTACGTGGACGACACCATCGATGGCTTGCTGAAGCTAATGAGTGCGCCCAACGAGATCACCGGGCCCATCAATGTTGGCAATACGCAGGAAATCACCATTTTGGAGCTCGCCAACCTGATCATTCGCATGACCGGCTCGAAATCCGGCATCGTCCATACGAAGCTGCCACCGGACTCGCCGTCGCGGCGGCGGCCCGACATCACGAAGGCGGAGGCCATTCTCGGCTGGTCGCCAACCACGCCCTTGGAAGCGGGAATCGAGAAAACCATCAGTTATTTCGATCATCTGCTGAGCGCAGAGTCTTCTACCCCGCCACTTCGTCCGGTGCTAGCTGAGGTGCGAACTTGGCCACCATGATTGCCGTTGTCGCCCGGTGATGATGGCTGCGCCGACAATCCGCCGAGGGCGTTGATGCCGGCGCTCCGCCATGCTTGAACGAACAACCACAGCTTGAGGGGCGTTTGCATTGGGCCTGTGCATCCATTGCGGCCAGAAGGCGGGTTTTCTGCGCCGCGCACACAGGGCGTGCCGCACCGCTCACCGCGAGGGGTTGGAGCGAATGGAGGCGCTGGCGCGGAAGGCCGCGTCCACCGGGCAGTTCAACGCCGAGGCGCTGCGGCAGAGCTTAGCCAGCGTAGCGGAACGCTCGTTCGCGAACGAAGATCACATCACCGCGGCCATCGAGCGGGGGTGGGAGCGGGCCGTGGCCGAGAGTTTGGCGGACGGCGTGTTGACGCAGAGCGAAGAGCGCCGACTGCGCGGCTTCCGCGATCAGCTGGCGCTCGCGCCGAGCACCGGCGAAGGCGCCGCAGCGCGGCTCGAGAGCGCGGCGGAAGATCGGCTGCGTGAAGACGCCGCCGCGGTAGCCATCGCCACGGAGGATGGCGAGCACAGCTTGGACGCTCTTGCGGACGTTCTCGACCAATCCGCGCTGTCGTCCGAGCGCCGTCGCGCGCTGCTTGCCGAAGCATGGGAGGAAGCCGTGGCAGCGGTGCTGGAGGATGGCGTGGTGTCGCTCGACGAGGAAGCTGCGCTGGTGGGCTACCTGCGGCGCTTCGGTCTCTCGGCGGAAGACGTCAACGCTGCCGGCGGACACACGCAAATGGTGAAAGGGGCGGTGATTCGCGAGGCCGCCGAGGGCTTGGTGCCAGAGCGCGCGCAATTCGACGGCCGCCCGCCCTTCAACCTGATGAAATCAGAACAGCTAGTCTGGATCATGCAGGATGTGGACTACCACGAGGTGGTGACCCGGCGCGAACGGCGCGGCACATCGCACGGGTTGAGCATCCGCGTTGCAAAGGGGCTCTACTACCGCCCAGGGATGTTCCGCAGCCACATGCGCGAGTGGGAGGAAACGGTGCATGTGGACAGCGGCCTATTGGGCATCACCAGCAAGCACATCTACTTTCAAGGGCGGCGCAAGCGGTTCCGCATCCGCTACGACCGCATCGTCTCCTTCGAGCCCTACGACGACGGCTTCGGCGTGATGCGCGACGCGCAAACCGCCAAGCCCCAATCCTTCCGCACCGGCGACGGCTGGTTTGCCTACAACTTGGTGGTGAATCTGGCGCAGCAGTGGTGAGCCCGGAAGGGCGTTGCGGGTTGTTCCAGTCCCTTCCATTCGAGAACATGGCGGACATGGGAGACCAAGCATGAGAACGGATGCGGCGGTGCTCGCCTTGGCTGCCGCCCTAGCCATCAGCGGGGCGCCGGCACAGGCGGACTGCGCCGGCCGCCCAGCGGTCAGCGTCGCCGCCGCCGGCTGGGGCATCGATCTCGGCAACACCCGCTTTCAGCCGCAAACCTCCATCAACCGCGCCAACGTGGGGGCGCTTGAGTTGGCCTGGGCGTTTGCCTTGGATGGCGGCATGGCGCCACATTCTTGGCCGGCCGTCTCGGCGGATACCCTCTTCATCGGCACGCCGGCGGGCACGTTGTTTGCATTGGCGCGGGATTCAGGGTGCGTGCGCTGGCGAACCTCGGTGCAGGGGTCGATACGCACCGGCGTTGTGCAGGGTCAAGTTGCTGGCAGGGCCGCGCTCTTCTTCGGCACCGACGCGGGCGTCACGCATGCGGTGGACGCGGCCTCCGGCGCGGCGCTCTGGCAAATGGATGTGAAGGATCATCCACAGACGATGTTGACCGGCACGCCGCTCTTCCATGCCGGCAAGCTCTACGTGCCGGTGTCCTCCTTCGAACTCGCGTTGGCCATGAACCCGTTTTATGGTTGCTGCACGTTTCGCGGTTCCGTGGTGGCGCTGGACGCGAACGACGGCAGCCTGCTATGGCGGACGCACACCATCCCGGACGAGCCGCGCGTCTCTGGGCGGCACTTCCTGTTTGTGGAGGAATGGGGGCCGTCCGGCGCGCCGGTGTGGTCTGCGCCGGCGCTGGATGTCGAAACGGGCAACCTGTACGTCGGCACCGGCGAGAACTACACGGCGCCGGCATCATTGACGAGCGATGCCATCCTCGCGTTGCGCCAAGCAGACGGCGCGATGGCTTGGAGCGAGCAGTTCACGGCGAACGACGCCTTCAACATGGCTTGCACCATCTCCCTCGAACACCCGAACTGCCCAGACGAACAAGGGCCGGACTATGACTTTGGGGCGCCACCGATGCTCACGCGAACGCGCGCCGGCGAGCCGTTGCTCCTCGCGGGGCAGAAGTCTGGCGGCGTGTACGCGATGCGTCCCGCCACCGGCGAGCGCGTGTGGGCGCAGCACCTTGGCCGCGGTGGCTACCTTGGCGGTGTGCATTGGGGCATGGCGGCGCACGAACGGCTGGGGCTTGCCTATGTGCCGATCAGTGATGTGCCGGTCGGCCCGCCCCTCGGCGATGTGCCGCAGCCGGGCCTGCATGCGCTCGACATCGAAACCGGCGCGGTGCGCTGGTCTACGCCGAACCCCAACCGTTGCGAAGGGCGCACGGCGTGTCGGCGCGGGCTGTCTGCCGCCATCGTCGCCACCGAAGAGCTGGTCTTCGCTGGCGCGTTGGATGGCCACCTCGGCGCCTATGACGCAGCCACCGGCGCCCTGCTGTGGTCCTTCGACACTTGGCGCGAGTTCGAGAGCGTGAACGGCGTGGCAGCCACCGGCGGCGCCATCGACGTGCATGGCCCCATGGTGATGGACGACGCGCTCTACATACAGAGTGGCTACGGCACGTTTGGGCAGCGTGGCGGCAACGCGCTGTTGGCCTTTCGGGTGGTTGGCGAGTGAACGCGATGGCGCCCGCGCAGCACGCCGGCCTCATTCTGGCGCCGCGCTGGCGGCGGTTCGTGGCGACGCTGGTGGACTTCGCCTTGGTGCCAGCGTTGGCGTTCGTCTTGATGTGGGTGACAGGCGTGCTTGAACACGCGGCAGCGTGGGCGGGGTCGCAACCCATCCTGCGTGCCATCGGGCTCGTTCTGGCCGCCTACCTCATCTTGAATGCGTGGCTGTTGGCCCGCTCCGGGCAAACCGTGGGGAAGCGGGCATTGGGGCTGCGCATCGTGGTTGCCGGCCAAGACGCGGTGCCGCCCTTCTGGCGGCTGCTCGAGCGGGCGTTCGCCTTGCCGGCGCTCGCGATCAGTTTACCGGCGGTGGCATTCAGCTTCGGAGCGGACGCCGGCGGGTTGGCGTTGTTGGCAGCTTGCCTGCTCCTCCTTGTGGACGCGCTCCTCGCGTGCGGCCCCAAGCGGCGTTGCCTGCACGACTACCTGATTGGCTCGACGGTCGTTTCCGCGGTGCCACGCGGCTGACTTGGATGGGGCGCAAACCGCGCGCCCCATCGCATCGGTCAGCCGCCGCGCAGCATCCTGCCGGCGAACGCCCCGGTCGGCGCACCCTGTTCCATGAACAGTTGGCCGTTCACCAAGGTGTAGTCATAGCCCTTCGCTTGCTGCACATAGCGTCCCGCGCCGCCGGGGAAATCGTGCTTGTACTCCGGCAAGCCCACCTCCATGGCGTCTAGGTCGATGACGTTCACATCCGCCAACTCGCCCTCGGCCAAGCGGCCGCGGCCTTGGATGCCGAACAGTTCGGCGGTGTCGGAAGTCCAGCGGCGCACCGCTTCCTCAATGGATAGGAAGCCGCGTTCGCGCACCCAATAGGAGAGCAGCCACGTCGGTTGGCTCGCATCCATGATCTGTCCCACATGGGCGCCGGAATCCGCCAGCCCCATGGCGACGATGGGTTGGCGCATCATCGCCTCCACCACATCCATGCGTTGATTGAGGAAGGCGTGGTAGCACACGGCGCTGCCGTCGGTTTCCAAACTGAGGTCGATGAAGGCGTCCACAACCGAAACGCCGCGCCGCCGCGCGTGGGCAGCGAGCGAGTCTTCCGGGTTCATGTCGTAGCGAACGTGGCCCGGCAGCAGCACATAGAGACGCTCCATGTCCATTGGCAGGCTGGCGACGTCGACGCCCTCCACCAACAGCCGTCGTTGCGCCCGGTCTGCGAAGCGCGCCAAGCGCTCATCGAGCGGCAGCGGCGCCAACGCTTGCCAAGCTGGGAACGCGTCGAACGGGGTGCGGTTTTGGGCACCGAATAGAACGCCGATGCCGCGCGAGGTGGTTTGCGGGCGCAGCCGGGCACCGGCGGCGTTTTCCTCTTTCACGAAATCGATGACAGACTGGTACAACGAGTCGCGCCGCTCGCTGTGCGCAAGGCCGAAGGTGACGTTCAAGCCATTCTCGCGGGAGAGGTCGCCCATCCACGCCACTTCCCGGCGCGTGTTCGGCAAGTCTGGGGCGTCGCGTTCGCCCAGCCGCGCCGCGGCCTCGAAGATGCCGCGCCCGTGGCGGCCCATGACGCGGCCAATGGCCAATAGTTCTTCCGGCTGCGCGTAGGTGCCGGGCACCGGGCGTCCATCAGGCACGCGGTGCAGGAAGGTGCGGGACGTCGAGAACCCCAATGCGCCGCCGCTGATGGCTTCTTCCACCAGCTCGCACATCTTGGCGATGTCGTCCGCCTCGGCCGGCGCTTCGTCTAGGCTGCGCTTGCCCATCGCGTGGTAGCGCACGGCGCAGTGGCCGACCATGCCACCCACGTTCACGCCCTTCGGCAGGGCTTCCAGCGCATCGAGGTATTCGCCGTAGGTCTCCCAATTCCAAGGCAGGCCGGAGAGGATGGCGGCGCGCGGGATGTCCTCCACGGATTCCATCAGTTCTGCCATGTAGCCGCGGTCTTCCGGCTTGCAGGGAGCGAACGTGACGCCGCAGTTGCCGAGCACCACCGAAGTGATGCCGTGGTAGCAGGAAGAGGACGCCGTGGCATCCCAGCCGAATTGAGCGTCCAGGTGGGTGTGGATGTCCACGAACCCTGGCGTCACATACTTGCCGCGCGCGTCGATTTCGCGCTTGCCGCTGCCCTGCACCGCGCCAATGGCACTCACCCGGTCGCCATCGATGGCGACGTCAGCTTGCGCCGGCGCAGCGCCAGTGCCGTCCACCACCAAGCCGCCGCGGATCACGATGTCGTGGATCATCCCCTCTCCTCCAACCATCTGGAAACGCTCGGCATCATCGCACAGCCCGGCTGCCCATCGGTAGCGGCGGCTTTGCCGTGAGTTAAACTGCGGGCCAGAGCCGAACCGCGGCGCTGGCGCGTGCGGGTGCGCTGCGCGAGGGGGGAGCGGAATGGCGAAGGGAAGCCGGGTGAAGGAAGAGGAACAGCGCGCGTTGCGCGATGTGGCGCGTGCCGAGCTCGTCGCGAAGGTGGTCGAAGACGCCATCTGGCGATTCAATGACGAACACGAGCAGACGTTGTCGGTTTATGACGTCATGGGCGCCGTGGTGGAAGACATGATCGGCGAAGGGCTGTGTCCGGCTTGCCTGCGGGAAGCCATCGACAGCGCTTTCACCCGCGCCGATGCGGATGCGGAAACCCATGTGTCCACCGATGGCGAGGGCACGTTGACGCGCAACGACGACGGCGTCTTTCACTGACATGAGCTTGGCGGACGCCTGATGTGCGGCATCGTCGGCGCGGTGGCCGACAGGGACGTTCCAGCGATCCTGCTCGAAGGTTTGCAACGGCTCGAATATCGCGGTTACGACTCGGCCGGCATGGCCGTGATGGGCACGGCCGCCGCCGGCATCCAACGGCGCCGCGCCGTGGGCCGGGTGCGCGAGTTGGCGGCGAGCTTGGCCGCCACGCCGATGCGCGGCGACACCGGCATCGCCCACACGCGCTGGGCCACCCACGGCGCGCCGGCGCTGGAAAACGCGCATCCGCACATGTCGCAGGGGCAGCGCGTCTGCCTCGTCCACAACGGCATCATCGAGAACTTTGAAGCGCTGCGCGACGAGCTGGTCGCGGCCGGCTACGTCTTTGAGTCGCGCACGGATTCGGAGGTCGTCGCGCACCTCATCGACCATTGCTTGGAGCAAGAGGAAGACCTCTTCGAGGCGGTGGCGAAAGCCGTCACGCGGCTCGAAGGCGCCTATGCCTTGGGCGTCATCGCCCACAACGCGCCGGGGCGCATCGTCGCCGCGCGCGCCGGGTGCCCGTTGGTGGTGGGCGTTGGCATCGGGGAGAACTTCATCGCCTCGGATGCGCTCGCGCTGCGCCCGGTGACGGATCGCTTCATCTTCCTCGAGCAGGGAGATTTGGTGGACCTCACGGCTACGAACATGTCCTTCTGGAACGCGCGCGACCGCGCCGTGGTGCGCTCCACCGTGCGCGTTCAACACAATGGCGACGCCACGGACAAGGGGCGCCACCGCCACTACATGGAAAAGGAGATCCACGAGCAGCCGGAGGCCCTCCGCGCCACGCTGGAATCGCGCCTAGGCCGGGAGCGGGTGTTGGAGCAGGCGTTCGGCATCGACGCGAAGGCAGTGCTGGACGACGCCCGCTCAGTCACCATCGCTGCCTGCGGCACCTCGTATTACGCCGGTTGCATCGCTCGGTATTGGATGGAGGAACTGGCGCGCATCCCCTGCACGGTGGACATCGCCTCCGAGTTCCGCTACCGCAAACTCGTGGCCCCGCCGGGGGGGCTGTTCGTCACCATCACTCAGTCTGGCGAAACGGCAGACAACCTGGCGGCGCACCGCGTTGCCGAGGAAGCCGGCTTCGGGCACACGCTGACGGTGTGCAACGTGCCCACCAGCACCCAAGTGCGCGAATCTGACATCGCGTTGATGACGGAGGCCGGCCCCGAGGTGTGCGTCGCGTCGACCAAGGCATTCACCACCCAACTCGCCGTGCTGATGATGTTGGTGATCCTGTTGGCGCGCCGCCGCGGATTGAGCGCGGCGAAGGAAAGGGAACTGGTGGATGCCCTGCGGGCGCTGCCGGACGTGGTGCGCAAGACGCTGGCCTTGGATGCGCGCATCCGCAACGTGGCGTCCGAGTTCATGCATCGCCACCACGCGCTCTTCCTAGGCCGTGGCGCCCACTATCCGGTGGCGCTGGAAGGCGCCCTGAAGCTGAAGGAAATCTCGTACATCCATGCAGAGGGCTACCCGGCGGGGGAACTGAAGCACGGCCCGCTGGCCTTGGTGGATGAGGACATGCCGGTGGTCGCGGTGGCGCCTGGCGGCGAGTTGGTGAAGAAGGTGCAGAACAACTTGGAAGAGGTGCGGGCACGGGGCGGCAGGCTGTATGTGTTCGCGGACGCCGAAGCCGGCATCGCCGCCGATGACGGCGTGACGGTGATTGAAGTGCCCAAGACCCACGAACTGCTCTCGCCCATCGTGTATGCGGTGCCCCTGCAATTGCTGGCTTACCACACGGCAGTGCTGAAAGGCACGGACGTCGATCAGCCACGCAACCTAGCCAAGTCTGTGACGGTTGAGTAAGCGGCACCTGCACAGTGATCGCTGACTATTTCGACGCTCCGGTGGACCGGCGCGGCACCGCGAGCACGAAGTGGAGCCGCTATGGGCCAGACGTGCTGCCGTTCTGGGTGGCAGACATGGACTTCAAGGCGCCGCCCGGGCTCCTCGAGGCCGTCGCCGAACGCTTACGCCACGGTGTGCTGGGCTATACGGACACGCCGGCGCCAACGCAGGCGGCGTTCATTGGCTGGCTGCGCCGCCGCTACGGTTGGGAGGTGTCCGCGGAGTGGCTCATCTGGCTGCCGGGAGTGGTGCCCGGCATGAATCTCGCCGGGCGCGTGGCCGGCGGCGACAGCCTGCTCATTCCAACGCCGGTCTATCACCCGTTCCTGGCGGTGCCGAGGCACGCCGGCAAAGCCTCCATCACCGTGGCGCTCACGCTGCAGGACGGCCGCTGGGTGATGGACATGGAACGGCTTGAAGCCGCCCTGACGCCAGACACGCGCGCGCTGCTGCTCTGCAACCCACAGAACCCAACCGGGCGGGTTTACGAACGGAGCGAGCTCATGGCGTTGGCAGAGTTGTGCCGGCGTCGCGGCCTCACGCTGGTGAGCGACGAGATTCACTGCGAACTCGTGCTCGACCCAACTCGCCGCCACATCCCCGTGGCAACCTTGGCGCCGGATTTGCCCACGGTCACGCTGTTCAGCCCGAACAAGGCATACAACACGCCGGGTGTCGGTTCGGCGGTGGCGGTCATCCCAAACCCCGCGCTGCGGCTCGCCTTCCGGCGCGCCTTCGGCGGCCTCATCTCCCACACTTCGCCGCTGGCCTACGCGGCGGCGCAGTGGGCCTACGCGGACGAAACGGATTGGCTGCCGGCCCTGAACGCCTATCTGCGCCGCAATGGCGACGTGCTGCAAGACGCGGTGGCGCGGCTGCCGGGCGTGGCGATGACGCATGTGGAAGGCACCTACCTAGGCTGGATGGACGTGCGCGAACTCGGCCTGGCGGCGCCGGCGGAACACTTCGAGCGCCACGGCCTGGGCCTCAACGACGGCGCGGCGTTCGGCGCGCCGGGCTTTCTGCGGTTCAACTTCGGCTGTCCGCGGGCAACGCTTGAGGCGGGACTGACGCGGTTGGAAGGGGCGGTGCTGGCTGCAGCTTGATCCCGGCACGCGACGCCCGCATCAGCGTCCCGAACTCCACCCATCCGCCCTGTGCCGAAACCCTTGAACTGTCTCGAATCTTCCCTATAGTTGCTCGTTTGGGCAGCAGCATCGCTGCCCGATTTGTTTGCGGCGCCGGAAAAATGCCGGTGGGAAGCAAGGAGGTTATCCAGATGACCGCGATCATGCCCACTTACAAGCGCTTTGACGTGGCGTTCACGCATGGTGACGGGGCGCGGCTTTACGACGCTGCCGGCAAGGAATACTTGGATGCGCTGTGCGGGCTGGCCGTCACCGGGCTGGGGCATGCGCATCCG
The DNA here is from genome assembly GCA_958295875.1 of uncultured Pseudomonadales bacterium. Taxonomy (GTDB): domain Bacteria; phylum Pseudomonadota; class Gammaproteobacteria; order Pseudomonadales; family Azotimanducaceae; genus VXNE01. The sequence goes on along the minus strand of OY282379.1, from coordinate 1,930,761 downwards.
CGTGTCACGGACGCCATCTCCAGCCAAGCGGCCAAGCTCCTGCACACGTCCAACCTCTATGAGATTGGCGAGCAGCAGCGGCTCGCGAAGCGCCTCACGTCGCTCTCCGGCATGGACAACGTCTTCTTCTGCAACTCTGGGGCGGAAGCCAACGAGGCGGCCATCAAGATCGCCCGGCTCTTCGGCCACTCCAAGGGCGTGGCCGCGCCGACCGTGGTGGTGATGGACAACAGCTTCCACGGCCGCACCATGGCGACCCTAACGGCCACGGGCAACCGCAAGGTGCAGGCTGGGTTCGAGCCGCTGCTCGGCGGCTTCGCGCGCGTGCCGTTCAACGATGCCGAAGCGGTGCGCCGCATCGCGGAGAACGACGACGCGGTGGTGGCGGTGATGGTAGAGCCGATATTGGGCGAAGGCGGCATCGACATTCCCGACGCTGGCTACTTGGCGACGCTGCGGGCGCTCTGCGACGAATGTGGCTGGCTGTTGATCCTGGACGAAGTGCAAACCGGCAACGGGCGTTCCGGCCGGTTCTTCTGCTACCAACATGAAGACATCCTGCCGGACGTCGTCACCACCGCGAAGGGGCTGGGCAACGGCGTGCCCATCGGCGCCTGCCTTGCTCGGGGCGAGGCCGCCGGCGTGTTGGTCGCCGGCACCCACGGCTGCACCTTCGGCGGCAACCCGCTCTCCTGTGCCGCGGCCAACGCGGTGCTGGACGAGTTGGAAGGCGGCTTGATCGATCGCGCCGCGGCGCTGGGCGGGCGCATGTTGGGCGCCCTGCGCGAGAGCTTGAGCGGCAGCAACCTAGTGAAGGACATTCGCGGCAAGGGGTTGCTCCTGGCCGTGGAGGCCAACGAGCCGTGTCCGCAAGTGGCGACGCAGGCGATGGAACGGGGCGTGCTGTTGAACGTCACGCAAGACACGATCATCCGCTTGCTGCCGCCGCTCACGCTCTCGGACGAGGAAGCCGATCAGATCGTGGCGACGGTCGTCGAGCTAGTCCGCGGTCTGGGGTGAGCCGTGGACGCGCGCCATTTCGTCACGCTCAACGACTTCACCCCCGCTGAACTCGCCCGGCTCGTCGCCCGCGGCGGCGAACTGAAGCGCCTCCATGCCGAAGGGCAGCCTTGGCGGCCCTTGGTGGGCAAGACGCTGGCGATGGTGTTCCAGCTCAGCTCCACGCGCACGCGGGTGGCCTTCGAGGCCGGCATGCATCAGCTCGGCGGCCATGCCATCTTCCTGAACCCTGCGGATTCGCAGCTCGGCCGCGGCGAACCGGTGGCGGACACCGCCCGTGTGCTGGCGGGAATGGTGGATGCGGTGATGATTCGCGCCCTGCAGCACGACGTGGTGACAGGGTTCGCCGCCGTCTCGTCGATACCGGTGATCAACGGCATGACGGCGCGCTTTCATCCTTGTCAGCTGCTCGCAGACATGCAGACATTCGCGGAGTTGCGCGGGCCCATTCAAGGCCGCGTCGTGGCGTTCATCGGCGACGGCTACAACATGTGCCACTCCTACATCAACGCCGCGCGTCAATTCGGGTTTCGGCTGCGCATCGCCACGCCACCCACCCACCGGCCGGATGCGGACGTGCTGGCGGCGGCGGATTGCGCCCGGCTGGTGGAGACGCCGGCGGAAGCGGTGGAGAATGCGGACCTCGTCGTCACGGACGTTTGGTCTTCCTTGGGGCAAGACGACGAGGCCCAGGCGCGCAAGCGCGCCTTCGCCGGCTACCAAGTGACGCCGACATTGCTGGACGGCGCAAAGCCGGAAGCGCTGTTCATGCACTGCTTGCCGGCGCATCGCGGCGAAGAGGTGAGCGCAGACCTGTTCGACGATCCGCGCTCGGTGGTGTTCACCGAAGCTGGCAACCGCCTGCACTCGCAGAAAGCGCTGTTGGAGTTCCTGCTCGGCGCGGAACCCTAAGCGCCGCCCGTGTGCGGCGATGCCGCGCAGTGTGCGGGCTGCGCGCCGCGGGCTGGCTCGGGGGCTGCGTTGGCGTCGACCAACCCCGGCCCGACCGGCGCTGTTGTATGCTCGCGGGATTCCCGCTGTGATGGTCGCCCAGCCGTGAAAGAACTGCTTGAACTCTCGTTGGTGGACTTGGTGGAGGCGCTGCGCCACCGCAAGGCATCCCCCGTTGAACTACTGCGCGCCTGCCACGAGCGCATCGATGCCACCCAAGACACGTTGAACGCCGTGGTCGCCGAGCGCGACCGCGAGGAAGCGTTGGATGCGGCCGCCGCCGCTGAGGAGCGCATCGTGCGTGGGGAAGCGCGGCCCTTGGAAGGCGTGCCACTCGGCGTGAAGGACTTGGAGAACGTCGCCGGCATGGTGACGAGTTTCGGCTCGCGTCTGTATCAAGACAATGTCGCGGAGCGGGACGACATCCATGTCGAGCGCCTGCGCCGGGCCGGCGCCATCCCCATCGCCAAGACGAACGCGCCCGAGTTCGGCCCCATGCCTATCACCAAGAACCTGTTGCATGGCATCACGCGCAGCCCCTGGGACTTGGAGCGCACCCCTGGCGGGTCTTCCGGTGGCTCCGCAGCGGCCTTGGTCGGCGGCGTGTTGCCGTTGGTGACGGCGAGCGACGGCGGTGGCTCGGTGCGCATTCCGGCGGCGTGGAGCGGCGCGTTCGGGCACAAGCCCACCCAAGGCCGCGTGCCCATCGGGCCAAGCAGCGCGTGGGACAGCACCATGATGAGCGTCTATGGCACCATCACCAGAACGGTGGCGGACGCTTGCCTGTACTTGGATCAGGTGGTGGGCCCGAGCCAGCGCGACCCAGCGGCGCTGCCGCATCCAGGCTACTCCTATCTGGAACAGGTGGAGGAGCCGCTGCCGGCCGGGCTGCGCATCGGCTTCGCGCCAGATTTTGGCCGCGTGCTCGTGCAGTCTGAGGTGGCGGCAGCGGTGGAGGCAGGTGCGCGCGTCTTTGCGGCACTCGGCGCACGCTTGGAAGCGGTGACGGATGGGCCGCCGCCGATGGGCGAGGAGTGGAACGCGCTTGCCGGTTTCGGCATGGCCGGGCGCCTGCGGGACGTGCTGCCCGGCAAGGAGGACCACATTCAGCGCTATCTGCTCACGGTGATGGAGGCGGGCCGCGGCATGACGCCGACGCTGTGGGCGAAGATCAACGAAAGCCGCGCCGCGGTGCGCAACTGGTGCGCGGACATCTTCGACCGCTATGACCTGCTCATCACGCCAACGCTGCCTTACGAGGCGCCACCAGCGCGCGGGCCGATGCCGAGCGAGACCGATGGCCGGCCGCAAGATCCCTTTGCCGCCGCGGCGTTCACCCAGCCGTTCAACTTGGGCTGGCAGCCGGCTGCCACCGTTCCCGTGGGGCTAACCGGCGCAGGGTTGCCCATCGGCATGCAGATCGTGGGCCCCATCCATCGGGACGACTTGGTGCTGCGCGCGGCGCGCGCCTTCGAGCGCGAACGGCCTTGGGCGGATAGCTGGCCGGCCGCGGCCTGAAGCCTGCCGCCGCTCACGGTTCACTCGGCAGAGGTACACGTCGAGTGGGCAGAGTGGCAGTTGCTCGCTCTCGTCGCCCTCAGCCACCCATGAGGCGCACCACCCACAGCCCCCCTTGCAGCACCGCAAGGGCCAATGCGCCGGCGATCAAATCGTCCAGCAACACGCCTAGCCCGCCTGGCACGCGTTCGCCCCAGGAAACGGGCCACGGCTTGGCGATGTCGAAGAACCGGAACAAGGCGAAGCCAACGGCCAGCGCGGCAAGGCTTTGTGGCATGAACAACAGCGCCACCCACACGCCGCACACCTCATCGATGACGATGGCGGGGTCGTCACCCACACGCCGGCGGGCGCAAAGCCCCGAAAGCAGCAAATGGCTGAACGCGGCGAGCGCGGCGACGGCGCCAAGTTGAGCGGCGGCCGTGGCGTCGGCAAACGTAAACCACCACACCAGCGCACCGAGCAGCGCGCCCCAAGTGCCGGGCATCCAAGGCAGGAAACCGGCGCCAAGGCCAGTCGCCAGCAGCACCGCTGGCGAGCGGGCGTCGCGCAGCGCCAAGCTGTCGCCGGCGAGTTCGGCGGGCGGCTTGTTGCCAGCGGCAGGCGTCGTGCTGCTCACGTCGTCCACCAAGCGCCGTCAGAAATGCCGATACCCTCCCGCGCAATCAGGCGGCGACCACGGCTTGCCATGATTCAGCACGGCCACGCCGGCGCCCGCGACGATGCGGCCGATGGCCGTGACGGGCTCGGCGGCGGCCGGCGGGGCCTCGGCGGCGGAGAATAGAAGCTCGTAGTCATCGCCGGCGGTGAGCGCAGCAGCAGGTTCCACGCCGGCCGCGATGGGCACCGCTTCCAGCGCCACTTCGCCGCGCACGCCGCTGGCGGCGCACAAGTGTCCGAGGTCTGCCAGCAAACCATCGGAGACGTCGATGGCGGCGCTCGCCACACCGCGCAAGGCGACGCCCAACGCCAAGCGTGGCACCACCTCGTAGAATGCCGGCGCGTCGGCCAGCCGCGCCGCGTAGCCGGCGCCGATGCGGCCCGACACGAACACCGTGTCGCCGGGCGAGGCACCGGAGCGCAACAGCGCCTTGCCGCACGGGGCGATGCCAAAGGCGGCGATGGTGATGGAGAGCGGCCCGCGCGCCAAGTTGCCGCCGACGACGGCGACGCGATGGCGGCGCGCGGCCGTCGCCATGCCGCCGGCAAAGGCTTCCACCCAAGCCACCTCTGGCGCCGGCAGCGTCAGCGACACCACGCAGTGCTGCGCTTGCGCGCCCATGGCGGCAAGGTCTGAAAGGTTCACGCCCAAGGCGCGCTGCGCCACCAAGTCGCCGGGCGCTTCGGCTGGGAAGTGCCGTCCGGCGACTAAGGTATCGGTGGTGACTGCCAGCTCGAAGCCATCCGGCACGACCAACAGCGCCGCGTCGTCGCCGGCGCCCAGGCGCACTCCGGGGCCTGTTCCGGCATCGCCCAAGATGGCGATGATGCGCTCGATGAGATCGAACTCGCTCACGCGGTTTCGATGTCTCGGAAGTCTCGCGCCACGCGGTCCAGAACGCCGTTGACGTACTTGTAGCTCTCTTCGGCGCCGAAGGTTTTGGCAAGGCGGATGTATTCGTCGATGACCACGCGATACGGCACGTCCGCCCGCGACCGCAGCTCAAAGGCGCCGGCGCGCAGGATGGCGCGTTCCACTTGGTCAAGCGCCGTCACCTCGCGGTCCAGATAAGGCGCGAAAGCGGCATCGAGCGCATCCGATGCCTCAATGACGCCGCCCAAGCAAGCACGGAAGAAATCGCGGTCTGCCTTGTCCAAGGCGCCGTTCGCGGCGAATTGCGTGCCGATGGCCGCCGCCTCCTGGGGCGCCAATTGCCATTGGTAGAGCGCTTGGATCAGCGCTCGCCGGGCATGTCGCCGCGCCCAGATGGAAACCCCGCTCACGTGGGCGGGCGATGCGTCCGCGGCGCCGGCCTGTCCGCCGGCAGGGGCGCAGCGCCAACCGGCGGCAAGGTCGCCAACACAGTCACCATCTCCAACGCCGCGAGCGCCGCATCACCACCCTTGTCGCCGCGGGCCGGGTCCGCCCGCGCCATCGCTTGTTCGTCCGTGTTGGTGGTGAGCACGCCGAAGATCATCGGCACGCCGGTTTGGAGGGCGGCGCGCTGCAGGCCGGCGGCACATTCGCCGGCCACGAAGTCGAAGTGCGGTGTCTCGCCCCGAATGACGGCCCCCAATGTGATGACGGCATCCACGGTCGCGGCCACGCGGGCGCCGATGAGCGGCAGCTCGAATGCCCCCGGCGCCCGCAACACCGCAATGTCCGCTTCGCCTACGCCGTGGCGTTTGAGAGTGGCGACAGCACTCTCAAGCATCGGGTCGACAACGGATTGATTGAAGCGGGCGGCGACGATGGCAAAGCGCTTGCCGCGGCCATCCAAGGCTTGTGCGCGAGGCTTTTCGTCCGCCATGCCGTCGCCTCTTATGGCGCTGAGCTACCGCTCGATGGTGAGGCGCAGATCGTCGCCGAACCGCGCCACGGCAACGATTTTACCTTTCGTGGCCTGCTCCATGCGCACCAGCGGCAACATGGCGAGCGGTCGGGCGGCGCTGCCCAGGAGTTGCGGCGCAACGTAGAGGATGAGTTCGTCCCACAAGTCCGCTTCGACGAAGCCACCGAGGAGCGTGGGGCCGGCTTCCACCAGCACTTCGTTGCACTCGCGCGCGCCAAGGTGGTCGAGCAGCGCAGCCAAGTCCACGCGGTCGCCAAGCTGGCGGTGCAGCGCCACATCCGCACGGTCGCCGGCACCGCGCCCACACGCGATCAGCGCATCTCCGCCGGCCAGCACCGCGGCATCCTCCGGCACCTCGGCCGCGGCGGACACCACCACGCGCAAAGGCTGGCGGATGCGTCCCTCCACCGCGAACCGCTCATCGCGCACTGTGAGGCGCGGATCGTCCGCACGCACGGTGCCGGCGCCGGTGAGCACCGCGCAACTGCGGGCGCGCCAATACTGCACATCGGCGCGCGCTTCAGCCCCGGTGATCCACTTGCTCTCCCCGCTTGCCATCGCGGTGCGGCCGTCCAAGGAGATGGCCGCTTTCAAGCGCACCCATGGGCGCCCCTCGCGCAAGCGCTTGATCCAGCCGCGGTTGAGCGCTTCGGCCGCCGGCAACTGCGCCGCGGAAACCTCGATGCCGGCTTGGCGCAGCCGCTCGAAGCCTTGCCCGCGCACCCGCGGGTGCGGGTCTGTCATGGCGGCGACCACGCGGCGGATGCCAGCGTCGATCAAGGCGTCGGCGCAGGGTGGCGTGCGGCCTTGGAAGCAGCACGGCTCCAAGGAAACGTAAGCCGTGGCGCCGGCGGTGTAGCCGCCGGCATCGGCCAGCGCGTTGGCTTCCGCGTGCGCCTCCCCGCAGCGCACGTGCCAGCCACGCCCAAGCGTCTCGCCATCGCGCACCAGCACGCAGCCGACGCGGGGATTGGGCGTGGTGCTGAAGAGGCCATGCTCGCCGAGCTCGATGGCGGCGCCCAAGTGCGCGAGGTCCGTCGGCGACAGCATCCGGGCGTCAGCCGTCTTCTGTGTTGAGCTTGCGCACTTCCTCGGAGAACTCGCGCACATCTTGGAAATCTCGATACACGGATGCGAAGCGCACATACGCCACGGCGTCCATGCCGCGCAGTTCGCCCATGACAGCCTCGCCGAGTTGCCGCGACGGCACCTCGCGTTCGCCGGTGGCGCGAAGCATGTGGCTGATGCGGGTGATGGCACTCTCCACCGCGTCTGCGTCAACGGGGCGCTTCTCCAGCGCCCGCCGCATGCCGGCGCGGAGCTTGTCTTCGTTGAATGGTTCCCGCTCGCCGTTGCTCTTGACGATGCGAGGCATCGCCAGCTCCGCCGTCTCGTAGGTTGTGAAGCGGTCTCCACAGGTGAGGCATTCGCGCCGCCTTCGCACTTGGCCGCCCTCGGCGACGAGCCGCGAATCGATCACCTTGGTGTCTTCAGCGCGGCAAAACGGGCAGTGCATGTGTCAACTGGCCGCGTAGACGGGAAACGCCCGGCACAGCTCCAACACCCTGCGGCGCACCGATTCGATCATGTTGTCGTTGCCGATGTCGGCGAGCACATCGCACATCCAGCCAGTGACGGTGCCGAACTCCGCCTTGCCGAAGCCGCGCCGCGTGCCGGCCGCCGAGCCAATGCGCAAGCCGGACGTGATGAAGGGCGGGCGCGGATCGTTCGGCACCGCGTTCTTGTTGACGGTGATGTTGGCGCGCCCCAACGCGGCGTCGGCGTCTTTGCCGGTGATGCCGGCATCGATGAGATCGAGTAGGAACAGATGGTTGTCCGTGCCGTTGGACACCACCCGATGGCCGCGCTCGATGAACTCATCCGCCATCGCCTTGGCGTTGGCCAGCACCCGCCGCTGATAGGCGGCGAACTCCGGCGTCGCGGCCTCTTTGAAGCACACCGCTTTCGCCGCGATCACATGCATGAGCGGGCCGCCCTGCGAGCCTGGGAAGAGGGCCGAGTTCAAGCGCTTCTCGATGTCCTTGTTCGCTCGCGCCAAGATGACTCCGCCGCGCGGCCCGGCCAGCGTCTTGTGCGTTGTGGTGGTGGTGACATCTGCGATCTGCACCGGATTCGGATACAACCCGGCAGCGACGAGCCCGGCGACGTGGGCCATGTCCACCACCAAGTAGGCGCCAACGGCATCCGCGATGGCACGGAAGCGCTGCCAATCCATGCGCCGGCTATAGGCGGAGAAGCCGGCCATCAGCAACTTGGGCCGGTGTTGCTCCGCGAGCCGCTGCACGGCGTCGTAATCCACGCAGCCCGTTTCCGCATCGACGCCGTATTGGACGGCGCGGTAGAGCTTGCCGGAGAAGTTCACCGTGGCGCCGTGGGTGAGATGGCCACCGTCTGCCAACCCCATGCCCAACACGCAATCGCCCGGTTCGAGCAGGGCGAGATACACGGCGGCGTTGGCTTGCGAGCCGGAGTGCGGCTGAACATTGGCGTAGTCTGCACCGAACAGCGCCTTGACGCGCTCCAAGGCGATGCGCTCGATGCGGTCCACATGCTCGCAGCCGCCGTAGTAACGCCGCCCAGGGTAGCCCTCGGCATATTTGTTGGTGAGCACGCTGCCTTGCGCCTCCAACACGCGGCGGCTCACATAGTTCTCAGACGCAATGAGCTCGATGTGCTCTTCCTGACGCCGGTTTTCGGCGGCGATGGTGCGCCAAACCTCATCGTCAAAGCCGCGTAGGGCATCCGTTCGGGCGAACATGCCAAGGGATTCGTCTAGGGAAAGATGCATTGTACTCCGGTAAAACGCGCCGACCTTGAGGGATTTTCATGCAGAGCGAGCACCGCCTTCAGCCTCGGGCGCACGGCTCGCAGGGGTTCGGCGCTGGGCGGCGGGCAGCGGGCGGCTCGCAAGGGGCTAGGCGCTGAGCGGCAGCGGGCAGCGGCGACGGCATCGCCTCGGTGCGGCGGGCTACAATGGCTGGGCAAGGTTTGGGGCCACGGAGCGCGCATGATCGTCGAGCAGATTTGGACAGGCAACGCCTACCGCAACTTCAACTACCTCATCGCCTGCCCGGAAACCGGCGAGGCGCTCGCCATCGACCCCCTCGATTTCCGCAAATGCCTCGGTCGGGCACAGGAACGGGGCTGGGACATCACCCAAGTGCTGAACACCCACGAACATGGCGACCACACGGGTGGCAACGGGCCGATGATCGAGGCGACCGGCGCCAAGCTCTTGGCCCACGCGAACGCCGGGCCACGCATCGACGGCATCGACGTGGGGCTCGCCGCGGGAGACACCGTCACCGTGGGCAAAACGGTGGAGCTGCTGGCCCTCGACACGCCGGGCCACACCATGAGCCATGTCTGCCTGCTCTCGAAGACCGACGCGCCGGCGCTCTTCTGCGGCGACACGCTGTTCAACGCCGGCGCCGGCAACTGCCACGGCGGGGGGCATCCCGAAGAGCTGTACGACACATTCGTTTCGCAACTCGCCAAGCTGCCCGAAGCCACCCGCATCTATCCTGGGCACGACTACATCACCAACAACTTGGGCTTCACGCTGGACCGCGAGCCAGACAACGCAGCGGCGCAGCAACTCGCGGACGAACTGGCCGACACGCACGACCCGGCCAACCCGCTCGTGACGACGCTGGCCCAAGAGCGCGAGATCAACACCTTCTTTCGGCTCGGCAACCCCACCATCCTGCGCCGCCTGCGCGAGGCGTTCCCCGAGCTTGGCGAACAGCCATCGCCCAAGGAGGCGTTCATCAAACTGCGCGAATTGCGCAACAGCTGGTAGCGGACGAGCGCGGGAACCCGCGCGTCTCACCAAGGGCCCGGCTGGCGCCCAGCGCGGGTGAGCGCGTGAGTGACGCCTAGCGGGCAGCCGCGCTGTCGTTGACCTCTTGGTTGGCTGCGTCGGCGTCGGCGTTCGCCGGCGCTTTCCGCTGCGCGGGCTTCGATTTGTAGTGGTCTGGGAAGCGCAGCGTCGTTTCGCTCATGGCGGCCTGCATCATGCGGCCGCGCTCGCGGTCATAGGTGTGGTAGTCCAAATCTGCCGGAACGCTCACCTTGTCTCCCGCCGGCTCCGTGTCGAATAGGCTCAAGTAGCCCTGTGGCGCCTCCGTCATGCGCTCCGCATGCACGCCGCTCTTGCCCCAAGGCATGCCGTGGTACACGTTCATCAGCCGCGCAAATCGCAGCGGATTCCGCGCCAGCGCCTCATTCGTGGCGGTTTGCCGATACGCCTCTTGGGTTTGCATGTGCGGGCGGTTGTACATGCCGAGCACCATCATGCGCAGGCCGTCGGTGTCCTTCGGATAGGAGCAGTGCCATGTGTGGTCGCCCCAGATAATCATGGAACCGGCTGGCGCTTCCACCGGATGGGCGTTGTCCAGCCAATACTCCGACTCCTCCACGGAGGGCAGGCGCCGCCAGCGGTGGCTGCCGGGCACGAATGCCAAGCCGCCGTCCGCCTTGGAGTAATCCGTCACCAGATAGTTGAAGTTGGCGCCGAACACCTCGACAGCCATGGTGGGCATCTCGAACTGCGCCCAATCCGCATGGACGCTGGTGCGCGACGGCCCCCGACCCTTCACCCAAACGTTGCAGAGGCTAAGGATGCAATCCGTGCCCACCATCCATTGGATGAGGCCCAACGCCGCCGGCGTGAGCACCAGCTTCTCGAACACCTGGTCGTCCCACAGGCAGAAGCGCAGCAGCTCCTGACCGTCCGCGTACACGTCCTGCAATTCCTTCGTCGCGCAGCCCTTGCGCTCGCAGGCGACGCGAGTGGCCGCTTCGCGCACTTGGCGATGCAAGGCCGGCGGCCCCACCTTCTCCGGCGGAATCACCGTGAACCCGAACGCTTCGAGTTCAGCGAGGTTCTCCAAGAGATCCAGTTGCTTCAGTTCGCGGTACAGCGCCGGCGTCGTCTTCGCCGAAGGCCAGTCTTGAATCTGCATCGTTGCCCCTCGCGGCTGCTCGAATCGGAGTGTACCCCACGCTTGTGCCAAGGCGAGTCGAACGATGGCGGGGCGTTACCATGTCCGCTTTCAGCGGCCCCGCAAAGGAGGCCACCTTGATCGACCTCCACTACTGGCCCACCCCGAATGGCTGGAAGGCCACCATCATGCTGGAGGAGTGCGGCCTGAAGTACCGCGTGATCCCCGTGGACATCGGCCGCGGCGACCAATTCAAGCCGGAGTTCCTGCGCATCAGCCCGAACAACCGGATGCCGGCGATCGTGGACGACGAGCCGTTGGGCGGCGGCGAGCCGTTGGCCATCTTCGAATCCGGCGCCATTCTGGAGTACCTGGCGGAAAGGACAGGCAAGTTCCTGCCCAAGGACGTCGCCGGGCGCTACCGCGTCTTGCAGTGGGTGCATTGGCAGATGGCGAACCTAGGGCCGATGATGGGCAACGCCAACCACTTCAAGAACTACGCCCGCAACATCGTTGACGACCCGAAGATGCTGGCCTATGGGGAAAAGCGCTTCGTCGGCGAGGTGGACCGGCTCTCCGGCGTGATGGACGCCCAGCTGTCCGCCAATGAATACTTGGCCGGCGCCGAATACAGCATTGCGGACATCATCAGCTGGCCGTGGGCGATGCTCATCGGCCGCATGCTCGGCGAAGAGATGTGGGAGAACTGCCCGCACCTGAAGCGTTGGGTGGATCAGCTGCGCGCCCGCCCGGCCGTGGACCGGGGCTTCCGCGCCCATCGCGAATGGGGCCAGCGCGAACTCACCGAGGCGGAGGAAAAAGCCCGCCGCGAGCTGCTCTTCAACCAAGACAGCGAGGGGGTGCAGGCGGCGCGCAAAGCCGCAGCCCAGACGGTCGCAAAGCGCCAAGCGGACACCCGGCGCAAAGTCGAACTTGCCGGCACGGAGGCTTGGCTCGACGCGTTCCAGGTTTTCTTGGAAGTGAAGCGACGGATGGATCAGGGAACGCCCTGTTCCGTGCTTCGCCTTGGCGATGGCGAAGGTGTTGTCCTCGGCTACCCGGAGATTACGAATCGACGCGATGTGGATGAGTACCTGCTGAGATGGATTCGGACAAAGGACGTCGCGGAGGCCGACGTCCGCCAGCTAGTCGATGCGCTGAGGGCCGCGGTGAAAGATGCAGACATCGTGGGCCTGCCGCGCCCAAAGCAGATGGTCTATCGCACCTTCCGGGCAGTATCCCAAGCCATCGAGGCGTTCAACCTGCGAAGCGCGTCCACGTTAGTGACTTATTCGGCTCTCACTCGGCTATTGCAGTATGCGCTGCTCTATCGTCCGCTGCTTCAGGGTGCGAGCTTCCTGGGCTTGATTTCCTGTCGGAACATTGCCGAAGACCTACAGGCGCTGTTCGGCATCCGCGCAACCCGGTGGTATGGCGTGCGCGGCGAAGACATGACGCACTTCACCGACTTCGACATCGACCAGCCCGGCCCAATAGAGACCATGCACTATCCCGACGGCTACCGCCAACTACACGAAGAACTCACCGTTCCGTTCCCGGGCGCCCTGTTCCTCGTGGGCGCCGGGGCCTTCGGCAAGATCTATTGCCATTGGATTAAGCAGCGAGGAGGGGTGGCCATTGACATCGGCTCGTTGTTCGATTCTTGGGCCGGCGTCGGCCGGATCGGTCGTGGGCCTGATGTTCACGCCCGCAGCTTGGCGGCGTACAGAGAAACGTCAAGCATTCGCCGCGACGAGGCCATTCAACGCTACAACGACCTATTGCAGCGCTTCGGCTTGGACGACATCTCGCCGGCGACGACCGCCGCTGCCCACTTCACGCAGCTTCCGGAACGCTGGTAGCGGTGCGAAGTCTTGCCGATGCCACTTCTGTTGTTGAAAACGGCGATGCTTTTTCATGGGGAATTACATACTTTGTTGCCCAACCTGTTACGGTCGCCCCTGAATTGAGGGAGGCGGGTGCGATAGGGTAGTGGTGACAGAGCGACCGCCGACGGGCAGCGTCGGGCCGCTAGTCCCCTTCGCAGACGTGGTCGTAGATGGTGATGAGGCGCCTGCCGGCTAGATCAAGCCTGTGGCACGTTGGGCCGATGACATTGCGGGCAGTGCGGTCTCCGCCGGCACGGCGAATGAACTCCATGTAGTCATTGTAGTTTTTTTTGCCTTCCTTTGGGTCGTAGCAGTCCGTCACGAATACCACTATGTAGAACACCGAGACCTTGGCGCGCTCGCACACGGTTCCCGCCGCAGCGTACATGAGCTGGTAGCGGATTTTGCTGTCTACGCTGATTCCCGGGAACCGGTCGCACAGTTGGCGTATGCGGGCTTCTTTTCCAACGGTTCGCTTTTTCCACTCGTCTGCGATGATCGGGCCGAACGGCTCGTCGACCTTTGCTTCCACGCCTACGAACAGGCTGTCTCCGGACGAGGTTGCGCCCCAAATCCCGAGATCATGGACTCTGCCCTGGCCACGTTGTTTGTCGAATGGCACTACGTACTCAGGCGTGATCTTGTCGAACTGAACGGTGCCGCCGAGCACCTCGGAGACCTTTCGTTCGAGCTTGTCTGCACCATTTCGGTTGACGATGAAGTTCGCCACCTCATACGCGCTGCGCCCACGTTTCCAGTGGTTACGCTTACGGAGCGACCAGTCCTCCAACGTCTTGAGTGATCTACCGTCTGTGCTTTGTATGATCATGGCGACAGCGTACCACGGGAAGCGATGTGGGGGAACCGACATGGCGCGACGGAAGAAAGGCGAGACATGGAAACGCTCTCCTGACCAGAAGGACTTGCGGATCGCCGACGCGACACGGGAGCAGGTCGCCAAGGCGCTGATGCATGGCGGAGCCAAGCGCCGGCCGGAAACGCGGCGGCCACGCGGGCTAGAGCGATAGCCCCGCGCTCAACCGCGAGATGGTTGGGCAACCAAGTATGTGATTCCCTTTTCATGTGCGAGGGTCGCGCCGCGCTCGCACCGTCACCGTCACAAGCTCTGGCAGGAAGCCGAACTCTGGGGGCGGGTTGCCGTTGTCCGTGAGCGCCCGGTTGGCCAAGGGAATGCCAAGCCCAAAACGTTGCGCAAAACCAAGGTTGGCAATGATTTCCGCGAGCAGCGGGTTGCGGTAGTCGGTATCGCCATCACTAACGGCCTCTGGCGTCATGCGCCCGTACAGAAGCCCTCCGACGGGTCGCCTTTTCAGAATAGCGTCGCTTGCCCTATCGTCCCTGGCCTACAGATCCTAAGTGCGCTGGGCAGGACTTGTTGATCTAGGTTCAATAGGTTCTTATCGGCCGTCTCTAGCAGATCACACTCCAAGTCAAGCGCCACAGCCAAATGTACCGCGTCTCTGGGATGGAGCGGATGGTCCCAACAAAGCTTCTGGGCGTCGTTGGATATCTTGCGATCGATTATCCGCCACTTGATATAGTCATTCTCGAAGAAGGCGCGGATTCTCTCGCGCGATTCCACGGCAAGCGGTCTAGGAGCGCTCTTGGGCCGTACAACTTCAATTTGGACCATTGGCGATACGCAGATTTCGGTGGCTAACCGCTTTGCGTCATTGAGAATACGCTCACACACCTCCGCGTCTTCTTCGCCGTTGAGCAACGCGAGAAAACAGGTAGCATCCCAGTATCGCCTAATTTTGGGTTTGCGAGAGACCATTCATCTAGTCTTCTCTTACAAATCGAGACCATTCATCGATGTCGACTGGGTCGTCCGAAAAAATACCATGCATGTCCTCGGGCTGAGGAAGCGGCCCAACACCCAGCGGCCGGATCTCGTCAACTCCCATCGCCGTTGGCTCTCCCTGAACGTTGAACCTGATTTCGCCGCTCACAGACACTCGTTCACCAAAGTGCTTCATAGCGAAGTTGAGCATTTTTCGGCTGCAGTTGCACTGCGTCCTGCGATCAGTTATGGCGTCATAAATGCTGAACGTTATAGAGCCATGAATGGTCATGGCTTCAAGGGTGCCCTCCAGCGAACCCATAGCGACGGACGAGAAGCCGATCAGCTCGTCCACATGTGCAGTAAGGCGTTTCGAGACGGTTACGCGCCGAACCACGGCGCCGTTGCACTTGCCGAAGACCGCCAAGCGTCCGGCGCCGTCCTTCGTTGCGCTGACGAGAGACTTCGCCGACCTAAGCGCGGCATCACTGAAGTGAGGAGGACGCATCGGAGCGCCCTCCACCAAGGCAAGCCCATCGAGGGCCGAAGAGATTACGCTGCTGCCCAGGTCGTTGAGGACGCTTGGTCTGATCGAGAGATTGGCGCTGCCGACACTCAAGTCCTGGATTTGCCAATCTAGAAGCTGTGTATCTGCGATGGACGCTTCGAGTGCGCCAAGCAGCTTCGCAAGCGAATCTGCTGCGGAGGTGAAGGTGCTCAGAGAGACAGCGTCCTCGGAGAGGCTGAATCCAACATGTTGGGCAGCGGTCGTTTCGTCCATTGGCGTCAGATTCACCGCGTGGCCGCATGGGCGAGCGCGATCATGAGTATACGCCTTCAGATGAAGGTGGTTCGCGCCCAGTGAAAGGGATCAGCACCTTCTGGACGGCACCGTGCCCAAGGAGCTCCGATCAAGCCCGCACTGGCAGTGTGCGGTGGCGGTTTCCGGTCGCGGCGAACACGGCGTTCACGAACGCTGGCGGCACTGGCGGCACGCCTGGTTCGCCGACGCCGGCGGGCAGCGCGTCCGAAGCCACCAATTCCACCGTGATGTCTGGGCTTTCGCCCATGCGCAGCACCGGATAGCCGTCGAAGTTGTCCTGCTGCACCCGCCCGTCGCGCATGGTGATTTCGCCGCGCATGGCGATGGAGAGGCCAAACACCACCGCGCCTTCCATCTGCGCCCGGCAGGTGTCTGGATTGATGTAGGTGCCGCAATCGAGCACCACATGCACACGTTCCGCACTGAGGGTGCCGGCGTCTTCCTGCACCTCCACCACCGCAGCCACATAGGAGCGGAAGCTGTGGTGGACGGCGAAGCCCAAGGAGCGCCCCGCCGCACGGGCGGCGTTCCAATCGGAAACGTCGCGAGCGCGTTCGATCACGTGTCTCAGCCGCCCCAAGTCCAGCGCGTGGCCTTCTGGCGGCTGCGTTCCGGGCACTTCCAACGCGCCGGATTCGCCCAACAATGCGAGCCGGTAGGCGATCGGGTCTTGCCCTGCTGCCGCCGCCAGTTCGTCAATGAACACGTTGCTGGAGAACGAGTGGAAGATGTTGCACACGCTGCGCAGCCAGCCGATGCGCACGCCCGGCTCGACGCCGGCATACTCAAAGCGCTGATTCGGCACGCGAAACGGCAAGTTGGAGAAGCCCATTTCCAGCTCCCACCCCGCCGGCGCCACCGCCGCCTTGTTGAACGTGGTTTGGATGGAGGGGAACGCCGTGCGTTGCAGCCACGCCGTTGGGCGGCCTTCGGCGTCCAGCTTCGCCCTGTGGTATTGGGCACTGGCGGCATGGTAGTAGTCGTGCCGGATGTCGTCCTCGCGCCGCCAGGTGACGCGAATGGGCCGCGCCAGGCGCTTCGAGAGCTCCACCGCTTCCAGCACGAAGTCTGGCTTGGATTTACGCCCGAACGCGCCGCCGAGCAGCGTGACGCGCACCGTCACTTGGGCCGGGTCCAGCCCAAGCTGCTGCGCCACCAAGCCGCGCGTGGATTGTGGATCCTGCACCGGCGCCCAAACCTCGCAGCCGGTAGCCGTGACGTTCGCCAGCGCACAGGGCGGTTCCATCGGCGCGTGGGAAAGAAAGGCCGTCTCGTAGAGCGCCTCGACGTCTTGGCCGTCCGCGGCGAACGACGCTTCCACGTCGCCTTGGTCGAACATGCGCTCGCCATCGGCGCGCACCAGCTCGCGCAACTGCCCGGCAAGGGTCGTGCTGTCAAAGCCGTCATGGGGGCTCTCGCCCCACTCCACCTGCAACGCATCAGCGATCTTGATGGCCGTCCAAGTGCGGTCTGCGATCACCGCGACCCCGCCCAGGGGCTGGAACATACCGCCCAACCCCACGCCATCCAATGTCTCCACGCCGATGAGCCCAGGTTGCGCCGGCGGCTCGGTGAAACTCGCAACCGTGGCGCCCAGCACTGGCGGGCGCACGATCACGGCATGAGCCATGTTCGGCAGCGTCACGTCCATGCCGAAGGCGGCCTGGCCATCCACCACATCGTTTGCGTCCACATGGACTTGTCCCTTGCCGATGTAGCGATAGTCCGCCCGGCTCTTGAGCGGCGGGTTCGCCGGCACCGGCAAGTCCGCGGCAGCCGGAACCAACTGCGCGTAGCCGAGCGTGCGGCCGGATGGCTGGTGGCGCACGGCGTGTTCCGCGGCGTCGCATTCGGCGGCCGGCACGCCCCATTCCTGGGCGGCGGCCTCGCACAGCATCTCGCGCGCCGCGGCGCCGGCTTGGCGCAACGTGTCGAAGAGCAAGCGAATGCTCTGTGAACCGTCCGTGTTCTGGTCTCCGTAAACCGGGTCTCCAACGGCTTGCGCGACAGTGATGGCGCCCCAATCGGCCTCCAGCTCATCAGCGACGATCTGCGCCAGCGCGGTGCGCACGCCTTGCCCCATTTCGGAACGGCTGGCGGTGATCGTCACGCCGCCGTCGCCATCGATGGCGAGGAAGACATTGGGCGCGAGGGTGGCTTGCGCGTCGCGGTTGGCGCCGGCCGCGGCGCCGAGCATCGGCGTCGCCGCTCCGAGCACGAGGGCCGTGCTGCCCTGCATGAAGCGCCGCCGCGACAGGTTTGCCGGCGCACCTCGGCCATGGGTGGCGGCGAACGCCTGGGTTTGAGGACGGATCATGCTGCACCCTCCGCAACTTGCTTGATCGCGGCGCGGATGCGCCCGTAGGTACCGCAGCGGCAGATGTTGCCGGACATGGCCGCGTCGATGTCGGCGTCCGTGGGCGTCGGGTTGCCGTCCAGCAACGCGGCGGCGGACATGAGTTGCCCCGCTTGGCAATAGCCGCACTGCGGCACGTTGTTCGCCACCCACGCTTCAACCAAGGCCGGATGGCTCTCGCGCAAGCCTTCGATGGTGGCGATGGCCTTGCCTTGGACGCCGCCAATGGGCGTTTGGCAGGAGCGCGTGGCCACGCCTTCCACCCGCACCGTGCAGGCGCCGCAGAGCGCCCGACCGCAGCCGAATTTGGTGCCGGTGAGGCCAAGGTCGTCCCGCAGCGCCCACAGGAGCGGCGTGTCTTCGGGGGCTTCCAGCCGCCGCCGCGAGCCGTTCACCATCAATTCCACAGCCATGCGCTTTGCCACTCCCTACGCCGTCAATCGCGGCCAAGGTTACTCCAATGGCGGCGAGGCGTTAACATGCCCGCCTTCGACGACCCCGCAAAGGAGCCCACCTTGATCGACCTCTACTACTGGCCCACCCCGAACGGCTGGAAGGCCACCATCATGCTTGAAGAGTGCGGCCTGGATTACCGGGCGATTCCCGTGGACATCGGCGGTGGCGATCAGTTCAAGCCCGAGTTCCTGCGCATCAGCCCGAACAACCGGATGCCGGCGATCGTGGACGACGAGCCGTTGGGCGGCGGCGAGCCATTGGCCATCTTCGAATCCGGCGCGATTCTGGAGTACTTGGCGGAAAAGACGGGCAAGTTTCTGCCGAAGGACGTGGCTGGGCGCTACCGCGTTTTGCAATGG
This sequence comes from uncultured Pseudomonadales bacterium, assembly GCA_958295875.1. Taxonomy (GTDB): domain Bacteria; phylum Pseudomonadota; class Gammaproteobacteria; order Pseudomonadales; family Azotimanducaceae; genus VXNE01. The sequence goes on along the minus strand of OY282379.1, from coordinate 1,912,105 downwards.
GTGCATTGGCAGATGGCGAACCTGGGGCCGATGATGGGCAACGCCAACCACTTCAAGAACTACGCCCGCAACATCGTTGAAGACCCGAAGATGCTGACCTATGGGGAAAAGCGCTTCGTCGGCGAAGTGGACCGGCTCTCCGGCGTGATGGATGCGCAGCTTTCCGCCAATGAATACCTGGCTGGCGCGGAATACAGCATTGCGGACATCATCAGCTGGCCGTGGGCGATGCTCATCGGCCGCATGCTCGGCGAAGAGATGTGGGAGAACTGCCCGCACCTGAAGCGTTGGGTGGATCAGCTGCGCGCCCGCCCGGCCGTGGACCGGGGCTTCCGCGCCCATCGCGAGTGGGGCCAGCGCGAACTCACCGAGGCGGAGGAGAAAGCCCGCCGCGAGCTGCTCTTCAACCAAGACAGCGGGAAGGTGCGGGCGGCGCGCGAAGAGGCGGCACGGGCGGCTTCCTAGAGAGCGGCCTTGTGAAGGAGTATCGCCAAGGCACTTTCTCACGCCCGCCCGGCGCCACCGAGATATTGCTGGTTCGCCACGGCGAGTCTCGCGCGGCGACGAAGGAAGCCCCGTTCCCGCTGGTGGATGGCCACGGCGACCCGGAGTTGCGCGAAAACGGCCATGCGCAAGCCGCGCGCGTAGGCGAGCGGCTGAAACGCTTGCCCATCGCCGCAGTGTATGTGACCAACCTGCGGCGCACGGCACAGACCGCGGCGCCGTTGTGTGCCCACTTGAACCAGACGCCCATCGTCGAGGCGGACTTGCGCGAGGTGTTCCTCGGCGAGTGGGAGGGTGGGCTGATGCGCATCATGGCGGCGGAGAATCACCCCTTGATGGCGCAGGCGCGGGCGGAGCAGCGCTGGGACGTGATCCCCGGCGCGGAATCCAACGCGGCATTGACGGCGCGCCTCATCCCGGCATTGCGGCGCATCGCCGGGCGCCACCCGGACGCGCTGGTCGTCGCCGTGGCTCATGGCGGCGTGATCGGCCACATCCTCGCCCATGCCACGGGCGCCGAACCGTTTGCCTTCGCCGGCGCGGCCAACGCATCCATCAGCCATATCGTGATGACGCCAGAGCGCATCATCGTGCGCCGGTTCAACGACGCCGCACATCTGGAGGGCTTGGACGGTTGAGGCCGCCGCGGTTCGGCGCTTGAGAGACTTTGGCGCTCAGTCGTCAACCAACCGCCAATCGATGTCCAAACCCGTGCCGCCGGCGCAGACGGATAGCAGCCGCCCGGATGTTTGCGTGCCAAAGATGGCGGAAGCAGCGCAAGCGCCCCCATCTTCATAGCGCAGTTGGACGAAGCCGGAGCGCGGGCCGATGGGCGTGTACTGGTAGGTTCCGCTGCGGCTGACGGACGCGGACACGCGCTCCGTGAAGCCGCCGTCGGAGAATCGCACCGAGTAGCCGGAGGCGTCTTGTGCCCGCACCACCTTGCCAGCAGTGCGCGCCTTGAAGTCTTCGGCGTTGGTGGGCGCAAGGGGGGCGGGGGCCGTCGAAAGGTTGGTGAGGTGCCCGGTGGCGGCTTGCAGCAGGCTCATCACCTTGAGCGGCTTTTCGGCGTACACATGGAGTTCCCACTTGCCCTGCCCATCGCCCAAGGCGCCGCGCAAGCCAGTGCCGCCAGCTTCCAACGTTTGGGCAGACAGGGTGCGCGCCGCGTTGGCGGCAAGGTCGAACACGACGGTGGCGGAAGACGCGCCGTCGTCCGCCCGGCCACGCACCGTGACGCGCTGGGGCTGCGGGTTGGGGTTGATGATGCGCAGCCGGCTCACTTGGCGCGTGTTGCTGGCCGGGTTGAATATCCGCGCCGGATAAACCTCAAGGCCTTGGTCATCGTCCCGCTGGCCGGGCACCGTGTCGTGGATGCTGGTGAGGAACCCATCGCTCGTGCGCACGAAGGCGAGCGCAATGAGGTTGAGCTCGGTGGAGAGTTCGAGCCGCCAATCTCCTTGGCCGGCGCCGGTGGCGCCCGACAGCCCCTTGGACTCGTTGCCGCGCTCAAGGTCGTTCGAGTTGAACTGGCGCACGCCGTAGCCATCGATTGCCAGATCGAGGGGGCCGAACCGCCGCCCGGCATCATCCCAAGCGTCAATGGACACCGTGCCCCGCGTTGCCGAGGCGTTCAAGATGCGGACGAAGCCCTGCCCGCCCTCATTGGCTGCACTGAGGAACAACGGGATGGTGTACATGTTCTCGCCGTGAGCGGCGGTGCCGCCAATCACGGCGGCAACGCACGGCAGCAGGCGGGCTAGGAACCGGCGCATGGACATCATGCCGCCGCGGCGCTGCGCGATGTCGTCCTTCATGGGCATGGTCACGCCGGCACGCCCAACTCCCGCAGCGCCGCAAACGCCTCTTGCATCTTGGCCAGATGGGCATCGCCTTGCAAATTGCCGCCCAAGGTTCTCAAGCAGAGGTGCGTGAGGCCCGCCGCCTGCCAGCCCCGCACCCGGTCTCGCCACTCCGCTTCCCGCGGGCCCACAACGGCGACCCCGGCTTCCGTGCCGATGTCGGCTGGGTTGCGGCCCGCTGCCTTGGCCGCCGCTTCAATGTCTGCCTTCACGGCGGGGAATTGCTCCGGCGAGCACAACACGAACCATCCGTTCGCTTGGCGGCCGATGCGCTGCCGGATGCGCGCCGCCGGTACCGCGCGGGCGCCAATCCAGATGGGAATGGGCCGCTGCACCGGCAATGGCGCCAGCCCCGCGCCCTGCACCGTCTCCCAGCGCCCGGCGAAATCCACGGTCTCCCGCGTCCACAGCGCCTGCAACAAGCTGATTTGCTCCTCGCAGCGGGCGCCGCGCGTGCCGAAGTCCATGCCAAGGGCCGCATACTCCTCGCGGCTGCCCCCCACGCCGATGCCGAGCCGCGTGCGACCGGCCGTGAAGATGTCGAGTTCCGCGACTTGCTTGGCCAGCAGCACCGTTTGGCGCGCCGGCGCCACGATCACAGAAGGCACCAGTTCGATGTTCTCCGTGGCCGCGGCCACGTAGGCCAGCAACATCATCGGCTCGTGCAAATCGCCACTGCCGGGGCGCAGCACCTGATCCGGCACACGCAGATGTGTGTAGCCGAGTTCATCCGCTGCTTGAGCAAACGCCTTGATGGCGCCCAAGTCGTTGCCAAGCTCCCGCACCGGCAGCGATATGCCTATCCTCATCCAAGCCTCCCGTGGCGTCTTGTAGAATCGCGCCGCGCAGTTTTCGGCGAAACCGCCGAGGCGTCAAGCGGAAGGGGGAGCCGTGCAGGACTTGTTTCGGATTCAGGGCAAGATCGCCCTAGTGACCGGGGGTTCCCGCGGCATCGGCGAGATGATCGCGGCGGGGTTCCTAGCCAGTGGCGCCAAGGTGTACATCAGCTCCCGCAAGGCGGACGCTTGCGCTGCCGCGGTGGAGCGGCTCACGGGTGCCTATGGCGGCGAGTGCGTGGCACTGCCGGCGGACCTTTCCGAAGTCTCGGGCTGCAATGAATTGGCCGCGGCCCTCGGCGAGCGGGAGGAGCGCCTGCACATCCTCGTGAACAACGCCGGCGCCGCTTGGGGCGCTCCGTTGGGCGAGTTTCCGGAAAACGGCTGGGACAAGGTGATGAACACCAACCTCAAGGCGCCGTTCTTCCTCACCCAAAGCCTGTTGCCGATGTTGCGGGCGGCGGCGAGCGCGGAGGACCCGGCGCGGGTGATTAACGTGGGGTCTGTGGATGGCATCAAGACGCCGGTGTTCGACAACTTCCCCTACGGCCCTTCCAAGGCCGGCCTGCATCACCTCACGCGGGTGCTCGCCGCCCACCTCGTGAAGCAAAACATCATCGTGAACGCCATCGCTCCCGGCCCGTTCCCCACTTGGATGCTGAGTTTGGGCGTCGGCTTCGGCGGCGCCACGGAAGGGGAAGCGGCGGATTGGGACCTAGTGGGCAAGCAGAACCCACGCGGCCGCGTCGGCACGATGGAAGACATCGCCGGGCTGGCGATTTTCTTGAGTTCACGCGCCGGCGCCTTCACGGTGGGGGAAACCATCACCTGCGATGGCGGCGCAGTCGCCGCCTCTTAGCCGACGGAACGGCTAGATTTCCGTGGCTGATTCAGCCGGCCCGCTAAGCGGCGTCCGCATCGTCGACCTCACAGACGAACGCGCCATCTACGGCGCCAAGCTCCTCGCAGACCTCGGCGCAGACGTTGTGCGCCTGGAACCGTTGGAAGGCGACCCGCTGCGGCGACGCGGCCCCCATGTCGAGGCGGATGGCGGCGGTTCGTTGTGGCATGCGTTCTTCGCCTCGTCGCGGCGGTTCTTCGCCGTGGACCCACGGGCGGCGCAAGGTGCTGCGCAACTCGAACGCTTGGTCAACCGGGCGGACATCGTGCTCGCCTGCGATGGCGCCTTCGGCGTGGCCGAAGCTGGATTGAGCGAAGCCTTGGCGCATCGGCCAGAGCTTGTGGTGGTGGAGGTGTCGTCCTTCGGCGCCGACGGCCCGTGGCGCAGCTACCTGGCGCCAGACTTGGTTGCCGGCGCCCTGGGCGGCGCGGTCGCCACCACCGGTGATGCCGACACGCCGCCCCTGAAGGCATTCGGCGAGCTCAACTTCATGGTGTCTGGCGCCTACGCGGCCATCGCCGCTTTGGCTGCCTTGCACTGTGCGCGGGAGACCGGCGTTGGGCAGCGCGTGCATGTCTCGGTGCATGAGTGCATCGCGTCCTGCCTGGAGCAGGTGTTCATGTGGTACTGGTATCAGCACAACATCGCGGTGGCGCGCGGCCCAGTGCTGGAGCGGCGCGGCAGCCGCCACTGGACCAATGCTTACGAAGTGATGGCGGCGACCAACGGCAGCGTGATGGTGACGCCGGCACCGGATTTCGATGTGCAACTTGCATGGCTGCTTGAGCACGGCGTGGGCGAAGCGCTGTTGGACCCCGCCTTGCAGGCGCCGGAGAATCGCTCTGAACTGATTGCGCGAATGATGGAGGTGCTGCGCAAATGGGTGGCGACGCAGGATGCCGAAGCGGTGTTTCACGCCGCGCAGGCGAAGCACCTGCCCTATGGCTTGGTGTCGGGGGTGGAAGAGGTCGCAGACAACCCGCAACTGGCCGCGCGGGAATGGTGGGCTGAGTACCTAGGCTTGTCGGCATCGGAGGCGCGGGGCCCTGGGGCGCCGTACCACTTCGGGGAGACGCCTTGGGCCCTCGGCCACTACGGCGACATTGAAGCGGACACCGCGGCGCTGCTCCAAGAGATTGGCTGGGAGGGCACAGCGTGAGGCCCTTGGACGGCGTGAGAGTGCTCGATTTCACGCATGTCTTGGCTGGGCCTTTCGCCACCCGCACCTTGGCGGACATGGGCGCGGACGTGGTGAAGGTCGGCACCGCCGAGCGCTCTGGCAGCAACGCGCCAGGCACTCCGTACTACCTCATGTGGAACCGCAACAAGCGTTCGCTGGCGCTGGACGTGTCCACGGATGGCGGGCGGGCGATTTGTCGCCGGCTGTGCGAAACAGCGGACGTGGTGATCGACAACTTCTCCGCCGGCGTGCTGGATCGTTGGGGCGTGGGCTATGCAGCCACAGAGGCCGCCAATCCCGGCGTCATCTACGTGCAGATGTCCGGCATGGGCGGCGATGGCCCTTGGTCGAAGTTCGTCACCTATGCGCCCACGATTCACGCGCTGGCTGGCCTGACGCGCCTGACCGGCGTGCCGGGGCGTGAGGACATCGGCTTGGGCTTTTCCTACAACGACCATCAAGCGGGGCTGCACGCGGCGGTGGCCGTGTTGGCGGCGCTGGCTGCCCGTCGGCGCACGGGCCGAGGCCAGCGTATTGACCTATCCCAATTCGAGGTAGGCGTGAATCTGCTTGGCCCCGCGCTGTTGGACTACTTCGTGAATGGCCGCGCGGTCGCGCCGACGGGCAACAAGCTGCCTTACGACTTGGCCGCGCCACATGGCTGTTTCCCCTGCGCGGGCGCCGCATCCGCCGAGGTGGCGGACGAACGTTGGGTGGCCATCGCCTGCATGACGGACGCGCATTGGCAAGGGCTGCGGCGCGCCATGGGTGATCCTGAGTGGGCGCGCGCGGAGGCATTCTCGAACGTAGCCGGCCGCGCCGCTGCGGCGAATGAGCTAGAGCGCCGCGTGGCCGCTTGGACGCGTGAGCTCTCCGCGGAGGAAGTGATGGCGCGGTGCCAGCAGGAAGGCGCGCCGGCTGGCATTGTGCAAAATGGCGTCGATCTTGCGGAGCGAGACCCGGAGCTTGCCCATTCCGATTTTCTGATGGAGTTCGCAGACCCCCATCCCACCGTCGGCCGAACGTTCGCGGACCGCCTGCCGATTCGTTTCGAGCGCACCCCCTGCGACCGCTACGAGCGCGTGCGCCACATCGGCGAAGACAACGCCGCGGTGCTGTCAGATTGGCTGGGCATGGACGCGGACGCCGTGGAGCGCGGGGAGCGGGACGGCACGTTTAGGTAGAGGCAACGGCGGCGCGTGGTACCAGCGGTCTGCCTTGGTGGATGGCCTGTTGCCGCGGGCACGCCGGCAGGCTGCTTCGCGCCGCATTGATGCCCCGCTGCGCTGGGTCGATCAGCCCCTTCCCGAAAACGGCATCTTCGTTGCCATCACCGTCATGAAGAGGACATTGGCGTCTAGGGGCAGGTTCGCCATGTAGGTGACCGCCTTGGCGACGTTCTCCGCGTCCATGGTGGGTTCGGGGGCGGTGGAACCGTCCGCTTGCAGCACGCCTTCGTCCATCCGCGCCGTCATCGCGGTGAGCGCATTGCCGATGTCGATTTGGCCGCAGGCGATGTCATGGGGCCGACCGTCCAGCGCGGTGGCCTTGGTGAGGCCCGTCATGCCGTGTTTGGTTGCGGTGTACGGGGCCGAGTTGGGGCGCGGCGTATGCGCCGAGATGGAGCCATTGTTGATGATGCGCCCGCCGCGCGGCGACTGCGCCTTCATCATGCGAAACGCATGTTGGGTACACAGGAACGCGCCGGTGAGGTTCACGTCCACCACCGCCCGCCACTTGTCGAGGGCGAGTTCTTCAAGCGGCACTGGCGCCGCGCCACGCCCAGCGTTGTTGAACAATACGTCCAAGCGGCCAAAGCGCGCCTTCGTTGCGGCGAACAGGTTGGCGATGGCGTCCGCATCGCGCACATCCGTGCGCACCACCAAGGCGCGCTCCCCAGCGCCAGACTCGTCCGCAGTTTCCTGCAGCAGCGCCTCGCGTCGCCCTGCCAAAGCCACCGCATAGCCCTCGCGCAGCAGCGCCAGCGCGGACGCCCTGCCAACGCCAGTGCCCGCCCCCGTGACGATGGCCACGCGCAAGCGTTCCGGTGATGCCATGCCGTTCCCCCCTTGGTGGCCGGGATGCTAGCACGCAGCCGGCCAGCAGCTTGTCTAGGCACCCCTCTCGTCTACTCAGGCTCGTCGCGCTTCGGCCGCCCAAAAGCCAAATCGCATGTACCTAGAATCCAGACGCGATCGTCGAGGTTACGACAGTCGGAATAGATCGCCCTGTCTTTCCGACCGCCGCCCCTTCGTTCCAAGCAGCAGCTCGTCGATGGCCTCGGCCGGCACGTTGCCCAGCTCCTTCGGTTCCAGCTTGTGCAAACCGCCGCCGTATACCCGCCCCTCCATGAGCATCGCTTCGGGGGGAATCTCATTCAGAAACTCCCAGACTTTCCGCTTTAGCTTAGGATTGTCCTTGAGGGTATGCCTGATCGGCTCCTTCGGATACAGCATCAAATACACATTTGCCGCCGTTGCCTCGGAGTTGTTCAGTATGAAACGGAACGGCCGGCCGCTCTTTGTATCGGTCCGGCCGAGATAAGTGCATACGAATGGTGGCGGCGGCCTGTTCTCCTGCATGTACCAAGGCTTTCGGTGCCGGCAGAGATAACAATTCGCGATTCCCTGCTGCCTACCTTCTTCCAAGTAGGCCCATAGCTTCGGATAGCACTTCCTGATCTGGTCTTCCGACCACGGAGGGTCGAGCAGGAACAGACGCCGTTCCAATACCGGATTACCCATCCGATCTCCCCTTACTTCGTCATCCGCCAAATGGCGCGGGCTCGGTAATATCGGTTTGAACGCTTCCGCAGGCAACTCGCGCCGTTCGATCTCGTCGGCCGATAGAATGAAATAGTTGTTGTTGCCTGTGGCCAAGCCCCTCTTGATTTTGAAGAAGTCGCCGAGAACGGGTCTCTCGACCACTTCGTGGCCCTCCTTCATAGGGTAGCGCGTCCACTTTCGGTCGCGCCGCAACGTCTCCACCGGCACCAGCCTCTCCAACCTCGGCTCCTGCAGAGAACCGCCGTAGGTAAACCGTACTTGGTGATCCGGCGACGGAACCTCTTTACGCAACCACACTATGGCAGAAGACACCATTGCGTCACCGAATTGCACATCATTCGGATCGAAACGATGAATATGAAGTAGCGTCACGTTGTCGAGCAGATGGCGCTTCACCGAAAGACCGTAATTTACGTCCATGAACTCACTAGGGATCAGCCAGCCAGCCAAACCACCATCCGTCATCCACGCATGGCTCAACCCCAAAAAATAGCAGTACAGTCCGGCCAAGCCATTGATCTCTGCACCACAGGACTCCCGGGTGCGGAGCTTCAACCGCTGTTTCTCCCCGTTGATGATGTAGTGGTGCCGTACATAGGGTGGATTGCAGATAAGTAGGTTGAACTTCCCGGCGTCCTCCGGCCCTTTAGCCCGGGTGAAGTCCGATAGACGCAAATCGAGTTCCGTCTCCTCCCAGAGCTTCGCAGCTGGCGTACCGTAATGGGGATCGATCTCATAGCCCACGGCGGCGCCGATACGAGTTCTCGGAAGCACGTTGTGCAAGGCCGAATAAAACGAGCCGGTCCCCATCGCAGGATCAATGAAACGCACTTTCTCGCTCTTACCGAGATGCGCGTTCGCATAACACAGTATGTCGACGGCCAGCGCTGTCGGCGTAGCGAATTGACCCATCCGGCTCCGCTCGGTAGGTTCCTTTGCTGCGTCTAGCTCTTCCTGTAAGGCCAGCCGTCGCGCCTCAAGTTCCATAAAACCCATCATTTGTCATCTATAGCCCAAACTCCGAGAGATCCTCTATGCGATGCTCCCACACCCAATCGATGCCTTCGGCGGCCTCGTAACCGAGATAGCCGCTGTCAAAATACCCGCACAGGAACAAGATGAAGCGGACGTCCTGACCATAGGTCCGGCGCAACTGGTTCACCTTCGTGGCTTCTTCCTTGCGTCGCTTGTTGACGTTGGCGAAATCACCCGCCGACTTTGCCTCAATCAGCAACGGCAACTCGCCCGCCTTCGCCGTTGTCGGCATCACGACGGCATCGACTGGCATGTTGATGGCCTTGCCCGTCCCTTCCTGCTCAACCGGCATGTTGAGCCGAAACGAGAACGTCCCCGGACGCATCTCTTCGTATTTCGTGCCCTCGCCTACTAGCAGACGCTGATAACCCAAAGCTGTCAACCATTCGCTGATCGCAGCGAGCTGGCGCTTTTCCTGCGCATTGCGGATAATCGGATTAGCGACGGCACCGCATAACCGATCGGCCACGATCGTCGCGGCCCGATATAGTTCCTGTTTGGACGGATCGTCATCACGCTCCAGCCAGACGAAGATGTCTGGGTCCGCCATGTTCTGGATGATCTCGCCGATTTTCGCGAGGTCATTGTCGAGCTCACGCCTTGGCATTCGCGATGGCATCTTATTGCCCTTCTCCATCACCTTGACCAAGTTCTCCGAGACGCCAGCCAAGCCGATCAGCCGGTCCACGGCAAGCGGCGGACAGGTAGACATGCGCAACGATGGCAACACCGAGGGCTTCGCCCTCAACAGATCTACACCGATATACGTCAGGTTCTTCGTCGCTTTCAGTGTCTCTTCGACATCCCTCGTCGTCTGTACCCTCGTCGTCTGGTAAGCCTCCGGCGCCATGCGCATGAACCAGTCGTTGTACATGTCCACCGACTGCCTAATGTCTTCTTTCCATCGATCCGTCTTATCCTTGTTGACTGCCATCAGACGACGGCTCGCACTTGGGATCGTGGCTGTAAGCTGAACACTGCCTAACGTACCGTCAGATAACGGAGACCATCCTGTAAAGGCCGCGGCCGAGTCTCGCTCAAGGCACCGTTGGTGCATGCGCCGGCGTAGACGTCCGCCACTGCTGAGCGAGGGTCGTTTTGCCGATCCGTCGAGGCCCGAGGATCGCCACCACCCGGAAGGCGTCTAAGCGTCCAAGGATGACGCGGATGGGCTCGGAGCGGGCGATCATCGAACGGACGCTACCATGAAATCTCGGTGGTAGCCACAGAGATTTCATGGAACAGGGATGCTGGCCTCTTTGCGTACAGTCCGCGCACGTGCTTGGTACGCTGGGCGGAGGCGTTGTTGCGATGAACTCGAGGAAAAGGCATCGTTTCCCGCCGGTGTAGGAGGATCCCGCATGCACGCGTCCATCGCTGACAAGAAGGAAGAACTGGCGGAACTCTGCCGCCGCCATGATGTGGTGCGCCTCGAAGTCTTTGGTTCGGCGGCCCGCGGCGCGGACTTCGATCCGCAAACCAGCGACGCCGACTTCCTTGTGAAGTTCAGACTCGACGACGGCCGTGCGACGCTCCGACAGTACTTCGACTTTGCCGAGGCGTTGCGCCAGACCTTGGGGCGTCCTGTCGATCTGATCGAGTCAGGCGTGGTCAGGAACCCGTATCTGCGCGCGGCCATCGACCGGTCACGCGAGCTCATCTATGCGTCCTGACCCTCGCGTCCTGCTGGCGTCCCTCGCGCCATGCCGGGGGGCTAGCGTGTGGCTAGTGCGCTTCTCCAGCGTCGGCCCGCCACCAAACTGAGAAGTTGATATCGCCCACTAAGTGGCCGTAAATTGGCCACGCTGTGGTTGATTTCCGGCCACTTGGTGGTAAGATTCCGGCCATGATCCATCGCCATGCCGCCCGACAACTGCGCGATGCTCTAGACGACACTCCGGTTGTCTACCTGCAAGGCGCCCGCCAAACTGGCAAGAGCACCTTGGCGAAAGGCCTTGCGGAACAGGGCTTTGCGTCCTACTCCACCTTGGATGTGGCGGCGGTTCTGGCCGCGGCGACCGCCGACCCGGACGGCTTTGTGGCTGGCCTTCCCCGCCCGGCAGTGATCGACGAGGTGCAACGCGCACCGGCGTTGGCGCTGGCCATCAAGGCCGCGGTCGATGCGGACCGCCGCGCTGGCCAGTTCCTCCTCACTGGATCCGCCGGCGCTTTGTCGCTGCCGGGGCTTGCGGACTCGTTGGCCGGGCGCATGGAACGGCACACCCTCTGGCCGCTCTCCCAAGGAGAGATCGATGGCACCGAGGAGAATTTCATAGAGCGCCTCTTTGCCGAAGAGCTTCCCACGCCCGCCGCCGCTGCCAAGAACACCGAGGACGACGTGATCGAGCGCATCTGCGCGGGCGGATATCCAGAGGCACGCGCCCGTCGCGCTGGGCGGCGGCGGGATGCATGGTTCAGCTCTTACACAGACGCCATCCTGCAGCGAGACGTGCGCGAGCTGGCGAACATCAACCGGCTGCTGGACATGCCGCGCCTGCTCGCGCTGCTCGCTTCGCGAGCCGGGCAATTGATCAACCAGGCAGACGTCGCCCGTGCCATGGGGCTGCCGCAAAGCACGCTGATGCGCTACCTAGCCTTGCTGGAAACGACGTTCCTAGTCCATCGCCTGCCGGCGTGGTTCACGAGCATGGGCAAGCGGCTGACCAAGGCCCCCAAACTGATGCTGGTGGATACCGGGCTGCTTGCGCATCTTCTCGGCGTGAACGCGGCTGGGCTGCGCCGCGACCGGACGCTGCTTGGGCATGTATTGGAGAACTTCGTGGCGATGGAGGTGACGAAACAGCTGAGCTGGCGCGAGCGCCGTTGCATGCTGTTCCACTTCCGCACCGAGGGCGGCGCCGAGGTTGATTTGGTGCTTGAAGACAGCGCTGGCCGGATGGTAGGGGTGGAAGTGAAGTGCTCCGCCACATTGCGCCCGCGCGATTTCGCTGGGTTGAAGGCGCTGGCGGCCATCGCCGGCGATCGGTTCGTGCGCGGCGTGGTGGTCTATCTAGGCCAAGAGGTGGTGCCGTTCGGCCAAGCCTTGCACGGGTTGCCGGTCACGCAGGTGTGGGCGGGAAACGCTCCGGGGCCGTAGATCCCTCCACACCTACGGACGCATGGCCGAGGCCGCCGCTCACCGCCTCATGCCGGCACGCCCAGGAACCGCGCGATGGCGTCGGCGCAGGCGTCGATCTGATCGTGATGCGTCCAATGCCCGGCGTCGTCGATCTCGCGCAGGGTGGCGTTCTGGAAGTGGCGCAGGCTGTCGTTTTGGCCGATGCGATGCGGATAGCCTTGGCGTGAGTTGATGATGAGCACCGGGCACTCAATGCGCTGCCAGAGCGTGACCATGTCTTCGTCCGAGATGTCGTAAGGGCGCGGGGCACGGGTGTAGTTGTCGAACTTCCAAGTGAAGGTGCCGTCTTCATTTTGATTGCTGCCGTGAATGGTGAGATGGCGCGCCTGCTCCGGCGAGAGATGCGGATTGGTGTCCTGCATCCGCTGGTAGGCGTCTTCCAAAGTGGGATAGCGGCGCGGTGAGCGGCCAGCGAGGGCATGGTTCGCGTCAATCCAGCCACGCAGGCGGTCGCTTGGCGATCCGGCCCGGCGCGGGTAGATTCCCACGCCCTCAATGATGACGAGCGCCTTCACGGCCTCTGGGAACGCCCCGGCGTAGATCGATGCGATGGTGCCGCCGAGCGAGTGCGCCACCATGGTGACTGGCGTTAGGCGTCGTTGGCGCACGAGTTGGGCAATGTCCTGCACATACTCCAAGTACGCATAGGGGCTGCCCAACGTCCACTCGGAATCGCCGTGGCCACGCAAGTCCGGCGCGACAATGTGGTAGCGGCGGCGCAGGAATTGCGCCAGCCAATCCCATGAGTGGCAATGATCGTGGATGCCGTGTACCAGCAGCAGGTCCGCGGCGTCCTCGTTGCCCCAATCCAAGTAATGCAGCCGCAGACGCTGGGAGAAGTAGCTGTGGGAGGTGGGATTGTCGCGTTGGCTCATCGCATCGCTCGATTCGGCGGAGTGGATTCTAATCGCCTCAGGCCCGGAGCGAGGCGGCCACGCCTCGCCGTCTGCCACGGCAAGCGCCATCCGCTCGGCGCCACAAGCATCGCGACGACACCCCGCACCCTACCCAAGCACCTCGCCCCCCTGTTAAGGTTTGCATGCATTCTCAAGCATCTTTGGCAGGAGGAACGAGCCATGCCCCGCGTTGCGCCGGTGATTCTGAGCGGTTTGTTTGGAGCGTTGGTGGTGGGATGCTCCCAGCCCGAAGCGCCGGCTGGGGACGAAGCGCCGGCCGCGCCGGCCGCGGCCGCGCCAGAGGAAGTCCCCGCGCCGGCACCGGGCCCCGAGGCAAGACAAGCGTTATTTGGCGATCTGCACGTCCACACCCGCTATTCCTACGATGCCTTCGTGTTCGGCACCCGCACAGACCCAGATGCGGCCTACGAGTTTGCGAAGGGCAACGCCATCCAACATCCCGCCGGCTTCGAGATGCAGCTCGATCAACCGTTGGACTTCTTGGGCGTCAGCGACCATGCCAACTACCTGGGCATGTTACCCGCCATGACGGATGCCGAGTCCCCAGCCTATAACCACCCAGCGGCGGAAACCGTCCGCACCGCGCAGACGGCGGATGAACGCCGCGGCGTGTTCCGCGCCTTGCAGCCCTATGTGCGCTTCATCAAGGATTCAGACCCGGCCATACGCGATCACCTCGACATGAACATCGTCCGTTCCGCTTGGAGCGAGATCATCGCCAGCGCCAACCGGCACAACGATCCGCACAACTTCACCGCATTCATCGCCTATGAGTACACCTCCGCCGGCGCCGGCGGCGTGTACGAGAACCTGCATCGCAACGTCGTCTTCCGCGGTGGGGAAGGGCCAGAAGCGCCATTTTCGCGGCTCGATTCCTACAACCCGGAAGACCTGTGGGACAAGATGGACGAGTGGCGCGCAGCCGGCATCGATTCGATGGCCATTCCGCACAACACCAACGGTTCCGGCGGGCGCATGTTCGAGTTCACCAACTTCGACGGCACGGCCGACATCGACGATGCCTACGCCGAGCAACGCGCCCGCAACGAAACCACGGTGGAGATGACGCAGACCAAGGGCACGTCGGAGACGCATCCCGCGCTCTCGCCGAACGACGAGTGGGCGGATTTCGAGATCATGCCGTATCGCGTCTCCACGCAGATTGAGAGCGAGCCGCCCGGAAGCTACGCCCGCGACGCACTGTTGCGGGGCCTCGCCATTGCCAACGGGGGCGTGGCGAACCCATACAAGTTCGGCTTCATCGGCTCGAGCGACACCCATGTCGCGGCCGGCGCCTTCGAAGAGGAAACCTATTGGGATGCCGCCGGCCTCACCCAAACCGAATCGGCGCGGCGCGGCTCCGTGCCGCTTGCCCAAGCACCCGGCGACGATGTGGAAACGGTGGATGACGGCACCGGGCGGCGCTATCTCGTCAACACGGCCACCACCCACGGCGCGAGCGGCTTGGCTGCGGTGTGGGCGGATGCGAACACGCGGGAAGCCATTTTCGACGCCATGCGCCGCCGCGAAACCTTCGCCACGTCCGGCCCGCGCATCCGGCTGCGTTTCTTCGGCGGGGATTTGGCGCAGCTCGACCTCGCTGGCGAAGCCGAAGCGACGGTCGCCCAAGCCTACGTCCGCGGCGTGCCGATGGGTGGAGACTTGCCGAGCGCCGGCGACGCGCCGAGCTTCCTCGTTTGGGCGTTGGCGGATGCCGCTTCGGCGCCGCTGCAGCGGGTGCAAATCGTCAAGGGCTGGCTTGAAGGCGGCGAGCCGCAGGAGCGCGTCTATGACGTTGCCTGCTCGGACGGTTTGGAGGTGGACAGCGACAGCCATCGATGCCCAGACAACGGCGCCGCCGTAGACATCGAAACATGCGCGCTCGTTGGAGACACGGGCGCCGCCGCGCTGAACGCCATCTGGACAGACCCAGACTTCGATGCGGCCGAACGCGCCTTCTACTATGTGCGCGCGTTGGAGAACCCATCTTGCCGCTGGTCCACGTGGGATGCCATCCGCGCCGGCGCGGCGCCGCGCGCGGACATTCCGGCCACCATCCAAGAGCGCGCTTGGTCTTCGCCCATTTGGCACACGCCGCAGTAGTTGCCGCGCCAGCGGCGTGTGACGGGCCGCGCCCGCTCGCCGAGGGGTGAGCGGCGCGGCTTAGCGCAGTGCCGGCGCCAGTTCGATCTCAAAGAGGCGCGGCCAACGCTTGCCGGTAACGAACAGGCGATCGGCTGCACGGTCGTAGGCGATGCCGTTCAGCACGTCCGTTTCGGGCCGGCGGAAGACGACGGGCAAGATGCCGCTCAAGTCCAGCCACGCCGTCACGATGCCGGTGGCTGGGTCGATGATGGCGATGCGGTTCGAGGGCCAGACATTGGCAAAGAGCCGGCCGCGGACAAACTCCAACTCGTTGAGCCCCTTTACCGGCGCTGCGCCATCGCGCACCTGAACGCGCTTTGTCTCGGCTAGGGTGACAGGATGCAGCCAGCGCACGAACGCCGTGCCGTCGCTCATCGCCAATTGGCCCTCGCGCGCCGCCAAACCCCACCCTTCACCCTCATAGCGAAACTCCCCAGCGGGGGCGAAGTCGTCCAGCGCATGGATGAAGCCCACGCCGGCGCGCCAAGTGAGCTGCAGCAAGCGTTCCCCTGCAACGGCCAGCCCTTCACCGAAAAGGTGCTGCGGCAACCTCCGCTCCCGCAGCACGCGGCCCGTCTCCAAGTCCACTTCCCGCAGCGCTGAATGGCCATAGCCGCCGATGCTCTCGAACAGCCGCCCCTGATGGAAGACGAGGCCTTGAGTGAACGCTTGGGCATCGTGCGGGAAACTCGCCACTACGCGGAAACCATGCACCGACGGCGTCGGCTGGGCTGGCAGTGCCGGGAGCGCACCGGCGAGGAGTGCCGCGCAAACCGCGAGTTGCCCTCGCATGGGCATCCATCCCTCTGTCCTGCGCCGTGCGCGCTGCCGCGTTTGATGATAGCTAAGCAACCCGACGCCGCGGCGGCCGGCACCCCCTGTGATAGGCTGCCAAAGCTGTCTTAGCAGCCAAGTGCGCCCATGGCAGATTTGCTCGCCGGCATCCGTGTGATCGACTTCACCCACGTTCATGCCGGCCCGCTTTGCACTTATCAACTGGCGCTTATGGGCGCCGACGTCATCAAGGTGGAAGCGCCGGATGGGGGCGATCAGATGCGCGGCATGGGGCCGCAGCTTGAACCGGGGATGACGCCGGGTTTTCTCGGCCAGAACGCGAACAAGCGCTCCATCGCTGTGAACGTCAAGGCGCCGGCCGGGCTCGCCATCATCCTGCGCCTCATCGAGACGGCGGATGTCGTGGTGCTGAACATGCGCCCCGGCGTGGCAGACCGTCTCGGCATCGGCTACCAAGCCGCCAACGAGCGCAATCCCGCCATCGTCTATTGCGCCATCTCCGGCTACGGCCAATCTGGCCCGGAGAGCGACCGGCCGGCATTCGATCATCTCATCCAAGGCGAATCCGGCATGTTCATGGCCACCGGCATGGAAGATCAGCCCTGTCGCGTGGGCTTCGCCGTGGCGGACAGCGGCACCGCGATGATCGCCAGCTCCGCCATCGGCGCAGCGCTGTTCCGGCGCGAGCGAACGGGCGCCGGGGCGTTCATCGATGTCTCGATGCTCGAATGCAGCATGGCGTTGATGGGCCTCAACTACTACGGCTTCTTCGCCACTGGCCGCACCGGCCGCCGCGTGGGGCCCAATCCGTTGGCAGAGTCCGGCTCCTCCGGCACGTTTGTCACCACCGATGGCCTGCTCATGGTGAACGCGAACAACCGCCGCTTGTTCGAGCGGTTGGCGCGCGCCGTGGGCCGGGCAGACCTCATCGAGGATGCGCGCTTCGCCACGCCGGCCGCCGCCCACACACACCGCGCTGCGTTGCGCGCCGAGTTCGCGGCGGTGTTCGCCACCCGTTCGGCGGAGCACTGGGATGGCGTCCTGCGCACGGCAGGCGTGCCAGCGGGCCGCGCCAAGGCACCGCCAGAGGTCGTGCAGCACCCGCAGCTCGAGCATCGGCAGAGCCTCGCCACGTTGCCGGACGTGCCTGGCGTGGGCGCGTTGACGTTCCTGTCTGGCGGCTTCACCGTGGATGCGGCGCCCACGACCCCGGAACGCCCGCCGCCGCGCCTTGGCGAACACACGGACGAGATTCTCGACGAGCTCGATGAGGACGCCGCGCAGTTGCGGCGCGAGGGCGTGGTGGCTTGAGCCGCGTAATCGTCATAGGCGGCGGCAACGCGGCGCTCTGCGCGGCCATCGCGGCGCGTGAGCAGGGCGCGGAGGTGTTGCTCTTGGAGCGTGCTCCCTTCGAGCATCGTGGCGGCAATTCCCGCTTCACCGCCGGGGGCATGCGCATCGCCTACGATGGCGTCGAGGACATCCGCGCCCTCATGCCAGATTTGAGCGAACAGGAACTCGCCCGGACGGACTTCGGCGCCTACAGCCGCGATGCCTTCTACGACGACATGGGCCGGGTGACGCAATTCCGCACAGACCCAAGCCTTGCCGGCAAGCTCATCGACGAGAGCCTCGACACGCTGCGGTGGATGGCCGGGCACGGCGTGCGCTTCATGCCGATGTACGGGCGCCAATCCTTCGAGCGGGATGGCAAGGCGCGCTTCTGGGGTGGCCTCACGGTGGAGGCATGGGGCGGCGGCCCGGGTTTGGTGGACGGCCTGACGGACATTGCCCAGCGCCGTGGCGTGACGCTGCGCTACGCGGCTCGGGCGCAAGCGCTCAACCTCGAGGGCGGGCGCGTCAACGGTGTGCGCGTCAACGACGAGACTGCGCCGGCGGATGCGGTGGTGCTTGCCTGCGGCGGCTTTGAGGCGAACGCGGCATGGCGGGCGCAGTATCTGGGCGCCGGGTGGGAGCTCGCCAAGGTGCGCGGCACGCGCTTCAACACCGGCGACGGCCTGCGCATGGCCCTCGCCGCGGGGGCCGCAAGCCGCGGCAACTGGTCTGGCTGCCACGCCGTGGCGTGGGACATGAACGCGCCGGACTTCGGCGACCTCTCGGTGGGCGACAACTTCCAAAAGCACTCCTATCCGCTAGGCGTGATGCTGAACGCCGAGGGGCGGCGGTTCGTGGACGAAGGCGCGGACTTCCGCAACTACACCTACGCGAAATATGGCCGCGAGGTGTTGCGCCAAACAGGCCAGTTCGCCTGGCAAGTGTTCGACGCCAAGGTGGCGCCGTTGCTGCGCGACGAGTACCGCATCAAGCGGGTGACGAAGGTGACGGCAGACAGCTTGGAGGCGTTGGTGGCGAAGCTCGATGGGGTGGACGCCGCGCCGGCGCTCGCCACGCTTCGGGAATTCAACGCCGCGGTGCAGGCTGAGACGCCGTTCAACCCGGCCATCCGCGATGGCCGTGCCGCCACCGGCATCGACCCGCCGAAATCCAACTGGGCGAACGCATTGGACACGCCGCCGTTCGTGGCCTATGGCGTCACCTGCGGCATCACCTTCACGTTCGGCGGCTTGCACGTGGATGACGAGGCCCGCGTCATCGGCGAAGACGGCGCGCCGGTGCCGGGGCTATACGCTGCCGGCGAATTGGTCGGCGGCCTGTTCTACTTCAACTATCCGGGTGGCACCGGCCTCACCTCAGGCGCGGTGTTCGGCCGCGCCGCCGGCAGCAACGCGGCGGCGCTAGGCTGAGCCATGCCCGGCGCGGCTCTCGACACTGCGCGCGTAAACGGATGCGGTTGGTCGAAGTCTAAGAGCGCTCCATGCTGGATGCCACGGTGCTATGGGATCGAATCTTGTCGATTAGCCGGTGGAGATCGCTGGCCTCTTCCGATGCTCGAATGAACGCCCGATACCTTGCTCGCGCGGACTCGATCAGTGCCGTATAGGTCATCACTCGTATACCGTTGACGGCCAAGGAGTTCTCGTCCTTCTGGCGACGCTCCAAGTTGTTCCAGCCTCGGGGCAGCCTATCGAGCAGGCATACCGCCTCGATAGGAAGCAAGGCTTCTTTCGGAGTCTTGTTCAGTTCCGCCCTTAGCGCGTCAATGTAGGCGTTGATTTGGTCGCTGATCTCTCCCGTCGAAATGGGGCGTTTGGCACGCTTCAGCTCGATGATGACGTGAGTGCCCGGGACGCTTCGATAGCGCACATCCAGTCTCACGTGTTTGCCCTTCGCTACAACGCTGTCTACTACGCGCTGTAATCGCTCTTCCATATGGCGTTCGCCCGTTGCCCTGTCCCATGCGGGATCAAACAACCAGAGCCTGTCGAAAATGTATTTTTGGAGCACGCTCTCATACACGTCCTTGTCCACCATATCGTGCAGCTTCTCGATCACGCTCAGTCTCTCTTGGACGATCTCGTAATAGCGCACTGCCTCAATGGAATCTACGTCTTTCAAGTAGCCAAGAAACAGGTCTAGATTGCTGGCGTCGATGCGATCCAGTCTGTCAAGGGCGAAGTTCAACTTGAGCGTCTCGAAAGCCAACACGCCATCAGCGTAGAGGTCCTGCTTGCTCGTTTCGTCTACACCTGCCTTGTCGATGGCAGCGAAAATCTTTTTTGCCGACTCTTGCAAGTCTTTGGGTCGCAGCTTGTCATACCACTTTCTGATGTAGGGGTTGGACGCGAGCGCTGATTCCAGTCCTTTTCGATCCTTCAGACGATTTGTTTCAATCCAGATGCGCTTGAGCTCGCTTTCTAGGAACGCCTTGATGGCGCGATATCGTGGATCATCCTCGGCGATGCCTTGCCGACCGGACGTTGCAATGTCGTCTTCGTCATCATCGTCCAGGAAGTCCGCATGAATCTCGCCGTATATGTATTTGGTGATCATGCCGCCTAGACGATACTCCTTCAGAATATCCTCTAGCGCCACCTTGCCGCGGACGACAATCGTGATCTTGTTGAGATTGTCGTCTTGGCCTTGGTCGTCAAGGTCGTTGGAGCGACGTGCGATGGCTATCCAGCCATGAACTTCATATGCGCCTTCCGGATCGGCTTTTCCGTTGGAGTCAAATCGGTTGTCGTGGTTAAACGAGAGTGGACGTCCTGTGTCTTCGTCTGTATCGAGACTCGTGCAGTGTTGTGTATAGTCATACCTGCCATACTGAAAGATGAACCGCGCCTTATGGAAGTAGTCCCGGTCAGAGAACGTAACCTCGCTGCCGTCGATGAAGATCCGGAAATCATGCCGTGCTCCAATGATCCCGAAGCGTCTGGCTATTCGTTTACGAAGGGCCGAAACCGACGCGCGCGTTAGCTTGACCTTCTTCAGCCGTTGTATTCGGATCGACGTTCCGTGCTCCCCAAGGTCTGTGTCGAACTCGATGGGCTCTGGATGGTAGGAGCCAGGCGTGGAGGCATCCTCCTTCTTGATTTCCGCCTTGAGCTTCTCGGCGTCCATCAGCAACGCCTGCTCCAGGCTTTCCAGTTTCTTGCTATAGATGGCGAACTGATCGGCAATGGAGAACAGCGAGAGCTTGCCTATCCCCTTGCGGCCCATGGGCAGCCGGCCTGAAGGCGTCAGGAAAGAGGTGCTGGCTTGCGACCGTTTCTGATAGCCCACATAGAGATACTTGTTGTTGATGTCTGCTTGGTCCATTCCAACGCCGTTGTCGGTGACGGTGATCGTGTTTTCACTCAAGTCGAAGTTGACGCGCACATCCGTGGCGTCCGCATCCCAGGCGTTGGCGATCACTTCGGCCAGCACGGCAGGAGTGTTGCTGTACAGAGAGAGTCCGAGGTGGTTCAGCACGTTGAGGCTGATGGTCATCTGGTACCTATCGGACACAGGCGGCATCCAGAATGGCATCGCCGATCGCTTCCGCTAGCTTGACGGGCACGGCGTTGCCGACGTGCTTGGCGATCTTGTGGATGGGCATGGCCGCATTGGGATCGATGAGCGCGTAAGTAGGGGGAAATGTCTGCAAGAGAGCGGCCTCTCGCACCGAGATCGTGCGGTGCTGCTGGGGGTGGCCGAAACGCCCCGTGCTGTAGTAGCAGAACTGGGTGGTGATGGTTGGTGCCGGCGCTTGCCAACGCATCCTGCCGTAAGGAGCGGGATAGTAGGCCTTGCTGTGGCAGGCGCTAATGAGGTCTTCGTCCCAATCCTTCCAAGATCCGCCCGGCTTCGATTGCACCATGCGACGGTAGTTCAGGTCCGAGAGAGGCAGCGTGACGTGGGCGCTGTCTGATGGGTGCGACTGGCCGCTTCCAACCGCCGGAAGATCGCGGATGAAGCTATCGATGGTCGGTGTCGCCGCTTGCCGCTGCGGTATGGATGCGTTGCGCAACTTGGATGCGAGCAGAACGAGCCGACGACGGCGCTGCGGCACGCCATAGTCGCCGCAGCACAAGACCTCATAGGCCACGTCGTAGTCGAGATCATGAAGTCGACGGGTGAACTGGGTAAACGCGTCGTGCCGAGCCAACCCTGGCACGTTCTCAATGGAGACGATGTCCGGTGTGCCCTGTTGGACGAGGCGGGAGAACTCGTCGAGCAGGGAGCAGTCGTCATGGCGCTCCTTGTTTCGCCGCGTGTGTGCAGAGAACGGCTGACAGGGTGCGCAACCGACCATAACGGTTACATCGGCGCCACGGTAGTGGTGTTCTATGTCCCTGTACGAGAGTTCACGGATGTCCGCTTCGACGAAAGCGGCTCCGTCATTGTTGGCTTCATAGGCGTAGCGGCAGGAAGGATCGGCGTCATAGCCCGCAACGACGCCAATGCCGCGGGAGCGTAGCCCATGTGTGAGCCCTCCGATGCCGCAGAAAAGGTCCACCGCACGCACCCGGCGCGGGATCGCTGGTGACGGCAGCCTCCCAACCAATCGTTTGGCACGCCCGTGGCCCGCTGCACCGTGAGAGGCCCCAATGTCGCTGATGCCTTGGTTGCGGTCCGTATAGTCCATAAGCTGCCTTGCGGGCGTCGTCATCCCAACGAGTGCGGGTCTAACGAAGTGGCAACTGTGACGGGGCAAGCCGAGAAGTCCCACGATGGCGAGGTCGTGCGGGGCGTCACACCGTCCAAGCACACCAAGGCGGGACTTTAGACCCTTGGCATTGGGTGTCAAGCCTTCGCGCGGGCTCAGCGGGCTCTCGGCACCTCGCTGGACTGTGCCGCGCCGAAGGAAGCCCTTGGGCGCGGCGATGCGCAGCCTATAGGTCGCGCATCGCCCCCGTCGCGCCTCAAACCGCGGCCAAGGCCTGCTCCAAGTCCTCCACGATGTCGTCGATGTGCTCGATGCCGATGGAGAGGCGGATCAAGTCTGGCGTCACCCCGCCTGCCGCCTGCTCCGCTTCGGTGAGCTGGCGGTGGGTGGTGGAAGCTGGATGGCATGCCAAAGACTTGGCGTCGCCGATGTTCACCAGCCGCTTGAAGAGCTTGAGCGCGTCATGGAACTTCACGCCGGCGTCGAAGCCGCCCTTCACGCCGAACGTGAGGATGCCGGAGGCCCGCCCGCCCATGTAGCGTTGCGCGAGATCGTGGTAGCGGTCTCCCGGCAGCCCGGCGTAGCTCACCCACTCCACCTTCGGGTGGTCTTGCAGGTAGCGGGCGGCGGCCAGCGCGTTGTCGCAGTGGCGCTCCATCCTGAGATTGAGCGTCTCCATGCCCTGCATCACGAGGAAGGCGTTGAACGGCGAGATGGCGGCGCCGGTCTGCCGCAGCAGCACCGTGCGGGTGCGCCCGATGTACGCCGCGGGGCCAAGCGCCTCGGCGTACACCACGCCGTGGTAGCTCGGCTCGGGTGTCGTGAACATGGGATAGCGTTCGGCGTGCTCGGCCCAAGGGAACTTGCCGCCATCCACCAGCACGCCGCCCAAGGAATTGCCGTGCCCGCCCATGTACTTGGTCAGGGAGTG
The DNA here is from genome assembly GCA_958295875.1 of uncultured Pseudomonadales bacterium. Taxonomy (GTDB): domain Bacteria; phylum Pseudomonadota; class Gammaproteobacteria; order Pseudomonadales; family Azotimanducaceae; genus VXNE01. The sequence goes on along the minus strand of OY282379.1, from coordinate 1,889,064 downwards.
CAGCACGATGTCGAAGCCGTGGTCGATGGGCTTTAGGAGCGCCGGTGTGGCAACGGTGTTGTCGACGATGGTCGCCACGCCCCGGGCGCGCGCCATGTCAGCCACCGCCGCTAGATCGACGATGTTGCCGGCCGGGTTGCCAATGCTCTCGCAGAACACCGCCTTGGTGTTGGCGTCGATGAGCTTGTCCAAGTCTTCCGGGGCGTCGCCGGTGGCGAAGCGAGACTCGATGCCCAGCTTCGGGAAGCTGTGCGCGAACAGCGAGTAGGTGCCGCCGTAAAGCTGCGGCACGCTGACGATGTTGTCCCCGGCTTGGGCGAGGTTGAGCACGGAGTAGGTCACCGCGGCGCTGCCAGCGGACAGCGCCAGCGAGCCGACGCCGTGCTCCATCTCCGTCACGCGCTGTTCCAACACCGCTTGGGTGGGGTTCATGATGCGCGTGTAGATGTTGCCCGGCACCGCCAGGTTGAAGAGGTCTGCCGCGTGCTGCGCGTCGTCGAACTCGTAGGCGACGGTTTGGTAGATGGGCACGGCGACAGAGTGGGTGGTGGGGTCGGTCTCGTAACCGCCGTGAATGGCAATGGTTTCGTCTTTCATCCCGAAGGGCTCTCAAGGGCTTGTGCAAGGAAGGCAAGAATATCGCGCCGCCATGCGCTCGAAGGAGCGTTGGCCGATGAAAAGTGGGCATATGGATATAATGGCGAGCCTCGCCGCGGGCTGGCAATGAGGGTGCCCATGCGGAAGATCATCGCATTGCTGGCCGTCGCCGCCACCGTGCCGGCAGCCGCCGCCGAGGCCGTGTTCGCAGGCGGCTGCTTCTGGTGCATGGAGCCGCCCTACGACAAGCTCGATGGCGTCACCGAAACCATCTCCGGCTACACCGGCGGCCACACCGACGCGCCCACTTACGAAGAGGTCACCGCCGGCGGCACTGGCCACTTTGAGGCCGTGCGCGTCACCTACGATGCCGAGCGCGTCTCCTTTGTGGAACTGGCGGACGTGTTCTGGCGCAACATCGACCCATTTGACGATGGCGGCCAATTCTGCGATCGCGGGCCCAGTTATCGCGCCGCCATCTTCTACGCCAGCGAGGCGGAGCGCGCAGTGGCCGAGGCCGCCAAGGCCGACATCGAGGCGCGTTTCGAGCGCAAGGTGGCCACCAGCGTGTTGCCGGCGGCCAGCTTCCACCCCGCCGAGGGCTACCACCAGAACTACTACCAGAACAACCCGTTGCGCTATCGCTACTATCGGTTTTCCTGTCGTCGGGACGCGCGTTTGGACGCCGTTTGGGGGACGGAGCGGGAACAGGCGCCTCGGCTGGCGGACACGCTAGGCGAAGGCGATGATCCGAATGCCGACGCGCCCGCAACCGCGCCGCCGCCAGGCTGATCGCCTCGATGCTCGCCGGCGGCTGATGCAGCGAGCGCTCCCAATGGGCTGGCAACCGCCCGTCCCCGGCGTCTGGCGCTAAGGCAGTTGGCGTGACGCGGCCGGCCGGCGCCATCGCCTGTGGCCATGCCGTCACCGCGGCCGCGGCGCGCCAAGCGTTGCTCGAAGGTGGCAACGCCTTCGATGCCGTCACCGCCGCGCACTGCGCCGCCTGCGTGGCGGAACCGGTGCTCGCCTCGCTCGGCGGCGGCGGCTTTCTGCTCGCGCAACCCGCGCAAGGCGCCGCCGTGGTGTACGACTTTTTCGTGCAGACGCCCATTGAGCGGCGCGCCGCCGAGGGCCTCGAGTTCTATCCGGTGGAGGTGGATTTCGGCGGTGTATACCAAGAGTTCCATGTCGGCATGGGCGCCGCGGCCACGCCCGGCGCCGTGCGCGGCATCTTCGAGATACACGAAGACCTGTGCCGTCTGCCGTTGCCGCGCTTGCTGGCGCCGGCGATCGCCGCAGCCCGCAAGGGCGTGGCCATCACCCCCTTGCAGCGCTACATGATGCATGTCATCGCGCCCATCTACACGGCCAACGAGGAGGCGCGGCGCACCTATGCCGGCGGTGGTGAGACCATGCCAGAAACCGGCGATGTGCTGCGCCAACCAGACCTTGCGGACACCTTCGAGGCGCTCGGCCGCGAAGGCGCGGAGATCTTCTACCGCGGCGAACTGGCGCAGCGGATCGTGGCGGCGTCCACGCAGCATGGCGGCCAACTCGGCGCCGCAGACCTTGCCCGCTACCGCGTGGAACGCCGGCAGCCGTTGGCGGTGACGTATCGGGGCGCGGCAGTGCTCACCAACCCGCCGCCATCGGCCGGTGGCGCCCTGATCGCCTTCGCGCTGCGGGCGCTCGAAGCCGGCGGTGCGGCGGAAGGCCCGGCGCGGGCGGTGCGCGTGGCCGAAGCCATGCGGGCGGCCAATGCGGCACGCGCGGAGTTCGCGCCGGATGAGTTGTTGAGCGCAGCCTTGGCGGAAGGCATCGACGGCGCAACCCTGCGCTTCAGCCGCGGCACCACGCACATCAGCGTCATCGACGGCGATGGCAACCTGGCCGCCATGACGCTCTCCAACGGCGAAGGCTGCGGCCGCTTGGCGCCCGGCACCGGGGTGATGCTCAACAACATGCTCGGCGAGGCGGATTTGAGCCCCGAGGGTTGGCATCGCTGGCGCCCGGACACGCGCGTGGCCTCCATGATGGCGCCCACCAGCGTCGCCTTCGGCGAGCAACGTTTCGCCTTGGGTTCTGGCGGCTCCAATCGCATTCGCTCCGCCATCCTGCAAACCGTCGAACGGCTCGTCGGCGGCATGGCGGCGGCGGACGCGGTGGCGGCGCCGCGCATCCATGTGGAGGGCGATCTATTGAGCATCGAGGGCGGGATGGCGGCGCCGGTGGCCGAAGCGCTCGCCCAGGCCTTCCCGAACGTGCAGCGCTGGCCCGGCAAGAACCTCTTCTTCGGCGGCGTGCATGTGGCCGGTGTTCGCCACGGCGCGAGCGCCGCGGACCGCCGCCGCGAGTTCATCGCCGTCGGCGATGCACGCCGGGGCGGCGAAGGCATTGTGTTGGCGTAGCCCCGTGCAGGGGAAGTTGGCGTAGCCCCGTGCGGGGGAAAGAGACGGGAGGGGGACAGCGGGCGCCAGGACGGCGACCGGGGACCGGCAAAGACGGGCGGGCAGCGGCCGCGACAGGGCCGCTGCGAACAGTCGCCCGCCCCGACGTTTGCGCTTAGACTCTAACGACGCTCGAGGCCGCAGTTTGGCAAATGACGGCACAGTCGCTGCGCTGGCCTCGTCTTGGCGATGTGTGCCGGAGGATGTGTGAGCATGATCGACGAAAACGGCGGCGGCGACGCCAACCTCGCCAACGCATGGGAAGAAATCCGCCGCTTGCGCCTCGAAGCCTACGTGGCGGATCTAGACGCTCACGGCTACACGGCGATTCCGCCAGAAATCGCCTGCCCCGATGGGTTGGCGGAACGCCTGCTCGAAGCTGCCCTCAACGTCGGCGAGCGGCGCAACGGCGTGCGGCCAGACTTAGCCGGCGGCACCACCCATGCCGGCTTCAAGGGCCGCTTCGCTTCGTTCTCCGGCGCCGATGGCGATTCACCCATTGGCGACTTGATGCAGTCCATCCTGTTCGAGGATCGGGTGTTCGAGGAAGCACTGATGAACCCGGTGCTGCTGGCGATGGCGACGTATCTCTGCGGCTACGGCGTGGTGCTGTCGAGCATGGGCTGCTTCATGAAGGGCCCCAACGTCTCGACGTTCACGCTGCACACGGATACGCCGCTGCCGGCGCCGTTGCCGCCGCAGGCGCTCGTCTGCAACCTCACCTACGTGCTCACAGACTTCAACCGCGAGAATGGCTCCACGGCCTTTGTGCCCGGCAGCCACAAGTGGTGCCGCAGCCCCGTCGGCCAAGAGGGGGTGGTGGGCGAGGGCGGCAATCCCGCCGCGGTGCCGGTGGAATGCAAGGCCGGCTCGCTGTTGGTTTGGCATGGCAACACTTGGCATGGCGCGTTCAACCGCACGGCGCCCGGCTTGCGCGTGAGCTTGCCGGTGTACATGGCGCGGCCATACATCCGCACCCAAGAAGGGCTGGTGGGGAAGATCCCGCAGGAAATGCTGGATCGCAACTCGCCCCGATTCGCCATCCTCACGCAGCAGGGGATCATGTACGGCTACGAGAGCCAGGAAGATTCGTTTGCCCGCGCGGAGCGCGCCGCCAAGTACATCGCCGCGTACTCGAAATCCGGGGTCGGGCCGCTGGCGCAGCAGGGGCTGTATAGCTGAGGCCACCATGCGTCGTGCCGCGGCAGCCGCGCTGGCGGCGGTGCTCTGCGCGTCCGCAGCCGGGCAGATGACCATGCAGGGGATGCTGGACGCCATTCGCGAGGACACCCGCCGCACCACCAGCCACACCCGCGTGGCTGCCATCGACGAGAAAGTGATGGCGGCGATGGCCGCGGTGCCGCGCGCGCAGTTCGTGCCGGGCGTGGCGCGGCTTGCGGCGTACGTGAACCGGCCGCAGCCCATCGGCCACGGCCAAACCATCTCGCAGCCGTTCATCGTCGCCTTGATGACGCATCTGATGGAGGTGGCCCCGGGCGACCGCGTGCTGGAAATCGGCACCGGCTCCGGCTATCAGGCGGCGGTGTTGGCAGAGCTGGTGGACACCGTCCACACCATCGAGATCATCCCAGAGCTGGCAGCGAGCGCGGCCGAGCGCCTGCGCGAATTGGGCTACGCGAACGTGCAGGTGCGGGCTGGCGATGGCTGGTATGGCTGGCCGGAGGCGGCGCCCTTCGATGCCATCATGGTCACCGCGGTGGGCGAGGACGTGCCGGAAAACTTGGTGCGGCAACTGAAGCCCAACGGGCGCTTGGTGTTGCCCGTCGGCACAGACTGGGAGCAGAACTTAGCGGTGGTCACCAAGGACGCGGCTGGCAACATCGACATGCGCTACGTGCTGCCGGTGCGCTTCGTGCCGCTCACCGGAGACCACTAGCCGCCTGCCATCTGGGGCAGATGGAAGCGCGCGACCCGCTGCGAACCGGAGACCACTGACGCGGACGCCGCGCCGGGCCGCGCTTCACTCGAACTGCGAACCGGTGAGCGCCTGCCCGCCGCGCCCGAAGAACATCGGCCCGTCTTGGAGCCACGGGTTCTGGCAGGTCAGCCCCATCAGCGTGGCGAAGCGCGCTGGGTTGCGGGCGATCATCGCCGGCGTGGTGGTGGCCCAATACAGCTCCTGCGCCTGAATGTGCTCGCGCACATGGGGCAGCACCAGCGTCACCCGTTCGCCGTCCGCGGTGCGCGGCACCGCTCCGTGCCAGAGGCTGCCATGCCAGACGATCACCGAGCCTTTCGGCAATTCCAGCACCTTCACCTCGTCGTGGTCGTGCGCCATCACGAGGTCCGGCGGCACCGGGCGGCTGAAGCGATGGCTGCCTGGCCACACGCAGACGGCGCCATTCTCGCGGGTGTAGTCCGTGGTCACCCAAGTGACGTTGCAGTACTGCGCCATGCGCGGCCACGGCGACGGCAACTTGTTGCTGTGATCCGCGTGCAGCGCCAAGGCATCGGCGCCGCGGTCCTTGATGAGGCCGGTGGATTGGCTGAGCTTGGCGCGATAGCCGAGCAGATATGTCACCAACGCCAACGGCGCCGGCGCCATCAACGCCTCCTCGAAGATCGGGTCTTGCGGCAAGAGGTGAAAGAGCGTCTTGCCGAGGCCAGACGCCGGCCCCAAGTCTGCCGAGGCGTCGATTTTGGCCAACCGCAAGATGGTCTCGCGCAGCCGGTCGAAGAATGCCAGCGGCCTCGCCTTGCCGGGCTCCAGCACCGCATAGCCGTTCGTCTCAAGGTCTGCGATGTGGGCTTTCAGCCCAAGGCGGCTGATCTCCTCGTGCAGGCGACTCCTGGCGGCGTCACCCACCGGCAGCGGCTCGTCGTCGAGCCTTGCCGCCGCCACCGTCCTGAGATCGTTGAGTTCCGTGGCGAGCCGCGTCGCGTCAATGGCCACTGTTGCCTCCGTGGGCGGCGCTCGATGTTGCTCGCAAAGGGCTTGAAGGCCGCTGCCGGCGCCGCCGTTTCGCAGCAGCCAACCGCCCTATCGCAACCATGCCCCGCGGGCGATCACCTCCTCCGCGATTTGCACGGCGTTGGTGGCGGCGCCCTTGCGCAGATTGTCGCAAACCGCCCACAGGGCGATGCCGTTCGGCAGCGCGGTGTCTTCACGGATGCGGCCGACGAACACGTCGTCGCGGCCGGCGCAGTCAATGGGCATGGGATAGCCGGCGTTCGCTGGCTCATCCACCACGGTGACGCCGGCATAGCCGCGCAATGCGGCGCGGGCTTGCTGTGCGCCGATGGGCGCGTCGAACTCGATGTTGAGGGCGGTGCTGTGGCACAGGCGCACCGGCACGCGCACACAGGTGGCGGACACCGCAAGGTCCGGATCGTCGAGGATCTTGCGGGCTTCGTTCAGCATCTTGGTCTCTTCGGAGTAATACCCGTTGTCCTGCAGCGAGCCGATGTGCGGCAGCAGGTTGAAGGCGATTGGGTGCGGATACTGCTCGGGCGGCGGCGCGTCGCCACCCGCCGCGCTGGCCTGCACCTGCTCTTCGAGTTCCGTCAACGCCGCGGCGCCGGTGCCGGTGACGGATTGATAGGTTGCGGCGATGACGCGCCGCGGCCGCGCTACCTGGCGCAGGGCGTCCAACACCATCGCCACCGGCGTGGTGGCGCAGTTGGGAATGGAGAGGATGCCCTTGTGTTCGGCCACCGCGCCGGCGTTGATCTCCGGCACCACCAGCGGCACCTCGGCGTCCATGCGCCACACGCCGCTGTCGTCCACCACCACGCAACCTTGCGCCCGGGCGGCGGCGCCGATGTCGCGGCTGATGGCGTCCGTGGCGGAAATGAAGGCGATGTCGCAGTCTGCGAACAGGCCCGGCTGCGTGGCTTCCACCGCGATCTGCTCACCGTTGAAGGGCAGCCGCTTGCCCACCGAGCGCGGCGACGCGGTGAGGCGCAAGCTGGCCAGCGGAAAGTTCCGCTGCGCCAACACGTCCAGCGCGATGGCGCCGACAGCGCCCGTCGCCCCGACGATGGCAACTCTAGGATGGGCCATGATGGTTCGCCGCGAGTGGGAAACGCCGCGAATTATAGGCCGCTGCGTGTTCCCGCCGTGGGCGCCGACGGCCAGCCGCGCCGTTCACCCGAGCCGCCGCCCGCGCTTGGCGCCCAAGCGCAGCCGCAAGGCATTGAGCCGAATGAAGCCCTCCGCGTCGCGCTGATCGTAGGCGCCGCGGTCGTCCTCAAAGGTCACCACATCGCTGTCGTACAAGCTGTCCGTTGCCGACGCGCGCCCCACCACAGACACCGCTCCCTTGTACAGCTTCAGCCGCACGGTGCCGTTCACGGGCACTTGGGAGGCGTCGATGAGGGCCTGCAGCGCCTGGCGCTCCGGCGACCACCAATAGCCGTTGTAGATGAGCTTGGCGTAGCGCGGCATCAGTTCGTCCTTAAGGTGCATCACCTCGCGGTCCAAAGTGATGGATTCCATGGCCCGATGCCCCTTCAGCAAGATGGCGCCGCCCGGCGTCTCGTAGCAGCCGCGGGATTTCATGCCCACATAGCGGTTCTCCACGATGTCGCTGCGCCCGACGCCGTGGGCACCGCCGAGCACGTTCAAGCGCCGGAGCGCCTCGTCCGGCGTCACGCGCTCGCCGTCCACCGCCGTCACGTCCCCGCGCTCATAGGCCAACTCGACGAACGCCGGTTGGTCTGGCGCCTCCTCCGGCGCCACCGTCCAGCGCCAAATGGATTCGTCTGGGGGCGTTGCAGGGTCTTCCAGCGGGCCGCCTTCGTAGGAGATGTGCAATAGGTTGGCGTCCATCGAATAAGGCGACTCGGCGCCGCGCTGGAAATCCACCGGGATTTGCCGTCTCGCGCAGTAATCGAGGAGCGCCTCCCGCGACGTGAGGTCCCATTCGCGCCACGGCGCGATGACGCCGAGGTCTGGCGCGAGGGCGTACACGCCCAGCTCGAAGCGCACTTGGTCGTTGCCTTTGCCGGTGGCGCCGTGGGAGATGGCGGCAGCGCCGGTTGCCGCGGCAATCTCCACCAGGCGCTTGGCGATGAGCGGGCGGGCGATGCTGGTGCCCAACAGGTACTCGCCTTCATAGATGGCGTTGGCGCGGAACATCGGAAACACATAGTCCGCGACGAAGGTGGCCGTGAGATCCTCGATGTGAATCTCGCGCACACCCAACGCCTGCGCTTTCTCGCGGGCAGGTTCCACCTCTTCGCCTTGGCCGATGTCTGCCGTGAAAGTGACCACCTCGGCGTCGTAGGCGTCTTGCAGCCAGCGGCAAATGACGGACGTGTCGAGGCCGCCCGAATAGGCCAGCACGATCTTGCTGCCACGATATGCTTCCACCGCGCCGCCCCGCTTGCCCGTTGAACCCGTTGCGCGGCGCATGATAGCCGAGGCGCGGGCGGACGCTGGCCCGGGGGCGCCGCCATGAGTCGGGTATGCTGTGCCGGCGCACTTGGCGGGGGAAGCCATGGGCCGGATGAAATCTCGGTTTCGCGGCTTCCTGCCGCTGGTGGTGGATCTCGAGACGGGCGGCTTCGACAAGGACGCTCATGGCCTGCTGCAGATCGGCGCCGCCAGCCTCTGCTGGACGAACGACGAACTCGAAATCGAGGAACTCGTCACCTGGAACGTCGTGCCACATCCAGACACCCGCGTCGAGGCCGCATCGCTGCAACTGACGGGCATCGATCTCGACGATCCTGAACGTCTTGCCGAGCCGGAGGAAGCGGCGCTGCGCGAACTGTTTCGCTTCGTTCGCAAGGCAGTGCGTCGCCACGGTTGCCGCCGCGCCGTGCTCACCGGACACAACGCGCACTTCGACCACGGCTTCGTGACAAGCGCCGCGGCGCGCAACGGCGTGAAGCGCAGCCCGTTTCATCCCTTCACCGTGATCGACACGGCGTCGCTCGCGGCGGTGGCTTACGGCCACACGGTGCTGAGCGAAGCCTGCCAGCGCGCTGGCCTCGGCTTCGAGAGCGCCCGCGCCCACGCCGCCGCTTACGACGTGGAGGCGGCGGCGCGGCTCTTCTGCGCCATCGTGAACGAGTGGGACACCCTCAAGCTGGCCGGCGCTCCGAAAAGCTGAGTGAGCGAAGGAAAAGTTATGTAAGTTGTTGCGAGTCCCCAGAAGTTAGGGACCGCAAGGGGGTAACATGTCCTTGACGGCGCTGTGGCGAAGCTATGGCCCGCGGCGACAGGCTCACGGCAGCGACGCCCCACGCCCCCAAGAAAGACGCCCCCGAGAATAGAAAAGAACAGCGAGCGCTTGAACGCGCGGCTTCGGTGCGCGGGGCCGCGTCCGCGCGACCCCTAAAGGCTTTGCGCCGATCAGCCCCCAGCCGAGGGAGCTTCGGCGTCGGCGCGCGCCCCGGCCTCTTTGATGAGCGTTTCCAACTCGCCGGAGTGGTGCATTTCGGTGACGATGTCGCAGCCGCCAACCAGTTCGCCTTCTACATAGAGCTGCGGAAAAGTGGGCCACTGCGCATATTGCGGCAGCGTCGCCCGGATCTCCGGATGGCTCAGGATGTCTACGTAGGCAAACCGCTCGCCACATGACATGAGGCACTGCACCGTCTGCGCGGAAAAGCCGCATTGCGGCGCTTGGGGCGAGCCCTTCATGTAGAGCAGGATGGGGTTGTCCGCGATCTGCCCCTTGATCGTGTCTAGCGCTTCTTGGCTCATCTCGCTGTTGCTTCCAGTCGCCTTACCGATGCGGCAAGTCTAGCACTGCGCTTGCCGGCGCGCTTCCGGGCGCTGCCGTGGCCAGGCTCATTCGCTTTGATTCCAGAATCTCTCAACCCCTAGGCATCGAACTCAAAAGGAGAACCATATGCCACGACCGACTGTTGATCGAACCTCGCCACGCGGCCCGCAGAGCGAGAAGTTGGCACCACAGCGGCCTTCACCGGCGCCCACGGTGTCGAGGCAGCTCGCGCAAATCGCCTCGGCGATCGCCGGCGCGCGCGTCCCGGATGCCCTCAAGGAGCGCTTGCCGAAGGCCCTGCGGCGCACCGTCAATGGCTTTCTCGAAGCGCCGGGGCATCGCGGCAGCCGCGCCGCCACCGTTGCGGCGAACAAGCTGGTTCGGCGGACGCTGCGGCGGGTCGAACTCGCCATTGGCCACGCCGAAAGGCATCCCGATGGCGATGTCCGCCGCCAAGCGGTGCGGTTCCTGCGTGCCTGCCAGAGCCTCTCGTTCGACACCATCGTCAAGCGGTCCCGCAGGTTCCGCGGCCTCTTGAACAAGGCTGGCCATCGCCGCAAAGAGCGGGCGCTGCGGGCGGCCGCATGGCGAGGCCACGTGGACGAGGACTGCGAGCTCGTGGAGGTGGTGACGGTCGATCACCTGCGCTCCGTGGGGCGCACCCTCGATCTATGCGTTGCGCATTGCGATGAGTTCGGGCGCTCCTACCACGGTGCCCTCAGAACCGGCGCGAGCCGCTACTACGTGCTCCAAGAGGAAGGCAACCCACGTTGGCTCATGCAGGTGGACGGCGAATTGGGCGAAGTGGCGGAGATCAACGGTGGCTCTGCCGGCCCGGTGTCGCTCGACCAGCGGCAAGGGGTCCGCATCCTGCGCATGGTGCATGCGCACGCCGACGACATCTGCGAGTTCGCAAGCGTTGGCGCCTTCAGCCCCTACGTCGCCATGGCGAAGCGCGTCCGGCGGAGGTCCGTGCTGGCCGGGCATCGCTACACGGTGGACGCCTTTCCAGACGAGGCGGCAATCGCCATTCGACAGTCGCGCCGGCCAGGGCAATCGCCTTGGTCGTTGTTCACACGGCGGTCGGCCGATGGCGGCCACCTAGGCTGTTGGCGCGAGGCGTACGCGGAGGGCATGTCCGAGGGGGAGCTCGTCGACCTGCTGTTGCGCGACGCCGATCTCGCCCAGGCGCTGCGCCGGCTATTCGTGGACTAGATCAACGGAATTGGCGCCGGCGGGCGCAGCGATGAGGAAGCATATGATGGCTAGGAAAGGGATAGATTGGCGAAGTGGGAGCAGGAGCGGTTCGTCTCAGACAAGGAGCGTCGCGAGATCGCCGCCACACGAAACAGATTGACGCCCCGGCGAAACAAAATAGCAACAAAGTCCAGTGGTTTGGCGGCGCCAATCGGCGTATGGTTGTCCACAAACTATGCACAGCGAAAGCAGTGGCGGAGTGATGCGACCGTTGCGGATACTGATCGTCAACGCCAAGGGTGGCTGTGGGAAGACCACAATCGCCACCAATCTTGCCGTCGCCTATGCCCGTCAAGGATGGCGCGTCGCGCTTGTAGACCAAGATTCCCAAGGCTCCGCCGAGGCATGGGCGCAGCAGCGCGAAACGCACCTCGCCAAAGTGGAGTTCGTCGCGCAACGCCGCGCCACCATGTATCAAACCCAAGCGTGGCGCAATCGGCTGCCGCACGGCGTGGAGCGCGCCGTCATCGATGCGGCGTCCGTGGCGACGGAACGCAACCTCGACGATTCCTTCCGCGAGAGCGACGCGGTGTTGGTGCCCATGCTGCCATCGCCCATCGACATTCGCGCCGGCGGCAAGTTCATCGACAGCTTGTTGAACCATCGCGTTTATCGGTCTCACCCGGTGCCCATCGGCGTGTTGGCGAATCGGGTGGTGAGGCGCACAGTCGCCTATGACCGGCTGACGCGCTTTCTCGAGCGCCTGCCCGTGCCCACCGTGGCCACCTTCGCAGACAGCCAGCTTTATCTGCATGCGGCGGAGGTCGGCGCCGGCATTCTGGATTTCCCGCACGACAATCGCTTCGCGGCGGAACGCGGCGAGTGGAGCGCGCTGCTGCGCTGGTTGGAAGAAGCGCTGGCCGGCAAGAGCGCGCCGGCCGCCAAGCCGCCGGCGCCAGCCCCTGCAAGCGCGGGCCAACCGCCGAGCGCGGCGCAGCAACCCATGCGGATGGCGCCGCGTCGCGCCACGGCGCTCGCTGGCCGCGACACCGAGCCGGCGGTCGGGGCTTAGCCGCCCGCAACGTCATCGCCGCGCCGCCAACGCGGCAACCTCAACGCCGAAAACCCCGCGCCTTCCACCGCCTCGCGTTCCTTCCTCTGCCGCGCTTGCCGCACTGACACCGCGCTAAACCGCCCATGTACCGGCGCCACGCCCACCCCGCCGGCGTCGCTCCCATCCCGCTTGCTATAGTGCCGGCAACATCGCACTGAGGAGCGTTGCCCATGGCCCGCGATTGGAATGTCCCCATCCGCTACCCAGATCCGAACGTGCGGGTGGTGGAGCCGGCCTTTCGCCAATATGTGCTCGGCAGCGCCGCCATTGAACGGCTCTACACCGGCTGCCGTTGGGCGGAAGGGCCGGTTTGGTTCGGCGACAGCCGCCAACTGCTGTGGAGCGACATCCCCAACGACCGCATCCTTCGCTGGGACGAAGACAGCGGCGCAGTAAGCGTTTACCGCAGCCCGGCGAACAACGCCAACGGCAACACCCGCGATCGCCAAGGCCGCCTCGTCACCTGCGAACACGACGCTCGGCGCGTCACCCGCACCGAGCACGACGGCACCATCACGGTGCTTGCGGATGCCTATGACGGCAAGCGCCTGAACGGCCCCAACGATGTCGTCGTGCATCCGGATGGCGGCATCTGGTTCACAGACCCTGGCTATGGCATCCACGGCAACTATGAGGGCCACAAGGCGCCTTTCGAGTTGCCGGAGCGCACCTATCGCATCGACCCTGCCACGTTGGGCTTGACGGTGGTGGAGGAGACCCTCGTGAAGCCCAATGGCCTCGCGTTCTCGCCGGACTGCAAGACGCTCTACATCGTGGACACGGGGGCATCGCACAAACGTGGGCACCCGCGCACGATTTCGGCCTTCGACGTGGTGGAAGGCAAGGCGTTGGCCGCGCCGCGCATCTTCTGCGACATGGGCAAGGGCAGCTCAGACGGCATTCGGATAGACGTGGACGGCAATGTCTGGGCCGCTGCCGGCTGGGGCGGCGAAGGCTACGACGGCGTTCATGTGTTCGCGCCGGACGGCGCGCAAATCGGCGCCATCACCTTGCCGGAGCCGGCGTCCAACGTCTGCTTCGGCGGCGTGAAGCGCAACCGCCTCTTCATCACCGCGTCCCAATCCCTGTATTCGCTGTATGTGGAAACGCAGGGGATGCCCTACGTCTAGGCCGTTTGGCACCGCATGGCGAGCGCCGGATGCAATATGACAGCCCCGTAATGCTGGCGTTACAATCCTTAAAGGAGTTGTAAGCCATTGCCGGCACCAACGAACAATTGCGTGGCGGCAGCGAGCGGAGAGGGCATGCCCAACGCGAGCGTGGTTGCGGGTCACCCCCGGTGGGCGGGCGCTTCGGGCGATGGCGCCGTTGCCGTCTCGATCGGCCTTGCCTAAGGCACGCCCAACATGGCAGTCCATCGTGCGCCGCAGGCGTCTGGCAAGCAGCGGCGCATGCTGTTCATCATTCCGCCGGTCATCATTCTGTTGGCCCTGCTCGCGTTGGTCTTCCTTGGCGACTTGGCCGAGGTCGATCCGGAACTGGACGCAGACCTGTGCCCCATCGCCACGGCCGACATCTCGCAGCGCGCCGTGTTTCTAGTCGATCTCACCAAGCCGCTCAATGACGCGCGCCTGCCGGGGGCCGTGCTCCGCGACGTGACGATGGAACTCGAGGCGAATGCCGAGTTGCGCGTCCTGTCGCTCGGCGCAGATGCCGGCGCCCCGCGAGACTTCGTCGCCCGCCTCTGCAAGCCCTATGCGAATGCGGACCTCGCGTTCTCCGGCGCCAAGGACAGCGCCGCCACGCACCGCGATTGCACGGACATGGCGGCGCAGGTGCCACAGCCGGTGCGCGCCAACGCAGAGCGCTTCTGCGAGCAACGCGCGGCCGTGGCGGAGCGCTTGGCGCAAACAGCAGCGGCTCGCAGCAACCTTTCGACGGTGTACAACGCCCATTTAATCGAGGCGCTCGAGGAAACCAACCTGGAGTTCGCCGAATCGCCGGGGCGCCATGCGCTGTACGTCTTTTCGGACATGATGCAACACGCAGACTGGTACTCGCAGCCAGAACTGGGCTGGGAAGGGTGGAGCTTCGGCGAGTTCGAGGCGCTGCGCGGCGAGCAGGACGCCTTGGTGGGAGCGCGGCCACCGCATCTCCCCGGCATGAGCGTCACGCTGTTCTATGCGCCCCGCGAAGGCATGACCGATCGCCCGCGCGTCAAAAACATCCACAAAGAGTTCTGGCGGCGCTACTTCGCTGGCGTCGTCGGCCCGACGTTCCGCGATCAACCGCTGCAATCCGCGTACGCAGTGGCGTTGAGCCGGGCGGGCGCGGCCGCACAGGATGAGCGGTTGAAGCAGGAGGAGGCGCGGCGCCAACTCCAAGAGATCGAGCGCACCCGGCAAGCCCTTGAAGCGGCGCGGGAGAGCGATGCAAGCCCCGACCAGGCGCCAGAGCGTGCCGCCGAACCGGGCGCTGGGCCAACGTCGCAGCCGCCACCCGATCCGCCCCCGCAGTCGCAAGAGGCACCCGCAGCGCAAACAGCGGCGGCAGCGGATGCGCCGGAAGAGCCATCCACGCTCGAAACTGAAGCGGCCGAGCCCGAGGCAGAAGCGGCCGTGTCTGAGATTGACCCCGCCGCCGCAGACGAATCCGCCGCCCCAGACGAATCCGCCGCACAAGTGAATCCGCCAACGGAGCAAGTCGCCGCGCCGGCACAGAGGTTGCCCACGGGCGCAGAGGACATGCCCGCAGGCGACGCCACAGCGGCTACGGCAGAAACGCCGCCGCCAGCCGGCAACGATGCCGATGGCCAACCGGCGCCTGTGGCGTGTTCCGTGGTGCTGAGGCCCGAGTTCCAGAACGTTGACATCTATCCTCGCGGTGGTCGCGTGAACTACGGCTCGGCGATGATCGTGATCCGCTACACCGTCAATGAGGAAGGTTTAACGGAGAACATCGTTGTGGTTGAAGAGGAATCGACCGCGCAGCGCGAAACGTGGCGTGGCCTGTTCGAGAGGGCGGCGGTGGAGCTCGTGGAGCGGTACCGCTTCGACTTCGACGATGTGGAGACGGGATGCGAACGGCGGCGGGAAGTGACGACGCGGTTCACGTTTGCGTTTTGAGATGCGGGCTAGCATGTTAGGTGGCAGAGTGAGCATTCAGCGCAGTTCGTTGCGCGAGCCTTCGGCGCCAACCGCCCCGGGCCGCGCGGCGGCGTGACGTAACCAGACGGGAGGGGACGTGGCGGACCACACATATGCCCTGCCGAGCGGCCACCGCTTGGGGGATTACGAGGTCCAGCAGGTGCTGAGCGTCGGCCGATACGGCATCAAGTACCGGGCGACGGACCCCACTAACCTGGAACAGCCGCTGGCGATCAAGGAATACCTGCCAGACGGCCTCGCGATGCGCTCGCCGGACGGCCAAGTGCTGCCAACGTCCTCCGCCACCCGGGCCGCCTTTGCGACAGGCCTCGCCCGTTTCATCGACGAAGCGCGCGGCCAAGCGAGCATCCACCACCCCAATCTCGTCCGCGTGAATCGCTGGTTTCGCGCCAATGGCACGGGCTATGTGGTGTTGGACTACGCCCAAGGGCAAACGCTCTCCGCCGTCTTGGACGGTGGCAAAGTGCTGCCGGAAGAGCAATTGCGCGACATCATCCAGCCGCTCTTGCAGCCCTTGGCACAGCTGCACGACACGGGCTTTCTGCACCATGACATCAAGCCCGGCACGATCGTGCTGCGCCCCGATGGCACGCCGCTGCTGCTCGAGGTGGGCGCCAGCCGGCAAACCGTCGCCGGCGCTCGGCAGGCGTTTGGCGATCACTCCCAAGGCACCGAACTCATCGCGCCGACTGCCGGCTACTCGGCGGTGGAAGAGTACTCCGGGAACATCCGCCTCGGCGCTTGGACAGACCTTTACGCCCTAGGCGCCGTGATGTACCGCTGCGTGATGGGCCACCCACCGCCGGATGCGCCGTCGCGCGTGGTGCATGACGACTTGGTGCCGGCACAGCAGGCCGCCGCCGGCCGCTATGAAGAAGCGGTGTTGGCCGCCATCGATGCGGCGCTCGCCGTCAAGCCGGGGGAACGTCCGGCGAGCGTGCCCGCTTGGCGCTCCTCGTTCCCGGAATCATGGCATGAGGGTGAAGCCGACGATGAGGCAGCCACCCGGCCCGGCCATCTCGCTCGCCGTTCCACCCGAGTCGCCGCGCGCGGCTTTGCCCAAGCGCCGGGGCAAGGGCTCGAGACAGCGTCGACAGGCGGTGGCGGCGCCCTCCGTTGGCTGATCCCCGTCGGCGCCTCGCTGGCGTTGATGGCGGTGTTGACGTGGATGGACGTCGGTTGGCTGCGCGACACGGACGACGCTGCTCCTGCGGCACAGCGCGCCGAGGCGCCACCCACGCCGGCGTCGGTTGACGATGCGCCTCTTGAAGAAGATGCCGCCTTGGCGGCAGACGCGCCGGACGGCATCGCGGCCGCTGAGACAGCCGAGACAGACGCGGACGCGGAAGCGTCTGCAGCCGAAGCAACGTTGCAAGACGCCGACGCGGCGCCGGCCGCGGACTTGGCCACCTTGATCGTGACCACGGATCCCGAAGGGGTCGAGGTGTGGTTGGACGACGAGTTGGTCGGCACTGCGCCGCTGGAGCTTGCCGAGCTGGCGCCGGGCCAGCGTCAACTCAGCCTGCGGCGCCAAGGCTACCAACGCTTGGATCTCCCGGAGCAGCGCCTCGCCGCCGGCGAGGTGACGCGGATCGAGCAAACGCTGGCGCCGGCCTTGGGCAGCCTCGCCATCGCTTCCGAGCCGGCTGGGGCATGGATTGAAGTGGATGGCGTGCGCCTCGCCGAAACCACGCCGGCCACGGTGGAGAACTTGGCGGCTGGCTCGGTGGCGGTGGTGGTCGGCGCGGAAGGCTATCAATCGCAGTCTGCGCGGGGCGACGTGCCGCCGGGCAGCACCGGAGAGGTGTCGCTCACGTTGGCGCGCAGCGAGGTGTTGGCAACCCTCACCGTCGAGCTGACGCCGCCGGACGCCGCGGTGGAACTGTTGGGCCACGACGCCCCTTACGAGCCCGGCATGACGTTGCCGAGCGGCGACTATGAGGTGTCGGTGGCCGCGGCTGGCTATCGCACCGAGACGCGCACCGTGGCAGTGGCGGGAGACGCCGCGGTGGCCATTGAGCTGGAGCGGACGCCACAGCCATTCACCTTGGCGACCACTCCGGCCGACGCCCAAGTGACCTTGCTCGAAGACGGCTTGGCCTATGTGCCGGGCATGGAACTGCCACCTGGGGACTATCGAGTGCGGGTGGAGGCGGCGGGCTGCCGTCCCCTAGAGGAGACGATAGCGCACGCCGAGATGCCCACCCGCCACGAAGTGGCGCTGAACTGCGCGGGGGTCGCGGAGTTGATGGATGGGCTCGCGCGGTTTGTCGAAACCGAGCCCGCTGGCATCCTTTCGGAATTGCGCTTCGTCGGGCGCTGCGAGGGGCGGGACAGCTTCCGCGCCGGCCAACGGGTGCGATCGCTGCAGAATTGCCTGAGCATCAGCTTCTCGCTCCGGCGCGCTCGCAATTTCGTCGCCGGGTTCTATGTGGTGGACGACAACATCCGCCTGTTGAACTGCAACCCCCAAGTGCGTGGGCAGGGCAGGGACACCTTCAGCCTAGAGTTTGACGTGAGAGAACCGGAAGAGGGTTGGGGCTTTGTCCTGCATATGTTCGCGGCGCGTTATTCGGATGTCGCCAACGCCCTGCAAGAGCGGCTGCGGCGCGCTCCGGGCGCCTGTGGCCAAGAGGGAGACGTCGGCGAATGGGCGTCGAGCCTGTCGGCCTACCTGGCGGATGCGGGAGACGATCTGATCTACCGCACCATCACCTTGACTACCGGCGACGAAGGCATTGCCGAGGCCGATTGACGGCGAGGCGCCCCCGCACCGCGCTTGACCGCTAGGCGTGGGCGTTGCATCATCCGGCACGCTGTGCGGGACTGTGCGCTGAAGCGTGTGTCCCAGCAAGGCATCGGCGGCGCCGCGGCGCGGTTTGATGCCGTGTGCGCGAGGGCGTGCGCGCCGGCGCGAGGTGAGGGAGACTTGGCATGGACGTTCAGGGAATATGCCGCGAGCTTCTCGATCAAGTGGAAGGCGGCTTGGGATGCATCGTCATTGACATGCAGACCGGGTTGACCGTGGCCGCGGAGTCGCGGCCGGGAACAGTGCTGGACGGCGAAGGGATCAACTTGGTGTCCGTCGTCGCCACCAACATGTTTTCGGGGCGCTTGATTCGCCAATTCGAGGACACGCTGGCGCGGGGCGCCGAAACTCGCTTCGTGCGCGAAGCGCACATGACCACGGACAACCTGAACCACTTCATGGCCGTCATTCCTGGGTGGGACGACGGGCTGCTCGTGCTGGTCACTGATTCGGCGGTGAGCTTGGGCTTGGGTTGGATGGCGATACATCGCTTCGTCGGCCGTTTCGCCGAAGCGCCGCGCCCCACCGAAGCTGTGGTGCCAAAGCAATCCTACGACTGGGATCATCAACTGGAAGCCGCGACGGCGCCGTCGAGCGAAATGCCCGAGCTGGCGGCCGCGGCACCGGAACCCTCAGCCGTGCCGGAGCCTGTGCCTGTGCCGGCACCAGTGCCCTTGGGCCGCCCAGACGCCTTGGCGTCAGTGCCGGCTGCTGCGCCGACCACGGCAAGCCCCGCCCCCGTAGTGGCGGCGCCAGCGGCGCCAGCGATGCCAAGCGTCGCGCCGCCGCCATTGCCGGAACCGGCGCCGGCGAACGTGGCGCCCATCGCGCTGGCGAAGGCCGCTGCCGATGCAGCCGACGGCGGCCCGCCAACGCCGGCCAAACCGAAAGAGCCCAAACGGCCCGCGCTGGGCCCACGCATGAACCTGTTCGCTTCGCGCCAGAACAAGGAGCGGAAATGACCAACGCCAGACTCAAGCCGATTCTCGCGGCCCTCGCGCTGTTCGGCGCAACCGGGGCCTTGGCCGCCGAACCGCCGCCTGGCTTGGACAGCGGCGACACGGCGTGGATGCTCATGGCAACCGTGCTCGGCCTGATGATGACCGTGCCGGGCATCGCCATGTTCTACGGCGGCATGGTGCGCCGCAAGAACATGCTTTCCATCGCCGGCCAGTGCTTCGCCATTTGCTGCCTCATCTCGGTCATCTGGATGTTGGTCGGCTACAGCCTCGCCTTCTCCGGCGACAACAGCTACGTCGGCAACCTCGACCTGCTGCTGCTCGCGCAACTCGATTTGAACGGGCTTCGAGGCTCGTTCCCCGAACCGCTCTACGTGGTCTTTCAACTGGGCTTCGGCGTGGTGGCCGGGGCGCTGATCACCGGCGCCGTGGCAGACCGCATGAAGTTCTCGGCCATGCTGGTGTTCATCGGCGTCTGGTCGATCATCGTGTACGCGCCGGTGGTGCATTGGATTTGGGGCGGCGGATTCTTGAGGGACGAAGGCGTGCTGGATTACGCCGGTGGCACCATCGTTCACATCAACGCCGGCATCGCCGGTTTGGTGGCGTGCCTCATCGTTGGCAAGCGCACCGGCTATGGCGCCGAGAACATGGCGCCACACAACCCGCTGTTCAGCGTCATTGGCGTCTCGCTGCTGTGGATTGGCTGGTTCGGCTTCAGCGCCGGCTCATCGCTTTCCGCGGGCTCGAACGCCGCGGTGGCCATGTTGGTCACGCAAACGTCCGCCGCCGCCGGCGCCCTCACTTGGATGCTCTATGAATGGTCGGTGTTGAAGAAGCCGAGCATCTTGGGGCTGGTCTCTGGCGCCGTCGCCGGTCTGGTCGCCATCACCCCGGCCGCGGGCTACGTCTCCCCGGCCGGCGCCATCGCCATCGGCGTCATCGCCGGGTTCAGTTGCTGCTGGGCCTGCGCATGGCTCAAGTACAGCTTGGGCTATGACGACGCGCTGGACGTGTTCGGCATCCACGGCATCGGCGGGCTGCTCGGCGCGGTGTTGACGGGCGTGTTCGCGCTGGAGGAAATCGGCAACGCGGCCGGCGCCGTGGAAGGCAACATCATGCAGGTGTGGGTGCAGTTCGAGGGGGTGCTCGTGGTCAGCGCATGGAGCGCCTTGGGCACGGCCGTCATCCTGTACGCCATTCGCCTCTTCACCAAGCTGCGCGTCACCGAAGAAGACGAAGCCGAGGGGCTGGATTACAGCCAACACGGCGAGGCCATCGGCGCAGACGGCTAGCGTTGGCTATTGGCGCGGCGGCCCACGCTTTAGCGTGGCCGCGGCGCCCTTGCCGACGACGCACTTGAGCCTTTGCGCCGGCCAGCAGGCCCAGTGCCGGCGCCCCTTCGAGCAACTGAACCACTGGATTAGGCCCTCAGGGCTTCATGGGCACGGCCACCGTGTGCCGCGCCGCGAGTTCCCCGGCCACCAAGGTTTCGCTGTCCAAGCGCCCCGCGAAGAACATCATCCCCGGCGGGGCGCCACTGGCCAACAAGCGATTGATCGCTTGATTGTTGGAGATGCCGACGAGGGCGCGGCCCTGCGCCCACTCTCGGAGGGTGGCGTCCGGCGCACCGCCGGCGCGGTTAGGAAAGTGGGCCATGCCCGCGACGTTCCCTTGGCCATCGAGGGCCAACGCGAAGGCCCCATCCGTCAATCGCAACCCTTGGTTGGTGGCGAGCATGGATGTGCCATCGAACTCGATCAGCGGGCCGTCCGCGTCAAACGTCACCGCGTGGTTGGATGCCAAGCCGACGCCGGTTAGATGGTGGGTCACGCGCAGCGCGTAAGGGCTCTCCTGGCTGAACCAAGGGCTGTCGAAGCGCATGAGCGAGGCGCCGAGGTTGTGCTCTGCCCAAGCGGGAAACCCGAGCAGGTCCATGAGCGTGGGCATCACGTCGAAATGGGTGCCGGGCCGGACAACCTCACCGGGCGCAATGTCCGGCCCCCAGACGACGAAGCGCAGGCGCCGTTCCGCCTGCCGTTGCGCGAGCGGGCGCGCCAGCACGTTGTTGAACGGGACCTCGTGATCCGAAAACATCGCGATGAGGGCGTTCGGGTAGCGCGCCCGCGCCTGTTGGATGAAGTCCGCCAGCAGGCGATCGCTGCATTGAACGGTGCGCAACATGGCGCGCTGGGCCTCGCTCAATGCCGGTGCCGAATCGGTTGGTTGCCCGGCGTCGCCGCCGGTGCCAAGGCGCGCGCAGCTTGCCGAGGGAAAGCCGGCTGGCGAGTGGGTGTCGAGGGTGAGCAGGGCGAGGGCGAATGGCGCGCTGTCGGCGTCCAGGGCAGCGAGTTCGTCCAGCGCCAAGGCAAACAGGGAATCGTCGAATATCCCCCACTCGGAAACGTAGGAGGGGTCTGGCAGCCGGGCCGTCAAGCTGACTCGTCCGTGCCGCCGAGCGAAGCCGTGCTCCGCCAAAAAGGTACCCTTGCCGGAGAAGGCCAAGGATGCGCCGCCCATGAACGCCGTCGCATAGCCGTTTGCCGACAGCACGTCTCCCAGACAGGTGGCACCCGGCATGAGCGCATCGAAACTCAGGCGGCCGAGCGCCCGTTCGAAGAGCGCATCTGGGCGCAGGGGGACGCCGCACTGGGCCGCCACCAGCGCCGCCGCAGTCCAACTCGCGTAGGACACTTCGTGCATGTTGGTGAATTGCATCCCCTCATCGGCCAAGGCGCTGAGCCGCGGGGTCATGTCCGCGCCAAACGCCCACCGCTCGCTGAGCGTGGCCTCCAACGCTTCCGCGAAAATCAGAATCAAGTCTGGCGCCTTGCGTGCGGATTGCGTCCCAAGCGCAAGATGAGGCGACGGTTTGGGGACGAGCAACGCGCGTCTCACGTCGATGCTTTCCTTGGCCAAATGCCAGCCAAACGACAGCAAGGGCGCGTTCAGTGCCAGCCCCAGCGCGAGCGCCACGGCGATGTGGCGGCCGCGGCGCGGCGGTTGGTCGGCCGGCCGCGGCAACAGGCCGGGCCAAGCGCTCACCAGCAGCCAATAGGCCCAGCAGCCGAAGAACATGGGCGCAAACACGTCCTTCGCGATAAGCAGGGTTTCCCAGCTGACGTGGAAGAAGAACTGCGGGTTGAAGCCCGCGCCCTGCACGTGCAACGAGATCATCAACAGCACGTTGGCAAACGAAGCGGTGGCGTTGAGGGCGAGAGCGGCGCACCGGTTGACGACGCTCCCCGCCCACAACCACCTCACCGCGGTGGCCAAGGCGGCGCTGGAGGCGAGCCAATACGCATACCCCACATTCAACGATGCAACGCTCACCGCCGGCCCGAGGTAAAGCGAGTAGAAGACAACGGTGGCCAGCAGGCGTGGCCGCCGCCGGCGAGTGCCGTGGCTCGGCGCGCCCACGGCTGCCGTTTCGGGATTCACGGGCGGCGCTTGAGGATCGCCAACCTAGCGAGACGCCCGCCGGTTTCGATGCCGGCCACGCGGCGGAACCAGACCATCCGCCAGTGCCGGTGCAAGTCCCTTCCCCACCCCCGCTCGCGCACGGCGTTCAGCAGTTCACTGTCGGCGAGGATGAGCGTGACAGTGGAAGTGGGTGCAAGAGCGGTGCGCAGGCGCCGCGCCGCGGCGGTCTCGGCGCCGTCGCCGTCCAAAGCCGCGCCGACCCAAGGTTGGTTGAGCTGGCGCAGCCACAATGGCGGAAACGTGAACGGCGGATGCAATCTCGCGCTGGCATCGAGCAAGTGGAAGCCGCATAAACCAGTGACGTCGAGAACCGTCTCGCCGGGGCCCAATTGGCTGAGCCAGTATGCCACAGCGTGGCGGCAGTAGGCGTTGGGCAGGCGCTGCGGCGGCTTCCGCCAAGGGTCTGCTGGCAGCGCGAGCGCGGCGGCGAGGCTCGCCGCGACGGCGGCCCGCAGCGCGGCCGCGAGGGCCGGGCGCTTGAGCTCGGCCCAGCCACGCCATGCGCCCGCCCGCGCCGCCGCCACCGCGACCAAAAGCGCCATCACCGGCGCCATGTCTATCCAATACTCCGGCGGCGCCGGCGGCTTGGCGTAGGCCATCGCGGCGAAGCCAAGCGCCAACGGCGCCACGAGGAACGCCGCGTGGCGCAACGCGGATTGCGGCGGCGCCCGACGCAGCGTGGCGGGCAGACAAACCAAACCGAAGAGGGCGGCCAGCGCCGGCAACGCGAGCCAGGGCGCGGCGGCGAAGATGTGCCAGACGTCCCCGACAGCAAAGGCGCGCTGGCCGCCGGCGCCGCGCAGCTCGAAGACGCCAAGCGGGGCGCCAAATGCGGTGCGCGCGAGCACGTCGAAATGCCCCCCCAACAGGAACGTGCTGACGACGGCAAGGGTGGGCAGCGCGGCTGTGGCGGCCCAAAGCAAGTGCCGCCGCAGAACAGGGCCAGCACTGCCCGGCAGCATCGCCAGCACGGCCAACGCAACAGACATCGGCGCCGCGTGGACCATCACCCAAGGCAGCGCACCGGCGATGAGGGCGCCAGCGTAGTGGGCAGCGCCGCGGCCGCGGCGCCCGGCGATGGCGCAGGCGAAGGCGAGCACGGACAATGCCATCGAAAAGTGGTTCGGCATGGCCATGGCGTGCAATGCCGTCCAGTTGGCCGAGACGGTGAGCGCCAGCGCGCCCAAGGCCGTCGCAGCCGTGCCCAACGTGCGCTGGAACAGGCAGAAGAACGTCCACACCGCCAGAACTTGCGCGAGCCACGCGGCCATCCGCAACGTGGCGACGGCGCGGGTGGCATCCGCGGCAAAGGTGGAAGGCAGCGACCACAGGTACGCCAGCGGCGGCCGCACATCCCAATAGGTTTCGTAGGGGAGCGTGCCATCGCGGATGGCCTGCGCCATCACCAACAGGCTGAGTTCGTCCGCCCCCACCCCGTGTGCGAAGGAGCGGAACGCGAAGGTGAGGAGCACCGCGGCCGGCAGCGCCGCGAAGGCCGGCCGGACGCGCAGCTCGGCCAGCATCAGCGCCGCCCCGGCCGCATTGGGCAACCAGCGCCGCAGCCCACGTTTGGCAACGACCTCGCCGGCGGCCACGGTCGCCAGCATGGCCGCGCCAATCTGCGAGCGTCTTGGGCACCGGCGGTGGGGCTTGCACAGAAACTACCCGCATCGGTAGCACGCCTTGCCATCATGTCCCTTGAGGTCGCTGCCGTTCGACTACCGCTCCCGTCCCATGCAAGCGTTTACAGCAAGGGATGGCGCGTGTATAAGACGTGTTCCATGCGTGTAACCTCTGTTTTGGAGGCAAGATGATGATACTCAACCGGCTTTGGCTGCGCTTGTGTGCCGCGGTGGCGCGGTTTCTGGCAGACCTGCGTGGCGTGTCTTCCGTCGAGTATGCGCTGATTGTGGTGGCGATCATCGCCATCGTTGGCATTGGCGCTGCGACGCTCGGAGATGCGTTTGAAGGCATGTTCGACGACCTGTCCGACCGCATGACGGCCGCCGCGGGCGAAGTCTCCAGTGCTGCAAGCTCCTAGTACCTAGGCGCCATGCCGGCGCGGGGGGTGACTCTCCGCCGGCTGCCTGCCATGGCTTGGCTTGGCCCCGCGGTGCTTGGATTGAGCGCGGCGCTGGCGTTGGTTGCCGTTTGGACCGACGTGAAGCGGCGGGAAGTGCCCCACTGGATCGTCATTGGCTTGGCGCTCCTGTGGGGTGTGGCGGCCGTTTGGGCCCCCGCAGCGCTCGGTGCCGCCCCAACCGCCGGCCTGCTCTGCGGAGCGGCGGCGTTGCTGTTTGGCTTCATCCTGCATGCGCTGGGCTGGCTTGGCGGTGGCGATGGCAAGCTCTTGGCGGTGCTGGCCATGTGGCTGGGCCCCGCCGACATCGGGCTGGCCCTGCTTGCGACCGGCGCCTTGGGCTTGTTGTTGGCGTTGCCGGCGATGCTGCGCGGCGACGGCGAATACCGACGTCGCGGCCTGCCGTTGGCAGCCGCCATCGCGCCGCCGGCCGCCACATTGCTGGCAGCCCGCGCACTGGGTTGAACGATGCCTCCGATGTCTGACTTCACAGACCGCTTCGGCGGTTTGCCCGATGCCTTCAGCGGTCGCAACATCCTTGCCGGCCTCGCCGCCGTGACGGTGGCGGTGGTGTCTTGGTTCGGCGTTCGCGCCGTCTTCTCGGAGTCGCCCGAGCCGCCGCCGGCACCGGCGCCAGAGGTAGAGGTAGTGGTGGCGCCCGAACCCGTTCCGGAACCCGAGCCGCCGCCCTCTGAAGAGCCTGAGCCCTCCTATCCCACGGTGCTGGTGGCGAAGGTCGACCTCCAAACGGGCGTCTTGCTGCGGCCGGAACTGGTGGAGTGGCGCGAGTGGCGCGAGGCGTTGGTGTTGGATGTGGCGGTGGTGCAGGGCGCCGTGTCCCGCGACGCCGTGCTCGGTTCCGTCGTCAGCCGACCGATCTTGACAGGAGACTACATCGGCTGGGACCGCGTCATCCGCCCCGGCGCGCCGGGGTTCATCACCGCGGTGATGAACCCGGACCGGCGCGCTGTCACCGTGTCGATTGACCGCGCCACCACCAGCGCGAACATCATCTACCCCGGCGACCATGTGGACGTGATTCTCGTCTATACCGGCACTGATGGCGCCGTTGGCGGGTTTGGGCCATCGGCGCAGGTGATTGTGAGCGATGTGCGCGTGTTGGCCGTGGGCTCGCGAACGCTGCAGCTCAACCGCTACGAGGACGGTTCGCTGCTCTCCGTGGCCACCGAAGAGCCCCTTCGAGACGAAGGCGACACCTACACACTGGAGGTGTACCCGGTGGATGCGGAGCGCATCGCCTTGGCTTCCAGCGCTGGTCGGCTGACATTGGCGATGCGTCCGGTGAGGGAGTTGGTGGCGGCGATTGACGAGTACGACGAGGGCCGCGGCCCGGACGGGCTGGTCGGCATCGACGACGTCCTGCGGGTGCCTGTTATGGAGATGGAGGAAGCCGCGGCGCCGGTACACATTCCGATTGTCCGCATCATCCGCGGCGCCAGCGGTGGCGGCGGCGCCGAGCAGGTGCTCGCCGACGGAGGCGCCGGCTAACGCCGGCGGCCGCTGCGGGGAATGGCGCCTGTGATTGCTCAGCTCATCGCGCGGGTGCGCCGCGGCGGCTGCGCCTTGGCGGTGGCTGTTGGCACCGCGGCGGCGTTCGCATCGACACCCGCCGAGCGCGTCATCGAGGTGGCGCCGGGCGAATCCCAAACGCTGGTCTTCAACGCAGACATCGGCACCGCGCTGGTCACCAACCCAGCCACCGCCAACGTCGAACTGCTCGATCAGCGCAAGCTGTTCGTGCTCGGCGTGGGGGTCGGCATCACCAGCCTGCAAGTGCATGGTTTGGATGGCGGCTTGCTTGGCGCCTGGTCTGTGCGCGTGCAGGCGCAGCCGGCCTACGCCGATGCGGTGGCCAGCAGCCTTGGCGGCGACGCCGGCGACATTGAAGTGGAGGCCATTGGCGACGCCCTGTTCGTCACCGGCGAGGCCAAGAGCCCCGCCCAAGCCGAGCGGCTGTTGCGCGGCATTCGGGCAGTGTCCGGCGACGCAACGGTGGTGGATGCCATCTCACTCGAGGGCCCCGCGCAGGTGAATCTGGAGGTGGTCATCTCCGAGGTGTCGCGCAACATCACGCAGGAACTGGGCATCGATTGGTCGCTGGACATCAACCCGTTTTCGGACCCGCTGCGCACGCTGGTGAGGGGCATTCGGGTCGCCACCGGTGGCGCGCGGGTGGAGCCGATTTGGGATCAGACGCTGCAATTCCAAACGTTGTTGCCAGATGGTCAGGTGGTGCCGAGGTCCACCATCAATACGGACGAGCTTGGCGTTGTGGTGCCCACCTTGGGCGGCGACGGCGGCATCGTGCTGACGCGCCACACCACCTTCGGGCCAGACTCAAGGTATCGCGCCACCGCCTTCTTGGAGGCGCTCGCCCAAAACGGCCTCGCCACGGTCCACGCGCGGCCCAACCTCACCGCAGTGAGCGGGCAACCGGCCGAGTTCGCTTCCGGCCTCGAGATCCCGGTGCCGACGGCCACGGAGCGCGGGCTGCTGGCGACGGAGTACATCGAGACGGGGGTGAACCTGAAGTTCACGCCCCTCGTGCTGGACGACGGACAAATCTCGCTCACCGTGGAGCCGCGCATCCGTGAAGTCACCACCGGCGGGGCGGTGATCGCCGGCACGCAGGTGCCGAACATCAATCAACGCTCCGCGTCCACCACCGTTGAAGTCGGCGACGGCGAGTCCATCGCCATCGCGGGGCTGTATCGACGCAGCACCACCAGCACCCGGAGCGGCGTTCCGCTGTTGAGCGACATCCCGGTGTGGGGTGCGCTGTTCCGCAACACCCGCACCACCGATCGCTCCGTGGAACTCATCATCATCGTCACGCCCTACATCGTGGCGGCCCTCGGGTCGCCGAGCTTCGCCTCTGCCGGGGCGGAAACGCGGGCGGATTCGGCGCGTCAGCTCGGCAACGAGTTCTACTACTAGCCGGCGTGTTAGCATCCATGCGCGTTCTCAAAGTGTGCGGACGAATGGCGATGCGGCGGCTTGCGTTGGCGATGTTGGCGGCCGGGGCACCGCTCCTTGCCGCTTGCCAGGCGCCGCCGGCGAGCCCGTCCGACGGCGCCCAAGTGGCGCTCACCCGCGAGGCCATGCGCGCCTCGGCCAGCCAGTCCGAAGGGCCGCGGCGCACAGAGCCGTCCGTCCGCGCCGTGGGCGCGTGGCGTGGCGACGCGGAAGAGAGCGAGGAATAGGCGCTTGCGAGGGCGGAAGCGTGCGCGGAACCCTTAACCTGGATCACTTGAGCCCATCATGGCCGAAGGGGCGTTAGCGGCTTTC
Source organism: uncultured Pseudomonadales bacterium (assembly GCA_958295875.1). Lineage (GTDB taxonomy): Bacteria > Pseudomonadota > Gammaproteobacteria > Pseudomonadales > Azotimanducaceae > VXNE01. The sequence continues at coordinate 1,861,243 of OY282379.1, read as the reverse complement.
CTGAAGGATGCCGCCAGCCGGCGCATCGTTTCCGAGTTGGACGGCGATGCGAAAGTGCAGCGCGGCACTGTGCGCAACGCCGCATGGGAGTTCCGCACCAGCCGGTCGCCAGACATCTTGCTCGTCGACTTGGATGGCGAGCAGAACCCCATTGTCTATGTGCCGGCGCTCATGCAGGTGTGCCGGCCAGAGAGCGTCATCCTCGTCACCGGCTCTGAGAACAACGTGACGCTGGCCAACGAACTGTATCGCAGCGGCGTTTTCCTCTACCTGCCAAAGCCGCTGGACGCCAACAACCTGCAGCAGGCGATCAACGAGGTCGCCACGGTGAACGGCGAGGGCGTGCGGCCCGAAGTGCAGGCGAGCCGCGTCATTCCGGTGCTCGGCAAGGGCATGGGCGTGAACACCATCACGGCGCTGTTGGCGCATCTGGCGGCGGACGCCGGGCGCTACGTGAGTTGCTTGGATTTGGACCCCAACTTCGGCTCGCTGGCGCTGGCGCTGGACACCGAGCCGCGGCGTGGCCTCGCCCAAGCGCTGCAATCCTTGAGCGACGATGCCGCGGCGCTGGAACGGCTGCAGGCGGAGGTTTCCCCGCGCGTTGGCTTGGTGGCGCACCCCATCGACCAAGCCGGCCAAGACGACTTTGACCAAGCCGGCATTGGCGGCTTGGTGGACGCGCTCTCCGCCCAAGCACACATGATTCTCGTTTGCGGGGTGCAACCGGCGCACGTTGGGATGCTGCGACACATCGCGTCGAATCACCTCGTTGTGTTCGAGCCGACGCCGGCGGGCATCTCAATCGCTGTGCGCTGGCTGCGGATATTGGAGGGGGCACCCTCGACGCTGGTGATGAATCACACGCGCCCGTTGCCGAAGCTCTTTGGCGAAGATCAATTGCGCAACGCCTTCGGCGGGCGTTCGCAGGATTTTGAGATTCCCTACATCAAGAACATGGCCCGTTCCATGGCGCTTGGCGAGCCGCAGCGGGCGTTGAACCGGCGCGAGCGCGAAATGCTGACTACCTTCCTGCAGCCACTGTTGGGCCTGAGCATCGCAGCAGAGGAGGAAGCGACGGCCTAGCCGCCGCGCCGCGGCACTCGCTCCGGGCGACGCGGCACTCAATTCGCGCCGTATCCGGCGGCCTCGACGGCTTCGCGCAAACCGCGCAGGGCAGCTTCGGATGCAAGCGGGCCGGCGCGCACGCGATACAGCGGCTGGCCGTGGAGGTCGCCTTCGGCCATGAAGACGGGCTCATCCGTCAGCCCCTGCAGATACTCAACCAAGCTCTCCGCGGCGCGACGATTCCGAAACGAGCCAAGTTGCAGGAACCGCCGCCCGCCGTCGGTGACCACGAGCGCGCTGGCCGCCGGCGCGGCTGCGGGCGGCGCCGCGGCGTCCGCCGCCGTGGTTGGCGCGGGGCCAAGCCACTCGATGATGCCCGCATCGTTTTGGGCGTCGGCGGCTGCGCCGGCGCTGGTGTCGTCTTGGCGGACGAACGGCGGCGCTTGCGCGTCTCCAGAGGCTTCCTCTGCAGGAGCGGCGAGCGTGGGGGCTTGCGCCTCCCCGGCGATTGCCTCCGGCGGAATGGCTGGCGCGGGGGCTGGCACCTCCCTTGCCGCAGGCGCAACGATTGGCGTGGCGGCTGGCGCGTCTCTAGCGATTGCCTCCGGCGCGGCGATCGGCCTGGGGGTTTGCGCGTCTTCAGAGGCTGCCTCTGGCAAGGCGGCTGGCCTGTCCCCGGCGCCGCGCTCCGGCGCCGAAGGCGGCGAACTGGGCGCAGGGTCTCTCACTAGCGGGTGTGGCGACGTTCCCACCAAGGCGCTGCCATCCCGTTGCCGCGGCGCCGCGCCGAGTTCGTCGCGCATGTCGAGGGCGCGTTGCAGGTTGTCGCGGAACCGCTCTTCCCTCGGCGCGCGGCGCACGGCCTGCTGCATCGCGGCAACGGCGCCCTCAAGATCGCCTTGCAGCAGCAGCGTGAGGCCAACGCCGTTGTGTCCCCACGCGGCAACGTTCGCCGGCACGGGGTCGTCAGAATCTGTCAGTTGGAGAAAGCTGTGGTGCGCCGCTTCCAAGCGGCCGGCGTCGAGCGCCGCGCGGCCATGCGCCAGCAGGGCATCTTGGCGCTGCTCCGGCGTTTGCGCCAAAGCGTGCGCGGCCAGATACCAATCCGCGGCGGCGTCTGCATCGCGCTGGGCGAGGGCCACGTCGCCCAAGCCCAAGTGCGCTTGCGGAGACAGGGGGTCGACGTCCAATAGACGGTTGTAGAGGCGGCTCGCTGTCTCGGTCTGCCCCGTGTCCAAGGCCACCCGAGCCATCGGCAGCACAGTGCCTTCCACCTGCTCCATGCGCAGCCGCTCGTCCTGGCCGGTCAAGAGGGCGCAACCCGTCGCAAGCGTGACGACCGCGATCAGGGCTGCAAAGCGGTGGAAAAACGAGCGGCCGGCCGCTAGCGCGTCGAGCGCGTTCCTTGGGCATTCAACGGCACGGCGGGAGAGGAGGCGTGGCCGGAGGGGAGCCGCGCCCGCGGAGGCTCTCGGCACATTGGACTTCCGCGTATGAATAGAGTCGATTATAGTCGCATAGTGCGGTTCGCGGGCATGACCGGCGTACACGGTGGCAACGCGATGCGCCGCACCGTCCCCGCGATAAGCGGTGCGCCTACGAGTGCTAGCCATGGACGATGATGCGAAGCGGAGCGTCGGCCCAGCGCAGGCAGGACGCCGACGCAAGCTGACCAACCTCGCCGCCGCGCCGGCGGCGCGCAATGCCTCGTTTCGCCCACTGGCAACCTGCGGCCAAATCCGTGCTCGCGCCGTATCCAATCGCGGCCCTTGGCGGCGCCTGCGCGGTGCCATGGCCGTCGAGTTTGCGTTGTTCCTGTTCGTCGGCATGTCGCTGTTCGCGCTGGTGGGCGAGATGTTGCGCTTCTCGCTCTTCGACCAAATGCTCGCCCGGTCTGCCCACGCGGCGGCTCGGGCGGTGGCGGGGCTGCCGGCGCCAACCGGGTGCGCGGCCGCAATTCAGACTGCGTTCCAGAACGACCGCGTTGGCAGATGGCTGTTCGACCGCAATGGAGACGGCGCGTTGGGCATTGCCGTGGAGACATTGACGACGGACACATGGCCAGCGCGGGACGAAACCCAGGAAGTGCAGGTGGCCATCAGTTGGGACACAAACCCGCAGGGCGGGGTGGACTGGTCGGACGGCACCGCAGGTGCATGCGGCGGCACGGGCAGTTGGCTGCGGCTGCGCGCGCAAATCGTGCTGCGGCCTTGGTTCGGCCCGTTTCGCACGGCGTCGCCCAACGGGCTCTTGGTGCGTCAAGAGAGTTGGGGGCGCAATGTCCGTGAATGATCCTGCGCGGGGCCGGAGGCCGCCGCGGCGTGGAGCGCGGGGGTCTGCCGCCGTCGAACTCGTCCTCATCGCTCCCTTCTTGCTTGTGTTAATGGCCGTCATCGTGGACTTGCGGTCGTTCGCCGCCTATCGCACGGATGTCGCCCGCCAACAGTACGCTGTGGTTGAACTGATCGCCGGCGGCAACAGGTGGACCGAAGCGGCGGTGAACAATGTCGTGCAAGCCGCGATGGATCGGATGGGTGAGTTCAGCGCCGGCACGCTGCGGGTGGTCGCGGTGGCGCGCGGCGAAGGGCTGCGCTCGGACGGCGTGGACTGCGCCGTGGATACCGCCGGTTGGTGCGAACCGATGGTGGTGAAGGAGGTGCGCCCAGACCCAGATGACGACCCAACCCAACCGCGGGCATGGCAGGGCGGGGGGGACTGCGCCGGGCTCGATTCCGAAATGCCAGCCGAAGGCGCGATGTTCGGCGCGAACGATCCGCTGCTCCCCAATGAAGGAGACGATGGCAGCGCACCCAGCACTTGGGCCAGCCGCCGCTTGCAGGAAGACGAATGGTGGGTGGTGTTGGAGATCTGCTCCCACTTCGGCGGCGGCAACTCGGACCCGGGGCTGATGGGCGGCGCCCTCGTCAACATCGGGCTGGATGTTTTCGATGCGTCCACCACCATCCGCCACCGCGTCGCGTGGGGTGCCATCACCGCCTTGGAGGACGACGTGGAAGGTTGCGTGTGGTGCGCACCCTAAGGGTCTGCCAGCCGCCTCCCGCGCTACAATACATCGCCTAATGGCCCAATCCATTCGCCATCGCCACGGCCGGCCGCTACAGCGCGCGGAGCGCGATGCGGCGTTCCGTTCGGCAACGCCGGAGGCAGCATCGCGGGACCGCTTTGAGGCGGCGGTGCCTTGGTATCACCAGCGGGTGCTCGAGGCGATGGATACGGAATCCGCATCCAACTTGAGCGAGGATGGCTTCACAGACCTCACGTTGTCCATCATCCGCCAAGCGGAGACGGCTGCCGACGCGCCGGCGCTGGGTGGCGCACACCAACGGCTTGCCACGCGCCTAGTTGACGAAATGCGCGGCCTCGGCCCGCTCGGCCCGCTGCTGCGCGACCCGGACGTCAGCGACATTTTGGTGAACGGCCTGCATTCGGTTTACGTCGAACGCAAGGGCATCCTGAGCCGGGAGGAAGTGAAGTTCCGCGATGCGGATCATTTGACGCGCATCGCCCAGCGCATCGCCGAGGGCGTGGGCCGCCATGTGGATGAGCTGAACCCCATGTGCGACGCGCGGCTCCAAGATGGCTCCCGGGTCAACATCATTGGCCCGCCGCTCGCCGTCGATGGCGCCGCCATCTCCATCCGGCGATTCAAGAAAGGTGGTTTCTCCGTCAAGGATCTAGCGGAAGGCGGTACCGTTCATCCCGGCATGGCGGTGCTCTTGGAGGTGGCCACGAAGGCCCAGCTCAACGTCGTCGTCTCCGGCGGCACAGGCTCCGGCAAGACGACCATCCTGAATGCCTTGTCGGAGAACATCGGCGCCGAGGAGCGGGTGGTGACGTTGGAGGACGCCGCCGAGCTGAGCCTGCGCCAGCCGCACGTTGTGCGCTTGGAGACCCGCGCGGCCTCATCCGAAGGCTCTGGTGAAATCCACATGCGCGATCTGTTAAAGAACGCGCTCCGAATGCGGCCAGACCGGATCATCGTCGGCGAGGTGCGGGGGCCGGAGGCGTTGGAGGCGTTGCAGGCCATGAACACCGGCCATCCAGGTTCGATGTTCACCGTGCATGCCAACAATCCGCGCGAGACCGTCCGCCGCCTTGAGTACCTAGTGATGATGGGCTCCGGCGACATGCCGCTGTCGGCCATCCGCCATCAGGTGGTCTCCGCAGTGGATCTCATCGTCCAAGCCGCCCGCTTCCGAGACGGCAAGCGGCGCATCATCTCGATTACGGACGTGGCCGGCTTGGAAGGCGACATCCCCTTGATGGAAGACCTGTGGAGCTACGATGCCGGCACAGACCGCTTCACATGCAGCGGCGCCCGGCCGTCCTTCACCCAACAGGTGCAGGACATGGGCTTCGGGCAGATGCTGGCGTCGAGCATGAGCATGGGCGGCAGCCGCTGGGGACAAACGCGGTGATCGACGCCCTCGCCATCCTTGCCGCCATCGCTTTGGGCTTTGGCGCCTTATGGGGCAGCGAGACCTTGCGCACTCGGTCTCGGGTGCGGCGGCGCATGAAACCGTTTGCGGACGTGCTGGGCATTGAAGGCGACGGCGGCGGCGCCGTGGCGGCGAAGGGCGACTCCAACCGCACCGAAGGCCAGACCAGCGCATTGTTCGCGCGGATGCAGGCGCGCTATCCGCTGTCCGGTGGCACCCGCACATCGATCATTGCGATCATCGCCGCGTTGCTGTCGAGCGCTGCGTTGACACCCTTTCTCGTATTCGTCGGCATGGCCACGGCAATGGCCGTGCCCACCGGCATCATCCTTGGCATCGCCTTGGGCTGGAACGTCGGCACGATGCTCGAGAGCCGCCAGCGGGAGGCGTTCAGCGACCGCTTTTTGCTTGCTTTGGAAGACCTGCAGCGCATGGTGCGCTACGGCATTCCCACCAATCGGGCGCTGCACTCCGTGGCGGACGCGGCACAGCCGCCACTGAAGGAATCGCTGCGGAACATCCTGCTCGAGGCGAGTTTCGGCGTGCCCCTTGAACGCGCCATCGGCAACGAAGGGCGTCGGGTGGGCATGAGCGAACTTGCGATGCTGGCGGCCATCGTTTCCACGCAATCGAGCACCGGGGGCAATCTCTCCGAAGCGGTCGGCAACCTGGCCGCCATGTCGCGGGAGCGGATGGATGGCCGCGTCAAGATGAAGGCATCCACCGCGGAATCCCGCATGACGCTCATCATCTTGAGCGCGGTGCCGGTACTGGGCGTCGGCATGCAGGCGGTGATGCAGCCAGACATCATCTCGGTGCTGTTGAACGAGGGCCGCCACCTGCTCGGCATTGGCATCGCCTTCATGGCGGCGGGCCTCATCGTGGCGTGGCTGATGATCCGGAGCGCACAGCGATGATGGCCGACGCACTCTCCATCCTGCTGCCGCTCGGCCTTGCTGTCAGCGTCTACTTGGCGGTGAGCGCTTGGCAGAATCGGCAGCGCATGGCGCGCCGCCTGCAACTTGCCGAGGGCCAATCCACCGGCTCGACGTTTGATGAACGCTTGGCAGAGGGCGCCGCCGGCGTGCGCGGGGCCTTGGAACGCACGTTCACCGCGTTGGGCGGCATCATGCCTCTCGGCGAGGACGACCGAAAGAAGATTGCCATGTCGCTGCAGCGCGCCGGTTACCAATCATCCAATGCCGTGCTCGTGGTGCTTGGCGCCAAGCTGGCGTGTCTGGTGGGCGGCTTGCTGGTGGGCGCGCTCGTGATTGGCTCGCCGGGCCCGATGGGGCTTGCAATCGGCTTGGGCGGCGGGTTCCTCGTTGGTGTGATGCTCAACCTGCTGCCGGAGCTCATCGTCTCGAAGATCGCCACCAAGCGCATTTGGGACATCCAGACAGCGCTGCCTGATGCGGTGGACCTGTTGGTCGTCTGCCTCGAGGCGGGGCTGACGTTCGAGCGCGCCCTGCGCCGCACGGTGGACGACATGACGGCCTTTCATCCCACCCTTGCCCAAGAGCTGGGGCAGGCGACCATCGACATGAACGTGCATGGCCGCTCGCGGGAGGAGGCATTGGGGCGCGTTGCGGAGCGCTTGGATAGCCAACAGATGCGGGATCTCGCCGTCACTGTGGCGCAGAGCGAACGCCACGGCACGCCGACCGCGGATGCCCTGCGCAAGCTCGCCGGTTCGGTGCGGGTGGAAACGCTCTCCAAAATGCAGACAAAGATGGCGCGCCTGCCGACGATGCTGATGCTGCCATCCATCGGCTTCCTGCTGCCAGGATTGTTGGTGATCGTCGGCGGCCCTTCCATGCTGCAGTTGTTGGACGAGATCGGCGCGATTGGCGGTGGCTGAGCCGCGGCGGCACGCGCGCTGTCGCCGCGCCCATGCATCTGGCAGGCGCGAAAGGGGCGCGAGACCCCTTTAGGCTTCTAGCTGAGGAATCACCGCAGCTTCGATTTTGTGCCCGTCCGGATCCCGCACGAAACAGCCGTAGTACGTTGGGCCATAGTCTGGCCGCAGCCCCGGCGCCCCGTCGTCCGTGCCGCCGGCGCCGAGGGCCGCCGTGTGGAACGCCCGCACCGCGTCCTGCGTTGGGGCGATGAACGCCAAGTGGGCGCCGTTCGCGGGTTCGCCTGCTGGCTCGCCATCAAACGGCGCTTGAATCCACATTTCGGGGAATGCCTTGCCGTAGGCCACCGCGAAAGGGAACTCCATCACCCGCCGGGCGCCAATGGTGGCCATCACCTTGTCGTAGAACGCCGCGGCGCGGGCGAGGTCGCCCACGCCGATGGAAACGTGGTGGATGATGCTCGGCACATCATCCACGGCGTCAGCCATTAGGAGCTTCCTCGGCCATCTCGGCCATCGCTGCTGGGGCGTACCAGATGGGCGATGTCCAAGCCCGCTCTTGAATGGTGGCCTGCAGGTCTGACCGCGGCGCCACGCCGGCGCGCAGCGCCTCCCAGGTGGACCAGCGGCAAGTGGGGTTCTCCAACACCCGCGCGTAGTACACGGCGCGCTGCGACGGATCGAACTGCGGGTCTTGCCAGGCCGTGGCGAGTTCGGCCGCGCCCATGCCTTCCGAGATGGCGCAGGTCTCCATGTTCACGCTCGCGCCGTTGTCTGGGCAGCGGTGGGTTGTGGGATCCACGGCGCCGTCGTCCGAGCAGGCGACGTCGAACACCTGTTCCCGCATCGTGCCATCTTCCACCCAACCCTTGATGACCTGGGCGCGCTGCAGCGGTGCGCTGCGCGCGTCTCTGGAGGCCCACAACAGGAACGTGGGCGCGCCAGCCGCTTCTTGGCTTGGCAGGTCGCCGCCCATCGGCACGCCGCCGGCATAGGCTTGAGATGCCCGATCCATCGCGTCCATGTCGACGCCATCGAGGCCGAAGCCGCCAAAGAAGCGCACGCGGATGCGCGGCCCGCTGGTGGCGAAGGTTTCCTTGCGACGGAATGCGTCGTGGATGGATTCGCGGGTGTTCTCCTCCGCCCACGCCCCCGTGAGGCCAGAGGCGCTCCAGTAGGTGTAGTAGCCCTCGGAGAATTGGTCTGCGTCCGCGCCACACCAAACCGACGGCGCCGGCTCGGTGGATTCGCCGGCCACTGCGGTGGGCACCGTTTCCGGACAAGGCTGGATGTCGAACGGCCCAGCCCCTTCCTGCGGCTCCAAGGGCACGGAGCCACGCCGTTCGGGGGTGCCGTCAAGCATGCCAACTTTGCTGTAGTAATCCGATTCGTCGCCGGCGTAGGAGGCGTTGTGGGTGTCGCTCGCGCCGACGAGGCCGAACTTGAACGGGTTGAAGCCTTCGTTCTCCTCGAACTCAAGCCCCTTCACCAGCGCCTCGCGCGCATAGCTGCCGGAAATGTTGCTGATGACCTGCGTGGCGATGCGAAACGGCATGATCTCGAAGTTCGCCCACTCGTCGTTGGGGGAGAGCAAGGGATGGGTGTCGGAGGTGCCCTTCACCTGCGTCACCTCCACCAGCGGCTCGTTGCGCATCCGCAACTCGGCGTACGCGGCGTCCAACGGCGCGTCGTCATAGTAGGCTGGCTTGAACATCTGGCCGTTCGAGCCGTTGGAGTTGTGCGGAATCGCCACGGCGTCCTGGCCGTTGGCGCGCGCTGCGTCCATCCAGGCCCACAGGTCTTCGGGATTGGATGAATCCAGCCGCGAGAACGGCACCTCCGGCGCCGCATCGCCGCGGAAGATGACGTTGCGGTGCAGGTTTTGCGAATCGGGGCCAGAAGTGTATTCATAGCCGATGAAGGCGGTGAACGCGCCGGGTTCGTTGGCGCGGTTCGCTGCCGCCATGATGTCCGACCAAGCCGAGCGGACGATGTTCAAGTCCAGCAGCTCATCGGCTCTCTCAGGGTCTGAAAGGATGGGCCGCATGTTGCCGAACGCCTCGCGCCGTTCATCCACCGTCTGCGCGGCTGCGAACGGCTGCGCGAGCTCGTTCTTCGAGATCTCGGTGGTTGGGTCTGACATGGCCGGGAGCATGCCAAGGAACATGGCGTGGTCTGTCACCGAGTAGAAATCCAGCGGCTCCGGCATCTTCATCTCAAAGCCGAGCACATGCTTCAAGTTCTCGCCGCGCGCGTAGCGGTACGCCTCGTCGGGCGTGGCGACGGTGCCAAACAGGAACGCGTCGAAGGAAAAGCGCGAGTGGACGTGGAGGTCTCCAAAGTAAGCGTTGCGCTCCGGATTGGCCGCCGGCATTGCCGGCGCCTCCGGCATCGTGGCTTCGGGCATGGCCTCCGGCTCAGACTCAGCCGGCGCCGGCGCTTCGGCGCAGCCCGCCAGCGCGGCGAAGGCCCCGGCCCATGCAATGCCGGCGCCCCATCTCAAGAAGCGCGCCCCGCGAGTGCCGTCATGTGTGTTCGCGTTCATCTCTTTTCTGCCTAACCGTGTCTGCCCCAATGCTAACCGAGCTTTCAGGCGATTGGGAAAGCGTGTGCGGGGTTGCCCGGCGCCGGCGCTATACTCGCGGCGAGCCCAAATTGGAGCCGAGCAGTGGAACGCCTCGTCCTTTACCACAACCCGAGCTGAGGCAAATCGCGCGGCGCAATGAAAATCTTGCGCGAGCGAGACGTCGAGTTCGATGTCATTCACTATCTGAAAACACCCCTCGACGAAGCTGGGGTATTGAACCTGTTGACGATGCTCGACGCGTCGCCGAGCGCCCTCATCCGGCGCGACAAGCATTTCGCCGAGTTGGGGCTGAACGCCGAGGACTACACGACGGCGCCGGCAGTGGCCAGTTTGATCGCCAAGCACCCGCGCCTCATGCAGCGCCCCATCGCCACCCGCGGCGGCCGCGCCGTCATCGCCCGCCCGGAAACGAACATCGAAGCGCTGCTGTAAGCGCAGCGGGGGAGCGCTGGCCGAGCGGGCCAGCGGCGGTGGGTGCCGGCAAGCTGGTGACGCGGCTCAATTCGGCCAGTAGATGTACTCGTCGCCGGGAACGTATGCCTCGCCGCCGTGCTTGTCGATGAGCTGCGGCCCGTTGACGACGCTCGGCCACATCGGCTCGGCCTGCTGCGCGTTGTGCTCGGCGAGCAACGCCTGCAGGGCGGCGACGCGCTCCGGCTGCTGCCCCGCCACGTTGTGGCGCTCCGTCGGATCGTTCGCCAAGTCGAACAGCCAGACGCGCTCCTCGGCTAAGGCTCCTTCTTGCGAGGAGCTGGGGGCCTCGGCCCGGATCAGCTTCCAGTTTTGGTGCAGGATGGTTTGGTGGTGGCCTTGGCGCCAAAAGAGGGTGTCGTGCGGCGCGCCAGCCGCCTCGCCAGTGGCATATGGCAACAGGTTCACGCCGTCGATGGTGCGGTCTTCCGGCAACGTGCCACCGCCGGCGGCGACGAACGTGGAAAACAGGTCAAAGTGGTGGACGGGTTCCGTCACCGTCGTGCCGGCCGGAATCCTTGCCGGCCAACTGGCGGCGAACGGCACATGCAGGCCGCCCTCGAAGTGCGTGAGCTTCCAGCCCCGATACGGCGCGTTCACATCCGGCAGCGCAATGTAGCCGGCGCCGCCGTTGTCGCTCGTGAACGCAATCAAGGTGTTCTCCGCCAAGCCGAGTTCGGCCAAGGTCTCTTGGATGCGCCGCACGCTGCGGTCCATCGAACGGATCATGCCGGCGTACACGCGCAGCGCGTGGTTCTCGATGTGCGCGAAGGCGTCGTAGTCTGACCGCAGCGCTTGCAGCGGGTTGTGAATGCCCCAATGCGCGAGATAGAGGAAGAACGGCCGGTTGCGGTTGGCCTCGATCACTTTCAGCGCTTCGTCGGTGTAGTAGTCCGTCAGATAGCCGTCGGGCGCGAACAGCGGCCCGCCGTTGAATTGGGCGGCATAGCGGGCGTTCGTCCACACCATGCGCTCGATGCCGTCCTCCTCGCGCTTGGCGTTCACCACGCGAGGATCATCTTCCGGCAGGTACAACATGCCCGTCATGTAGAGGCTGTCGTCGAAGCCTTGATCCTCTGGCCGGGTTCCCGGCGCCGCGCCTAAGTGCCACTTGCCGACGTGGGCGGTGTAGTAGCCGGCGTCCTTGAGCGCTTCGGCCACAGTGTGCTCCGCATCCGGCATCGCCATGGTGCGCATGTCCGGCAGGGCATCGACGCCGTCGTGGTCGAGGTAGACGGGCAGTGGCGCGGGATTCTCGTCTTCGATCCATTGGAAGATGGTGGCGCCGATCTTGAAAAACGGCGTGAATTCGAAGCCAAAGCGGGTGGAGTAGCGCCCCGTGAGGATGGATGCGCGGGACGGCGCGCACACCGCGTTGGCGGCATAGCCTTGGCTGAACGTCACCCCCTCGCGGGCGATGGCGTCGATGGCGGGCGTCTGCACGCTGCCATCGCCGGCGCCGCCGTTGGTGAAGGAGACGTCGTTGTAGCCCAAGTCGTCGGCGAGGATGAGGATGATGTTCGGCGGGCGTTCGCTCGGCGGCGCGGCGGCCGTCTCCGGCCCTGCGGGCCACGCCGTGGGGATGTTCGGGGCAATGGGTTCGAGTAGGTCATTCACCTTCGGCAGGGCCCACATGAGCACATCCAGCCGGTTGCTCCAACCCCAACTCGCAGCGACGGCGAGCAGGATAAGCACCGCCAACAACGTTTTCGCAACTGTGTTCATGGGGGCAGTATCGCCGGCTGCCACGGCGATGTCATCCGAGGCCGGTGGCGCGCCAACGCCGAAGCCGCGCCGGCGTAGCGCCCGGCAACATACAATCGCTTGCAGGCGCAACCACAAGCAAGGAGCAAGACCGTGGCTTTCAGCGGCATCGACAATGCGAAGTTCGGCGTGTCCATCTTTCCGACGGACTACGCCATTCAACCCATCGAGATGGCCCTCGCCGTTGAGGAGCGGGGCCTCGACAGCCTGTTTTTCCCGGAGCACACCCACATCCCGACCAGCCGCAAGACGCCGTTCCCTGGCGGCGGCGAACTGCCGCGGCAGTATTGGCGCTCCCACGACCCGTTCGTCGCCCTAGGCGCCTGCGCCGCAGCCACGGACCGCATCGCGCTGGGCACCGGCATCTGCCTCGTCATCGAGCGCGACCCCATCACCTTGGCGAAGGAAATCGCCTCGCTGGACATGATCTCCGGCGGCCGCGCCATCATCGGCATCGGCGCCGGCTGGAATCGCGAGGAGATGGAGAACCACGGCGCGAACTACCGCAACCGCTGGAAGATCGTGCGCGAAAAGGTGCTGGCGATGCGGGAGATCTGGCGTGAGGACGAGGCCGAGTTCCACGGCGAGTTCGTGGATTTCGACCCGATCTGGTCTTGGCCCAAGCCGGTGCAGGAAGGCGGGCCGCCCATCTGGATTGGCGCCAACTCGAAGTGGGTGTTCGACCGCGTGGCGGAGTATGCCGATGGCTGGATGCCCATCGGCGGCATGGGTTCCGGGAACATGCAGCAGTTGAGCGACGCGATGGCGGGGCGCGGCCGCAAGGTGGATGATCTGGCGCTGGCGCTGTTCGCGGCGCCGATGGACGCGAAGCAGTGCGAGGGGCGCATCGAACAGGGCTTCGACCACCTGATTTTCGCGGTGCCCTCCGAGGAGCCCGACAAAGTGTTGCCGCTGCTGGACAGCATCGCCGACATCGTGCGGCAAGTGCGCGGTTGAACCGGCAACGCGCCGTGCCGAGCCTTGCCGGGCACGCGGCGGCGCAGCGCTCGTGACGCAGCCCCTGCCGCCCGGCGGGGTGGCGGCGCTGTTGCGCCCCGGCATGAACGTGTGGGTGGGCGGCGGCAGCAACGAGCCGCTGGCGCTGTTGGAACTATTGCGCCAACAGCCAAGCGCCGCGCGTGGCGTCACGTTCACGCAGTTCCCGCTGCCGGGCGTCAATGGGTTCGACTTCACCGCCCTCGACGCCGAGGCGGAGCTGGTCACATTCTTCATGACGCCGGCGCTCAAGGGTTCCCGCGCGCAGTTCGTGCCGATGCAGATGCGCGTCGCCTTCGACTATCTGCGCGAAGCGCGTTTCGACGTGGCCTTCATCGCTGTTGGCAAGCGACCGGATGGCAGCTACGCCATCGGCCCAAACGTGGATTTCGCCGCCGCGGTGCTGGAGACGGCGCAGGCGGTGGTGGCGGAGGCGCGACCGGCGGCGTACTTGCCGGCCGGCGGCTTGGCGGTGGACGCGGCGCGCTTGGATTACATCCTGGCGTCTGAGCGGCGGCCAGCGCCGATGCCGCCGCCGGCCATCGACGCCGCGGCACGGCGCATTGGCGGCCTAGTGGCCGGTTTGGTGGCGGATGGCGACTGCGTGCAGACCGGCATCGGCGGCATCCCCGCCGCGGTGCTCGAAGCACTCACCACGAAGAACGACTTGGGGCTGCATGGCGGCCTGATCGACGACGGCGGCATGGCCCTCGTGACCGCCGGCAATGTCACCGGCGCCGCCAAGACCATCGACGCCAAGCGCCACGTCACCGGCATGGCGTTGGGCAGCGACGCGCTCTATGAATGGCTCGCCGAGCGCCCGGACGTGGTGTTCCGCGGCGCGAATTACACCCACGATTTCGATGTCATTCGCCGCATCGACCGTTTCGTTTCCATCAACTCGGCCGTGCAGGTAGACCTATTCGGCCAAGTGAACGCCGAGATGGCCGGCGGGCGGCAACTCTCCGGCGTCGGCGGCGCGGTGGACTTCATGCGTGGCGCCCGCGCCTCGCGCGGCGGACGCTCCATCGTGGCCATGAACGCCACCGCCCGCGGCGGCACGGTGTCGCGCATCGTGCCGCAGGTGGAAATGGTGACGGCTTCGCGCACGGACGTGGGCTTGGTCGTCACCGAGTTCGGCGTCGCGCAATTGGCCGGCAAGACCGCCGATGCGCGGCGAGCGGCGCTCATCGCCATCGCGCACCCGGATTTCCGGGAGGAGTTGGCGGCGTCTTAGCTGGGGCGTCCGCGTAGGCGGCACGGCCCACGGGCAGGGCCTAGCCGCGCGGGGGCATCCTCAAAAGGGCGCGTAGTAAGATTCGCCACCGGCGTTGCCTATCGCTCGGCTCAACCTGACCATTGGGCGCGATGCACCCTTGGAGACTCCTGCCCGGAGACCTTCCCGTCGCGACCGCGGCGCTACGGACGGAAGGCATGAGCGTGGGCAACTTCACGCTTCGGCCCGGCGCGAAAGGGCATGAGGCAATCGAGGATGGAAGCTCGATGTGCGGAAGCCAGCGCCGCATCGCAGGAGCGCGTTGATGAGCCAGTATCAGGAGCGGTTCCAAGCTCTGCTGCGCGAGCTGTTCCAGTTCGACAGCGCAGACTTGGATTTCGGCATCTACCGCATCATGAACCACAAGCGGGAGGTGATCGAGCGCTACATCGCGGACGATATGCCACAGCTGATCGCCGACGACGTCTCTCAGGGCGTATTGGCGGAGCAGGCGCTGTTGGCCGAACAGATCGGGAAGGCACAAAAGGATATCCGCGAGGCACTCGGCCCCAAGGCGCTGGACAGCGACGGCGAGCTGCAAGCGGTCTTCCACGAGACGCCGATGGGCACCCGCTACTTGAGCCTCCAAGCCCGGCAGGCATGGCATGTCGGCCGCGGCGCGGACGTCGACGCCATCCAAGCCACCATCTTCAACCACTTGTACAGTTTCTTCAGCCGTTACTACGACGACGGCGACTTCATCTCCAAGCGCCGCTACTCCCGGCGCGAACGCTACGCCATCCCCTACAACGGCGAAGAGGTGCATCTGCACTGGGCCAACAAGGACCAGTACTACGTGAAGACCGGCGAGCACTTCCGCGACTACGCCTTCAAGGCCCGGGACATCTCGGTGCGGTTCGAGGTGGTGGACGCCAACGTGGAACAGAACAACGTGAAGGGAGAGAAGCGCTACTTCATCCCGCGCCTGCAGGAGGTAGAGTGGCAAGAAGCCGAGCGGGTGCTGCGCCTTCCGTTCGAGTTTCGCCCCATGACCGCTGCGGACAAGGCCAAGAACGGGAAGAACCACCTGCAAGAGGCCCTAATCGCCCAAGCGGTAGAAGCGCTGCCGGAACACCTAGACGGGGTGCCACTCGCCGCTGTCACAGTGGAACGCCACCGCAACGGCGACGAGTCCGTCACCCTGTTCGAATACCACCTACGCCGCTATACCCGCCGCAACACCACGGATTTCTTCATTCACAAGGACTTGAAGGGCTTTCTCACCCGCGAACTGGATTTCTACCTGAAGAACGAAGTGCTCAACATCGACGGCGTGGAGACAACCGAAGAAACCACCGCCGAAGGCTGGGCGCGGGGCTGGTTCCAGATGCTGCGCCTGATGAAGACCGCCGGCGGCCAAGTGATCGACTTCCTCGATCAGGTGGAGAGCTTCCAGAAGATGATCTGGGAGAAGCGCAAGTTCGTCACGGACGTGCAGTATTGCGTTTCGCTACGCATCATCGACCCGAACTTTCATCCAGCCATTGCGGCGTGCGAGGCGCAGTGGACCGATTGGAAGCGCCTGTTCGCGATCGACGAGACGCAGACAAACCTGTTTAATCACGCCAGTTCCGCCAAGAACGGCGATGCCAAGCGCGTGGAGTTCTTAGTCGACCATCCCTCGCTTGTGCTCGACACGGCGCACTTCGACAAGGAGTTCACCGACGAGCTATTGGCCTCGCTCTCCGATGATGGCGGCGTTGACGACCAACTCGATGGTCTTTTGGTGCGGTCGGAGAACTTCCAAGCGATCGCACTGCTCGCCACGCAGTATCGCGGCGCAATGCAATGCCTGTATCTGGACCCGCCGTACAACACGGATGCGTCCGCCATCCTCTACAAGAACGACTACAAGGACTCAGCTTGGCTGTCGCTGATGGCGGATCGTCTGCAAGTGGCGGCACCCTTGCTCCGCCAAGGCGGTGTGGCGTGCGTTGCCATCGACGACGAAGAATCTGCCCGCTTGCGTCTACTGATGCAACAGCTGTTCGAAGTCGAGCTTGGCGTTGTGGCGGTGCGTTCCAATCCGGCGGGCCGCAAGTCCAAGGGGCGGTTTTCGCCCAACCACGAGTACGCCCTGTTTTATGGCGACGCCGACGCGGGACCGAGTTCGATAGCGCGATCGGATAGTCAACTGGCACGCTATCCGCTTGTGGACGAGGACGGAATGTACGCATGGAACAACCTGCGAAGACACGGCGCTGGAGACCGTCGCGCTGATAGACCGAAACTTTTCTATCCCATTTACGTTGACGCCGACAATTCCCTTCGCGTACCGATGTTGGAATGGAACGAAGATGATCAGCGTTACGACGTACTGGAGGAACCGGCTGGCACAGAGACAGTCGTGTGGCCGGTCGTCAGCGAAGCGGGCGCGGGAGCGGAGAAACGTTGGCACCGCGGGCCGGATAGTGTTGGGGCGTCCACCGGCGACTATAGAGTTCGCCGCCTAGCTGGCCGTATCGAAATCGACTTCAAGATTCGTGCTGACGATCAAGCTACGCCCAACACTTGGTGGCACGACAGCAAGTACGCGTCGGCCAATCACGGCCCCAGCATGCTCAAGAACCTCTTCGGCGAAAAGAACTTCGATTTCGCCAAGGCCGTCGCGCTGGTGGAGGACTGCCTTCGAGCGTCCGGCTGCGCGGCAGGCACCACGGTGCTGGATTTCTTCGCCGGTTCCGGGACCACAGCCCATGCCGTCGTCAATCTGAACCGCGAGGATGGCGGCGGCCGACGATTCACCTTGGTGGAAATGGGCGAGCACTTCGACGACGTCGTGCTGCCGCGCGTCAAGAAAGTGATGTTCTCCCCGAATTGGAAGGCCGGCAAGCCGGAAGCCCCCGCCGCGCAGGCTGTGCAACGCTCACCCCGCATCGTCAAATACATATGCCTCGAAAGCTATGAGGACGCTCTCAACAACGTCGATTTCACCGACGCCGGCGTGCAACGGGCAATGGAGCTTGAGGACTACGTCATCAAGTACATGCTCGAGTGGGAGACCCGCGACAGCGCGACGCTGCTCAACGTCGAACAAATGTCCCGCCCCTTCGATTACAAGCTGGCGACCTACGCCAACGGCAACGGCGATTCGGCGCGCGCGGACGTCGCGGAGACGTTCAACTATCTGCTCGGCCTGCGGGTTCGCACACGCAAGGTGTACTACGACGAAGACCGCAAGTACCTCGTCTATCGCGGCACGGCAAACACGCAGGAGATCGTCGTGATCTGGCGTGAAACGGCGGGCTGGGAGCCCTCGGACTACCGGCGCGATCAGCAATTCGTCATCACCGAGAAGATCGCAGACGGTGCGGACACCGTGTACGTCAACGGCGTCTCGTTCCTCGCCGGGGCGAAAGCCTTGGAGCCGCTCTTCAAGGAGCGGATGTTCGCGCCGCTCGGCCCCTAGGACGGGAGTCGCGCCATGCCAACGCGCCCAAAGCGCCGCACGGTGGCCAAGGACCTCTCCTACGTTCAGTTGGAGAAGCGCCTAGTGCTGGTGGCGTGGCTGAACGAGCAGTTCGGCTTCAACACCAACGAGTCCGCGCTTAGGGACGCGAAGGAAGCCGCAGAGGGCTTCAACGCGAACGGGCGCAGCCATTTGAGCGTTCGTTTGGAAGCGCGCAACGGCGTGCAAGTGCAGCCGGCGGCGCTAGCCAGCTACGACAACAACATCCGCGACCACCTGAGCGCCATCAACGCCAAACGCGCTACGCCCATCGTGCTGCGCTACTTCCAGTATCTGGCCGTGCTTTACGCCGAGGTCTATCTGGACTGGTTCTTCCGCCGCCCGGGTACCCTGCTGGACGCGCTGAACCGCTTCGAACTGCGCCGCAGCACGGACTCCCGGCTGCGGGGGGTGCGCGGCGACCTGCCGTTCACGCGGGACGACTTGCGCAAGCTGGCGTTTTGGATCGCCACCGGCGGCGGCAAGACGCTGCTGCTGCACATCAACTACCACCAGTTCCTGCGCTACAACGCAGCGCTCGGCAGCTCGCTGGACAGCATCCTGCTGGTAACGCCGAACGAGGGCCTAAGCGAGCAGCACTTGGCCGAGATGACTCTCTCTGGCATTCCCTGCCGGCGCTTCGATCTGCAAGAGAGCGGCCTGCGCTTTGATGCTGGCGATGCGGTGCGCGTCATAGAGATCACCAAGCTCACGGAAGTGAAGAAGGGCGGGGGCTTGAGCGTGCCGGTGGAGGCGTTCGAGGGCAACAACCTGATCTTCGTGGACGAGGGCCACAAGGGTTCCGGCGGCGAGCGCTGGCGCGGCTACCGCGACGCCTTGGCGGAAACCGGCTTCACCTTCGAGTACAGCGCCACGTTCGGCCAAGCGCTCACCGCGGCGCGCAACGAGGAGCTCACCCGCGAATACGCCAAGGCCATCGCCTTTGATTATTCCTACCGCTATTTCCACGGCGACGGCTTCGGCAAGGATTTCAACATCCTGAATCTGAAGGAAGACGAGGCCGAGAGCGCCGAGGACAGAACAGACCGCCTGCTGCTCGGCAACCTGCTCGCCTTCTACGAGCAGCAGCGCGTGTTCGCCGAACACAAAGATGCGCTGCGCCCCTACAACCTTGCGCGCCCGCTATGGGTGTTCGTTGGCGGCACCGTTAACGCCATCTACAGCCGCAACAAACGCAAGCAAAGCGATGTGCTCACGGTGGTGCGCTTTCTGCAGCGGGTATTGCGCAACTCCCAAGGCTGGGCCGTGGCGGCCATCCGCCAGCTGCTGGCCGGCGAAAGCGGGCTTGAACGCGCCGATGGCCGAGACGTCTTCGAGGGTCGCTTCGGCTATCTGCGCGACGCGAACATGTCGCCCGAAGCCCTGTATCAAGACATCCTCGACAGCGTCCTGCACGCGCCCACGAGCGATGTGCTGCAGCTCGGCTTCGTGCGCGGCAGCAGCGGCGAGATCGGCTTGAAGGCCAGCGGCTCGACGCGCTACTTCGGCGTCATCACCATCGGCGACGCCAGCAGTTTCCGCAAGCTGGTGGCCGAACGGGAACCGGACATTCGGTTGGTGGAAGAAGCGGTGGTCGAGCGCCTATTCGACGGCATCAACACGCCAAACACCCACATCGAGGTGCTCATCGGCGCCCGCAAGTTCATGGAGGGCTGGAACTCCTGGCGGGTTGCCAGCATGGGGCTGATGAACGTCGGGCAACAGGAAGGGTCGCAGATCATCCAGCTGTTCGGGCGCGGCGTGCGGTTGCGCGGCCTGCACCACAGCCTCAAGCGCAGCAGCGCCTTGCCCGGCAGGCATCCAGCCCACATCGGGCTGTTGGAAACGCTCAATGTCTTCGCCATCCGCGCCAACTACATGGCGCAGTTCAAGAGCTATTTGGAGCGCGAAGACCTGCACACCGAAGGCGTGGTGGAACTATCCCTGCCGCTGCGTCCGAACAAAGAGTTTCTGAACCGAGGGCTGCTGGTGCCGCGCGTGCCCGGAGACCGCACTTTCGCCGACGAGGCGGAGACTGGGCTTGCACCAGTCGCCGGTGCCGCGGTCTTTCTGGACCGATCGCTCAAGGCGCAGGCCATCGAGAGCCAGGACGGCACCTTCGCGGACACCGCCGCGCGGGCCGGGCGCAGACGGCGGATTCCGGCCGCTAGCTTGGATCTAGTGGACTGGAACCGAGTGCAGTTGGAACTGCTCGCTTACCGAGAAGAGCGCGGCTACGCGAACCTCGCCTTAACGCCGAACGACATCCGCGCCATTTTCGAGTCGACGAGTCCACCGTGCCACGAGCTCATGGCCGAAGACGATCTGGTCGAACCGAAAACGCTGGCCGGTGTTGGCGCACTCTCGGAGGCTGTGACGGCGCTTGCCAAGAAATACATGGATCGCTTCTACCGCACGCAGCAGGAACGTTGGGCTTCCAAGACCATGCGCTACAGCGAGATATGCGACACGGACGCCAACTTCCGGGACTACATAGTGCGCGTTCCAAGAGCCGTCGGCAGCACCGACAAGGCGCCGGCAGGCAGCTACGCCAAACTGCTGGCGGAGATCACGGAGCTGATCGAGGAAGGCGAGCGCATCTACGAGCGCGAAACGGCGGAGCTGCCAAACGTGCATTTCGACCGCCACCTCTACCAACCGCTCTTGGTGCAGCGCTCAGCCAAAGTAACGTCCACACCGCCCGGGCTCAACGAAAGCGAGCACCGCTTCGTGGAGGATTTGCGTGACCTTTGCAAACAACACCAACAGAAACAAGCCGATGTGCTCGCGAACAAGGAGATCTTTCTGCTACGCAACCAAAGCCGTGGCCGCGGCGTCGGCTTCTTCGAGCAGCGCGGCTTCTACCCAGACTTCATCCTCTGGGTGAAAGAGGACGAAAAACAGCGCATCGTGTTCGTCGAACCTCATGGCCTGCTGCACGCCGGTGCCTACGTCCACGACGACAAAGCTCGTTTGCACGAGACGCTGCGCGAACTGGAGGGCGAGATGGCCCGCACCCACGCCGGCAATGACGATGTGTCCTTGGATTCCTACATCGTCTCCGCGACGGCGTTCGAGGACTTGAAGCAGAAATACGACGACGGCACTTGGGATATGCAGCGCTTCGCGGGCTGCCATATTCTGTTCCCGGTGCGCGACGCCAGCTACGACTATCTGGCGTACTTGCTTCGAGCCTAACGTTGGCCGGGCCGCACGCTCCCGCGGCTGCCTAGTTGAACGCAAGCGCTTGCGCGTGTCCTGAGACGTCAGCCGCTGTCGGCTGGCCAGAGCCCTCTTGCCGCGGCGTCCGGGTCCGCTTCGATGCGCGATTCGGAGTCCAACACCAGCGCCGTTCGCTCCGTTGCGGAGTAGCGCGACCACTGCGGCAGGCCGGCGCCGTTCGGGGCTCCATTGCGGGCGAAGGCGATCACCGTGTTCGACCATTGCTCGGCCAAGCGGCGCACCGCAGGGTCGTTGCCGTCATGGAACTTGAGGCCAGGCGCGTCGGGGCGCGTGTAAGCATTGAACGTGAAGGCGATCTCGCTCGCGTGCGTGGCGCCCAAACGCCCGTCCATCACCGTGCTCGGCAGGTCGAAGCGGTATAGCCAGCCACCTGGCCCAGCGTGGGTCGCCGCTTCGCAAGTGCGCATGGACGCGCGGCGGAACATGTCCGTCCAAGCGCGTTCGTATAGCGCCTGCGCGCCGTCGTCTGGATGCGCGTCGCGCATGGCAGCCATATAGTCCGTCGGGTCGGCGCCGTCGCAGGTCATCTGAGCGATGAAGTGGGTCATGGGCGCGAAGGTGTCCGGGTCTGAGCCCACTGCGGTGAACAATGTGCCCTCGTTGGCGTTGTATCCCGCGATGTACGGAACGCCGGCGGCGCCGTGTTCGGCGATGGCTTGGTAGGTGTCCCGCGTCACCACCGTGCCATCGATGCTGGCACCGCCGCCGATGCCGCTATCCGCTTGGGCGGCGAGCAAGTCTGCCGCCGGCATCGCTTGCAAATGTTGCAGCAGACCCTCTTCCGGCACCTTGAGGAATCCCGCCAACGCCGCAGCGACGGGTGGCGGCGGCGTCGTCGTGGCAGTGCCGCTATGGGCGATGGCGCGGTGATACAGGCCATTCGCAGAGGGCGCGGCCAAGATGGCGTTCACCGAGGCGCCGCCGGCAGATTCGCCGAAGATCGTCACGTTGTCTGGGTCGCCACCGTAGTCCGCGATGTTGTCCCGCACCCACGCGAGGGCGAGGATCTGGTCCCGGAAGCCGTTAGAGGCACTGCCTGCCAACTCGTCGCCGTAGGCGGCAAGGTCCAAATAGCCGAACAGCCCCAAGCGATAGTTCACCGCAACCACCACCACATCGCCCTGGGCGGCGAGGACGCTGCCGTCGTAATCGTTGGCAGAGCCGATGGTGAAGCCGCCGCCGTGAATCCAAAACAGCACGGGGCGCGCCCGCCCGTCCGCCGCCGGCGTGTAGACGTTCAGCACCAAGCAGTCTTCGCTCATGGCGTCCGGGGCAGGGTCGCGGCCGAGCTTCAGCACATCCGGCAGCTCGGTTTGCATGGCGCGATCGCCCAACTGCGTGGCGTCCAGCGTGCCAGACCAAGGCCCGTGGGGTTGTGGCGCCCGAAAGCGCAACTCTCCCAAGGGCGGTTTGGCGTAGGGAATGCCAAGGCATTGCAGCACGCCGCGCTCTGTGCCGGGCGTGGCCGGCGCTGAGCGGCCCGTCACCTTGCCTAAGCGGGTGGAGATTGTGGTCATGCGTCTGCTCCCTTGGGTGTGCCGGCGCCGCGCGCCATCCACCGCGTCATCGCGTCACTCGCCGGTGGCGCCGCCCTGGCCCTCTGGCGCGCTGGCCAGTTCCGCGCCGGCTTCGTTCTCGTCCAGGAACCGGAAGGTGATGGCGCCGAACAGCATCTCATCCCAAGATTGGCGGCCCCACGGCACTTCGCGGGTGGGGTCTGGGTTGGCGGGGTTCTGCGCCGAGTTGTCCCATGTGGTGGTGTGGACGATCTGCGTGCCGGCCGGCAGCCGCTTCGGCTCCAAGAGCGTGTACGAGGTTTGCCAGTTGAAGTCGTAGGTGGGCACCGACAACAACACTTCGCTCCCGCCGTCTGGGTAGTGGGCGACGAAATCGGACGCCTTGCCGCGGTAGTGGGCGTGCGGGAGCATCCCGTAGACGAGCACCGGGCGATCCCAAGTGTGCGTCTGCTGCTCGCTGTGCGCCTTGGCATGGGGCGGAATGCGGATGTCCGTGTTCAAGAGCACCGCGCTCTCCAGCGTGTGCTGCGGCGGTTCGTCGTGGAAGTAGAGGCCCAAGCGGGAGCGGTCTGTCGTCGCCTTGCCGTAGGGCGTGTAGTGCATCTGAAAGGTGATGCGGGCGCCCGCCGGCAGCAACGTGCCGGTGCCGGCCGGATACTCCCGCGCGACGGCGCCTGGCACATAGCCGCCGAGGCCACCGCCGCGACGCGCGAAGCCGCGGCGGCGCTCGCCTTTTTTGGGCACGGTGAAGCGGGTGATGACGTGATGCAGCGCCTGGCGGTCTCCCGGCAGGATTTCCGTCGCCCGCACCCAAACATCGTGTTCAAGCGGGTTCATCGCGTGGAGGTACTGGTAATCCACCACGCCGGAGGCTGGCACGTCATGGGCGGGAATGTCGATCACGAGATCCGGTTCGCCCAAGCCCCATTCCGGCCATGTTCGGTCGTTCTGCGCCAACGGGTCTGCCCCGTCGCCGCGCGGCGAACCGGATTCGATCCAATGCACCAGCTTCTGGACATCCGCTGCGCTCAACGAGCGGTCATTCAGGAAGCTGCCGTGCGCTGGGTCTGCATGCCAAGGCGGCATCCGGTTGGTGCGGATCACCTCGCGGATCATGGGCGAGAAGCCGAGCACCATGTTGTAGTCCGTCATGGCCCACGGGCCGATGCCGCCGGCGCGATGGCACGTCACGCAGTTGTCGAGCAGCACGGGAGCGATGTCCTCGGCGTAGGAGAGCTGCGCGCCCGGCGCCGGGGCGTCGATGACGCAACCTTCGCTGCGTGGGCTGGCAGCCGGCGGCGCTTCGCCGGCGAGCACGGCGTCGATGGCGTCGCCGAGGGCTTCGGGGGCGCCACGCCACGCCAACGTCCAGCCATCGGTGCGCACCAGCAGCGCCTCGCCGGAGTGTTCGAGACCCAACGCCGCGCCGATGATCTGGGCATCGTCCAACAGCACTGGCGCGTCGATGCCGAGTGCCGCGGCTTCCTCTGCCACGGCGGCGCGGGCGTCGGCGGCAGAGTCGATCAGCAAGAACTCCACGCCGCTCGCGCTGTATGCCTGCCGCGCCGCTTCGAACTGCTGCGCCGCTTCCCCTTGCGCGGGGCAGCCGTTGCGGTGCGACAACAGCGCCACCGCCTGCATGTCCGACAGGTAGTGGAGTTCGTGCGCCACGCCGCGATGGTCCAAAAGCTCGAAGTTGTCCACCCGGGCGCCGGGCTCCAAAGCCAAGGCCGGCAGCGATGCCAAGGCGAGCAGGATGAAGGGTTGACGCATTGGATTGGTTCCTCGCGGGTTAAACCGAGGGTGAGTATAAGGGCATCGCGCCGCGGCTCACGCGCTTGGCGGCCGCTGGTTGCGCGTTCCGGCGGCGGAGCTTGGTGGCAGAATAAGCGGGCGCCACCACCACCGAGGCATCCATGGCAGACCTGTTGGCCCTTGCCAACGCCGTCATCGACGACGGCAAGGGCGTGCAAGACATCGGCCCCATCAACCGCATCAACCATGAACTGTCGCCAATCGCCGACGGCATCGCGGTGGTGGAGGCGTTCTCCCACTGCGTGTTGTTCGAGACGGACGATGGCTTGCTGGCCTTCGACACCAGCAGCCACATTGGCGGCGCCAGGGTGGTGGAAGCTATCCGCAAGTGGCGGCCGCACCGCTTCCACACCATCGTGTACACCCATGGCCACATGGATCATGCCGGCGGCTGCGGGGCGTTCATCGCCGATGCGAGCGCCAACGGCCAGCCGCGCCCACGGGTGGTGGGGCACGAGAACGTCGCGCACCGCTTCGAGCGCTATCGCCTCACGGACGGCTACAACCGCATCATCAACGACCGGCAGTTTGGCCAGTTCGCGCGCCACGGCTACTCCATGTCCACCGGCGGCGCCTTCCTGCCGGACACCACGCCAGACCCGGACACCGAGTATCGGGACACGCTGGACATCGACGTGGGCGGGATGGCGGCGCGGCTGACGCACGGGCGCGGCGAAACGGACGACCACACTTGGGCTTGGATTCCCGAGCACAAGGCCATTTGCGCCGGCGATTTCTTCATCTGGAACTTCCCCAACGCCGGCAACCCGCAGAAGGCGCAACGCTTCCCGCGCGAGTGGGCGCAGGCGCTGCGGGCGATGGCGGCGCAGGGAGCGGAACTGTTCCTGCCGGCGCATGGCCTGCCCATTGCCGGGGCGGCGCGCATCCACCGGGTGCTCTCGGAAGTGGCTGAGACTTTGGAAGGCATCGTCACGCAGACGCTGGCCATGATGAACGCCGGCGCGCGGCTGAACGACATCGTGCATGCCGTGAAGGTGGATCAGGCGGTACTCGACAAGCCGTATCTGAAGCCGATGTACGACGAGCCGGAGTTCGTGGTGCGCAACCTCTGGCGGCAGTTCGGCGGCTGGTACGACGGCAACCCGGCGCATCTGAAACCGGCTTCCGACGTGGCGCTGGCGCAAGAAGTGGCGCACTTGGCCGGCGGCGCCGAGACGTTGGCGGCGCGGGCGCAAGCCTTGGCGGATGACGACATGCGCCTCGCCTGCCACTTGATCGAGTTCGCCGCCTTGGCGGATTCGGAAAGCAGCGCCATCGCCGCCATCCGCGCCGAGATTTATCAGCGGCGCCGCAACATGGAAACATCCTTGATGGCGAAGGGCATCTTCGGCGATGCGGCGAATGCGTCAAAGCGCAAGCTGGACGCTTAGGGCTTGCGCGGCTGCAATTCACCTTAGGGGGCTTCCGCTCGCCAAACACCCTTAAATGGGTGGTTTGTGTAGACTTGTCGCCATGAAGTCATCGCTGTTCCGCCAAAGCTTAGACGCCATCTCCAAAGCCACTGGGCGTTCGGTGTACACGACAGGCGACCTGCGATGCACCGCGATGCGAGGCGACACGCCAAGGTCGGCGGAAAAGACAGTGGCTCGCGCCGTGCGGGACGGACTGCTGGTCCGAGTGTGCAAGGGATTGTATGCCTACGAATACGCCCCGCGCCGGGGCCTCTCGATCTGGGAAGAGATCGCGCTGCGCCTTCGGCCCAAGGCGTTCAACTACGTCAGCCTTGAATCCGCGCTGTCTTCATGGGGGGTGATCAGCCAAGAAATGCTGGGAGGCATCACGGTGATGAGCACCGGGCGGAGCCTAATGCTGCGCACGCCTTACGGCATCATTGACATCACGCACACGGCCAAACGGCCGGCCGATGTCGCCACGCAGATGGTCATCCCCGAACCTTGGGAGTGCTGGCTTCCGTACGCCAAGCCCCGGCTGGCCGCGGCCGACTTGCGCAGAGTGGGCCGAAACGTCGATCTGATCGACTGGGATGAGATCCGCGAAGTCGAAAGAGAAATGGCAGAGTGACCGGAACCCTTGGCGATTGGGCCGACAGCATTGTGGGACTGGTGCCCGAATTGGCGGGCATCAAACCCGCTGTCGAGAACGAACTCTTGGCGATGGCCGTGTTCGATGCCCTCAACCGTCGCAGCTTGCTGGTGCCCGACGCGGTGTTCATCGGTGGGACGGCGTTGCGGCTTTGCCACGGCAGCCCCCGATTCAGCGAAGACTTGGATTTCCATGCGCCGGAACCTGTTTCCCGCGCTTTGGACCGCAGAACGCTCGCCGAGGAAGTGGCCGCCGTCATAGGGTGCGACGTGGATGTCAGCGTCCCAACCGCCAAAGGCAGGTCAACCTTGGCGCGCGTGAGCGCGATTCTGCCGGACCGCACGCGAGACAAGCGACGGCCACGGACGAAGATCGATTTGGGAGAAGGCGCGCAATTGGACGCGCGGCCGACCGTTGTGACGCTCAGGATGGCAGGCGGCTTGTTGCCGGGCATGGGCGACGTCGGGGACATGTTCAGTTTCATGGCATCGAGCAAGGAAGAATTGCTCGTCAACAAGCACATGGCGCTCGTTGGCCGCGCCAAGCGCATCAAGCAGCGGGACGTCTTCGACCTGCTGTGGCTGCACGGCCAGAGCGTCGAGTTCCGTCCCGACTTGCTGGCGGCGAAGCTGCCGGAGAAGGAAAAGGGCGACTTCGCGGACACTCTGCGCCAGCGGGCGGCAGCCGGGAAGGAGGGTATGCTGAACGGCGACTACCAAGCGGAAATGGAGCGCTTCCTCCCGGCAGGCTCGAGTTGGCTCTTCAACGACGACAAGCGCCGCGAGGGCATGGCCGGCGGGTTCGAGACGCTGATGCTGGATCACGCCAAGGCCGCGGAGCGGGAAATCACCCGCACTGCCGCGCCCGTTCAACCGCGTAAGGCTTGAGCGCCATGTCCGCCGCCCAGGAGCCGGCCGCGCAGCCCTTTGACGACATTCGCGTGGTCGAGTTCGGCCAATTCGTCGCGGTGCCGTTTGCTGCGCAACTGCTCGCCGAAGGCGGCGCTCGCGTCATCAAGGTGGAGGCTCCGCAAGGCGACCCCACCCGCGCCCTCCTGCCGCTTGCGCCCAACGAAACGCGCACATTCATCTCCCGCAACCGCGGCAAGCGCTCGTTGCCGCTGGCGTTGCGCGATGCCGCGGCGAAGCCGGTGCTGGACGCCTTGCTTGCGTGGGCGGATGTGGCGTTGCTCAACTTCCGGCCAGGGCTTGCCGAGGCGCTGGGGCTGGCCCCGGAAGCGCTGACGCAGCGTTTCCCGCGCCTGATTGTCGGCTCGGTGTCCGCCTTTGGCCTCAAGGGGCCGGAAGCCGCCCACGCCGGCATGGACATCGTGGTGCAGGCGCGCAGCGGCTTGATGGCCGCCAACGGACGCGTGGTGGATGGCCGCCCAGCGCCTGGAGATCCGGTGAGCGCAGACTACATGTGCGCCATGAGCCTCGCCTTCGGCGTGAGCGCCGCGCTGTTGCGGCGCGAGCGTTCCGGGCGCGGCGGCGTGGTGGACACATCTTTGCTGCAGGCGGCGCTCACGCTCGCCAACAATCAGCTGGTGCGCGTCGAGGCGCATGATGGCGAGAGCCATCGCAGCGCACTGCGCGACTTGGCGGAACAGCGCGCCGCCGGCGCTTCCTTTGGGGAGCAACGAGCGGCATTGCCGACGGTTCGCGCGCCGGCGATGCTGAACGTTTACTTCCGCACCTATGAGACGGCGGATTCCCATGTCGCCATCGCCTGCGGCAGCCCCTCGTTGCGCGTGAAGTTCATCCAAGCGATCGGCTTGCGGGACGCCGCGTTGGAAGGCGCCGCCGCGGACGTTGCCGAGGGGCATTACGCGGCGCTGCAGGCCAGCGCGGAGGCGATGCTGAAGAGCCGCTCGACGTCGCACTGGCTTGCCGCCTTGAATGAAGCCGGCGTGCCGGTGGCCTCTGTGAAGTTCCCCATCGAGCTATTCGACGATGCCCAAACGCAGGCCAACGGCATGTTCCACACCATCCGCCATCCTGCCGTGGGCGACATCACGGCGCTGTCGCCGCCGGTGCGCCTCGATGGCGGCGGCTTCAGCCCGAGGCCGCCCACCGCGGCGTTCGGTTCCGAGACGCAAGCCATCTTGGGGGAACTCGGCTTCTCCGAAGCGGCCATCGACGGCCTGGTGGTGGCGGGCGTCACGCACCGCGGCCAGCCTGGCTGAGGCGCTTGCGCCGGCTGCGGGTTGCCGGCCCGGAAGGGAGCACGTCCCAGGGCAGCGAGACGGTGAGGCGGCGCGCGGCGTGTAAGATGCGCGGGACACCTTTGACGACCCACACACCATGCCTTCAGCCATCCCCCCAACCGCCGCCGCGCGCGGCAAGATCGCCCCGGCGAAGTTCGCGCACATCGTTTACCGCACGGCGCGCTACGCCGAGATGATCGCGTGGCACCGCATAGCCTTGGAGGCCGAGGTGATGGCCGCCTCGCCGATGTTGACGTTCCTCACGTTCGACGCCGAGCACCACCGCGTCGCCATCGTCAACATGCCCGGCTTGGAAGATCGGCCAACCAGCGCGGCGGGGGTGGATCACTGCGCCTACGCCTACAACTCCTTGGATGATCTCTTTGCGACCTACGAACGCTTGGCCGCCGAGGGCATCAAGCCGTATTGGTGCATCAACCACGGCCTCTCGCTCTCTATGTACTACCGCGACCCGGACAACAACCAAGTGGAGTTCCAGGTGGACGTCTTCGACTCCGTGGATGCCTGCAACGCTTGGTTCGCCGAAGGACACTTCGACGCCAACCCGATTGGCGTGAAGTTCGACCCAGAGGCGCTCATCGAGCGCCACCGCAACGGCGAAGACCGC
This sequence comes from uncultured Pseudomonadales bacterium, assembly GCA_958295875.1. Lineage (GTDB taxonomy): Bacteria > Pseudomonadota > Gammaproteobacteria > Pseudomonadales > Azotimanducaceae > VXNE01. Next base: position 1,831,845 of record OY282379.1, on the reverse strand, counting down.
GCGACCTTGCTGCGTCAGCCCAGCATCAAGCCGGAGGAAGTGCTGGCGCAGCTGCCAAGCCCGGCGTGACCCGTGCGGCTTCGCAGCCGGCTCAACGGCGCCGCAGCCAGCTCAGAACCCGCTCAGAAGATGCTGAAGCCGCCGTCGATCTTGAGGACGTCCCCGGTGTGCCAGCGGGAGGCGTCGCTCATCAGGTAAACCGCGATGGCGCCGAAGTCTTCCGGCGTGCCCCAACGCCGCATCGGGATGCGCGGCATCACCGCGTTCACGAACTTCTCCCAGCCGAACAACCCCGCGGTCATGGCGGTGTCCACCCACCCGGGGATGATCGCGTTGGCGGTGATCTGGTAGCGCGCCATCTCCGTCGCCAGCCCCAGCATCATGGCGATGACGCCGCCCTTGGTGGCGGCGTACGCTTGGCCACGCGCCGAGCCTTGGATGGCGGTGCCGGAGGAAGTGAGCACGAGGCTGCCGCCCTCGCCTTGCTTCACCATCGCCCGGGTGGCCGCCCGCAATGTGTAGAAGACGCCGTGCAGGTTCACGTCGATGACGCGAAACCAATCCTCGTTGGTGTGCTCGAAGAAGGGCTTTTGGTTCTGGGTGCCGATGCCGGCGTTGGGAAAGCACGCATCGACACGCCCGTAGCGTTCGATGACGCCGGCCATCGCCGCTTCCACAGCCTCTTCGTTCGCCACGTCGCAGACGGTGGCGCTCGCCGCGGGATTGATCTCCTGCAATTCACGCAGGGCCGCGGCGTTCTTGTCTGGGTTGGTGCCCCAGATGCTCACATCCGCCCCCGCTGCCGCCACGCCCTTGGCGTAGCCCAGGCCAATGCCGCCGTTGCCGCCGGTGATGACAGCCACCTTGCCGGCCAAGTTGAAGGGTTCGTTGGGCATGGGCGCGTCTCCTGTGTGCTGCGAGCGTCGTGTGCGTTCTTCGCCCGAACGGGCGTGGGGCAAGGTTACTCCGTGACGCGCCGGCGCGGAGCGAACTGCCGCCGAATCGCCGAACGCGCCGAATCGCCCGCGGCGGCACGCGCTGGCTGGCGCCGGCCTTTCTTTCGCCCTGCGTTTGCGCCACCATCGGCGCTTTGGCGCTGAAACGCCGAGGGGAGGGCGCTATGGAGACCGCAGCAAAGCTATTGAGCGACGAAGTGAAGCGATTCGGGCTGGAGCGGTATGTGTTGGAGCTTGAGAGCGACGGCCTCACCATCCTGCCGCCGGAGGTCACCGGCGTGACGCCGGAGCACATGGATCGTTGCACCCAAGCGCTGCTGGCGCGTTTCACGGAGATGACAGGCGGTTGCCCCATCACCGTGGAGGACGGACCCTTGGGCGAACTCACCTGGCCGCAAGGCAGCGGCCTGCCGCTCACGGACAAGGATGCGCCGCAACCCTCGCAGATGCTCATCCAACAGACGCTGCGGCTGGATCGCAGCCTGCGGGATTTGGCCGTGAACCCGGTGGTGGACGCGCTCATCGACCACCTGATGGGCCCCAGCGCCATGCGGGCGAATGGCAACCGCGCCGCGGCGCAGAACGCCAAGGCGCGCCGCCTCAGCAGCTCCAATTCCTTCGTGAAGTGGCAGGGGGACTTCGGCTATGGCCCCGCGCTGGGGCTGCACTGCGACCAAGGCGCCACGCCATTGCCGTGGGGCCGCGTCGCGCTCACGGCGAATGCCACTTGGTGCCTTACGGACTACACGTTGGATGACGGCGCCTTGGCGTATGTGCCCGGCTCGCATCGCTCCGGCGGCCATCCCGTGCAGCCGCGGGCCGCGCAGGACGCCGTGGCCGCGGAGGCGCCGCGCGGCTCCTGCATCATCTTTCCGGGCAGCACTTGGCATGGCGCCTTTCCGAAGCGCACGCCGGGATTGCGGCTCAACGCCGTCACTTACTACCGCCACGCCTCCGTGCTGCCGCAAGAGAACGTGTCGGTGACGATGCGCGACGAACCTTGGCAGGATTGCGAGCATCCGGAAGTGATGCGCGAGTTGCTGGGCTTGGATGATTCGTTTCCCTATGTGGAGCAGAGTTTTCCAGTGCCGCAGCTCGCGGCGGCGGGTTAGAGTTCGGGGCGTCTGACAAAACGGGGAGGGGCAACAATGAGGTTCGGCGTGCAGGTGAACTGCTATCGAACGACTTGGCAAGACATCAAGGCGTCCATCGAGACGTTGGAGGCGGGCCGCTGGTCGAGCCTCTGGTTTGCGGACCACTTTCTGCCGCCGGGCCAAGACGAGCACCACACGGCGTTCGAGGGCTACACCCTGATCGCTGTCGCCGCGGGGATGACGCAGAAGCTCCGCCTGGGCCACCTAGTGCTTGGCAACACCTACCGGAACCCTGCCTTGGTCGCCAAGATGGCCGCCACGTTGGACCAAGCATCCGCCGGCCGCTTCGTGCTCGCCTTGGGCGCCGCGTGGTTCCAGCGCGAACACGAGGCCTTCGGCTGGCGCTTCCCGCCCATGAAGGAACGCCAAGATCGCTTTCAGGAAGCCTGCGAACTCATCCGCAAACTGTTCCAAGCCGACGGGCCGGTGGATTACGAAGGCCAGTACTACCGCCTCGACCAAGCGCCGCTCTCGCCAAGCTGCCATCAACAGCCCCATGTGCCGATCATGGTGGGGGGCACTGGCGAGCGCCGCACGTTGCGCACCTTGGCCATGCACGGGGACATCTTCAACCTCGATGGCTGGGCGCGCCAAGGCATGTCCCGCGAGTTGTATCGCCACAAGGCGCAGGTGCTGGAACGGCACTGCGAGGACATTGGCCGCGACCCAGCGGAAATCCAGCGCACGCTGCTGATGCCCCTGCGCATCACTGAAGACAAAGCCGTGCAAGAGCGCTTCGTCGAGGCGTTGGGGCCGGGTTCGGTGGCGGGGCCGAAGAGCTATGTGATCGACCGCATCGGCGAGTTCGCGGCAGACGGCGTGGAGGAGATCATGTTCGGCGCCCTGCGCACGGGGGATGTCGAGGCGTATCAACAGGTGGAAGAGGACATCATCGCCGCGTTCCACTGAAGCACTCGGCAGAGCAAAAGGGCATGGATGCTGGTGCGCGAGGGGGGCGGCGCGTGACACGACGCCGCTGTGCGCTGGCGGCGCCGATGCCGGCTTGGTGCTTGGCCGCTGCCGTCGTTGCGGCCGGCGCCGGGGCAGCGGATGCGCCGCCGCCCGCCCCCGCCGAACCCGAATGCAAGCACGGCTACGCCTTTCTCGCCGAGCCAAAGCTAGGCCCGGATTTCACGCACTTCGATTGGGTCAATCCCGACGCGCCCAAGGGCGGCCGCATCCGCGTGCCGGACATGGGCAATTGGGACAGCTTCAACATGATGGGCTTGGGGCGCGTGGTGCGCGGCATGGACACGCGCGGCGCAGCCGAACGCCATAACCACGACAGCCTCGTCATCGTCGCGCCGGACGAGCATGGCACCGCCTATGGGCTGCTCGCCGAGTGCATCGCCTATCCGGATGATGGCGCCTACATCGACTATCGCCTGCGGGAAGGGGCGCACTGGCACGACGGCAAGCCCATCACCATCGACGACGTGGTGTTCAGCTTCCATGCCTACAAGGAGAAGGCGAACCCAACCTTGGCGACGCGGGTGGAGCCATTCACCGGCGTGGAAGCCGTGGGCGACCGCACCATTCGCTATCACGTGGCGCCCGCCCATCGCGGCAACCGCATGCTGCCCATCCGCACCGGCGAGTTGGCGGTGATGCCGAAGCATTACTGGGATCGCCCCGGCTTCGACATCGGCAGCACCACCGTGAAGCCGCCGCTTGGCTCTGGCCCCTACCGCATCAAGGACTACGACATCGGCCGCTGGATTGAGTGGGAGCGCGCGCCAGACTATTGGGGCAAGGATTTGCCCGTGAACCGGGGCCGCTTCAACTTCGACATCGTGAAGTATGACTACTTTCGCGACGACCAGATGCAGACCGAGGCGGTGAAGGGCAATGCCATCGACATTCATGTCGAGAACGTGCCGCGGCGCTGGGCCACCGCCTACGACACGCCGGCCGTAGCGGCGGGGCTGTTCCGGCTGGACTTCCTGCCGCAATCCAAGCCGGCCGGCCTGTGGTGGCCGATCTTCTGGAACTTGGAGCAGCCGCGCTTTCAAGACATCCGCGTGCGCGAGGCGCTGTGGCTCTTGAACGACTTCAAGTGGATGAACCGACGCGGCGGCTATGGCTTCTTCGACGTGGCCACGAGTTTCCTGCACCGCTCGCACCTCGCGGCGACCGGGCTGCCGAGCGAGCGCGAGCTTGAGCTCTTGGCGCCGGTGCGCCACTTGGTGCCGCCGCGCGTGTTCACGGAACCGTACCGGCCGCCGCCGCATCAGGGCGAGGGCTGGCATCGCAACAACATCCTGCGCGCCGCGCAACTGTTGCGCGAGGCCGGTTGGGTGATCGAGGACAACCGCCTCGTGCATGAGCGCACCGGCGAGCCGTTCTCCATTCGCTTCGTCGCCGTGTCGCCGGCACTCGGCGGTTCGTTCATTCCCTACACGCGGGTGTTGCAGCGCGTCGGCATCGAGTCTTCCATCAAGTCGCCGGAAATCTCCAACTGGCTGTATCGGATGCGCTCTGGGGATTTCGACGCCGGCGCCATCTGGTTCCTGCCGGACAACACGCCGAGCATCGCCATCACCAACGGCGTGTCCAGCGCAGCCGCCGATCAACCGTTCAGCAGCAACTGGGCGAAGATTCGCAATCCGGCCGTGGACCGCTTGATCGACGCCATGAACCAAGCGACGAGCTACGAGGACTATGTGGCCGCCATCCGCGCCATCGACCGCGTGTTGCTGTGGAACTTCTACTTCATTCCCGGCATGTCGAAGGTGAAGGAGGGCATCGCCTATTGGGATCGCTATGGCCAACCGTCGCCGAGGCCGCTGAACCGCAAGACATTGGTTGACGCATGGTGGTGGGACACCGACAAGGCGGCCGCCGTGGAAGCCTTCGTGGGCAGGGAGTGATCGCCGATGGGCCGCTACATCCTGCGCCGCGCGCTGTTGATTCCGCCGACGCTGTTCGGCGTGATGATCATCAACTTCATCATCATCCAGTTCGCGCCGGGCGGCCCGGTGGAGCAGGCCATCGCGGAGATGTCTGGCCTGTCGATGAGCACCACCGCCTCCATTTCCGCCGCCGAGAGCATGGGGCCAGCAACGTCTGGCTACCAAGGCAGCGCCGGCCTCGACCCAGAGATCATCGCCAAGCTGGAGAAGCAGTTCGGGTTCGACCGGCCGGCCCACGAGCGCTTCTTCCTGATGATCTGGAACTACCTGCGGCTGGATTTCGGCACCAGCTACTTCCAAGACCGCCCCGTTTTGGAGTTGGTGGCGGAGCGGCTGCCGGTGTCCCTCTCCCTCGGGCTGTGGTCGTTGCTCGCCATCTACTCGATCTCCATCCCGCTCGGCGTCGCCAAAGCGGTGCGCGACGGCGCGCGCTTCGACGTTTGGACGAGCGCCATCGTGTTCACGGCATATGCCATTCCTGGCTATCTGTTCGCGGTGGTGCTCATCGTCGTCTTCGCCGGCGGCAGCTACCTGGATTGGTTCCCCATGCGCGGTTTGGTGTCGGATTCGTTCGATCAGCTCACCTTCCCACAGCAGGTTGGGGATTACCTGTGGCATCTGGTGCTGCCGCTCGCGTCGCTCACCGTCGGCGGCTTCGCCACCCTCACCATGCTCACCAAGAACAGTTTCCTGGAAGAGCTTGGCAAGCAGTTCGTGCTCACGGCGCGCGCCAAGGGGCTGGCGGAGAACCGGGTGTTGTTCGGCCATGTGTTCCGCAACGCCATGCTCATCGTCATCGCCGGATTCCCGGCCGCGTTCATCGGCATCTTGTTCACCGGCGCGTTGGCCATCGAGGTGATCTTCTCCTTGGATGGCATCGGCCTGTTGGGCTACGACGCGGTGGTGAAGCGCGACTATCCCATCATTTTCGGCACGTTGTTCTGTTTCACCCTCATCGGCATGGCGATGCGGCTAGTGGGCGACCTCACCTATGTGCTGGTGGATCCGCGCATCGATTTCGAGGGGCGCGGCGCATGAGCCCGCTGAATCGGCGGCGCCTGCAAAACTTCAGAGCGAACCGCCGGGCGTGGCATTCGCTGTGGATTTTCTCGGCGCTGTTGATCGCGTCGCTGCTCGCCGAGTTCATCGCCAACGACCGGCCCATCGTGTTCTCGCTCGGCGGCGAGTTGCACTTTCCCGTGTTTTTCACTTACTCGGAGGCCGAGTTGGGCGGCGAGCTGGAAACCGAGGCTTGGTATCGGGACCCATTCGTGATGAACCTCATCGAAGCGGATGGCTGGGCCATCTGGCCGCCCATCCCCTTTTCGTACAACACCATCGATTGGGGCATGCGGGATTTGCCGGCGGCGCCGGACGCCGTACACATCCTCGGCACCGACGGCGGCGCGACGGACCTGTTCGCCAAGGTGTTGTACGGCTTTCGGCTCTCCGTGCTGTTTGGCCTGTCGCTCACCCTGATGAGCTCGTTCATCGGCGTGCTGGTCGGGGCGGTGCAGGGGTACTTTGGCGGCATGACAGACCTCCTCGGCCAGCGGCTGGTGGAAATCTGGGAGGGGCTGCCCATCCTCTTCGTGCTCATCATTCTGGCCAGCGTGGTGGAGCCGAACGTGTTCTGGCTGCTGGGCATCTTGGCGCTGTTCAGCTGGATGGCCCTCGTTGGCGTGGTGCGGGCGGAGTTTCTGCGCGCCCGCAACTTTGAGTTCGTGCGGGCAGCGCAGTCCCTTGGCGTGTCCAACCTCACCATCATGCGCCGCCATGTGCTGCCGAACGCGACGGTGGCGGCGCTCACCTACCTGCCGTTCATCTTGACCGGCGCCATCACCGTGCTGACGTTCCTGGACTTCTTGGGCTTCGGCCTGCCATACGATTCGCCCTCGCTGGGGCGCCTGCTTTCCGCCGCCAAGGCGAACCTGCAGGCGCCTTGGATTGGCATCACGGTGTTCGTGACGCTGGCGCTGTTGCTGACTTTGGTGATCTTCGTCGGCGAAGGGGTGCGCGACGCCCTAGACCCGCGCCGCGCCATCGGCTTGGGCGGCGGCACCCCGGCAGAGCCGGTGCAACTGCAGGCTGGGCAGTAAGGCGCTTCAAGGGCCGGAGCGCGAGGCGCGCCGGGAACGCCGCGGCGCCGGTCAGTTCATGTTGGCGACGTCCGGCAGCACTTGCTCAATCAACAACCGTGTCTGCGTCAGCATGTCTGCCGTGCCAGCGGCGATCGGGCGCAGGATGAACTTGTGGGCGCCGGCGGCGCGAAAGCCGTTCAACAAAGCCAAGACGGCCTCGCGCCCGCCCACCGCGGTGTAGGCGTCCGGCGGCTTGCCAAGCAGGCGCGTCAAGCCCGCGTTGTGTTGTTGCACGATCGGTTCGTCGGCGTTGCCGAAGCGGTAGCTGAAACCGGCGCCGAAGTGGTCGACGTCGATGTGCCGGCCGCATTCGGCGGCCTTCTCCTTAATGGCGCGGATAACCGGGCCAATCTTGTCGGCGGGCTCGATGCCGGCCTGCCAGCCCGTGCCCCAGCGCGCCGTGCGTTCGATGGCCTTGGCGGCGCTGCCGCCGATCCACAACGGCATGGGCCGCTGCAGCGGTTTGGGCGCGATGGTGGCTTCGTCGAGGCGCACGAACTCGCCTTGCATGGTCACTGCGTCTTCGGTCCACAAGCGGGTGAGCGCCTGCAGCTTTTCGTCCATGCGGCGGCCGCGGCCTTGGGTGGGCGAACCGGTGGCGGCATAGTCCCGCGAGCGGGCGCTGCCCAAGCCGAACGCCGGCAGCAGGCGGCCTTCGGAGAGCACGTCAATGGTGGCGCACTGCTTGGCCGTCAACACCGCATCGCGCAGCCCAAGGCTCGCCACGTTCATGCCGAACTTGAGCCGCCGCGTGGCACCGGCGAGGGCCGCCATCACGCTCATGCACTCCAAATTGTCCGCGCCGGAAATCAGCCGGTCGGATTGCCAGATCGAATCCAGGCCGCCACGCTCGCATAGATCCACCCACTTCCAGAAGCCTCTGGCGTCCTCAAAGGGGAAGTTGGCGATGCCGATGCCGGCGCTGATGGTCATGGCGGGAACCTAAGAAAACTCGCTAACACCTTCCATCAGATCACCCGGCAAAGCAATAGCGGGGCGCTCCCGCGCTCGGGCGGACAGCGCTTGGCGGGCGCGTGTGGCGGGCCTGTAATTCCCGTAATCGATGGAACATCTAATGCTGGAACATAAATCGTCGTTCCCGAATACTAGGTTCCAATGATTTCGGGCAATGCGCTATCATCTCAAGATGGCGGACGCACCCGATCTCTTCCCACTGGGCGTGGCCACCGGCGTCGCCCACTGCAACCGCGCCGCGGAACAAGCCGAACTCAAGCGCAACATCCTCGCTGGTGACCACACTTGGCTTTGGGGGCGTCGCCGGATGGGCAAGACCAGCCTGATTGAACAGGTCGTCACGGCGCTCACCCACGGCCGGCGCAAGGTGGCCGCGGCGGCCATGGACCTGCTCGTCGTGCATGACGCCGAAGACTTTGCGGCGCGGTTGCGCACCTTGGTGGAGGGCGTGAGCGCCCAACTCGTACCAGCGCGTCGCAAGTCCGGCGGCAAATTGGCCGAGGCGTTCAGCGCACTCAACCCGCAGTTCTCGGTCGGCACCATGGGCTTGGGAGTGAAGCTGGCGCCATCGGCGCGGCCGGAGCAGGGTGTCGCGGAGCTGCTGTTGGGGCTTGATCGGGCGGCCGGCCTGCACGGGCGCCGCGTCGTCGTGGTGTTCGATGAGTTTCAGCAGCTCGGCGCGCTGCAGCCCAGCAGCGCCCAACGGAGCTTGGAGGGGGCGGTGCGGCACGCCGTGGAGCGGGCGCGCCACGTCTCCTACATCTTTGCCGGCAGCCAAAGGCACCTATTGGCGGCCATGTTCGAGGACGAAGCCAGGCCGCTCTACCGCTTGTGCAGAAAGATGACGCTTGGGCGCATCGGCGCCGCCGAGTACGCCGCGTTCCTGCGCCAAGCCAGCGCGTGTTGGCAGCGCCCCATCACCGCCGAAGCCAGCGACCGGATACTGGCCCTCACCGCTCGCCACCCCTACTACGTCAACGCCCTTTGCGCCCGGCTGTGGAGCGCCAAGCAACCGCCCACGCCGGCGGCCGCGGAGGGCGCTTGGGCACGCATCGTCGAGGAGGACCAGCGCGTCGCCGCACATCAGGTGCTGCGGCTGCCTTCCAGCCAACGCGCCCTGCTGAAGGCCATCGCCGCGGTGGAGGGCGGCGTGCGGCACCCGGCATCGCTCGCGTTCCTCGCGCCGCTGCGGTTGCCGACGTCCACCGGCAACCGCGCCAAGGAAGTGCTGGAACAGGAGGACTTCATTCGCCAAGAGTGCAATGGGTGTTGGACGTTGGTGGACCCAGTGCTCACCAGCTATCTGCGCGGCCTCGCCAAGTAGGTTCATGCGCTTGCGGCGCTGCGCCAACCGACGCCGGCCTCACTGCGCGGCCACATCGGCCGCTTCGGCATCGCGCCAACGGCGCAGCACGTCCAAGAAGGCGGCGCCGTAGCGGTCCAGCTTGGCTTGGCCAACGCCGTGCAATTGCAGCAGCGCCGCCGGCGTGGACGGTTGTTGGCGCGCCATCTCGTGCAGCGTGGCGTCGTGGAAGATGACATAGGGCGGCACGTTTGCCGCCTCGGCCAAGCGTCGGCGCTCTTCCCGCAATGCCTCCCACAGGGCCGGCGGCATGTCTGCCGGCACCTCTGAACGCTTGCGCGCGGCCGCCGCCGGGCGCTGCGGCGATGCGTCTTCGCGCAGGTGAACGCGCTCTTCGCCGCGCAGCAACGGCCTCGCCTTCGGCGTGAGCGAGAGGGCGCCGTAGCGTCTGACATCGGTGTGCAGGTAGCCGCGCACCAGCAGTTGGCGCAGCACGGAGCGCCACTGCCGGTCCGAGAGCTCGGCGCCGATGCCGAAAGTGCTCAAGCGCTCGTGCCGGCGTTCCCGCGCCTTGGCGGTGTCCTTGCCGCGCAGCACATCGATGATGTGCCCGGCGCCGAAGAACTGGCCGGTGCGGTAGACGCACGACAGGAGCTTCTGCGCCGCCTCCGTGCCATCCCAGGTGCGTGGCGGATCAAGGCAGGTGTCGCAGTTGCCGCAATCTGCAGGCAGCGTGTCGCCAAAGTGGGCGAGCAGCGCATGGCGGCGACACGTCGTCACCTCGCACCAGCCGAGCAGGGAGTCCAAGCGCGCCCGTTCGACCCGCTTTTGTTCCGCGCCGGCCTCGGATTGATCGAGCAACTGCGCGAGCCGCACCACATCTTGCAAGCCGTAGATCATCCACGCCTCGGCAGGTTCCCCGTCGCGCCCGGCGCGGCCCGTCTCTTGGTAATACGCTTCCACGCTCTTCGGCAGGTCGATGTGGGCGACGAAGCGCGCGTCTGGCTTGTCGATGCCCATGCCGAAAGCGATGGTGGCGACGATGATCACGCCGTCTTCGCGCAGAAAGCGCGCTTGATTGGCGGCGCGCTCAGCGGCTGGCATGCCGGCGTGGTAGGGCAATGCGTCGAAGCCGCGCTCGCGCAGCATGGCGGCCGTCTCGTCCACGCGCTTGCGCGTCATCGCGTAAACGATGCCAGCGTGGCCGGCGTGGCGCTCCAGGAACGCGACGAGCTGTTCGCGAGGCTGCGTCTTCGCCTGCACCGTGTAGCGGATGTTGGGGCGGTCGAAGCCGCGCACGAAGCGTTGCGCATCGCGCAGGGCGAGGCGGACGAGGATTTCTTCGCGGGTGTCGGCGTCTGCGGTGGCGGTGAGCGCGAGGCGGGGCACGCCCGGAAAGTGCTCCGCCAAGACATTGAGGCCCAAGTAGTCCTGCCGGAAGTCGTGCCCCCATTGCGAAACGCAGTGCGCTTCGTCGATGGCGATGAGCGCCACCTCGGCGCCCGCCAACAAGTTCAGCGTCTCTTCCTGCAGCAGGCGTTCCGGCGCGAGATAGAGGAGGTCGAGCCGCCCGCCGAGCGTCGCGTCCAGCACCGCGCGCTGTTCCGCATAGGGCAAGGTTGAATTGAGGAACGCCGCGCGGGCACCGAGTTGCCGGAGCGCGGCCACCTGATCTTGCATGAGGGCGATGAGCGGCGAGACGATGAGGCCCACGCCGGGGCGGATCATCGCCGGCAGCTGATAGCAGAGAGACTTGCCGCCCCCCGTTGGCATCAACACCAAGGCGTCGCCGCCGGCGAGCACCTGGGCGATGATGTCCGCTTGGCCGCCGCGGAACTCGGAGTAGCCGTAAACCTCGCGCAGCAGCGCGCGGGCGCGCTCCATCACGTCGCGTTCAGGGCGCGGCGAGCCAGCCTTGCGCCGCCGCCGCTTCTTGGCGCGCCTGCTCCGGCGCGCCCAACATCTGCCGGTTCCAGCCGATGCGCTTGAACCAGTAGTGCAGCCCCAACAGGTCTGTGAAGCCCATGCCGCCATGCACCTCAGTGGCGGTGCGCGCGATGAAGCGGCCCGCTTCGCCCAGATGCGCCTTGGCGTGGCAGGCCATCGCCCGCGCCTCGCCAGGAATCGCCTGCTGCGCGTGCGCCGCATACCAGACGAGCGCGCGGCACGGCTCCAATGCCGCGGCCATTTCCGCGCACAAGTGCTTCACCGCTTGGAATGAGCCGATCACGCGGTTGAACTGACGCCGCTCCTTGGCGTATTCCACCGCCTTGTCGAACATGGCCTGCGCGGCGCCGAGGGTGTCCGCGGCGAGGGCGACGCGGCCAGCGTCGATGGTCGCCTGCAACGCCTCGCCATGGCCGGCGGCACCGGGCAGTGGTTCCGCCGGCGTGTCATCAAACTGCAATGCCGTGACGGCGCGGGTGCGGTCGATGGTCGGCAACGCCGTTGCTTCGACATGTTCGCCAAGCACCAGATGCAAGGCGCCGGCGGTGTCTGCGACGATGCAGGCTTGTGCCGCAGCGCCATCGAGGACGAACATCGCCTTGCCGCGCAGCCGTCCCGCAACAGCCTCGACCCCTGCCCCCTCGCGGGCACCGATGTGCTCAGTGACGGCCACGGCCACCACCGCATCGCCAGCCGCCATGCGCGGCAGCCAAGCCTCGCGCTGCGCTTCGCTGCCGGCGGCCAACAATGCCACCGGCGCCATCACCGCCGTGGCGGTGAACGGCACCGGCGCCGCAGCGGCGCCCAAACACTCGGCGATGATCGCGGCGTCTAACAGCGACAACCCCACGCCGCCGTATGCCTCGGGAATCAGCGCGCCGTGGATGCCGAGGTCTCGAAGGCCGTCCCAGATGTCGCTTGGGCGGGTGTCGCCGGCTTCGGCTGCGGCGCGCACCCGGTCCAACGGGCAGGCCGCGGCCAGGAAGCCGGCGAGGCTCTGTTGCAGCAGCCGCTGCTCTTCGGTGAGGCCGAACTCCATTACGCGGCACCTTCTTGGCGTTGCGCTGCCTTCGGCTCCTTGGGCAGGCCAAGGGCGCGCTCGCCGATCATGTTCTTCTGAATCTGGGCGGTGCCGCCGCCGATGATGAGCCCCAAATCCAACATGTAGCGTTGCTGCCACGCGCCGGCATCGCGCAGATGCGGGTTGGCATCCGTCGGGTCCGGCGCGACGCCGGCGGCGGGATACAAGGTGCCCAACTCGCCCAGCAAGTCGATGGCGAGCGCGTCCATCTGATGATTGAGCTCGCAGCCGTTCAGCTTGACGATCCAACGCGGCAGCCCGGCCTCCTCGCCCTTGATGGCGTGGCTCAACACCCGCATGCCGTTGAACTTCATCGCCAGCATTTGCCCCTGCAGCTTGAGGAGCCGGTCCCGATACGCTGGATGCTCCATCAACGGGCGCCCGTCGAGCGTCTCGTTCGTCATCATGGCGACGATGCGCCGGAAGCGGTTCTCTGCAACGTTCGGGTCTCCCAAGCCGCCGCGCTCGTGCTTCAAGGTGGCGTTGGCGACGAACCAGCCTTCACCGCGCTTGCCGACGATTTGGCTCGTTGGCACGCGCACGTCCGTGAAGAACACCTCATTGAAGGTGGCCTCGCCCGTCATCGTCACCAACGGGCGCACCTCGATGCCGGGGGTGTCCATGGGAAACAGCAGGTAGCTGATGCCCTGGTGCTTCGGCGCATCCGGTTCGGTGCGCACGAGGCAGAACATCATGTCGGCGTAATGAGCGCCGGAGGTCCAGATCTTTTGGCCGTTGATGACGAACTCGTCGCCATCCACATGCGCCTTCGTTGCCAGCGACGCCAAGTCTGACCCGGAGCCCGGCTCGGAATAGCCTTGGCACCAGAGCATGTCGCCACGCACTGTCGGCGCGATGTAGGCGCGCTTCTGCTCTTCCGTGCCCAACTCCAACAAGGTGGGCACCAGCCGGTTGTCGCCGTCGTGGCCGCCGAGGATGTCGGCGTTGCCGAACTCCTCCGCGATGATGTGAGACTTGAGGATGTCTGGCTCAGCCCCGTAGCCGCCGTATTCCTTGGGGATGGACCGCGCCGCGTAGCCGTGTTCGATCAGCAGCCGTTGCCACTGGCGGGCGCGTTCGTCCGGTGGCCCGCGGCGCCCGAACGCCGGCGGCGCTCGGTCGCGGTGCGCTTCGATGAACTCCCGCACTTCGGCGCGGAACGCTTCGTGTTCTGGGCTATGGGATAGCAGCAAGGTTCCCCCTCCTCACTCGTCGATGGCATCGCGTTGCGTGTTGCTCGGCGGCGGGGCGCCGGCATTGCCGCTCGGCGGCGAGTGATCTTCCGCCGGCAGCGCGCGCACGAAGCGCCATGCAAGGTAAAGCCCACCGAGCCCGACCAATACGCCGAAGCTCGTGATGATGATGGCGCCGATGATGTCCTCCCGCTCGCCAACAGGCGCGGCGCCGCTTCACGACGCTTGCGCTGGCCCCAATTCTCGCCCATTTGGCGCACGAACGGGCCTTTCGCGTAGCCGCCGGGCGTGGAGCGCCGCGTTGGTGGCAGCCAGCGCCCTAGAAGTGGTCTGGACAGTGTGGCGCATGTTGCGTCGCAAACAGCGCATCGAGCGCTTGCACCGCCTTCGGCTCGGCTTCGAGCAAGCCCCATGCGCGCAGTTCCCGCGCCGAGCGGCGGCCAGCGTAGAGGGCGGCCAGCGCCTTGATGGAGAGCGTTGCATCGGCGCTGGCGCCGTTTGGCGAGCGCGTCACAGTCGCTTTGCCGTTTGCCGCCTCGATGTGAAACGTGCCGTCGTTCCACGGCGTCAGGCGGTCTGGCGCGATGGCGAGGGTGGCCACGCCATCCGCGCTCCAACCGCGCTCGGCCAGCGCCGCAGCCACGTCCATGACGCGCAGCCAAACGCCTTCGCCATCCCTGGCGTGGAGCAGACGCGGCTCCAGCATCAGCTCCGGCGCTGGGTCATCCAACGGCGCGCCGTCCCAACGCACTCTGCCCACCAAGTCGTGCCGCTTGAAGAACGTCCACAGCGAGCGATAGGCGTCTTGAGAAAGCCACGCCAAGTCTCTGATGACGATCTCTTGCCCGCGGCTCGAATGATTCACCCGGTCTGTGCGCAGGGTATAGACGGCATAGCCGTCTGGCTCACCGTCAGCGTCCCGAGAGAGGGCGATGTGGATGGGGCCGTCCGCGGCGCGTTCCTCCAAGGCGTTGTTCAGCCACAGCGCCCGCGCCCGGTGCAGGTAGCACATGCGGCCCTCGATGAAGCGGATGTACACCTGTTTGCAGTGATCGTAGCCGGCCGCCACGTCCACGCGCTCCACCCGGCCGGCGCCCTCATCGCCATCGTGGAAGCCGATGTCCACGGTATCGATGGTGTAGCTGCGCAGGACGCTGGCCATCGCGTACCCGTAGCGCTGGTAGATGGCCGCTTGCGAGGCCCACAGCGCAGAGACGGGTTGGCCGCGTTCGCGCATGTCTTGGAACGCTTGGGTCAGGATGCGGCGCACCAAGCCGCGGCGGCGATACTCCGGCAGCGTGCCAACGGTGGAGACGCCGGCCAGGGACGTCGCGGCGCCGTTCGCCCGCATGGTGAACGGGAAGGCGCTGTAGCTCGACACCAGCTTCGGCCCGTCGAACGCGCACAGCGTCCACTCGGGGCGCAGGCTGGCGGTGATGGTGTTGTCCGCGCCATCGCCGAATGCGCCGCCATAAACATAAGCGCCGAGGGCCCCGAGGTCGCTGATCTCGCTTTCGGTGGCCGGTCGCAATTCGATGCCCATGTTTGCCTCCGCAGATTAAGGAAACAGTGTGCCACAGCGGTCATCGGCGGTGGCCTCGCGTCGAGCGCTCCGGGCGTGGGGTGGAGGCTGCTCCAGCGTCCTGCGCACGCCCGTATCATTTGCCAGCCAAACACTGGGTTGACTGCCGCGCCGCCAAGGCGGTGGCGAGCCATCGGGAGGGGAATATGCCGCGCGGATTGTCGGAACAACGCTTGGAGAACACCTACGCGCTGATGCGCCGCTATGTGGACGCGGGGGCGTTGCCGGGCTGCCTGTGCCTCGTCGCGCGCGGCCAAGACACCTGGTTCCGGGCCTACGGCCACATGGACGTGGAGCGGCGGCAAGCGATCTGGCGCGACGTGGTGTTCCGCATCTATTCGATGACCAAGCCGGTGGTGAGCGTGGCGCTGATGACGCTCTACGAGGAGGGCCGCTTCCAACTGGATGATCCGGTGGCGAAGTTCATTCCGTCGTGGGCGAAGCTCGAAGTGTTCCACGACGGCGATGCGGACAGCTACTCGGCCGTGCCGCCAGAGCGCCCGATGACGGTGAAAGACCTGCTCACGCACACATCGGGGCTGACCTATGGCTTCATGCAGAGCCACCCGGTGGACGCGCTTTACCGCCGGCGCAAGGTTGGCGAGGGCGATCTCGAGGGTCTCATCGAGGGGCTCGCCGAACTGCCGCTGCTGTTTTCGCCGGGCACGCGCTGGAACTACGGCTACTCCACGGACGTGTGCGGTTATCTGGTGCAGGTGCTCGCAGACATGCCCTTGGACGACTTTGTGCGGGAACGCATCACGGCGCCGCTCGGCATGGTGGATTCGGGCTTCAGCGTGCCGGCGGCCGCGGCCAACCGCTTCGCCGCCTGCTACGAACATGCCGGCAAGAACGCCTATCGCCTGCAGGACGCCCCCGGCGACAGCCGCTACCTGCAAGCGCCGAAACTGCTCTCCGGCGGCGGTGGCATGGTCTCCACCGTGGACGACTACCACCGCTTCTGCCGCATGTTGCTCGGCAAGGGCGAACTGGACGGCGCGCGCATCTTGGGGCGCAAGACGGTGGAACACATGACCTGCAACCACATGCCCGGCGGCTGCGACCTCGCCGCCATGGGCCAGCCAGTGTTCAGCGAAACGCCCTACGAAGGCATCGGCTTCGGCTTGGGCTTCTCGGTGGTGCTGGACCCGGCCGCCGCGAACGTGTTGGATTCCCCCGGCGAGTTCGCTTGGGGCGGGGCGGCGAGCACCTACTTCTGGGTGGATCCGGCGGAAGAACTCATCGTCGTCTTCATGACGCAGCTCTTGCCATCGTCTTCCTATCCCATCCGGCGCGAGCTCAAGGCAACCATCTATCCCGCGCTGGTGGAGTGAGGCTGGAAGGCTGCTCGTGGCGCAGCCGCCGAACACGAGGGACGACGCCCCGCTCGACAGCGAAGCGGACTGAACCGCAGCCACGAATCCCGTATTATCCGGCGGGCGCAGGGGAACGAAGGGAGCAGTGCGATGCGCGCATTGGCATGGAGCATCATTGTCGTCATCGTCGCGGCCATCGCCTATTGGGTGGGCTGGCGCGAGGAACCGATGCCGCCGCCTGCCTCGGCGCCCGAACCCGCGCAGCAGGCCCCGGCCGTGCCAGAGCCGACGCTCGGCCTCATTGACGATGCCCGCATCATCAACGCGGATTCGGAACCCGGCAACTGGCTTGCGCATGGCCGCACCTACGCGGAGCGCCGGTTCTCGCCGCTCACGAGCGTCCATCGCGGCAACGTCGGCGAACTGGGCCTGCAGTGGTACCGCGACATGGGCACCAGCCGCGCCCTCGAGGCCACGCCCATCGTCGTGGACGGCATCATGTTCCTCACCAGCGCTTGGAGCCGGGTTCACGCCATCGATGCCCTCAGCGGGCAGGAGTACTGGTCTTACGATCCAGAAGTGCCGCCGGAGTGGGGCCGCCGCGCCTGCTGCGATGTGGTGAACCGCGGCGTCGCCGTGTACAAGGGGCGCGTCTACGTCGGCACCTTGGATGGCCGGCTGGTGGCGCTGGACGCCGCCACTGGCCAAAAGGTGTGGGAGGTGGACACCATCACCGACCGCGACCGCTACTACACCATCACCGGCGCCCCGCGCGCCGCTGCCGGCAAGGTCTTCATCGGCAACGGCGGCGCCGAGTACGGCGTGCGCGGCTACGTGACGGCGTACGACGCTGAGACGGGCGAGCAGGCGTGGCGTTTCTTCACCGTGCCCGGCAACCCATCCCTGCCGTTTGAACATCCGGAAATGGAGCTCGCCGCGGACACTTGGAAGGGCGGTGAATGGTGGGAGATCGGCGGTGGCGGCACCGTGTGGAACTCCATCGTGTACGACCCGGATTTCGATCAGGTCTATCTCGGCGTCGGCAACGGTTCGCCGTGGACGCGGGCCATCCGTTCGCCGGGCGGCGGCGACAACCTGTTCCTGTCATCCATCGTCGCCTTGGACGTGGAAACCGGCAGCATGAACTGGCATTACCAAACCACGCCGGGCGACAACTGGGATTACACCGCGGTGCAGGACATGGCGCTGGCGGACATGATGGTGGACGGCGCGTTGACGAAGGTGCTGCTGCAAGCGCCGAAGAACGGCTTTTTCTATGTGATCGACCGCGCGGACGGGCGCCTGCTGCGCGCCCACCCCTTCGCCGCCGTCACCTGGGCCACGCATGTGGACTTGGAGACGGGACGCCCGGTGGAGAACCCGGACATGGACTACACGGAGAGCGAGAAGTGGGTGCTGCCGGGGCCACTCGGCGCCCACAACTGGCAGGCGATGTCCGTGGACGTGGAGGCGGGCCTCGTGTACCTGCCGGCGCAGGACAACCCGCTCATCTACGGCATGGCGGAAGAGTGGCAGGAAACCGGCCTCTACAAGCGCAACCCCGGCAGCATGAACTTAGGTTTGGAGTTCGGGCGCATCGCGCAGTTGCTCGTCAACAACTTGGAGACGCAGCCCACGCCGAAGGGCTATCTGAAAGCGTTCGACCCGCTGACTGGCGAATCGCCTTGGACGGTGGAGATTCCCCACTATTGGAACGGCGGCGTGCTCGGCACCGCCGGCGGGCTGGTCTTCCACGGCGACGCGCTCGGCCACTTCAATGCTTACGACAAGGCAACCGGCGAACTGCTGTGGCGCTTCAACACCTACACGTCCATGCTGGCGCCGCCGATCACCTTCGAGATCGACGGCACCCAATACGTCTCCATCCTCACCGGCACCGGCGGGGGAGACCTGTTCTCCGGCGAAGCGCTGCCGCCGCTCGAGAAGACCGCGTCCTTCACCTATGGGAACAGCGGGCGGCTGCTCACCTTCGCCCTCGGCGGCACGGCATCCTTGCCGCCGCCGACGGCAGTGGACCGCACCATTCCAGAGCAGGAGCTGGCGAGCTTGGACGACGCTGAACTCGCGCAGGGCGAACGCCTATACAATACCTACTGCGCGACGTGCCACGGCTTGTTGGTGCGTTCGGGCGGCTCCATCGCGGATTTGCGGCTGATGACGCCCGAAGTCCATGCCGCCTTCCGGCAAGTTGTGCTCGATGGCATTTACGCCGGGCAAGGCATGGCGAGTTTCGGGGATGTGGTGACGGAGGAAGAATCTGCCCGCATCCATGCCTATGTGCGCGCCCGCGCCCATGAGGACCGGGAAGTCGCCTTGGGCAACAAGGACATTCCGCGCATGACGTGGTTGCAGTAGTTCGCGTGAGCGAGTGTTTGCGGTAGTAAAGGATTGCAGTGATGAAGCGCCTCTTCACTTCTCTGCCGATGATTCTGGCCATGGCAACGGTGGCCGCGCTGGCGTTCATGTTCATCATCGTGGACGACCCAGCCGACAAACCGAACCCAGCGGAAACGGTCGAGCACTGAGGGCCGGCGGCGCCTGAGCGGGCGTTGCCGCGGGGCGCTTAAGCGCCCGCAAGCGGCTTCGGCGGCAACGTGGGCGGTGGCGCGCGCCGAAACTCGAAGCGCGGCCCCTCGACATTCGTGGCAGAACCATCGGGCTGGTCGGCGCGCGCCGTCGGCTCCAACGCGCCAGCTTCAGGCGCGACGGCCTGCCGCGTGAACGTGCCATTCAACGGCTCGCCCTCTTCCAACTGCGCGAGGGCTTCCTGCATCGTCGCCGCGGTGTCTTCGTCCCACGGCACTTGGTGCGCCCGCGGCGGGCCGTTTGGCAAGCCGGCATCGTCCAGCTCGCGCACCCACAGGTAGATGGCGCCGGGGCCATCGGCGGCCTTGTCCGGTTCGTCCACCGTCACCCAATGCAGCCGGAACGTTGCCGGCACCGGCGCCGGCGTTGCCCAGCCGAGCAGGCCCTTCTGCGCCTGCCACGCGGTGAAGTAAAGCCCGGTGACCAGGACGACGGCGCCGGCCTTCACCGCGAAGGGGCGCGCCGTGGAGAGGTTCAGGTTCAGCAACAGCGCCGCCGTCGCCACGTAGGCGAGCGTCAGCGCGAGGGCCGCCCCCATCATGCCTTGCCGCTCACCGCTTTCGTCAGCAGCTGCTTCGGCAACTCGTTGACGCCGGCCACGGCGCCGCTCGCGCTCACGGTGAAGCGCACCGCGGTCTGCTCGTCGCCGGCGCCCTGCAGCGCGCGCTTGCCGTAGTACACGAGTTCAACCTCTGGGTTCAGCTTCTCCACCTTGATGGACACCGGCAACGGCTCGGCATAGTTCGCTTGGTAGTGCAGCACGTTGACGACGTATTCGCCGGGCGTGAGGGCGCGCAGCGTCACCGTTTCCTGGTTCAGCGGGTTGGAGATTTCCTCGCCGTTCAGCACGATGCGGTCTTGAAAGAGGCCGCGGTCGTCCCGGTCTAGATGCATCAGGCCGGCGTCGCGATTGTGGTACCAAACGAGGTTGCCTTTTGGGTCTTCCACCAAGGTGTCCACGTCGTCTGGGTGGCGGTCTTCCCAACGCACGGTGACGAGAATCTCCGCCTTGGATTCGACGTTCCCACCCTCGGTAGGCTCCGCCATCAGCGCGAACGCGATGACGAACATGAACGCGAAGCCGAGCAGCGCGTTGAACAGCAAGTCCGTGAAGGCGTCTTGAGATTCGGCCGTTTGGTAGATGCTATGGCGCATCGGCGGCGAGCTCGGCGGCGCGGGGATTGGGGGCGGCGGGCGGCTGCGTCAGATACACGTCCGCCAGCACCGAAAGGCGTGTCGCCAGTTGGGCGGCGGAGGCATCCAGGATGTGGTACTGCAGCTTCAAGAGCGTGCTCGTCACCAAGCCGGCCAGCGTTGTGTAAAGCGCCACCGCCATGCCGGCGCTCATGGCCGCCAGCAGTTGGCGCATCAGGCTCGGATCAAACTCCTCGACGTCTCCCACCGGCATCAGCATCAGAATGAAGCCGACGATGGTGCCCAACAGGCCGAGCTTCAGGAGCGCGTCGCTCGCGAAGTGGCCGAAGGCGTGGCGATTGGCCAGCGCATCGCCGAACGCGGCAAGCAGCGTGGCTGCGTCGCCGCCGTCGCGCTTGGCGCGCCAGCCAACGAGGAACTGGCTGATGAGGCCGTCGCCAAGCGGCATGTCCTCCGCGGCGTTGGCCTGCAGCGCCTGCTCCAGCGTCGCGCAGCGCTTGCGCTCACCGGCCAGCGCATGGACGAGCCACAGCCAGTGTGCGCTGGCGACGACGTAGAGGCCGAGGATGACGTACGAGATGTAGCTCTTGTCGGCGCTCAAGGCGGGTGCGACCAAGCCGCGTTCCGCGGCCAGCCAGAAGCCAAACCCGATCAAGCCGAGGAGGATGAGCGCCCGCAGCGCGAGGTTCGTGTCGAGCGGGCGGATCATCGAGGCCATGCGCCGGCCGCGGGTGCTGCGCCCGCTATCGGTACTCCTCCAGCCAAGCGTTGAAACTCGGCTTGCGCTTCTCGCGGAACGACAGGCCGCCCTCACGGGCGTCCGGGTGGTGGTCTGTCACCGCAGTTTTGGCGGCGATTTCGTCCAAGGATTGCTCGAACGTCATGTCCGCGGCGTTGTACACCGAGCGCTTCAACATGCGGATGGCGACTTGCGGCCCGTTGGCGATTTCCGTGGCGAGGTTCATCGCGTGGGCTTCCAACTCCGCATCGGGAACCACCTCATGCACCAAGCCCAGCGCATGCGCTTCGTTGGCATCGACGATGCGGCGCTTGATGAAAAACTCCATCGCCTTGGCCACGCCCATGAGTTGGACGCACAGGTACTGGCCGCCTTCGTCCGGCAGCAGGCCGAAGCGCAGCGTCGCGCTGCCAAGCCGGGCGCTTTCGGCGGCGATGCGGAAATCGCACGCCAAGGCCAACGTCATGCCGGTTTGGATGGCAAGCCCGTTGATGGCAGCGATGGCGATCTTGTCGCAGTTGCGCAGCGCGAGGTTCACGGTCTGCGAGAGATGCCGCAAGCCTTCATAGGTGCCGATGGGGTTGTCGTGGCCATGCGGGATGGGCGCCGTCAGGGCCTCGCCGCCAATCTGCTTGGCTTGGCCGGAGATGTCGTCCCCGGCGCAGAACGCGCGCCCCTCGCCGGTGATGACGAGCACGCGCACGCGGTGGTCCATCTGCGCCTGCAGCACGGTTTCCACCAAGTCGCGCTTGATGTCTTGGCGAAAGCCGTTCAGCCGCTCGGGGGTGTTGAAGCGGATCCATGCAATGCCAGGGTCTCGGATTTCAACGTCAAAACCTGTGAAGCCGCCAGTTCGCATCACTGCAATGTCCCTCCATTCGCTTGCGGCCATGATAGCGCCGAGCGCGTTGGGTTAGCATTCGTGGTTTCGCCCCGGAGCGCTCGGTGTCGCCCGCGCCCTTAAGCCCCACCGTGGGCAACACCCGCGCTGCCGCGCCGCCCGCTCGCCCAAGCGACGTGCCGCGCGGCACCGATCGATCCATGTTCGCGTCGCTCAAGGTGCGGGATTACTTCCTGCTCTGGAGCGGCATGGTCGGCTCGGCGTTCGCCATGAACATGCAGCTGGTGGCGCAGGGTTGGCTCGTCTATGAGATGACGGTCTCCGCGCTGAACCTCGCGTGGGTGACGCTTTCCTTCACGCTGCCGCAGATCTTCTTCTCGCTGGTCGGCGGCGTGCTCGCCGATCGCCTGCGCAAGCGCCAGATCATCCTCTACGGGCAGGCGCTGAACGGCGTTGCCACGTTGTTCATGGCCATCATCATCATCACCGGCAACGTCACTTTCTGGGATTTCATTTGGGTGGGCTTCGTCAACGGCACCATGTTGGCGCTCTCCATGCCGGCGCGCACGGCGTACATTCCAGAAATCGTCGGCGAGCGGCTGATGTTCAACGCGATGGCGTTCAACACCGCCGCTTGGAACCTTTCCCGCATTCTCGGCCCGGCGTTGGCGGGCCTCATGATCGCGCTGTTCGCCGGCGGCGACACCACTTCGCACTTCGGCGTCGGCCTCGTGTACTTCGTGTTGTCGGGCCTCTACATCGTCTCGTCGGTGACGGTGCTGTTCATGAGCACCACCGGCAAGCCGCGGCCCGGCCGCGGCAAGAGCCCCCTCGCCGATGTGCGCGAAGGCTTGAGCTACGCCATCGGCTCCCCGGTCGTCGGTGGCTTGATCCTGCTGTCCATCCTGCCGTTCCTGTTCGGGCTCACCATCAACACCCTGATGCCGGCATTCAACATGGACGTGCTGCAGGGCGGGCCAGAGTCCTTGGGGCTGTTGATGACGGCGATGGGGGTGGGCGCCATTGGCGGCTCGCTGACGCTCGCCAAGCTCGGCGAGTTGCGGCACAAGGGCTTTTGGCTGTTCTTGACATGCCTGCTGTGGGGCGTCTTCGTGATCGGCTTCGCATTCACAGAGACGCGCTTTGCGGCCATGGCAATGGTGGCCGCGGTGGGCTTCATCTCCGCCGTGAACATGTCCATGAACCGCACCATCGTCACCTTGCAGGTGACGCCGGAGATGCGTGGCCGCATCATGTCTATCGACATGATGTCCCACGGCCTGATGCCCCTGGGCATTCTGCCGGTGAGCTTGCTCGCCGAGCGCGTGAGCGTGCAGGTGGGCATCGGCGCCGGCGGCGTGGCGTTGGTGGTGGGCACCTTCGTGCTGTGGTGGACGCTGAAGGCAGTGCGGCGCATCGACAAGGGGTTTTGATGGCGCCACCTACCCCAGTCAACGCGCTCCGCGCAGGGCCAATCAACACGCGGCGCGCGGGAAGGAAGAGCAACCCGAAGTAAAGCGACTCGAAGGAAGCAAAGGAGAAGCCAATGGACCTGCTGCAAGGCATGATGACGCAGAAGAGCATCCGCCGTTACACCGACGAACCGGTGACGGATGCGGAAATCTGGCAGTGCCTGCGCGCCGCCATCCAAGCGCCGAATGGGGGCAACACGCAGCCGTGGCAGTGGTTGGTGGTGACGGATGCGGACAAACGCCGCCGCATTGGCGACATCTATCGGCGGGCGTGGCACCGCTATTTCCCAGCGATCATGGGCGTCGCGCCGGAACCCGCCACCGAGGAGGCGCGTCAGCAGGGGATGCGCACCGCGGCATCCGCCATCCATCTCTCCGAGCACATGGGCGAGGCGCCGGCGCTGGCGATGCTGCTGGGGCACGCGGAAGAGAAGACGTATCAGCTCATGGACGACGCCGGCGCCGTGGACATCGGCAACACCTATTACACGTCCCTCGTTCCCGCCCTGCAGAACTTCATGCTGGCGGCGCGCGGGCTGGGCATCGGCACTTGCCTCACAACGCTGTTCCGCATCCATCAGGACGAGGTGCGCGAGGTGTGCGGCATCCCGCCGGAGTACGAGATCGAGGCGCTGGTGCCGATGGGGCGGCCGCGTGGCAAGTTCGGGGTGGCGCCGCGGCGCCCCGTGGAGCAGGTGACTTCTTGGAACGAGTTCGGCACGCACCGGGCGGCGCCAGAGTCCCTTGGCTAACACGCAGTGGCAGCGTTGCGACCAGAGCCTAGCGCCCGAGCCGGGCGCGCAGCCGATTCCACATCGACGCCGCGGTGGTGGCGGCGAGCAGCCAGCCGAGCCCCACCACCAAGGCATCCACGGGCCAAGCGAGGCCCAGCCCATCGCGCACCACCGGGATGCCGACCAGCGCGTAGTAGGCGATGCCGTTGTAGCGCCCAAGGCGGCTGGCCCGCAATGGCCGCCCGGCCAGGGCGCGGCTGTCCGCCATGTATTGCAGGAACGCCGCGGCGATGAGGATTGGCAGGATGGTCGGCGCGAGGCCGTTGGCCGCCAACGCCGCGATGGCCGTGATGCAGAACAGCGCATCGACGCCGTGGTCGATGAGGCCGCCCAAGGCTGATGCCTCGCCGCGCCGCCGCGCCACCGGGCCATCCGCCATGTCTGTGACGACGGCAAGGACAAACGCTCCTGCCGCAAGCTCCGCCTCGCCGACCAAGATGGCCCACGCGCAGGCCGGCACGCATGCGAGGCGCACCGCGCTCAAGGCGTTTGCCAACGTGAAGAGGACTTGTCCGGCGCTCACGTCGCTATCGTATCCGAACGACTCCGCGTCCCATCGGGGGCGCCCATCCAGAGGGGCGGCGCACCGTGGGGGCACGGTGGCGTGGCGTTGTAGGCATTGGGGAGCAGCAACCAATCGCAGAAGTCCACAAGTTCTTAGTGCGACTTCCCACGAAACTGCGCGATCAGCTCGTCGAGGTGGCCCGAGGTCGCCACCGAAGCATGAACTCGGAGATCGTCGCGCGGCTTGAAGAGTCGGTGCGCATGTCGCAAAGCGGCCAATTGGAGGGGTTGGGCGTCAGGCAGATGGAGGTGCGGTTCACTCACGAACTGTCCTATGACGAGGACAGGTTGGTGCGGCAGTTCCGGCTGTTGCGGGAGCGTCAGCAACAGGCGTTGCTCGACCTGTTGGCGAGATAACGGGCGCGCCGCGGCTTCGCGCTGGAAGCGCGGGCCGCCCGTCGCCGGTTTGTTCGGGCACATTGACGCGGCGATGCCGGCGCGCCGTGCTGCTTGCCCGACGCCGGCTCGTGGTTCAATAGGCGCAGCCACTGCCGTGCAGTGACGGTGGCGGGGTCGCCGTCGAACGCGGCCACCCTCCGCCCGCTTGGAGACGGCCTCGCTTAGGGGTTTGGGGAAAACAATGATCGATCTCGAAGTGAACGGCGCAGCGCAGCGCGTGGACGCCGAACCAGACATGCCGCTCCTGTGGGTGCTGCGCGAGCGGCTCGGCTTGACCGGCACCAAGTTCGGCTGCGGCATCGCGCAGTGCGGCGCTTGCACCGTGCATCTGGATGGCGTTGCCGTGCGCTCCTGCGTCACCCCCATCGCGGCTGCCGCCGGGCGCTCGGTGACGACCATCGAAGGCTTGGCCGAGGACGCCGGGCGCCACCCCGTGCAGCAGGCTTGGATCGATTGCCAGGTGCCGCAATGCGGCTATTGCCAATCTGGGCAGATCATGTCCGCGGCGGCGCTGCTCGCCAGCAACGCGGCGCCGACGGACGCGGACATCGACGCGGCAATGCGCGGCAACATCTGTCGCTGCGGCGCCTATTCGCGCATTCGACGCGCCATCAAGCAGGCCGGGGAGGCGCGAAACAATGTCTGAGACAACGACATCTGGAGCGGCGGCCTCTGCAACAGCGGCATCTGAACCCGTGGCAAAGAAACGCCTCGGCAAGTGGAGCCGTCGCGGGTTAATCACCGCCGGCCTCTTGGCCGGGGGCACATTGGTGGTGGGCGTGGGCATCCGCCCCGGCCATCGGGCGCCGCGCTTGCGCTCCCTGGTGGCTGAGGGCGAAGAGGCGCTCCTCAATGTGTGGTTGAAGATCGCGCCGGACAACCGCGTCACGGCCATCGTGCCCCATGCCGAGATGGGCCAAGGCGTTCACTCGACGCTCGCGCAAATGCTGGCGGACGAACTCGACGCGGACTGGAACTTGGTGGACGTGCAAGAGGCCCCAGCTCACGAGGAATACGCCAACTATGCCCTGGGCAAGGGCTTCTTGCTTGGCGACGTGGACATCCCGCGGGCGTTGGTGGGCACCGTGGACGGCGCGTTCCTGAAGTTGAGCCAAGCGATGAGCCTGCAGATCACCGGCGGCAGCACCAGCGTTCGCACCAGCGGCCGCTTTGCGATGCGCGTGGCCGGCGCTGCCGGGCGAGAGATGCTGGCCAGCGCCGCAGCGGCTGCATGGCAGGTGCCGAGCGCCGAGCTGGTGCTGCAAGACAGCCACATCGCCCACCCGCCCAGCAAACGCCGCGCCACCTATGCGGAGTTCGCCGCGGCGGCGGCAGAGCTAACGCCGCCGGCCAAGCCGCGCTTGAAGACGCCGGACGAGTTTCGGCTGATGGGCACCCCGGCGCCGCGCTTGGACATTCCCGC
This sequence comes from uncultured Pseudomonadales bacterium, assembly GCA_958295875.1. Taxonomy (GTDB): domain Bacteria; phylum Pseudomonadota; class Gammaproteobacteria; order Pseudomonadales; family Azotimanducaceae; genus VXNE01. Next base: position 1,805,291 of record OY282379.1, on the reverse strand, counting down.
GAAGGTGGACGGCAGCGCCGTGTTCGGCATTGATGCGAGCGTGGATGGCTTGAAGGTGGCCACGACGCGCCGCTGCCCAGTGTTCGGCGGCACGGTGGCCAGCGTGGACGATGAACGCGCCTTGCAGGTGCCGGGCGTGCTGAAGGTGGTGAACCTGGAGGATGCGGTGGCCGTGGTCGCAGATGGCTACTGGCAGGCCCGCAAGGGCTTGGACGCGCTCACCGTCGAGTGGGCGATGAACGGTTTGGAAGACATCGATCAAGCGCGCATCTTCGGCCAGTTTTCGGCTGCCTTGGATTTGGCGGATGCCGAGGGCGATGGCAACACCGAGGCGGAAGCGGGCGACGTGGAGGCTGCGCTCGCCGGCGCGGCGCGACAGCTCGATGCGGAATATCGGGTGCCCTATCTCGCCCATGCTTCGATGGAGCCGATGAATTGCACGGTTTGGCTGCGCGACGGCGCTTGCGACGTTTGGACGGGCACGCAGAACCCATTGGGTGTGCGGGCAGGCGTAGCCGACATCATTGCGCTCGATGCAGAGCAAGTGAACGTCCACAACCTTTACCTAGGCGGCGCGTTCGGGCGCCGTTTCGTGGACGACTACGCGATGCAGGCCGCGCGGGTGGCCAAGGCCATGCCGGGCACTCCCATCAAGGTGATCTGGTCACGCGAGGAGGACACCCGGCAAGACCACTATCGCCCCGCCGTCACCAGCCGTTTCCGCGGCGCGTTGGATGCCGAGGGCAACCCGGTGGCGTGGCGCAATGTCTATGTGGACAAGCACGAACCGGCGGAAGCGCCGCTCATCCCCTACGCCATTCCCAATCGCCTGGTGCGGCACGTCTCCAGCCCGACCCATGTGCCATTCGGCGTTTGGCGCAGCGTGGACCACTCCCAACACGCCTTCTTCACCGAATCCTTCATCGACGAACTGGCCATCGCCGCGGAGCAAGACCCGTACCAATACCGCCGCCGCCTGTTGGCGGACTCGCCACGGCACCGCAAGGTGCTCGACGCCGCCGCGCAAGCCGCAGACTGGGGCGCGCCGAAGCCCGCCGGAACGGGACGCGGCATCGCCCTGCACGAATCCTTCGGTTCGGTGGTGGCGCAAGTGGTGGACGCGCGGGTGCAGGCGGGCAAGGTGCGCGTGGAGCGCGTTTGCTGCGCGGTGGACGTGGGCTTCGCCATCAATCCAGACGGCGTGGTGGCGCAGATGGAAAGCGGCATCGTCTACGGGCTGAGCGCCGCGCTGTACGGTGAGATCGGCATCGAACGCGGCCGCGTGAAGCAGAGCAACTTCCACGACTACCGGATGCTGCGCATCGACGAGATGCCCGTGGTGGACACCGTGATCGTCAACAGCGGCGCCCCCCTCGGCGGCGCCGGCGAGCCCGGCACGCCCCCCTTGGCCCCCGCCCTCGCCAACGCGCTCTACGACGCCACCGGCGAGCGCATCCGGGTGTTGCCGGTGAGCAGACATGATTGGGGGGCAAAGTTTGAAACGTGAGGTGGAGGTCTGTCGCGCCGGACAATCCGGCGAGATGGCGTGGCGGTGCCGGCAGGCAGCGGGCGTCGATCGACTCACCCTACTTCAACCTGCTGGCAAAGCCCCTGGGCCTTGGCTCCCCACGCCGTTGCACTTCATGCGCCTCCGTTCGCGCACGGTCACAAGGGGGCCGGAGGACGCGATAGAAGGGCTGCTCAGATCATCTTGAAGTGCCGTAATGCTTCCATAATGGCGGGGCGATTGTCCGGGGGGCAAGGCACTGCCCTGTCTTCACCGATGCGATTGTGCGCAGCCGGTACCACAAGACCGGCTAGCTCCTTGCAATGCGCTATCCAACACGTCTCTGGAACGAATTCGTAATTCGCCTCGACCCATTCTCGGATTTGTCGGTAGGTAGCCAGTTTGCACCTCGCAGACTAATGCGCCTGAGCTCCCTATGCTAGTCCGTCTTGGACGCCACGGCACTGCTTCCAATCGGTTGCCACACGGGGGCGACCCCGCCGCAGACCGCCAAGTGATGCGACGCCGACCTCTGGTATTCTCGCTCGGCGACTTCGAGGCACCCATGCGCATCTACACGGCGATCATCGAACGCTGCCCCGACACGCGCTTGTACGTCGGGCACGTTCCCGGACTCTCGGGGGCGCACAGCCAAGGAGAGACGTTGGAGGAGCTGAACGCCAACCTTCGGGAAGTCATCGAGCTGCTGCTCGAGGACGGCGAGCCGGTTTTGAACGAAGTCGTCCCCGAGGGGGACGAGGAACCGCAGCGCCAGCCACGATCCAATTCGACGATAACGACGATCCCCCGCATGCCTCACCCCGAATAGGAAAGGCAAAGCGGATGCGAGATCCCAGTTTTGATGCTGTCTTTGTTGGAACAGATGTCCAAACGCGATCTGGGCACGCTCCATGTCGTCAAGCCCGGCGATGGCCAGACGGGCGAAGGGCACCGGCGCCACCATCACATGGAGCTCTTGGTCGATGCGGGGCACGCCGATTGGGTCAACGACAGCCACCATGTTGCCCGGATCACCAACGCCGGTTACGACTTCCTCAACGCAGTCCGCAACCCGAAAACCGGCGAGAGGGCAATGTCCGAGTTCATCAGATTTTTCAACAGCGGCGTGCCCTATGTCCACGCCCCACAGTCCGTTGTGAACCTCGTTGCCAAAGTGACGGGAGTTTGACGCGACCATATCAGCCCCCATGGTGACCAGCATCATGCCTCAACCGTCGTCCGAAACTAGACCGTCGCACAATCCATCGGCTGGGGCACAGTTCTACAAGTGTGCCTTTCAGGTCAACCCTCATCACTACGCCCGCACATACCGCGGGCAAGCCAATGCAGGAGATGCGGCCGGTTACGCCCAGGCTCTAGTTGCCAAGGCCGATGAGCTTGGCATCAAGGTGCTGGCAGTTACGGATCACAATCACGTTGGCGGATTGCCCACAATCCGCGCCGCCGCTGCGGAGCGCGGCATCGCCGTCTTCCCCGGGTTCGAGCTCTCCTCCTCCAACGAAGGGATACATGTGCTCTGCCTCTATCCGCTCGATACCCCAGAAGAAAAGCTGAAGCTCTTCCTTGGCGCCTTTGGGATTGAGACGACTGAGCCTTCGGATGCCCCTTGCAGGAAGTCGTTTTCGGAGATCCTTGCGCTCGTGCGAGAACAAGGCGGCATATCAATCGCAGCTCACGTTACCAACCACAAGGGCTTGTTCGAGGCGCTTAAGGGGCAGGCGTGCATTCAAGCTTGGCGGGACGAAAATCTGTACGCCATTCAGATTCCCGGTTCGATAGAAGGCCTCTCAGAGCGCAATCGGAAGATTGTGCAGAACAGAAATACTGACTACGCTCGAGAGCAAGCACCGGAAACGAACCTAGCAATCGCTGTCTTGAACGCCAAGGATGTTGCACAACCCGAAGACCTTGCGCATGAAGGATCCACTTGCTGGGTGAAGATGTCCGAAGTGAGCATCGAGGGGCTTCGCCAAGCGTTCCTCGACCCTGGATCGCGTATCAGGCTAGAAGACCCGCCACCGGACAGACATGCCGAGATTGTAGAGATAAGTTGGCAGGGCGGCTTTCTGGATGGCGTCGAATGCCAATTGAACTCGAACCTCAATGTTCTCGTTGGCGGACGTGGCGCTGGCAAATCCACCATCATCGAGAGCCTGCGCTACGTGCTGGACTTGCATCCCCTGGGCAAGGAGGCACGTTTGAACCATGAGGGCATCGTGGGCCATGCGCTCAGAGGCGGTACCAAGGTGTCCTTGATCGTCCGTAGCCATCGGCCTTCCGTGCGGCGCTACCGTGTCGAACGCACCGTCCCGAATCCGCCGGTGGTCCGCGATGCTCAGACGGGCGAGGTGTTGAACGTTGAGGTGACCGACATCTTCCCCGGCGTTGAAGTCTATGGTCAGCACGAAGTGTCGGAACTCGCCAGAAGCCCACAAAAGCTAACCCGTTTGCTTGCGCGATTCACGCCGCAGGACGAGTCCTTTGCTACCGCAAAACGTAAGTTGGCAATTGAGTTGCGGCACTCGCGTGAGAGCATCCTCCGGACACAGGAGGAACTGGCGGAACTCGAAGACAGGCTAGCAGCCTTGCCGGGGCTAGAAGAAACTCAAGAGCGGTATCGAGAGGCCGGCATCGAGGAGGACCTCAAGGAACAAGGCATGCTGGTGCGTGAAGAGAAGCTGCTCGATACGGTCGATGAGCGGCTGGCGCCGTTGCGCGAAGGCCAAAGCGAACTCAAGCAGGCGCTTCCAATCGACAGACGTTTTCTCTCGCCCGAAACGCTGGCAGAGCTGCCAAACAAGGACGTCCTAGCCGAGGCAGATCGTGCACTCGAAGAGTTAAGTGCAGACTTGCACAAGGTGGCGGTAGCGTTCGAGGTGGCGCTTGACGCTGCCGAAGGAAAAGTGCGGCATGTTCGGGAACGGTTTTCGGAGCGCAGCGCGTCAGTGCAGGCCGCTTACGATCAAAAGCTGCGCGATCTCCAACGGTCCGAGATTGACGGCGAAGAGTTCATTCGCCTGCGCCGCAGAATCGAGGCCCTGCGTCCACTCACGGAACGGCGGCAGCATCTCGAACGTGAGGAGTCCGAACTTCACGGTCGCCGTCGAAATCTGCTTGCGGAATGGGAAGAGTTGAACGCAGCCGAGTTCCGTTCGCTCGACCAAGCCAGCAAGCGGGTGACGCGAGAACTCGCCGACCGAGCGCGCGTGCGGGTCGAGTTCGGTGGCGACCGCGAACCGTTGTTCGCGCTTCTGAGGGGCCGGATCCGTGGGCGCCTCTCTGAGGCGATCGAGAAACTGCGCGGTGTAGACCGCCTATCGCCCATCGGGTTGGCGCACGCTTGCCGGCAGGGTGCGCATGAGGTGGAATCCAAATATGGGATCGGTAGCGCACAGGCTGAGCGACTCGCCGGTGCCTCCCTGCAGACGCTCATGCTCATTGAGGAATTGGCACTTCTATCCACGACGGACATCGAGCTCAACGTGGCGCCGCAGGGAGAACCAGCGAACTGGCAAGCGCTTGATCGGTTGTCCACTGGCCAGAAGGCAACCGCTGTCTTGCTTCTGTTGTTACTCGACGCCGATGCGCCGTTGGTGGTGGATCAGCCAGAGGACGATTTGGACAACCGTTTCATCACAGAGGGCATCGTGCCGCGCATGCGAGATGGCAAGCAACGTCGCCAATTCGTATTCTCGACGCACAACGCCAACATCCCGGTGCTTGGCGACGCCGAGCTGATTCTTGGCTTGACGCCATCGGGCGAAGCGGAGGGAGGAAGAGCCAAAATCAAACTTGAACACCGCGGCTCCATAGATGTCGGCCCCGTCAGGGCGCTCGTGGAAGAACTGTTGGAAGGCGGCGAGGAGGCATTCGAGCGGCGGCGGAGAAAATACGGCTTCTAGGAAGTGTAGTGACGAAAACGGAACTGTATGAGCTGATCGCGCAAGGGGAAAGCTCTGGCGTGGAGTTCAAGAGCGATCGCATCGACAACCGAGCATTGGCAAAGGAGATCGTCGCGCTGGCCAATCTGCGCGGCGGTTACGTCCTTCTTGGCGTGGAAGACGATGGCAGCGTCAGCGGCTTGGTGCCACGAGGCCAAGAGCAAGCAGGGTCACGTGCCTATCGTGAGCACGAGGAGTGGGTGGTCTCAGCTTGCCGAGACAAAATACGCCCGGAACTCATGCCCCACTTCTCCATTGTGCGCGACGCGGAACCGGGGCGAGACGTTGGGGTGGTGCAGATCACTCCAGGCTGGACGGTGCATCACCAATGGCACAACCAACATCGCACGTACTACATCCGCGTGGGCAGCACGAGCCGTGAAGCAAGCCGCGAGGAACTTGAGCGCCTGTTCCAGCAACGGGGTGCCTTTCGCATGGAGCTTCGCCCGGTGTCCGGCACGTCGTTCGCGGACATTGATCGCCGCCGGCTTGTGGACTACTTCTCGCGTGTGCGAGAACAGGGGGTTCCGCTCGACAAGCCATCGGCGGAGTGGCTTGAGAGTACCGAAGCACAGGCCCGGGCCGAGGATGATGCACACTGGCGAGCGCTTGCGGAGTCCCGCGAGCGGGAGTGGCGAGATGCCCAAGAAGCCGCTTGGGAGTCGCTGCTCCTGAACACTGAGCTGCTCCATGAGGACGAGCCACACTCGGCAACAGTCGCGGCGCTGATGTTGTTTGGCAAGAACCCCAAGCGATTCCTGCCGCACGCCAAGATTGATGCCGCAGCGTACTTCGGTACGGAGAAGGACTACGACGCCAAGGAACGACGCACGTTGCGCGGGCCGATCCTGCCACTGCAAGCTGTCGACAAATCCTTGTTGGAACCCGGCCTTGTGGAACAGGCCGTGGATTTCGTTAGGCGGAACATCGAGACCGTGAGGCTGGCGGACGGTGTCCGACGTGAGGAGCGTTGGGACTATCCGCCCGACGTAGTGCGCGAGGCAATCGTTAACGCGATTGTCCATCGCGATTACTCGCTCTCCGGCACGGACATCGAACTCAGCATCTATGCGGATCGCTTGGAGATCGTCAGCCCCGGCCGTCTCGCCAATGGCATCACGCCCGCGCGCATGAGAGCGGGTTGCCGGAGTGCGCGTAACGAGCTTCTCAAAGACGTGATGCGGGACTACGGGTACCTAGAGCACATGGGCATGGGCGTGCCCCGAAAGATCGTGCGCGGCATGAAGGAACACAACGGCACCGACCCGGACTTGGAGGAACAAGACGAACGGTTCACCGTGCGTCTGTGGAAGTAGCCATCTGTCCCATCACCTACATGGCGCGAACGCTTCGATACAACGCCACCCCACCCGCAGCTTCCAGCAGAACGCCCTCTCCTCGCAAATGTCCACATCGTTTCGGTCTCCCATGTTGCCGCGGAAACTCACAAAGTCCCGACCGTCGCCCATCCACGGGCTTGCCCCTGGGGGCACCCTCCAGAAGGTGCCGGAAGCCCGCATGTGCCCTTGCCCTCAACACCGCCAATCGGTAATCTTTCGCGCCACTCGAAAGCGGCCCGCGTAACCGTCGTGCTTGGCGCGAACCATGCGGTTGAAGAGGTCGCCGTCAGTTGCAGATTCCGGAGGGGCGGGTGCCCGAAACGCAGCGGCGACAGCCGCCTCTCGCCGATTGGCGCGGCCCGTGCGTGGGCATGGGAAGCCCCAGCGCGAGCACGATCCCAGCAGCACCGCGGCAAGGCTTGGCCGCGAGGCTCCCGCATATGGCGAGCAGGGCGTTCTAGACATGGCCCGCGTCCACATCGACGGTCAGGAGTACGACCTGCCGGCGGGGCAGAACCTGCTCCATGCCGTGCTCTCGGAACAGCTTGACCTGCCTTACTTCTGCTGGCATCCGGCAATGGGGTCCGTCGGTTCCTGCCGCTTGTGCGCCGTCATCCAATATGCGGACGAAGACGATCAGCGCGGGCGGCTGCAGATGGCCTGCATGATGTCCGTGCAGGATGGGATGCGCGTTTCCGTCGCCAACAGCTTCGCTGCGGACTTCCGCAAGCAGGTGATCGAGTGGCTGATGGAAAACCACCCGCACGATTGCCCGGTGTGCGAGGAGGGCGGCGAGTGCCACCTGCAGGACATGACCGTGATGACGGGCCATGCCATGCGCCGCTACGGGGGCGCGAAGCGCACTTGGCACAACCAATATCTGGGGCCCTTGGTCGGCCACGAGATGAACCGCTGCATCACCTGCTATCGATGCGTGCGCTACTACCGAGACTACGCCGGCGGCACAGACCTTGACGCCTTCGGCTCGCGCGGGCGGATGTACTTCGGGCGCGCCGAAGACGGCGTGCTGGAGAGCGAGTTCGCCGGCAACTTGGTGGAGGTTTGCCCCACCGGCGTGTTCACGGACAAGCCCTTCGCCAAACACTACACCCGCAAGTGGGATCTGCAGTCCGCCCCGTCCATCTGCCCGAATTGCGCGGTCGGCTGCAACACCTTCCCAGCCGAGCGCTACGGCATGCTGAAGCGCGTGCACAACCGCTACCACGGCGCGGTGAACGGCTACTTCCTGTGCGACCGGGGGCGTTATGGCTCGCACTTCGTCAACCATGCCAAGCGTCTGCGCCACGCCGGCGCGCGCGCCGAGGACGGCGTGTTCGAGGCGGCCGGGAGGGATGTGGCCCTCGATGCCGCAGCGCGGCTGCTCAGTGCCGGGGAATCACTCATCGGCATCGGCTCGCCGCGCGCGTCGGTAGAAGCGAACCATGCGCTGAAGCGGCTGGTCGGGGCAGATCGCTTCTGCGCCGGCTTCGCCGACGACGAGGCGGCCGCCATGAACGTGGCGGTGCAGGCATATCGTGCCGGCGGCTTCCACATTCCGTCGCTCACGGACATCGAAAGCGCAGACGCCGTGCTCATCCTCGGCGAGGACATCTCGAACACCGCGCCGCGCTTGGCCCTCGCGGTGCGTCAAACCGTGCGCGGCGTCGCGTTTGACATGGCCAAGGATGCCGGCATTCCAGATTGGCAAGACGCCGGCGTGCGCGGCCACGGACAGGGCGCGAAAAGCCCGTTGTTCATCGCCTCCGTGGCCACGACCCGGCTCGACGCCTTGGCGACGGCCACGCACCGGGACGCGCCGGGGCAACTCGCGGGCATCGGCATTGCCATCGCCGACGCGCTGCCAGCGCCAAGCGCGGATGAAGACTTCACCGCCGCTGCGGCACGCGCCTTGGGGCAAGCCAAACGCCCGCTCGTCATCGCCGGGGTGGAAGCGCGCAACGCGGAGCTGCCAAGCGTCGCCGCACACCTCGCCCAAGCGCTCAAGCGCGCCGGGGGGGACGCCATGCTCGCCCTGATCGCCCCAGAGGCGAACAGCTTTGGAGCAGCGCTGCTGGGCGGCGAGCTAGGGCTTGCCGACGCCCTCACGCGCATGCGCGAAGGCGCGCCGGCCATCGTGTTGGAGAACGACCTGCACCGCCGCGCGCCGGCGGCGGACATCGAGCTCAGCAACGCCATTGTGCTGGACGTGCTGGAAACCCCCACGGCGGAAGCCGCGGCCGTGGTGCTGCCCGCCGCCGCCTACGCGGAGCAGACTGGCGCCTTCGTGAACTACGAGACGCGCGCCCAACGCTTTTACCAAGTGTTCGAGCCCACGGACGAAATCGCGCCCGCCTGGCGCTGGCTGACGGCCTTGGCCGCGCGCATGGGGCGCAAAGACATGGGCTGGCCAGACATCGATTCCTTGAGCGCCGCTTGCGCGACCGGGGAGTTCGAGGCATTGGCGCGCATCGGCCCGAAAGCGGGTTTCCGCGCGCGCGCCCACACCCGCATTCCACGCCAACCGCACCGCTACAGCGGCCGCACGGCGATGCGCGCCGACGTGAGCGTGCATGAGCCGAAGGCCACCGTGGACGACGAAACGCCGCTCTCCTACTCGATGGAGGGGCAGAACGTGGGCGATCAGCCCGGCGCCGTGGTGCCCTACGTTTGGTCGCCGGGTTGGAACTCGAACCAATCCGTCTTCAAGTTCCAACAAGAAGTGGGCGGGCCATTGGCTGGTGGAGACCCTGGCATCCGGCTGCTCAACGCCGAAGCAGATCTGCCCGAAGCCACGCCACCGCGCACGACCACCGCCGCGAGCGAACCCCCGGCGGGCCACTTCCAACTGGTGCGCGTCAGCGATGTGTTCGGCAGCGACGAACTTGCCGCGGCCTCCGCGCCCATCGCCGAACGCATGGCCGCGCCGTATGTGCTGCTGCGGCCAGCAGACGCTCAAGCCCTCGGCATCGCCGCCGGCAGTGGCGTGAGAGTGGAAGGCGTTCCAATGAGCTTCCAAGCGCGTCTGGATGCCGGCATCGCCGCCGGCTGCGTCGGCGTCACGCAAGGGTTCCCGGGCGTGCCGACGATTGCCGCCACCGCGGTGAAGCTCGCGGCGGATCCAGACTTTGCGCCTCGCGCCGCCGCGGCGGCGGATGTCATCGCCAAGGGCTGAGTGATGGAACTCAATTGGAGCTACCTCCTCATCGTGCCCCTCGCCGTTGGCGCACTGGTGCTGGCGCTGTTCATCGTCTGGTGGGAGCGGCGCCTCCTCGGTTGGTGGCAAGACCGGCTGGGCCCCAACCGCGTCGGCCCGTTCGGCGTCCTCCAAGCGCTGGCGGACATGGTGAAGCTGCTCACCAAGGATGATTGGCTGCCGCCCTTCGGCGACCGCGTCTTCTTCATCTTGGCGCCGGCCATCGTCGTCGGTTCCATGCTGATGGCCTTTGTGATCGTGCCCTTCGGGCCAGGCCTCCACGTCACAGATTCCAACATCGCCATCCTCTTCTTCTTGGCGATGAGTTCCCTCGCCGTCTATGGGGTGCTGCTGGGCGGGCTGTCCAGCAACAACAAGTACGCCATGCTCGGCGGCCTGCGGGCGGGCGCCCAGATGCTCACCTATGAAGTGTTCATGGGCCTGTCGCTGATGGGCGTCGTCATCCACGCCGGTTCGTTCAGCTTGGTGGACATCGTGGAATCGCAGCGCGGCATGTGGTACGTGCTGCCGCAGTGCGTGGGCTTCTTCATCTTCCTCATTGCGGGGCTCGCCGAATCACACCGGCTGCCTTTCGACCTGCCGGAAGCGGAGCACGAGCTCACCGCCGGCTTCCACACCGAATACTCCGGCATGAAGTTCGGCCTCATCATGGCCGGCGAATACTTGGCCATGATGCTCACCTCCGCGCTGGTGGTGACGCTCTTCTTTGGCGGCTGGCTGGGGCCGAGCTTCTTGCCGCCGGTGGTGTGGTTCGCGCTGAAGACGGCGTTGGTCATCAACTTCTTCATCCTGCTGCGCGCCGCGATTCCACGGCCTCGCTACGACCAGCTGATGTCCCTCGGTTGGAAGGTGCTGCTGCCGCTCTCGCTGGTGAACCTGTTGGTCACCGGCGCCATTGCGCTGGCCGCGGCGGATTGAACGCTTAGGGCGGGGAGCAGGGCACGAAATCATGTGGAGCCAGCTACGAACGATCTGGACGGTGCTGCAGCACACCTTCATGCGCAACGAGACCGTCCAGTACCCGGAGGAGATGCCGTACGCGGCGCCGCGCTACCGGGGCCGCATCGTGTTGACGCGAGACCCAGACGGCGAAGAGCGCTGCGTGGCCTGCAACCTGTGCGCCGTGGCCTGCCCGGTGGACTGCATCGCGCTGCAGAAGACCGAGCGCGAGGAGGACGGGCGCTGGTATCCGGAGTTCTTCCGCATCAATTTTTCGCGCTGCATCATGTGCGGCATGTGCGAGGAGGCTTGCCCCACCTACGCCATTCAACTCACCCCGGATTTCGAGCTGTGCGAGTTCGACCGCTCGAACATGGTGTACGAAAAGGAACATCTGCTCATCAGCGGCCCCGGCAAGTATCCGGATTACAGCTTCTGGAACGTGGCAGGCAAAACCATCGCCGGCAAAGACAAGGGTGCCGCGCAGAACGAGCGGCCGCCCGAAGACACACGGAGCCTCATGCCGTGACGCAGGGCGATTCGCCGTGGAGTTGACGCTCTTCTACATTGCCGCCGCCGTTGCCATCGCCGCCGCGGCTTTGGTGGTGACGCGCCTGAACGCGGCCCACGCCCTCGTCTGGTTGGTGGTGGCGCTGTTGGCCATCGCCGTCATCTTCTTCCTGCTTGGCGCACCCTTCGCGGCGGCCTTGGAGATCGTCATCTATGCCGGCGCCATCGTGGTGCTGTTCTTGTTCGTGGTGATGATGCTCAATTTGGGGCGGCGCTCCATCACCCGCGAGCGGCTGTGGCTGGAACCGGGCATGTGGATCGGCCCGGCCATCCTGACAGCCATTCTGTTCGGCGAAATGATCTTCCTCATCGCTAGCTCAGACACTGGCGACGCCGGCTCGCCGGTCGGCCCGAAGGCTGTGGGCGAAGCGCTGTTCGGCCAGTATCTGCTCGCCGTGGAGCTGGCGGCGATGCTGTTGCTCGCCGCGTTGGTGGGCGCCTACCACTTGGGGCGCCGTTATCTGCGCGACCGGCGCGAGGAAGCGTCGTGACCAGCTTGGCCGTGCCCATGGAGCATGTGCTGCTGATCGCGGCGGTGTTGTTCCTGATCGGCTTCGCCGGCGTCTTGGTGCGCCGCAACGTCATTTTCTTGCTCATGTCGCTCGAAATCATGATGAACGCTTGCGGGCTGGCGTTCGTCGCCGCCGGCGCCAAGTGGGGCCAGCCGGATGGCCAGATCATGTTCATGCTCATTCTCGCCATCGCGGCCGCGGAAGTGGCGGTGGCGTTGGGGCTCGTGCTGCAACTCGAACGCCGCTTCGACACGCTCGACGTGGATGCGGCGAGCGAGTTGAACGGCTGACGGCCGGAGCGGGGCCGCATGGATCTCCTTTGGCTGGTGCCGACGCTGCCGTTGCTGGGCTTCCTTGCCCTGTTCGTCGCCGGCCTCTTCGTTTCCGAAGCGCGGCCCCTGAAATGGTTCTCCGGCATCGTCGGCGCTGGGTCGGTGGGGCTCGCCGCGCTGGTGGCGCTCGTGGTGGGCATGGATTTCTACGCCCAAGGCGCCGAGCCGCAGTGGTACTTGCTGTGGACTTGGATGGACGTCGACGGCTTCACGCCGAGCATTCGCCTGTACTTGGATGGGCTGTCGCTGGTGATGATGGGCGTCATCACCGGCGTCGGGTTCCTCATTCACCTCTACGCCACCGGCTACATGTGGGGCGAAGGCGGCTACAGCCGCTTCTTCGCGTACATGAACCTGTTCGTCTTCGCCATGCTGATGCTGGTGCTTGGCGACAACCTGCTCGTGTTGTTCTTGGGTTGGGAAGGCGTGGGCCTCTGCAGCTATCTGCTCATCGGCTTCTTCCATGCGCAGCCAGAGAATGGCTACGCCGCGCGCAAGGCATTCGTCGTCACCCGCGTCGGCGACACCGCCATGCTGCTCGGCCTTTTCCTCCTGTTCCGGGAAGTGGGCAGCATCGAGGTGCAGGCGTCGATGGCGGGCGCACGCGAGCTGTGGCCGGAAGGCTCCACCATGGCAACCCTCATCGCGCTCCTGCTGCTCGGCGGCGCGGTGGGCAAATCCGCCCAGCTGCCGTTGCAAACGTGGCTGCCAGACGCCATGGCCGGCCCGACGCCGGTGTCCGCGCTCATCCACGCGGCGACGATGGTGACGGCCGGCGTCTATCTCATCGCGCGCACCCATGAGCTGTTCCTGCTGTCGCCGACGGCGCAATTGGCGGTGGCCAGCGTCGGCCTCGCAACGCTGCTCATCGCGTCCTTCACGGCTTTGACGCAACGGGACATCAAGCGGGTGCTGGCGTATTCGACGATGAGCCAGATCGGCTACATGTTCCTGGCGTTGGGCGTCGGCGCATGGTCGGCAGCCATCTTCCACCTGATGACCCATGCCTTCTTCAAGGCGTTGCTGTTCTTGGCGTCTGGCTCGGTGATTCTGGCGCTGCACCACGAGCAGGACATGTTCAAGATGGGCGGCCTGTGGCGCAAACTGCCCATTCCATTCGCCAGCATGTTGATCGGCTCCATCGCGCTGGCCGCGCTGCCATTCACCTCTGGGTTCTACAGCAAGGACGCCATCGTGCTTGCGAGCTTCGATTTCGCGCCCGCCGGCTGGCTGTTCTGGGGCGGCGCCGCGTTCGCCGCGTTTCTGACCGCCCTCTACACGACGCGCATGATGGTCATCACGTTCTTCGGCAAAACGGGCATCGAGCCGCATGACCACTCGCGCATCAACATGTGGGGGACGCTGGCGGTGCTCTGCCTGCTCGCCATCGGCGGCGGTTGGTTCGGGCTGGCGCCGGTGGCCGCGGTGCTGCCGGACGGCGGGCTCGGCGAAGCCGACCACACCAGCGCCGTGGCCCTCGCGACGATGGCAGCGCCGTTCCTCGGCATCGCCTTGGGCTGGCTGCTGTTCCACAACCGGCGCATCAACGTGGACGGTTTGGCGGCGTCGCGGTTCGGTGATGCGACGCGCAGGTTCTGGTTCAGCGGCTGGGGCTTCGACTGGGTGTACGACCGGGTGTTCGTCAAGCCCTTCATCGCCGTCGCGCACCTCAACAAGGCCGACGCGGTGGACTTCGCTTATCGCATCATCGCGGCGGTCACGCGCGGTCTGCACTATGTGATCGCGCTCACCCAGAGCGGGCGCCTGCGTTGGTACGCCGCGAACATGGCCATCGGCCTGCTGGTCGCCTTCCTGATCGTGCTCGACGCGCTGTGAACATCCTCGGCCTCATCCTGTTCCTGCTCATCGCCGGCGGCGTGGCTTGGGCTGCGGAGCGCATCAACCCCAACGCGCCGCGATGGGTGGGGCTCATCGCCTTCATCGCCGCCGGCGCCTATGTGGCGAACGCTTGGGCGGGGGGCTACGCCTACGCGAACCAATACATCGAGTGGATTCCGCGCTTCGGCATCCACGTCATCCTGAGCATGGACGGGCTGTCACTCATGCTCACGGCGCTGACGCTGTTCCTCGGCGCAGTGGCCGTCGTCTCTTCATGGACAGAGACCAAGCGGCGCACCGGCTTCTTTCAGTTCAATGTCCTGTGGGTGATGGCCGGCGTCGTCGGCGTGTTCACCGCGCTGGATTTGTTCCTGTTCTTCTTCTTCTGGGAAGTGATGCTCATTCCCATGTACTTCCTCATCGCCATCTGGGGGCACGAGAACAAGGCCTTCGCCGCGATGAAGTTCTTTCTGTTCACGCAAATCAGCGGCCTGTTGATGCTGTTCGCGATCTTGGCGCTCGTCTATTTCAACTACGCGAACACCGGCAGCATCACTTTCAACTACAACGACCTGTTGGGCGCGGAGCTCGCGCCGGACGTGGCCTTCTACCTGATGCTCGGCTTCTTCGTGGCCTTCGTGGTGAAGCTGCCCGGCGTGCCGTTCCACACTTGGCTGCCAGACGCCCACACCCAAGCGCCCACCGCCGGCAGCGTCATCCTCGCCGGCATCCTGCTGAAGACGGGCGCCTACGGCCTCATCCGCTTCGTCATCCCGCTGTTTCCGGACGCCTCGGCGCAGTTCGCCAATTGGGCGATGTTCCTCGGTGCCTTGAGCATCCTCTACGGCGGCTACATGGCCTACAGCCAGTCAGACTTCAAGCGGCTGGTGGCGTATAGCTCCGTCGCCCACATGGGCTTCGTGCTGCTCGGCGCCTTCGCGTTCTTGGACGCCGGCGACGGCGCAGCCGGGATGAACCCGCTCGGCATGCAGGGCGCCGTCGTCACCATGATCGCGCATGGCTTCTCCACCGCGGCCCTGTTCATGATGGCGGGCGCCCTGCAGGAGCGGCTGCACACCCGGGAGATGTCCGACATGGGCGGCCTCTGGATGCGGGCGCCGCGCATGGGCGTGATGACGATGTTCTTTGTCGTCGCCTCGGTGGGGATGCCGGGGCTCGGCAACTTCATCGGCGAGTTCCTGGTGTTGCTCGGCGCCTTCCAAGCCAATGTGCCGCTCACGGTGGCTGCCGCCTTGGGCGTGGTGGTGGCCGCGGTGTATGGCCTTGTGCTGCTGCAGCGCGCATTCCAAGGCGAGCCGAATCCAGATGTGCCCGCCATGCGCGACTTTGGGTTGCGCGAAATGACGGTGATGACGCTGATGATGGCAGCGCTGATCTGGATTGGCGTCTACCCGCAGCCGCTGTTGGACTTGTCGGCGCCCGTCATCGAGACACTGTGGATCACGCCGTGACGATGGGCATGACGCAAGCACCGGCCGGCACGGGCCGGCCAACGGGGCGCAACGCATGACCGGCGCAGACCTGCAGGCCCTCGCGCCGCACTTGGTGCTCATCGGCGGCACCTTGGCTTTGCTGCTCGCAATTTCCTTCGTGCGCAGCCATGTGCTGGCGCTGGCGGTGACACTCGCCACCCTCGTCGCAACGCTGTTCGCGCTGCCGGCCTCCAATGCCGCCGGCGCCCGGGTCATCGACGGCCTTCTCGCCATCGACGCCTACGCCAACTTCTTCAACGCGCTCTTCGTCATGGCCGCCATCGCCTCCGCGTTGCTCGGCTATCGCTACTTGGAACGACGCATCACGTTGGCGCACCGGGAGGAGTTCTACGTTCTGCTGCTGACAGCGACGTTGGGCGCCATGGCAATGGCGAGCGCCACCCACTTCGCCGCCTTTGTGTTGGGGCTGGAGGTGTTGTCCATCTCGCTGTACGCGATGATCGCCTACCCAGAGGAAGGCCAAGCGCCCCTTGAGGCGGCACTCAAATACCTTGTGCTGTCCGGCGTCGCCTCCACGACACAGCTGTTCGGCATGGCCTTGGCCTACGCCGCCACCGGGTCGATGGCCTTTGAAGCCGCGTTCTCGGCCGGCAGCCTGCTGGCCGTGGCCGGCCAAGCAATGATTCTCGCCGGCGTCGCCTTCAAGCTCTCCCTGGTGCCGTTCCACATGTGGACGCCGGACGTCTACCAAGGCGCACCGGCCCCGGTGACGGGCTTCGTGGCAACCGTTTCCAAGGGCGCCGTGGTGGCCCTGCTGCTGCGCTATGTGGTGGAAACGGGCGCTTTGGGCGCGGCGCCGCTGGTGCTCGGCGTCGTCATCATCGCCGTCGTCTCGATGGTGGTCGGCAATTTGCTTGCCCTGCTGCAAGACAACTTGAAGCGCATCTTGGCGTACTCCTCCATCGCCCACATCGGCTACCTGCTCATCGCCGTGGTGCTCGCGGCATCCATCTCCGGCGCGCCGATGGCGCTGGAAACGGGGATGGTGTATCTCGCCGGCTACTTCCTGATGACGCTCGCCGCCTTCGGCGTGATGACCGTGCTGTCGAGCGAAGCCGGCGGCGAGGATGCGGAACGCTTGGAAGCCTACGAAGGGCTGTTCTGGCAACGCCCCTTGCTCGCCGCAACGCTCTCCGCAGCGGCCTTGTCCCTCGCCGGCATCCCGCTCACCATCGGCTTCATCGCCAAGTTCTACCTGTTCGCCGCCGGCGCCGAAGGCGAACTCTGGACACTGGTGTGGGCGCTGGTCATCGGCAGCGCCATCGGCGTCTATTACTACCTGCGCATCATCTTCACCATGACCAAGACGCCGGCCGCGGAGGATGTGGGAGAAGCGCGTGAAGCCGCGCCGGCCGCCACCGAGCGGGCCGGCGCTTGGGAAGCCGCGGCAGTGGTCGTCGCCTTGGGCGCCGGCATCGTCGTCTTCGGCATCTATCCCACGCCCATCATCGACATCGCCCGCGCCGCGGCACAGGCGTTCGGCGGGTAAACTGCCCCGAGGCGGCCCGCGGCCCGCGGCACAGGGGAGAAGCACATGGCAAGGCTCGACGGCAAGGTGGTCGTCATCACCGGCGGCGCGAGCGGCATGGGCGCCGCGACGGCGCGGCGTTTCGTGGCGGAAGGCGCCAAGGTCGTCATTGGCGACCTGCAAGTTGAAAAGGGTGAGGCCATCGCCCAAGAGCTCGGCGCGGCGGCAACGTTCATCCGCACGGATGTCGGCATCGAGGCAGACGTGAAGGCGATGATCGACCTCGCTGTCGAGGCGCACGGGCGCCTGGACTGCATCTTCAACAACGCCGGTTTCGGCGGCGTGGCTGGCCCCATCGATCAGACGGACATGGGCGCGCCCTACGCGAGCACCGTGGCATGCCTGCTCACCGGGCCGATCCTCGGCATGAAGCACGCCGCGCCGATCATGAAAGAGCAAGGCGGGGGCAGCATCGTGTCCACGGCCAGCATTGCCGGCCTGCGCGGCAGTTCTGGAGCGCCGGTTTACAGCGCCCTGAAGGCGGGCGTGATGGGGCTCACCCGCGCGGTGGCCGTTGAACTGGCGCCACACCATATCCGCGTGAACGCCATCTGCCCAGGCGTCATCGTGACGCCGATCTTTCTGTTCGGGCAGCAGCCCAAGGCCGGCTCGAATGTCTCGGTGGAAGAGGCTCTGCGGCCCGGTTTCCGCAACCTGCAGCCCATTCCGCGCGCCGGGGAAGGCTTCGACATCGCCAACATGGCGCTCTTCTTGGCAAGCGACGAATCGGCCTTTGTGACTGGCCAAGCCTTTGTGGTGGATGGCGGCCTCACCACCACCATGTCGGTAGTGGGAGATGTGGCGAACAGCCCCATCGCGGCCGCCATCGCAGACTTGGTGGAGCTGCCGGCGTGGATGCAGGCCGAGTGAGAGGCGGGGCTTAAGCGGAAGGGCCGATGCGGCGGTGAGAGAACGCCGCGCTGAAAGCCCGCCCTACCGCCTCGCGTCGCGGCATAGCTGCTCGCACGGCATCCCGTCGCCGTCGCCATCCAAGGTCGTGACGCCGCACCGCGTTTGGTGAAATCGCGCTTCGTCACACGAAGCCATTTCGCGGCAGAAGCGCTTGGCGCCGCAGGTGAACGCACCCCGCACCGCCGGCGTCGCAGCCACCCGACGCGGTTTCGGGCTGCGGGCGCCACGCCGCCACTCCCAAGGCGACACGCGCTGCGCTGCCGGCAGCGACCACAGGCCCATCCTGCGTTGCTGGGCCGCCTGCTCGTCCCGCAGCAGCCAAATGTCCGAAGAGTATTGTCGATACACCCAAGCATGGCCTTCACGCACCATCTCTCGATTGATGTCCCGCCCGCCGAGGTAAATGCGCCCTAGCAAGCGGCCGTAGCGGTCCTGACCGCGGGAGGCGACTTGCACTTGGCGGCGAAACACCTTGTTCGCAAGCGCTTGGCGAGCGCGGGTGCCCCAAGGCTGGGCGCGTTCCGGCGTGTCGATGTCGGTGAGGCGCACACGTTGTTCGCGCTGTGCACCGGCATCCTGCACCAACAGCGTCACGGTGTCGCCGTCCACGATGCCCACCACCGTGCCCGCGATGCAATGCGCGCGCGCACAAGGGTTCGCGCCGGCGCTGGCCGCGGCGAGGAAGAGCAACCCGATGGCGGCGAGAGACCACTTGCCCACTGCAGCGTTCTCGCACAGAAAGAATGGCCATCATCCTACAGCAAGGCGGGGTTCGCGTACCCGCTGCGGCGGCGGGGGAGGACGGGAAGGGGCGGGAGAGACGGAAAGGGGACGGGAAGAGCCGGCGTCAGCCCAAGCCGCTCAGCGCCTCCAAGGTTTGGCTCAAGGTTGTGACGCCATGCGCCTCAATGCCGCCAATGGGCCGGCGCGGCAAGTTCGCGCGCGGCGCGATGGCCAGCGTGAAACCGTGCTTCTGCGCCTCGCGCAACCGTTCTTGGCCATTCGGCACCGGCCGCACCTCGCCGGTGAGGCCAATCTCGCCAAAGCACACCAAATCCCGCGGCAGCGGCCGATTGCGAAAGCTCGACAGCACCGCGGCCACCAACGCCATGTCCGCGCCGGTTTCCATGATGCGAACGCCGCCGACCACGTTGGCAAAGACATCCTGATCCGCCAGCGACAGCCCACAGTGCCGATGCAGCGCGGCGAGATGCATGCCTAAACGCTGCGGGTCCAAACCAACGGCCAACCGTTTGCCGTAGCCGCCCTGGGCGTCGTCCACCAAGGCCTGCAGCTCCACCAACAGCGGCCGCGTGCCTTCCCAAGTGACCGTCACGACGCTGCCCGGCGACATTTCCTCCGGGCGCTGCAAGAAGATGGCCGAGGGGTTGGCAACTTCCTTGATGCCGCCCTCGGTCATGGCGAAGACGCCGAGTTCGTTCACCGGGCCGAAGCGGTTCTTGTGGCCACGCAACGTCCTGAAACGGGTGCCGGCGGGGCTGTCGAGCATGACGAAGCAATCGATCATGTGCTCAAGCACCTTGGGGCCGGCGAGGCCGCCTTCCTTGGTGACGTGGCCGACGAGGACCACCGCGGTCTGCGTTTGCTTGGCGATGCGCGTGAGCGCCGCCGCGGACTCGCGCACTTGGGTGACGCTGCCCGGCGCGCTGGTCGACGCCGCAACCTGCATCACCTGTATGGAATCGACGATGACGACGCGTGGCCGATGCTCGGCGATGAGCGCCGCCACTGCCTCGACGCGGGTCTCGGCAGCGGCCAAGAGGTCATCCAACGGCAGTTGCAGACGCCGCGCACGCTCCGCGATCTGCTCCAAGGATTCCTCGCCGGTGACGTACAACACCGTCACCCGGCCGGACAGCGCCGCCGCCACCTGCAGCAGCAAGGTGCTCTTGCCGGCGCCGGGGTCTCCCCCCATCAACACCACGGCACCGGGCGCTAAGCCGCCGCCGAGCACTCGGTCCAGCTCCGCCATGCCGGTTGGCAGCCACTCGCGCGCAGCCGCTTCCACTTCCCGCAACCGGGTGACCTGCGGCGCGGCGCCGGCATAGCCGCCGGACTGCCGCGCGGGATCGATGGCCACCTCCCGCACCGCATCCCACCGCCCGCAAGCCGCGCACTGCCCCTGCCACTTGGCGTGT
Source organism: uncultured Pseudomonadales bacterium (assembly GCA_958295875.1). Lineage (GTDB taxonomy): Bacteria > Pseudomonadota > Gammaproteobacteria > Pseudomonadales > Azotimanducaceae > VXNE01. The sequence goes on along the minus strand of OY282379.1, from coordinate 1,784,963 downwards.
TCGACGCCACACTCCGCGCAAACGTAAGCAGCCTTCGGCTTGGCGGCCGCCATCAGCTTTCTGGATAGTCCGGATAGCGGTCTGGGATGTACGGCTCGAACTTCGTGAGGTGGCCCCGAAACGTGAGTTTGACCATGCCGGTGGGGCCGTTGCGCTGCTTGGCGATGTTGAGCTCCGCAAACTTGTCTTCGGTGTTCTCGTCGTACACCTCGTCGCGGTAGATGAACAGGATGAGGTCTGCATCCTGCTCGATGGCCCCGGATTCGCGCAGGTCCGACATGCGCGGGCGTTTGTTGTCGCGGTTCTCGGGGGCGCGGTTCAGCTGCGACAGCGCCACCAAGGGGCACCCCATCTCCTTGGCGATGGCCTTCAGGCGGCCGGAAATCTCAGAGAGTTCACGGGCGCGGGATTCGGCCTTTTCGGTCGGGCGCATGAGCTGCATGTAGTCCACCACGATGAGCTTCAGGCACCGGGTTGGGGTTTCACGCCGCACCCGTCGCGCCCGCACCAGAATGTCGAGGGCGGTGAGCGCCGGCGTGTCGTCGATGTAGAGCGGCTTGTCGCGCAGCAGGTTCAATGCGCTGTCGAAGCGGGGCCAATCGTCGTCATGCATTTGGCCGTTGCGCATGCGTCCTTGGTCGATGCTGCCCACCGCGGAAAGCAGCCGCACGGCGAGTTGCTCCGCCGATTGCTCGAGGGAGAACACCAGCACCGCGCCGCCATCGCCTTGGTTTTCCAACACGGCGTGCTCGGCGATGTTCACCGCAAGCGCCGTCTTGCCCATGGATGGTCGCCCCGCGATGACGATGAGGTCTGAGTTCTGGAACCCCGCGGTCTTTTCGTCCAGGTCGCTAAACCCGGTCGACACGCCGGGGGTGGGGTTGCCGTCGCGCTGCAGCGCCTCAATGTGCGCCTTCGCCCCTGTCAACAGCGGCGTCACGGGCTGCGGGCCAGCACCCTGCAGGCGCTCGTCCGAGATGCGGAACACCGACTGTTCGGCAAGGGACAGCAAGTCTCCGCTGGGGCGCCCGTCCGGGGCGTAGGCGGATTCGGCGATGTCGTTGGCGGCGACGATGAGCTGGCGCAGGATCGAGCGCTCGCGCACGATGTCCGCATAGGCGGCGACGTTGCTGGCCGCCGGGGTGGCCTCCACCAACTCCGCAAGGTAGGGCAGCCCGCCGCTTTGCTCCACCAAGCCACGCGCCAGCAACGCCTCCCCCAAGGTGACGGCATCCAACGGCTGCGTATCGTTGGCGAGCTCTCCGATCACGCGGAACAGCACGCGGTGGTTGGCACGGTAGAAATCGTTTTCGCTCACCCGGTCTGCAATGGCGTCCCACTTGCCGTTGTCCAGCATGAGGCCACCGAGCACGGCTTGCTCCGCCTCGATGGAGTGGGGCGGCACCTTGAGCCGGGTGGGTGAAGAGGCTTGGGTATCTGCTTGGGGCACGGACGGTCTCAGCCGCTGCATTGAAGGCGCATCCTAGGTTGTGGATACCGCACTGAGTAAGGCGTGCATGCAATGGCGCCCGCACTTGGCGGCACCTTGCGGGAGTAGCGGGACAGCGGCGCGGGCGCGCCGGCACGAAGCAAGGGGACGTGGTGGAACCCCGTCGAGAAAAGGCGCCTAGGCGTCGTTATTCTCCCACCACATGCACCGTCACGGCGCGTGTGACATCCGCGTGCAGTTGAATCTCCACTTCGTAATCGCCAACCGAGCGGATGACGCCTTCGGGCATCCGCACTTCCGCCTTGGACACCTCGATGCCCCGCTCCGTGAGGGCGCGGGCGATTTGCACGGTGCCGACAGAGCCGTAGAGCTTGCCCTCTTCGCTGGCGCGCGCCATCAGGGTGACGGCAAAGTCTGCCAATCGGTCGCCCCGCGCCTCGGCGGCGTCGCGGCGGGCGTCGGCCGCGGCCTGCAGGTCTGCCCGTTGGTCCTCGAAGGAGACGCGGTTGTCCTTCGTGGCGCGCACGGCGCGTCCTTGGGGAATGAGGTAGTTGCGCGCGTAGCCGCCGCGCACGGCCACTTCGTCGCCAAGGTTGCCAAGGTTGGCGATGCGCTCGAGCAATATGATTTTCAAGAGCTTGCGTCCCTCGGCTTACTTGTGCTGGTCTGTGTACGGCAGCAGCGCCAGATAGCGGGCGCGTTTGACCGCCGTGGCCAACTGCCGCTGGTAGCGGGCGCTGGTGCCGGTGATGCGGCTCGGCACAATCTTCCCAGTTTCGGTGATGTAGGGCTTCAGGAGATCGAGATCCTTGTAGTCGATTTCCTTGATGCCTTCCGCAGTGAAGCGGCAGTAGCGCTTGCGCCGAAAACCTCTCGCCATGATCGTCCTCCCTCAATCCGCGCCATCGGCGGTGGTGGCTTCGGCCTCCGCAGTGGCTTCCGCCTGCGGCTCGGCCTCCGCCTCCGGCTGCGCCGGTGGCTCATCCGGCTGGGGCGCTGCGGCCGGCGTCTCGTCGTCGCCGTCGCGCTCCACAGCCGCCTCCCGGCGCGCGGCGCGCAGGGCAGCTTCCTCTTCGCGGCGCCGATCGCGCTCCCGATCTTTCTCTTGCTCGCGCAGTTCCTGCTCGTAGATTTTCGAGACGCCGGTGACGGCTTCCTGACGCTTGATGATCAGGTTGCGCAACACCGCGTCGTTGAAGCGGAAGGCGCTGGTGAGTTCATCGAGGGTGTCGTTGGCCACCTCGATGTTCATCAACACATAGTGCGCTTTGTGAATCTTGGAGATGGGATAGGCAAGCTGGCGCCGCCCCCAATCTTCCATGCGATGCACAACGCCCTGACTGCGCTCGATGAGCGCGCGATAGCGCTCCATCATGCCCGGCACCTGTTCGGATTGGTCCGGATGCACGAGGAACACCACTTCGTAGTGACGCATTGAGGCTCCCCTTGGGTTCGCCGCCGCCGGCGTGGCCGAGGTGCGGCAAGGAGTGGTTGAACGGACGGGCGATTCTAACGCCGCTGCCGCGCCGCTTCAAACAGCAAGACGCCGGCCGCCACCGCCACGTTGAGGCTGGCCACGGCGCCGGCCATGGGGATGCGCACCAGCACGTCGCAACGCTCGCGGGTGAGACGCCGCAGGCCCTTGCCTTCGCCGCCCAACACCAGCGCGGTGGGAGACGGCAGGTCGCACTCGAAGAGCGACTGTTCCGCCCGTTCGTCGCCGCCGACGATCCACACGCCCCGCGCCTTCAACCACTCGATGCGCCGGGCGACGTTGGTGACGGAGACGATCATCAAGCGCTCGATGGCGCCGCTCGCCGCCTTGGCCACGGCGCCGCTCAAGCCGGCGGCGTTGCGTCGATGCAGCAACACCGCATCGACGCCGGCCGCGTCCGCGGTGCGCAGGCAAGCGCCGAGGTTGCGCGGATCCTGCACACCCTCCAGAACGAGCAGGAATGGCTGGCGAAACTCGCTGAAGCGGCGCTCAAACGCTTGTTCCGTGGCCGGCGCGATGGCGTGACACTGCGCGGCCACGCCCTGATGGACGCCAACGGCGACGCGATCAAGGGCGGGGCGGCGCACCCATTCCACCGGCACTTGGGCCGCGCTCGCCGCGCTCAGCAAAGCGGCGAGGGCCGGGGCGCCGCGCCGCGCATCGAGCACCCATAACCGCCGCACCCGTCCAGGCGCCGCTTCAAGGAGATGGCGGACGGCGTGAATGCCGTACACCCAATCCTCATCCGACGCATCCGCGGCATCCGCAGATGGCGGCACATCGGCGTCTGCGCCGGCGTTGCCACGCCCGCCCGCCTTCACCGCCACGGCCTGCCGCGGCGGCGCCGCTTCATGCCCGCCCCCGCGACGGCTTCACGCGGCGCACCACGGCAAGGCCAACGCGCCGCGCTTCCACAGACACCTCCTCCAACGCCACGATCAAGGCGTCGCCCAGCGTGTAGCGGTGCCCAGACCGCTCCCCGACCAAGCTCATGCTTGCCGGCACGAATTGGTAGTAGTCCGTGCCGAGGCGGGACACATGCACCAACCCTTGCACGCCGACGCCTTCAAGCTCGACGAACAGGCCAAACTCCGTGACGCCGGCCACGATGCCGGCAAAGCGCTCGCCCACCCGGTGCGCGATGAAGTCGCACTTCAGCCAATCTGCCACGGCGCGGGTCACGTCATCTGCGCGCCGCTCCGTCATGGAGATGTGGGTGGCAGCGTCCTCCAGCCAGCCCTGTGGCGCGGCGACGCCGCTCTTGATGATGCGATGCACCATCAAGTCCGCATAGCGGCGAATGGGCGAGGTGAAGTGGACGTACTTCGGCAACGCCAAGCCGAAGTGGCCGAGATTGCGCGAGTCGTACCGCGCCTGTGGCAGGGAGCGCAACAGCAGCGCCGCGAGCAGCCAAGGCGGCAGCGCAGACCGCCCCCGCGCTGCCTCCAACGCCGCCTGCAAGGACTTCGGCGACAACGGGGCAGCCCCCAACGACACGCCGCCCAACGCCAACGCGGACGCAAGCTGCGCGCGCTTTTCGCCCGCCGGCGCCTCATGGATGCGGTACATGGCGCCGAGGCGTTCGAGATGCCGCGCCGCGCAGACATTGGCGGCGATCATGGCTTCCTCGATGAGCCGATGGGCGTCGTTGCGGATGGTCGGCGAAACCGCTGCCACGCGGCCTTCGCGCAGCGTGAGCACAGTCTCTCGGGCATCGAGGTCGAGGGCGCCGCGGGCGGTGCGTTGGCCGCGCAGCGCTTGGTACACGTCAAACAGCGCGCGGAGCGACGCTGCCTCGTCCGCGGCGGAGTCGCCGCGGTGGCCAGCGCCGCGTTCGAGGCGCGCCGCGACATCCTCGTAGACGAGCCGCGCACGCGACTGAATCACGGCTTCGGCAAAGGTGTAGCCGCTGATGCGTCCCGTTGCCGACACCCGCATGTCGCACACCAGCGCCAAGCGTCTCTCGTGGGGGCGCAGCGAGCAGACGCCGTTGGACAGCGCTTCCGGCAGCATCGGAATGACGCGATCTGGCAGGTACACGGAGTTGCCGCGACGGTGCGCCTCCAAATCCAGCGCCGAGCCCGGCGCGACATAGTGCGCCACATCCGCAATGGCGACGACCAGCCGCCAGCCCCCGCGCGGCCGCGGCGCGGCGAAGACGGCATCGTCAAAATCTCGCGCGTCCGCGCCATCAATGGTGACGAGGGGCAGATGGGTGAGATCCAAACGCCCAGCCGCATCGGCTTCGGTGACCGCCGGCGGCGCGGCTTGCGGCACTTCCGGTGGCCACGCGACGGGCACGCCGTGGCTTGCCAACATCGCCGTTGCGGCCCGGTCTGCCTCGTTGCGCGTTGCCAACACACGCACGATGCGTCCGGCAAAGCGCCGCCGGCCCGCGCCCCGGCCATGCCGTTCGGTGGCCCAAAGCAGCCTGATTTCAACGATGTCACCATCTTGCGCCGTGTCGTCATCGTCTTCGACATCGATGCGGCCCTTCACCGCAGGATCGAGGGATTCGACGAACCGCTGGCCGCGCCAGCCTTCCACCAAGCAGCCGACAACGGGCGCTGGGGATGGCTCCACGATCCGCTGCACCTCGGGGCCGAGCGGCCCGCGGCGCACTTCCACTCGGTCGCCGGCGCGCGCGCCGGCCGCGGCCGGCAGCGCGTCGCCGCTGTCGCGCAGCTTGTGAACGCCGCCCACCTCCACCACTTCATCCAACACGACGGCCGCATCCGCGTTGAGCGAGTAGGCGCTGCCCTCCCCGCGGCGGACCTCGCCTGAATGTTCAAGGCCGCGCAGCAGACGCCGCAGCCGATGGGCGCCGGCGCCCTTGCGCACCTTGAGATGCTGCGCCAAATCATGCCAAGTGGGTGCCCCAAGGGTTTGCAGCGCGGCGCGGACAGCCCCGGCGGTGAGGGTTGCGGGACGCTGCGGTCGCTTCTCGAAGCCGCCGCGTGCGCGTCCTTTGGGGGAGCTCAAATTGACAACCCTCTGGTGGGAAAGTAGATTGCGCGTCCGGCCCGGAGCGCTTGGCGTTGCGGGCTCTGCCGCTTCACGCCGAGGTGGTGAAATTGGTAGACACGCTAGCTTCAGGTGCTAGTGGGGGTAACCCCGTGGAGGTTCAAGTCCTCTCCTCGGCACCACGGCGTTCCCGCGTGCCGGCCTCGGCGCTCACCGCCAAGCGACATCCGCCCAAAGCCGCGTCCGCTTGACCGCGGCGTCCATCGGCGGCTAGGGAATTGGCCGGTAACCGTCTTGTGCGCCCTTCGTGAACACCGCCACGGCGTCGTGGGGGTGGAGGCTTTCGTGGTGCTCCACGCGCACCCAGAAATCGACTAGGCGCTGGTCTGCGCCCAACGCGGCCTTCACGCGACGGCCGGCGTCCTCGCAGAACATGAGGTTGGCGGCGTTCAAGCGGGCGAACTCCTGCTCGTCTTCGCGCTTCACCGCCGTCTGCACCGGTGTCTGCAGCGCTGCCTCCACGCGGTCGATCAGGTCGGTGAACGGAAAGTCTTCCTGCGTGTGGCGCAGCTTCACCAACAACTTGGCGATGCTGCGCTGGCTGTGCGGCGTGCCGGCCAAGCCATCGTCCGTGCCGAGCCAAGCCTTCACGTCCTCGACCCGGACCGTGCCACCGGCGCCAAAGTCTTGCTCGAAGCGCTGCTGCGCCAACTGCTGCGCCAAGGCTGCGGAACAGGGACAGGTGCTGGAATAGAAGATGCCGAGGGCCAGCTCCACCTGCGTCTCGCCCGCCACCTGCGTGCCCTTGATGGAGGCCGGGTAAGCGTTCCAACCGGAGTTGTCGCTGACGAGGGCCTTGCGGCGCAGGTGGTAATCGAAATCGAATTGCACGAAGGCGCGGCCAGAGAGGTCTCGATGGGATTCCAGCAACGAGGCGAGCAACAGCTTGAGGCCCGGCACCGAAAGCGGGCGCGTGTCTGCGTGTTCGTCCAGAATGAGATAGAGCCGGGACATGTGGATGCCGCGTGCGTCGGCATCGTCCAGGTCCACATAGAGCTGCACCTGCGCCTGCACATCATGCACGGCTTGGCCGTCGCGGATCTTGAGCGGGCGGCGAATGCTGCTCATGCCCACCCAATCCAGCGTGGCGGCGGCATCGCGCACGCCGTGGCGGGCGATGTCCGGCATCTCGGTGGCCGGCGCGATGTGCGAGCCATTCAAGGCGGCGCGATTCACTGTGCTCAACCCTCTCGGCGCCGCGTCCAACACTCCTCCACGAGGAGCGCCGACGCGGCGGCGCGCTGAAAGTTCCCTCTAGCCAAGCAGTTTAGCGGAAAGCGAACCACCCCATCAAAGCGTGAACGGGATCAGCACCTTCTGAGCGGCCGCGACCAAGGACGCCGTTGGATGCGGCGGTTCCGCAGCCTGCCAGTTGGAACAACATTGGAGATGGAACGACGCGGATGTTGGTGCAGGGGTCGGCTGCCGCGGCTCGCCTTCGGGCAGTGTGAAGGCATCGCGCCGCCGTTGCTTGTTCGGACCTTCCCTATTCGAGCGGCAGGGCGTTGCGCCAGCTGCCGGACGGCCAGTGGAAGTCCACCTGCACCTCGAAGCGGATGGTCGTGGTGAGGCCGTTGGCGTCGGTGGCCGTGGCCTCCACCAGCACGGTTCCCTCCGCGCCTGGCTGCGGTTCCACCACCAGCGTCCCGTCAACGATCCGAACCGCCGCCACCGCCGGATCCGACGACGATACTTGCCACGTCAGTTCGCCATCGGCGTCCCCCGGCGCGGCCAGCGACGCCAGCCGCAGCCGCAGCGTCGTGCCGAACAGCGCCTCCGGCTCCGGCGTCGTCAGCGCCCGCGGCGCGCGCGCGAACAGCGTCAGCGGGTCCCCCGCCACCAGCTCGAAGCCCCGCCAGCACGGTCCGCCTTGGCACCGCCCCGGTGGCAGGTTCGGCACGGACACGGACACAACCGCGAACTCGTCGTCCGGCTGCACGACCAGTTGGCTGCCGGCGGTCGCGCCAGCCCGCACCAAGGTCTCCGCCGTCGCCAAGCGGTTCGAGAACCTTCCGCCTTGCGCCGTGAGGCTCAGCGCCAAATCGAACGGCGCGCCGGCGGGCGCCCGCGCCCGGATCCGCGCCGGCGGCGGCGCCCACGGCTCGCCGTTCACCCGCAGCAGCGCCACCGTCAGCGCGAACGGCGCGCCCGGATTGCCGTCCAGACGCAGCAGCCGCAGCGACGACAGCCCCGCGAACGCCCCGTCCGGCAGCGTCCGCAGCGCGTTGTCCGAGAGGTCCAGGTCGCGCAGGCGCGGCAGCGCCCGCAGCGCAGCGCGCGGAACCGCCGGCAGCGCGTTGCCGCCGAGCAGCAGGCGCTCCAAGCGCGGAACGTCCTCCACGACGCCCGCCGCCAGCCCCGTGAGCGCGTTGCCGCGCAGATCCAGCGTCCGCAGCCCCGGCAGTCCGCTCAGATCCCCCGCCGCCAGCATCGCCGCCGGTTCGGGGCCGTCGAGCGCCAGCGTCTGGATTGGCGTCAGGTCCGCCGGCGCCGGCCGCTCGCAGCCAGGGCCGGCCGCCGCCGCGGCCAGCAGCGCGTCGCGCGCCGCCGGCGTCCGGTCGCACACCCCTTCCAGAACCGCCACCGGAATCCGCGAGCGCCGCAGCCTCGCCGAGCGCGCATGCGGCTGCCGCAGTTCGAGTTCAACGGCGAACCACTCCCGCGCCGGCTCCACGTCGGCGTCGTCCGCGATGGCGATCTCGATCGCCGCGCAGCGCTCTCCCGCCGGGATCGTCGCCTCGCCGGACGCGTCGCCGTGTTCACCCGCATCCGCGTCCGCGGTCGCCCGGTCGCGGTCTGGGACGACGCGCCAGCGCACCGTCTCCCCGTCCGCCGTCGCCGAGGACAGTTCCGCCACCACCCTGGCCGCGCCGCCCTCTGGGGCCTGCGCAGGGCCGGTTTGGCACGCGCGCCCCAGCACTTCCGCGCGCAGCACCGCCCGCGCCGACAGGCTATCCGGATCCGTCGCCGTCAGGGCGATCTCCGCGAGGCCGGGCCGCAGGCCCTCCACCCGCAGCACCGAACCCGACACGGTGGCGGACGCCACGCCCGGCGCCGCCGACGCCGCCGTGTAGAACAGCGCGTCCCCGTCCGGATCCAAGAACACGCGCGCCAGCAGAACCTCCGCGATGCCGCCGATCTCCAGCTCGACGTCCTCCGGCAGTTCGACGACCTGCGGGCGCCGGTTGCCGCCGACGACGTCCGCCGGCGTCGCCCGCGCCTCGTCCGACGGCTCGCCCGGATCGCCGCCCTTCGTGCCGAGCACCCGCACAATGTATTCGGCGCCCGTCGCCAAGCCGTCGATCCGCGCCGACGTCGATCCCGCCGGCAGCGTCATCTGCCGCGACGCGCTCCATGCCTGCCCAGGGCGCCGCCACTGCACCGCGTAGCCCTGCGCTTCCGCTGACGGGTTCCAGCGCACGATCAGGCTCGTGGGCCCGGCCGCCTCCGCCGACACCCCCGTCGGCGCCGGCGCCGCGTCGGCGTCCGACAGCCGCACCGCGTATCCCGCCAGCACGCCGTCGTAGCCGCCGCCCGCCGCCGAATGCAGCAGCGTCGCCTCCTCCGTCGCCGCGTCCGCGTCCGCCGCGGCGCGGGCCGTCACCGTCTGCGCCGCGTTCCAGTTGGCGGCGTCGAACGTCAGCGAAGCCTGGTCGCCCGGCGCGGCGTCGGCGTCGAACTCAAGCCCCGCGTCGTTGCTCGACAGCGCCACCGTCACTGTCCCCGACGGCTGAGCCGTCAGCGCCACCGCGTAGGTTCCCGTCGCTTCCGCGCCGCCGCCTTCAGACAGCGCCAGCCCCTCTGCCGGCGTGAACGCGAAGCCCGGCGCGTCGTCGTCCTCCACCGTCACCGCCAGCGCCGGCGCCGACGAAACCCCGGCGTAGCCGGACACCGCATGCGACACCGAGAGCGCCTCGTCGGCCGCGTTGTGGTCGGAGCCCGCGGACACGGACACCGCCTGCTCGACGTTCCAGTTCTGCGTCGTGAAGGTCAGCGTGCGCGTCAGCGGCGTCGCGTCGGCGTCCACTTCCAGCGCCGCGTCCGGGCTGGTCGCCGTCACCTCCACGTCGCCGGCCGGCTGCGTGTTCAGCCGCACCCGGTAGGCGCCGTCCGCCCCTTCGCGCAGCGTCAGCCGCGGCGGTTCGATGCGCACCCCCGCCGCCTGCGCGTCGCGCACCGCCACCGCCACCGAGTTCGCCGGGACCGCGCCGTAGCCTCCCCCGGAGACCGCGTGCGAGATGGTTGCCGAACCGTCCGTCGAGTCCGCGTCGGAAGCGCCGCGGGCTTGGAACGTCTGCGGCACGTTCCAGTTCGACGCGGTGAACGTCAGCGACGCCGGCGAGACCGTCGCCGCCGCCGTGTCCGAACTCGTCGCGGCCACGGCCACGGCGCTGCCGACCGGCGCCGTCGCCAGCGCCACCGTGTATGCCGCCGTCGATCCCTCGTTCACGGTCAGCGCCGTCGGCGCGACCAGCACCCCCCGCGCGTCGTCGTCCGTCACCGCGAACGAGACCGCTGCCGCGGACACGCCGCGGTAATCCGCGCCGGACGCCGAGTGGCGCAGCGTCGCCGTGCCGTTCGCGGCGTCGGCGTCTTGCAGCCCGCGCACGACCGCCGCGCGCGCCACGTTCCAGCTCGTGGCGTCGAAGTGCAGCGACGGCTGCTCGCCGGCCTGCGCATCATTCAGGTCCACCGAGACGCCGCCGCTCGCCGCGACCGTCACCGTCACCGCGCCCTCCGGCTCGGTTGCCAGCCGCACCGAATACGTCGCCGCGCCGCCCTCGTCCACGCCGGACGCTGTCAGCGTGGACGCCAGCACCATGATCGCCGGCTCGTCGTCGTCCGTCGTCTGCGCGACCAGCGACGCCGTCACGTCTTCGTAGTCGCCGCCGCTTGCAGCATGCACGATCGTCACGCGCTCGTCCGAGGCGTCGTCGTCTTCGGCCGCCGTCGCCGTCACCGTCTGCGGCGACGACCAGTTCGTCGTCGTGAACGCCAGCGTCCGCGTCTGCGGGCTCGAATCCGTGTCCACCAACACGGCCCGGTCGCGGCTCGTGATCACCACCGACACCGCCGCGGTCGGCTGCGTCGCCAGATGCACCGAGTAGCTCTTCGCGTTGGCCGCGTGCCCGGACTGCTCGTTCAGCGCCAGCGGGCCGGAGTCGGCCACGTTCAGCGTCGTCGGGTCCGTGTCGATCACGATCGCCCGCGTGTCGTCGTCGTCCACCGTCACCGCCACGCCCGGCCGCGCTCCGGCGGGCAGGCCCGCGTACTCCGTCGCGCCCGTCGCCGTGTGGCCCAGCGTCAGCATCTCGTCCGTCGCGTCGTCGTCGGCGGCGGCGCTCACCTTCACGTCCTGGTACGTGCTCCAGTCCGTCGGCGTGAACGTCAGCGTGCTCTGGTCGCCGGTCGTGTCGGCGTCCGTGTCCACCGTGACTTCGCTCGTCGCGCCGCCCACCGTCACCGTCACGTTGGCGCTCGGTTCCGTGTTCAGGCGCACTTGGTAGCTGGCGCTGCTCTCCTCGCGGACCGTCAGCGTGTTGGGTCTCACTTGCAGGCTCGGCCCGTCGTCGTCCGTCGCCGTCGCCACAACCGCCACCGTCGCCACGCCGCTGTTGTAGTCCGCGCCGGACGCCGTGTGCGTGAGCGTGACGCTCTCGTGAATGCCGTTCGCGTCCGACGCGGCGCTCACCGTCACGGTCTGCGCCGCGCTCCAGTTCGACGGCGTGAACGTCAGGGCCGTCGGGTTCGTCGCGATGCCGCTGCCGGCGCCCGTGATCGTCACCGTCGCGTTCCCGCCCACCGGCTGCGAGGTCAGCCGCGCGGTGTACGTGGCGCTGTCGTTCTCCGGCACCGTCAGCGTCGAGGCGCTCAGCGTCATGGCGCGGGTCTCGTCGTCGTCCACCATGGCGGTCAGGCTGGCCGCGACGCCGGTGTACTCGCTGGCCGTGGCGGTGCTTGCGGCCGCGCCCAACGCCGCGGATTCGTTGGCGGCGTCGTCGTCGTCGACGGCCCGCGCGGTCACCGTCTGCGCTGTCTCCCAGGTGGCGTCGGTGAAGGTGAGGGTGTTCTCGTCGATGGACACCGCGCCCGTGTCGGCGCTGGTCAGGGTGACCGTCACGGTTTGCGTTGGCTCCGTGGCGAGCCGCACCGAGTAGGCCTTCGCCGCGTCCGCGGCGTGGCCCTCGGTGAGCGTCAGCGGCCCGGCGTCCACCACGTTGGCCGTGGACGGGTTTGCGTCGATCACCACCGCCGGGGTCTCGTCGTCGTCCACCGTCGCCGTCAGGCTCGCCGACATGCCCGTGTACTCGCTGTTCGAGGCCGTGCTGGCCGCGTGCGTCACGGTCACGCTCTCGTCCACGCCGTCGTCGTCCTGCGCGGCCGTCAGCGTCACCGTCCGCGCCGCGCTCCAGTCCGTCGCGGTGAACGTCAGCGTGTTCTGCGTGCCTGGCATGTCGCCGTCCGTGTCGCCGACCGTCACCGCATCGGTGTCGGCGCTCGCGATCGTCACCGTCACGGTTTGCGTCGGCGGCGTCTTCAGCCGCACCGAATGGCTCTTCGAGTTCGCCGGGTCCGTGGACAGCTCGTTCAGCGCGAGCGGCCCCGGGTCGGCGTTGGGCGTCGTCGGGTCCGCGTCTATGCGGATCAGCGACGCCCCGTCTTCGCTCACGATCGTGCCCACCCCCGTCGCCGTGCCGAGCGTCGCGTTCGCCGGGGCGCTCAGCGTGAGCCGCACCGTCTCGTCCGGCTCCATCGCCGTGTCCCCGGTCACCGACACGGCGATGGTCTCCGACGTGGCGCCTGTCGCGAACGTCAGCGTCCCCGCCGAGACGGGCGCGTAGTCGGTCCCGCTCGTTGCCGTCCCCGGATTCGTGGCGTCCACCGCGTAGTCCACCGTCACTTGCTGGCCGCTGGCCGCGGACAGCGTCACCGTGAACGTCATGTCCTTGGAGCCGGCGTTCCCCTCCGCCACGGTCGGCGAGTCGATCGACAGCGACGGCGTCGCGTCGTCGTCCGCCAACGCGATCGTGTCCGAGTTCACCGTCAGGCTGCCGGACGCCCCGCTCACCGTGATCGTCTCGTCGGCCTCGTCCAGCGCGTCGTCCGCGGGCGTCAGCGTGAAGGTCTCGTCCGCGCTCGCGGCCTCGGCGGCGATCATGACGTCGAAGTCCGCCACCGCGGCGAAGTCCACCGCCGTCGCCGTGCCGCTGCCCGACACGCTCACGGTCACGGTGGTGGCCGCGGCGAACCGCGTGGCGCCGTCCACCGTCGCCGTCACCGTGATCGTGGTGGCTCCGTCGTCCTCGGCAACGCTGTCGTCGTTCACCGTCAGGGTGATCGAGGTCGGCGCCGCGTCGTCGTCCGTCAGGCTGATCGTGTCCGAGTTCACCGTCAGGCTGCCCGACTCGCCGCTCACCGTGACGGTCTCGTCGGTCTCGTCCACCGCGTCGTTGGTCGGCGTCAGCGTGAAGGCGTTGTTCGCGCTCGCCGCCCCGGCGGCGATCGTGACGTCGAAGTCCGACACAGATGCGAAGTCCACCGCCGTCGCCGTCCCGCTCCCCGACACGCTCACCGTCACCGTCGTGGCCGCAGCGAACCGGGTCGTGCCGTCCACCGTCGCCGTCACCGTGATCGTGGTGGCGCCGTCGCCCTCGCCCACGCTGTCGTCGTTCACCGTCAGCGTGATCGCAGTCGGGGCGTCGTCGTCGTCCGTCAACGTGATCGTGGCCGAGTTCACCGTCAGGCTGCCGGACGCCCCGCTCACCGTGACGGTCTCGTCGGTCTCGTCCACCGCGTCGTTGGTCGGCGTCAGCGTGAAGGTGGCGGTACCGCTCGCGTCGGCCACGCCGATCGTGATGTCGAAGTCCGCCACCGCGGCGAAGTCCACCGCCGTCGCCGTGCCGCTGCCCGCCACGCTCACCGTCACCGTCGTGGCCGCGGCGAACCGGGTCGTGCCGTCCACTGTCGCCGTCACGGTGATCGTGGTGGCTCCGTCGCCCTCGCTCACGCTGTCGTCGTTCACTGTCAAGGTGATCGCCGTCGGGGCGTCGTCGTCGTCCGTCAGCGTGATGGTGGCCGAGTTCACCGTCAGGCTGCCCGACGTGCCGCTCACCGTCACCGTCTCGTTCGTCTCGTCCACCGCGTCGTTCGTCGGCGTCAGCGTGAAGGTGCTGTTTGCGCTCGCCGCCCCGGCGGCGATCGTGATGTCGAAGTCCGACACCGCCCCGAAGTCCACCGCCGTCGCCGTGCCGCTGCCTGCCACGCTCACGGTCACGGTCGTGGCGTCAACGAACCGGCTCGCGCCATCCACCGTGGCGGTCACCGTGATCGTGGTGGCCCCGTCGTCCTCGGCCACGCTGTCGTCGTTCACCGTCAAGGTGATCGAGGTCGGGGCGTCGTCGTCGTCCGTCAACGTGATCGTGGCCGAGCTCACCGTCAGGCTGCCCGACGAGCCGCTCACCGTGATCGTCTCGTTCGTCTCATCGAACGCGTCGTTGGTCGGCGTCAATGTGAAGGTTTCGTTGGCGCTCGCCGCCTCGGCGGCGATCGTGATGTCGAAGTTCGCCACCGCCGCGAAGTCCACCGCCGTCGCCGTGCCGCTGCCCGCCACGCTCACCGTCACCGTCGTGGCCGCGGCGAACCGGGTCGTCCCGTCCACCGTTGCCGTCACCGTGATCGCGGTGGCGGCGTCGCCCTCGCCGACGCTGTTGTCGTTCACCGTGAGGCTGATGGCAGTCGGCGCCGCGTCGTCGTCCGTCAACGTGATCGTGGCCGAGTTCACCGTCAGGCTGCCCGACGTGCCGCTCACCGTCGCCGTCTCGTTGGCCTCGTCCACCGCGTCGTTCGTCGGCGTCAGCGTGAAGGTGCCAGTCTTGCTCTGCGCCTCCGCGGCGATCGTGATGTCGAAGTTCGACACCGCCGCGAAATCCACCGCCGTCGCCGTGCCGCTGCCCGCCACGCTCACCGTCACCGTCGTGGCCGCGGCGAACCGGGTCGTCCCGTCCACCGTTGCCGTCACCGTGATCGTGGTGGCGCCGTCGTCCTCGGCCACGCTGTTGTCGTTCACCGTCAGCGTGATCGCGGTCGGCGCGTCGTCGTCGTCCGTCAACGTGATCGTGGCCGAGTTCACCGTCAGGCTGCCCGACTCGCCGCTCACCGTCACCGTCTCGTTGGCCTCGTCCACCGCGTCGTCCGTCGGCGTCAGCGTGAAGGTTTCGGTGCCGCTCGCCGCCTCGGCGGCGATGGAGATGTTGAAGTTCGACACCGCGGCGAAGTCCACCGCCGTCGCCGTGCCGCTCCCCGCCACGCTCACCTCCACCGTGGTGTCATCAACGAACCGCGTCGTCCCGTCCACCGTGGCGGTCACCGTGATCGTGGTCGCCCCGTCGTCCTCTGCCACGCTGTTGTCGTCCACCGACAGCGTGATCGAGGGCGTCGCGTCGTCGTCCGACAACGTGATCGTGTCCTGGTTCACCGTCAGGCCGGTCGAAGTGCCGCTCACCGTGATCGTCTCGTCGGTCTCGTCCACCGAGTCGTCCGTCGGCGACAGCGTGAAGGTCTCGCTCTTGCTCGCCGCCCCGGCCGCGATCGTGATGTTGAAGTCCGACACCGCCGCGAAGTCCACCGCCGACGCCGTGCCGCTGCCCGCCACGCTCACGCTCACCGTCCTGGCCGTGCCGAACCGCGTCGCCCCGTCCACCGTGGCCGTCACCGTGATCGTGGTGTCCCCGTCCCCCTCGTCCACGCTGTCGTCGTTCACCGTCAGCGTGATCGAGGTCGGCGTCGCGTCGTCGTCGGTGATGGTCCCCGTGGCGCTGCCCGCCGTGGCCGAGATGGTCGCGTTCGTCGGGCTGCTCAACGTCACCGCCACCGTCTCGTTCGACTCGTCCACGACGTCGCCCGTCACCGACACGTTGAAGGTTTGGGTGGTCGTCCCCGCCGCGAAGGTCAGCGTCCCGCCCGTGATGGCCGTGTAGTCCGTCCCGGAAGTGGCGGTGCCGCCGGTCCCCTCCGCCCAGGTCACCGTCACCTGCTTGCCGCTCGCGGCGCTCAACGTCGCCGTGAACGTCAGGTTCTTCGAACCGCTGTCGCCCTCCGTCACGCTCGCCGCGGCGACCGACACCGTCGGCGGGTCGTCGTCGTCCGTGATCGTCCCCGTGCCGCTGGCCGTCGAGATCGTTGCCCCGGACGCGTTGCTCAGGTTCACCACTACTGTCTCGTCCGCCTCGTCCAGCGTGTCCCCCGTCACCGACACGTTGAAGGTCTGGCTGGTCGTCCCAGCCGCGAAGGTCAGCGTGCCGCCCGAGATCGCCGTGTAGTCCGTCCCGGAAGTGGCCGTCCCCGTGCCCGCGTCCGCATACTGCACCGTTACCTGTTGCGCGCTCGCCGTGCTCAGGGTCGCCGCGAAGGTCAGGTTCTTCGAGCCGCTGTCCCCCTCCGTCACGCTCGGCGAATCGATGGAGACCGTGATCCCCGCGATCCCGATGGAGAAGCGCAGCGTCGCCTTGTCGCCGTCCGCGTCCGTCGCCGCCAGCGTGTAGTTCGCCGCCGCCTGCGCCGCCGTCGGCGTGCCGGAAATGGTCCGCGTCGCCGCGGCGAAGCTCAACCCGGCCGGCAGGCTCTCCTCGATGCTGTACGTTACGCCGCCGTCGCCGCCCGTCGCCGCCGGCAGCGCCTGCGACACCGCGTTGTCCTTCACCCAGCTATAGGCAGGGCTGGCCGTCGAGCCGAAGCTCGGCACGGTCTGCTGCCCGCGCACCTTGTGGTTCGCGTCGGCCGGAATCGACGCGAAGCTCCGGTTCACCCATCTGCTCCCGCCACCAATTCCGGCGCGGTGGAATTGGATAAGGCTGGTCGTCCCGCCGCCGCCCAGCGGGTTCGTCGGGAAGGAGATGCCGTCGCCGTCCCAGTCGCTCGTCTGCACCGCGTAGCTGAAATCGACCTTGTCCCAGACTGCGGCGTTATTGCTGTCATAGGTGAAGGTGCACGCTTGGCGCGTGTGGCCCCCGATCCGGATGTCCAGGCACACGCTTGGATTGACCCAAGAGAGCCGTCGCGTGAAATCCACCCGCACGGTGATGGTGTCGTTGGTCCCGAACGGCGCGACCTTGCCGTAGGTCTTGTCCGCGCCGGGGTTCGACGTGATCGAGATGGACTCGACCCCCACATCGGCGCTCACCTGCAGGTGGAACGTCAGATCGGCGGTGCGGTTGAACCCGTCCGTCGCCCGCAGCGTGTAGCTCTGCCGCGCCGACGCGCTGCCATGCGACCCCGTGATCGTCCCCGTGGACGCGTTCAGCGCATAGCCCGTCGGCAGCGACCGCGCCGACGTCACCGAATAGCTGACGTTGTGCGCCGCGGCCGCGTTCGCCACTTGCGGCAGCCGGTAGCTCACCGAACCGCCCGTGTAGAAAATGATGTCCGGCCCCGTCACCCCGCTCCAGGACGGTGCCGGCGTGTCCACCTTGTGGCCGGCCTGGGCGCTCATCGCGCTGTGGTTCTTGCTGAGGTTCGGGTGCCAGGTCCCGCCGCCGAACGAGCTGCCGCCGACGTTGGCGCCGATGTTGCCGCCGCCCAGCGCGTTCGCCGCCACGCTCACCCCGTCGGTGTCGCGGTCCCCCTTCTGCACTGTGTAGCTGAACTCCAGCACGTTGGTGTCCCGCGAGCGGGTCACGTCCTGCCTTTGTTCGTGGTCGTAAACGGTGTAGGAATATTGCCGGGACTGGAGGCTCCCGCTCAACGTCTGGTCGCTGCTGCCGACGCGGAGCACCAGCGTGGGGCTGTCCGCGCTGGTGATGCTGACCCACGGCGAGTTCCTGGGCCGCACCTGCACCGTGATGATCTCGCCCGGATAGTAGGTGCTGCCCGACGCTGGGGTGGAGGTGACGAGCGGCCGATTCAGACAGGTCGTGCAGGAGTCCTGCGCCGCGGCCGGCGCCGCGGCGAAGGCCGCCACGGCGATGCCCAGGAAGGCCACGGCGGCGCGGAGGCCTCCGCCCGGCGCGCGCTTCACGCCGCCGCCTCGCACAGGGGGAGGGGCATTACGATGTCCACCCGCTACGCATGGACTCCGCCCAGCCGTACAGCTTCACATTCGATCCATGAACTCGCCATGGCTCCACCACATCCACATCCACCGTGCCGCTGCCGAAACGGGTACAACAAGCAAGGGATTCGATCGTACAACGAAATTTAATGATTGTTGGCAATGTGAACGGGATCAGCACCTTCTGGACAAGTGCCGCGCCCAAGGAAGCCCTTGGACGCGACGGTTCGGCAGCCTATGAGTTGAAAGACAGCATGGGAGACCGAACGATGCGGATGTTGGCACAAGACAGGGCGTTCCACCTGAATTTGCGGGTGGACGGGACGGACGACGCGGTGGCCGGATGTGGCCGCGTGCGCCGTCACTCCAGCGTTCGCAGCTCTTCCAAGCTCAACTGCCGCGCTTCCTGCTCCAGCATCACCGGCACGGCGTCGCGCACCGGATAGGCCAAACCGCTTTGGCGACACCACAATTCGTCGCGCTCGGCGCGGTACACCAGCGGCCCCTTGCTCACGGGGCAAACGAGCAAGTCCAACAGCTTCGCGTCCAGCATCGCCTAGGCCTCGAACGGATCCTTGATGACGATGGTGTCGTCGCGGTCCGCTCCGGTGGAGATCATGTCCACCGGCGCGCCAACGGCTTCTTCGATGCGGCGGATGTAGGCGCACGCATTCGGCGGCAGTTCCTCGACGCTGCGCGCCCGGTGGGTGGACTGACGCCAGCCCGGCAATTCCTCGTAGACCGGCCGCGCATCTTTGTAGGATTCGCCGTGGAAGTTCGCGTCCGCCACCTCGCCGCTGGCGCAACGGTAGCCCACGCAGATGTACACCTTGTCCATGTCATCCAGGACGCGGAGCTTCGTCAGGCAAAGCCCCGACAAGCTGTTCATCTGCACCGAGCGGCGCATGGCCACTGCATCGAACCAGCCGCAGCGGCGCGGCCGTCCCGTGGTGGCGCCGAACTCCTTGCCCACCTTGGACAAGTGAGCGCCGTTCGCATCGGTGAGCTCGGTGGGGAAGGGCCCCGCGCCCACCCGCGTGACGTATGCCTTCGCCACCCCCAACACGGCATCCAGATACCGCGGGCCCAAACCCGTGCCCGTCGCCGCGCCTCCGGCGGTGGTGTTGGAAGAGGTGACGAACGGGTAGGTGCCCAAGTCGATGTCCAGCAACGCGCCTTGGGCGCCCTCAAAGAGGATGTTCTCCCCGGCCATCCTCAGCGCCTGCAGCTGCGCCCCGACGTCCGCCACCATTGGCTTCAATGCCTCCATCGCGGGGCCGAGTTCCGCCAACGTGCGCTCTAGGTCCACAAGGTCTGCCTCAGGCACGCCGTAATAGCCTTTGAGCAGGAAGTTGGCGTAATCGACCGCCTCTCCGACTTTCGCGGCAAGCTCTTGCCAGTGGAACGCATCGCCAACGCGGACGCCGCGGCGCGCGGCCTTGTCTTCATAGGCCGGGCCGATGCCGCGCCCGGTGGTGCCGATCTTGCATTCGCCCAAGGATTGCTCCCGCGCCGCATCCAGCGCGACGTGATGCGGCAGGATCAGCGGGCAGGCCGGGGATATGCGCAGCCGGTCGCGCACGGAGATGCCGAGCGCCTCTAAGCCTTCTATCTCATCGAGCAGCGGTTGCGGCGCCAACACCACACCGTTGCCGATGAAGCACTGCGTGCCCGGGCGCATGATGCCGGACGGGATGAGGTGCAGCACCGTCTGCTCACCGCCAATCACCAAGGTGTGGCCAGCGTTATGGCCGCCTTGGAACCGCACCACGGCACTGGCCTTGGCGCTTAACAGATCGACGATCTTGCCCTTGCCTTCGTCACCCCACTGAGCGCCCAGCACAACGACGTTGCGGCCCATGTCTGGTTCTTGCGCGAGTGTTGGAGGAGTCGCTGACTAGGCGGCGGCGGCCCGCCGCTCAGCCCCTGCCGGCCCCGTTCTTGAGGTATTTGAAGAAATCGCTGTTGGGATCCAAGATGAGCATGTCGCCCTTCTCCCGGAACACTTGCGCGTACGCATTGATGCTGCGATAGAACTGGTAGAACTCCGGATCTGCGCCGTACGCCGCCGCATAGATCGACGCCGCTCTGGCATCGCCATCGCCGCGCAGTTGCTCGGCCTCCCGGTAGGCTTCGGCTTCAATGACCACCGCTTGGCGCTGGGCGTCCGCCCGGATGCCCAACTCCTGTTCCCGGCCGGTGGCGCGATGCTGCTGCGCCTCGATCTCGCGCTCGGAGTTCATCCGCTCATACACGGCACTCGACACCTCCGGGGGCAAGTCGATCTTCTTCACCCGCACGTCGATCACCGCGACGCCCATCTCGCGCCGCATCTCCTCGTTGAGTTGCTGCGTCAGTTCGGCCATGAGTTCGTCGCGCTGCCCAGAGATGACCTCATGCATGTCGCGACGGCTGATCTGGTTGCGCAAACCTTCATTGACGCGCTGCGCCAGCAGGTTCCTAGCGCGGGTCACATCTCCTGAGCTGGCTGTGTAGAACCGTTGCACGTCACCGATGCGCCATTTCGCAAACGAATCCACGATGAGCGGCTTCTTTTCCAAGGTGAAGTAGCGCTCCGGGCGCGAATCCAAGGTGAGGATGCGGCCATCGAACTTCTTGGCTTCTTCTGCGATGGGCAGTTTCAGATGCAGCCCCGGCTCCAAGTCGGCCCGCGTCACGGCGCCAAAGCGCAAAACGATGGCGCGTTCCCGCTGATCCACGGTGAAGACGCCATCGGCAATCAGCAGCACGATCAATGCCACGATGACGCCAATCAGAATGTTGCGGACACTCATTTTGCTTTCCTCAATTCCACGCGGGCCGCGGGCGCCTAGCGGGCGTCCCGGCGCCGGTCGCCACCTAGGCGTTCACCCAAGGCATCGTCCACCAAGCGGCGCACCTCATCCGGATCCGCGGTGGTGGTGCCGCGGTTCGCCAAGCGGTCTAGCGGCAGATACAGCATGTTGTTGCCGCCCTCGACGTCCACCATCACCTTCGTGCTCTGGCTCAGCACGGATTCCATCGCGTCAATGTAGAGCCGGTCGCGCGTGACGTCCTCGGCGAGGTGGTACTCCTCAAGCAGCTTGGTGAAGCGCCTCGCCTCGCCTTCGGAGCGCGCGATCACCTGGTCTCGATAGGCGTTCGCTTCTTCAATTTGCCGTTGCGCATCGCCACGCGCCTTCGGCACAACCTCCTCTAAGTAGGCGTTGGCCTCGTTGATGTAGCGCTGTTCGTCTTCCTTGGCCTTCTGCACATCATCGAACGCTTCCTGCACCTGCTGCGGCGGGCCGCTTTGGTCGATGTTCACGGTGACGACCTGAATGCCCGTCTCGTAGCGATTGAGGTAGGTCTGCAAGCGTTCCTGCACCTCGGAACCCAAGGCGGCGCGGCCCTCGGTGATGACGAGGTCCATCGTGGAACTGCCGGCAACATGCCGCAAGGCGCTCTCCGTGGCGTGGTCTAGGCTGATCTCTGGATCACGCACCTTGACGAGATAGTTCACGGGATTGTCGATGATGTACTGCACCGTCATCCCAATGTCGACGATGTTCTCGTCCTCCGTGAGCATCAACGCTTGGTGCTCATGGTCGTTCACGCGGGTGACATTCACCTTCTCCACCCGATCCACGATCGGCGGGTTCCAATGCAAGCCGGGCAGGACGACGTTTTCTTGGGCTTCGCCGAACCGGAACACCACGCCCCGTTCTTGCTGATCCACCTGATACAGGCCCCACATGCCGTAGCCCAAGGCGAGCGCGACGACGGCGATGCCGAGCACCGACATGCTGAAGCCTCGCCCACCGCCACCGCTGCCGCTCTTGGCCTTGCCGCGGCCGAAGATGCCGGCAAGTTGCCGCTGCAGGTTGCGGAATGCCTCGTCAAGGTCCGGCGGGCCCTTGTCGCCGCCGCGGTTGCCCCAAGGATCCTTGCCGCCGCCGGAATCGTCGTTCCACGCCATGCGTTATGAATCTCCAGTCTGGATCTCAGACAGTTCGTTCGATTGTAGGAGTCGGCTCAACTCGCTGCAACAAGGCCCGCCGAGCGCAGCCGCCGCGCTTCCGCGGCATCGACGCGCACGGCCAAGGCCAGCCGCCCATCTTGACCGACGGCTTCCGAGCGCACGGCGCCCAAGGCGTAGAGGCGCGCCCGCACCTTGCCGGCGCCGGGTTCCAACAGCACCGTGAGCGGCTCGGACGCCACACCCAACGCAGCGCCGACGGCGCCGCGCAAAGCATCCAGGCCCACGCCGTCGGTGGCGCTCACCGGCACCCGTTGCGGAGCGCCGCCATCCGCCCCCGGCGCGCTCTCAGGCGCCAGCGCCTCGTCGGCGACGTCGCCGGGCAGCAAATCCACCTTGTTCCACACCTCGATGGTCGGCACGTCGGCGGCGCCGATTTCCGTCAGCACGCCGAGCACATGGCCGCGCAACGCCGCCGCGTCTTCCGCCGCCGCGTCAATCACGTGCAACAAGAGATCCGCCTCGGCCACCTGCTCCAACGTCGCCTTGAATGCCTCCGCAAAGCCCGGCGGCAAATCGCGAATGAAGCCCACTGTGTCTGCCAGCACAACCTCTCCCGCGCCTTCCACTTGCACCCGCCGCATGAGCGGGTCCAACGTGGCGAAGAGTTGATCGGCCACATAGGCGCCGCCGGCGCCGGCAGGCTGCGTCAGGGCATTGAACAACGTCGATTTGCCGGCGTTGGTGTAGCCGACCAGAGCGACGGTTGGCACGCCGGTGCGGCGGCGGTGCCGGCGGCTGCCCTGGCGTTGGCCATGCACCCGTTCCAGCCGCTCGCGCACCACGCGGATGCGTGAACGCAGCATGCGGGCGTCCAGCTCGATCTGCTTTTCCCCAGCGCCGCGCAGACCCACGCCGCCGCGCTGCCGATCCAAGTGCGCCCAACCTCGCGCCATGCGCGTGCGGGCATGGTTGAGTTGGGCGAGTTCGATCTGCAGCTGGCCTTCCCGGGTGCGGGCGCGGTCTGCGAAGATGTGCAGGATGAGCTCCGCGCGCGTCATCACGCGGCACTCCAAGCGCTGCTCCAAGTTGCGCTCTTGCGCCGGCGTCAGATCGTGATTGGCGATGAGCAGATCCGCATCGCCGGCGCTGAGCGCCGCGGCAATCTCGTCGAGCTTGCCTTCCCCAACGAACCAGCGCGGATGCGGTTTCTCGCGCGCGCCTTCAACGCAACCGACGGGCTGCATGGCGGCGGACTGGACGAGTTGCGTGAGTTCACCGCGCGCCGCGGTGAGCATCGCTGCCCGGTTGCCGGCGGGGCCGGCGCCAAGGCTCACGTTCAGCAGCACGGCGCGACGGCCGGCTTCGGGACGTTCAAAAAACATGGCTTGGGTTCCTTGCGCGGCCAGTGTCCGCGCTGTGGCCGCCGCCGTCAGGCCGCGACATCACCCTTCTTCACGTTCGCCGCCGGCGCGTCAGCGCGCGAGCCCTCCGCCGGCTTCGGCGCGGGCAACTGCACGTTGCGCTCAGGCACCACCGTCGAAATGGCGTGCTTGTACACCATCTGGCTAACCGAGTTGCCCAGCAACACGACGAACTGATCGAAGGATTCGATCTTCCCCTGCAGCTTGATGCCGTTGACCAAGTAGACGGAAACAGGGATTCCTTCCTTCCGCAAGGCGTTGAGATAAGGGTCTTGCAGCGAATGCCCTTTTGACATCGTGGATCTCCTAGGGGGGCGGGCGCCGCGGCAGCAGGCGCCCGAACGGGCAGCCAAGCGGAGCATGGTGGCCTGCCGGCCACGGGATTTCAAGCGCTTCGGCGCCGCGTCGATGGCGCTGCGCGATGCGTCCCTGCTCACACACAGCGGCGACGCAGGCACCTAGCCGGCGGCGCGGCTTTCCACCAAGTCGAGCGCGCGTTCGGCCATCGCTGCGGTGGAGCCCTCCAATGCCACTAGCCCCGCCCAGCTGTTGAGCCAAGTGCGTTGCCGCTTGGCGAGTTGTCGGGTCGCGCCGATGGCTGCGGCGCGCGCGGCCGGCAACGCCCACTCGCCAGCGAGGTGCCGCCATAGCTGCCGATAGCCCACCGCGCGCATCGATGGCTGCGCCGCATGCACGCCGGGCAGCGCGCGCAAGCGGCGTACTTCGTCCACAAAGCCGCGCCCAAGCATCGCGTCGAAGCGCTCTTCGATGCGCTGCGCCAAGTGCTCGCGCGGCACGTCAATGGCTGCTTCAACCAGTTCCAGCCCCAAGCGTTCGCGCGCCGGCACCCCAGCTTGCCGTTGCCACTCTGAGAGCGGGCGGCCGGTGGTCTCGAACACTTCGAGCGCGCGTTGGATGCGCTGCGGATCATTGGGATGGATGCGCTGCGCGGCGGTTGCATCCACCTTCGCCAGTTCGGCGTGCAGTGCCGGCCAACCCACCAACGCGGCGCGCTCCGCCAGCGTCGCGCGCGTCTCGGCGGACGCCGACGGCAGCGCCGACAGCCCATCGCGAAACGCCTTGAAGTAGAGCATCGTGCCGCCAACAAGCACCGGCAGTTGGCCGCGCCCGAGGGCCGCCGTGACGGCGGCGTCGGCGCCGGCCACGAAATCCGCCGCAGAAAACGGCTCGGCAGGGTCGCGCACGTCGATCAGGGCGTGGGGATGGCGCGCCAGCGTCGCAGCATCTGGCTTGGCAGTGCCGATGTCCATGCCGCGATAGACCATGGCGGAATCCACGCTGATGAGCGCGACGTCGGCGCGGGCGGCCAAGGCGAAGGCGACATCGGTTTTGCCGGCCGCGGTGGGCCCCATGATGCAAACTGCCACTGCCCGCCGCCCCGCGACGGCACGCGGCCGTGGCGGCGCTGGCTCGCTCACGCTCGCGTTCGCGTCACTGCCCGCGCAGGAACAAGCGATCGAACTCGACGAGGCTTTGCGTCAGGTATGTCGGGCGGCCATGGTTGCATTGGCCGGCGTTCGGGGTGGATTCCATCTCACGCAAGAGGGCGTTCATCTCTGGCACCGTGAGCGCTCGGTTGGCGCGCAGCGAACGGTGGCAAGCCATGCTGGCAAGCACTTCTTGGGAGCGGGCGCGGATGGCGTCGCTGGCGCCGAACTCCGCGATTTCCGCCAACAAGTCCCGCGCCAGGGCCTCGATGTCCGAATCTGCCAAGAGGTGGGGCGTTTGGCGCACCACAAGGCTCTGCGGCCCAGACCGCTCCACGACCAGGCCGAACGCCGCCAGCGCCGCCGCGTGGGCTTCTGCCAACTCGGCCTCGCGGGGGGTGACATCGAACGCCACCGGCACCAGCAGACGTTGGCCGATCAACGCGCCGGCCTCGTAATCTGCCTTGAGCTTCTCGTAGGTGATGCGCTCATGGGCGGCGTGCATGTCCACCACCACCAGCCCTTCGCGGTTCTGGCTGAGCACATACACGCCGTGGAGCTGCGCCAGCGCATAGCCGAGCGGCGCATCGCCGTCTTCCGCCAGCGCCGTCTCGCGCACTGCCGGCTGGCGGCCCTCGAACTCTGAGACGAGCCGCGCCAAGCTCATCGCGTTCTGGCGGCCGCCACGCGGCGCATCCACGAGCAGCGGGCGGCGTGGCGGGGGCGCAGGTGCGGCCCCATCGCCTGGGCGGGCGTCACCGAGCAGGCGATGCAAAGAAGCGAAGATGAAGTCGTGTACGCTCCGGGAATCGCGGAAGCGCACTTCGTGCTTGGTGGGGTGGACGTTGACGTCGATGCCGGCCGGGTCCAGTTCCAGATACAGCGCGAACACCGGATGGCGGCCGTGGAACAGCACATCCCGATAGGCTTGGCGCACCGCATGGCCGACGAGCTTGTCCCGCACGGCGCGGCCGTTCACGAAAAAGAACTGTTCCGTCGCCTGCGCCCGCGAGTAGGTCGGCAGCCCAACCCAGCCAAAGAGCCGCATGTCGCCAGCGGCGGCCTCCACCTGCGCCGCTTGCTCCAGGAACTGCTCCGGCAGCACATCCGCCACGCGACCAGCGAGCTCGTGGGCGGCGCCGAGCCGCTCCGTCACCCGCGCGCCGTGGCGCAACTCGAAACTCACCTTGGGCTTGGCCAGCGCCAAGCGCCGCAGCACATCGCTCACATGCCCGGCCTCGGTGCGCTGCGCCTTCAAGAACTTGCGGCGCGCCGGCGTGTTGTAGAACAGGTCTGACACTTCCACCGTAGTGCCCTGCGGATGCGCCGCCGGGCCGCTGCCTTGCTCCTCGCCGCCGGCGATGGCGAGCCGGGCGCCGCCTCCGGGGGCCATCGCGGACGTGATGGACAACCTGGCGACGGAGGCGATGCTCGCCAGCGCTTCGCCGCGAAAGCCCAAGGTGCCGACGCGCTCAAGGTCTTGCGCACTCTCGATTTTGCTGGTGGCGAAGCGGCTCACGGCCAGCCTCAAGTCCTCCGCTGCCATGCCGCAGCCATCGTCGCGCACGACGATGCGCTTCACGCCGCCCTGCTCGATGGCCACCTTGATGGCGCCGGCGCCGGCGTCAAGGCTGTTCTCCAACAGTTCCTTCACGATGGACGCTGGGCGTTCCACCACCTCGCCGGCGGCGATCTGATTCGCGACGAACTCTGGCAACTTGCGGATGCGGGGCATGGTGCAGCGCTCAGGAGCCGGTGGGAATCACCAGCACTTGGCCCACGCGGATGGTGTCTCCGCTCAAGCCATTGGCGGCGCGCAGAATGCCGGTGGACACGCGGTAACGCGCCGCGATGGTGGAAATGGTGTCGCCGCGGCCGATGGTGTGGCGCAGGCGGCGACCGGCGGCGGCGATGGCCGTGTCGGGCGGCGGGTTGCGCAGCATGTAGCCGCGAATGCCATCGGCGATGGCGCTGGCGACTTTGCGTTGATGGGCAGCGGTGGCCAGCAGGCGCGCCTCCTGCGGATTGGACAGGAAGCCAGTTTCCACCAAGATCGACGGCACGTCCGGCGACTTCAACACCGCGAAGGCCGCCGTCTCAACGCGGCGCTTGTGCATTCTCGCCACCCCTGAAAGCGAACCGACCACGGCTTCGCCCACATCCAAGCTGGCGCGCAGCGTGCCGTCCATCGACAAATCCACAATCATGGACGCGAGAGCGTCATCCTTGTCGCGCAGCGACACCGGGCCCACGCCGCCGATCAGGTCCGACCGGTTCTCCCGGTCTGCGAGCCACCGCGCCATCTCCGAAGACGCGCCCTTATCCGACAAGGCGTACACCGACGCGCCGCGCACACTCGCTTTGCTAAAGGCGTCCGCGTGGATGGAGACGAACAAGTCCGCCCGACGTTGGCGTGCGATCTCGGTGCGCCGCCGCAGCGGAATGTAGTAATCCCCAGAACGCACCAGCACCACGTCAAAGCCCTCCACCGCACGCAGATCGTCCCGCAGCCGTTTGGCGATGGACAGCACGATGTCCTTCTCGTAGGCGCCCGTGGCGGCGATGGCGCCGGGGTCTTCGCCGCCGTGCCCTGGATCCACGGCGATGAGCACATCCCGCTCCGTGGCCGGCGTCGGCAGGACGCGCGGCGCGCGCTCGGCCTCCGGAGCGTAGAGGTCCACCACCAAGCGGTGGCCGTAGGGTTCAATCGGCTGCAGCGTGAAGTGCTTCGGGCGCACCGGCTGCGCCATGTCCAGCACCACGCGATGGGTGCCCCCCAACCGCCGCCCCAAGCGGATGCGGCGAATGGCGTCTCCCTTCGGCGTGGGCGCTTGGAAGCCCCGCTTGGGGCGCGTTTGCTTGAGATCGACGACCACCCGAAAGGGGTTGTCCAAGGAGAACACCGTGTAACGCACCGCTGCGCTGGTGTCGAAGACGACGCGGGTGTGATCCGGCGCTTGGTGGGTGCGGATGCCTTCGAGATCCGCCGCTTGCACCGGGGGGGAGAAGGCGAGCGCCACAGCAAGCGTGACGCCGAACGTGACCGCGCGACGGTGGCGAAATCGACGGCCGCCGCGGTTACGGCGCCGCCGAGCGACGGTCCACCATTTCAAGCAATCTGCCCTCGTCCGCCAGCGCCAGCGCGATGTCCACGTCCGGCTTCGGCAAACGGTCGCCGCCTCGCTCTGGCCACTCCACCAACTTAAGCGCTGCGTCCGCTAACAGTTCGTCGATGCCGATGAAGGACAACTCTGCCGGATCTTCAATGCGGTAGAAGTCGAAATGATAAACCCTTCGCCCCCGAAACTCATACGGCTCCAACAACGTGTAGGTGGGGCTCTTCACCACGCCAACATGCCCCAAGCCGCGCAGCAGCCCGCGGGCGAGGGTGGTCTTGCCGGCGCCGAGCTGGCCGCGCAGGAACACGAGTTCCGTGGTGAGCCCGGCGGCGAACTCGGCGCCCCAGCGCAGGGTGTCGGCCTCGGATGGCAAGTGGATGTTCATCGGGGCGCAGCGGTTAGCCACGCCGCCAAAGGTGGTCGATGATGTCTGCCGCCACCAACGGCTGAGGTTCTAGCCGCGCCGCGGCGGCATCCCCGGCCAATGCATGCAAGCAGACGCCTTCCGCGGCGGCCGCGGCGATGTCGCGCCTTTGGGCGACCAACCCCGCCACGACGCCGGTAAGCACGTCGCCGGCGCCGGCCGTCGCAAGCCCCGGATTGCCGCAGGCGCACAGGCCCCGCAGCGCGCCGGCTTGGGCCACCAATGTGCCGGCGCCCTTCAGCGCCACGACATTGCCGTAACGCTGCGAGATGTCTCGAGCCGCCGCCGGCCGATCCACCACTTTGGCGATGCCGAGGAGCCGCGCCGCCTCCCCCGGATGTGGCGTCATCACGCTGTCCGGCGGCACCGCCAAGCCGCCGCTCGCAATCAAGTTCAAGCCGTCCGCATCGATGACCAGCGGCTTGCCGGCAGCCAACGCTTGCGTCAGCAGCCCGGCGCCCCAGCGACCGCGGCCCAGCCCGGGGCCTACCGCCACCACTGTGCTGGCCGCCAGCGCGTCGCCAATCGCATCTCCTTCCGCCACGCCACGCACCATCAACTCCGGTCGCCGCGCAAGGAAGGCTGAACAGTGCTCTGGGCGGGTGGCGACGCTGACCAACCCGGCGCCGGCGCGCAACGCGGCCTCACTGGCGAGCAACGCGGCGCCCCCCATGCCGTGATCGCCACCGATGACGAGCACATGCCCGGACATGTGCTTGTGCGCCGAGCGCGGGCGCGTGATGGGCGGTGGAGGGTTCAAGACGGCCAAGCCAGGCACGGCGGCGTAGATGTGCTCCGGCACGCCGAGGGACGCGAACACCAACTCGCCGGCGCAATCGACGCCGGCGCCGGTGTGCAAGCCAAGTTTCTCGCCGATGAAGGTGACGGTCACATCGGCCGTCACGGCAGCACCCAAACGCTCGCCGGTGTCCGCGGCGATGCCGCTCGGCAAGTCCACCGCAATGACGGGAGCGGCGCTCGCATTGATGGCTTGGATGGCGGCGGCGTAGCCGGGCCGCGCGGGGCCGGCGGCGCCCGTGCCAAGCAGCGCATCCACCACCACATCGCCGGCGATGGCCGCGCCGGCGCTGAAGGGCTGGGAACAGACGCCGACGGAGAGCGCCCAATCGCGGGCAGTGGCGGCGTCGCCCTTGAACTTGGCGGCAGCGCCCACCTGAAAGAGCTGCACGGACAAACCCGCCTCTTCGGCGAGGCCGGCGACGACATAGCCATCGCCGGCATTGTTGCCGGCACCGCAGAAGACGGTGATTCCGCGTGCCGCCGGCCAACGTCGCCGCGCTTCGTCGAAGACGGCGCGCCCAGCGCGTTTCATGAGGACGATGCCGGCCACGCCAGCGGCGATGGCGCTGCGTTCCAGCTCGCGGGATTGCGCCGCCGTATAGACCATGCTGGGGGGCATGGCGGCAGGATAGCACCGCGCCGGCAGCACCCCGCTCAGGCGTAGATGCCCGCGCCGTTTTAGGATTCGCCGGAACCGCGCTGCTTAGCGCTCAGCCGCGGCTGCCCGCCACCGATCCAATTTGTAGGTCACCACCGCGGTGGCCACTTCCTGGCCGGCCGCGTTCGCCACGCACACCTCGCCCACCGAAATCGTGCCGCCGCGGCGGCGCACGGTGGCCGTGGCGGTGAGGTCCGTGGCCACAGCCAAGTGCAAGTAGTTGATCGTGAAGCCCACGGTGGCGCCGCGCGCCTGCGGCGACAGGTCCGGGCGCGACCAAAAGGCCGCCGTCGCCGCAGTGTCCACCAGCGCGCTGATGGCGCCGCCGTGGATGCGCCCGATGCCCAGCGCAGGGCGATAGGGCATGCGCACCACCACCCGGTCCGCCTCGCTCTCGACCAGCTCGATGCCGAGCAGCGCGGCGAAACTCTCTTCGGCGATGGCGCGCACGCGGTGCAGAGACATGGGCGCTAGCGCAGAAAGCTGGAGCGGAATTGAATGCCCCAGCGCCCGGCCACGCAGGTGGCGATCCACAGCGTGTCGAACCGGTTGTACACCGTGCCATCGGCGTGGCAGCGGCCCACGGTCATGGCGAGGTGTGCCTTGTCCTTGCCGACGTGAACCGCCTCCATGGCCTCCACCACGCTGTGATGCCAGCCCTCCTCCCGCAGCCGTTCAGCGCCGCCGCGGCTGCGTTCCACGAACGCTTCCCGGTCGGCGATGGTCGTGAACGCGCCGTTGGCGAGGCGCACATGTGGGTAGTTGAGGGTGTCCGCCAGCGCTTCGTGCCGCTGCGCGTTGAAGGCGTCAATGAAACGCGCGGCGGCGGCCAGCGCCTCGTCTTCCATGAGTCCCCCACATCAAGGCCGGCGGCAACCGGCCCCACGTTCACCTCTACGCGCCCGGCGATGACGGCGCGGCGCGGACGGCATGTTAGCTTAATCCTCATCCATCGCATTCGAGAGGGCGCCGTGGCCGCGAGGACAGAACGCCGCAGCTTTTGGACTTGGGGCTATGTGTCGGATGAGCCGACGGAGGCAGAGCGCGCCGCCGCCGCCAAACAGGTGTCGGCGCGGTTTGGGCGCGCTGTGACGCCGCCACCCATCCCCCGCATCGAAGACATCGACTTGCCGCCAAGCCGGGTGTCGATCCCCTCTCGCCTAGAGGACTTCGTGAGCGCCGACCATGTCGAGCGGGTGACGCACACCTACGGCGGCCACAACTTGGAACTGCTGGCCGCGGCGCGGGGCGTGTTCCGCAACCCCCCGGACGCCGTGGCGCATCCGCGCACGGAAGATGAACTCGAAGCGGCGCTGGCGTGGTGCGACAGCCAAGGGTTCACCGCCATGCCTTATGGCGGCGGCACCTCCGTGGTGTGGGGCGTCAACGCCCCGGAGGGGGCGCAGGGCGCCGTCACCATCGACTTGGACAATCTGAACGCAGTGCTCGAATTGGACACGGTGTCCCGCGCCGGGCGCTTCCAAGCCGGCCTCTTAGGGCCAGACTTGGAGGCCGCGTTGCGCCCGCAGGGCCTCACGCTGCGGCACTTCCCCCAGAGTTTCCCGTGGTCCACGGTGGGCGGCTGGGTGGCGACCCGCTCCGGCGGCCACTACGCCACCAACCACACCCACATCGACGACTTCGTGGAGTCCACGCGCATGTTGTCCCCGGCCGGCTGGATGGAGACGCGCCGCTTGCCGGGCAGCGGCGCCGGGCCAAGCCCAGATCGGCTGGTGATCGGCTCCGAGGGCATCTTGGGCATCATCAGCGAGTGCTGGCTGCGGTTGCAGAAGCGGCCTCGCTTCCGCGCCACGGCCGGCGTCACCTTCGATGGCTGGCAAGCCGGCTGCGAGGCGGTGCGCGGCGTTGTCCAAGCCAAGCTCTGGCCGGCGAACCTGCGCATTCTCGACCCGACCGAGGCCGGCGCCAGCGCCGGTCTCGACGGGCACCATGCGCTGCTCATCATCGGCTTTGAATCCGCCGACGTGCCCCAAGGCGGCAACATCCGGGAAGCGGTGGCCATCGCGCGCGAGCTCGGCGGGCACATCGACGACGCGGATGTCCGCATCGACGACGGCGATGGCAAAGCCACCGGGCGCGAGGGCGCGGTGGGCGCTTGGCGCAACGCCTTCATCGGCGTGAACGCCGGCGTGCGTCACGGCTTGGGCCTGCTGAACGACACCTTCGAGACAGCGATCACTTGGGAGCGCTGGCCAGACTTTGACGCCACCGTGCGCCAGCGCGTCGGCGCCGTGCTCAAGGAGACGCTCGGCGCCGGCGCCACGCTCTCATGCCGGTTCACCCATGTGTATCCGGATGGCCCAGCGCCTTACTACACATGGAGCGGCCCCGCCGTCATCGGCGGCGAGGCAGAGCAGTGGCAGGCCATCAAGGACGCCGCCAACGCCGCGGTGGTGGAAGCCGGCGGCACCGTCACGCACCACCACGCCGTCGGGCGCATGCATCGCCCCGGCTGGGACCGGCAACGCCCCGAACTCTTCGCCGAGGCGTTGCGCGCGGTGAAGGCGCGCCTCGACCCGAACGGCATCTTGAACCCCGGCGTGCTGATCGACTGAAGGATCAGCCGCCCCGCCCATCGCCGGCACGCGCCGGCGAAGCGGAGCGTCCCGCTAATCCGCGCTTGCGGCTGGCGCTTGTTGGCGGCGCAGCCAATCCTGCATCGTCGCCGAGACGTGCTCGCTCGCGTCCTGCTGCACGAAGTGGCCGGCGCCTGGAATGGTCATCAGCGTCAGGTCCTTCTCCAGCCAGTTCCAAGTGCCGTTCAACGCCCCCGGCAACAGCGCTTGGTCGTCCAGCCCGTGGAACATCAGCACGGAGCATTGCACCTTCGGCAAGTCCGGCGGGGCGAAGCCCCCGGCCTGGGGCGCGTCGCCCGCCGGCGGCTCTTCCGTGCGCGGATAGTTCGCCTTGTAGTAGTTCAGCATCGCCTCGAAGTTCGAGCGGCCGAAGGCTTCCACATAGTGCGGGCGCGCGGCCTCGTCCGTCACCCAGAACGCCAAGCCCTCTGCGGTGAGCGCCTCATGGGCATTGGGTTGCTGGAAGTTCCTTGCGTACTGGCTGTTGCGGCGCTGGTCCGCATTGGTGGCCAGTTCACGCGCCAGCCCGGCGGGGTGCGGCAGGTTCAGGATGATGAGCGCATTCACCAGTTCCGGGCGCGTCATCGCCACATTCCAAGCAATGGCACCGCCCCAATCGTGCCCGACGACGATGGCCGAATCCTCGCCCTCAGCGGAAATCACCGCGGCGACATCCGCCACCAATTCCGGCATGGCGTAGCGTTCCACGCCAACGGGCTTGTCACTCAGGTTGTAGCCCCGCAGGTCTAACGCGGCGACGCGATATTCGCTCTCCAGCGCCGCCATCTGATCGCGCCACGAATACCAGAAATCCGGGAAGCCATGCACCATCACCACCAGCGGCCCTTGCCCGGTCATGGCGTAGTGGATGCGCACCCCATCGTTGTCTGCATACTTGTGTTCAACTCGTTCCATCAGGCTCCCCGAGGCGGCTGCCGCCGCCAGCATGGCGACGCTTGCCGCCCACATCCGCGCCGCTTGCATGGCGTCCATCCATCTGTGACCCGTTCGTGGGCGATGTTATGTTGCGCGACAGCCTTTCGGACAGGTCAATTTCGGCAAGGCCAAGCGTGTCGCCACGTTCTGACAACTCAGCATGAGCCACGGTCGGCTGCGCGTCGACCTCGACGCTGTGGCGGACAACTACGCCACGCTCAAGCACCGCGCCGCCGGGGATGTCGCGGCGGTGGTGAAGGCCAATGCCTACGGTTTGGGGGCGGTGCCGGTGGCGCGGCGGCTCGCGGCGGAAGGCTGCCGGCAGTTCTTCGTGGCCACCGAGAGCGAAGGCGTGGCGTTGCGCCCGGCGTTGCCGGAGGATGCGGAGCTGTTCGTGTTCTCCGGCGAGGCGGCAGCGCCCGGCTTGATTCCCGTGGCCAACTTCCCGGAGCAGATCGGCCAGCAGCCAGTGGCGCTGCATGTGGATACGGGCATGCAACGCTTGGGCTTTCCTTGGCATACCATGTCGAAGGTGCCAAGGGCGAAGGTGAAGCTCCTGATTTCGCACTTGGCCTGCGCCGACACCCCCGAGCACCCGCTCAATGCCGAGCAGGTGCGGCGCTTCGAGGCCGTGGCGGCGCACTTTCCCGGCGTTCCCACAAGCCTCGCCAACTCCGCCGGCATCTTGAACGGCGTACCCGGCTTGGGCCGCGCCGGCATTGGCCTCTACGGCGGCAATCCTTGGTCTCACCGCCCCAATCCCTTGCGCCCCGCGGCGACGTTCGAGGGGCAGGTGCTCCAGGTGCGCTCGGTGCGCGCTGGCGAAGCGGTGGGCTACGGCGCTGGACACCGCATGGAGCGCGACGCGCAAGTGGCGGTGGTGGGCGTGGGCTATGCGGATGGCGTGCAACGCATGTTGTCGAATCGCGGCGCCGCCGCCTTCAATGGCAAACGGCTGCCCATCGTCGGCCGCGTCTCGATGGACCTCACGCACTTGGACGCCACCGGCAGCGGTCTAGCCAAGGGCGATTGGGTGGAGTTCTGCGGGGCGCAAATCGGCGTGGACGAAATGGCCGCGTGCGCCTCCACCATCGCCTACGAAATCCTTGCTGGCATCGGCAACCGCGTGGAGCGGCGGTACTCGCCATAGACCGCTGGCGTGGCTGCCCTCGCCGCCCCGGGACGGCGGCAAGACGCCGTTGCGCTATCATCGATGGTTCAATGCAACGGCTTGCGTGACACGCATGACAAAGGGGGGTGGGCAATGGCCGCAGTGAATCGGGATGGTGCGCTGAAGGGGCAGGTGGCGGTGGTCACCGGCGCCAGCCGAGGCATTGGCGAGGCGATCGCCAAGCGGTTGGCGATGGAAGGCGCCAGCGTTGTGGTCTCAGCGCGCACCGTGGAAGCGAGTGACCATTTCCTGCCCGGCACCATCAAGCAGTGCGTGGCCGACATCGAGGCGGCCGGCGGCAGCGCCTTGCCGGTGCGCTGCAATTTGGCGGATCCGGGCGACCGAGAGCGGCTCATCGACGAAACGGAGCGCGCCTTCGGCCCGGTGGACATCCTCGTCAACAACGCTGCCGTCACTTGGTTCCTGCCGGTTTCGAACTTCACCGAAAAGCGCTATCGCATGATGATGGACGTGCAGGTGTACGCGCCCTTCGAGCTCACGCAG
Organism: uncultured Pseudomonadales bacterium; assembly: GCA_958295875.1. Taxonomy (GTDB): domain Bacteria; phylum Pseudomonadota; class Gammaproteobacteria; order Pseudomonadales; family Azotimanducaceae; genus VXNE01. The sequence goes on along the minus strand of OY282379.1, from coordinate 1,749,908 downwards.
CGCGTGCTGCCGGGGATGGTGGAACGCGGCCGCGGCTGGATTCTGAACATCTCCTCCCACGCGGCCATCCACCCCGAGGCCAACGCGCCCGGCGGCCACGGCGGCACCGTGTACGGCATGTGCAAGGCTGCCTTGGAGCGCTTCACCACAGGCTTGGCACAGGAACTCCACGGCACCGGCGTGGCGGCGAACGTCATCTCGCCGGGGCTCGTCGCCACGCCTGGCGTGGTGCATCACAAGCTCATCAACGACACCAACAAAGATCGCGTGACGCCGGTGGAACACATGGCCGAAGCGTGCCTGCGCCTCTGTCACGGCGACCCAGCGCAGATCACTGGCCGCATCGACTATGCGGACCAAGTGATGGAGGAGTTCAAGTTGACGGCTGCGGAGCTCGTCTAGCCACCGGCGCCCGGCCCCAGCCCGGCGCGGCGATCACGGTTCCCGCACCGGCACTTCCGTGCGCTTGACGACGGTGCGCAGCGCGAAGTTGGAGTGAACCCGGTCCACCCCCGGCAGGCGGGTGAGGTGGCGCCGGTGAATGCGCTCGTAATCCGCGGCGCCGCGCGCCACCACGCGCAGCATGAAATCTGCCTCGCCCGTCATCGTGTAGCACTCCATCACTTCCGGCAGATCGCGCACGGCCACCTCAAAGGCCTCTAGCTCTGCCCGTTGCTGCGAGGCGAGGGTGATCTGCACGAACACGTTGTCCGGATAGCCCGCCTGCGTCTGGTCAACCAAGCCCACATAGCCACGGATGAGGCCGCACTGCTCCAAGTTCTGGGTGCGCCGCAGGCAGGTGGACTCCGACAGGTTCAAGCGCTTGGCAAGCTCGGAGTTGGGCAAACGGCCATTCGTCTGCAATTCGTGAAGGATACGCCGGTCAAACCGATCCAAACTGGCAAAATCTTTCTTCATGGGAACTCTTGGCGACAGCTTCTTGCGAATTGAATCATCGCGGCGCCGAAAAAAGCAAGCACCTTCTAACCACCCTCATCTATGTTTCCACACAAGCGCCGCAAGGCGGCCCTGCCGAGCACACAAGGAAGGCAGTTGCGGGAAGAGAACAACGGCAGTTGCAGCGAGGAGCGCAACGGCAGTTGCAGGAAGGTTGAGATGAAGACGCGCATTGGCGTTCCGAAGGAAATCAAGAACCATGAGTGCCGCGTCGCGCTGCCGCCGAGCGCGGTGCGCCAGCTAGTTGCCGCCGGGCATGAAGTTGTTGTCGAGGCGGGCGCCGGGGCCGGCATCGGCATAGACGATGCGGCCTATCGCGCATCCGGCGCCCGGCTCGGCGACGCCATGGCTGCCTACCAAGCAGAGCTCGTTGTGAAGGTGAAGGAGCCGCAGCCGCAAGAATGCGCGCGGCTTCAGCCTGGGCAGGTGATCTTCAGTTACCTGCACCTCGCCGCCAACCCAGCGCTCGCCCGCGCCCTCGCCGCCCAAGGCGTCACCGCGCTCGCCTACGAGACAGTGACGGCGCCGGACGGCAGCCTGCCGTTGTTGACGCCGATGAGCGAAATCGCCGGTCGGCTTTCGATACAGGTCGGCGCCATGGCGCTGCAACAAGCAAGCGGAGGCCGAGGAGTGCTGCTTTCCGGCGCCACCGGCGTGGCGCCGGGCAAGGTGGTCGTCATCGGCGGCGGCACCGCCGGCGCCAACGCGGCGCGGCTGGCCGCGCGGCTCGGCGCGGACGTGACCATCCTCGACAAGTCGCCGTCGCGGCTCAGTGCGCTGCGCGAGGAGTTTGGCGCGGCCGTGCAGGTGTTGTCGGCCAGCCCGGATGCCGTGGAACGCGCCGTGCTGGATGCGGACCTCGTCGTCGGCGCCGTGCTCGTGCCGGGCGCGCGGGCGCCCCGCGTGATCTCCCGGGATTTCCTGCGCAACATGCAGAACGGCTCGGCCATCGTTGACGTCTCCATCGACCAAGGCGGCTGCTTCGAAACCAGCCGCCCGACCACGCACGATGCCCCCACCTACGTGGAGGAAGGCGTCGTGCATTACTGTGTCACGAACATGCCTGGGGCGGTGGCGCGAACTGCCACGTTTGCCCTTTCCAGTGTCGTTCTCCCCTTCGTACAAGCGTTGGCGGACAAAGGCTGGCGCCAAGCGCTGGCCGATGATTCGCACCTCGCCCTAGGCATGAACGTTCACGCCGGCCGCGTTCGGCATCCGGCCGTTATCCGCTCGTTGGCTTCGGCTGGAGCGCTCGACAGCGCAATGCCGCGCCGCGGCGATGCGGTTTCATCCCGCCGCGCGGCGTGACGTTCAAACAAGGAAATGGCGGCATCCCCTCCCCCCACCCCAAGCCGCCGGCATGGAAGCAGAAGCCGGGGCGCAATGCCCCGGCTTCACCCACCCCGCCTCGCGCGAGGTGCCAACGGCCCCTGACGGCGCCATGCGCCGCCACATTCGGGTAACCTTGCTGTTTTGACCACGCAGCGCCGCTAGGCGCGCCGGCGATGCCCCATCCATTGCACAACGAGTTCCCGCCGGATTCGCTGGAGGCGAAAGACCTCAAGCATCTCCTGCACCCGACGACGCACCTGCGCCAGCACCAGAACGACGGCCCCGCGGTGCATGCGCGCGCCAAGGGCGTGTACCTGTGGGACAACCACGGCAAACAGTACTTGGAAGGCATGGCCGGCCTGTGGTGTACCGCGCTTGGCTACGGCGAAGAGGAACTGGCGCGCGTGGCCGCGGAGCAGATTCGCCGCTTGGCGTACTCGCAGCTTTTCGCCGGCAAGACGAACGAGCCGAGCGTCCTGCTTGCCGAGAAGCTGATCGGGATGCTGCCCTTTGACGTCAGCAGGGTGTTCTTCGGGCTGTCTGGCTCCGACGCCAACGACACCCAAGTGAAGCTCATGTGGTACTACCACAACCTGATTGGGAAGCCGGAGAAGAAAAAGATCATCTCGCGCCACGGCGGCTACCACGGCATCACCGTCGCCAGCGGCAGCCTGACTGGCCTAGCGCCCTTCCACAAGCAGTTCGACCTGCCAATTTCCGGCATCCTGCACACCAGCAATCCACACTTCTACCGGCACGGGCGCGAAGGCGAAACGGAGGAAGCCTTCGCCACCCGCCTCGCCAACGAACTCGAAGCGCTCATCGTGGCCGAAGGGCCAGAGACCGTCGCCGCTTTCATCGCGGAGCCCGTGCTCGGCGCCGGCGGCGTCATCGTGCCGCCAGATGGCTACTACGAGAAAGTGCAGGCGGTGCTCAAACGCCACGACGTCCACTTCATCGACGACGAAGTGATTTGCGGGTTCGGCCGCACCGGGGCGCCGTTCGGCGCCCAAACGATGGGCATCGAGCCCACCACCATCAGCATGGCCAAGGCGTTGTCTTCCGCCTATCTGCCCATTTCCGCGGTGGCGCTGCCGGAATGGATGCACGACGCCTTCGTCGCCGCCAGTGACGAGTTGGGGAACTTCAGCCATGGCTACACCTACTCTGGCCACCCCGTGGCGGCGGCGGTGGCGCTGCGCAACTTGGAGCTGATGGAAGAACGAGACATCTTCACCCACGCCGCGGTGGTGGGGGAAGCCTTCCAAGCGCGGCTCGGCGCCCTGCGCGACCATCCACTGGTCGGCGAAGTGCGCGGCAAGGGCCTCATCGGCGCGGTGGAGCTGGTGGCGAACAAGGAGACGCGCCAGCCCTTCAACGCCGCGTTGGGCATCGGCGCCCATTGCATGGAGCGCGCCCGAGAACATGGTCTCATCGTGCGCAGCTTGGGAGATTCAATCGCTTTCTGCCCGCCGCTCATCATCACCGACAAACAAGTCGACGAGGTGTTCGGCAAGTTCGAGAGGGCGCTGCAAGACACCCTCGATCACATGCAGCGGGCAGCGTGAGCCGGCGCCGTTAGCGGCGCCCGCGCGTCAAGCGTTCAGCGCGGCGCCATGATGGTGACGGTGCCTTGCGCCATCGCGCACAGGCGGCCTTCGTTGTGGACATCGATGCGCACCACGGCTTGCGTCCTGCCCATGTTCAGGATGGTGGCGTAGCCATCCACGGTGCCCTTCGTCACGGGCCGCGTGAGGTTGATCTTGAACTCCGTGGTGGCGGCCCACTGCCCCTTCTTCATCACCGGGTAGCAGACCGTTCCCAAAAGATGATCGCAGAAGGCGGACAGCACGCCGCCGTGCATGTTGCCAAAGCCCGTCAGCAACTCGTCGCGCACCTTGAAGCGGCCATGCATTTCGCCGGGGCCGACGCCCACCGTCTCGAAGCCCAAGAACTCGTGCAAGCCGCCGGAGCGCTCGCGATTGGCGAGGAAACTCGCCGCGACGGCTTCGTTGTACTCGAACTTCGGAGCGATGGGCGCACTCATCCTGTTGGTTCCACGCTGCAAGGGACAGGCCCGCAGTTTAACGCCCCGTTCCGCCGACACGCAGCCCGGGCGCCGCGGTAGCAAGGCGGTGGCATCACTTGGGTGGAATGAGGCAGGAGTGGATGGATTCATCCCCCGGCACCTGCCGCGCCAAGGTGCGGATGGCCAATTCCGCATCCCGCAACGCAAAGTCGTGCGTGTGCATGTCTGCGATGGGCGCGCGGCCAGATTCGATCAGGCGGATGGCGTTGCGGTAGCCGGATGAGGTGACGCCGATGGCGCCCCGCACGCTGAGCTCCTTCATCACGATGAGGTCTGAAACGAAACCATCAACAGGCTTGAAGCCTTTGATGCCAGCAAGCACCACCGTGCCGCCGGGCCGCGCCATGCTGAGGGCGTCCACCACTGGCTTGGTGGCGTAGGAACTCACATCCACCACCACATCGGCGCCGCGGCCGTCGGTGAGGGCGCGAACGCGCTCCACGGCATCTTCGTTGTCCACGTCGATGGTGTGGTCGGCGCCGAATGCGCGCGCCAATGCGAGCTTCTTCGCATCCGCCGCCAAGCCGGTCACGATGATGGTGCCGACGCCCACCTCGCGACAGGCCAGAACGCTCGCCAGCCCGCGTTGCCCAGGGCCGAGAATGACGACGACGTCCCCCGGTTGCGTGTTCGGAATCTCCACCGCCCAACGGAACCCGGCGCCGAGGGGATTGAAGGCGACCGCAATCGCCGCCGGCAGCGCCGCGTCCATCGCATGCACGACGGAGTTGGGGTGCAGGTACATGTACTGCGAATAGCCGCCCCAGAGGCCCGGCGGTTCGGTGAGCGGCACGTAGGAGTAGATTTTGCGCACTTCGCACAGGTGGTAGCTCCCGCCTAGGCAAGCGTCGCAGTGGCGGCAGGACAGCATCGTCTCGACAGCCACCCGATCCCCCACATCCACGCCCCAACGCGCCGCGGCGCGGTCGCCAATTTTGGCGATGCGGCCGAGTGGCTCATGGCCCGGAATGGCCGGCACCGGCGTGCGCAACAGGCCCTCGAACTGCTCGTAATCGCTGCCGCAGATACCGCACGCTTCGAGCTCCAAGATGGCGCCGTCGTCGTCGATGTCTGGCAGCGGCACATCGTGCGGCGTCAAGATGCGCGGCGCCGTCTGCACCATAGCGAACGATGTCTTGGGCAGCACGGTCATCGGCACTGCCACCGCGGCCGCTGCTCCCACGCGCGCTCCAAATGGAAAGCGTTTGGCGGCGGCCTCTCGAGGCCGGCCGGCGCCGCGAACTCCGTCACCCCCATGTCTGCCTCCACCATCGGTGCCTCGAGGCTGGCATCTTCGCGCAACGCGGCTCGGCGCGCAAAGGCGGTGGGCATCCGGCCCGCACGGCGCCACTGGCCCGGCAGCGCCCGTGCCCGAAGTGGTAAATTGTGCCGCCGGCGTCTGCCGGCCATCCGGCGGCGGGTGGCCACGCCCGCCCGGCACGAATGCCGGCTCGTCCTTGCCATCGGAGGCTTGAGCGCCATGCGCCAACGCCGACGGCGCCTTGGAGATTTGCATCGGCGGCGGCATCGCCAACGCCGCGGCGAGCGTGATGGCGCTCGGCTACGACCCCCGCTTCGACCTGCGGCGCGCCTACTGGCTGATCGCCGGCATCGCCGGGGGCCACTTCGCGCTGAACGCTCCGTTGGCGGAGTGGGCCGCCGCCCTCACACGCCCCCACGCCCTAGCCGACAGCGCGGCGCTGCAGGAGGGCCGCGCCAGCGAATTGCGCTAAAATCTCACGCGGGGGTCTGGGAGGCAGCTTTCCCTGCGGACGACGAACCTGCAAGCCACCTTCAACATGGACCTCAAGCGGTAGCGGAACAAGTTAGGAGCGAGAAGTAATGTCTAAAACTGTATTGATCACAGGATGTTCGACTGGAATGGGCCGCTTGGCGGCGTTTACGTTTCAGGAAAAAGGCTGGAACGTGGTTGCAACCATGCGACGACCAGAAAACGCAACAGAATTGAATGCCCTAGAGAATACGTTGGTGCTGGCGTTGGATGTGACTGATCAGTCGAGCATAAACGACGCGATAAGTCAGGCGATCGACAACTTCGGAACGATTGATGTGCTTGTGAATAACGCAGGCTACGGTGGCCATGCGGCGCTGGAACAATCAAGCGACGAGTCGGTTCGCGCCATGTTTGATACCAACGTTTTTGGCGTGTTTAACACCACCCGTGCTGTAATGCCCATCCTGAGAAAGCAGGGCGCTGGCGTAGTTATTAATGTGACTTCCATGGCTGGGATGATCGGCATCCCTCTCGAGACATCTTATTGCGCTTCGAAGTGGGCCGTCGAAGGCTTCACAGAGGCTTTAGCTATGGAGTGTCGTGATCTTGGTATCAAGGTGTGTTCAGTGCTTCCCGGTGCCTACGCGACTGCGTTCAACGGGAACGTACAGGACAATCTGGAAACGGGTGATACCCAAGTGGTAGAACACGCGCAGAAAATTCGAGCTCACTTCGGCGCTATCGTCGAGGATCACCACGGGAGCGAACAGACTGCAGACGCCCAAGAGGTAGCTGACCTAATCTATCAGTGCGCGATAGAAGATATGCCGGTGCATAACCCGTGCGGTAGTGATGCCCAAATGCTGGTTGGACTGTCCCAGTCTCCTGGGCGGCAGGTGTTTTACAACAACTTGACGGGATTACTGCTTCCCGCACCACCAGCATAAGCTCGTCCAAGCATGACGTTTTGGATACCTCATCGGCTAGATGCCGACCGGTTTCGACTTTCAGCCTCTCAAGCTGGGTGTGTAGGCGTTCTAGGCCGTTATGCAATGATGGGTGGTGTGACGAGTGCCGCTGTCGTGACAGCCATGGAGGAAGTCACTGGTCGACTCTACCAGGGAGTGATGAACATTTTCTCGGAGACTGGGGCGCTACTCGCGGTTGCGAGCTAGACCGGTATTCGTCCCAGGGCGTTGAGTTAGGAGGAGATGGATGAAGTGGATATCAATCAGCATCGCTGGGGTTGTAGGGATAGCGGTTCTGTTCTACCTAGGTGGTTCGGCTTACTACTCGCTCGTCGTGAATGACCGGGTCACTAAAGAGCTCACAGAACATCCAAATGGGGAGCGTGCCGATATTGTTATGCTGATGACACTCCCAGATGGCCAACGGATACCGATGAACTACCTGCGGGAAGGTAGTCAGGTTTTTGCGGGAGCTGATGGTCGTTGGTGGCGGGCACTTCGAGCTGGTGATGTGCCCGTCACACTGCTAATCAAAGGCGAAGAACTCAAAGGGAAAGCTAGGGTTATCCTGGATGACCCTGCATATACAAGTGATGTCTTCACGCGGTTGCGACCGAACGTTCCTAAGTGGCTGCCCGATTGGCTCAACGCGAACCTGATCGTGATTGATTTGGAGGAAGGTATCTAATGAACAAGTGGATTATTGGAGTCCTGGTCCTCCTAGCGGTAGTGGTAGTTGTCGGCTTGGTCACGCGTAAATCAGTGCGTGCTGAGATTCTGATTGAGGCGACGCCTGATGAGGTTTGGGCCGTGATCACTGATCCCTCCTCTTACCCCGACTGGAATCCGATTTTCGTTTCCTATGAAGGTGTGTTTGCTGAAGGCAGCCAAGTCGCGTTGCAGATGAAGATGGGCGAAGGCGATCCCACACGAGTACAAGTTGAGGTAGAGGACTTCGTACCCAGGGAATGGATGCATCAAGGTGGCGGATATCCTCTCATCCTGACCTATGACCACAACTGGTATTTGGAGGCAGTGCTCGAAGGCACGAAAGTAACTCAGTATGAGTACTACACCGGGGTTTATGTGCTCTTCTGGGATCCCACGGCTGCGCGACTGGCCTACGAACAGGGAAACAAAAACCTCAAGGCGAGATTAGAAGGCTAGGGTTTTGAAGACGGAGAGAAAGATGGATTACCGAGATCTTGTAAAACCGGCAACGTTTGCAGGCGACGCATATTTTCACGAGTTAACCACTCACATGTACCCACTGCGTGTGATCATGATGATTTTAGGCGTGCCGGAAGAAGATGAAGTACGCATGCTCAAGATGGCGCCGTCGTCGTCGATGTCTGGCAGCGGCACATCGTGCGGCGTCAAGACGCGCGGCGCCGTCTGCACCATGGCGAACGATGTCTTGGGCAGCGCAGTCATCGTCCCTGCCACCGCGGCCGCTGCTCCCACGCGCGCTCCATAAGGCCGTCGTTGCCCGGCCCGCGCATCGCCACTGGCCCGGCAGCGCCCGCGCCCGAAGTGGTAGATTGTGCCGCCGGCGTCTGCCGGCCATCCGGCGGCGGGTGGCCACGCTCGCCCGCCACGAATGCCGGCTCGTCCTTGCCATCGGAGGCTTGAGCGCCATGCGCAAACTGATCCTCGCAGTTCTCGCGAGCCTAGCTCCACTGAGCGCCGCGCAGGGCGCCACGGAAGTGAAGGTCGTCATCGTGAGCATGTTCGAGCATGGCGCCTTGACGGGCGACCGTCCCGGCGAGTTTCAGTTTTGGGTGGAACGCCTGCCTCTGCCCATCGAACACGATTTTCCCGCCGGCCCCTATCCGCTGCGCGCCAACGCCGACGGCGCCTTGGGGATTTGCATCGGCGGCGGCATCGCCAACGCCGCGGCGAGCGTGATGGCGCTCGGCTATGACCCTCGCTTCGACCTGCGGCGCGCCTATTGGTTGATCGCCGGCATCGCCGGGGGCGACCCGGAAGACGTGAGCCTAGGCAGCGCCGTGTGGGCGCGCCATGTGGTCGATGGCGACCTCTTGTATGAAATCGACGCCCGCGAGATCCCCGAGGGCTGGCCCTACGGCTTGATTCCCCTTGGCGCCGAAGCGCCGGCGCAGGACGCGGCAGACATCAAGACCGGTTGGACCATCGACAACGTCCACTTCGCGCTGAACGCGCCGTTGGCGGAGTGGGCCGCCGCCCTCACACGTCCCCACGCCCTAGCCGACAGCGCGGCGCTGGAGGAGGGCCGCGCCGCCTACGTGGGCTATCCGCGGGCGCTGCAGCCGCCAACCGTGATGCTCGGCGACACCTTGTCCGCCAGCACCTACTGGCACGGCGCCCTGCTGAACGACTGGGCCAACGATTGGGTGCGGCTCTATGGCGGCGAGGACGCAGAGTTCGTCACCACCAACATGGAAGACAGCGGCACCTTGACGGCCCTCGCCCGCCTCGCGGCCATCGGCAAGGCGGACATGGAGCGCGTGCTGGTGCTGCGCACGGTGAGCAACTTCTCCATGCCGCCGCCGGGCAAGGACGCCGCATGGAGCGCAACGGCCGAGTATCCCGGCCAGGGACGGCCCGGCTTGGAGGCCGCCTTCCAGGTGGGCAACGTGGTGGCGCAAACGCTCATCAAGGGCTGGGCCGAGCATCGGGAAACACCACCCGCCAGCGAATTGCGCTAAAATCTCACGCGGGGGTCTGGGAGGCAGCTTTCCCTCGTCGGCGCTTCGCTGACGGGGCGGCAGCGTGTTTCTGCCTTTCCTACCTGACTCGGCTGTACACGCGCCACCGGCGGGCGGCGAAACCCGAGCTCGCCCTTCAGACGGAGATTGCAGATGAGGAGACTGGCACTGCGAACCATCTACGGGCTCGCAGCGATGACCATTGGCTTCGCCGGCCTGCCCGCAGGCGCGCAAGATGAGGCCGATGAAGAGGTGGTGGAACTGGAGGTTTACACCGCCGAAGACGAGGCCGAGGATGCCATCGGCATCCTGCCGTCGGGGCCGATAGAAACCATCTTCGGCTTCGACAAGACGCTGTTGGAGACGCCGCGTTCGGCCACCAGCATCACCATCGAGACCATCGACCAGTTCGGCATCACGGAAATCGACGATTTCGTCGTGCTCTCGCCAGGCAGTTTCACACAGTCTTTCTTTGGCGTGTCCGGCTCGCTGGACCTGCGCGGCACCTCTGGCGAGAACTACTTCAACGGCATTCGCCGCCTCGACAACCCAGGCAACTACACCATGCCCATCGGCGCGGCAGACCGGGTGGACATCGTGCGCGGCCCGGCGTCCGTCATCTACGGGCCGAGCAAGATCGGCGGCTACATGAACTTCGTTCCGAAGTCCGCCCGCGCGGAAACTGGCCAGTACCTTGCGCAACCCACGGGCGAGTTGTCCGCAGTGGTGGGCAGTTGGGACAAATCCGTGCTCACCGGCGAGGTCGGCGGGCCGGGGCGCCTCGGCGACAAGTCCGTCGGCTACTACTTGTTCGGGCAAATCGAGGATTCGGGCAGTTTCTACGAGAACACGGAACTCCGCACGACGAACCTGCAAGCCACCTTCAACATGGACCTGACGGAGCGCTCGCGCATCGCCTTCGGCGGCATGCACTACCGCTTCGACAGCAATCAGGTGGCCGGGTGGAACCGCATCTCGCAGGCGCTCATCGACGACCGCATCTACGTCACCGGCCTCGCCAAGCCCCTCGACACCGACGGCGACGGCTCCATCTCCCATGGGGAGTACAACGCCGCGAACGGCGGCACCGGCGGCATGTTCCAGTTCGTCTTCGACCCGTCGAGCCGCACAGACGCGGTGACGTTCCCCGACGACTTATCGTTGGACCCGGCGACGGTCGGCACCACGCGCCTGCGGCGAAACCAAGTGCTGGTGTCGCCAGATGATGTGCTGCAGAGCGAGAGCACCGTGCTGTATCTGGATTTCTTCCACACCATGAGCGACCGCTGGACATTCACCAACAAGCTCTACTACGAGGAGTACGACAACCTGAGCGAAAACGCCTACGGCTTTTCGCAAGAAGGCAAAACTTGGGTGATGGAAGACCAGCTGGTGTTCAAGTTCTCGCAAGAGTTCGACGCCATGCGTCTAAGCGCGCTGCTGTCGCCATCGATTCGCCATACAGACTTCGACCGCGGCGACGACTACATCAACGAGCACTTCGACCGACGCGACATCACGCGCCCGTCCACCGCTAGGGACCTGCGCCTGTTGGCAACGCGCATCAACAAGGAGTACACCGAGTACCACATCGGCAAGCACACGGTCATCGGCCTCGCCGCCCTCGTGGACTTGGACTTCGACAACGGCCTGAACGTCATTCTGGGCGTGCGCCAAGACCGCATCGACCTTGAGAGCTTCCAGCCGGGCGAACTGCTCCTGTTCGGCAATGGCGACACACGCGCCACGGACACCGAAGGCGCCTTCTCTTGGACGGCAAGCGTGTCGTACACCACGAGCTTCGGCTTGGTGCCTTACTTCACGGCCTCTGAGCAAACAACGATGATTACCAGCCAACAAGGGGACATCACCGTTGAGAACATCGCGGACGGCAACGCCGTCGCCGGCTCCGAGTTGCTCGAAGGCGGTGTGAAGGGTTCGTTCCTCAACGACCGGCTCTTCATGCAGGCGGCGTACTACGAGCAGGAACGCATCGATTTCAGCGCCCAATCCATCGTCACGAACCAAGCATCCAAGACAGAAGGCTTCGAGTTCGAGTTGCGTTGGCTGGCCTCCGAGAAGCTGACGCTCACGGCGGCCTTCACCAACATCGAGGTGACCAACCTGAGCACGCTGGATGGCGGCGGCCGGTTCAGCTTCCTCGGCGCGGACGACTTGCCGGACACGCCGCCATGGACGTTCTACGGTGGCACGGTTGGCGGCTTCGTCACGCTGGCCAATAACAGCGACGCGCGCCGCGCCGGCATTCCGGAGAACATCCTGAGCTTGAGTGGGATTTACGACATCGGCAACGGCTGGAAGGTGTTCGGCAGCGTGATCGACGTGGACAGCGTGTATTCCGGCTTCTCCCAAGCGGTGGAACTGCCTTCTTACACCCTCGTGAACCTCGGCCTGCAGTATGACGCCGAGCGCTGGAGCTTCACGCTCAACGGCAAGAACCTGACGGACGAGGAGTATTTCCGCTCCAACTTCCCGAACCTGTTCGGCTCCGTGATCGTGCTGCCAGAACTGCCGCGGCACTTCCAAGCCTCGGTGGCCTATCGGTTCTAGGCGGCCAGCGGTTGGCGAGCGTCAAAGCTCAAATGGCGTCGGCCGGCGTGCGCATGAGGGCGCACCGGCCGGCGCATGATGTCGTTCGCCGGCACCTAACGCCGCGGCGCAGGGCGTTCACCGCCATCGGCGCTGCCATGCGCGGCTGGTGGCGCGCTGTTCCAATCGCCGGTTTGCTCGCTGTGGCCAGCGCCGGCAGCGCCGTCGCGCAGGACTGGTTCGAGACGTTCAAGGACACGGCCACCCCCGCCGAACTGCATCGCTTTCTGTACGCGATGCCCAAGGGCGGAGACTTGCACCTGCACCTCGGCGGCTCCGTTTTCTCCGAGTGGTACTTCGATCTGGCCGTGGCGCAGGCGGCCAACGGCTACCGCTATTACACCAAGGTGAAGATCGAAAACTGCGCCGACGCGGCGCGGCCGCCCCGCCGCCCGCCCTACCTGTTCCGCTTCCACACCGTCGACCAGAACACCTTGGAGCGGTTCAACGCCTGCGAGCGCTCCGAGTATGTGCCCCTTGAGAGCTTGACGGGCAGCCAGAAGGCCGCTTGGCTCGACAGCCTGCGGCTCGACCAAGCCCACGAAGGCCGCAACGAGTTCTTCGAGGCGCATTGGAGCCGTTTGGGCGACATGACGCGCAACCCGCACTTAATCGCGGAAGCGCTGTACCGCAACATGCAAGCCTTCGGCGCCGAGGGCGTGGCCTACATCGAGCCGCAAGTGGGCGTGCGCGGCTTGCGGGCCAGCAACGGCGACGCGTTGAGCCCCGATGCGGTGATGGACATCTACCGCGAACGCATCGCGCGGCCAGATGCCCAAGCCACCGGGGTGAGCGTGCGCATGCAGGTCTCGTTGCTGCGCTTCGTTGCGGACGCCGAGGCGCAGCTCGCCCAGCTTTACGACATCGCGGCGCGCCATCAAGAGATCGTGGCCGTCAACATGGTTGGGCGGGAGGACAACGACAAGGGCTACCCGCTGCGTTTCCTAGACACCCTGCGCGCGCTGCGCCGGCAACACAGCGGCGTGCGCCTGTCCATCCACGCCGGAGAGGTGGACGAGCCGAACCACCATGTGCGCGACACGTTGCTGCTCGGCGCCGAGCGCATCGGCCACGGCATCAATCTCATCACAGACCCACAGACGTTGACGGCGATGCGCCACGGCCCCTACTTGGTGGAGATCAACCTCATTTCCAACCTGCTGTTGGAGTATGTGGACGACTATGCCCAGCACCCGTTCCCGGAGTATCTGCGCATCGGCGTGCCCGTGGCCCTCTCCACGGATGACCGCGGCATGTGGGATTCCACGCTCACCGATGAGTTCTTCGTCGCCGTGACGGAGTTCGACCTCACTTGGGCGGAAATCGAGCGGCTATCCCGCAACTCACTGCGCCACAGCTTCCTTGAAGCAGCGGAGAAAGCGGCCTTGTTGGATGATTACTCACGTCGCGTGGCGAACTTCGTGGCGGCGTTCCAAGCCGATGGCATGGCTGCCTTCGCCGACCGGCGCCCGCCCCGCCGGGGCTTCGTTTGCCGACGCTACGGCCTTTGCCCTGAGCCGAACGAGGGAAACCCATGAACGCGCTGCAACGCTTGGCAACGCTGCCGACCCTTGGCTGGTGCCTCGCCGCCGGCGTCGCCAGCGCGGCCGCCCCGGACATCCTTGAGGCCACCGAGCCTTTGCCCGTGAAGGTGGTGATCGTCACCATGTTCGAGATCGGCGCAGACGAAGGCGACGCGCCCGGCGAGTTCCAACTCTGGAAGGAGCGCCGCAACCTCGATGTGCGGCTGCCGTTTCCACACTCGCACCACGACCTGTTCTACAACGCCGAATCGCAGCTGCTGGGCATGGTGACCGGCATTGGCACCGCGCAATCGGCCGCGGCCACCATGGCGCTGGGGTTGGATCCACGCTTCGACTTGAGCCAAGCGTACTGGCTGATCGCCGGCATCGCCGGCATTGATCCGGAAGACGCCTCCATCGGTTCGGCGGCTTGGTCCGCCTACTTGGTGGATGGCGACCTTGCCTACGAAATCGATGCCCGCGAAAAGCCCGAGGATTGGCCCACTGGCTACTTCGCCCGCCGCTCGCAGCGACCGTTCGACCCGAACAAGCCCGATCCGGTGGAGGGCGAGATGCATGTCGCCAACATCGCGCTGCGCGATTGGGCGTATGAACTCACAAAGGGCTTGGAGCTCTTCGATTCGGAAGGCCTGGCCGCCGCCCGTGCGCCGTTCACCGAGCACCCCAACGCGCGCAAACCGCCGTTTGTGTTGAAGGGCGGCCACATCGCGGCGATGACCTTCTGGCACGGCGCGCTCATGAACGATTGGGCGAACGACTGGGTGCGCTACTGGTCAAACGGCGCGACAGACTTCGTGACCTCCGCGATGGAAGAGACCGGCACGTTCCTCTCGATCCAATACCTGCATCGTTTGGGCCGCGTTGACAAGAACCGCTTGATGGTGCTGCGCGCCGGCAGCAACTACACCATGCCGCCGCCCGGCCTCACCGCCGCGGAGCATCTGCTGCGCGAGAAGAAGGGCTACTCCGGCATGGAAGCAGCGCTTGAGGCCCTGTACTTGGTGGGTTCGACGGTGATCGACGAACTGCTCAGCAACTGGGACACCCACGGCAAGACGATTCCGGGCGGGAGCAAAGAGTAGGAGCTGCGCTTTGAGGCGCGGACATGCGGCGGCGCGAACCGCCACGACGGCGTGCATCGGAATCTAGGAAGGTTTGGCTCCGCCTGCTGGGCTCGAACCAGCGACCCGCTGATTAACAGTCAGCTGCTCTACCAACTGAGCTAAGGCGGAAAGGGGCGCTATTCTAGCGGCTCGCGGGTGCTCGTCAACCGAATGTTCGGCCTCAGCGAACGGCTCAGCGCCCGGAGGTTGCAGAGCCGCTATGAGCGCGCACGAAGCGCAGCCCCAGTGATGACCTTGCACTTGGGGGCTTAACGCCGGTCGAAGATGCGCTGCACCTGCACGTCTCGCCCGCCCGTTTTCACCACCACCTCCACTCGCAGCCGCGTGCCGTCTCGTTCGAGGTGCATCGTCTCCACGCCTTCCGTCAGGTCCCGCCGAGAGCGAATGACCAACGCTCCATCGCGCCAACCCGCCCGCACCCGCCAATGGTCACGTTCACGCTCGCCCCAAGAAACGTCTCGATAGGGGCCATCGTCGTAGCGGATGCCCATGGAACGCGCGTCTTGCTCGATGGTCATCCGCTGCGCCTTGACCACCGGAAAGTCCTCCGCCACGAAGGCGCTTGAGGCTTCCGGCTTGCGTTGCCGGCCACGCACGATGTCCCGATCCTCAAGGCGGCGTATCTCCCGCGGATCAGGTGGCGCGTCGCTCTCCCCGGCGTTGACGCGCCAGACCCCCGTGAGGTTGAAGCCAGCCGCCGGGCGCGTCTCCAACTGTGACTGACAGCCAGCCGCCACGCCCAACACGAATGTCGCCAGCGCCAGACGTAGAGCGCCTAGCGAAGAAACACGGAGCCGTGAGCGTAGGATGGCACCAGCCACCCGGCAGCCCTTTGCCCGCGGGCCCACGCTGGCCACCTGAACGACGGTTGATGCGCCTTCCATCCGCGCCAGTATAGTGAACCGCGTCGCCGACGGTCATCGCGGTCTCCCAATTGGCCGAAGACGGCAGGCATCTATCCCAGACCGGCCCTGACGAGAGGTTCTGGCGCTATTCCGGAGCCGGCGCCGGCTCCGCATGGCCGGCCCAGGAACGAAAGTGCAAGTGATCCCAGGCTTGTGGCTGGACACCTTGGCGTTGTGCCGTGGCGAGTTGGCAACCGCCCTCGCCACGCTGGCGGCAGGCACAAACTCGCCGGCGCATCGGCACTTCGTGGAGCAGCTGGCGGCCAACGAAAACGTCGGGTGACCTAGCAGCCACACCGCGCGCAGCGCGGCACCATCAACTAGCCGAGCACAGCCGGCCGCACTCGTCGTAGTCATGCCGGGGCACGCGGTGTGGTAGGTTGCAGCGAACTTGACAAGCCCCGCAGGAGCCTTGAAACCGGCATGAACGGCATCGACTACATCACCGAAATACTCAAGCGCGAAGGCGTCGAGACAATGACGTGCTTCCCCTCCAATCCGCTCATCGAGAGCGCCGCCAAGGCCGGCATCCGGCCAGTGATGTTCCGCCATGAGCGCGGCGCGGTGATGGCCGCCGACGGCTTCAGCCGCACGAGCGACCGGCAGCGTTTCGGGGTGGTGGCAGTGCAGAGCCAAGCCGGCGCGGAGAACGCGATGGGCGGCTTGGCGCAGGCGTTTGCGGACAATGTGCCCATCCTCGTGCTGCCCGGCGGGGTGATGCGCCGCGAGATCCATGTGCGTCCGAACTTCTCGGTGGCCGCCAACTATGGCGGCATCGCCAAGCGCGTCGAGGCGATCTACGACCCAGCGCAAGTGGGCGACGTGATGCGCCGCGCCTTTCACGCCCTGCGCAACGGCCCGCCGGGGCCGGTGGTGGTGGAACTCACCGCCGACGCCTGCCACGCCGAAGTGCCGGAACGCGGCTTGAGCTACGTGTCGCCCAAGGCGGCGCGGCAACAGCCCGCCCAAGGAGACATTGAGGATGCCGTGACAGCGTTGCTGAACGCCAAGAAGCCCGTCATCTGGGCTGGCGCCGGCGTGTTGTTCGCGGGTGCCACGGAGGAGTTGCGCACCTTGGCGGAGCTCGTCGGCGTGCCGGTGTTTTGCACCATGCCCGGCAAGTCTGCCATGGACGAGACCCACCCCCTCGCCTTGGGCGCCGGCAGCGGCATGACCACACTGGCCGCGCACCGTTGGCTCCAAGAAGCGGACGTGATGCTGTGCTTGGGAACGAGCCTCACCCGCACGTTCTATGGCCAACCTGTGCGGCGCGGCAAGACGCTCATCCACAACACCGACGATCCGGCGCAAATCAACAAGGACGAGGCCGCCGACATCGCCTTGCCGGGCGACGCGAAGCTGACGCTCGCCGCGCTCATCGACACAGTGCGAGGCCGGCTCGGCGACGGCGGCGCCCGGGACGCCGCCAACGTCAGGGGCGAGATCGCCGCGTTGCGCGCCGAGTGGTTGGCAACGTGGCAGCCACTGCTTCACTCCAACGAGACGCCCCTCAACACCTACCGGGTGATCCACGAAATCGACGCCACGCTGGACCGGGACAACAGCATCGTCACCCACGACGCCGGCGCCCCGCGCGACGCGATGGTGCCGTTCTACACGGCAACGACACCGCACAGCTACATCGGCTGGGGCAAGACGACGCATCTCGGTTTCGGCATCCCGCTCATGATTGGCGCCAAGCTCGCCAATCCAGAGCGCTTCTGTCTCAACATGATGGGCGACGGCGCCTTCGGCATGTCTGGGCTAGACCTCGAGACCGCGGCCCGTGAAGGACTGCCGATCACCACCGTGGTGCTGAACAACGGCGGCATGGCCACCTACCCGCCGCAGTTCTTTCCGACGGCGCGCGAGCGCTACGGCGTTTCGAAGATGCGCGGCGACTACGCGAAGATCGCCGAGGGCATGGGTGCAGTGGGCATCACCGTCCGCTCGGTGGAGGAAATGCGCCCAGCGCTGGAACAGGCGCAGCGTTGCAATGCCGATGGACAAACGGTGCTGATCGACGTGTCCTCCAACATGGAGGAGCGCCGCTCGGCCTTTAGGTAACGGATGCCGCCACGGCCAGCGCCCCGCTGTGAGCGGCCGCAGCCGCTATCCGTACACGTCCTGCAAACGTCGCATGCCCTTGAGCCAACGGTCCGGGTCCGTCGCTTTGCGGCGCATGTACTCCTTCACGTTCTCATGCGGCAGGGCGAAGAAGCGCTCTTCCGCGATGGCGTCTACACACACTTGCGCCACCACGTCTGGTTCGAGCATGCCATCCACCCCAGCCACGCCCGTGCCGCCAGCGGTCATGCCCGTGCGCACCGCCTGTGGACAGAGCACGGTGCAACGAATGCCATCCCGATGATGGGTGATGGACAGCCACTCGGCGAGGGCGACCGCGGCGTGTTTCGTCACCGCGTAAGTGACCGAGCCGACCTGCGTGAGCAAGCCAGCAGCGGAAGCGGTGCTGAATAGGTAACCGCCGCCACGCAACGTCATGCGCGGCACCAAGTGGCGGGCGGCCCAGACGTGGGACAGGGTGTTCACGCGCCAAATGGTGTCCCACACTTCGTCCGGCTCGTCGATGCCCTTGCCGAGGCCGATGCCGGCGTTGGAACAGAAGAGGTCGATGGGCCCCAAGTCCCGCTCCGTGCGCTCGATGAGCTCGACGATGTCCGCTTCTTGGCCCACATCCACCTGCATTGAGGTGCCGCCGATCTCATCCGCCACGGCCGCGGCGCCAGAACCGTCCAAATCCGCCACGACGACGTGCTTGGCCTGCTCTTGGCCGGCGAAAATGCGCGCTAACTCGCGCCCGATGCCGCTGGCACCGCCCGTCACCACCACCACTTTGTCCGCAACCCGCATCCCCTGCACCCCCTGCCCAACACCCCAATCCGGAACGCAAAGTTAGTCGGTTTGGGCGACGGGCGCCAGCCTAGGCCTTAACGCGACGACCGGCACAACCCAGACGGGACCGTCCGCAACGGGCCCTAGCGGCCCAACGGTTGCCCCATCCGATGGTGGTGTCCCTTTCTCCACCGCCAGTCTTTCAGCAGAGACGCACTGGCTTCCCGTTCCTGTGCCGCCATATCTCCATTTGCGAAACTTCGGGTGGCAAGTGCCCGTTTACCACTTCGAGCACCTTGTTGTACCGACGCCGAGTCTCCTCGCTACCGCCCCCCTCACCGATGGCAACGACTGGTCGGATGCCGCCGATAAGGCGCACAGACGCAGCCGATAGCCCAAGTTCCGCCCTCTTGTCGATCAGTACCTGCAATTCAGCCAGCAAATGGCTGTTGTCCCGCAATGCCATAGACCATTCCCAAACATAGTGCAATAGTTGAATTGGTGCATAGTACTTTGAGACATCCGGCTTAACTTCAATGAGCACTAATTTGCCCTCACGACCACACGCTAGCAAATCGAGCTTACGGGGCTTCTCATCTTGATTTAGCTTTTTCCAAGTCTTATCGTCTGCATTGATAGTGCGAGCCAATTCTTCGCGAGCATCGACAACCTCGGAACAATTGACATATCTCATCAGACGATCCGTTGTCCCGTAACTCAACTCAGCTTCTCTGTCAAGTGTTGCCCAATAGTTTGCCTCCTTCGACCAATTGAGTTGTACACGTCCTTCTCCTTCGGTGTAGCGTGGTTCGACCTCCAGCACATCAATGTAGGCGTCTAGGGCTTCCCCAAATCCCGGATCACCGACAGGCCTCTCGCAAAAAAGAGCTTGACATTGTTGGCTATAGGTCTCGGCCGCCGTGACTTCGATGGTCTCCTTCGTAGGGCTTAGCCGAACTTTCAAGATGTTTGCTAGGCCACAGTACACTGCAACCCAATCATCCGCACGAAAATGCACGTCGAGGCGCAAGCCCCGCACTTCGCGCTTATTCAGATCAATCAATGGCCGCAAGAACTCTCCCGACTTCAGTAATGCCACCAACTCCTTGGACGGAGCACGCGGGTAGCAAGGGAACTTGTTAGTCATGTTCGACCTCCAAGCATGTAGCGTTCGCGCATATGGCATTCCCCCTCTACTTTGTCCACTAGGCCGCCTTGCCCAGCGCTCGCCCGCCGCGCCCTCGCCTCTCAGCCAAACAACGCCATGCATCCCGTGCCGGCCAGCGCCTCATCCACGCAGGCGCGGTCTTCGGTGTCTAGGCGGGCGTACTCCTGTCGCACCCACTGCAGGCACTTGGCTTGGTAGGGGAAGGGCTGCTGCACCCACGTTTGGCCATCGATCTCCGTCTCCACCTGCTCGGCGCCGGCGTCGATGGCGCGGGCGTTGGCGAGCAGCGCCGGCACATGCGTTCGACCAACCTCGGTGAGCAGGGCGCGCAAGGAGTCTGGCAGGGCATCTCGATCCACCCAGTGGCCAGCTTCCGGTTCGAGCCCGGAGAGGTCTTCCACTGCTTGCACCCAAGCGAGCACGCGCGGGGCGTTCGCTTCGGTGAGCCGCGATGGGGTGGGATCAAAGTTGGCAAGTTGCGTCAATTGCCCGAACAACCCGAAATCGGCCGAGGCGGGGCGGCGGCCAAACAGGAACGGCCCATCTTGGATGCATGCGTTCAGGCATTGCAGGAAGCGCTCGTAGCTCGCTTCGATGACGGGCGCGGTCACCTCATTGCTGCCGACCACGTAGAGGCGCCCGATCTGCCGCTCCCGTACGAAGCGCGCTTGCGGGGCGATCTCGACATCCGTGCCCGTCAGGTTTCGCCAACGCGGCAACACTTCGCCGGCGAGTTCGATGTCCGCCGCGTAATGCCAGCGGTAGTGGAACATCGCCTTGGTGAGCCACTCGTCCGCGTAGTCTTCCAGCAAGTAGTTCAGGAACGCCACTGCCGGATCTTCGGGCAAGACGCTGCGCCCAAGCGCCTCGTCCTCCAAGCGGCGGATGATTGGGGTTGAGTCCACCACCGCCTCCAACTCGCCATCGGGCGTCTCGAAGTAGAACGTTGGCAGGAGTTCCACCTTGGGGCGTGGCAAGTCTTCGGGCAGCGAGCCGATGCCCCCCACCAGAAAGCGGTAGGGGATGCGTCGATAGCGGAGCACGGCGAGCATCTTGCGGGTGTACGGGGATCCCGGTGCGCCGCGCAGGGCGATGCGTTGGCGAATGGTCATGGAGCGTTCCTATTGACGTTGCGACGGCCGCCCAGCGGCCCGGAGGCGGCCGCGGCGGGGTATGAGCGAGATTCTAACCGCGGAGCTTGGGCGGTCCCTTTCGGCAGCGGCGCCTCCGGCCCGCACTGGCCGCGTTCCCTGAACGGCCCCTAAACGCCGCGGCCGGCCGGGCCGCACGGGCACCCCACGGTGCCTATACTGCAAGCGAACGGAATGGAGCCTCCCATGAAGTCACGCCTGCCCTTCCACCGCCGCTTCGCTTGGGCGCTGCTCGGCCTCGGCGCCTACTGCGCCCCGTCCGCGCTGGCGCTGTCGCTGTTCGACGTCATCCAGATGACGGAGGGCGGCTACGAGGAGGCAGAGATCATCCGCCTCATGGACGTGACGGGCGCCCGTTTCGAGCTCGACGCGGACGGCGTGAAGGCACTCAAGGAAGCGGAGGTGTCGCAAGCCATCATCCACCGGCTCCTCGACGATGGCGGCGTGGCGCCGAACGAGTACTCGGCGACGGACGCGCAGCCGCTGCTGGCGTTGCAGCAAGCAGGGCTTCCTGAAGCGTCCATCCTGAAATTCGTCCGCCATCGCAACATGTGCGAAGCCCTTGACGACGAAGCCGCCGATCGGTTGCGCGACGCAGGTTTCACCGCAGCGTTTTTCGACGGCTTTGCGAACCTCGTGGCTGAATGCCAACGGGCTCGTTTGGCGCGGGCGCCTGTGGAGCCGGCGCTGCCCGCCAGCGCCTATGTCGAAGACGAATCGGCGCACGATGAGCGAGAACACACGGCGCACACCGTCATCATCCGCGAGTACCCCCATTGGCGCGACCGCTACCACCCGCTGCACTATGAGCGCTATCCAACTTGGTACCCCGTTTACATCTACCGAGACCATCGCGGTTATCGGGGGCATCGCTTTCGCGACCGGCATCGGCATGATCGGCGCCATCGGCTAGACCGAGACCGTCGCTACCGGGGCGATCGTGACCGGCGGCGCAGGGACGACCGGCATCGCGACCGCCCACGCAGACAAGCAGAAACGGAAACCGAGCATCCAACGGCCGTGGCCGCTGCGGAACCCCGCCATGAACCGTGGGTGACGTCTCGTCCGGCACCTTTGGACGGGCCGCCAACACGGCTCCTGCCGGCGGAATCGACCCATGCAGCAGCCCCACCCAAGCCACCGCGCACACCAATCCCCAGAGCGCCACACCTCCCCGTCCTAACGCCTGATGTAGTGGACGGCCCCGCCCCCGGCGCACTGACGTTGCAGCCGATCATGTCCGGTTCGCCACGCGGCCTCTCGCGTTCGACCGTCCCGACACGCGGCACCGAGCCGCCCGCCAGCGAGCGACGAGGCGCCAATCAAGCTCCGGCGACGACGCTGCCAGCGCGGCCAAAGCCGACCATTACGCGGAGCCAAACTCCGACGCCCAGAGTTGAGACAGCGCCGACCACATCTTGGCGCACGACAGCAAACCCCCGCGTGGCGCCACGGCCATCCCTTCACGCCACCCGCAGTGAGCCGCGCAGGGCGCCGCGGCCAACTTCAGCGCCGCGTGCCATTGGCGTGGGGAGCAGGGCCGCGCCGCCCAGAGCCACCACGCGGTTGCCGAACATGAACACCCTGCCGACGCGGCCGCTGGCCGGTGCTTCCCCGCGGCGACCACCGGCAGCTATCTCCGCACCGCGCCGGAGCCCGCCACGCCACGTTCCAAGAGCGGCCATCCCGCGCCCAGCGACCGCGCCGCGAGCTCGGCCAACGCCACGCCCAACTCCCCGCGCTGCACCGCCGCGAGCTCGGCCAACGCCGCGCGCAGCCCCCCGAGCCGCACCGCCGCGGGTGGCACCGCCACGGCGGGTCGTCGCACCTCCCAAGCGCAACGACGCGCACAGCGGACGGTGAAACCGCCGCAAAACTGATATTGCATACAGTATCATGCGAGACCATGCAGGGCTGGCCTCGCATCGTTCTCCACGCAGACATGGACGCCTTTTATGCCTCCGTGGAGCAGCGGGACAACTCTCGGCTGCGTGGCCGACCTGTGCTGGTGGGGCCAAACAGCCATCGGGGCGTGGTGCTGGCAGCCAGCTATGAAGCGCGGCGGCACGGCGTCGGCAGCGCGATGCCGGTGGCGCAGGCCCGCCGGCTGTGCCCCCATGCCGTGATGGCGCCGCCGCGGTTCGCCCGCTATCAGGAAGTGTCGCAGCAAGTGATGGCGACGTTTGCAGATTTCTCGCCCAAGGTGGAAGCCCTTTCACTGGATGAGGCGTTTCTCGACATGTCCGGCGCCGAGGGCATCTTCGGGCCGCCGGCGGCCATGGGCCAGCGCTTGAAGGCGGCCGTTCGGGAAGCGACGGGGCTGAACATCTCCGTCGGCATCTCCAGCACGAAGCATGTCGCGAAGGCGGCAAGCGCCCACGACAAACCGGACGGCCTCACCATCGTGCCGCCACAGCAGGCGAAGGCGTGGCTGGCGCCGCTGCCGGTGGCGAAATTGTGGGGCGCCGGGCCAAAGACAGCCGCGGCCCTCGTTGGGCTGGGGTTGGCCACCATCGGTGACGTCGCTGCGGCAGACACGCGATTCCTGCACGAGCGGCTTGGCGGGCTGGGCCTGCGCTTTCACGAGCTTGCCAATGCGCGGGACCCGCGCCCCGTTCACCGCGCCCGCGTCGCCAAGAGCATCGGTTCAGACCGCACCCTCGATGCGGATGTCTCCCGGCGTGAAGACATCGAGCTGCATCTGCGCCGTTCGGCCGAGCGCATCGCTCGCCGCACGCGCGCGAAGGGATGGCTGGCGGGCGCCATCCGCATACGCCTCAAGACGGCGCGGTTCCAAATGCTCACCCGCCAACGTCGTCTGCGCACCCCGTCCGACTCCGGCACCGCCTTCCTAGCCGTCGCCAAATCGCTCCTGCCCCGCTTCGAGCACCCTGGCCCGTTCCGTCTGGTCGGGATGGCTGCGTTCTCCTTCTCTGAACGAAAGGGCCCCACGCAACTGGATTTCTTTGAGGATGACGTTCGCCGGCGCCTCGACGCCACCGTGGACGGATTGCTGCTGCGCTTCGGCAACACCGCCGTGATGCGCGCGCGAGACCTTGGGCATCCCGGCACGGTTCAAGACGGCGTGAACCTGGATTTCCTCGATGCGCCGGCCGAACTCACCAGCTGAGGGGCCGCAGTGGGCATCGTTCATGAGCCAAGAGACCAGCCGCCGCTCGCGCCGGAACGCCGTGCCCCTCAGCGCAACCGCACCGCCGTTCCGGTGGCGACCAGCAGCACCATCCCCTTGCCGCCGCCGCTGATCTCGCTGTAGTCCATGTCGATGCCCACCACCGCATCGGCGCCGAGTTGCCCGGCCGCT
The DNA here is from genome assembly GCA_958295875.1 of uncultured Pseudomonadales bacterium. GTDB lineage: Bacteria > Pseudomonadota > Gammaproteobacteria > Pseudomonadales > Azotimanducaceae > VXNE01. The sequence goes on along the minus strand of OY282379.1, from coordinate 1,725,457 downwards.
TGCGCCAGCTCTTCCAAGCACGCATCCCTAGCTTCTCGCAACGCCTTCTGATGGGTGCCGCTGCGCCCGCCCACAATGTCCCGAATGCCGCCGAGAAAGTCGCGAAAGACATTGATGCCCAGCACGCACTCGGCGCTGACAATGCCGACCGCTTCGCGCACCTCTCGCCCAGGCACCGAGTGTGTGGTGACAAGCAAAGCTGGTGAGATCATGAACAGTCCCCTTGTATTGGCACTTGGTGGATCCTCTGCCGTACCGGCGGAGCCCCCGCCGCGGCCATCATAGCCCTGAGCGCAACGTCGACGCGTGGCCGCCGCGCCACAACCCGCCGCGGCACGGCTGCCACTCTCCCTAGCCATGCACGCGCCGGCGGGCGCATCTCGTGTAGTACGATAAGCGCCCCGCGCGGGCGTCGTATAACGGTTATTACCCCAGCTTCCCAAGCTGGAGACGTGGGTTCGACTCCCATCGCCCGCTCCACATTGGCAACGTGCGGCAATGGCCATCCGCGGGGTGGGCAGCGGCCGCGGCGGGCCAACTGATTGCCGCCCGCGCGGGCACCGGCCTTGGCCGGGGCCACATTGATTGGCGATGGGCTTGCCTTGTGCGATTGAGCGACCGCTGGCGGCTAGTGGCGAGCGTCTTCGTGATGCTCATGGTCTCCTCTGGTTTCAGCTTCCATAACCTCTCCGTCTACACGGCTGCCCTCGCCGAGGAGCGCGCCTTCTCCGTGGCCGACATTTCGGGGGCCATCGCTTTGCTCTTTGTGGCAACGGGCATCGCCGGCCTTGGCATCGCGCGACACATCGCCACCAACGAGGCGCGGTGGACGATTCTGGCCGGCGCCGCCATCGGCGGTGGCGCGCTCTCGCTCATTGGTTTCGCCACCGAGATATGGCAAGTGTGGTTGCTCTACGCGCTGTTTGGCATCGGCAATGCCGGCGTGTCGCTCATCCCCGCAACCACGTTGGTGACCCGCTGGTTTCCGGGCAGCGATCGCTCGGTGGCGCTGTCCGTCGCCTCCACCGGCCTCTCCGCGGGAGGCGTCGCGCTCACCCCGGCGAGTGCCTTTGCGCTGCATCAACTCGGCGTTGAAGGCGCCATGCCTTGGTTTGGGGCGGTGTTCTTCCTCGCCATCGCACCCATCGCGCTGACGGTGCGCGATTGGCCTGCCGGGCGTCGCATCGCGGCACGCACCGCGGCCGACACCGATGCCGCGCGCGCCGCCCTGCGGTCGCGGTTTTTCATCGGCGCCGCCATCGCGTATGTGCTCGCCTTGGGAAGCCAAGTGGGAGTCATCACCCACATCTTCAACCACGTCGACAAACTGGCAGGCCAAGTGGTGGCGTCGTCATCGGCCTCCACTTTGGCCCTGTGCTCCATCCTCGGGCGGCTGCTGGGTGGCGTGCTGGTCAAGCATGTGCCCATTCGCGCCTTCACCTTAGGGAACATGCTCGGCCAGTGCGTCGGCGCGGCGGTGTTGGCGTTGGCGCAAACACCCACGACGATCTTGCTCGGCACCGTTTGCTTTGGCTTCACCGTCGGCAATCTCTTGATGCTGCAGCCCCTGCTGATGGCCGAGGCTTTCGGCGTGAGGCTTTACCCGCGGATATACTCGGTGGCCAACCTCGCGACGACGGCCGGCGTGGCTGGCGGCCCGCTGCTGCTGGGCGTATTGCACGATCTGCACTCCTACGTTCCCGCATTCCTGACCGCGAGCGCCGCGAGCGTGCTCGGCTTCGTCGCCCTTGTGGCCGCCGGCGCCGTGCCGTCTCCTCTCCCTGAACCCGAAGGACGCCAGATGACCAACAGGGCGCAACATTGACTCGTCGGGCGTCCAATTGCGGCGGTACCTGCGGCGGGGCAAAGCGGTCATTCGCTGCGCTAGCCCTGTCTGCTCCGTTCGTCCAGCGCCTTCGCCAGCCAGTTTGGGCGTTCACGCTGGCGCTGTTGGCGGCGCCCTGCCTCCAAGCCGCGTTGCCGTCCCGCGTGGCGGAAGCCCCGCTGCCGAGCTTGGCGCCGATGCTGGAACGCGCCACGCCGGCCGTGGTGAACATCGCCACCTACGCTTCGGTGCGCGTGTCGAATCCGTTGCTCGACGACCCGTTCTTCCAGCGCTTCTTTTCGATGCCGGACGAACGCCGCCGCTATCGCAGAGCGCAGAGCGCCGGCAGCGGCGTGATCGTGGACGCCGCGAACGGCTACATCGTCACCAACAACCATGTCATCGCCCGGGCGGACGAAATCGCAGTGGGGTTGGCCGATGGCCGCGAACTGCAGGCCGAGCTCGTCGGCGTGGACCCGCAGGTGGATCTCGCAGTGCTGCGCGTGGCCGCGGAGGGCCTGACCGCGCTTCAGTTCGCAGACTCGGCAGCACTGAGGGTTGGCGACTTCGTGGTGGCGGTGGGCAACCCATTCGGGTTGGAGCAGACGGTCACCTCCGGCATCGTCAGCGCCCTCGGCCGCCACGGCCTCGGCGTCCGGGGCTTTGAAGATTTCATTCAAACGGACGCTTCGATCAATCCGGGCAACTCCGGGGGCGCCTTGCTGAATCTGTCCGGCGAGGTGGTCGGCATCAACACGGCCATCGTCTCGCCAAAGGGGGCCGGCAGCGTTGGCATTGGCTTCGCCATTCCAAGCAACATGACCAGCGCGATCATGCGCCAGCTCATCGCCCACGGCGAAGTGCGCCGCGGACGCCTTGGCCTCGTCGTGCAGGCTCTAGACCCGGAGCTCGCGGCCGCCTTCGGCTTGGCCGCGGCGCAAGGCGTGGTGGTGGCGGATGTGGCGCCGGGCGGCGCCGCGGACGCCGCCGGCGTTCAGGCCGGGGACATCATCCGCGCGATGGGGGAGCGCGAAGTGCGCCGCGTGACGGATTATCGCGGTCAATCCGCGCTCATCATGGAAGACGACGTGGTGGCGCTGCGGGTGCTGCGCGATGGCGAGGAGCGGCACATTCGCGTGGTGATGGCGGCGGCGCCGGTTTCCGAAGTGGCCGGGGCGCGGGTGGATCCGCGGTTGGCCGGCGCCAAGCTGTCAGACTTCCGCGACGACGATGCCGACGAGGGCGCCGGCGTGATCGTCGCCGCCGTGGAGCCCGGCAGCCTTGCAGCGCGGCATGGGCTGCGCGGAGGAGACATCATCATCGCCGCGAACCGCCGCCAAACGCGCAACATCGGCGATCTGTGGCAACAGTTCCGCAACGCGAGCGCCGTGCGCCTGCGGGTGTATCGGGCGGGGCGCTACGGCAACATCGACCTGCGCTAGCCCCCCGCTAGCGGTGGATCAAGCCACTTCGCGCCAAGCACCGCGCAGGGCGCCAGCCCCTCAATCGAAGACGATCACGTTGCGCGCGGTCTCCCCGGTCTCGAGTTGTTCAAGCGCATCGTTCACGTCTTGGAGCTTGATGCGGCTTGCGATCATGTCGTCCAAGTGCAGCTTGCCGGCCAGGTAGAAATCCACGAAGCGGGGCATGTCCACCCGGAACCGGTTGGAGCCCATGTTGGAGCCTTGCAGCTTCTTTTCGCGCAGAAACTCAGGGCCGTGTATCTCCACTTGCGTGCCCACCGGAATCATGCCGATCACCGTCGCCACGCCGCCATTGCGGATCATCTTCCATGCCTGCTCCGTGGTGGCCTTCAGCCCGATGGCCTCGAACGCATAGTGGGCACCGCCGCCGGTGAGCTCGCGCACCGCTTCCACTGGATCTTCGCTGCCGGCATCCACCGCATCCGTGGCGCCGAACTTGTGCGCCAAATCCAGTTTGGCTGGCGCCTTGTCGATGGCAATGATGCGCGATGCGCCGGCGATGGCGGCGCCGTTCACGCACGACAGGCCGACGCCGCCGCAGCCGATCACCGCCACCGTGGCGCCGGGTTCCACCGACGCGGTGTGAATGACCGCCCCGACGCCCGTGGTGACGGCGCAGCCAATGAGGGCGGCGCGGTCCAGCGGCATGTCTTCGCGCACCTTTGCCAAGGCATGCTCGTGCAGCAGCATGTACTCCGCGAACGACGAGAGGTTCAAGAACTGATTGATGCGCTCGCCATTGCTGCTCAAACGCGGCGGCGCGTCGCCCGCGCGCTGCAATTCCGGCGCTTGACACAGCGACATGTGCCCGGTGAGGCAGTGCTCGCAGTGCCCGCAGAAGGCGGACAGGCAGGTGATGACGTGATCCCCGGGCTTCACATAGGTGACGCTGGAACCCACCGCCTCCACGACGCCGGCGGACTCGTGGCCCAGCACCACGGGCAGGAAATAGGGGTAGGCGCCATTTTGGAAATGGCGATCCGAGTGGCAAACGCCAACCGCAGCGGTGCGCACCAACACCTCGCGGGGGCCAGGGTCGCCATGTTGGACGTCCTCGATCTGTAGTGGTTGGTTGACTTCCCTCAGCACGGCGGCTTTCATTCCGCGACTCCCCGGTTGCATGGCTGGCCAAAGAGGTTTCTACCACGGTGACGCGGGTTCTGGTAGCCCTCGGCTCAAATCGCGGGGCGAGCGAGGCCACCATCCACGCCGCCCTCTCGGACCTCGGGCCTCTTTCCTGCGGGGGCTTTCGGGCATCCTCGCTGTGGCGCACGAGCCCGGTGGACTGCCCGCCCGGCACCGGAGACTTCATCAACGCCGCCGCCGCTTTCGAGACGCGCCTGGCCGCGCCGCAGCCGTTGCTGGCAGCGTTCAAGGACATGGAGCGGCGCCACGGCCGCGCCGAGACGCCGGTGCGCAACGCCCCGCGCGAGTTGGACATCGACCTCCTCTTGTTCGGCGATTGCATGGCGGAATCCGCTGCGCTCACCTTGCCGCATCCGCGCGCGCTCATGCGCCGGTTCGTGATGACGCCGGCCGCGGAAGTGGCCGCGCATTGGGTGTGGCCGGGCACCTGCGCGACCATTGGCGAACTGGCAATGCAGATAGTCTCGGCCGAGCGGTTGACGCGCCTGCCAAGCGCCGCCCAAGTCGCCGGATGAGAGCGCGCGCGTCGTTCCTAGGCGCGGTGGCCTGTTGCGCTCTCGCCGCGGCACCGGCCTTCGCCTACGAAGGGCGGGCGCACCAAACGCTCACTTTCATCGCCGCGCAGCACTTCAATCGCTGCGCGGGGGACATCGGCGCCACGCTGCTCACGCCGCTGCAGGTGCGCTACATCGTCAAGGCGAACGTCGGCCAAGCCGAGGCCAACATGTTCCGCAAGATGACGCGCTGGAGCTACTACGACCGGGCGGGGCAAGGCGAGCGCAGCACGATGGGCATTCAGACGCGGATGCACCAGCACTTCAACGGTGTCGCCGCGGCCCTGCACACCGCAGACAATCTCGCCGAACGCTACGAGAATCTCGGCCGCCTCATCAACTACCTGCAGGATGTCACCTCGCCAGCCCACGTCGTGCCCGTTTTCTTCGTGCGCTGGTGGCGCTTCAACGTCAGCGACCGCTTCAACGGGTTTCCGGTGGGCGAGGAACGCTTTGCCGCGGCATTGGAAGACGATTGCGCTCCGCTGCAGCCGCAGGTCGATGCCTATGCCGGCTTGCTGGCGGCGACGGCTGCACGCACCTTGAACGCCGTTCAGGCGCCCATTCCAGACATGCCGGCCACTTGGGAGGCGTTTTGGCGCAGCGATGCGCCCGGCGGCTTCGGCGAGTACGGCGACGCCGGCAACAACTTCGGCCGCCAAGCAGACTTTGACTGCGGCCAAGAAGGCGAGCAACGCTGTATCTTGCTGGAAGATGATCCGCTCTATGGGGCCTTCGCCGCGGCGCGGCATTTGGATGCCGTGCGGGCGACAATGACAGCCATGTGGTTGCTGCAACGCCGGCAAACGGCCGGCCCGCCGCGGCGCGCGGCCGACGCGGCGCACATCGCGAGGAACGGCAGATGAGTGCTCTGAGTTTAGGGCTGACGCCGTGGATCGCACCCGGCCTCGCCGACGCACAAACGCTTGGGCGGCAGGCCGAACTCGCCGAGGGCTGGGGCTATGGGTCCTTCTGGCTGCCAGAGAACCATTTCGGCAGCGGCGCCATCCCCGAACCGCTCATGCTGCTGGCCGCCGTCGCCGCGCGCACCGAGCGCATTCGGCTCTGCACCACCTCGTTCCTGCTGCCCCTGCGCAACCCGCTGCAGGCGGCCGAGCAGGTGGCCGTGTTGGATCAACTGTCCAACGGCCGCGTGACGCTCGGCATCGGCCGTGGCTACGCGCCGGCCATGTTCTCCGCGTTCGCGGTGCCCCGACGCGAGAAACGCGCCATCTTCGAGTGGTGTTTCGAGAACATGACGAAGGCATGGCGCGGCGAGCCGGTGGCGCTCACCGAGGACGCGACGCCGGTGGAGGTGAGGCCGCGGCCGGTGCAGACGCCCCATCCGCCCATTTGGGTGGCCGCTTTTGGGCCAAAAGCGTTGCAGCAAGCGGGGCGGCTTGGAGCGCCATACCTAGCTTCGCCCATGGAACCGCTGCCGCGCCTGAAGGAGAACTACGCGCGCCATGCCGACGCTTGCGTGGCCGCCGGCCAACCCGTGCCGCCGGAGGTGCCGGTGATGCGCTCCGCATTCCTGTCCGACGATGCGCGCCAGATCAGCCGCATCAAGGCCGATCTCAACGCCCAAGCGCGCCAAGCCGCGGCAGCCGGCAGCACGATCCGGCGTCCCCCAGCGGCTGTGGAAGACTGGGCCATTGTCGGCAGCCCCGCCGCCGTCGCCGATCAAGTTGCCGAATACCGGGAGACGCTCGGCATGACGCATCTCATCGTCACGCGCCTGCGCATTGGCAAGGTGGACGAGCCGGCCCTCGAGCGCTCGGTGGCGGGTTTGATGGAGCTACTGGGCTGAGCAAGCGCCCGGCGGCGCCGTCATCCCTTCACGTCATCCCTTCAAGAGCGGCGTGTCGTAGGTGCGCAGGTTGTCCACCATCAGGTATTGCTTCAAGTAGTGCGTGCAGAGATAGAACGGCCCGGTGTCGAACAGCGCAACGGCCATCTTGAAGAGGTAGCTGCTGGCCGCGATCACCATCATCGCCTTGAGCGTGAAGTCTCCCGCCAAGTAGGCGGCGCCGAACGTCACAGTCACCACCATGACTGAATCCACCAGTTGGCTCGTGAGGGTGGAGAAGTTGTTGCGTATCCACAGGTGGCGGCCGCGCGTCAGCCGCTTCAGCAGGTGGAACATTTGCACGTCGCAGAACTGCGCGGCGATGTAGGCGAGCATCGAGGCGAACACCGCGCCAGACGTGCAGGCGAAGATGAGCTCATAGAGCTCCACGCTGCCAGAGACGATGGCGCCGTTCGGCAAGGAGATGTCTTGCGCCAGCTCAAGCACCTGCCAAGGCGCCGGTTGGTCGGATGCTGGCATGGAATTGCCAAGCCATAGGCAGCCGAGGATGAAGAAGTTGAGCGCGAGGCCCAGCCCCACGAGGAAGTTCGCGCGGCGGCGGCCGTAGAGCTCGCTGATGAGGTCTGTGCAGAGGAAGGTGAGCGGATAAGGCAGCACGCCAACGGCCAGCGTCAGCGGCCCCCATTGCATGAAGCGCGTGATGCCAATGATGTTCAGCATCGTCATCGCGCACAGAAAGAAGCCGGCGAGAACGAGAAACACGCGCTCGCGGCGTTCGTTAAGGCGGCTTTGTGTCATGTTGGCCCTTAGCGTTCGATCTGGCCGAGGTTGGCGTGCAGCAGCGCGCCGTTCAGCAGGGGGTGGCGCGCCGCGAACAGGAGCAGCGCAGCCACTTCGCCTGGCTCGATGAGGCGCCCGAAAGTGGACAGCGACGCGACGTCCTGGAGCGCTTCCGGCGGCATGTGCTCGCGCAGCATCGCCGTGTTCGTGAAGCCGGGGCACACGCACGCGGTGTGGATGCCGGTGCCGGCCAAGTCCTGACAGGTGGCGCGCATCATGCCAGCCACGGCGTGTTTGGCCGTCACGTAGCTGAACGCGCCCGGCACGCCTTTTTCGGACAGCGTGGAGCCGACATAGAGAATGCTCGACCCGCGCCCCATCTGCGGAATGACGAAGCGGTTCAACGTGTTCGGCGCCACGACGTTCACTTCGAGTGAATCCCGGAGCGTTGCGCTCGACGCATCCGTGGCCGCGTCGCTGACGAGGCGCGCGGCGTTATGCAGCAGCGTGATTTCCTTCGCCGCGGCCAATTGCGGCGCGAGCTGCGCGCGGATGTCCGTGAGGAACGCTGGTTGCGATAGGTCGCAAGCGATGTTCAGGGCTTCGGGCACTGGGCACGGACGCCGCGACAGGTTGACCACCGCGTAGCCGGCGCCGGCGAACGCCGCCGCAGCGCTCGCGCCGATGCCCCCGGAGCCGCCGGTGAGCAACAGGAGTTTCACCGCGTCAGTCCAGGATGGCGTCCGCGAACTCGCGCAGGTTCGGGAAAGTCCAATCTGGCTGCGCGGAGGCATCTTGGGCGGCGCCGACAGCGCCTTGGTTACGGTCGATCCACACCGTGTCCATGCCCAGTTCGGCAGCCGGCGCAACGTCGTGAAACAGGCTCTGCCCCACATGCAGCACCTGTGACGGCCGCTGCCCCAAGCGCTCAAGGGCGGTTTGGAACATCACCGGGTTCGGCTTGTAGCAACCGGTTTGCTGCGCGGTGACCACCGCTGCAAAGCGCGCCCCCAGCACCGCGTTGGTGGTGGCGAAGAGATCGTCATCGACGTTCGAGACGATGGCGAGATCGAACCGCGCTGCAAGCCGCCCCAACGCTTCCAGCGTGTCTGCAAACGGCGGCGACGCGGCCAGCGCCGGCGGGAAGCCGTCCAGCTCCTCCGCGCTGGGCAAGAACGCGAGCCGGGTGCCGAGTTGGCGCAGCACATCGCGCAGCACGTCCGCGTAGCTTCCGCCAGCAGCCTGCAAGACGGGTTCCGTCCGCGAAAAGAAGGTGAGGATGAACTCGTCGATGACGTGGGCGTCATGGCGCAGCAACACCGGCTGCAGATAATCGACGATGCCGCGCTGCCAATCGACCAGCGTGCCGTAGCAATCGAACGTCAACGCCTCGTATGCGTCGGGGTCGATTTCGGTGGCCATGCGAATCTCCAAGCCGAAAGCGGCTGACGCCTGACGCGGGCTGTCTGAATGCCTCGCCGCGGCGCCGCGGGGCAAACCAGCGATTCTACTCCGTCCGAATCTGCGAGACGATCAAGCCGCAAAAGCTCTCTTGCCCGCGCTCGAACACCCAGCCCATGTGGCGGCCGCATCCTTCGCAGTGGGCGAGCCGCCAACTGAAGCCAGGGAACCAGCTGTCGGCGGCGATGGGCGAGCCGACGACTTCAACCCCAGGGGCTTGCGCGTAGCAGCCGAAGTGGTGGGTGATGCCGTAGGGGTTCGTCATGGCGTGTTCATGGGTGCCCATCACCTCGATGCGGTCTGCAGTGTGGGCGATGACATGTTCGCAGGCGGTGCAGTACAGATAGCCGCCGCGGGCACGGTCCGTGGGCTCCACCAAGTCCTTGAGTTTAGGATCCAAGGTGTCTTGGCGCGTGTCGTCGAGCACATCGGCCATGGCGGTTCGGTGGCGGCTGTCGGGGCGCAGATTGTGTCGCCTTGGCGGCGCACATGGCAACCGGCGCGCGCGGCAGCCGGCGCACGGCTCACAACAGCGTCTTCAAGTCCACCAGCGGGTCTGCCAGTTGCCCGGCATCCAGCTTCCGCCCCACCAATTGGCGGCACGCCATGAACTCCCGGGGCGAGTTGACGGCATCCACTGCAACCAGCGCGCCGGCCCGCAGGTGGAAGACGGCGAAACGGCGGGCTGCCACGTCGCCACGCACGACGCGCTCGTCGCCATCCGCGGCGAACCCCACCATCTGCAGCTTCAAGTCGTATTGGTCAGACCAGAACCAGGGCACCGCAGCGTAGATCTTGTCTGCGCCGACCATGTTGGCCGCGGCGACCCGGGATTGCTCCATCGCGTTGGGCACGGATTCCAGCCGCAGCCGCCGCTCAAGCACTGGATTCGGGTGATTGGTGCAGTCCCCCGCGGCATAGACATCCGGCGCTGAAGTAGCGCAGCGCTCATCCACCACGATGCCGTCGCTGCAATCCAGCCCCGCGTCGGCGGCGAGTTCCACGTTCGGAACGATGCCGACGCCGACGATGACGACATCCGCGGGCACCAACGCGCCGTCCGCGCAGCACACCGCCTGAACTCGGCCGTCGCCCTCGAAGCCAACCACATGGGCGCCAGTGCGAATGACCACGCCGGCTTCCGTGTGCAGTTGTTCGTAGAAACTCGACATCTCGGCCACGACGACCCGTTTGAGGATGCGGTCTTCAACTTCGAGCACCGTGACCGAGAGGCCAGCCCGCACTGCCACCGCCGCGGCTTCAAGGCCGATGTAGCCGCCGCCGATGATGGCGAGGCGCTTGCCGGGCCTCAGTTCCAGCTTGATGGCATCCACATCCGCAATCGTGCGCAACAGGTGGACGCCGCCGAGGCCGGCGCCTTCCACGTTGAGCGCGCGGGCGCGGCCGCCAGTGGCGAGCAACAGCTTTTCGTAGCGCAGCGCCTCGCCATCCTCCAAGGTCACCACATGGGCCGCCACATCGATGCCCATTGCGCGAATGCCTCGGCGCAGGGTGATGCCCTTGGTCTGATAGAACTGCTCGGCGCGCAGATGCACCCGGTCCAGCCCCTGCTCGCCAGCCAGATACTGTTTGGAGAGCGGCGGACGTTGATAGGGGAGGTGCGGCTCTTCGCCCACCACGACGATCTCGCCGTCGTAGCCGGCTTGGCGCAAGCTGGCGGCGGCTTGGCCACCAGCGTGCCCACCGCCGACGATCACGAACGCCATCGGCTTACCGTCCGTTCGCCTGCGCCGCGGCCAACACGCGCTTCAGGAACTTGCCGGTGTGGGATTTGCGGCTGCGCACCAACTGCTCCGGAGGGCCTTCCGCCACCACCGCGCCGCCGCCGCCGCCGCCTTCGGGCCCAAGGTCGATGATCCAATCCGCCGTTTTGATGACATCGAGGTTGTGTTCGATGACGACCACGGTGTTGCCTTGGTCGCGCAGCCGGTGCAGCACTTGGAGGAGCTGTTCGATGTCTTGAAAGTGCAGGCCCGTCGTCGGTTCGTCCAAGATGTAGAGCGTCTTGCCCGTGTCGCGCTTGGAGAGTTCACGCGAGAGCTTCACGCGCTGCGCCTCGCCGCCCGAAAGGGTGGTCGCGCTCTGGCCCAAGCGGATGTAGGAAAGCCCAACGTCCATCAGCGTCTGCAGCTTGCGCGCCAGCGCCGGCACGGCATCGAAGAACTCGCGGGCTTCTTCCACCGTCATGTCAAGCACTTCATGGATGTTGCGGCCCTTGTAGCGCACATCCAGCGTCTCGCGGTTGTAGCGCTTGCCCTGGCAAACGTCGCAGGGCACATAGATGTCCGGCAGAAAGTGCATCTCCACCTTGATGACGCCGTCCCCTTGGCACGCTTCGCACCGGCCGCCACGCACGTTGAAGCTGAAGCGGCCTGGCTTGTAGCCGCGCGCCCGCGCCTCCTGCGTCTGCGCGAACAGTTCCCGCATCGGCGTGAACAAGCCCGTGTAGGTGGCGGGATTTGAGCGCGGCGTGCGCCCGATTGGGCTCTGGTCTATGTCCACCACCTTGTCCAGCAATTCAAGCCCCTCGATGTCTCGATGCGCCAGCGGCGTCACCGAGGTGGCGCCATTCAAGCGCCGCGCTGCGATCGGGTAGAGGGTGTGGTTGATGAGCGTGGACTTGCCGGAGCCCGACACGCCGGTGACGCAAGTGAACAGCCCGGTGGGAATCTCCACCGTCACGTTGCGCAGATTGTTGCCGCTCGCCGCGATGATGCGCACGCAGCGCTCAGGGGCCTCGCGCACGCGCCGCGACGGCACCTCGATGCGCCGCTTGCCGGAGAGGTACTGGCCGGTGATGGAAGCCGGACAGCGCTCGATGGCAGACAACGCGCCCTTGGCCACGATGCCGCCCCCATGCACGCCGGCGCCCGGGCCGATGTCGACGATGAACTCCGCGGCGCGAATGGCCTCCTCGTCGTGCTCCACCACCAGCACGGTGTTGCCCAGATCTTTCAGATGCGTGAGCGTGCGCAGGAGGCGGGCGTTGTCGCGCTGATGCAAGCCGATGGATGGCTCGTCCAAGATGTACATCACGCCGACGAGGCCGGCGCCGATTTGGCTGGCCAAGCGGATGCGCTGCGCCTCGCCGCCGGAGAGGGTCTCGGCGCTGCGATCCAGAGTGAGGTAGTTCAGGCCAACGTCCACGAGAAAGCTGAGGCGCGAGCGAATCTCCTTGACGATCTTGTCCGCGATGGCGCCGCGCCTCCCCGTGAGGCGCAACCCCTCGAAATAGGCAAGGGTGCCGTCCACCGAACCGGCCGTGATCTGTGGCGCCGTCTTGCCTTCGATGTACACATGGCGCGCTTCTTCCCGCAAACGCGCCCCATCGCACGCCGGGCAAGCGCGCGTGGCCAGGTACTTCTGCAGCACCTCGCGCACCCCGGAGGACTCCGTTTCCCGGTAGCGGCGCTCCATGTTGGGAATGACGCCCTCGAACGTGTGCCGCCGATGCACCTTGTCGCCACGCGAGTTGACGTAGCTGAAGTCGATGCGCTCGCCCCCCGAACCATGCAGCACCGCAGTGCGCTGCGCCTTTCGCAACCTCCGGAACGGCGCATCCACGTCGAACTCATAGTGCTTCGCCAAGCACTTGATGATGTGGAAGTAATAGACGTTGTGACGATCCCAGCCGCGAATGGCGCCGGCGGCGAGGCTGAGGCCGCGGTCTCCCACCACGAGGCTCTCGTCGAAGTACTGCTTCACGCCGAGGCCGTCGCACTCCGGACACGCCCCGGCGGGGTTGTTGAAGGAGAACATGCGTGGCTCCAACTCGGAGATGCTGTAGCCGCACAGAGGGCACGCGAAGCGCGCGGAGAAGGCCAAGTCTGCCCGCGGCTCGTCGTCGCCGATGAAACTCACCGTGGCCACGCCCTCGGCGAGGTTGAGCGCGGTCTCGAACGATTCGGCCAAGCGCTGCTGCATGTCCGCACGCACCCGCAGCCGGTCCACCACCGCCTCGATGGTGTGCTTCTTGTTCTTGTCGAGCTTGGGCGGATGATCCAAATCCGTCACCAAGCCATCGATGCGGGCGCGGATGAAGCCATTGGCCACCAACTCGTGGAAGACGTGCAGGTGCTCGCCCTTGCGCTCCGTGACCACGGGCGCGAGCAGCATGATGCGGCTGCCTTCTGGCAGCTCCAGCACTTGATCCACCATTTGGCTCACCGTCTGCGCATCCAACGGTTGGCCGTGCTGCGGACAGCGCGGCTCGCCGACCCGCGCGAACAAGAGGCGCAGATAGTCGTAGATTTCGGTGATGGTGCCGACCGTGGAGCGCGGATTGTGGGAGGTGGACTTCTGCTCGATGGAAATGGCCGGCGACAACCCTTCAATGTGGTCTACATCCGGCTTCTCCATCATGGAAAGGAACTGCCGCGCGTACGCCGACAAGGATTCCACATAGCGCCGCTGGCCCTCGGCATAGAGGGTGTCGAAAGCCAAGGAGGACTTGCCGGACCCCGACAGGCCGGTGATGACGACCAGCTTATCGCGGGGAATGTCCAAATCGACGTTCTTCAGATTGTGCGTGCGCGCGCCACGCACCGCGATCGAGCTCATCGAAGTGGCCATGCGTCCCGAGCCGAGCGACCTAAACCCGCCAAAATACGCTGCCGCCAAGTTGGTGGCAACCGTCTGGTCGGGGCGGGCGGTGCCGCGGAGCAGAGAGTGCCCTCTTTGCCAGACAACGCAGCGGACAAAAAGCGCCCCAGCCGAGCCGCCGAGTTCAGGCGAGCAGCCGGGTGGGATGCGCCATCCGCCGATGCCGCGCTCTGCCGCCATCAAGGGTGAAACACGCCTTGGAATGTACGAAGGATGTCAGTTCTTCTCGATGCATGTAATCCATGTGTTTCAGTCCTATTCCAATCCTTGAACTTGCACTTGGAAAACCATTTTGATGAGTAATTCAATGGACAGTTCCCTCGCATTTGTTCAAATTGATACAGCTCACCAAGGTCGAGCTTTACTAGGACCGCAGACTCCGCAGTAGTGAGCAGCCCATCCTTAGCCTTCTCATAGAGACGCTGGGCCGCGCTATCATCGAGGCGACGCTTCAGTTGGGAGAACGAGATGTTCACGGAACTGCCGACGCCGCTTGGGGAGCGGGTTGAGTTCGCGTCTGCGGGGTGGCTGAAGGAGGTGGAGCGGTTTCTGTCGGAACGGGCGGACGCGCTGCCGGACGCGGAATTCGCGTTCTCGATGCGCCTCGACAATCCGCCGCCGCACTTGCATGAGGGGCCGGAACCGTTTGGCTTCACGGTGTCCTTGCAGCGAGGTGCCGTGGCCGTGTCGCCAACGCCCAGCGAAGCTGTGGACGTCCATCGCCGGGCGGATTACAACGCGGCGCTGCCATTCGCTTGGACCGTGCATGGCGGCGACGACGGCATCCGCGCGCGCATTCAGCGGGAGTACCACCTACTCGCAAGCGACCGCTATCCGCCAACCGACGCGCACCCGCATTTGGAACGCCGCTTGGCGCAAACGCTTGCGGACTTGCACGATCACATGGCGCGGCGCACCGTCAACAATCCAGATGTCGAACATCGCATCAAGCATTTTGGGCTGACGGCCAACGTCGCCGAACTCGCTGAACGTGGCTACACCGTCCTGCCCAACGCCTTCTCTGCCGAATTCGCGGACGCGCTGCGCGCCGAGACGCATCGCAACCATGACGCCAACCCGCCCAATGCGGGTTTTCGCGCCACGATGCTGCTCAAGCGCGGCAGAGTCTGGGAAGAGGCCGCCGTGCATCCGTGGGTGCTGACGCTCGCCGACTGGCTGCTTGGCCGCGGCTGCCTCATGTACCAGTCCGACACCATCGTGAAGGGCGCCGGCCTCGACACCCATCCGGGCCTGCATTCCGATTACGCGGCGTCGATGGTTGCCGAGCCGTTCCCGGAGTTTTGTCTGGAGGCGACCGCGGTGTGGGCCATCGACGACTTCAGAGGCGACGCCGGCCCCACCTGCGTGCTGCCCGGCAGTCACCGTAAAGGCCGGCAGGTGCCAGCGGGCACCACCCAAGCCGGCACATCGACGCTCGAAATGCCCTCAGGCAGCATCGCGTTTTGGCATGGAGCGCTGTGGCACGGCTCGACGCTGCGCAAAGCGCCCGGCAAGCGCACCTCGCTGCACAATGCGTACTCGAGGAACTTCGTGCGTCCGGTGGAGCGCTATGAGGACATCGACGCGGACATCCTGAACCGCAATCCACCCGCCTTTGCCACTCTCTGCGGCTTGGACGACGCGTTCGGCAAGAGCGGCGAGGCCGGGGCAGACTTTGCCCGCTTGGGCTACGCGGCCAAGGCGGGATACGGCCGCACGGCGCTGCCGCAAGGCCCGTCGCGCTTCGGCTGACGCGGCGCGAGGAACCGCCCGCGCCCGGCTTCAAACCTCGAAATCGAGAATGGCCCGGCCGGCGATGCGGCCCTCCGCGAGCGCAGTGGTCGCCTCGTTGATGTCGTCGATGGCGTAGCGCGCGGTGACCATCGCGTCCAGATCCAAGTCGCCATTCGCCTGCCACGCCAAGAACGTCGGAAAGTCTCGATCCGGGGCGCAGGAACCGCCGATGCTGCCGCGGAACTGCTTCTCCTGCACAACCATCGCCAGCGCGTTCAGTTCCACAGGCTCGCTGGGGATGCCAACGAGCACAGCCATCCCGCCTTGGCAGACGCCGAAAGCGCCTGGGCGGCAGGCTGGCACAAGCTGCTCCATGGTCGTCTTCAACCCGATGCAGTCCAACGCGTAGTCCACGCCCGTCACCGGGCGGCGCTGGAAGTTCGATTGCCCAAGGCGGCCGGCGATGGCGTGGATCTGCTCGATGGGATCGCCTTGCGCCGCATTGACACCATGCGTGGCGCCGAAACGCTTGGCGAACTCGAGCTTCGCATCGTCCACATCGACGGCGATGATCGGCTCGGCGCCACGCATCCGCGCCGCCACCACCGCGGCAAGCCCCACGCCGCCAACGCCGAACACCGCAACGCTCTCGCCCCGCTGCACGTTTGCGGTGTTGAGCACTGCGCCGGCGCCGGTCATCACGGCGCAACCGATGATGGCGCCAACTTTGCGCGGCATGTCGGCACCGGCCTTCACGACGTATTGCTCATCGGCGATGGTGCAATCTGCCCATGTGAAGACGTTCGGCGAAACCGCCTCGCCATCGGCGAGGTCGAGCGCGGCAATGGTTGGCGCCGTCGCAGCGCCGGCCGCATTGCGCGGCACCCATGTGAGGAGCACGATGTCTCCTTCTTGCACATGCGTGACGGCCGCGCCGGCCGCGATCACAACGCCCGTCGATTCATGGCCCAAGAGCACCGGGGCTTGGCGCGGGCGGTGCATCTGATGCAGTTGCGAATGACACACGCCAGACGCGAACTGCTTGACGATGACTTGCGCCGGCCCTGGGTCTGGCAACGCGACCTCGCGCACCTCAAGCGGCACGTCTCCGGGCGGCTGCACGACGACGCGGGCAGGTGTTGGCATGGCATTTCCTCCAAGTTGCGTGGGGCGCCCTCCAAATTGCGCGGGGCGCGCTCTGAGCAGCCGCGGCTGCCGCGGTCAGCGCCGCCCGTAGCGCCGTTGGCGCGAGCGAAAGTCTGCCACGGCGCGACGCAGGCTGTCGGCGTCGAAATCCGGCCAGCAATCCTCCGTGAAGTAAAGCTCCGCGTACGCAATGTCCCACAGCAGGAAGTTGCTGATGCGGCGTTCACCGCCGGTGCGGATGCAGAGGTCCGGCGGCGGCAGCTCGGCCAAGTTGAGGTACGAGGCGAACGTGGTGTCGTCAATGCCGCTTGGATCTAAGCGGCCCGCAGACGCATCGGCGGCGAGGCGCCGCGCGGCTTGGGCGATGTCCCAGCGGCCGCCGTAGTTCACCGCCACGGTCAGGAACAGACGCTCGTTCAGCCGCGTCATCTGCTCGGCGCGATTCATCAAGCGCTGCAGGTCTGTAGTGAAGCGGCTGCGGTCGCCAATGATGTAGAGCTTCACGTCGTTGTCGCGCAGTTCGTCGAGGTCATCCTGCAGAAAGCCCCGCATGAGCTTCATCAACAGGCCCACCTCGCGCTGCGGCCGCAGCCAGTTCTCGGTGCTGAACGCGAACAGGGTGAGGTACTCGACGCCGGCATCCACGCACGCTTCGGCAACGCGCTTGACGTTGTTGGCGCCAGCGCGGTGCCCCGCAGCTGCCGGCAGGTTGCGGCGCGTGGCCCAACGCCGATTGCCATCCATGATGATGGCGACATGGCGGGGCCCGGCGGAAGCCTCGCCGGCGTCCTCAGTGCGCGCTAGTTCAAGTTGCGGTTCGGACATCCAGTGCCTTGGCGCTCGCCCCGGCGCCAAGTCTAGTCGCCGAGTGAGCGGCGAACCGTGCAAAATCCTCGCAAACTCAACCGCGTGGGCGCCGACGAAGGGGCATCAGGCACGGCGCCCGGCTACCAGCTCTGCCACCACGGATGGGTCCGCAAGGGTCGTGGTGTCGCCGAGTTCGTCCACCTCACCCGCGGCAATCTTGCGCAGAATCCGGCGCATGATCTTGCCTGAGCGAGTCTTCGGCAGCTCCGGCGCGAATTGGATGGCATCGGGCCGCGCGAATGGCCCGATGCCAGCGCGCACCGTGCCTTCCAACTCGCCGCGCAGCGCGGCCGCGTCTTGGTTATGGCCAACCATCAGGGTGACATAGGCGTAGATGCCTTCGCCCTTGATTGCGTGCGGGAAACCCACCACCGCGGCTTCGGCCACCGCGGGATGCTCCACCAGCGCGCTCTCGACCTCCGCAGTGCCCAGCCGGTGCCCAGAGACGTTCATCACGTCATCCGTGCGGCCGGTGATCCAGTAGTAGCCGTCCGCATCCCGGCGCGCGGCGTCGCCGGTGAGGTAGAAGCCGGGGAAGGCGGCGTAGTAGGTGTCGATCACCCGCTGATGGTCGCCATGCACCGTGCGGATCTGGCCCGGCCAAGAGGCAGCGATGGCGAGCGACCCTTCCGCTTCGGTGTTCTCAATCACCTGCCCTTGCGCATCGAGCAGCACGGGCTGCACACCGAAGAATGGCAGCGTCGCGGAACCGGGCTTCAGGTCCGTCGCCCCCGGCAGCGGCGCGATCATGATGCCGCCCGTTTCCGTCTGCCACCAAGTGTCCACGATCGGGCGGCGCCCCTCGCCCACCACGCGGTGGTACCACTCCCACGCTTCGGGATTGATCGGCTCGCCCACCGTGCCGAGCAATTGCAGGCTCTCCCGTGAGGTGCAGGTGACAAATCCGTCGCCTTGCGCCATGAGCTGGCGAATCGCGGTGGGAGCAGTGTAGAAGATGTTGACCCGATGCTTGTCCACCACCTGCCAAGCCCTGGAAGCGTCCGGCCAGGTGGGGACGCCTTCGAACATCAGCGTGGTGGCACCATTGGCAAGCGGGCCGTACACGATGTAGGAATGCCCGGTGATCCATCCCACGTCCGCGGTACACCAGTGGATGTCGCCGTCGTGGTAGTCGAAAACCAATTCGTGGCTCATCGCGGCGTGCAGCAGATAGCCGCCGGTGCCATGCTGCACCCCCTTGGGGCGGCCGGTGCTGCCGGACGTGTAGAGGATGAACAGCGGATCCTCGGCGTCCATGGGTTCAGGCTCACACGTTGCCGGCTGCCCTGCCGTGGCTTCGTGGTACCACACATCGCGCCCCGCTCGCCACGGCACATCGGCGCCGGTGCGACGCGCTACCAAAACCGTGTGTACGTCCGGACACTCGGCCAAGGCTTGGTCCGCGTTCTCCTTCAACGGCACGATGCGGCCGCCACGCACCCCTTGGTCTGCGGTGATGAGCGTTCGACAGTCTGAATCCAAAATGCGGTCGCGCAGGGACTGGGGCGAGAAGCCGCCGAACACCACTGAGTGAATGGCGCCGATGCGGGCGCACGCGAGCATGGCATAGGCGGCCTCCGGAATCATCGGCATGTAGATGCACACGCGATCCCCTTTGCGCACGCCGCGGTCCTTGAGGGCATTGGCGAGACGGCACACTTCATCGTGCAACGCTTGGTAGCTGATGGCCTTGGCGACGTCCGGGTCGTCCCCCTCCCAGAGGATGGCCGTCTGGCCGCCGCGGGTCGGCAGATGCCGGTCGATGCAGTTGTAGGCGGCGTTCAGCTTGCCGCCGATGAACCAAGCCGCCTCGCCCTTGGGCAAATCCGACGCCGACACGGTGTCCCATGCAGCAATCCAATCCAAACGCTGGCGCGCCTGCTCCGCCCAAAAGCCGTCCGGGTCGTTGATGGAACGCCGGTACATGGCCGCATAGGCATCGCGGTCGACGTGCGCACGGCGCTTCATGTGCTCCAACACGGGGTAGACGTCTGTCATCGTTTCCTCATGGCTCTCGCACCGAATTGTCAGCCGCCACGCCCGGCGCAGCGGCGCCATGGGCGGCGTGTCAGACCTCGCCGGCGTTGCCGCCCGGCGGCGTCCTCATAGCGGCCGCGGAGCGCTAATCATGCGGTGAGCCACCGCTCCGGCGCAAGGCGTCCACCAGCCCCGCGGCACTGGCATCCATTCCTATTCGCGCGCCGCCGCCGAGCGCGTCAAAGGCGGTGTCCGCAAGGGCCTTGCCAAGCTCCACCCCCCACTGATCGAATGGGTTGATCCCCCACAGAACGCCTTGGCAGAACGTCTTGTGCTCGTATAGGGCCAGCAAGCTGCCAAGATGCTGTGGCGTCAGGGCGTCCAGCAGGATGGTGGTGCTCGGCTGGTTGCCGGGCACGGCACGATGCGCGGCCAGCGGGTCTTCACCAAGACGCGCCGCCGGCCGCCCTCCGGCCAACGCTTGCCCCTGCGCCAGGCAATTGGCCAACAGCCAGCGATGCCGCTCGGCGAGGTCGTGGCCGGGCGCGGCGACGGCGACGAAGTCCACGCTGCAGGCGCGGGTGCTTTGCAGCAGCCACTGATGGAACGCGTGCTGGCCATTGGTTTCCTCGCCGCCCCACACAAGGGGCACGGTGTGGGCGTCGCACGCGCTACCGTCCGTGCGCACGGACTTGCCGTTGCTTTCCATTTCCAGTTGCTGCAAATGCGCCGGCAGCGTCGCCAAACGTTCGTCATAGGGCAGCACGGCATGGGCGGCGGCGCCAAGAAAGTTGGCGTTCCACAGGCCGAGAAGGGCCAACAAGATTGGGCCGTTCGCATCCGGCCGCGCGGTCTGGAAGTGGCGATCGACGGCGTGGGCGCCGGCGAGCAGCGAGCGAAAGCCTTCGGCGCCGATTGCGAGGGCCACCGGCAAGCCGGCCGCGGACCACAGCGATTGCCGGCCTCCCAGCCAATCCCACATGGGCAAGCGCTCGCCCACGCCGAGGCCGGAGCGCTGCGCTTCGGCGGCATCCGCGGTCACGGCGATGAAGTGCTGCGCGATGCCATCCGCGCTGCCCATGCGTTCAAGGAACCAACTGCGCGCATGGTAGGCGTTGAGCAGCGTCTCGCGGGTGCGGAACGACTTGGAGACCACCACCACGAGCGTCTCCGCTGGATCTAATCCCGCGAATGCGCTGAACGCCGCGCGGCCATCCAAGTTGGCGAGGAAACGGATGTCGAAGCGCCCCGCGCCGCCGGGCGCCAGCGCTTCCGTCGCCAGCCGCGGGCCGAGCTCCGAACCGCCGATGCCGATGTGGACGACGTGGCGGAACGGCTTGCCGGTGCTGCCCCGGCGCTCGCCGCGGCGCAAGGCTTCGGCAATGGCCAGGAACCTAGCGGTGGCAACTTCAATGGCGTCCGCCACAGCCGGCGGCCGCTCGGCGGCCGGTGCCCGCAGGGCGGTGTGCAGCGCTGCGCGGCCCTCGGTGACATTCACGATGTCGCCGCGAAACAACGCATCAACGGCCTGTGGCAGCTGCCGTTCCGCGGCGAGCGCGGTCAATGCCGTGATGGTGTCACGGGTTACCCGTTGCCGTGAGAAGTCCAGCAACAGCCCACCCACGCGCAGGCTCATGGCATCGAAGCGCCGCTCGGCGGCCGCCAAATCCCGCAAGTGATCGCTGGCGCGGCGCGACGCGAGCGATGCCAATCGGCCCCAAGCCCCGGATGGCTTCGAGCCGGCGCTCATGGAACGGCCAAGTGATCGTTCAAACGCGCCCAGCCACGCCGCTGCGCGGCGGATGGGTGTGGTTCACGGAGTGCTTTCCGCGAGTGCGGGCCCGCGCCGCGGCCGACGGCGGGCGCGACGCCGACCACCGCCGCGGGGCGCCTCCTGCAACGGGCGGCGCTCCACCGGATGTTCGGCCTGCAGATCTGTCCACCAACGGGTGAGCTCCGGGTCGGTTTCGCCGATTTGCGAACGCAGCGCCAGAAAGTCGTACGCGGCGCGAAACCGCGGATGCTCGAGCAAGCGCTTGGGATTGCGGCGCGAGCGTCGCTCAAGGCCACTCTGCAAGCGCCACACATCCAACACGAAATGGGACAGGCGGCGCGGAAAGGCAATCGTCAGCCGCTGTTCGTCCATCACGGCATGCGCTGCCCTCAGGCGCTCGTCCGGCGCGTTGGGCGCCGTCGCCGTCTGCGCGACGCGGCGCTGGAACTCCGGCCAGCAGATGGCCGCGAGCAGGAAGGCGGGCGTCACCGGCTTGTCCGCCGATATCCGCTCATCGGTGTTCTCGAGGGCGGCCTGCGCCAAGGCGTCTTCGTCCTTGGACAACGGGAACAGTATCTCCGGCAAGTCGTACTGCCACATGAGCGACCATGCCTTGGCGGCGTTGCCCTGCATGAAGAGTTTGTTGAACTCGTCAAAGAGGCGCGCCGGGGGAATCGCCGTCAACAGTTCGGCCAAGGGGCCGATGGCGGCGGCGATGTCGGCGCGCAACGACAGCGAGAGTTTCGCCGCAAAGCGCACTGCGCGCAGGATGCGCACCGGGTCTTCGCGAAACCGCAAGGCCGGGTCGCCGACGCAGCGCAACTCGCGCCGCTCGATGTCCACCAGGCCACCGGTGTAATCCAGCAGCACGTCCTCCACCGGATCGTAGTAGAGCGCATTGACGGTGAAGTCGCGCCGGAAGGCATCCTCCGGCAAGGTGCCATAAACGTTATCGCTCAGCACCACGCCGTCCGCCGACACGTCGCCCTCCACGTTGCCGCGCCGAAACGTCGACACCTCGATGAGCTCGCGCCGGAAGCGCACATGGGCAATGCGGAACCGCCGGCCGATGATGCGCGCGCGGGGCAAAGCGCGCTTGACTTCGTCCGGGGTCGCGCTGGCGGCGACGTCGAAATCCTTCGGCACCCGGCCCAACAACAGGTCACGCACGCAGCCGCCCACCAACCACGCTTCGTGCCCGGCGTCGCGCAGCGCCTCCACCACTTGGACGGCGCCGGCAGGCACGGCGTCCCGATCCAGCGTCGGCTGCTCTACCCGGACAGGTTGGGGTTCGCTCAAAAAGGTGGTTCGCGGTGCGTCAGGGGCGGGCAGGGATATTAGGGGTTGGGCGCCAAAAGGGAAAGACGCGCCGTTTCCCGCGTCAAAGCGCCTCCCGGCGTGGCCCCCGCTTGCGGGTGCGCCGGCGTGGAATGCCATGGCGTTTGCGGCGTTCCCATAAGCTTTTGCGGCTGATGCCCAAGCGCGTCGCCAGCTCCGTTTCCGTGAGCTGATCTTGGTTCTCCGCCACGAAGCGCACGAAGTAGTCCTCAAGGGAGACGCCGTTCTCGGAGCCGGCGGCGCCCGCCTGCGAGTCGGGCGCACCGACGTCAATGGGCAACAACCCGGAGCCGATCTCATCGCCTTCGCAGAGGATGGCCGCGCGTTCGACGGCGTTTTGCAACTCGCGCACGTTGCCGGGCCAAGCGTAGGCCGCCATGGCCGCCAACGCGGCAGTGGAGAAGCGCAGCGGCGCTTTGTTGAACTTCGCGGCGGCGCGGGCAGCAAGGAGCTGCGCCAGTTCCAGGATGTCGTCGCCACGCGCCCGCAAGGGCGGCACGGTGAGGCGCGCAGCGCCCAGCGCATTCAGCAGGTCTGCGGAGAAGCGTCCGCCAGCCGCCAACTGGTTGATGTCGCGGCGGGTGGCCGCGATCACGCGCACATCGACGCGCCGCCCATGCGTGGCATGCACTGGCCGCGACTCGCCGTCACGCAAGAGTTCCAGCAGCCGCGTTTGCGCGCTCGGCGGCAGTTCGCCCACTTCCTTCAGGAACAGCGTGCCGCCATGCGCCGCCTCCACCAAGCCGGCCTCCGGCCTGCCGGCGGCAACGCGCGCATCGCCGAACAGCTCGGATTCGATCAGCGCTTCGGGAATGGCCAAACAGTTCAGGGTGATCATTGGCGCGTTGCGCCGCCGGCTGTCATGCAGGGCGCGCGCCACAAGCTCCTTGCCGGTGCCGGATTCCCCCTCGATCAACACCGCCCCGTCCGCCGCGGCAGCGGCGCGGATGCCGGCGAACAGGCTGAGCATCGGCATCGACGCGCCGTACAGCGGCCAAGCCGCCGGATGCGGCGCGCCGCTCCGCCCCACATCGCTTGCCAAGGCACGTTGCAGCGCATCGATCAACACTTCGGCTGCGACAGGCTGCTGCAGATAATCTGCGGCGCCGCGGCGCATGCCCTGCACGGCATCGGGCACGTTCGCGTTGGTGGCGAGCAGCACGATCGGCGCCGGACGGGTCAACGCGATGGGATCCAATCTGGAAGGCAAGGAAGGGTTCGCCGCCACGACGTCGAAGACGGTGTGCCTCGACAACCCCTCGGCAGGCAGGTCTGCAACGGCCTCAACGGCGAAGCCCGCGGCGTGGAGACACGCGCACAGCCGCTCGCGGGCCGCGGCATCGGGTTCCACCACGAGCACCCGCGTCATGGCAGCATCGGACTGTTCCGAACGATCCCCATCCACGGCTCCTTCCTGCCCGCCAAGCGCCATCCGGGCACTTCGCTGGCGCAGGCGAGCGCTTGAGTCCATCTTAACAAAAGCAGGCGCGGCCACGATTTCGTCACAAGCTCGTCCAGTGCCGCATCGCCACGCCGCGAGGCAACGCATCCACACGCCAGTGTTCAGCGGCCCAAGCAAGCAATTCGTCCACCGCGTCGATGGCCGGCGCCCCTTGGCCGAGCAGAGCGAGGGCAATGCGCAGGTTGGCGGCGCCCTGCGCCGGCGCTGCGGCAAGAATCGCAGACGCGGCGTTGGCCTTGGAGAGCTTCGCCCCGTCGCGCCCGACCACCACCGGAACGTGCAGGTAGCGCGGCGGTGGCAGGCCCAAGCGCTGCATCAACAGGCGCTGGCGCGGCGTCTCATCAAGCAGGTCAGCGCCGCGCACGATGTCTGTCACGCCAGCTTCGGCATCGTCCACCACCACCGCGAGCGGATACGCGGCGTGTCCGTCGCGGCGGCGGACGATGAAATCGCCAACGTCTGTGGCCAACCGCTGCGCGTGGCGGCCCTGCAACCGGTCACGCCAAGCGATTTCCACATCCGGCACGCGCATGCGCAGGGCAACTTCCGTGCGAGGGGCAGGGCCCTCGCGCTCCCCGGACCCATCCGCGCCATCGGCCAAGCCGCGGTGCCGGCACGTTCCGGGATACACGCGCTGGCCACGCAGTTCGCGGCGTGAGCAGCTGCATCGAAAGCATAGGGATTGGCGGCAGAGTTCATCCAACGCGGCGCGATGGCGTTCCGCGTTGGCGCTCTGGTAGCTCACGGCGCCGTCCCAGTGCAGGCCGTGGCTGTCTAGGGTGCGCAGGATGTCGTCGATGGCGCCGGGGGCGACGCGAGGGGCGTCGAGATCGTCGATGCGCAGCCGCCACGTGCCACCGACGGCGCGGGCATCAAGGAAACTCGCCGTGGCGGTGACGAGGGAGCCTAAGTGCAGCGGGCCGGATGGCGTGGGCGCGAAGCGACCCACATAGCGGCCCACGCGACCGCTCTGCCCTTAGGCGTGGATCTGCCGCTCACGCAGCTCGGAAAGCGCCTTGCAGTCCACGCACTGGGTGGCGGTCGGGCGCGCCTCTAGGCGCCGCAAGCCGATTTCCACGCCGCATGTGTCGCAGAAGCCGTAGTCGTCTTTGTCGATGCGCTCCAAGGTGTCGGCAATTTTCTTGATGAGTTTGCGCTCCCGATCCCGCGTCTTGAGCTCGATGCTGAACTCCTCCTCTTGGGTGGCGCGGTCCGCAGGGTCTGGGAAGTTGGCGGCCTCGTCTTGCATGTGGCTCACGGTGCGGTCCACTTCCTCCATCAGTTCCCGCCGCCAGCTCATCAGAATGCCGCGGAAGTGTTCCAACTGCTCGGCGCACATGTATTCTTCGCCCTCCGCTGGCTCGTAGGGCGTGTAGTTCCTGAACAAAGACGCCGCGGCGCGAGGTTGCGGCGCGGATTGTTGCGACGGTTTGGGCCCGGTCAGGGTGTCGTCTGCCGACATCGGTGTTTCCAAGCGCCGAGTTGGTTCTTCAGAAGGGCGCGTAACCTACCAGAACATCCTTTTGTTGGCCACATGCGATGCGCTTTCATCCACCCCTCGCGCAAGGGGTACTGGTTCGCCGCTACAAGCGCTTTCTGGCGGATGTCGAGGTTCCCAGCCAAGGCGCCGTCACCATGCACTGCGCCAACACCGGCGCCATGACCGGCTGCGACGCGCCCGGCAGCCGCGTGTGGTTTTCGACGTCGGCGAACCCTAAGCGCAAGTACCCACACAGCTTGGAGCTGGTCGAGACCGAAGGGCCCTCCGGCGGCATGATCTGCGTCAACACCGCGCGCGCCAACGCGGTGGTGGGCGAAGCCCTCGATGGCGGGCGCATCAAGGCATTGGCCGGCGCCCCGGTGCGCCGCGAGGCGCCCATTCCCGACGAACGCGGCCGTTTCGACTTCGCCATCGGCGCCGCGCCGGCAACCTACGTCGAGGTGAAGAGCGTGACGCTGTGTCGGGATGGCGTGGGCGCCTTTCCGGATGCCGTGAGCGAGCGCGCCAAGCGCCATATCGAGGCATTGGCGCGGCAAGCCACAAGCGGCGGCCGCGCAGCGTTGCTGTTCTGCGCGCCGCACACCGGCGTGCGCGCCGTCACCGCGGCCGACGACATCGACCCAGACTACGGTGTGGCGCTGCGCAGCGCCGCGGCCGCCGGCGTCATGGTGCTCGCCTACGGCTGCGTGGTGACGCCGCAGGAAGTGACCTTGCGCGGCGCCTTGCCCGTGCTGCTTTAGGCCGAGAGCGGGGCGGCGAGCGCCGGCTTCGCCAAGTGGTTGAGGGGGCGGCCCGGAAGATCGGGCGGGGCGAGGCAAGCGACGCCGCCGCGTCAGCCCGGAAACGCGCTCCGCACGGATTGATAGCTCGCGGCGGTCGGCAGCCGCCCCCCCACCGTGGCAACCAGTTGCGCCGCCGCGTAGTTCGCAAAGCGCGCCGCCCCGAAGGGTGAACCGCCGTGCGTGAGGGCATGGAGGCAGGCACCGGCAAACATGTCGCCGGCGCCGGTCGTGTCCAAGGCTTGAACCTTGTAGCCAGGCACATGGCGACGCCCCTCAGGCGTCACCGCCAAGCTGCCGGCGCTGCCCAAGGTGATGAACAGCAACGGAGCGATGTCGCGCAGTTCGTTCGCCGCCAAATCCACGCGGTCTGTGCCGCACCATGTGAGCGCCTCTTCCTCGTTGCAGAAGAGGAGCTGCAGGCCATCGCCCAGCATGGCTTCCATGTTCTCCCGAAACGATTCCACCATCGTCGGGTCTGAGAGGGTCATGCTCGTGCGCACCCCCGCCTCCTCGGCGACCTCGCGGGCGCGGATGGCGGCGCCGCGCCGGGTGACGGACGAAGCGAGGTAGCCTTCCATGTAGAGGTAGCGGGAACGCCGCAGCGCAACGGGTTCGATGTCGCTGGCGTCGATGTCGTCCGAAGCGCCCAGAAACGTGTTCATGGAACGTTCCGCGTCGGGCGTGACGAGCACGAGGCAACGCCCGGTGATGCCGGGCGCAGCCGGGTCGTGCGGCCGGGTGTCCACGCCAGCCGCACCGATGTCCCCCAGAAAGTATTCCCCAGCCTCGTCTCCGGCCACGCGGCACGAGTAGTGCGACGCGCCGCCGAATCCACACGTCGCGATGGCCGTGTTCGCGGCGGACCCGCCGCACATCCGCTTCGCCGGTGGGTGTTCAAGGGCTTCCAACAGCGCCATGAGGCGGGTTTCGTCCACCAGCGTCATGTGCCCCTTGGCGACGCCGTGGCGACGCAGCCAGCCATCGTCCACGGCGTATTCGGTGTCGACGAGGGCCGCGCCCACGCCGTAAACGTCATAGCTCATGCATGGACCCGGGCGAACGCGAGGTCGGCGGCGGCGAGGGTGCTGGCAATCTCTTCCTCGCCATGCGCGCCGGAGACGAAGGCCGCCTCGAACGCGGATGGCGCGAAATAGACGCCGGCGTCGAGCATGGCATGGAAGAACCTGCCATAACGCTCGCGGTCGCAGGCCATCACATCCGCAAATCCGCGCACCGCCGGCGCCGACGTGAAGAAGATGCTGAACATGCCGCACACCCGATTGACGCAAACCGGCACTTGATGGCTCTGGGCGCACGCGGCAAGGCCGTCCGCCAGCGTCTGGGTGTTCGCTGCCAAGCGCGTGTAGAACGCCTCGTTCAAGGCATCGAGCATGCTGATGCCGGCCGCGGTCGCCAACGGATTGCCAGACAGCGTGCCGGCTTGATAAACGGGGCCATCGGGCGCGAGATGATCCATCACCTCCGCGCGTCCGCCCAGCGCCGCCACCGGCAGGCCGCCGCCGATGACTTTGCCAAGCGTCACGAGGTCTGCAACGACGCCGTGGAGGGCGCCGGCGCCGGCCGGCCCGACGCGAAATCCGGTCATCACCTCGTCGAAGATGAGCAGCGCCCCGACCCGTTCGGTGGCCTCGCGGAGGCCCGGCAGAAAGTGGGCATCGGGTGGCACGCATCCCATGTTGCCGGCCACCGGTTCCACGATGACGGCGGCGATGGCGTCACCGTGCCGGCGCAGCACCGCGTCCACCGCGTCCATGTCGTTGTAAGGCACGGACAACGTATTGCGCGCCACCGCCGCCGGCACGCCGGCGGAATCCGGCATCCCCAGCGTCAGCGCCCCGCTGCCGGCCTTCACCAGCAGGGCATCCGAGTGGCCGTGGTAACAGCCATCGAACTTCACGATGAGATCGCGGCCGGTGAAGCCCCGCGCCAAGCGCAGCGCCGTCATGGTCGCTTCAGTGCCGGAGTTGACCAGCCGCGCCTTCTCAATGGCCGGCACACGAGCCACCAAGCGCTCGGCCATGTCCACTTCCGCCTCGGTGGGCGCGCCGAAACCCAAGCCGGCGGCCGCTTGGCGCTGCACGGCCTGCACCAGCGGCGCAAAGCCGTGGCCTTGCACCATGGGCCCCCACGCGCCCACATAGTCGATGTAGCGGTTGCCGTCCACGTCGACCATATGGGCACCCTGTGCGGACTCGAAGAACACCGGCGAGCCGCCAACGCCCTTGAAGGCCCGCACCGGCGAATTGACGCCGCCTGGCATCACCGCTGCTGCGCGGCGCAGCAGGCCCTCGGACTTGTCGCGATGCATATGGAGCCCCCGCACCTCTAAAACGGCTTCACCACGGCGAGGATGGCCATGGCCACCAAAAGCACCGCCGGAGCTTCGTTCAACCAACGGTAGAAGCGATGGCTGCGGGCATTTTCGTCGTCTGCGAACAGCCTCACGAGACGCCCGCAATAGCCATGATAGCCGTACAGCGCGAGCGCCAACACGACCTTCACCCACAACCATGCCGCGTTGGCGTAAGCATCCCACGCGAGCGCCACAAGCCAAACGCCGAACACCGCCGCCAGGGCCGCCGACGGCGTCATGATGGAGCGGTACAACTTGCGCTCCATCACTTTGAAGCGATCAATGCCGGCTTGGTCTTCGGTCATGGCGTGATAGACGAACAGCCGCGGCAGGTAGAAGAGCCCCGCGAACCACGTGACCACGAAGATGATGTGGAAGGCCTTGATCCAGAGCATCAGTGGCCCGTCAGGTAGGCGTCGATGTCTGCGCGGGCAAGCACGCCGATGACGGCGCCACCGGCGCCGCGGCCCTCGCGGCGCACGCAGAGCGCCTCCACGCCAGCAGCGTTGAGCCGCGCCCGCGCTTCCAACAGCGTCGCGCCGCTGTCGATGAAGGCGCTTGCCGCCAAGCTGGCCGGCCGTGCCGCACCATCGGCCAACGCGCCAACGTGCACGCCCCCCATGTCATCCAGCGCCACTCGCCAACGCGCCGCGGCGTCCGACGGCACGGTGTCCGACGCAGACTGGGGCGCGACGCGGCGGTCCATGACGCTTGCCACCGCAACGCGCAACAAGTGTTGCTCGGCCGGCGTGGACGGAAACGCGAATCGATCCGGCCCCAGCGCGGCGATGAAGGCCCACGGTTGGCGGAATCCTTGCCGGGCGGTGGCGGTGGCGATGGCGACGATCAACATGGCGGCCAAGATGATCTCCATGTTCCCCGTGAGCTCCAACACAACGAGCAAGCCCGTCAGCGGCGCATGCAGCGCCGCGGCGAGCATGGCGCCCATGCCCAACAAAGCGTAGAACACCGAAGGCGACACCTCGAACGGCGCCCATGCGGCGGCCACTTGGCCCAACAGTTCCCCGCCCACCGCGCCCATCACGAGCGTTGGCGCAATCACCCCCACCGGCAATCCGAGGCCAACGCAAGCGCTCGAAGCCACCAGCTTCGCCACCAAGATGACCACCAACGCCGGCCACGCGAGTTGTCCCAGCAGCGTCGCATCCACCGCGTCATAACCCACGCCCATAATCGCCGGCGTCACCAGCGCCGCGGCGCCGGTGATGATGCCGGCGAGGCCGGCGCGCAGCCAGAACGGCCGCCGGCCAAGGCTCGCAAAGGCGCGCAATGCGGCCACGAACGCCGCCGCCAATGCGCCCATCGCGCATCCCGCCAACGCGACGATGGGCAGATCCAGCAACGAGCGCATGGCCACGTCGTCCACGGCGAAGCTTTCCACATGGCCGAACGTCCAATGTCCCACCACCTTGGCGGTGACGGCGGCGATCAGCACCGGGATGAAGGTGGCAACGGCGTACTCCATGAGCACGACTTCCAGCGCAAACACGACTCCGGCCAAGGGCGCGTTGAAGGAACAAGAGAGCGCCGCAGCAGCGCCGCACGCCAACAGCACCCGCGCGCTGTTCTGCGGAATCCGCAACCCGCGCGCCAAGGCGCTCGCGCCGGCCGCGCCCAAATGCACCGCCGGCCCCTCGGCGCCGCCGGAGAGGCCCGTGCCGAGGGCCGCGCTGCCCGCCAAGTACTGCACGCCAGCGTTGGCCAATGGCAGCCGCGCTTGGCCTTGGACGAGGTGCTCCAGCACATGGGATACACCGCTGCGGCGCCGCCTGGCCGCGAGCGGCGATAGCAAAACGCCAAGCAGAAGCGCCCCGGCAAGGGGCAATGCCACCCGCGCAGTCGGCGGTAGATCGCTGAAGCCACCGCCGGCGAGGCGGCTGGCGATGTCTGTGGCGAATTCGATGGTGGCGAAGAGGGCGCCAACGACCAAGCTCGTCACTGCGCCGGCCGCAACAGCCAGCAACAATAGCAGCGGCCGCGCACCGCCACCCGCCAAACGGTCGCGGAGCGCGTCAAGGGCTGGCGCGCGGGCCGCGCCGGAACGATTGCGTCGGGTGCTCAAACTCACTTGGCCGAGGGCTTGCCCTAGCGCGGCGGGGCGAGTATACCCGCCTGTCCACGCGCCACGAGCCGCGGCACACGTCGCGGCGCCGTCATCGCTGGCGGCGCGGCGCAGCCTTTGGGGCGCCTATGCAGGCAGTTGGGGAACTCGCCGTCGTTTCGAGGCGGCGCGGCCGCAAGCTGATCGCCACCGCCGTCGCCGCGGCGCTGCTCGCCATCGGCTATGCGCTCGGCGCACACGTCGGCGAGTTGGGCGCACACCGCCAGGACGCCGCCGAGGCGAGCCGCCCAGCGCCGCCGATTGGGCCATTGGTCGCCTCGCCCGCGCAGTCGGTGACGGCCAGGGTCGAAGCCGGCGCCAACGAGCGCTTGCGGCGCACGGTGAAGGCGTTGCGGGATCGCATCGGCGCACTCGAGGAAGAGTTGCGCTTCTATCAGCGCCTAGTCGCCCCTTCGGAAGCGCGCCGGGGGTTCCACATCGCCGACTGGGCCGTGTCGAGCACCGAAACCCCCGCCGAGTATGCGTACAGTTTGCTGCTCACGCAGATCGTGGACCGTCACCAACCGATCGCCGGGGCCTTGCAAGTGGACATCGTGGGCGACCACGACGGCGCATCGAAGACGCTGCCCTTGCGCGACCTAGCCGTCGGCGGAGACTATCCGGCAGTGTTCGAGTTCTTGTACTTTCAGGACTTCAACGGCCGCATGGCGTTGCCAGAGGGTTTCGCCCCGCGTCACATCGAGGTGGCGGCGCAGGTCGCGGATGCGCAGCAGCCGCCGTGGGAGCGGGTGTTTGATTGGCGCGTGGAGGAGGAGTGACATGTTCGGCAAATCCAGCAACACATCGCGGGAGACGACCTTGGTCGCCCCCGACACCGTCGTGCGCGGCAGCGTCCGCTTTCGCGGGCGGGTGTATGTCAGCGGCCTCGTCGAGGGCGACATCGGCACCGACGGCGACGGCGAAGGGGCCTTGATCGTCAGCGTTGGCGGCCGCGTGATCGGCGACGTCAACGTCCCGGTCGCCACCATCGCCGGCACCGTCGAGGGCAACATCGACGCGAGCGAGCGGCTGGAAATCGCCGCTTCGGGCGTGGTGCATGGCAACGTGCGGTATCACACCATCGAGATGCAGCTCGGCGCCACTGTTGTCGGCGAACTGTCCCACCGCAAAGACGCCAAGGACAGCAAGGTTCACAAGCTGGAGCCCCGCGCCACGGAGCGGGACAGCGGCGCTCCTTAGCACACTCCATAGCACAACGGGCTCGCAGACGCACAGGTACAATTGCGGCATGGACACGCACATCAGCCTCTCCAACCGCGCTGCGGCGAAAGTGGCGGCACTCCTCTCGGACGAAGGCAACGACAGCCTCAAGCTCCGCGTGTTCGTCACCGGCGGCGGCTGCAGCGGCTTTTCTTATGGGTTCACTTTCGACGAAGACGTCGACGAAGACGATGCCGTCATCGAGCGCGATGGCGTCGCCATGCTGGTGGACGCAATGAGCTATCAATACCTCGCCGGCGCCGAGGTGGACTACCGGGAAGATTTGCAGGGGGCGCAGTTCGTCGTCGCCAACCCCAATGCCTCCGCCACCTGCGGCTGCGGCAACTCGTTCGCTATCTGAGACGCGCCGGATAGAGCGCCCCAAGGGGCCGCGGCCCAGCGGCGCCCGTGGCGGCCGGGGCGTTGCCCGGCAGACCATCAAGGAAGCGATGCGCGAGCCATGCGAAGGCGGCCGCTTCGATGGCGTCTCCATCAACGCCGAGTTCATCGCTGCTGCGCAGTGGCCGCGCCGCCAAACGCCGCGCCAGACGGCGCATTAGATCACCGTTCAAGCGCCCGCCGCCGCAGGCGACCACCTCGGCGGCGGCTGGCGCCCAAGCGTCAATGGCATCGGCCACGCTCGCCGCGGTGAACTCAGCGAGCGTTGCCTGCACGTCGGTGGCGTCTTCGTCGCCATCGAGGCGCTGGCGGAGATAGTCCAGGTTGTAAACCTCTTTGCCCGTGCTCTTCGGGGGCGGCGCCTTGAGAAACCGGTCCTCCCGCAGCTTGTCCAAGAGGCGCGGCAACACGGCGCCCCGCGCGCCCCATGCGCCATCGTCGTCAAAGTCCACCCCGCGGCGCTCACGCGCCCAAGCGTCCAGCAGCGCATTGCCGGGGCCGGTGTCGAAGCCCCGCGCCTGCGCTTCCCGCGCCAACAGGGTGACGTTGGCGATGCCGCCGATGTTGAGGATCGCCCGGGGCGTGTCCGCGGCGTCGAACAGCGCCGCGTGAAAGAGTGGCACCAGCGGCGCGCCTTCGCCGCCGGCGGCCATGTCGCGCCGGCGGAAGTCTGCCACCACGTCAATGCCGGCAATCTCCGCAATGCGGTTCGGATCGCCGATTTGCACGGTGTAGGTTGGCGTGGCGCGGGGCCCGTGCCGGATGGTCTGGCCGTGGCTGCCCACTGCGGCAATGCGTCGGCCCTGAGCTAGGGAGCGCACCGCGCGGCCGATGAACTCGCCGAGTTCGGCGTCGGCGCGGGCCATGCGATCCACCTCGTCGGCGCCGGGGGCGGCCAGCGCGCGCAACTGCGCAGCCAGCGCGGCCGGCAGCGGCACGGTCTTCGCTTCAAGAATGCGCGGCGGCTGCGCGACAGCGTCTACGAGCGCCAAATCCAAGCCGTCGACGCTGGTGCCGGAGATGGCGCCGATGTAAAGGGAGGGCCGCGACCCTGCCCCATGTTCGGCGCCGTCGCTCAATCCGAGGCCGCGAGACGGTGCGCCTGGAAATCGTCCAATCGGGCGAGCAAGGGGCGCGTGGCGCCGAGGAACCGCGTTCGCTCCGCGTCAGCCACCGGCGAGGCCGGCGGCAGCTTCACCGTGCGCGGATTGCGATGGACGCCATCGACCAGGAACTCATAGTGCAGGTGCGGGCCGGTGGCGTAGCCGGTGGCGCCGACATAGCCGATGACGTCGCCTTGGCGCACGCGGTGGCCTTCGCGCACGCCACGCGCAAAGCGCGTCAGGTGCAGGTACTTGGTTTGGAACGCTTGGCCATGCTGCAGCACGATGTAGTTGCCGTTCGGCCTGGTTCTGCCACGCACGCGCACGCGCCCATCGCCGGCCGCCAGCACTGGCGTGCCCGTAGGCGCCGCATAGTCGATGCCGCGATGCGGCATGGAGCGCTTGAACAAGGGGTGCTTGCGGCGCAAGTTGAAGTTGGAGCTGATGCGCGTGAACTCCACTGGCGCGCGCAGGAATGCCTTGCGCAAGCGGTCTCCCTCGGGGCCGTAGTAGTCCACCTCGCCGGCTGCGTCCTCGTAGCGCACGGCGCGGTACGCCCGCCCTTGGTTGACGAACTCCGCTGCCAAGATCTCGAAGCCGATGAACACGCCCTCGTGGCGATGCTCCTCGTAGACCAGCGAGAACTCGTCGCCCTTGCGAATGTCCAGCACGAAATCGATGTCCCACTGGAAGAGCTTCGCCAACGCGATGACGATGCGGTCGTTCAAGCCGCTCTTGGTGCCGGCAAGCCACAGCGAGTGGTCGATGACCGCATGCCGTCTGGCCGCCGTCACCTCAGGCACCGCTTCCATCCTGCGCGCCTCGCAACCGCTCTCGCCACGCTCGAACTCCAAGCGTTCCAAGGGACGCGGCGAGTAGCCGAGGCGCACAAGCTCGCCGGCCGCGTTGGCGACGAACTCGATCTCGTCGCCTGGGTGGACGTCGTGCAGGCGCTTGCCCAAGGGGCCGCTGTCGAGCAGGCATTGCAGATCGCCGACAGACAGGCCGTGGCGACGGAAGAGCTTCTCCAGCGTGTCGTTGCGGCGCACCGACGCCACTTGCCAATCTGGCTGCGGCAACGCGGCGGCAGCGTCGTCAGGCTCGATCGCGGCGGGGTTGGGCACGGCTCGGGGGGCTGCGTCAACCGGCGTCAAGTTCGCTCCAGGGGCCGCAAGGCTGACGCCGGCAGATGGCTCGACCGGCTCGTCCATCGGCTCGACGGGCGGCTCATCGGGCACGCTGGCCGCGGCGAACACCACCAAGGCCAACGCCGCGGCGGCATAAGCGTGGAACCGAGGAAATCTGCCGTGCGTCACATCCAATTGCTCTGACAGTGCGTGCCTTGTCCTTGAGTGCCTGTTGCGAACGCGCTGTTCTGTTGCCGGTCTTTGCGGAGTGGGCTTGAAGTGCGCTGCAAAAAGGATGCTCTTGCGTGAGTGGGCTGCTGCCGAGGTGGGGGACTATTCTGTCGGGTTCGGTGCTGCCGGGTTTGGTGCCACCGCCTATGGGCCTCGCTGCGTGGGTGGCGACCTGCACGAGTGCGCGACGCTCAGCCCGCTTGGGTGCCATTGTAGCGCGTTTGGCGCACTCGGGAAGTGCTGTTACCGTTGCGCGCCATGCCATCCCCGCTTGCAGACCTGCGCTGGCGTGGCCTCATCGCGCAGACCTCCGACGCTGCCGGCCTCGACGCGCACCTCACGTCGGGCTCGCGCTTCCTCTATTGCGGTTTCGACCCGACGGCCGACAGCCTGCACATTGGCAACCTGATCCCCTTGCTCACGCTGCGGCGCTTCCAACGCGCCGGCCACACCCCCATCCTCCTCGTCGGCGGCGCCACCGGCCTCATCGGCGACCCGGGCGGCAAATCCGAAGAGCGGCCCCTCAATAGCCGCGACCAAGTGGCGGCGTGGACGGCGAACATCCGCGCCCAAGCCTCCCGCTTCCTAGACTTCAAGGGCGCCAACGCCGCGAAAGTGGTGGACAACCTCGACTGGACCGCGGGCCTCGACGTCACCACCTTCCTGCGGGACATCGGCAAGCACTTCTCGGTGAACGCGATGGTGCAGCGCGACAGCATCAAGTCCCGGCTGGAACGGGACGACGCCGGCATCTCCTATACCGAGTTCAGCTACATGGTGCTGCAGGCCATGGACTTCATGGAGTTGGCGCGGCGCTTCGCGTGCAGCCTGCAGATTGGCGGCAGCGACCAGTGGGGCAACATCGTGAGCGGCGTCGAGCTCATTCGCCGCGTGCTCGGCCAAGATGCCTACGCGCTGACGACGCCGTTGGTCACCCGTGCGGATGGCAAAAAGTTCGGCAAGTCCGAATCTGGCGCCGTCTGGCTGGACGCGGCCAAGACATCGCCTTACGCCTTCTATCAGTTCTGGATCAACACCGCTGACGCCGACGTGGCGGCGCATCTCAAGCGCTTCACCTTCTTGAACGCCGGCGCCATCGACGCGCTCGCCGCGGCCGGACAGGCGGCGCCCGGCGCACGCGAAGGCCAGCGGCGCCTCGCCGCGGAAGCCACCCGCATCGTGCATGGCGACGCCGGCCTCGCTGCCGCGCAGCGCATCACCGAAGCGCTCTTCAGCGGCGACCCCGCGGCGCTGACGCCGGCGGACTTCGGGCAGCTACGCCAAGACGGCATGGCTTGCGCCATCGTGCCGCCGGCAGCGGGCCTCATCGGTGTGTTGGTGGACGCTGGCCTTGCGGCGTCGCGCAGCGCGGCGCGGCGTTTAGTGCAGAGCGGCGGCGTGCGCGTCAACGGGCGGCTGGTGGAGGATGTCGAACACACCCTGATGCCGGCGGCGGCCCTGCATGGCCGCTATCATCTGATCCGGCGCGGCCGCAAGGCATGGGGCCTCGCCGTTCACGACGCTGCGGCTTAGGCTCGCGCATCCCTTCCCCGAGCGCTGCTGGCCGAGGGGCGGCGTCGCCGCCGGGCGGTGGTGCATTTTCTTGCAACTTTTTCTTGCAACGGCCCAAATCGGGGCGTATGGTGCGTCCCCTTGGCCTCGCGGCACAGCCCGCTGGCCGGATCTTTACCAACTGAAACAAGCCATTCGTGTGGGCGCTCGTAAGCGAGGAGCCTTGGCGAACGCTTTTGGCCGCAGGGGTCGCGCTGGCGCAAGCCATGCCGTCCTCCGGTGACCTGAACGTTTGCAACTGAAGAGTTTGATCATGGCTCAGATTGAACGTTGGCGGCAGGCCTCATACATGCAAGTCGAACGAGAAAGTCCCTTCGGGGGCGAGTAAAGTGGCGGACGGGTGAGTAACGCGTAGGAATCTACCCGATAGTGGGGGACAACCCGAGGAAACTCGGGCTAATACCGCATACGATCTACGGATGAAAGCGGGGGACCTCAACGCACCGGCTTCGGCCGGCGCGCGGCCTCGCGCTATCGGAGGAGCCTGCGTTGGATTAGCTTGTTGGTGAGGTAAAGGCTCACCAAGGCTACGATCCATAGCTGGTCTGAGAGGACGATCAGCCACACTGGGACTGAGACACGGCCCAGACGGCTACGGTCGGCAGCAGTAGGGAATATTGTGCAATGGGCGAAAGCCTGACACAGCCATGCCGCGTGTGTGAAGAAGGCCTTAGGGTTGTAAAGCACTTTCAGTGGCGAAGAAAAGCCTCCGGTTAATCCCCGGGGGTCTTGACGTTAACCACAGAAGAAGTACCGGCTAACTCCGTGCCAGCAGCCGCGGTAATACGGAGGGTACGAACGTTAATCGGAATTACTGGGCGTAAAGCGCGCGTAGGCGGTTCGCTAAGTGAGGTGTGAAATCCCCGGGCTCAACCTGGGAACTGCATTTCAAACTGGCGGGCTAGAGTGTAGTAGAGGGAGGTGGAATTTCCTGTGTAGCGGTGAAATGCGTAGATATAGGAAGGAACACCAGTGGCGAAGGCGGCCTCCTGGACTAACACTGACGCTGAGGCGCGAAAGCGTGGGGAGCAAACAGGATTAGATACCCTGGTAGTCCACGCCGTAAACGATGAGAACTAGCCGTTGGGCCCCTTGTGGGTTTAGTGGCGCAGCTAACGCGATAAGTTCTCCGCCTGGGGAGTACGGCCGCAAGGTTAAAACTCAAATGAATTGACGGGGGCCCGCACAAGCGGTGGAGCATGTTGTTTAATTCGATGCAACGCGAAGAACCTTACCACCCCTTGACATCCACGGAACTATCCAGAGATGGATAGGTGCCTTCGGGAACCGTGTGACAGGTGCTGCATGGCTGTCGTCAGCTCGTGTCGTGAGATGTTGGGTTAAGTCCCGTAACGAGCGCAACCCCTATCCTTATTTGCCAGCGGATCATGCCGGGAACTTTAAGGAGACTGCCGGTGACAAACCGGAGGAAGGCGGGGATGAGGTCAAGTCATCATGGCCCTTACGGGGTGGGCTACAAACGTGCTACAATGGGGGGCACAGAGGGCAGCGACCCCGCGAGGGTGAGCGAATCCCAAAAAACCTCTCGTAGTCCGGATAGGAGTCTGCAACTCGACTCCTTGAAGTCGGAATCGCTAGTAATCGCGAATCAGAATGTCGCGGTGAATACGTTCTCGGGCCTTGTACACACCGCCCGTCACGTCATGGAAGTGGGTTGTACCAGAAGTAGCTAGTCTAACCTTCGGGAGGACGGTTACCACGGTGTGATTCATGACTGGGACGAAGTCGTAACAAGGTAGCCGTAGGGGAACCTGCGGCTGGATCACCTCCTTAAACCCAAAGCTTCGCCACGCTGCGGCCGCAAGGCCGTGCGCTGAAGCGAAGCCAGCCTTGGAAATCTCCACGCGAACGGAATCGACGCTTGCCCGCGTTCATCGCGGTGCCGGTGGCGATGCGCCCCTTCACGGGGGCGGCGCCCACTCGAATGGTTTGTTTCGATGCGCCTGCACAGCCGATCCGCGGCCGTCCAGGAGGTCTGACCGGGCTCGTAGCTCAGTTGGTTAGAGCGCACCCCTGATAAGGGTGAGGTCGGTGGTTCAAATCCACCCGGGCCCACCAAGTTCGGGGCCGTAGCTCAGTTCGGGAGAGCGCCTGCTTTGCAAGCAGGAGGTCAGGAGTTCGATCCTCCTCGGCTCCACCAACTCGCCGTTTGGCGAGCTGGCAACTTTCGACAATGGCGTCGTCGCGGCGCCGGCCACACAATGCAGGCGCTGCTCGAACAGCGTTCTTTCACAGTTCGTACGATGAAGTCGCGCGCCGCCTGCAAGCGGCGCGCGCGTCGATGTTGGTTTCTAGCGCCGACATCGACATCCGATGCGTGTCTTGGCGTTGGCCGGGGGCAAGTTGCTTCCGGCTTAACGAGCAACCGGCAATTGTTCGGCGACCACGACGCCCGCGCTTTACGCGCTGGGCTATATGGTCAAGTGAACAAAGCGCATCCGGTGGATGCCTAGGCAGTTGAAGGCGATGAAGGACGTCGTAGCCTGCGATAAGCCTCGGGGAGTCGGCAAACAGACTTTGATCCGGGGATTTCCGAATGGGGAAACCCAGCCCGCTTGCGGGCTATCGTCGACTGAATCCATAGGTCGGCGAGGCGAACCCGGGGAACTGAAATATCTAAGTACCCGGAGGAACAGAAATCAACCGAGATTCCCTAAGTAGCGACGAGCGAAAGGGGACCAGCCCTTAAGCGCCAGAATTGTTAGCGGAAGCAACTGGAAAGTTGCGCCATAGCAGGTGATAGCCCTGTACGCGAAAACGGCTCTGGCGTGAAATCGAGTAGGGCGGGGCACGTGAAACCCTGTCTGAACATGGGGGGACCATCCTCCAAGGCTAAATACTCTCAACTGACCGATAGTGAACCAGTACCGTGAGGGAAAGGCGAAAAGAACCCCTGTGAGGGGAGTGAAATAGATCCTGAAACCGGATGCGTGCAAGCAGTGGGAGCCGACGGGCCGTTCGCGGTTCGTTCGGTGACTGCGTACCTTTTGTATAATGGGTCAGCGACTTACTTTCACTGGCGAGGTTAACCGTTTAGGGGAGCCGTAGGGAAACCGAGTCTTAACAAGGCGGCCACTTTCCGCGCAAGCGGAAAAGTCGGTGGAAGTAGACCCGAAACCGGGCGATCTAGCCATGGGCAGGGTGAAGGTCAGGTAACGCTGACTGGAGGCCCGAACCCACCAATGGTAAAAAATTGGGGGATGACCTGTGGCTCGGAGTGAAAGGCTAATCAAGCCCGGAGATAGCTGGTTCTCCTCGAAAGCTATTTAGGTAGCGCCTCTCGTATCACCACCGGGGGTAGAGCACTGCTTGGGCTAGGGGGTCATCCCGACTTACCAACCCCATGCAAACTCCGAATACCGGTGAGTGGCAGCGAGGGAGACAGACGGCGGGTGCTAACGTCCGTCGTCGAAAGGGAAACAACCCAGACCGCCAGCTAAGGTCCCCAAATCATGGTTAAGTGGGAAACGATGTGGGAAGGCCCAGACAGCCAGGAGGTTGGCTTAGAAGCAGCCATCCTTTAAAGAAAGCGTAACAGCTCACTGGTCGAGTCGGCCTGCGCGGAAGATGTAACGGGGCTCAAACCATGTACCGAAGCTGCGGGCGCGCGTAAAGCGCGCGGTAGAGGAGCGTTCTGTACGCCTGTGAAGGTGGGCTGTGAGGTCTGCTGGAGGCATCAGAAGTGAGAATGCTGACATGAGTAACGATAAAGGAGGTGAAAATCCTCCTCGCCGAAAGACCAAGGTTTCCTGCGCAACGTTCGTCGGCGCAGGGTAAGTCGGCCCCTAAGGCGAGGCCGAAAGGCGTAGCCGATGGGAAGCTGGTTAACATTCCAGCACCGCGTCCTGCTGCGATGGGGTGACGGAGAAGGCTAGGCGGGCCTGGCGATTGGTCGTCCAGGTTTAAGCGCGTAGGCTGGCGTCTCAGGCAAATCCGGGGCGCCGCAAGGCCAAGGCGTGATGACGAACCGGTCCTATACGACCGGGAAGCCGTTGATGCCACGCTTCCAAGAAAAACCTCTAAGCTCCAGGCAGGAGTGCGACCGTACCGTAAACCGACACAGGTGGTCGGGTAGAGAATACCAAGGCGCGTGAGAGAACTCGGGTGAAGGAACTAGGCAAAATGGCACCGTAACTTCGGGAGAAGGTGCGCCGCTGGCGGTGA
This sequence comes from uncultured Pseudomonadales bacterium, assembly GCA_958295875.1. Lineage (GTDB taxonomy): Bacteria > Pseudomonadota > Gammaproteobacteria > Pseudomonadales > Azotimanducaceae > VXNE01. The sequence continues at coordinate 1,684,859 of OY282379.1, read as the reverse complement.
TGGGACTTGCTCCTTGAGCTGCTGGCGGCCGCAGATACCAGGTGGCTGCGACTGTTTACTAAAAACACAGCACTCTGCAAACTCGTAAGAGGACGTATAGGGTGTGACGCCTGCCCGGTGCCGGAAGGTTAATTGATCAGGTTAGGCTTCGGCCGAAGCTTGTGATCGAAGCCCCGGTAAACGGCGGCCGTAACTATAACGGTCCTAAGGTAGCGAAATTCCTTGTCGGGTAAGTTCCGACCTGCACGAATGGCGTAACGATGGCCACACTGTCTCCACCCGGGACTCAGTGAAATTGAAATCGCGGTGAAGATGCCGTGTACCCGCGGCTAGACGGAAAGACCCCGTGAACCTTTACTACAGCTTCACACTGGACTTTGACGTAGTTTGTGTAGGATAGGTGGGAGACTACGAAGCGGAGGCGCTAGCTTTCGTGGAGTCAACCTTGAAATACCACCCTGGCTACGTTGGGGTTCTAACTCAGGCCCATTAGCTGGGTCGAGGACAGTGTGTGGTGGGTAGTTTGACTGGGGCGGTCTCCTCCCAAAGAGTAACGGAGGAGCACGAAGGTGCACTCAGCATGGTCGGAAATCATGCTTTGCGTGTAAAGGCAGAAGTGCGCTTGACTGCGAGACTGACGAGTCGAGCAGGGTCGAAAGACGGTCTTAGTGATCCGGTGGTTCTGTATGGAAGGGCCATCGCTCAACGGACAAAAGGTACTCCGGGGATAACAGGCTGATACCGCCCAAGAGTTCACATCGACGGCGGTGTTTGGCACCTCGATGTCGGCTCAACACATCCTGGGGCCGTAGCAGGTCCCAAGGGTATGGCTGTTCGCCATTTAAAGTGTTACGCGAGCTGGGTTTAGAACGTCGTGAGACAGTTCGGTCCCTATCTGCCGTGGGCGTTTGAGATTTGAGAGGAGCTGCTCCTAGTACGAGAGGACCGGAGTGGACGAACCTCTGGTGTTCCGGTTGTCACGCCAGTGGCACTGCCGGGTAGCTACGTTCGGACGGGATAACCGCTGAAAGCATCTAAGCGGGAAGCCTACCTCGAGATTAGATCTCACCAAGTCGCAAGACTTCTAAAGGGCCCTCGAAGACTACGAGGCTGATAGGCGGGATGTGTAAGCGTCGCGAGGCGTTGAGCTAACCCGTACTAATTGCCCGTGAGGCTTGACCATATAGCCGAGCGCGTAACGGTTGCGAAAGCACGCATCGGAAGACTTCATCGAACGAACACGCGGCGCCTTGGCGGCGCCAACAGTTTGGCTGACGACCATAGCGAGTCCGAACCACCTGATCCCATCTCGAACTCAGAAGTGAAATGGCTTAGCGCCGATGGTAGTGTGGGGCTTCCCCATGTGAGAGTAGGTCATCGTCAGCCTTTACACGAAAACCCCGGTCCAATGTTGGGCCGGGGTTTTTTCGTTTTTGAGCCATGCCACCGCACGTCAAGCGCGGCCAAACACCTGTTCGAGGCGCTCCTCGGACAACGGCTGCGTCGCCTTCGACACCGCGTAGGTGAGCCCTACCGAAACGAACTCGCCCATCGCCGCGCAGGAGAAGGGATTCGGGCCTTCGGCGTGGAGCCACGCCACGACATCCCGCAGCGTTCCGGCGCCGAACCAAGCAGGGTCCAAGAGCTGCATGTGCAGGATGAGGAACGTGAAGAAGCCGCTCACCAACCCGACGTAGGCGCCTGCCCGGGTGACGCCGCGCCACAGGGCACCGACCACGAGCGGGCCGGCGAATGCCGCCATCATGCCGCCAGTGCCGATCCACACGATGAGAGAGATGTTCGTGTCAAGCAACACCCACGCCATGCCCATGCAGATGAGCAGCGTGAAGACCGTGCCGATGCGGCTGATGCGCAACACCTGCCGATCCAACGCCTCCCCCTGCGGCGGCTCTTTCATGCGCGGCACGATGGTGCGACGGTAGATGTCGTTGGCCATGATCTGCGATGACGACACCACCAAGCCATCCGCGGTGGACATGATCGCGGCCAAGATGCCGACGCCGATCAACGCCGCGAGCCAGGTGGGGAAAAGTTCGATGAACAGCAGCGGCAGCGCCGCATTGGTGCCGGTCTCGTCCTGATACAGGGCGTCGCCAAACATGGCGCGGGCAAGGAAACCGCCAAGGCTCATCATCGCCAAGATGAGGCCGAACGTGAAGGCGAGCTTAATGAACCGGGGCTGTTGCCCGGTATCGCGCAACGCCCACAACTTGTTGCCCAAGTGCGGCAGCAGCCCCAACGGAATGTGCGCGAACAACACCGCGATGATCGCCCACCAAGAGTGGTAGAGCGGCGTACTCGGGTTCAGCGCCCCGACAAGGTGTTCGTCTTGGGCGCCCATGTTGTCGATCACGCCCATCATGCCACCCTCAACGCCCGCGCCGGCGAGGAACAGGACGACCACCAGGATGGCGATGCCGAGCATCATGAAGCCCTGCACGCCGTCCGTGAGGATGTCGGCGTGGGCGCCGCCGAGCACCACATAGAGGAGCAACACCGTCGTGGTGATGATCAGCGCCCAGCCGGGCGACAGGCCCAACATGGTCTTGAACATGACGAGGCCGGAGACGAGTTGCCCCGCGAGATAGAAGAACAGCACCAAGGAGAACACCGCCACCAGCACACGGATGCCCTCGGAACCGTAACGGTCGCCCAAGTACTCGGGGATCGAGCGGTTGCCGAAGCGATTGCCCGCGGTCGCGATGAGGCGCATGGAAATGAGCACCCCAAAGTACACCCCCATCGGATACAGAAAGTTGCTCCAAGTGTTCGCAAGCCCCCATTCGTAGGCGAGGCCGGGGCCGCCTAGAAAGGTCGCGCCGCTGGCGGTGGTGGCGGCGAATGCGAAAGCAAGGAACAGCGGCCCGTAGGAGGCGCGCGCGGTGGCGAAGTCATCCGCGTGGCGAATGCGGCGCTGGCCAATAACGCCGAGCGCAATCATGCCGCCGATGTAGAACACCAAGAAAAGCCAAGACCAAACGAACAGGGACATCAAAACTCCAAAGCGCCTGCGAGTTCGTGGTGGAAGTCTGCGCCGTTCCGCCGCAGACTTCCAATGCATCAAGGTCGTTGGCAGGCGGAAGCATGGCGCTCGGCGACGTATTCGCGGCCCTCGCGGGGGACCGGAAGGCGTTTGTGGACCCGCGAGACCGGGCCCTGCGCCGCGAACTCGCCGCCTACGGCGTCGCCATGCGCCGCAACCATGCGATCCTCGATGACGACATCGAGCTGCTCGACACGCACGCCGTCTTGTCGCACTTCCGCGCCGCCGCGCTGTCATGGCTGGACGCCTTGCAAGTGTTTCCCCACATCGGTTCCACCAACACCGAGCTCATGCAACGCGCCGCGCGCGGCGCGGACGTCGATGGCATGGTGCTCCTCGCCGAAGCACAGACCGCGGGGCGCGGACGGCGGGGACGCAGTTGGGCAAGCCCATTCGGCCGCAACCTGGCCTTGAGCCTCGGCATCCGCATTCGCCGCCCATTGGCCGAGATCGGCGCTGTCAGCCTTGCCGTCGGAGTTGCCGTGGCGCGCACATTGGCGGCGGCCGGCGTGCAGGGCGTGGCGCTCAAATGGCCAAACGACGTGCTGGCGCAAGGGCGCAAGCTGTGCGGCATCTTGATCGAGCTGCCGAGCGCGGCGGCCGCGCCCCGCGTCGTCATCGGCATCGGCGTCAATATCGGCGCCCGCGACGCCGTGGCGCGACAGGTGGAGCAACCGGTCGCCGATGTGTTGGACCATGCGCCGGGCGCTTCCCGCAACGCCCTCGCCGGCACGCTCATCAACGCCGTGTTCGAGGCTTGCCGGCGCTTCGAGGCACAAGGCTTCGCACCCATCAAACCCGCTTACGACGCGCTGCACAGCTTTCATGGCCGCGCAGCGCGCATCGTCACCGGCGCTGAGGAGTTCGCCGGCACGGTGGTCGGTGTAGACCTAGACGGCGCGCTGCGCTTGCGGGGGGCCAACGGCGAACGCGCCTTCAGCGCCGGCGAGGTATCGTTGCGGGCATGACGAACCCATCGGCTGCGCCGCGCGACGCCATCCTCGACGTGGACATCGGCAATACCCGCACGAAGTGGCGCATCGGCGATGCAGCCGGCATGTCTGCCGGAATTGACGTCCCGGTGCTCGCCCGCGCGCCGCAACGTGTGCGCATCGCCTGCGTCGCCGCCGCCAAATCCGACGTGGCCGCGCAGTTCCAAGAAGCGTATGGCGTGGCGCCGGAGTTCGCGGCGGCCGCGCCGCACGCCGCCGGCGTCACTTGCGGCTACCCGGACCCGGCAGGCCTCGGCGTAGACCGTTGGCTCGCGGTCATCGCGGCGTGGAACCAGGCGCGAGGGCCGTTGCTGGTGATAGACCTCGGCACCGCGGCGACCTTAGATTTCGTCGACGGCGCGGGACGCCATCTCGGCGGCTACATCACCCCCGGGCTTGGACTCATGCCCGTGGCGCTGGCGCACGGCACCGCCGGTGTCCGCGTGGCGGGAGACTTGGGTGCAGACCTCGGCCCCGGCGACAACACGGCCCAAGCCGTGCGGCGCGGCGCCATGACGATGCTGCTCGACTTCATCGAGGCGTCCGCCAGCCGCTTCGAGCAGCAATTGGCCGGCGTTGGAACGACGGTCTTTCTAACCGGCGGCGACGCGGCGCTGGTGGCCGAGCGGTTGACGCGGCGCACCAGCCTGGCGCCAGATCTCGTGCTGGACGGGCTGTCGCTGGCGCTTCCCTGAGCCAGAGATGTCCACCCGCGCAATGCTCGCTGGCGCCGGCGTCACCTTGCTGCTGGCAAACGCGGTGGCGCTCGCTTGGTTGACGCAACGCGGGCCGCTCGCGGCGCCGCCAGATGCCGCCGCCCGCCAAATCGATGGGCGCTGCACAGCCACGGAGTTGTTCGCCAACCTGCGTGAAGCCCTCGCCGTGGCAGCGCGCATTGAATCCCGCGGCGGCGCGGCGCACATACAGGCCGTGGCGGCGGCGGGCCGCCCGGACTATCTCATCTACCTCGGTCCGCATGTCTCACGCGGCACCGCGCGACGGGCGTTGCGGGAGCTGCAGGGGCGTTCCATCGACGGCCATATCATCGGCGCCGGCGAGCTCGCCAACGCAGTGGCCTTGGGCATCTTCGCGCGGCGCAACGCAGCCGAAGCACGCCGCCAGGAAGTGGCGGCGGCCGGCTACGAGGCGAGCATCAAACCCGTTGCGCGACCCTTCCAAGGCTACGCCGTGGCGGCGCACAACATGTCCTCAGACAGCGCCGTGAGCACACCCTGTCAGACCATTGCCGCACCCCCAAGGGCCAGCTAGAATCTCCGCCAATTCGGGCCGGCAGCCCGAACGCCAGCCGCCGCCGTAGCTCAGCCCGGTAGAGCAGCTCACTTGTAATGAGAAGGTCCAAGGTTCGACTCCTTGTGGCGGCACCAAACGCAACTGCGCCCGAACGGAAAGCGGAGCGCTCCCCTTGCGCCGCGTGATCGCGGCCCGGTTTGACACGGCCCGCAGCCAAGCGCATACTTGTCCGTCTTTTGTTTTGGGTCCCCGGAGGGGTTCCCGAGTGGCCAAAGGGATCAGACTGTAAATCTGACGGCTCAGCCTTCGTAGGTTCGAATCCTACCCCCTCCACCACTTGGCGCACGGCGTGGCGCCGGGCGGGTGTGCAAGCGGGCAGGAGCGCAAAATGCCGACGCGACGGAGCCGGCGGGCGCCGGTGCCGAAGCACGGCATCCGGGCGGGCTGGGCAGGTCGGGCGGGCTTGGGCGAGGCTAGGGTGAGGCGGGCGGGTATAGTTCAGTGGCAGAACCTCAGCCTTCCAAGCTGATGGCGCGGGTTCGATCCCCGCTACCCGCTCCAAGCAGTGTCATCCCCATTGGCCATGGCCGCCGGCGCATCGGGGGCGAACGCGGGGCAAGTCGAGGCAGGCTGGCAAGGCCGGCGGAGAACGCTCACATAGCTCAGTCGGTAGAGCGCGTCCTTGGTAAGGACGAGGTCATCGGTTCGATTCCGATTGTGAGCACCAATAGCTGCGCAGGCCGGCAGCCGGCGGCGGCGCATAGGTAAACGAAACTCGCAGAGGAAGACGACAAGTGGCCAAAGAGAAGTTCCAACGCACCAAGCCGCACGTGAACGTCGGCACGATCGGGCATGTCGACCACGGCAAGACGACGTTGACGGCGGCGTTGACCAAGGTATGCGCGGCCGCCTTCGGCGGCGAGGTCAAGGAGTTCGATCAGATCGACAATGCGCCAGAGGAGCGCGAGCGCGGCATCACCATCGCCACGGCCCACGTCGAGTACGAATCCGAGAACCGCCACTACGCCCATGTGGACTGCCCCGGCCATGCGGACTACGTGAAGAACATGATCACCGGCGCAGCCCAGATGGACGGCGCCATCCTCGTGGTGTCCGCCGCCGACGGCCCGATGCCACAAACCCGCGAACACATCCTGCTGTCGCGCCAAGTTGGCGTGCCGCGCATCATCGTCTACATGAACAAGGCAGACATGGTGGACGACGAAGAGCTGCTCGAACTGGTGGAAATGGAGGTGCGCGAGCTCCTCGACGACTACGAGTTTCCCGGCGACGACACCCCCATCGTGGTGGGCAGCGCCCTGCGCGCCCTCGAAGGGGATGAGTCTGAGCACGGCACGCAAAGCGTCGTCAAGCTGCTGGCAGCGTTGGACGACTACATCCCAGAGCCGGAACGCGCCGTCGATCTGCCCTTCCTGATGCCCATTGAGGATGTCTTCTCCATTTCCGGCCGCGGCACCGTGGTCACTGGCCGCGTCGAGCGTGGCATCGTCAAAGTTGGCAACGAAGTGGAAATCGTCGGCATCAAGGAAACGGACAAGACCACCTGCACCGGCGTGGAGATGTTCCGCAAGCTCCTCGATGAGGGGCGCGCCGGCGAGAACATCGGCGTCTTGCTGCGTGGCACCAAGCGCGACGAGGTGGAGCGCGGCCAAGTGCTGTCCGCTCCAGGCGCCATCACCCCACACACCCGGTTCGAGGCGGAGGTGTATGTCCTCAGCAAGGACGAAGGCGGCCGCCACACGCCGTTCTTCACGAACTATCGGCCGCAGTTTTACTTCCGCACCACGGACGTCACCGGGTCGGTGGACCTGCCGGAGGGTGTCGAGATGGTGATGCCGGGAGACAACGTGCGCATGGATGTGACGTTGATCAGCCCCATCGCCATGGACGAAGGGCTGCGCTTCGCGATTCGGGAAGGCGGGCGCACGGTGGGCGCCGGCGTGGTCACCCGCATCGCGGAGTAAGAAGACGCGCCGAAGCGCGACGGTTCCGGGCTGGAACGCCACAGGCCAGTAGCTCAATTTGGCAGAGCAGCGGTCTCCAAAACCGCAGGTTGGGGGTTCGATTCCCTCCTGGCCTGCCAACCGCCCGGCGTCCCGCGCTCAAGCGCCGGCTCGGGGACGTGGAGCATAAGCCTTGAACACGAGAGTTGACGCCAAGACGGAAAGCATGGCCCCGCACGCCATCTTGGACCGCTTGAAGTGGTTCTTGGTGATCGCGCTGGTTGCGGGCGGCGTCGGCGGCAATTGGTATTTTCAGGAGCAGTCCCTGCTGGGCCGGGTGCTCACGCTCGCCGCCTTGGCGGTGGTGGCCGCGTTCGTCGCATTGCAGACGCACCGTGGCCGCGCCCTATGGGCGATGATGAAGGAAGCGCGCACCGAAATCCGTCGCGTAGTGTGGCCAACGCGGCAAGTGACGACGCAGACGACGTTCATCGTTGTCGCGCTGGTGTTGGTGTTCGCGCTCATTCTGTGGGCGTTGGATTCGCTGCTGAGTTGGCTCGTCGCCACGGTCATTGGGTGAGAGACGCATGAGCGAAGCAACAGAGGCAACCGTGGCTGCCAACGGCAAGCGATGGTATGTCGTACACGCCTACTCTGGCTTTGAGAAGAGCGTCGCGCGCTCCCTGCAAGAGCGCATCGAGCTGTCGAGCCTAGGCGAGCGCTTCGGCCAAGTGCTCGTGCCGACGGAAGAGGTGGTGGAAATGCGCGCTGGGCAGAAGCGCCGCAGCGAGCGCAAGTTCTTCCCCGGTTACGTGCTGGTGCAGATGCAGCTCACCGACGACACATGGCATCTCGTCAAGGGCACGCCGCGCGTGATGGGCTTCATCGGCGGCAAGGCCGATAAGCCGGCGCCGCTTTCCAATGCCGAGGCGCAAGCGATTCTGGATCGGGTGCAATCCGGCAGCGAGAAGGCCACGCCGAAGACGCTGTTCGAGCCCGGCGAACTGGTGCGCGTCGTGGATGGGCCGTTCAACGACTTCAGCGGCGTGGTCGAGGAAGTGAACTACGAGAAGAGTCGGCTGAACGTCGCCGTCACGATCTTTGGCCGCTCCACGCCAGTGGAACTGGATTTCTCGCAGGTCGAGAAGGGGTGATGGCGGCGCGGGCCAACGCTCGCGCGGCGGAGGACGACTAAGGATGGCAAGAAAAGTCGAGGCGTACATCAAGCTGCAGGTGCCGGCGGGGCAGGCGAACCCGAGCCCGCCGGTAGGCCCCGCGCTCGGCCAGCACAGCGTCAACATCATGGACTTCTGCAAGCAGTTCAACGCTCACACGCAAGGCACCGAGCCGGGCGTGCCCATCCCTGTCGTCATCACCGTGTATGCAGACCGCAGCTTCACATTCGTGACGAAAACGCCGCCGGCTTCTTATCTCCTGCGCAAGGCGGCGGGCATCGAGAAAGGCAGCCCGACGCCCAATTCGGCGAAGCAGGGCCAAGTGAGCCGGGCGCAGCTCGAGGAAATCGCCAAGCTCAAGGAACCGGATCTCACCGCCGCCGACATGGATGCGGCGGTGCGGACACTGGCTGGAAGCGCCCGCAGCGCGGGCATAGAAGTCGAAGGCATCGCGTGATGACAGTGCCCAACGGCGGCAGCGTCACGCGGCGCAACGAGGAGGTGGACGGTGGCTAGCAGCGGTAAGCGCATGCGCACGATCGCAGACAAGGTAGACCGAGGCAAGGCGTACTCCATCGAGGAAGCCGTGCAGGTGCTCGGCGGCCTGTCCAGCACGAAGTTCAAGGAATCCGTGGATGTCTCGGTGAACTTGGGGATAGACCCACGGCGTTCAGACCAAGTGGTGCGCGGCGCTACGACGCTGCCCCACGGCACCGGCAAGGAAGTGCGCGTGGCCGTGTTCGCGCAAGGCGAAAACGCCGACAAGGCAAAGGCTGCCGGCGCAGACATCGTCGGCATGGAAGACTTGGCGGCGCAGGTGAAGGGCGGAGACCTCAACTTTGATGTCGTCATCGCGGCGCCAGATGCCATGCGCATGGTCGGGCCGCTGGGGCGGATACTCGGCCCGCGCGGGCTGATGCCGAACCCGAAGACAGGCACCGTCACCGCCGACGTGGACACCGCGGTGCGCAATGCGAAGGCCGGGCAGGTGCAGTTCCGCGCAGACCGCGGCGGCATCGTTCACGGCAGCGTCGGCCGCCTCGGCTTCGAGCCGCAGCAAATCAAGGAGAACGTCGAGGCGCTCATCGCAGACCTCAAGAAGGCAAGGCCGCCGGCCGCGCGCGGGCAGTTCCTGCGCAAAGTCACCTTGTCGACAACCATGGGCCCCGGCCTCGCCATCGATCAGGCATCGCTGGAGGCATGACATGAACCAACGCTCCGTTGCCGCGGCCAAGCGGCGCATTGATTGTGAGGTGTCAGCATGCCGCTGAAGCTTGAAGGCAAGCGAGCCATCGTGGCCGACGTGCATGAGGCGGCGGACGGCGCGCTCGCGGCCGTCGCCGCGGACTATCGCGGCATGACCGTCGCCGAGATGACCGCCATGCGCGCCACCGCGCGGCAGCGCGGCGTCTGGATGCGGGTGGTGCGCAACGCGCTCGCCCAGCGAGCCGTCGCCGGCACCAAACACGAGCCGCTGCAGGAAGTGTTCACCGGCCCCACCATGCTCGCCCTGTCGCATGAAGACCCAGGCGCCGCGGCGCGGCTCCTGCGGGACTGCGCGGGGCAATACAACGCCTTGGAGGTGAAAGGGCTCAGCGTCGGCGCCGGCTTCCTTGCGGCCTCGGAACTGGCCCGCGTGGCCGATTTGCCGACCTTGGACGAAGCGCGCGCCCAGCTGATGGCCGTGATGCTGGCGCCGGTGGGCCAGCTCGCGCGCGCCCTTAGCGACGTGCCGGGAAGGCTGGCGCGCGTCTTGGCCGCAGTGCAACGCGAGAAAGCTGCCGCCGCCGATTCTTGAGACACGTTACGACATGATCACGGCCGCTTGCGGCCCGTAGAGGAGAAAAGCCAAATGGCCCTATCGAAAGAAGAGATCCTGGACGCCATCGCCGAGATGAGCGTGATGGAAGTGGTCGATCTCGTTTCGGCGATGGAAGAGAAGTTCGGCGTGTCCGCCGCAGCCGCGGTGGCGGCCGCGCCGGCCGCGGCCGAGAACGGCGGCGCCGCGGCCGTTGAGGAGCAGACCGAGTTCGACGTCATCCTCGCCTCGTTCGGCGAAAAGAAAGTGAACGTCATCAAGGCCGTGCGGGAGATCACGGGCCTTGGCTTGAGGGAAGCCAAATCCCTCGTCGACGAGGCGCCAAACCCCGTCAAGGAAGCCGTTGGCAAGGACGAAGCCGAAGAAATCAAGCAGAAGCTCGAAGAAGCCGGTGCATCCGTAGAGGTGAAGTGACCGCTGCGGAACGCCCCTTGGCCCGCCACAGATCCGACCAAACGCGCACCTGGGCCCTAGGCTGGCCCAGCCGCGGCGTGCCGGCGCGCGTTAAGCGCCCGGCCGCCATGGCCTGAACAACGGGAGCTTTTCAATGGCTTACACCTTCACCGAGAAGAAGCGCATCCGCAAAGACTTCGGCACCCTGCCGGAGATCATGGAGCTGCCGCACCTCTTGTCCATCCAGCTGGACTCCTACAGCAGGTTCCTGCAGCGCGAGGTGAGACACCGCAAGGGCCGCGAAGAGGTCGGCCTGCACGCGGCCTTCAAGTCCGTGTTCCCGATCATCAGCTACTCCGGCAACGCGGTGCTGAACTACGTCAACTACCGCCTCGAAGAGCCGGCCTTCGACGTCAAGGAAAGCGTCATGCGCGGGGCGACCTACGCGGCGCCGCTGCGGGTGAATGTCCAGCTCATCCTCTACGACCGCGAGTCTTCCAGCAAGGACGGCAAGAAGATCAACGAGATCAAGGAGCAGGAGGTCTATCTGGGCGAGATCCCGCTCATGACGGACAACGGCACCTTCATCGTCAACGGCACCGAGCGCGTCGTCGTCTCGCAGCTGCATCGGTCGCCGGGCGTTTTCTTCGACCACGACAAGGGCAAAACCCACTCCTCAGGCAAGTTCCTCTACTCGGCCCGGGTGATCCCCTATCGCGGCTCTTGGCTGGATTTCGAGTTCGACCCGAAGGATCTCGTCTACGTCCGCATCGACCGGCGGCGCAAGTTGCCGGCGACGGTGCTGCTGCGCGCCTTGGACTACTCGTCCGAAGAGATTCTCGACAACTTCTTTGACAAGAACGTCTTCCACGTCAAGAAGGACGGCTTCTCCATGGACCTATCGCCGGCGCGCCTGCGCGGCGACTCCACCACCTTCGACATCGCCGACCGCACCGGCAAAGTCATCGTCGAAGCGGGCCGCCGCATCACGTTGCGCCATGTGCGTCGGCTCGAGGGCTCCAAACTGAAGCGCATCGACGTGCCGCGAGACTACCTGGTGGACCGCGTTGCCGCCCAAGACATCGTGGACCCATCGACCGGCGAAATCATCGTCCACTGCAACGCGCGCATCGACGAAGAGAAGCTCGAAGAGCTGCTCGAAGCCGGCATCAAGACCATCAAGACGATCCACACCAACGACATCGATTGCGGGCCGTACATGTCGGAAACGCTGGCCGCGGACGTCACCACCACGCGCCTTGAAGCGCTGGTCGAGATCTACCGCATGATGCGTCCTGGCGAGCCGCCCACCAAGGAGGCGGCGGAGAAGCTCTTCGACGGGCTGTTCTTCTCGCCGGAGCGGTACGACCTGTCATCCGTCGGGCGCATGAAGTTCAACCGCCGCCTTGGCCGCGACAAGATCAAGGGCAAACTGGTGCTGTCGAACGACGACATCATCGATGTCCTGCGCACCCTCATTGACCTGCGCAACGGCAAGGGCAAGGTGGATGACATCGACCACTTGGGCAACCGGCGCGTGCGTTCGGTCGGCGAGATGGCCGAGAACGCGTTCCGCATCGGCCTCATCCGGGTTGAGCGCGCCGTGCGCGAACGCCTGTCGTTGGCGGACGCGGAAGGGCTCATGCCGCAAGACATGATCAACGCGAAGCCAGTGGCGGCCGCGGTGAAGGAGTTCTTTGGCTCCAGCCAGTTGTCGCAGTTCATGGATCAGCACAACCCGCTCTCCGAAGTCACCAACAAGCGCACCGTGTCCGCGCTGGGGCCCGGCGGCCTCACCCGCGAGCGCGCCGGCTTCGAGGTGCGCGACGTGCATTCCACGCACTATGGCCGCGTGTGCCCGGTGGAAACGCCGGAGGGGCCAAACATCGGCCTCATCAGCCGCTTGGCCACCTACGCGCGCACCAACGAGTATGGCTTTCTCGAAACGCCGTACCGCAAAGTGGAGGATGGCTGGGTCACGGACGAGATCGAGTATCTGTCCGCCATCGACGAAGCGAAGTACGTCATCGCCCAAGCGAACTCTCGGCTCGATGCACAGAATCGGTTGACGGGAGATTTGGTGGATGTGCGCCACAAGAACGAGTTCACGCGCACGATGCCGGACAAGGTCGAGTACATGGATGTCTCCCCGAAGCAGGTGGTGTCGATCTCCGCGGCGTTGATTCCCTTCCTGGAGCACGATGACGCCAACCGCGCGCTCATGGGATCGAACATGCAGCGCCAGGCGGTGCCCACCATCCGCGCTGAGAAGCCGTTGGTCGGCACCGGCATGGAGCGCCACGTGGCGCGGGATTCCGGCGTCTGCGTGGTGGCCGGCCGCAGCGGCGTGGTGGACAGCGTAGATGCATCGCGCGTCATCGTGCGCGTGGCAGACGACGAAACCGAGCTTGGCGAAGCCGGCGTGGACATCTACAACCTCACGAAGTTCACACGCTCCAACCAAAACACCTGCATCAACCAGAAGCCATTGGTGCGCAAGGGCGACACGGTGGCGCGCGGCGACATCTTGGCCGACGGCCCGTCCATCGACACCGGTGAACTGGCCCTCGGCCAGAACATGCGCATCGCCTTCATGCCGTGGAACGGCTACAACTTCGAGGATTCCATCCTCATCTCCGAGCGCGTCGTGGCGGAAGACCGCTTCACCAGCATCCACATTCAGGAGCTGAGCTGCATCGCCCGCGACACGAAGCTGGGGCCGGAAGAGATCACCAGCGACATTCCAAACGTTGGCGAAGGGGCGCTGAACAAGCTGGACGAATCCGGCATCGTCTTCATCGGCGCCGAGGTGATGACGGGCGACATCTTGGTCGGCAAGGTCACGCCCAAGGGCGAATCCCAGCTCACCCCGGAAGAGAAGCTCCTGCGCGCCATCTTCGGCGAGAAGGCGTCGGACGTGAAGGACACTTCGCTGCGCGTGCCGACGGGCGCCAAAGGCACCGTCATCGACGTGCGCGTCTTCACCCGTGAAGGCGTCGAGAAAGACCAACGCGCGCTGGACCTTGAGAGCGCCGAACTGCAGCGCATCAAGAAAGACCTGGACGACGAGTACCGCATCGTCGAGAACGCCACCTTCGAACGGCTGACGCGGGCGCTGGTGGGCCAAGAAGCCACGCGCGCGGTGGGCCGCCCGGCTGGCGAGATCATCGACGAGGCGTATCTCGCAGGGTTGGAGAAAAGACACTTCTTCGAGCTCCGGATGGCGGACGACGCCCTCAACGAGCAGCTCGACAAGGCCGCGCAGCAACTCAAGAACACCGAAGAGGCCATTGCCGCCAAGTACGAGGACAAGCGCCAGAAGATCAAGTCTGGCGACGAAATGGCGCCTGGCGTGCTGAAGATCGTCAAGGTGTATTTGGCGATCAAGCGGCGCGTGCAGCCGGGCGACAAGATGGCCGGGCGGCACGGCAACAAGGGCGTCATCTCGGCCATCATGCCGGTTGAGGACATGCCCTTCGACGCCGATGGCGAGCCAGTGGACATCGTGCTGAACCCGTTGGGCGTGCCGTCGCGGATGAACGTCGGCCAAGTGCTCGAAACGCACCTCGGCTGGGCGGCGCAAGGCATCGGCCAATGCATCGGGGCGTTGTTCCACGCTCACGCGGCGGCGGAGCAGGTGCGCGCCTACCTCGACAAGATCTACAACGGCTTGAGCGGCCGCAAGGTGGACTTCAGCCCCGCGGCGTTGAGCGATGCCGAGGTGATGGAACTCGGCCGCAACTTGGTCAAGGGGCTGCCCATCGCCACGCCGGTGTTCGACGGCGCCACCGAAGCGGACATCGGCAAGATGCTGGAGCTTGCGCGGGAGGCATTGGAGGAACGCAAGGCGGTGCTCGAACAGGGCGCGGCGCAGGATGACCACATGGCGCGGGACGCCATCGAGCAATACGAGGAATGCCTGCGGCAACTGCCCGTCAACGGCCAGACGACGCTGTACGACGGCCGCACCGGCGAGCCGTTCGACCGTCCTTCCACCGTCGGCTACATGTACATGATGAAGCTGAACCATCTGGTGGACGACAAGATGCACGCGCGCTCCACCGGCTCCTACAGCCTCGTCACGCAGCAACCACTGGGCGGCAAGGCGCAGTTCGGCGGCCAGCGGTTCGGCGAAATGGAGGTGTGGGCCTTGGAGGCCTACGGCGCTTCCTACACGCTGCAGGAGATGCTCACCGTCAAGTCCGACGACGTGAGCGGGCGCACCAAGATGTACAAGAACATCGTCGATGGGGATTTCCTCATGGAACCTGGCATGCCCGAGTCCTTCAACGTGCTGGTCAAAGAGATCCGCTCGCTGGGGATCGACATCGAGCTGGCAGAGGAGTGACGGCCCGGGCCGCGGAGGTAGAGAAATGAGAGACCTTTTGAACCTGATGAAGACGCAGAACGCGGTCGACGAGTTCGACGCGCTGCGCATTGGCCTCGCTTCGCCGGAGAAGATCCGCTCTTGGTCCTACGGCGAGGTGAAAAAGCCAGAAACCATCAACTACCGCACCTTCAAGCCGGAGCGCGACGGCCTGTTCTGCGCGCGCATCTTCGGCCCAGTGAAGGATTACGAGTGCCTGTGCGGCAAATACAAGCGCCTGAAACACCGCGGCGTCATCTGCGAGAAGTGCGGGGTGGAAGTCACCCTCGCCAAAGTGCGCCGCGAACGCATGGGGCACATCGAGCTCGCCAGCCCCATCGCGCACATTTGGTTTCTGAAGTCGCTGCCGTCGCGCATTGGCCTGTTGCTGGACATGACGCTGCGCGACATCGAGCGCGTCTTGTACTTCGAGTCTTTCGTGGTGGTGGATCCCGGCCTCACGGACCTGGAAACCGGCCAGCTGCTCACGGACGAGGAGTACTACCAAAAGATCGAGGAATATGGCGACGAGTTCCGCGCCGTCATGGGTGCGCAAGCCATTCAGGAACTGCTCATCCAGCTCGATCTCAAGGCAGAGATCGAATCGCTGCGCGAACAGATCCCCGCCACCAATTCGGAAACCAAGATCAAGAAGCTGTCCCGCCGGCTCAAGCTGATGGAGGCGTTCGTCACCTCCGGCAACAAGCCGGAGTGGATGGTGCTCACGGTGTTGCCCGTGTTGCCGCCAGACTTGCGGCCCCTGGTGCCGTTGGACGGCGGGCGGTTCGCCACGTCAGACTTGAATGACCTGTATCGGCGCGTCATCAACCGCAACAACCGCCTGAAGCGGCTGTTGGACCTGTCCGCGCCGGACATCATCGTGCGCAACGAGAAGCGCATGCTGCAGGAATCTGTGGACGCGCTGCTCGACAACGGCCGCCGCGGCCGCGCCATCACCGGCACCAACAAGCGTCCACTCAAGTCGCTCGCGGACATGATCAAGGGCAAGCAGGGGCGCTTCCGGCAGAACCTGCTCGGCAAGCGCGTGGACTACTCCGGGCGCTCAGTGATCGTCGTCGGGCCCACCTTGCGCCTGCATCAGTGCGGCCTGCCGAAGCGCATGGCCTTGGAGCTATTCAAGCCGTTCATCTTCGGCAAGCTGGAGGCGCGTGGCCTCGCCACCACCATCAAGGCGGCCAAGAAGATGGTGGAGCGAGAGACCGCCGAGGTGTGGGACATCTTGGCGGAAGTCATCCGCGAGCATCCCGTGTTGCTGAACCGCGCCCCGACGCTGCATCGGCTGGGCATCCAAGCCTTCGAGCCGGTGCTGATCGAGGGCAAGGCCATTCAGCTGCATCCGCTCGTTTGCGCCGCCTACAACGCAGACTTCGACGGCGACCAGATGGCCGTGCACGTGCCGCTGACGCTGGAGGCGCAACTCGAGGCGCGCGCCTTGATGATGTCCACCAACAACATCCTCTCCCCCGCCAGCGGCGAACCGATCATCGTGCCGTCGCAGGACGTCGTGCTGGGCCTGTACTACATGACGCGCGAAAGCGTCGGCGCCAAAGGGGAAGGCACCGCGTTCGCCGACATTGAAGAGGTGCATCGCGCGCATAGCACCAAATCGGTGGACCTGCACGCCAAGATCAGGCTGCGGTTGGATGATGGGCAAATCGTCCACACCACGGTGGGACGCGCCCTCTTGTACGAGATCGTGCCGCCGGAGCTGGCGTTCGAACTGGTCAACCAGACCATGAACAAGAAGGCGATTTCGAACCTCATCAACGCCTGCTACCGGCATGTCGGCTTGAAGGAAACCGTGGTTTTCGCGGACCAGCTCATGTACGCCGGCTTCCGCCATTCCACGGCTTCGGGCGTGTCCATCGGCGTTGATGACTTCGTCATCCCGGCGAACAAGAAGCAGATCATCGAAGACGCCGGCGAAGAGGTGAAGGAAATCGAGTTCCAGTTCGCGTCTGGGCTCGTCACCAGCGGCGAGAAATACAACAAGGTGGTGGACATTTGGTCGCGCGCCAACGAACTGGTGGCGCGTTCCATGATGGAAGGCATCTCGCAGGAGACCGTCCCCACCGGCGACGGCCCGGTGGAGCAGGAATCCTTCAACTCGGTGTACATGTACTCGGATTCCGGCGCGCGGGGTTCCCCCACGCAGATTCGCCAACTCGCGGGCATGCGCGGGCTGATGACGCGGCCAGACGGCAGCATCATCGAAACGCCAATCATCGCCAACTTCCGCGAAGGGCTCACCGTCAACGAGTACTTCATCTCCACCCACGGCGGCCGCAAAGGGCTGGCGGACACGGCGTTGAAAACCGCCAACTCCGGCTATCTGACGCGCCGGCTGGTGGATGTGGCGCAAGACTTGGTGGTGACCGAGCTGGATTGCGGCACCGACGACGGCTTGCTGATCAGCGCGATGATCGAAGGCGGCGACGTGGTGGAGCCGCTGGCGGCGCGTGTGCTCGGCCGTGTGGTGGCGCAAGACGTTATGGACGCCGATGGCAGCACCGTCATCGCCGCCGGCGTGATGCTCGATGAAGCGTCAGTGGAACTCCTCGACAGCCCCGGCGTGGACGATCTGCTGGTGCGCTCGCCCATTACCTGCAAGACGCGCCACGGCGTCTGCGCGAAGTGCTATGGGCGCGATTTGGCGCGTGGCCACGAAGTGAACGTTGGCGAGGCGGTGGGCGTCATGGCGGCGCAATCCATCGGCGAGCCAGGCACGCAGCTCACCATGCAGACCTTCCACATCGGCGGCGCCGCGTCCCGCTCCACAGCGATCGACAACATCGAGGTGAAGTACGGCGGCGACGTGCGCTTCAAGAACTTGAAGCACGTGGAACGCAAGTCTGGGGAACTGGTGGCCGTGTCGCGGTCTGGCGAGGTGGCGATCGCCGATGCCCATGGCCGCGAGCGCGAGCGCCACAAGCTGCCCTACGGCGCGGTGCTCTCCGTGGCGGATGGAGACGCGGTGGCCGCCGGCCAAGTGATCGCCCGCTGGGATCCGCACACCCATCCGATCATCACCGAGGTGCGTGGCCGCGTCATCTTCGAGCAGATGGAGGAGGGCCTCTCCATCAGTCAGCAGGTGGATGAACTCACCGGCCTCACCAGCGTGGGCATCTTGGCCGTGAACGACCGGCCCAACGCCGGCAAGGAGCTGCGCCCGGAAGTGCGGCTGGTGGACGCCGAAACCGGGGCAGACCTCTACCTCGCCAACACCCAGAATCCGGCGCGCTACGAGTTGCCGGAACGCACCGTGCTGAACTTGGAAGACCGCGCCGAGATCGATGTGGGCGATGTCATCGCCCGCATTCCCCAAGAGGGGTCGAAAGCGCGGGACATCACCGGCGGCCTGCCGCGGGTGGCAGACTTGTTCGAGGCGCGTTCCCCCAAGGAAGCGGCGATTCTGGCGGCGGCCACTGGCACCGTCAGCTTCGGCAAGGAGACGAAGAGCAAACGCCGTCTATTGATCACCAAGGCGGATGGCGAGACCGTGCCCGGCACGGAGCCGGCGCTCATCCCGTTGCGGCGCAAGCTGTCCATCTTCGATGGCGAGCATGTGGAGCGTGGCGAGGTGGTGTCCGAAGGGCCGCCGAATCCCCACGACATCCTGCGCCTGAAAGGCGTCGAGGAGCTGGCCAAGTACATCATCAACGAAATCCAAGAGGTGTACCGGCTGCAAGGTGTGGCGATCAACGACAAGCACATCGAAGTGATCGTGCGGCAGATGTTGCGCAAGGCGGAGGTGAAGGCGCCCGGGGATTCGTCCTTCGTGCGCGGCGAGCAGGCGCAGCATGTGGTCCTGTTGGAGGAGAACGAGCGCCTCAAGGCCGAAGGCAAGCAGCCCATCGAGTTCGAGCGCTTGTTGCTCGGCATCACGAAGGCATCCTTGGCCACGGAATCCTTCGTCTCCGCAGCCTCGTTCCAAGAGACGACGCGGGTGTTGACGGAAGCCGCGGTCACTGGCCGCCGAGACAGCCTGCGCGGCTTGAAGGAGAACGTCATCGTCGGCCGCCTCATCCCCGCCGGCACCGGTCTCGCCTATCACCGAGACCGGGTGCGGCGGCGCGAAGAAGAGGCCGTCGTGGACGACCAAGGCCCAACGCCGGCAGAGGTCGAACAGGCTTTGTCGGAAGCGTTGTCCGCCAGCGACACCGCTTAGGCGGCTTAATCGGCACCGGGCCGCGTCATGGACGACGCGGCCACGGCTGCCTTGGCGCTGAAGCACGCGCCCGGTAACGCTCGCTGCAGCGGCGCGATGGGTGGATGCCGGGCGCGAGCGTCACGTCTGCGAGAACGCCCTGCTTTGCCGCGGCGCCAAGCCAAGCAGCTAACCGCCAAGCACTCTAGAATGTCCACGAAGCCCCTTCAGGGAGAGCCCTCGTGGACATCATCGCCAACACCTCCGCCGGCCAGTTGCGCGGCGCCCAAAGCAACGGCGCCATCGCCTTCAAGGGCGTCCCCTTTGCCGCGCCGCCGATTGGCGAGCTGCGCTGGCGCCCGCCGGCGCCAACCCCTGCATGGTCTGGCGTCCGAGACGCCCTCGCCTACGGCGACGCCTCATTCCAAGACGATCTTTCCAGCTTGCCGGAGTCGGCCCTCAACCCGTTGATTGCGGTGGCGGAAGGCCAATCCGAAGACTGCCTGCACCTCAACATCTGGACGACTGAGCTCTCCGGCCGCCGCCCGGTGATGGTGTGGATTCACGGCGGCGGTTTCGCGTTGGGCGCCGGGTCGCAGTTCGTGTACGACGGCAGCCACCTGTGTCAGCGCGACGTGGTGGTGGTGACCATCAACTACCGCATGGGGCCGTTCGGCTTCGTGCATTTGGCGGGGCCAACCCGCGGCGCCATCGACGCCACCGGCAACGAAGGCCTGCTCGACCAAATCGCCGCGTTGAAGTGGGTGCGCGACAACATCGCCGGCTTCGGCGGCGACCCAGACAACGTGACCATCTTTGGCGAATCCGCCGGCGGCATGAGCGTGATGGCGCTGTTGTCCATGCCGCAGGCCGCTGGGCTGTTCCACAAGGCCATCGCGCAGAGCGGCCCTGGGCACAACTTCCTCACGCCACAACAGGCGAGCGACTGGCTGGCAACACCCATGCTGCAGCGCCTCGGCAACGATCCAGAGGACGCGGCAGCCTTGCGGCGCGCAACCCCTGCCGAGCTGTTGGCCGCACTGCCGGGCTTCTCGCAGAACGTCGGCTCCGGCGACCCGCAATTGATGAACCAATGGGCACGCCCCGTGGTGGATGGAGACGTGCTGCCGGCTTGGCCGGAGGAAGCCTTGCGCCAAGGCCGCGCCGCCGGCGTGCCATTGCTGGCCGGGGTGACGCGCGATGAAGTCAACATCCTCTCAGACCCGGCGTTGACGGATGAGGTGCTGCCCAGCGTGGTGCAGAGCCGGCTGCCGGACCATGCGGATGGACACGCATTGCTCGCCGCCTACAAAGAAGCCCGCCAAGCGCGTGGCGCGACGACGACGGCGGCGGCGCTGCTCACCGCCATCAGCTCCCATCGCACCATGTGGGTGCCAACCACCCGCGCCCTTGAGGCGCAGCGTCCCCATGCGCCGGTGTTCCACTACGTGTTCGACTGGATGAGCCCCGCCGCGGACGGCGCCGCCGGCGCCACCCACGGCATCGATGTCGCCTTCCCGTTCGGCACCCATGCGGCCGTGCCCGCGGCCGGGGATTTCTTCGGCCGCGGCCCCGCGGCGAATGCCCTCGCGGACGCGGTGATGGCCGCTTGGAGCGCGTTCGCGCACCGCGGCGACCCCAGCGCGGACGGCTTTGGCGATTGGCCACAGTACGAGACGCAAACGCGCCCCACCATGATGATCGGCGCCAACGCCCGCGTCGCCCAAGCGCCGTTCGACGCGGAACGACGCGCCTGGGACGGCATCGCCAGCGCAGAGATGCAGCGCATGTGAGGTTCCAAGCCAAGCCGATACCCCTGCCACTGGCTTGACGTCGGCCATCGCTGGCGACGCCGCAACTTGGGAGCGCGATGCGTCGAAGCGGTACAATGTCCGGCTCGCAACCCAGCTCGTTCAGGAGGCTTGACACCGTGGGGCTCTTCGCCAAGTTAACGGAAAAACCTTGGCTGCCGGACCCAACCGGCGTCGCCCAATTGCGCACCGGCGGCTTCGCCACACCCAACCGCAAGGTGGCTTTGGTGGTGTTTCTCGCCATCGTGGGCGTGGTGTTCTTCCTGTTCTTCGCCGCGTATCACATGCGCATCGAGCTATCCACGGATTGGGTGCCGATGCCAGAGCCGCCGCTCCTCTGGGCGAACACCGCGCTGCTCGGCCTGTGCAGCCTCGCCTTTGAGTGGGCGCGGGGACGTGGCGCGGCGGGTGACGTGTCGCGGCTGCGCACCGCCTTTCTCGTCGCCGGGGCCCTGACACTTGCGTTCTTGGTCGGCCAGATCGTCGTTTGGACGCAGCTTGTCGAGCAGGGCTACCTCGCCCGATCCAACCCCGCCAACGGGTTCTTCTACATGATCACCGGCGTGCATGGTCTGCACCTGCTCGGCGGCCTCATCGCTTGGTGGCGGGCAGCGCAGCGCATGTTCGCCGCCGCCGACATCGGCGACGCGCGCCAGAGCGTGGACCTGTGCGCCATTTACTGGCACTTCCTGCTGCTCATCTGGCTTGGCATGTTCGCCCTGCTGATGAATAGCTGAACGCCCATGCGCCGTGTGCGCAACCGGGGTTGTGCATGACTGAAACAAGTGCGCCATCGGTGGCGGCGGAAGACACCGAACATGTCGACTTCGATGTCGAGGGAATGACGTGCGCCGCCTGCGCCACCCGCGTCGAACGCGCGCTCAATAACGTCCCCGGCGTCATTGAAGCGCGGGTGAACCTGGCCTTGGAACGCGCCGACGTGGTCTTCGAGCGCGAACTCTCGGCGCTTGAGCACCTGACAGCCGCCGTGGACCGCGCCGGCTACCGCGTGCGACCCGCCGCGGAGGCGAGCGTCCGCCAAGCGCAGGACCAAGCCCGCCTCGACAGCGAACGCCGCACCTTGGTGGTGTCGGCGACGCTGACGGCACCGCTGCTCATCGGCATGGGCCTCAACACCCTCGGCTACGAAGACCTGCATGTGATGCCGGTCGGCGAGGTGCTGCTCGCCACGCCCATCCAGTTCCTCATCGGCCTGCGCTTCTATCGGGGAGCGTTCAATGCCTTGCGCGCCGGCGCCGCCAACATGGACGTGCTGGTGGCGTTGGGCACCACCGCTGCCTATTGCTATAGCTGGTATCTATTGCGCACGCTGGGAGAGGAAGCGGACGGACGCCTCTACTTCGAGGCATCAGCCGTCATCATCACCCTCGTCCTGCTCGGCAAGCACATGGAGAACCGCGCCAAACGCAGCGCAGCCGCGGCGTTGCAAGCCCTGCTCGCGCTGCGCCCAGACACCGGCTGCGTGCTCCGCGCCGATGGCACGGAAATCGAGGTGCCGGCGGAACAGCTGCGCGAAGGAGACTTGGTGTTGGTGCGCCCCGGCGGCCGCGTGCCCGTCGATGGGGAAGTGGTGGAAGGCGCCAGCGAAGTGGACGAATCCCTCGTCAGCGGCGAAAGCGCGCCCGTGCCGAAGCAGGCCGGAGACGCGGTGACGGGCGGCTCCGTCAACGGCTTCGGCCTGCTCAAAGTGCGAGCCACCACGGTGGGCGAAGCGTCCACCTTGGCGCGCATCGCGCGCTTGGTGGCGGACGCGCAGGCCGGCAAAGCCTCCGTGCAACGCCTCGTGGATCGGGTGAGCGCCGTCTTCGTGCCCAGCGTACTCGCCTTCGCCGCACTCACGTTCGTCGCGTGGCTCGTGGTGTCCGGCAATTTCGAGCAGGCCCTCATCGCTGCCGTCGCGGTGCTCGTCATCGCCTGTCCCTGTGCGCTGGGCCTCGCCACCCCCACAGCCATCCTCACCGGCACCGGCGCCGCCGCCCAAGCTGGCATCCTCATCCGCGACATCGAAGTGCTGGAGCAAGCGCATCGCATCGACGCCATCGTCTTCGACAAGACGGGCACGCTGACGGAAGGCCGTCCCCGTGTGCTGGCGGTGCATGGGGCACGCGGCGCAGACCCGGAAGCCACCCTCCGTTGGGCGGCGGCGGTTCAACAGGGCAGCGAGCATCCCCTCGCCAAAGCAATCTTGGCGCACGCCGCCGAGCGCAACTTGGCGCTTGAGCCCGTGCGCAGCTTCCAAGCGGTGCCGGGCCGCGGCGCCGAAGGAAGCGTGGCCGGCCGGCACGTCGCCGTGGGCAACGGGGGTTTCATCGGCGAGCGCGCGCAGGTCGATGCAGACATCCAGGCGTTGGCGCAGCAGCGCGAAGCCGCCGGCGAAACCGTGGTGTTCGTTGCCGCAGACGACGCACTGCTCGGCGTGATCACCCTCGCGGATCCGCCGCGATCGAACGCCGCCCAAGCGGTGCAGATGCTGCAAGCGCTGCATGTCAGCCCAACGCTCTTGTCTGGCGATGCGCCAGGCGTTGCCGAGCGCATCGGCCGCGAACTGGGGCTGCCGACGGCGCGCGGCGGCATGAGCCCAGAGGCCAAGGCGCGCGCCGTGCAGGAACTGGCGGCTGCCGGCCATGTGGTGGGCATGGTGGGCGACGGCGTGAACGACGCCCCGGCGCTGGCCGCGGCGGATGTCGGCATCGCCATGGGCAGCGGCACGGACATTGCCATGGCCACCGCCGGCGTCACCCTCATGCGGCCAGACCCGCGCCTCGTCGCCGCGGCCGTGGCAGCGAGCCGGGCGACATTCCGCAAAATCCGCCAGAACTTGTTCTGGGCCTTCATCTACAACGTGGTGTGCATCCCGCTCGCGGCCATCGGCTACCTCAGCCCCACCCTCGCCGCGGCGGCGATGGCGCTAAGCAGCGTGAGCGTGGTGTGCAACTCTTTGCTGTTGCGCGGTTGGCGCCCGAACTTGGCAGCCCAGAACGCCTGAAGCGGCGCCGCGACTCACCGCCGGGGGCCCGAACTGCCCCGCTGCCGAAGCCGACGCTTACGCCGAAATGGGAACCTTTGCCAACGCCTGAGTCATCGCATCCCGGCCGTCCTCCGCGGCCCAAGCGCGGGCGATGCCGGCGATGGCCATGGCGAGGGCCACCGGCGTCTCGAACATCATGTGGTGGTGGACGTTCGGCAGCGTGATCACGGGCAGCTTGCCAGCCGTAATGCGCTCCATGTGGTCGCCAAAATGCGCGCCTTCGTCCTGCGAGTGCTCACCCAAGATCACCGCCGAGCGGCACTGCAAGCCGACGAACTTGTCCAGCTGCTCTGGACCCATCTCCAGATGGTCATACACCGTCGGGTCGAACTTCCACGTCCAGCCGCCCTCCACCTGCCGCACTGAGTGCCGCGCCACATGATCGACCACGACCGGGTGCGCGATGGGTTGCTCCGGCACCAGCCGAAATCGCCCAAGCACAGCTTCCTCGGTCGGGTACACCCGTGTTTTGCGCGGCCCCTTGCCCTCGAGCCGAGCGCGCGCGCCCCACTCAAGGTGCTGCGACAGATCCGGCACGGTGAAGTCGATGAAAATGGCGCCAGAGAGCTCGCCACCCCAGCGATGCGCCGCCTCCAGCGCCACATAGCCGCCAAAACTGTGGCCCGCCACGATGGGTCGCGGGCCGAGGCCAGCCGCCTCGCAGACGCGCCACGTCTCTTCGGCGAAGTCCGCCCCGCTGTAGCGTTCGCGCCAGCCACTGCCGCCATTGCCGGAGAGGTCGAGCGCAGCCACCCGACAGGTGTCCGCCAAAAACGGCGCGACGAAACGCCACCACTCGATGTGCGCGTTGCTGCCATGTATGAGCGCCACGCCGGGGCCGTCGCTGCCCCATGTCTCGAAGCGGATGTCCGCGCCGCGCACGTCGACGCTGCCGGTTGAAGATGGCGCGTCCAAGGCGCGACGGAACCACCAAGGAAGGTCGCTGTTATCCATGCCGCGTATCGTCGGGCACGCCGGCTCGGAAAGCAATGCACAGGGCGATGCACGGCGCGGCGGCCACGCCCAGCCATAGCAGCCAGAGTTCCGCGAAGCGGGCATGCAACGTGGCCAACGGGGCGAACCACGCTAGGCTCAACGCCCACAACCCCACCGTCACGCGGGCATGGCCAAAGCGCCGCGCGAGCTTCTGATAGGCGT
Organism: uncultured Pseudomonadales bacterium; assembly: GCA_958295875.1. Lineage (GTDB taxonomy): Bacteria > Pseudomonadota > Gammaproteobacteria > Pseudomonadales > Azotimanducaceae > VXNE01. The sequence continues at coordinate 1,659,649 of OY282379.1, read as the reverse complement.
GGCTGCGATGCGCCGACGCCACCCGCTGCCCGGTCGCCAGACGCGCCAGCAGCGTGTAGCTCGCATCCACCCAGAACGCCGCCAGCAAAATCCCGCTCGTCACCAAGGGCAAGGCGCCCGCAGTGTGGAGCCGCAGCGCGATGGCGCCAATGACAAAGCCCAGAAAGTAGCTGCCGACGTCGCCCATGATGATCTTCGCCGGCGGCCAGTTGAGGCACAGGAAGCCGGCGCAAGCAGCCGCCATCAAGGCCAGCGCCGCGGCCATGCTGCCCGGCTCGCCGAACCACAGCGTCCCGAGGCAAAACAGCACCGCCTGCGACGCGGCGATGCCATCGATGCCATCCATAAAGTTGTACAGGTTGACAAACCATGCCAAGGCCACGGTGAGCAGCGCGCCGACAACCAGGCGCGACTCGCCCAGCGCGAGGACGAGCGCACCGGCGGCCACGAAGTGCAGCGCCAGGCGCAGCGCCGCGGACAGCTCGCGAACGTCATCCAGCAAGCCGACCAAAGCCAGCGCCACCGCAGCCACGGCAAGCGCCACAGCGAAGGCGTCGCCCCCCTGCACGGCATTCCAGCAGAGCCAAGCGCCCACCGGCGCGACGAAGCCGATGCCGCCGATGCCAGCCACCGGCGCCGCGTGGGAACTGCGGGCGTTGGGGATGGCGAGGACGCCGCGCCGGTGCGCGAACTGGCGGGTGCCGGCGGTGAGGGCAAGCGCGGCAACGAAGCCGGCCACAACAAGGCCCAACATCAATGCCGGCGCGTCGTTCGATGCCACCGCACCGTCTCCGCCAACGCCTCGGCCACGCTCTGTGGCGGCTGCCACCCGAAGGCCTGCCGGGCCGCGCCGTCGTCTAACAGGAACGGCTCGAACAGCGCGCCAACCCGCCGCGTCTGCCCGACCAACGCGGCGGCCCCCAACACGCAAGCCTTCGGCACGCGCGGCAACAAAATGCGCCGCTCCATCGCAAGGGCCAACTGCGCCACGAGTTCCCGCGCGCTCAATGCCTCGCCATCGGTCACATGCCAAGTTGCGCTGCCCTCCAACCGCTGCCCGAGCCGTCGCAGAAAGCTGCAAAGGTTGTAGGCGGAGACCATGCTGCGGGGCGCCGTCGCCGCGCCGAGGGGCAGCGCCGGCCAGCGCCGGACGGCGCCGAGCAACGCGCGAAAGCCGGCCTTCACCCCAGCGCCGTACACCAGCGGTGGGCGCACAATCGCCAACGGCATGCCGCGTTCGGCGTATGCGGCGCGCAACGCGCGCTCGGCCAAGTGCTTAGAGTGCGCGTAGATGCCTAGCGGCGCATGCGGCGCATCTTCGCGCAATGGCGTGGCGCTCGCCTCGCCAAAGACTTTGGCAGACGACACGAACACGAACCCCAATCCGCCGTTCGCCGCTGCTTGGTCGTATTCGCGCACAGCGATGTCACGATTCACGCGCAGCCACAGGCCGCAGTCGCGAGCCCCCGCGGGGCGATGGGCGAGGGCCGAGAGATGGAAGATGATCCGGCCCGCATAGGGAGGCGGCTCGGCCGCCACGGCGCAGTCCACTGCTGGACGCCGCGCACTCACCCGCCACCCGGCTTCTGCCAGCACGCGGCTAAGGTGCCCGCCGACGAAGCCGGATGCGCCATTGATCAACGCATGCAAGGGCGCTCCCCAACCCGTCGCGGCGCGCGCGCCACTCAAGCCGAGGTTATAGCACGGGGCAGCGCCGGCGAACGCTCGCTCGGGAAGCCCACTCGCCCACGGCGCCCCGTTGAGTTGTCACTCGCCTAAATCGATGCGCGACTCGTTCTTCGTCACCGTGGCTTCGCCGATGCCGCGCACCCGCGTGAGGTCGTAGATGTCAGAGAAGCGCCCATGCTCCTCCCGATAGCGCACGATGGCCGCGGCTTTCTGCAGCCCGACGCCAACGAGCACATCGGCGATGGTCGCCGCATCCGCGGTGTTCACATCCACGGTGTCCGGCTCGGCGGCGTGGCTCATGCCGACCAAGGCCAGCGAGAGCGCGATGGCCGCCAATGACCGCGCCAAGATTGCAGGCTTCATGTTCTCTTCTCTCTATGCCAAAGAATGGGAGGCCACAACCTAGCGCGGCACCGCACCCCTCCCAATGGACGGCATCTACGCTGAGCGTGGGCAAAGGCCGCCACGCTGCGTGAGCCATCAACCGCCTACGCCGCGGGAAGTCCGCTATTGCCAGCGCCGCGCAGCCATCCGCTGTCGCGGAGCCAAAGGCGAGGTTCGGCTCACCCGCGCGTTCATCGGCGGCGCACGCCGGCAAGGGGACATCTCTGCTTTGCACACTTTGCACAGAAGGGGGACATTTCTACTTTGCGTTGACAGATTGGCGAGTCCCATTGGCCTAACGGCGGCGCCTTTGGCAAACTTGCGGTTTGTCGCCCATTGGCCGTGGCAACACCGGGGCGGCGGAGCACCACAACCGCCGATGCGGCGTTGCAGCAAGGAAAGACATGGACTTTACGGCGCACTGGGCCGGCTTCTTGGCGATCGGCATCTTCGTGGTCTCTTACTCCTTCGTGATCGCGGAGGAGTTCACGCACCTGCGCAAATCCATCCCCGTCATGCTGGGCGCCGGCGTCATCTGGAGCATCATCGCGGTCCTCTACACCTCCCAAGCGGACCGCAGCGGCCCAGAGGAAGCGATCCGCCACTTCCTCATCGAGTTCGGCGAGCTGTTCCTGTTCCTGCTATGCGCGATGACTTACGTGAACGCCATGACCGAGCGGCGCATCTTCGACACCCTGCGCGCGTGGCTAGTCGACCGCGGGTTCACGCTGCGCCAGCTATTCTGGATCACTGGCGTGGTGAGCTTCTTCCTGTCGCCCATCATCGACAACCTGACGACGGCGCTGGTGATGTGCGCCGTCGTGCTCGCCGTCGGCAAGGGCAACCCCCGCTTCATCAGCTTGGGCTGCGTGAACATCGTGGTGGCGGCGAACGCCGGCGGCGCCTTCAGCCCGTTTGGCGACATCACCACGCTGATGGTGTGGCAACGCGGCGTGTTGGATTTCTTCACGTTCTTCGCGTTGTTCGTGCCGTCGGTCGTCAACTACATCGTCCCCGCAGTGGTGATGTCCCTGTTCGTGGGCAAGGAAGCGCCGAACGCCACCACGGAAGTGACGTTCATGCGGCGCGGCGCGAAGGTCATCATGCTGCTGTTCGGCTGCACCGTCGCCACGGCCGTGTCCTTCCACAACTTCCTCCACTTGCCGCCATTCCTCGGCATGATGACCGGGCTCGCGTACCTCAAGATCTACATCTACTTCCTGAACCGCTCGCTCGCGGCGCGGCTTCACATGAGCACCGCGAGCGCTCAGCGCGAGGCAGACGCGGCGCCGTTGGACAGCTTCCAGAGCGTTGCGCGGGCCGAGTGGGACACCCTGCTGTTCTTCTTCGGCGTCATCATGTGCGTCGGTGGCCTCGGCTTCATCGGCTACTTGGACTTGGTGTCGCAAACCATGTACGTGGACATGGGGCCCACCTTCGCCAACATCATGGTGGGCATCCTTTCCGCCATCGTGGACAACATCCCGGTGATGGTCGCCGTGCTGCAGATGTACCCCGATATGGATACCGAGCAGTGGCTGTTGGTGACGCTGACGGCCGGCGTCGGCGGCAGCATGCTCTCCATCGGCTCCGCGGCCGGGGTGGCGTTGATGGGGCAAGCGCGCGGCATGTACACATTTTTCGGGCACCTGAAGTGGACACCCATCATTGCGGTGGGCTACGCGGCCAGCATTTGGGTCCACTTCCTCGTGAACGACGGCTATCGGGGCGTAGCGCCATGACGCTTGGGTGGTCCGGTGGCAACGCACCTTAGGCCACGCCGCGTTCGTGCCTTGAGTGCGTTGACGGCAGCTTGAGCGGCACCCCGGCAAAGCGCCAGGTTCCCCGCACCCGCGTTTGGGATCTGCCGCTGCGCCTGTGGCATTGGGCCTTTGCGGCGTGCGTGGCGTTCTCGCTGTACACCGGCCTCGCTGGAGACTTCAGCCTCATGGAGTGGCATCAGCGCAGCGGCTTCACCGTCATCGCGCTGCTTGCCTTCCGCCTTGGCTGGGGCGCATGGGGAGGGCGTTACGCGAAGTTTGCCCGCTATGCCACGACGCCTCGGCGGCTGATCGGATGGCTCGCCGAGGCCGCCCGCCGCCGCCGTCCGCCACCGCTCGGCGAAGGCCGCCCGGAAGACCCGCACACCGCACCCGGCATCGCGCTGGTCGTGCTGCTGTTCTTCGCAGTGGCCGCCCAAGCCCTGACTGGGCTCTTCGCCACGGACGACATCTTCATCGAAGGGCCGCTGCGCCGCCATGTCGAAGACGAGCTAGCCGGCACGATGAACTGGATTCACCATCGCGCGTTTTGGGTGGTGCTCGCGCTCGTCGGCACGCATCTGGCGGCCCACGTCACCTACGCGGCGTTCAAGGACGCCACGCCGCTCGCCATGATTACCGGCCGCAAGGCCATCAACGCCCCCGCCACGCCACAACATCTATGGCGCGGTGCCGCCACGCTGGCCTTGACGGCAGTGCTTTTCTACATCGCGTCACGCTTGGTTTAGCGCCGAGCAGACGTAGCAGACGCCCCGCTCTGCTCTCGATGCCTAAGACGGGCTACTGGGCCCGATAGTCGTCGTGGCAACCCTTGCAGGCTTGGCCCAATTGTTGGGCGGCGGGGCCAACTTGATCTCCACCCATGGCGGCAGCCAAGTTCACCGCGGCCACCTCGAAGGCGACCAGCTTTTCGGTGAAGTCCTCCGGGTTCTCCCAAATCGCCGGCAGCGCGTCGCTGTCGTCGCCAGAGCCTTCGGGGAACAACGTCGGCGCGATCTTCGCCAGTTCCGCCAAGGCGTTCGCATGCACCCCAAGATGGGCGGCGTGCGGCACCTTCCCCTGCAGGATGGCGAAGAAGCCGGCGGTGTGGCCGCCGATGGCCTTCATCGTTTCGGCGCGGTAATCGGCCGCATCTTCATCTTGCGCGGCCATGGGCCAAGCCAGCAGCGCGAGCGCCACAACCAGCGCACGACGCAACGGATGAAACGGTAGTGCTCGCATGATGTCTCCTGTCTTGGCGGGCTTGGCGATGTCGCTACTTTGTTGGATGGCGCTCGCGGCGTCAAGGCGCCTTGGGCGCGGCTAGCGGCGCTGGCGTCGAATGTCGCTGTGCGGCAGCGGGTTCCGCGGCGCCTTGGCTTGCATCCAGCGTGCGCTGCAGCCGGCGGTGCGCGGCGCGGCCGCGCAGGCGGCTCACGGCGCCCAAGCAGAAGCTCACCAGCGCACCGGCGCCGAAGGCGGCCAAGAGCCACACGAACACCGGCGCTGCCGGCGTCTCCCAAGCCAACAGGCGCAAGCGCACAGGGGTGGCGTTATCGATGAGCAGCAGCGCCGAGAACCCAGCCAGCGCGACGCCTGCCGAGAGCCACAACAAACGCTTCAGCCACTTCATGCGGATGCGGCCATATCGGTGGCCGCCGTTCCTTTCGACCTCAGGCGTTGTCGGCCACGCCGCCGTCATGTCCGGCAGCCGTGTCCGCCTGTTGCATCCCGGCGTTCACCCGCTCGCGCAGCGCCTTGCCCGGCTTGAAGCGCAACGTGTACTTGCCGCCCAAGCCAAGCAGATCACCGGTGCGGGGGTTGCGTCCGATGCGCGGCGGCCGATAGTTCAAGGAAAAGCTGCCAAAGCCACGCACTTCAATGCGGCCACCTTGGGCGAGGGCGCCGGACATTTGCTCCAAGAGCGTTTTCACCGATAGCTCCACGTCTTGCTGAGAGAGCTTGCGCGACTCTGCGATGTGCTCGATGAGTTCAGAACGGGTCACGCCGCCAGCTTCGCAGAACCAGGCAGAGGCTCACGCATCCGCGTCACGCAGCCGGTCTCCGCTTTTGTCCATCTGCCGCTTGATGAGGTCTCCCAAGGTGGTTGGGCCGCGCTGGTACTCCGGCTCCCGCGTTTGGTGGTCGCGCAGATTGGAGCGCTCATCATCCTGCAGCTTCGCCTTGATGGAGAGGCCGATGACGCGGTTCTTGCGATCCACGCTGACGATCTTCGCCTCCACCTCGTCGCCAACCTTCAGCGCGTTGCGCACATCCTCCACCCGATCCATGCTGATCTCGGCGGCCTTAATCACCCCGTCCACCTCCGCGGCCAACCGCACCACGCCTTCCTTCGGCTCCACCGCCACGACCTCGCCCTTCACCACGCTGCCGCGGTCATTGGCGTTGATGTAGTCCGTGAAGGCGTCTTGATCTAGCTGCTTGATGCCGAGCGAAATGCGTTCGCGCTCGGCATCCACCGCCAAGATGACCGTTTCAACCTCTTCACCCTTGCTGTAGCGGCGCACCGCCGTCTCGCCCTGTTCCGTCCAAGAGATGTCCGAGAGATGCACCAGCCCGTCGATGCCGCCGTCAAGGCCAATGAAGATGCCAAAGTCTGTGATGGACTTGATGCGCCCAGCGACGCGCTGACCCTTGGTGAAGTTGACCGCGAACTCGTTCCAAGGATTTGGCCGGCACTGCTTGATGCCAAGCGAAATGCGGCGGCGCTCCTCGTCGATGTCGAGCACCATCACCTCGATGTTGTCGCCCACCGCGACCACTTTCGAGGGATGGACGTTCTTGTTGGTCCAGTCCATCTCCGAGACATGCACCAACCCCTCAACGCCTTCCTCGATTTCAGCGAAGCAGCCGTAGTCTGTGAGATTGGTCACCACCGCCGGCACGCGCGCGTGCTCCGGGTAGCGGCGCGTGATGTCCACCCAAGGATCGTCGCCCAGTTGCTTGATGCCCAGCGACACCCGGCTCTTCTCGCGATCGAACTTGAGGATCTTCACCATCACTTCGTCGCCGACGTTCACCACCTCGCTCGGATGGCGCACGCGCCGCCAAGCCATGTCGGTGATGTGCAGCAGGCCATCGACGCCGCCCAAGTCCACAAAGGCGCCGTAATCCGTGAGGTTCTTGACGACACCCTTGATCTCTTGTCCCTCGCGCAGCGAGGCCAACAGTTCCTCGCGCTCGGCGCTGTTCTCTTCTTCGAGCACCGCCCGCCGCGACACGACAACGTTGTTGCGCTTCTGATCGAGCTTGATGACCTTGAAGTCCAGTGGGCGGCCTTCGAGATGCGCCGTTTCACGCAGCGGGCGCATGTCCACGAGGGAACCCGGCAGAAACGCCCGGATGTCGTTGATGTCCACCGTGAAGCCGCCCTTGACGCGGCCATTCATCATGCCCTGCACTGCCTTGCCGTTGCTGAAGGCATCCTCCAGCATCTGCCAGCACTCCGCGCGACGAGCCTTCTCGCGGGACAGGCGCGTGGCGCCGGAGCCATCGTCCACCACTTCCATGGCGACTTTGACTTGGTCGCCCACCCTCAGGGTGAACTCGCCCTTATCGTCCAGGAATTGCGACCGCGGGATGACCCCCTCGGACTTCAAGCCCGCATCGACGATGACCACTTCGTTGTCGATGTCCTCCACTGTCGCCGTGACAATGGATCCAGGCACCATCTCGATGGCGCTCAGGCTCTGCTCAAACAGTTCGGTGAAACTTTCAGCCATGCTGCTGCGTTGTTGCCTCTTCGTTACGTCGCTCGGTTAGGTCGTCTCGTTGAGCCGGCCGTGCCAAGCCTTGCCATTGCCCCTAGCGGGCCGCTTCGAGCCCCCGCTGCTCCGCATAGCGAAGCACCTCCCCGACGACGGCGTCAATGGACATGTGGGTCGTGTCGATCGTCACCGCGTCTGCGGCCGGCCGCAACGGGGAAACGGCCCTCGTTCGGTCGCGCTCATCGCGGGCACGAATGCTCTCCAAAAGCGCGGCGTAGCTGTTGCTCCCGGCGGCGCCATGCTCACCCTCCCCCGCGCGAGCCGCGCCGCCACATGAGCTGGATGCCGCATCCCGCAAAGGGCCGTTCACCTTAACACCCGGCTCTTGATCCAGCAACTGCCGGTAACGGCGACGAGCGCGTTCCTGGGCGCTCGCGTCCAGAAACACTTTGAGGGCGGCATCGGGGAACACCACGGTCGCCATGTCGCGGCCGTCTGCCACCAACCCCGGCGGGCGGCGCATGCTGAGTTGCATCGCACGCAGCGCCACGCGCACAGGCGGCTGCCGAGCCACTTCTGAAGAGCCGGCGCTGATGCGCTCTGCGCGGATTGCCTGCGTGACGTCTTGTCCATCCACAACAATCGCGTCGCCGCTTTGAGCGATGCTCAGCGTGCCGGCAAGCTCGGCGAGCCGGGCGCCGTCTGCCAAGTTCACGCCTCGTTCCAAGCCCGCCCAAGCGACAATGCGGTACAGGGCGCCGCTGTCCAACAGATGCCAGCCCAACGCGCTCGCCACGCGCCCAGAGACCGTGCCCTTGCCCGAACCACCCGGGCCGTCAATGGCGATGACGGGCGCCGCCGGCGCCGTCGCGTCAGGCATCGAGGCGTACCCGCTTGGCGCGCGCGGCGGCGATGCGCTGCGCCAGCGCCGCTTTGTCTTCCTCAACCACGAGCCGCGGCGCCAACGCCTCCACCCAGCGCAGCACCTGGTCGCGGTTCTCGTGCAGGATGTCGCCCCACACGGCGGCGTCCGCGGCGGCGATGCGGGTGAAGTCTCGAAAGCCGCCGCCCACCGCGCGCCGCAACGTCGCGTCATCCACATCGCCCAACATCTCCATGAGCGCGAAGGCGATGAGGTGGGGCAAATGGCTGGTGGCCGCCAACAGGCAATCATGGGTTTCGGGCGTTTGCCGCGTCACCGTTGCGCCGATGTCGCGCCACCAGCCGCTCACCTGCGCAATCACCGCGGCGTTCGTCTCGGCCACCGGCGTCACCACTACGGAACATCCCTCGAACAAGTCCGCCCGCGCGGCGTCGGCGCCGTGGCGTTCCGAACCCGCCACCGGATGGCAGGGCACGAAGGCCGGCGGCAGCCCGCCTTGGGCGCGCAACGCGCGAATGGCCGGCGCCTTGACGCTGCCAACATCGAAGATCACGGCCTGCGGATGCCGTTCCGCCGCCAGCGCCACCTGCTCGGCGATGCTGCCCACCGGCGTGGCGATGCACACCGCCGTCGGCTCAATCGCGGCGCCGGGCGCATCCACAATGCCGCGGGCGCGGGCGGCGGCCAGGGCGGCAGGGTTCGCATCCATGCCGTCCACGCGCTCAAAGAGGCCGGCGGCGCGCGCCGCAAGCGCGAATGAACCGCCGATGAGGCCAGTGCCCACCAACAACAGGGCGTTCACAGCACAGCGCCCAAGGCGCTGAGGAAGCGCTCGTTTTCGGCCGGCAAGCCAATGGAAACGCGCAGATGCTCCGCCATGCCGTAGTTCGCCACCGGGCGCACGATGACGCCCCGCGCAAGCAACGCTTCGTAAATCGATGCCGCCCCACGCCCGCAGCGCATGGTGACGAAGTTGCCGATGGATGGAATGTGCGGCACGCCCAAGCGTTCGAGGCCAGCTTCGAGTTGCGCCATGCCGGCATCGTTCATCGCCTTGCTGCTCGCCACGAACTCCGCATCCTGCAAGGCCGCTTCCGCCGCCGCCAAGGCGAGGCTCGACGTGTTGAAGGGCTGGCGGATGCGATTCATCAAGTCTGCAAACTCTGCGCTCGACACGCTGTAGCCGATGCGCAGGCCAGCCAAGCCATGAATCTTCGAGAAGGTGCGCGTGGCAATGAGATTTGGATGCTTGGCTTGAAGCTGGATGCCGTCCGGGTAGCCAGGCGCCGACACATATTCACGATACGCCTCGTCCAGCACCACCCAAACCCGCGCCGGCAGCGCACTCAAGAACCGTTCAAGGTCGGTGCGCGACGTCCAAGTGCCGGTGGGATTGTTGGGATTGGCGATGAAGACGATGCGCGTCGCCGCCGTGACGCGCTCCAGCATCGCGTCCAAATCGTGCCCCCAATCCTTCGACGGGGCCACCACCAACTTGCCGTGGGCGCCGACGATGGCAAGCGGATACACGACGAAGCAGTGTTCATCCACAATGCCCTCTGCCCCCGGCGACAGCGCTACCCGCGCAGCCAGTTCCAGCACATCGTTGGAGCCATTGCCGAGGGTGATGCGCTCCTCGTCCACCCCCAACTGCCTCGCCAACGCGCGCTTCAGCCGATAGCCGCTGCCATCCGGATAGCGCGACAGTTCGCCGGCTGCGCGTTCGATGGCGCTGCGCACCCCTGGCCCAGGGCCGCGCGGGTTCTCGTTGCTGGCGAGCTTCACGATGTCCTTGATGCCAGATTCCCGTGCCAGCTCCTCCGCTGGCTTGCCTGGCTGGTAGGGCATGAGCCCCGCGATGCGTTCGTTGACGTTGGCGGCGGCGCCCGCCATCAGATCACCGCCTTCGGGTAAGACCCCAGCGAACGCACATCCGTGGCCACGGCCTGCACTTCAGACAACGCCGCCTGCACCGCCGGGGCGGTTTCGTGGCCGTCAAAATCAATGAAGAACACATAGTTCCAGTTGCCGGAGCGCGATGGCCGCGTTTCGATGCGGCTGAGATCGATGCCGTGGCGGTGGAACGGCGCGAGCACGCCGTACAGCGCGCCCGGTTCATTCCTGGTGGAGACCAGAATGGAGGTTTTGTCCGCGCCGCTCGGCCCCACCTCCTGAGCGCCGATGACGAGAAAGCGCGTCTTGTTGTTCGGCTCGTCTTCCACGTTGGTGGCCAAGATGCGCAGGCCGTAGCGTTCCGCCGCCATCGCGCCGGCGATGGCCCCGGCGCCGTCCGTCTCCCGCGCCAGCCGCGCCGCTTCGGCGTTGCTGGCGACGGGCAGGCGCGGCGTGTCGGGATAGTGCCGGTCCAGCCAACCGCGGCACTGCGCCAACGATTGCTCGTGCGAATAGATGGCGGTGATGGCGTCGCTCTTGGCGAGCGACATGAAGGCGTGGTGAATCGGCAGTTCCACCTCGCCGCAAATGGAGAGCTTCGATGACATGAAGCAATCCAAGGTGTGGTTGACCATGCCCTCGGTGCTGTTTTCCACCGGCACGACGCCGTAGTGCGCGGCGCCGGATTCCACCTCGCGAAACACGTCGTCGATGGACGCCAAGGCGCGGGCGGTGGCGAAGTGCCCAAACTGCTTGATGGCTGCCGCCTCGGTGTAGGTGCCGGCGGGGCCCAAGCAAGCAATGGTGAGCGGCTGCTCAAGGGAGAGGCAGCAGGAAACGATCTCGCGGAAGAGGCGCGCGATGTCTTCATTCGAGAGCGGGCCGGTGTTCTCTTCCTGAACGCGCTTGAGTATTTTCGCCTCGCGCTCGGGGCGGTAGAAGATCGGTTGTTCGTCGCCTTCGCCCAGAGACTTGATCTCGGCCACCTGCTGGGCGCAGCCGGCGCGTTCGTTCAGCAGCCTTGCCAGCTCCCGGTCGATGGCGTCAATGCGCTCGCGCACCGCAGCGAGGCGCCCCTCAGCCTGGTCCTTCATGCACGATCAGCTTCAAACGCCGCCATGAACTCGATGAGCGCTCCCACCGCTGCCTCGCTCACGGCATTGTAAAGGCTCGCGCGCATGCCCCCAACGCTGCGGTGGCCCTTGAGGTTGAGCAGCCCGGCCGCGCTCGCTTCGGCGAGGAAAGCGGCGTCCAAGGCTGGGTCTGCCAACGTGAAGGGCACGTTCATCCGCGAGCGATGCGCCGGCGCCACGGGGCAAGAGTAGAAGTTGCTGGCATCGACGGCGGCATAGAGCTTGGCCGCCTTGCGTTCGTTCACCGCCGCCATCGCCGCCAAGCCCCCTTGCTCCTGCAGCCACTCGAACACGAGGCCGGCAAGGTACCAAGCGTAGGTTGGCGGCGTGTTCAGCATGGAGCCAGAGGCCGCCAGCGCACCGTAATCCAACAAGGTGGGCGTCTCTGGGCGGGCGTGGCCGGCAAGGTCTTCACGCACCACAACGACGGTGACCCCCGCCGGGCCGATGTTCTTCTGGGCGCCGGCGTAGATGACGCCGAACTGCGTCACATCCAGCGGGCGCGAAAGCAGCGTGGACGATAGATCCGCCACCAAGGGCACGTCGCCGACGTCTGGCCAAGCGTGGTATTCGACGCCGCCTATGGTCTCGTTGCCGGTGATGTGAACATAGCGGGCCTCCGGGGTGAGGCGCCAAGACGCCACATCCGGCACGCAGGTGAAGCCCTGCTCCGCCGCCGAGGCCGCGACATTCACGCGCACCAAACGCTGCGCTTCGGCAATGGCCTTGGCGGCCCAAGCGCCAGTGTCCACATAGTCTGCCACGTCCTGCGGGCCGGCCAGATTGAGCGGTGCCATCGCAAATTGCAGCGTCGCGCCGCCTTGCAGGAACAACACGTGGTAGCCATCGCCGATGCCAAGCAGTGCGCGGAAGTTCGCCTCGGCGCGCTCGGCGATGTCGATGAACTCCTTGCTGCGATGGCTCATCTCCATCACGGACAAGCCACGCCCTTGATAGTCCAGCAGTTCCGCTTGGGCGCGCTCTAACACCGCTTGCGGCAGGGCACCAGGGCCCGCGGAGAAGTTGTGCGCGCGCATCATGGTGGTGCCGTGCCGCGAGCGGGCGTCAGGCTTCCTCGTCGCCGTTGTCTTTCTCGACGATGCGTTCCAGGCCGACGAGCTGCTCTTCTTCCCGCAACGCGATGAGCTTGACGCCCTGCGTGTTGCGGCCTTGCACAGACACCTCATCCGCGGCGGTGCGCACGAGGGTGCCTTGGTCGCTGATGAGCATGATCTCGTCGCCGGCAAACACTTGCGCCGCGCCGACGAGGGCGCCGTTGCGGTCTCCCCCCTGCTGCGCGATGACGCCCTGCGCGCCGCGGCCCTTCGCCGGAAACGCGGTAACGTCCGTGCGCTTGCCGTAGCCGTTCGCGCTGGCGGTGAGGACAAAGCCATCAGGTTGCGGGATGATGAGGGCGATGACGGTTTGCCCGCGCCGCAACCGGATGCCACGCACGCCGCGCGCCGTCCTGCCCACGGCGCGCACATCCGATTCCTTGAAGCGCGCCGCCTTGCCGGAGCTCGCCACCAACAGGATGTCTGAACGGCCATCGGTGATGGCAACGCCAACGAGGTGGTTGCCGTCTTCAAGCTCCAGCGCGATGAGGCCGCTGGCGCGACGCCGCGCGAAGCGTTCGACGGGCGTCTTCTTCACCGTGCCATTCGCCGTCGCCATGAACACGAACGCATCGTCCGCGACCTCCCGCAACGGCAGCAGCGCCGTGACGCGCTCGTCGCCATCGAGCGGCAGCATGTTCACCAGCGGGCGCCCCTTCGCGCCGCGGCTGCCCTGTGGAATCTGGAACACCCGCAGCCAATACACCTTGCCCTTGTTGGAGAAGCACAGCAGCGTGTCGTGGGAGTTCGCGGTGAGCAGATGCTCCACGAAATCCTCATCCCGCACCGACGTGGCCGTCTTGCCGCGCCCGCCGCGCCGTTGCGCTTGATAGACGGTGAGCGGCTGCGTCTTGGCATAGCCCTGGTGAGACACCGTGACGACCATGTCTTCCTCGGTGATGAGGTCTTCAGCGCTCAGGTCTTGATGGGAACTCTGAATCTCGGTGCGACGGTCATCCCCGTAGCGCTGGCGAATGTCCAGCAACTCTTCGCGAATCACCGCCGTGAGGCGCTCGCGTGAATCCAAGATGGCCTGCAATGCGGTGATCTCGTCCAAGACTTCGCCGTAGTCATCCATGAGCTTGTCTTTCTGCAGCCCGGTCAACCGCTGCAGCTGCATGTCCAAGATGGCTTGCGCCTGCTGTTCAGAGAGCCGGTAGAGCCCATCGACGAAGCCAAACTCCTCGCCCAAGCCATCTGGGCGGCAAGACTCGCTGCCGGCGCGCGTCATCAACTCCGCCACCGCCTCCGAAGCAAAGCGCCGCCCCATCAGCGCCACCCGGGCATCCGCCGGCGTGCGCGACGCGCGGATGAGGTCTACCACCGTCTCTGCATTCTCCAACGCCACCGCTTGCCCTTCGAGCAGATGGCCGCGCCGCTGCGCCCGCGCCACGAGGAACGCCGTGCGCCGAAACACCACCTCGCGGCGATGCTTGATGAACTCCTCCAGCATCTGCTTCAAGTTGAGCAAGCGCGGTTGGCCATCCACCAAGGCCACGCAGTTGATGCCAAAGACAGACTGCAACTGCGTTTGCGCGTACAGGTTGTTCAGCACCACCTCGCCGGGTTCGTTGCGGCGCAGTTCGATGACGATGCGCAGGCCGTCCTTATCTGATTCGTCGCGCAGCTCCGTGATGCCTTCGATCTTCTTGTCGCGCACCAGTTCGGCAATCTTCTCGATGAGGCGCGACTTGTTGAGTTGGTATGGAATCTCGGTGACGACGATGGTGTCCTTGCCGGCGCCGTCTGACTGCACCGTCGCCCGCGCCCGCACATAAATGCGGCCGCGCCCGGTGCGGTACGCCTGCACGATGCCGGCACGGCCGTTGATGATGCCGGCGGTGGGGAAATCCGGCCCTTCGATGTGCTCCATCAGGGCGTCCACGCTGATGGCGCCATCGTCGAGCAAGGCAAGGCAGGCGTCGATGGTCTCGCACAGATTGTGCGGTGGGATGTTCGTCGCCAAGCCCACGGCGATGCCAGCGGAGCCGTTCAGCAACAGGTTCGGCACCCGCGTCGGCAACACCTCCGGCATGGACAGCGTGTCGTCGTAGTTCGGCACGAAATCCACGGCGTCCTTGTCCAAGTCCGCCAGTAGTTCGCTGGCGAGGCGCTCCATGCGCACTTCCGTGTAGCGCATCGCCGCCGGCGGGTCGCCATCCACCGAGCCAAAGTTGCCCTGACCATCCACCAAGGTGTAGCGCAACGAGAAATCCTGCGCCATGCGGGCAATGGTCTCGTAGATGGCGCTGTCGCCATGCGGGTGGTACTTGCCCATCACCTCGCCCACCACCCGCGCGGACTTCATGTACGGGCGGTTATGGACGTTGTTGAGCTCGTGCATCGCGTACAGAACGCGCTTATGCACCGGCTTCAGCCCGTCCCGCACGTCCGGCAGCGCACGCCCGACGATGACGCTCATCGCGTAATCGAGGTACGACTGCTTCAGCTCATCTTCGATGTTGACCGGGAGAATCTCCCGGCCGCGGGTTCCCCCGCTGTCAGCGACGGAATCCCCCCCGGCATCAGACATTGGGCAGCTTGCCTAAGGGCAGTCCAAAGGGATCGATTTTATCATCGAACGGGGGCGGGCCGGGGGTGGGGACGCGGCTCGGGCGCGGCGTGAGCATGCGGCAGTGGCGGCTCTGTTGGCGAGTGCGGTGTGGGGTATCCGTGGCCGCAATCGGTTGAGCTTGCGTCGATTACGCCAAGCAATCGCGAAGACCCCCGCTCAAGGCGGGGGTCTATGGCCGGTGGATGACCTTGGGACACCGAGCCCACGCAAGGAGTCAATTTGCTGCGAAAAGGAAATCGACCGCCTCTCGATTTGCTACAGGAACCAACATAGCATCGCCGGTTGAGAATGCAAGGGCAGTTGGAGGCAACGAGTGCCTCGCGTCTTCGGTTTCGACATAGGCACGACGTCCATCGGGTTCGCCGTCATCGACCACGATCCTGAGGCGAGAAATGGGAAGATCCTACGTCTAGGTGTGCGCATCTTTCCTGAGACACGCGATCCGAAGGCACATGCCCCGCTGAACCAAGATCGACGACAGGCGCGTCTACGTCGGCGCCAGCTACGCCGCCGTCGAGAGCGCCTCCAATCGCTCTACCGCCTGTTATCGGAAGCTGGTCTATTGCCCACCCGCCACTCGCAAGAGTGGCAGACGCTGATGAAGAGCGATCCTTACGATCTCCGAGCACGTGCGGTCGGCGACGACGAACTGACGCCGCATGAGGTCGGGCGGGCGCTCTACCATCTTGCCAAGCGCCGGCACTTCAAAGGAAGAGACCTAGACGACGATTCCCCTAGGAGCGACGAGGAAGACGCGGACGAGAAACAGGCGAGAGCTAGCCGGGACGAGACCCTGGCCGAGCTCGGGAAAAAGGACATCCATCTTGGCGCATTGTTAGCAAAACGCCATCCTCGGCGGGAGCGTCGCCGCGGCGTCCATGCGACCCGCCAAGTAGTCGAGGCGGAGTTCGACCAGATTTGCAGTCAACAGACAGCGCTGAGTGGTTCAGCTCTCAAGGATTCTATCCGCGAGGCGATCTTCACGCAGCGGCCGGTGTTCTGGCGGCGCAACACGCTCGGCGCTTGCCGGTTCTTTCCCGACAAGCCACTCTGCCCGAAGGGTGCATGGCTCTCGCAGCAACGGCGAATGCTAGAGAAGGTCAATAATCTCGAAATCGCCGGAGGGAATGCGCGCCCACTCGACGACGAGGAGCGTCGCGAGATCGTGAATCGGCTTCAGACCCAAGCATCTATGAGTTGGGACTGTGTACGCAGAGCGCTCGCACCTCTGTACCGGAGCCGACACGAGCCGGGCGAAGAGGAGCGCATGAAATTCAACCTAGAAGTTGGCGGCGATCGGCATCTTCTCGGCAATGCGTTAGAGGCTACGCTGGCAGGTGTGTTTGGCGAAGATTGGCGCGAACACCCACACAAGCAGGACATCCGCGAAACGATTCACGAAAGGCTCTGGCGGGCGGACTACCAAGACGTCGGACAGCGAATCGTTATCTTGCCGGCAGATAGGCGCAAGGAGAACCGCGCGCTAGCGGCGCGGAGCTTCGTCGACGACTTCGGTGCGTCCGAGGAACAGGCGGCGACGCTTGCAGGTCTAACGCTGCCGACGGGTTGGGAGCCGTATTCGACGGAGGCGCTGCATGCCATCCTGCCCCATTTGGAGTCTGGAGAGCGGTTCGGAGCGTTAGTGAGCGGCCTTGAGCGGAGGACTTGGCGGAACGAGACTTTTCCCGATAGAGATCGTCCCACCGGCGAAGTCCTCGATCGCTTGCCGAGCCCAGCCGATAAAGAAGAACAGCGGCGAATCTCCCGCTTGCGCAATCCGACTGTCGCACGCACGCAGAACGAGTTACGAAAGGTGGTCAACAATCTCATCGAAATGTTCGGCAAACCGGACCTGATCTCCGTCGAACTAGCCCGCGAGGTCGGCAAGTCCAAACGCGAGCGAGAGGAGATGGCTAAGGGAATCAGCGCTCATCAGCGTCGTCGCGAGGATGCTCGGAAGGCACTGATCGAACGAGGAATCGAGGAACCATCGCGGCGGGACGAGGACAAATGGATGTTATGGGAGGAAAGCGGAAGGCTCTGCCCTTACACCGGCGACTGCATTTCCTTCGACGCTTTGTTCCGCACCGGTGAGTTCGAAGTGGAGCACATTCGGCCACGGTCTAGGTCGCTCGACGACAGCTTCGGCAACAAGACTCTCTGTCGCCGGGACGAGAACCTCCGAAAGGGAGATAGGACTCCTTACGAATACCTCCATTCAGACATTCAACGCTGGGCGACGATCAAGGAACGTCTCGATAGGATGCGACGGGGTGGAACCGGCAAGGGTAGGATGCCCCTAGGTAAGATCAAGCGTTTCATTTCCAGCGACTTGCCGGACGACTTTGCTGCGCGCCAACTCAACGATACCGGGTTTGCCGCCCGCGAAGCCGTTGCGTTCCTGAAACGGCTGTGGCCGGACCAAGGCCCTGTCGGGGCCGTCGCCGGGCGGGTAACCGCGCATCTCCGTAGGCTTTGGGGCCTGAATAACATACTCGACCCCAATGGCGAAAAGACCCGCGCCGATCACCGCCACCACGCCATTGACGCGCTTACCGCTGCCTGCGCCGGTGCACATCCCGGAATGACGCAGAAGCTCTCGCGCTATTGGCAGCAAAGGGAAGACAACGCCGAACGGCCACATCTACCGCCACCTTGGGAAACGATCCGCGATGACGCAACCAAGGCCATCGAAGACATCACCGTGTCCCATCGCGTCCGCAAGAAGGTATCCGGAGCGCTCCACAGGGAGACGCACTACGGGCGCGTCAAACGAGGAGAGAAGCATGTCTTCGTCACCCGCAAACCGCTGCGGTCGCTTAGCAAGAACGATCTGACGAAGATCTATGACAAGCGGGTACGAGAGATTGTGCAGCGATGGGTTGAAGAGCAGGGTGGAGACCCAAAGAAGGCTCGCCCACCGTACCCGAAGATCGGTCGGAAGGGTCCCGAAATTCGCAAAGTCCGGTTAGAGATGCAGCGACAACCGCACTTCATGAAGGAAGTGGCAGCTGGCTACATCGACACGAGTAACAGCAACCACCACATCGCGATTTTTCGACTCCCAGACGGCAAGATCGATTTCAGGGTGGTTACCTTGTTTGAGGCGTCGGCGCGTTTGGCGCGCAAAGAACCCATAGTGCAACGCCGTCGGGATGACGGGGCGACGTTTGTGATGTCGCTTTCGCAAGGCGATGCGTTGGTCCCCGGCGACGATGGAGACGCAGTAAAAGTCGTCGAGAGCGTGTGGGCCGACGGCCGCGCCGTGGTGGTTGATCATACGGATGCAAAAGGTGATACGAAGCGGCGTCGTAGCGTAAGCACGATCGTGAAAGAGGGTTGGGAAAAGGTGTCTATCGATCCAATCGGGCGCATTCGTACTGCGAACGACTGAGTCTACCTCTCAATGATCCGCAAGACGGTAGAGTTCTCAACACCCGGCACTCGCCTATCGGTCTCGCATCGCCAGCTTGTTGCGGAGCGGCCCGGGCTGCCGACGGTCACCAGACCGATCGAGGACATGGGTGTAGTTATCGTCGATGACGTGCGCGCCACCTATACGCAAGCAGTCCTCTTGGCGCTGCTAGAGGCCGGCGCAACGGTGATGATCGCAGGCCGCGACCATCTACCAGTGGGCATGATGCTACCGATCAACGCCCACCACGTCCAAACCCAGCGCCATCGTGCGCAGATCGAAGCCAAGGCACCAGTGCGAAAACGGGTATGGCAGTCGATTGTTCGCACAAAAATATGTCAACAGGCGGTAGTGTTGCGTTACTTCACAGGAAGCGACAGCGGCCTCGAACCGATGGCCCAACGTGTACGTTCGGGTGATCCAGCAAACCTCGAAGCGCAAGCAGCCCAGCGTTACTGGCCGCGCTTGTTCGACAAATCGTTTCGCCGTGACCGCGAGGTCGACGGGGTGAACGCGCTCCTGAATTACGGTTATGCGGTAGTCAGAGCCGCGACGGCCCGTGCAATCGTCGCCGCCGGTCTGATCCCGTCCCTCGGCGTTCACCACAAACATCGAGGCAATCCTTTCTGTTTGGCTGACGACCTTTTGGAACCTTACCGGCCCTACGTGGATTGGCGGGTCAAGTGGCTATTGGAAGAGGACGGCGGCACCGTTCCCGACCTGTCCGAACGCCCGACCCGCGCCGCACTTCTATCGCTGCTCAATGAGACGATTCGCCTCGGCGAACGACGAGAGCCCCTGTTGCTGGCGCTGCACACAAGCGCTGCATCTCTCTCCCGCGCTCTGACTGGCGGCGACCGCACTCTGACCCTCCCCCAAGGCCTGCCGGTATCGTCGGACTTCCTAGGCGAAGCCGTCGGCGACGGATGACCGGTCGCCGAGACGTCCCGCAGATTCCGTGGGGCTGGCGATCTATGTGGGTCATCGCGATGTTCGATCTGCCCGTGGATACTCCAAAGGCGCGCAAGGCCTACGCCCGGTTCCGAAAGGATTTGATCGAGGACGGCTTCACGATGATGCAGTACTCCATCTACATTCGACACTGCGCTTCCATAGAGAATGCCAAGGTCCATGCCGTGCGCATGGGCAAGCAGGTGCCAGACGCCGGCGAGGTGCGGTTTCTTACGATCACAGACTCACAGTTCGGCCGCATCGCCGTTTTCGCGGGGAAGACACGCCAGTCCCCTCCGCCTCCGCCCGCCCAACTGGAGTTTTTTTGACCAGCGGGCGGGCGAAAAAGCCTCTCTTTTCAACCTCTTATCGCAGAGGCAATGTAGCAAATCGAGAGACGGCCGCAATCCGCAGCCGCGGCGCCTTGGCCATCCGCCTAGTGGAGAATGTAGCAAATCGAGAGACGGCCGCAATCCGCAGCGACTCGAACTGGCGGCCGGCGGTTGAAGCGAATGTAGCAAATCGAGAGACGGCCGCAATCCGCAGCACCCATACGCCGGCGTCGTCCACCTGCAGAAATGTAGCAAATCGAGAGACGGCCGCAATCCGCAGCATGACGTCGGTCATGTCATCGTCGTTGAGGAATGTAGCAAATCGAGAGACGGCCGCAATCCGCAGCGCCTCGGTGGAGGACATGATCGTCGGCGAAAATGTAGCAAATCGAGAGACGGCCGCAATCCGCAGCCGCAGCCATGCGCCATCGGGTTTTCCTCCCAATGTAGCAAATCGAGAGACGGCCGCAATCCGCAGCCATCGTGGCTTCCACCACGGCGCCGGGGTCAATGTAGCAAATCGAGAGACGGCCGCAATCCGCAGCGAGGCCATCGGTGGGTATCCCGCCCTGGCCAATGTAGCAAATCGAGAGACGGCCGCAATCCGCAGCCACCGGCCAGCGTTCGCCGACTATTGCCTGAAATGTAGCAAATCGAGAGACGGCCGCAATCCGCAGCCCGGACGTGGTGGGCGTTGCGCCGGAACTGGAATGTAGCAAATCGAGAGACGGCCGCAATCCGCAGCCGCACCTCGTTCAACTGCCAGTCCAGGTCGAATGTAGCAAATCGAGAGACGGCCGCAATCCGCAGCCAAAACCTGTGGTCGGGAGCCACCAACGTCAATGTAGCAAATCGAGAGACGGCCGCAATCCGCAGCCCCGGAGCGGGAAAGGTCTCGCCGAAACGGAATGTAGCAAATCGAGAGACGGCCGCAATCCGCAGCATGCGCGAATGTCTGCCGAAGTGCTGGCCGAATGTAGCAAATCGAGAGACGGCCGCAATCCGCAGCTGTGATCCTCGTAGTCCTCGAACCGATCCGAATGTAGCAAATCGAGAGACGGCCGCAATCCGCAGCCCGTAGGTCACCGCGAAGAGCCGCCCGTTGAATGTAGCAAATCGAGAGACGGCCGCAATCCGCAGCCGGTGCAGCGACGCTTCGACCTGTTCCGCCAATGTAGCAAATCGAGAGACGGCCGCAATCCGCAGCTCCAGGGCGCCGCGAGGCGGTAGGACGCGAAATGTAGCAAATCGAGAGACGGCCGCAATCCGCAGCGGCGGTTATCGAGGTTTCGTCGCCAGACGAATGTAGCAAATCGAGAGACGGCCGCAATCCAACAAAACGCGATGCGTCACCAAACACCCTTTGAGGCGTGGACCGCTCCGGCTCGAACAGCGGTCTGGGCTGACCCTACGAGGCGTCGTCCACCGGCGGAAGGTAGGTGGTGCCCACCGTGCGCCCGCCGTTGCCGTTCGGTCGGTTCGTGTTGCCGGCCAGCGCTCGTTGGCCGAGTCTTACGGCTGCCCGCAAACTGACTGTGGCCACGTCGGCCAGATAATCGCTGAACGCCCTGAGGTCTCCGGTATTGGCGATCTCCAAAACGTCGATGTAGTCGCTTCGTCCGACGGCCGTGATGACGGGCGGCGGCTCGCCGCGGCGGATGAAGGCGTAGGCCATGAGCATCCGCGACACGCGGCCGTTGCCATCTTGGAACGGATGCGTGCGCACGAAGCGGTGATGCATCCACGCGGCTTCCACGTACACCGGGTAGCGTTCGCGCTCCACCTCCGCGTGCAGGACGAAGAAGCGGTCCATCTCGTCCTGCACCACCTCCGGCGGGCAGTACTCGTGCATCACGCCGTCCGGACGGCGCGGGTTGTTGGGGCGGATCTTCCAGACGCCCTTGCGGCGGAACGGCACCTGTACTCGGCGGCCGTCCACCGTCAGGCCGGCAACGGTCTCCTGATGCCGCGTCACCAGCTGATGCCAAGACTTCACGGCATGTTGCGTGAGCGGCCGGCCGCTGGCGACATCTTCGAACAGCATGTTGTAGGCCGTCTCCTGATCCGCGAGCAGGCCCTTGATGGTGCGGTCTTCGACGTTCTCCACCGTGTGGGAATGCACCACGCCGGCGAGGCCCTCGGCGATGAGTCGCTCGGTGATGCCCGCCTTGAGGGTGTAGAGGCCCTCGATCTGGCCAGTTTCGATGGCGAACGCCCGGCCGCGCTCCTCCAGCCACTTGTCGAGGAAGGCGCGGGGTTCGTTCCGGTCTTTCAGGCTGGCGCGGACGGACGCCCACTCTTCGCTCAGTTTGGCGTAGCCGGGCGCCAGCCAGCCGTGCGCGCCGTCCGGCATGCCGGTGAGCGGGCGCCAGACTTCGGATGGCTGTTGGTCAGGGAGGTGCATGGCGACCCTCCAAGGCTGCCTGCGCGGCAGCCGTCACATGCGCGGACACGCTCGTAAGCATTGTCCGAGCGGAGGAATTGTACGCTTGAATCGCCCTTGCCGCCGTTCACGAACTGGCAGTGACCATCCTGCCGGATGTCTCTCGGGAGCCTTCCCGAGCCCACAACGTCAGCCGCAGTTCGTCCCCAAACAATCGGTACTCCGGCTTCCGCCCAGAGTGTGCTTCACCCTGCCGCAATATCTTCCGTACTCCTTCGCCGCGGGACTCCAAGAACACTTGCCCGGTGCGCTTGCTGCGCAGGCGGGAGAGGAAGCTCACCAAGAGCTGGTTGCGGGTGAAGGTTCGGTAGGGCATGTCGTCAAGCGTGAGCGTGTTCGGCAATTTGCCGGGGCTGTAGAGCTCCAGCCGGTCTGCAAACAGGAACAGACGTATCTTCGAACCGCCAATGGAATAGTCTCGGTGAGCGACCGCGTTGACGATGGCCTCGTCCACCACGTCGATGTCATACGCGCCGCCGCCGGCGGCGGGGCCGGCCTGCTGCATGAACTGCGCAACGAACGCGGTGGCCGCGTCTATCTGATCGGAAGCGGGGCCAGCGAGCCGTTCAACGTGCGTGAGATGATCGGACGAGAGTTCCGTGCCGGCGTAGCAGGCGGCTTCGATGGAGCAGGACGGCAGGAAGTCCGTTGGCTCGGTGGCGAACGCGAGCAGCCCGGCGACGGTGGGGCGGTCCGCGCCGTGCTCGTCCCGCACGGCGACGCGGGTGTTGCGCAGCAAGTCCAGCCACGGAATCGTCGGCGAGCGGCCAAAGAAGGCTTCGAGGCGATGTTGGTTGAGGTCCGAGACGCTGGCGGCGAGCACAGCCTGTTCGTCGAAAACGTACTCGCGGCCGCGCTGTTGGAACAGGCGCACGAGTTCCGCCGGCGTGAGGTCTCGCTTCGAGCTGCCAATGCGCTGGTAGTAACGCCCGCCCGTTGTGCGATGCACATAGAGGCCGCGAGGGATTTCGCCAAGGATCAAGTGCTTGCGTTCACCCTTCACCCGCAGAACGTGCTTGCGGACAATGGGGCGGATGGGCGGGTCGCAGTTGTCGGTGGCGATGTTGACGAACCAGCGCTCCACCGCATCAAGCCGTGCCGGAGGAATGCCGATGGGCGCACCGTCGTCCCTCACCCCGAGGAAGAGGGTGCCGCCGTCTGCATTGGCGAAGGCCACGATTTCGCCAGCCACCGATTCGGCGTTCGGCGCCTGTACGCCCCGGTCGGTTAGCCGTAACTCCTTGAATTCGGCCCGGCTGTCCTCACCAGCCAGAAACTGGTTTTCGATCTGTTCGCTGGTGTCGAACATGGCTACGGGAAGACGTGCGCCGGATCAGAATCCAGTTCGGCCATCATACTCCGGCGGCAGTCCCGCTACGTTCTAGGACACCGCCGACCCCGCCTCGCCCTACTGTAAGGACGGATTGGCCACAAAACGCAGATCGGCTTCGCTGTGGCCGCTCGATGCCGTAGGCTTGCCCCATAGCTGCCCCGGGAGATTGAGCGAGTGACCACAAGACTAAGGGTCGAGTTCACGGTTCCTGCAGAGGTTCGGGAGGAAGGCGCCTATTACGTTTCCGTGTGCCCCCCTCTCGACGTCTGCAGCCAAGGCGAGACCGAGGAAGCTGCTCTCGTTAACCTCGCAGAGGCGTTGCACCTGTTCATCGAGTCCTGCTTCGAGCGAGGCACTTTGGAGGAAGTGCTCAAGGACTGCGGTTTTAGGCCAGACAGCAGCGACTTCGAGCCGGCAGAGGACCAGCGCATGGTGCGGGTGCCGCCGCCGCTCGTGGTCTCATGCACCGGCTGTCGAACAGGCCGAGCAGCGACGTGAAAACGGCACATCGCCAATGTTCCGTGCGTGGCTGGCCGGCACACTGCGTCGCCGCGGTGGCGCAACCAGCGGAGCAGGAGCAACAGCGTGGGATCGGTAGCTACCAGCGCAGGCGCGCCGTTTCCCAGCGTTCTTCCAGTTTCCGTCCTAACGCGGCCACATGCGGGTTGTGCGCATCGAGGAGCGTGCCGCCCGCCGTGTTCCTTGCCGAGGGCCACCTCCAATCCTGCCCATTAAGCGACCACACCTTGAACCCAACCCGTGCCAACGCCATGCGCGTGCGGGAATCTCCGTCCATGGCGTCTCCGTGACACTCGAAGCCGCTGCATCACCGCCGGTGCTGCCGACGAACCGATACGTAGTGTCCACTGTGTGTGACGTGAGATACTTGTGAGCAACTTCGCCAGATACTTCCTCGCTGCGACCACTTTTGTTCCAGTGCTATTCTTTTACGCTCTCGTTTGGATCGCAACAGATAGATACTGTATGGCCATGATATGGATTGTGATATGTGTCATGTTGGTCGCCATATGCATAGGCCTAATGTCATTCGCCAAGAAAAATCTAAGTACACGTTGCTATAAGACCAAGACGGTCGAAACTGCGGATCAAGAGGTCCTTAGCTTTCTTCTCATCTATGTCTTGCCACTGATTACCAGAGACTTGGAGGATTTCAACTGGATCGTTTACTTGTTCATTGTCTTCTTCTATTGCTTCGTTGTAGTTTCCAGCTATGGATTCCACTTCAATCCGCTTCTGACATCTCTCGGCTACCATTTCTACAAGGTGACCGAGGAAGATGGGATGCCACATGTCCTAATTGCCAAGAGACATATCCGCCGGACCGGCGAGTCGCTAGCCGTCGGTCGGTTAGGGCCATATCTTCTCATCGAAAAGGGAGTTCCAAGCTCACCGAACAGGACGTTTTGAGTTTGAGATAAATGTCTCTCCTGATACAGGACCAACATAGCGTCCATCATTAAAGAACCTCATCATTTCCATGGCATCTCTACCCCGGCTCGGTATCGCGATCCTTCCTTGGTGTAAAGATACGTTCAAACCGGTTCTTTCCATAGCATCTCGGAGCGAATCGACTGTGTGGCCGTCTAGCGCGCTCGTTGCCACTATCGAGCTGATATATTTCCTTGAGTTTCGGGTTGCATTTCTTACGAACTCCTCTGGATCGCCGAAATGAAAAAGACCGGCACTAGAAGTGGTAAAGTCGCGAACTTCGCCATCCGTAGCTTCCCTGAACATGGAAGAGGTATCCAATATACGTCCCAAGGCGTGCAGACTACGGAACTTCACGAGCCCATCCTCTACGATGCAAACAAGCTTATCGGGGAGCCTGAGTGCCGCGGCATCTAGGCGATGATATGTTTCCCCCTCAAGGAGAAGGGAAACCCAACCACCTCTGTTCAGGACCATGCTTGTAGCAAACGATTGAACGAGCATGATCTCTTGGTCGTTGCCCACTCTAATGGCTAGCCCGCGTACGCTTTCGAGTTCGTCGTTGTCGAGACGATCTAGAGTGGTGTCCGTGTATTCACTCATCCGGTCAAAGACATCGAAATTGGTTGCGAGTGTAGTAGCGATTTCGTCCGACTCTAGCTGCCAATTGCTGTCGAATGAGACTTCCATACCATCCCTGAAAATTTTCTCTTGTGCTCGGAAGACCTGTTCAACTTCTTGCTGGACGTCCTCGGCAAGGGGAACCTCCTTGACCGCAAGGTCATTCCTTTGGCCAGCAAGAGCAATGAGAAGTGGCATTGTCGTTGGCTACCTATAGGCGGCTAAGCGCCGGCACTGCCGCTGGCCTATCCAACAGTCGCCACAGATCGGTTGTTGCGAGCTGATCTCTTGCGTTGTCGGGCAGAGCCCAGACCCTTCCTTCGAACCTTCGTAGGCGGCGTGGATCCATCACCAATGCTACCACCTCGGATCGAGCGGTCTACGAAAATTGTAGACCGCCATCTGCACGAAAGTGATCCTTGCCTTAAGGCGTGATCTCGATGCCATCCGGGTTCTCGAAGCGTCCAAGCGCTCTGGCGGAGGGCGGCGATGGCGATCACGGGCTCCTAAGCATCCGTCGCCGCTGCAGTTGGGCTGTGTAGGCAGCGTACCACGGTTCGGCGTAGTGGTTGGCGGGGCAGCATAGGCGCAAGCCTCTGATTCTTAAGGCGGACCGGATGCAGGGATCGCAGTCTTGGGTGAGGATGTGGAGGCGGCTTAGCCACGACAAGTTCATCTCGCCAGTGTCCGGTTGTCTAACAAGAAGTCAAGGACAACGGACATGGACAGCGCAGCGAAGTCGAGGAGTGGTCTAGGGGGAGGCCTGAACAAGTGCCCGCGGTGCTGCGACAACGGGCGTGTCCGACCGCTGGAGCGAGGCAGGCGATGACCGAAGCGACCCAAGCGACTTTCGCGGAGTTGGAGTACATGGCGAAGAAGCGAAAGACGCGGCGGGAGAAGTTCCTGGAGCGGATGGATGGGCTGGTTCCGTGGAAGGAGCTGGAGGACGCGATCCGTCCGCAGGGTTTCTCGGCAGTGGCGGAAAACGACCCCGGCGACCCGAAAACCCCACACCGCCGGACTCCGGGGCGGTCGAGTCCCTATCTGGGCGAACAGCCCGACCCGAACGCCTGCCAAAAGCGCTGACTTCGGGATCGTCCGCGGCCCCCACCCCCGTCCCTTCCATCCCCCCGCCCCATCCGCTAGACTCACGCGACAGTGCAGCAGGGACGAGCGCATGGCCCGCGTGACCGTTGAGGATTGCCTTGAGCATGTCGATAACCGCTTCGAGCTCGTCATGGTGGCGAGTCGGCGGGCTCGGCATCTGCATCGCCAGTTGGCGGAGCCGTTGGTTCCTGAAGAGAACGACAAGCCAACGGTGATCGCGCTGCGTGAAGTGGCGGAAGGGCTCATCGACGATGAGGTCCTCGAGGCGCCGGAGGCGACCGCGGAAGACCTCGAGTTCGAGTCCATCGACAAAGTGCGCAGGCTGGAGAGCATCGCCAGGGCCAACATGGCGTTCGATGTGGGAGATGACGCAGCCAACGATCTATGAATCCTACTTCGAAGCCCGGCTCAGAGAGGCTGCGTGCCGGGATGAGGTTGCCGCTCCGGCAACCATCGGTTCGTTAGCGGAGTCACTTTCTAGCTACCTCACCGAACCGCAAGTCGCGGACATCGAGCGCGCCTTCGAGTTTGCCCGTGAAGCCCACGATGGGCAGATGCGGCGCACTCAGCATCCCTACATCACGCATCCGCTCGCCGTCGCCAAGATTCTCTCGGAAATGCGCATGGACGATCAGTCCATCGCCGCGGCGCTGCTGCACGATGTGCTGGAAGACACCGGCGCCACCAAGGATCGCCTGGCTGAGGACTTTGGCGAGGGCGTGGCCGGCATCGTCGATGGCGTCAGCAAGTTGGCGACCATCTTCAATACCCATGAGCAGGCGCAGGCCGAGAACTTCCAGAAGATGGCCATGGCCACCGCGAGGGATTTGCGCGTCATCCTCGTCAAACTGGCAGACCGGCTGCACAACATGCGCACCATCGGCGCGTTGCCGGGCCACAAGCGGCGGCGCATCGCCAAGGAAACGCTGGACCTGTATGCGCCCATCGCCAACCGCCTCGGCATGCACAACATCAAGGTGGAGTTGGAAGACCTCGCCTTCGACGCGCTCTACCTGCTGCGTTCAGACCGGCTGCGGCGCGCCGTGGCCGCGGCGCGGGGCAATCGCAAGGCGCTCATGGACGAGTTGGGCACCTCCATTGAAGCGGCGCTGCGTCGGGAAGGCATCGACGCTGCGGTGCGCGGGCGCGAGAAGCACCTCTACTCCATCTACGCGAAGATGAAGACGCAGCGGAAGTCCTTCACGGAGATCATGGACGTGTTCGGCTTCCGCATCGTCGTCGATCAAGTCGATGCCTGCTACCGGGCGCTCGGCGTGATGCATAACCTCTACAAGCCAGTGGTTGGCCGCTTCAAAGACTATGTGGCCATTCCCAAGGCGAACGGTTACCAAGCCTTGCACACCACGCTGTTCGGCATGCATGGCGTGCCCATCGAAGTGCAGATTCGCACTCGCCAAATGGATGCCGTGGCGGATCATGGCGTGGCCAGCCATTGGTTCTACAAATCTGCCGCCGAAAGCTACAACGGCGGCGAGGCGCGGGCGCGGCAGTGGGTGCAGGGGTTGCTGGAGCTGCAGCAACGCGCTGGAGACCCGTTGGAGTTCGTCGAAAACCTCAAGATCGATCTGTTTCCAGACGAGGTGTACGTGTTCACGCCACGCGGCGACATTCTGGAGTTGCCGCGCGGCGCCTGCGCCATCGATTTTGCCTACGCCGTTCACACAGACATCGGCAACCACTGCGTTGCGTGCCGGATAGACCGTGCCTTGGCACCCCTTTCGCGGCAATTGCAGAGCGGCCAGACGGTGGAGATTCTCACCACCAAGGACGCCCGCCCCAGCCCAGATTGGCTCACCTTCGCCGTTTCCGGGCGCGCCCGCTCATCCATCCGCCAAGCCTTGAAGGTGCAGCAGCGCTCTGAATCCATCGCGCTGGGGAAGGCGCTGTTGGACCGCTCGCTGCGCAATGCCAACACCTCCATCAAGAGTTTGGACTTTCGGCGCCTGCGCAAGGTGTTCCGCGAGTTCGGCGTGCGCAAGCTGAATGACCTGCTGGCCGAAATCGGCCTAGGCAACCGCTTGGCATACGTCGTGGCGCAACGGCTGCTTTCCGCAGACGATCCGAACTACGAAGCCGTGGACATCGAACGCGGCGGCCCCGTTGCCATCCGCGGCGGCGAGGGGCTGGTCATCAGCTATGGCCGCTGCTGCGGGCCGGTGCCCGGCGATGCCGTCATCGGCCACATGACGCCAGAGCGCGGCTTCGTCGTCCACATGGACACCTGCCCGAACCTTGAGGAGGTGCGCCGTCGCAAGCCCAACGAGATCATCCCGGCGCGCTGGGCGGAGTCCATCACCGGCGAGTTCGACACATTGCTGCTGCTGGCCGTGCGGCGGCGCAAGGGCGTCATCGCCCAAGTTGCCGCGTCGATGAACGAAAGCAACGCC
Organism: uncultured Pseudomonadales bacterium; assembly: GCA_958295875.1. Lineage (GTDB taxonomy): Bacteria > Pseudomonadota > Gammaproteobacteria > Pseudomonadales > Azotimanducaceae > VXNE01. The sequence goes on along the minus strand of OY282379.1, from coordinate 1,630,430 downwards.
GGCATCAACAACATCCACGTGGAGGAGCGCAACGCGGAACTCTCCAACATCACCGTGGACCTATCCGTTGCGGACGTTTCGCACCTGAACCGGATCGTGCGGCGGCTGAGCGCCATCAGCACCGTGCAGAATGTGCGGCGGCCCGCCGTCGCCCAGGAGGCTTGAACCCATCATGTTCCGCGAAGCCATTCGCACCGACGCTGCCCCAGCCGCCATCGGCGCCTATTCGCAAGCCGTGCGCGTGGGCGAGGCCGTTTACCTCTCCGGCCAAATCGGGCTGGACCCTGCCACCATGGAATTGGTGTCGGGAGACGCCGAGGCGCAAGTGCGCCAAGTCTTCCAGAACCTTGCAGCGGTGGCGCGCAGCGCCGGTGGGAGCTTCGCCGACATCGTGAAAGTCACCGTGTACCTCACGAACCTCGCTCACTACGGCGCGCTCAACGAGGTGATGGCAGAACTTTTCTCCCCTCCCTATCCGGCGCGGGCGGCCGTCGGCGTCGCGGCGCTGCCGCGCGGCGCGTTGGTGGAAGCAGACGCGGTGCTGTTGCTGCCAACTTGAGCACCCGCGTGGCGACGCGGGAAGACCCTGTCACCGCATTGCGCGGCGTTGGCCCCCAGGCCGCGAAGGCCCTCGCCAAGGGCGGCATCGCAACCGTTGGCGAGCTGTTGCTGCATCTGCCCCAGCGCTATGAAGACCGCACCCGGTTCGTGCCCTTGGCGGACATCAAGATCGGCCAGTGCTGCCTCGCTCGCGGGCAGGTCGTGAAGGTGGATGCCGGCTATGGCCGCCGCCGCGCCCTCACTGCAACGCTGGAGGAAGCCGGCGGCTTCTTGACCATTCGGTTCTTCCATTACAACGCCCAACAGCGGCAAGCGCTGCGCCCAGGCATCTGGTTGCGCTGTTTCGGCGAAGCCCGCGTTGGCCCGGCGGGGCGCGAAATGGTGCATCCGGAGTATCGCGCCTCCTCCACGCGGCCAGACGAGCCGGATGCCGTGCTGACGCCGGTGTACGGCACGGTGGGCGGCATCACCGGGGTGCGCTTGCGCCGTTTCATCGCGAGCGCCTTGGACGATGGCGCCGCCCAAGGCGGCAGCAACCTGCCACTCGCGCCGTTCCCCGCCCTGGATGACGCCATCGTGTTTCTGCACCGGCCGCCGCCGCAGACGACGCCAGACGAACTCGACGCGGCGCGCACCCGCATCGCCCAAGATGAGTTGCTCGCCCAACATCTGCTGATGAAGGCTCGCCAAGCGCTGCGCGAACGCCTTGCCACCCGGCCCTTGCCGCGCAGCCAAGGCCTGGGGCGGGAGTTGCGCGCCAACTTGGATTTCGCCCTCACGCGGGCGCAACAGCGCGTCACCGCCGAAGTGCTGAATGACCTGGAGCGCAACCGGCCCGCCATGCGCCTGCTGCAGGGCGACGTGGGTTCCGGCAAAACCATCGTCGCCGCCTTTGCGGCCATCCGCGCCGCGGAACACGGTTGTCAAACTGCGGTGATGGCGCCCACGGAGATCCTCGTGGAGCAACACTACGAGCAGTTCTCTGGCTGGCTGACGCCGCTCGGCATCGATGTCGCCGCCATCACCGGCCGCCTCTCCGCCGGCGAGCGGCAAGCGCGTTTGGACGCCACGCAGCGGGGCGACGCGCTAGTCGTCGTCGGCACGCATGCGCTGTTTCAATCCACGGTCATCTTCAAGTCCTTGGCGCTCATCATCATCGACGAACAACACCGCTTCGGCGTGCATCAACGCATGATGCTGCGGCACAAGGGCAGGGCGCCGCATCAGCTCATCATGACGGCGACGCCCATTCCACGCACGCTGACAATGGCGCTCTATGCAGACATGGACATCTCCGTCATCGATGAGCTGCCCCCACAACGCAAGCCGGTGCAAACCCGCGTGACGCCGGGCGCCCGCCGCGGCGAAGTGATGGAGCGCGTCGGCGATTGGTGCCGCCCGGGTCGCCAAGCCTATTGGGTTTGCACGCTCATTCAGGAATCCGACGCGCTCGATTCCCAAGCCGCGGAAGCGGTGGCCGTCGAACTGCAGGCAGCGCTGCCGCATCTCAAGGTGGGCCTCGCACACGGCCGCTTGGCGCCCCGCGAGCGCACCGATACGATGGCCCGCTTCAAAGCGGGAGACATCGACGTGCTGGTGGCCACCACCGTCATCGAGGTGGGCGTGGATGTGCCCAACGCCTCGCTCATGGTGATCGACAACGCCGAACGTTTGGGCCTCGCCCAACTGCATCAACTGCGCGGGCGGGTGGGGCGCGGCGGCCAGCAGAGCCACTGCATCCTGCTGTTCGAGCCACCGTTGTCAGACATCGCGCGCAAACGCCTAGCCGTCATGCGCGAAACCAACGACGGTTTCGCCATCGCGGAGAAAGACTTGGCATTGCGCGGCCCCGGAGACGTGCTCGGCACCCGGCAAACCGGCGAAGAAACGTTCCGCGTTGCAGACCTGATGCGAGACGCTCACCTCATGCCAAGGATCATCAAGTTGGGCGAGGTGCTAGATCCAGAAGCCAAAGCCACCGTGCTTGAGACGTGGGGCGGCATGGCGCACGCAAGCTACGTCGAAGTGTGACCCGGTGGTGCCAATGCCGCTGCTCCTGGACAAAGTCATCGGCGCGTGGCTGTCGCCGTTGGGAATCGCCTTGGCGCTGGTTCTCGCTGGCTTCGCCGCCGTGTTTTGGCATCGGCGGCGAACGGCGCTGGCGCTCATCGGCTTCGCGGTGGCGTGGGTGTGGTTCTGGTCCATGCCTGCCGTCTCTTCCGCGACGGCGCAATGGCTCACGGCGCCGTACCCGCCGCAGCGCGTCGAAACACTGCCGGTGGCCGATGCCATCGTCGTCCTTGGCGGCGGCGTCACGCCGACCCGAGCGGGCTTCCCGTATCCCAATCTCGGTGGCGCTTCAGACCGTATCTGGCACGCCGCGCGGCTCTACCACGCCGGCAGGGCGCCGGTCATCGTGGCGTCCGCCGGTTCCGTCTGGGGTGAAGACGTGTGGGGCGAGCCAGACCGTCAAACGGGCGCCGAAGCGATGCGCACTGTGCTCGTCGCCTGGGGGGTGCCACATTCCGCCATCATCGTCGAGCAGAACAGCCGTTCAACGCGAGAGAACGCAGTGGAGACGGCGCGTTTGGCTGCCCGCCGCGGTTTCGAGCGCCTCCTCTTAGTCACTTCCGTTTGGCACATGCGCCGCGCCGAGGCGGTGTTCCGGCGCGTCGGCCTGCCCGTGGTGCCGGCTGCCTGCGACCATGGCGGCGCCGCGGCCTCCCCCGGCTTGGTCCTGCTCTTGCCAACTGCCGCCGCCCTAGGGGCGAACAGCAGGTTCTGGCGAGAACAACTCGGCTTGTGGGCGTACCGTCTGCGCGGCTGGGCCTAAGCCTCCGGCGCCAGCGGCCAAGCCCTTAGGCGGCATCTGCCGAAGTCTCGCGCCGCACTGCCGGCAGCGCCTCCCCTTCGCTGCGCGCCACCAGCGCCGTCACCGTGAGGTCGCTGGTCACGTTCACCGCGGTGCGGCACATGTCGAGCACACGGTCTACCGCGAGAACGAGGGCCACTGCCTCCACCGGCAACCCCACGGCGCCAAGGATGAGCGTGATGGCGACCAGGCTGGCCGCCGGAATGCCGGCGACGCCGATGGATGTGAGCAGCGCCAGCAACACCACCGTGAACTGCTGCACGAAGGACAACTCAAACCCCATCACTTGCGCGATGAAGATGACCACCACGCACTCATAGAGGGCGGTGCCATCCATGTTCACCGTGGCGCCAAGGGGTAGCACGAAACTCGTGGCGCGCCGCGAGATGCCGGCCTGCTCCGCGCAGTTGATGGTGACCGGCAGCGTCGCCGAGGAAGAGGCGGTGGAGAACGCCGTCAGCTGCGCCGGCAGGATGGCGCCGTAGTAGGCGGCAGGCCGCACGCCCCCCACCACGCGCAGCAACAGCGGCAACCACACCGCGAAGTGGATGGCCAGCGCCGCCAGCACGGTGACGAAGAAGAGCGCGAGCGAGCCGAGCACGGCGAAGCCGGAAACGATGAACGTTTTGCCCACCAACGCGAAGACGCCAATGGGCGCGAACCGCATGATCCACATGGTGATGAGGATCATCACGTCGTGAACGCCCTGCCAGAAGTTCTGCAGCGTCTCGCCGGCGGGGCCGGAAAGCCGCGACATGAAGTAGCCGAACACCACGCCCACGAAAATGAGCGCCAACAACTGCGCCTCGGCCGCGGCCACGAAGATGTTGGGTGGAATGGCGCGGGAAATGATGCCCACCAAGTCTGCCGCGCTGCGGCCTTCCACCCTGCCCATCGTCTCCGTCGCGTCGGGCAGCGCGTTGCGCATCGCCTGCGCGTCCCCTTCCCCCGGGCCGATGACGTTGACGAGCAAGAGGCCGGTGAAGATGGCGAGGAAACCGGTGACGATGTAGAAGCCGATGGTCTTGCCGCCGACGCGGCCGAAGGCGTCCTGCCCGGCCATGTTGCGCACGCCGACGATGATGGAGGCGAGGATGAGCGGCACCACGATCATCTTCAGGGCGTTCAGGAACAGCCCGCCGAAGAAATCCAAGATGCCCACCAAGGAGGCGCCAAAGAGGGTGGTCTCGGGGCTCGAAGGCGCGGCGACCAGCGCGGCCAACACCAAGGCGACGGCGATTTGCCAATGCAGCGGCAGCGCGAGCGCGCGGCGCAGTGGGTTGTCTTCGCTCATGTCCAGTCCCCTTCTTCGCCAAGCTAGGAGACTAACGCGAACGCGCCTTCAACGTGGCCTAGGTGCCCGAAAGATGGCGCGGCGCTACTCGTTCGCGCCGGCGCGGCTCGGCGCATACCAAATGGGGGATGAATAGGCGCGTTCCTGAATGGTCGGCGGGCCACGCTCCGCGCGCTCCATGCCCAGCGCCAACGCATCAAGATGCGTGTGGCGCGGCGTGGGGATTTCCAACACCCGGGCGTAGTAGAAGGCCGGCTGACCCGCGTCGAAGGCTGGGTCGCTCCAAGCGGCCGTGAGTTCCGCAGCGCCGATGGCGTTGCGATAACGCCCGGTGGCGAGATCCACCGTGTTGCCCACGGCGGGCAATCTGCCTGTCGAACTCCGTTCGCGCTCACCGGCCCAAACCACGTCGAACACCTCCTCCTGCACCTGCCCAGCCGCGTCCAGCCAACCCTTGACGATCTGCACCCGATCCAAGTTGGCGCCGGCCGGTGCCTTCAGCGCCTCCACCTCGAAGACCAGTTTGGCATCGCCCACCGGCGGCTTCAGCTCGCCCCCCATCGGGGTGCGTCCTTCCTCAATGCCGCCGCTTGCCACCGCGGCGGCATCGCCGGAAGACGTCGCGGCAGCGTTGCCGTCTGCGCCCTGCCAACCGCCAAAGAAGCGCAGCCGGATGCGCGGGCCGGTGGTGGCGTAGGTCTCGCGTCGCTGCATCGCCGAGAGAATCTCTGCGCGGGTGTTCGCCGTTGCCCACACGGCGGCGAGGCCCGACGCGGACATGACCCAGCCACTCGCGCCGCCGGAAATCACCACGGCGTCCTTAGCTTCCGGCGTCGAATCCAGTGCCATCTTGCCGGCGAAGTTGTCCTCTTGGGCGGTGGCGAGGCCAGTGTGCGAATCCGTCGAGCCGATGAGGCCGAATTGAAATGGATTCACGCCGAGGCGCTCGCCCAACGCAAGGCCGCGTTTCAACGCCGGGCGCGCGTAATCTCCGGCGCCGGGCGAGTAAACATCCGCTGCCGGGTCCTGCTGCAGAAAGAAGGGATAACGCTCGAACGTCGCGAACTCGTCATTGGGCGCGAGTGCCGGATGCACTTCCGAATCGCCCTTGATCTGCGTCACCTCGATGACCTTCTCCCACCGCATCCGCAGCCGCGCGTGGTCCGCATCGAGGGGCGCCCCACGCAACGTCACCTCCGGGAACATCATTCCCTTCGAGATGTTCGAGTTGTGTGGAATGGCGAGGAAGCGCGCGCCAGTGGCGGCGGCCGTGCGCTCGAGCCAGCGCCACAGATCGTCCGGGTACGGGCTGTCGATGGAAGAGAACGGCCGAAAGGTCGCCGCCTGTGTTGCGTTGGCGTCCGTCATCACGACGCGATGCAGGTTCGCGCCCCCCGGCATCGAGCTCCACTCCCAGCCAATGAAGGCGGTGAAGCGGCCCGGTTCATTGTGGGCATCCGCAGCCGCCGCCGCCTCGCGCCAAGCTCGCGCTTGCTCGGCCTCCATCGGCGGCAGCATGATGTTGCCTAGGTCCCCGGGGCTTGCTGCCGCGGCGCGCGGGTCTCTCGATTCCGGCAGCAAGCCGCGGAACATGGCGGCGGCCTCGCCGGCGTCTACCGCGTCGCGGAGGCTGCGCGTGGTGTACCAGTGGAGCAGGGCATCCCACAGCCCGGCATCCTCCTCATCAATGCCGTGCAGATAGATGTGCTGCATGGCGCCAAAGAACTCGGCGTGATCGGAAACGACCAGAAAGTCCAACGGTTCATCGATTTGCATTCGAGCGCGGTGATGCGGATGGCTGACAGGCAACCCCTTCGCGAACCGATAAGCGGTGTGCGGGTCTGCCGCGAGGTTGCCGTTCATGAAGGCGTCGATGGAGTACGAGGTGTGCAGGTGCGTGTCGCCCCACAGGAGGAGCTTGTCTTCGGCCGCGAGCGTGGGCTGAGCCAGCGCGAGGCACGTCGCCGCCACCGCGACACCCCGCCGCAGCGCCGTTTCGCCGTTCGCGCATCGGGCGGCTCTACGTCTCAACATCATTCGCGATTCCTGAACGCCGCGCCTTCCTCGTAGTAGCGGTGATGCCAGATGCCTTCGCCCGGCTCGCCTGCTTGGGGCATGCGCCAAGTCTTCACCACCGCGCTGCCTAGCGGCAGACGATACAGGCCGCGCGGCTGGTCGATGGTGTTGCGCAGATAGGCATCCGCCGCTTCCGGTGGCACATAGCGCCGGGCGATGCGGCGATAGCGTTCGCGCCAGACGTCGTCGTGGCCGATGTCGTACACCAGTTCCGCCTCGCCTTCCGCGAGCACCTTACGATAGGGCTGAGACTGCTCGTCGATGCAGAGCGCCACGCGCGCGTCGCGGCGCAAACAGGCGAACCACTCGGAACGCTTGCGCGGGGTGAAGTAGATGGCTGCGTCTTCGTGCAGAAACCAGATGGGCGTCACCAACGGGCTGCCGTCCTCACGCACCACCGCCACGCGCATCAGCACGCCACGCTCGCTCAAGAACTCGTTAGTTTCTGCTTCGGTTAGCGCCGGCATGTCAACCCACCTCGATCATCTCAAAATCTTCCTTGCCAACCCCGCACTCAGGACACACAAAGTCCTCCGGGACATCTTCCCACGCCGTGCCGGGCGCGATGCCATCTTCCTCGCAGCCCTCGGCCTCGTCGTAGATCCAGCCGCAAACGATGCATTGCCACTTCTTCACAGCGCTTCAAGTCGCTCCCAAAGACGTTGGAGGCCGCAGTTCAAAGGCGCGGCGAGGATGGGCGCTACGCTACTGTCGCCCACGTCAAAACTCAATGGGCACCTCACCCTCCCTGGCGCAATGGCGAAGATGCCGAGCGCCACATCTGCTGCACCGGCGAACCGGCGATGGGCGCGGCAACGCCGCGTAAACTTGGCGGCCATGCTAGAAGCCGAGCGGATGAACTTGGCCACCCTGCGCCAGCGCGCGCTCGCTTACGCCGAGCTCATGCGCCTCGACAAGCCCGTGGGCACGCTGCTGCTGCTTTGGCCCACGCTCGCTGCACTCTGGATTGCGGCGCAAGGCGCACCCCCCACCACGCTGGTGGCCGCTTTCGCCGTCGGCGTGTTGCTCATGCGTTCCTGCGGCTGCGTCATCAACGACATTGCAGACCGCAACGTGGATGGCTTGGTGGAGCGCACCGCGCAGCGGCCATTGCCAACCGGCCGCGTCACGCTGTTCGGCGCCTTCGCGCTGTGCACCGCGCTGGCCATCGGCGCCCTCGGCGTGGCGCTCACGCTGAACGCCCCGGCCATTCGCCTCGCGTTCGTGGGCATGGCCATCGCCGCGCTCTATCCCTTTGCCAAGCGCTGGACGCACGTGCCGCAGCTCGTGCTGGGCGCCGCCTTCAGCTGGGGCATTCCGATGGCCTTCGCCGCGGCCACCGGCACCGTGCCGCCGCTCGCGTGGCTGTTGTTCGCCGGCAGCCTGCTGTGGGTGGTGGCCTACGACACCGAGTACGCCATGGCAGACCGACGGGATGACCGCCGGGCGGGCGTGAAGTCCTTGGCGGTGCTGTTGGGCCGTGCAGACCGCGCCGCCATCGCCGCCCTGCAGTGCGCTGCGCTGGCAGCGTTCATCGGCGTCGGCGCCGTCGCGGGCTACGGCATTGCATGGTTCGTCGCGCTGGCCGTTGCGGCCGGCATCCTCGCCAGCCAGCACTGGATGTTGCGGGAACGCGAACCGGCAGCCTGCATGAACGCCTTTCGCAGCAACGCTTGGGTGGGCTTCGCGCTGTTCGCCGGCGCCGTCTTCGAACATGGGCTCACGGGCAAGCAGGCATGACTGGCCCGGCGCCGGAACCGGCCGCCTTGCGCTGGATGGAAGGCTTGGTCGAGGGCATCGGCCGCGGCATCGCTTGGCTGGTGTTCGGCATGGCTGCGGCCACCGGCATCGTCGTCGCGCTGCGCTATGGCTTCGACATGAGCGCCATTTCGCTGCAGGAATCCATCGGCTACATGCACGCGCTGGTGATTCTGCCCGGCCTCGCCTACGCGCTGCGCCACGATGCCCATGTGCGGGTGGACGTGGCGTACAGCCGCATGACGCCGCGCGCCCGCCGCTGGGTGAACCTCATCGGCCACGCCGCGTTGCTGACGCCGACGTGCCTGACGGTGTTTCTCGTCAGCCTGGGCTATGTGGGCACGTCTTGGAGCATCCTTGAGGGGTCGCCAGAGGTGGGCGGCATCCCCGCGGTGTTCTTGCTGAAGACGCTGATTCCCGTCGCCGCCGCGCTGCTGTTGCTGCAGGCCTTGGCGTTGAGCGCGCGCGCTTGGCGGGATGGCGCGGCAAGCCCGCGGGGGCATTGACCGGCAGCATGGTCGAACTGCTGCCGCTCATCATGTTCGCGGCGGTGTTCGTGGCGTTGCTCGCTGGCTACGCCGTGGCGCCCACCCTTGCCGGCGTCGCCCTGCTGTTCGCCTTCGGGGGCGCGTTGTTCGGCGTGTTCGACGTGGGCGACCTCGGCTTTCTGCCTGGGCGCCTGTTCGGCATCGTCACCAACCAAACGCTCATCGCCGTGCCCCTGTTCGTGTGCATGGGGGTGACGCTGGAGCGCACCCGCATCGCCCAAGCGCTGCTGCACAGCCTGTCCAAGCTCTTGGGCAGCGCCCCCGGCGGCCTAGCGCTGGCGGTGACGCTGGTGGGCGCCTTGATGGCGGCAAGCACCGGCATCGTCGGCGCCACGGTGGTGACGCTGGGCCTGCTTTCCCTGCCCACGATGATGCGCCGCGGGTACGACCCGAAGTTGGCCACCGGCACCATTTGCGCCACCGGCGCGCTGGGGCAAATCATCCCCCCTTCCATCGCGCTGGTGCTGCTTGGCGACGTGCTCTCAAGCGCCTATCAGCAAGCGCAATTGGGGCTCGGCGTGTTCTCGCCCAAAACCGTGTCCATTGGCGACCTGTTTGCCGGCGCCTTGCTGCCGGGGCTGGTGCTGGTGGGCTTCTATCTGCTGTATCTGCTCTTCGCGGCATGGCGACACCCAGAACGCGCCCCGGCAAGCACCGCGCCCGATGCCGAGTCTGAAAGCGGCGACGAGGATGAAGGCGAAGGCGTGGCAACGCTCTTGCGCAGCCTCGCGCCGCCGGTGCTGCTCGTGGTGGCCGTGCTCGGCTCCATCCTCGGCGGCTACGCCACGCCCACCGAAGCTGCCGGCGTGGGCGCCCTCGGCGCATTGGCCTTAGCCGCGGCGCATCGGGCGCTGTCCTTGCCGGTGCTCCAAGAGATCGGCGCGGCAACGGTGAAGACCACTGCGATGGTGTTCTTCATCCTCATCGGCGCTTCGGTATTTTCGCTGGTGTTTCGGGGTTACGGCGGCGATGAACTGGTGCAGGGCATCTTCGCCGACATGCCGGGCGGGGTGTGGGGCGCCACGCTCATCGTGATGGTCACCATCTTCCTGCTTGGCTTCGTGCTGGATTTCATCGAGATCACCTATGTGGTGGTGCCCATCGTCGGCCCGGTGCTGCTGGCGATGGGGGTAGACCCGATTTGGCTCGGCGTGATGATTGCCGTGAACTTGCAGACATCGTTCCTCACGCCGCCCTTCGGCTTCGCGCTCTTCTACCTGCGCGGCGTAGCCCCGCCCGAAGTGGCCACCACGGACATCTACCGCGGCGTGGCGCCGTTCATCATCTTGCAGCTCTGCCTGCTGGGGCTGCTCGTCGCGCTGCCGGAGCTGGCAACTTGGTTGCCCTCCGTGGTGTATTAGCTGCAGCTGCCGGCAGAAGGCTGCACTGGCCAGAGTTTCGGGACGGCTTGAACGTTACAGAAAGCTGTAGCGCACACCAAGCCGGTAGGTTCGCGGCTCGCCGTAGTAAGCCAAGCCGACGCCGGGGAAGGCCGTCAGGTCGAAACCATGAGTGATGTACATTTCGTCCGTGAGGTTCTTGACGCCCAGGGAGACACCCCACTTGCCCTCATTGCTCTCCAAGCCTATCGAGGCGTTCACCAATGCGAAGCTGCCTTGCTTCAGAGCGCTCAGGTTGTTCACTTCCACATGGTATGCAGCGCGGTAGCTGACGTCCGCGCCCATTTCCAGCCACGCAAAGCCCAGCGGTTGGCGATACTGCAAGCCGAAGTTGCCGGTGAGCTCGGGTGAATTGATGGGTGTCAGGCTGCCGCTCACATCCTGCATCTGGCTGTTGATGAACTCGCTGTACTCCGCCTTCAAGTAGCCTAAACTCAGGCTCATCAGAAGATTCTGCGTCGGGCTGGCCACCAGTTCTGCTTCCACACCGTAGGTCTCTGCTTCGCCGGCGTTGGTGAAGACCGTCGCGAAACCCCCTTGGGGAGTTGCCGAGAAGCTGCTTAGCTGCAAGTCCTGATAGTCGTTGTAAAACAGAGCAGTGCCTACGCGCAACCGTCCATCCGACACGCTTGCCTTCCAGCCCAGCTCGTAGGTGTCGGCAACTTCCGGGTCATATGGTTCGGCCTGCGTGTCCACGGCGCTCCCGTCGCTCGCGCCGTTGTAGCCGATGCGACCATCGAATCCCCCGCTCTTGAAACCTCGTGCGTAAGTGAAGTATGCCAACCCGAATTGCTCCGAACTGTAGCTTAGCGCCAGCTTCGGGGTGACTTTGCTGAAGTCCTTGTCCAGATCCAAACTGAGGGCGAAGGGATTGGACGAGCCAAGTGGCGGATTGCACTCCTCGATGGCGGGAAGGACGGTGCCCAGGATGGCGAAGTTCTGGCAGGCCTTGCGACGCAGCCGCTTGGCTTCGTCCGTGTAACGAAGGCCGGCCGTGAACTCCAGGCGTGTGGTGAGCTGCCAAGACACCTCGCCAAACATCGCGGCTGCGCGTACGGACTGATCGTTTTCGCTAACCGTTCCGTACGGCGAGAAGAAAACGCCGAAGTTCATTGGCTCGGAATTGCTGATGCCGTCCGGCGAAACGTCGTCCTCCGAAAAGTAGTAGGCGCCGAGCAGCGCACGCATGGAGCCGCCAGCATCATAGGAGAGTTGCAGTTCTTGGCTGAACTGGTCCTGATCTTGATCCACATGCACCCCGAAAATATCCAGACCAGTTCCATCCAGATCGATGTGCGTTGCATGCTCAAGGCGGCGAATAGAAGTGATTGACTTCAGGCTAAGGGCGTCCGACAGCCGGTAATCAACGACGGCAGCGGCGCCTTCCACCACCAGCCGTTCCACGTCGTTGAAATCCGCCTCAATGTCAAACGGTTGCCTTGGTAGGAAATCCGCAGTGGCCGTTACCAACGCTGGCCCCCCGGTTACCCGCACCGGCGTCATCGAGCGTTTTGGTTCATTGACGGACCGATCCGCCGTCACGCGAATGCTTAGGTTTTCATTTGGCTCATAGCGTAGCTGCGCCCGCCAAGCTAGCGTGTCTTTGTCCCCGTCTGTCCTGTCCGTGCTTCCGGCAAACCGGTTGCGGTTGTAGCCCCCATGCGCGATGTAAGCTAGGGAGACCCGCCCCGCCAGGCTGCCGCTCGAACTCAGCGGGCCGCTCCACGTCGCCTTCAGGCGGCGCTCATCGTAGTTTCCAGCAGACACGTCCGCTTCAAGCAGGGGAACGTCTGAGGGCGTGGCGGAAACATACTTAATCGCGCCGCCAATCGTGTTGCGCCCGTAAAGCGTTCCCTGCGGCCCTCGCAACACCTCCACGCGCTGCACGTCAATCACGTCCAGAAACGACCCCTGCGCCCGCCCCAGATAAACGTCGTCCAGATACACGCCAACGCCCGGGTCCGCGAACGAAAGCGAGTCCCGCTGTCCCACGCCCCGGATGTAGATGATGGCGTTTGCCGCGTCGCCCATGTTGAAGCTCGTATTGGGCACGACGTTCTGCACGTCCCCAAGATCATCGATCTGCATGCGAGCCAAATCCGATGCGGACAAGGCGCTGACGGAAAGCGGCGCATCCAGCAGGTTCTCTTCCCGCTTACGGGCGGTGACAACCACCTCCTCTAGATACCCTTCCCCGCTTGTCTGAGCGAAGGCGGGGGGAGCGACAACACAGGCGAGGCAAAGGGCCAAGCCCCACCTTGCCGACGTCATCCTTCGTGGCACGGCCATCAAGATCCACCTCTCTGCGACGCGGCCCCCGGCACCTTCGGCCGCGTAAAGTGGTCCACCATGTTTTTGATCATCCTCATCTGGGTCCCTGCTTGCGTATAGTAGTTGTAACGGTCTTTCTTATAGAACGGCCAAAACTCCCAGCAGCCGTAAGGGTTGATATCACCCTCCGAATGGCCGATGTTGTGCGCTTGAGGATAAAGCACGATGATGTCATTGGCTTCGGCCACGCCATTGAAAGGGCCGTTGTAGAACGTATCTCCAAACTGGACCTTTTCGCCAGCGTGCTTGCTTCCCACCTTGCCTGTAAACTCCCACTCTGGAAACTGCTGACACCCATGCAGAGCCACATGGAGTTTACTGCAGCTTAGTGAGCCATCGGCGCACCCATCTGGCATGTAAACGTAGAGTTTCTCTCCAATCCCGTGCTTGTGAAGGCCATCGAGAGTGCTGATGGCTGGATCATCAACAAAGTTCATCTGCTCGTATGCAAGGATCCTTCCCTCCGCGGCAACGGCGTCCTTGATGTTCCCGTGGATGTGGTTAAGCATTTCCTTAACCATCGAATATCCGGCGACCGCTGGCGCGTATCCGTTAGGATAGGGACAATGGTATATCCACGGGTCATTGCCACGGTAGAGCTCGTTGGGAAACCAAGGGGACTGTTGCGAGTTGGCCGGGGCGCAAGGAGTGGCTTCGTCGGCATAATTGAGATAGCTGTCGAACTTGCTCATGTCTGTGGGCAATCCATGGGCCACCGTGTAGCCCGCGTAGCCCGGAATCGCATTGAGCGGAAGCACGTTGGTGGTTGGATTCTTTGAGAAGTACTGAAAGAAGAGTGCCGACAGATAACCCAACCCCGGATTGATGACCTGATCCTCGATGGAGTTAAAGATGAACACCCGACTTTCCTCCAGATTGGAGGTGTCGTCGATCTTGCCATCGTTGGAGAGCTCGATGGCCTTCTCCCGATACGGTGCGTAGTTTCCTGGAACAATGCCGAGGCCCGCCATGCATTTCGATTTGATTTCGGTGATGTCCGTCATGTTTTCGGCGCAAAAGTAAGGGCCACCAGCTATGGACCCCATGCCCATGAAGGTGCCGGAGTAGGCCACTTGGAGCTGCGCGGCCATGTATGCGCCTGAAGAGACCCCCGAAACAGAAACCTGGAAAGCTGAGCCGTCTCCCGCCTCGCCTTCCGCCGCTGCACCAAGCCCGTCGAAGTCGTCGCCGGCGGCGAGTGGAAACCCGCCGAGGAGAAACGTCGCCATCCAGAGGCAGATGCAGGTGGCGCTCCGGCTTGGAGAACGGTTCCTCGCTTGTCTTTTTGCAGGGAGTCGAAGGTTCATCGGCCCCACTGTTCATCAGGTGCCGGGCCAAAACAATGGAAAAAATTGCGTGTAAATGCTGCGAGGAAGGCGGATCAGGCAAGATCGCGTCTTTCGGACAACCGATCAATCAGCATGGACGCACCGCCAAGGGTGCGCGCGAAGTGTCCTAGCAGGCAGTCTTGCAAACGGCTGGTGGCCAATATGGTCGTCATCCGCTGGTCTTGCCCATCGCGCCGTTTCTCGATCATGCCCCGGCTGGCGGCAAAGGCGATGCGCTTCTCCCTCGTTCTTGCTGAGCCGGTGGCCATGCACTCGCAGGCTTCGCCCATCGTGAGCGGGCGATTGGCCCAGCCGCCGCGCAGGCAGCGAACAAACAGCAGCCAGTATTCGTCCGTCCGGAAGCGGCGGTCGAACGCGAGGTTCCAGTCGTTGGTGTAGCCGACCAGAAACTCCGCCCAAGGCAGCAGGCAGGGCTTGTCCAGACTAGGGCCGGCGCACTCGATGGCGCACAGCAATGGGCTCAAATCGCGTTTGAGGAGCCGCTGGTTCGAGAGCAAGCGCACCGCTTTGCCTAAAGTCGAGCGGAAGTGCTCCCGGCCGAGCAGTAGGATGTTCTCCGTCGCCTCCAAGCAGGTGCGGCGCTGATCTGCCTGGTCCTTGACCTTCGTACACCAATGCTCCGCCATCACCTTTTTGAGCCGGTTCTCCCTTGTCTTGGAGCATCCGGTCTTCATCGCGCCGTAGGCGTCGCTGACGTTAAGCGGACGGCCCTGCCAATGGCGAATCAGCGTCATGGCCACCAGATACCAGTACTCTTGGGAGTAAAAGTCCGTGCCGGTGTCCTCCAGCCATGCTGCCCCGTAGTCCTCCATGTACTGCATCCAGGCTTGAAGAGCCTCTTTGCTGAAGCACCCTGTGTGCGGACTGTGCGGTTGCATTTGCGACGCGGCCTGGCGAGCTAGCGGGCGTTCAGATATGCCTGTTCGGAGATGGCGTGGTATTGGCGGGCTTCGGCCAGGAAGCCGTAGTAGGAATCCAGGATGCGGCGCGACAGGTCATCCGTTGCCGCTTCGCGCACCACGGCTTCGGATAGCTCCTGGAACCGCGCCAGCACGTCGTCCGGCAGGCGCCGCACGGCGACGCCATGCTCCTCCACCAACGCTTTCAGGGCGCGGGCATTGCGGGCGGTGAACTCGTCCAACATGTCTTGATTGATGGCGCGGCAAGCGGTTTCCAGCATCGCCTGAAGGTCTGCCGGCAGGGCGTCGAAGGCGTCTCGATTCACCAACGCCTCCAAAGTCGGCCCCGGCTCGTGCCAGCCGGGGTAGTAGTAGAACTGCGCGATGTCCTGCAGGCCGAGCGCCAAATCGTTGTACGGGCCCACCCATTCCGTGGCGTCGATGACGCCGGTTTGCAGCGCCGTGAAAATCTCGCTGCCCGGCATCGCCACCGCCACGCCACCAGCCCGTTGCAGCACTTCGCCACCGAAGCCGGGGATGCGCATCTTCAGGCCGTTCAAGTCTGCCAATGAGTTGATTTCCTTGTTGAACCAGCCCGCCATCTGCACGCCGGTGTTGCCGGCGGCGAATGGCATCACGCCGAACGGCGCATACAGTTCGCGCCATAGCTCAAGGCCGCCGCCGTAGTGCAGCCAGCCATTCATCTCCTGTGCGCTCATGCCGAACGGCGCGGTGGCAAACACGGCTGCGACGGGCGCCTTGCCCCGCCAGTAGTAGGCCGCGCCGTGCCCCATCTCCGCGCTGCCCTCCGCTACCGCATCAAACACCTCGAAGGCAGGAACCAGCTCTCCCGCAGCGTAAACACGCACTTGGAAGCGTCCACCGGACATGGCGTCCAGCGACTGCGCCAACCGTTCCGGCGCGGTGCCCAAGGCCGGCAGGTTCTTCGGCCAAGTGGTGACCAGCTTCCACTCCACGGATGCCGGCGCTGGCGGCGCCTCTGCGCTGGCGGCCGGTGCCGCGTTCTCGACGTCGGCAGTGCCGGCCGAGCAACCGCTCAGCGCTATGCCGGCCGCGGCCACCAAGGCAACAACCCGCGCCAGCCGCCCGAAAACACCGGCCACGACACGCCGCTCTTCCATCTTCACCCCTTGGCTCGTTTCGCTGTCAGCGCTCAATCCAGCATCTCCAGGTTCGCATAGCCCAACATCAACCACTTCGAGCCCAAGCCGGCGAAGTTCACCTCCACCCGAGCGCGGTCGCCGCCGCCTTCGCAGCGCAGCACCACGCCTTCGCCAAACTTCGCGTGGCGAACGCGGGCGCCGATGCGCAAGGCCGCGTCTTCGTCCCTGGGGGCACCATTGCGTTGCAGCGGCCGTTTGAGCGCACCGCCCAAGCGCACGTCTTGCAGCGTCTCCACCGGGATTTCCTGCAAGAACCGCGATGGCGGATTATAGGAATCCGTGCCGTGGATGAAGCGCGATTCGGCGCGGGTGAGGTAGAGCCGCCGCATCGCGCGGGTAATGCCGACATAGGCGAGGCGGCGCTCCTCGTCCATGCGCCCCAGCTCCTCCCCGGCCATGCGGCTGGGAAACAGCCCCTCTTCCATGCCAGTGATGAAGACGAGCGGAAACTCCAACCCCTTGGCCGAGTGCAGCGTCATCAGCTGCACCGCGGCGCCGCCCTCCGCCTGATATTCACCGGCTTCGAGCGCTGCTTGATCCAGAAAGTCCTCCAGGGTTGAAGACGGCTCGTCCGCCCCGTCGGCTTGGGCGCCGCGCGGGTCCAGCGGAGACAGGCGATCTCTCTCGAACCGGCGGCAGGCCGCGACCAACTCTTCCAGGTTCTCCTTGCGCGCCACCCCACGCTCGCCCGGCTCCTTGGCATGATGCGCGAGCAGGCCGCTCGCCTCGACGCAGCACTGCGCCACATCGTGCAGCGAACGGCCCTCCACCTGCGCCGCGAACTCGTCAATCAGCGCCAAGAAGCCGCCTAGCGCTGCCGCGGCGCGCGCTTTGATTTCGCCGCTGGCGATGCCTTCCTTCACCGTCTGCCACATGGACACGCCGCGTTCTCGCGCCAGCGCCCGCACCAAACCGACGGTTTTGGCGCCGATGCCGCGCGGCGGCAGGTTGACGACGCGCTCGAAGGCCACGTCCGCATGGCGCGAACTCACGAGGCGCATGTATGCCAGCGCGTTTTTCACCTCGGCGCGTTCGAAGAAGCGCAGCCCGCCATAGATGCGATACGCGATGTCCGCGCGCAGAAACGCCTCTTCGAGGGCCCGGGACTGTGCGTTGGAACGGTACAGCACGCCGATTTCGTCTGCGCTGCCGCCGCGTTCAATCCATGCTCTGGCGGTATCGGCCACAAAACGCGCTTCCTCGGTGTCGTTGTAGCCGTGATAGACGGACACGGGTTCGCCATCGCCGGCCGCCGTCCACAAGGATTTGCCCAGCCGCCCGGCGTTGCGTTCGATGAGGCCGTTCGCCGCCTTCAGGATAGTGCCGGTGGAGCGGTAGTTCTGCTCTAAGCGGATGATGCGCGTGTCGCGGAAGTGTTCTGGGAAGCGGTGGATGTTTTCCATCCGCGCACCGCGCCAGCTATAGATGGATTGGTCGTCATCGCCCACCGCCATCACATTGCCGGCCGAGCCGCCGAGCAAGCGCAGGGATGCGTATTGCAGGGTGTTGGTGTCTTGGAACTCATCCACCAGCAGTTGCCCGAAGCGGCGGCGGTAGTGTTCAAGCAAATCTTCGCGGTCCAGCCACAATTCGTGGCAGCGCAGCAGCAGCTCGGCAAAGTCCACCACGCCGCCCTGCCGGCAGAGTGCTTCGTAGGCTTCGTAGACGCGCTTTTGAGTTTCCGTGAAGTGGTCTCCGGCGGGCACGTCGCGCGGGCGGCGGCCTTCTTCCTTCTGCGCGTTGATGAAACCGGCAGACTGACGGGCAGGCCAGCGCTGCTCGTCCAGGTTCTGCGCACGCAGCACTCGCTTCACCAGCCGCAACTGGTCATCTGCGTCGATGATCTGAAAGTTCTCCGGCAAGCCAGCGTCGCGCCAGTGCATGCGCAGCAGGCGGTGCGCGATGCCGTGGAACGTGCCCACCCACATGGCCCGCGGCGGCGCCGACAACAGCGCCTCGGCTCTGGCGCGCATCTCCGCCGCGGCCTTGTTGGTGAACGTGACGGCCAGAATGCCGTGCGGCGAAACGCCCTCCGCGGCCACCAGCCAAGCGATGCGATGCACGAGGACGCGCGTCTTGCCGCTGCCGGCGCCGGCCACGATCAGCAAGTTGCCGAGCGGCGCCGTGACGGCTTCGCGCTGGCGGTCGTTCAAGCCTTCAAGGATGGAAGTGATGTCCACCGTCAGTGTCTGCGCAAGTCGCGCGGCGTCGTGGCCGCCAAGCTGCTCAACGCTGCCGCTTGCGGCGCGCCGGCGGCGTCCAGCCTTTGATGTTGCGTTGTTTCGCCCGGCCCACGGCAAGGTCGCCCGGCCCCACCCGGGAGGTGACCGTGGAACCCGCCCCCACATAGGCATCGTCGCCGATTTCCAACGGCGCTACCAGCGTGGCGTTGGTGCCGATGAAGGCGCGGTCGCCGATGCGGGTTTCATGCTTCGCCGCGCCATCGTAGTTGCAGGTGATGGCGCCAGCGCCGATGTTGCTGCCGGCGCCGACGGCGGCATCGCCGAGATAGGCCAGATGGTTGGCCTTGGCGCCGGCGCCGATGCGCGCCTGCTTAGTTTCCACGAAATTGCCGATGCGCACGTCGGCGCCGAGCTCCGTGCCGGGGCGCAGCCGCGCAAAAGGCCCGACGCTGGCATTTGCGCCAATGTGGGCGCCATCGACAACCGTGTTCGCCTCAACCCGGCACCCGTCCTCCAAAGTGGCGTTGCGAATCAAGCAGTTCGGGCCGATGCGAACGCCGGCGCCGAGCGTCACTTCGCCCTCGAACACCACGTTCACGTCCACGCTGCAATCCCTGCCGAAGCGCAAATCGCCGCGCACATCGAACCTGGCCGGGTCCAGCAGCGTGAGGCCCTCGTGCATGAACGCCGCTGCCCGGCCACGTTGATGCAGCCGCTCCGCCGCCGCCAGTTGCGCGCGGTCATTGACGCCGGCCACCTCTGCGTATGACCCGGCCTTCAGCGCAACCACCGGCACGCCGTCCTTGGCCGCAACGCCCACTGCATCTGTGAGGTAGTGCTCGCCTTGGGCGTTGTTGCTGCCGATGGCCGCGAGCAGGCGTTTGAGCAGCTTGGCGGGCGCCGCCATGATGCCGCTGTTGATCTCGGTGATGCGTTGCTGCGCCGGCGTGGCGTCGCGTTCCTCGACGATGGCCTGCACCTGCCCGCGCCCATCGCGCACGATGCGGCCGAGGCCCGCCGGGTCTGGCGCATCCGCGGTCACGAGCGCTAGCCCGCTTGAGCGTTCGCTTTCCGCCACGCAACGCGCCAAGGTGTCTGATTCGATGAGGGGCGCATCGCCGCAGAGCACCAGCGTCGTTGCCGCCTCCGCCACGGCTGGCATGGCTTGCAGCGTGGCGTGGCCGGTGCCGAGGCGCTGTGCCTGCTCCACCCACACGAGGTCCAATTGGCCGGCGAAGCAAAGCCGCACGGCTTCGCCGCCAGCGCCAACCACCACCCGAATGGCCGTCGGCTGCAACACCCGCGCGGCGTCCAACACATGGGCGAGCATGGGCTTGCCGCCGATCTCATGCAGCACCTTCGGCACGTCAGACCGCATCCGCGTACCTTCGCCGGCGGCCAGCACAACGATCTCAACGTTCATCGGCGCAACTCAACCACGGATTCATACAGCCGTTGCCCGCGCGCGCAGCCGGAACGCACGGCGGAGTTGACGATGCTGTTCCCCACGCGGGCATCCCGCGGCGTGTGAATGGCCACCACGTCAAACCCCTGAGCGGCGGCGATCTTCGCCAAAAAGCGGTCCGTCGGCACGGGAACGCCTTGCAAGATGCTGTTGCCCAACACGACGAGGGCCGTGCCGCCCGGGCGGAGGCAGTGCTTCGCGCCGGCGACGAAACGCGCGCAATCGTTGAAGTACCGCGTTGCATAGTTCGCCCAGCCGCGCCCGCCATAGATGCCTTTCTCCGGGTTCCGCTCGCGCACCGCAGCCAACGTCGAGCGAATTTCGGCATCCATGATGCTTGGGTCCAGCGCCATTTCACGCTGATCCCGCGCCGTTTGCCAATAGGTGCCGAAGTTCAATTGCTCTAAGCGCTTGAGATCGGCTGGCGAGCGGCAGAAGCCCAGCCAATACAGGTGCGGCCGGGTATTGCGGTTGTAGTGGTAGTTGTTGAGGTAGGGCGGCGAGGTGACGAGCACGTCCACGCTGCCTTCCGGCACCGCTTGGTAGCCGAGGAAGAAGGATTGCTCGACCACCCGCGCGTCCGCCCGCTCTGGCGCGGGACGCTTGCCGCGATGCCAAGCGGCATCCGCGGCCATGTCTTCAACCTTGCTGGCCAGCGCGTCGAACACCGGAAAGTCCTCCACTTCCGGCCGGCCAACGGCTGCCTTGCGCCCCAAGCTGGGCTCGTAGGAGTAATTCGAGCAATCAACCATCGTTGCCGCGAACGCGAGGCGAAAGACATCGGCGACCAACCCGTTCTGCTCGCCGATGAAATCCAATGCCAGCAACACCTTGCCCTGCACCTTGGCGCCATAGAAGGGCGCACGGGTGCGGAACCCTGCCGGCGGCGCCGCGCAGGGTGCCCTCCCATCCCGCATCGCCGCTTCGCCAAAACGCCGAAAGGCACCGATGGCTCGGCGCAAGGCCATGGGCGGCATCCGATGCGCGGCCAGCTTGGTTCGGCAGGCGAAGGCCGCGTATGGGTTGATCTCAAAGCCGATGGCTTCGTGCCCGGCGAGGTCTGCCTCCACCAACGTGGTGCCGACGCCGGAGAAAGGGTCTAGCACCACGCCTGGCTGCGGCATGAAACGGCTGAGCGCATCCTCGACAAAGTGTTTCGAGTAGCCAGCGATCCACGGCACCCAGCGGTGAATCCGCGCGTCGCGGTTGGACATGAACGCTGGGTCTTGAAAGGCACCCGCTGCGGCCTTCGAGGGGGCTGGCGGATCAACCGGAGCACAGTCGCCATCGCTTGCGGCAGGGGCGGCGCCCGCGCCGTTGTTCCGAGCCAGCTCTGCCACGGGTTGCCCGCCAGTTGCGTTCCGCAGCACGATAGCACAGCCGCTGTTGCGGGGCGCCGCCGGCCGCGCTAGCGCCGCCGCTTCTTGAGCTCTTCGACGGTGCGCTGGCGCGCCGCGGCATCCGCGAGTTGCGCGGTGGCGAGCGAGAAGTTGAAGTCTGCCGCGTGGTCTGAAAGGGCGCGTTCGGCTTGCTCGCGGGCGGTGACGGTGGCGGCTTCGTCGATGTCGTCTGCCCGCAAGGCCGTGTCGGCCAGCACCGTCACCACGGCCGGCTGCACTTCCAGAAAGCCGCCGGAGGCGAAGAACACCTCCTCTTCGCCGTTATCGAAGCTGAGCCGCACCGGCCCCGGGCGGATGCCGGTGAGCAACGGCGCGTGGCCGGGCATGATGCCGAGTTCCCCCAACGTGCCCGTGGCCACCAACATCGTCACGCGGCCAGAGAAAATCTCCTTCTCCGCGCTCACGATGTCGCAATGCATCGTCATGGCCACTTGGGTTATGCCTCCAACGTCTTCGCCTTCTCGCGGGCATCCTCGATGGTGCCCACCATGTAGAACGCCTGCTGCGGCAGGTCATCCGCTTCGCCTTCAAGGATGGCCTTGAAGCTGCGCACGGTGTCTTCACGCGCCACATAGCGCCCCGCCTGCCCAGTGAACTGCTCGGCCACGAACATCGGCTGCGAAAAGAACTGCTGCATCTTGCGCGCGCGGTAGACCAGCGCCTTGTCTTCCTCTGAGAGCTCATCCATGCCCAAGATGGCGATGATGTCACGCAGCTCTTGGTAGCGTTGCAGCGTTTCCTGAACGCCCCGCGCCGTTTCGTAGTGTTCTTGGCCGACGATGTTGGCGTCTAGTTGGCGGCTGCTGGAATCCAGCGGGTCCACCGCGGGGTAGATGCCGAGGTCTGTGATGGCGCGGGATAGCGTCACCGTTGAATCCAAGTGCGCGAACGTGGTGGCCGGCGATGGATCCGTCAGGTCATCCGCGGGCACATAGATGGCTTGCACGGAAGTGATGGCGCCAGTCTTGGTGGTGGTGATGCGCTCTTGCAGCACCCCCATTTCCTCCGCCAAGTTGGGCTGATAGCCCACCGCGGACGGCATCCGCCCCAACAGCGCGGACACCTCCGTGCCGGCCAAGGTGTAGCGATAGATGTTGTCGATGAAGAGCAGCACGTCGCGGCCTTCGTCGCGGAACTGCTCCGCTAGGGTGAGCCCGGTCAGCCCCACGCGCAGGCGGTTGCCCGGCGGCTCATTCATCTGCCCGAACACGAGGGAAATCTTGTCCAGCACCCCCGCATCCGTCATCTCGTAGTAGAAGTCATTGCCTTCGCGGGTGCGCTCGCCGACGCCGGCGAACACAGACAAGCCGGCGTGCTCGATGGCGATGTTGCGGATGAGCTCCAGCATCGTCACCGTCTTGCCCACGCCGGCGCCACCGAACAGCCCCACCTTGCCGCCCCGCGCGATGGGGCAAATGAGGTCGATCACCTTCACGCCCGTTTCCAGCAACTCCACGCCGCCGGTTTGGTCTTCAAACGTCGGCGCCTTGCGGTGGATGGGCATCTTTTGGCGGGCGTTGATGGGGCCCTTCTCGTCGATGGCGTCGCCAAGCACATTCATGATGCGCCCCAGCGTCTCTTCGCCCACCGGCACGGAAATCGGTTGCCCGGTGTTGGCCACTTCCAAGCCGCGCGAGAGCCCCTCGGAAGAGCCCATCGCGATGGAGCGCACCACGCCATCGCCGAGTTGCTGCTGCACCTCAAGCGTCACCCCGCTCCCCGTGACGGTGAGCGCGTCATACACCTTCGGGACATCTTCCCGCTCGAATTCCACATCGATCACCGCGCCGATGATCTGCACGATTTTGCCGCTGCTCATTCCTTCACAACCTCAACTGTCTCGTTTGCTCAAAGGCCATGCGGCTCAGACCGCCGCGGCGCCACCGACGATTTCCGCAATCTCTTGGGTGATGGCCGCCTGCCGCGCGTTGTTGTAGAGCAAGGTGAGTTCGCCAATGATTTCCTCGGCGTTCTCGGTGGCGCTCTTCATGGCGATCATCTTCGCGGCCTGTTCGCAAGCCGTGTTCTCGATCACCGCGTGATACACCTGCGCCTCGATGAAACGCGACACCAAGCCATCGATCAGTTCGCGCGCATCCGGCTCATACAGGTAATCCCAACGGTGCTTCATCGCCTCGTCTGCGGTGGCGTCCAAGGGCAGCAACTGCCGCACCGTCGGGCGCTGCGTCATCGTGTTGACGAATTCGTTGGAAACGATGTCCAGCCGGTCTATGCGGCCTTCGGTGAAGCCATCCAGCATCACCTTCACCCCGCCGATGAGCGCCTCCAGCACCGGCTGCTCGCCAATCTCGTTGATGGCCGCCACCACGTTGCCACCGAAAGCGCGAAAGAAACCCGCTGCCTTGTTGCCGATGAGCATGAGGTCCACTTCCACGCCCCGGTCGCGCCACGTGGCCATGTCGCCCACCAGTTCTCGGAACAGGTTGGCGTTCAAGCCGCCGCACAGTCCCTTGTCTGTGGACACCACGATGTAGCCCATGCGCCGCACTTCGCGGGTGTTCATGTAGGCGTGGCGGTATTCCGGGTTGGAGTTCCCGAGGTGGCCTATCACTTGGCGGACGCGGTTGGCGTACGGGCGGCCGAGGCGCATCCGCTCTTGGGTGCGGCGCATCTTGCTGGCCGCCACGAGCTGCATGGCGCTGGTGATCTTCTGCGTGTTCTGGACGCTGGAGATCTTCTTGCGGATTTCCTTGCCGACCGCCATGTCAGTAGCTGTGCGTCTGCTTGAACGCCTTGATCGCCTCGTGCATGAACGCCTCGGTGTCGTCGTCGTAAGCGCCGGTGGCGGTGATGTCTTCCATCCACTCTTTGTGCTCGGCGTTCATGTAGGCGAGCAGGTCTTGCTCGAAATCCAGCACGCGCTCCACCGGCACGTCTTCCAGATAGCGCTCGTTGGCGGCGAACAGCACAACGCCCATTTCCGCCACGGCCATCGGCGCGTACTGCTTCTGCTTCATCAGCTCTTCCACGCGGGCGCCATGATCCAGCTGGCGGCGCGTGGCTTCGTCCAAATCTGATGCGAATTGCGAGAACGCGGCCAGTTCGCGGTATTGCGCGAGCGCCAGCTTGATGCCGCCGGAGATCTTCTTCATGAACGGCACCTGCGCGGAGCCGCCGACCCGGGACACGGAAGTGCCAGGGCTCATGGCCGGGCGCAGGCCAGAGTTGAAGCGATCCAACTCCAAGAAAATCTGCCCGTCTGTGATGGAGATGACGTTGGTGGGCACGAAGGCGGAAATGTCTCCGGCCTGGGTTTCGATGATGGGCAGTGCGGTGAGGGAGCCCGTCTTGCCCTTGACGGCACCGTCCGTCACCCGCTCCACATACTCGGCGTTCACGCGCGCGGCGCGTTCGAGCAGCCGCGAGTGCAAGTAGAAGACATCCCCCGGATAGGCTTCGCGCCCCGGCGGACGCTTCAACAGCAGGGAGATTTGCCGGTACGCCCATGCCTGCTTGGTGAGGTCGTCATAGATGACCAAGGCGTCTTCGCCGTGATCCCGGAAGTATTCGCCCATCGTGCAGCCGGAGTAGGCCGAGATGTACTGCATGGGCGCCGGCGCCGCGGCGCCGGCCGCCACGACGATGGTGTGGTCCATCGCGCCGTTCTCCTCAAAGGTGCGCACGATGTTGGCGATGGTGGACATCTTTTGCCCGATGGCCACATAGATGCAGCGGATGCCGCTCGTCCGTTGGTTGATCACCGCGTCCACGGCAAGGGCTGTCTTGCCGATCTGCCGGTCGCCAATGATCAGCTCGCGCTGGCCGCGGCCGATGGGCACCATCGAATCGATGCACTTGATGCCCATTTGCACCGGCTGCTGCACGGATTGCCTTGCGATGACGCCGGGCGCCACTTTCTCGATGGGCTCCGTGCCCACGGCGTCGATGGGGCCTTTGCCGTCCAGGGGGTTGCCGAGCGCATCCACCACCCGCCCCAACAAGCCAGGGCCCACCGGCACTTCCAAGATGCGCTGGGTGCAGCGCGCCGTCATCCCTTCGGAGAGGTTCTCGTAATCGCCGAGCACCACCACCCCAACCGAATCGCGTTCCAGGTTGAGGGCCATGCCGTACACGCCGCCGGGGAACTCGATCATCTCGCCGTAGCGCGCCTCGGCCAGCCCGTGAACGCGCACGATGCCGTCTGAGACGCCAACGATGGAGCCCTCGTTGCGCGGTTGCGAAGCGACGTCCAGCGCTTCGATGCGACCCTTGATGATGTCGCTGATTTCGGAAGGGTTCAGTTGTTGCATGTGTGGGTGTGTCTCCGATTCCCTTATGCCTTGGCCAGCGATTCCGCCAGCTTGTCGAGTTTGCCGCGCACGGAGCCATCGAAAACCGTGTCGCCGGCGCGAATGACGGCGCCCCCCAACAGGGATTCATCCACCTTCGCCGTCATCTCCACCTGCTGTTCGAAACGCTGCGCCAAAGCCGCTGCGAAGCGCTCCAAGTTGTCCTCTGTGAGCGGCGTGGCTGCGGTGATTTCAACGGCCAAGGTTTTGTCCGCATCGGCCTTCAGCGCATCGAACTGGCGGCGAATCTCCGGCAACAGCGGCAGCCGCTTGTTCGCGGCGAGGGCGCCCACCAAGCCGCGGCCGGCCTCGTTGAGCTCTGCGCCCACGACGTCTGCCACTCGATGCGCCTTGGCCACATCCGGCACCGCCGGCGATTCGACTAGCGAGCGCACCTGCGGCGCCTCCACAACGTTCGCCAGCAGCGCCAACTGCCGCGCCCAGCCGTCAAGCTGATTCCGCTCGCGCCCCATGTTGTAGACGGCGTTGGCGTAGGGCCGCGCCAGCGTTGCAAGCTCCGCCATCGGCTACAGTTCCGCCGCGAGTTGCTTCAGCAAAGCGTCATGGCGGCCACGATCGAT
This sequence comes from uncultured Pseudomonadales bacterium, assembly GCA_958295875.1. Classification (GTDB taxonomy): domain Bacteria; phylum Pseudomonadota; class Gammaproteobacteria; order Pseudomonadales; family Azotimanducaceae; genus VXNE01. The sequence continues at coordinate 1,604,219 of OY282379.1, read as the reverse complement.
GCTGTCACGCAGGATGCGTTCAGCGCCGGCCACCGCAAGCTCCGCCACTTCGCCACGCAGTGCCTCTCGCGCCCGGTTGGCTTCCTGCTCAACCTCTTGGCTGGCGGCCTCCTTGATGCGCTCGCCTTCGGCTTGCGCTTCCTGCTTCGCCTGCTCCAGCATCTGCGCCGCTTGGCTGCGCGCCTGATCGACGATGCGCTGCGCCTCGCCGCGCGCTTCGGCAAGTTCCTTGGTGGCGCGCGCACGCGCCCGCTCAAGGTCTTGCTCTGCGCGTTCGCCAGCGACGAGCCCTTCCGCGATGGCCTGCTGCCGTTCGCGCATGGCCGTAATCAAGTACGGCCAGATGAACTTGTAGCAAAACCAAACGAAGACGACGAAGGTGATCGTCTGCCCGATGAGCGTCAGATTGATGTTCATGCCGTCACCTCGTTAGCGGCCGAACCGGTCAGCCGCCGACCCCGAAGATGACGTACAGGCCGATGCCCACGGCGATCATCGGCACGGCATCGACGAGGCCCAAGACCACGAAGAGCTGCGTCCGCAACATCGGCAGGAGCTCCGGCTGACGGGCGACGCCCTCGAGGAACTTGCCGCCGAGCACACCAACGCCTACCGCCGCGCCCACCGCGCCGAGGCCCATCATCAAGCCCCCCGCCACATACAAAAGAACCGCGAGTTCCACTCTCTTCTCCCTTAACCGGCGCGTTTCAGCGCCTCGTTTTCAGTTCAATGTTCCTCTTCAACGTCGTGCGCTTGCGCGAGGTACACGACGGTGAGCACCGCAAAGATGAATGCTTGCAGCACGATGATCAGCACATGGAACACCGCCCATGCCCATTGCAGCACGCCGCCAAACACGCCCAGCACCCAACCGGTGTACATGAGCGCGATGAGGATGAAGATCATCTCCCCGGCGTACAGGTTCCCAAACAGCCGCAGCCCAAGGGACAGCGGCTTGGCCAGCAGCGTGACCCCTTCGAGGATGAAGTTGACTGGCGCCAAGAACTTGGGGAACGGATGGAACGACAGCTCCGCCAAGAAGCCGCCAGCGCCCTTCTGCTTGAAGCTGAAGAACAGGATGAGCGCGAACACGGCGAGGGCCATGCCCATGGTGATGTTCGGATCCGTGGTCGGCACGACCTTCATGTAAGGAACGCCCAACACCTCCGCCAGCTTCGGCAGCCAATCCACCGGCACGAGGTCCATGAGGTTCATCAGAAACACCCACACGAAGATGGTGAGTGCCAGCGGCGCGATGAGGCCGTTGGTGTGGTTGAAAATGGATTTCACCGTATCGTCGATGAACTCCACCAGCATTTCCACGGCGTTCTGAAGCCCGCCGGGCACCCCGGCGGTGGCGCGGCGAGCAGCGAGGCCGAACAGGGCGCAAAAGACGACGCCGAGCGCGATGGACCACGCCATCGAATCCACGTTGATGGACATGAAGCCCATCGACGCATCGCCCTCGCACGGCGCGAAGCCCCACGTTCCATCCGGGCAACGCCCGTAGGTGAGGTTCGTGAGGTGGTGCCGAATGTACTCGCCGGAGTTCGCGGCCATTCCCTAACTCTGTTCGTTCACCCACATTGGCGCCAACGCGCCAGCTACCGCCGCGATAACAAGCCCCGCGACAAATCCCAAGGGCTGGACGGGCGCAAACGCCAACGCGCCAGCCATCAGCAACCCAGCCAGCGCCCACTTCAACACGGCCAACGCCAAGAAACGCCCGGCTGCCCCCGTGCCAGCGCCCCGCGAGGCGGCAAAGGCCAGCCCCGCGTTCGGCGCCGCAATGGCGACGCCGCCCGCCAGCGCGGACAATGCTTCCCCAACCCCCAGCAGCAACAACAGCGCTGCGCTGCCCAAAGCGAGCGCTCCGAGCTGCGCGGCGACGATGCGCCAAGGCGCACCCGCACGGCGCAGCCGATCAAACGCGGCGACGCACACCAGCCTTAGCCCTTAGGGCGCTGGCCCTGCGCGGCACGCAGCGCGTGTCCGTCCATCATCCGCTGTGCCCCGCATGGGACCAAGCTCCGCGAGGCGCGCGCAGTATACGGCGTGGGGCGGGGGATTAGAAGGGCGAGGGGGCGTGGCGGGTACTGCTCAACTCGAAATAGCGACCCGGAACTGACGAGCACACCACAGCCCAAGCCGTCACGAACGTGATCGCCTTTTATATGACCCCCGCTTCCCCCTGCCGCGGCCTTCTCGCCTCGATCATATCGACGATCCAGCCGATATCGCCAAGCGTCTTGCTCTGCGCAGCCCCTATCGCCGGAGACACGCCGCACGTGCTATGTCGGCCGCGACTTGGCCCGACACAGGTTCTTCTTCGGCATGGCCATCAACTATCTCTCGAACGCGCCGAACAGTTTTCTCCACCTGTCCACTATGGCGTCGTCGAAATCCTGAATATCACTGCGAAGCATCCGATCCTTCACCCTTCGAGCCAATTCTACTTTCCAGTGCTTCGGCAGTGTGGTCGACTGAGATTCCGCCCATAACTCCACTTGCCTAACAAGCGGGACGCTTGGTTCAAGACAGTCCCCTAGAGGAACTTCAGCATCGCGTATCATACGATCCAGCTCCTTGGCCAGAATATCTTGTGGCCACAAATCCTCGACCTCGGCGTCTTCTACGACGGCATCCACAAAGTCACCCACTTCTAAGACACGGCCGCCATGTTCCGCGTAGAGCCCATTACTGGATGTCAGCGCCTTTTTCGTGTTGCGCCCATAAGAATCTGAATCCAACAATACATTCGGTGGTGAACCGTCCCGACCGGTAAGAATACTAGCTACAACGCGCACATTCTTCGCACCGCCGGACGGTGGGAAAACAAGTTCCCGCGAAGGTTTAATCTTGCCTGCGGCAATAAGCAAAGACTTAATCGCCGTCAGATAATAGAGGTCGGAGACACCTTCTACCAGTACCGCCCGGCAGCCAACCAAGATGCTCTCGCCAATGCTGAGATTGAGAGCGGAATGCACGGCGTATGCGGCTCCCTCCTGTTCATCCCGGCCTTCGTTGTGCCGCAAATCAGAGGTCGCTTTAGTAGTTCCATCTTTCGCGACGAAGACCTTGCGGGCACGTTCTAGTCGATCGGCATCCACCAGAAACGGCGAATGGGACGTATACAGGATTTGATTTTTCGTCGCAAGATTGTCAAAGAAAACGGACAGGTCCCGTTGTGCGTGCGGATGAAGTGACATCCCTGGTTCATCCAGCAAAAGAACAGCTCCGCTGTGGTCTTCCTGACTCTCGACCAAAAAAACGAGGTAGAAGCTGAGGAACCATTGCAGACCTGAGCTCCGGTTTTCGAGCTCCACCTCTGCTGGGCGTCGATCGTCTTTCACCCATATGCTAAAGTGATTGCCGTCGGTGGCGAATCGAAAATCATAGTCTCCCTGCTTCCACCAATCCCGGAACTTGGTGGTTAGCTTCGCACTAGCCGATTGAAGAAGAATGAGTCGCTCCCTTTTCTGTTCTCCAATCTCAGCAACGCGCTCGTCCGAGAGACGGCCTGAAGGCTCACTTCCCAAATCCAGTATCTCCTTCGCCTCTAATCCAACGAAGCTGAACAGGACGCGGAGAGTTCGGGCCTTTGCCATCTCCTTCGCACCTAGGTCATTGCGTTGAAGGTTGTCGACAACGTGAGGTAAGTAGATCTCCGAGTCTAGGTTGCCGTAGTGTGCGTAATACACAAAGGGAGGAATCGCCGCAATGACAGATCGAGAAACGCTCTCCCGATCACCTGGAGGTGCGGCTGAAATCTCATTGAGGCGCTCTTCTAACTCATTAATTAGTTGCCGCACCAGCGGCGTAATCTTGCTGGTTTTTGCTGGGCGACGTGGGACAATTTTGCCAACAGCATCTTTGACCGATGTTAGACACTTTACACCAACGCTATCATTAGGCGGCAAGGTGCCAATGATTTCGTCAAGGCTCTTGCTTAGACGGTCCTTAAGGCCAGATTCTTGCTTTTGCTCTTTCCCTGACCTAATTCGGGCTGCATATTCACCAAACCTATCGATTAACCATCTACGTGTAATGGTCGTTTCTTGACGGTGACAGGGAAACGTCACTTTATATCGGCCATTGAAGAAGCGTGTTACACGCACCTTGGAGGCATCATCAGCCGAGAGACCCGCATGATGTCCCAGCCGTGTTGCGGACTCCTCTGTATTGAACTCCGCGTCAATGAAGGCATAATCGCTAGGGTCGTGCCTGATCTCGGTAAACAATTGCCTCGGGCAGTCCGATGTGAGGTGGATTTCTCCTTCGTTAGCCGGCTTCAATTTCCATAGTGCGAGCAGAAGATTGGACTTGCCTGACTCGTTGATGCCTATTAGCGCGGTTACGTCGTCGACATCGATCCATCCACTATCGGCTACCGAGCGAAAGTTGGTGACTCTGAACCTCGATAACTTCACAGACGACTCCTATTCCCGATGACCAGTGAGCGTTCTTTCACTGGGGGCGCTTGCCAGTTACGAAAGGTTCCGCGTCCATCAACGTCCGCCATCCGTTAACGGCGCGTTGTGGGATTCCTGCCGCCTTCGCCACCGCCCGATCCCACATGCGCCGCACTTCGGCGTCGGGTTCGCGGTACTGCGGAACAACCATGTTCTTCGTGGCCCGGTAAGCCTCCATCAGGGGCTGGCGCATTCGCTGCCAGTGTGAACTTGCGGTGTTGGGCACAACCAGCGCCTTGATCGCCGCGGGCTGGTACATCGGCCAATGGGTGCTGCGGCTGGCGTACTTGCGTAGAAGGATGCGGCCGACGGTGGAGTTGATCCATACGGCGAGGGCTTGCGCGTCCTGCACGGTCACATCCTGAACGGGCGTCCATGCGTAGCCAACGACGGGTGCGCGAAATGCGACCGCGCCCAAGCGCCCCGAGGATGCGTTCTGCGTGTTCGTCACTAACAGGCGTCCTGATTTGCGGACCAAGTTGTCACGTTCTCTTTCGTTTCCAAGAAGCGCGGGCACCCGTCTGGCCCACCCGTCGATGGTCCCTTGAAGACATGTTTGCGCAGACTCCTTGGCGTACCTGGCCACAGGCACTTCGGCCTCCTCCTCGGCGCACCATTCCCACTTTGCCTGCCCCACTGTTTGCTTGGTCGTGTTGACGGCGTATAGATCGCCCAACTGCGCAAATCGCGCGGGTTTGTCCTTGGCCCATTGATCAATGTCGTGGCAAGCACGAGCGAGATCAGGTTCGTAGAAGACGGCAGGCGACCAATCGCCGGCGTCGAGGCGCCCTCTTGGCCACTCGCAGATGCGGCCGAGATCGCCGAGGTTGCCTTCGCGGAGACGCTCGTATATGGCCATCGCGTCCTCAGCGTTGGATGGCCGCCGCCGCAAGGAAACAAAGCGCACGGCGCGTGAGCGCTTGTCGCGCGGCTGCCTGCGCATGAGCAGCAGGCTCTCCTGCTGACCTTGAACGCTCCAACAGAACGCCTTGGGGTCGTGCAGAGTGACAACGCTGTCGATCTCGAACTGGTCGGCTAGGAATCGCCGCTCCGCGATGCCGGCCGGCGCACTGTTGGTGCAGGCCGTCGTGGGCATGATCTTGCCTACGACTCCGCGGCGCTGGTCAATCCGCTCCGCAAGGACGAACGAGAACGGCGGGCTCACGGAATCCGCGGACATCGCCTCGCCCCACTTCGGCCATCGCGAGCGGACGTTTTGCCTCAAGCCATCCATCCGGCTAGCCATTGCCTGTCTCAAGTGGCCTTCCATGTCGTTGGCTTGGTTTCTCAGGCTGGAGAACGGCGGATTGGTCAACGCGATGGCCGCCTTGCCAAGGCCCCGCATCATGGCGGAGTCGTCGGCAAGCGGGTCGGCGGTCATTTCCACGCGCTGACGATGCCGGCTGCGATTCCTCGCAGCTGTCTGCGCCATGACCTTCTCGAAGTCGTCGTCTCCCTCTCGTTCGATCTCGTCGTCGAACAGAAGCTCAAGCGATCCAAGCATCACGTCATCGATTTGCGCCTTCGATTGCTCGTCGCGCCACCCGACCCGACGGCCGCGCGGAAGGGTCCACAGCCCCATGTTGCGGAAGTCCGCGGACAGTCCGCCCATCGCGAGTTGCGCGGCAGCGATCTGAAGGGCTCGGCGGTTGATGTCCAGCCCGATCATGCCGTTCTCGACGAGCGCCTTGTGGATGTTCTCCTGCTGGGCCTGCTTCGCGCCTTGGCGGGCGGCACGGCGGCGTACCGCCGTCGCGAAAGCAGTCAGCAGCGTTCCCGATCCACACGCCGGGTCCATCATCGTCATTCGCTTCCAAGTGCTCGGCCTCCGCCAAAGCGGATCGTCCGGAGGCGCGTAGAGGTCGCAGGCGAGTTCCGCCAGCAGCATCGCGCCGGGCGTGAGCGTGTAGTACGCGCCGTCCGCCTTTGGGTTGTCCATCGCCGCTTGGAACAGTTCGCCCGCATGATCCATCCCCGCAGCGGCGTACTTCTCGGCCACTTCCGCCGCATGTTCCATCAGTCCTTGGAGCGCGAGCTTGACGCCGAGGGGGCTGCGCCTCTGGCCCATGCGGGCGGCGTCCAGCACTTCCACGGCCGGATCGAAGATCGGCTTGTAGTCGTGGGTGAGAACCTTCCGCCACTCAGTCGCCAACTTCTTCGACAAGTCCTTGGCCTTGGCAATCTCGGCCAACGCCGACAACTTGATGGCGCTTCTTGTTTCGACTAGGCGTTCATGCACGAGGCAAGCGTTCATCAAGATCAGCGCCGCCTGCGTGCAGGCTCGAACCTCGGCATCGCTTTTGTCGCCTTTGATGTCCGCTACGCCGATCACCGGCACGAGCGTTTGGCCCACGCCGGCTTCGCTGGCGAGCGACCTTGCCGCCGTAGCGACGGCCGTTTTGATCAGGTTGACCGTCTGCGCCTTCTCGTTTCCTAGAATGCCGGAGTCCGCGAGGACCGGCGCCAGCGCATCGAACTTACCTTGGGCCAGCTTCTCCCAAAAGTCGAGTTGTTCACTAGGCTGACCGCGTGATGGCGATGGCGGGCGGACGCGAAGCACATCCGTCAGGTTCGTCTCGATGCGGTCGTCGTGCGCCTTGAGCGCACGGAGCACTTGGCCAACGACGCTCCAATCGCCGCCCCCAGCCCCAAGGGATTCCTCGAAACTCGCCTGCGGCGAAATGACGACCGGCACGATGATGTAGCCGCGCTCTTTGGAGCCGCTTGCTGGCCGACGCATGACCCGCCCCACGGCCTGCACGATTTCCACTTCGCTCCTGCGCCCGTCAAGGAAGCAGATAGCGTCCAGCGCCGGTACGTCAATGCCCTCCGAGAGTACGCTGACGTTGGTGGTCACATGCTTCTCGCCGTTGGCATTCCGCAGCGCTTGCAGTTCCTCGCCGCGTTGCTGCGCGTTGTGGCGGGCGGAGAGGCTGCCGGAGTTGACCACCGCGGACTTGGCGCCCTTGCCGACCTTGCCCTGTGCCAACGCGCGGCCGTGCGCCCACTGGGACAGCCGCTTGTCCCGAAGCAGGCGAGATGCCTTGCTGGCGAACGCAACGCGGTTGCAGAACGCGATGCAGGAGCGGATGTCCTCCATGTCCTCGGCGCCGTACTGCATGGCTTGCGCCAGCGCCGCCACACGGGTGTTCCGGGACGTATTCTCAACATCGTCGTCTCCGTCCCTGACCTCGCCGCGCCCCCCAATGGTGTCCGCGTCCGTGGTCAGCGGGGTGCCTAGCACGATGACGCGGTAGTCGCAGAGCCGCGGGTTGGTCGCTTTCAGCGCGTCGCGGAAGCTTAAGCGATGGAATGGCGGCCCATAGATCGAAGCGTCCGCCATGTCCTTAACGGAAACGTTCGTTCCCGTTCCTGCTGACTTCACCATCTTGCTGATCTTGACTTGCGAGCGCTTGGAGTAGATACGGGGGGTGGCCGTCTGGTAGAGACGCTTTCCGGCTTGCAGCCGGTGGTGGACCACTTGGAAGGGCCCCGGATTGGTTCTGTCGTACTTCCCTGCCGTCCGGTGGGCTTCGTCAGCAACCACGAAATCCACATCCGGAAACCAGCGCTCCTCCTGCGCAACGCAGATGCGATGCAAGGACTGGTAGGTGGCGAAGACCGCTACCAAGCCGTTGTCGACGTCTTGCAAACTGCGTCGAAGCGCGCCCCACCTGTCCGCGATCGTGCGGGGATCGGTGGACACGGGCGCTTCGATTTCGGAGACGAAGCCAGTGAACCTGGACGTTCCGCCACCCGCGCCTTCGTCCTCGTCGGAGCAGACCACCATCGTGCGCATTGGGCGCTTGGCGTTTTGCAGCCACGAACGCCTCGACTGGCCGGTGAGCGCGATGCTCGGCGTCGCGTAGACCACGATCCCGCCTTCCGGGACAATCTCCTCGGCGACCCGCAACGAAACAAGCGTCTTGCCCGTCCCACAGGCCATGACGAGCCTGCCTCGGTCTTCATTGTGGAACCTTTCCACACAGTCCTTCCAAGCGGCTCTCTGGCTGGCATCAAGCTCCAGCGGCTTTGCCCGTCCCAAGTCGGCGACGGGAATGTCGCCCCACTCGCTCTGGGCGTTGATGAGCGCCCCGTTCGCATCCTTCGCGTGGGCCTCTACGGTTCTGCCCCATCCCCCCGTCGTCACGACCCAGTTGGCCGCCAGCTTGCCGTTGCCCTTCACCTTGAGCCAGAACTGCGTGAGGTCCTTGAGCACGAGCGTCTTGTCGAGCCGCAGGCACTTGGCCTGAATGGCGACCAGGCCGCCGTCACTCCGTTCGGCAAGGATGTCCACGCCCGTGTCCGGCAGGTCGGCCAGCGACCGCCCGAAAGCTTTGCGCCTGAGAGGCGTCGGCGAGTCGTGCCAGCGCCATGCGCGGACGATCTCGGTGGATGGAATCTGAGGAAGGGTCTCCACAAGCCACCGCTCGAACAAGATGCCCTTCTGAGGGCCTTCAATCGTGGCCAGCGCGAGAATCTTCCCGCGGAGTGTGTCGTCCGTCCCCAAGGTGGTCGCCTCCATTCCAAGGGCCGCCTTCAACTCGGCATCGCGCCCGTCAACGATGAACTACGCCCCGCAGGACCGCCAACAGCGCGACACCGGCAAGCAGCATCTCTACCGAGCGTTCTCACGCGCGTCGGCGATTGTCCGCACGCCCGCGCCATGATTGGCTCCATTTTTACACACCTCCATCCCACCGAACCGCACACGAACCACCCTCACCCCTTCCCAGCCGCCCGCAAGCAAGCCGCCACCACATCGCCCGTCACCGTCAAGCGCTCGTCGATGAGCGTGATGACGCCGCTGCCCGCGCATACGTCGTCTGGGTGCGGGTTGGTGTTGACGTGGCCGTCGGTGACGTAGCCCATGGGCACGCCGGCGCCGCCGCGCACGAAGCTCACCACCACGTCTGCCCAGCGGAGGCCGGCGAAGGGGGTGTCGAAGCGCATGAGGTGATCTGCGTCGTGGGTGAATAGGTTTTCCAACACCTGCTCCACGCCCGGCGCGGTGAGCGCCCTCACCACCATTTCGGGATACGCCCGCAACGGGCGCAGCGTGCTGGTGGCGCCGGCGGCTTCGATGCGTTCGCGGTTGACGTCGTCCACCACTTCGGCCACCACCACGCCCGGCCCGCCGCCGGGCAGCGCCCCGAGGCGGCTCAGCACGTCGAAGGTTTGCGCGTCGCAACGCGGGTCGTAGGGTTCTTCGGCGATGATGATGACGCAGCGGGCGCTTCCCGCGTTGGCGGCCACCAAGTTCTCCGTGCTCTCCGCCACCCCGTTGAAGTGGATGACGCCGGCGTCCACCAGTTCCTGCGGCAAGCCATCCGCGTAGCGCGGCGTGAGCAATTGCACCGGAATGTCGGCGAGCGACGGCGCGTGGCGCACATGGTCCACGAAGCGGGCGAGGTAGCTGTCCGCGTCTTGCGCGGGCACGTTGACGATGAGCAGGTGGTCTTTCATGTTTCTCCACTTGAACTCGCCGCGGCGGCGGCGCTCCCGCCGCAGAGCGCGGTAATCGAACAGGTCTGAGGCGGCTTGCGCTAGAAGGAAGATGCCAAACAGGTACATGCATAGGATAGTGGCCAAGCGCCCCAAGGGCGTCTCGGCGGATAGGTCGCCGTAGCCGACGGTGGTGGCCGTGGTGATCGTGAGCCACACGGCATCGCCCAGGGACATGCCCTCGGCGGTGATCATCGCGGCAACATGAACGGCGAATAGCACGAGGAAGAGCGCCGTCACGCGGATGAGCCGGCGACGGATGGCTCCCGCCACATGGCGCGTGAAGCGCAGATAGCGCCGCCGCCGGAACCACAGAGCAATCATGTTGAGGGCCGCACGGCTAAGGAGCGCCCGTGGCGCCGGCCATCACCGACGGCGGTGAGCACTGGGAGTGGCGCCCGCATCACATCAGCCAAAACAGGCACCGCTCAGCCGCCACGCAGCCGCTCCAACAGCGCGTCGAGCTCGCCAAGGCTGGCGTACGCGATCACCACCTTGCCCTTGCCCTTGGCGGTGTGCGAAATCGCAACCTGCGCGCCGAGGCGTTCGGAGAGTTCGCGCGCGAGGCGTTGCGTGTCGGCATCCACCACCGGCGCGGACGCTTGGCGCGGCCCTGCCGCCGCGCGGCGCGCCAACTGCTCTGTTTGCCGAACAGACAAGCCCCGCGCCACCACTTCTCGCGCCAGCGCGTCTTGCTGTGGCGGCGGCAGCGGCAAGAGTGCGCGCGCATGGCCCATTTCCAACTCGCCGCTCTGAAGCAACTCGCGGGCGCCGTCCGAGAGGTTCAGCAGACGCACCAAATTGGCCACTGCCGGGCGAGATTTGCCCACCGCGTCCGCGAGTTCCTGCTGCGTCAGCGCGAACTCGTCCAGCAAGCGTTGCAGCCCCTGCGCTTCCTCGAGGGGGTTCAAGTCCTCGCGCTGCATGTTCTCGATGAGCGCCATGGCCATGGCTTGGCGATCATCCACGTCGCGGACGAGGGCGGCCACCTGCGATAGCCCAGCCCGTTGCGCGGCGCGCCAACGCCGCTCGCCGGCGATCAGCTCATAGCCGCCAAGCGAGCGCGGGCGCACCACCACCGGCTGCATCAGGCCTTGTGTCCGAATGGAAGCGGCGAGCTCTTCAATGCCGGCTTCGTCGATGGCGAGGCGCGGCTGATGGGGGCTGCGGAAGACTTGATCGACGTCAATGGAGAGCACACCTTCGGCTGCCTCCCCTGTGGGTGTGCTCGACGCGCCCTCTTCCGGCCCGCTGGCAGCGGCGGCCGGCGCGTCCGCACCATGCGCGGGCGAGCCGTCCGGCGCGTCCAACAGGGCGCTAAGCCCGCGGCTCAAGCGGCGCCGGCTCACGTCGCGCCGGCCCGGCGCAGCAATTCATTCGCCAACGCCATGTAAGCGACGGCGCCGCGACACTGCCGGTCGTACAAGATGGCGGGGGCGCCGTGGCTTGGCGCCTCGGCCAACCGCACGTTGCGCGGAATGACGGTGCGGAAGACTTGATCGCCGAAGTGTTCGATCAATTCCTTCGAGACCTCCAGCGTCAAGCCGACGCGCGGGTCGAACATCGTCCGCAGAATGCCCTCTATCCGCAAGGCCCCGTTGCCGTGGTCGCGCACGCCGGCGATGGTGTCCAGCAACGCCGTCAACCCCTCCAAGGCGTAGTACTCGCACTGCACCGGAACGAGCACGCCGTCGGCAGCCATCAATGCGTTCAAAGTGAGCACGTTGAGCGATGGCGGACAGTCGATGAGCACAAAATCGAAGCGCCGCGCCGCGGCGAGGCGCTCGCGCAGCCGCACCGCTCGGTCTGCGCTCTTCAAGAGCTCAAACTCCACTGCCGTCAAATCGCCGTTGGAAGGCACCACCTGAATGCCGGTGGGACAAAGCTGCGCCACCACGTCTAGCGCTGCGGTACCAGTGAGCCACTCGTAGGTGGTGGCCGCCAGCGCGCGCTTGTCGAGGCCGCAGCCGGTGGTGGCGTTGCCCTGCGGGTCTAAATCCACAAGCAAGGTGGATTGCCCAGCGAGTGCCAGCGACGCGCCGAGATTGACGCTGGTGGTCGTCTTGCCCACGCCGCCCTTCTGGTTTGCCACCGCGAGAATGCGCATCAGCGCACCGCCACCGCGGTGATGTGGCGTTCAGGATGCGCACCGGCCGCGCCAATCCGTTCACTCGCCAGCGTACATCCGCCTGCGAAGGCAATGGCCTCGAGCGAAGCGTTGGATTGCAGCAGCGCCACCCCGCCCGGTTTCAGCAGCCGCCGCGCCAACTGCCAAGCGGGCTCCGGCGGGGCGACCGCTCGCGCGGTAGCGGCGTCAAACAGCGCCGGCGGGCGATAGCGCCGCGCATCTTGGCTCACCACGTTGGCGTTGGGCACATCGATTTCCAGCACCGCCTGGCGCAGGAAACGCACCTTCCTTGCGCTCCGTTCAAGCAGCGTGACGCGCACATCCGGGCGAGCGATGGCCAGCGGGATGCCGGGCAGCCCTGCGCCGGAACCGATGTCCACCAACGTCGCGCCGCGCAGCCACGGCAACAAGGCGAGGCTGTCCTCGATGTGGCGGCTTTCCAAATCATCTAGCTGACGCCGGCTCACTAGACGATGCGTCCTGTTCCAGCGGCGCAGCAGCCCGGCATACGCATCGAGACGCGCCTTGGTGGTGGCGTCGAGCGTCACCCGGACTGCTGCAGCGCCTCGCCTTCGCCGGTTGCGCGTTCGCCGCGCTTCGCATGCACCAGCAACAGCGAGAGCGCGGCCGCGGTGACGCCGGGCACACGGGCGGCGGCGGCCAGCGTGCGCGGGCGGGAGCGGCAGAGTTTCTCCTTGAGCTCGTTGGAGAGCCCCGCCACGCCTTCGTAGTTCAACGTGGCTGGCAGCGGAATGCGTTCTTGCGCCTTCACGCGGAGAATCTCGTCGTCTTGCCGTTTGATGTAGCCATCATACTTGGCTTGGATTTCAACCTGCGCGAGCGCTTCCGCCGGGGCGCTGGCCAAGGCCGGCACGAGCGCCGCCATGTCTGCGGCGCGAACGCCGGGCCGTTTCAGGCAATCCAGCAACCGCGCGTCTTTGGACACCACCTCGCCACAGCGCTCTGCCAAGCGGCGCGCCAAGCCTCCTTCCGGGGCCACCACCGTCGCCGCGAGCTGGCGTTGCACCGCGGCGATGGCGTCGCGCTTCGCCTCGAACGCCTGCCAGCGGGCATCGTCCACCAAGCCGAGCGAGCGCCCCACCGGCGTCAGCCGCAGGTCTGCATTGTCCTCGCGCAGCCGCAACCGGTACTCGGCGCGGCTGGTGAACATGCGGTACGGCTCGTCGGCACCGTGGTTGACAAGGTCATCCACCATCACGCCGATGTACGCTTCGTGTCGCCCCGGCGTCCACGGCGCAAGCCCCGCCGCTTTGCGGGCCGCGTTCAGCCCCGCCAGCAAGCCTTGCGCGGCGGCTTCCTCGTAGCCGGTGGTGCCGTTGATCTGCCCCGCGAAGTAGAGGTTCTCCACCGCTCGCGTTTCCAGCGAGTGGTGCAGGCCGCGCGGATCAAAGAAGTCGTACTCGATGGCGTAGCCGGGGCGCGTGATGTGGGCGCGCTCAAAGCCCTTGATGCTGCGCACCAAGGCAAGCTGCGCATCGAATGGCAGGCTGGTGGAAATGCCGTTCGGGTACAGCTCGCCGGCATCGATGCCTTCCGGCTCCACGAAAACCTGGTGCCGCTCACGGTCTGCAAAGCGCACCACCTTGTCTTCGATGGAGGGGCAGTAGCGCGGGCCGGTGCCCTCGATGGCGCCGGCGTACATCGGCGAGCGGTCCAGCGCACCGAGCACGATGTCTCGCGTTGTGGCGTTGGTGTGCGTGATGTGGCAGCACACCTGGCGCGGGCGCGGCGCCGCGGCGTCCGTGACGAAGGACATGCTTGGCGGCGGCGCGTCGCCCCACTGCTCCTCAAGGCCGCTGAAATCCACGCTGGCGGCGGCGATGCGCGGCGGCGTGCCGGTTTTCAGCCGCCCACAGGTGAACGGCAACGCGCGCAGGCGTTCGGCCAAGGCGTTCGACGGCGCATCCCCAGCGCGTCCACCGGCATGATTGTCCAAGCCAATGTGGATGCGTCCGCCGAGGAACGTGCCCGTCGTCAACACCACGGAGCGCCCTTGGAAGGCGAGGCCCATGGCCGTTCGGGCGCCGGTGACGCGCCCGTCGGCGATGTCGAGATCCACCACCGCTTGCTGGAAGATGTCCAGATTGTCCGCGCCTTCCAGCACCCGCCGCATGGCGGCGCGGTAGAGGGCGCGGTCCGTTTGGGCGCGCGTCGCCCGCACTGCAGGGCCTTTGCGCACGTTCAGCACCCGGAACTGAATGCCGGCGGCGTCCGTCGCCCGCGCCATCGCGCCGCCCAGCGCGTCGATCTCGCGCACCAGGTGGCTCTTGCCGATGCCCCCCACCGCCGGGTTGCAGGACATCTGGCCGAGGGTGTCGATGTTCTGCGTCAACAACAGCGTCGCAGCGCCCAACCGCGCCGCGGCCAAGGCGGCTTCCGCGCCGGCATGGCCGCCGCCGATCACGATGACGTCGTAGGTTTTGTCGTATCGCATGGCCATGTGCGCAGCCCTTTGAGCGGGAAGCCTATTTCCCGATGCAGAACGTGGCAAAGATCTCGCCGAGCAGGTGTTCCGTGGTGGTTTCGCCAACGATGGCGCCGAGTGCGCCTTGGGCGCAGCGCAGCTCCTCGGCAAGCAGCTCGCCCTCTTCGGCGCCAAGGCGCTCCGCCGCCCGCCGCAATGCGACGCCGGCGTCCCGCAGGCCTTCCACATGGCGCCGACGCGCCGTGAACGTGCCTTCTCCCGCATTGTAGCCGGCGGCCGCTTTGAGTGCCGCCACCAAGTCCTCAAGGCCATCGCCGGTGACGGCGGAAACGCGCACGGCTTTCGGCGCCAGCGCTCCGGCGGGGCGGCCGCTCAAATCCGCCTTGTTGCACACGAGAACTTCGCCGTCGGCCGGCGTCGCCGGGGATGCACAGTGGCGATCATCCAGAACGCGCAGCACGATGTCTGCGGTGGCCATGGCCTGTTTCGTCCGTGCCACGCCTTCGGCTTCGATGGCGTCCGCGGCGTCACGCAGCCCAGCGGTGTCGACCAGCCGCACCAGCAGGCCATCGAGATCGAGGTCCGCCGTCAACGCATCGCGGGTGGTGCCCGGAACCGGCGTGACGATAGCCCGATCTTCGCCCGCCAGCCGATTGAATAAACTGGATTTTCCAACGTTTGGCTCACCGACGAGCACGGCCTTCGCGCCGTCTTTCAGCAACGCTCCGTGACGCGCTTCGCGCAGCAGCGCATCCAGTTCCCCGGCAAGGGTGGCGAGACGCGCGCCCACGTCGGATTCAGACAGGAAATCGATGTCCTCATCGGCGAAATCGATGGCGCCCTCGCAGAAGACGCGCAGTTGCAGCACGCCTTGATCCAGCGCTCGAACGCGCTTTGAGAATGCGCCTTGCAGGGAACGCGCCGCGGCGCGGGCGCTGGAGCGGGTGGCGCTGTCGATGAGGTCTGCCACCGCTTCGGCGCGGGCGAGATCGATTTTGTCGTTCAGAAAGGCGCGTTCGGTGAACTCGCCGGGGCGCGCGCGCCGCGCCCCCAACGCCAACACCCGCTCCAGCAGCATCTCAAGCACCACCGGGCCGCCGTGGCCCTGCAGCTCCAACACATCTTCGCCCGTGAAGGAGCGCGGCGCGGCGTAGAAGATGGCGACGCCTTCGTCGATGGCCTCGCCTTGTGCGCCGCGGAACGCGCGATACGCGGCCCGCCGAGGGCGCAACGGGGTGCCAAGCATCGCCGTGCCGATGGCCGCGGCTTCCGGCCCTGAAACGCGCACCACCCCGATGCCGCCGCGCCCCGGAGGGGTCGCCACGGCGGCGATGGTGTCTGCCGTCAGGCGCGGGCCCTGGCGGTGTCCATCTTCTCGATCCGATAGGTGATGAACCACTGCTGCGCCATCGAGAGGAGGTTGTTGATGAGCCAATAGAGCACGAGGCCGGCCGGGAAGAACAGGAACAGCACCGTGAACATGATGGGCATCATCTTCATGATGCGCGCCTGCATCGGGTCTGGCATCGGCGGGTTGAGAAGCTGCTGGCCGTACATCGCCACGCCCATGAGTATCGGCAGCACGAAGAACGGGTCCATCGCGGCTAAATCGTTGATCCAGCCGAAGAACGGCGCTTGCCGCAGTTCCACGCTCTCGTAGAGCACCCAGTAGAGCGCGATGAACACCGGCATCTGCAGCAGCATCGGCAGGCAGCCGCCGAGCGGGTTGGCCTTCTCCTTGCGATACAGCTCCATCATCTCCTGCGAGAGCTTCTGCTTGTCTCCCGCGTGGCGCTCCTGCAGCTTCTTCATTTGCGGGGTGAGCTTGCGCATCTTGGCCATGGAGCGGTAGCTCGCTGCCGAAAGCGGATACAGCACCAGCTTGACGACGAACGTCATCAGGATGATCGCCACGCCCCAGTTGGCGATGCCGGAATGGATGATCTCCAACAGGCGGAACAGCGGTACCGCCAGCCACCACAGGAAGCCGTAGTCCACCGTGAGGTTGAGGTTGGGCGCAATCTCTTCCAAACGCTGCTGATCCTTGGGGCCGGCGTAGAACCCGGCCTTGGCTTGGCCGCGGCCGCCCGGCGACACCTCGAAGGCGGGGGCGGTGAAGCCGACGATGTAGGTGCCGTCGCCACGCCGGTTCGGATAGCCGTAGAAATGGTTAACCGCGCCCTTTTCGCCAACCCACGCGCTCAGGAAGTAGTGCTGCAGCACGGCAATCCAGCCGCCCGGCACTTCGTAGCGGAACTCTTCGTCGTCCAGATCTTCGAAATCCACCTTCTCGTAGCGGCTTTCCGGCGTGGTGAGGGCGGCGCCCAAGTAGGGGCGCGGGCCCAAGCTGATGCCCTCGGCGGACTCCGGCACGGAGGCATCGCGCTTGATCTGCGCGAAGAGGTTCGCGGAGAACGGTGCGCTGCGCCCGTTCTGAACGACGTATTCGAGGCCCACGTAGTAATCCTCCGGCTCGAAGCGGAAGATTTTCTCGACGATGACGCCGGCGTCCTCAAAGCGCAGCGTCACCTCGCCCGGCTCATCCATGAACCGATACGCCGTCTGTGAAGACCGGAAGAGCGGGCGTTCCCCTTGCGCGTCTGGGCCGTCTCGCCCCACCAGCCCGCTCTGCGCGACGTAGGTGTGGCCGGGGCTGCGATCGAGCAGCACAAAGGGGATGTCTGGCTGCTCCAAGCTCACGGGATAGCGCGGCAGGCGCACGCCCACGATGTCGCCGCCGAGGCGATCAATCCAGACGCTCAGGGCGTGCGTCTCGACAGTGATCAACCGGTCTGCCTGCACCGTCGCCGTTGTTGTTTCACGCTGCGGGCTGACCGTTCCCACGGTCGGCGCTTCGGGCACCTCGGTGGGCATGTCCTGCCCAGTCGGCATCTCGACGGGCGCGGGGGCGTCGTCAAGAGGACTCCCCGTGGCGACCGGTGGCGTGCTGCGCTCCGCGGGGCGGCTGCCGTAATCCTCTTGCCACGCCAGCATCAGGAGGTATCCCGTGGCGATGAGCGCCACGATCAGAACGATGCGTTGAATCTCGGCAGACGGCATGGGCTAATCCGTTGCGCCAGCGTGCGCCGCTTGCGTTTCGGCCAGATCAGGTGCGCGAAGGGCAGGGCCCTTGGCAAGAGTGGCCCGCGCAAGGGTGGCCGGAGGAACCGGGTCGAACCCGCCGTCCCGCCACGGATGGCAGCGGGCGAGCCGCTTGAGCGCCAGCCATCCACCGCGGCCAACGCCGTGGCACTCGATGGCCTCCACTGCATACGCGGAACAGCTTGGCCAATAGCGGCAGCTGCTTGGCAACCAAGGGCTCAACGCCACGCGGTAGAGACGAATCGGCGCGGTGGCGATGCGCCTAGCGCCGCGCCCAACAGCGGCCATGCTAGCGCTCACTGAGCTTTGCCCAGAGTTCGTCGGCCGCTTCGCGCACGTTGTGCCTTCCGTCCACCGTGATCACAAAGTCGCTCGGTGGCAGGCCAGACCGCGCCAGCCGGAACGATTCCCGCACCCTCCGTTTGACCCAATTGCGATCAACGGCGCGGCGCAGCGACCGCTTCGGCGCGACGACACCGAGGCGGGCAAAGCCTTTGTCGTTGGGCTTGGCCAATAGGCGCAGCGGGGGCGAACGCAGCCGAACCGTTGGCGCGGCGAAAGCCGCATCGAAATCACACTTGCGGGTGAGCCGCGCCGAAGCTGGGAATGCACGGCCAGCGCCCATGCGAGACGCCATTCAAACCGTCAAGCGCTTTCTGCCTTTCGCCCGCCTTGCGTTCAACACGCGCCGCCCGCCCTTGGAGGACATCCGGGCGCGAAATCCGTGGGTGCGCTTGCGCTTGAGCACACTGGGCTGATATGTCCGCTTCATGGCGCGTCCCCGCTTCGCAAGGGTGCGGATTCTACCGGAATCAGCGGCTTGCCTGTCAATCTAGCGGAACAGTTCGCGGAGGTGGCGGTGCCGGCGCAGGCCGCCCGCGCCAAAAAGAAAAAGGGACCTACAGAGAGTGAATGGTTGTTGTTAGCACCGTCGCGCCTGTGGATAAAGGCGATGTCGCACATGGATGGTGGGGGATGTCGCACATCACAAGGGGTGAATATCGCGTGGCTAAGCGATGTACAGCTTGCCATGCGGGGCTGGTGCTGGTGGTGTTGTCCCGTTTTATCCACAGGTTGCCCACTTTGGGCTAACAGGATGGGCGCGTGGCGGGGTTCGCCGGGATGTCGGCAAATGGCGCGAACTAGTCTCATAAGACATTGATTTACAAAGCGAAAAGAGCAGCCTTGGATTTTTCCGTGCAGGCTTGGCGGCAACATGCATAGAATGACCTCAAGAACGTGCCGTCGTTGCTTGGGGGAGTGGCAGAGTGCTGTGGGAGGAGTGTGTCGGCCGCTTGGAGAAAGAGCTCTCTGTTCAGGACTACACCACTTGGATTCGCCCGCTGCAGGTGCGCAATGACGGCGCAAACCTGCTCATCCTCGCCCCCAACAACTATGTGCTGAAGCACGTTCAGGCCAACTTCATCGGCCGCATCCGGGAACTCTTGAGCTTGTACGGCGACGTCTCCGATGTGGAACTTGGCGTGGGCAGCCGCGGCAAGGAGCCGAAGAAGCCCAAGCGCGTTGAGGGGCGGCGCCGCTTGGGCCGGCTGAACGCGGCTTTCACTTTCGACGCGTTCGTTGAGGGGCGCTGCAACGAAATGGGGCGCGCCGCGTCGCTGCAGGTTGCGAACGATCCTGGCAACGGCTTCTGCCCGCTGGCGCTGTACGGCAGCACGGGTCTCGGCAAAACGCATCTGATGCACGCCATCGGCAACGAAGTGCTGCGCTGCCGGCCCAAGGCCAAGGTGTGGTACATCCACTCGCAGCAGTTCGTGAAGGATTTTGTGAACGCGCTTCGCGAGAAGGCGATGCCGAGGTTCGAGCAGCGCTACCGAAAGCTCGACGTGCTGCTTATTGACGATGTGCAGTTCTTCGCGAAAACCGAGCAGTCTCAAGACGAGTTCTTCAATGTTTTCAACTCGTTAGAGCAGAATGGGCATCAACTTGTGCTCACTTGCGACCGATATCCCAAAGAGGTGAAGGGGCTGGAGGAACGCCTGAAGTCTCGGTTCTTGAGCGGCCTTTCGGTGGAGCTGGACGTGCCGGACTTGGAAACCGGGGCGGCCATCCTGCTCACGAAGGCGGAGGCCGAGGGCGTCAACTTGGACGAGGACATGGCCGTTTACTTGGCCGAGCGCATCCGCTCGAACGTGCGCGAGCTGGAAGGGGCGCTGCAGCGCATCAAGGCGCACGTCCAATTCACGGGCGCCGAGATCACCCAGACGATGGTGGACGAATTGCTGCGGGACATCTTTGCGGCGCACCACCGGCAAGTGAGCATGGAGCACATCCAATCCGTGGTGGCGGAGTACTACAACTTGCCCAAGGCGGATCTCCTCGGCCGGCGCCGCAGCCGCTCTGTGGCGCGACCGCGGCAGATGGCCATGGCGTTGGCGAAGGGCCTCACCGCCCACTCGCTGCCGGAGATCGGCCGCGGATTCGGCGGCCGGGATCACACGACGGTGTTGCACGCATCCAATAGAATCAAGGAGCTGCGCACCAGCAACGCCGAGGTAGACAAGGATTACCTGAACCTCAAGCGCCAACTGGAGCGCTGAGTTGCGGGTGTGAAGGGAAGGTAAAACGAGTGACGGCAAGATGAAGTTCAGCACCAACCGGGAGACATTGTTGCGGGCCATCGAGGTGGTGACAGGTGTGATCGAGCGCCCGAGCCCCGCGAATCCATTGCCCGTGCTCGCCAACGTGTTGGTGGAAGCCGATGCGGACGGCTTGTCGCTGACGGGCACAGACATGGAGGTGGAGCTCCGCGCCCGCGTCGAAGACGGCGTGAACGTGACCCAGCCCGGCCAAGCGACCATTCCCGGCCGCAAGCTAGCGGCGATTTGGCGGGCGCTCGCGGACGGCACCGAAGTATCCGTTGAGAGCGCCGCGCAAGTGACGGTGCGCTCCGGGCGGCGGCGGTTCGCGCTGGCGACGCTGCCGGTGGAGGAGTTCCCCAAGGTCGAGGTGCAGGCGCCGCTTGGCGAGCTATCCGTCTCGCCGGATGAGTTGAAGCGCCTAGTCGCGCAGACCAGCTTCGCGGTGGCGCAGCAGGATGTGCGGTTCTATCTGAACGGTTTGCTCCTGGAGGTGACGGGCGGGCACCTGCGAGCGGTCGCCACGGATGGCCACAGGTTGGCCATGTGTACGCGCGAAGGCGGCGTGGACGGGGTGGAACGGGTGCGGGCGATCATCCCGCGCAAGGGCGTCGCGCAGCTGAGCCGCCTGCTTTCGGACGGCGAGGAGCCAGTGTCCATCGCCATCGGCAGCAATGTGCTGCAGGCGCGCCACGGCCCCTACATGTTGACCACCAAGCTCATCGACGGCGATTTTCCAGACTACGAGCGCGTCATTCCGCGCCAGAGCAAGCACACCATCACTGGAGACCGCAACACGCTCCAACACTCCTTGGCCGGGGCCGCCATCCTCACGAACGAGACCTACCGCGGCGTGCGGCTCTGCCTGGACAAGGAGCAGCTCACCGTGCAGGCGAACAATCTCGAACAAGAGGAGGCGGAAGACACCATCCCCGTGGACTATGACGGCGACAAGCTCGAGATCGGCTTCAACGTGGACTACTTGCTGGACGTGTTCAACGTGATTCCGGGCGAGACGGTGCAGCTATCCGTTTCGGACGCGAACAGCAGCGTGCTCATCGAGATGCCAGGCGAGGACGGGTCGCTGTTCGTCGTCATGCCGATGCGCCTATGACGTGGTTCTCGATCAGGTAGAGATCCGCCACGTCCGCAACGTCACCGAGGCGTCCTTCGAGCTCTCGCCGCACCTGAATCTCTTCGTCGGCCCGAACGGCGCCGGCAAAACGGCGCTGCTCGAAGCGCTTCACCTGCTGATTCGGGGGCGCTCGTTCCGTACGCGGGACATGTCCTCCTTGATTCAGCGCGACGCGCCAAGCCTTTCCGTGTTTGCGAGTTGCTCGGATGACGTGCGCGGCCAGGTGCGCATGGGGGTCGGGCGGGACCGCTCGAACCAAACGCAACTCAAGCTGAACGGGGAAGTGGTGCGCCAAGCCTCCGCGGTGGCCGCGCTGCTGCCGATACAGGTCTTGCTGCCCAATCTGGCGGAACTGGTGTTCGGCGCCCCGCAAGAGCGTCGCCAATGGCTGGATTGGGGCACGTTCCACGTGAAACAGGGCTACTTGGAAGCGCTGCGCGGCTACGTTCGTTGCGTTCGTCAGCGCAATGCCGTGTTGCGCAGCGGGGATCGGAGCACGCTCGGCGCATGGACCGAGCGGATGGTGGAGCTTGGCGCCCAAGTTGCCGCGGCGCGGGGGGAATACTTCACGGAGACGCGCCCTGCCGTGCTTGCGGCCCTCGCCCGGCTGGCGCCGGAAATGGAACTCACCTTGGAGTATCACGCCGGATTCCACGGCGGATCGCGGGAAGATTTGGAGCGTGAGGTGGGCGAGAGCACCGCCCGCGATGTAAAATCGGGCATCACCCATGTAGGGCCCCATCGGGCGGATGTGCGGTTGGGGGCCGAGGGCCGGGATGCGGCCAAGGTGTTGTCTCGCGGCCAAGGGAAGGCCGCGGCCAGCGCGTTGCGAATAGGGCAGGCACGGGGGCTGCTCGAACGCCTTGCGGCGAGGAGCCTGTTCCTGATCGACGATGTGTGGGCGGAACTCGATGCCCACCACAGCGAGCGCTTTTTCGAGCTGCTAAGCGGCTTGGGCTGCCAGATTCTCGCCACTTCCACGCATCGGCCAGACATTGCCGCTGCCTTCGGCGAAGATCGGGTGAAGGTGTTTCATGTGAAACAAGGCGCTGTGCAGAGCGCGTGACCTAGGCGTTGCCGGGGTCTGAAAACGGGAGCGGCCTCATGGCTGAAGAGACCTACGATTCCGGCAGTATCAAGGTGTTGCGCGGTTTAGACGCTGTGCGCAAGCGGCCGGGCATGTACATCGGCGACACGGAGGACGGCACCGGCCTGCACCACATGGTGCAGGAGCTCGTTGACAACGCCATCGACGAGGCATTGGCTGGCCATTGCGACGAGATTTATGTGATTCTGCACCGCGGCGAGGCGGTGACGGTCACGGACAACGGCCGCGGCATTCCCGTGGACATTCATCCGGAAGAGGGTGTCTCCGCCGCCGAGGTCATCATGACGACGCTGCACGCCGGCGGCAAGTTCGACGACAGCAGCTACAAGGTTTCTGGCGGCTTGCACGGGGTGGGCGTGTCCGTGGTGAACGCGCTTTCTGAGGAGTTTCGCCTCACCGTGCGCCGCGACGGCGCCGTCTTCCAACAGACGTACCGCTCCGGCGTGCCCGAAGCGCCGTTGGCAGAGGTGGGCAAGACGGAACGCCAAGGCACCGAGTGCTTCTTCAAGCCCGCCGCCAGCACGTTCAACAACATCGAGTTCCACTACGACGTGCTGGCGAAGCGGCTGCGCGAACTCGCGTTCCTGAATTGCGGCGTGGCCATCGTGTTGCAGGATGAGCGCTCCGGCAGGGAAGATCGCTTCCGCTATGACGGCGGGCTGCAAGCGTTCGTCGAGTTTCTGAACGTGAACAAGACGCCGCTCAACAATCTCTTCCATTTCACCGAGGAACGCGACGATGGCATTGGCGTCGAGGTGGCCATGCAGTGGAACGATGGCTTTCAGGAACAGGTGTTCACCTACACCAACAACGTGCCGCAAGCAGACGGGGGCACGCACTTGGCGGGTTTTCGCGCCGCCCTCACCCGCACGCTGAATCAGTACATCGAACGCGAGGGGCTAACGAAGAAGGCGCAGGTGGCGACGACCGGCGACGATGCCCGCGAAGGTTTGACTGCGGTGGTATCCGTGAAAGCGCCAGACCCGAAGTTCTCCTCGCAAACGAAAGAGAAGCTGGTGTCCAGCGAGGTGAAGACGGCGGTGGAGCAGGCGCTCGGCAAGCACTTCGGGGCGTATCTGGAGGAGCACCCGCAAGACGCGCAGAACGTGGTGACAAAGATGATCGACGCCGCTCGCGCCCGGGAAGCGGCTCGCAAGGCGCGGGAAATGACGCGGCGCAAGGGAGCGCTGGATTTGGCGGGGCTCCCCGGCAAGCTGGCAGACTGCCAAGAGAAAGACCCAGCCCTTTCCGAGCTGTATCTGGTGGAGGGCGATTCCGCCGGCGGCTCGGCGAAGCAAGGGCGCGATCGCCGCACCCAAGCCATTCTTCCGCTGCGCGGCAAGATACTCAACGTCGAAAAGGCGCGCTTCGACAAAATGCTCTCTTCGCAAGAGGTGGCAACGCTTGTCACGGCGCTCGGTTGCGGCATCGGGTGGGAGGAGTTCAACCCTGAGAAGCTGCGCTACCACTACGTCATCATCATGACGGACGCGGATGTGGACGGCTCGCACATCCGCACCCTGCTGCTCACGTTCTTCTTTCGCCACATGGCGAAGCTCATCGAACGGGGCCACATCTACATCGCCCAACCCCCCCTCTACAAGGTGAAGCGCGGCCGCCAAGAGCAATACGTGAAGGACGACGACGAGCTCGACGATTACTTCCTGCAGGCTGCGCTTGCTGGTTCAAAGCTGCATGTGAACGCCGATGCCCCGGCAATGCTCGATGAACCCTTGGAAGCCCTTGCCCGCCGCCACCAAGGCGTGATGCGGCGGCTGAACGCGATGGCGCGGATCTATCCGCTGGCGGTGACGTCGGCGATGCTTGAAGCGCCGATGCTGGAGTTCGCGCACCTGCAGGACGAGGAGCGCGTGCGCGCTTGGGCCGGTGCGCTCGAGACGCTGCTTAACGATGGTGGCGCCGTCGGCGGCGACCGCGCCTACACCGTGGAGGTGCGGCCAGACGTAGAGCGCGGCGTCTACTATCCCGCGGTGATTGCCGCGGCGCGCGGCACCACGGAAGAGACGCAGTTCGGCTACGAGTTCTTCCGCTCACAGGATTACGCCGAACTGTTAGGCCTCGCCGCCGAGCTTGACGGCTTGGTGGAGGAAGGGGCGTTCGTGGCGCGCGGCGAGCGGCGGCAGCCAGTGCAGTCCTTTGGCGAAGCCATCGCCTGGATGCTCGACGAGGCGCGGCGCGGCGTGGACATTTCGCGTTACAAGGGCTTGGGGGAGATGAACCCAGAGCAGCTCTGGGAGACGACGATGGATCCAGACGTCCGGCGCATGCTGCGGGTGTCCGTGGAGGACGCCGTCGCGGCCGATCAGATGTTCAACACGCTCATGGGAGACCGGGTTGAGCCTCGCCGAGAGTTCATTGAAGCGAACGCGCGGCTGGCCGTTAACTTGGATGTGTAGCCGAGGCCTCTAGGCGGCGCATCTCCGAGGCGAGCCAATCTTCCGCTATAGCATTGATTTCGCTATATTTTTTACCGGAAGAGGCGATAGGTTCGGAAATCCGCAGACGCACCGTGCCGGGGCGCTTGGCGAAGTGGTGGGCGGGCCAGTACCGGCCGCCATCGTGGGCCACCACGACGACCGGCCGCCCGGTGCGAGCCGCGAGCGCCGCGCCGCCGGGCTGAAATGGCCGTTGTTCGCCCCAAGGCACGCGGGTTCCTTCAGGAAACAGCGTCACCGTGATGCCGGCGCTGAGGCGCTCCGCACCCGCTTCGAGCAAGCGCTTGAACGCCCGGCGTGGTGCGCGGCGGTCTATGGCGATGGGGCGCGTCACGGCAAACGCCCAGCCGAAGAAGGGAATCCATAGCAGCTCGCGCTTGATGAGCGTCGTTTGCGGGCTGACGAGGGTTTGCACAAAGAGCGTGTCCCAAGTGCTTTGGTGCTTCACCAGCAACACGCAAGGCTCTTTCGGCAAGTTCTCGCGCCCGGATACTTCGGCGCGAATGCCGCAGGTCCAAGCCAGCCACTTCAGCACCATCCGCGTCCAAACGCCGATCACGAAGTTGAACCGCGCCTTGGTGGGCAAGAGCCAACCGACGGCCACCGCCAAGGTGCCCCAGACAATCGTGGAGAGGATGTAGCCGGCGTAGAACAATGCCGCCCGCGAGGTGGCGATCACGCGAGGAACACCTCTGCCGCGGCGGCGAGGTCCGCATAGATGTGGCGCACGCCCAGCGCTCGGGCCTCGAGTTCCGTTGCGTCGTCATGGCCCGTCAGCACCAG
Source organism: uncultured Pseudomonadales bacterium (assembly GCA_958295875.1). GTDB lineage: Bacteria > Pseudomonadota > Gammaproteobacteria > Pseudomonadales > Azotimanducaceae > VXNE01. The sequence continues at coordinate 1,578,484 of OY282379.1, read as the reverse complement.
CACTGGCTCGCAGCCGGCGGCGATGGCGGCCTCCATGTCGGAGAGCATGTCGCCGACGAAGCAGGTGGCGCCGGCCGGCACGCCGAAATCCCGCATGGCGGCTTGCAACAGGCCGGGCTTGGGCTTGCGGCATCCACACCCTTCGTCGGGGCGGTGCGGGCAAAAGAAGATGCCGTCGATGTGGCCGTGGACGGCGCGCAGCGCAGCGCGCATGTGGTCGTGGATGGCGGTGAGGTCGCCCTCGGACATCATCCCCCGGCCGATGGGGCTTTGATTGGTGCAGACCGCCACCGAGCAGCCGCTCGCGTTGAGCGCGGCAATGGCTTCGAGGCTGCGTGGAATGGGCAGCCAAGCATCGGGCGCCAACACGTACCCGTCGGGATGCGCGGGCCGGCGCGCAGGCCGGCCGCGGTTGATCACGCCGTCGCGATCAAGCAACACGAGTCTGTACATGGGCGAGCGCGAGCGATGCATCAAGTCGGCGGGCGAGCATAGTGTGGGGACCGGCGACCTTCTGGACGTTAGGGTCAGGCAGCCGCCTCGATCATCCTAGCGAACTCGGCAGGGGTTTTCATGCCGAGGGCGCGGTGCCAACGGCGGTTGTTGGGATAGTGGGTGAGTGCCTCGAACGGGTGTAGGCTGGCGTCTTCCCAGGTGTCCGAGGTCGCGAACTCTCTGACAACGCAGTCAGCGGGCTCATCCGGAATAGCGGTACTCGCGCAGCCGTCGGCGGCAAACCTGCAGTTCTTCCACGGTGAACAGGCTATGAAACTCGGGCGTCTCGATCACCTTCGCTTCAACCGTCAAATCAAGGCGGCCTCGCTCCCACAGAGCCGTGTAGCCGTCCGACACCGTTTTGGAGTTGATTAATCTCCGCGCGGTCTCCAGTCCACCATGTTCGGCAACCATTCCGCGGAACGCCGTTGCGGTATAGCCCGCTTCTGCAACAGCGGTCTCAGTCCGTTGTCGATAAGCCCGCCGTTTGCCAACAAAATGGTTGGCAACAAATCTGTTGGCAAAAGATGCGTGTCAACGAGATTACGCAAGGCAGCAATTGGGTGGACGAAGGCACAGCGCCTCATCCGCCCTGATCCTGCACCCGTGGCAGCAGGCCCAAACGTTTTGATGTAGGTTGCCGCCGTTGCGCTCAAGTTGGATTTTTCGATGAACGTGGCCGCGGATGGGAGAGCGCGTTGCGGTTGGGGCCTTGGCGACAGCCTCTATCTGCGCTACCACGACGAGGAGTGGGGCGTTCCGGTGTGCCCGCCGGGCAGCGGCGCACCTGTCGGCCCCCTGTTCGAGCGCTTGGTGCTTGAGGGTATGCAGGCGGGCCTCTCTTGGCTCACGGTGTTGCGCAAGCGGGAAGCCATGCGTCGTGCCTTCCATGCCTTCGATCTGGAGCGGCTCGCCGCCGCCGACGGAGCCGACATGGCGCGTTGGCTCAACGATGCCGGCGTCATCCGCCACGCCGGCAAACTCGGGGCGATGGTGGGCAACGCGCAGGCGTTCCTCGCGCTGGACGATGCGGCAGGGTTTCTGTGGTCGTTTGTGGATGGGCAGCCACAGCGGAACGATTGGCGGGACGCCGGAGACGTGCCGAGCACGACGCCGGCCTCCGCGGCGATGTCCCGCGCCCTCAAACAGATCGGCTTCAAGTTCGTTGGCCCGACCATCTGCTACGCCTTCATGCAGAGCGTCGGCATGGTGAACGACCATCTCGTCACCTGCTTCCGCCATCAGGAAGTGGCCGGCGCCGTATGGACGGAGGACCATGCGGAATAGGTGGGGCGCCTTGGCCGTGGTGGGCGCGGCGCGGTTGATGGGGTGGCTGCCGCTTGCCGCGGCGCGCGCCCTCGGTGCCGTCGCCGGCAAGGTGGCGTGGGGTCTGCGTCTGCCGAGCGCCTTGGTCACCGTCAACAACATCGAGCTTTGCTTTGCGGATCTCTCGCCCCAAGAGCGGCGTTCGCTGGCACGCCGCAGCGTCTTGGAAACCTGCAAGGCCGCCGCCGAGATGGGCTTCGCGTGGCATGCGGGTTGGGATGCCTCGCGCCGCGCCTTGGAGGTGGAAGAGGGCTTGGCCTTGCTGGATGAAGCACGGCGCAGCCCGGGCGGGGCCGTGATCTTGGCGCCACACTTCGGCAATTGGGAGTTCTTGGCGTTTGCGTTGGGGCGGCGGCTCCCGGTCACGTTCCTGTACGAGCGCCCGAAGGATGCCCTGCTCGATCGTGCGCTGGTGAAGGCGCGGTCGCGTTGGGGGATTGCCGTCGCCGGCACGGATTTAGCGGGACTCAGGCAGGTGAAGCGGGTGCTGGCAGGGGGCGGCGCGGTGGGGGTGTTGCCGGATCAGACCCCGCGTCCAGACGCCGCGGTGAACGCGCCGTTCTTCGGCGTGGAGGTGGCCACGATGACGTTGGCGCAACGCTTGATTGGGCCGCAAACCGTTGTCCTCTTGGCCACCGTGCAGCGTTCGCGACAGGGGTTTCGGGTTCGCTATGAGCGGGTGGACGAGGCGATTCGGAGCGCATCCCCCGAGGTGAGCGCGACGGCCATGAACCGCGCCATCGAGGCGGCGGTGCGGCGCGACCCGGCGCAATACCAGTGGGAGTACAAGCGGTTTCGCCGCCGCCGTCGCCGCTCAGCTGCGCCAATAGGCGGGCGTCAACAACACCAGCAGGGTGAATATCTCCAAACGTCCGAGCAGCATGGCGAGGGACAACAGCCACTTGGCCGGGGCGGAGAGCCCGGCATAGTTCAAGGCCACGTCGCCGAGCCCAGGCCCTAGGTTGTTGAGGCAAGCGCCCACCGCGGAAAAGGCGGATTGGAAGTCCAGCGAGGAGATGCCGAGCAACACGCACACCATGGCGAGAAACACGATCATGTAGGCGGCGAAGAAGCCCCACACGCCATCCAACACGCGGTCTGGCACCACTTCCTTGCCGAGCTTCACCGGAAACACGCCGCTGGGGTGGATGAGGCGGCGAATCTCGCGCACCCCTTGGCGGATGATGAGCACGGCGCGCACCACCTTGATGCCCCCGGCGGTGGAGCCGGCGCAGCCGCCGACGAACGCTGCGAACAGGAGCAGAACGGGCGCGAAGGACGGCCAGACGCTGAAGTTGGTGGTGGTGAACCCAGTGGTGGTGGTGATGGACACCGCGTGGAAGAGGCCCTCGCGGAACGGGCTCGGTGTCGCGTCGAACCGGGCGAGAACCCAGATCACCAACGCTGCCACCACCGCGATGGTGGCGAGGTAGGTGCGCAACTCGATGTCTCTCAGGTACTGCTTCGGGCGACGCCAGGCGAGGAAGTGCAGGCTGAAGTTCATGCCGGCGAGGATCATGAACACGATGGCGACAGATTCCACCGCGCCGCTCTGAAAGTGGCCAAGGCTCGCGTCATGGGTGGAGAAACCGCCGATCGCGACCGTGGAAAAGGCATGGCAGATGGCGTCGAAGAGGCTCATGCCGGCCGCCCAATAGGCCGCGCCGCAAGCGAGCGTCAGCCCGCAATAGATGAGCCAGAGAGCGCGCGCGGTTTGCGTGATGCGCGGCGTGAGCTTGTTGTCCTTGACGGGTCCGGGAGATTCGGCGCGGTACAGCTGCATGCCGCCCACGCCCAGCATCGGCAACACCGCCACGGCGAGCACGACGATGCCCATGCCGCCCAGCCATTGCAGCAACTGTCGATAGAACAGGATGGCGCGGGGCAGTTCGTCCAAGCCGGTGATGACGGTGGCGCCAGTGGTGGTGAGGCCGGAAATGGACTCGAAGGCCGCGTCTGTGAACGAGTCTGCGACGCCGGGCGCCAGATAGATGGGCAGCGCCCCAAAGAGGCCCAACCCCGCATAGAACAACACCGTGATGAGGAACCCCTCGCGGCTGCGTAGGTCCGCGCCCCGGCGTGGCAGCAAGCGTAGGGCCGCGCCCGTGCCCAAGGTGATGACGAAGGCGGTGAGGAATGGCCGGAGCACGTCTTCGCCATAGTGGAGCGCCACCAACAGCGGCGCGGCCATGGCCACGCTGAACAGCATCAGCAGAACGCCGGTGACGCGCAGGATGACGCTGAGGTGCAAGGCGCCGCCGTTCCCTAGAAGAAGGAGAGGCCCACCTGAAACAGCCGCTCCACGGCTGCCACGCGGCCCTTGTCGGTGAGCAGCAGGATGACGTGATCCCCCGGCTCGATGGTGAAGTCGTCGCGCGCGGTCAGCACGTCTTCGCCACGCACCACGGCGCCCAAGGTCGTGCCCGGCGGCAGCGGCAGCTCGCTGGCGAGGCATCCGGCCAACTTGCTCGTTTCGTGGACGACGGCTTCCATTGCTTCCGCCGCGCCGCGCCGAAGGCTATGCACGCGCGTCACGTCGCCGCGGCGAACGTGCCGCAGGATGGTGCCGGCCGTCGCCAGTTGCGGCGACAGCGCCACGTCGATTTGGCCGCCCTCCATCAAATCGACGTAGGCCGCCTTGCCAATGAGCGTCATGGCCCGCTTGGCGCCCAAGCGCTTCGACAACAGCGACGACATGATGTTCACCTCGTCGTCGTTGGTGACGGCGCAGAAGGCGTCGGTGCGCTCGATGTTGTTTTCCAACAACAGGTCGCCATCGGTGGCGTCGCCGTGGATAACGATGGCCGAGTGCAGGCGGTTGGCGAGCTCGTGGGCGCGCCGCTCGTCGTGCTCCACCACCTTCACGGAGAAGCGCGGCTCGATGGCGCGGGCGAGGTGCTCGCCGATGCGGCCGCCGCCGGCGATGATGACGCGGCGGGTGCGCGTCTCGTCGCGCCGCAGCTCGGTCATCATGTCGTGGATGTTCGCCGCCGGGGCGATGAAGAACACGTCGTCGTCGGCTTCAATCACCGTGTCGCCCTGCGGGATGATCGCCCGGTCGCGGCGAAAGATGGCGGCGACCCGCGCCTCGACAAGGGGCATGTGGCGATGCAGAAGGCCCAGCGCCTGCCCGGTCAACGGCCCGTCGCGGTGCGCCTTGACGGCGACGAGCTTCACGCGGCCGTCGGCGAAGTCCACCACCAGCAAGGCGCCGGGATGATCCAAGAGCTCCGTGAACTGCTCCGTGACGACGCGCTCGGGGTTGATGAGCACGTCGATGGGCATGTGTTCCTTGGAGAAGAAGGTTTCTTCTTCGTCGTCCAGGTTGCTGCGGGCGTGGTAGGCATCCGCCCGGATGCGGGCGATCTTCATTGGGGTGCGGAACATGGAATAGCACACTTGGCACGCCACCATGTTCACTTCATCGTTTGGCGTCACCGCGATGAGCATGTCGGCATCCTTGGCGCCGGCCATTTCCAGCACGTCTGGGCGCGATGCATGGCCGGTGATGGTGCGGATGTCGAGGCGGCGGCGCAGTTCCAAGAGGCGCGTCTCGTTGTTATCGACGATGGTGATGTTGAAATCTTCGCTGGCCAGTTGGCTGGCGAGGGTGCCTCCCACTTGGCCGGCGCCGAGAATGAGGATGTTCACCGCTTTTCGATGCGTGCGTAGAAGAAGCCATCGGGCCCGCCGCAGGTCGGCAAGAGCGCTCTGCCGCAGGCCTTTGGCTGCCCCCAAGCCGCCGCGATGGGCGCAACGGCGGCGTCTGGCGTCGCCTCTACAAAGCCCTGCACCACGGCGTCGTTCTCCTCGGGGAGGATCGAGCATGCACAATAGAGCAGCGTGCCGCCGCGTGAAAGCGTGGGCCACAGGTTGTCGAGCATGGCGCGTTGCTGGGCCGCGGCGCGCGTCACGTCCTCGGCCACGCGGGAGACCTTGATGTCTGGGTGCCGGCGCAGCGTGCCGGTGCCGGAGCAGGGGGCATCGACGAGAATGGCGTCGAACGGCTCGCCATGCCACCAGCAGCGGGCGGTGGCGTCGCCGGCGACGATGGCGTGGAGTGGATGGCCCAACCGCCGGCTCTCCGCGCGCAGGTGCGCAAGCCGTTCGGCATTGGCGTCCAACGCCGTCACGGCAACCTGCGGATGGCGTTCTTGGAAGTGAAATGCCTTGCCGCCGGGTGCCGCGCAAGCATCCAGCATCCGCGCCCCTGGCGCGGCCGGCAGCAGGGTGGCGGCGAGCTGCGCCCCTTCGTCCTGCACTGAAACGAGGCCGTCGGCAAACCCCGGCAGCGTCTGCGCGCGCGTGGGCGCCTCCAACACCAGCGTTTCGGGCGTCAAGCCTTGGCGGTGTTTGCGGCCGGCAGCGTCGAGGCGCTTGCGGTACGCGGATGCGCTGATTTTCGTTGCGTTCACGCGCAGCGCCATGGGCGCCCGGCTGTTGTTGGCGCGGAACAGCGCTGGGCAATGCGCGGGCCATGCCGCTTCGAACGCGCGCAGCATCCAAGCCGGATGATCCCAGCGTTGCGTCGCGTCCGCGGCCGGCGCCGGCGCTTCAGCTAGGCGTCGCAGGGCGCCGTTCACCAACCCCTTGGCCCACGGCCGACGCAATTGATGCGTGGCGGCGACGGTCTCGGACACCGCCGCATGGGGTGGGATGCGGGTGTGGCGCAACTGATAGGCGCCGATCACGAGCAGCGCGTGCAGCACTGCGTCGCGGGGCTTGAGCGGCCGCGCCAAGCGAGCATCGACTTGGGCGGCCAAAGAGTAATAGTGGCGGCAAGCGCCATAGGCGAGTTCGGTCAAGAGCGGCGCGGCGTCGGCGCCGAGGGATGCTTCGAGGCGAATGCCCCGATGCCGGGCGGCATGGACGGCGCGCGCCGCGCGAGCGCGGATGACGGTTGCGTCGGGGCCGCTAGGCGCCGACATCGCAGCGCGCGCCGGGCTTGAAGAGGTCCGGATAGCCGTTGGCAGCGCTCGCGGCGGCCATGGGGCGCCCCTTGCCGCGAGCGAGCTGCACCGTTTCCAGCGCCAGCACCCCAGCGCCGCAGCCGACGGCGAAGCCGCGTCCGTGCTTGACGAGCTCACCGGGCGGCGCGTTGGCTGGGATGGCGCTGGCGGCGAGCACGTTCATGCGCACCGGCTCGTTGTCCGGGACTCGCGCACCGTTCTTGTTGCTGCTATTCCCCCTTCCAGCTAAGCCGCGCAGGTGGGTGCTAGCGGGCTGCCGGCCCGCCAAGGCGCGCACTTGGCGTTCGATGTCGATGGCGGGGCGAGACCAATCGATGGTCGCGTCAGCCGCCGTGAGTTTCGGCGCATAGGTGGCGCGAGCATCGTCTTGCGGCGCAGCGTTCAGGTCGTCGAGGCGGTCCAAGCACTCAAGGAGCGCCGCCGCGCCCACTTCGGCGAGCCGCGTCGTGAGCGTGGCGCCGGTGTCCGCCGCATCGATGTCCACCTCCCTGCGCAACAGCACTGGCCCCGTGTCCAACCCGGCATCCATCTGCATGATGCTGACGCCGGTGACGGCATCCCCGGCCATGATGGCGCGTTCCACGGGTGCCGCGCCGCGCCAGCGGGGCAGCAAGGAAGCGTGGACGTTGAGGCAGCCGCGCGTCGGCGCGGCGAGGGCGGCGGGCGGCAGGATGAGCCCGTAGGCGGCGACAACGAGCACGTCTAAACCGGAAAGCCAACGCTCCTGCGCGTGGAAACGTTCTGGAGCCTGCACGCACAGGCCCTGCGCTTCGGCATGTACCCGCACGGGGCTTGGCATGAGACGGCGCCGGCGCCCGGCTGGGCGGTCTGGCTGGGTGAAGACCACCGCCACGGCATGGCGCGAGCCGATGAGTGCTGCGAGGATGCGCTCGGCGAACTCTGGGGTGCCGGCGAAGCCGAGCCGCATCGCCCGCCCGGAGCGTGATGCCGCCTCGCCTTCGCCGGTGCTGGCGGGAGTCAACGCGCCGCCGCTTCTTGGCGGCGCAGCTTCGAGAGCCGGCGGCGGATGCGCTCGCGTTTCAGGCTGGATAGGTAATCCACGAACAGCTTGCCGTCCAGATGGTCGCACTCGTGCTGGATGCACACGGCAAGCAGAGCTTGCGCTTGCATCTCGAACGGCTTGCCGTCTCGGTCCAGCGCGGCCACGCGAATGCGCTCCGCGCGCGGCACCGCCTCGTAGAAGGTTGGCACGGAGAGGCAGCCTTCCTCTCGTTCCTGCGTGCCCTCCGGCGCGCTGAGCTGCGGGTTGATGAGCACCAGCGGCGCGTCCTGGGTGGCCGACACGTCGATGACGACGATGCGCTGGTGAACGTCCACCTGCGTCGCCGAGAGGCCGATGCCGGGGGCTTCGTACATCGTGTCGAGCAGATCGTCCACCAGCTTGCGCGTGGCGCTGGTCACCCGTTCCACCGGCTGCGCCGTGGTGCGCAAGCGCGGGTCTGGGAACTCAAGAATCGGCAACAGCGCCATGCGGCAGTCCAGCGCGTTTGGGGTGGCAATGATAGGAGCTTAGGCCGTTGCTCGGAAGCGCGGGAGGCCTTGTAAGGGCGGGCGCTGTGGCACCGTGGCGGCGGGCAGCCCGGCGACGCAAGCGCGTTTGGGCGTTGCCGCCGTGTGAGCCTTGGCCTACAGACGCTGCCGCGAGCTTGCGGTAAAACGGTGCGCCATGTTCCAAACCCTGCGCGGCGCGCGCCTGCCGGAGCGGTTGCTCGCCATTCCAGACCCGCCGGCGCACCTGCATGTGCGTGGCGACGCCGTCGTGCTCGGGGCGCCAAGCGTGGCCATCGTCGGCAGCCGCCGGGCCTCTGGCGCTGGGCGCGAGATCGCCCATGCGCTGGCACGGGAGTTGAGCGCTGCCGGCCTGGTTGTGGTGAGCGGCCTGGCGCATGGCATCGATGCCGCCGCCCATCGGGGCGCGTTGGCCGCGGCAGGGCGCACGGTCGCCGTGTTCGGCGGCGGCCTCAACCGGGTGTATCCGAGCGCCCACGCCAGGCTTGCCGAGCAGATCGTGGGCGCTGGCGGCGCACTCGTCTCGGAGTATGCGGCGGAGCGCGCGCCGCGCAAGCATCAGTTTCCGGAACGCAACCGGCTCATCAGCGGGCTCACGCTCGGCGTCGTGATCGTGGAGGCGACGGTGGCGAGCGGCTCGCTCATCACAGCGCGCATGGCCGCGGAGCAGGGCCGCGAGGTCATGGCCGTGCCGGGACCGGTCGCGAGCCCGTTGTCGGGTGGCTGCCACCGCTTGTTGAAGAGCGGCGCGGCGCTCATCGAAAACGTGGACGACGTGCTGTTCGCCATTGGCTTTGAGCCAGTGCCGGCGCCGTCGTCGAACGCGCCGCCGGCGTCCTTGGCGGCGGTGTTCGAGCAAGTGGGCGCCGAGGTCACTTCCCTCGATCGCGTCGCGGCCGCGGTTGGCTTGTCGCCGCAAGCGGCGGCGCAGGCGCTCGCGGAACTGGAGTTGCTCGGATTTGTCGCCCCTCACCGCGGCGGGTATATTCGCTGCCCTTCCTGAGTTGGGTGAGAGCCGCTTATGCTGTGGGTGGCCGTGCTGATGGGGTCCGAGTCGGATTGGCCGGTGATGCAGGCCTGCGTGGATGGCTTGGCGCAGTTGAAAGTGCCATGCGAGGTGCGGGTGCTGTCTGCCCACCGCACGCCGGATGAGACTGCGGAGTATGTCGTGGACGCCGAAGCGAGGGGCTGCGCCGCCTTCATTTGCGCGGCCGGCATGGCGGCGCATCTCGCTGGGGCGGTGGCGGCGCACACGGTGCGGCCGGTGATTGGGGTGCCGTTGGCGAGTGGCCCGCTGGCTGGTGTTGACGCGCTCTTGGCAACGGTGCAAATGCCCGGCGGCGTGCCGGTCGCCACGGTTGCCGTGGGCAAGGCCGGTGCCCAGAACGCGGCTTGGCTCGCGGCGCAAGTGCTCGCGATCAGTGATGCGGGGCTCGCCAAGGCGTTGGTGGCGGCGCGCGCCGCCGGCCGCGCCAAGGTGGCGCAACAGAACGCCGCGGTGCAACGAGCCGCCGCCCAGTGATGGCGGCGCTCGCGGTGCTCCGCGCCGCGTCGGCGTTGGCGTCTGGGGGCATCGTGGCGCATGCCTTGGAGGGCGTTTGGGGCCTCGCATGCGATCCGTTTGACGACGCCGCGGTGCGCCGGTTGCTGCGCTTGAAGCGGCGCGGGGCAGGCAAAGGGCTCATCGTCATCGGGGCGACGCCGGCGGCGTTTGCCGCGGAGCTCGATGCCTTGCCGCCGACAGTTCGCGCCGCGGTACTCGCGAGCTGGCCCGGGGCGGAGACATGGATCGTTCCCACCAATCGGTTTTCTTCCCTTGTGACCGGCGAGGGCAAGCCGGCGGCGGTGGCGGTGCGCGTGCCCGGCCACGAGCAAGCGCGTCGACTGGCGGCTGCGTTCGGCGGCCCGATCGTTTCCACGTCTGCCAACTTGAGCGGGCAGCCGCCAGCGCGCACCGAGCTCACGGCGCGGCGCGCGCTCGGCCGCCAAGTGGATTTCGTGCTGCCCGGCGCCACCGCTGGCCGCGGCGGGCCGTCGCGCATACGCCTCGCCGCCAACGGCGCCGTGCTGCGATGAGCCGCCGCTATGTGGTGATCGGCAACCCGGTGGCGCACAGCCTGTCGCCGCGCATCCACCGCCTGTTTGCCCGCGCCGCCGGCCATGCCATTTCCTACGAAACCCTGCTTGCGCCGGCGTTTCGCCCCGCCGCCGAGCGCTTCTTCGCCGCGCCAGACAGCGGCGGCGCCAACGTCACGCTGCCCTTCAAGTTGGATGCCTACGCTTGGGCCGCCGAGCATGGCAGCACGACCGTGAACGCAGACGAGGCGGGTGCTGTGAACGCCATCTTGGCCACCCCGCGCGGGCCGCGCGGCGACAACACGGATGGCGTGGGCCTGCTGCGCGATTTGCAGCAGAACCTGAGCCTGCCCCTCGCCGGCAAGGCCGTGTTGCTGCTCGGCGCTGGCGGCGCGGCGCGGGGCGTGCTCGGGCCATTGCTGCGTGCCGGGCCGCGGCGGTTGACGCTGGCCAACCGCACCGCCGAGCGCGCGCAGGAGCTCGCCAAGGCGTTCGATGGCGTGGAGCCCATGCCGTTGGCAGCCGTGTGCGGCGGCTACGATGTGGTCATCAACGCCACCTCGGCGAGCGCGCTGGGCGACGGCCTTGCGCTCCCCGAGGCAGCCATCGAAGGCGGCTTTTGCTACGACATGTTCTATCGCTTAGAGGCAGACACGGCGTTCTGCAGTTGGTGCCGGGAACGCGGCGCGGCGGGGGTGGCCGACGGCCTGGGGATGCTCATCGAGCAGGCGGCGGAATCGTATCTGCTCTGGCGCGGGGTGCGGCCAGACACCGCGCCGGTGGCGGCGGCGTTGGCGCATGGCTGACCCGCTCGCCTCCGGTGCCCCCCGCGTCGCCGCGCCGTCGCGCTCGGCAGAACGCGGCTTGGCATTGGCCGGCGTCGCGCTCGCTGCGCTCGTGGTGGCGCTCGGCGCCTACACGCGCTTGGTGGATGCCGGCCTCGGCTGCCCAGATTGGCCGGGATGCTATGGCTTCATCACCGTGCCGGCATCGGCGCAGGAGCTCGCGGCGGCCGAAGCGCGTTTCCCGGATGCGCCGGTGGAACCGGACAAGGCATGGCCAGAGATGGTGCATCGGTACTTTGCGAGCGGGCTTGGGCTGTTGACCTTCGCCGTGCTGGCGCTCGCTTGGCGGCGCACGGCGGCCGGCGCGGCGCCAAGCGGCGCCCGGGGGCCGGGGCGCGGGCTGCCGATGGCGCTGGTCGTGCTGGTGATCGTGCAAGGCGCTTTCGGCGCTTGGACCGTCACTTTGAAGCTGTGGCCGCAAGTGGTCACTGCCCACCTGCTGGGCGGCTTCGCAACGCTCGGGCTGCTGTGGGTGCATGCGCTGCAGCTCGGCGCCGTCAAGCAGCCGCGGTCACGCCCCGGGCTCGCGGTGGCGGTGCGTTGGGTGATTGCGGTGGTGGTGGCGCAGGTGGCATTGGGCGGTTGGACGTCCTCCAACTACGCCGCCTTGGCCTGCCCAGACTTTCCGCTTTGCCACGGGCACCTCGCGCCGCCGATGGACTTCGCCAAGGGTTTTGACATCTTTCAGGACATCGGCCCCAACTATTTGGGCGGCGCGCTCTCCAGCGAGGCGCGCATCGCCATTCAAGTGACGCATCGCATCGGCGCGTTCATCACCTTGTTCGCGGCGGCATGGCTCGCGTGGCGCGTTGGCGGGGCGTTGGGCGGAGCTTTGGCGGGCATCGTCGCGGCGCAGTTCGGCCTGGGGCTGGCCAATGTGTGGCTGCAGCTTCCCCTCGCCGTCGCCACGCTGCACAACGCCGGCGCCGCCACGCTGCTGCTTGCCCTGCTTACGGTACACTTCGCCGCCACAACCGCCGGCGCGGGCCAGCCAAGCCCGGCGCCGGCATCCGAACGCCCGCGAGTGGACCGGTCTGCATCGTCATCCCGCCCGGCTTGATGGCGGGGCGAGGCCCCATCTAATGCCCAGCGCCCGAATGAGTGACTTAAGCGCGTCCGCCACATGGCGCGACTTCTTGGAAATGACCAAGCCGCGGGTGGTGGCCCTCATGCTGCTGTGCGCCGTGGTGGGGATGGCGCTCGCCGGGCCGGGGGCGGAGGCGCTGCCGGCGATGGTGTATGGCTTGGCCGGCATCGCGCTGGTGGCAGGGTCTGCCGCGGCGGTGAACCACATCGCCGATGCGGAGCTCGACGAGCGCATGGCGCGCACCCAGCATCGCCCGGTGGCCACGGGGCGCGTGAGCTTCGCCGCCGGCGCGGCATTCGCCGGCGTCCTCGGCATCACCGGCTTCATGGTGCTGTATGTGCTGGTGAACCCGCTCACCGCGTGGCTGAATCTGGCGTCTTGGGTGGGCTATGGGCTGATCTACACGCTGTACCTGAAGCGGGCGACGCCGCAGAACATCGTCATCGGCGGGCTGTTTGGCGCCGCCCCGCCGCTCTTTGGCTGGACGGCGGTGACCGGGGAGATACACATCTTTCCGCTGCTGCTCGTGCTCATCATCTTCGTGTGGACGCCGCCGCACTTCTGGGCGCTGGCCCTCGAACGCAAGGATGAGTACGCCACGGCGGGGGTGCCGATGCTGCCGGTGACGCACGGCGCCGCGCACACCAAGCGGCAGATTCTCTACTACACCATCGCGCTGGCGGCGCTGAGCCTCACGCCGTTCATGCTGGGCTTGAGCGGCGTTCCCTATGTTGTCGGCGCGGCGCTGCTGGGCGGCCGGTTCATCTATTGGGCCGCGGCGTTGCTGAAGGAACGCCCGGGCGCGCCGATGGCGACGTTCCGCTATTCCATCGTCTATTTGATGGCGCTCTTCGCCCTGCTGCTGGTGGATTTCCACTTGGCGGCGGCGATGGGCCTTGCCGGCAGCGGCGCGGCATGAACGGCGGCAAGGTGCTCGTCACGGGGGGCGCCGGCTACATCGGCAGCCACACGGCGACGGAACTGCTCGACGCCGGCCATGAGGTGGTGGTGTTCGACAACTTCGCCAATAGCTCGCGCGCCGCCGCGGACGCCTTGCAGGTGGCCGCCAACCGCGATGTGCCGGTGGTCGAAGGCGATGTCCGCGATGCGGACGCGCTGCGCCGGGTGTTTCGCGGCCACGACATCCGCGCCGTGTGCCACTTCGCGGCGAAGAAGGCCGTCGCCGAGTCGTTCGAGCAGCCGCTCTCGTACCACGACAACAACGTGGTCGGCACGCTGCGGCTGGTGGAGGAGATGGCCGCGCACGGGGTGAAAACGCTCGTCTTCAGTTCATCCGCCACGGTTTATGGCCATCCGGCCAGCGTGCCCATCACCGAGGACATGCCGCTTGCGCCGATCAACCCCTACGGACGCACCAAACTCGCGTGCGAGACGCTCCTCGGCGATTTGGCACTGAGCGACGCGGAGTGGCGCATCTCGATCCTCCGCTATTTCAACCCCATCGGCGCCCACTGTTCCGGCTTGCTGGGCGATTCCCCGCAGGGCGTCCCGACCAACCTGATGCCGTACATCGGCGCTGTGGCGGCGGGGCGGCTGCCGCGCTTGCGCGTCTTTGGCGACGACTATCCGACGCCGGACGGCACCTGCATCCGCGACTACATCCATGTGGTGGATCTCGCCAAGGGCCACCTCAAGGCACTGCAATGGCTGGCGGATGCGCCGGGCCTTGCCATCCACAACTTGGGCACCGGCGCCGGCCATAGCGTGTTCGAGGTTGCGCGGGCGTTTGAGGAGGCGTCGGGACGCTCCGTTCCCTATGACGTGGCGCCGCGCCGGCCCGGCGACACGCCGGTGCTTTATGCAGATCCATCAAGGGCTGCGGCCGAGTTGGAGTGGCGCGCCGAACACGGCCTGCGGCGCATGTGCGAGGACGCTTGGCGGCATGTCGCGGCGTCGGCGAGCGCGTCGGCTGCCTAGGCGGTTGAAGCGAGCGGCCCATGCGCGCAGGCGACGCATCCGACGGCGATTTGGCGGCAGCTTACGCTGCTGTGCGCCGTCAAACGGAGGCCCTCTGCGCCCCCTTGGCCGTGGACGACTACTGCGTTCAGCCCATGCCGGACGCCAGCCCACCAAAATGGCACTTGGCGCACACGTCGTGGTTCTTCGAAACCTTCCTGTTGAAGCCGTATGGCGAGGGCTATGCACCCTTCGCCGACGGCTACGAGCACCTGTTCAACTCCTACTACAACGGCATTGGCGATCCGTATCCGCGGCTCAAGCGCGGTGCCCTGTCGCGCCCGACGGTGAGCGAAGTGTTCGCGTATCGGGCGCATGTGGACCGTGCCATGCAAGCGTTGCTGCACCGCGAAGACGCCGGGGTGCGAGATCGCATCGTGTTGGGCTTGCACCACGAGCAGCAGCATCAGGAGCTCATCGTCACCGACGTCAAGTTCAACTTGGGCGTCAATCCCCTGCGTCCGGCGTACCGCGAAGATCTGGACGCCAGCACATGCGGCGCCGCGCCGTTGCGCTTCGCTGCCTTTTCCGGCGGCCTGTTGGAGATCGGCGCCACCGGCGACGGCTTCACCTTCGACAACGAAACGCCGCGCCACAAGGTGTGGCTCGCGCCCTTCGAGTTGGCCGAAAGGCTGGTGACGAACGGCGAGTACCTTGAGTTCATGGAAGACGACGGCTATGCGAAGCCGGGGCTTTGGCTTGCTGAGGGCTGGGCGGCCGCGCAGCGCAACGCCTGGCAGGCCCCCCTCTATTGGCAGCGCGAGTGCGGGGCGTGGTCTGAGTATCGGCTGTCGGGGCCGACGCCGTTGGACTTGAACGCTCCGGTGACGCACTTGAGCTTCTATGAAGCGGAAGCGTTCGCGCGTTGGGCCGGCGCGCGGTTGCCCACCGAGGCCGAGTGGGAGTGCGCTGCCGCCAGCGCCGCGGCGGCCGACGGCCACTACAGCGATGGCGGGCGGCTGCATCCGCGGGGCGCCGCCGCGGCCGGCATGGCGCAGCTCTTCGGCGACGTTTGGGAGTGGACGGCGAGCGCATACGTCCCCTATCCAGGCTATCGGCCGCTGCCGGGGGCGTTGGGCGAGTACAACGGCAAGTTCATGGCCAACCAGATGGTGCTGCGGGGCGGCTCCTGCGCGACGCCGGCCGGCCATGTGCGCGCCAGCTACCGCAACTTCTTCTACGGGCCGGACCGCTGGCAATTCTCCGGTGTTCGGCTGGCGCGGAATGTCGCCTAGCGGGCAGCGCGCGCGGCAGTTCCGGCTCCACGACCTGCGGCCGCGGCGACCAGACGCCCGCGCCGAGGTGTTGGCTGGGCTGTCGCGCCAAACCAAGGCGGTGCCGCCGAAGTTCTTCTACGACGCAGCCGGCTCTCGGCTCTTTGATGCCATCACGCGCTTGCCGGAGTACTACCTCACGCGGGTGGAGACGGGCATCTTGCGCGCCAATCGTGCCGCCCTGGCCAAGGCAGTGGGCGCGGACGTCTGCTTGATCGAGTACGGCAGCGGTTCGAGCGTCAAGTCGCGGCTGTTGCTGGAATCTTGCCGCCCGGCGCTGTATGTGCCGGTGGACATCTCGCTGGAGCATCTGCTCGCTTCAGCCCGCGGCATCTTCGAAGAGTTCGACTGGCTCTCGGTGTGCCCGGCATGCGCGGACTACAGCCGCCCGTTCACGCTGCCGGCTGCCGCGCAGGGGCTGCCGCGCATGGGTTTCTTCCCCGGTTCGAGTATCGGCAACTTCGAGCCAGCGCGCGCCGCCTCCTTCCTTGCCGGCGTGGCGGAAGTGGTGGGGCCGCGCGGGCGCCTCATCGTCGGCGTGGATTTGAAGAAGGACGCCGACGTGCTCGATGCGGCCTACAACGACGCCGCGGGCACGACGCGGGCGTTCAACCTGAACATGCTGAGCCACCTGAACCATGCCTTGGGCGCGAACTTCCAGCTTGACCAGTTCGAACATGTCGCGGCGTACAACGAGGGCGACGGCCGCGTGGAGATGCACCTCAAGAGCGTGACGGCGCAGACCGTGCGCGTGGATGGGGCGGACATCGCGTTTCGCGCCGGCGAACGCATCCACACGGAAAACTCCTACAAGTACGCGCCGGAGGAGTTCTTTGCGCTGGCGGCCGAGGCTGGCTTCGTGCCACGCGAACGCTGGCAGGATGCGCGCGGCTACTTCATGGTGGCGCTGTTGGAGAACGCTGGGGTCGAGGGCCGCGGCCGGCTAGATGGCAGCGCTGCGGCCGAAACGGAAGCCGCTAGGGCCGCCGCGGACGGCGGCTAGAAGCGGATGATCTCCCACTGTGGCACGACGAACTCGGCTTTGTCGAAGTCTCCAAAGCCCTTGGAGGGGTCGAGCGGGGCGAGGTAGTACGGGCGGCCGTTGCGCGGCACGATCTTCACCAGCCGCAACTGGCCGTTTTGGCGGTACTCGTAGATGGTGCGCTCTTCGCCTTCGATGAGCGTCACGTCTGGGCCGCGCTGCGCCGTTTCCGCGGCGCTGGCGCTGGGCCAAGGCAACGCCGCAAGCCACACGGTCAGCAACGCCCGCGGCCAGTGCCCCAAGCGCCCGGCGCGGAGCACGGCCCTTGCGAAGCTGCCGGCCGCTTGGCAAGCGGCGCGTGGGGCGCCTGTGTGCAGGGGCGTAGGCATGGGTTCCCGTTGGCCGGGGCAGATGGCCATCATCATCCCCGCATCTTGCCGGCGTCAAGGGGCCGCCGACTCACCCCGCCCTTAGCTGGCGCAGCGCCATATCTACCTGCGCCGGCACAGCGGCGGGGCAATCTCTTATGATTCCCGCGTGATGTCCGCGGGCAGGAGGGGCAACCATGTCAGATGATGAGAAGCCGCTGTTGCTCGTTGACGGCTCCTCGTACCTGTTCCGCGCCTTCCACGCGCTGCCGAATCTGACGGCGGCGGATGACTTCCCGACCGGCGCCCTGTACGGCGTGGTCAACATGCTCCGCAAGCTCGCCAAGGACTATGCCGGCAGCCCGGTGGCCGTGGTGTTCGACGCCTCCGGCAAGTCCTTCCGCAACGACATCTATCCAGAGTACAAGGCGAATCGGCCGCGGATGCCGGATGAGCTGCGTTGTCAGGTGGAGCCGATTCACGAGACGATCAAGGCACTCGGCATGCCGCTGCTCATCGTGCCCGGCGTTGAGGCGGACGACGTCATCGGCACGCTGGCGCGCCAAGCCGACGCGGCCAAGCGGCGCACCGTCATCTCCACCTCAGACAAGGACATGGCGCAACTCGTCAGCCAGACCGTCACCCTCGTCAACACCATGAGCGACCAGACGCTGGACCGGGGCGGGGTGGAAGCGAAGTATGGCGTTCCCCCAGAGCGCATCGTGGACTATCTGGCGTTGATGGGCGACAGCGCGGACAACATCCCCGGCGTGCCGAAGGTGGGGCCGAAGACCGCGGCGAAGTGGCTCAAGACGTTTGGCAGCCTTGATGCGGTGATCGCCCGTGCCGGGGAAGTGAAGGGCAAGATCGGCGACAGCCTGCGCGGGGCGCTGGATCAATTGCCGCTGTCGCGGCACCTCGCGACGATTCGCTGCGACGTGGAACTGCCGGTGGCGCTTGCGGACTTGGTGCCGCAGCCCGTGGACGTCGATGCCTTGGCCAAGCTCTTCGAGCGCTATGACTTCCGCGTGTGGCTCGCCGAGCTCGGCGTGCCGAGCGCCGCCCCGGAGCCGGCCGTCGCGCGGGACTATGCCCGCATCGACTCGCTGGCGACCCTTGAAGATTGGTCCGCGAGGTTGCGCGCCGCCGGCACATTTGCCTTCGCGGTACACACCGGGCCGCGTCACTACATGGACGCGGACATCGTCGGCCTGTCTTTCGCCGCCGAGGCTGGCAAGGCGGCGTACCTGCCCCTTGGCCATGATCTCGCCGGCGCCGAGCAGGTGGCGCTTGCCGATGCGTTGCGTGTGCTCACGCCGCTGTTGGAAGACGCATCGATCCGCAAGGTGGGGCAAGACCTCAAGTTCGCCGTCAACGTGCTGGCGAACCACGGCATCGCCTTGGCCGGGGCGGACTACGACACCATGCTCGAATCCTATGTCTTCGACAGCGTGGCGACGCGTCGCCACAGCTTGGAGGACCTGTCGGCCAAGCACTTGGGCCTGCAGGCGGCGCGCTACGACGATCTCGCCGGGCGGGGCGCCAAGCGGTTGGAGTTTGCCGCGGTGGCGGTGGACCAAGCCGTTCACTATGCCGCCGAGCGGGCGGACTTCGCGTTGCGGCTGCACGAGGCGCTGTGGCCGAAGCTCACGGCCAGGGGCCGCCTGCAGGCCGTCTATGCGGACATCGAACGCCCCCTGATGCCGGTGCTGGCCCGCGTGGAGCGCGCCGGCGCGCTGGTGGACGCCAAGCGTCTGGGGGAGCATGGCCGAGAGCTTCAGGAGCGGTTGCAGACTCTTGCCGAGCAGGCATACACAGAGGCCGGGCGGCCCTTCAATTTGGGCTCGCCGAAGCAACTGCAGGAAGTGCTCTACGACGAACTGGCGCTGCCGGTGCTGCAGAAGACGCAAACCGGCCAGCGCTCCACGGCGGAAACCGCCTTGGAGGAACTCGCGCAGGACCATCTGCTGCCACGCCTCATTCTGGACCACCGGCGCCTCGCCAAGCTGAAGTCCACCTACCTCGATGCGCTGCCCAAGCAAATCAAGCAGCGCACTGGCCGCGTCCACACCACCTATGGGCAGGCCGTGGCAGCCACCGGCCGCCTCGCCTCGCAGGACCCCAACTTGCAGAACATCCCCATCCGCACCGCGGAAGGGCGCCGCATCCGGGCGGCATTCGTGGCGCCGCCGGGGTGCAAGCTGGTCGCCGCGGACTATTCCCAGATCGAACTGCGCATCATGGCGCACCTCTCCGGCGACGATGGCTTGCGGCGAGCCTTTCGCGAGGGCCAAGACGTGCATCGCGCCACCGCCGCGGAGGTGTTTGGCCGCACGCCGCAAGATGTGAGCGAAGATGAGCGGCGCAGCGCCAAGACCATCAACTTCGGCCTCATCTACGGCATGTCCGCCTTCGGCTTGGCCCGCGAACTCAGCGTGCCCCGCGGCGTGGCGCAGGGCTACATCGACCGCTACTTCGAGCGCTACCCGGATGTGCGCGACTACATGCAAGGCATCCGCAGCCAAGCCCGGGAGACGGGCTTCGTGGAAACGGTGTATGGCCGGCGGCTTTACCTGCCGGACATCCGCGCGCGGCAGGTGGGCCGCCGCCAAGCTGCCGAGCGCACGGCCATCAACGCGCCCATGCAGGGCACCGCCGCGGACGTCATCAAGCGCGCCATGATCGCCGTGGACGCATGGCTTGCCACCGCCAGTTTGCCGGTGCGCATGGTCATGCAGGTGCATGACGAGCTGGTCTTCGAGGTGGCGGAGGATGCGGTGGACGCGCTGGTGAAGGGCGCGGTTGAGCGCATGGAGGCCGCGGCGGACCTGTCCGTGGGGCTGGTGGTGGATGTGGGCGTTGGCGACAACTGGGATCAAGCCCACTAGCCGGCTCGCCCGTTAGCCCGGAAGAGAGGATCCTGCCGGGGCCGCGGTCTGGCCGCGTTCGCGGCATCGGCTCGCCTCGCGGCCTTGGCGGTGCGAATCGCCCCCTAAGCCTCGGTCTCGGCGTCTCCCGTTGCGAGAAATGCGGCGATCTGCGCCGTCGCCGCGTCGGCGCCGAGCCCGGTCACTGCAGAGAAGGGCACGGCAACGGCGTCTTCAAGGGCAGCCACCCGCGCCGCCACCGCCCGCTCCGCTGTCAACCGCGCACCGTGGCGCAGCTTGTCGCACTTGTTGAGCAGGATGACGAGCGGTTTGCCGGCGGCCTGCGCCCAATCCAGCAGTTGCTCGTCGAAGGGCTGAAAGGGGCGGCGCGCGTCCATGATGAGCACCACCGCCGCCAAGCTCGCCCGATGCGAGAGATAGTCGTCGATGGCCTTGCTCCAGCGTTGGCGGCTGTCCTTGCTGGCGTTCGCATAGCCATAGCCCGGCAAGTCCACGAGGCGCCCGCCGCCGGCGACGGCGAAGAAGTTGATGAGCCGCGTGCGCCCCGGCGTTTTGCTCACGCGCGCCAAGCGCCGCGCCCCGGCGAGGCGATTCAAGGCGCTGGACTTGCCGGCGTTCGAGCGCCCGACGAACGCCACCTCCGGCTCATCGTCGGCGGGGCACTGCGCGAGCGTTGCGGCGCTGGTGAGGAAATGCGCGGACAGGGCCATGCGCGGTATACTCCCATCGCGGCGCTGCGCGGCAGTTTAGCGGCTCGCGCGCGCAAAATTGGGCTAGGTTGATCTGGGCTGGAGCGCTCTCCACATGCGTTTTCTCCGATGGGTGGCCGCGCTGGGGTTGGCCACCGTTTGCTCGGCGGCGGACGTCGACACCCTCATTCTGCCTTGCGCGGCCTGCCACGGGCAGGATGGCGCCTCCGGCATCGCGCCGGATTACCCGAACCTCGCCGGGCAGAACGAGCGCTATCTCTTCGAGCAACTGCTCATGATTAAGTCTGGCGAGCGCCCGGCGCCGCTCATGGCCGGGCAGCTCAACCATCTCTCTGAAGAAGATTTGGCGGCGATGGCCGCGTACTACGCCGCGCTGCCGGCGCAGGTGGGCCGTTCCACGCCGGAGACCGTGGATGCCGGCATGCACATTTATCGGGGCGGGGTGATGGCGAAGGGCGTCGCCGCCTGCACCGCCTGCCATTCGCCCACCGGCGCCGGCAACGCCCCCGCCGGGTTTCCGATGCTCTCTGGGCAGCGGTTCGATTACGTCGTGGCGCAGCTCATCGCCTATCGGGAAGGCCAACGCAGGACGGACGAAGCCCACGGCGCGATGATGCGCCAAGTGGCCGCCCGGCTGACGGACACGGAAATCCGCGCCGTCGCCAACTACGTCCAAGGGCTGCATTGAAACGCCAACCGAGGCGGGTTCGCTGGGTGCCCATGCTGCCGGCGTTCTCCGTCTTCGCTCTATTGGGCATCTTTGCGGCACCGGTCGCCGCGCAGGAGTTTGAGGCCGGCCGCCACTACGACGTTTTGCCCGTGCCGGTGGAGACCGCCGGCGGCGACGCCGTTGAAGTGGTGGAGGTGTTCTCCTACGCCTGCGTGCATTGCTACAACTTCGATCCGTTGGTCGCAGCTTGGGAGCGCCGCCAACCGGCGGATGTGCGTTTCGAGCGGCTGCCGGCGCCGATCAACCCGGTTTGGGAGCAGCTTGCGCGCGTCTATTACGCTGCCGAAGCGTTGGGGGTGACCGACGCGCTGCACATGCCGATGTTTGAGGCCATCCATGTGCATCGGGTGGATGTCCGCGATGAACAGCTAGTGGCGCGCATCTTCGGGCGCTACGCGGATGTCGGCCAAGAGGCGTTTCAGAGTGCCTACGAGTCCTTCGGCGTGGACACGCGGGTGCGCCAAGCCGCGGCGATGAGCCGCGCTTACCGCATCACCGCTGTGCCGACGCTGATCGTGGCCGGCAAGTACCGCATCGAGGCGAACTTGGCCGGCAGCTTGGAACGGATGCTGGACGTGGTGGATTTTCTCGTCGCCAAAGAGCGTTCCGAAGCTAACTTGGAGTCCACGCCGCAAGCGTAATCGGCGTTGGCAATCGGGTATTCTGCCGCGCATGGCAGAACGCATCGACGACTGGGAGATTGAGCAGCGCGAGTGGCTCGAGGCCCTCGATGGCGTGCTCGACGAACATGGCGCGGACGAGACGAAAGCGCTGTTGCTGCGCCTGCAGGACATGGTCTCCCGGCGTGGCGTCGTGCTCACAGACGCAGCGCTCAACACCCCATACCGCAACACCATCCCGCTGACGGAGCAGCCCACCTACCCCGGCAGCGTGGAGGTGGAAACCCGCATCGAGAACATCTTGCGTTGGAACGCGGTGGCGATGGTGCTGCAAGCCTACGACTCCGGCTCTGGCGTGGGTGGCCACATCGCCACGTATCTCTCGGCCTCGACGATGATGGAAGTGGGCTTCAATCACATCTTCCGCGCCCCCGGCCCAGACTATGGCGGCGACCAAGTGCATGTGCAGGCGCACACGTCCCCCGGCGTGTATGCCCGCGCTTTTCTGGAGGGGCGCTTGAGCGCGGCGCGGCTTTCCAACTTCCGCCGGGAAATCGCCCCGGAAGGGGGCTTGAGCTCGTATCCGCATCCGCGCCGGATGCCGGACTTTTGGCAGATGCCGAACGCCAGCATGGGGCTTTCCACGCCCTGCGCGATCTACCAAGCGCGGTTCGCCAAGTACTTGGAGAGCCGCGGCATGAAGCCGCGCAACGGCGGCAAGATTTGGAACTTCATCGGCGACGGCGAGTCTGACGAGCCGGAAGTGCTCGGCAGCATCGACGCCGCGGCGCGCGAGCGGCTGGACAACTTGGTGCTCGTGGTGAACTGCAATCTGCAGCGCCTCGACGGCCCGGTGCGCGGCAACGGCAAGATCATCCAAGAGCTGGAGCGGGCGTTTCGGGGCGCGGATTGGCACGTCATCAAGGTGATTTGGGGCGGCGGCTGGGACGTGCTGTTCGAGCGCGACGTGAACGGCGTGCTGCAGGCGCGCATGGAACAAGCCGTGGACGGCGACTATCAGTTCTACACCGTCTCGCCGGGCGACGTGGTGCGTGAGCATTGGGTGGAGGACACCCCGGCGTTGCGCGAACTGATGGATTCCTTGAACGATGAGGAGATTCGCACCATCCGGCGCGGTGGGCACGACCGGCAGAAGATCTACGCGGCGTTCAAGCAGGCGATGGAGGTGAAGGAGAAGCCCTGCGTCGTGCTGCTGAAGACGGTGAAGGGAGATGGCTTGGGGCCGAAGTCCGAGGGGCGCAACACCGTTCACCAAAAAAAACACCTGTCGCCAGACGAGCGCCGGGAATTGACGCAGCGCCTGGACATTCCGCTTTCTGACGCTGCGGCCACCGCAGCCGAGTTCTACCGTCCCGCCGAGGACAGCGAGGAGATTCGCTACTTGCTGGCCCGGCGCGCGGCGCTGGGCGGCTTCCTGCCGGCGCGGAACGTGCGCTGTGAGCGCTTGGCGCCGCCGCCGATGTCTTTCTTTGAGGACATGCTGCAAGGCTCGGGCAAGCGTGAGGTGTCCACCACCATGGCGGTGGTGCGCATGCTGCAGAAGCTGCTTCGCCACGAAGGGCTGGGGCGCTATGTGGTGCCCATCGTGCCAGACGAAGCGCGCACCTTCGGCATGGACGGGCTGTTCCCCCAAGCGGGCATCTACTCCCTTGAAGGGCAGCGCTATCAGCCGGTGGACGCCGGCACCATCGCGCCGTATCGGGAAGCCGAGGATGGGCAGATCCTGCAGGAGGGCATTTGCGAGACGGGCGCGATGGCTTCGTTTCTGGCCGCCGGCACCGCTTACGCCAACTACGGGCTGCCGATGATTCCGTTCTACATCTTCTATTCGATGTTCGGCTTCCAGCGCGTCGGCGACATGATCTGGGCGTGCGGCGACATGATGTGCAAGGGCTTCCTGCTCGGTGGAACCTCCGGGCGCACCACATTGAACGGCGAAGGGGTGCAGCATCAGGATGGGCACTCCCACATCCTCGCTTCCACCGTGCCGAACCTGAAAAGCTACGACCCAGCGTTCGCCTACGAGTTGGCGCTGATCGTGCGCGACGGCATCCGACGCATGTATCAGGATTTCGAGGACGTTTTCTACTACATCACCGTCACCAATCAGAACTACCACATGCCGGCGCTGCCCGAGGGCGCGGAGGAAGGCATCGTGAAAGGCATGTACTGCTTGAGCCGCCAGCCGCGAGCGCAGGTGAACCTGCTCGGCAGCGGCGCGATCATGATGGAAACGTTGGCTGCGGCGGCGGAGCTCGAAGCCTTGGGCGTGGCGGTGAATGTTTGGAGCGTGACGAGCTACAACGAGCTGGCGCGGCAAGGCGCTCAGGCGGAACGCGCCGCGGTGTTAAGCGTTGGCGACGCGCAAGAACGCCCGTATGTCGAGGAAGTGCTTGCCGGCGAGGACGGCGTCTTCGTCGCGGCATCGGATTACATGAAAGCGCTGCCGCTCTCCATCTCGCGCTGGTTGCCTGGCGAGTTCGCCGTGCTCGGCACAGATGGCTTCGGCCTCTCTGAATCCCGCGCCGCCCTGCGCGACTACTTCGAGGTGTCGAGCGATTGGATCGCCTTTGCGGCGCTCTCCACCTTGGCGCGCGCCAACCGCCTGTCGGTGGCCGTGGCGCAGCAATTCGCCCGCGACAAGGCGCTGGATCTGGCCAAGGCACCGCCGTCCTAAGCCAAAACGTGCGCGTGGTTCTTTGCATGGCGCGGGTGCTGCCTTTGACGCTCGCTTTGGGCCTCTGCTGCTTCGGCGCCCCTGTGGGCGCCGAAGCAGCTCGCCAAGACGCGCCGGTCATGCTCCTACAGGACATGAGCGAGGCATTCAGCGAGGGGGACTTTGAAGGCAGTTGGCGCAGCCTTCGGCGCTTCTTCGAGAGCGCCCCGCCGGACGAGGTGGAGCGTCTGATGTTGGCCCATTGCTGGGGCGGCCAGCGGGCCACGCTCGTCGCCGTGTGTCCACGCGTCGACTTCTTGGCTTGGGCGACAGGGCAGACCGCAGCGAACTTCGGCTTCGTGGACCGCCTCTGTGAGGTTCGTCGGGACGAGCCGGATGGGCTTGCGTGGCGAGCGGGATGGTCCTGCGACCAACTGATCCTCCTCATCACCAAGCGTCGGCAAGTGTTGTCATCCAGCTCCCCTCCGTTGCGGAGCGGACGCATGGGGATGCACCTTCTCCGTCCGGACCGGAGCGACGCGCGGCGGGTGGTCATCGCTGGTTGGGAGCGCGGGACCTTCTGGGCGCTGCTGGACACGGGGGCCTCCAGTACGTTCATCCCGCGGACAGCTCTGGCATGGGGTGGCGACCGCGTGGAGCGCCTTGGCACCTCAGTGGCCATCACCAGGTTCGACGGCGTGGCCCGGAACCGGGAACAAGTGCTTCTGCGCGACTTCGGCGGCCCGGGGATGGCGCAGGGTGACTTGCCAGCCACGGTGGCGCCCGCGTCGAAGCCATATGGGGCCATCGGCATGAACGCGCTGAGCCGATTTGAAGCCGTGTGCTTTTCGTGGCGGGACGAGGTGCTTCATCTGGGCGAGCTCGGTCCATGCGGCGAAGGCGCGCGGCCTCATCGGGCGTGGCTTTCCGGCAACCTAACGCCGGTGGTGGTCATAGACCGGGCCGAGGCGGCGAAGGTTCGGGTGCTCATCGACACTGGCGCGCGTTCCACGCTCTGCGCGGAAGGCGTGGCCCGCGCCGACGCTGGGGAGCTGCGATTCGGCGACCATCCGGACATGGTGCTGTCATGCGCACACGAGCTGCCGCCCGAATTCGGTGGGCCGCCGGAATCCGGTGGTTGGCTGCGGTACGCCAGTGTGCTTGCGGGGATGGACTTGCTCGCCCGCTTCGACGCCTTCGGTTGGCGGCTCAACCCGTTCGAGATGTATTTCCTCCCCAAGCGGGAGCGCGATGTTGCCTCGGTCGATTCGGGGGCCTGAACCCGGCGGTTCCGCCGGCTACCGTCGCCGCGCTGGCCGCCGCTCGCGGGGCTTTGCCCCGGTCATGTCCATCAGCCGCTCGCCGAGGGGTTCCAAATCCTCGTAAGTGGCGTCCACGCCGAGTTCCACCGCCTGATTGACGACGATCTGCGACATGGAGAAGCTGCCGCTGGCCGCGTGGATGACGGCGCCGTTGGGCGCGTTTTCCGCGCACATGAACAACACCGCCGGGCTCACCAGTTTGGGATGGCGCTCAGCCGGCGGCGCTTCGACGTCCTCGGCGCGGCCGGGCACGGTGTTGGTCATGCGCGTGGCGGCGCCGGGCGCCAGCGTGTTGACGCGCACATTGTGGTTCGCTCCCTCAAGGGCGAGCACGTTCATCAGCCCCAACATGCCCATCTTGGCAGCGCCATAGTTGGATTGGCCGAAATTGCCGAAGATGCCAGAGCCGGAACTCGTCAGCACGATGCGCCCGTAGTTCTGCGCGTACATCAGCGGCCAAGCCGCATGGGTCACATAGGCGGTGCCGTTCAGGTGAACGCTGATGACGAGGTCCCACTCGTCCAAGGTCATGTTCTTGAACGTCTTGTCGCGCAGGATGCCGGCGTTGTTGACGAGGATGTCGATGCGCCCGAAGGCGTCGATGGCCGTTTGCACGATGGATTGGGCGCCCTCGCGATCTGAGACGGACGCCTTGTTTGCCACCGCGACGCCGCCCAAGGCGACGATTTCCTGCACCACGGCGTCTGCGGCATCGCCGGCGCCGGTGCCATCCACGCTGCCGCCAAGGTCGTTCACCACCACCTTGGCGCCGCGCTTGGCGAACTCGATGGCGTGGCAGCGCCCAAGCCCACCGCCGGCACCCGTGACGACGGCTACTTTTCCTTCGAACTCACTCATCAATGTCTCCCTGCTTCGGGGGCGCTCATGGGGCGTCCCTGGGGCCCTGTTGAGGTCGATTCATGGTGCCCTTCCCCCGGCAAGGGGTGGAATGGGCCGGGGCCGTCAGCACATAGTTCTCGTTGAAGGCGCGACGCGACGCGACCCAGAGCGAGAGCAGAATGAGCTTCAAGTCCTCCACGGGGCCCATGCGCTCGATGTACCGTTTGTCGTAACCCAGCTTCTCCGCCGGGTGCGTCCAGTAACCGCGCTCCCCATAGGCTTGGGCGAGGCCGGCGATGCCGGGCCGCACCATCAAGCGGTCTGCGAAGCCGGGCGTTTCGCGGCCAAAGCTGTGGGCGAGTTCGGGGCGCTCCGGGCGCGGCCCGACGACGCTCATGTCGCCGCGCAGGATGTTGATGACCTGCGGAATCTCGTCTAAGTGGAAGCGCCGCAACGTCTTGCCCACGCGGGTGGTGCGGGCATCGTCCAGCGTGGCCCACACCGGCCCGGTATGCGCTTCTGCGTCGGCGACCATGGTGCGGAACTTGATGAGGCGGAAAGGCTTGCCGAAGCGGCCGAGGCGCTGTTGCGTGTAGAAGATCGGGCGCCGGTCTTCAAGGTAGATGGCCAGCGGCACGAAAATGCACACCGCGACCCACAGCGGCAGCAACAACACGATGGCCAAGGTGACAACCGCGAGGTCGAAGGGGCGCTTATAGAGTTCCGACGCGCCCCCTTGGGCGACCACGGCAGGCACCGAGGTGCCATTGGTGTGGGGTTCGGGAATGGGGGCGGTAGGCATCGGCGGGATTGTCGCACTAGGCGAGGCGTCTAAACAAGGTTGGCGAGGCCATGCGCCAGCGGTCGCCTATTGCCGCACGGCCACATTGCCAGCGTCGTCGAGGCGCACCGGGCGTCCGCAGAACTCGTCGGCCATCATGGCCTGCATCAGGTCGGCGTCTTGGCTGTTGGCCCATACCCGATCGCCGCCTGGCGTCAGGCACGCGAGGTGAGCCACGCTCGGTTCGCCCTGGTCGTGCATCACCGTGTAAGACTCGATGTGGGCGTCGCCGCGCCATGCCGCCAGCGAGGTGCGAGACGGCAAGGCGTCGATGTCCGCTTGCACGTCTGCAAAACGAAAATCTCGCTCTGGCGGCGCGCTGGAGTACACGCCATGCACATGCTTGTAGAGGTTGCCGCCGTTGCCCGTGATGAGGCCGCGCGCGCCCGGGTGCTCGCGGAGCAATTCCACCATGCGGGCGATGCTGTGCATGACGTAGTTGTTGAGCGGCCCGCCGCCGAAGGTGAGGCCGCCGGTGACGGTGAGCGGGCGCTGTTGCGAGAGGCCCAACTCGTCCGCGGCCACCTGCACCGCCGAGGGAAAGCAACTGTAGAGATCGACGAACGCCAGTTCCTCAACGTTGGTTTGGGCAAGTTCCAGCGCCCGGGCGCCGGTGATGCGGATGCCGGGCGAGGTGTGGAAGTTGTCTCGCACCGAAGCGCAGAAGTGGTCGTAGCCCTTGGCGCCGGACCACGGATACACCCACTTCGCCTCGGCAATGCCCAAGCGCTGCGCCCGCGCCGCGGAGCACATGATGAGCGCCGCGCCCATGTCCACCATCATGTTCGCGTTCATGAACTTGGTGTAGGGGAAGCCAACCATGCGGTTGGCCGGCGAGGGGGCGCGGATTTCCTCCGGCGTCATGTTGTGGCGCACCCAGGCGTTGGGGTTGGCTTGGGCCACATCGTTGAAGCCAGACCAAAGCTCGGAGACGCGCTGCCGATGCGCCGCGATGGATTCGCCGCGCTGGTGGCGGATGGCGTTGTCGTACATCGGATACACCTGAATGGCGCGGCGAATGCCCTTGGCCATCTCGTGCTCATGGTGCTCGGGCTGTTGCGGCCCGCCGATGAGGACATCGTAGTGTCCAGGCGCCGGCGTTTCGGGCAAGTTCACCCCCACGCGGCGCGCCTTGTTGGCGCTGTAGCCGTTCTCGGCGCCGGCGATGAGGACGAAATCCACCTTGCCGGCGAGGATCTCCAGCGCCGTGTGGTTGATGACGGCCTGGTTCTGATTGCCGCCGATGAGCGTGCCGACGGTTTGCGCGCCGGGGGCGCCGATGCGCTCGCGCAATAGCGCTGCTGGGTTGTCGTACCCCCACATGCCGCGGATGACGCGCACAGACTGCAGCCCGTCAAGGGCCGTGCCAATGCCGGCGTCGAGGGCTGCGAGTTCGCTTGCCCGCAGCATCATCTCGATGGGCTCGATGGCGTCTTCCAGCGTCTCGATGCGGTTCAAGGTTTGGCCGACGCCCACCAGCACCGGCGTATTGGGGTTGATGGCCATGTGTTGGGCGCCGAGCCGGTCAGTCCTGCGCCCAGGCAGCCTTGCGCTTCTCGCGGAACGCGGCCATGCCCTCCGCAGCTTCTTCTGAGCGGAACATGCGGCCGCTCCAAGTGGCGGTTTCCTTGAAGCCCTCTGCCATGGAGAGTTGCGGAACGCGCCGCACCAGCCGCTTGCATTCGACCACGGCGTTCGGCCCGCCCAAGTTAATCATGTCGATCGTTTCCTGCGTCGCGGCGCGCAGCGCGTCCTTGGGCACGGCGCGATGGACGAAGCCCATCGCCACGGCGTCGGCGCCGGTGAAGCGCTCGCCGGTGAGGAACAGCTTCATGGCATGGTGGGTGCCGAGCTTCGGAATGCACACTACGGAAATCACCGCGGGAATCACGCCGATGCGCACTTCGCTGAACGAGAACAGGGCGTCCTCCACCGCCACCACGATGTCGGCGGCGCCAACGAGCCCCAAGCCGCCGGCAAAGGCGTGGCCGTTCACCGCGGCGATGACCGGCTTGTCGCTTTCCATGATGGTGGTCAGCACCGTCGGATACGGCACGGACTGACGGCCCGAGATGGCTTGCCCTGGGGGGCTCTTGAGGTCTGCCCCGGAACAGAAGGCTGGGTCTGCGCCGGTGATGACGATGCAGCGCACCGCTGGGTCGCCATTGGCCGCCAGCAAGTGTTCGTGGAGTTCGCTCACCAACACCGCGGAGAGCGCATTGCGGTTGTCTGGCCGGTTCAGGGTGATCCAGGCAGCGCCGCCTTCGATGTCGTACAGGGTTGCGTCGGTGGTCTGCATGGCTGTGCCCCTCAACTCTCTTGGTTTGCTTCCAACACGATTAGGAGTGCGCCGTTGTCCACTTGGTCGCCAGCGCGCACCAACAGCTCGGTGACGGTGCCGGCCGCCGGCGCCGTGATGCGGTGCTCCATCTTCATGGCCTCCAGCACCAGCAGCAATTGGCCTTGTGCCACGGCGGCGCCCTCGGCGACGTGAACGGCGGTCACGTTGCCGGGCATGGGCGCCCGGAGCCCGCCGCTCACTTCGGCGCAGCCGGCGGTGGGGAAGCGCGGCAGCTCGGACAACTCCACGTCGCCGAACGGCCCATGCACAAACCACACCCCGTGCTCCAACCCCATCACCGTCGCGGCGACGCGCCGCCCGTCGATCTCCAGATCGATGTCGGCGTCGCCATTGGCGAACACCGCCACGGACAGTTCCGCGTCCTCAACCTGCACCTTGAAGGCGCCGTCGCGCTGCGCTTGGTAACGCACCGTCAATTCGGCTTCGCCGCAGCGGAACGCCGTCATTTGCGGCGGCATGATGGAATTGCGCCAGCCGCTGGCGATGTTTTGCAGCACCGTGGCCTGCGCGCGTCGCTGCCACTGCGCGTGGAGCGCCGCGGCGATGGCGGCGTCGCGCAATTCGGCGCTTGCGAGGCCGCGCGTTCGCGAAGGTGCCACGCGGTCGATGAAGTCTGTCGTGGTGTCGCCTTCCAGAAAGGCTGGTTCGCGCAGTGTGGCGACGAGGAAGTCTCGGTTGTTCGTCACCCCCTGCAGGCGCGTCTTCTCCAGCACCCGCGCCAGCCGCCCGGCCGCCTCGCGGCGCGTCGGCGCGTGGACGATCACCTTGGCGATCATCGGGTCGAACTCGATGCTCACATCGCTGCCGGCCTCGATGCCCGAATCAAAGCGCGCCCCGGGGGCGGGTTCCCATGCGCACACCCGGCCGCCGCTGGGCAAGAAATCGTTGGCCGGGTCTTCGGCGTAGAGGCGGGCTTCGATGGCGTGGCCGCTGAAGGCAACGTCTTCCTGGCCGTAGCCCAAGGGTTCGCCCTCGGCGATGCGCAGTTGCTCACGCACCAAGTCCAACCCGGTGATGGCTTCCGTGACC
Organism: uncultured Pseudomonadales bacterium; assembly: GCA_958295875.1. Lineage (GTDB taxonomy): Bacteria > Pseudomonadota > Gammaproteobacteria > Pseudomonadales > Azotimanducaceae > VXNE01. Next base: position 1,547,535 of record OY282379.1, on the reverse strand, counting down.
GGATGCTCCACCTGCAGGCGGGCGTTCACTTCCAAGAACCAGAACTGGCCGCCGTCCACCAAGAACTCGACGGTGCCGGCGGACGCATAGCCGATGCGCTGCGCCGCCGCCACGGCCGCGGCGCCCATTTGCGCGCGCAGCGCCGCATCCACGGCCGGCGAGGGCGCTTCCTCGATGATCTTCTGGTGGCGGCGCTGAATGGAACATTCGCGCTCGAAGAGGTGCACGAGGTTGCCGTGCAAATCGCCCAAGATCTGGATTTCCACATGACGCGGCGCCGTGAGCCAGCGCTCGAGAAACACGGTGTCGTCGCCGAACGCGGACGCCGCTTCACGGCGCGCGCTCGCCACGGCCTCGGCGAGCTCAGCGGCTTCGCGGACGATGCGCATGCCCCTGCCGCCGCCCCCAGCCGCCGCCTTCACCAGCACGGGGTAGCCGATTTCGTTTGCCGCCGCCGCCAAATCGCCGTCGGCGGTGAGTTCAACCGCCGGCAAGGTCGGCACGTTCGCTTCGCGCATCAAGCGCTTGGCGGCGAGCTTGTCGCCCATGGCGCTCAAGGCCGTGACCGATGGCCCCACCCAGCGGATGCCGGCCGCTTCCACCGCGGCGGCGAACTGTGCGCTCTCAGAGAGAAAGCCATAGCCCGGGTGTACCGCGTCCGCGCCGCATCGCTTGGCGGCGTCGGTGACTTTGGCGATGTTGAGGTAGGTGTCGGTGGAGCCGCTGCCGTGCAGGGCAATGGCCGTGTCCGCCTCGCGCACGAACGGCGCGTTGGCGTCGCTGTCTGCGTAAATCGCAACCGTGTCCATGCCCATGTCATGCGCGGAGCGAATCACGCGCCGCGCGATTTCGCCCCGGTTGGCGATCAACAGCCGCCGAATGGGTTGGATGCCTACATCCGCCATGTGCCGAACTCCTTAGTGCCGCGCACTTCGCCGTTGTGGCAGACGGACAACGCGATGGCGATTGCGGCGCGCGTGTCGCGTGGGTCGATCATGCCGTCGTCGGAAACCCGCGACGTGGCGTACAGCCCCTTGGAACGCTCCTCCGCCCAGTGCTCGGCGACGGCCACGCGCTTGGCGTTGGCTTCTTCGTCGAACTCAAGCCCGCGGCGCGTCGCTGCGGCGCGTTGCACGATGGTCATCACCCCGGCCATCTGCTTTGGCCCCATGACGGCGATCTTCGCCGTGGGCCAGATGAACGTGAAGCGCGTGTCGTAGGCGCGCCCGCTCATGCCGTAGTTGCCGGCGCCATACGACGCGCCGACGATGACGGTGATGTGCGGCACCGTCGAGTTGGCCACAGCGTTGATCATCTTCGAGCCGTTCTTGGTGATGCCGCCCTGCTCGAAGTCTGTGCCCACCACATAGCCCGTGATGTTGTGCAGGAACAGCAGCGGCACGTCGATTTGGTTGCAGAGCTGAATGAACTGCGACGCCTTCTCCGCGGAGTTGGAAAGCAGCGGGCCGTTGTTGCCAAGGATGCCGATGGGATAGCCGTGCAGCGACGCCCAGCCGGTGACCAACGTCGTCCCGTAGAGGGGCTTGAACTCCTCGAACCGCGAACCATCCACGATGCGGGCGATGACGTCGCGCATGTCGAAAGGAACGCGCAGGTCCTCGTTGACGATGCCGAGCAGCTCCTCAGCGTCGTACAGCGGTTCGTCCGCCGGCATGGAAGGGCCGGGCCCCAGCTTGCGCCAGTTGAGGTGCGCCACCACCTCGCGGCACATGCGGATGCCGTCCATCTCGTCCAAGGCCAGGTAATCGCCCAAACCGGAGATGCGCGTATGCATGTCGGCGCCGGCGAGGGCTTCGTAGTCCGCGTCTTCGCCGGTGGCCATCTTCACCAGCGGCGGCCCGCCGAGGGCCACTTGGGATTGCCCCTTGATGAAGATGTTGTAGTCGCTCATGCCCGGCTGGTAGGCGCCGCCGGCGGTGGAGGCGCCGAACACCAGCGAGATGGTGGGAATGCGCATCTTCGACAGTTCGGTGATTTCGTAGAAGAGCCGGCCTGATTCCGCGAAGTGGCCGCCCTCGCGGCGGATGGACGCCTCCGGGTCTCCGCCGCCACCTTCCCCGCGCAAGTCCGCGCCGGCGGATTCCACGAATTGCACGTAGGGGATGCGATTCTTGCGGGCGATCTCCAAGCCGCGCATCAGCTTCTTGCTGTTGAACTGATTGAAGGCGCCGGCGCGCACGGATGGATCGTGGCCGAGCACCAAGCACTCGGTGTTCTCGATGATGCCGATGCCGACGATGAAGCCGGAGCCCACCGCGTAGCTTGAGCGCCACGCCGCGAGCGGGCTGATCTCCAAGAAGGGGGAGTCTCTATCGAGCACCAAGCTGATGCGTTCGCGCAGCGGCAGCTTGTCCCGCGAGCGCAGCCGCGCCATGGCCTCGGGGCCACCGCCGTTGGACGCCTCGGCGTACAACTCGTCGAGCTGCGCAAGGGTCTTCAGCATGTGCGCGCGATTCTCGCGATGAGCATCCGAACGGACGTTCAGTTGCGACTCAAGCACGGCCATTCAATGTTCTCCAAAGGCTGCGCGGCAAGCGGCTGACGTCGCTGCCGCGGTTGATGTGGAAGCGTTGCTGCGGCGAACTACCTGCTGAGCGCGTCGTTGCTCTGCCAAGGGGCGATCTGCCCGTCATAGACGTCCGGCCCGTTGCGGAAGTGCGCCGCCTCTTGCAGCGTTTCCACAAACGGCATCTCGCGCGGATACAAGCGTTCGTCACGCGGGCGCGGCCCGGCCTTGGAGATGTGCCCCCACAAGGGGTGCCCCACAACCTCTTCGGCGATGGCGACGGCCTCGATGAGCTTGTCCAGGTTGTAGCCGGTTTTGATGCCGAGCTCGTGGCACAGGTCCACGAAATCTTCCGTGGGCACATGGCCGGCGGCGCGGCCATTGCCGCAGTACGGACAGCCGCCCATGCCGCCGATGGAGGTATCGAACTCGCGCACGCCGAGCTTCAACGCCTCGTAGTAGCTGGCGATGGTGACGCCGCGGGTGTTGTGCAGATGCATGTGGAAATCGGTGATTTCCGGCCAGCGCTCCTTGATGGCGACGATGGTGTCATGCACCTGATTGGGCAAGTTCCAGCCCATCGCCTCGAGGAACGAGCAGCGCGTCACTTCGATGCCGACGGCGTGCCACTTGTCCACCATCAGCTCCAACAGCCCCATGCGCTGCGCCATGGAAAAGGCGCCCTCGAAGTTCGAGCCGAACGGGTTGCCGATGGCCACGGAGCCAGTGGTGGCGCCAGCGGCCTTGGCGGCGGCGATGGTGCCTTCCATGGCGCCAATTTGCTCGGCTTGGGTGCGGTTGTAGTTGCGCCGCGCGAAGGTGTCGCAGAGTTCCACATGGGTGCCGAAGCGGCGCTGCCGCACATCCAGCTTCGGATAGTAGGCGTCTGCCCTGTCGTAGCCGCGCTTGTTGAACACCGCGGCGGTGTACTTGATGCCGGGCTTGGGCTCGAAGCGCTCGGCGAGGTCGTCGATGCAGCCCATCTGTGGCGTCCACTTGGGGTGGGCGAAAGAGCCGATGCTGATGACGCTGGCGCCGGTTTCGCCCAAGGCGTCGAGCAGGCGCAGCTTCGCTTCCACCGGGATGTCGGCCGCCTCGATCTGCAGGCCTTCGCGCATGGTGTCGTCGTTGATGACGACAGACTCAGGAAACCCGCTCATCGCAAACTCTCCCCCGAAAATGCGAGGCGACATTTTGCCAAGAGTGTCGCAGTTAGTCGAACGCCGCTTGAACGGGCGCCGCGAAACTCCCACACTCGATGCCGATGCCGCTTCAAGAACAATGTATGAAGCGCCCGCGGGCCGGGCGCATGGCAAGTCAGGAGCGCTTGCGGCCAGTGCCCTTGATTGCGGCGCTGGGCCGGACGCTGGCTTGGCGGACGCACCCATAAGAAGCGCCACACGCGCCACGCCGTCGGCGCCCGGCTTCACCCGCGGCGAGGTGGCGCGTCACTTGGCGCGGCTTGGCGCCTTCATGGCGATGAGCTCGATCGCGATGAACGCCGCGCAAGTTGGCGAAGCGGTGTTCCTTGGCATGGTGGGCACCGAAGCCTTGGCCGCCATGGGCTTCGCCTTCCCGGTGGTGATGACGCTGTTCGCGTTCGCCGGCGGCATTGGCGTGGGTGCATCGTCGGTGATCTCCCGGGCGATGGGCGCTGGGGAGCGGGAGCGCGCCGCGCTGTTGGTCTCCCATGCGCAGGTGTTGGCGTTTGTGGTTGGCGCCGCGCTCAGCGCCTTGGCCGCAGCCTTCGCCAGCGACATCGTCGCCATGCTGGGCGCTCGCGGCGTCGTGCGCGAGATGACTATCGACTACCTGCGCGTCTACCTGCTCGGCATGCCGTTCTTCCTGCTTGCCGTGGTCTGCTCCATGCTGTTGCGGGCAACGGGCCGGGCAGCGGGCCCTGGCTTGGTGATGACGGCCATCTCGCTGTCGCAGGTGACGCTGTGCCCGCCGCTGATCTTTGGCTGGTTCGGCTTGCCGGCGCTGGGCGTCGTCGGCGCGGCTTGGGCCTCCACCATCGCCAGCTTTGGCGGCGTTGTCGTCTTTGTCGGGCTGATGGCGCGGGAGCGCTTGCTGCGCTGGTCTCTGCGCGGCTGGTCGGCATCCTGCGCCGCGGTGCTGCACGTCGGCGGGCCGGCTGTCGCGAGTGGCCTCATCATGCCCGTCGCCATGCTGGTCGTCACCCGTCTGCTTGCCGGCCACGGCCACGAGGTGGTGGCCGGCTTCAACGTGGCGACCCGCGTGGAATTGCTCGCGCACATGATCCTGTGGTCTGCGTCATCCTCCGTCGAGCCGTTCGTTGGCCAGAACTGGGGGGCGCGCTACTTCGACCGGGTGCGCGCGGCGATGCGTCTCGCAAACGGCTTCTGCCTCGCGTGGGGCGCCCTCACCTGCGCCGTGCTGGTGGCTTTCGGGGGCTGGTTGGCGGGATTGATCGATGCCAACCCGACGGTGGTGGCCGTGGCGGAAGCGTTTTTCCTCGTCGTGCCGGCGAGCATCGGCTTCATGGGCATCATGCAGGTGGCCGGCTCCTGCTTCAACGCGCGGGGCAAACCGCTGCCGGCGTTGGTGATTTCCATCAGCCGCGCCTTCATCTTCTATGTGCCGCTGGTCATCTTGGGAGACCGTTTGTGGGGCTACCAGGGCATCTTCATCGCCACTGCGGCCACCAACGTGTTGGTCGGCGCTGGCGCTTGGCATTGGAGCCGGCGCTCGGTGCGCCGCGACGCCGCGGCGTTGATGGTGGAGGGCGGCTGACGAATCGGCCCGCTAAGCCGGAAAGCCCAATGGGGATGCAGTGTCAGCCACGCTGCCCATCCACCAAAATCTCCTCCGAATCCGCCGGCAAATCAAACGTCATGCCATCTTCGGTGAGCACCACGCTGTCTGGGATGTCGCGCATGAAAATCGCGGCCATCAGCGCGTTCTGCGGCACCGGGACAAGATGATAGAAGGCGAGCTTGCGCACGCCGACGCGCTCGGCCAACGCGGCCACGTCGGTAGTGTGGGCGTGGTAATCCAGCACATCGACCATCACCTTCTGCATGCGCGGGTTGGCTCGCTCGGCCATCGCGGAGACGAGCGGCTCGGACAGGGCGTCGTGAATCAAGAGATCGACGCCAGCAGCCATGCTCTCCAAACTCGGCGTGACGACGGTATCGCCACTCACCACCACCGAGCGGCCCTTGTAGTCGAAGCGGTAGCCGAAGGCGGGCGCCACGGGGGAGTGATCCACCAAGAACGCCGTGATGCGCAGGCCGTCGGCATCATGCACCACGCCGGGTTCGATGACCCGCGGCTGCATCACGCCGAGCGCCGGCGGCAGCAGGTCTTCGCCGTGGTGGTCGATGCGGTGTTGTCGGTCCTGCGCGTAGGCGCGATTGAAGCCCTCCACCACTTCTTCGATGCCCGGCGGCCCGACCACTTGCAGCGGCGCCGGGCGCCCCGCCACCCAAGACCTCTGGTTGTGGTTTGGCAAGCCGTCGATGTGGTCTGAGTGGTAGTGCGTGATGAAGACGGCCTCAAGGCGTTGCGCGGGGATGCGCTGCAGCGTCAGCGTTTGCCCGGAACCGGCGCCGGCGTCCACAAGGTAGAAACGTTTGCCGACCAACACCGCCACGCATGCCCGCCGGCCGACCGCGCCCAGCGGCGAAGCCGTGCCGCACATCACCACCCGCAACGTGTCTGCCGGCGGCGCGGCCGCTGGTGCCGCCAAGGCGCCAGTTGCAAACTCCAAGGCCATGTCTTGCCCGGCGCGCGTTTGCATGACGAACCAATAGCCGGCGGCAGCGAGCACCAGCAAGGCCGCCAAAACGGCTAGCAACAGGCGTTTCCAATTCATGGCGCGTCTCCGCTTCGCAAGGGTGTGAACCCTGACGGATTCAAGAATCTGCTGTCAGCACGAGGGTGCCGGTGGTGGACAGCGTGCCGCCAGTGCCGTTCACCACGCAGGTGCGGGCGTTGGTCTGCTTGCCGGCGATGCCGTTCACGCCGTCCTCCGCGGTGCCGGAGAGCTGGCGGTATGCCTCCACCAAGAGCTGCATGCCGTACATGCCGGAGTGGTTGAACGACAGGCCGCCGCCGTTGGTGTTGATGGGCAGGCGCCCGCCGGGCGCGGCGTGGCCTTCCTTCCACAGCGTGTAGCCCTTGCCGCGCGGCGCGAGGCCGAGCATCTCCGCGGTCATGCCGGCGGTGATGGTGAAAGAGTCGTAGATCATCGCCATTTCCATGTCCGCCGGCCCAAGCCCCGCCATCTTGTAGGCGGTGGCGGACGAACGGGATGCTGACGTGGCGGTGAAGTCTTCCATTTCCAGCATGTTCTGATGCCCCATGGATTCACCGGCGCCGCTGATCCACACCGGGTTGGTGCGAAGGCTGCGGGCGATCTCCGGCCGCGCCACGATGACGGCGCCGCCGTGGTCGGTGACCAAGCAGCAGTTGTAGAGAGTGAGCGGCCACGCGATGAGCCGTGCCTCGGTGACGTCCTGCAAGGTGATCGGCCCGCCGAACGGGCTTTGCTTCTTGTCGAACATCACGGCGCGCGGGTTGAGCGTGGCCCACTGCCGCGTGACCACGGCGATGTGGGCGAAGTCTTCCGCGGTGGTGCCGAAGCGGTGGAAGTGGCGCACCATGGCGTGGGCGTATTGCGAGGGCGCCCCGAAGATGCCGTAGGCCGCGGTCATCTCGGTGGCGGGGCTCACTTGGCCGCCGCCGCGCCCGCCGCCATAGCCGCCGCCCCGGTAAGACCAGCCGGCCTCGCCGTGGCTCACCAAGGCGATGTCGATGATGCCGGCGTGAATGGCCGCCAGCGCGTGGTGGACGTGAATCTGGAACGAGCAGCCGCCCACCATCGTCGTGTCCAGATAGCGCGGGCGCAGCCCCAGATGTTCCGCGAGTTCGCCGGACCAGCCGGCGGAGAAGATGCCTTGGATGTCCGCCACGGGAATGCCCGTCAAGTCGCAGACGTTCTTGATGGCTTCGATGTGGTGCTGCAGCGAGGTGACCCGCTTGCCAATCAGCTCCATCGGATAGCCGATGACGTTGGATTCCGCGGCGCCGACGATGGCCGCCGCATTCGAAAGGTTCGCCGCCATCACTGCTCCTCCGCCACGCGCCAGAATGGAATGTGGGTGTCTTCGTTGGCTTGTTCAAACTCCACCCGCACCAAGGCGCCGATCTTGATGCTCTCTGGGCTGGTGGCATCCACGCCGCGCAGCACCGTCAGCATGCGATCTCCTTCCGCCAAATCGATGAATGCGGTGACGTAGGGCACCTCCTGCTGCCAGCCGCCGAAGGCGCGATGCTGCACCGCGTAGGTGTGGATGCGTCCCTCGCCGCTCGCCTGCACCCACTCCAGCGCGGTGGAGTGGCAGAACGGGCAAATCAGGCGCGGATACCAGTGCGTGCGATTGCAGTCTGTGCAGCGCGGCAGCATCAGCTTGCCGGCCTTGGCCCCCTCCCAAAAGGGCTGCGTATGCTGTCCTTGCGGGGGGATGGGTTTGTCGTAAGCCACGGTGAAACTCTCTTCGGCGCCAAGCAAACGCAACCTTATCACGGCTGCCTTTCGCTAATCCCGATGCGCAGCGGGGCGGACGCGCCGCCGGCTCATCAGACGCCGCGCTCGCTTGCCGCTCCCGCGGCCAGGCAGGACAATGCTTGGCGCACTGTGCCCGCGCCACGCGGCGCGAGCGGGCAGGGGGAGGGAGCCAATCCACATTCACGCCGGCAATCGGCTGGAAACCTTGGCGGCGCGTTTGGCGCAGGAAATGCAGGGCGCTCCCGGAGACCCGCTGGCGCCGGAGCGCATCGTCGTGCCGCATCCAACGCTGGGTCGCTGGCTCACGCTGGAACTCGCTGGGCATTTGGGGATCGCCGCGCATCTCAATGTGGAGCTGCCAGCGCAGTTCGCGTGGGCCATCATGCGCGCGGCGGTGCCCACCTTGCCGTTGGAGCGGCCCTTCGCGCCGGAGCGGTTGCGCTGGCGCATCTTCCATGCCTTGGCGGAGGCCTCCGGCGACCAACTGGGCCCGGACGCGGAGGCAGTGCGCGGCTACTTGGCGGATGGCGACCCACGCAAGCGCTTCGAGTTCGCCGAGCGTCTGGCGGGCGTGTATGACCGCTGCCTGCTGTACCGCCCGGATTGGATTCGCGGGTGGCAGGCCGGCGCCACGCCGCATTGGCAGGCACGGCTGTGGCAACGCTTGGCGGCCGGGGCCGCGGCGCCGCGGCACTGGGTGGCCGCCGTCGATGCGTTCGCCGCGGCGTTGGGCGCGGGGGCGCCGGCGGCGTGGCCGGCGCGGGTGAGCTTTTTCGGCATCGCCGCGCTCTCGCCCTCGTATCTCGACATGCTGCGCCACGCCGCCAAGCACATGGAGATTCACCTCTTCCTGTTGAGCCCATGCCGCGAGTATTGGGCGGACATCGCGCCCCGCCGCATCAACCGACGCCGCGCCGCGCCTGAGGATCCCGCCGCGCAACACCGCGCCGAAGGCAACGAGCTGCTGGCGGCTTGGGGCAAGCTGGCGCGGGACACGCAGTCGCTGTTGGTCGAGCAGGAGCTGGCCGTGGGCGGCCCGGAGGAAACCTACGACGAGCCGCCAGCGGAAACAGCCCTTGGCAGGGTGCAAGGTGACGTATTGGCGCTGCGGCTGGCGACGGAAGGCGCTGCGGCCGAGCCGCCGCTTGCCGGCGCGGATGCGTCCATTCAGATCCATGTCTGCCACTCCCCCGCCCGCGAGGCGGAGGCGCTGCATGACAGGTTGCTCGCCCTCTTCGACGAGCAGCCGGACATCGAACCGGCGGATGTGTTGGTGGTCACGCCGCACATTGAGGAGTACGCGCCGGCCATCGAGTCTGTGTTCGCGGCGGAAGGCGTCATTCCGTTCAACGTCTCGCGCCCGCGCAGCGCCGCCACCCGCGCCACCCAAGCGTTTCTCGACCTGCTTACCCTGCCCGGCTCACGCTACGGCGCCGAAGCCGTGCTGGCGCCCCTCGAATCCGCCGCGGTGCAGGCGCGGCTCGGCATCGATGCGGCGCGTCTCGGCGACATCCGCGATTGGGTGCGCGATGCCGGCATTCGGTGGGGCGTGGACGCGGCGCATCGGCGCGATGAGGGGCTGCCGGGCACCCATGCGCACACCTGGCGCTTTGGCCTGCGGCGCTTGCTGCTCGGTTACGCCATGGCCGGGGACGACGTGTTGTTCAACGAGGTAGCGCCGAGCGCCATTGGCTTTGCCGGTGGGGTGGGCGCCGCGGAAGACTACGAGGCGCTGGGCCGCTTCGTCCGCTACTGCGAGGATGCGTTCAAGCTGCGTGGCTGGCTGCAGGAATCGCTGCCGGCGGCCGAATGGGCGCGCAAGCTGCGCGAAGAGGTTGTGGCGCCCTTCTTTGCGGACCCGGAGCAAAGCCCTGCTGCAGCGGCCCGCGAGACGGCATCCGTAGAGCGGCTCATTGACGATCTTGCGGAAGAGTGGACGCCGCTCGTCGAGCCGCCGGCGGAGCAGCCTGCCGCGGCGGCGTCGCGGCAGGGGGAACTCTTCGCCGCGCCACCCGCCTTGGGCGCAGCGCCGGCGCGGGTGGACGGCGCAGCGCCGCTCATTCCGTTCACCGTGCTGCGGGACGCCTTGCAGAGCGCTGCGGCGAGCGCCTCGCGGCCGACGGCGCGCCTCGCGGATGGCGTGACGGTGGCGGCGCTGGCGACGGGGCAGACGTTTCCTGCCAAGGTCGTCTGCGCGATGGGCATGAACGACGGCAGCTTCCCGCGTTCACCCACGCCCCTGTCGTTCGACGTGATGGCGCAGGAGGACGCCCGCCGCGGCGACCGCAGCGTCCGCGATGAAGATCGCCTCGCGTTCCTCGAAGCGTTGCTGGCGGCGCGGCGCTGCTTTCTCGTCAGCTACACCGGGCGCGGCCTGCGCGACGACGCGGCGATCCCCCCCTCGGTGGTGGTGGACGAGCTGAAGGGTTACTTGGCGGCGCGCTTCCCCGGCGTGGCGTTTGAGACCCGACATCCGGTGCAGCCATTCAGCCCGCGGTATTTCGGGGCGGCGCCTGGCGCTGGCCGCGATGACGCGGGGCTCTTCAGTTACTCCGCGAGCATGCTCGCCGCGGCGCGCTCGTTGGCCGACAGCTTGGATGATGGCGAGGTCGCCAGCCGGTTCTTCGTGCCGCTGCCGTCCCCAGCAGCCAAGGGCGCCATCGACCTGCGCGCCCTCACGGCGTATGCGGCGGCGCCGGCCAAATCCTTTCTGCGCGATCGGCTTGGGCTGCGCTTGGAGACGGACGACGCGGCCCTCGCCGAAGACGAGCCGTTTGAACTCGATGGGCTGCAGCGCTGGCAGGTGCGCGATCGCCTCTTCTCGCTCGGCCGGCAGGGGCTCGCGCCGGCGCGTCGCGCCGCCTTGGTCGCGGCCAGCGGCGCCCTGCCGCAGGGTGCTCAAGGAGAACTCACGCAGGAGGACGCGCAAGTTGCTGTGGATGAGCTGGGTGCCGCGCTGGCGCCGCACGAGGCTGCATTGAACGCCGCGCCCATTGCCATCGACACGCGGCTCGACGGCTACACCGTGACCGGCGCCCTCGAAGGCGTGGATGCCGCCACGGGCACGTTGGTTTGCTACCGCATCGGCTCCGTTCGGCCGAAGGATCGCATTGAGGCGTGGTTGAAATTGCTGGTCTGGGCGGCGGGCGCGAGCGCACCAGCGCTGACGGCCGCGCAGGGCGACGACGGCATGGACACTGCGTATTGGGCGTGTTGCGTCGGGCTTGGCAGCAAGGGTATGGAAACGCTGTGGCTCGAAGCGCCGCCGGCCGATGCGCTGCGGTGCCAGCTCAGCGCTTGGCTCGATGTTTGGCGTCGCGGCCAAAGCGAACTGTTACCGTTGGCGCCGGATGTCTCTTGGGTCTACGCCGAAGCGTTCGCGAAGAAGAATGCGGACGCTTCGGTGGCACGCCAAGCGGGGCTCGCCGCCGCGGCGCGGAAGTGGGATGAGAGTTTCTTCCCAGACGCATACGAGCGTTTGGCGTTCGGCAGCCAAGGTCCGTTCGGCGAAGGCTTCGCCGAACTGGCCGAAACGCTCTTCGTGCCGCTTGTCGACGCGGTGCGCAAGCGACGCACATGACCTCACCCACGACAACGGCGCCGCTCGACCTGCCGCTGGACGGTCACGGCACCACGCTCATCGAGGCGAGCGCCGGCACCGGCAAAACCTACGCGCTCACCACCTTGGCGGCGCGGCTCATCGTCGAGGCGCAGCGCGAAATCGGCGAGCTGCTGGTGGTCACCTTCACGGTGGCGGCGACGGATGAACTGCGGGATCGGATGCGCCGGACCTTGCGCGATGCCCTGCGTGCCGCCGCCGGAGCTGCTGACAGCGGCGACCAAGCCCGCGAGCTCATGGCGCGCTGGGCTTCCCTCGGCATCAGCGCGGCCCAAGTGGAGCGACGCTTGGAGCCGGCGGTGGCCGATCTAGACCGCGCCAACGTGGTGACCATCCACGGCTTCTGCCAGCGCGTCATCAGGGACTTCGCGTTCGACTGCGGCTTGCCGTTCGGCTTTTCCGTGAGCGGCGACGGCTTCGACGTGATGAGCGCCGCCGTGCGCGATCACTGGCGCCGCGCCATGTATCCAGCGCCGCGGCCGCGAGTGCAGTTCGCTGGCTCGCAGAAGTTCCTGCCCAAGGTGCCGGGCAATGACATGTTTGGCGCGCTGAACCTCACCGATTGGGTGATCGGGCACCTCGGCAAGCCGGCGTTGGACATCCGCGGCGCCGATCGCCTCGACGCAGCCGCCGCGCAAGACCTCGCCCAGCATGAGGCGCAATGGGAGCAGGCGCTTGACGCCGCGCGACGGAGCGCCGCGGGTGCGGGGGCAGGGCAGGGCTTGGATGCGGTGTTGGCCGCCCTTGAGCGTCCGCTGACAGTGGCGTTCGATCCGAAGAAGACGTTCTCGAAGCTAGCGGCCAAGGCGCCGGACCTTGCGGCCACGGCGCCGGCCCTAGCGGACTGCTTGGCCACTTTGGATGCGGCCGCCGCGGCGTTGCTCACGGCGTATTACGAGTGGTTGCCCCGCGTGCGCCGCGCCGCCTTGGAAGACACCCGCGAACGGGTTGCCCGCCGCGTCCGCGAGGATCGCCAGCTTGGCTATGACGATCTGTTGCTCACGGTGCGCGAAGCGCTGTTGCAGGCACCGGGCTTGGCGGAGCGCATCCGGCAGCGCTATCCGGTTGCGCTCATCGACGAGTATCAGGACACGGATCGGGCACAGGCAGACATCTTCCAACGCATTTACGGCGGCGGTGGCGGCTCGATGGTGATCGTGGGCGACCCGAAGCAATCCATCTACCGCTTCCGCAGCGCGGACATCTTTGCCTATCTGCGCGCCAGAGCGGAGGTCGATGACGGCGACGGTTCACGGCTCACGTTGACAGACAACTACCGGGCCGTGCCACGCTTGGTCGCGGCTACCAACGCCGTCTTTGGCTGCGAACATCCCTTTGGCCTGCCGGAGATCTCCTTCACGCCGGCGGTGGCGGCGCTGGCTGACGACGCGCCAGGCTTGCGCGTGGCCGGCGAGGAAGACGAGCCTCCGCTGCAGTTCCGCCTCATCTCCGGGGAGGACGGCAAGCAAATCAACAAGGGCGATGTCATGCCGTTGGCGGCAAGCCACGCGGCGGATGAGATCGTGCGCCTCTTGGCGCTGTCCAAGGAAGGCGGCGCCAGCATTGGTGGCCAGCCGCTGGCCGGGTCCGACATCGCCGTGTTGGTGCGCAAGACCGAGCAAGGCCGGCGGGTGGCGAGCGCCTTGGCGGAGCGCGGCGTGCGCAGCGTCGAAGTCGGCGTCGCGGACGTTTTCGACAGCCGCGAGGCGCGAGAGCTGGAACGCCTGTTGTGGGCTGTGGCGAGCCCCCATTCTCCGGCAAGGATGCGTGGCGCGCTGGCCGGCGACCTATTCGGCATGGACGCCGCGCAGCTCGCCAGCTTGGCCGATGACGACGATGCCTGGAACGCATGGAAGGAACGCCTAGGCGAGTGGCGAGCGGCGTGGCAAGCCGGCGGCGTGGCGTCGATGGTGCGCCGCCTGCTGCGGAGCTTCGATGCCGCGGTGCAAAACGCGGCGCGAGCGGGAGATGCGCCGAATGGCGCCGCCCAACAGCTATTGCGACACGCCGATGGCGCCCGCCGCCTCACCAATGTCATGCATTTGGCAGACCTGCTGCAGCAAGCGGAGGCCGCCGGCCAGCTCACTCCTACCGGCGTGGCGGCGTGGCTCAGCCGCCGTCGCGCGCGGGTGAACATCCACGACGAAGTGGCGCAACTGCGGCTGGAGAGCGACGAGGAACTGGTAAAGATCGTCACGGTTCACCGCAGCAAGGGCTTGGAGTTCCCCATCGTCTTCCTGCCATTCGCGTGGGACGCGCGCCGCCCTGAGCGCGTCAGCCCCACGAAGAAGTGGGAGGTGCAGTTCCATGATCGGGATGCGCTTGGCCTGCCCGAGGTGTTGCACCTCGCGCCGACGGCGGAGGAGGAGGGCAAGGAGTGGCTGGAGGAGTTCTCCGAAGACGCGCGGTTGCTTTATGTGGGGCTGACGCGCGCGCGCCTGCGCTGCGTCGTCACTTGGGCTCGGGCCACCTATTCGGAACACGCTCCCCTCACCTGGCTGTTGCGCGAGGCGCGGGCTGACACAGGCGCCGGCGATGCCGGCCAAGACCCGCTCGAAGCCTTGCAGCAGGCGCGCGCTGCCGCGAGGAAGATGCCAGCCGATGCGTGGCTGCAGCGTGTCGAAGCGTTGGTGGAGCGGTGTCCGCAGGGCATTGGCGCGGTTGAAGTGCCTGCCGGGGCAGACGCGCCGAGGCAGCGTGTCGCGCCGCCGCCCAGCCAACCGCTCCAAGCGCGCCAGCGAAGCCGCGCCTTGGGTCGGGTGCGGCAAATGACCAGCTATTCCGCCTTGGCCGGGCAGGCCGGCGCTGCCGCGTCTGGCCTCGACCACGAGTTCCTCGAACAGCCCGACCACGACTTGGAGGCGGCCCTCGATGACGCCGGCGAGCCGCTCCTTGGCGCGGCCGGCGTTGAGCGCTCCCCCTTCACATTCCCGGCTGGCGCTCGCGTGGGCAGCTGCCTGCATGAAATGTTCGAGCGGCTGGCGCGTGGTGCGGCGCTAGACCAAGTGGTGAGCGAGGGCTTGGCGCGGCATCGCATCGATGCCGCTTGGCGGGATGTCGCCACGCGGATGGTGGAGAACGTTTGGAACGCCCCGCTTGAGGCCGCCGCCGGCCCAGGCAGTGGCAAGCCGTGGCGCATCGCGGACCTCAGGCGGCCAGTGCCAGAGATGGAGTTCCATCTGCCGGCGCGGGGGTTGGACCGCGCTGTGCTCGGCAGTGTCTTGGCTGCGCATGGCTATGGCCCGCCGCCCCCGTCCGGGCAGGAACAGACGATTGATGGCTTTCTGCGCGGATTCATCGATCTCGTGGCGGAGCGGGACGGCTGTTGGTATGTGATCGACTACAAGACGAATCTGTTGGGGCGCCGGGGCGCGGAGTACGCGCCACAGCGCCTTGCAACCGCAGTGGAGCGGCACGGCTATCGCTTGCAGTACCTGCTGTATGTGCTCGCGCTGCATCGCCACCTGCAGCTCCGCCTGCCGGATTACAGCTATGAGAAGCACATCGGCGGGGTGTTCTACCTGTTCACGCGTGGCATCGAAGGCGTCGGTGGCACGGTGCGCCAAGGCATCTACTTCGACCGGCCCAGCGCCGCCTGCATCGCCGCCGTGGATGCCTGCTTTGCGGGCCGTGCGCCATGACCGTCGCGGCGCAGCGCGAACATGGGGCCCCGCAAAGTGCCTTGGCGGAGCTTGAAGCGCTGTTGGCAGCGGGGTTGATCCAACACATCGACTTCGCGTTCGCCAGCCTCGTGGTGGAGCTCAGTGCGCCGTGTGCCACCGTGCGCGAGGTCGCCTTGGCCGCGGCCTTGGCGAGCGCCCAGGTGCGGGCGGGGCACGCATGCCTCGCATTGTCGGCCTGCGCCGGCGCCGATGCCGCCGCGGCGCTGGAGGAATCCGCCGCGCAACCAGTCGGCGTGCGCCTGCCGGCGCTGGAACGTTGGCGGGCGGCGCTGCTTGAGAGCCCCGCTGTGGCGAGTTCGGGCGCGGCCGGGCAATGCCCCCTGTTTCTCGATGTGGAGAATCAACTTTACCTAGACCGCTTGCGCGATGACGAGGTGCGCGTGGCCGCGGGGCTGCGGGCACTGGCGGCGCCCATGGAGCATCCCGGGGACGACGCTAGGGCGTTGGACGTGAACGTCCAAGCGGTGGTGGAGCGCCTGTTTGGCAGCGATGGGGCCGAGTATCGCCAAGCGGCGCAGGCGGCCGCCAAGCACCGCCTGTGCGTGGTCACCGGCGGCCCTGGCACCGGCAAGACGACGCTGGCCGCGCGGCTCATCGCGCTCTTGGTTGGAGCGGCCTTGGCCAAGCCAGAGCGCGTGGCGCTGGCGGCGCCCACCGGCAAGGCCGCCAAGCGGCTGCAAGAGGCGGTGGGGGCGCAAGCGGAAGAACTCGCGCAAGCGGTGCCGGCGCTCGCGGACTACCGGGCGGACGCCAGCACCATTCACAGCCTGTTGTTCCGCGCCCGTCGTGCGCCGCTGCAGCTCGATGCGCTCATCTTGGATGAGGCGTCCATGGTCGATGTCACGCTCATGGCGCAGCTATTGGGCGCATTGCCAGAGGCGGCTCGCTTGATCGTGCTGGGCGATGCGAGCCAGCTTGCATCGGTGCAACCAGGCGCCGTGCTGGGCGACTTGTGCGCCGCCGGCCAAACCGCAGGTTCGCCGCTCGAGCCGACCTTGGTGGAACTGACGCAAAGCCATCGCTTCGACCCGCGCGGGGGCATTGGGCGCTTGGCGGCCGCCATCGTGCAAGGCGATGCCGATGGCGCCCTCGGCGCTTTGCGAGACGCGGCAGCGGCCGAGACACGGCTCGAGCCGCTTGGCGGCGCGCGCGCCTTTGATGAACTGGCGACGCGCTACGCGCGGGAGTTCTGCGCTCCGCGTGTGCGCGACGTGCGCGAGCTTGGCGCGGCTGCCCAGCCCTTCCCGGAACTGCGCGTCCTGTGCGCGCATCGCTCCGGGCCGTTCGGCGCGGAGCGCTTCAATGGCTTGGTGGAACGCCATCTGCGGCGCAGCGGCGCCGCCGGGCGTGGCGAGGAGTTCTACGCTGGCCGCCCCATCATCGTCACGCGCAACGACGCGGCCTCGGGCCTTGCCAACGGCGATGTCGGCGTGGTGCTGCGCGCCGGCGGCAAAGGGCGCGTCTGGTTTCCAGAACTCGGCTCGGCGGGCTCGCCCTTCGAAATCGCGCCGGCGCGCTTGCCTGAACACGAATCCTTCTTCGCGCTGACGGTGCATCGCGCCCAAGGCTCGGAGTACGACGCGGTGGCGTTCGTCCCGGGCCCGGTCGATTCCCGCATCGCCACCCGGGAGCTCTTCTACACGGCGGTGACGCGGGCGCGGTCGCAGGTCATCGTGCATGGCAGCGCCGAGGCGGTGCGCCAAGCGGTGACAAGGCAGGCGGCGCGGGCCACGGGCTTGGCGCAGAAGCTGGCGCAGTGAATCAGCGGCGTCGCGCGCCGCGTCCCGCATGGCCGGCGCAAGGCTAGGCGACCCTGCTTCAATCCTCCAGCGCCGCTTCCACCTCTTGCCACACCCGGTCTGGATGCACGCTGGCGAAGCAGGGTGGCCGCACCACTTGCCCGTCCCACTTTTGCGGTGCGCCGCGGTAGCTGCAAGCGCGCGCGAGGCAGGGTGAGCAGGGAAGGTCCGCCTGCAAGCTGCGCGCACGGGCGCCAAGGCAGCCTGTTAGGCGCCGGTCGGTCGGCCCGTACACCACCACGGTCGGTCGGCCCAGCGCCGCGGCGAGATGGGCGAGGCCGCTGTCGACGCCCACCACGGCGCTGGCGCCGGAGAGCAGCGCGATGGCTTGTTCCAAGCGCAGCGGCGGCGCCACCTCGCTGCCCTTCACGGCGGCGGCGATGCGCTGCGCCCGCTCGCGCTCGGCGTCGGAGAGCCAAGGCAACAGCGGCGTGAGCCCGGCGTTGGCCGCAAGCTCGGCGATGCGCTTCCAAAAGGACTCCGGCCAATGCTTGGTGCCCCAGGTGGTGCCGTGGGTCAGCACGCAGTAGCCGTTGGGCGCGCCGCGCTGCGTCACGCCGAATGTTGGCGCGTCGGTGGGCTGCGGGTAGCCGAGGGTGGCGGCGAACAGGGCGCGGATGCGGCCCACGGCGTGATCCGTCCTCGGCGCCGGCGCCCGGCTGGAATAGAGCAGCGCCGCGGCCGGTTCCCGGGCGCTGTGGCGATCAAAGCCGGCGTGTTCCCCGGCATGCGCCAACCGGGCGACGAGGGCGCTCTTGAGCAGGCCTTGGGCATCGATCGTCAGGTCATATCGCTGGCGGCGCAGGGCGCGGCGGAATGTCAGCGCCTCGCCGATGTGCGTCGCGGCAGACTTGCGCCAGCGGCGCAGCGCCACCGGAATCACCTGCCGCACGCCGCGGTGCAGCGCCGGCACGGCGGCGAAGCCCTCTTCCACCACCCAGTCGAAGGTGGCGCCGTGCAGCGCCGCGTCCTCCACTGCTGGCAACGTATGCACGATGTCTCCCAAGGAAGAGAGCTTCACGAGGAGGACGCGGGGCCCGGTGGCTGCGGACGCCGCGCCCGTGGCCCGTGGCATCGCCTCCGGGCGCGGCTGCGCGGCGCCGTTGACGAGGGGAGAAGGCTCGCTCACAGGATGGCTCTTGGGCGCTGCTCGGCAACGAGCGCGTCGAGCGCTTGGCACACGGCTTGTGGCGCAAGTTCCGTCAAACAGCGCGTGTGGCCGAGCGGGCACACGCGCTGGAAGCATGGGCTGCAAGGCTGGGGCGAGCGCAGCACCGTTGCCGCCTCGCCAAGGGGTGGCGTGAAGTCTGGCGAGGTGGAACCGAACAGCGCCACCACTGGCCGCCCCAGCGCCCCGGCCACATGCATGAGGCCGGAATCGTTCGCCACCACGCACTGCGCCACAGACAAGAGGTCGATGGCGTCCGCCAAGCGCGTGCTGCCCGCCAGATTCAGCGCACCGGGCGCGAGCGCCGCGATTTCATCGCAAATGGGCTTCTCCGCGGGCGCCCCCAACAGCCACACCTGCCGCCGCGCCGCGAGGCTTTCGGCGGCGACCGCGGCGAAGTGCTTGGGCGGCCAGCGCTTGGCCGGCCCGAACTCGGCGCCGGGGCAGAGCGCCACCACATCGGGTGCCGGCTTGAGCGCCAACTTGGCGCACACCTTGGCCAGATTGCGCGGGTCTGCCAGCAGCTTGGGGCGCCGCGACGTAGAGCGTGTCGGCTTGGCCTCGTGGGCGTTGGCACTGCCGGCCAAGGCGGCGAAGCGGTCCACCAAGCGCGCGGGGTGCCCGGCGCGCGGCCGCCGCAGGTCATTCAACACGCCGTAGCGATGTTCGCCACGCCAGCCGCTGCGCCGCGGGATGCCGGCGAACCAAGGCGTCAGCGCAGACTTGAAGGAGTTCGGCAACACGATGGCGCGCTCGAAGTTGAGGGCGCGCAAGGCTCGCGCGGCGCGCCACCTAGCGAGCAGCGCCAAGTGGCCGTGGCCCGCTTCCAAACGGTGTGCCCGCGTGACGCCGGCCAAGCGCTCGGCAACCGGCAGCGTGGCGGGTGGCGCCAGCACATGCACTTCGTCACCGCTTTGGCGCAATGCGGCGATCAGTGGTTGCGCCATCACCATGTCCCCAACCCAAGCCGGCCCGACGATGAGGACCTTCACCCCGGCGGGCGCTCCGCGGCGTCGCTCACAGCACCGGCGTGTGCCAATCCGAGTGCGCTTCCCGGCGCCCCCGCACTTGCTCGAAGTAGCGGGATTGCAGTTGTTCGGTGATGGGCCCGCGGCGCCCATTGCCGATCACCCGACCGTCAAGCTCCCGAATGGGCAACACTTCGGCGGCGGTGCCGGTGAAGAACGCTTCGTCTGCGATGTACAACTCGTCGCGGGTGATGCGGCGCTCGATCACCTGCAGGGACAGTTCCTTGGCGAAGGTGAGGATGGTGTCGCGGGTGATGCCCGGCAGGCACGATGTGAGCTCGGGCGTGTGCAGGACGCCGTTCTGCACCACGAACAGGTTTTCGCCGCTGCCTTCCGCGGCGTAGCCTTCGTTGTCCAGCAGCAGCGCCTCATCGCAGCCTGATTGCAGCGCCTCGCGCAATGCCAAGATGGAGTTGATGTAGTTGCCGTTCGCCTTGGCCTTGCACATCGTGATGTTGACGTGATGGCGGGTGTAGGAGGAAGTGCGCACGGCGATGCCACGTTCGCGGGATTCGGGGTCCATATAGTCTGGCCAGGGCCAGCAGGCGATGGCGACGTTCACCGAAAGCGCCTCGGCGCGCAGCCCCATCGCCTCTGAGCCCATGTACACCACCGGCCGCAAATAGCCTTCCGCCAGCTCGTTGGCACGGAACACTTGGCGCTGGGCGGCGTTCAATTCATCTTGGGGGTAGGGAATCGAGATGCCGAGGATGTGCGCCGAGTTGAACAGGCGCTGGGTATGCTCGCGCAGCCTGAAAATGTGCGGGCCGCTCGGCGTGGC
Source organism: uncultured Pseudomonadales bacterium (assembly GCA_958295875.1). Taxonomy (GTDB): domain Bacteria; phylum Pseudomonadota; class Gammaproteobacteria; order Pseudomonadales; family Azotimanducaceae; genus VXNE01. The sequence continues at coordinate 1,527,394 of OY282379.1, read as the reverse complement.
GTAGGCGCGCACGCCCTCGAAGACGCCCAACCCGTAATGCAGGGTGTGGGTGAGCACATGCACCTGTGCCTCGCGCCATGCCACGAGTTCGCCGTTCATCCAGATGTGGCCGTCGCGGTTTGCGAATGATTCGTCGGCAACCATCGGTGTCTCCCGCTGTGGCCAAGGCGTCGTCGCGGGCGGGCGTCGCCTGTCGGCTGTCGAGTAGAGCGCCGGCGCATGGCTTGAACGCCGGCTCCTGCGGATGCCTCGCCATTGTAATGGCAATTTTCAGGCGCCGAAGAACTGCCCCCAGATGCGCGCGATGTCGTCTCGATGCCGGGCGAGCAGGGATGCGGCGCGCTCCGGGTCTGGCAGGTCCAAGGCTGCGCGATGCGCTTCTGAACGGAGCGCCAAGTACGCTTCGGTCAAGGCCGCGGCGTCCGCCGCGTCGATGAGGCCGAGGCGCGCCGCGGTCTCCAGGATGCGCACATTGTCCGTGTGCTCGCACAGCGACTCATGTTCGTGGGCCCAAGCGAGTACCAAGTACTGCACGATGAACTCCACATCGACGATGCCGCCCGGGTCCCGCTTGAGATCAACGCCGGTGGACGCCGCATCGGCAATGCGCTTGCGCATGGCGACGATCTCTTCGCGCAACCGCTGCCGATCTTGGCGGGCGCAGAGCGCGGAGCGCCGCGTCGCCTCGAATCGGCGGCCCAGGGCCGCGTCCCCGGCCACCACCCGCGCCCGCACCAGCGCTTGGCGCTCCCAGGTCCATGCTTGTTCCTGCTGATAGCGCGTGAAGCCCTCCAAGGAGCTCACCAAGGGGCCAGCGCGGCCGGAGGGGCGCAGCCGCATGTCCACTTCGTAGAGCTGGCCATGCCCGGTCGACGCGGTGAGCGCGTGCAGAAAACGGCGCACCAGCCGGTGCAGCGGGCGGTTGGCGGAGGTGGGGAAGTCGTGCAGGAACACGAGATCGAGATCAGATGCGGGGCCGAGTTCCAAGCCGCCGAGCTTGCCGTAGCCGACCACCACGAAGCGCTCCACGACGTCGATGTCGAACGTCTCGCGCCACACATGGGCGAGTGCGCGGTCCAGCACCGCTTCCGCCAAGAAGGTGAGGTAGTCGCTGACGCGCATGAGGGGCAGGCGGCCGGCCATTTCAGCGGCCGCGGCGCGGAACAGGTGGGATTCCCGAAACTCCCGTAACGTGTCCAGCACGCGCTCGGCGTCGGCGGGCTGCGCGCGGGCGAGCCAAGCATCGAGGTCGCCGATGAGTTCGGCGCGGCTGGGCGGCTCGTCGCGGTCGTGCGGCAGCAGCAACTCGTCGAAGAGCATCGGATGGCGGGCGACATGCGCGGCGATCCATTGGCTCTGCGAGGCGAGGCGCATCAGGGCGTCGAGGGCGGGCGGGTTCTCGATCAAGAGGGCAAGGTACGCGGAGCGGCGCAGCACGGCTTCGAGGATGGGTGCGATGCGAGACAGCACCTGCTTGGCCGCCGCCGGGCGCTCGTCGAGCCGGGTGAGCAAGAGGGGCATCAGCCGGTCCAGCCGTTCGCGGCCGGCGCCGCCGACGCTGGGCTTGTCCCGCGCTCGCCGCAAGCGGTCCAGCCACGGGCGCCAAGCCTCCGGTGCCGGCGCCTCGCCATGCCAAACGGCGGCTGCGGTGGCGTCTGGGGCTTCGGCATCCGGCGTCAACGCCGCCTCGAAATGCATGGCGACGCAATCCCGGGTGGCGGCCAGCGTGTGCAGGAACGCATCGTAGCTGGGCGCGTCCATCATCCATGCGAGGCGCGTTTGGTCCAACGCATTGGCCGGCAACTGATGCGTTTGCCGGTCGCCGATGGCTTGCAGGCTGTGCTCGACATCGCGCAGGTAGCGGTAGGCGTCGGCAAGGTCTGCCGCGGCGTCGGTTTGCAGGGTGCCGAGCTCGCTCAAGCGGGGCAGCGCGTCCAGGAGGCTCCGGCAACGCAGCGCGCGCCGGCGCCCGCCCCAGATCAATTGCTGGGTCGCGGTGAGGAACTCCACCTCGCGGATGCCGCCGCGGCCGAGCTTCACGTTGTCTTGGATGGCGGGGCCGCGCCGCTCCTGTTGCACGCGGCGCTGCATGTCTCGCAATGCCGCCACGGCGCCGAAATCCAAGTAGCGACGGTAGACAAAGGGTTCGAGCGCTGCGATGAGTTCCGCGCCGCGGGTGAGATCGCCGGCGCAGGGGCGCATCTTCACCAGCGCATAGCGTTCCCAATCGCGGCCTTGGTCTGCGTAGTAGGTTTCCAGCGCATCGAATGACCACACCAGCGGCCCGCTCTCGCCGTAGGGCCGCAGGCGCGTGTCCACGCGGAAGGCGCCGCCTTGGCGCGTTGGCGTGTCCAAGACGCCGATGAGGCTGCGCGCCACGGCCACGAAAAACTGCTGATTTGACCTGCCGGACGCGGTGCGACCGCGCGCGGGATAGGCGAACAGCAAGTCCACATCGCTCGACAGATTGAGTTCTTGGCTGCCGAGCTTGCCAAGCGCCATCACCACCAAGCCCTGCTCTTGGCCATCGTCGTCGACGGGCGCCCCGTGCCGTGCCACCTCCCATTGGAAGATGCGCTTGAGCGCGGCGTCGATGAAGGCGTCCGCCATGCCGGAGCAGCGGGACACCGTCTCCGCATAGTCCGCTAGGCCGAGCGCGTGCCGCCACACAAGGCCGACCATGAGGCGGTGGCGCAGCGCATGGAACGGGGCGGTGAGGTGCGCGGCTTCCCGCGCATCGGCCGCGGCAGCATCGAGCGCGCTCGCGATCGCCGCCGGCTCCGGCACGTGCTCCCAAGCGCGGTCGGCGACGAAACCTTGGAACCAGGCGCCGTCGATCTGTGCGCGGGAGGCGACGAAATCGCTCGCGGCCAGCACTGCGCGGGCCTCTGCGCTGTCCTCCAAACCGAGAGACGCTAGCAGGCGTTTGCGCGCCTCGGCGAGCGCGGGAGGGTTCTTGCGTTCGGTGAAGTGGGCCATCGGGTGGGAAACGGCGCTCGTGCCCCGCCACTATTGGGCTATCTTATTGACTTTGATGGGGTTTATGGTTTCGCGCCAAACTGGCTGGAACGAGCCGCTGGGTTAGCGGGTGTCCCCGACGATCTTGGTGGCGGCGCCAATCATCGACGCCACATCGGCCAAGTTGGCCGGCACGATCAGGGTGTTCCCTTCCTTGGCGAGCTTGCCGAACTGCTCCAAGTACGCTTCGGCGACGCGGAGCTGCATCGCCTCCCCCCCGCCTTCGGCCACAAGCGCTTCGGCGACGGCCCGCAGCCCGTTGGCCGTTGCCCTGGCCACGGTGAGGATGGCCTCGGCCTCCCCTTGGGCTTCGTTGATCTGCCGCTCCTTCGCCGCTTCGGACTCCATGACCACCCGGCGCTTCTCGCCTTCGGCGGCGTTGATCACGGCGTCCCGCTCCCCTTCGGACATCAGCACGGTGGCGCGTTTCTCCCGCTCCGCCCGCATCTGTTTTTCCATCGCCGCCACGACGTCCTCAGGCGGATTGATGTTCTTGATCTCGTAGCGCAGAACCTTGACGCCCCATGACTGCGTGGCGTCGTCCAGTTCGGCCACCACCCGCAGGTTGATCTTGGTGCGTTCCTCGAAGGTCTTGTCGAGTTCGATCTTGCCGATCTCGCTCCTGAGTGTTGTCTGTGCCAACTGGGTGACGGCGAAGGTGTAGTCGCCGATGCCGTAGGACGCTCGGCTGGCGTCCAGCACCCGCAGGTACAGGACGCCGTCGACTCCCACCTGCACGTTGTCGGCGGTGATGCAGATTTGCTCGCTGACGTCCAACGCCCGTTCTTTCAGGCTGTGCTTGTAGGCGACCACCTCGATGAATGGAACCAGCACATGGAACCCCGCCGTCAACGTGCGGGAGTACTTGCCGAGGTTCTCCACGACATACGCGCTTTGCTGCGGCACGACCACCGCCGTCTTGATGACGATGATGATGGCCAGGACCGCCACGGCGATGGCGATGATCAGTCCTACTTCCATGATGCGCCCCTGCGTTCGGGTTGTTCGTCAGCGTCCGCCTCGGCGGGGTTCGCCACTTCCAGCACGATGCCGCGGGCGCGGACGATCCAGGCCCTTGATCCGGGCGGGATCGCCGCGTCCCCCACGTTTTCGACCGTCCATTGGCTGCCCCGCCACTCCACGCGGGCCCGCCCTCCCACCGGAAGGCCGCGTGGCAAGGCCACCAATTCACCGGCCGGATCGTCGTCGAAGCCCGTCAACCCGCCCCGGAACTTGTCGTGCAGCTTCTTGCGGAACAGCACCATCGTGATGATGGCGATGGCTGAGAACGCGAGCCATTGCGCCCATTCCGGCAGGCCCGCCCCCGCCAGCCCCGCCGTCCCGACGAGCACGGCCGCCACCCCGATGAAGAGGAGGTAGAACGCCGTGTCGCCCATGAGTTCGACGGCAATGAGCACCCCGCCCGCCAGAAACCACAGCCACCAAGGCACGGCTAGGCGGCGCTCAAGCGCGGGAGTTCAGGCTGAAGCCGCATGATGGATGGCATCATAACAGCGAGGCGGCTTGCGGTTCCGTTTCGGCGAGCGGTTGAACGTTGACGCCTTAAGCACGCCTTAGCCCACATATTGACTGTCCTGCCTTAGGGAAGCGGGTGCGTTTGGGTTAAGGTGTTCGCGTCCATTCAGGCAAACGAGGAGAGGCCATGTTGCGAGGGATGCGTGGAGCGATGTTGGCAGCGGTGTGCGTCGGCGCCGCGCTTGCCGTTGGTGCCGCCCCCAAGGCGACGGTTCAGGACCTCGCCTGGATGACAGGTTCTTGGGCTGGCCCGATGGGCGGTGGGCAGGTGCTTGAAGAGAACTGGACCGAGCCCCGCGCCGGCTCCATCGCCGCGGTGGTGCGCATGTTGGGGCAGGATGCCACCTCGATGGTGGAGCTCATCTCCATCGAGGAGGAGGGCGACAGCCTCGTGCTGCACATTCAGCAGTGGGATCCGGGCTTCTCCCCGCGCCCGGGCGGGGCGCAGAAGCTCAAGCTCCATGCCGTCGGCGAGAACCGCGTCGCATGGGAGGCCGTGGGCGAAGGCGGCATGCGCTCGCTCGCCTATGCGCGCCCCGCGCCGGACACGTTCACCATCGATGTCGACACCGCCGACGGCCAGTTCCACATCGAGTTGAAGGCGCAGTGAACGGCCCGTTGGCGGCCACGGCGGTGCCGCCGGCCCGCTCGGCCGGGCAACGGCAGGAGCGTTGACGCGGCGGCAGTGCGCCTCTCGCGCCGCCGGCTTTGAGCGTTCGTGAAACTGGCTTTCTGCATCTACCGCTACTTCCCGTATGGCGGCCTGTCGCGAGACTTGGCCGCCATTGCCGCCGAGTGCCTGCGGCGGGGTTGCCCCGTGCGGGTGTATGCGCTGCGTTGGGATGCGCCGTTGCCGGGGGTGGAAGCCGTGGCCGTGCCGATGCGCGGGCTCACCAGCCCCGCCCGCTATCGTCGATTCACGCGTTGGGTGCGCCAACACTTGGCGGCGCACCCGGTAGACCTTGTGGTTGGCATGAACAAGATGCCTGGCCTCGACGTGTACTTCGCGGGGGATTCCTGCTACGAGGAGAAGGCGCGGCTGGCGCGTCCTTGGCCCTACCGGCTGCTGCCGCGCTATCGCCATTTCGCCGCTTACGAACGCGCCGTGTTCGGCGCCAACCGGGTGCGGATCCTCGCGCTGACGGCGGCGCAGCAAGAGGCGTTTCAACGCCATTACGACACCCGCGATGAGCGCTTCTTCATGTTGCCGCCGGCGTTGGCGGAGCAGGCTGCCCCAGCTGGGGAAGAGACCGACCGCGCTTGGCTCAACCGCGAATTCGGCCTGCCAGCGAACGCCATCGCGCTGTTGTTCGTTGGCTCTGGCTTTCGCACCAAGGGGTTGGACCGGCTGCTCAAGGCGGTGGCTGCCCTGCCGGATGGCTTGGCGCGGCGGGTGTGGCTGCTTGTCATCGGTGCGGACCGCGACCAGCGGTTCAAGCGCCGGGCCAGACGGCTCAAACTCGCTGAGCGCACCCGGTTCCTAGGCGGGCGCGAAGATGTGCCCAAGTTTCTGCGCGGCGCCGATGCGCTCGCCTTGCCGGCCTACAACGAGGCCACCGGTGGCGTCATCATTGAAGCCATGGCGGCCGGATTGCCGGCCATCGTCACCGCTGCGTGTGGCTATGCGGAGCTGATCTGCGCCGCGGATGCGGGCATCGTCTGCCCTGAGCCGTTCGACCAGGCGCGCTTCACGAGCGATTTGGCGCGGCTGCTGACGCACCCGCAGCGGGAGGCGTGGCGCGCCAACGGCCGCCGGTTCGCCACCGGCATCGCCCCCGGCGCTCGCGCTCGCGCCGCGGCGGGCTTGCTTGAAGACTTCGCGGTTGGCGCGGCGCCGCGGACGGTGGCCTTTTGCCTGCATCGCGTGGCGCCGGATGACGGCCCCTCGCGGGATTTTGCACACGTCGCCAGCGCTTGCGTGCAGGCCGGCCTCTGCGTGCGCGTCTACACGATGTCGTGGCGGCCGCCGCGCGCCGTTCCCACGGGCCTGGAGGTGGTCGTCGCGCCGGTGGCATCCATGACTGGCTACAAGCGCTTGGAGCGCTTCGCCGCTTGGGTGCGGGCGTCGCTCAAGCGCGACCCCGCCCAGTGCGTGGTGGGCTTCAACAAGATGGACGCCTTGGACTTGTATCTGGTGACGGAGCCATGCATCGAACGGCAGGCGGACGAGGTGCGTCTGCGCCTTTACCGCCGGGCGCCGAGCTACCGGCAGCGCGTGCGGGCGGAACGGGCGGTGTTCCGGGGCAGCGCGCAAGTGCTGGCGCAGAACGCCCGCCAAATCGAGGAGTATCGGGGCTACTACGACGTCGATGCCCGTTTCATCGGCCCGCTCGCGGCGCGCGCGGCCGCGGCATCGGGAGCGGCTCGGCAAGCGTTTCGCGGCGAGCGCGACATTCCGGACGGCGCGTTGCTGACGCTGCAAGTCGGCAGCGAGGGGCTCGACCGCGTGTTGCTCGCCATGGGCGCGTTGCCGCGGGAGTTGAGCGAGAGAACTTGGCTGCTCGTCCTCAACGGCAGGCGCAGGTGGCGGAGCATGGCGCGTAGCTTGGGCGTGCGGGTGCTGTTCGAGGAGTGCGGTGCCGTCGACGACGCCTGCTATCGCGGCGCAGACCTGCTGCTGCACCTGCCGCATCGGGATTTGGCGGCGCGACCGGTGCTCGACGCCATCCGCGTCGGGTTGCCGGTGCTCACCATCGCGGACGTGGGCTTCGCCGAACATGTCACCCGCGCCGAGGCCGGCTTGGCGATGCAGCCGCCGTTCGACCTTGAGGCGTGCCGGCGTGGCTTGGCTGCGGCCCTGGGGGACGATGCGCAGCGGCGCGCATGGGGCGCCAACGGCGCCCGCTATTTCGCCCGCACGGAGTTTGGAGCGCCGGACCGGGTGGTCGACATGATCCAAGAGGTGGTGAAGCGGCGTGGCCGAGCTGTTTCTGCGGGGTGACCTGGCGCGGGCTTGGCAACGCCAAGACCCGTTTGCGGCGGCACAGGACCTGGATGGCGAAACGGTGCGCTTGGCGCGCGGACGGCGGACGCTGCGTTTCGAGGCGGCCGGCGGCGTCTACTTCGCCAAAATCCACCAAGGGGTTGGCTGGGGCGAAATCGGCAAGAGCCTGTTCGCGCTGAAGCCGCCGATCTTGGGCGCCGCCAACGAATACCGCGCCTTGGTGCGTTTGGCCGCGGCGGGCGTGGCGGTGCCGGCAGTGGCCGCATACGGCTGGCATGGCCACAACCCAGCGCGCCGCCAATCGTTCATCGTCTGCGACGCGCTGCTTGGCTGCGTCAGCTTGGAGGACGTGGCCGAGGCGTGGGCCGAAAGGCCACCAACTGCCAAGTTGCGCCGCCGCCTGCTTGCCGCCGTGGCGGACATCGCGCGCCGCTTGCACGCCGCGGGGGTGAGCCATCGAGACTTCTACCTGTGCCACATCTTGGCGGATGCCGAGGCGTTGGCGCGGGGTGAGGCGCGTCTCGCCGTGATCGACCTGCATCGCGCCCGCACGGGCCGCCGCGTGCCGCGGCGCTGGCAACTGCGAGACTTGGCTGCGCTCCGCTACTCCGCCGCCGGCGTCGCCCTCTCGCGCCAAGATGAGCTACGTTTCTTGGCGCGCTACAGCGGGTTGCCGCCACGCGAAGCGCTGCGTCGCCACGGCGCCCTGTGGCGGCGCGTGGGCAAGCGAGCCGAACGCTTGGCGGCGCGCGCAAACCAACGCGGCATCGACCCGGCCGCCGTGATCGACGGGCGGGCGCCGCCGTTCGACGTGGCGGCGCGGCGCGGCAACGGCGCTCCCGCCACCATTCGGTGTTTGGACACGCTGCGGCGGCTGCCGGGCCGGCGGCTCGTCGTGCGCGGGCGCCTGGCGGACCGGCCGGCCGCGGTGAAGTTCTTCTTCGGCAAGGGGGCGCGGCGCCGATGCCGGGCGGAGGTGGAAGGCTTGCGCGCGCTCGCCGACAGCGGTGCCGGGTCGCCGGCGCTGCTGGACACGGGGGCTTGCGCCGGCGGTTGTTGGAGCGCAGCGGCTTGGATTGACGGCGGCGCCCCGCCTCAAGAGGAAGACTTAGGGAAGCTGGTTGACCTCACGGCGCGCATGCATCGGCACGGCCTCATGCAGCGTGACCCGCATCCCGGCAACTTCGTCGTCGCCGCTGGCAAGGCGCTGGCCTTGGATGGGGGCGGGGTGCGCGCCGGCGCCTTGGCGCGGCTGACGCTGCGTTTCAGCCGCGGCGCGAATCTAAGGGAACTGGCGCGCTTGCTCGCCGCGTTCGATGTGCCGCGGCAAGCCCTCGAAGGCTGCTACCGCCGCTACTGCGCTGCGCGCGGCTGGTCGCCGCGGGCCGCTGAAGCGATGGCGCTGCGGCGGCACACGCGCCGCGCCCTTCGCCGCCGCCGCCGCCTCTATCTCCGTAAGACCGAGCGCCGCTGCACGGAGTTCGAGCGGCACGACGGGCCGGAACACGCCACGCTCTTTCGCCGGGCGGCGATGTGTCCGGAGTTGGCGCGCTTGCTCGCTGCCCCAGACGCCGCGGTGGCGGCGGGCGAACGGCTGAAGGATGGCAACACGGCCACGGTCGCGCGGGTGCGCGACGGCATGGCCCGCTATGTGGTGAAGCGCTACAACGCGAAGGCCGGGCGGGCGCGCCGCGCATGGCGCAATGGCCATTGGCTCGGCTTTTGCGGCATCCCCACGGCGGTGCCCATCGCCTTGCTCACCCCGCGGCGCCGGGGCCCCGCTTACTTGGTGTTGGAGGATCTCGGCGACGACCGGCTCGATGAGCATGTCGCCCGCCACGGTGCTGACGCGGCGGTGCTGGACGGCGTGGCGCGGCTGTTCCAAGCCCTGCGCCAAGAGGGTTTGACCCATGGCGACGCCAAGGCGACCAATTTCATCGTCGGCGATGGCGTGGTCGCATTGGTGGATCTCGATGCGCTGCGCCCGGCGTGGCTACCGGGGGACCGGCAGCGCGACGCGCTGCGCTTCGCGCGCAACTGGGAAGGGGCTGTGGCGGCCTCTTTCGCCGAACGCCTGGGCGTGGCTGCGTGACGCGCCGGGCGCTGCAGCTTTGTCCCAACGACCATCCGCCGTTCGGCGACGTCTGCGCTGGCTTCGAGGCGGCGCTGGGCGAACTGGGGTACTCGGTGACCACGGTGTTCTTTGCGCCGGCGGGCATTGTCGCCGCGCCGGCCACGCGCCGCTACCAGCCCCCGAGGATGTTGCGGCGGCTTGCCGGCGAGCAGGCCATCGACTTGGTTTTGACGCATCGCTACAAGGGCTATCGCGCCGGCGTGGCATTGCCGTCTAGGGCGCAGGTGTCGCTGTCTCACGGCTTCGACATGTTCAAGCGGCGCCGCCGCCGCTGGCTGGCCCGGCTCGCCCGCAAGCCGGTGGCCTTTGCCGGCGTTTCGGGCGCGGTGGCGCAGCAGATGGCGCGGCATTTGGGGCGTCCGTGCGGAACGCTGCCCAATGCCATTGACGCCGCCGCGTTGCGCGCCCGCCTTTTGGACCGGCTCGCGGCGCGCCAAGCGCTGGGGCTTCCCGCGGACGGCTATCTCGTCGGCGTTGTCGGGCGCCTGCATTGGTGGAAGCGGCCCCTGTTGGCGGTGGAGGGCTTCAGCCGTGCCGGCCAGCGCCTTGGGCCGAACGCCAAATTGGTGTTCTTGGGTGCCGGCGACGAGGCGGCGAACATTCCGCGCCGGCCAGACATCGCCTTGGCCGGTTTCGTGCCGGATGCGTCGCGGTACCTGCGCGCCTTTGATGTGGTGCTGTCCACCTCCTCGGAGCGCGAGGCGTTCGGCATGAGCTTGGTGGAAGCGTTGGCCGCGGAGGTGCCGGTGGTGTGTGCGGCGCAACCCGGCCCGAAGGAGGCGCTGGGCGGCTGCGCACGGTTCTTTGCGGATGCCGATGCCGACGCGCTGGCGCGGGCCCTCGTCGCGTCGCGGCGTGCGCCGGATGCCGCGCTGTGCGCTGCCGGCTACCGCCATGTGGCGGAGAACCTCTCCATCGGCGCCGTGGCGGGCCGCTTGGCGGCGTTGGCCGAGCCAGCCGCTCGCGTCGCCGGCTAGCGTCGCCGGCGGCCTGGAACGGGCCGCGTTAGTACATCTGCGGCTGCGCCGCGACCGCCAAGGAAGATTCGATGTCCCAGATCGCTCGGGTGATGGCGTGGCCGATGAGGTCCATCCGGCGCACTTGGTCGATGCGCTCGGCAGCCTGCTCCAGCTCGCGGTCCGACAACAGCTCCTTGAAGATGCCGCAAGCGTCGGCCAAGCAGATGATGACGATGTCGCGCGGGTCCGGCAGTTCGTCGGAGAACAGCACGCTCATGATGCGCAGCTTCACCTCGCGCTCGGCCGTGCCGTCCACGATGGGATAGCGCCGCGCCCGGAACACCCACAGGAACCTGTCGTCCCGGGCCTCCAAAATGCCTGCCGCCACGAGCTGGTCCAAACTGGCTTGGCGGATGTCGTTGGCGCGTCCCGCGGCGCGTTCCACCCAGTAGCGCGTGTCATGCCGCTCGGTGGCGCCGGCGATGTCGGCCAGCGTGGGATCGAGCACCGCGGAACCGAGCGGCGTGGGGTCCACGAGAATGAGCTGCTGCAAGTCTGTGTCGATGCGGTTGTTCAGCGCCAATTCCATCAACACGCCGCCGCCAAGCCCATAGCGCAACGACCAATCCGGCACGCGCGCGAACTTGCCGTCCTGATCGTTCAGGAGCAGGAGTAGGACTTCTTCCGGGAAGGTGAGGGTCATTCCGATCTCCTAGGTTGTCGCGGTCCATCGCCCAGTCATTTGCGATGTTACCGTAGCCCAAGCGATGGCGTGTGCGTCACCCCGCCCCGGCGTTGGGGCGGCGTTTGCGGCGCCGTTGCGCCCGGCCATACAGCGCTTTGCCTTCCGGGTGGGTCTTGAAGCGGCGGTGCAGCCACAGGTACTGGTCTGGCCGGCAGCGGATTTCGGCCTCAATGGCTTGGTTCATGCGGGCGGCGTCTGCCGCGTCGTCGCCGCTTGGATAGTCGGGCAGCCGCCGCAAGCGCAGCGACCAAGTTTGCCGTGCCTCGTCGCGGAGGTGGCTCATCAGCACCACGGCCGAGCCATGCATCCGCGCCAGCCGGGCGCCGGCGGTGATGGTGGCGGCGGGGTGCCCAAAGAACGGCGCGAAGATCGAGTGGCGGCGGCCAAAGTCTTGGTCCGCGGCGTACCAGACGATGTGCCCCTGCTTCAGGCGCCGGGCGACGCGCCGCATGTCGCTGCGCTCGATGACGGCTTGGTAGCGCCGCTCGCGCCCGCGCCGCATCGCCCAATCGATCACCGCGTTGCGGTTGTGCCGATAGATCACGTCGAAGTCAATCTGCTCGGCGAGCAGTGCGCCGGCGATGTCCAGCGTGGCGAAGTGCATGCCGGCCAACAGCACCCCGCGCCCTTCGGCTTGCGCTTCCCGCAATGCGGACAAGCCGTGTATCTCGATGCGGCCGGCCAGGCGCGCCGTCGGGCGCGACCAAGCGTAGGCGGCTTCCAACAGGCCAACGCCGACGCCTTCGAACGTGCTCCGCGCCATGGCGGCCCGGGCGGCGGCGTCGAGTTCGGGGAAGCATAGGGCGATGTTGGTTTCGGTGATGGCGCGGCGGCGCCCGCCGGCCTGGAAGGCGAAGCGCCCCAAGCGCCGCCCGAGCGCGAACTGCCAGCGCAACGGCAGCCGGCAACCGAGCCAAGCCGCGCCGACGAGGGCCCAACTTGGCCAGTGCCAAGGCGCGGCGAGACGCAGGTTGCGTGGGGACATGGCGCCAATGTACCGAACTTGCGCCCGCTGTTGCTGCCGGCGCTGCGGTGCGGGGGGCGTGGGCGAGGAGCGTGGGCGAGGAGCGTGGGCGAGCATCCGCGGCATCCGTTAACATTTGTGCATGACTGGCCTGTTACCACCCAGCGTGAAGGCGCGCATCCTCGTGGTGGGCGATTTCATGGTGGATCGCTACTGGTTCGGCGATGCCGTGCGCGTGTCACAGGAAGCGCCGGTGCCGGTGGTGGATGTGGCCGACGTGGAGGATCGGCCTGGCGGCGCCGCCAACGTCGCCTTGAACATCGTCACCATGGGCGCGCAGTGTGTTTTCGTCGCCGCAGTGGGGCAGGACGCCGCAGCGCGGGGGGTGCGCGAACGGCTCACGGCGGCTGGCGTGGAGTGCGATTTCGTGGAGGTGCCAGAGTGGCAGACCACGTTGAAGATTCGCGTCGTCAGCCAGCGCCAACAGCTGTTGCGGGCGGACATCGAGTCGCCGCTGCCGGAGCGCGTCAGCGAACAGGTGCTGGCGCGGGTGCAGGCGCAGCTTGAGAACGTGGACGCCGTGATCTTCGAGGATTACGACAAGGGCGTGATCGCGGCGCCGGAAGCGCTCGTCGATTGCGCCAAGGCGGCCGGCGCCATGGTGTTGGTGGATCCGAAGCACAAGGCGTTCACCCGCTATGCCGGGGCGGATGTCATCAAACCCAATCGCCGCGAATTCGAACGCGTCGCCGGCGCGTGGCAAAGCGACGCGGAACTGGCGGCCAAAGGGAAGGCCATCTTGACGCAAACCGATGCGGCGGCGCTGGTCATCACCCAAGGTAGCGACGGGCTCACGGTGGTGCGCCGTCAGGGTGGGGCAAGCCATGTCACCGGCCACGACGTGCAGGTGTATGACCGCACCGGCGCCGGCGACACCGTGGTCGCGGCCTTGGGCGTCGGCCTCGGCTTGGGGTGGGACTTGCTGGAGGCGGCGCGCATGGCCAACGCCGCGGCTGGTCTGGTGTGCGCGAAGAGCGGCACCGCTTCGGTGAGCGGCGTGGAAGTCAACCGCGCCATCGCCGGTGCCGTGGGGTTGGAAGGTTGCGTGGTGACGCGGGAACAGTTGCTCGGCGCCGTCGCCGCGGCGCGGGCGCGGGGCGAGCGCATCGTTTTCACCAATGGCTGCTTCGACATCGTCCATGCCGGGCATGTGGGCTACCTTGAGGAGGCGCGGCGCCTTGGCGACCGGCTGATCGTGGCCGTCAACGACGATGCGTCCACTGCGCGGGTGAAGGGCGCCGGGCGGCCGGTGAATCCGCTGCGCTACCGCATGGAGGTGTTGGCGCACTTGGGGGCCGTGGATTGGGTGGCGCCATTTTCGGAGGACACGCCGGAAGGGATGCTGGCGGCCGTGCGCCCGGACGTCTTGGTGAAGGGCGGCGACTATGCGGAATCGGAGATCGTCGGCGCCAGCCTGGTGCGCGCCTACGGCGGCGAGGTGCGCGCCCTGAGCCGGTTCGAGGGCTGCTCCACCTCGTCGATCATCCGCCGCATCAACGGCTCGTAGCGGTTCATTGCAAGCGCCGCATCGTTTGCGCTTCGTTGCGCGGCGATCCGGCGTTGTTGGGATGCTTAGCGCGGCTAGCTGAAGCCGGCGGCGGCGATGTCCGCCTTCAAGTGCGTCGCATCCACCGTGCCGAGCAACACGCTCGTCACCCCCGGTTGGCGCGCCACCCAAGCGAGGCTCTCTGGCGGGGCGACGCCGCTGTCGAGGGCTTTCTTCACCAGCACGCCGCGCCCGGCCTCGCCGGCTGCGCGCACCACGTCCAATTCGTCTCGGCGCCGCTCGCTGAGCGTGGCCATGATGGCGTCGCAGTGGCCGAGCGCGAGGTGGCCGCCGGCGGCTGTCTTGTGCGAAAAGCCCGTTGCCAGCACCTTGCCGGCGCGCTTCAACGCATCGAGGGCCGCCACGGCCTCGCCTTGGCGCAGAATGTCGATGTCGGCGCCGTTGGAGTGGACGAACACGATGTCCAGATAGTCTGTGTTGAGCCGCCGCAAGGACGCTTCGACGCTCTCGGTGATGGCGCGGAAGGAGAAATCGAACCGCGAGGCGCGGCCGTCGAACTGCTCCCCCGCCTTGGTTGAAAGCACCCAGTCTTGGCGCCGCCCGGCCAGCAATTCGCCAAGGCGCGTTTCGCTGGTGCCATAGGCCGGGGCGGTGTCGATGAGGCAGACGCCCAACGCCGCCGCGGCATCGAGCAAGCGCCGCGCCTGACGCTTGGATGGCAGCGCGAAGGGCGCCACCTTGAGCGCCTCGGCGCGGCCCAGCTTGGCCGCGCCGAGGCCGATGGCGGACACCTTGATGCCGGTGTCGCCCAGCGGCCGGCGTGGCATGGGGCCCGGCCCTGCTGGGCTTGGCGCTCCGTCGCCGGTCCGGCTCATTGGGGGCTCGGCGCTGCGGCCATCATGTGCCGAGCGCCTTGAGCGCCATGTCGCCCAACTGCGGCGCCAAAGTGAGTTTCACGGGCCACACTGTCAGGCAGTTGCCGCCAATCGCGGCGAAGGCTTGCTGCGGGCGGCGCCCGTCCGCTTGCGCGGGTTCCGCCCGGTCGATGCGCAGGGTGTCGAAACGACGCCGGCGCCAATCGAGCCCGGGCAGCGCCGCTTGCAGCGCCTGTTCGGCGGCGGCCACTTGCTCGCCCTCGGAGCGGGCGGCGCCGGCCTCCGCGAGCGCGCCGCCAATGGCGTCGCAGCCGCCGACGGTGGCGATGGTCAATGCGGGTTGCGGCGCATCGTCCGTGAGGCAGTGGGCGAAGATGGGCGCCGGGCTGGGGCCGTGCGCGAACACTTGTTGGAGCGGGCGCCGCTGCATGGGCGTGGGGTGTCCCGCGGCCGCCGCCAATGCCTCGTTGCCGGCACCGGCCGCGAACACGAACCGCCGCGCCCGCACTTCCAGGGCGTCAAGGCGCAACGCGCTCACCTTGGCGCCGGCAACGGCGACGTGGCGCGGTTCCACGCGCACCTTCAAGAGCCGCTCGCCGAGCGGCGTGGCGAGCCGCTGGCACAGCGCCGGCACGTCCAGCACAAAATCTTGCAGGCGAAACAGCGTGCCGTCGCCACGCTCGAACGGGGCGGGATAGTCCACAGCCGCCACCTGCTCGGCGCCGGCCCAAGGTTGCTTGGCGAGTGTGGCCGCGAGCTTGGCGCCAAGCCCCCCGCGCGCCCAAAGGTGATAGTGGGGTGACAACACTGGCACGCTGCGCAAGTCGATCTCGCCGCGCCCGGCCAGGCATCGGCGCCACCGCGCCGCCATCGGGGCGATGGCTTGGGAAGCCGGCGTGGCCGCGCCTTCGAGCGCGTATTTCACCCCGCTGTGGATGATTCCTTGTGCCGCGCTCGTCTGGCTCAAGCCGCCTGCGCGGCCCTCGCAAAGGGCCACCTCGATGCCTCGGCGCAGCAGCAAGTTGGCGATCCAGAGGCCGGCGATGCCGCCGCCAACGATGGCGACCTCGACGTCGATCCTGTTCATGCCGGGTTGCCCACCCGCGGCAGCGTGGCGCCGCAAGTATATAAAGGCAGCCCCATGTGGACGCGCCTTGCGTACAACCTCGTGCTCGCGCTGGCGGCGCCGTTCGCCTGGCTGCGCCTGTTTGTGAAGGCGCGGCGCGAGCCGGCCTACGCGGCGCGGCGCGGCGAGCGGTTCGGGCGCGTGCCAGCCGGCATCAGCCGGGGCGTGATTTGGATTCATGCAGTGTCCGCGGGGGAGGTGAACGGCGCGGCGCCGGTGGTGCGCGCGCTGCGTGAACGGCTGCCGGACGCGCGGTTCCTAGTGACGACGATGACGCCCGCCGGCAGCGAAGCGGTGCGCACCGGCTTGGGCGACGTCGCGGAGCATTGCTATGCGCCGTATGACTTTCCGTGGGCGGTGTCGCGTTTCGTCGCCCGCGTGGAGCCGCGCCTCCTCGTGCTGATGGAAACGGAGCTGTGGCCGAACCTCATCCGCGCCACGCGGCGCGCCGGCGCCCCGGTCGCGTTGATCAACGCACGGCTCTCGGAGCGCGCGGCGCGAGGCTATGCCCGCGTTGGCCGCCTGACGCGGCAGATGCTCGGGCAGCTAGACAGCGTGGTGTGCCAATACGACGACACGGCGCGGCGCTTCAAGGCCCTCGGCGCCCCGCCGGAGCGCGTCGTTGTCGCCGGCAGCGTCAAGTTCGATCTCACGCCGCCGCCGGACATGGCCGAGCAAGTGGCCAAGCTGCGTCGCCGTTGGGCGCAGGGGCGGCTGGCGTGGGTGGCCGGCAGCACGCATCCGGGCGAAGATGAGGTCGTGCTGCGCGCCCATGAGGCGTTGCTCAAACAGTTCCCCAGCCTGCTGCTCGCGCTCGCGCCGCGCCACCCTGCACGAACGCAGGACATCGCGCGGCGCTGCGCGGAGCGGGGCTTCAAGGTGGCGCGCTTGTCTGGCGGCACGGCGGGCGGCGTGGCGCCGCAAGTGTTGTTGGTCGACGTGATGGGGCGTCTGCTGCACTGCTACGGCATCGCGGACGTGGCCCTCCTGTGCGGCAGTTTCGCGCCGATCGGCGGCCACAATCCCATCGAGGCCGCGCTGCACGGCGTGCCCATGCTGATGGGGCCGCATCGCTTTAACTGGAAGGAGGTGGAGCGGCGCTTCCACGCGCAGGGGTGCCTAGGCTATGTGGCCGAAGACACGTTGGCGCCGGCCGTCGCGGCGCTGCTCGCAGACTCCGCCGAGCGCCGGCGCCAAAGCCGCTTGGCGCGCGCCACCGTGGCGCGCAACCGCGGCGCGACGGCACGCCTCACCGCGTGCTTGTTGGCGTTGATCGTTGACGGCGATGGCGCCGGCGCCACCGTCCGCGGCGGCGTCACGCGCTAACCGGCCGCCGTGTGGCTGGCCCGGCAGCGCCGCCGCTACGGCATGAGAATGCGCGTCACGGGGTTGGCTTCGTCGCTGAACGACGACAGCTGCGCGATGTCATCCTCGGTCAGCCCGCCGACGCTCTGCTTCAGGCGCAGCAGGTCGAGCACGTAGTTGTAGCGCGAATCCGCGTAGTCGAACTGCGATGAGAACAAGCGTTGCTGCGCCTGCAGCACGTCAACGATGTTGCGCGTGCCCACTTCGTAGCCCGTCTGCGTGGCTTCCAAGGCGGATTCGGCGGACTTGATCGCGCGGATGCGCGCCTGCACGCGCACGACGTCCGTCACCACGGCGTGGAACAGGTTGTGGGTGTCCCGCGCCACCACCAGTTCGCGCTCGCGCACGTTCTGCTTCGCCACTTCGAGTTGGTGCCCGGTCTCTTGGTACGCCGGCAGCAGGGCGCCGTGGTACAGCGGCATTTGGAACGACACGGAGTAGGTGCGCCCTTCGCTCTCTTGGGAAAACGCGAGGCCACCGGGATCCGTCTCCGACGCGCCGTGGGTGACGTTGAGGTTCACTGTCGGCATCAGCGCCGAGATGCCGGCGCGGCGCGTCTGCCCGGCAGCGGTGAGCGCTTGGCGCGCCGCGAGGACGGTGGGATTGGTGGCGAGGGCGGCGGCCACCCACTCCTGCTCATCCGTCGGCTCCGGATCCACGATGGGCAGCGCGCGATCGAGCCGGGCCACGTCCTGGTCGAGAACACCCGTGATGGTGCGCAACGTCTCGAAGAAAACGCCTTGGTCGCCCCGCGCCTGGATGCGCCGCACCTCCGCGGCGTCGAAGGCGGCGGTGGATTCAAGCACATCCGTAATCGCCACGAGCCCCACGTCGAAGCGCTGCTGCACCTGTTCGAGTTGCCGCCCGACGGCTTCGGTTTCCGCCTCCGCGGCTTCCACCCGCGCTTGCGCGCGCAGCACATCCAAGTACGCCTTGGCCACGCGCACGATGAGGTTCTGCTCCACCGTGGCGAAGTCATGGTCGGCCTGCAGCGAGAGCGCCTTCGCGCTGCGATAGCTGTACCAATCCCGCGCGTTGAAGAGGGTTTGGCTCAGTTGCACGCTCCAACGCTGGTTGCCGGATGCGTCATCCACCACCGTGTTGGGGCCGAGCACATGTTCCTGATCGTTTTTGCCGCGGTTGCCGGAGAGCGACAAGGACGGCATCAATTGGGCGCGCGCCTGTGGCAGCCGCGTCTTGCGCGCCAAGTAAGTCGCTCTCGCGGCGCCGAGCACCGGATCGTTGCCGCGCGCGGCCTCGAAGAGCTCCTGAATGTTCGTGGCATTGGCCGGCGCCGCCATGGCGAACGCGGCGGCGAGGCCGGCGCTGCGCAGTGCCAGCCGCAAGCCACGCACGGCTTTCAACCTGCTGTCGGCGCGAGCGCTTGGGCCACGCCGTCGCGGCGTAATGAATCCATGCATCGAGCCTCTCCTGTTTGATTTCGGGCGTGGCGCGCGGGAGCGCCAGGCGGGCAGCCGTCACCCGACTTGCCGCGAGTTTAACAAAGCCGTTCGCCCCACCTCCTCAGCGGAAGATGCAATTTGCGTGGGACAACGCCCTCGCGCCTTGTTCCCCGTTTCCGCAGGGCGCGGCTGGGGTGAGGCGCTTCGCGGGCCATGTTCGCGCTAGGCTTTAATCGTCGCGCCGCTTTGGTTACATTGAATTGCGAAAGCGCGTTGGGCGGAACGCTCCGGTTTCTCCCACGCAACGGCAGGATGGGTGTCGGCAGACCAGTGAAGCGAAGACGTTACGTCATGGACCTCGCGGCGCACCTCGCAGAGTGCGAAGCGAACTATGCGCGTCTGATGCGGCTCATGCCGGACATCCAGGGCTGTGATGGCCGCTCCTTCCGCTTGTCCTTGGGCGGCGGCGAACCGCGCGTGCGGTTCGAGGTGGCCAATCGCCACCGCTACACCACGGTGATTCGGGTGACGCAAGACGCTCCGCTCGGCTGGCCTGGCTTCGCGCCCGGGCGCGATGGCCTGCGCTTCGCCATCCGCATCTATCACGACGCGCGCTGCGCTGAGGTGATAGAGTGTCAGCACCAGCGGGGCTTCAAGGCCGTGTACGACTACCCGAACCCCCGCATGCGGCATCGGGACGAAAAAGCGCAGGTGAATCAGTTCTTTGGCGAGTTCTTGGCGGCGTGCTTGGCGCATGGCGTCGCAACGGATCAGCGGGTGCTCGCGCATGAAACATGACGGCAGCGTGCGCGGCGCTTAGATGCCTCTGACCCTGCTTCAAATCACCGACACGCATCTCTTTCCGGCGCCGCATGAGACTTTGCTCGGCGTCTGCACCTTCGACACCCTCGGCGCCGTGCTCGACCAAGCCTTGGCGGAACAGACTCCCGATGCCTTGATCGCCTCCGGCGACATCGCCCAAGTGGGCGCAGCCGACACCTACGAGCTGTTCTTAGGCGCGGTGCGGCAGCGCTATGCCGGGCCGTGCCTGTGCGTGCCGGGCAATCACGATGTCGGCGAGACGTTCGCCGGCATCCTGCCGACGGCTGCCATTCGCCTCGATGGCTGGGACATCTTGGGCATCGACACGCACATTGAAGACGAAGTGGGCGGTGCGCTTGCGCCGGCCGAATTGGATCGGCTGGAGGCGGCACTGGGGGCGCCGGGCGCAGACCACGCCTTGGTGGTGGGGCACCACTGCCCGCTTGAAGTGCAGGCGGCGTGGCTCGACAAGCATCGCATCGCCAACGCAGACGCCCTGCTTGCGCTGCTGAACGGCTGTGGCCGGGCGCGCGGCTATGTCGGCGGACATGTGCATCAGGAAGTCGATGCCAGCGCCGGTTCCGTGCGCGTCTTCGCCACGCCCTCCACCTGCTTTCAGTTCGCACCCCGTTCGGAGCGCTTCGCCATTGACGATGCGCTGCCCGGCTATCGCTGGCTGACGTTGCGCGAGGATGGCGGGCTCTCCTCCCGCGTTGGCCGCGCGCCGGTTGGCAAGCCGAGCACGGCGACCGCCTGACCGTGGCGAAGGGATACTCCGCCGAGTCCATCCAAGTTCTCTCGGGCCTCGAGCCGGTGCGGATGCGGCCCGGCATGTACACCGACACCTCGCGCCCGAACCACTTGGTGCAGGAAGTGGTGGACAACTCGGTGGACGAGGCCCTCGCCGGCCACGCGACGGAAGTGGAAGTCACCCTGTGCGCCGATGGCGTGGTCAAGGTCATTGACGACGGGCGCGGCATGCCCGTGGACATCCACCCGGAGCACCAGCTCACCGGCGTGGAACTCATCCTCACGCGCCTGCACTCAGGCGGCAAGTTCAACACCGACCACTACAGCTTCTCCGGCGGCTTGCATGGCGTTGGCGTGTCGGTGGTGAATGGGCTGTCGGCTTGGCTGGAGGTTGAGGTGAAGCGCGATGGCGGCGTTTACCGGCAGCGCTTCGCCGCCGGCGAGCCGGCCAGCGCCTTGGAGTGCGTCGGCACGGTGGGCCGGCGCAACACCGGCACGCAAATCGCGTTCCTGCCGGATGCGGCGTTCTTCGATTCGGCGCAGGTGTCCGTGGCGCGGTTGCGCCATGTGCTGCGCGCCAAGGCGGTGCTGTGCCGGGGGCTGCGCGTCAGCCTGACGGTGGAGCGGGGCCGGGATGGCGCGGACACCGAGACGTGGCTCTATGAGCAGGGGCTCGGCGAATACCTCGCCAGCCGCCAAGGCGGGGATGCGCTGCTGCCGCCGGTGCCCTTCGTTCACGAGGCCGAAGGCGAGGGGGAGGCCGTTGCCTGGGCAATCCAGTGGTCCGAGCAACGCGGCGACCTCACCCGCGAAAGCTATGTGAACCTCATTCCAACGCCGTTGGGCGGCACCCACGTCAATGGCTTGCGCAGCGGCTTGACGGACGCCCTGCGCGAGTTCTGCGAGTTTCGAGACCTGTTGCCCCGGGGCCTCAAGCTCATCGCGGACGACCTTTGGGAAGAGTGTGCGTTCGTGCTGTCCGCCAAGCTCTCGGACCCGCAGTTCAGCGGTCAGACCAAGGAGCGCCTGTCGTCGCGCCGCGCCAGCGCATTCGTCGGCGGCGTCGCCAAGGACGCCTTCAGCCTGTGGTTGAACGAGCACCCCCAGCAAGGCGCCAAGCTCGCTGAACTCGCCATCGCCAACGCCGGGCGGCGTGTGCAGGCGAGCAAGAAGGTGGCGCGCAAGCGGGTGACGGCCGGCCCGGCGCTGCCCGGCAAGCTGACGGATTGCTCAGGGCAGGATGGCGCGCGTTCAGAGCTATTCCTCGTGGAGGGGGATTCGGCCGGCGGCTCGGCCAAGCAGGCGCGGGACCGGGAGTTCCAAGCGGTGATGCCGCTGCGCGGCAAGATACTCAACACTTGGGAGGTGGATGTCGGCAGCGTCCTCGGTTCGCAGGCGGTTCACGACATCTCGCTGGCCCTCGGCGTCGAGCCTGGCTCGACGGACCTCTCTGGGCTGCGCTATGGCAAGGTGTGCATCCTCGCGGACGCAGATTCAGACGGCGCCCACATCGCCACGCTGCTGTGCGCGCTGTTCTTGAAGCACTTCCCGGCCCTCGTTGAGGCGGGCCACCTGCATGCGGCGATGCCGCCGCTGTATCGCATTGATCTGGGCAAGGAAGTGTTCTACGCCTTGGATGAAGAGGAGAAGCAGGGTGTGTTGGACCGCATCGCCGCCGAGCGCAAGCGCGGCACGCCGGTGGTGCAACGCTTCAAGGGGCTTGGCGAGATGAATCCCATGCAGCTGCGCGAGACGACGATGGCCCCGGACACGCGGCGCTTGGTGCGGCTTGCCATCGATGCGGGTGACAAGACGCTGGAAGTGATGGACATGATGCTGGCCAAGAAGCGCGCGTCAGACCGGCGCAGCTGGTTGGAGGCCAAGGGCGACCAGGCGGCGCTCACATGAGCGAGCCCGGCGCCGGCGCTGGCAACGGCGCGGAGACGCTGCCGCTGTGGGTGTATACGGAGCGGGCGTACCTCGATTACTCGATGTACGTCATCAACGACCGCGCCTTGCCCCACATCGGCGACGGCTTGAAGCCGGTGCAGCGCCGCATCATCTACGCGATGTCGGAGCTGGGCTTGGCGGCGACGGCGAAGTTCGCCAAGTCTGCCCGCACCATCGGCGACGTGCTGGGGAAGTTCCACCCGCATGGCGACGCCGCGTGCTACGAGGCGATGGTGTTGATGGCACAGCCGTTCTCGTTTCGCTATCCGTTGATCGAGGGCCAGGGCAATTGGGGCGCCCCGGACGACCCGAAGTCCTTCGCGGCCATGCGCTACACCGAGGCGCGGCTGTCGCGCCATGCCGAGCTGCTGCTGGCGGAGCTCGGCCAAGGCACGGTGGACTTCACGCCCAACTTCGACGGCACCATCGACGAGCCGCTGGTGTTGCCGGCGCGCCTGCCGCTGGTGCTGTTGAACGGCAGCACCGGCATCGCCGTCGGCATGGCGACGGATGTGCTGCCGCACAACGTGCGGGAGGTGGCGAGCGCTTGCATCCGTTTGCTGGAAGCTCCGCGCGCGACGACGGCGGACTTGATGGAACACATCCTCGGCCCAGATTTCCCCACCGAAGCCATCATCGTGACGCCGCGCGACGAACTGCTGAAGGCATACGAAGCCGGCCGCGGCGGCGTCCGCGCCCGCGCGCGCCATGTCGTTGAAGGCGGCGAGATCGTCATCACCGCGCTGCCGTATCAGACGTCCCCGGCGAAGGTGTTGGAACAGATCGCGCAGCAGATGCAGGCGCGGAAACTGCCCATGCTGGCGGATTTGCGCGACGAATCGGACCATGAGAATCCGACGCGGCTGGTGCTGGTGCCGCGCTCGAATCGCGTGGACGCCGAGCGGTTGATGAGCCATCTGTTCGCCTCCACGGATCTGGAGCGCAGCTACCGCGTCAACTTCAACGTCATCGGCTTGGACGCAAAGCCCAAGACCCGCGGCCTGAAGGAACTGCTCAGCGAGTGGCTGGCGTTTCGCCGCGACACCGTGCGGCGGCGCATCGAGTTCCGGCTGGAGCGCATCGCGCGGCGCCTGCATTTGGTGGATGGCCTGCTCGTGGCCTACCTGAACCTCGATGAGGTCATCCGCATCATCCGCGAGGAAGAGGACGCCAAGGGGCGGCTGAAGCAGCGCTTCCGCCTCACCGACGAGCAGGCCGGCGCCATCTTGGACTTGCGGCTTCGCCAACTTGCCCGCTTGGAAGAGGACAAGCTGGTGGCCGAGCGAACGGCGTTGCGCGCGGAAAGCGAGGAACTGACGCGCACGCTCAACTCTTCGGCGCGGATGAAGACGCTCATCAAGCGCGAGTTGGCTGCGGATGCCGAGCGCTATGGGGATGCGCGGCGCTCGGAGCTGGCGGACGTGCCGGAGGCACGCGCTTTCGCGGAAGAGGAACTGATCTCCAACGAGCCGGTGACAGTGATTCTGTCGCACAAGGGCTGGGTGCGGTCCGCCAAGCTCCACGACGTGGACCCGGAGGGCCTGTCCTACCGCGGCGATGATCGCTTCGGCGCCTATGCGCGCGGGCGCAGCAGCGACCTGTTGTTGTTTCTCGATTCGACTGGCCGCGCCTACACCGTGGCGGCGCATTCCCTGCCCTCCTCTCGCGGCCAAGGCGAGCCGCTGACGGGGCGGCTCAATCCTCCGGCAGGCGCCCGCTTCGTCGCCGTGGCGATGGGCGCCGCGGAACTCCGCATGCTCGTTGCGTCGCGCGCGGGTTACGGCTTCGTGACGTCGTTGGGGGGCATGGTGAGCAAGAGCCGCGCCGGCAAGGCGGTGCTCAATGTGCCGGCGGACAGCGAGGCGTTGACGCTGACGCCGGTGTCGGACAAGCACTGGGTCGCGGTGGCGACGAACATCGGCCAACTGCTGGTGTTTCCGGTTTCGCAAGTGCCAGAACTTGCCCGCGGGAAAGGCAATCGGCTCATCGGCATCCCCAAGAAGGCCGCCGAGGAGGGGGAGTGCGTGGCCGGGGTGGTGGCCGTCGGCGAGAAAGACCGCCTGATTGTGCGCGCCGGCGCCCGCCATCTCGCCCTGCGCCGCAAGGATTTGCAGGGCTACTTGGGCGAGCGGGGGCGGCGCGGCCGCAAGTTGCCGCGCGGCTTTCAGCGCGTGGAGGCCCTCGAGGCGCAGGCGCCGGAGGCCTGAACGGGCCGGCGGAAGCGGTTGCGGCGGCGGGCCGCTGCTATGGACGCCGCCCGCCCGGCCCGCCGGGCGGCCCCGCGCCTTCTTTGAAGGCGATGAGCCCGCGCCGCGCAAGGTCTCGGCGGCTTTGCTCCAAGGTTTGCATGCCCCACGCCGCGCCAGTCTGGATGGCGGAGGCCATCTGCGCCGGCTGATCCTCGCGGATGAGGTTGCGGATGGCCGGGGTGGCGATCATCACCTCGTGGGCCGCCACCCGGCCGCCACCGCGGCGCCGCAGCAGCACCTGCGCAACCACCGCCTGCAAGGATTCGGCCACCGCCGAGCGCACCGCCCGCCGTTCGTCCGCCGAAAACACATCCACGATGCGCGCGATGGTGTTCGCCGCGGATTGCGTGTGCAACGTGCCGAACACGAGGTGCCCCGTCTCCGCGGCCGTCAAGGCGAGGCGGATGGTTTCCGCGTCGCGCAGCTCGCCGACGAGGATGACGTCTGGATCTTCCCGCAGGGCCGCTCGCAGCGCGGCATCGAAACTCAAGGTGTGCCGATGCACTTGGCGCTGGCTGACGAGGCACTGGCGGCTATCGTGGAGGAACTCGATGGGGTCTTCGATGGTGAGGATGTGCTCGCGGCGGCTGCTGTTGATGAAATCGATGAGGGCGGCGACGGTGGTGCTCTTGCCGCTGCCCGTCGGCCCCGTCACGAGCACCAACCCGTTGCGGTAGCCCGCGATCTGCTCGAACACCGGCCCGCAGCCGAGCGCTTCAAGGCTCGGCACGCGCGTCGGGATGGCGCGGAAGGCGGCTGCTGCCCCACGCTCATGGCGAAACGCGTTGACGCGAAAGCGCCCGCTGCCCGTTTCACAGGCGAAGTCTGCTTCGTGGAATTGCTCGAACGCGGCGCGCTGGGCGGCGTCCATCGGCTCTGTGACGAGTTGCGCCGCCTGTGTTGGCGAGAGCGGGGCCACGTCGAGGCGCTTCAGTTCGCCGTCCACCCTTGCGAGCGGCGGCAAGCCGGCGGACACATGTAAATCCGACGCGCCGGCGTCAACGCTCGATTGCAGCAATTCCGCGATGCGCATGGAGGAACCTTCAAGCCTTGAGCAAACTCGCCGCGCATCGTATGCCTTGATCCGTGCCCGCCCTAGGGCAGCCATCCCACATTGGCGTGCGCCAGTGGCGCCGCGGCATGTGGGCGATTGGCCTGCCGCGTTCAAGGCGCGGGCGAGAACGCCCGGCGTCGGCGTCCAGCAGTGCCGGGCGCCGGGCAGATGGGTTGTAAACTGCCATCTTTGTGGCAGGTTCGAGCGTGGTTTCCGTCGCTGCCGTTCAAGCCAACCTGCGCCGCGCCGCCGCCGGTCGCGCCGGTGTGCGCTTGGTGGCTGTGTCGAAGACGCGCTCCGCGGCGGAAGTGGCGGCGGTGGCGACGGCCGGCGTCACGGACTTCGGCGAGAACTACCTGCAGGAGGCGCTGCCGAAGATGCAAGCACTCGCCGGGCGTGGCCTCGTGTGGCACTTCATCGGCGCCATCCAGTCCAACAAGGCGCGGGACATCGGGCGACACTTCCAATGGGTACACAGCGTGGATCGGTTGGGCGTCGCGCAGCGGCTGCACCGCGCCCGCGATGGCCTCGCCCCGCTCAACGTTTGCGTGCAGGTGAACATCGACGGCGAGGGGAGCAAGGCCGGCGTTGCGCCGGAGGCGCTTGGGCCCTTGCTCGAAGGCATCCGCGAGCTCGACCAGCTACGCTTGCGCGGCCTGATGGCGCTGCCAGCCCAGCGTGAGCAGGCCGCTGCAACGCGGCCCAGCTTCAAACGCATGGTGGCGCTGTTCGAGGCGCATCGAGCAGCGGGCGGAGCGCTTTGGGACACGCTTTCCATGGGCATGAGCGAAGACTACGTTGAGGCGGTGGCCGCCGGGGCCACATGCGTGCGTATCGGCACGGCGATCTTTGGGCCACGGCTGCCGCGCCATGCCGCGGCGAGGAGCTGAGAGTGACGCGCATTGCCTTCATCGGCGGCGGCAACATGGCGTTCGCGCTGGTACATGGGCTGCGCAGCGCAGATGCGGGGTTCGACATCGTGGTGGCGGACCCGCTCCCGGCGCAGTTGGCGCGGTTCGAAGGCGTCGCCACGGAGGCCGACAACGCCGCCGCCGCGGCGGATGCGGCGGCCATCGTGCTGGCCGTTAAGCCGCAAGTGCTGGCCGCGGCGCTGCGCGAGGCGCAACCGCAGGTTGGCCAGTTGGTGGTGTCGATTGCCGCCGGCGCTCGGCTCGGCGCCCTCGGCGCGTTGACATCCCCCGGCCAACCCGTGGTGCGCTGCATGCCGAACACGCCCGCCCTCATCGGTGCCGGCATCACCGGCGCCGTCGCCAATGCCCACGTCAGCCCAGCGCAACGCGGCTTGGCGCAGCGCATCCTAGCCGCCGGCGGCGAAGTGGTTTGGTTCGACGATGAGCGCCACCTCGATGCCGTCACGGCGCTTTCGGGCAGCGGCCCCGCCTACTTCTTTTTGCTCTTGGAAAGCATGATCGAAGCCGGCGTGGCGCTTGGTTTGGAGGCGGACGTGGCGCGGCGCTTGGCCGTGGCGACCGCGCTCGGCGCGGGGCGCATGGCCGGCGCGGGCGATGTCGACCCCGCAACGCTGCGGGCGCGCGTCACTTCCCCAGGTGGCACAACGGAGCGCGCGCTCTCTATACTCGAAGCCCACGGTGCCCGAGCGGCGTTCCGCGCTGCCATGTTTGGCGCTCGCGAACGGTCGCGGGAGTTGGCTGCCGAGTTCGGGACGCAAACCTGATGGGTGATCCGATCCTATTCATTGTGCAGTTCGCGCTGCGGGCGTTGGCTGTGCTGTTCCTTGCTCGCTTCATCCTGCAGGCGACGCGGGCGGATTTCTACAACCCGATCTCGCAGGGCATCGTGCGCTACACCGACCCGGTGCTGAACCCCCTGCGGCGCATCATTCCGAGCTATCAGAACTTGGATTCCGCCGCCTTCGTGGCGACGTGGCTCGTCAACATCGCCATCATCGCGGCCACTGGCGGGGGCGGTGGCGTGGCCGCCGAGATGGTCGCGATGCATGGCTTGGGAGTGGGCGCCGTCGCCGGCGGCGTTTACAGCACGCTGGATCTCTTCTTGAGCTTCTATTGGGTGGTGCTCTTCCTCACCATCATCGCCTCGCTGCTCGGCGCCGGGCACAATCCCATCGTGGCGCTGCTGCAGGAAGTGTGCGAGCCGCTCTTGGCCCCGGCGCGACGGGTGCTGCCGCCGCTCGGCGGGCTGGACCTCTCACCCCTCGTGGTGTTCTTGGCGCTCGGGTTGGTGCAACGCTTCTTCTTGCCGGGGCTGTTTCGGATGCTGTTCTAGCGCCCTTTCCGCCGTTCCCTGCGACGCCGGCTAGGAGGCGCTGCCCCGGCTACCCGTCAAAGCGCAACTCGCCGATCCAGAGGGGGCCTTCATCGTTGTACTGGCCTGTGCGAATGCCAACGAAGTCGTAGTCGGGAAGCTCTCGCAGGGCCGCGCACCGCTCGGCGAACCGAAGCCGACGGACGCCGGGGCCGTTGAAGCGGAAGTCGAGGTTGTCAAAGCCGTGCCGCCGGCGGTGTTCGGGCAGGTCGCTCGCGTCCGCCGGGTCAACGTGCAGGAAGAATGTGTCCCGCATGTCCCCGGCGCCGCACGGCGCCTTGGAGTAGATCAATGTGTCCTCGCTGAGATGGACGTCGAAGGTGGAGCGGATTGACGGCTGGCGGGTCAAGATCGCCTCGATGTCCTTCACCACAACGGTGGCGTGAAGGTTCATCAAGGCTTCGGCATCTTCAATGAGATAGAGGCTGGACCAGCCACTGGAAACGACCTCCTCGATCGAAACATCGGGCAAGGCCTCTTCCAACTCGGCCATTGGCAGACGCAGATCGACAAACCAGATTCTGCCGCCGGGCCGAAAGGCCAGATCAGCCATCTCGCGAAGGCATGCATTCAGAGAGCGCCAGCACCAGCCGGCGGTTCCATAGTGATAATTGGCCGGCTTCCCCTCTTCCATTAGATAGAACTGGGCGGTTGGGGCCGCCCCCCAGCCGAGATAGACCGTGTCCTCTTCCCGCACCTCTTCCTTCAACACCGCAAGCACGGACTTCACGTCTTCGCTTGCTTGGTACGGGCTGTCCTCCCGGATGTTGTTCACCCCGGCCAGCGCCGTCGCGCCCGTCATGACGAACAGCGCGGGCACCGACCAGCTCCGCCGCGTGAGCGAGGACAGGACATCCGCTGTCCGATGGAACGCGACGCCCACCGCCAGAAAGACGATCGGCCCCAGATAGATGGCGTGGCGCATGAGCCCAATCGGATACAGCCCCAGCAAGACGGCGGCGACGGCGATGGCGATGCTGAAAGAGAACACAACCAAGACGGCGCGGGCCTGCGGCGTTCCTCGGCTTTTCCCAAGAATGCTTGCGGCCAAGACAATCGCGAATGCGACCAGCGCCGCCATCGCAACAACCGGCGGCAGGTGATGCGTCAACAAACTCCAAATCCGGTCAATCGAGAACTCAAAGATCGAGCGGGCATCGAACTGTCCCTGAAAGAAGTGTCTTTGGAGAGGGCCATCCGCGGCGAAATCCGGGTTATGCCATTGGTAGCGCACAGTGGCTAGGTAGCTCGTGGCGCACCCCGCCAGAAAGCAGGCTGCGGGCCAAGCCAAGGCCATGCGCAGCTTGGCCCACTGGCGGAGCCTCTTCATCCGGCGTTGCCAATGATCGCAGCGGTGAACCATGGCTGCGGCCAGGACCGCGACGCCGAACAGAACAAGGCCGTACTGCACCAACGGCGCGAGGAACAGAGAAACGCAGAGCAAGGCTCTCCTGCCGTCCCGCAGATGCCACAGCAGCCCCGCCATCATCAACACGGCAAGGAGCGCGTCGATGGAGTATTCACGCGCATCCTGCGCGTGCGAGATCGCTCCAACGGAAAGCGTGGCGAGCAGGGCCGCCAGAAACGCGGTGCCCTTGGCGACCCCTAAGCGCGGCAGCAGGAAGAGCAGCGCGGCGACGGTGAGGACGCTCGCGACCGCCGGCACGATGCGGATGCTGAAGGGCGTGCTCTCGACTTTCTGCACCGCGTGCAGCACCAACGGATACAGGATCGGCGAGGAGTGGTAGCGACGGTTGCCATCGATGACTTCCGAGAGCGCTTCCCTCGAGAGATTGGCCGCTGCCGCTTCGTCATGCCGCAGAGACTTCTCCGAAAGGTCATGAAAGCGCAGCGCAGCCGCGGCGACGAGCAACGCGACGCAAGCCGCATGGTACGCATGGTGAGGACGCATCTTGCAGCCACGGCAGAAGGCGGCGAAGCGCCGCGCCGCGGCGCGCATCCTCATTGCGTGCCGGGCGCTGCCCCACATCGCATCGGCGCTCTTTTGCCAACCTGCCCCGAGGACGCGGCGGCGATTCGGCCCTTGATCGACGGCGCCACGTCCGCTCCACCCAGCGTCCATGCACATCGGAACGCAACGAACGCTGCCGCCCAGATATGACGCAAGGGCACAACAATACGCGCTGGGTGTTACTGCGGCAATGCGCCTTGCGGGATCAGCGCGGGATCAGCGCCTTCTGGATGGTGCCGCGGCTAGGGTGAGCCGCTGGGCGGGGAACCACCGGAAAGTGGCGCGATTCCGCCATTTCGACACCGTTTCCAACCTCTGCGCCGCCTTGAGCACAGCCGCCTTCGTCCGTCCGGCGCGTCCGGCCACAAGGCGCTGGCGGCGCCGGGGCACTAGAATGTCGCACCAAGGCACTTTTGCAGGATGGAGCGGAGGCTCCCGTGGCGCTGCCGTCGGATTCCGTGGGCTTGGTGACGCCGGAGACGGCGCGCTTCGATTCCATCACGCTGCAGTCTGGCGCTCGGCTGGGCGAGTTTGAGCTGGTCTACGAGACCTATGGGGCGTTGAACGGCGCCCGCTCCAACGCCGTGCTGATCTGCCACGCGCTCTCTGGCAACCACCATGCGGCCGGCTATCACACCGAGCGGGACAAGCGGCCCGGTTGGTGGGATGTCTGCATCGGCCCCGGCAAGCCCATCGACACCAATCGGTTCTTCGTCGTCAGCCTGAACAACTTGGGCGGTTGCGACGGCAGCACGGGCCCGCGTTCAACGGACGCCGCCACGGGCGAACCCTATGGCCCCACGTTCCCGACCGTCACCGTGAAGGACTGGGTGCTGGCGCAGACGATGCTCGCCGACGAACTTGGCATCAACGCCTTTGCCGCGGTGGTGGGTGGCAGCTTGGGCGGCATGCAAGCCATGCAGTGGGCCATCGACTTCCCGGAGCGCATCCGCCATGCGCTGCTCATCGCCTGCGCCTCGAAGCTCTCCGCGCAGAACATCGCCTTCAACGAAATCGCGCGCCAAGCGATCCTGACCGACCCAGATTTTCGTGGCGGCCACTATGTGAAGGCCGGCGTCAACCCGAATCGTGGGCTGATGCTTGCGCGGATGCTCGGTCATGTCACCTACCTCTCCGACGACAGCATGGGCAACAAGTTCGGCCGCGAGCTCAAGTCTGGCGACATCGGCTCTGGGCATGGGGTGGAGTTCCAAGTGGAAAGTTACCTGCACCACCAAGGGCAGGTGTTCGCCAGGACATTCGACGCCAACACCTACCTGTTGATGACGCGCGCGTTGGACTACTTCGACCCAGCGCGGGACTATGGCGACGATCTCGTGCGCGCCTTGTCCGGTGCCCGCTGCCGCTTCCTCGTCGTCTCTTTTTCCACGGATTGGCGTTTCGCGCCGGAACGCTCCGAGGAGATCGTGGATGCCTTGGTGGCTGCCGGCAAGGATGTCGTGAGCGCTCGCATCGAAGCCACCCAAGGGCACGATTCCTTCCTCTTGAACGTGCCGAGATACCTGAACGTGCTGTCCACCTACCTCCGTGGCGTGGCCGAGGAGTGCGGGCAAGGGTGAGAACGGAATTGCGCATCATCGCCGAGCTGGTGCCGGAGCGCGCCCAAGTGTTGGACTTGGGCTGCGGCGGTGGCGAGCTGTTGGCCCACCTCATGCGCGAGAAGGCCGTCACCGGCTATGGCCTGGACAACGACGCGGAGAAGATCGCGGCCAGCATTCGCGCCGGCGTGAACGTCATCGAGCATGACTTGAACGATGGCTTGGAACGGTTCCCGGATGGCAGCTTCGACATGGTGTTGATGACGGACACGCTGCAGGCGGTGCGCGCGCCGGCGCGCTTGCTCGTGGAAATGCTGCGCATTGGCTTGGAATGCATCGTCACGTTCCCGAACTTCGGCCATTGGCGCTGCCGCGCGCAATTGGCGACGCGGGGACGCATGCCGGTGGCGCGGCACCTGCCGCATACTTGGTTCGAGACGCCGAACATCCACCTTTGCACGGTCGCGGATTTCGAGGCGCTGTGCCAGAGTTTGGGGGTGGCCATCGCCGATGGCTTCGTGGTCGATCACGCCTACCGGCGCCGCGCGTTGGTGAATCGCTTTCCGAACCTGTTGGGCCAAACGGCGTTCTATCGCCTCACGCGAGGCTTGGAGTGATCGCTTCCCGGCGCCGCGCGGCGCGGCTCCTCGGCACCCTTGCCCTGTTGGCGGCAGCGGTGGCGCAGGCGGAGCAGAAGGCCGTCTTCGGTGACATCGAACTTCACTACGTCGTGTTCAACACCACGTTCTTGCAGCCCGAGATCGCGCGGCGCTACGGCATCACGCGAGGCCGGGACAAGGCGCTCGTCAACATTACCGTGTTGGATGCCGCCGGGGCGGCGCTGGCGGCGCCGGTGGCCGGCAATGTGACCAACCTGCTCGGCCAACAGCGCGCCTTGAGCTTCCGGCGCGTGGCAGAAGGCGACGCCATCTACTACTTGGCCGCGCTCACCTATGAGCATCAGGAGACATTGCGCTTCGAGATCGTTGCAGACTTGCCGGGGCACGGGCCGGCCCGCGTCCATTTCCAGCAGATGCTGCACTGGGAGGAGTAGCGCGCGTGGCCACCGCCACCGCGGTGCTGGCGAGCGCCAACCCCGGCAAGGCGCGGGAGTTTCAGGCATTGCTCGCGCCGCTGGGCATCGACCTGCGCCTGATGGGTGAGTTTGGCGTCGCCTCGCCGGAGGAAACGGGGCTCACCTTCGTCGAGAACGCGCTCATCAAGGCGCGGCATGCGGCTGGCGCCACCGGCCATCCGGCCATTGGCGATGACTCAGGGTTGGTGGTGGCAGCGTTGGGCGGCGCCCCTGGGCTTCGCTCGGCGCGTTACGCCGGGCCCGACGCGAGCGCCGCAGACAACAACGCGAAGCTCATCGCGGCGCTCAACGGCGTTGCAGACCGGCGCGCCGCCTTCTACTGCGCCTTGGTTTGGCTTGAAGGCCCGTTGGACCCAGCGCCCATCATCGCCATCGGCGAGTGGCACGGCGTCATTGTCGATGCGCCGCGCGGCGCCAATGGATTCGGCTACGACCCGCACTTCCTCGTGCCGGCCCTCGGCGCCACCGCAGCGGAACTCGCGCCGGGCGAGAAGAACCGGATCAGCCATCGGGGCCGCGCTTGCCAGCAGCTTGTGGAACAGCTTGCTGGGCGGGCGGGTGCGAGCAACGAGAAGGCGGGCGCGGGCAACGAGAAAGCGTGCGGGAGCCACGGGAACGCGGGCGGGGCAACGTGAAGGCAGGAGGCCGTGAAGACGCTGGTATGCCACTTGAAGCCACGCCCATGAGCGGGCTCTACGTGCATATTCCATGGTGCGTCCGCAAATGCCCGTACTGCGACTTCAACTCCCATGTCTCCCAAAGCGCTTTGCCGGTGGCGGACTATGTGCGGGCGCTGCAGGCGGACTTTGCGGTGGAGCGGGAGCGCGGCCCCTTGGCGTTGCGTTCGGTGTACTTCGGGGGCGGCACGCCGAGCCTGTTTCCGCCGTCCGCGTTCGCGGAGGTCTTGAGCGCAGTGGGCGTGACGCCGGACATGGAAGTGACGATGGAGGCGAATCCCGGCACCGTGGAGGCCGCTGGCGACATGCGCGCGTACAAGGACGCCGGCATCAACCGCGTCTCGTTGGGCGCGCAGTCCTTTGATGACGCGCAGTTGCGCCGCTTGGGGCGCATTCACGATGGGCAGGAGGTGGAACGCGCCGCGGCCGCCGTCCATGCTGCCGGCTTCGCCGAGTTCAACATCGACGTGATGTTTGGCCTGCCCGGTCAGACGGTGGCGCAGGCGCTTGGAGACTTGCGGTGCGCCATGGCGCTTGGGCCGACGCACATCTCTTGGTACCAACTCGCCATCGAGCCGGGCACGGCCTTCGCGCGGCGCCCGCCGCGGTTGCCGGCCGTGGACTTGCAGGCAGACATGGCCGAGGCCGGGCAAGCGTTGCTCGCCGCGGCGGGCTTTGCCCGCTACGAGGTGTCGGCCTATGCGCGCCCCGGCTCGCAAGCGCGGCACAACCTCAACTATTGGACCTTCGGTGACTACATCGGCATCGGTGCCGGCGCGCACGGCAAGCGCTCTGGGCGGCGGGGCATTGTCAGGACGGCGAAACTGCCCAAGCCGGCCCGCTATCTGCAGGATCAGTCTGCGACGGACGCGCCGGTGGATGCCGAGAGCCTGCCCGTGGAGTTCATGATGAACGCGCTGCGCTTGGCGGATGGCGTGCCGGAGAGCCTCTTCGAGGAGCGCACCGGGCTGGCGTTCGGTGTCATCGAGGGCACGGTGCGGCGGTTGCGGGAGGAGGGCTTGGCGCGCGACGGCAGGTTGGCGCTCACGCCATTCGGCTACCGCCACTTGGATGCCGTGGTAGCGCGATTCCTGGATTGCGCGGCGGCCTAGCTCGGCGGCGTGTGGCCGGCGTTGTCGTTGTCGACGCGTTTGCGGTACAGCAGGTCTCGAATGTCGTGCCCCAGCGCGAGCCCGCGCTGCTCAAAGCGGGTTGCCGGGCGCGGCGCCGCCGCAGGGAGCGAGAAACAACCGGCGCCAGCCTCGTTGACGAGGGCCGGCGCCGCATCGCATACGGCCAGCATCTGCTCAGCGTAGTGTTCCCAATCCGTGGCCAGCGCCAAGCGCCCGCCCGGTTCCAACACGCGGACAATTTCGCGCACGAAGCTAGGCTGCACCAAGCGGCGCTTGTGATGGCGCGCCTTGGGCCACGGGTCCGGAAAGTAGATGGCGACGAACGCGACGCTTGCCGCCGGCCAGCTCGGCAGCACGAGACGGACGTTGTCTTCAACGAACCACACATTGTCCAAGCCGCGCGCCTCGCATTGCAGCGTCAGCGCGCCGATGCCCGGCTGATACAGCTCGATGCCGACGCATTGCCAGCTTGGGTGGGTGGCCGCGAACTCGGCCAGCGCTTGGCCGCCGCCGAAGCCGACCTCCACCATGATGGGAGGCGTCAAGGCGCGGAAATCCGGCAGGCGATAGCGATGGGCAGATTCGGCCAGTGCGCGCCGCTGCGCCTTCGTCAGTTGCCCGCGGCGGCGGATGTAGGTGCGGCGGTCGATGGCGTGGATGGGCGGCGGCGGGCAGCCTAGCGCCGCCGCGGGCGTCTAGGCCGTTGCCAAGTTCATGGCGGCGCGGAGCTTCTTCATGGCGCCGGCCTCCAATTGCCGGACGCGTTCCGCCGACACCCCGTACTTGTCGGCCAACTCGCGCAACGTCGTCTTGTTTTCATCGAGCCAGCGCGAACGCAGGATGTCCTTGCTGCGCTCATCCAAGCCGTCCAAGGCGGCATAGAGCTGCTTGGTGGATTCATCCGCCCAATCCTCTGCCGCGACCAACTCCGCGGGGTTCGCCGCCTCGTCGCCCAGGAACTGCGCCGGCGCGGCGATGTAATCGTCCCCATCGTCGTCCATGGCGCCGTCGAACGCCATGTCTTGGGCGGCCATGCGGCCTTCCATCTGCGTGACGACTTCCGGCGCCACGCCAAGGTCTTTGGCGACATCCTCCACTTCCGCTTGGCTCAGCCAACCCAGCCGCTTCTTGTTGCTGCGCAGGTTGAAGAAGAGCTTGCGCTGCGCCTTGGTGGTGGCGACCTTCACGATGCGCCAGTTGCGCAGGATGTACTCGTGCATTTCCGCCTTGATCCAATGCACCGCGAACGACACGAGGCGCACGCCAACCTCTGGGTTGAAGCGCTTGACGGCCTTCATGAGGCCCACGTTGCCTTCTTGGATGAGGTCTCCCTGGGGCAGGCCGTAGCCGGCGTAGCTGCGCGCCATGTGGATGACGAAGCGCAGGTGGCTCAACACCAGTTCCCTGGCGGCCTCCAAGTCGTCTTCGTAGTAGAAGCGCTCCGCCAGTTCGCGCTCCTTTTGCGCGTCCAGCACGGGGAAAGCGTTCACCGTTTGGATGTACGCCTCCAAATCGCGGCCCGGCGACAGGCTGTGCAGAGAAAGGACGTTCGAGGTCATCGCCATGTCCTCCGAAAGTGCTTGAAGGGGATTTTAGCACTCTGTGCAAGAGAGTGCCAAACCGCGTGCGGGGGGGGGGGCGTGCGGGCATCCGCCGTCTTTTTCGCCGATACGGCCCACGAAGCCCGGCTTCGGTGCTGGGGCTTCCACCATGTCCACGATGCCCTTCACATCCCAAAGTCTGTTTGGCAACGCCGCCAGTCAATACGTGAGCATCAGCCGATCGGTAACGCCTTCCGCCTCGAGCGTTTGGCCGTTCATCTGAAACCGTCGAAGCATGGACCGTCCTATGTCGATGTACACAACGTGCTCGAACAACCCATCTGGCACGGGAATGTCACAGTTCTTCGCGCCGGACTTTTTGGTGCCGTCGTGGCCGGGTGTGGATCGGCTGGCCAAACACATCTCTCTTAGCGGCGAGCACATTCACGATGACACCTCTCGATCCAGGAGACAATATAGAGCGCTTGCCGACATAGTGGCCCGTTGGCGTCGTCGGCTGACGAAATCGTGAAGATCTGCTCACGCCACCGCCAGGCTCTTCAAGCGCGTGCGCGTGGCGAGGAAGGCGCCGGCGAGGCCTAGGATGAACGGGGGCGCCATCCAATCCAATTCCAGCTTGCTCCCGTAGCTGTCGAACAGCGTCCCGAGGGGGCCTTCCAGGGCGCCGATGCCGTAGGAGGGCGCTTAGGTAGAGCAGGGGCCGGCGGATGAACGCGGTGGCGGCGCCATTGTCACGATCATCCTCCGGTGATCCCGAATCCGCCCCTTGAGGCTCGCTTCTCGTTGGACAAGGCGGAAAGTGGGCGCTGCGTCGAATATTTGGGTAGTGTGGACGGTCGTTGGAGATGACTAGCCCGGCTTCGCCATGACGATCGCAATCTGCGGAACCGTGGGCGGGGCGAGCGGCGCGGAGGCGCTGGACGCCATGCTGGCCGCGCTCGCCGACCGCGGACCGGAACGCGCGACGTGGACGGAAGGCGGGATCGGCCTCGGGCGCCGGGGCGCGCCAAGCCCGGCGCCCGACCCGTCCGGCCGCCCCGCGCGCCCGTTCCCCGTTGACCACGGCGCCGGCCTCGTGGTGGCCGCGGATGCCCGTCTCGACGACCGCGGCGCGCTCTGCGATGCGCTCGGCGTTCCCCTTCCCGAGCGCGCCGGCCTCGCCGATGCGGAGCTGATCCTCCGGGCCTTCATGCGCTGGGGCCGGGACTGCCCGCACCACCTGCTCGGCGACTACGCCTTCGCCGTATGGGACGCCAAGCAGCGCACGCTGTTCTGCGCCCGGGACCACATCGGCGCCCGGCCCTTCTATTACGCGCTGACGACGCGGCGCTTCGTCTTCGCCAGCGCCGTGGAAGCGGTGCTTGCCGCGCCGGACGTTTCTGATGCGCTGGACGAACGGGTGGTGGCTACCCATCTGACCGTCGAGGCGCTGCGCAGCGGCACCCGCACCTTCTTCGCCGCGGTACGCAAACTGCCGCCGGGCCATACGCTCACCGTCGAGGCGGGGCGGCCCGAGAATGGATCGGGCGGCCCCCGGGCGCGAATCGAGCAGTACTGGCATCCCGAGCGGACGCCGGCAGCGCAGCCCGCATCGGACGACGCCTATGCGGAACAGTTTCTTGACCTCTACACGCAGGCGGTGCGCGACCGCCTGCACGGCGGCCCCGTGGGCGTGCATCTGAGCGGCGGCCTGGATTCGTCCAGCGTTGCGGTGCTCGCCGCGCGCGAGATGCGGCGTCGAGGACACCCGCCGCCGCTCGCCTTCACGTGGCTGCCGGAGCCTGGCGCCAAGCCGCCGAAGCCGGAGCACGCACGGGAATACGCCTTGGTCGATGCGGTGTGCGCCCAAGAGGGATTGCAGACCTGCCACGGCGCGCCGACCCCCGACGACGTCTTGGACGTGCTGCGGCACGACGGGACCCTGCCTGGGGTGCAGGTTCACCTGAACGAGGAGGTCGTGCAGCGCCACGCCGCGGCGCGGGGCGTGCGGGTGCTGCTGTCAGGCTGGGGCGGGGACCAGTGCGTGTCGTTCCACGGTTGGGGGTACTGGCAGCACTTGCTGTTGAGCGGACGCTGGCGGCGGCTCGCCGCCGAATGCCGTGCTCAGGACGCCTGGGCGCCGCGTTTTCTGGCGGACATCGTGCTGCCGCTCCTGCATCCCGCTCTGCCGTTCACGCTCCGTCGGCTGCGTGCCGGCAAGGGGATGTATCGGCGTTGGCTCATAGACCCGGCGTTCGCGCGGCGGGCGAAGCCTCTGGCCACATCGCGGAGGCGGGCGGTCGGGGTACGGCCCACGCAATTGCAGCATCTGCAAGCCGAGCCTCTGAGCGCGCGCATCGAGGGGTGGGCGGCGAGCGGCGCGCGGCGGGGCATCGAGTATCGTTACCCGCTGCTGGACCGGCGGCTATTGGAGTTCGCCTTGGGGCTGCCGCCCGAACAGTTCCGGCGCGGACGCTGGGGCCGCTGGCTGTTTCGCCACGGATTGCGGGCGGTGCTCCCGCCGGAGGTCTGCTGGAGCCGGGGCGCGAACGATGCGGCTCGCTACGAGGCGTTGATGGATGCCTTCGTGGAGGCGTTTCCCATGATCCGGCGCTTGCTGGCCGCCCGCCCGCCCGCGCGTGCCCGCTACGTCGACATGCCGCGCCTGTGGGAGCGCCTGGACGCCGCCCGCTTCCGGGCGAAGCCACGCCCCAAACCCATCATAAACGCACTGACGCTACTCGACTTCTGAGCGGGACCGCTACGCCGCCCGGATTCCGCTACTGGCGGGGAGCGGCTCCGACCAAGAGGGGCCAATTGTTGCCGCCGTCGTGTTATGGTTATCAGTGTTTGTCGCAGATCCTTGTGGACGAGGGAAGGCCGTTGTGAATGACCAAAAAGAGGCAAAGCCTCTCGATTCGGCGGACGTCGTAGCGGACACGCCAGAGAAACGGCCTTGGTCCAAGCCCACCATCACGACCGAGGGCAACGTTTTCGAATCGACCCTGCAAAAGTCCTCCTCCACCGTCGAAGACTCTGCATACGACGACTCCCTCTAAGCACCTGCGAAGACCCGATATACAACAACTCTCAAGCGGGCCGGTGCGAGAATACGGGGCCTACGGCCTGCGGGTGTGCTCGGCCATCGCCCTGCCGTTCGAGCCACTGCCCGGACCCTCCGCCGAACCCGACGTGACGGTTCGCCTCGGCGCCGTTCCCGCAACACTCCCTGCCGGCCCCGGCAACGTCACCCGCACGCCCATCGGAGAAGTCCGGTCCGGCGCCTTCTCATGCTTGTCGAAGGCGTCGCCCGATATCTGGTCACCAATGGCCGGGACGTGTTGATCGAGCCGATCGGGGGCGACGATGACGTCGTCGGCCTCTTCTGCGCCGGCCTCCCGTTCACCACTCTCCTGCAGCAGCGCGGCGTGGCCGCGCTGCACGCCGCCGCCGTCGCCACCGAGGCCGGCGCGGTGCTGCTGCTCGGTCGGAGTGGCATCGGCAAGTCTTCGCTGGCCGCGGCGCTCGTCGAGCGCGGCTACCCCTTGCTCGCCGACGACGTGACCGGCGTGATGCTGGATGCCGGCGGTCATCCTGTGGCGCTGCCCGCGTTCGCGCACCAGCGGTTGTGGGCGCACACGCTGGACAAGATGAAGTGGCGGCCGAGGGCCCGCGCAAGGGTGCGGCGAGACATGGAGAAGTACTGGGTGCGAGCGGAGCGACACTGTGCAACGCCGCTGCCCGTGCGCGCCGCCTTCGTGCTGAATGCCGAAAAAAGACGGCCGGACATCGCCATCGAATCCGTGTCGCCCAGCGCCGCCTTCTGGACGTTGTGGCGGTACACCCACTACCGGCGAGTGATGGACGCGTTGGGACAACGCCCCGCGCATTTCCGCGCCGTCACAACGATGGCCTGGAGCGTGCCGTTGGCGCGGGTGGTGAGGCCCAGGAACCCGTTCCTGCTGGAGGCGCTGACGGACCGTATCGAGGCGCACCTGTGCAAGGCCGGGCCGTCCGGTGACGAGGAAGCGCGGAAGAAGACGCCTCCAGAGCTGCCGGCGGCGTTCCGCTGCTCGCCGGGCCGGCGTCCTCCGTCGGTCCCTGTCCCGCGCCGGCATGATCGCGTCGCGGCGGCGCCATCCCGCGCTCGGGCCGGCGACGGCGTCGCCGGTGCATCCGGGCCGGGCATCGTCTGGCTCGCTTCTTATCCCAAATCCGGCAATACGTGGCTGCGGGCGGTGCTGACCAACTATCTGCGCGAAGACGACGAGCCGGCGTCGATCAATGCGCTCGCCGGCAAGCGGTACAACGACCGCGACCTGTTCGACGAATTCGTCGGGATCAACTCCTCGGACCTGACCGACGCAGAAGTGGCACGGTATCGGGCGCGATTGCGAGGGTTCCTGGCCGAGAAGGTCTTCGCCTCCGGGACGGTCTCTGGGGAGACATTTCACCGCGACGGCCGACTTTTCGCCAAGACACACGAGGCGTACCGCGTTCCGGGCGGCCCGGCGCGGTTCCGGCGCGGCGGGACCGCGGGTGTGGTGTACCTGATCCGCAATCCTCTGGACGTCGCGGTCTCGTTCGCGCATCACCTGAATCGGTCCATCGACCACATCATCCGGTTTATGGCCGACCCGGCGGCCAGCGACCCGGCCTCGGTCCGCGGTATCACCGAGCATTTGCCGGAAGCGATGACGACCTGGAGCGGCCATGTGTCGAGCTGGACGGTGCCATCGGAGCTGTCGGTCCACGTCGCTCGCTACGAAGACCTGCTGAAAGACCCATGCTCTGGGTTCGGCGCGATCGTCCGCTTCGCCGGGTTGGAATGGGACGATGCGCGGCTCGACTGCGCCATCGGGCACGCCGCGTTCCCCCGCTTGCGCGCGCAGGAGGAGCAGGACGGTTTCGTGGAGAAGTTGCCGGCGGCGCCCTCGTTCTTCCGTGCCGGCGTGGCGGGATCGTGGCGGACGGCGCTCACGCGGGGGCAGGTGAAGGCGCTGGTGGACGCCCACGGCGAGGTCATGGAACGGCTCGGCTACCTGCGGGACGCGGAGGCGTTCCTGCGCGGGTAGACCATGCGCGTGCGCTTGTCCCCAGCCATCGTGTAGGACCAGCGGTCTTCGTACCACGTCTTCACTAAGCCGGGGATAGTCGATTCGCTCGCCAGGGCTTCACCAAGCCCTCGAACATCTAGTGCTTCCGGTCGAGTTCCCCTTGGCTGCTGCTATCGTCTCTGGGAACGCTCGTCGGCCACGCCGAGCGCGACTTCACGCCACCGCCAGGCTCTTCAAGCGCGTGCGCGCGGCGAGGAAGGCGCCGGCGAGCCCTAAGATGACGCTGGCGCCGAGCAGCCCCGCCATGAATGGGGGCGCCATCCAATCCAATTCCAGCTTGCTCCCGTAGCTGTCGAACAGCGTCCCGAGGGGGCCTTCCAGGGCGCTGAGAGCGGCGGCGATGAGCATGGCGGCGATGATGCCGCCGCCGAGGCCGTAGATGGCGCCTAGGTAGAGCAGGGGCCGGCGGATGAACGCGGTGGCGGCGCCGACTAGGCGTTGCACGCGCAGCTCTTCGAGCCGCCCTTCGATGGCGAGGCGCACGGAAGCGGAGGTGATGAGCGCCGCGCCCACGCCGAACAGCGCCGCGAGCATCCACGCCATGCGATCCACCACTGCCGACAACGCCGCCAAGCGTTGCAGCCAGAGCTTCTCCACCACCACTTCTTCCACGGCGTCGGCGGCCGCGGCGCGTTCCGCCAAGCTGCTCAAGCGCGTCGCCGGCACGCCATCGGCCAACGTGGCGCGCAAAGAAGCTGGCAGCGGGTTCTCACCCAGCAGTTCCAGCGCATCCGCCACGGCGACGCTGCCACGAAACTCATCCAGCGCCTGCTCCGGCGTCACCACCGTCGCTTGGTCGATGTCGGGCAGCGCCAGCAGGTCGCGCTTGAGCGCGTGCGCTTGGTTGATGTCTGCGCCAACCTCGAAATACACCGAGAAGCCCGGCCGGCCACGCCACTCGTCCGCGATGGCGCCGAGATTGGCCTGCAGCAGGTAGAGCGTCGCCGGCAGCGCGAGCGCGATGCCGATCAAGAGCCATACCAAGAGCGTGGCGCCGAGATGTTCGCTGACGAAGACGAGGCTGTCGCTGCCGACGCGGCGGTGTTCGCGAAGGGTGGCGAAGGGCGGCCTCGGCGGTGGCGGCCAAGGTTCGGCAGCCGCCATCAGGATGTCGCCTCGGTGCGCGTTGAGGCAGTGTGCTCGGCGCCGGCGCCGAGCGGCGGCCTAGGAGGGTCGCTGTCGCGGATCAAACGGCCTTGCCGCAGCTCGATCACCCGCTTGGCCATGGCATCGATGAGGGCATGGTCGTGGCTGGCGACGATCACCGTGGTGCCGATGCTGTTGAAATCGAGGAACAGGCGCATCACGTTGGCGGCCAGCGCCGGATCCAAGTTGCCCGTCGGCTCGTCCGCCAGCAGCAACTTGGGGCGGGTCACCACGGCGCGGGCGATGCCGACGCGCTGCTGTTCGCCGGTGGAAAGCTGCGCCGGCAGGAACCGCTCCTTATCCAGCAGGCCCACCTTCTCGAGCACTGGCCGCACGCGCCGGCCGATGTCCCGCTCGCGCATGCCCGCCACACGGAGCGGCAGCGCGACGTTCTCGAACGCGGTGCGATGGCCGAGCAGGTGATGCTCTTGGAACACCACGCCGATGTGCTGGCGATAGCGCGGCAGCCGCCGCGCCGGCAGCCCGGCGATGTTCACCCCGTTGACGAGGATGTTGCCCCGCGTTGGCGCGTCCGCGCCCAGCAGGAGCCGGAGGAACGTGCTCTTGCCGGCGCCCGAGTGCCCCTCGATGAAGGCAAAGGAGCCTTCTGCGAATGCCGCCGACACTTCGTGCAGCGCCTCGTGGCCGTTCTCGAACCGCTTGGTGACGCGCTGGAACTCGACGCTACCCATCGCCTTGCTCTGCCAAGAGCGCGGTCACGAACTCGCTTGGATCAAACGGCCGCAGGTCGTCCGCGCGTTCGCCAACGCCTACGAAGTAGACGGGCAGCGGCGCGCGCCGCGTGGCCGTCTGGGCGGCGATGGCGAACAGCGCGCCAGCCTTGGCGGAGCCATCCAGCTTGGCGACGATGAGGCCGGTGAGGCCCACCGCGGCATCGAACTCGGCCACCTGGCCAAGGGCGTTCTGGCCGATCACGGCGTCGAGCACGAGGATTGCCTCATGGGGGGCGCTTGGGTCGAAGCGGCTCGCCACGCGCTTGATCTTGGCCAGTTCCGCCATCAAATGCGTTTTTGCCTGCAGCCGCCCGGCGGTGTCGGCGAGCACGACATCCACGCCGCGCGCCCGCGCCGCCACCAAGGCGTCATGGATCACCGCCGCGCTGTCCGCGCCTTGGCCCTGCGCAATCACCGGCACGTCGTTGCGCTGCCCCCAAACTTGCAACTGTTCCACCGCGGCGGCGCGGAAGGTGTCTCCGGCGGCGAGCAGCACGGAGTGGCCGTCCGCGCGCAGGCGTTGCGCCAGTTTGCCGAGGCTCGTGGTCTTGCCGGCGCCGTTCACGCCCACTGCCAGCACCACGAAGGGCTTTTTCGACGTATCGACGGCGAAGGGTTGCGCCATCGGCGCCAACTGCCGTTCCAGTTCTTCGCCCAAGCGCCGCCGCAGCGCCGCCACGTCGGCGACTTCCTTGCGCGCGACGCCGCGTTTGAGCGCCGCGATGGCCTGCGTCGTCGCCGCCACCCCCATGTCGGCGCCAAGGAGCGCCGCCTCAAGGTCATCCAGTGCATCCGCGTCGATGACGCGCTGTCCCGCCAACAGGCCGCCCAAGCCATCGGCGAAGCGCGCCCGCGTCTTGCCGAGGCCGGCCTTGAAGCGCCGCCACATGCCGCCTTCGGCCTTTTTTTCGCTGGCTGCTTCGGCCACCATTCCTGCCTCTGAGGTTGTCATCCCGCCCGCTGCCCGTGCCTGAGCGAACGCGAACAGTCCGCATTATCGGCGGTAAGTGGAAGGGACGGAAGCTACGCTGCCCGGCCGCGCCGGGCCTGCGCCCGAGCATGGACCGGGTGCGGGAGACGTTGTTCGCGTGGCTTGCCCCCAGCATCGATGGCGCCAACGTGCTTGACCTCTTTGCCGGCACCGGGGCGTTGGGCATCGAGGCGCTCTCCCGCGGGGCGCGCCACGCCACGCTGGTGGAGCGCAACCCGGCCGTCGCCGCGGCGTTGCGCGCCACGGTGCGCGGGCTCGGCGCCGAGGCGGATTGTGCCGTGGTGGCTAGCGCCGCCGAGCCGTGGCTGCGCCGCCAGCGCGATTGGCGGTGGGACGTCGCGTTTGTGGACCCGCCCTTTGGCGGCGGCGCCGCGCCGGCGGTGTTGGCGCTGTTGCGCGAGCGCGACGTGACGGTGTATTTGGAGGAAGCGGCCGCGCGCCCGACGCCAACGGTGGGTTGGCATGCACTGAAGGAGAGCCGCGCCGGCGCCTGTCGGTTTCGTTTGCTGCGCCCTTGCGAGGCATTACACTAGCGCCGTGGAACCAGCGAGCTAGCCGGAGAACCCAGATGCGCGCCGTGGTCTATCCGGGCAGCTTCAATCCCATCACCAATGGCCATGTGGACCTCGTCGAACGAGCGCTTGGGCTTTTCGACCAAGTGACCGTCGCCATCGGCACGTCCGCGCAGAAAGACCCGGCCACCTATCTGGCAGACCGCATCGATCTTTGCCGGGTGGTGCTGGCGGAGTTTGGAGACCGGGTGGAGGTGGAGGGATTCAACACGCTCTTGGTGGCGTATGTGCGCGACAAGGGTGCCAAGTTCATCTTGCGCGGGCTGCGCACGCTGGCGGATTTCGAGTACGAGTTCCAAATGGCGGAGATGAACCGCGCCATGGACCCCGACATCGAGTACGTGTTCCTGCCGACGTCCTTGGAGTGTTCGTTCATCTCGTCTTCACTGGTGCGCGAAATCGCCCAACTCGGCGGCGACATCTCCAAGTTCGTGCATCCGAAAGTGGTTGAGCATTACCGGCCAGGGGGCGGTTAGCCGCCGCGCCGCCGAATCTTTCGCGTCAGCGCTGGCAGCGCGGGCAGTAGACGGTGCTGCGTTGGCCGAGCCGAATGCCCTTGAGCGTCGTTCCGCAGACGCGGCACGGCTCGCCGCCGCGCCCGTAGACCAGTAACTGGGCAACGAAGTAGCCGGGCGCCCCATCGCTGCCCACATAGTC
The DNA here is from genome assembly GCA_958295875.1 of uncultured Pseudomonadales bacterium. Taxonomy (GTDB): domain Bacteria; phylum Pseudomonadota; class Gammaproteobacteria; order Pseudomonadales; family Azotimanducaceae; genus VXNE01. The sequence continues at coordinate 1,482,434 of OY282379.1, read as the reverse complement.
CCGCAATGTCGTGCCGCCGAGCTCGATGGCGGCGCTCAACGTCTCCTTCACCGCCGCGGCAGTGGCGTCGCATTCGGCGCGCGTCACCCGCCCGGCGGCGCGGCGCGGGCGCACGCCGGCCTTGAACAGCGCCTCGTTGGCGTAGATGTTGCCAACGCCCACCACGATGCCCGCGTTCATCAGCAGCGCCTTGATGGCCACGCGCCGCCGCCGGCTGCGCGAGAAGAGATAGACGCCGTCGAACTCCGCCTGCAGTGGTTCCACGCCGAGGCCGCGCAACAGCCAGTGCGATGCGCTCGGATGCGGTTGCCAGTGCAGGCTGCCAAACCGGCGCGGGTCAGTGAGGCGCAAGAGCCGGCCGCGGCCGAAGGCGATGTCGACGTGGTCGTGCTTGCCGGGGGGCACATTGTTGGAAACGATCCGCAGGCGCCCAGACATGCCCAGATGCAAGATCAACGCGCCCGTCTCCAAATGCAGCAAGAGGTATTTGGCGCGGCGGCTGATGCGGACGATGCGCTGGCCGGCGATGTCGTCGGGCAGCGCCACCGGCCAACGCAAACGCGCATCGCGCACGATCACCTGGGCGATGCGTTCGCCATCAAGGGCCGGGGCGATGCCCCGCAGCGTGGTTTCAACCTCCGGCAGTTCCGGCACGGAGGCGGTGGCCGATGACCCCGCGAGGGCGGGCTACTTGATCTTCGATTCCTTGTAGATCACATGCTTGCGAACCACTGGGTCGTACTTCAGGAACTCCAGCTTGTCCGGCGTGTTGCGTTTGTTCTTGTCCGTCGTGTAGTAGTGGCCCGTGCCGGCAGAGGACACCAGCTTGATCTTGTCGCGCATGGCTTACACCTTCTGGCCGCGCTTGCGCATCTCTGCCAGCACGGCGTCTATGCCTTTCTTGTCGATCAGCCGCATGCCTTGCGCCGACACCTTGAGCCGCACGAAGCGCCGCTCCGCGTCGCTCCAGAAACGGTGGCGGTGGAGGTTGGGCCGAAAGCGGCGCCGCGTTTTGTTCTGGGCGTGGGACACGTTGTTCCCAGACATTGGCCGCTTGCCGGTGACCTGGCAGACCTGAGACATGATCGCGTTCGCTCCCTAGGGGAGGCGCGTTTATAGCAGATTGGGCAACGGGGCGGCAAATGGGCGACGGCTCAGCACCAGTCGCTGGGACGAAAACGCCGGCGAGGGCGGCCAAGGGTTGGGCGCCCTTAGGCATGAGCACGATCAGCGGCGCCGCCGAGGATCATGGAACGCGCAAACCACTCGGTGGTGTCGGGATAGTTCGGCAAGTTCGCGCCGATGTCCGCGTCCAGCGCTTCCAGCGCATCGCGCAGCGTCGTTGCGTGGGCGCCGTAGCGCGCTTGCCAATCGCGTTCCACGGCCATTGCCAAATGCGAGAACGAATCCCGCGCGCGTTTGCCCTTCGGCGTCAGATAGACCGTGCGGCTGCCGTCCTTGGCGTGGCCGGGCGCCACCACCGTCACCAGATGTCGTTCCGTGCCAGACTTGCCGTTGCCGCTGATGTGGCTCACGTCGCTCATGGCGATTGCTTCCTGCAAGGGCATGCCGTCGTCGCCGATGAATCGCAACAGGCTCGTCGTCGCGTACAGCCCCGCGCCGTAGCCCTCGATGTTCCATTCGTAATCGATGGTGAACATCGCCAGGGCTTGCGAAAGCAGCGCGGCGAAGGGCCGTTCGCCCGCGCTGCCGGGGCTTCGCGGCACCAAGGGCCAATCCTGGCCGTGGTGCGGCACGCGCGGTGGGCCGAGTTGGGCCGGAACGAAATTGCCGCCGGTGACGCTCGCGTCGGCCGCGCCATAGCCGGTCATGCACCACGGCAGTTCGAACTCGAATTGGTCCGTCACCGCGGCCAAGGATTCGCGCAATGCCTCTATCCGCGCTGCCCCGAAGCGGCGGCGCCATGCCTCTGCCACGTCTTCGACCAGACGGTTACCCATGTCTTTGGCGCGACGGCCAGCTGCCGTGAGGCGCAGATAGGGCACTCTGCCTCGCTTCTCCGTGGACAGCCAACGCAAACGGTGCAAGTCGCGCAGAACGCCTTTCGCCCCGCGAAGCGAAAGCACAGTGCGCTTTGGCAGTTCGCTGGTGCGCAGGCCGTCGTCCGTCACGGCGCGCAGGACATTGCTCCAAACGCCCAGCGATGGTTGCGAGAAGCCGTCGTCGAGGGCCTTGGAGTAGTCGCGCTCGAAGGCGCTGAACGCATGGCTGAGCAAGAAGGAGAGCGGCGTCGTCGCGAGCGCTTCCTTCGGCAGCGCCGGCCCCATTGGCTGCGCGGAAGCATAGGCCATCATTCGCAGGAAAAGCGCCAATTGCCGTTCTGCGCAGGCGAAGTAGGCCGCGTCTGGCGTGGCGCAGGAACAGGCGTTCGAGGCATCTGCCCGCACCGGTGCGCGGCCATCCAGGCGTTGGCCGTTGCCCATGTGGGAGAAAATGAAATCGACGGCCAAGTGCGCCGTTTCGCCATGAACGTCGTCGGCGAACACCAAAACCGCTAGCGCGTGGTCGCCATCGACGTGTACATGGCTCGCGGCACTGGCGGCCGCGGCTGTCGTGATGCCCGGAAAGCGCCCGAAAACCGCTGGCTGCGTCGCCTTCCCGGTCATCGTTCGCGTTGCCGGACGTCGCCGAAGCGCATTGCGGGCGCCTCGCCGGTCGTCATGTGCATGCCACTTGCCACTGCACCAGCGTACCGGATGCCAACGACGCCGCACATTTCTCCATAAAACGGCTGGGTTTCATTCGCGACATGCCGCGTCGCCTACAATTGCGGCTCCGTGATGTCGCAGCCGAGAGCTGAAATGCCGCCTGTCACCGCGCCGTTGGAGGGCCTGCTTGCGGGGCTGCGCCTCGGCGTGGGAACGGGCGACCCGGAAGCCGATTTAGAGGCGCTCTCCCAAGTCGAAGATTGGAACGCCGTCGCGGCGCTCTCGCGGCGCCATCGAGTGGCGTCTCTGCTTTTGCGCGGGATGCAGACTCGAACCGCCGAGCTGGCCTCTAACGCCGGCATCGAACTGCTCAAGCGGATCCGCGAACCCACCGTGCGGCAGGGCATGGCCCAAATCGCAGCGTTGAGACGGGTGACCGAGCTGCTCGCCGTCGCGGGCATTCCCTGTCTGGTCATCAAGGGCCTGCCGCTCGCCCAGAGCCTGTACGGGCACCCGCTGGTTAGAAGCGCGCGAGACATCGATCTGCTCGTTTCGCCGCCGGCGTTTCTGGCCGCCGAGCGCGTGCTGCTGCAAAACGGCTGGCGGCGTGTCGAGCCGAGTTTCCGGGAGACACCGGCCCGCAACCGCTGGTACGGCCGGTTCCGGCATGAGCATCTGCTCGTCGGCAAGGGCGGGTTGCTGGAGCTGCACCGCCGCCTGTCGAACAACCCATCCCACTTCGACGTGCCCTTCGAGAGCCTCCTCGCCGCCAGCCGCGAAGTGGAGATCGGCGGGTTTTCGCTCAGAACCTTGGGGCAGGAGGACGAACTCGTGTATCTGATGTGCCATGGCGCCAGCCATTACTGGCACAGGCTCATGTGGCTGTGCGACGTGGCGGTCATCCTCGCAGCCATGCCGCAGGAGCGCCTCCAACGGGTGTCGGCGCGGTGCCGGCAAGCGGGGCTTTCGAGCATCCTCGCGTCGACGCTGCTGTTGTGCGAGACGGCGCTCCATGTTCGCCTTGCGGGGCGTGCGACGCCGTTGCCTGCCGGCGGCAAGCGAGCGGTTTGGATCGCGCGGCTTTCGGAACGAAACTGGGGCAAAGAAGAAGACGCCCTCCGTTCCAGCAGGGGCTTGGACTGGGCCGGGCAGAAGGTGCTCAGGCTGGTCGCCAAACCCGGTTGGCGGGCCGTCCTGCACGAGTTCGCGAGCTGGTTCGTCGTCCCGCGAGACTGGATGAAGCTTGATCTCCCCGACCGGCTGTTCTACCTGTATTTTCCGCTGCGTCCGCTGCTTTGGGCGAATGGCAGGATAAGCGGCCGGAGATTGTCCGACACCTCGGCTGTCGCCGCGAATGGCGCAACAGCAGCAAGCGCCGGTCTCCGCTTCGGAAAATCCGCGCAAGCCGTCCGCGCCTTCGTCCGCGCTCCCGTTGCAGCCAAGGCGATGGCGCTGGAAGCGGCGCTGTTCCTGCTCTCGGCGCGGCTGCTCGTCGCGCATGTGCCAATGCGCCACTGGCGGCGTTGGCTGACCACGGCGGAAGAACCGGCGCCGGCCGGCTCGCGCATTGCTTGCTCGGCCGGCGATGCCGAGGGGCCGGTGCCAACCGGTGAACCTTTGGCGCGCCCACAGCGCTTGCCGCGAAGGGTGGCGCGCATCGTGCGCAGGGTCGCCGGCCATGTGCCGTTCCCCGCTGTCTGCCTGCCGCAGGCGATGGCGCTGCAGTGGATGCTGCGCCGGCGGGGGGTATCGAGCCGCCTCGTCTTCGGCGCCCGGCGCAAGGCCGAAGATCGGGAGCTGAACTTCCACGCCTGGCTGACGGTCGGTGGGGAATGTGTGATTGGGGGCGGCGAGGTGGAGACGTATGCCGCGCTGCCGCCGTTCGACGGCAATGGACGGCGTTTGGATCTGGATGAACCAGCGAGGTGAGGCGGGTGAGGCCGGTGCCCCGCCGGCCGCCCGCCCTGAACCATCGGGTTCGCGTTCCGGCCAGTCTGGCCATGCTGCCATCTTCGCTGAGGCAGGGAGGCTCGCGGGCGCTCTGATCGCCTATGCGCCGCGCAAGAGCGTTCTGGCGCTGCTGGTGTTGCTGGCCACCGGGGTGACCGAGGCGTTCGGCCTGCTCATGATCCTTCCCCTCTTGCACATCGTCGGTTTCACCGCGCGGCCCGGTGAGGAAAGCCCGGTCGCAGAGGCGGTGGCCCGCGCTGCGGACGTCGCCGGCTTGGAGTTGACGCTGCCGGCGGTGCTCACGGTCTTCCTGATCCTTGCCGCCGTGCGCTCGGCCGGGGCTTGGCAACGGACGGTGCTCTTGGACCGGATGCGTCTGGGATTCACCGACCGGCTGCGGGAGAGGCTCTACGCGGCCGTCGCGGCAGCGAAATGGGAGTTTCTTCTCACACGCCGCCAGTCGGACATCGAACACCTGCTGACCGGCAATGTGAACCGCATCGGCCAGGGTGCGTTTCTCGTGCTGCAACTAGCGGCGACGACGCTGCTGGCGCTGGCGCAGATCGTGCTTGCGGCGTTGATTTCCCCCTCTCTGACCGCCGCGACCCTCGCCACGGGGGCAGCGCTGCTGTTCGTCACCCGCTCGCTGGTGCGGCGTTCGCACACCCTCGGCGAGATGCTGACCGGCGCCAACCGATCGATCTACGGCGCCATGACGGATTTCTTGGGTGGATTGAAGCTCGCCAAGGGCTACAACGTCGAAGGGCGGCACGTGCGGCACTTCACGGAGAAGGTCGCGGTGATGCGGGAACGCCAGTTGGCGTATACGCGGATCAGCGCGGCGACGCGCGCGGGCCTCGACATGGGCGCCGCGTTCGCGCTCGCCGCGCTGGCCTGGTTTGCCTTGTCCACGGCCGCGCTGCCGCTGCCGGAGCTGTTGCTCATCGCGCTGATCTTCGCGCGTCTGCTGCCGGCGCTGTTCGGTTTGCAGCAGCGTGTGCAATCGCTCGCGCACGTGCTGCCCGCGCACGCCCATGTGCGGGCGATGCAGCGGGCGTTGGAAGAAGCCGCGGAGACGCCCGCGGGGCGTGGCGGCGCGCGAATGGACCTGCGCGAGGCACTGACAGTGCGCGACGCCTCATTCACCTACGGTGCCGGCGCCGAATCCATCGCCGGCATCGGGGCCGAAGCTCGGCTTGGCAGCGATGCCGCGGAGGAACCGGAATCCAAGCCCCACATCGTCCGTCCGGCGCTGAAGAACGTCAGCCTGGATGTCCCCGCCGGGAAGATGACGGTGCTCACCGGGCACTCTGGGGCCGGCAAGAGCACGCTGGCGGACATCCTGCTCGGCCTGCTCGCGCCCGGTGAGGGCGAGGTGCGCGTGGACGGCGAGCGCTTAGCCGGGCCGAACCTGCACCGCTGGCGGCGCTCCGTCGCCTACGTTCCCCAAGACCCGTACCTGTTTCACGACACCATCCGGGCGAACCTGCGGTGGGCACAGCCCGCGGCCACAGAAGCCCAGATGTGGCGGGCGTTGCGCTTGGCCGCCGCCGACGAGTTCGTCGCCGCGCTGCCGGACGAGCTGGACACCGTCACGGGGGACCGAGGTACGCGGCTCTCCGGCGGCGAGCGCCAGCGGATCGCTCTCGCGCGGGCGCTGATGAGAAGCCCGGCCCTGCTCGTGCTCGACGAAGCGACCGGGCAGCTGGACGCGGAGAACGAGCGGCGGATACTCACAGCGCTGAAATCATTGCGGGGGCACACGACCATCGTTGCCATCGCCCACCGCTCTGCCCTGTTGGAAGCTGCGGACGGGATCGTGTGGTTGGAATCCGGCCAAGTCGCCGCCACGGGCTCTTGGGAGGAGCTTGCCGCAGAGATCAGCGCAACCGGAGACGGCAACGGGTGGACGCTCGCGATCTCGTCACGTTGACGGGATTCGGGTTGAGCGACGTACCGGAGATCACTAACATCGCGGTTACGGGCACACCCCACTACCTTGCGGTCTTGGAGTTGAAGGAAAATCGATGCTGCAAAGACTATATGTCGACAACTACAAGTGCTTGGTCAATTTTGATCTACGCCTTCAGGAGCTCTCGCTGCTGCTCGGGCCGAACGGCGTGGGGAAGACCTCCGTGCTCGATGTCGTATTCGCACTACGCCGGCTTCTCGACGGAAGCGCCAGGATCACCGACGCCGATGCGTTTTCCGCCCGCACGTTGACCCGCTGGCAGAAAGGGTGGCTTCAAGTCTTTGAGATCGAGGTTTTGCTGGACCCAGATCGTTTTACCTATCGGCTTGAGGTAGACCATGATCCGTCGTTTCGGCGCCCTCGTATCCGCCTCGAGAAATTGGTTCATCAGGATGAACGAGATAAAGGGCCCCTGTTCAAGTTCGAGAACGGCGATGTGCAGCTCTATCGTGACGACTACTCGCACGGCCCCCTGTACTCATACAATTGGTCGGAGTCCGCGCTCGCCCGGGTCGCACCTAGAAATGACAACGAACGCCTCACGCGCTTTCTGGACTTCATCAGAAAGATCATGGTGTGCAGCCTCTACCCGCCGATCTTCAGCGCAGAATCGAAGGACGAGGATCCACTCCTTCAGCGAGACACCCGGAACTTCGCGGACTGGTACCGACACATGGTCCAGGAACGTCCGGATTTGCTCCCGGAGTTTACGAGTACGTTACAAGAAATCATTCACGGCTATCGCGGAATCCGGCTGGAAAAGGTCGGCCAGGAAACACGTGCCCTCATGGTCGTATTCGACGAGGGCGGCGAACGGTACGAATTGCGATTCGACGAGCTCTCCGATGGGCAGCGGGCGCTCATCGCATTGTATGCCTTGATTCATCTGACCGCGGATCAGGGCCACACGCTCTTCCTCGACGAGCCTGACAACTATGTAGCGCTTCCGGAGATCCAGCCTTGGCTTCGAGAACTTGAAGATACTTGTGGAGAGACGGTGCCCCAGGCCGTGATCAGCTCTCATCACCCGGAATTGATCGACTATCTGGGTTGTGAGAACAGCTACATGCTTCAGCGGGAGAAGTCAGGGGTCGTGACGGTACGCAAACCAGAGGCCAGTCCGGCCGAGCCGGGGCTCAAGCGTTCCGAGTTGATCGCTAGGGGATGGGATACGTGAGCAGGGAAGTGCAGATTGTCCTGTTGTGCGAAGACAGGCAGCATCAAGCCTTCGTGGAACGATTCCTCGAGTCGACGGGACGGCTGACGCGCAAGGCGAAGCACCGACTCAGGGTCGAGAGGGCTTCGCAAGGGCGGGGCTCTGCCGAGCAGTTCGTTCGTGAGCGGTTTCCCAAGGAACTCGCGGCATACCGCAGCCAGAGAAACAACGTGTCCGTGGCGCTCGTCGTCATGCTGGACGGCGATGCCGCGGGAGTCGCCGGACGCTTCGCCGAACTCGATGCCGCGTGTGAGAGGCAGGGAATCCCCATCAGACGATCCGATGAAGACGTCTTCGTGTTCGTACCCACGTGGCGGATCGAGTCATGGTTGGCTTGGCTCGGCAGCGAAACCGAAACCATCGACGAGGAAAGGCGCGACTACCCTCGCCTGTCAAAAGAGCGAGAATGCCAGCCGCACGCAAGGGCACTCGCTGCCATGTGCCAAAACCGGCAGCTCCGGGCTCCCGTCCCTCCCTCGCTGGACGCGGCATGCACGGAATACGGCCGCTGGAGTTGAAGTGAACCCACGAGATCGTAGCCGAATGCCCGCGGGCGCTGGTCAATCGCTGTCGCTGGGGAAGGAAACGTGGCCGCTCAAGACGAAGCGCCCCGCCCCGAAATCGTCGGCATCGCACTCCACGGGCGTCACTTGGTGCCAGTCTTCGCTCATGAAGAAGACGATGCCGCCGTGAAACGGCTCGATGCGCGCGCAAAGGAAGGAACGCCGGCGGTGACCAGGCAGCGGCGCTGGCTCACTCGGCCATCGGCTGGCGCAGTTGAGCAGGCGGTGTGCGCGCCAGCTTGGGGTGCCCTGTTGGTGGGCACATCAAGGAGAATGTTGTCAGCTACGACTCCCTCGCAGGGCGGACACAACGAGGTACAGCGGGGAAACGGAAAAGGCGACAAAGACGCTTGACATGCCTCTAATTCGCCCCCAAAGTTCCGCTTATGCGGTTGGGAGGGCTGTGGACGCACGGTTCGCTGGGGCCAGGTGCCCCACCTAGCTGCGTTTTTCCGCCCTAGGGAAGTGAGGTTCCGCTGTTCCTTCTTCGGCGTATCCAACCGCGACAGGGCCAGGCTGACGACCATCATGCTGCCACGCTACCATCGCTATGAGTTGGCATTCGAGTCCACCATCGTGTTCGCGGACCAAACCGCAATGCCACGCTTTGACTTCACTAGGCTGTGGGACGTGGGTGGCGACATGATCTCGTCTCTAGACCCCCGCGAGGACTTCAACCGCAAGCTGCTGTGGCGTGTCGTTGCGTAGCGCCGGAGATCTGAACGAACTATGAGCGAAGAACCCGTTGAGCAACCGCGAGGTAGGCGAAAAACAGTATCACTTGCCCGCCTCTACTTGGACCCGAACAACTTTCGGTTTGCGGACAATCCGGAATACCGCCCCGTCGGCCGGGAGGATGTCTTCAAGCCAGAAGTGCAGCGCTTAACGTCAACGTTCGTTTCGGGCAAGTCCCAGCAGTACATTCAAGATCTCATCGCCAGCATCAAAGAAAACGGATGGCTGGATATCGACCCCATCCTTGTGGAACAGCGGGATGGTAACCGGTTCCTAGTAGTCGAAGGCAACCGGCGCGTCGCCACGCTAAAACACCTCCAGCGCCAGTATGAAGATGGTGCAGCCTACCTGGGCAAGCTCGATGTAGCGCTGTTCGCCAAGGTTCCCGTGGTCCTACATGACGCCGCCGACGAACGTCAGCACATGGTGATGATGGGGCTTCATCACATCAGCGGGAAACGGCGATGGCCAGCCATCAACCGAGCCTTGGCGATGAAGCGCTTGCAGCAACAATTGGATGGTGACGCGGACGCCGTGTGTCGCGCCCTTGGTGTCACCAAACAAGACTTTAACCGATCCGTGCGTACTCTCGCCCTCGTGGACGCATACAAGGAGAGCGACTACGGCGATCAGTTCAAGTCTGATCAGTACACGCTGTTTCGCGAGGTGCTGGGCAAGCCTGCTATTCGCAGTTGGCTTAGATGGAACGACTCGGCTTCAGTTGCCGAGGAGCAACTGAATCTCGATCGCCTGTTTAGCTGGATGTCGGAAGTCGATACCGAAGACGGAGATGACCGTAGTGACGTTGACTATCGGCAAGAATCTGGCCCAGTCATTACAACCGCTGGGCATGTGCGCGAGCTTGCTAAGTTGATCGAGGATCCGAGTGCAGTCAAACAGCTTGACGAAACGCGCAGCCTACAGGAAGCCACTCTGTCGAGCGATCTGCTGGCAAAGACTGAGATCGAGCGTGCTTTCGGGGCCTGCGACGAAGGCATAGTGAAGTTGAACAAGCGGGTTGGCGAGCTCGACTCCGAGGACTTGGACCGTGTTGAGCATCTGATCGGCAAGTTGTACGGTATCTCCTACGCACGCAAGCGGCGTCCTGCGGCATCCGCCCGTCGGATGCCGTGGCAACCTTTCAACGAGAGGACACATTCGCAGTTCTCTACTGTTCGAGTGAACGCCTACCGCGGAATCAGCGGCCTCGCGCTAGAGGGCTTGAAACGCGTCAACCTCATTGCAGGCATCAACAATGCGGGCAAAACGTCTCTCCTGGAAGCGATCTACTTGCTCGCCCACCAGAACGACCAGACAGCGTTGCTGGACGTTACTCGCTTGCGCGGGCGGACAGAGGGTGAACCGGACCCAGTTTGGCTTGTGCAGCAACTCCAACAGGTCATACACATCGATGGTCACTTCGACGCGTTCGAGGAGAACATGGCGAGCTTGGACATCCAGCGTATCGATGGGCCGGATGAGGACATCAAGGACCAGGCGTCCTTTCTCACCAGGCTCCACATCAAGTCCAGCTATGGCGGCAGAGACCAAAGCGCCAACGTGGCGCTGTTTTCAGACCGCCCATATCGCGCCAGCTTCCGAGGTCAGCAATGGTTGTGCAGATCGGCAATCACCAGCCCATTCTGGGCGAGTCGCTCGGACGTGCTCACCGAGGCCAATGAAGCCGCATTGGAGGCGGGAGTAAAGGCCAAAGTGATTGACTTCATCGTCCAGCACGTCGATAAAGCCATAACGAACATTGAACTGGTAAAGGAACCCAATCGTTTTCTCGTCAGCCAAGAAGGTTTCGATCAAGCGTCCGATCTGTCGTCATTCGGCGATGGTATGCGCCGCATATTCGAGATTGGCCTTTTGTTCGCGAACGTCCGTGGCGGCGTGTTGCTGATAGACGAGTTCGAAAACGCGATTCACACCGCGCTGCTCGATCCCTTCACGCGCATCGTTCAGGATCTGGCCGCGGAGCACGACGTGCAGGTGTTCCTGACGACGCACAGCAAGGAGACACTCGATGCATTCATCAAGAACGGCTACCGGACGGACGAAATCGCTGGCTATGGCATCTGTCGCAATCCGGACGGCGCACACGCACGTCGTTTCGATGGCGACCGACTCTTGAGGCTCAACGCGGCTGTAGACTTCGACTTGAGGGGCATTCGATGAGGGCTGTCCTCGTGTTTTGCGAAGGCACGCACGACGTGGTGTTTGTCGAGCGGAGTTTGGGCGCATGCGCAGGCTGTGAGAGGCTTAAGGGCGCAATCCGAGACTTGCCTTCGCCGTTCGGTGCCAGCAAGAACAGCTCAGTTCCTACGGGTTTGATTGCCACACAGATCAGGAAATTGGACATTCAGGACATCGCGCTGCAAGACGACTATCCGCCTGCGCCACAGTTCGAGACTGCCGTTCAGAATCGGGCGGCGGACGTCGTCTATGTCCTGATTCGAGCAGGCGGCAAGAACAAGTCGAAGGCTGTTATCGAGCTCATGCAGTATGTGGACGACACGATGAGCGCGGACGACTTCGACGTAGTGGAGCATGCAGCAGCGTTCTTGTTCGATGCAGACGACGATGGCTTGGCATCTACCGTAGAGCAGTTCCAAGGAGAATACGGCACGTACTTTGGTGACCTGTCGCAGGCGGCGCATGCCCGATGGACTACGGCGAGCTCGATTCCCGTTGGCGTATAGGTCTTCCACAGAGGGGATTCTAAGACAGGCACGCTGGACGATCACATCGCAGCAATGGTGGAGTCGGCTTGGCCTCGTCGGTACGCCAGTGCGCGGCACTACATAGACAGCAACAGAAAGTCCGAAGACGCCGCTTCCGGCAGCGATGCGAAACGCTTCAAGGCCATCGTCACAGCCGCCGCCCAGTTCGAGCATCCCGGACGGCCTCTGTCCACTGTGGTTGCCGGAAGGGCTTGCCCCGCCAGCAGTTCGAATCGTCCTCGGAGAGCGCGGCGCTTGCTGCGTTTCTAGAAGGTGCCCCTTGTCGCCGACGAGCGAACTTAGCGCTATAGCAGCGGCCGTTTGATCAAGTAGCCATGGCCGCCGACCCAAACGGCCCAAAAAGATAACTGCGCTGACTCATAACGAGGCGTCGCGCAAAGAACATTCCGACGGCCGAGCATCAGGCGGTGATAGCGGGAAGGGGATGGTAAGCCCGTTCCGGTGACCTACCTGCGGCGCAATTGCAGTGGCAGACCGCGCTGGTCAATCGCTGCCGCTGGGGAAGGAAACGTGGCCGCTCAAGACGAAGCGCCCCGCCCCGAAATCGTCGGCATCGCACTCCACGGGCGTCACCTGGTGCCAGTCTTCGCTCATGAAGAAGACGATGCCCCCGCGCAACGGCTCGATGCGCGAGAAAGCAGGAACCGGATGTCCTCCCCTTTGGTTGGAATCGTAGAGAAGAAGGTCTCCGCCGGAGAAACGCCTAGGTTCGGGATGGAAAAAACAGATGAAGCTCAGCACCCGGTCACGATAGGGACCATCTCCGGGACCACCTCTGCTGTCGCAGTGGGTGGTATAGAAACCGCCCGCTGGATACACCCGCACATTCATTTCAATGCGATATCGACCGGGATCCTCCAAGCGCAGGTGCGTCAGGATCTCCGGAATCACCTGTTCAAGCCTCGGCAAAAACCAGAGCCTGACGTCCCGCCGTGCGCGTGGTTTCGCCTCCAAGGTGATTCGTGCCTCCGGTTTCACGCGGCCGCGGCCGGCTTCCACCGCATCGTCCACCACTCTTGCGGCGCCAAAGAGCTCGCGTCGAGCCAGCGCCAGTGCGAACAGGCGGTCGCATTCCTGCGTGGTCAGGAAATCCTGCATCCGCACGAACGGGGCGGGACAGGTGCCGTGGGGAGGCGCCTCCGGCAACCCGCGGCCGTCTAGCAGCGCACTCAACCAAGACGCTTTCTGCCGATCGGGGCCGGACTCGCTCAGGCGCTGGTACAGATCTCTCGCGGCGTCGAGGTTTCCCTGCATTCGATGGATGTCGCCAAGCCTCCACAGCGCCTGGCCGTTGCGGACACCTGCCGCCAGCGCCCTTTGCGCGGCGCATTCGGCCCTGTCGAGCACCCCGCCCGGGGCCAACAGCCCAGGTGCCAATCGGCTGAAGCTGGACTCCGGCATCACCGCCCTCGACCCGGCCCGGTCACGACCTTCCGCCGACCGCTACAGCTTACGACGGCGGTTCATGATCTACGGTTTCTTGGGGGGCGGTGGGCCTCTTTGTCCCCTCGACATCCTGCAGGTCAATGCCCAACCGCATCAAGCGAGGCTCCGTCCAAGCCTTGCGCTCGTCGGAGGGATCCATTTGGTTCTCGTCGCTCATCGGGTTTTCCTCCTGTTGCTTCCGGGCTTAAGCCCCTCAATTGTCCCACAGAAACGGCAGAGCTGGCCGGCTAAGACGCCATCACGTGGCCGCCCAATTGCTGCCGCCCTCGACCCACTTGATGAAACGCCCGGCGTTGAGCGCGCGGGGCAGGAACTGCAGCAGCAGCCAGTCGGGATGATCGCGAGCCGACAACGGGGTGCGCTCCGGCCAGGTGTCCACGGCGTGCAGCAAGCGATCGAGGTCGAGCCGTCCGGCGACGTCGGGATCTTCGCGCCAGCGCTCCAGCGTCATGCGGATTTCCGGCAGCCGGCGGGCGGTCCGCAAGTGCCAGTCCGCCGCCTGCAGGCCCTTGGGCCCATCCAGGATCTCGGCCGGCAGCCGATCCTGCATGAGCCTTCGGACCAGCATGTGGCTCCGGCCCTCGCGCAGAAACTGATCGTACGGCAGCCCGCTGCCCCACTCCATCAGTCGGCGCTCGAGGAGCGGATCCCGGAGCGCAACGCCGTGGAGGCACCCTAGGGCCCGGAACGACGCTCTGGCGTTGCGCACAATCGGCCCCGACAGCGCGCGCAGCATCGCCTCCCGGCCGGACGGATGCCTCTTGAAAAAGGGATCGAAGCCCTGTTCCCGAGCGCGTTCGTCCACTCCCGCGGAGCGGGCATAGTCGGGATGGACGGCGCTGTACCCGTGCCAGCCGCGGTCGCCGAACGCGACCTTGCGCAGGACGCGGTGCATCCCCTCGGGCAGGTTGGGAAGGACTGCGTGGCGCAGCAGGGGCGAGAGCCGGCCGAGCCGCCCGCGCGACAGACCGGCGGCCATCCGCCACAGGGCCCCCCAACGCCCCGTGCGAAACGCATCGCTCAAGCGCCCGTAGCCGCTGCGGCTGAGCATGTGGCCGCCGCCAGTGCCGTGCAGGACGACGCGCCGCCCCGCGGCCGCGGCCTGGCGCAGGCATTCATGCATCCAGTACCCGTTGCCGGGGTTGCGTATGGGGAACTCCGCCAGCTCGAACATCGGCATCTGCGAGTCGGCGCCGCTGCGGCCCGCGGAGTCGACGAACCGGGCGTCGAGGCGCGGATGCATCCGCGCCAGAGCCCGCACCGCATCGCCCTCGTCTCCCGTCTGGCCCGCCGGGACGCGTCCGTCCCACCCCGGCTCGGGAACCGCCGTGAAGGAGATGAGCGGCGCCGCGCCGGGGCACCCTTCCAAAACCTCCAAGGCCGTCACCGCAACCGACGTCGAGTCGAATCCGCCGCTCATCAGCACGGCCGGCGTCTCCGGCGCCCGCAACACGCTGCGAACCGCGCCGCGCAGCAAGTCGCCGGCCGCCTCCACATAGTCCTCATCCTTGGGCAGCCGAACCGGGCGGGCCCGCTCGGCCAGATCGTAATAGCGCCTCACTGCGTCCGTGCGCGGCCCGACCGTCAGCATCTCACCCGGAGAAAGCGAGGACACGCCCTGATAGAACGTGGCGCGGGGGTCGCCGTAGTCGAGGATGAGGCTGCTGGCGAAATACGCGTCGTCGAGACGGCGCGGGACATCGCCCCACGCGAAGATGCCGCGGGGAGCGGTGGCAACGATCACGCGGCGGGAATCGACGGAAAAGTGCAGCGGCGGCGCCATGATCGGTGAGCAGACCGCTTGCAGGACGCGCGCCTGCGGGTCCCAGAGCACGGCGGTGAACCAGCCTTCGGCCCGCTCGGCAGCCGCGTCCCCCCAACGCGCCAGAGCGCGGGCGAACAGGGCGCCGTCCGCAGTTCGCTGCGCTTCGCCGGGGGTCAGGCCCAGCGCGGAGGCCAGCTCCTCGCGGTGGTTGAGGAAGCCGTCGAACAACAGGACGCGGCCGTCGTTCAATGCGATCGGCTGGCTGTCGAACTCGTCCTGCGGCGTGGCAACGACGGAGACCGTCTTCACCAACCCCGCGGGGCCACTGCGCCACACCGTTGGAGCTCCGGTTCCGAAGGGCCGCAGGGAGTCGGCCACGGCGGTGAGGCGCTTGCGGTCCACCGGCGGCCCGTCGCGGAGGAAGACTGCGGCCAATGCCGTCATGCGCAATCCAGCGCAGGAAGTGGACCGGCCGGCAGCGCTTCAGCCATGTGGGCCACCCCTCGGTCGAACCACTCGTGGACGAAGGGACGGTGGAACCGGAACACCCCGATTTGGGGCTGCAGCGCGGCAAGCTGTTGGAAGAGCCGGCCGCGGCCCAGGATCGCCACGGCGAACTTGGGGCGAAAGACGGTGCGAAGCAATGCGTTCAGCGCCGGAACCCCTGAAAGGCGCTCCACCGTGAAAGGGCCCTGTTCAAGGGCTCGGCGCTGTTCCCGTTTCAGAACGTAGAGCGCCTTGAGGCTGGCGCAGGCATGCGGCCAGCGCTGGCGCGGGAGGGCATAGACCTTGCCGTCCCCCGCCTCCCTGCCCACGGGCCGCTGGATGCGGGCCCCGAGCAACGCCACGGCGTCCGGGTGCAGCTTCATGTCCTGGTGCGAACAGCACCGCACCTCATCGCCGAAGCGGCGCGTCGCGAGCGTCAGGACGTCGTCCGAGAAGAACGGATAGCCGCGCATGGAGAGCGCACCCGCCAACGTTGACTTCCCGTCCCTGGACGCACCGGTGAACGCATGGACGCCGTCGGCGCAAACCACCGCGCTGGCGTGCAGGCACAGCAGGCCGCGCTGGTAGGCCAGCGCCGCCCAGGCGGAACCCTGCAGGAACGGCCGGACCTCGTCCGCCGCCAAGCCGGGCGCCTCGTAGCGGACGCGCTCCCCGCCTTCAACTAGGATGCGCAAGCCGTGGGGCGCCTTCACAAGGAAACGGCCTTGGGCGGCGCTCCAGAACCGCCCCCCGTGCTCCACCTCTGGCAACGATTCCGGCACCGCGCCGCGCCTGATGACGACATCCGCACACCCTGGCCGCAGCCAAGGCGCCGCCGCTTCGTCCAAGTCGAGGTCTGCATCGACGGTGAAGGGAACTTCCAGCACAGTCATGCTGGGTCCTTTCTTGGAACCACTTGGTCCCGCCCAGGTGGAAACAATGCGCTTCGCAACACTATCTCACTCAAGTTTCCCTGGGCGCGGAACCACCCCGCATAGCGATACCTGGGCGCGGTACCCCTTACCGGAAAAGTCTTGTGCTCCAGGGAGTCGTCAATGCGGAACAGACAGGCGTCCCCAAACCGATTCGCCCCGACCGTTTGGAAAACCTCCTTGGTTCTCCTGCTTCGAATCTGGAAGCTGCCGCCCTCGAAGGGCTCCTTGGACAAGTTGATGGCCAGGGCGTACAACCGTTCGTCCGCGACGTCCCCGTGCCAGGAATCGAAAAGACCGACGCCCGGAAGGTGCTTGAAGCAGCGGCCGGCAAAGGTTCGAATGGTCTTTTCGCAACCCGTGAACTCGGCAATCGCCTCGCGCAGCCGGGGTTGATTGAGGAAATAGAAAAGCATCTGCGGCAGCGTTTCAGACTTCCGCATCGTCAGCTCCCTGGCGAATGCTCGGCCTTCGTCATCGAAGTCGTCGCGCAGGTCGAACTCGCCCTGCTCCAGCATCCGGGGGATATGGCACAAAATGGAGTCGTCGAGAAAGCCTTCGAGCACAACGCAGTGGCGTTGCGCAAACTCCTGCTGCTGCGCCGCCCACGCGTCGTCCTTGGCGATGCGCACACCGCTGGCCGTGAGCTGAATCATGCCTTCCTGCGACCGTTCGACCTACGACAGTTCGACCAGGCCGGCAGCCTGCAACTCATCCAGAAGCACCGCCAGGTCGCGCAGGCACTTCTCCTCGTCGACCCTGAACTCTGCGCACAGAGCCGTCGTCAACTCCTGAACCTGCGTCCAGGCCCCGCCGTCCTCCTCGATGAGTTGCCAGACGCGCAAGCCCGTTTCCCGGAGGCCGTAGAATTCGCCTTCGGCAACGTCCATGAACACCAGATCGTCGTCCAGCATGGCGTTGACGAAGTTGTCGGGAGTGCGCCTTACGCGGCTCTTTGGCGTGATCTTCATGTTCCTCATCCAGTGGCTCGACAAGAGTAACCGAAGCGGGCCATCGTCGCCCCATGGGCGGCCAGGATGTCCCCCACCTGTGCCGCCGAGAGATGCCGCCGCCAATCTCCGGCGACGCCCGAGCGGAAGAAGGGGGTCCGGCTGTGCGGGCTGTTCTTATGGAAGCCTTCGCGGTCTTCGTTCTCCTGCAGCCGCGCAAAGGCCGAGTGGGCAACGGCCCGCTCCAGCCGCCGGCGGTCGGAAGCGCCGTCGAGGCGCAGGAACGAAGCGATCCTGCCCAGCCAGCCGGCGGTGTCCGCGAGCAGGTCTTCGTAACGCACCGTCAGCACCGGAAACGGTGCGCCTGTCCAGCTCTCGACGTGGCCCGACCAATCGAACAACCGCTGGCGAAGCTCATGGCTTCCGTCGCCTCCTATGCAACTTGTCCGCGCGTTCAGATAGGCGACGCTGTCCGCGAAGCCCTCCTCGCCCACGTAAAACGCCCAGGACACCGCCACGTCGAGCGGGTTGCGGATCAGGTACACCGCGCCGACCGTCACGTCGTTCGGAAACAAGGGTTCGCCGGCCGGCGTGTCGCGGCAGGCTTCATGCGACTTGCAGAAGAGCGGCGTTGCCTTGCGCTTCGTCTCTTGGGCCCAGAATCGGACAACGGCCGGACGCAGGGATTCGGCCTCGTCCTCCGTGCAGTCCGACGATGAGATGCCCGCCACGCTGTCGAACCACGGCCGGCCGTGGTAAAGGGCGCTCGGCATCGCACTCCCGATGTCGTTGATGCCAACCGGTTCGGCCGCCGCCGACAGGAAGTTCGCCAGCAGCAGGCGCGTCCAAGTGTTGCCGGACCTCGGGTAGCTCGCCAACCAGGCGATGCGCCGTTGGCCGGACACCGGGTGCGCCCTCGTCATGGCGCTGCGCACCCTTGCACGGCGCCGGAATCGGCTGCCGACAGCAGCGCGGCGATGCGGTTGACGCCAGCCTCGAACGCCGCCGGGACTGTGGGGTAGGTGAGCCTCAGCATCTCCACGTGGCGGCTCAGAACCATGACCCATTGAAAGAGCGGCAGGCGCCCAACGACGGCAACCGTGACCGACCGGGAATGCAAGGCGGCTCTCACCACTGCTTCCGCTTTTTCGCTCCCCGACAGCCGCTCCAAGTGCATGGAGTGGCGATCACCGGAAGCATCGCCCTTCTTGAAACTGGCCAAGTGAACGATGGTTCGCAGGCGCCCCGACACTCGGGCCGCCCTCCGGCGCGGCACGGCGTACAGCTTGCGGTACTTCGAGGTTGGGCGCACGGGACCTAGACTCTCGCAGTCCGCCAGCGCCAGCGCCTTTGGCCATAACTTCAGGTCGTCGCAGCGATAGCAGCGCGCCTCCGTGTCCAAGCCCGTGGGATCGAGAATCAACAGGTCGTCGGCGAAGAATGGATAGCCGCGCGCGGCCAACGCCGCCGCCCAGGCCGACTTGCCCCTCGTCGGCATGGCGACGAGGGCATGCACGTCCTCGCCGTTGGCAACGGCGCTTGCCTTCAGAGGCAGCAGGCCGCGCTGCGCAGCCAGCACACTAAGCGCCGTGCCGAGGAAGAACAGCCGCAGGTCCGCCAGCGAGGCGCCGCCATCGAGCGCGTAGCGCATGGCCGAGCCGCCCTCGACGAGGAAGCGCGCGCCGCATGGCGTCAGGATCAACGTGCGGCCGGCGGCGTGTTGCCAAGCAACCCCCCGCGATTCCGGACGCGGCAGCGACAACGGCACCGCGCCGCGGCGAACGACCACATCGGCGCCGTGCGCCCGGCACCAAGGAGCGGCGGCTTCGCCCAAGTCGAAGTCTGCGTCGATGGTGAAGGGGACCTGCTGCGCGGCCACGGCGGGGACCATTCAGCCTTTGCCCCTCGGCCAAAGGGAATTGGCGGCTTGCGCTTGAGCCGGGGATTTCAGCACCAGATCGTCGTCCATCCAGTAGCTCAACATGGATAGCCAAAGTGCGTCATTGTCGCCCCATGGCGGCCAAGACGTCGCGCATCTGTGCCGCCAAGGGCCGCCAAGGGGCGACGGTCTTCGCAGCCATTTCCGTAGCAGTTCGGTTTCAATTCCGGAATGGCAACGCCGGCAACGTCCAGCTTCCAACTCGCCCGCAAGTCGGCGTTATTCCGGGGGGGGGGGGGGGGGGGGGCATCAAACGCAGCATATCGCTGCGCTGGCGTGGCGGTCAAATTGCAGCGGCAAGCGCTCCAGGGGGCTTGGAGTGAGTGTGCGACGCACTTGGCGCGGTGGCCGGCGTCGCGCCGTGGCGCGTTCGGCTGGGGTTATGCCTCCCCCCGCGGCGCGGGCCGGGAATCGGCGCAGCCGAGCAGCTCGCGCAGCAGGGGGCTCGGGTCGAACGACGGGGCTGCGCTGCCGTGGCGGGCCGCGGCCACCACCTGCGCGAGGTCTTTCAACGCCTGCTCGAAGTCGTCGTTGACGATCAAGTGGTCGAACTCGGCGTAGTGGGCGATTTCGTCCGTCGCTTGGCGCATGCGTGCGGCGATGATGTCGGGACGATCTTGCCCGCGGGCGGTGAGGCGGGCGCGCAAGGCCGCCTTGGATGGCGGCAGGATGAAGATGCTGACAGCCGCCGCGCAGCCTTGACGCACCTGCGCCGCGCCCTGCCAGTCGATCTCCAGCACCACATCGCGGCCGCGGCCCAGCGCGGCGTCCACCGTCGTCCGCGCTGTGGCGTAGGCGTGGCCGAACTTCCGCGCATGTTCCAAGAATGCGCCGGCGTCGCGCATGGCGGTGAACGTGGCCGCGTCGACGAAGTGGTAATCCCGGCCATCCACTTCGCCGGGGCGGCGCTTGCGTGTGGTGTAGGAGGTGGACACCTCGATGCGCGGGTCTGCGGCGGCGAGCGCCTTCACGAGGCTTGTCTTGCCAGCGCCGGAAGGCGCCGCGACGAGGAACAGCAAACCGCTCACTCGACGTTCTGCACCTGTTCGCGCATTTGCTCGATGACGACCTTCAGGTCGACTGCGCGGCGGGCGCTGTCATCCGAGGCAGATTTGGCGGCGAGCGTGTTCGCTTCGCGTTGCAGCTCCTGCATCAGGAAGTCCAACCGCCGGCCCTGCGGGCCGGGCGCTGCGAAGCAATCGCGGCAGGACTCGCAGTGGATGGCCACGCGGTCCAACTCTTCCTTGGCATCTGCCCGCTGCACGAGTAGCGCCACCTCCAAGGCCAGCCGTTCGGGGTTGATCCGTTCTGTGAGCTCGGCGATGCGGGATTGCAGCCGCTCGCGCAGCGTTGGCGCCAAGGCTGCGTTCATCGCGGCCAATTGCGCGGCAAGGGCCTGCGCTTGATCGAGCTTGTCGCGCAGGATGGCCTCGATCTTCCTGCCCTCTTCGCCGCGGGATTCGGCGAGCCGCACGAGCGCGGCCTCGAAGCCGGCTTGGGCGGCTTCCGCGGGCGGCGCGGCGACCTTCCCGCGATGGTTGGCGACGCCGGGCCAACGGAGGAGATCAAGGGGGTCTGGATGGCCGAGTTCCGGGGCGTCCCGGCGCAGCTGTTCGATCGCCGCCAGCAACTGCAATAGCTGGTCGCGGTCGATGTCCAGGCTCGGCGCCGCATCGGCCTGCCCCCAGCGCAGCGTTGCGTCCACCTTGCCGCGGCCCAATGCCTTGCGGGCCAAATCGCGGAGGGCCGGCTCGATGGGGCGCAACGTGTCGGGAAGGTGGAAGCTCACCTCCAAGAAGCGATGGTTGACGGAACGCACCTGCCAGACGAGCGCGTCGGATTCGAAGGTGGCGAAGGCGGTCATGCTGGATAGCATGGCGGGATTTTAGCAAGGGGCATCCACGTCCCGGCGGGTGCGCGTGGCCGGGCTTGGCGAGGCATAATTCCCTTGGCAGTGAGGAACCCAGCATGGACGTGTCGCGACCGAGTGGCCGGAGGCCCGATGAACTGCGGTGCGTGTCCATCACGCGTCACTTCACGCGCCATGCGGCGGGTTCCGTCTTGGTGGCCACTGGCGACACCCAAGTCATCTGCACGGCCAGCGTGGAGGAGCGGGTGCCGCCATTCCTGCGCGGCGCCCGGCGTGGCTGGATCACCGCTGAGTACGGCATGTTGCCGGGCGCCACCCACACCCGGTTCGACCGCGAGGCGGCGCGTGGCAAGCAAGGCGGGCGCACGGTGGAAATCCAGCGGCTCATCGGCCGCTCGCTGCGCGCCGTGGTGAATCTCAAGCGGCTCGGCGAACGCACCATTCGGGTGGATTGCGACGTGATTCAGGCCGATGGCGGCACCCGCGCGGCGTCCATCACCGGCGGTTGCGTGGCCCTTGTGGACGCGCTCAACGCGGTGGCGCCGGAAGCCTTCGAGAACTTGGTGGCGGCGGTGTCGGTGGGCGTCCACCAAGGCGCGCCAGTGCTCGATCTGGAGTACGCCGAAGATTCCAAGGCCGATGCGGACGTGAACGTCGCCATGGTCGAGGGCGGCGGCTTCATCGAGGTGCAGGGCACGGCGGAGGGCGCCCCGTTCGGGCGCGAGGCGTTGGCAGACATGCTGGCGTTGGCGGAATGCGGCATTGGCGAGCTGTTCGTGGCGCAACGGCGCGCCTTGGGGTTGGCCGATGCGCCCTGAGCACTTCGCGGCGCGGTTGATCGCCGAGGATGTGCTGCTGTTTGGGAACTTCGTGCTGAAGTCTGGCCGGGAGAGCCCGTACTTCTTCAATCTCGGCGCCATCGACAACGGCCCGGCCTTGGAGTGGCTTGGAGACGCCTACGCGGCCTTGGCCATGACGTTGCCGACGCGGCCTGATGTGGTGTTCGGCCCGGCGTACAAGGGCATTCCCATTGCGGTGGCCACGGCCGTCGCCCTGCACCGCTCGCATGGCCAGCAGGTTGGCGTTGCGTTCGACCGCAAGGAGGCGAAGGCGCATGGCGAGGGCGGCCGCCTTGTGGGCTGTCCACTCGCTGGGCAGAACGTGGCCATCGTGGACGACATCGTGACCGATGGCGGCGCGAAGCGAGCGGCGTTCGATGCCATCGTGGCGGCTGGCGGCGAAGTGGCTGGCATCCTCATCGCGTTGGATAGACAAGAGCGCTTGGAAGATGGTGCCACGGCGGCGCAGACGTTGGAACGGCAACTCGGCACGCCGGTGCGCAGCGTGGTGGCGTTGGAACACGTCGTGCGCTGCTTGGAGCAAGCGGGCGGCAGCGAACAAGCTCTTGCCGCCATGCGGGAGTACCGCGTGCGGTATTGCGCCGGCGCGTGAGCCGGCTCAGATGATCTGCGTGCCGACGCCCAAGTCCGTGAAGATCTCCAGCAGGAGGGCGTGAGGCTCCCTGCCGTCCACGATCTGCACCTGCCTCACGCCGTCCGCCATCGCGTCCAGCGCGCAGCGCGCCTTCGGCAACATGCCGCCGCGGATGGCGCCAGATTCCATCATCGCCTCGACATCGGCGCGGGTGGCGGTGGGCACGGTGGCGCCGGCGGCGTCCAGAATGCCGGCCGTGTCCGTCAACAAGACGAGCTTGTCGGCCGCCAAGTGCGCGGCGATGGCGCTGGCAACGAGGTCTGCATTGATGTTGTAGGACGCGCCGTCGGGGCCGACGCCGATGGGCGCGATGACGGGAATGAAACCGCCGCGCAGCAGGGTGGCGAGTAGCTGCCCATGCACCGCTTCCACTTCGCCGACATGGCCCAAATCGATGATCTCAGGCGCCGGCTCGGCATCGACCCCGCGTTTGAGCTTGCGGGCGCGGATGAGGTCGCCGTCCTTGCCGGTCACCCCGACGGCGCGGCCGCCTTCGGCATTCACCAGCGAAACGATCTCTTTGTTAACGAGGCCGCCCAGCACCATCTGCACCACGTCCATCGTCGCGGCGTCCGTCACGCGCATGCCGTCCACGAAGCGGCTCTCGATGCGCAGGCGCTCAAGCAGCGCCCCAATCTGCGGCCCGCCGCCGTGAACCACAACGGGCTGCATGCCCACCAGCTTCATCAACACCACATCGCGCGCGAAGGAATGTTTGAGCGCCTCATCCACCATGGCCGCGCCGCCGTACTTGATGACGATGGTGGCGCCGTGGAAGCGCTTGATGTACGGCAGCGCCTCGATGAGGACGCTGGCGATGGTCTGGTGCTTCACCCAGCGAAGTTGAGTTCTGGGGCGACGCTGGCGAGTTGGTCGCGGAAGTGGGACAGGATGCGCTCCAAGGCGGCTGGCGTGTCGGCCTCGAAACGCAGGGTGAGCATGGGGCTGGTGTTGGAAGGCCGCGCAAGGCCGAAGCCGTCTTCGTAGTCCACGCGCAGCCCGTCGATCAGGGTGACCTCGCCGTGGCCGAAATCCCCAAGCGTGGCGAGACGCTCGATGATCGAGAACTTGTCGGCCTCGGTGGTTGGCACCTTGATCTCCGGCGTCGCATGCGAGTTGGGGTAGTGCGCGAAGAGCGTCTCGACGTCAACGTCGGCCGCGGCGGCAATCTCCAACAGGCGCGCGCCGCCATAGATGGCGTCGTCGAAGCCATTCCAGCGCTCGTTGAAGCAAACGTGGCCGCTGAACTCGCCGCCGAGCAATGCGCCAGTCTCGCGCACCATCGCCTTGATGTATGAATGGCCTGTGCGGCTCAGGATCGCCTCGCCACCGCTTTGCTTGATGACCTTGGCCAAGTGTCGCGAGCACTTCACGTCATAGACGATGGCGCCACCGGGGTGGCAGCGCAGCACGTCTTCGGCAAAGAGCATCATCCAACGATCTGGCTCCACGGCTTGGCCGGCGTTGGTCACCACGCCCAAGCGGTCTGCGTCGCCATCGAAGGCGAGGCCCAAGTCTGCGCCGTCCGCGCGCACGCGCCCGATGAGGTCGCGCAGGTTGGCCGCTTCGGCCGGGTCCGGGTGGTGATTGGGGAAGTCGCCGTCGACGTCTGTGTAGAGTTCCACCACGTCGCAGCCAAGCCGTTCGTAGAGCCGCGGCGCCACGACGCCGCCCACGCCGTTGCCGCAGTCGATGGCCACCTTGAGGCGGCGCGGGACGCGGATGTCCTCGACGACGCGATCGATGTAGCGCTCCACGACGTCCACGCTGCGCGCCGCGCCACGCGGGCGGCTGGCGAAGTCTCTCCGTTCGATGCGGGCGTGCAGCGCTTGCACCGCCTGCCCAGCAAGGGCCCTGCCGCCGACGACCATCTTGAAGCCGTTGTATTGGCCCGGGTTGTGCGAGCCCGTGATCATGACGCCGGCATCGGTGCCCAACGCTTGCGTCGCGAAGTAAAGGAGCGGCGTTGGCACCAAGCCGACGTCGAAGACATCGCAGCCGCCGCGCAACAGCCCGCGCGTCAACGCCTCCCGCATCGCTGGGGTGGAGTGGCGCCCGTCGCCGCCAACGGCGATGGCATCGTGCCCGGCGGCGAGGGCTTCGGCCGCGAAGGCGCGCCCGATTTGCGCGGCGTGGCCGGTGGTGAGCGTGTCGCCCGCCAAGCCCCGCACATCGTAGGCGCGGAAGATCTCCGCGGGGGGCGGCGCGTTCAAGCGAGCCTCGACAGAGAGGCTTGGCTGGCCGCGCGTTGTTGTTGGTGGATGGCTGCGATGGCGTTGACCAACTGCGTTGCCAGCGCCGTCTTCGAGGTGCGGGGGAACACCACTTCACCGCCCTTGGTCACCAGCGTGGCGGCGTTCTCGTCGCCGTCGAAGCCGATGCCGGGCTGCGAGACATCGTTCACGATGATGGCGTGGCAGCCCTTGCGCGCGAGTTTCCCCCGCGCGTTGCTGAGGGCGTCGTGGGTTTCCGCGGCGAAGCCGACCACGCAGGGCGTGTCGCCGGCGGCGACGGTGGCGAGGATGTCTGGATTCTCCGTGAGCGGCAGGGACACTTCGGAGGTGGGCGCCTCGGCGCGCTTCATTTTGCGCGTGCGTGGCGCTTTGGGCCGATAGTCCCCCACCGCGGCGACGCCGACGAAGATGTCGGTGCCGGGCAGCGCGTCTTCGACGGCGGCGAGCATCTCCCGCGCGGTGGTCACGTTGACGCGGTTGACGCCGGGCGGGGCGTCCAAGGCCACGGGCCCGCTCACCAAGGTGACTTGCCCGCCAGCCTGCGCCGCTGCCGCGGCCAAGGCGTAGCCCTGCTTGCCGGAGCTGTTGTTGGAAATGAAGCGCACCGGATCGATGTGCTCTCGCGTGGGGCCGGCCGTCACCAGCACCGAGAGGCCCGCCAGCGGCCCTTGTTCGGATGCGAAGTGGGCGTTGAGCGCGGCCGCGAGCTCGGCCGGCTCCAGCATGCGTCCCGGGCCAACTTCGCCGCACGCCTGTTCGCCATCGGCTGGCCCAAGCACCGTCGCGCCATCGGCGCGGAGTTGGGCGACGTTGCGCTGCACGGCGGGGTGTTCCCACATCTGCCGGTTCATCGCGGGGGCGACGAAAACTGGCGCGCTCGTGGCGAGGCAGAGGGTGGTGAGCAAGTCGTCCGCGGCGCCGCTCGCCAAGCGCGCGATGACGTGCGCGGTGGCCGGCGCGACCAACACCGCGTCCGCCCAGCGGGCCAGCTCGATGTGCCCCATGGCGGCTTCGGCGTCCGCATCCCACAGGTCGTCGCGCACGCGCCGCCCGGAAACGGCTTGCAGGCTGGCCGCGCCGACGAAACGGGCTGCCCCGCGCGTCATGACCGGGGCAACTTCCGCCCCTTTTGCGAGCAAATCTCGCACAAGCTGCGGTGCCTTATACGCACCAATCCCGCCGCTGACGCCCAATATGATGCGCTTTGCATGCATGGCGAAACGATAACAGAGAGCTAGGGATGGCGCATCCGGCGGGTGACGATGGCGACGCATCGGAGCGTCCTCGGGAGCGGCTCTTGCGGCGCGGCCCGGCGTCCCTCACCACGGCGGAACTGCTGGCCGCGCTGCTGCGCACGGGGTCGCAAACCACTGGCGTGGTCCACCTTGCCCATCAGCTGCTCACACGGTTCGGGGGGCTGGGCGGCCTGTTCGAGGCACCGGCGGAAGCGTTGGCGGCTGTGCCGGGCATGGGCCCCGCAAAGACAGCATCCGTCCTCGCGCTCAAGGGGCT
The DNA here is from genome assembly GCA_958295875.1 of uncultured Pseudomonadales bacterium. Taxonomy (GTDB): domain Bacteria; phylum Pseudomonadota; class Gammaproteobacteria; order Pseudomonadales; family Azotimanducaceae; genus VXNE01. The sequence goes on along the minus strand of OY282379.1, from coordinate 1,455,954 downwards.
CTTCGCGCGCTACGACGCAGAGGCGGTGCAGGCCGGCGCCGGCATTGGCTCGTCCGAGGCGGCGAAGAGTTACTTGCGCCACCGCGTCGGCCACCGGCGCCGGGAAGTGTTTGGCTGCCTGTTCCTCGACGCGCGGCATCGCCTCATCAAGGACGAAGAGATGTTCCAGGGCTCGGTGAATCGGGCGGCGGTCTATCCGCGCGAGATCATCCGCGCCTCAATGCGCCACAATGCCAGCGCCGTGGTGCTCTATCACAACCATCCGACGGGGGTGGTGCGGCCGTCCGCCAGCGACATCGAGATCACCCGGCGCATCAAGCTGTTGTTGGACGAACTGGACGTCGACTTGGTGGACCATGTGGTGGTCGGCAGCACGGCGCTGCATTCGTTCGCCGAATCTGGGCTGATGGCGCTGGTGGACCGGGACAACGACAGCGCTTGGGGCGCCGCCGCCCCGGTCATCGAACATCGGGAGAGCTGAGCGCCCTTAGGCGAACGGGTCTGTGCCTGTGCGCATGAACGGCGCGACGCGGCTGTAGTCCGCATTGCGGCTGTCCTCGTAGGGGTAGAGCGATTTGCCGATCACCCTTTCGAGCTCCGGATACTTCTCCAAGAGCTGTGGCGACGTCGTCTCGTAGTTGCGCTGGGCGCGCATGTAGGTGCGCATGTAGTTCTGCACCAACGTGATTCGGATGCCGGGCTTGGTGCGTTTCTCCGAGGCGTGCCACGTGGCGCCGTTCCAGATGGCCAGCGAGCCGGCCTTGGCGATCAGGGGCACGAACTTGTAGGGCGTGTTCTCCATGTCGCCTTCGTGGGGCAGCGTCGCCCGGCCATAGTGGTGGCTGCCGGGCACGAACACGGTGGGGCCGTCCTCGGCGCCAGCGTAGTCGGTGCATACCCAAGATGCATTGCACATGTGGGCGATCTGCCCGGCGCCGGGCGGGATGCCGTGGGAATCGCTGTGCAGCGCAATGCCCTCGGCGCCGCTGCCCTTGATGATCCATGTTTGCCCGGAGAACACGGCGCTCTGGCCGAGCAGCCAACGCACCAAGGCCAAGTTGACGGGGTTGATCGCCGCCTCGACGAACACCTCGTCCTCCTCCAACAGGTCCCAGCTGTTCTTGAAAGCGTCGGCGGAGGCCAGCTTGCTAGTTCGGTAGTCGCCGATTTCGATGCCGTTGCGCTTCTCGCAGGCGCGGATGATCGCGTTGCGCAGCCGCTCCACGAAATCGTCGCTGATCTGCATCTTCTCAGGCGGAACGACGGTGATGCCGTACGCTTCGAGTTCGACGACGTGTTCGGCGAGATCGTACTGTTTGATCTCGGCCATCAGGTTGTCCACATCTGGGTACACTTGGTAATCCGCGAGGCTCATGGTTGCTTCCTTCCCTTTGACTTGATTGTCTTGCGCCGTGCCGCCCCAAGCGCGCTCCCCAAGCGCCGCCCGGTGCCGCCACAACGCCAAACCCGATGCAAACTAGCGGTTTCACCCGCGGCGCGCAACAACATGCCGGGGGGATAACAAGCGCGGCTTCTTCTGCCACAGTGTCTACCGAGTCGCAACCGAGACTCTAACTGGATGAGTGCGATATGCCCGTCGCGGCGCCAGCTACCCGCATCGTCAGGCTATTCCACTTGTCTGCTGGCGCCTTGCGTTTCTGCGTGCGGGTCCGCGCCGTACGGCGCAACGCCTGCCTTGTGAATCCAGCCGTTCACAGTGAACCGCCCATCCTGGAACGCATCGGAACGTCCGGTTACAGGAAGCACCTCATGGCAGCAACGACTGGGGAAGAAGACGATGGTGTTGCGGACAGGCTCTATGCGCGAATAGGCGACGCAGCGAAAGCCCTCTGATTCCGGACAGGTGTCGTACAGCAGCAGGTCGCCCCCACCGAATCGCCTAGGCTCTTGATGGAAATAGTAAGCGTAGCTGATCTCTCGAGTGCGGTTCGGCGAATCGGCCGAATAGCCTGAATCGGTGTGCGGCCCGAAGAATCCGCCAGTGGGATGTGCCGTCACATCCATATCGATGAAACGCTTGCCCGGTTCTCCGCTATGGAAGTGCGAGGCGAGGCGCGGCACCAGGCACCGCAGCTTCGGAACGAACCAACGATGAATCTCCCGGATGACCGACTTGTCCGCCTGCAGCGAACTGCGAAGCTCACGGTTCAACTGCCGTTTTCCATCACGGCGGATCTTGGATGGAGTAAAGTCTTGGGGGTCGGCGTGCGTCATCGCGAGGAGGCGCTCCTGCTGCGCCGCGTCAAGGAAGTTCCTTATGCGGATGAACGGCGAGGGCCGAACGCCCTCGGGCTCAGGCCATGGCAACCGCTCGCCGCTCGCCACAGCGACCAGCCAGTTCGTCATCGCATCGCATCGCAGGTGCTGTAGTACACGATAGGTTTTCAGCGCCGCGCCGAATTCACCCCGCCGGCGCTGCAAGTCGCCAAGCCCGCGCAGGGCCCGTGCGTCGTGCGGATTCTCGGCCAGTTTGCGCTGGAGTGCTGCTTCGGCCTGGTTCAGCAGGTCCGGGCTGATGTGCGCGCGCGTTATGGCGGTTGACCTTGCAAGCTCAGACATTTTGCATCCCCTTGACGAGGCGGGCGCTCCGAGGCGTTTGCGCGTGGCCCAACAGCACCCTGCCGCGGCCGTAAGGCGCTGCCCATGCGAGCTGGCATCGCTCTCGCGCCGGGAACGCGATGCCGTCGCCCGGCGCCAGGGCCACCGGATCCTGTGCCTCGAAGGTGAGTGTGAGCTTGCCATCGAGCGGCACCAGCAACAGGGCATCGTCGTCCTCCGCCTCGGTTTGCATCGTATGCGCAAGACGGTCGCAGAGGGCCCGAGTTCGGACGTTCAAAGTCATGCCTCGGATACCCCGTAGCTGCGCGAAGCCGGCGCCGACGTCTGATCGCGACATGCGCCGGGCTTGCGAGCCCGGCGCAAGAAACGCCTGCGCGGCTTCCAGATGGCCGAATCGTTGCATCGCCGCCTATGCGCGGCAATCAGCGCGGCCACTTGCGCTGGGGAGAGCGTTGCTCATGTGCAGCGCGTCCCACACATGGGTGTTCACCGAGAAGTGTCCGGTGCCGAAGTCGGTGGGGTCGCACTCCAGCAGCGTAACCTCGTGGACGCAGCGGCTGGGGAACAGGACGACGCTGTTGTCCTGCGGCTCGACGCGGCACTCCCCAAGACCGGTCATCCGTTTCTTGGGGGGGTCTCATGCTGCATCTCCTGACTCCGGTTGCCGCAAACGGTTCGGGAAGTCCAACGTTATTTCATTGGCGGCTCGCCATGCAACTAGGTGAAAGGGATCAGCACCTTCTGTGGGGGATCAGCACCTTCTGGACACGGGACACACCTGTCCTGTAATTTTGCCGTGGACGCTCAACCTCCCGAAAGGCGGAAACCCCATGGCAGAGAACGATACCGTGAAGCCGGGCCAACCGGACGTGACCGTCGCCCTCACCTCCCAAGTGTCGCGCAACGAGGCCATCGTCTTCACCGACCTCGACGACACCATCGTGATGATGGACGTCGACGAAGGGCAGTACTACGAGCTCGACCCGGTCGGCGCCCGAATCTGGGGCCTGCTCGAAACCGGCCGGTCCGCCGCGGACCTCTGCGACGCCTTGGCCGCGGACTTCGACGTCGATCTCGACACCTGCCAACGCGACACGTTGGAGTTCCTGCAAGCGGCCGGCGCCATGCGGATCGTCCACGTGCAGGCCGCGTAGCTACGCGGGAAGCGGCATCCGGCGGGAGAGGTCATCCCGCCCCTTCCATGACGGCGTAGCCGAAGTGGGCGAGGACGTCTTCATGCCGTCGGAACACGCGGTTGAACGCGGCGAGGTCCTCGGCGCCCAGACGCGCGATCTGCCGCGCGTTCATGTCGGTGAGCATCTCGTGGTACTGCCCCTTCACCCACAGGCACCGGGCCGCTCCGTGACCGGTCAGCCCTTGGACAAGGAGGAAGCCTGCAATAGCTGCACCCCTTCTTGGGCGGCGGCGCGTCGGTCGAAAGTGTAGAGCGGGTGAGCGGCTGCTCGCCGCGCCGCAGCGAGGATCATCGCATCCGAGAAATCCGCCAACCCTTCGCGGTAGGCCAGCGCGGCACGGGCCACATCGGCTGCGGACTCCACCACCAGCGCATCCGCGCCCACCAGATTGAGTAGTTGGGCCGAAATTTCAGTGCGTGGAATCCGGTAGGAGCGTTCCAGCACCCATACGAGTTCCACCAACACCTCCCGGCAGACGAACCCTGGGGTTTCCGCTGTGAGGGCATCCAAAACACTGCGCGCCGCCTCCGCCTGTTCCGCATGGTCGCGAACCAGGTAGCGAACCAGAACGTTGGTGTCGAGCGCGATCACAGGTCGCGGGCACCTTCGGCGATGGCCCGCTCCATGTCTTCAAGAGGCACGGGCGGGCCATCGTGCTGCAAGGCGCCAAACAGGGACTTGAGCGGCCGAACTGGAAGGATGTGGACTTCGTTGTCCAGAACGACATAGCGAATTCGCGCGCCCGCGCCCACGCCCAGGGCGGCGCGGACCGCCTTCGGCAGCGTAGTTTGACCCCTTGACGTAACAATTGACTCATTCATGACCTTTCTGTTTTTTGCTTCCTTTTTAATAGATTGCCTTGCTTTGAGACTTTATGCAAGGCCATGAAAGGGATCAGCACCTTCTGGACAGTCGCCCCCAACGGAAGGCCGTTGGGGGCGACGGTTCGGTAGCCTATGAGTTGACAACAACATGGGAGACCGAACGATGGGGATGTTGGCACAAGACAGGGCGTTCCACCTGAGGCTGCGGGTGGACGGGACGGACGACCCGGAAGCGCTGCGCCGGCTGCGGATCCTGGAAGGGATCGAGATGGTGCGGAGCGACCTCTCCGCGGCTGCGGCGTGCAGGGCGTTCGGCGTCTCGCGTGCGACCTACTGCGCGTGGCGGCGGCGCTTGGAGGACGGCGGCGTGGCGGGGCTGGTTCCGCGCAGCAGCCGCCGCGCAGCCATCCGGGGCGGCGCTGGACGAGGGCGGACGCCATGCGGGTGGTGCGCATCCGCCGCGAGACGCCGTGGGCGGGGAAGGCGAGGATCGCGCTGGACTTGGCGGCGCGCTGGCCGGACCGGGCGCTGAGCGAGGCGACGGTGGGGCGCATCCTGCGCTGGGCGGTGGAGCGGGGGCGCGTGCGGCCATGCTCGTTCTGCGAGGGGCGCGCCGCCGCGCATGCGCGCCGGTGGAAGCCGCGCGACAGGCACTTCGGCGTGCAGTTCGACCACATGACCGTGCGCATCGACGGCGTGGCCCACAAGGAGTTCCGCGCCGTGTGCCCGCGCACGCGGCTGCAGTGGGCCAAGGTCTACTCCCGCGCCACGGCGGGCGTCGCAAGGGCGTTCCTGCGCGAGGCCGTCCGCGAGCTCGACGTCCGCGCCGTGCAGGTGGACGGCGGCTCGGAGTTCATGGCCGCCTTCGAGGAGGAGTGCAGGGCGCTGGGCCTGCCGCTGCTGGCGCTGCCGCCGCGCTCGCCGCAGCTCAACGGCATCGTCGAGCGCGCCAACCGCACCGCGCGCGCCGAGTGCTGGAGCCAGTACCGCGGAGAGCTCACCTGCGCCGCCATGAACGAGGCGCTCGCCGCCTACCTCGACTACTACAACAACCGCCGCCGGCACCGCTCCCTCGGCATGAAAACCCCCGCCGAGTTCGCTAGGATGATCGAGGTGGCTGCCTGACCCCAAATGTCCAGAAGGTCGCTGATCCCCCACAGGCCACGGGCATGGTACTGTTCACGGATCGATCGGGCAGCGGCAAGTCGACGCTGCTCGCAGCGCCATGCGGATCGTCCATGTGCAGCCCGCCCGGACGCCGCCGGCCTTGCACCACGGAGAGAACGTCGGCGATGCGGGATGACGAACGGCCGCTGTCCGAGGTGATGCCGGCGCTGCTGCGCCCGGACGGCCTCCAGGAACTGGCCGAGGCGGCCCTGCGCCGGACCCTCGCCGCCGACCCCCACGATGCGGACACGCAGTGGAAGCTGGCCGGGATCCATCGGCGGCAGGGGGACTTCGCTGCGGCGCGCGACCTGTACCGGCGCCTGGGCGCCCACGGCCCCGACCGGCACAAGGCCGCTTGGCTGCACGCGGTGCTGGGCGGCGACGGGCCGCCGGAGGCGGCGCCTCGCGGCATCTGGCCGGCGCCGTTCGTGTGGATGGCGAACTTCCTGGCGCCCGAGCAGTGCGACCGCCTGTTGGCCCTTGCGCTCCAGGGGAGGGAACGCTTCGTCCTCGCGCGGGTGGGGGCTCAGTCATCCTGGCGGGTGGACCCGGAGGTCCGCCTCACCCTGGAGGCGGACAACCGGACCATGCAGGATTTCCGCCCCTGGTTCGCCCCGAAGATTCGAAGCCTCGTGCCGGAGGTCCTGGCGCGGCTGCAGATGGAGGACATCGGCCGATTCCAAATCGAGCTGGGCATGCGCGGGTATCACACGGGGGGGTTCTACCGGGCGCATCGCGACAATGGCGAGGCCTACCATGAACCACGGAAGCTCAGCTTCGTGTATTTCTTTCACCGCCAGCCCAGGCGCTTCTCCGGCGGAGATCTGCTGCTCTACGATACGGACACCGATGCCGGCTCCTGCTCCTACGGTGATTTTTCGCGGATCGTCCCGCTCCGCAACAGCATCGTCTTCTTTCCCAGCGCCTGCTGGCACCAAGTGCATTCCGTGCAGTGCGAGACGGACGACTTCGGGGATGGGCGGTGGGCCGTGAACGGCCATGTGTGGCGGCTTGACCCGGACCCGGCGGCCTAGGCCAAGGTCCATCCCGCCCATCCCCGGGCCGCGGTGCGGACGCGCGCGTTCGTCAGCGCCTCAACGTAGGCCTCGTGCCAGAGCCTGAAGGCGGTGACCTCGGGCCGGTTCCAGCGGCCCCGGATCCCGCGCAGCATGGCGTCCGGGCGCCAGGGCTTGGCGGGCGCGTTGAAGTGCAGCACCTTGGCGCGGTGCAGATCCACGCCCTCTCGCGCGCGGATGGCCGCGGCGCCGGGGATCAGGAAGTTGTAGGTGGAGCTGACGAGCGTCTGCCGCCCGGCGAAGTACCGGTTCAAGAGCGGCTGCTCGCCGAGCGGCGCCTTGAGGCCGCGCCAGAGCGCCGGCGACATGGCGGCCACGAGATCCGCGTACACGCGCTCACCGGCCAGCCGGCCGTCGATGCACAGGAAGCCGCTGTTGAAGGTGTTCCGAAGGAGCGTTCGGCCGGGGACGGGGGCCGCCCCGTGCTCGACGGGCAGGAAGGTGTCGGCGTCCACCCGCTGGCCGGCGAGGAAGGGGAGATCGCCGCAGCACAGCAGCTCTTCCGTCGAATCGAACAATTCGTCGACCGGCGCGCGGAACAGCAGGTCGCCGTCGCACAACAGCAGCTTGGCGGCGCCTGCCAGCCGGAACGCCTCGAACATCCAGAACTGCGCCGGATGCATGGGGAGCGGGGCGAGCGCGGCGCACAGGCGCTCGGCCCGCTCCTGCAGCGCCGGCGGGACCGGCGCGAACCGCACGGCGTCGGACGTCGCCGCGAGCACTGCGCGCGCCTCTCCGGACAGACCGTCGTGGATGACGACGATCTCCCCGTCGAACCGGGGATGGCGCCGCAGGAAGGAATCGATCAGGACGAGCGTTCCCGGCACGTAGCGCTCGGTGGTGGCCGTGGCCAGGCAGACCGGCTTCCCCGACGTCATGTCGCCCCTCCCGTTGTGCCGCTTCCCGGCGCCGGTGCGCGGAAGGGAGGCCCCGAACGATCGCCGCCCGCCAATCCACGCAACCGCCGCGCCGCGGCCTCCCAGCCTTCATGCAGACGGTGCTCCAGCAATCTGGCCCGGACGCGCCAGGGACGAAAGCGGCGGCGGTGGCGCCGCGCGGCCTGCCAGTCGATGGAGACGTCCGGGAACGTGGCGGCGCCCTGCACCCGCCGGGCCGAAGCCGGCGCCTCCGGCCCGGCCTCGCCGGCGCCTTGCGCGCCCGGCCGAGGACCCCGGTTCAGCCGCCACGGCTGGAAGTTGCCGCCGTGGTTCGCCATCACCACCGCGCCGGCGTCGCGGCTGGCGTCGAAGAAGGTGTCGGGTCCCATCGGGATACGGCCCACCCGCGCATCCCGTGCAGCCTGCAGGAGCTGCTGCCGGACTAGGCGCACGTGCTCGTCCGGCGGCGGCTCCAAGAAGTCACCGTACGTCTGCGCGTACACATGGCTCAGGCCGAGGACGCTGAAGTCGAACGCCGGCCAGCGGCACAGCAGCGAAAACCCGCACGACGCCACGGACGCCAGCCCGCGCCACGGGCCGGCCCATCCGAAGGGCGCGTCGGGCGTAAAGACCATGTCCCACTGGACGATCCGCCTGGCCCCGGCGAGCATGAACGGCGGCAGCCGATCCTGCGCGGCCAGACCGCGGGCGTGGGATTGCAGCACCTCGACCCAGCGCCGGGGCAGCGCGTCGTCGTCATCGTTGAGCGTCGTGAGGACGTAGTCCGGGGCGCCGGCGGGTGACGGCCCAAGCCAGCCGAGGCGCTCCAGTGGCTGCGGCGCATCCGCACGGTGTTCCACGAACCGGACGCGGTCCATGCCCCGCGTCATGTCCCGCAGCCGTCGCCGGGCCTCCCGGCACAGTGCGCGGTCGATGAGCAGCACCCAGGTGAAATCCCGATTCGTCTGCGCGCGCAGACCGGGCAGGCAGGTCGTCTCCAGCAGGTTAAGGCGCAGCTCGACGGTGCGGGGCGCGAGCGGGTCCATGGTGCGGAACGGCGCGAGGGCGGTGCGCCGGTGCAGCCAGCGGTCGCGCAGGCAGAACCGCGTGATGACGAAGTGCTCCAGCGTCACGCGCTACCCCCAATCCTCCGCTGGCCGGCTTCGATGCGGTCTGTCAGGGCGTCGAGCCAGAACGTACGCTCCGGCCGCACCACCCGCGTGACCGGCACCTGCTGCGCCATCGCGGCCACCACACAAAAGGGGAATCATATCCTTGACTCAACCAACCACAGTATCTTTGTTTCAACCCATCCGTTTGGGCCACGAGACGACATTTTATGTCCAAATGCAATCGCCCTGGGTCATGCACAGCTCCAAGACGCCCACCCTGAATTGGGTGATCGCCATCCATCTGGTGCTGACCGCCCGCAAGGGCGTAAGCTCCATGCAGCTAAGCAAGGAGTTGGGAGTGCAGCAGAAAACGGCTTGGTACATGCTGCAACGCATCCGTGAGGCTTGCCGGCAGGGCGACTTCAAGTTGGCGAACGTCGTTGAAGCCGACGAAATCTACATAGGCGGCAAGGAAGGCAACAAGCACAAAGGCAAGCGCTTGAACGCGGGCCGCGGAGGGGTGGGCAAAACCGCAGTGGTCGGCGTTCGGGAGCGCGGCGGCAAGACCGCGGCCAAGCCGGATGCCGCAACCTTGGTGGACTTTGTCGAGGAGCGCGTTGAAGCGGGGTCAACGGTCCACACCGACGAAGCCAAGGCGTACAAGGCGCTTCCCAACCTCATCAATGGCTTCCGCCATGCAACCGTCAAGCATAGTGCGGGCGAATATGTCAGGGGCGCAGTCCACACCAACGGGATGGAGAGCGTTTGGGCGCTTCTCAAGCGCAGCATCCAGGGCACTTGGCATCATGTTCGTCAAAGCACTTGGCCCGGTATGTCAATGAAGCCGCCTTCCGCTGAACGAAGGCAACTGCGAAGTTGACACTGTTGACCGCATGGGCCTGCTGGTTTTGGCCTTCGGCGGCAAGAGAATCCCCTATCGGGAGTTGACGGCGTGAGCTACAGGAAAATCGCAGTCACCCAAGCCCATATCGACGCCGGCGAGCGCAAGTCCGGGGAGAAGTTTCTGGAGCGGATGGAGAGGCTGGTTCCGTGGTCGGAGCTGGAGGAGGTGATCCGCCCCGCACTATCCGAAGGTGCTGCGCTCTGGTGGGCACTGAGATCGAGCGCGTGAACGCGAAGTTCGCTCGCGTGGAGACGATCAAGAAGTTCCGCTTGATTGCAACTGCTGGACCCGGAAGACAACGAGCTCACGCCGACGCAGAAGCTCAAGCGCAAGGTGGTGAACGAGAAGTACGCGGACCTGATCGAGGCCATGTACCCTGATGTGGCTCGAACTAGCAGTGCTGTTTCGCCCCGACCGTTCATTGCGCCTCATTGCGCGGCTTTCCCGTCATCCGCCGGCTCGACAACATCGAGACTGCCCTCCCAGATCCGATCCTCGCCGGTGAACTGGCCGGTGCGGATCGCGGCGATGCCGTAATCAGGCAACTCCCGCATCGCTACGCAGACCTCCTCGCTCGATGAAAGAAAGTGGTCGAACTCGAAAGCAAAGTCGAGGTTGTCGAAGCTGTACTGCTTGCGATGGATGGGGAGGTCGTTCCTGTCGACCGGATCCAGGTGGAGGAAGAATTTTGGTTCAGTGTCCTCCGGGATGCACGGTTCCTTGACGTAGATGAGACTGTTCCCTACGAGATACACATCCCAATCGGATCGGACCGCGGGCGCGGCCCCATCCGTCAGACGAATCAGATAATCGCTGATTGACGTTATCTCGATCCGATCACCCGGCGTCAAATCCAGCCCTTGCAGACCCGGGTAGTCCGGTGCATACCGATAAGCGCGGTACATCTGATTGACTGGCCTTTCAAAATCATCCTGTTGTTCCCACGGCACCGACTCGCCTTGATGCAGACGGCCCTTGGCGGTCGAGGGGTTGATATATTTCCACACGGTTTTCCCAGCCGGCGTGACCTCGAAAAGCGTGCCGTGTACACCATCGCAAATCAACGTGTTTCCGTTGGGAAGCCGTTGCGCTCCTGAGACATATTTGGCGAAGAAGTCGCTGGGCGTTGCGGCAGTGTAGACCCATACAGGTTCTACCGGCGCGTAAGCGGAGTGCGGATTCAGCCGATAGTTGGCGCCGTCCACCGGCGGCGCGATCTCGTCCACGGACGAATAGCCGCGCGAGAAACCCGCGAACTCGTCGCCGTTGTTGAAAATCAGAATGTTCCCGGCGCCCGGCAGGCCGGGCGCGATCCACTGAGGATTATGCTGCCAGAAGAGTCGCTGGTCGTCGGGAGTGCCGGCGCGATAGGTTCGTGGGTTGCCCCAGCGGTACAGCAGATCGCCCCCCTTGCCGGACTTTCCGCCGCGGTGGCTGGCCGCCTCCGCCCTTGTGGTGCTGTGGTCGATAATCCACACTTCGCTGAAGTGACGGGGCGACAGGACGATCTGGTCCAACTCCGGGTTGTAGTCCAATCCATTGGCATGCGCCCATTTCCGGTCCGACAAGGTCGCGCTGGAAAGGCCGAAGTTGACGTCGATCAACTCTGGATGCTCTGCCACCACCCCATAGTTCTCCTTGCTCGGGTCGAAGTCCTGTATCAGATGATCCCACGCCGACCATTCCCAGACGATTTCGCAGCCCGCCCGCCCGGTGGGTTCGGCTTCAATAATATACGGCGCCGCCAAGCCTTTGGCGGGGACGAAGTCCGGGTCGGCGCCGGCAGCGATGGCCTCCTCCACCGTTTTGCGTTGCCGTGACAGCAGCAATACATTGCCGTTGGGCATTTTGAGGGAGTCATGATGCAGAAGCGCCCGAGTGCATTTCCAAACGGCATTCCCGTGCTGGTCGACTTCACTCACATGGCGGGGCACATGGCCTTGAACCAGCAGATTTCCATTCTCAAGCAACCTTGCGAAGGTGGCGTTGGTGCCCAACTCCCACCTATGGACCACCGCCCCCTGATCATCAATCAGGTAGGTCGTCTTGCCTCGGGCCTTATGGATTAAAGTATAGCCGCCAAATGCTTCCGGCTCGTTCAGGATCAATCCGACTGTTGGCACACTCACCGCTGCTGGTCGTGGCATTGACCTTTCGCTCGGCTCCACCCTGCTGCAGGCTGGCAGCGAAGCTACCGCCACCGCTATGCCACACAAGACGATAGTCCGCATTAGGCGCGGATATGCACGAAGGGGGAGTTTGGGGTCTTTTGGACGTAATGGCGCATATTCGGGACGGGGATTGGCTGGAAGTGGCGGAAGGCGTCGTCTTTCGATCACGTCGTGGATCAGGTTGACTCCGACCTTCATGCGGCGGACATTACGGCCACCTACCGCAGGTGTCAAGCGCCTGAACCGGTTCATGACATATGGCACTGAGGCTGGGCGGCCTCGCAGTCGACAAGGCAGTCGTTGGGGGAACGGTAGTCGATGGCGGAGTGCGGGCGGAGGTAGTTGTAAAAGAACTCGTGCTTGAGGAGCCTCTCGGAGACGGCCTCGACGGTGAGGTCGCAGTCGAGGAGGTTCCAGAACTCGATGCGGGCGGTGCGGTTGGCGCGCTCGACGCAGCCGTTCCACTGCGGCCGTCGCGGCGGCAGGATGCGGAGCGCGACGCCGAGGTTCCTGCAGGCGTCCTCGAAGCCGGCCATGAACTCGCTGCCGCCGTCGACCTGGACGGACTCCAGCGGCACGGGGAGGGCTTCGGCGACCTCGGCGGGGAAGCGGGCGGCGTTGAAGGCGGTGGCGCGGGAGAAGGCGCGGGCGACCATGAACCGGCTGACGGGGCAGATGGCGCGGAACTCCTTGATGGTCTGGCCGTCGCGGGAGACTGTCATGTGGTCGATCTGGACGAGCTGTCCGGGGCGCTCGGCCTTGTCGCCGTACTTCCTCCGCCGCGCCCAGCCGTTGAACTTGCGGGGGCGCTTGGGCTTGGCCCGTCCCTCGCAGAGGCTGGCGGGGGGCACGGCGCCGTCCGCGATGGCGCGCGAGAGGATGCGCCCGACGGTTGACACGCTCAGGCGCAGGCCTTGGCGTTCGAGCATGCGCTGGACGCGCGCGGCCAGCGCGGCCTTCCACCGATGCATCGTCCGGCGGCTGACGCCAACCTCCCTCAAGGCGGCGCGCTCGGCGCAGCCGGCGGCGCGCAGCCCGTCGAACCGGCGGATCGCCGACAGGCGTTCGCGGGCCTCGGCCGGCAGGTCGGCGTCGTCCACCTTGAAACTGCGGCACGATCTGATCCACATCGATTCGATTCGCATGGCTCGGGTCTCCACCAGTGACTTCGCATTCACTGAGGCTGCCCCGATCCGGCGCCGGCGGCGGATTTCCTCCGCCGGCGCCACCTCACCCCGCCATCGGCTGGCGCAGTGCCATATCTATCTGAACCAGAACAGTAAGTGGACTGTTTGGACTGGTTGGTGTGCGACGTTTTGGTGCGCCAGCGGTGAGGCAGCGCTTGGCGGCGGCTTGTGCCGATGGCGCCAGAAGTCGTCGTAGAGTCGCTGCGGACGCAGGAAGGGAGTGTCAGGAATTCCGTGTGTGGGGGGCCACACTTTGGAGAGCACCGACGGCCCTCCAACAACATGGGAGCCTACACCGCCTGAAGAAGATTTCAATCTTTTGAATATCGATCTTTTCCAAAGGCGCTAGACAAGGCGTTGAAGCAAATCCTTTTGGCCCCGACGCCAAAGGGACAACGGAGCGAAAACAGGGCGCCCACCAAGGATAAACTGGAAATGCGCTATCGTTTGGAGCGCCGCAAGTAAGCGCTTGCGGATTTTTGCTACATAATTCCCCACGAAAGGCCGGTCGCCGAGTTCAGGTTTTGGTACGACGCCTGGATGGAGTGCCTATCCTTGGCGCATCTGCGCTTCGCCAAACGCTCCGATGGCTGGCAGGTGCGGCCCGCTGATTGATCAGGTGCCGGACCCTCGGCACTTTGCGCACGGACGGCACAGCTTGATGCGTCAACGTCGCAGCTTGTAAACCCTCAGGGCCTTCGGCTCGGCGCCGTCGTCGTGCAAAACCCGGTAGTGGTCGCTCAGCAGGTTGCCAAAAGCCTCCGCGTCTTCTCCGTGAAGGTAGTTGGGAATGGGTCCCCTGCTCGTCGGCTGCACCACCGTGACCAGATAAGTGGGACGAAGGTTTAGGATGCGCCCCAGCTCGTCCTCCGCCACATAGCCGGCTTCGGCCAACGGCCGCAGGACCGCCCTCTTGGCTAGTAGTGAGGGATGGACGATTGCCGAAATCGGCGCCATGTCCAGATACCAATAGATAAGTTGGCCATTGAATGCATAGATGGTGTCGCCCGGCCGCTGCTCCGCCTTGATGGCCGCCGCCGCGGCCCTGACGGTGTGCCGCTCAGCTAAGTGGTCCGGAACCGTGGCCAAGCGGAAGGCGGAGGGTGCGGTTTGCGCCAATGCGCCGCCGACCGCGATGGCGGGAAGCAGGTATCCGGCCCAGCGCAAACGCGCCTTGGAACGCAGCCAGGCGATTCCGTACGCGCCGAAAACCGCACCTATGGGATACAGCTGCAGCCAGTAGTGGCGAAAGACGTTGCCGGTTGCCAAAACGGCCAGAAAAGTGGCTGCGAAAGCGAGCCACAGCAACTCCAGCTCCGCCCGGCTTGCCGCTGCCTCCTGCGTTGGCGCTCCGGTTTGCGCCGCTTGCTCGGATGTTGGGGAATTTGGCGCTTTGGGTCGGTCCCTCCATCCATTGCGGAGGGAAACAGCCATGCCGATGACCAGCGTTGCCGAGAAGGGCAGGAGCAACAGCGGCGTCGCCAACGCCTCGTTTAGGAAAATGCGCCCGTGCAGCAGCAAGGCTCGCCACATGCCGATCTGCCCCGAATAGGCGAGGGCGACCTCAATGTTGGCAAGGCGCAGTTCGGCCAGGGCGTCCGCGCTCGCGTAAAGCAGAATCAGGCCGGCGGCCGGCAGCAGCCCGGCGCAGGCGAAGAGCGCGGCCGCCCAACGGTGAACGCCTAGGGACGGTCGCAAGGCGGCGGCGAGGAGCCAAGCGAAGAGCGCCGCAGCCACGAAGCCCAGATTGGAGCGCGTCAGAACCGACAAGGACAGCAGCAAGCCGGCCGCGGCGATTGCCCACCACCGGTCCCGCCGGGCGAGCAGCAGCCACAGAGCCGCCATGAGCATCGCCATGGCCGGCAGCTCGGTGTGGGTCTCGACTGCATATTCCACCGCGTGGACTGCGATGAGCGCCAGGCCGCCAAGCCCCGCCGACACCAAGTCGGTGCGGCGGCGGGCGATGGCGAAGACGGCGATGCAGGACATCAGCAGGCAAAGGTCGCCCACGGCCCGAACCACGAACAGGGATTCGCCGAACGCCGCCATGGCGCCGGCTAGGAGGAGAAAGATCATCGGCGGCTTGTTGTCAAAGAGCTTGACATAGGGCAGCTCGCCGTCAAGCACCCTCGCCGCGACCACCGTGAACGTGCTTTCGTCGTTGAAGGACTCCCGCTCCAAGCTGCCGATTTGCGTGGCGCCGACTGCCAAGGCGAACACCAAGGTCCAAGCGGCGGCGCCGGCTGGGATTGCGCGCTTGCTCAGGTTCCACTCCGGTCGTCTTTGGCGCGGCGGCACACTAGGTTCCAGGCGGCGAGGCGCAGGGCGCGTCTCATCCGTCCCGTCCGGCGGCAACGTTCGCCCCGTCATCGGCCGGGACGGCCCGGTTCATGGGGCCGGCCTTCCCGGTCCAGGTTCCAGGTCGCCCGGCTGGTCGCCATCGCCGCCTTGACGAAGGTGGAGCCGCTGTTGTTCGCCGAAATGCCGAACAGGTGGGTGCCGACGCGGCTCTCCACATCGTGGCGGCAGCCCAATGCCAAGGCCATCGCTAATCCGGATCGGGGTTCTGCCCGACGGGACCGCGGTTCGGCGAAGCCCGCGTCGAGCCGGCCGCGTCGTGCATTTCCGAAATGATGGCTTCGGCTTGCTGGGTCTTGATGCCGGCCGCTTCGAGGCGGCGCACAACTTGATGGGCGTCGAAGATGCCGGCGGTCATGGCGTGCTCCGTGGGACAGGCTCCGATAATCCCCACTACCGGGAGTTGTCCGGCGTCACGCGGTCGCCGCCGGCACGTCCTCCCGGCCATCGGAGAACGGCGGGGACGGATGAGCGCACACGCAGCCCGTAGGCCACGTCACGCGGGAGGTGGCGTCCGGTGGGAGAGGTCATCCCGCCCTTTCCATGACGGCGTAGCAGAGGTACTAGAGCCTACGGCGCAGGCTCCTAGCTGACGCGCGCATACCTCGTTCCTGGACCGGAACTTAATTGGTCCTCGTCGAAGCCTGCCTCTGTCCCGGTACGTGTGCTGGTGACCCTTAGCTGGCGGATGGTGGGCTTTGCCCAAGGGCGTTTCGGGGCCGAGGACGCTGTGGCCTCGTTCGCCCCCTCCGCACGAGGAGTGGAAGTATTGATCATGCCCTCCCTTCTGAAAAACGAATCAGGAAGTTTTTTCTTATGCCAGAAAATGCATCCTACCGCAAAATCCCGTGACAGATATCCTGGTTCCGTGCCAGATGTTCGAGCAGGGCTTCCGCCGCCCACTGGTGGCCGGCCGGGCTCCAGTGCGGATCGTGCGGCCATCGTGCGTCTCGCGCGTCTCCGCCCTGGCGTTCGATCCAAGCGTATTGACTGATGACGGGGATGGCACGCGCCTCCGCCAGGTTGTGGAGCCGGTCGAAGACGGGATCCCCCGATTTCCCCAGGCTGTGCGTCGTCAGGATCACCAGCGCGGCGCCGTCGCGGTCCGCGCGCGCCTTGAACAGATCCAGGGCGAATCCCGTGTACGCCACCGCCTGCTCGAACACCGGGGACAGCACATCCTCCTCGAGCGCCGCCCTGTGGTCCACAATCGCCGCCAGCCGCTCGCCGGCCAGCCCTTCGTAGCCGGGACGCCGGCTCAGGAGTTCGAGCGCCTTTCCCTCTGCGACGTGCGAACGCCGGCGGCCCGGGTCCGGTCGCAAGGCCAGCCACCTGGCGAACCAGGACCTCCGGGTCGCCCGACGCACGATCCTGTCGAAGAGTGTGGTGGGCGCGGGCTGGACATTCAGTGGCAGCGAGTGTTTCCGGTAATCGGGATCGGGGGGCCGCAGCGTCAGGGCGCCGTCTTCGCCGCGCGCGATGCTCGCCCGGGGCAGCCGGTCCGGATCGAGGCCGCGCCGCAACGCCGTCAGGACCGGGGAGTTGTTCCAGAAGTCGTTGTGGAAGAACACCAGCACCAGCAGCTTCGGATGCAGGCGCCGGGCGTAGGTGTCGTAGAACGGCAACTGCGCGATCTGGCCCGTGTCGAACATCCCGAAGGCGGAGGTGGTGACGTCCAGACGGGACAGGCGCCGGGCGGCGAGGGCTTCGAGCCGGACATGCAGCTTGGCGGCGACGGGCACCTGCATCGCGTCCACGAAAGAGTCGCCGATCACGCTGACGTGGCAGCTCGCCGCGGCCCGGTCCGGGGGCAGCGGCTCGCGGTCGAGGAAGCCCCAGCGGTTGGCGCGGGAGGCGGTCCAGAAGTCGCGCAGGTTCGTCCGGCGCATTTCCGCGCCCGGCTCGTGTACCGGACCCACCTGCGGCTCGAAACGCATGGGGATGGCGCTGCGCATGAACGGCTTGGTCAGCCGCAACCACGCCTCCCCGCCCGCCGCGATGAGGGCCAGCGCGGCGAGCGCGAGGCCGACGTTCCAGGCGGCCAGGCGCAGGGCGCGTCTCATCCGTCCCGTC
Source organism: uncultured Pseudomonadales bacterium (assembly GCA_958295875.1). Taxonomy (GTDB): domain Bacteria; phylum Pseudomonadota; class Gammaproteobacteria; order Pseudomonadales; family Azotimanducaceae; genus VXNE01. The sequence goes on along the minus strand of OY282379.1, from coordinate 1,438,428 downwards.
CGGCGGCAACGTTCGCCCCGTCATCGGCCGGGACGGCCCGATTCATGGGGCCGCGTCCATGACGGCATAGCCGAAGTGGGCGAGGACGTCTTCATGTTGCCGGAACACGCGGTTGAACGCGGCGAGGTCCTCGGCGCCCAGACGTGCGATCTGCCGTGCGTTCATGTCGGTGAGCATCTCGTGGTACTGCCCCTTCACCCACAGGCGTTGCCGCAGGTTCAGGTCGTCGAGCTCGGGCGCCAGCGCCCGGATGTCCCGCGCCACCCGCTCCGGCTCGGCGCACATCGTCTCGTAGGTGAAGAAGACGCCGCGATGCCCATGCACTTCCAGGTTGCGGCGCTGCCACGCCATGCAGGTGACGGCGTGCCGCGCCGCGGCTTCCGGCAGGTTCTCGGGCGGCGGTGGCGACGGCCTGCCGTAGGGGTGTCCGTCCCGGTAGAACCGGCAGATCCCCTCGCACACCGCGTACGGGTTGCGCATCATGAACAGGAACTTCGCGTTGTGGAAATGCCGCGCCAACTCGTCCACCAGGAGCAGGTGCGCCGGGGTCTTGGTGTAGAACACGCACGCATCGGGGTCGCGGGCGAAGGCCTGGAAGTACCATGCCTTGCGCGTGCGCGGCCAGTCGTAGCTGCGCGGGTCCGTCACCAGGTCGATCCAGCGCTGTTCGGCAGCCCAGAGCAGGACCGCGGGATGGGGCCAGAGGATGTTCGGCCCCACGTAGCCGAGCATCCCCTGGCCTTCCCGGTCCAGGTTCCAGGTCGCCCGGCTGGTCTCCAGCGCTGCCTTGAGGAAGGTGGAGCCGCTGTTGTTCGCCGAGATGCCGAACAGGTGGGTGCCGACGCGGCTCTCCACATCGTGGCGGCAGCCCAATGCCAAGGCCATCGCTAATCCGAACCGGGGGTTCTGCCCGGCGACCGGGGCGCTTGTGACGTTCGTGAGTGAGCGGGGACGGTCAGATCGGCAGGAACCGCAGGGCGGTCAGGATGGCGACGATGCCGGCGCCCTGAATCCACAAGGGCGCGGTAGAGCTCGCCGCGGGTGACGAGCTCGCCGCGGTCGGCGCCGGCCGCATCACGCACTTCCGAAATGATGGCTTCGGCTTGATGGGTGTCGAAGATGCCGGCGGTCATGGCGGGCTCCGTGGGACAGGCTCCGATGATCACCATTATCGGGAGTTGTCCCGCGTCACGCTACAGGCATGTCGGAGGGCGATGTCGAAGGGCGGGGGCAGGCGGATGTTGTGAAGAGATCCCCGCACCAGCACACATCAGGCGAACGTCCATCCCGCCTGCCCCAGAACGCCGGTGCGCAGGTGCGCCTGCGCCAGCACGTCGAGCCAGGCGTCGTGCCAGAACCTGAAGGCGGACGCGGCGGGCACGCTCCCCGGGTCCCACGCCCAGCGCAGCATGGCGTCCGGCAACCAGGGTTTGACCGCCTTGACGTAGTGCAGCACCCGCGCGCTTTCGACGTCCACGCCCTCCCGCGCCCGAATGTCCCGCGCCGAGGCCAGCAGGAAGTTGTACGTCGAGCCGATCAGCGTCTGCCGTCCGGCGAAGTACCGGTTTTGCAGGAATTGCTTGGTGTGCGTCGTGTCGGTGTTGCGCCAGGTTGCCGGCGTCAGCATCGCCAGCAGATCGGCGTAGGTGCGCTCGTTCACCAGCGCGGCGTCGATGACCAGGAACCCGTCGTTGAACGTCCGCTCCAGGACGCCGCCGGCGCCGGCCCGACCGCCCGGCGGCACGGGCAGAAAGGTGAGGGCATCCCGGTGCCGGCCCTCCAGATACGCCTTGTCGCCACAGCACAGCAGGGCTTGCGGGGAATCGAACAGCGAATCCACCGGGGCTCGAAACAGCAGGTCGCTGTCGCAGAACAGCACCTTGCGGTAACCGCCGAGCCGGAATGCTTCAAGCGCAAAGAAGCGCGCCGGCGTGAAGCCGCGTTGCGGCAGCGCGGCATGCACGTGCTCGGCCCGGTCCACCAGCTCCGGCGAGACCGGGTGGAAGCGCACGCCGTCGAAGGCGGCCGCGAGCACCTCGCGCAGGGACTCCGGCAGGCCGTCGTCATGGACGACCACGATGTCGCCCGCGAACCCGGGATGGTGCCGCAGGAAGGAGCCGATCAGGACGAGCGTGCCCGGCATGAAACGTTCCGTGGTGGCCGTGGCCAGGCAGACCTTCGGCGGTTCCCGCGACCTCACGCGCCGCTCCGGTGGCCGGGGCCGGCAGACGGACGGCCCGTCGGGCGAACGTCCATCCCGCCCGGCCTCATGCGGCCGCGTCCATGACGGCGTAGCCGAAGTGGGCGAGGACGTCTTCATGCCGCCGGAACACGCGGTTGAACGCGGCGAGGTCCTCGGTGCCCAGACGCGCGATCTGCCGCGCGTTCATGTCGGTGAGCATCTCGTGGTACCGCGCCTTCACCCGCAGGCGTTGCCGCAGATCCAAGTCGTCGAGCTCGGGCACCAGCGCCCGGATGTCCTGCGCCACCCGCTCCGGCTCGGCACACATCGCCTCGTAGGTGAAGAAGACGCCGCGATGCCCGTGGGCCTCCAGGTTGCGGCGCTGCCACGCCATGCAGGTGACGGCGTGCCGCGCCGCGAGTTCCGACAGGTTCTCGGGCGGCGGCCTGCCGTGGGCGCGTCCGCTCCGGTGGAACCGGCAGATGCCCTCGCACACCGCGTACGGGTCGCGCACCATGAACAGGAACTTCGCGTTGTGGAAGTGCCGCGCCAATTCGTCCACCAGGAGCAGGTGCGCCGGGGTCTTGGTGTAGAACACGCACGCACCAGGGTCGCGGGCGAAAGCCTGGAAATACCATGCCTTGCGCGTGCGCGGCCAGTCGTAGTTGCGCGGGTCCGTCACCAGGTCGATCCAGCGCTGTTCGGAAGCCCAGAGCCGGTTCGCGAGACGGGGCAAGAGGATGTTCGGCCCCACGTAGCCGAGCATCCCCTGGCCTTCCCAATCCAGGTTCCAGGTCGCCCGGCTGGTCGCCATCGCCGCCTTGAGGAAGGTGGAGCCGCTGTTGTTCGCCGAAATGCCGAACAGGTGGGTGCCGACGCGGCTCTCCACATCGTGGCGGCAGCCCAATGCCAAGGCCATCGCTAATCCGGATCGGGGTTCTGCCCGACGGGACCGCGGTTCGGCGAAGCCCGCGTCGAGCCGGCCGCGTCGTGCATTTCCGAAATGATGGCTTCGGCTTGCTGGGTCTTGATGCCGGCCGCTTCGAGGCGGCGCACAACTTGATGGGTGTCGAAGATGCCGGCGATCCTGGCGTGCTCCTTGGGACAGGCTCCGATAATCCCCACTACCGGGAGTTGTCCGGCGTCACGCGGTCGCCGCCGGCACATCCTCCCGACCATCCGAGAATGGCAGCCCGTAGGCCACGTCACACGGGAGGTGGCATCCGGTGGGAGAGGTCAAGAGGTCATCCCGCCCTTTCCATGACGGCGTAGCAGAGGTACTAGAGCCTACGGCGCAGGCTCCTAGCTGACGCGCGCATACCTCGTTCCTGGACCGGAACTTAATTGGTCCTCGTCGAAGCCTGCCTCTGTCCCGGTACGTGTGCTGGTGACCCTTAGCTGGCGGATGGTGGGCTTTGCCCAAGGGCGTTTCGGGGCCGAGGACGCTGTGGCCTCGTTCGCCCCCTCCGCACGAGGAGTGGAAGTATTGATCATGCCCTCCCTTCTGAAAAACGAATCAGGAAGTTTTCTTATGCCGGAAAATGCATCCTACCGCAAAATCCCGTGACAGACATCTTGGTTCCGTGCCAGATGTTCGAGCCTTGGCGAACCAGGACCGCCGGGTCGCCCGACGCACGATCCTGTCGAAGAGTGTGGTGGGGGCGGGCCGGACATTCAGTGGCAGCGAGTGCTTTCAATATCGCGATCGGGGGGCCGCAGCGTCAGGGCGCCGTCTTCGCCGCGCGCGATGCTCGCCGCTTCCCGGCCTCATGCGGCCGCGTCCATGACGGCGTAGCCGAAGTGGGCGAGGACGTCTTCATGCCGCCGGAACACGCGGTTGAACGCGGCGAGGTCCTCGGCGCCCAGACGCACGATCTGGCGGGCGCCGTAGAACAGGCCCATGTGGTCAGAACTCGCCGAGGATGGCCAGGGCATGTTCACGCAACCTCTCCTCTCTCGGCGATGCAACCCCGCCGGCGCGCAGGCAGGCCAGCAGGCGCGGCATGTCGACGTATTGCGTGCGGGTGGACGACGCGGCCCCCGCCTCCAGGGCCTGAAGGAGCGCGGGCAGCACTTCCTCCTCGTAAACGTTGTCGTACGGGTCGAAGATCAGGTGGGCATCGGCCTTGGCCAGACGCCAGCAGACGTCGCGCGGCAGCAGCGATTGCGCGGCATGGCGCATCAGCCAGCGGCTCCACTTGCCGTGCCGGAACTGTTCGGACGGCAGGCCCAGGGCGAACTCCAGCAGCCGCCGGTCCAGCAGCGGGTAGCGGTACTCGATGCCGTGCCGCGCGCCGCTCGCCGCGAGGAGCTCCGTATCCCGGATCAGATGCCCGTCGCGCAGCAGGCGCAACTGCGAGCGCCTCGTGCCGACCCCGCGGCGTTGCGGCACAGGCCGCGGGGGCTGCCGCCGGGCGAACGCCGGGTCGATGAACGTGTTCGGAAAAGATCGTGGGTTGCGCCACCTCCGCAGCCGGCGGGGCATCGGGGGTATCAGGGACCTCACCGTCTCCCCGATCACGTACCGCAGCCCCAGCCCGCGGGCGCGGCATTCGGCGACCAACCGCGGCCAGCGCCCGCTGAGCAGCAGGTGCGCGTAGAGCCCGCTGCCGTTGAACGACACGCCCTCGTCCCCGCCCCATCCCGTCAGCAGCACCCGCACGCCTTGCTCCGCGGCCCGGCGCTGGACGGATGCCTCCAACAACGAGAGCCGCCGGCCCGGATACACGCCGTCGCGCCGCGCCATGGCGAGTGATTCCTCGGGGGTGACCTCGAAATGGTGGAACAGGCGCAGCTCCTCCCGGGCGCACACCGCGTCGAGGACTTCGTACTCCGGCGCGCCGGCCGCGGCCGGCTGGCGGTCGCGCGGCGGCAGCCAGGTGTAGGCGAGCGGCGGCGGCCGGCCCTCGCGGCGCAGCTCGCGCGCCGCCAGCACCACCATCGTGGACGAATCCAGGCCGCCACTCAGGTGCGCGCCCACGGGGTCGGGGCCGCGCAGGCGGTCGCGCACCGCCCGCGCGTAGAGGTCCAGGAACTCTTCCGCATACGCATCGTCGGAGGCCCGCCGCGCCCGCGGGGCCCGCTCCGGCCGCCAGTATCGGTGCAGCCGCGGCGGCGCGGTCCCGGCCACGGTCAGCGCATGGCCGGGCGGAAGCTTGCGCACCATCGCGAAGAACGTCCGGGTGTTGCTCAGCGGGTTGCGCCGGACCAGCCAGGTGGCCACGGTGGACTCGTCGAGCCGGTCATCGACGCCGGGCGCGGCGAGCACCGCCTCCACGGCGCTGGCGAAGACGAAGCCATGCGAGGTTTCGGCGTAGTAGAAGGGCCGGACGCCGACGGGGTCGCGGGCGCAGAACAGGGTGCGGGCGCGACGGTCCCACACAGCGAAGGCGTAGTCGCCGAGCAGGTGGTCTGGGCAGTCCCGGCCCCAGCGCGCCCAGGCCCGCGCGATCAGGTCCGCGTCGTCGAGGCCGGCGCGTTCGGCGTGGGGCACGCCGAGCTCGTCGCAGAGTGCGCCGCGGTCGTCAAGGCGGGCGTCCGCGGCGACCGCGAAGCCGGTGCCCCGGTCGATGCGAAGGCGGGTCCCGGTCCGGCGTTGCCCGGTGGCGGGGGACCCTCCGGTGAGGGGGGACCGCCGGCCGCCGAGGGCGACGGGAGGCTCCGTCCACGCCGCGGCCTCCGCCCCGTAGTCGGCGAGGGCCGCCAACATGGCGTCCAGCCCTTCCGCGGCCGATCCGTCCGTGGCGCCGGCCCGGCTTGCGTGGATCCCGCAGATTCCGTTCATCCGTCCAGTACCGGCAGCTTCAGAGAGGCGGTCCGATTTCCCGACACAACGGCGCCTGCACACGGCAGCGCCTGAAAACAAGGTGGGAAAATTTCGATGCAGGGATCTTAGCCCCAACGGGTCCTTGTCAAAATCTCTCTTCACGCCGCCTGCCTTCACCCTATTGTTGCATTAAGTTCGCCGATCTATAGGGCGAAAGCGGCGAGGTAGCCGGTCATCCTAGCCTCGGTCCTAGTGTAGTGTCGCAAGCAAACCAGCTATTCCCGCTAAATGCTGAGCCCGCGTGGCGCAAGGGCTGGCGGGGCACTGGGAAATAGTTTCTCGCAGACTTTCGGCTGCGTTTTGGGGTTCAATCGGCTGACGGTCGAAGAAGGAGTCCAGGGATGGGACGCGAGGCGAAGTTTCGGAAGGATCTGTCGATGCCGGGGATGGTGGCGGAGATGCGCCGCTGCTTCGAGCGGGTCGAGGATGCGGTGTCGAGCCGGGGGGTGAGTCTGTCGGACTGCCTGATGTCGGGTCTGGCGATCTTCGCGTCGAGTATCCGTCGCTGCTGCAGTTCGACCGGGACGCTCGGGGTCTGGGCGAGCCGTCGGCTCGGGAGGGGAACCTGCGCAGCCTGTTCGGGATTGGTCGGGCGCCGTCGGACAGCCGGATGCGGGAGCGGCTGGACGCGCTGGACTCCCCAAATACAATCGCCCTATGATCCCCATTAAGCACAATATCTGCTCAATACGGACTATCGTCCTGTATGCCGTAGCGGTAACTTCACTACTAGCCTGTAGCACGCCACGTCCAACAGCGGGGCCATTTGTTACCCAGCTCCCAGACCCTGCGTCTAGAGCCAAAACAGTCGGGTTGATCCTGAACGAGCCAGGAGCATTTGGCGGCTATACGTTATTCAATAAAGCGTGGAGCGAGACGATTTACCTGATTGACAATCAGGGACGGGTAGTTCACAAGTGGGAGTTGGATGCTAGGAGCCAGTTCGCAAGGTTGCTGGAGAATGGAAATCTGCTGACTTTAGCCGGATACCCGGACCACACGAAGCGCAGTGTGCGGGAAATTGACCGGAACGGGAACATCCTTTGGGAATGCGCTCAGGGCTTTCCGCATCATGACTTCCTTAAAATGCCCAATGGGAACGTGCTGCTGCTGTCTCGGCAACGTAAAACGCCGGAGGAGGTCGTCGCCGCCGGCGCCAACCCGGAATTTATCGGTGATAAAGGCCTATTCGCGCCGCATATTGTGGAAGTCCAAATCACCGGGCCGACAAGCTGCGAAATTGTCTGGGAGTGGTCGGCGTGGGATCATCTAATTCAAGACTTTGATTCCAGCAAGGCGAATTACGGAGTGGTGGCCGAGCATCCGGAGTTGATTGACCTCAACTTTCACCTTTCCGATATAGCCGACCGGTTAGACCCGTCGGACTGGATACACAGCAACGGAATGGACTATAACCCGCAATTGGACCAGGTTGTGCTATCGGCCCGTTTTTTCAGCGAAGTGTGGATTATCGACCACAGCACCACCAGCGCCGAGGCGGCCGGCTCCAGTGGGGGAAATAGCGGCCAGGGGGGCGACCTGCTCTACCGCTGGGGCAACCCCCGTGCCTATCGGGCCGGGACGCCCGCTGACCAGCAACTTTTCTGGCCCCATAATCCGCAATGGATTCCCCCCGGACTGGCGGGTGCCGGCAACATCCTCGTTTTCAACAATGGCAACGAGTTCCCGGGTTTATGGCGCCATTATTCGTCGGTAGATGAGATTACTCCGCCGGTGGACGGGGCCAGCTATCGGCTGAATCCGCACTCCGCTTACGTGCCGGCAGAACCTGTATGGGCATACACTGCCGCAACGCCCAGCGACTTCTTCTCCGGATATGTCTCAGGAGCGCAACGGCTTCCCAACGGAAACACGTTGATTTGCGATGGCCCACACGGTACGTTTTTCGAGGTAACGCCGGCCGGGAGAACAGTCTGGAAATACATCAACCCCATGACCAGCAATGGCCCTTTGCGTCAAGGCGAGTCGGTGCCAAGCAAACGAGATGACAATAATCGGGTGTACCGCGCTTATCGGTATGCACGGGACTACCCCGGTCTGCGAGGGTTTGATTTGATCCCGGGTGAGCAGATCGAGGTTGATTCCACATTTAGCCCGATTCGGACCGAGGCAAATGTCAGTGAGTGACCTGGCGAGATTGGTTGGAGACCGAGCGCCTGCGTCGAAGCAATCACCGTAGAACTCGGGGACGCACGCCCACAAGACTGTCCACCGAGTCGATAACGAAGGGCGAAGGCTGCAAGCCCAACACCAGCGGACACCTGCCCAGTGGTGTGGCAGCCGGGAGAGACCGGCAAATGAACTGCCCAACGGAGCATTCGGATGAGAACGCCTAACGTCGGCTTCCAAGTCGGACTGGCCGTTGTCGCGCTGTTCGCAGCACAACCGATGCTGGTTCGCCGCCCGCGTCGCGCAGGTCAAGCGCAAGTACGATCTGTCGATGGATGTCGCCGAGAAGTCGAAGACGCCGGCGGATCACGACGATGCGGCGCTGGCTGGCCCAGCTGTCCGGCTTCCAGTCCGGCTCGAAGCACTCGACGTCCCGGCCGGCCTTGCGCCATCGGGTCTGGCTCTCGATCAGTTGCTTGAGCGCCGGGAAGCGCTCGAAGGGCACGGACACGGAGTAGTCGACGCGGCGCCGCTCGAACAGATCGAGGACGTCCTCGCCGAAGAAGGCGCCGTCGGCGCGGGCCTCCAGCCGCGTTCCGGGCAGCGCGTCGCGCAGGCGGGCCAGCGTTTCGTCCATGAACTCCCGAGCTCCCGTGGAGTCCGCCACGTTGCCGGGACGGTGCAGCACGTCCAGCGCCTGGCTGGTCCGCGCCACGGTGGCGAACAGCGGCCAGTAGCTGCGCTGGCCCTTGCGGGCGGGGTTGTAGCCCGCCGCCGCGCCCTCCGCCCGCCGCTTCGTGCCCAGCACCGAGCCGTCGAAGTCGACCGTCGTCCGCGTCGGGCGCAGCGTCCGCAGCCGCCCGACCACCAGTTCCCGGTTCGCCGCCCGCACCTTGTCGACGCCGCGGCCGTCCATGCCGGCGAGCGCACGCGAGACCGTCGACACGTCCGGCAACCGCCGCAGGCCCACCGCGCGCCGCACCGCCTCGTCGTCGCGGCAGCGCACCATGTCGCGCAGGCCGCGGCAGCCGAGCAGCAGGTGAACCACCAGCAGCAGGACGATGGCGTGCGGCGGGTAGGCGCGCTCGGGCAGGTGCCGGAAGCACTGCCGCAGGCTCTCCTTCAGCCCCAGCCGGGCGAACAGCCGCTGGAAGACGACCAGCCCGGCGTGACTCGCTATGCCTCCCATCCGAGGCGATAGATTGAGAATCTAATGCAACAACAGGGTTCAGGGCGCAGGCACTCCCTTGCGGGATGATGAACGGCTGCCGTCCGAGGTGATGCCGGCGCTGCTGCGCCCGGGCGGCCTCCAGGAACTGGCCGAGGCACCGGGCCGCTCCGTCACCGGTCAGCCCTCGGACAAGGAGGAAGCCTGCAATAGCCGCACCCCTTCTTAGGCGGCGGCGCGTCGGTCGAAAGTGTAGAGCGGGTGAGTGGCTGCTCGCCGCGCCGCGGCTGCATGACCCCAAATGTCCAGAAGGTCGCTGATCCCACAGGGCCGTGCCGGTGGAGGCGGTGCAGGAGGGGGGTCTCGCGACGGCGCTTGGCGACGCATCGAGGACGCGCTCCAAGCGCCAATCCCTGCCTCGTTCAAGCATCTTCTGGCCGTCCATCGGCGTTACAATGCTTCGGGTCGAGGTTGCAGGCAGGCGTCCTGCCCGCCGCCGGAGGAGCGGCGGGAGCGCCGCGAGGAGATCAAAGCGAAGGTGGCCGAGAGTACACCCCCGTGTAGCCGATGCGCCGAAGAAGCCCTGGGCCAGGCCGTCCGAATAGTGGACGGCGAAGTTGAAAGTGGCGCACAGATCAATACGATTGAAACGGCCTTCTACTACTTACTACACAACGTCCTGACGCCGGCCGTGACCCTTGAAGGCGTAGCCGCGGCCCCCGAGGGCGCGGGAGCGACTCTCGCGTGAGCCGCTTGCTCCACCGCTACACGGCCTACGGGCTGCGGGTGCAATCGCCCATCGCGCTGCCCTTTGTCCCCGCTTCCAGCGCCCCGCACCACGAGCCGGACGTCACCATCCATGTCGGCGCGGTGCCCCTGGCCCTGCCCGCGCCGGTGGACAAGCGCGGGCATTGGCAAAGCGCGCCCGGCGCGTTCCTGCTCAATGTGGACGGGGTGGCCCGGTATTTGGTCAGGGCAGGCCGCAACATCCTGGTTGAGCCGCGCGGCGGCGGCGACCGCGACGTGGCCGTGTTCCTCGCCGGCTCGGTGCTTGCCGCGCTGCTGCAGCAGCGGGGCGTCGTCACCTTGCACGCCAGCGCCATCGAGACCGGGTCCGGCGCCGTGCTGTTCCTCGGCCGCTCCGGCGACGGCAAGTCTTCGCTGCTCGCGGCGATGGTGCAGCGGGGGCACGCCATGCTCGCCGACGACGTCACCGGCGTCATCCTGGACTCCGGCGGACGTCCGACGGCGTTGTCCGCGTTTCCCTGCGCGCGCCTGTGGGCGGACGCTTTGGACGAATTGGGCTGGCAGGCCCCGACGCGGGGCCGCGTGCAGAAGGGCTTGGAGAAGTACTTGGCACCAGTGGGGCGGTTCCGCGCCACCCCCTTGGCCGTGCGCGCCGCCTACATGCTGACGCCTTCCCCCGGGAGCGGCATCGAGATCGAGCCATGCACGCGCCACACGGCCTTCGAGCGTCTGTTGAAATACACCTACCGCAGGCGATACCTGTCCGGGCTCGGCCAGCGCCCGGCGCACTTTCGCGCCGTCGCGGCAATGGCGGGGCAGGTGCCGGCCTTCAGGGTGAAGCGGCCCGCGCATCCGTTGCAGATCAATGCGCTGGCGGACGAAATCGAGCGGTCTCTGTGCGAGCGCGGCGCCGAGACGGTCTCCCCTGCGGGCGGCGCTTCCGGGTGACGCCAAGGGAGCGTCCGTGTCGATCTTCTGGCGCCGGACCATCAGGGTGACCATGACTCGCAGTGGTAGGCGATCGTGTCGGTAGCGTCAAAGTCAATCACCTGCGCGACCGCTCCCGCGCTGCCACGGGTCGAGAAGCCGGCCCTGGTGCGCTGTCTCGGTCCCGTGGACGTCGAAGCGCTGCGGGGGCGGGTCGGGCGGCTGTCGGAGAAGGTGTGGCGGCAGGAAGACGCCGCCAAGGAGAACGACTACTTCTGCTTCGCCCACACCCGACACATCGTGTTCCGGTTCATCGAACGCAACTGGACGCCGCTGTGCTACTACTCGACGCCGATATGGACGGTCTGGCAGCGGCTGCTGCTGCCGGTGATGGCGCAGGCAGCGGCACCTTGTGGCTACGCCCAGCCGGTCTACCCCAAGGCGATGCTGGCTAGGCTTGCGGCCGGGCACGGGATCGACCAGCACATAGACGGCGAGGGCTCGCACCCGTTGACGCATCGCATCCACGTGCCGTTGCAGACCAATCCGCGGGCGACGCTGACGGTGGCGGACGCCGAGTTCCATCTGCAGGCCGGCTACGCCTTCGAGGTCAACAACCTCCTGCCGCACAGTGCGTTCAACGGCGGCGAGGAGGATCGGATCCACTTCGTCTTCGAGGTGTTCGAGGGCGCCGGCCACCGGAGAGGCCCGGAGTCCGATGCGAGCAGCGGCTTCTGAAGCCGAGGGAGCGCACGCGGTGTCCATCGTCTGGCTCGTCTCCTATCCGAAGTCCGGCAATACTTGGCTGCGGGCGGTGCTCACCAACTACTTGCGAGACGACGGCGAGCCGGTCTCGATCAACGCCTTGGCCGGCGGGCTCCTAGCCAGCGACCGCGAGACGTTCAGCGAAATCGTCGGGCTGGATTCCTCGGACCTGACCCCGGAGGAAATCTTGCGCCACCGGCCGCTATTCCACGAGTCGCTGGCCCGGGAGCTGGCCGGGCGCCCAGCCGGGGGAGGCAGGCGCCCGGCGCAATCGGCGCCGGCCTTGGTCAAGGTCCATGACGCATACCTCCACGCCCGGAACGGCGCGGCGCTGTTCCCGAAGGTCGCGACGAGCGGGGTGGTCTACCTGGTGCGTAATCCCCTGGATGTTGCGGTGTCCTACGCGCACCATCGGCAGAAGTCCATCGACGCCACGATGCGGTGGATGAACGAGCCGACGGCGGCCGAAGGGGAGGTGGTAGGCGGCATTCACACCCAGTTGCCGCAACCACTCACGACGTGGAGCGGCCACGCGGCGAGCTGGCTGGACCAGGAGGAGTTGCCGGTACATGTCGCGCGCTACGAGGACCTGCTGGCGGACCCGATGGCCGGGTTCGGCGCAATCGTGCGCTTCGCCGGCCTCGACCGGGACGGGACACACCCTAAAGGACCCGGGCAACCGAGCGCATCCGTGCGCCTCGCGCGGGCCATCGGCCATGCTGCCTTCTCCCGCCTGCGGGCCCAGGAGGAAGACTCCGGTTTCTCGGAAAAGCAGCCGACGGCACCGTCGTTCTTCCGGGCCGGGGTGGCGGGGTCGTGGCGGACCGCGCTGGCCCCCTCGCAGGTGCAAGCATTGGTGGATGCGCACGGGCCGATGATGGCGCGGCTCGGCTACCTGCGCGAAGCCGAGGCGTTCCTCACGGACGACGCTCTCGGCCCCCCCGACCGCCAAGTGGCGCCGGCCCATGGGGGCCGCCGCCGGACTGTCTTGCACCGGAACACTCGGAAAGAGCCCAGCGGGCGGGACGGCGAATCCCGCATGAGCCGCTCGCTACGCGATTACCGGGCGTACGGGCTGTGGGTGCGCTCACCCATTCCCTTGCCGTTCGTGCCTGCTCCCGTGCCTCCGGCCTGCGAGCCGGAGGTGACGGTTCGCGTCGGCGCGACGGCGAAGGCGCTCCCGGCGCCAGCAGACGAACGCGACCTGTGGGAAGCCGCCCCCGGCGCCTTCCTAATGAACGTGCCCGGCGTAGTCCGATGCCTGGTCACCGGCGGCCGCGACATCCTCGTCGAGCCGCATGGCGACAGCGACCACGACGTGAGCATCTTTCTCACCGGCTTGATGTTCTCCGCACTGTTGCAGCAGCGCGGCGTGATCACCTTTCATGCCAGCGCCATCGAGACGGATTCGGGCGCAGTGCTGTTTGCGGGCTGTTCGGGCAGCGGCAAGTCGTCGCTGCTCGCGGCGCTCGTCGAGCGCGGCTACCCGATGCTGGCCGACGACGTGGCGGGGGTGGTGCTGGACGCAGGTGGCCATCCGATGGTGCTGTCCGCCTTTCCCCAAGTGCGCCTGTGGGCGGACGTGCTGGACAAGCTGGGTTGGCGGAACCGGGCGCGGGGGAAGGTTCGGGAGGCGCTGGAGAAATATCTGGTGCAGGTGGAGCGGTTTCGGGCCGAGCCGCTGGCGGTGCGTGCCGTCTGCGTGCTGACGTCCCATCAACGAGAGGATGTGGAGATCGAGGCGGTATCGCGGGCCGACGCTTTCCGGTGGTTGTACATGTACACGTACCACAAGCAGCGCCTGCACGGGCTCGGGCAGCAGCCGGCGCACTTCCGCACCGTCACCGCGATGGTGAGGCGGGTGCCGATCGCGCGCGTGGCGAGGCCCGCACATCCGTTCCGGCTCGACGCGCTGGCGGACCGGGTAGAGGAGCACTTGCGGGAGATGAACCGGCAGGGTGCAGCGAGCGGGCAGCGGCCCGTTGCAGGGACGGGCTCCGGCCCGACCGCTCGGTCTGCTACAGTGTCCCGCGACGGGCAGGCGGGACGCTGCGGGGAAGGAAAAGGATGGGCGCCGCGTTTCGGGGATTCGGGCCGGAGTTGACGGTGTTCCTGGAGGAACTTCAGGACAACAACGAGCGGGATTGGTTCAAGGCCAACCGGGAGCGCTACGAGGAGTCTGTGCGCGAGCCTGCCCGCGCCTTCATCCGGACGATGGCGCCCGCCCTCGCCGCCATCTCTCCCCACTTCCGGGCGGACGATCGCAAGCAGGGTGGTTCGCTGATGCGGGTTCACCGCGACACCCGGTTCTCCCGCGACAAGACTCCCTACAAGACTAACGTCGGAATCCAGTTCCGCCACGCGCTCGGCCGTGACGTGCATGCACCGGGGTTCTACGTACACCTCGATTGCGGCGGCGCATTCCTCGGGGCAGGGGCCTGGCACCCAGACTCGCGGGCGCTCGCGATGATCCGGGCGCGCATCGATGAGGAGCCGGACACCTGGCGGCGGGTCTGTGGCGCCGCACCGTTTAGGGCGTCGTTCCGGCTCGGCGGGGACAGCCTGAAGACGATGCCGCGCGGGTTCGCGAAGGATCATCCCCTTGCGGAGGACCTGCGGCGCAAGGACTTCATCGCCATCCACGACATTCCACTGCCGGCTGCCCTCCGCGCGGATTTTCCAGACGCCGCGGCGGCGCGGATGCGGGACGCGAGCGCACTGGTGCGGTTCCTTTGCGAAGCGATCGACGTACCGTTCTGATCGCACGGGTGGCTGCCTGACCCCAGCGTCCAGAAGGCCGCTGATCGCCCGCGGCAGAGTTGAGGGCGCCGGCGAAGGGCTACAATGCGGCCATGAGCGCCCCCGACGACGGCGCCGCCAAGCGCAAGCTGCCCATCGGCATCCAGACCTTCCGCCTGATCCGGGAGGAGGGCTGCTACTACGTGGACAAGACCGCCCACATCCAGCGGTTGGTGGACGCCGGGCGACACTACTTCCTGTCCCGCCCGCGGCGTTTCGGCAAGAGCCTGCTGCTGGACACCATCAAGGAGCTGTTCGAGGGCAGCGAGGAGCTGTTTCGGGGGCTGGCGGTTCACGACCGATGGGACTGGGGCGTGCGCCGCCCGGTGCTGCGGATCAGCTTCGGCGCCGGCCATTTCGGCACTCCCGGCCAGTTGGAGGCCCTATTCGGCGACAAGCTGGACGCCATCGAGCGCTCGGCGGGAGTCGCCGCGGCCGGCGCAACGGCCGTGGGGCGCTTCACGGCGTTGATCGAGGCGCTGCGGGAGCGTGCGGGGCAGCGGGTGGTCATCCTGATCGATGAGTACGACAAGCCCATTCTGGACGCGCTAGAAGCGCCTGAGGTGGCGCGCGCCAACCGCGACTTCCTGCGCGGCATCTACTCTGTGATTAAGGACTGCGACGCGCACGTCAAGTTCACTTTCCTTACGGGCGTCAGCAAGTTCTCCAAGGTCAGTCTGTTTTCCGGCCTGAACAACCTCACCGACATCACGCTTGATCCGCAATACTCCGCCATCTGCGGCTACACGGAGCGGGACTTGGACGAAGTGTTCGCTCCGGAGCTTCCCGGCTTGGACCGCGGCGAGGTGCGCCGCTGGTACAACGGCTACAGCTGGCTTGGCGAAGAGAAGGTGTACAACCCCTTCGACATCCTGCTTTTGTTCCAGCAGCGCAAGTTCAAGGCGCACTGGTTCGAGACGGGCTCGCCGAAGTTCCTCATCGACACCCTGCTGCGGCGCGGCGTCCCCACCCCGAACCTGGAGGGCATGGTTGGCACGGAGGCGCTGCTGTCCGCCTTCGACGTCGATGAGATGTCCGTCGAGGCGCTGCTGTTCCAAACCGGCTACCTGACCATCGTGGATGAGGAGGACCGCGGCGGGCGCATCCGCTACCGGCTGGGCTACCCCAACCAAGAAGTGCGGCAAAGCCTGAACGAGCGCCTGCTGGTGGCCCTGCTGCCGGACGCCGCCCGGCGCCGGGCCGACGACGCCCCGCTCCGGGAACTGCTGGCCGCCAACGACTTCGCGGGGCTGGAGGCGTTCTTCCGCTCCCTCTTCGCCGGCGTCCCCCACCAGTGGCACGTCAACAACAACATTCAGGACTACGAGGGCTACTACGCCAGCGTGGTGTATTCCTGCTTCGCGGCGCACGGCTTCGACCTCATCCCGGAGGACAGCTCCAGCGCGGGCCGGGCGGACATGGTGGTGCG
Organism: uncultured Pseudomonadales bacterium; assembly: GCA_958295875.1. Taxonomy (GTDB): domain Bacteria; phylum Pseudomonadota; class Gammaproteobacteria; order Pseudomonadales; family Azotimanducaceae; genus VXNE01. The sequence continues at coordinate 1,422,455 of OY282379.1, read as the reverse complement.
CCTCGACGGCGGGGTTTACGTTTTCGAGTTCAAGTCGGTGGAGAGGGCTTCGGGGCAGGCGCTGGCCCAGATCAAGGAAAAAGGCTATGCCGACAAGTACCTGCGCCTAGGCCGGCCGGTGCATCTGATCGGCGTGGAGTTCAGCCGGGAGGACCGCAACATCGCAGCCTTCGAGGTGGCGCGGGCCGCGTAGGGGCAACCAAGGCTTCTTTGGCGGCATCGGCCCGGCGAAGGGCTACAATGCGGCCATGAGCGCCCCCGACGACGGCGCCGCCAAGCGCCGGCTGCCCATCGGCATCCAGACCTTCCGGGAAGTTCGCGGGGAAGGCTACTACTACGTGGACAAGACCGCCCACGTCCAGCGCATGACGGACGGCGGCAAGCACTACTTCCTGTCCCGCCCGCGGCGCTTCGGCAAGAGCCTGCTGCTGGACACCATCAAGGAGCTGTTCGAGGGCAGCGAGGAGCTGTTCCGGGGGCTGGCCATCCACGACCGATGGGACTGGGGCCGGCCCCACCCGGTGCTGCGGCTGGACTTCGGCAGGGGATCCTTCGATGAGCCGGGGTTGGCCGCCAAGGAGGCGTTGGCGCAGCTCGACGCCATCGAAAGGCGCGCCGGCGTGGAAGGCCGCTACGACACCGCGCCGGCCCGCTTCGGGCATCTGATCGAATCGCTGCGTGAACGTTCCGGGCGGCGCGTGGTCGTTCTGGTGGATGAGTACGACAAGCCGATTCTGGACGCGCTGGAGGCGCCGGAGGTGGCCCGCGCCAACCGCAGTTTCCTGCGCGGCCTGTACTCCGTCATCAAGTCCTGCGACGCGCACATCGAGTTCACTTTGCTGACGGGAGTGAGCAAGTTCGCGAAAGTCAGCATCTTCTCCGGCCTGAACAACCTCATGGACATCACGCTTGATCCAGCCTACTCCGCCATCTGCGGCTACACGGAACGGGACTTGGACGAAGTGTTCGCGCCGGAGCTTCCCGGCTTGGACCGCGATGAGGTGCACCGTTGGTACAACGGCTACAGCTGGCTCGGCGAAGAAAAGGTGTACAACCCCTTCGACATCCTGCTTCTGTTCCGGCAGCGCAAGTTCAAGGCGCACTGGTTCGAGACCGGCTCGCCGAAGTTCCTGATCGACACCCTGCTGCGGCGCGGCGTACCCACGCCGGACCTGGAGGGCATGGTCGGCACGGAGGCGCTGCTGTCGGCCTTCGACATTGACGAGATGTCCGTCGAGGCGCTGCTGTTCCAGACCGGCTACCTGACCATCACCGGCGAGGACGCGGAGAACGGCTTGTCCCAATACCGGCTGGGCTACCCGAACCGCGAGGTGCGCCAAAGCCTGAACGAGCGCCTGCTGTGGGCCCTGCTGCCGTACGCCGCCCGGCGGCGGGCCGACGACGCCCCGCTCCGCGAACTGCTGGCCGCCAACGACTTCGCGGGGCTGGAGGCGTTCTTCCGCTCCCTGTTCGCCGGCGTTCCCCACCAATGGCACGTCAACAACAACATCGGAGACTACGAGGGCTACTACGCCAGCGTGGTGTACTCCTGCTTCGCCGCGCACGGCTTCGACCTCATCCCGGAGGACAGCTCCAGCGCGGGCCGGGCGGACATGGTGGTGCGCTCTGAAAGCGGCGTTTACGTTTTCGAGTTCAAGTCGGTGGAGAGGGCTTCAGGGCGGGCGCTGGCCCAAATCAAGGACAGGGGGCGCTCTTCCATGCGAGGGGCAAGCCCCTCGCGCTCCCCGGCTGAAGGCTCCGCCAACAAGTACCTGCGCCTAGGCCGGCCGGTGCATCTGATTGGCGTGGAGTTCAGCCGGGAGGACCGCAACATCGCCGCCTTCGAGGTGGCGCGGGCCGCGTAGGAACAAGGGTGCCCACCGGACTGCCCGCCCGTTGATCGACGCCTTTCCGCTCGACGAGCCCGCCTTGCTCGACCTTGATGAACCGCCGCTGCACTGTCGGTGCTGCCGGGGGTTCGATATACAATCCCGGAATGTCGGAGACCCTGCTGCAACCGCGTTACCTGTTGCCGATCGAGCCAGACAACGTGGTGCAGGAAGGGATGGCCGTGGCGATCCGCGATGGCCGCATCGCCGCCGTCGGCGCCGCCGCGGAACTCACCGCGCGCTTCCCGCAAGCCACGCCGGTGACGCTGGATTCCCACATCCTCTTGCCCGGCCTCGTGAACGCGCACGGGCACTTCGCGATGACGCTGTTGCGGGGCCTTGGGGAGTCGCAGTCTCTCGATGCTTGGCTGAAGGAGACCATGTGGCCGCTTGAGGCGCGTTGGGTGAGCCCGGAGTTCGTTGCGGACGGCGCGACCCTCGCGATGGTGGAAATGATCGCCTCCGGCACAACGTGCGCGAGCGACATGTATTGGTTCCCGGAAGTGGTGGCGCAGGCGGCGGCGGCGGCCGGCTTTCGGGCGCAGGTGGCCTTCCCGGTGGTTGGCATCGAGAACGTTTGGGCGCACTCGGAAGAGGAGTGCGTGAGCCGCGGCCTGGAACTCCACGACCAGTTCCGCGACAGCGAGCTGGTGCGCGTGGCCTTTGGCCCGCATTCGGCCTATGTGGTGGACCGCGAGGCCTTGCGGCGTGTGCAGGTGCTGGCGGACGAGATCGACGCCGGCATCCAGATCCACCTGCACGAAGACGCCCAGGAGGTCGCCGAGTCGCGCCGCCGCACCGGCGACACCTGGGTGCGGCTGTTGGACGCCATCGGCATGCTGACGCCGGCGCTGCAGGCGGTACACATGACGCAACTCGACGATGACGAGATCGAGCGGGTGGCCCGGGGCGGCGCCCATGTGGTGCATTGTCCGAGTTCCAACCTCAAGCTGGCGAGCGGCGTGTGCCGCGTGGCAGACCTGAAGGCGGCCGGCGTCAACGTGGCCATTGGCAGCGATGGCGCGGCCTCGAACAACACCTTGGACCTGTTCAGCGAGTTGCGCTTGGCGGCTTTGCTATGGAAGTGGTCCGCCGGCGACGCTGGCGCGGCGTCTGCCGCGGCGATGCTGAAGATGGCGACGCTGGATGGCGCGCGGGCGCTGGGCCTTGGCGAAGAAATCGGCTCTGTGCTGCCGGGCAAGGCGGCGGACCTCATCGCCGTCGATCTCAGGCACCCGGCCATGCAGCCCCAGCATGACCTGCAGGCGCAGCTCGTCCACACCCAGGCCGGCAATTGCGTGAGCCATGTTTGGGTGGCGGGGCGCTGCCTGTACGAGGCCGGCCGCTTCCACACGATGGATGTGGAGCGCGCGCTGGCGCAGGCTGAACAGTGGACGCGCCGCATGGCCTCATGAGCGCCGCCAACGTCGACCACGGGGAAATCGCCAGGTTCGAGGCGCTGGCGCATCGTTGGTGGGATGCCGATGGAGACTTCAAGGCGCTGCATGACATGAACCCGCTGCGGCTGGACTACTTGGCGCGCCATCGCGCGCTGGCCGGCGCGCGGGTGGTCGATGTGGGCTGTGGCGGCGGCATCTTGGCCGAGGGCTTGGCTGCCCTAGGGGCGCAAGTGACTGGCATCGACGCCGCGCGCAAGCCCCTCGAAGTGGCGCGCCTGCATGCGCTGGAGGCCGGCCTCGATGAGGTCATCCGCTACGAGTCCGCAACGCCGGAGACGTTTGCGGAGCAGGCTCCTGGCGCCTTCGATTTGGTCACCTGCCTGGAGATGGTCGAGCATGTGCCGGACGTGGCCTCAACGGTTGCGGCGCTGGGGGCGCTGGCGGCGCCGGGCGCGGAGGTGGTGATGTCCACGATCAATCGCACGCCAAAGTCGTATTTGCTGGCGGTGCTCGGCGCCGAATATGTCTTGCGGCTGCTGCCGCGGGGCACCCACGATTACGCGAAGCTGGTGCGCCCCGCGGAACTGGCCGGCGCCGCGCGCGCCGCCGGCCTCGTGGTGATGGAGATTGTGGGCATGCGCTACAACCCGTTCACCCGTGCCTGCTCGCTCACCGCGGACGTCGATGTGAACTACCTTCTGAGGGCGCAGAAACCGCCCGCCCGGCCGTGAGCGCGTCGGCTCGCCGGCGACGCTACGCCCCGCCTTCCAACCTGCTGGCCGGCCGCGTGGTGCTGGTCACCGGCGCCGGCGCCGGCATCGGCCGCGCCGCGGCCCTCGCGTACGCGCGCCACGGTGCCAACGTGGCGCTGCTTGGGCGCACGCGGGGCAAGCTCGAGGCCGTGTTCGACGCCATCGAACAGGGCACCGAGACGCGCCCGGTCATCGTGCCGGCGGATCTCGACAAGCTGACGGAGCCGGCCGCGGAACAGTTGGCGGCGGCGCTCACGGAGGAGTATGGCCGCTTGGACGGCATCCTCCACAACGCCTCCATCCTCGGCCCGCGCGTGCCCATGGCGCACTATCCGCTGGCGCAGTGGACGGAAGTGATGAACGTGAACGCCATCGCGCCGTTCGCTTTGACGCGCGCCTTGTTGCCGCTCATGGAAGCGGCCGCGGATGCGTCGATCATTTTCACCTCTTCCGGCGTGGGCCGCGTCGGCCGCGCCTATTGGGGCGCCTACGCGGCATCGAAGTTCGCCATCGAGGGAATGTCGCAGACGCTGGCCGACGAACTGGAGAGCGCGGGGCGCATCCGCGTGAACGCGCTCAACCCCGGCGCCACCCGCACGGCCATGCGCGCCGCGGCCTATCCGGCGGAGGATCCGGCCACGCTGCCGGAACCGGCGGAACACATGGATTTGTACCTCTACCTGATGGGGCCAGACGCGTGCGGCGTCACCGGCCAGAGCTTCGACGCGGCGACTTGGAGCGGGCCGCAGTGACGGCCTGGGCGGGTTGGGCGGGTTGGCTGGCTGCCGCCAGCTTGGGATAGGGGATCAAGAACGAAGGGCCTTCGCGCCGGCCCTTGGCGTGCGCCGCGGCCGGTGGCGGCGGCAATCCCAGCAGGGCAGAGAGGTCGCGCACGTCGGCGCCGCGCATTTCGCGGGCTTGCCCGCGCCGCAGCCAAGGCGGCAGGACGACCGGCCCATAGCGCACGCGCTTCAAGCGCGTGACCTTGTGCCCGATGGCGCCGAAGAGTTGACGCACTTCGCGGTTGCGCCCCTCCATCAGCACGACGTGATACCAGTGGTTGGCGCCGCGGCCGTCGTAGTAGCGCACATCCGAGAAGCGCTGCAGGTTGCCATCGATTTCCACGCCGGCGGCGAGCTCGGCGAGCGCGGCGTCAGACAGCATGCCGTCCAAACGCACTGCGTACTCGCGGTCGATGCCCGTCGAGGGATGCATCAGGCGATGCGCCAAGGTGCCGTCGTTGGTGAGCATCAAGAGGCCGGTGGAATACATGTCGAGGCGGCCGACGGAGAGCCAACGGCCCTGGCCGAGGCGCGGCAGCGTGTCGAACACGGTGGGGCGTCCCTCCGGGTCGCGGCGGGTGCAGACCACGCCCTCTTGCTTGTTCATCACCCACACCCGGGGGCGGGGCGGCGCCATCGGCGCCAAGCGGCGGCCGTCGATGCCGATGCGGTCTTCCGGCGTCACACGCGTGCCGATGGTGGCCACTTCGCCGTTGACGGTGACGCGCCCGGCGCGAATCCAGCCCTCCATTTCGCGCCTGGCGCCCATGCCGCGCCGGGCGAGGGTCTTTTGGAGTTTTTCGGACACCGCGCTCCGCCTTGCTGGGCCTTCAGCGGTCCGTGCGCAGGTGTACCACCTGTGCCAGCGGGCGCTCGTCGGCGGGCGGTGCCGCGTCGCCTGCGTCGCCTTGGGGCGTTGCGGCGGCGTCGCTCGAAGCTTCCGCGGCCGTCATCTGTTCACCTGGCTCGTCCACCGCGTCCTCGCGCGCCTCGGCTGCCGGCGCCGGCGGGCGCTCCGCCGCGGCCGCCTCGTCCTCCACATGCGGATCGACCAGCGCCTTGATTTCGGCCAACGGCGGCAATTCTTCCAAGCTCTTCAGGTTGAAGTAGTCCAGAAAAGCGCGGGTGGTGGCGTACAACACAGGGCGCCCAGGCACTTCGCGCTGGCCAACGGCGCGAATCCAGCCGCGCTCCAACAGCGAGCGCATGATGTTCTGGCTCACGCTGACGCCGCGCACGGCCTCGATGTCGCCGCGCGTAGCCGGTTGGCGGTAGGCGATGAGGGCGAGCGTCTCCAACAGCGCGCGCGAATAGCGCGGCGGTTTCTCCTCCCACAACCGGCTCACCCACGGGCTCAACTGTTGCCGCACTTGGAAACGATAGCCGCTGGCGACGCGCTTCAACTCATAGCCGCGGCCATCGAGGGCGTACTCGATTTCGCTCAACGCCGAACGCACCGCCTGGCGCGGGTCGCCCTCCGGCAGTTCACCGGGCCGGAACACGGCCATCAGGCGGTCTACGGACATGGGTTGGGCGGCGGCGAGGAGCACGGCCTCGACTACCCGTTCGATGTCCTGCTGCTCAAGCATCGGGTGCGCTCGATGGCGCCGCGCCGGCGCTGCGCACATAGATGGGTGCGAACGGGCGCCGCTGCACGAGTTCCACAAGCCCCTCCCGGCACAGCTCCAGCAAGGCGAGGAAGGTCACCACCACGCCGCGCCGCCCCTCGCTGGGCGTGAACAGCGCGCCGAAGGGCACGAAGCGCTCGCTGGCGCTCACGCTCGCCAACACATGGGACATGCGTTCGCGCACCGAGAGGGCCTCCATTTGCACAGCGTGGCGTTCATGCAGGTCGGCGCGGCGCAACACGTCGGCCAAGGCAAGCATCAGCTCGCGCATGTCCGCGGTCGGGGCGGGGCGCTTGGCGACGAACTGCGGCGGCGTCGCCGTGGCGACGAACAGGTCGCGCTCAAGGCGCGGCAAGTCGCCAAGCTGCGTCGCGGCTTCTTTGAAGCGCTCGTATTCCTGCAGGCGGCGGATCAGCTCGGCGGCTGGGTCGTCCTCTGCCTCGTCGGCGCTGGCCGGGCGCGGCAGCAACAGGCGAGACTTGATCTCCGCCAACGTCGCCGCCATCGCCAGATACTCCCCGGCCAGCGTCAGCTCGAAGGCGCGCATCAACTCGATGTAACGCAGGTACTGCTCGGTGACTTCCGCCACCTTCACTTGGAGGATGTCCAGGTTGCGGCGTCGAATGAGGTAAAGCAGAAGGTCGAGCGGGCCCTCGAAGGTTTCCAAGAACACCTCGAGGGCGTGGGGGGGGATGTGCAGATCCTCCGGCAGCGCATCCACCACCTGGTCGCCGACCACCGCCAACACTTCGCCCGGACGGTCGCGCCGCGCGGCCTGCAGGCGGGCGCCGGGTTGCGTGGGCGCCGCCGCGGCGGCGGGTCGGTCCTCGCTGCCCTCGGTGGCTTTCATCGGTGGCTGACGCCCACCGCCGCGCGCACAGCCTCCATGGTGTCACGGGCCACGTCGCGGGCCGCCTCCGAACCCTCGGCGATGATGGCGCGCACCGTGTTCGGGTCTCGCTCGTATTGCTCGGCGCGCTCGCGAAACGGCGCCTGTTCCTTGATGATGGCGTCGATCAACGGGCCTTTGCAGTCCACGCAGCCGATGCCGGCGGAGCGGCAGTTCGTCGCCGCCCAGGTGCGCACGGATTCTTCGGACAGCGCTTGGTGCAAGGCGAACACCGGGCAATTGTCTGGATTGCCGGGATCTGAGCGCCGCACCCGCGCCGGGTCCGTGGGCATGGTGCGGAGCTTGCGTTCCACCTCGCTCGGCGCTTCGCGCAAGCCGATGGTGTTGCCGTAAGACTTGGACATCTTGTCGCCATCGATGCCGGGGATGAGCGGCGTCTCGGTGAGCAGCGCCTGGGTCTCCGCGAGGATGATGCGGCCGCCTCCCTCCAGATAGCCAAACAGCCGCTCGCGGTCGCCAATGGAGAGATTTGGCTGCTCGCTCAACAGCGCCCTGGCGCGCTCCAAAGCCTCGCGGTCGCCACGCTCCAAGTAATCGCGCCGCGCCTCCCGGTAGAGCCGCGCAGCCTTGCGCCCCATCTTGCGGACGGCGGCCCGCGCATGCTCCTCGAACCCCGGCTCCTTGCCATAAATGTGGTTGAAGCGCCGCGCCACTTCGCGCATGAGCTCGATGTGCGCCACCTGGTCTGCGCCGACCGGCACCTTGCCGGCGCGATAGATGAGCACATCCGCGGACTGCAGCAGGGGATAGCCGAGGAAGCCGTAGGTGGAGAGGTCTCGATCGTTGAGCTTCTGCTGTTGGTCTTTGTAGCTCGGCACCCGCTCGAGCCAACTGATCGGCGTGATCATCGACAGCAGCAGATGCAGTTCCGCATGCTCCGGCACGCGGCTTTGCACGAAGATGGTGGCGGCGCCGGGGCTCAACCCCGCAGCCAGCCAATCCACCACCATGTCGAGGGTGTTGCGCTCGATGATCTCAGGCTGTTGGTAGTGCGTGGTGAGGGCGTGCCAATCCGCCACGAAGAAGAGGCACTCGTACTGGTGCTGCAGCTGCACCCAGTTCTTCAGCGCACCGTGGTACTGGCCGATGTGCATGCGGCCGGTGGGCCGCATGCCGGACACCACCCGCTGTTCCGAATCGTTGCTCACGTGGACGGGTTCCAGCGATTCAGCGCGATCATAACTCGAACTTGACGAGGCCTGGGCGCGTGACGCGGGGCGCGTCGCCCGTCAAGTCCACCACGGTGGTGAACTCTGGGGAGCGGGCGCCACCGTCCAGGATGAGATCGACGCTGCCCGCCAAGCGCTCCTTGATGACGCTGGCTTCGGTGAGCGCGTTCGCGTCGCCGGGCAGCACCAAGCTGGTGGACATCATCGGCTCATTCAAGAGCGTGAGCAAGCCGTGGCTGACGGGGCAATTCGGCACGCGCAAGCCGATGGTGCGGCGTCGGCTCATCAACCGCCGGGGCACCTCGCGCGTGGCCTTAAGCACGAATGTGACGGCGCCGGGGGTGTAGCGCTTGACGATTCGGTAGCTCGTGTTGTCCACCATCGCGTAAGCGGCCAGCTCGGACAGATCCCGGCACATCAGCGTGAACAGGTGGCGCGGATGCAGGGCGCGAATCTCGCGCACCCGGTCCAGCGCCGCCTTGTCGCCGATGTGGCAGCCCAAGGCATAGGTGGAATCTGTGGGGTAGGCGATGACGCCGCCGCCGGTCAACACTTCCGCGGCGCGCGTCAACAGGCGGCGCTGCGGATGGGTGGGATGAACGCTGAAGAATTGGCTCACAGCCGCTATTATCCGCCTCTTATGAAGCAGTTGTTGGATTTCCTGCCGGTCCTCGCGTTCGTCGGCGTGTACGCCTTCACGGACATCTTCATCGCCACCGCGGCGTTGATGGTGAGCGCCGTCGCCCAAGTGTCGATCATGAAGCTGATGCGGCGGCACATCAGCCGGCAAATGTGGGTGGTGATGTGGGTGGCGCTCGCTTCTGGGGGGCTCACCCTCGCCTTCCGGGATGCCTTGTTCATCCAATGGAAGCCCACCATCGTGTACTGGGTGATGGCGGCGGCGTTGGTTGGCAGCCGCTACGTCGGCCGCGGGGATTACCTCGAGCGCGCCTTGGGCCGTGCCATCACGCTGCCGCCGCCGGCATGGACGCGCGTCACATGGGGTTGGGGCCTCGCCTTGGCCGCGGCGGGGGGCGCCAACCTGTTCGTCGCGTTTGGCTTCAGCGAGGCCGCGTGGGTCACGTACAAGCTGGTGTCCGCATTCGCCATCCCGCTGTTGCTCACCGTGGCGACGGGGGCGTACCTGTTCGCGGCCGGATACTTGGCGCCGGCCACCACGCCGGAAGAGGTGGAAGGGTGATGCCGCGCCGCGTTGTGGGCGCTCTGGCGGCGGCGCTGGTGGCGTTCGCTGGCCACGCCTTCGCGGACGTCCGTTACATCTCGGATGAGCTGCGGGTGCCCTTGCGCGCCGGGCCCTCGACGGAACACCGCATCCTGCATTGGGGCCTGCCGAGCGGCATGAGCCTTGAAGTGTTGAGCGAAGATGAGGAATCGGGCTTCGCCGAAGTGCGCACGGAAGACGACACGACAGGCTGGTTGCCCCGCCAGTATCTGGTGAGCGAACCCATTGCTCGGCAACGGCTCGCGACCGCGCAGGCGGAGATTGAGCGGTTGACCGCGTTGCTCGAAGGCGGCGAACCGGCGATGGCGGCGGAGCTGATGCGCGTGCATGAACTCGAAACGGCCAACGGCGCCCTGCAGCGCAGCAACGAGGCGTTGGCGGCGGAGTTCGCCGAGTTCAAGAGCGTCTTTGCGGACGACATCAACGTCCATGCCGACAATGAGCGCCTGACGGATGAGAACGCGGCGCTGCACGGGGAAGTGGACAACTTGGCAGACGCTGCCGAGCAGTTGCAAGCGAACGTGGAACGTCAGTGGATGCTCATCGGCGCCGGGCTGGTGTTGGTGGGCTTGCTGCTCGGCGTTGCCGTCAAGGCGCGTCCGCGTCGCAGCGCGTGGTCGTGACGGCGCTCTCCGTCAACGTCAACAAAGTTGCTTGGCTGCGCAACGCGCGCGACGGCGAACTGCCGTCCGTGGTCGGCGCAGCGCAAACGGCCATCACCGCCGGCGCCCAAGGCATCACGGTGCATCCGCGGCCAGACCAACGCCACATCCGCCCAGCGGACGTCGAAGCGCTTGGCCAGTTGGTGGCGCGGCATCCGAACATTGAGTTCAACATTGAAGGCAACCCCGAGGCCGGCCCAGCCGCTGGCTATCCGGGCTTCGACAAGCTCATCGAAGCCGCGCAGCCGGCGCAGGCGACGTTGGTGCCGGATGCGGAACACCAGCTCACATCGGACCACGGGTGGAACTTGGCGGATGCCGCCGCCGCGGCGCGCGTGCGCGCCTTCGCCGCTCGGTGCCACGCTTGGGGCGTGCGCGTCAGCCTGTTCTTGGACCCAGACGTGGATCAGGTGGCGTGCGCCAAGGAATGCGGCGCAGACCGCATCGAACTCTACACAGGCCCCTACGCCGAGTTAGCCGAGCAGGTTGGCTTGGCGCACCCGGATGCGCTGCGTTCTTTGGAGACGTACGGCGAGGCCATCCGCGCCGCCCACGCGGTGGGCCTTGAAGTGAACGCCGGGCATGACCTGAACCGCGCCAATTTGCCGGCGTTCATTGCCTTGGGCGGCATCGCGGAGGTGTCCATTGGCCATGCGTTGATCGCCGATGCGTTGTGCCTCGGCTTGGCGCCGGCGGTGCGCGCCTACTTGGCCGCCATCGAAAAAGGGCGCAGCGGCGCCGGTGCCGTTCTATGATTGGCTCTTCGCGCCTCGGCGCCGCACTGGTAATGATGGCTATGGCGCAAACCCCCGCTGCCGAAACGGAAAACCCGGTCGTGGTGCTGGAGACGTCCATGGGCGACCTCACGGTGGAACTCTTCCAAGCCGAAGCGCCGCAGACGGTGGAGAACTTTTTGGAACTCGTGGACGCCGGCTTCTACGAGGGTCTCGTCTTCCACCGCGTCATCCCCGGCTTCGTCATTCAAGCGGGTGGCCACACCGCCGACATGAGCTACCGCGAAGCGCCGCGCACCGTCGTCAACGAATCCGCCAACGGGCTGCGCAACGATCGCTACACCTTGGCGATGGCGCGACATTCAGACCCAGATTCGGCGGGCGCTCAGTTCTACATCAACATCGGCGACAACCACAGCCTGAACAATCGGCGCGGCAGCCCGGGTTACACGGTGTTCGGCAGGGTCAGCGAGGGGATGGCCGTGGCGGATGCCATCGCCGCCGTGGACACCACGACGCGAGCCTCGATGGGTGACGTGCCGGTGGCGGCCGTCGTCATCAACAAGGCCACCCGACAATGAGGCCGGCGCCTCTGACCAGCAGGCCGGCAGCATCCGCGCCCGCTCACCAAGCAGCCGGCTGACGCGCCGTGAAGCCGTTCGCGTTCGCCGCTGTTGTCGGGGCGTTCATCGGGGTGGTGGCCGCGCAAGCGGGTTTCTGGCTCTTTGACGGCGCTGGGCTCGGTACGCTGGGCATGACGATGCTCACCGGCGTCGCTGCGGCGTTGGCGGGAGTGCGCTTGGCGCGCCCGGCAGCGCGAGCCGAGGCCGCGGAGCGCCGCGCGCCGTCCTCGCCGTCGGCGGCGGTGGAGCGCGGCACCGTCAAGTGGTTCAACCACACCAAGGGTTACGGTTTCATCGTGCGGGACGCTGGCGGGGAACTCTTCGTGCATCAGCGGTGCATCCAGACGCAGGGTGGTGGGCGCGGCGGCCTCAAAGAGGGGGACCGGGTCTCCTTCGTGGCCGTGTCCCGCAGCAAGGGCTGGCAGGCAGAGCAAGTCTCGTTGGCCGACGGCTGAGCGGATGAACCTGCGCGCCGCGCTGACCGAACGCTTCGTACGCGCCTTCGATGCCGCCGGCGTCGAAGACGCGGCGCCGCTGTTGCGCCCGGCGGGGCGCCCGGAGTTCGGCGACTACCAAGCGAACGGCGCCATGGCCGCAGCGAAGCGGGCCGGCCGCAATCCGCGCGGCCTTGCCGAGGCCGTGGTGGCGGCGCTGCAGGCCGATGGCGTTGACGCCGTGGCGGAGCGCGTCGAGGTCGCCGGGCCGGGCTTCGTCAACATCACCCTTTCCCCGACATTCGTGGCGGCAAGCCTTGGGGCGGCCGGCGTCGAGCGGACGCAGCGCCCAGAACGGATCGTCGTCGATTACTCCTCGCCGAACCTGGCCAAGGAGATGCATGTCGGGCACTTGCGCAGCACGATCATCGGCGATGCGATGGCGCGCATCCTCGAAGCGCTCGGCCACCAAGTCATCCGCCAAAACCATGTGGGGGATTGGGGCACGCAATTCGGCATGCTGCTCGCGCACTTGGCGGACGTCGGAGGCGGTGAAGGCGCCGGGACAGACGCCGCCAAACTGGAAGACTTGGAAGCCTTCTACGCCGCGGCCCGGCAGCGTTTCGACGCGGATGCGGAGTTCGCCGGCCGCGCCCGGCAGATGGTCGTCGCCCTGCAGGGTGGCGAAGCGGCGGCGCGGGCGCATTGGCAACGGTTCATCGAGCTTTCGCTGTCGCACTGCCGTGCCACCTACGAGCGGTTGGGCGTCACCCTCAGCGACGCAGACTTAGAGCCAGAGAGCCGCTACAACGAAGACCTGCCGAAGGTGGTGGCGGACTTAAGCGGCCTCATCACCGTCTCCGAGGGCGCCAAGTGCATCTTTCTCGATGGCTTTGACGTGCCGATGATGGTGCAGAAGCGCGACGGCGGCTACCTGTATGCGACCACGGACCTCGCGTCGGTGCGCCACCGACTCCAGCGCTACGGCGCGACGCGGATTTGCTACTTCACGGACGCCCGCCAGGCGCTGCACTTCAAGCAACTCTTTGCGGCGGTGCGTTTGGCTGGGTTCGTGCCGCCGGAATGCAGCTTGGAGCATCTGCCCTTCGGCACCGTCATGGGCGCCGACGGGCGCCCGTTCAGAACCCGCGACGGCGGCCAAGTGAAGCTCACGGCGCTGCTCGACGAGGCGGTGCAGCGCGCCAGCCGCGTGGTGGGGGAGAAGAGCCCGCACCTGCCGCCGGAGGAAGCGGCAGAGGTCGCTCGGGTGGTGGGCATCGGCGCCGTGAAGTACGCAGACCTCATGCGCCATCGGGCGAGCGACTACGTTTTCGACTGGGACGCCATGCTGAGCTTCGACGGCAACACGGCACCGTACCTGCAATATGCCTATGCGCGCATCAACAGCCTGTTCCGCCGCGGCGGCGTGGAGAGTGACGCCTTTTCGGGTAAGGCGCCCAGCATCGAGACGGGCGCGGAACGCCAGCTCGGGGTGGCGCTGCTGCGCTTCCAGGAGACGTTGGAGGCCGCTGCGGCGGAAGCCCTGCCGCACTACCTGTGCGGCTACCTATTCGGCTTGGCGGGCGCCTTCTCGCGGTTCTACGAAACCTGCCCGGTGCTCGACGCCCCCGCGCCCGTTCGGGAGAGCCGGCTCGCGCTCTGTGCCATCACCGGCGAGACGCTGCGGACCGGGTTGGGTTTGCTCGGCATCGAAACCGCCGAGCGCATGTAGCCGCGCACGGACGGGTGCCGCGTTCGCTTTTGGGCGCGGTGCCGCGGCCCTTAGGCAGGGCGGGCTGGCTGCACGGTGTAGGAGCGCAAATCCTGCACAAAGTCGTCCAGTGCCTGAATGCCGGTGGCCTCGGCTTCGTGGCACCAGTCGCGGAAGGCATCCAACAAATCTTCGCCGCGGCTCTTCAGCGACCATACGGCGGAGAGCTCCAAGCGCTTCTCGTAGAGGATGCGCAGCACCGGGCTCGCGCCCACCACCGCGGCGATGCGCCGCTGCTGGCCCTCGTCCACCAACCCTTCATGGCGGCAGAGCACATCCTTCGAGCGCTTCAACAGCCTTCGCGTCGCCCGGTCCGCGCGCCGGTACTCTTGCTCCACGAGGGGCGCCACCACTTCCTCGCCGTAGCGCGCCATCACCTGAAAGCGGTCGTTCAGCACGGCCCAAGTCGTTTCCATGTCGATGGCTGTCTTGCCTTCCACGCGGGCCACGATCGGCCCGGTGGAGAGCGGCTTGGCGAGGCCGAATGCCGTGAGCACCCGAATCCAAGCCCAACCGAGGTCGAACTCCCAAGGTTTCACGGACAGCTTCGCCGAATTGGGGTAGGTGTGGTGGTTGTTGTGCAGCTCTTCGCCGCCGATGAGGATGCCCCACGGGGAGAAGTTGGTGGCGCTGTCTGGGCATTCGAAGTTCCGGTATCCCCAGAAGTGGCCGACGCCGTTGACGACGCCGGCCGCGAAGAACGGAATCCAGATCATCTGCACCGCCCATACGGTGAGGCCCAGCGCCCCGAACAGCGCAAGGTTGATGACGAGCATGAGGCTGACGCCAACGGAGGTGTGCGGCGTGTAGAGGCGGCGCTCCATCCAATCGTCCGGCGTGCCTTTGCCGTACCGATTCAAGGTCTCTGGCGTGGTGCCTTGGCGATAGTACTCGGCGCCCTTGAAGACGATGGCGCCCAAGCCGTGGATGCGGGGGCTGTGCGGGTCGTCTTCGGTTTCGGTGAGCGCATGGTGCTTGCGATGCACCGCCGTCCACTCCTTGGTAATCATGCCGGTGGTCAACCACAGCCAGAAGCGGAAAAAGTGCTGTGCCGCCGGATGCAGCGTGAGCGCCCGGTGCGCCGAAAAGCGGTGCAGGTAGACGGTGACGGCGACGATCGTCACATGGGTCATCACGAGCACATAGACGATCATGGTCGGAATGGATAGGCCGACAACGCCATACCACCAGTCCATTACATTCACGCTCTCTCCTTGAACTGAAGCGTCCAATGCTGCGGGGCGAGCCATTGTGGCGGCTCAGGGCGGAAGATACCACTTCGCGCGCGGCATCGGGTGGCAATCGGCCCTCGCGCCGCGGCGCTGGCCCGGTGCCGTGGATGAGCCGGGAGGGGCGGGAGCGCCGCGTCTGCCGTTGCGTGGCGCCGGCGAAACGGGCACGGTGTCTCGATGCAGCCCTTGGCGCATCGCGTGCTCCCGCCGGCCCGCATCCGCTGGCACGGTCCGCAACCCATCTCCGCAGAGTTTGGCGACATCTACGGCGCCGTCGACGGCATGGCGGAGGCGGAGCGAACCTTCTTGGCGCCGGCGAGGTTTGCCGAGCGGTGCGCGGATGCCGGCATGTTCACGGTGGGGGAGCTCGGCTTTGGCGCCGGGCTCAACTTCGCCGTCGCGGCCGAGCGGGCGCTCGGAACCGCCTGCGCCCGCCTGCACTACATCGCGTTCGAGGCCGCGCCGGTGGCCGCCGAGGATTTGCTGTGCGCCGCCCGTCAGTCCGGCGTCGGCATGCACCGCGAACTGGCATCGGCGCCGCCGCCGCGCATCTCCGGCTGGCATCGGCGCCGCTTCGCAGGGGGACGGGTGCAGCTCTCCCTGTTCTTTGGCGACGTGGGCGCTGGGTTGGCGGACCTCGATGGGCGCTGCGCAGGCGTGGACGCTTGGTTCTTGGACGGCTTCGCCCCGCGTGTGAATCCCGCCATGTGGAGCGAAGCGGCGTGCGTCGCCTTGGCGGGCCTCTCGCGCCCGGGCGCCACTGTCACCACCTATTCTGCCGCCGGGGTCGTCAAGCGGGCGTTGCGCGGCGCCGGCTTTGCAGTCGAGCGCATCGATCAGCGCCCGCACAAGCGTCACACCCTCTTGGGGCGCTTTCCCGGGCGCTGGACGCCGGTGCCCACGCGGCATCGGGCGGCAACCATCCACGGCGCCGGTTTCGCCGGCTGCGCCGCAGCGCGGGCGCTTGCCGAGCGCGACGTGTGCGTGACGGTGCGCGATCTCACAGTCGCCGCCGACGCTTCCGGCATTCCCGGCGCCGCGTTGCACGGGCGCTTGCTTGCGGATGGCAGCGCCGCGGCGGCTTGGCGCGCCCACAGCTATGCCTTTGCGACGTGGCGTTGCGGTGCCATGCCGGGGGTGCGCCGCCGTGGCGCGCTGCAACTGCCGGGCCCCAATGCGAGCGCTGAACGGCTCAAGAAGCTCGCCACGGCGTTGCCCGATGATTGGCTGGCGCCGGTCTCGCCGCCGGCCGCGGCGGACTTGGCCGGCCTTGCCGCGGCGCCCGCCGGCCTGCACTTCCCGCACGCCGGCGTCGTGGACGGGCCGAGCCTCTGCGCCGCCTTGCTCGACCATCCATGCATCGAGTTCCAACGCGCGGCCCTGCACGCCGGGGGCGAGGCGCCGGGTGGGAGCGCTGCGCCGGCGGCCTCCGCAGACGCGGTTCAAGTGCTTGCCAACGGCGCTGCGGTGGCGGCGGCGGTGCCGGAACTGGAAGTGATCGGGCTGCCCGGCCAAGCAGACCTCTTTGCCGGGCGGCTGCGAATGCCCGTGCTCGCCGACGGCTACTTCGCGCCGGCCGCCGGCGGTTGTTGGACCGGTGCCACCTATGAGTATCGACCGTGGGCGCCAGGCGCAGCCACGGCGGCGAATCGCGCCCGCTTCGAGGCGCTGTTCGGTCGCCCGCCGGGGGCGAGTCTCGCCACGTTTCGAGGCACCCGCGCCGTCACGTCGGACCGTGCGCCCATCATCGGCCAAGTGGATGCAGCCACCTATGTGAGCAGCGGCCACGGTTCCGTGGGCGTGGCGTCCGCGATGCTGGCCGGCGAGTGGATCGCGAGCCTCGTATGCGGCGAGTTGCCGCCGGTTACGCGGGAGATCGAAGCCTTGTGTCGGCCCGGGCGCTTTCGCGACCGGCAGCGACGGCGGCCGAATCCGTTTCTCCGCCGGCCGGCAGAGCGCCTTGATCGCAACCGGCGAACGCCCGAGCGCCGATGACGCTGTCGATGGCCTCGATCTCGCCCAGCAGCGACGCGGTGGGCTCAGCCGCGATGTCGATGAGGTTGTAGGCCACGTCGTCGCGGCTCTTGTTGAGCATGTCGATGACGTTGATGTTCGCGTCTGCCAGCACGGACATCACCTGCCCAAGCGTGCCGGGCACGTTGCGGTTGATGATGGCGACGCGATGCCCCTCGGCCTGATCGAGGAACACGTCCGGAAAGTTCACGGAGTTGACGATGTTGCCGCAGCGCAGGAAGTCCATGAGCTGATCCGCCGCCATGATGGCGCAGTTCTCCTCCGCCTCGGTGGTGCTGGCGCCCAAGTGGGGCGTGGCGCGCACATTTGGCCCCGCGCCCAGCGTGGTGCTCGGAAAGTCTGAGAGATAGGCGCGCAGGCGGCCGCTGGCCAAGGCATCCGCGATGGCTGCTTCCACCACGATCTGGCGTCGGGCGAAGTTCAACAGCGTGGCGCCGGGCCGCAGCGCGGCGAGGGCGTCCGCGTCGATCATCCCAACCGTGTCGACCAGGGCCGGCACATGCAGGGTCACATAGTCTGAGCGGGCCAGCAGCGCCGCTAGGTTGTCCATGCGCGCCACCCTGCTCGGCAGGCGCCACGCGGCGTCCACAGACAGCGCCGGGTCATAGCCCACCACGCGCATGCCGAGGTCCAACGCCGCCCGCGCCACCTGCGACCCGATGGCGCCCAAGCCCACCACGCCAAGCGTGCGGCCGAAGAGTTCGCGGCCCTTGAAGCGTCGCTTCTCCCCTTCCACCAGCCGATTCAGCTCGCGCTCGTCCGTGAGGTGGGAGAGCGTGCCGACGAACTCAAGGCCACCGGCGATGTCGCGCGCGGCCAGCAACAGGGCGGCGAGGGTGAGCTCCTTCACCGAGTTGGCGTTGGCGCCGGGGGTGTTGAACACCACGATGCCGCGCGTCGTGCAGACGTCCACCGGCACGTTGTTGACGCCAGCGCCGGCGCGCGCCACGGCGGTGACTTGCGCGCCGAGTTCCGCCGCTTCGAGCGGATGGCTGCGCAACAGGATCGCGTCCGGCGCCGCCACGCCAGCGCCCACCTCGAACTGCTCGGCGGGGAAGCGCGCAAGGCCGCGGGCGGCGATCTGGTTGTAGGTTCGAACCTTGAACATTGGAGGGGTGGGGCGCGAAAAGCGGCGCATTTAAGCACCGTTCGCCGCCGCCTTTCAATGGGCGCTGTGTGCTGCCGCCTGCTTGGTTGGGGTCTTGGCGCCGTTGCGCTTAAAGGCGTCGGTGTCGAGGATGCCCGCCATCACGTTCGCATAGCCGTCTATCGAGGTTTGCGCTGCGTATCTGGCCGCGCTGGCCTTCAGCAGGCTTGGCGCCACCGGGTTGTCCAACGTCTTGAGGATGGCCGTCGCCAATGCTTCGGCATCGTGGACTGGCGTGAGCGCGCCCCATTTGCCGTCCTCCAGGATCTCGCGCGGCCCGGTCGGGCAATCTGTGCTCACCACCGGCGTGCCGCAGGCCATTGCCTGGATGAGGGCGTTGGGCAGCGCCTCGTAAGTGGAGGAGAGGGCGAACACCTGAGCTTGGCGCATGTACGGCAGGGGATTGAGTTGGAACCCTGGGAAGTCCACCAAGTGCGAGATGCCGAGGGATGCGGCCAACTTATTCAAGCGGCCCCGTTCCGGGCCCTCGCCAACGATCACCAAGCGCACCGGGCGGGCATCGGCCACGCGGGCCACGGCGCGGAGCAGGTGCGCGTGCCCCTTGAGCGCCACCAAGCGTCCCACCGCCAAGATCACTGGCGGCCCGGAGCCTCCGAACCAAGGATGCGCGACAGGCGCCGCCGCCTCTTCTTCGTGGTCGCGCCACACCACAGGATCGTGAATGACGCGCACCAAGTGCGCCGCCCGCGGCGCGACGCGCTTGAGGTCGTCCGCCACCCCTTTGGACACGGCAACGACCGTGTGCGCGGCTGGAAGCAGGTGCTTCTCCAGCGTCATCGCCGCGCGTTCCTTCCAGTTCGCATCCGCGTGCCGCAGCGAGAAGTTGCTCGTGCGCAACGCGACCACCGGCAATGGCTGCTGCAGAAACTTGTTCGCCAGCAATGCCACGACATTGGCGTGTGGGAGGCTGGAAATGAGCACATCCGGGCGCTCGCGCCGCAGATGTCGAATGAGCGGCAGCAGGCTCGAGAGCGTGCGCCGGCAGCCTAAGTCCACCAGCTGGACATGCTCCGGCACGATGTCGAGGAAGTGCCCCTCGGCGCTCGCGGCCGCAAGTTCCACTTGGAAGCCACGTCCCGTCAAACCCCTCGCCACGTTGAGCATCGCCCGTTCCGGGCCGCCGCCGTCGAGCGAAGGAAGGTAGATCGTGACGCGATGTCCCACACGGGATCCCAAACTGCGCGCCGGCGCAGCTTGGCCGGCGCAACGGTGCAGTATAGGGCACGTGGGGGCGTTAATCTAACGAAGCGTGGTGCCGGGCGATGGCTTGCCCGTCTGCTCCAACCCGGCGGCCGCCAGCAGTTGCGCGACGATGAGCGCCACGCTGTCCGGCGGGCGGAAGCCCGCCAAGGCACGCTGCCAATCGGCGCGATCGCGGTATAGCGCGTGTGCAGCCGCCACGAGGCCGGCGGCGTCCAGGTCCGCGTCTTGAAGCACCAGGCTGTAGCCGTTGCGCTGCGCATAGGCCGCGTTCTCGATTTGATCGCCCCGGCTTGCCGTCGCCGGCAACGGCACCAAAAGGTTCGGCTTGCCCAAGCAGAGCAGCTCGTAGAGCGCGTTGGCGCCGGCGCGGGACACGACGACGTCCGCCGCCGCCAAGATGTCGCCCCAACCGTCGGCAACGAACTCGCGCTGGATATAGCCGCCGGCGGGTTCGTCGGCGCTGTCGGCGGCCAAGTTGCCAGCGCCGCGCACATGCAAGACATCGAAGGTCTCCGTCAGGGCTGGGCGGGCGGCGTCGGTCACGGCGTTCAGCCGGCGAGCGCCCAAGCTGCCGCCGACCACCACCATGAACGGCTTGGCGCCGGAGAAGCCGGCCGCAGCGAGCCCCTTGTCACGGTTCCCTTGGATCAGCGCGGCGCGCACCGGCGTGCCGGTCCACACCACCTGCGCCGAGCTCACTTGGGTGTCGCTGAAGGTGACGCACAACGTCTTCAGGAACGGCAGCGAGAGCCGGTTGGCGAGCCCGGGCGAGCGGTCAGACTCGTGGGCGACGACTGGAATTCGCAGCAGCCATGCGGCCACCACCGTAGGGAATGCGACGAACCCGCCCTTGGAGAACACCACGTCCGGCCGACGGCGCCGCAAAACGCGCAACGCTTGCAGTGCGCCCAGCGGCACGCGGAACGCATCCACCGCGTTGGCAACGGAAAAGTAGCGCCGCAGCTTGCCGGAACGCACGCTGTGGTACGGGATACCGAGGGGCGCCACGAGGCGTTCCTCCAGCCCGGAATCCGAGCCGACGTAGCTCACCTCCCAGCCCTTCGCCAACAGCGCCTCGATCACCGGCAACGCCGGCACCACATGCCCGGCGCTGCCACCACCCGTCACGACGGCCTTGGGCGGCATTGCTGGGCCGGCTACAGGGCCAGCGCCCGTTTGACCAGCGGCACGGTGACCCGGCGGCTGGTGGCCATCGCTTCGCGGTCGATGGCGTCGAGCAGGGTCAACAGCGTCGCCAAGTCGCGGTTGGCGTGCAGGAGGAGGTAGCGCACGGCATCGTCGCCGAGGTCGATGCCGCGGTCCTTCGCGGCCCTCGCGAGGGCCGCGGCCAGCGCCTCTTCCGTTAACGGGCGCACCTCGAAGATGGCGGCGCCCCGCAGCCGGGAAGCCAGATCCGGCAGCGCGAAGCGCACTTGCGCCGGCGGGCGGCGGCCGGCCACGGCGAGCACATGGCCGCGGGCGAATTGCTCGTTGAAGAGGCGGAACAACGCCTCCTCCGCGCCGGCGTCGCCGAACCAAACATCCACGTCGTCGATCGCCACCCGCTCGAACGCCTCATAGCCATCGAGCTCGCGGATCTTCCGCGCCGGCACGTAAACGCCGCCATCCTCTCGACACAGGGCCTGCAGCAGGTGGCTCTTGCCGACGCCAGCAGCCCCCCACAGCCAGAAACACGCGAAGCCTTCAGGCCTTTGGCGCAGGCGCTCGATGAGTTCGCCGTTGGCGCCGGCGACGAAGCGGCTCCAAAGAAACCGCTCGCGCAAGGGGAAGCAGAGCGGCAGCTGTTGGCTCATGGCGGCTGTCGCCACTGCCGGGCGGCGCGGCCTCCCCAGGTGATGACGTAGTCGAGGCCAGAGATGATGGAGAGCAGGGCGACCAAGGCGAATCCCCACGGGTCCACCAGCGCCGCGGCGAACGCCGACAGCTGCGCCACGTCGATGAGCTGCACCAACACGGCGATCAACATGCCGATCTGCACCGCGGTGTTGGCTTTGCTGATGAACGTGGGGTCCATCTCGACGCGCTGGAACTTCAGGCGATAGGCGCCGGCGCCACCGAGGATGATCAAGTCTCGGGCGATGGCGATGATGGCGAGCCAGAGCGGCACATGGCCCTGCAGCAGGAGGATGATGAAGGTGGCCCCGACGAGCAGCTTGTCCGCGAGCGGGTCTGCGAAGGCGCCGAACCGCGTCGTCCAAGCAAAACGGCGCGCCAAGGCGCCATCGAGCGCGTCGGAGGCGCCGGCCAGCACGATGAGGATGAGGGCGCTCATGTAGTCGCCGCGCAGCAACAGCCAGACCGTGGGCGCAATCAGCGCGATGCGCACTACGGTGATGAGGTTGGGGACGTGGCGCACGGTTCAGCGCCGCCGTTGGGTTGCGGCGTGGGCCGTCTGCGCCCGGATGGAGGCGGCAGTCCACAGCAGGCGCAGCGGCGCCATGGGCTCGCCGTTGCCGTTGGCGGGGGCTGGCGCATCCGTCGCCAGAGCGAAGGCGTTGCTGGCGGCGAGCAGGTTGCCAAGTTGTTCGCGGGACGAGCGCGTGGCCACGCGCAGCTTGATGGCGTTCGCGGTGGCTTCGATGAGCTCCACGCGGTCCAGATAGGCCAGCCCCGCAAGGTGCCGCAACAGGCCGGCGTAGCCGGCGACGGAGTTGGCGCCGAGCACTTCGAGCTCCACGAAGCTGGAAGCGGCGCCGGTGACGGCGAAGCGGCGCGCCAGCTCGTCGCCGGCGGCGTCCACGGCGAGCATCGCGCTGGTGGCGGCGTCCGGCGTCTCCAACTGCAGGGGCAACTCGGCATCGTCGAACCAAAGCTGCCAATCCGTCAGCCACGTTCCGGCGGCGCCGCGTCGCGCTTGGCCGAGGATGATGTAGTCCGGCTGGTAGCGTGCGGAGGCTTCCCGAATGGTGTAGGTGTAGCCGCGCCACAGCGTCGCCGGCAGGATGCGGTCTCGATCTTCGAGGTCATAGAGCGGCAGCCTGATCTCGATGCCGCGTTCGCTGGCACGTTGGCGCAGGGCGACGGCAACGGGATGGCGTGATGCGCTCGACAGCACCATGCTCTGGTCGAGCGGCCTGCCTAGCAGCGCGACGTTGCCGGCGCGCCCTAGGGTGGGCAGCGGAAGGCTGCTGGCCGGCTCGTTGGCGCCATCGTCGGGGGCGACGTTGGGATGCGCGGGGGTGTGTTCCTGCGGTTCGAGGGGCATCGTGGGCGCCGCGTCGGTGGTGGCGGCACCTGCAGCCGCCGTGAGCGGCTCGGAAGCCACCGAGCCGTCTGGTGCGCCGTCTGGCTCAAGGCCGCCCGCTGGCTCTGGGGTGTCCGCATCGTCGTCGGCCACCACCACCCACGCCAACGCCACCGGGCGATCCGCCGCCCAAATGGGCAGTGCGGCTTCGGCGATCAGCTTGTGCAGCGCTTGCGGCGCGAAACTCACCGCAAGGCGTGTTTCGCCGCCGTCGGCAACGAAGCTGTAGCGTTGGTAATAGCGCTCCGGCGCGGCGAGCGCGGCGGCGATGGCCGGTTCGCGGGGCACCTTGGAGAGCCCGGTGAGCCGCATCAACATGGTGTCGAGGGCTTGTTGGGCGGCGGCGTGGCGGTCTGCCGGGGTGCGCGACGGCACTGGCGTTTCCACCTCGTACAGCCAATCCAGCACGGCGGTTTCGGCGCTGAGCGCGCAGCACAGCGTGGCGCCCGCGAGGAGCGTTTGGCGGTTTCGTCTCAAGGTGGTGGCCAGCGGTGGGCGGTCAATGGGATCTTGGGGTTTCGGAGGATGCCAAAGCGCATGTTACAAACTGGCGAAGTGTGGTGAAAACCAGTGTGTTCACGGTGTGGCCGAATGTATTCGTGGTGTGGAATGGGTCCCGCCGGCATCTGCCGGCGCCCATCGCGCCCAACGTCGCGGGGCGGGGGCGTGGTGGGGCGGGAGCGTCGTGGGGCGTGGCGGCCCTTAGTCGGCTTGGCAGGGCGGCGCGCGCAGGCTCACTGCGGGCGCCACCTGAGGTCGAGTTCCCTCGCCGCCTTCACGTCATCCAAGCGTTTCACGGGCATGGTATGAGGAGCGGTGCGCACGGTTTCCGGGTCGTCCCGCGCCTCGGCGAGGATGCGTTCCATGGCCGCCACGAAGGCATCCAGCTCCTCTTTGCACTCCGTCTCGGTGGGCTCGATGAGCAAGCACTCCGGCACCATCAGTGGAAAGTAGGTGGTCGGCGCGTGAACGCCGAAGTCCAGCAGCCGCTTGGCGAAATCCATCGCGGTCACGCCGTGGCGCCGGGCCAGCGCCGCCAGCGTGATGATGAACTCGTGGCTGGCGCGACGCTGGGGCCAAGCGAGGTCGAAGCCGGCGTCCTTCAAGCGGGCAGCGAGGTAGTTGGCATTCAGGGTGGCGAATTCGCCAACCCGGCGCTCGCCCTCGGTGCCGAGCATGAGCGCGTACGCCAAGGCGCGCAGCAGGATGCCGGCGTTGCCCATGAAGGCCGAAAGCCGGCCAATGGATTGCGGCGGCTCTGCCCACTGGTAGCCGCCATCCGTGCGTTCAACGATTGGGCCGGGCAGAAATGGCGCGAGCCGCGCCGTGGCGCCAACCGGCCCGGCGCCGGGGCCGCCGCCGCCGTGGGGGGTGGCGAACGTCTTGTGCAGGTTGAAGTGCAGCACGTCGAAGCCCATGTCGCCGGGCTTGGCCTTGCCGAGGATGGCGTTCAAGTTCGCGCCGTCGTAATACAGCAGGCCACCGGCGTCATGCACGATGGCGGCGATGTCCGTCACGCGCCGCTCGAACACGCCGCAGGTGGACGGATTAGTCATCATCAGCCCGGCGGTGTTGGCGCCCACCGCGGCCTTCAAGGCGTCCAAATCCACGTCGCCATGGTCGCGCACCGCCACTTCCCGCACGGTGCAGCCGCACATCGCGGCCGTTGCGGGATTGGTGCCGTGGGCGCCGGCCGGCACGAGGATCTCGCGCCTTGAGGCGTCGCCTTGGGCGTCGTGCCAAGCACGGATCATGGCGACGCCGGCGAACTCGCCTTGGGCGCCGGCCATGGGCGTCAGGGACATCGCTGGCATCCCCGCGGCATTCTTGAGGATTTCCTGCAGGTCGTGCAGACAGGCGAGAAAGCCTTGGCTCACGCTGGCCGGCGCCAACGGATGGCGGGTGAGGAAGCCCGGTTCGCTGGCGGCGCGGTGCGCGCCACGCGGGTTGTATTTCATCGTGCAGGAGCCGAGCGGATAGAACTGCGAGTCGATGGAAAAGTTGGCGCGCGAGAGGTTGGTGTAGTGGCGCAGCGCCTGCAGTTCCGACACCTGCGGCAGCCGCGGCGCGGCGTCGCGGCGCAACTCGGCGGGCAGGTCGTCCACCGCGGCGGGGCTGGGACGCTGGGCGCCGGCGCCGCGGCCGGGCTGCGAGAGATCGAAGATGGTCTGCGCGCCCATCAGTTGCTGAGCGCCCCCCGCAACGCCGTCGCGAAGCGCTCGATCTCCGCGCTGGTGCGCCGCTCCGTCGCGCACACCAGCACGCAGTGCGCGAGCTCCGCGAAGTAAGGACCCAAGGCGAGGCCGCCGAGCACGCCGTCCCGCGCCAGCGCTTCCACCACCGGCGTGGCCGGGCACCCAAGGTCGATGACGCACTCGTGGAAGCAGGGCGCGCTGAAGCGGCGCGGCCGCCGCAAGGCGTGTATCAATTCCCGCGTCTTCGCGCACGAGGCGGCGGCCACTTCGCGCAAGCCGGCAGCGCCCAACAGGCTCATGTGGATGGTCGCGGCGGTGACGAGCAAACCTTGGTTGGTGCAGATGTTGGAGGTGGCCTTGGCGCGGCGGATGTGCTGCTCGCGGGCCTGCAGGGTGAGCGTGAACCCTGGCTCGCCGTGCGCATCTTCGGTGCGGCCGACGATGCGCCCCGGCAGTTGCCGCACCAAGGCTTGGCGCGAGCACAGAAAGCCGAACGACGGCCCGCCGGAGGCCATCGGCACGCCCAACGGCTGGCCATCGCCGCACACGATGTCTGCGCCGGCGCTGCCCCAGGCGGATGGCGGCTTGAGCAGCGCCAACGACAGCGGATTGACGCAAGCCACCAACAGCGTGCCCCGCTCCGCCGCCCAATCCGCGATGGCGTCCACATCTTCGAGCACGCCGAAGAAGTTCGGTTGCTGCACCACGAGGGCCACCGGCGGCGCCGCGAGGCCGTCCAGCGCCGTGAGATCCACCCGGCCGTCGTCGCCGTAGGGCAGCATCGGCACGTCGATGCCTTGGTTGCACACGATGCTGCGCGTCGCCTGCACGTACAGGGGGTGTACGGCTCCAGCCATGGGCACGGTGCGCGGCCAGCCGGCGCGGGCCGCCTTGCGGTTGGCGCGCACCGCCATCAGCACCGCTTCGGCGAGGCCGGCGCCGCCTTCGTAGACGGAGGCGTTGCAGGCGTCCATGCCGGTGAGCTCGCAAAGCATCGTCTGGAACTCGTAGATCACCTGCAGCGTGCCTTGGCTCGCTTCCGCCTGATAGGGCGTGTAGGCCGTCATGAACTCGCCGCGGCTGGCGAGGTCCCACACCGCGGCGGGGATGTGATGGTCGTAGCAGCCGGCGCCGACGAAGCAGGGCCCGGTCGCGTCTTGGGCCGCCCGCTCCGCAAAGCGGCGGCGCATCTCCATCTCCGACAGCCCCGCCCGCGGCGTGCCCGACGGCGTGCTGCGCAAGCGGTCTGGTATCTCGTCGAAGAGTGCCTCGATGTCCGCGACGCCGATGGCGCGCAGCATCGCCGCGGTGTCCGCGGCTGTATGGGGAATGAAGGGCATGGCGTGGGGTTAGGCGTCCTCGTCGCCGCCGTCGTCCTGCGCGGCGCTCTCGCAATGTTCCGAGTAGGCGCTTGCGTCAAGGAGGTCTTCCAGCTGAGATGGGTCGCTAGGTTCGATGGCGAAGAACCAGCCGCGTCCGTATGGGTCTTCATTCACCAGCTCAGGCGCGTCTGCCAAAGCATCGTTCAGCGCCACCACGGTGCCGGACACGGGGGCGTAGATGTCGGATGCCGCCTTCACGGATTCCACGACGGCGGATTCCTCAGCCGCTGCAACGTCTTGGTCGAGCTCCGGCAACTCGACGTACACCACGTCGCCGAGTTGCTCTTGGGCGTAGTCCGAGATGCCGACCACTACGCGCCCGTCGTCATCGAGGCGCGCCCACTCGTGGGTCGGCGCGTAGGCGAGTTCGCCCGGGAGTTCGTTCACTTGGCCTCCTCTACTCGAAGGTGCGGGCGCCGTCGCGCCAAAACGGCGGCCGCAGCAGCCGCGCCGGCTTCGGCTCGCCGCGCACCGTCACCTGGGCGTCGCCGGCCGCGCCGCGGGGCACTCGCGCCAGCGCCACGCTGCAGCCGAGGCTGGGCGCGAACGCGCCGCTGGTGATCACGCCGTCCCCAGCAGCCGTGGCGACGCGCATGCCGCGGCGCATGACGCCGCGTTGCGTCAGCGCGAGCCCGGTGAGCTTCGCCGCCGGCTTTGCGCCGCGTTGCGCCTCCAAGGCGTCGCGGCCAATGAAGGCGCGCTCCTTGGGCGTCCAAGCCACCGTCCAGCCGAGGTTGGATTCAAGCGGCGACGTCGTCTCGTCCATGTCGTGTCCGTACAGATTGAGGCCGGCTTCCAGCCGCAGCGTGTCGCGCGCGCCGAAGCCGATGGGGCGCACGCCGCCCTCTGCGAGGCGCTGCCACAGTGCCGCCGCGTCAGCGCCGGGCGCCAGCACCTCCAAGCCATCTTCGCCAGTGTAGCCCGTGCGGGCGATCATCCATGTGTCGGCCGTCAATGCCTGGAACCGTTGCAGCGCGGCGGCGCCGCTGTGCCCGGTCGCCGCCACGAAGCGCTGGACCGCGGCCGGGCCTTGGATGGCGACCATGGCTAAGTCCGGCCGTTCCTCCACGGCGACTGCGAAGTCCGCCGCCCAGCGCGTACACCAACTGAGCACCCGCTCGCGGGTGGAAGCATTGGCCACCACGCGGAATCGATCCTGCAGCCGATACGCGATGACGTCGTCGACGATGCCGCCGCTCTCGTTCAGCAGGGTTCCGTATAGGGCCTTGCCGGGCGCGTCAAGCCGTGCCACGTCGTTGGCGATGAGCTGGCGCAAAAGAGCTTGCGCATGGCCGTTTCCGCCGCGCGCATCCCGCACGTCGATGATGGTCATGTGCGAGACGTCGAACATGCCGGCGTCGGCGCGCACGGCGTGGTGCTCTTCTATCTGTGAACCGTAGCGCAGCGGCATGCTCCAGCCGGCGAAGTCGATCATCACGGCGCCGGCGCTGCGATGCAGGGCATGGAGCGGCGTGCGGCGCAGCGCCATCTGCCGGCTAGAGGCGCTGCGCCAACGGGCCCTTGCCCATGGCTTCCAGAATCAGTTGCCGTTTCACCGCGGCGGTTTGATCGACCCAGCGCACGCCGATGTTCCGCGCCCACCGCGCCACTGGGCCGGCGCAGCCATAGGCGCCGCGTAACGCCGTCATCAGCGCGGCCATGCCTTCGCTGCGCAGGCGCCGCCGGGTTGCGAAGCCACGCCATAGGTTGGCGCGGCCAAGGTCCGGCTCGCCTTGGCGTGCCTTCTCGACCACCCGCGCCACATCCTCCAAGCCGAGGTTGACGCCTTGGCCGGCGAGGGGATGCAGGGTGCGCGCCGCATCCCCCAATGCCAACAGACGCGGCCGCGGATTGCAGTTCGCCACCACCCGCTGCGCCAACGGCGCCAACATGCGCCGCTCGATGTCCTCGACGCTGCCCAAGGCGCCCTCCGAAGCCGCCTCAAGCGCTGTGGCGAACGCTGCGTCCGGGAGCGCCGCCAAGCGCTCGGCGGCCTCTTTGTCGAGGCTCCAGATGAGCGAGACGGCGCGCGGATGGCGCAGCGGCAACAGCGCGAGCGGGCCGCCGGCGCCGAACCGCTGCAGCGCCGTTTGATTGTGGGGCCGTGCAAACAGCACCGCGGTGGCGATTGCCGCGTCTCCTTGGCCGCGCCCGAGCGCCTTGACGCCGGCCAGCTCGCACACCCGCGAACTGGCGCCATCCGCCGCAAGCACCAGCTGGGCGGCGATCTCCCTTGGCGCAGCAGCAGCCGCCCCGTTCGGCGCGGCCAGCGTGAGCCGCAGGGCCGTTGCCGCTTCGTTGAGCCCCACGACGTCGCCAACCACGACGTCGACGTTCTCGCCTTGGCCGCACGCTTGCCACAGAGCCGCTCGCGCCGGGCTCGCTTCGACGACCCAAGCGAGGGCAGGGGCGCCCACGGCGTCGGCGGTGAACTCGATGCAGCCGGTGCCGCACTCTTCCCACACCTTCATGCGGCGGATGGGCGTCGCCTCGACGTGGCCATCGAGCAGTGCCAGAGACGCTTCGTTGAGGGCGATGGTTCGCAGGTCAAAGCCCAAGCGCCCGGCTTGCGCTTGCGGGGCTGCACGGTCGATCAACGCGACGCGCCGGCCGGCGCCGCCGAGGGCCAACGCGGCTGCTGCGCCGACCAGCCCGGCGCCGACGATGGCCACATCGTAGGCGCCGTCAGCCATTCATCAACGCCTCGATGTCATCGATGGCCTTGGGCACCGCCGCGGACAAGATGTGGATGTCTGTGTCGCCCGCTGGCGGCTGCTGCTGGGCGGGCGGGGCGCTACCGGATGCGTCTGGCGGCGCTGCGTGCCTTGCGCCGGCCGCCTTGCCGATCACGATGTCGTCTTCGATGCGAATACCCATGCCGCGCCACGGCGGCGGCACCGGGTTGGCGGGATCGTCGGGGAAGTACAGGCCGGGTTCGATGGTGAGCGCCATGCCGGGCTGCAGAGCCCGCCACGCGCCGTCGATCCGATAGGCGCCGACATCATGCACGTCCATGCCCAGCCAGTGCGAGCACCGGTGGATGGTGAATGGCTCGTGGGCCTTGTCCTCCAGCGCTTGGTCGACGTCGCCGTCGATGATGCCGAGCGCGATCAGGCCTTCGGCGAGCACCCGCGCCGCGGCCTGATCTGGCGCGTCGAAGGCGGCGCCGGGCCGCGCCGCGGCGAGGGCGGCGCGTTGCGCGGCCAACACCACTTCGTAGAGGTCTCGCTGCGGCGGCGAGAAACGCCCGTTCACCGGGAAGGTGCGCGTTACGTCGGCTGCGTAGCACCGATACTCGCAGCCGGCGTCGATGAGCACGAGGTCGCCGTCGCGAAGCGGGGCGTCGTTGTTCGTGTAGTGCATTACACAGGCGTTGGCGCCGCCGGCGACGATGGGCGGATACGCCGCCGCCGGCGCCCCGCGGCGCATGAACTCGTGGCGGATCTCCGCTTCGAGCTCTGCTTCCGCCATCCCAGGGGCGCAGTGGCGCATGGCGCGCAGATGCGCGGCGGCGGTGATGTCCGCGGCTTGCCCCATCAGCCGACATTCCACCGGAGACTTGAAGAGCCGCTGTTCGTGCAGCAGGCGCTCCAAGGCGACGATCTCGTCTGGCGCCCCGCCGCCGGATGGCGCTCGCGCCCGCAGGGCGCCGACGCTTTCTATGAGCTGTTGATCGAAGGCTGGATGCTCGCCGAGCGCGACGTAGACGCGGGAGCGGCCGGCCAACAGCTCCGGCAACGCGCTGCCCAACTCGGTGTGGGGCAACGCCGCATCCAAACCCAGTGCGGCCGGTGCCCGCTCCGGGCCAAGCTGTTCGCCCCGATAGCGCTCCATGCGTTCATCCCGCTCTTGGCAGAACAACACGGTGGCGCCGTCTTCCCGGCCAGGGGCGAGCGCCAACAGGCAGCCGGCCTCGTCGAGGCCGGTGAGATAGTGGAAGTCGCTGTCTTGGCGGAACGGGTGCTCGACGTCCCGGTTTCGATAGCTCAAATCGGCGCTTGGCACGAAGGCCACCGACCCCGCGCCCATCAAAGCCATGAGCCGCGCCCGCCGGCGGCGATACTCTGGCAAGCCGACGACAAGGTTCAAGCGCGTCGCCTCGAAGCCTCGAAGTGGAGCAAGCCGCGAATGCTAGCAGACCGAGGCTTGGCCGAGCAGCTAAAGAACGCCTTGGCCGAGCCTCCGCCCGGCCAGCTCTGGCAATCCGCGAAGCCCAGCAGAGGACCGGCCGACGATCAAGGCCGCTCTCGCGACGCCGTCCAGAAGGCGCTGAGCGCGCTGCCAAGCCCGCACAAGCACTTCACAAAGGCGTCGGTTCGGGGGACACTAGCCTTGCGGTGCGCAAGGGCGGAGACGGCGCTTGGCAGAGGCAGGCTCATCCGATTTTGCGCCACTGAAGGCGCGCATCGACGAACTCATCGCATTGAGCCGCAGGCTGGCAGCCGAGAACCACGCCTTGCGGACGCAGATGCGGTCGCTGGCCGCGGAGCGCGCCCAGCTGTTGGAGCGGAACGAACGCGCCGAGAGCTTGGTCGAATCGATCATCGGCCGCTTGAAGGCGCTGGAGCAGGAGCCATGAGCAAGACGATCACCGCGACCATTCAGATTTTGGACAAATCCTACGAAGTGAGTTGCGCTGCCGAGGAACAAGACGAACTGATCGCCTCCGCGGCCATCGTGGATGATCGGATGCGCAAGATCCGCGCCGCCGGCAAAGTGGTGGGGCTGGACCGCCTCGCCGTCATGGCAGCGCTCAACATCGCGCACGACTATCTGAAGACCAACGCCGCCGCCGCCGAGCAAACCACGGCTCTGTCGGAACGCATCGCAACGACCATCGAGGAAACGAAGTCGTTGCCCACTTGACGCGCCGCGCCGCGAGCGTCGGCTATACTCGCCGGCAGTCTCCTGAGGCGCGCGCCAGTTGGTGTCGTCCTTGAGCCGTTAAGAAGTAAAAGGGGAGTCCGCTGTGGGCCCGGTGTGCAGGCCCGATGCCGGGCGGCCATCACCGCTTTGGGGTGGCTGCCGCGGGAAGCCTTGTGCGTCCATACGAATCCCCGCTCTGAGCCTAGACGGCTCAGGGCAAGCCCAACAGCGGCGTCATCGGGAGACGGCACCAAGCCGGGTGGGCGCTCGGCCCGCCTTGCGCCCAATGGCTGGCGCGTGACAGCGCCGGCCGGCGCCGCGCGCGGTGCGCCACCGCCATTGCGCCGGCGTTTGCGCGCCCGCCGCCGCGCCCTGACGCCCGCCGAGCAAACCCGCCACGCCACCGCCGTTTGCCGCTGGCTCATGGCCTCGGCGCTGCCGCTCAAGGGCTGGGTTGCGGCCTATGCCGCCTTCGATGGCGAGCCAGACGTGTGGCCCTTCATCGCCCGCCACCCGCGTTGCGCCCTGCCGGTGGTGGAGTCTGCGACGCGGATGACGTTCCGCTCCCACCGTGTCGGCGAGCCGCTCACCGCGAATCGCTTTGGCATTGAGGAGCCGGCGCGGGGCGCCCCGGTGTCGGTGCTCCGGTTGTCCGCGGCGTTGACCCCATTGGTGGCCTTCGATGACGCCGGCGGGCGGCTTGGCATGGGCGCCGGCTTCTACGACCGTCGTTTCGCCAAGTTCCGCCATCCCGTGCTCATCGGCGTCGCCCACGAATTGCAGCGCGTGCCGCAGCTCCCGCAACAGGATTGGGACGTGCCGTTGGACGCTGTGGTGACGGAGGCTGGCTGGCGCTGCTTCACGGCGCGGGGGCGCAACCTGCGGCTATACTGAGACGGTGGCCGTTCGCAAGATCATCCGCATGGGGCACCCCAATCTGCGCCGGCCGGCCCGACCGCTGTTGCTGGAAGAATTGCAGAGCGCCGAGCTGCAGCGATTGGTGGCGGACATGATCGACACGTTGCACGACTATGGCGGCGTCGGCCTCGCGGCGCCGCAGGTGAACGAGGGCGTGCGCCTTGCCATCGTCGAAGTGGCTGGCGGCGCCACCCGCTACGGCGATTTGCAGCAGGTGCCGCTCACCATCTGCGTGAACCCGGAAATCGACGTGCTCGACGAGCGCACGGCCGGCTACTGGGAGGGCTGCCTGTCCATTCCGGGGCTGCGTGGCTATGTGGAGCGGCCGCAGAGCATCAGCGTGCGCTTCTTGGACTTGCACGGCCAGGCGCAGTCGCTGCGCGCCGATGGCTTCCTCGCCACCATCTTTCAGCATGAGTTCGACCACCTTGATGGCCGCCTGTACATCGACCGCATCGAAGACCCGGCGAAGCTCGCGTTCGAGGACGAATACGCGCGTTATGTCTTGCCGCGAGAAGCGGCGGACGCGCGCGCCTGACGCCCGGTTGCGCTGACCGGCGTCGCGCGCCGATGTCTCATGAGCGGGATGCCCTGAAACACGCGGTCGCCGCCGCGGCGGTGGAGGAGCTGGAACCGAAGCTGACGCGGGATGCGGTGGTGGGCGTGGGCACCGGGAGCACGGCTAACTTCTTCATCGATGCCTTGGCCGCCGTGCGCCACAAGTTCGACGCTGCGGTCTCCAGTTCCCTCGCTTCCACGGCGCGTTTGCGGGCGCATGGCATCCCGGTGTTGGATTTGAACGCGGCGGCTGCTGTGGCGGTGTATGTCGATGGCGCGGATGAAGTGGACCCTTCCAAGGCCCTCATCAAGGGCGGCGGCGGCGCGTTGACCCAAGAGAAGATCGTTGCCACGGCGGCCGATGAGTTCATCTGCATCGTGGATGGCTCGAAGTGCGTCGAGCAACTCGGCCAGTTCCCGCTGCCTGTGGAGGTCATCCCCATGGCGCGGGGCTTGGCGGCGCGGGCGTTGGCGGCCCTCAGCGGGCAGCCGGCGTATCGCCAAGGCTTCGTGACGGATAACGGCCACATCGTCCTCGACGTGCATGGCCTCGACCTGAGCGACCCAGATGCGCTCGAGCGGCAAGTGAACGGCATCGTGGGGGTGGTGGAAAACGGCCTCTTCGCCGCTCGGCGCCCGGACACGGTGTTGGTGGGCACGCCGACCGGCGTTGTGCGCCGCGCCTGAAACTCGCTGCCCCGGTCGCTGGCTGCCTAGGCAGCCTCCTCCATCGCCGCGCCGTACTCTCCCAAGGTGGCAGCGCCGTTCAGCCGCGCCCGCAAGGCCAACTGTCGTTGGGCGGCCGCGGCGTTGGCTGCCTCGCCCGCCCAAGCCTGCAGCGCCGGCTCCTGCAGCGCTCGTCCGAACGAAAAGCTCAGCCGCCACGGGGCGTCGCCGCCGGCGTTCATCGCGTTCAGGTGCTCGGTGGCGCGCACCGCCGTTTGGCCGCCGGAGAGGAAGAAGATGCCGGGCACCGCCGCCGGCACCGTGCTCAAGAGGCATGCCAACGTGCGCTCCGCCACTTCCGCCACGCTGGCTTGCTGCGGACAGCCCTTGCCGGACAGCACCATCGAAGGCTTCAGCACGGAACCTTCGAGATGCACGTCTTGCTCCGCCAACGCGGCGTACTGCGCGCGCAGCGTGGCGCGGGTCACGGCGTCGCAGACATCGATGTCGTGGTCGCCGTCCATCAGCACTTCGGGTTCGACGATGGGCACCATGCCGGCTTCTTGGCAGAACGCCGCGTACATCGCCAGCGCCTGGGTGTTGGCGCGGATGCAGGCGGCGCTTGGCAGCCCGTCGCCGATGGTGATGACGGCGCGCCACTTGGCGAACCGCGCGCCCAATTCCCGGTAGCCGTTCAGGCGTTCGCGCAAGCCGTCCAAGCCCAGTGTGGCCTTCTCGCCCGGGTGCAGCGGCATGGCCGCGGCGCCGGCATCCACCTTGATGCCAACGAGGCTGCCGGTCGCGGCGATCAGCGCTGGGAATGGCGTGTCGTCTGCGGTGGCTTGGCGGATGGTCTCGTCGAACAGGATGTAGCCCGAGAGATGCTCCGCGCAGCCTGGCGCGGTGAGCAGCAGTTCCCGATAGGCGCGCCGATTCGCTTCGTCGCAAGGCACGCCGATGCCGTCGAACCGCCGCTTGCAGGTTGGGTGGCTCTCGTCCATCGCCAAGATGCCCTTGCCGGGGGCAGCCATGGCGTTCGCCGTGTCTTCAAGGGTCGTGCGCCAGCCCATGCTCTCAGTCCGTTCGCCGTGGGGAACCCAAGTGTGTCCGAGTGCCGCCCGTGAGGGCAAGCGCCGTCAGGCGGCAAGCAGTTTGCCGGGATTCATCACGCCAAGCGGGTCGAAGACGCGCTTCACCGCGCGCATTAGCGCGATTTCCTGCTCGCTGCGCGAAAACGTCAGGAAGTCGCGCTTGGTGAGGCCGACGCCGTGTTCGGCGGAAATGCTGCCCCGGCGGGACTGCACGGCCTCGAACAGGAGCGGGCTGATGCTCTGGCAACGCGCTTGGAACGCCTCAAGGGAAAGGTGCTCCGGCTTCAGGATGTTGAGGTGCAAGTTGCCGTCGCCGATGTGGCCGAACCAGCACACGTCGAAGGCCGGATAGCGTTCGGCGACGAGGCGGTCGATTTGGGTGAGGAACGCCGGCATGTCGGACACGCGCACGGCCAAGTCGTTCTTGTGCGGCGTGCAGGACGCGATGCTCTCGGAGATGCCGTCGCGCAGGCCCCACAGGGCCTTCGCCTGCGCTTCGGATTGGCTCATCACGCCATCGGCGGCCCAGCCGGCCTGCAACACAGTTTGGAAGGCTCGCAGCGCCGCGGCTTCCGCGTCCGCGTCAAACTCGATGAGCGCGTAGAACGG
The DNA here is from genome assembly GCA_958295875.1 of uncultured Pseudomonadales bacterium. Lineage (GTDB taxonomy): Bacteria > Pseudomonadota > Gammaproteobacteria > Pseudomonadales > Azotimanducaceae > VXNE01. The sequence goes on along the minus strand of OY282379.1, from coordinate 1,387,271 downwards.
CGCCGGGGCGCCGAGGGGGCGCGGCCCGCCACGATGCGCGAGCACCTTCGTAAGCGCGAGTTCAGAGAAGAACTCGAACGCAGAGAGCGTGACGCTGGCTTGGAAGCGCTCCAGCACCCGCAGGATGTCCGCGAAGCGTTCGATGCCCAGCACGATCACCCGCTGCGGGGCTGGCGCCGGCAGCAGCCGCACCTGCGCTTCCACCACAAAGCCCAATGTGCCCTCGGCGCCGATGAAGAGATGCCGCAGGTCGTAGCCAGTGGCGTTCTTCACCAAGCCGTGGTTGCAGTCGAGCACGTCCCCGGCGCCAGTGACGACCTTGAGGCCGGCGATCCAGTCTCGCGTCAGGCCATAGCGAATCACTTTGACGCCACCGGCATTCGTGGCGACGTTGCCGCCGATTTGGCTCGTGCCGCTCGAGGCGAAGTCCACGGGATAGAAGCAGCCACGCGCCGCGGCGTATTCCTGCAGGGCTTGCGTCGGCACCCCTGCTTGGCAGCGCACGAGCTGGTCCGTCGCATTGAAATCGAGGATGCGGTTCATGCGGTCGAACGAGACGACCACCTCGCCGTTGGCGGCCACGGCGCCGCCAGAAAGCCCGGTGCGGCCACCGGAAGGCACCAAGCCGACGCGGCGCTCGTTGGCGAGGCGCGTCACGGCCACCACCTCTTCGACGCTTTCGGGAAAGACGATGGCGAGCGGCGCAATGTTGAAGCCGCGCGTCCAGTCCGTGCCCCAGAACTTCAGGTCTTCGGGCGCGGTTTTGACGCGCCCGGGGCTGAAGATGGCTTCCAAGGCGTCGCGCATGGCCGGCAGTATAGCCATCGCTGCGGCGGCCTCCGGCCCTGTCGCCGCTCTATAGGCGCGCGTCAAGGAACGCGAGCATCTGCCGCTGGGTCGCCGGGCTCTCGTTCACCAAGTGATGGCGGGCGCCGGGAATCTCCAACAGTTCCACCTTGAACAGGCGCTGCAGCACGGCGAGGTTGTGGCGGGCATCCACCGTGCCGTCGCGCCCGCCTTGCACGACGATGACGCGCTGATTGGTGGGCGGATGCGCTTCGAACCGCCGAATCCAGCGAGCCAGCGCCGTGGCCCACTGCACCGGCAGAGACCATGTTTGCAGCGGGTCTTCACGCAGGAAGGCGAGGAATGTCGTGTCCGTGGAGTTGCTCGGCGCCTCGCGCGGCAAACGGGTGAGGAACGGCCGCGCCAGAGGGAGGGCGAGCCGCGCCAACGGCCAGCCCTTGGGCCGCACCAAGGGCGCCAGCAGCACCGTCTTGTCGAACGCCGGCGCCGCCGGCCGCATGAGGCGCTCCATCAGCACCGCGCCGCCCATGCTCTGGCCCACAGCGCACAAGGGTCTTGGCAACGGTTCCTCCGTGGCCGCCAACACCGCCTGCAGCGCGTCCACATACAAATCGAAGGAGGCGATGGTCGCCCGTTCCCCGGTCGATAGCCCGTGGCCTGGCTGGTCGTAGGCCAGCACGGCGAAGCCGCGGCCCAAGAGGTAGCGGATCAGGTGGCCGTACAGCCCCACATGGTCGTAGTAGCCATGCACCACCACTGCGGTGCCCTTGGGTGCGCTGGCGGGAGCGAAGCGCTGCGCCACGAGCCGCTCGCTTCCCCAGTGGACATCGAAGCACTGCTGGCCCAAGTCCAGGTCGTAGAAACGGCGGTAGTCCTCGCCGAAGCCGGACGCAGGGTTGAAGGCCCCCTCACCGCGCACGCGCTTTGAGCATCTCGATGGCGGGCAGCGGTTTGCCCTCGACGAACTCCAGGAAGGCGCCACCGCCGGTGGAGATGTATGACAGCCCATCGCGAGCGCCGTTCTTGTCGATGGCCGCGATGGTGTCGCCGCCCCCGGCGATGGAGAACGCGGCGGATTCGGCGATGGCTTCGGCAACCACGCGGGTGCCTTCGCCGAAGTGGTCGAGTTCGAACATGCCCAAAGGCCCGCTCCAAAGGATGGTGCCGGCGGATGCAAGCGCGGCCTTCGCGGCCCGCGCGCTCGCCGGGCCGATGTCCAGGATGCGCTCGTCCGCGGCCACTTCGCCGCGGCGGCGCAGCACCGCGGGCGTGGCAGCCGGTTCGCCGCGCGCGGTCATGACGTCCTCCGGTATGAGCACATCCACCTTCGCCTCGATGCGCCGCGCCACATCGACCAAATCGGCGTCGAGGAGCGAGGCGCCAACCTGCCACCCGCGCGCAACGAGAAAGACATTGGCGACGCCGCCACCGACGATGATGCGGTCTGCAATGTCGGCCAATGCCTCCAAGGCGCGCAGCTTCGACGACGCCTTGGCGCCGCCCACCACGGCCACCAACGGGCGCGCGGGGTTGGCCAAGGCGCGCTGCAAGGCCGCCACCTCCGCTTCGAGCAGCGGCCCCGCGCAGGCGATGGCAGCGTGTCTGGCAACGCCGTGGGTGGAGGCGTGGGCGCGGTGGGCCGTGGCGAAGGCGTCCATCACGAACACGTCAAAGGGCGCCGCCATGCGCCGCGCGAGGTCGTCGTCGTTCGTCAACTCGCCGTCTAGGAAACGGATGTTCTCCAACAGCATGGCTTGGCCGGCCGCGATGTCGATGTCGAAGTTGCCGAGCGCCACCAACGGCACCTCTTGGCCGAGCCCTTCCCCTAGCAACTCGGCCGCGTGGGCCAACGAGAGCGAGCCGTCCCACTGCCCCGGCGTGGGGCGCCCGACGTGCGACGCCACCATCACCGCGGCGCCCTGCTCCACGCAATGGCGGATGGTCGGCAGCGCCGCTTCGATGCGGGCGGCGTTCTGCACCACGCCGTTTCTGATGGGCGTGTTCAGATCTTCGCGGATGAGCACGCGCCGGCCTTTGAGCGGCACGTCGCGCATCGAGATCATTGGCATCGGGCGCAGACTTCTTTGATGGCCGCCACCACGGCCGGCGCGTTCATGCCCAAGGCGTCCATGGCCTCCGCGCCGGGCGCGGAGAGTCCAAAGCTGCTGATGCCGACGACGGCGCCGTCGAGGCCCACGAACCGCCGCCAAATGTCGGGGTGCCCCGCTTCCACGGCCACGCGGGCGCGGCAGCCAGGCGGCAGGACGGCATCTTGATACGCCGCCTCTTGGCTTAGGAACACGTCGACGCTGGGCATGGACACCACCCGCGCGCCCAAGGGTTCCACCGCCTGCGCCGCGGCGACGGCGAGTTCCACTTCGGAGCCGGTGGCGATGACGATGACATCCAGGTTGCCGGCTTCGGCGCGCAGCACATAGCCGCCCTTGGCGATGGCGCTCGCGTCTTCCCGGGGCTGGCAGGGGGTCTTCTGTCGCGTCAGCGCCAAGGCAGTGGGGCCGTCGCGCCGCGTCAGCGCCGCCGCCCAAGCGTAGGCCGTTTCCACGGCGTCGCATGGGCGCCACAGGGAGAGATTCGGAGTCGTCCTGAGATTGGCGAGCTGCTCCACGGGCTGATGGGTTGGCCCGTCTTCGCCAAGGGCCACGCTGTCATGGGAGTAGACGAGGATGTTGCGCACGCCCATCAGCGAGGCCAACCGCACCGCGTTGCGGGCGTATTCCATGAACACAAGGAACGTGCCGGCGTAAGGGATGATGCCGCCGTGCAGCGCCATGCCATTGGTGATGGCGGTCATGCCGAACTCGCGGACGCCGTAGCTCATGTAGCGGCCACCCTCGGCAAGGCTGCCGGCGCCGTTCCAGCGGGTGCCGTTGGAGCTCGTCAAATCTGCGGAGCCGCCGAAGAGCTCAGGCAGGTTCTGGCCGAGCGCGTTGAGGCACGCCTGCGACGCCTTGCGCGTCTCCAGCGCTTCGCCGGCGGCTTGCGCGGTTTCGGCATAGGCGAACAGCGCATCGCTCCAACCTGTTGGCAGTGCGCCGTTCATGCGCCGCTCGAACTCGGCGGCCAGCTCTGGATGGGCGCTCCGGCAACGATTGAGGACGCGCTGCCAAACTGCCTCGTGATCGGCGCCGGCGGCGGTCATGTCCCAGGCTGCATGGATGTCGGCGGGAATCTCGAAGGGCGCATGCGGCCAGCCAAGGCGCTGCCGCGCCGCGGCGATCTCGTCGGCGCCCAACGCCGAGCCGTGGGCATCCGCCGAGCCTTCCTTGTTCGGGGCGCCGAAGCCGATCACGGTCTTGCAGCAGATCAGCGTTGGCCGCTCGGCCTCGCCCATGGCCGCCTGCAGCGCGGCGCGCACGCTGTCCGCATCGTGTCCGTTCACGTCGGGCAGGACGTGCCAGCCGTAGGCGCGAAAGCGCGCCGCCACGTCTTCGGTGTGCCAGCCCGTCGTCTCGCCGTCGATGGAGATGCCGTTGTCGTCGTAGATGCAGGTGAGCTTGCCGAGGCCCAAGGTTGCCGCCAGTGCGCTCGCCTCGTGGGAAACGCCTTCCATCATGCAGCCATCCCCCGCGAACACCCATGTGCGGTGATCGACCAGCGCCAAGCCCTCGCGGTTGAACTCGCGCGCCAGCAGCGCCTCCGCAAACGCGAGCCCCACGGCGTTGGCCATGCCTTGGCCGAGCGGCCCCGTGGTCGTCTCGACGCCTGGGCAGTGGCCACGCTCCGGATGCCCCGGCGTCTTCGAGCCGAGTTGTCGGAACCGCTTGATGTCGTCGATGCTGACGTCGTAGCCGGTGAGGTGCAGCACCGCATAGAGCAGCATCGAGCCGTGGCCGTTGGAAACCACCACCCGGTCGCGGTTCCACCAGTCGGGATTGGCTGGGTTGTGGCGCAGCACCTCGCGCCACAACACTTCCGCCACGTCGGCGAGCCCCATGGGCATGCCGGGGTGGCCACTGTTGGCGCGTTCGACCGCGTCCATCGCGAGCGCCCGGATGGCGTTCGCGCGGTCCTGTCGGGAGGGCATGGGCGTCTCGGAACATGTGGCCGAAAAGCGGAGTATCCCAAAAGGGGGCGCAAGGTTCTCGGCGCCGGCGGTGCGATACAATGGCACGCCCGCCCTGCGGACGATTCCATGCCCGGTTTCAGCGTGTTCACTTCCGAATCCGTGTCGGAAGCGCATCCCGACAAAATGGCGGATCAGATTTCGGATGCGGTGCTCGACGCCATGTTGGAGCAGGACGCCGAAGCGCGCGTGGCCTGCGAGACGCTCATCAAAACCGGCATCGTGGTGCTTGCCGGGGAGTTCCGCTCCAGCGCCAAGGTGGATTTGGACCGCTTGGCGCGGCGCGTCATCCGCGAAATCGGTTATGACGACCCAGCCCTCGGCTTTGATCCGGCCAGTTGCGCCGTCATCAACGCGCTTGGGCAGCAGTCCGCGGACATTGCCGTCGGCGTGGATGCAACGTCGGAGCGGGAGCAGGGCGCTGGAGACCAAGGCCTGATGTTCGGCTACGCCAGCGACGAGACGGACGTGCTGATGCCGGCGCCCATCACCTTCGCGCAACGGCTGATGCGCCGCCATGCAGACGTGCGCCGCAATGGCGCGGTCGGCTTCCTGCGCCCAGACGCCAAGAGCCAAGTGACGCTGCGCTACGACGGCGACGAGCCGGTCGGCGTCGATGCCGTGGTGCTCTCCACCCAACACGCCCCCGAGGCATCGCCCACCGACATCGAGGAAGCGGTGATGGAGGAGATCATCAAGCCAGTGCTGCCGGGCAACTGGCTCACCGGGGAGACGGCGTACCACATCAACCCCACCGGCAGTTTCGTCACCGGCGGCCCCGCCGCGGACTGCGGCCTCACCGGACGCAAGATCATCGTGGACACCTACGGCGGCATGGCGCGGCATGGGGGTGGCGCGTTCTCAGGCAAGGATCCATCGAAGGTGGACCGTTCCGGCGCCTACGCGGGGCGCTATGTGGCGAAGAACATCGTTGCCGCCGGCCTCGCCAAACGCTGCGAGATACAGGTGAGCTACGCCATCGGCATCGCCGAACCCACATCCATCCGCGTCGAGACCTTTGGCACCGGCACGGTGGACGATGCGAGCATTGAACGCTTGGTGCGCGAGCACTTCGATCTCCGCCCGCGCGGCCTCATCGACATGCTCGACCTGAAGCGGCCGATCTATCGCGCCACCGCCGCCTACGGCCACTTCGGACGCGATGAGGGCGACTTCACATGGGAACGAACGGACAAGGCGCAGACGCTGGCCGCCGCGCTGTAGCGCACCGCGCCGCGCCCGTCTAAGGCCAGCGCAAGCCATGCCCCACGTCGCCTTCCTCACTGATCCGCTCGCGAGCTTCGATCTCAAGAAGGACAGCACCCTCGCCATGATGCGCGCCGCCGCGCTGCGCGGATGGCGGGTGACCTGCTTTGAACAATCAGACATGGCGTGGCGCGATGGCCGCGCTTGGGCGGCGCTGCGCGACGTGGGGATTGATGCGGCGTTCCTGGAATCGCTGGACCCGGCCTTGGCGCCGACGCCGTGGCATCGCCTCGGCGCGGCGGTGGAGACGGACCTCGGCGCACCAGACCTCATCATGATGCGCAAAGACCCGCCGTTCGACATGGAGTACATCTACGCGACGTACTTTCTGGAACACGCCGCGGCGCAAGGCGCGGCGGTGGTGAACGCGCCCGGGAGCCTGCGCGACTGCAACGAGAAGTTCTTCGCGTCTTGGTTTCCGGATTGCGTGCCGCCGCTCATCATCGCCCGCCACCCGGAGCGGTTGGCGGGCTTTCACGCCGAGCATGGCGACGTGGTGTTCAAGCCGTTGGACGGCATGGGCGGCGTCAACATCTTCCGCGCTCGCCACGACGACCCGAATGTGGGCGTCATCATCGAAAACCTGACGGCGCGCGGCACGCGGCAGATCATGGCGCAGCGGTTCGTGCCGGAGATCGTGGCGGGGGACAAGCGCATCCTGTTGATCGCCGGGGAGCCGGTGGAGTACGCCTTGGCGCGCATTCCGAGGGCCGGCGAATCGCGCGGCAACCTCGCCGCCGGAGGCACCGGCGTCGGGCGTCCGTTGACGGAGCGGGATCGCTTCATCGCTGGGCGCGTGGGCCCGGAACTCAAGCGCCGCGGCATCCTGTTCGCCGGCATCGATGTCATTGGGGACTACCTGACGGAGATCAACGTCACGTGCCCCACCTGCATCCGCGAGTTGGATGCGCAGTTCTCACTGGACATCGCCGGTGATTTGATGGACCGGTTGGCGGAGGAGTTCGGCCTGTGACCGGCCTCGGCGATGCTTGGGCGTCTTGGCGGCTGGCCGCGGCGCTTGGCATTGCCGTCGCCCTGCATCTAGCGCTCCTCTTGGGGTTGGACTCGCCCTTTCCTGCGCTCACGGCGCCCCGCTCGGTGATTGAAGTGACGTTGGCCGCGCCCAAGCCCGCAGATGCGTTGCCTGTCAGGCCGCTTGCCGCAGCGGAAACTGGCGTTGCGGAGTTTGTGCCAGCGCCGGCCGTGGAGTCGGTGTTTGCATCCCCAACGCCCGATGCTGTGCCGGAAGTTGCACATGAGGTGGTGCCGGAAACTCCGGCAGCAAAGCCGGCGCCTGCGCCGCCCGATCGCCCTGTCTGGACACCACCGCGTGAAGCCTATGCAGGCTTGGTGCGCGACGTTGCCAAGCTGGGCGCCGTCACACCGCCGCAGCGTGGGGACGTTCGCGTGCGCCGCCTCGATGCCGCGGCGCCGCAAACGAGCGAAGACGCCTACTATCTCGCCGCTTGGCGGCGCGAGGTGGAGCGCGTCGGCAACCTCAACTATCCGCAGGCGGCACGGGCGCAGCGGCTCTATGGGCGGCTGCAGCTGCTGGTCGCCATCGCCGCGGATGGCAGTTTGCGCGATGTGCGCGTGCTCGAATCCTCCGGCCATGCCGAGCTCGATGCCGCGGCGCTGCGCATCGTGCGCTTGGCAGCGCCCTACGCGCCGCTGCCACCGGCCATGCGCCGGGAGACGGATGTGCTGGAGATCGTGCGCACCTGGCAGTTTGTGAAGCAGCGCGGCGGGCGCTTCCATGCGTGACGGCTTGGTTGCGGGCGTGGCCGCAGTTCGATGCCGCGCCCGCCAGTGGGGCAGCCAGCACGGCCAGCACCTCAGCCCTGCTCGTCGAGAAGGTGGATTGCGGTAGCATCCGCCGCTTGATTGCCGCGCATCCCAACCTTTGATGCCGCGGCGTTCGCCAACTCTCTAATCGGAAAACGGAGTAAACACGCGATGAAGCCTGTCTGTCTGGTCATCGGCGCCGGCGCCGGCATCGGCGGCACCGTCGGCAAGCGGTTCGCCAAAGAGGGCTATCACGCGGTGCTTTGCCGCCGCACGGATCAGGCTGGCCTCGACAAGCTGGTGGACGCGATCGAAAGCGAAGGCGGCTCGGCGTCGGGCTTTCTGATGAACGCCATCGCGGCGGATTCGATCGAGGAGCGCGTGGCGCAAGTGGAGGCGGACGTCGGCCCGATCGAGGTCGCCATCTACAACCTCGGCGCGCAAATCGGCGACCGGTCGTTGGACAACACCAGCGCCAAAGCATTCGAGATGGGTTGGCGGCTCGGCACGCTGGGCCTGTTCCGGCTGGCGAAGGCCGCCTGCCCGTACATGGTGGAACGTGGCGGCGGCACGCTCATCGTCACCTCCGCCACCGCCGCGGTGCGGGGCAATGCCGGCCAGCACTCCCACGCGGCCGCGATGGGCGGGCGGCGCCTGCTCTGCCAGACGTTGAACGCGGAACTCTCACCGCGCAACATCCACGTCGCCCATGTCGTCGTCGATGGTTCGGTGGACGCGCCCGACACGCTGGGCAAGATGCTCGGCGCCGAGCGGTTCCAAGCCCTGCGGGACACCAAAGGCGCCGAAGACGGCCTCATGCTGCCGGAACGCATCGCGGACACCTACTGGCACATCGCCGGGCAGCATCGCTCGGTGTGGACGCACGAGTTGGATCTGCGCTCCTTCTCAGACCTGCCTTGGTGGAACCACTGACGCCGGCGTTGGCGTATGATGGCGGCGTGGCCAGCGCATCGCTCAAGAACCAATTCCTGCTCGCCATGCCGAACCCGGAGTCCTTAAGCGACTACTTCGGCGACACCATCACCTACATCTGCCGGCACAACCGGGAAGGCGCCTTCGGGCTGGTTGTGAATCGGCCGCTTGAGATGACGGTGGGCGACATGCTGCAGCAACTCAACCTGCCCTGCGATTTCGACGCGGCGGCGCCCGTCATCGAGGGCGGCCCCGTGCGCAGAGACTGCGCGTTCATCCTGCACACGGACGACATGCGGGTGGAACAAAGCCTCGGCGTCGGCAACGGTTTGGCGCTCACCACGGAGATGGAGCTGTTGGCCGCCATCGCCGGCGGTGGCGGCCCCCGCCACTATCTGCTCGCGCTCGGCTATGCGGGTTGGGGGCCTGGCCAGTTGGAAGGGGAGATCGAACGCGACGTCTGGTTGACCTGCCCAAGCTCCAAGTCTGTGATCTTCGACGTGCCGTTCAAAGATCGCGTGAGCGCCGCGGCGAAGATCATCGGCATCGACTTTTCGCTCATGTCCGGCAAGATCGGCCACGCCTGACGGCATGGCGCATCTCGCGTTCGACTTCGGCCTCTCCCACATTGGCGTGGCGGTGGCCGAGCCGCGCGCCGGCACGGCGTCGGCCCTCTGCGACATCAGGGCGCGCCGCGGCGTGCCCCTTGGCCCGGCGCTGGATCGGCTGGTGGATGAGTGGCGCCCAGAGGGGTTCGTCGTCGGCCTGCCATTGAACATGGACGACACGGAGAGCGAGATGAGCGCCGCGGCGCGGCGTTTTGGCGCATGGCTCAGCAAGCGCTATGCCATCGGCGCGCAGTTCGCGGACGAACGGCTATCCACCTTCGAGGCGGTTTCGCGGGGCGGCAGCCACGCAACCGCGGCCGAAGTGATTGCCGAAACATGGCTCAACAGCGCGGCGCCGGCCGGCGGCGTGGGCTTGCATGTCGGCACGGCGTCACGTCACGCCGGCTGACGCCACGCCGTTGCGGGTGATCCGTGCGCGGCTGCGTTCCAATCCGCGCCGCTTAGGCGTTCGCCAAGGGCGGTGACGATGCGATTCATCATCTACGGCGCCGGCGGCATCGGCGGCGCGGTCGGTTCGCGGCTATTCCAGAACGGCGAACAGGTGCTTCTCATCGCCCGCGGCGCCCACTTGGATGCCTTGCGCAGGGACGGGCTGCGCTTCATCACGCCGTCTGCGGATGTGCGCCTGCCCATTCCCGCCGTGGGGAGCCCCGCCGAGGCCGGCTGCAAGGATGGCGACTTCGTGCTGCTGTGCATGAAGAGCCACCAAACCGAGGCGGCGCTGCGCGAACTCCACGCCGTCGCCGGGGACGCGGTGCCGGTGATCTGTTGCCAAAACGGCGTGGACAACGAACGCATGGCGGCGCGGCGGTTCCGCCGCGTGTACGGGATGGTGGTGTGGCTGCCGGCGGAACACTTGGTGCCCGGCGAGGTGGTGCATGGCGCCGAAGGCCCCGCCGGCCTCTTGGATGTGGGTTGCTATCCCACCGGCGTAGACCGCGTGGCCGAACAAGTCGCCGCGGCGTTGACCGACGCCGGCTTCACCGCCCAGCCAGACGCGGCCATCATGCGCCACAAGCACGCCAAGCTGCTTGCCAATCTCGGCAATGCGGTGCAGGCCGCCTGCAATGAGGCGCCCCGAGCTGTCATGCGCTTGCTGCGCGACGAAGCGCTGGCCTGCTACCAAGCGGCGGGCATCGACTGCGCGACGGCCGCCGAGACCCGCGAGCGTCGCGGCACCGGCATCCGCGCCTTGCCGGTGCCTGGGCACGAGCGCAACGGCGGGTCTTCTTGGCAGAGCGTGCAGCGCGGCACCGGCAACATCGAGACAGACTTCCTGAACGGCGAAATCGTGCTGCTGGGCCGCTTGCACGGCGTGCCCACGCCGGCGAACTTGGCGCTGCAGCGTATCGGCAACCGGCTGGTGCGGGAGGGCATGGCTGCCGGCAGCTACAGCGTCGACGCGCTGATGCGGGAGATTGCCGCGGCGCAAGCCTCGGGCTGAGCGCCGCGCCGCCGGCTCAGAGGGCTTCGGCGAACTTCGCTTCGGTGCGCAGGTAGTTCTCGCGGCCGGGGTTCTGATCCATGATGCGTTCCCAAGCATCGCTGCCAAAGGCTTTGGCCATCCCCGCGTTCCGCGCCGCCATGGAATCCCAACGGATGATCCAGGTGACGGTGGCGGCGCCGAGCTCGTCCTGTGGCGTGCCGGCGACTTGCGCCGGCTCGTCCAGGTTCAGCCAGAAGCCCACGAGATCCATGTGGCTGCGGATGTATGGCAGCGCCACCTCTGTTGCCCAAACGCGGTACTCGGCGAGCCGCTCCGGCGCGTAGTGGTAGTTGCGAATTTCGTAGATCATCTCTCTGTCGCTTCTCCCAATTCCCCCAGTTGGCGGGAACAATGTTCGTGTGCGCTCACCCCAGGTTGTCGTCCAAGTGCTGGGCCAATGCTTCGAGGAACGCGCTCCGGCGTTCGCTGAACGGCTGCCCCACTGCCACTGGCCAAGCGCTGTGCGTGACCACCACCAAGCGGCGCGCCGGATCAACGTGGATGGATTGCCCGAAGATGCCCAAGGCGTTGAAGGCGCCATCGCCTTGCAGCCACCAAAGATAGCCATAGCCGGCATAGCCCTTGGCCGGCGTCGTCGATGCCGCCATCCAGCCCGCCGGCAGCACCCGTTCGCCGTTCGCCAGCACCCCATCGGCCAGCGCGAACAGGCCAATGCGCGCGTAATCCCGCAAGGTTGCGCTGATGCAGCAGCCGCCGAGCTCGCCGCCATCTGGGCCATGGGTCATCCAGTTCGCCGGCGCCTGCATGCCGAACGGCCGCCAAACTTTGTGCGAGAGGTAGGTGGCCAGGTTGTTGCCGATCGCGGCCCGCAGCACGGCTCCGACCAAGTTCGTCTCAGCCGTGTTGTAGTTGAACACTTCGCCGGTGACTCCCACGCGCTCCTTGGCGGCCAGCGCCCGGTAGAGGTCCACCAAGTTCGGCGGCATGTTGTTCACGTCGGAGGTGGGGTCTGCGTAGTCTTCGTTCCAAGCAACGCCGGAGGACATCTGCAGCAGGTCGGCAATGGACACGTCGTCGTAGGCGGTGCCGGCGAGGCGCGGGAGGTAGCTCGTCACCTTCTCTTGGGCAGACTCGATGTAGCCATCTTGGATGGCCGCCCCGATCAACATGGCCACCACGGATTTGGCGACGGAGAACGACACCCACAGGCTGTCTGCGTCGTTGCCGGCGGCGTACCGCTCAAGCAGCACTTGGCCATCCTGCAGGGCGATGAGGCCGACCACATGGTTGTGTTCCATGAAGCCGTCGATGTCCAAGGGCTCGCCCCCCGCCTCAAAGCGGAGGTCGTCGATTGGCGTGGCGGCGGGCGGCATGGGCGAAGCGGCGTCGCCGGCGGCGATGACGCGCGCCGGGAAGATCGCCGCGGTGTTGCGAAAGCCGGCCACCTTCTGCTCGGCGGTCCAAAACAGGAACGATTCCGGGGCGCCGAAGTGGTCGGCGTCCTCGGCTGGATCAACATGGGGCGGGCCGCCGAATGTGGTGCCGGCGAGGGCGATGACGCCGAGCGCCGCGCACAGTGTTGTGACGCGGCGCCGCAGGCGTGTCGGCGTCATCCAGCGCGCACCTTGCCGGCATCGCGCCGGGCTTGGCGTTCATTGCGCCGCGCCGCGCCCATGGCCGCAAGCCGTTGCATGTTCTCCGGCAGCACCTCCATGTAGCGTTGCCGCCATGCGTGGCTGCCCCACTCGTAGGGCGTCTGTTGAAACGCGCCCGGCGCAGTGGCGGATTCGAGCATGTCGATGGCGGCGCCGACGATGGCGCGCTGCATCTCGGTGTCGTAGGGCTTCCCGCACGGATTGCCGAGCGGAAAGTCCGTGAAGACATGGCGCGGCGCGCCGGCGTGCGACACGATGTCCAAGGCCGAGCCCACGATCACCGTGGGGATGCCGGCGGTTTCAAGCGCACGGGCGACCAGACACACGGTCTGGTGGCAGACGGGTCACAACGGCACGAGAAGTGCCACGTCCACGCCGTCTGCCTGGCAGCGTTTGAGGATTTCCGGCGCGTCCTCCTCGATGGTGCGGCGCTGGCTGTACTCCGTGGGCACGCAGTGAAAGCGCTCCGCCAAGCGGCCGATGCGCCCTGCCGCCGCCAGCTCCTGCAGCCGGTCGATGGGGCAATAGGAGTTCAAGTCCTCCATGTGGGTGGCGCGCTTGTCCCACGCCAAGTCGTCGGCGTACAGGCGCGGCGGCGGCTCGGCGGTGGCGTTGGACGCCACCGAACGCGGGTCTGACTCCACGCGATCGTACAAGGCCGCGGTGGTGATCAGCCCCACCGTGGACTCCGCCAGCGGCCGCTTCAGCGCGGTGAATGGCACGTCATCGTGTTGCGCCCATTGATAGGACTTCTCGAACCCCTGCGCCTCGTAATAGCGGCGCGTGCGATCCATGTAGCGTACGGGTTGGGTGTTTGCGTCGTTCATGGCGGCATCATCGCTTAGGTGGCGCGGTGCGCGCAACTGCCGCCCGCAGGAGCCCTCGATGGCGAGGCGAGAGCGCCCTACCATTGGCACTCTCCACGCGCAGGCTTCATGTCATGGCCATCGCACTCACTGTCACCGCCAAGGGAGAGATCACGCTCCGAAAGGATGTGCTCCAGCACCTTGGAGTGCGGCCCGGCGACAAGCTCAGCATCGATCTGCTCGCCGAGCATCGCGTTCAACTGCGACGGAACCCGGGGAACCCGGTGTCGACGATTTTCGGGTTGCTGGCGCAGTCCAACACGGAGCGCCTTTCGATGGAGGAGATCCGGGAAGCCTCCGCCGCCGGCTGGGCCGGTGAAGAGTGAGGATGTGCATCGCTACCGGCGCAGCGGCACTGGCAGCTGCCAGACAGCCGGACGCCAACCCGGAGCCGATCTCCGAATCAGCCTTGTTGGTAGTAGTACGTGGTTGTTGTGCTTCGGCGCGGGCCTTCGCGGCGTACGAGAACGAGGTTGGCTTGGGCTTGGAACTTGCGGCCTTCCAAGGCGCTGCAAACATTGGGCGTAACGTGGCGCAGCCCCATTTCGCGCTCGACGTCGCCAGCGCGGATGGCAAGCGTTTCATTGCCTGATTCGCGCCACCGCATCACATAGTTCTCAATCGCATACAGACGAATCTCGTCTGCTTGCGACACCGGTGACGAACGGGGCACCGGTCTGTGGGCCGGAACAGACGACCGCGGCTCGGTGCCACTGCTGGAGGCGAGCGCGTTCCCATCGGGCGCGTTGGCAGCTCTGCGCGACTCCCGAAGCCGAGCCACTTCCGCTGCCTGCGTTTCCGCCTTGACGGCGCGAAGAAGGCGAACGGTGGTGTCCAAAGCCCGATCCACATCCGCGTCCGGTGACGTCAGCATCTGTTGATGCGCCCACTTGTTGCGCCAGTCCTGCAACTCGCCGACGAACCCGCGTTCCGTTCGCCCAAGCGTGTCGGCGAAGACGTCGCGCCATCGCCGCTGCATTAGGTTGAGCAGGACGTGAACATCCCATTCGCGAATTCGCTCTTCCTTGAGATGGGCATTCGAGCGCGGACCGTTTCGTATGAAGTCCGCGATCTGCTCGCGGGTGGCAAAGCGCGCAACTTCACGCTCCACGAAAGGCCCCAACCCTTCGCGCAGCAACTCAAGCGCCCGGCCGACGTCGGCCGTGTTTCGAGACATCGCACCGTCTCCCCTTCGGAACGAAATGAGCGTAGCAAACGCGCAATGAAGGTAGCCAGAGTGCGCCCTTGCCCGCCTGCACGCCGTAGCCCGATGGTTGTGGCTACACTCGCACGAGGCAGAAGCAAGGAGGGCAGCCGATGTCGGGGCCGCTTGAGGGGCTGAAGGTGGTGGAGTTGGCGACGGCCATCCAAGGGCCGGCCGTGGGCCTTTACTTCGCCAACATGGGGGCGGAGGTGATTAAGGTGGAGCCGCCGACGGGCGATCCCAGCCGCCATTTCCGCGGTGCCAACAACACGCTGCCGGTGGATGCCTTGGGCTCGCAGTTCGTCGCCATGAACAAGGGCAAGCGCTCCGTCGTGCTGGACATGCATACGGAATTGGGCCGCGCCGTGATGCAGCGCCTATTGGGGCGGGCGGACGTTTTCTTCAGCAATTTCCGCGCCGCGGCGCTCGCTCGCATGGGCCTCAGCCTAGAGACGTTGCCGGCGCAGCACCCGCGGCTGGTGGTGGGCCATGTCAACGGGTTTGGGCCCTTGGGCGAGGATGCAGACAAGGCGATGTTGGATGGCGCCGCCCAGGCGCGTGGCGGCCTCGCGGCCATGAGTGGTGCGCCGGGCGAGACGCCCATGCCGCCGGGGGCTGCGGTGGCGGACCACGCCGGCGCCATGCAACTGGCGTTGGCTTGCGTCACGGCCTTGGTGCATCGCGGCGCCACCGGGCGCGGCCAACTCGTGCGCACCTCTTCCTTGGGGGCGCAGCTTTGGCTGCAGATGTGGGAGCTGCAACACTCGGCGCTGACTGGCGTGGCCCTCAGCCGCGATGGTTCGCACAATCCGAGCATCAAGGCCCCTTATGGGGTGTACACCTGCGCGGATGGCGTACCGATTCTGTTCGTGGTGGCGATGACAGACGATGCGTGGACGGCGTTTTGGCTGTTCGCGGATCGTCCGGAGGCGTTGCTGATGGAGGAGTGGGACACGCCGGGCAAGCGCATCGGCGTGACCGGCGACGATGCCGGCCTTGCGGAGATTCGGGCGTTGGTGCGAGACGCCTTCGCTGCCAAGCCGTTCGCGGAATGGGAGCAGTTTCTCGCCTCGCAGCCGGAGATCATCTGGGAGCGGGTGCGCGGCTACGACGATGTGTTGAATGATCCGCAGAACCTGGCCAACGGCTATGTTCAGGACATCGATTTGCCGGTGACGGGCAGAACCAAGACGGTCGGCACGCTCATGGACTTTGCCGCCACCCCAACCACGCTGCCGGCGCCGCCGCCGGGGCTGGGGGAGCACACCGCGGCAGTGATGGCCGACTTGGGGTTTGTCGCCGCAGACGTCGACGCGGCGCAAGCGCACGCGGCCGCCGTGCGTGAAGAGATGCACGCGGCCAGTTGGATGAGAACTAAGCGCGCCTAGCGGCGGCGCCGGCACTCTCAGCGGCTGCGTCGATTTGGCCAACCGCGCGTCAATGGCAAGCCCGCCGCTTTGCTCGGCGCTTGAAATGGGTAGAATCCCCGCTCTCTAGAGCGCAGAGGGCATTCATCCATGGCGGGTCTCGCAACAGGGGCGCGGCTCAAGAGCACGGTCTGCAAAACGGAAATCATGGTGATCGCCGCCCCGCCAGGGGAGGTTGAACTCACTTGCGGCGGCGCGGTGATGAGCGCGGATGGCGCCGGCAACGGCGGCGCGGTGGATGCCGGCTTTGCCGATGGCACCACGTTGGGCAAGCGCTACACCGATGGGGAAGGCAAGCTCGAGGTGCTGTGCGTGAAGGCGGGTGAGGGGTCTCTCGCAATCGGCGGCGAGCCGCTCAAATTGAAGGACGCGAAGAAGCTCCCGAAGACGGACTGAGAGCCGCTCCGCGCAGTTGGCTTGACGCCAAGCGCGCCGGCAGCGGGGTTGAGGGGAACCCATGAACATCATGATGCTGCTTGAGATGGCGGCGTCGGGCTTTGGCGACCGCACGGCATTCGTCGATGCCGAGGCCGGCCGTTCGATCACCTGTCAGCAGCTCTACGACAGCGCTGGCGCCGCGGCGCGCGAAGTGGCGGGTTCCGGGGCGCGGCGCTTCGCCATGATCGACGTCACCAACTTGGCCTTCCCGGTGGGCCTGTTCGCCAGCGCTTGGGCCGGCGTTCCCTTCGTGCCGATGAACTATCGCCTGACGGACAGCGAGATCGACGCGCAGCTCGAAAGGGTGAAGCCGGCCTTGCTGGTTGCCACGGACGACCGCATCGATCGTTGGGGCGATGCCGAAGGCGTTGTCGCCCAGCCCCGGTCGGGCTTTCTGGACGCGGCGTTGGCGGGAGGCGAGGCGCCGCCGCCATGGTCCATGGACGGCGACGACATCGCCGCGCTCCTGTTCACCAGCGGCACCACCGGCGCCCCGAAAGCCGCGGTCCTGCGGCAGAAGCACTTGGTGTCCTACATCCTGGGCGCCGTGGAGTTCATGTCCGCCGATGAAGCCGAGACGGCGCTCGTCTGCGTGCCGCCGTACCATGTGGCCGGCATCGCCGCGGTGTTGAGCTCCGTCTATTCGGGGCGCCGCGTCGTGCAGCTCCCGCACTTCACGCCAGAAGCGTGGATCAATCTCGCCCGCGCCGAGCGGGTGACCACGGCGTTTGTCGTGCCGACCATGCTGCACCGCATCGTGGACGCCCTGCAGGGCGAGTCCAGCGCGAACATGCCGCACTTGGAGTCGCTGTCCTTCGGTGGCGGCAAGATGCCCTTGCCGGTGGTGGAGCGGGCGATGCAGCTGTTTCCAGACACAGACTTCACCAATGCCTACGGCCTCACGGAGACCAGCTCCACCATCACCCTGTTGGGGCCGGACGAACATCGCGCCGCGGCCGCCAGCGACGACCCGGCGGTGAAGAAGCGGCTCACGTCGGTCGGCATTCCGCTGCCGGGCATCGAAATCGAGATTCGCGACGACGCCGGCCAGCCGTTGGGCGTCGGCGGGCATGGCGAGGTGTTTGTGCGCGGCGAGCAGGTGTCCGGCGAGTATGAGGGCCGCGGCAGCCAAACCGACGCCGATGGCTGGTTCCCCACCCGCGATGCCGGCTATCTGGACGCAGCGGGTTACTTGTTCCTTGCCGGGCGCGCCGACGACATCATCGTGCGTGGCGGCGAGAACATGTCGCCAGGCGAAATCGAGGACACCCTCATGGAGCACGAGGCGGTGTTCGATGCTGCCATCGTGGGCGTTCCAGACAAAGAGTGGGGCGAGGCCGTGGCGGCTGCGGTGGTGCTGGAGCCGGGCGCAGAAGTCACCGCGGAAACGCTCCAGGGTTGGGTCAGGGAGCGGCTGCGCTCGTCCCGCGTGCCGGCGCGTTTGGAGTTCTGGCCCGAACTGCCTTACACCGAGACCGGCAAGCTATTGCGCCGGGTGGTGCGGGAGAAGCTGAGCAGCCCCGGTTGATCGGGTCTTAGCGAGCTCCGCCGGCCGGGGCCGCCGGCGCGGTCACTCGGGCGGCTTGTCGAAGAGCACGCCGGCGTCCATGAGTTCCGTCACCGCCGCAACGCTGCATCCCAGCCACGCTTGCAACACTTGGGCGTTGTCGGCGCCGAGCTTTGGACAAGGTGTCCAATCACGGGGCGAAATGCCGGGCATCTTGATGGGATTGCCGGGCATTGGCGTGCCGCCGGCTTCCAGCGGCACGAAGAAGCCGCGCGCCGCCACCTGCGCGTCCGCCACCATGTCCGGCGTCGCGTTCACCGCGCCGGCCGGCACCCCAGCAGCCAACAACAGCCGCTCTGCCTCGGCTTTGTCGCGCTGTGCCGTCCAAGCGGCGATGGCGGCGTCGATGCGCTCCTGCTCGCGCACTCTGGCTGCAAGGCCCAGCGGCGCATCGGCAGTGTTGCCCAAGGCGCTGCAGAGCGCTTGCCAATCCGCGTCGCCGCGGCATGCGATGGCGACCCAGGCATCGTCTCCGGCGCAGGGGTAGACGCCGTGCGGGGCCATCCGCCGGTGGTGATTGCCGATGCGCCCCACGGCGCCGCCGAGCTGCTGTTCGATGAGCCAAGGCCCGCAGTGCGCCGCGCCGGATTCGTGCAAGGCCATTTCCACAAAGGCGCCGCGGCCGGTGGCGTCGCGTTCGCGCAGGGCGGCGACCACCGCCGCGGCCGCATTCACGGCGGCGATGGGGTCCATCAACGCCATGCCGGTGTTGCGCGGTTCGCCGGGCGCATAGCCGAGCACATGCGTCAAGCCGGACATCACCTCGACGGTGGGGCCGAAGGCCACGCGATCGCGATATGGGCCCTGGGTGCCAAACCCCGGCATGGCGATGTGGATGATTGCGGGGTTGGCCGCTTTGAGGGCGTCGTAGCCTAAGCCGAGGGCCGGCATGGCGCGGGCGCTGAAGTTCTCGATCACGACGTCCGCGGCGGCCGCGAGCTGCAGAAAGGTGGAGCGTCCCGCCGGCGCCTTGAGGTTGATGCCGACGCTGCGTTTGTTGCGTTGCAGCTTCACGAACACGGCATTGCCATTCCACGGTTCGTGCCGCGAATCCCCCAGCCACCCGGCAAGGTTGAGCTCCGTGGGGACGGCCCGCGGGCCGCGCCCGAACGGCGCCTCGATCTTCACCACCTCGGCGCCGAGGTCGGCCAGGATGCGGGTGGCGAAGGGGCCAGCCCAAACGTGGGTTAGGTCGAGAATGCGCACGCCGCGCAGGGGGCCGTCCACGGGGGGCTTGGCGGGCGCACGTAAGCGGGATGCGTCCGTGCGTTCGCTGCGGCGATTGTGTGCTGCCACAGCGCCCGCCCCGTGTGCTGCGCCGTCGTCGCGCAGCGAGAAGGCGGGCTCGCTTTCTCCGGCGGGCGCCGGCTTTGCCGGCGACAAACGCTTCGTTGGCGGCGGGGCGCCGTTCACACGCCAAGCGCGGCGCGGCGAGCGCACCGGGCCGTGGGCGCCGCCAGTGACGGTTTGCCAGAAGTCGCGCCCGGCCAAATGCGGGTCTGCAAGCACATCGTCCAACGTCTGGACGATGCCGACCGGCACGCGGGCGGCGTTGGCGCGCGCCTCGATGGTGGCCCGCGACAGCGGCGCCAACGCTGCGGCGATGATCTCGTGCAGGGCGTCGCGGTTCGCTCGCCGCAGCGGATTGGTGGTGAAACGTTCGTCCAAGATGAGTTCGGGCCGTTCCAGGAACGTGGCGAAGGCATCCCAGAAGCCCGGCACCACGTTGACGTAGGCCCAGCCGTCCGCGCAGCGGAACATGTTGGTTGGCACGACATACCAGAAGTCGTTGCCGTGGCGGCGGCGAACCTCGCCGGCGCAGTGCCACATCACGGTGGTGAACTGGCTCAACGCCATCACCGTCTCCAACATGCCGATGTCGATGGCCTTGCGTTCTTGGCCCAAGCGGCTGGCGTTCGCGGCGACGAAGGCGAAGCCACCGCTCTGGAACTCCGGATAGTGGCCGGGGAGCGTCAGCGGCGGGCGTTCGGCATCGCCGATGATGTAGGTGTAGCCGGCCATCGCCAGCAAGGTGTTCGGCGTGGCGGCGCAGTCGCGCTTGGGGCCGGTCAACCCGAACGGCGTGATGGCCGCCTTGACGGGCGTGTCCCAGGCGTCGAAGCCGAGCGCGGCCAATGCGCTTGCCGAGGGCGCCTCCGCCACCGCCACGTCGGCCTCGCTGGCAAGCGCTTTAATGGCCGTCGGGTCGTCCGCTTGAACGCGGCGCTTGCCGGCGTGCAGGTAGCAGTCCAATGCCGGGTCGCTCACGGCGCCGGGAGCGAGCGGCTCGGCTTCCACCCGCACCACTTCGCAACCGGCTTGGACAAACAGCCGCCCGCAGTAGCCGGCCGCGAAGCCGCCAATCTCCAACACCCGATCCATGTCCGTCAGATCAGCCGCGGGCCGTCGTCCGCCAGCGCCAAGGGTGAGCGAGGGGGAGCGGCGTCAGCCATCATTGAGTTCGTCGACGAGGCCCCAAGCCAGCGCGGTGGCCGCATCGATGCGTGTGCCGGTGAGCGCCATGTAGGCCAAGCGATGGCGCCCGATGCGGGACAGGATGCTCGCCGTGCCGCCGGCGCCCGGCACCAGCCCCATCGACACTTCCGGCAATACGAAGATAGCGTCGGAGCGGGCGCTGACATAGCTGGCGAACGCCGGCAGTTCGATGCCGGCGCCGATGCAGGCGCCATGCAGGTGTGGACGCACGCGATCGCGCAGGCGCTCCATCAACGTTGCGGCGCTGCGGGTGGCGCGCGATGCATGCGCCACCGCGGCGTCCTTGGCTTGGCCGAACTCGTCGAGGTCGCCACCGGCGCTGAAGCAGCGGCCGGCGCCGCGCAACACCGCGCGCCCGATGTGCGGCGCGTCGGCGAGGCATTGGAGCGCTTCGCACAACGCGTCGCGCATCTCGGCGGAATAGGCGTTCCGCCTGCCGGGGCGGTGCAGCGTGAGTGTCGCCTCGCAATCGTCAATGTCCAGCAGCACCGCGGGCGAGGCATCCGGCGCGCGCGGTGGCTTCGCTGGCCGCTGGCTGAGCCATTTCTGAAACTCGGCCCCATGCTGCAGCGTGGAGTAGGCTAAGGACTCGGCGAACAGACGGTCTGCCACGTTGGCGCGTTCATTGTGGCGCAGCAGTTGCGTCAGCGTCGTGGCGGCGATGGGGTTGCGGCCAATGGCCTGCGCCACCTCCTCGGCTTGCGGCCGCGTCGTGGTGACCACGTCCACCGTCGGCGGCGCCGCGCTGATGTCGCCGACGCCCACCACCGGGCACTGCGGCGGAAAACCCGCCTGCGCGTCCAGCTCGGCGCCATCGAAGGCGACGATGACGCATGGCGTGCCGCAGAGCGGCGAGAACGCTTCCGCGGTGGCCGGCGAGCGCAGTTGCGCCAGCAACTCGGCGAGTGTCATCAGGTTACGCAATGGTTCCGTCTTGCCCCAAAACGCGGTTGAGCCGGGTTGAGTCCGCACGGCGTGTGGCACCGCTCGGCGCCGGTACTATACCGAAAAGGATATTCGCCCCATGTTGTTGATTCGCAACGCAGAGTTCGCGGCGTTGGCGCCAACGGCGCGCCGCGCCGCCGGCGCGCTGGATGTGCGTTGCCGCGGCGAGCGCATTGTGGAGATTGGCCGGGGCTTGGCGCCAGCGCCAGGGGAGCGGCTGTTCGATGCGCGCGGCGGCGCGCTCTTGCCTGGGCTGCACGATCATCATCTGCATAGTTTCGCCCTCGGCGCTGCGCTGCGCTCGACGCCTTGCGGGCCGCCCGACGTGACGACCTTGGAGCAGCTGCGCGTCGCGCTTGAGGGTGCGCCGGGCGATGGTTGGGTGCGTGGCGTTGGCTATCACGAATCTGTGGCTGGGCGGCTCTGCCGCGAACGCCTCGACGCGCTGCTGCGCGAGCGTCCGCTGCGGGTGCAGCATCGCTCCGGCAAGATGTGGTTCCTCAATTCCGCCGGCGTCCGCGCCGCGGGTTTGGAGGAAGCATCCGATGGCAGGGTGTTCCGCGCCGACGAGGCGCTGCGCGATTGGGGCGGCCCCGGCGCGGACATCGCCGGGGCGTCGCGCCTGCTCGCGAGCTACGGCGTCACTGGCGTCACCGATGCGACGCCCGGCAATGATGCCGCGACGGCGGCGGCGCTGAAGCGGCGCGGCATGCGACAGCGCCTCGTGCTGATGGGCGGCGAATCGCTGCGCGAAGGCGCTCTGAAGATCATGCTGGACGAGCACTCCCTGCCAACGTTCGATGCCTTGCGTGGCCGCATTGAACGCGCCCACGGCGCCGGGCGCCCAGTCGCCATTCACTGCGTCACCCGCACTGAGTTGGTGTTCGCCCTGGCGGCGCTCGTCGATGCCGGAGCGGGGCGAGAAGACCGCATCGAACATGCGTCGGTGGCGGATGCAGACGGGCTGGCGCTCGTGGCGCAGGCGGGGGTCACCGTTGTGACCCAGCCGAACTTCATCGCCGAGCGTGGTGTGCAGTACCTGCAAGAGGTGGTGCCGGCGATGCATTCGCACCTGTATCGATGCCGTGCGTTCATCGACGCCGGCGTCCCGCTGGGCGGCGGCACCGACGCGCCGTTCGGCAAGCCCGACCCTTGGGCGGCGATGCGCGCCGCGGTAACGCGGCAAACGGCGGACGGGCGCGTGATCGGCGGCGAGGAAGCATTGACGCCAGAGCGGGCCTTGGCACTCTTCACCACCCATCCCGCCGACCCCGGCGGAGCGGAGCGGGAGGTGGCGGTGGGTGCGCCGGCAGACCTCTGCTTGTTGGATCGCCCGTGGGCGCAGGCGCGGGAGACCCTCCTGAGCGAGCATGTGGCAGCCACCGTCATCGCCGGCGCCATCGCGTTCACGCGCAGCGCCCGCCCTCGGCGCGGGGTCTCGCACCATCTGCGCCGTTCAACGCGGCTTCTCGGCTAACCTATGCGGCGGCAGCTCGCTGCCCACATCCACCGCTGACGCAAGAGGGGAGGTTGGGACTGGCCGACAAGCTCCGTCCGTGGCTGTTGTGGGGGGTGCGCACCGGGCTGGGATTGCTGCTGCTCACGCCCCTCGTGGTCACCACCGAGACGGTGTTCCCCTATGTGGTGGGAAAAGCCGTCTACGCCCGTTCGCTCATCGAAATCGTCTTCGCGCTGTGGGTGGTGTTGGCACTGACGACGCCGGCCTATCGCCCACCGCGCTCCCGGTTGCTGCTGCTGCTCGGTGGCGGGCTCTTGGTGGCGCTCCTCGCCGCCGCGTTCGGCGTCAGCTGGCAGCGCAGCCTGTGGTCGAACTATGAGCGGATGGGCGGCGTCATCGACATGGCGCATTGGTTCGCGTTGGCATTGGTGTTGACCGCCGTGGTGCGTTCGCCGCGGCAATGGCGGGTGCTGCTCAACGGCAACTTGGCGGTGGCGTTCGCGGTGGCGCTGTTGGTGGTGCTGAGTTCGCTGGACATCCACCCGCCCTTCTATGGCGACCTGGTGGAACGTGACTATCCGCGCCGCGCGGCGTCGCTCGGCAACGCGACCTATCAGGGCGCCTACATCTGGATCAACATGATGTTGGCGCTTGGCTTCCTCGCTTGGTCTTTCAGCGGCGGCGATGGCGCCGGTCGCAAACGGGGGACGGCCTTGGCGCTGCGTTGGGGCAAGCGGTTCTTCTGGGCCGCCACCGTGGTGCTTGCGTTCTGGTCGTTCAACATGAGCGGCTCGTACGGTGCGCTCACTGGGCTCGTGGCCGCGGTGGCCGGCGTGTGCTTGATCTACGCCGTGCTGGGCCAAGCGGCTGAGGTGCGTCGGCTCGCGCGCATCGGCACCGGTGCGTTGGTGGGGGCAATCTTTGCCTTGGGCGCGCTGTTTCTCTCCGTGACGGACAACGCGGAGATCTACTACAACGCCCTCATGGAGCGCTTGCTGCAGATGGATTTGGAGGATCCAAGCGTGCGCACCCGCTTGGTGTCGTGGCAAACGGGCTTCCAGGCGTTCACCGAACGGCCGTTGCTCGGTTGGGGGCCAGACAACTACGGGGTGGCGTTCGGTCGCCATGTCGGGGAGGCCGGCGTGTCCGTGGACATTCACGATCGCGCCCACAACGACCTCATCGAACGCGCCGCCACTGAGGGTTTCCTCGGCCTCCTCGCGCATGTGGCGCTCTGGGCTGCCACGTTCTTCGTTATCTGGCGCGCCGCTCGACGCTTCACCGGCAGCGCGAGCGTGCTGCCGGTCTTCGTGGGCGCGGTGCTGATTGGAGAGTTCGTGCAGGGGCTCTCGCTCATCGACAGCCCGGCCAACACGCTGCAGTACATCCTGCTGCTTGCCTTCTTGGTGGCGGTGGAGGGACAGGTCTGTCCGCCGGTGCGCTGGCGCGGTTGGCCGGGCCGTGCGGCGACGATGCTGAAGGGTGTGCCGGGCCGCCGCGCTGTGCGCGCCGCGGCTGGGGCTTTGGCCGTGGCCGTCTGCGCTGGCGGCCTGGTTGCCAACATGCAGATCCATGCGTCGGCGCGTGCGCTCTCGGACGCCTTGGCCGAAGCGGCCGCGGGGAACCCAACCAGCGCCCTTGCTGCTTTCGAGCAGGCGATGGGCGACTTTCCGCCCCTTGCCAACGGCGCGCGGCATTTGTACTTCGCCTTCCTTGGCGACTATTGGATCAGCCTGCGCGCCCTCGAACCGGATGCCGCGGCGCGCGAGTTGCAACGCGCGGATGCTGAAGCCGCCACCGCAGTGCAGGTGGAGCCGGAGAACTGGCGCATTGGCCACGCCCTGGCGCGGCTATATCGGGTGGTCGCCCAGACGGAGCCGGGCTATGCGGGCGCGGCGCAGCGCCACGCGGCGCGGCTTGCGGAATTGGCGCCGAGGTGGAGCGCTTATGACCTGCCGCTGGAGAAGGCACCTTGGCAATAGTCTGGAGCGCTCCGCGAGCCTGTGGCGGGCCGCAACCGATGCCAGCCGCGCATGGCAGCGCGGCCAAGCGCCCAGCCGGTGGCGTCAGCGAATGGCGCCCGCGTCCCGCAACGCGCTGAGTTCCGCCCCGGCGAGCCCCAACTCATCGCCCAGCACTTCGCTCGTGTGCTCGCCTAGGAGCGGCGCCCGGCGCAGCGGCACGTCCGAGGCAGACATGCGCGGCGCGAAGCCGAGCAATGGCACCTCGCCGTGGACCGGATGGTCGATGGCGTGGACGAAGCCGCGTTCCGCCAGATGCGCGTCCGTGTGCAGCTCGGCCGTGTCCAGAATTGCCGAACAGGGCACGCCGGCGTCGCCAAGGGCCTGCATCACCTCATGCTTTGTGCGCTCGCGCGTCCACATCGCGATCTCCTCGTACAGCGCGGCTTCATGGGAAACGCGCACCGAGAGGTCCGCGAAACGCTCATCCACCAGCAAGTCTGGGCGCTCAATCGCCACGCACAGGTCATCCCAGTGGCCATCGGTGATGGGCATCACGAAGGCCCAGTCGTTGGCGCCGAATGGCTTGCAAGGATAGATGCCCACCGGCGGCAGGCCGCCGCCGCTGCCGGCGCGTGGCGCGGCGCGCGTGCCCCATTCGCCGCCCAAGGCGATGCGGGTGCGCATGAAGTAGGTCATCGCTTCCTGCATGGAAATTTCGATGCGCTGCCCTTGGCCAGTTCTTAGCCGCTGCACGTAGGCCGCCAAGATGGCCATCCCAAGCTGAATGCCGGTGCCGGAGTCTCCGGTGGTGGGGCCGGGAATCAGCGGCCGTCCGTCCACCTCGCCGGTGATGGACAGGGCGCCGGCGGCGGCTTGGGCAATCATGTCGTAGCTCTTGAAGCCGGCGTAGGCGCCGTGGGTGCCGAAGCCCTTGAGGCGTGCGTAGATGAGTGGCGGATGCACCGCCTTGAGCGTTTCGTAGTCAAGCCCGAGCCGCTCGATGACGCCGGGCCCGTAGTTCTCCACGAATGCGTCGAAGCGTGGCAGCAGGCGCATGAAGAGGTCGCGCCCAGCGTCGCTGCGCAAGTTGATGGCGATGCTGCGCTTGTTGGCGTTCCAGTTGCAGAAGTAGGCGGAGTAGCCGTTTTCGGCGGTGCGCCCCACGGCGCGTCCCGGATCCCCAAGCTCGGGTGCTTCCACCTTCACCACGTCGGCGCCAAGCCACGCCAGCGCTTGCGTACACGAGGTGCCGGCCTCGTATTGGGTCATGTCCAGGATTCTCATTCCATCGAGCGCAGGCATTGGTGCGTCTCCGAGCAGCGGTGGCGGACAATTTAACCCGTTGCGGGCGGTGGCGTCCTCAGCCCCTCACGCTGTCCACGATGTGGCAACGGCCCAACGTGGTGGCTGCCAAGGCGGCGACGCTGCGTTTGGGGATGGCGGTGGCGCGCACGCGCCTAGGTTGCTTGATGCAGCGCAAGGCGGCCTCGCTCAGTGCCAGCCGGCGCGGCGGCGCGAGGGTTGCGAGCAGCAGCGCGTCTGCCAAGGCGTCGCCGCGGTGCCCGTCGGTGTGCTCCGCTTGGTGCAGCGCGCAGCGGAACTGGGCACCCTCGCGTTCAGCGGTTTGGATGCGGCGAGCGAGCTCAAGCCCGGCGGCCGTAGCTTTCAGGCCATCCGCGGCTGGGAATCGCAACACGGCGTGGGCGTCGCGTGGGCCGTCGACCACGCCGCCATGGGCGCGGGCGACATCGTGCGCCACGTTTCGCGCAGCGTTTAATGCCTTGGCCTTCGTGGCGGACGCCAAGCTGTCGGCATTGAAGAGGCGCGCCACCAGCACAAGGAGTGGCTCGCGGCTGGCCGCTGCCTCGGGCGCTGCGGTGGGGGCTGGTGCCTTTGCTGCCGGCGTGGTAGCAAGTGCCTCCGGTTGCGGAGCTCGCTGCGCGGGTGCATCGGACGCATCTGTCTCGGGAACTGCATCGGATGCGTCCGGCTCGATGGCCGTAACGGGTGCGTCCGGTTCGGTGCCCGTCACGGGCGTCTCTTGCTCGGTGGCCGTGGCCGATGCGTCCCGCTCGGTGGCTGCAATGGATGCGTCCGGCATTCCCTCGGCGGCGCGTGCGTCGGACATTCCCTCGGTGGCAGGTGTCGCAGCCTTCGCGGCGAAGGCGGGGACGGCGTTCGCGGTGCCCTGCACGCTGGCGTCCGCAGTGCTTGGCGTTGGCGTGGCCGGCTCTGCAGGAGCGGGCGGCTTGGGCCTCGCAAGCCAAGCCGAATGCAAAGCGAGGGCCAGCGCGGCTGCCAGCGCCCCAGCCCAAATTGGCCAAACGCTTGCGATGAGCGCCAAGGACTCAGGCTTGAAGCGGTTTGCGTCCAGCACCACCCGCGCGAAGCCGGCCAAGCTGTCGTCCACCGTCACGCTCGCGGGGTAATGTCCGGCGTCGGGTTGGCCGGTGGCATTGCCGGCGAATGCCAAGGTGCGGCCGTCCACGGTGTAGAAACTGCAGCTCTGCACACCGTCCAGCTCGATGATGCGCTTGGCTAGGCTCTCCAGCTCTAGGCGTTTCTGCTGCACGACATGGGGCAAGCCTAGCTGTGCCGCCATGCTGGCCGTCGTCGCGCCGAAGCGGTCCATCCGCGCTTGCGCTTGGGCGCTGAGTTCCAAGTCCATCAACGCCACCGTGGCGCCGGCGCCGGCCAACACGCCGGCCAGCGTCAGCCACGCACGCGCCAGCCACGCCGCAGACAGGCGTTTGACGATCGTGGCCAGAGGCGATAGCGTCAAGGCGCGGCGTCGCGGGAAACGTCGGCCGCGATGGCTGGGCGCGCCGCGGCGACAGCGCCGGGTGGTTGACGTTTGGCAGGCATGGCGGCGTAGCGTCCGATGGCGAGTTCTCCGATTTTACTTGCAACGGTGTCTGGGCACGATGCGCCGGGGCTGCTGGCGATGCTGACGTCGACGTTGGCGCGCCATCGGGCGCGGGTGCTGGACATCGGCCAAGCCGTCATCCACCGGCAACTCAACCTTGCGATGTTGGTGCAGCTGCCGGCGGGGCAGGATGTGGCCGCGGCGCGCGAGGCGTTGTCGCAGGCGGCGCAAGGTGCCGGCGCTGTGGCACGGTTTCAGCGCATCAGCCCCGCAGCGTATCAAGGCTGGGTGGCCGGGCGCGGCAAGTCTCGCTACATCGTCACGCTGTTGGCGAACGGCATCAGCGCGGAGCAGTTGGCGCGGGTGGCCAGCCTCATTGAACGGCATGGCTTGAACATCGACACGGTGCGGCGCCTGTCTGGACGGGTGCCGCTGGATGACGCCAGCGACCTGGCGCGGGCCAGCGTGGAGATGTCGGTGCGCGGCCCCGCCGCGGGGCAGCGCGAGCTGAAGGCCGCGCTCTTCGAGGCGGCCGGCGAACTCGCGTTCGACTTCAGCGTGCAGGAAGACTCGGTGTATCGGCGCAACCGCCGCTTGGTGGCGTTCGACATGGATTCCACCCTCATCGACGCGGAGATCATCGACGAACTGGCGGCGCGGCATGGCGTTGGCGCCGAGGTTGGCCGCATCACCGCGGCGGCGATGCGCGGCGAGGTGGACTTCAAGGAGAGCCTCAAGCGGCGCGTCGCGCTCCTCGCGGGGTTGCCGGAAGCTGTGCTCGCAAAAGTCGCCGCGCGGGCGCCCATCATGGATGGCACGCACCGCTTGATGAACTCGTTGCGGCGCTTGGGCTACCGCACCGCGATCATCTCCGGCGGCTTCGAGTACGTTGGCCGCCGGCTGTGTGGCGAGCTCGAGATCGACGACCTGTTCGCCAATTCGATGACCGTGGCGAACGGGCGCCTCACTGGGGAGCTGCAGGGCGACATCGTGGACGCGGTGGGCAAGGCGCGCATCTTGGCAGGGCTCTGCGAGCGCGAAGGCATCTCGCCGCATCAGGCCATCGCCATTGGCGACGGCGCCAATGACCTGCCGATGCTCACCGCGGCGGGCCTCGGCATCGCCTTCCACGCCAAGCCGGTGGTGCGCGCGTCCGCCGGCCACGCCATTTCCAACTTCGGGCTGGACAGCGTGCTCTATCTGCTCGGCTTCTCAGACCGCGAGATTGCCCAAAGCCAGTAGCGACGCGCCACGGCCCAGCGCTGGCCGGGCGGCGCTATCATTGCCCGGCGCTGACGGGTTGCGGGCATGGCGACGTACTCCACCAATCAATTCCGGGCCGGCCTCAAGGTGTTGCTGGAAGGCGACCCGTGCTCGATTTTGGAGAACGAGTTCGTCAAGCCCGGCAAGGGGCAGGCGTTCAACCGCGTCAAGTTCAGGAACCTCAAGACGGGGCGTGTGTGGGAGCGCACCTTCAAGAGCGGCGAAACCATCGAGAGCGCGGACGTCGTCGAATCTGACATGGAGTACATCTACACGGATGGCGATTTCTGGCACTTCATGAAGACGGATGGCTCCTACGAGCAGGTGGCGGCGTCGGCGGAGGTGGTAGCGAATGCCGTCGATTGGTTGACCGAACAGGGCGCCTATGCCGTCACCCTCTGGAACGGCGAGCCGATTTCCGTCACGCCGCCGAACTTCGTGGAACTGGAAGTGACCACGACGGACCCGGGGCTCAAGGGCGACACGGCGCAAGGGGGGAGCAAACCGGCCACGCTATCCACTGGCGCGTCCATCAAGGTGCCGCTGTTCGTGAACGTCGGCGACATGCTGCGCATCGATACGCGCACCGGCGAATACGTGAGCCGCGTCAAGGCATAGCTCGATGGCTGCGCAGCCTTGGGCGCCAGCCTGCCCGCTGTCCGCGCTCAAGGCGCGCGCCGAGATGCTGCGAGCCGTGCGCGCGTTCTTCGATGCGCGTGAGGTGATGGAGGTGCAGACGGCTGCGCTGGCGGCGCGGGGCGCCACAGACCCTGCCATCGCCAGCATCGCAGCCGACGATGGGCGCGTTCTGCAAACCTCGCCGGAGCATCAGATGAAGCGCCTGCTCGCTGCCGGCGCGCCATCCATCTATCAGATCGGGCCGGCCTTCCGCGCCGGCGAAGCCGGGCGTTGGCATAACCCAGAGTTCACGATGCTGGAGTGGTATCGGCTGGGCTTTGACGCGCCGGCGCTGATGGACGAGGTGGCGGCGCTGGTGGACGTGCTGCTCGGCGCCGCCGCGTATGACAGGCGGGCGTATGCAAGCCTCGTCGGCGTGCCGGCAGCACAGCTCGACGCCTGCGCGGACGACGCACTGGATTTGCGGGTGGCCGAAGCGCTGGCCGAGATGCCGGCCGGGCGCGTGTTCATCACGGACTACCCGGCGCGCCAAGCCGCCTTGGCGCGGGTGTCGGGCCCGGTGGCGGCGCGCTTCGAGTTGGTGGTGGATGGCGTCGAGGTGGCTAACGGCTATCACGAGTTGCAGGATGCCGCGGTGCTCCGCCAACGCATGTTGCGCGATAACGTCACGCGCTTGGAACGCGGCTTGCCGGAGGCGCCATTGGACGAGGCGCTGCTGGCAGCCCACGAGCATGGCTTGCCGGACTGCGCCGGCGTCGCCGTGGGGCTAGACCGCCTGCTCGCCTTGCAGCAGGGCGCTTCGAGCTTGGCAGAGGTGATGCCGTTTCCGGCGGACCGAGCCTAAGCCTCAACCCCCGCTGCCGCGGCGGTGCCCAATGCCTGCCCCATCCGCACGCGAACGCCGGGCGTCAGGTGCGGCGCAAAGCGCATGGTGCCGGGGGGGAACAGCGCGACCACCGTGGAGCCCAACAGGAACCGGCCGAGCTCGGCGCCGCGCTCGAAGCGCTGGTCTGCTTGGCGCGCGCGGTAAGCGCGGTAGGGGGATTCCGGGCCGCGCCAGACGGTTTCGATGCTGCGCACGATCAGTGCTCCCACCATCACTAGGGCGAAGTTGTCGAACAAGCACACCAACCGCTCGTTGCGGACAAAGAGGCTTGGCACCGCGGCGGCGGTGCGCTCGTTCACGGCGAAAGCGCTGCCGGGCACCTCCACCGTGCGTTCAAGGCGGCCGGCCGCCGGCGCATGGACGCGGTGGTAGTCCCGCGGGGCAAGATAGATGACGAAGAACTTGCCGCCGTCGTACTGCGCGGCGACATCTGCGTCCGTGAGCAGGGCGGCGGCCGCAAAGCGCTGCCCCTTCGCTTGCATCAAACGCCCATCGTTGATGCGGCCGAACTCGGTGAGGCGGCCGTCCGCGGGGCTGGTGATGGCGGCGGGGTCGGTCGGCAGCGGGCGGGCGCCAGGCGCCAGCGGCCGGGTGAAGAACTCGTTGAAGGAGCGGTAATCGGCGAGCCGGCTAGGCGTTGCCTCGCTCAAATCCACCGCGTAGGCGCGGGCGAAGGCGCGGATCAGGGGCTGCGCCAGCGGCGGCCATTCGGAGCGAGCGAGTGCGCCCAAGGCGCGGGAAATGGCGTGTTTGGGCAGCGCATGCTGCAAGGCGGCGAAGGCGTTCACGGTGCTGCGGCGTCTCGTGGGCGCACATGACGCGGCGCCGTGGATGCTCGCCCGGAGCGGGGGCTGAGTCCCGAACGGCGTCGTTGCAGGTGATGATATATGCTGGCCGCCACGCCTGCCGACGCCCCTGCATGGATGGCCGCATGAGCGCCAACCTCGTTTGGATGGACCTCGAGATGACCGGCCTCGATGCGGAGACGGACGTCATCCTCGAAATCGCCGCCGTGGTGACCGATGCGGACCTGAACGTCATCGCCGAGGGTCCCGCCATCGCCTTGTGGCAGCCGGAAGCGGTGCTCGCCGCCATGGACGATTGGAATGCAACCCATCACGGCGCTTCGGGGCTCCTTGACCGGGTGCGTCGGGAAGGCGTGGGCGTGCGCGAGGCCGAAGCGCGCACGCTCGCGTTCGTGGAGCGCCACGTCGCGGCCGGCACGTCGCCGCTGTGCGGCAACTCTGTTTGGCAAGATCGTCGCTTCCTCGCCAAGCACATGCCCACGCTCAACGCGCATATGCACTATCGCATCATTGATGTGTCGAGCGTGAAGGAACTCGCGCACCGCTGGCGCCCCGACGTGGCAGACATGGTGGAGAAGAAGGGCGCTCACTTGGCGCTTGAGGACATTCGCGAATCCATCGCGGAGCTGCGGCTGTACCGAGAGCGGTTCTTCCAAGCGCCGCCTGCCCCGGGCGCTTGAGGGCGGTTGCGCGCCGGGACGTGGGTTGCGTGGGGGCGGGCGGGCGCATGTGCAACGTGTTGCCAAGCGCCGATGGATGTCAGGCGTTGGCGCTCCTCTGCGCCGTCTCGCGCTTGGCCTCTTGGCGTTCGAGCGCCCAGTCGATGTGTTCGCGCACCATGTCATCGGCTTGGCCGCGTCGCGCTCGCAGCAAGGCGACGAGCCGTGGGCTGTGTGCGGCGTTGCCGGCTGCCACGGCGAGGTTCCGCAGCCACTGCCGATAGTTGATGCGCCGCAGCGCCATGCCCTGCGTCTTGGCGAGGAAGGTGGCTTCATCCCAGCCAAGGAGTTCCGCCAAGTCTGCGTCCTCTAGGCCGTGCCGAGGTGCAAAGTCCATTTCCGCGCTCATGCGGGCAAACCGGTTCCAGGGGCAGACAGCTTGGCAATCGTCACAGCCAAACACCCGGTTGCCCACCGCTTCCCGGAGTTCGAGCGGCATGGCGTCCTTGCTTTCGATGGTGAGGTAGGCGATGCAACGGCGCGCATCGAGTTGCTTGGGCGCGATGATGGCGTTGGTCGGGCAGATGTTGATGCAGGCCTTGCACGCGCCGCAGCGGTCTGCCGCGAGTTCGCGCGCCGGCGTCACCGGCAAGGGTGCGTTGGTGAAGATCTCGCCAATGAAGAAAAAGGAGCCGGCGGCCTCGTTCAACAGCAACGTGTGCTTGCCGACCCAGCCAAGCCCGGCCTTTTCTGCTAGCGGCTTCTCCAACACGGGGGCGGAATCCACAAACGCGCGAAACTGCCCTTCGGCCACCTGCTCATCAATGCGCTTGGCAAGCCGAACCAGCCGCCGCCGCACCGTCTTGTGGTAATCCCGCCCGAGGGCGTAGCGGGAGATGTACGCGCCATCGCCCCCTTGCGGCGGTGGCTTCGGCACGGCGCCAGGCAGGTAGTCCATCCGCGCCGAGATGACGCGCACGGTGCCCGGTAGCAGCTTGTCCGGACACAGGCGTTTCTCCAGATTGCGCTCCATGTAGCCCATCGAGCCGTGGAAGCGCCGCGCCAGCCAATCCCGCACGGCTGGGGCGTAGGCGGACAAATCGACATCCGCGATGCCCATCTGTTGGAAGCCCAACTCCCGCGCCCAAACGCGGATGTCGGCGGCAAGGCGCTCTAGGTGCATGGCTGTGGCGGCGGGCGTGGGGCGATGGTCAGAAGCCTTCGCGGGCGGCGCACGCGGCCAGCCTCTGGTTCGCGCAGGTTAGGCGTGGGCGTCCACGGGGTGGATGGTGGTGGGCGTGGCTGGACTCGAACCAGCGACTTCTGCCATGTGAAGACAGCGCTCTAACCAACTGAGCTACACGCCCCATCGAGGCACCTCGCCGCAACGGCGCCGAAGCGCCGCAAGATTGGCGCGGAAACGCTTGAGCGTCAAGGCCAAGTGCGTAGTTGCGTCGCAGATCACCAGCAAGGCTGCCATGTTGTTGGCACATGATCTGTCCGCTTCTGGAGGAGGCTTCGGTAGATCATCGCCCAGCTTTACGAGCCATGGGCGGTGCGCGGGCCACCATTGGCAAAGCCGGCTAGGTCGCAAGCCCAAAGGTCGCCGAATTATCTTGAAAATCCGTACATGAAGTCCGGTTTTTCAAGATAATCGTATCCATGACACCGCGTGCCAACTACATGGCTCAGATCGAGACGGCGCTTCGTCGGTCTCCCGTGACGGCGCTGCTCGGCCCTCGCCAATGCGGCAAGACGACGCTCGCCCGATTGTTTGGCGACCGTCTCGCGGCCACCTACTTCGACCTCGAGTCCGAGCGGGACGTGCGCCGTCTGGCCAATCCCGAGCTGGTCTTGGGAGAACTGCGCGGATTGGTCGTCTTGGACGAAATCCAGCGTCTGCCGGCCCTGTTCAACGCACTCCGAGTATTGGTGGACCGGCCGGATGCCGACACGCGGTTTCTCATTCTCGGCAGCGCATCGCCACACTTGGTGCGCGGTGTCTCGGAATCCTTGGCTGGACGTGTCGAGTTCATCGAACTCGCCGGTTTCGACCTATCGGAGACAGGTGTCGAGCATTGGCGCCGGCTATGGCTGCGCGGGGGCTCGCCCCGCTCGTATCTGGCGGAATCGGACACGGACAGCATGGCCTGGCGCGATGGCTTTCTGCGCACCTTCTTGGAGCGCGACATTCCGCAACTCGGCATCACCACGCCAGCCGCCGCGATGCGCCGCTTCTGGACCATGCTGGCGCATTTGCACGGTCAAACTTGGAACGCCACGGAGCTCGGCCGCGCAATGTCCGCCACCGACAAGACCATGCGGCGCCATCTGGATTTGCTCACTGGCACTTTCATGGTGCGGCAATTGCAGCCTTGGTTCCAGAACGTGGCCAAACGCCAAGTGAAGGCGCCTAAGGTGTATGTGCGTGATCTCGGCATCCTGCATGCGCTGCTGGACGTCCCCAACGGGGCAGCGCTGCTATCGCATCCCAAAGTCGGCGCCTCGTGGGAGGGCTTCGTCATCGAGCAGGTGCTGCGGGCGTTGCGACCGGCCAACGCGTGGTTCTGGGCCGCGCACGGCGGTGGCGAAGTGGACCTGCTCGTCACGATCGAAGGCCATCGCATCGGCTTCGAGGTGAAGTTCAACGAGGCGCCGACAGTTACCCGAGCCATGCACAATGTGGTCGAGACGTTGCAGTTGGAACACCTATTCGTGGTTTGTCCGACGCCGCACGCTTACCCGGTCGCGGAGCGCATCAGCGTTTTGCCAGTTGCGCAAGTGGTCGGCTTGCCTGCGCGTTTGGCGAGTTTCGTGAGCTGAAGAGAGGTGTGGCCACCGCCGCCATGCGCATCGAGCTAGCTGCGCCCGCGATCGCCGTCGCAACGCCAGTGTTGGCACTTCGGGCGCCAGACACGGTCATCGGGACTGTCGGGGCACCGTGCCCCTGCTGGTGGTCTGTCATCAGGCGAGCCGTCGCTTTAATGTCCCTAGGGGCGGCATCTCTCTTGGGGCGAGTTCATTCTTTGCCGCCGGAAGCCCACGAAGTGCTCGAAGCCGCGCTGGCGCACAGCGCGGGGCAGGGTGGAGGCCGCCTACGCCCGTACAGACCGCTACGAGCGCCGCCGTATGTTTGATAGACGCTTGGTCCGCGTACCCCGGCCCACACGGGCTGTGCTCGAGACGCAATCAACTTACTGGTCGGAAGGAATGGCGCAGCGACACCGTTGATGGGCGGTTCGGAGAGCGATGGTTGATGAGCGTGCGAACGGAAAGTCGGAGAGCCATCGGGGTGGGCAGCTACCCATTTGGGCTGCGACCCTTCAAGCCGCACGCTGGAGTAATCATGCGTCCCTGAGCGCAAAGTGGCTCCGGGAGCAGTCAAGAGAGCAGCTACCGCTCCAATTGCACGCGCAGTCGGCGCGCACGTTCTAGGAGTGCGTCCTCGCCACCTTCGAGTATCTCGCAGACTGCCTGTCGAATGTCGGCGCTATCCTGCCCGCCGCCGCTATACGTGAGTCGAGGAAGCCCTCCGTCCGTGTGCGGGGATGCGTCCGCAATGATGATCTGGTCAGCATCTGTGTTGACCACGAGATTAGCGTTGTGGGTCACGATAAGCACTTGTCGCTTTGTCTTCGCAGTCTTGAACAGCGGAACAAGCTCGCGGAACACAGACCGAGTATCCAGATTCTCTTCAGGCTGGTCGATGATGAGCGGCCGGTCGTCAGCATCGTCCAGCGCGAGATAGATCAAGAGAAGGATGATGCCGCGGGTTCCCGGAGACAGCTTCTCGATATCCACGCCATCGTGTGTGATGCCGTACCTGACCGATATGTGATCTGTCTTGGAGATCCACTGGCAGAAGTGCTCGAGCCAAATTCGAAGAGCCTTCTGCTGATCGCTTCGATGGCTCGCATGGGCGAGGAAGATTTCCAAGTACTTCGCCCAGAAGTCACTTAAGGCTTCGGCCGCTTGGTTCGCCGAGGCGGTTTCCCATGCCGGTCTGAGCTCTTCTGAGATTTTGCCGGTCAGCGTACCTTGCCCTCTGAAGGGGCCTTCAAGGCGGAGGTCAAGCAGTTCTTCTTCAGCGTAGCGCGCCCACTCTTTGGCGTCGACTACGCGGAACACGGAGAAATCGAGCTCCTTAAGCGTACCTTCGCTGCGCTGAAGACGTTGCTTCATCGGGGCGTAGAGTTCGGCGAGCTCACGCTCCTCGGCGAGGATCGTTTCGAGAGCGCGTTTGTAGGCTGCGTCGCGCTCTTGCTGCAGGTCTCGGCGTCTATTGGCAGCACCGCGGGCGTCGTCAAGACGGTCCTGGAGCGTTTGAAGCACGGTTTTCTCGTCGGCGATTCGCCGCGACAGCTTGGAGTATTGGTCGCGGACAAGTGTGTCTGCGTCCAACTCGCCCTCGAGGCGAGCGATCTCAGCATCTAGGGTCGCAAGCTCGATTTGTGTGATATCCGCGGTTTCTGGAACGTAAGGCGTCCCGTCGGAGGTCTTCTCGGGAGGGCTTCCGATGAGGTTGGTGATTTCTCGACTGGCACGGCTGATGTAGGCCCGAAGTTTATCGTCGACGGGCCCCTTGTAGTCAAGCAGGAAGTCGTTCCATTGTTCGGAAGTCATCCCGCTCTTCGGATGGTGCCTTTGGGATCGACGCAGCATATCGGGCGCGACGGTCGCCCGTACTCCGGCGACCTCATCCTGCAGGCGTTCGAAAGTGCGGTGCTGTTCCTTGTAGCGTTCGACCTCTTTGCGTCGGGCCTGTACGGCCGACTGCAACTCCTGGTGGCGCTTGAGTTTGGCGTCGGAGCCTTTGACGACTAGCTTGCCGAGATCGGCCCTATAGCCTTTGATCTGATTGGTCTTCAGTGCAACCTGCTCTTCCAGCGACTTAACGAGGTGCTCCTTCTCCAACTCCTCGGCGATCCGCTTGGAGATCGTCAGGATGGCATTGGTCTCTCGGGCGCGTGCTTGAAGGCAACGACGAGTACGCTTCTCCCGCAATTCGGTGAAATTGAGGGCACCGTCACGCTCTTCGATCGGGTGAGCTTCGAAAACCACGCGCTCGATCTCTTCGATCAGGCCATCGGTGGGCCCGCTCGCGGAGCATAGATCCTCGACGAACTTTTGGGAAAGGTAACGAGCGCGTTCGAAAGAGACGGTTCCGTTGGCGTCGCGGCCATCGAGGTAACGCGACACCTCTTCGCCGCCGCCCCACTTCAACACGACTGTTCCATCATCGAGGTGCTCTCGAGCGCGCGCAATGAACGACGACGTGAGAGTGTCGTTTCCATCCCAAACGGCTCTTGGAATGGCATCGCAACCGGCCGCCACCGTTTCGGCCAAGGCAGTCTTCCCCGTCCCACGGGCTCCGATGACCGCTACCAAGCCGGAGTTGAGCGGTATGTGTGTGGTTTCCATCCATTGAGCGTTCTCGACGGTCAGCGTGGAGATCACTTGGGAAGGTGTGGTGGCGGGTGGCGGTTTGGGACCGACATAGGCTCGTGTGGCGGGGTCTATGCAGGCTTGGCGAAGGGAATCGAATTCTAGCCCGCCCTTGATCCAAGAATAGCGGTCTTCTGCGGGCTGGCCCACCCCTTGCTCCGAATGGGCATCCGAGCCATGGAGACATGGCTTCAAACCTCCGTAGCGTGATCGGAGCTCGTTCGCGTCAGCCTGGCGCTCGCCGAGCCAGAACTCGCGCTGTGCGCTGCTGCCGCTGAAGATGATGTGGGCGAACCGCTCAATCTCCTGCCGCAATGTGGCTTCCGCCGACTTGCGTAACCCTGACGTGCCATCATCCTCCCCACCAGCGACGGCCACCAGAATGTTGTCCTTGGCCCAGCCGCTCTCTCGGTAAACTTCACATAGCTGCTCGAAGTTGACCTTGAATTGGGTCACTCCCTTCTGAAGCGCGACCTTTTCGGACTGGATTCCGGTCTCGGCTTGTTTTCCAAGGCGAATCAGATCAGCCTGCGTGCAACGGAATCGATCTTCGAATGCGCGAAAAGAGAGGCGCGCCAGAAAGCGAGAAAGCTCGCTGATGTGGTCGGGACCCTTTGGGTCGACGAGAAGGTGGATGTTAATGAAACCTGATCGGCCGGAAACGTCGAGGCGCATCTCGATGTTCGGAAAGATGAGCTGGGTTTTGCGAAGTCTGCCGCCTTCCTTGAACTCGCGCACTTTTTCGTAGTTGGACGTCAGATAGTAGTCGGTCACTCCAATGGCCTGGATCGGTGGATCCCTTGCTTCGAGGGCGTCGAGAAACCGATTCCATGCGTCGTGGCCCTTGAACTGGTCGTTGAGCACGGTGCCGGGGGTGTGGAGGTGTGGATCCCACCGATGCCATTGAGAGCCTCTGTTGAGCATTCTTTATCGCTCCTCGGACTTGGTCCTGGTGCCCGTCGCCGGCGACTAGGCGAATCTATAGCACACAACGTAAACTACTCGTCGGATACCTAGTCACTCACAGAGATAGAGCCTAGTTTACGAGGTGACCAACTACCATACAGCCTAACAATCTCCTCGGGAGACTGCAAGCATCTGAACCGGTTCACGACATCTGGCACTTGAGGCTGGGCAGCCTCGCAGGCGACAAGGCAGTCGTTGGGGGAACGGTAGTCGATGGCGGAGTGTGGGCGCTGATGGTTGTGGAAGAACTCGCGCTTGAGGAACTCTTGGAGACGGCCTCGACGGTGAGGTCGCAGTCGAGGAGGTTCCAGAACTCGATGCGGGCGGTGCGGTTGGCGCACTCGACGCAGCCGTTCTACTGCGGCCGTCGCGGCGGCAGGACGCGGAGGGCGACGCCGAGGTTCCTGCAGGCGTCCTCGAGCCGGCCATGAACTCGCTGCCGCCGTCGACTTGGACGGACTCCAGCGGCACGGGGAGGGCTTCGGCGACGTCGGCGAGGAAGCGGGCGGCGGTGGCGCGGGAGAAGGCGCGGGCGACCATGAACCGGCTGACGGGGCAGATGGCGCGGAACTCCTTGATGGAGCTGCCGTCGCGGGAGATGGTCATGTGGTCGATCTGGACAGTGCAGCGTCTAGGGTAGTCCTTGGGCGCGACGGTTCGGTAGCCTATGGGTTAGGAACAACATGGGAGACCGAACGATGCGGGATGTTCGCGCAAAGTTAGGGAGTTCTCTACCTGAATCTGCGGGTGGACGGGAGGGAGAACGTGGAGGCGCTACGCCGGCTGCGGGAGCCGGCGGGTCGACGCGGTCCGGAAGCAAGTCCCGCTGGTGGAGGCTTCTGGCGGCGATCGCGTGTGCTGGATCCCCTCGCTCTGGACGTTGCAGCGAGTGCCGTTTGACGTTCGGCAAGACCCGCAGTCGTCGTTGTGGGGGATCAGCGACCTTCTGGACATTTGGGGTCAGGCAGCCGCCTCGATCATCCTAGCGAACTCGGCGGGGGTTTTCATGCCGAGGGAGCGGTGCCGGCGCCGGTTGTTGTAGTAGTCGAGGTAGCGGGCGAGCGCTTCGTTCATGGCGGCGCAGGTGAGCTCTCCCCGGTACTGGCTCCAGCACTCGATGCGCACGGTGCGGTTGGCGCGCTCGACGATGCCGTTGAGCTGGGGCGAGCGCGGCGGCAGCACCAGCAGCGGCAGGCCCAGCGCCCTGCACTCCTCCTCGAAGGCGGCCATGAACTCGGAGCCGCCGTCCACCTGCACGGCGCGGATGTCCAGCTTGCCGACGGCCTCGCGCAGGAACGCCCGCGCCGTGTTCGCCGTGGCGCGGGAGTAGACCCTGGCCCACTGCAGCCGCGTGTTCGGGCACACGGCGCGGAACTCCTTGTGTGCCACGCCGTCGATGTGCACGGTCATGTGGTCGAACTGCACGCCGACGTGCATGTCGCGCGGCTTCCACCGGCGCGCATGCGCGCCGGTGAAGTCGCGCCGCCGCTTCGCGGCGGCGCGCCCCTCGCAGAACGAGCATGGCCGCGCATGCCCGCGCTCCACCGCCCAGCGCAGGATGCGCCCCACCGTCGCCTCGCTCAGCGCCCGGTCCGGCCAGCGCGCCGCCAAGTCCAGCGCGATCCTCGCCTTCCCCGCCCACGGCGTCTCGCGGCGGATGCGCACGACCCGCATGGCGTCCGCCCTCGTCCAGCGCCTCCCCGGATGGCTGCGCGGCCGGCTGCTGCGCGGAACCAGCCCCGCCACGCCGCCGTCCTCCAAGCGCCGCCTCCACGCATAGTAGGTCGCACGCGAGACGCCGAACGCCTTGCACGCCGCAGCCGCGGAGAGGTCGCTCCGCACCATCTCGATCCCTTCCAGGATCCGCAGCCGCCGCAGCGCCTCCGGGTCGTCCGTCCCGTCCACCCGCAGCCTTAGGTAGAACGCCCTGTCTTGTGCCAACATCCGCATCGTTCGGTCTCCCATGTTGCTTCTCAACTCATAGGCTACCGAACCGCCGCGCCCAAGGGCTTCCTTGGGCGCGGCACTGTCCAGAAGGTGATGATCCCGTTCAGTCGTTTGCTCAACTTGCCTGTCCACGATAGGATGGTTTGCCGTTGATCTTGATATGGGAACCCGTAGTGAAAACGACCATCGAACTTGCTGACGATCTGGTCAACCGAGCGCGAGCCCATGCGGCCAAGGAAAAGACCACGCTGCGGGCCCTCGTCGAACGTGGATTGCGTGGCGTGCTGGACGCGGACGACCAATCCGGGCGTTTCCGGTTGCGGGATGCAAGCGTTGGGGGGCGTGGATTATGCGCGGAGTTTCGGGAAGCGGGATGGCATCGCGTCCGGGAAGCGGTTTACGAGGGCCGGGGCGGTTGATCGCGACCGACGCGAACATCCTGGTCTACGCCCATCGGAGAGATTCCGAGTGGCATTCCCAGGCCCATCCGCGGCTCGAAGCGCTGGCGAACGGTCGTGTGCTGTGGGGTCTCCCTTGGCCATGCGTGCATGAGTTTCTGGCCATCGTTACGCACCCGCGGATTTACGCGCCGCCATCGACGACTGCGCAGGCCATTGCGCA
The DNA here is from genome assembly GCA_958295875.1 of uncultured Pseudomonadales bacterium. Classification (GTDB taxonomy): domain Bacteria; phylum Pseudomonadota; class Gammaproteobacteria; order Pseudomonadales; family Azotimanducaceae; genus VXNE01. The sequence goes on along the minus strand of OY282379.1, from coordinate 1,346,201 downwards.
AGTCGATGCGTGGCTCGAGTCGCCGGTGGCGAGCTTGCTCGCCGAGTCGAACTCGCACTGGGCAACTTTGAAGCGCCAACTGCAAGCCGGGAAGATCGTAGGGCCGATGGTTCACGATGGCAGAGTTGCTGCCTTGTGTCTGACGCATGGAGTCACCGAGTTGTGGACTGCGGATCGGGACTTCAGCCGGTTCCCGTCGCTTTCGATCCGCAACCCGCTGCTCGGCGCACTGTCTTGATTCGAGAACGCGCAGCGTGCGACCAGGAGGAGTGCCCGGCATGGCTAAGGGGATGACGCGGCGGGTGGCGCTCGGGGCGCTGGCGGCGGCCGGTGCGCCGGTGTTCGGCATGGATTGGGAGAACTACCAGCGCCTAGGGCTCGACCGTCCGTTCATGGATGGAGGGCTGGAAGCCTCGGTGAATGGCCGCTCGAACATGGAGATCCTCGATGCGTTGGCCGTGCCGGAGGACGCGCAGTACAACCCGTGCGCGGAAGCCTACCCGGGCGCAGACGTGCCACGCGGCGAAGTGACGGAAATCCGCGAGTGGGGCGACACCGAGGTTTATCGGGGCACGGTGCGCGACGTTTGGATCTACACGCCGGCGCAGCTTGAGCCTTCCATGACCATGCCGCTCATGGTGTTTCAAGATGGCCAAGGCTATCTGGATGGACAAGGCCCTGTCCGCGCCGCGGCAGTGCTGGATTCGCTGATCCATGCCGGTGAATTGCGGCCAACGGTCGCGGTGTTCGTCATGCCCGGCCGCCGCTCCGGCATGACGCAGGCGGAAGCCATACAGCAGCGCAGCTTCGAGTACGACAGCCTCACCGACGCCTACATGCGGTTCCTCGTCGACGATCTGCTGCCGTTCGCGGAAGCCACGGCCGGCGTGCGCTTCGAGCGCGACCCGGCGCGTCGCTTGATCTGCGGCATATCGAGCGGCGGCATCTGCGCGTTCAACGCGGCGTGGCACAACCCGGAGGCATTTGGCCGGGTGCTGTGCCATGTGGGTTCCTTCGTGAACATCCGCGGCGGCCACAACTACCCGTACCTGGTGAAGTCCACGCCGCGCAAGCCGTTGCGGGTGCTGCTGCAGAGCGGCCGGCGAGACGCGAACATCATCGTCGGCAACTGGCCGCTCGCCAACAAGATGATGGCAGCGGCGCTGGACTACGCGGGCTATGAGACGCGCTTTGTCTTCGGCGAAGGCGGCCACAGCCTCCGCCACGGCGGCGCGATCTTCGCGGATTCGCTGCGCTGGCTGATGGCCTGACGGGCGCCGCCCGGAGGGGTCGGTTCACCGCGCTCGACATCGCCCTTATCTTGAGAGTTGGAACCCTGCCCGCCGTGTGTTCGATGCGCTCACGCCCATGCTCCTGTGCGAGGATGTGCCGCGCCCAAGGTGGAGGGCCGCTTCACCCAATGCATCCACTATTGCTATGTCCATGACGTGGCCGCGCTGCGGGAAGCGGTGCTCGCCGCCGGCGCTGCGGCCAGCGATTTGGCGGTGCGTTTCCACGGCATGAAGGAGTTCGAGATGGTGGACCCAAGCGGCCATGTGCTGCTGTTCGCGCAAGAGACCAGCGATCCGCCAACGCCGGAGTAAGCGCATGGGGCCCATGCGCGCGGCGGCGGCTTGGCTGGCGGACAGCGACGGGTTCGCGGGCGGGAGCAATCCGGTTGCGCCGCCTTGCTTGAGTGGCGCGTCTTGGTTGGGCAGCCTAACCGCGCCCTTCGCCAAAGCGCGCTGACGCGCTCGCGGCAATGCGCATCGTTTCGCTCACGCCCGGCGCCACGGAGATCGTTTGCAGTTTGGCCTTGCGCTCCCGGCTGGTTGGCGTGTCCCATGAGTGCGACGCCCCCGCCTCTGTGCGGCGGCTGCCGTCCGTGACGGCGGCTTGGGTCGATGGCGATGCCCAAACGCCGACAGTTGGCACTTGGGCGCGAGCTGGGCGTGGCGAGCAGGTGCGTTATGCGCTGCGCATGGATGTGCTTGAGCGTGTGCGGCCAGACATCATCGTCCTGCAGGGGTGCAGCGACAGCAGTGCGGCGGATGGCGAGGTGCAAGCCGCGCTGCGCGGGCTGGCGTCTCGGCCTCGCGTCATCAACTTGCCACCAGCCTCCCTTGAGGACATGCTGGAGACTATCGCCCGGGTCGGCACGGCGGCCGGCAAGCCCTATCAAGCTAGACGGGTGGTGACGCGGCTGCGCCGCCGGATTGCGGCCGTGCGGGCGCGCACCGATGCTGTGCCGATGGCCGAACGGCCCCGGGTCGCGGTGCTTGAGTGGTTGCATCCGCCGTGCGCTGCGGGCCTCTGGATGCCGGAACTCGTTGGCTTTGCTGGTGGCATCAGCTGCCTCGGCGAGGCGTTCGCGCCGGCGTCGCTTGTCGATTGGCGCGACGTGGCGGCATGTTCGGCGGATGTCATCTTGGTTGCGCTTGGCGGCCAGGATGCGGAGCGCAAAGAGGCCGTGGCGCTGTTGGCGGGTTCGCCGGCTTGGCGGGCGCTCCCCGCAATGCGGGCAGGGCGCGTTTGCGTCATTGACGACGCAGCCTGCTTCAACCGTCCTGGGCCGCGCTTGGTCGATGGCTTGGAGTGGCTCGCGCATGCCTTGCATCCGCGCATCCATCCACCGGCCGCTGCGCCGACGCCAATATGGCTCGATGATGGCGGTGCCGCGGCCACCGCTTGAGGGCGCGGCGCAATTGCCGTGCGGGGTCGGTGCGGATGTTTGGCACCATCCAGCTTTCTTGAGCAAAGCGGAAGCAGATGCCCTGTTGAAACATGCCGAAACTTGGAGCTACGCTCAAGAGCGCGTTCGCGTCTTTGGCAGGGAGCACGACGTGCCTCGGCTCACCGCATGGTTCGCCGACGCGGGATTGGCCTACACCTACTCCGGCCTCGCGCTGTCGCCAACGCCGCTCCCGCCAAGCCTCGATCAGTTGCGGGCGCGGCTGCAAGCGGCCACTAGGCTCACCTTCAACTCGGTGCTTGCGAATCGTTACCGGGACGGGCGCGACAAGATGGGCTGGCACGCCGACGACGAGCTAGAACTTGGCGATGAGATCCACATTGCGTCGATCAGCCTGGGCGCGTCGCGAACGTTCCGGCTGCGAGCCAAGGAAGGCGGCCGCCGTGGGCTCGACATCGAACTGGCCCACGGCAGCCTGCTCGTGATGCGCCATCCAACGCAGCGCCATTGGGAACATTGTTTGCCGGCGCGAGCCGGCGTGCGGAACCCAAGGGTGAACCTCACGTTCCGCCGCATCTTCCAAGTGCGCCGGCGCAACGGCCAAGGCGGCCGCCGCGCCGCGCGCGGTCGGGGCGCTGGAGAGGGCTAGCGCCCCATTCGGTAGCTCACCTCCAAGCCGAAGCGACGTGGCTCGCCCCAGTACTTGGTGATGGTTCCGGAGCGGCTGTCGCCGCTGGACAGGTCCACGGCGGTGGGATAGTAGAGGCGGCCCAACAGGTTGGTGCCCCAAAGCGAAACGGTGGTTTGGCCATCCGCCAAGGCCCAACTCACCCGCGCGTCCAACAGCCCGTACTTGCCCTGCCGCGATGACCGCACCGTCTCCAAGGTGTTGAACAAGCGCCCGCGGAACGCCCAGCCCACTTGCGCGTTCAAGGTGCCGCCGTCCGCCAGTGCCTGGTTGTTGCCGATGGCGAAGCTGTAGGTGTAGGGTGCGCCGCGCACCACCTCGGTGTCGGACAGGTCTCGCGTGATGATGACCTCTTGGAAGTTGACGAGTTGGTTGTCTTGCACCGTGAACTCGTCGTACTCGCCGTCCATCCAGCCGAAGGAGCCTAAAGTGTAGAAGCCGGCGCCGAGTTCGGCGCGGAACTCGCCCTCGACGCCGTAGAGCGTTGCGTCTTGGGCATTGATTAGGTCTGCCGTTGGGTTGCCGTCCACCAGCCGCCCCACTGTGATTTGCTGGTTCTCGTAGCTGTTGTGGAACGCGGTGAGGTTCAGCAGCACCAAGCCGCCCTTCCAAGTGGACTTCAGGCCGCCTTCCCAGTTGCCGGAGATCTCCGGTTCGAACGGACGCATGCGCACGTCTTGGTTGAAGCCGCCGGACGAGTAGCCCTTGCTCCAGCCGAGATACAGCATGGCGTTGTCCAGCACGTTCCAACTGAAGATGATGCGGGGCGTCACTTCGTCGAATGACGTACCGATGAAGCAGGTGGTGCCGTCAACCGGGGGCGGCGTTCCTGAGGGGCAGGCCAGCAATGGGTCTGGAATGCCAATGGAGAGGATTTCCGCCCGCTTGAAGTCGCGATCGTCTTCCGTGTAGCGCGCCCCCGCGGTGACGGACCAGTTCTCGGCGAAACGCCAAGTCACTTCGCCGAACACGGCGCGGGATTCGTTGTAGCCAGTCATGTACTGGGTGCGGCTGCCGCCGATTTGCACGCCGCCTTGGGCGAACTGGCCGAAGGTGAGGCCGGGAATGAACGAAGGCGCGCACCAGATGGGCCAAGTTGCGCAGTCCGGCACGGCGGCGCCGCGCAGAATCGGCACGTCGACGATGTTCAGCGCCTCCTCCTCGAACGTGTAGATGCCAACCACCCAATCCAATGAGTCTTCGAGGGCGGTGCCGGCCAGCCGCAGTTCGTGCGACCACTGCTCGGCAGGGTTGTCGTCCACGCCGAGCACTTCAAGAAACGAAGCCGATGTCGCGTTGTCAGACGCCCAACCCCACGAGCCGTTGAATTCGGTGACATCGCGGTAAGACACGAGGTAGGTGAGGTCTCCAAAGCCGACGTCCACGTTCATGTCCAACGTGTAGCTGTAGCCATCCACTTCGCTCTCGGGGTCTGGGTCGTTGTCGTTGGAACGGTAGGGCCGCGTGGCGTTGCAGGCTTCGCGAATCTCGTCGTAAACGTTGAAGACGAAGGCCATGAGCGGCAGAAAGGCACCGGTTTGCGAGCCGTCCGCCGGCTCCGTCCACTCACAACTGCCTAGGGCGGAGAGCTCGCGTGCGCGCTGTGCCTCGATGATGAAGTCCGCCGTCACGCGGTCGTTCGGGGTGTAGCGGAACGAGAGCCGGGCGCCTTGGGAGTTCTCATCATTCCAGTCCTCACCGGTGGCGGTGTTGTGGACATAGCCATCGGACTCCCGGTGCTGGAATGCGAGGCGGGCGGCCAGCGTGTCGCTGAGAGGCACGTTCACCATGGCTTCCGTGGTGAGGATGCCGTCGTTGCCGACGCCGGCGCCGACGGAGTAATCGAACTCGTCGCGTGGACGGTTGCTGATGACATGCACGAGGCCGGCGGTGGTGTTGCGCCCGAACAGCGTGCCTTGGGGGCCGCGCAGCACTTCCACCCTTTCGATGTCCAAGAAGTCGAACACGCCGCCTTGCGGCCGCCCGAGGTAGATGCCATCCACGTAGGTGCCGATCTTCGGGTCATGCACCGGTGCCCAGTTCACCTGGCCGATGCCGCGCAGGAACACTTGCGCCGTGTTCTTGTTCACGCCGGAGTTGAGGAACTGCAGGTTTGGCGTGACGTTCGTGAGTTCCCGCAGGTCGTGAACGCCGCGGTCGCGCAGCATCTGTTCAGACATGGCGGTGATTGGAATGGGCACGTCCTGTGCGGATTCCTCGCGGCGGCGGGCGGTGACGATGAGTTCTTCGAGCGGCTGGGCGCCCTCCTCCTCTTCTTGCGCGTGGACCGCCGGCAATGTGAGAACGGCGGCCAAGGCCAAGCCGAATACGAGTTTGAGACGCATATGGTTTCTCCTCTTGCGCAACTTGGTGCGAAAAAGACCGTGCGTGGCTGGGAAGGCCACGGTGACCTTCGGCATTGTAGCCGCAATCCTCGGCAAGTCCCGACGCGCAACAGGCGGGTGCGTCGGGCGCTACGGGGCGGGGTGGTGCCGGCGAGTGGCGCGGGTGCGGAGTGGACGCCCTGGTGACGGCCACCACCGCATCTGCATCTGCGGTGCCGGCGCGTTGCCGGTGGGGAGGGTCGCACGCGATCCGGCCGCGGCGGCCGCGCCGGTGCCCGTGCCCTTAAGCCCCCACGCCCTTCGGTGCCCGCTGCTTCATATAGCCGAACATGTAGCCGGCCACGCGGCGAATCTGAATCTCTTCCGCCCCTTCCGTGATGCGGTAGCGCCGATGGTGCCGGTAGATGTGCTCGAACGGCTTGTGGCGTGAGTAGCCCAAGCCGCCGTGAACTTGCATGGCGCGGTCTGCCGCTTCGCAGCACAGCCGGTTTGCCTGGTAGTTGCACATGGACACCTTGTCCGACACCGAAAACGCGCCGTGGGCGTCCATCATCCACGCGGTCTTGTGGATCAACGCCCGCAACATCTCGCATTGCGTGTGCAGCTCGGCTAGCGGGAACTGGATCGCCTGATTCTCCGCCAGCGGCTTGCCGAATGGCTTGCGCTCTTTGGCGTATGCCACCGCTTGGTCGATGCAGAATTGGGCGGCGCCGAGGCTGGACGCGGCTTGGCGGATGCGGTTCTCGTTGAAGAAATGCTGCGCCACCATGAGGCCGCGGCCCTCGCCGCCGAAAATGGCCTCATGCGGCACACGCACATCCTTCATCGACACGCGCCCGTGATCTGTGGGCATGTTGAACGTCCACAGCATCTCTTCCACCTTGAAGCCGGCGGCGTTGGTTGGCGTGAGGAACGCCGTGATGCCGCGGCCATCGCCGGCGGCGCCGCTGGTGCGCGCCATGATGAGGTCGTACTGCGCCTTGTGGATGCCGGTGTTCCACGTCTTCTCGCCATTGATCACCCACTCGTCGCCGTCGCGCTCTGCGTGGGTGTCCATGTGGGTGGCGTCGGAGCCGTGGCCGGGCTCGGTGATGCCGAAGGCAAAGCCGCGGCGGCCCTCGGCCAAGTCGTCGATCCATTTGGCCTTTTGATCGTCTGTGCCGTACTCCAACATCAGCAGGAGCCCCACGTTGTTGCCGACGATGGAATGTTCCGTCTGCAAATCGCAATGCAGCCCCAAGCCCTTGGCCGCGAGGTGCTCCCGAATCACGGCCATGTCCAAGTTGCCGCCGTCGCGCCCGCCATACGCCTTGGGAAAGGGATAGCGATAGTGGCCGGCGGCGTCCGCCCGGCGCCGTGCTTCGGCGAGCAGCGCTTCCCACCCTTCGTTCGGCAGCCCGCCGCGCTCCCAATCGGTGCGGGCGTCTTCACGCCGATGATCAAAAAAGCGGATGTTGTCGGCTTGTTCCTCCAGCGGCTTGATCTCGCGCTCGATGAACGCATCGAGTTCGTCGAGGTAGCTGCGCAAATGTTCCGGCAGTTCGAAGTTCATGGGCCTCTCCACAAGCGGGTTTCGCCATGATAGGGCAATGCCGTACACCCGCTAGCGCCTGTCGCTGTCGCCGATTTGGACGGCGTGCGGTTGGCCGGTCCGAGGTGCTGGTCGGCAGTAGGGTGGCGTTCTGCGGAGATTTGGTTACGTCGCGTCAGCGCTTGGGGCTGATCCGCCGATGGGGTGCCTTTTGATGCACTTGGTGAGGTCTACTGCGTGGGCGCTGTCCGAATGGTCGCCGGTGAGATAGGCGTTGGGGTGGCAAGTCATGACGACCACTTGGATTTGCTGCGCGGCTTCGTTGAGCAAGCCGCGAATCCATGCCATTCGGCCTTGGTCGGATTGGGTGAGGTGGTCGTCTAGGATCAGGAAACTACCGAGGGCTTCGGCGACGGCGAGGCGCAGCAGCAGGCCGATTTGTTCGCGCGTGCCGACGGAAACGTCGTTGAAGGAGCGTTCGTCGTCGCCCAAGCGGATGCCGGTGGCGTCTAGCTGCGGGCCGATGCCTACCGCGCTGTAGCGGCCGTCGGTGAGGGCTGCCATGCGTTCGCTGACGGGTTTCACGAGGGCGTCGCCGAGGTGGGTGGCGTCTTCCTTCTCCGCTTCCTTTAGCGTTTCGCGCAGCAGTTGCCAGCCGCCGTATTCCACCTCTAGGTCGTGCTCGCGGCGGGCGAGCGCGATCAGCGCCTCCTTGGCCTGGGCCGCTTGCTCCTCGATGTGTTGGCCGCCGACTTGGGTGAGGGCACCTTGCGCTGCGCTCAGGTCGTTGCGCAGCGAGGTCGCGTTGTCGGCGGCGTCTTTGGCGAATCGCTCCAGTTCGGCCAGGTCGTTTGGCGTGTCGTCCACCGCCGGAAGGGCGTCCAAAAGCGCCTGCTGTTGGTCTCGCGCTGCTTGCAAGCCGGGAAGGTCCAAATCCTCCGCGATGGTGCGCAGGGTCTCGGCCTCGCCTTGGAGCTTGGCCAGCGCGTTGTTCGCGTCTTGCAGATGCTCGCGGGCCTCGTCTCTCGCCTTCGTTTTCGCGCTTTCTTCTTTGGTGATTTGGGCGAGCGCGTCGCGTGCGTCTTCGGTGGCGGCGGTGGCCTCGGCTTGAATGGCACGGATTTCCGCATCTGCCTGGGCCAGTTCGTCATCTTGGCGTTGTCGTTTCGCCTCGGCTTCGCCCAGCACGTCACGCCAGCGTTCGTTTTGGGCGATGGCGTCCTGGATGTCTTGCTGTGCGCGTTCCACATCCCGATGGAGGTTGTCGAGTTGTGCGCCACCTTGCTCTACTTCGTGGGCTAGCCAGGCGTGCAGCGATTCACGCCGACGCACTTCGTCTTTCAGCGTTTCAATGGCGCGGGCGAGCTCCTCTTCGTCGCCCAGATCGCCACTTTCTTCGATGTAGTCGTCTACCGAAACGCCCGCTTCCATCCGCTTGGCGGCGGCTTCGCGGCGTTGCTTTGCTTGGGCTTTTGCCACCACCGTTTGCTGTTCGAGTGCATCGACGTTCTCGCTGCCAAGCCGTGCTTGGGTGGCCTTGTTGTCGTGTTCGACCGCCAGCGCGAGCAGTTTGTCGGCTTCCTGGCGTTTGTCTTCGAGAGCGCTGGTGGTTTCCACGTTGGCGCGCTCAAAGAGGCTGTCGGCGTACCTTCGCCAACGATCAATGGCCGTTTCCGCCTCTTGCCGAAGATGCCGGCCACCGCCGCGCACCTGCAGCACGCCAACGCCGTCTATGACGAGCCGTAGTTCTCGCTCGGCTTCGTATCGCACCCGTTCGCCGGCGTTGAACTCGCGTGTCCGCGTCTCGCCGTCCAGCGTCACTTCCGCGGTGCTGGCGTTTTCCGGCGTGAACTCGAGGGCAAGCCCCACGGCAAGTTTGCCCTCGGCCACGCGGCGTTCCGCGTCTAGCCGTTGGAGTTCGTCGAGTTCGGCTCGCGCGGGGGCGTTCAACCCTTGGGCTTTGCCGCGAGCTTCCTGCGCCTGTTCTTCCCGCGCCTTCGCGGTTTTCGCCGATGCCGTCGCCGCGTCGCGTTTAGCGGCGAGTTCGTGCGCTCGTTGGGCGGCAGCGACGTAGCGGGCGCAGTCGCGGTCGCGCTCCAACACCTCGGCCTGGTCCTTGTCCGCAGACGTCTTCGCCTCGGCCTCGGCGAGCAAACTGCGTTGTTCGTCAAGCGTTTTTGTGCGCTGTTCGATGTCTGTCTGGATCTTTTGGGTCTCGGCTTCGCGTGCGGCGATCTTCTGGGCGTCAGCGACCTGCGCTTGCAGTTCGTTTTTCTGCTGCGTCAGCTTCAATTGCCGGTTCCGTGCCTCCTGTTCGCGCAGTTGCCGGCCCTGTTCGGCGTCTCCAGACTCCAGTTGCTGAACCCGCTCCTTGGCTGCCTTGACCTTCGGTTGCACGGTAGCGAGGGCCCGCTCGGCCGCCGCGAGTTGCTTCCGCGAAGCCTCGGCTTCCTTTTCCGCCGCGGCGACCGCGGTCGCTTTCTCGTCCCGGCTGCGGACTTGCGCCTGTGCCTTCTTCAATTCGTCTTCTGCGGCGGCAAGCGTCTTTGCGGTGGCGGTGCGCTGCGCTTGCTGTCGCTCGGCCGTTTGCGCCGCCTGGAGATCGCCGGCGGCTCGTTCAGCTTCTGCGTCGGCTTCAAGGACCTGACTCTGCAGTGCGGCAACGCGCGAACGAGCGGATGCGCTGTCCTCAACTTGCTGCCGTGCGTCTTGTTCGCGTTGTCTGGCTTCGCTCATGGCGGCCTTGAGCGCGGGCCACGGCGCGCCCTTGGCCGTCTTCTTCTTGCCGGCGGCGGTGAATGCCTCGGCGACCCGCGCTTGCACGGACGCCAGCACCTGCTTGAAGCGGGGGTCTGCGGCCAGCGCCTGCAACGCTTCCGTTAAGCGCTCGTGGCCGCTGGCGTTCGGGTCGTCTGTGAGGCTGGCTTCGAGAATGGCATCGATGTTGCGCTGGTCGCCGAGCAGGGCCGTGGTGATGAACGAGGCGGGCATGCCCCGCTTGCCGCCTTTGCCACCGGGCGGTTCGATGCCCCAGCGCAGAATGTTCTGCAACGAACCTTCCACCTCCCGGCCGCGGCCTTCCTGCGAAAACTGCCGTCCGTCGCGTGAAAACTCGAGATAGGTGTGGCTGCCGCCGCCACCGAAGCGCTTGCTCACCCGCCAAATGCGCTGCGCTTCCTCCTCGAAGGTGAGTTCGACGGAAGGTGGGCCATCCACGTTCCAGGCGCGCAGTGGTTGGGCCGCCGTCGAGCCGACCGGCAGCAGCAACGCTGCGCGGATGGCGTTCACCAAGGTGGACTTGCCGAGTTCATTCGGGCCGTGCAACACGTTCAACCCGGGTTTCATCGCTACGCGGGCAGAGGCGATGCCGGCGCAGTCCTTCACGTTCAGTTGGCGGATCCACATGGCCATCAAGCGGCGTCCTGCACCAGCCGATACAGATGATGCAGCGCGCGCTCGGCGTGCTCCTTCTGTTGCGGGTCGCCATCCTGCGCCAGCGTTTGCAGGCGCTGTGCGGTGGCGCGCAGGACGTCCGGCATGTCGGCGTTGAACTGCGCGATGGCGTCCTCAGTCATCAAACGCAGCCCTTCCCGATTCACGTTGAGCACGCCGACGCGAGGCGTCGCCGCCAACGAGCCGCCGAGTGACGCCAGCAAGCGTTCGGCTTCGTCGTACTCGCCCATCGGCACGGCCATGTTGAGTGTGAGGCGCAGCACCGTCTTGCTCAGCTCGCCTTCGTCGGCCAATGCGCGCAGTTCTGGCATGGAATGGCAGATTTCCTCGCGCCACTTCCAGGCGCCCACTGCCTCCCTGTGAACCAACGGTCGGCGGCGGCGGTCCAAGGGGAAGAACACCACCGCAACGTTGCCGGTGTCCTTTTCGCCGAAACTGGTGGCTTCCGGCGCTCCCGGATAGATAGTTGGAGCAGATGCACCGGGTTCCACTTCTCGGAAGGCGTGGGTGTCGCCGATGGCGAGGTAGTCCAAGCCGCGCTCGGCGGCGCTGCCGCGCGGAATCGGAAAGTTCGTCTGGTGGCCATCGATGTCGAAGGTCTGCCCGTGTACCAAACCGATGCGGATGCGCTCGTCGCCGGCTTCGCGTTTGGGGAGGGATTCCACCAATCTGGTGTCGCCGGCAGCGGAGGTGCAGGGGCTTGCCACCACCACGGCGTTGTCGCCGAGCGGCAGCTCCCATCCCGGTTCGTCCACCACATGCACATAGCGTGGCAAGCCGCGGCGAAAGGGGTGTGCTTGGTGATAGATGGAGTTCGACGTCAACGGATCGTGGTTGCCCGGCAGCAGCACCACGGGTCGTTGCCAATGGCGGCGTTGGAACTCCTTTAGCACGCCGCCCCACCAGAGCTGGGCAGGCGCCGGTTCGTCGAACAAGTCCCCAGCGCACAGCACGGCGTCCACGTTGCGGCTCTCAGCCACATCCAGGATGCGTCCCACCACTTCCAAGCGCGCCCGCGTGAGGCGGGTTTCCTGTTCACGCTCGAAAGCGGGGAAGCGGCGGCCCAAGTGCCAGTCCGCGGTGTGCAGCAAGGTCAAGGCCACGTCGCTGTCTCCCGGTGCGTCGCTCATTCGATCACGAATTCCGCGCTCAGCAGGCGCTCGCCCGTCGGCATGGCGTAGCGGCGCTGGTGCGCGTGTTGCTTCCACTTCTGATAGGTCTCGTCCTCGTGGCTGGCGAGGGCGGAGAGTTCGCTTTCGATCTGCTCCACTTTCTGCTCCAAATCCCGCACGCGAGTTTCGGCTCTGGCGCGGTTGTCTGCGCCCACGCTTTGCTCGCGCCGGCGCTCGGCAGCCGCGAGGTTCTGCGCCTGTTTGCGCTTGGCGCGGCGCAGCACGAGGATGCGGTCGGCCAGATACTGATCGAGCTGGTTCACGGCTTGCTCGAAGCCCTGTTGGTTGAGTTCGGCGATGCGCCCTTGTTCTTCAAAGAGCTCTTCGTCCACCACTTCGTCTAGATGTGCGGCAGTGACGCCTAGCGGTTGTGCGAATTCGGCCACATCCTCGCAAGGCTGACGCAGCAGTTCCAAGGCCGCTTCAGCGGGGCGCAGCACTTCGGCGTCCTCGAACACCGCAGTGACGCGCAGCCGTTCTTCGGGTTCGAAGCCGTCGTAGCGTATCCGCGTCAGCGCCAAGCGGCCGCGGCTGCCGCGATGTTTGCGGAGGGCGCCGGGGGCGCTCGGCTGCAGGCGGAAGCGCACGCGGAACTCGCCGGCGCACTGGCCGCGCGCGGAACGCACTGCCGCTTCGATGAGGGGGTGCCCCACATGCAACTGATCGGCGCCGGCGGCCAACCCCCGGTTGCTGCCGAGCACCACCGTGCCGCCCCGTTCGAACGGTTTGGGGAGCTTGGTTGAAGCGCCGAAGTGCAGCACGTCGTGGCCGGCTCGTTCGCCTTCTCCCCAAGGCACTGCTTCGGCGTCCAGATAGGCGGCAAGCACGTTCCTCAACTCTGCGTCGAGTTCCTTCAGCGCTGGCGCCAACTCGCCTTGGATGCGTTCGAACACCTGCCGCACGGAGGCGTCCAGACGCTGCTCGATGAGGCCCATGGTGCGTTCGTGGGTGCGGTCGAGTTCGCGGCGGCGTTCCTCCATCGTGTCGCGCAGTTGGCGCAGTTCCGCCACCACATCCTCTTGCGAGCGCGCCCGTTCCCAAATGCGTTGCACCTCCGCCTCGAAATCGGCGCCGAGCGCGGAGGTGAGCGCTGCAGAGGAGTCTTGGCGGGAGGTTTGCAGCACGACGTCTGACATGTCCAGCACTTTGCCGAACAGATCCAGCTTGCTGCTCAGGATGTCGAACGTGAGTTGCTGCGCCTCGTTGTCTTCGGCAAGGAAGTTGAACACCGTCACGTCGCGTTGCTGCCCGTAGCGATGGCAGCGGCCGATGCGCTGTTCGATGCGCTGCGGATTCCACGGCAGGTCGTAGTTCACCAAGGTGTCGCAGAACTGCAGATTGAGGCCCTTGGCGCCGGCTTCGGTGGCGATCATCACCGTCGAGCGCGTGCGGAACTCGTGTACCAGCGCCAGCCGCACCGCCACCGTTGGGCTGGGGCGCAGGCGCTGCGCCATGTCCGCTTCCACTTCTTCGCGCCAAACGCGCAACGCCGCAGAGGCCCGGGGCGAATCGTTGACGCCGCGAAACAAGGTGATGTCCTGCTCGGTCAGTTGGGTCTTCTGCACCAGCAGTTCACTCAGATAGGCCTGCGTGGTGAGGGATTCGGTGAAGATCAGCACCTTGCGGCGGTCCGGCGCGCGATCCATCACCAGTTTCACCACCTTGACGAGGCTTTCGGCTTTGCTGTCTGCCGGCAGGGCCTTGGCGCGATGCGCGAAGCCCTCTACCCGTTCGAGTTCCGCGCCGACGGCGGCTCTGTCCATGCGCGGCAAGGGTGGGGAGCTTGGGCCGTCCGTGGGTGCAGCTTCTGGCGCCGGCGCGCTCTCCGCTGTGGCTAGCCCCTCGGTTTCCTCTTCCAAATCGTCCAAGTCTTCGGCTTCGTTGGCAGTGCCGTTGCCGAGCAGCCGCCGCAACCGAGTGGCCACGCTGGTCAAACTCGCCGCGAGGGCCGCGTTGGACGAGGCCATGCGGCGGTGGAATCCGATCAGCAGCATCTTCCGCGCGCGCCCGCTGAATGCGAAGAGTTCCGGTTCCAGCAAGTAGTCCGTGACGTCTTCGTAGAGGGCTTTTTCGGCGGCGCTCATTCGGTAGGAGTACAGCCGCGCCACGCGGCCCACGAACGGGCGCTCCAAATACGGCATGGCTTGGCGCCGCAGGGTGCGCTGCACCACCCGTTTCAGCCGGCGCTGCAATTCGCCGGCCTGCTCCGCGCCGACGCCGCCTTCGTTGTTGAACAGTTGGTCGAACGTGGGCTTGTCGCCCAGCAACGTGCCGGTGCGGTCGATGTAGCCCACCAGCGCCCACAGCTCGTCCAGCGAGTTCTGCATGGGCGTGGCTGTGAGCAGCAGCACCGGCGCCGCGCCGATCAGCTGCTTCACCCGGTGCGCGGTGCGTGCGTGGGGGCTGTCTTCGTCGTAGACGCCGTGCTTGTCGTAGCGCCGATGGATGCCGGCGAACACCTCGTGGGCTTCGTCGATCAAGCACAGGTCAAACGGCGGCGCTTGGCGCAGCCGCTCGAAGCCACGTTCGCCGCCGGCGTACTCGCGTCCAGCGATGAAGACGCCGGGTGCCGCGACCTCCACGTTGGCGTCTGCGGCTTCCTGCGCCTCCACCCCGAACAGCTCGCGCAGCTCGCTCTGCCACTGTCCAAGCAACGGCCGCGGCACGATGATCAACACCCGGCTCTTGCCCTCGGCAAGGAGTTGCGCGATGACGAGGCCAGCCTCGATGGTCTTGCCGAGGCCCACTTCATCCGCAAGGATGCAGCCGCCTTCAGGGATGCGTCGCAGCGCGAACGTCACGGCTTCGATCTGATGCGGGTTCGGGTCCACGCGCCCGCGCCGCTGCGCGGCCACATAGCGACGTTTCTCGCCCGCCCGCCGCAAGCGGACGAGTTCCTCGGCGTGGAAGCGGCGATGGATGGGATGCAACGGAGGCGTCAACGTTTCAGCTTGGCGGGAAAAGCGTAGCAGAAGCCGGGGCGGGCTCATGCTCAGGTGGCGCTGGATTCAGCGCTTTGGCTCTTGCTCACATGGCGTTGGAGTTTCGATGGTGGACTTGCCGCGCCCGCCGCCCAATAATCGAGCGTGAACTCACCGCTGCGGAGAAGAGCGCATGCCCACCTTCCACGAGCTCACCATGCCCACGGCGGGCGGCGAGCAACTGAGCTTCCGCCAATACAAGGGCCAAGCCTGCTTGGTTGTGAACCTCGCCAGCCAATGAGGCCTCACCCCGCAGTACGCAGGTCTGCGTGCATTGCAAGAACAGGGCGCCGTGACGGTGTTGGGGTTTCCGTGCAACCAGTTTGGCGCCCAGGAGCCGGGCACGAACGAAGAGATCCTTGAGTTCGCGCACTCGCAGTACGACGCGAACTTCGAGATCTTCGGCAAGATCGAGGTGAACGGCGATGGCGCTTGCGAGCTGTACCGCCTCCTGAAAGCCGAACAGCCCAAGGAAGACGGCAACCCGGACATCGCTTGGAACTTCACCAAGTTCCTAGTGGATGGCGAAGGCCAAGTGCTGGTGCGCTACGAGCCGCAGGTGTCGCCGCAAGACATCGGCGCGGACATCGCAGCACGGCTGAACGGATAGTGCCGCGCGTTGGCGCCCATCTAGGCCCGGCGGGCGGCTCGCCATAGGCGGCCCGCCACGCCGGGGCTAAGGGCCGCCCCGCCGTGTTCCAGTATGCGGTGAAGGCGGCGCGATCAGTGCCGGCGTGGACGGTCTCCGCGCGGACGCGCCTGATTGACGGTGAGCATGCGCCCGCTGAGCGGCGTCGCGTTCAGCGCCTTGATGGCTTGATCCGCTTCTGAGTTGTTGGGCATGTCGACGAAGCCGAAGCCCTTGGAGCGCCCCGTCTCCCGGTCCATGATGACGGTTGCCTCCTGCACGTGCCCGTACTCGCCGAACAGCGTGGTAAGGTCGTCGGAGGTGGTGCTGTACGGCATGTTGCCGACGTAAATCTTCAAATCGTCTCTCCCGAATCGGTTGGTTGTCGTTGACTGCCGGTTCCGCTCAGCGCCTGCAGGCGCCACCCCCGCCCCTTGGCCTTGCCGCTCCAGCGTCCGCGCACCTTGCGGCATCCGCAATCCCGCGCGGCGCTCCATGGGAAGCGATGCGCGGCCACGCGGGTGCAGGGCGACGAATGAACACTGAGGAACGTGGGCGAGAGGGCGATGATCGATCCTGGCAGGAAGCGAAAGCTGCCGAAGTCAACGCCATCATGATAACACGATACGGCGTGGCGCCGAGTGGCTGTCCGATGGTGCCTTGGCAGCGCCACACGCGCTGACCGCCGCCGTTGGGCAAGCGGCTAGGGGCTACCGGCAACAGGCTACCATAGCCGTCGATGAGCGAACCCGCTTCCTTGGACGCCGCGCCGCGCCGCGAGTTTTCCACCCGCTATCGGATATACGTCCTCGGCGTTCTGATGGGCGTGAACCTCTTCAACTACATGGATCGCTCGATCTTGGGCGTGCTCATCGAGCCCATCAAGCACGAGCTGCAGGCCAGCGACACCCAGATGGGCATCCTCACGGGCCTCGCCTTCGCTTTGTTCTACGCCGTGTGCGGCTTTCCCATCGCGCGGCTCGCCGATCGCGGCTTGCGAGTGCGCGTCATTTCTTGGGCGATGGCGATCTGGAGCGCCATGACGGTGGTGTCTGGCCTCGTCGGCGCCTATTGGCACATGCTGCTCGCCCGCGTGGGCGTGGGTATCGGCGAAGCTGGCGGCAACCCTCCCTCGCAGGCGCTGTTGGCCGATTACTTCCCCATTGAACAACGCGCCCGCGCCATCGCGTTCTTCGTTGCCGGGGCGCACATCGGCATTTTCCTCGGCACCTTGCTGGCGGGCTACATCGGCCACGAATACGGCTGGCGCATGGCCTTCATCGTCCTCGGCGCCCCGGGCGTGGCCTTCGCGCTGCTCGTGCGTTTCACCGTTCGCGAAGCGCCGCCGCGCGGCAAGGTGGAAGCGGCCGGGTCGCCGCTGCGCAGCGGTTCATTGTGGCAGGCGACGGTGCATCTCTTCCGCGGCCGCGCCTTCCGCCACTTGATGATCGCCGTTGGCATCTTGTGGTTCAGCAACGTTGGCGCGGGGCAATGGCATGCGCCGTTCCTGCAGCGCTCGCATGGCATGGCGCTGAACGAGGTGGGCGTGCTCTTGAGCATGCTCAGCATTCCGAGCTTGGTGGCGGTGATGGCCGGGGGTTTCATGGCCGATCGGCTCGCCAAGCGCAACGCGGCTTGGCAGGTGTATGTGCCGCTGCTTGGCACGCTGATCTCGATACCGTTCCTGCTCGGCTTCTATCTCGCCGCGGATTGGCGCTGGGCGTTCGCTTCGGCGATGGTGGCGATGCTCGCCGCCGGCGTGTTCGCCGGGGTGTTGCTGGCGGCGGTGCAAGGGCTGGTGGGGCCCCATGCCCGCGCCTTGGCCGGTGCCATCTTGATGTTCTCGTCCAATCTCATCGGCGTTGGTTTGGGGCCATTCGCCGTGGGCGCCCTGTCGGACGCGCTGGCGCCGATGCTCGGCCAGGAATCGCTGCGCTGGGCGCTGGTGGCGATGAAGGTGCTGCCGTTGCTGGCGGTCTATCACATGTGGCTGGCTTCGCGGGCGTTCAATGACGAGCTCCGGGAAGCGCCGCCGAACGCGACGTCTGCGCCATGATGCGCCGCGCGCCGTCCGCTGGGGCACTGCTGCTCGCTGCGCTGGCAAGCGGCGCTGCGGGGGAGGAAGCGCTGGTGGCTGTCGCCGCCAATTTCGCACAACCGGCTGAGCGCATCGAAGCGGCGTTTGAGGCGGCGTCCGAGCATCGCGTCGCCCTGGTCATCGGCTCGACAGGCAAACTCTTTGCCCAAATCACCCACGGCGCGCCCTTCGACGTGTTGCTCGCCGCGGACCGTGAGCGGCCGCGCAAGTTGGAGGAGGCGGGGCTTGTCGTGCCGGGTTCGCGGCGCACCTATGCCCTCGGGCGGCTCACGTTGTGGAGCGCGGATGCGCACCGCATCGGCGCCGATGGTGCGCGGGCGTTGGGCGAGGGGGTGTACAAGCACCTCGCCATTGCCAATCCGCGCCTCGCTCCGTATGGCGCCGCGGCGGTGCAAACGCTCAAGGCGCTCGGCCTTTTCGACGCCAATGCCGGGCGGCTGGTGATGGGCGAGAACGTGGGCCAAGCCCATGCCTTGGTGGCCACCGGCGCCGCCGAACTCGGCTTCGTGGCTGTCTCGTATGTGCTGGACGGCGGGCGCCAAGGCAGCCGTTGGGATGTGCCGGCGGCGCTGCATCGCCCGGTGCGCCAAGACGCGGCATTGCTGCGGCGCTCCGCCGGCAAAGCCGCGCCCCGCGCATTCATGGCGTTCTTGTTCGGTGCGCAAGCCAAGCGGATCATCATCGCAAGCGGCTACGACGCGCCCACTGGCGCCGACATGGAGGATGACGTCTGGTGGAAACCGACGCCATCTGGCTGACGTTCAAGCTGGCCGGCGTCACCACGTTGGCGCTGTTGGTCTTGGGTGCCCCGCTCGCATGGTGGCTTGCGACGACGCGCTCGGCCGTCAAGCCGGTCATCGAGGCCGTCACGGCGCTGCCGTTGGTGCTGCCGCCCACGGTGCTCGGCTTTTACCTCTTGATCCTGTTCAATCCAGACGCCCCCATCGGGCGGCTGTGGGTTCAGCTCAGCGGCGACACGCTCACGTTTTCGTTCGAGGGCTTGGTGGCGGCGTCCATCCTGTACTCCTTGCCATTCATGGTGCAGCCGCTGCAGAGCGCCTTCGCGGCGGTGGGCCGCGCGCCTTTGGAGGCCGCCGCCAGCTTGCGCGCGCATCCGCTGGATGCCTTCCTCACCGTGGCGGCGCCGCTGGCCGGACGCGGCTTCCTTACCGCGACGGTGCTCACCTTCGCGCACACCGTGGGCGAGTTCGGCGTCGTGTTGATGGTTGGCGGCAACATCCCCGGCGAGACGCGGGTGGTGTCCATCGCCATCTACGAACAGGTGGAAACGCTGCGCTACGCGGATGCCCATGCGCTGTCCGCCACGCTGTTGGCATTCTGCGCCATTGCGCTGTTGGTGGTGTATGCCGTCAATCGACGGTTCCCGACCCATGTCGGCTGAATCCCGCGACGGGGCTGCGACGGTGGCGGCTGCCGGTGCCGGTGCGCTCACCTTGGACATCGACATCGAGCTGCCGCTCGGCAACTTCCACTTGCAGTGCGCAGAGCGCCTGCAAATGGACGGCGTCACCGCGGTGTTTGGGCCGAGCGGCGCCGGCAAGAGCGCGTTGCTGCGTTCGATTGCCGGCTTCGAGCCGGCCAGCGGGCGCGTGGCGCTGGGCGACGATGTTTGGTTGGACACCGCCGCGGGCGTGCGCGTGCCGGCGCATCGGCGCTCGGTTGGCTACATGTTCCAAGATGCGCGGCTGTTTCCCCATCTGAGCGTGGGCGGCAATCTGCGCTACGCCGCGCGCCGGGCCCGAGGCGGGGCGCCCAGCTTTGACGATGTGGTGGCGGCGCTTGATCTGGCGGCGTTGTTGCGGCGCCGGCCGAGTGCCCTATCCGGCGGCGAGCGGCAGCGCGTGGCGCTGGGGCGAACGCTGTTGGCAAAGCCGGCGCTGCTGTTGCTCGATGAGCCGTTGGCGGCCTTGGACAGCGCCCGCAAGGCAGACATCCTGCCCTATCTGGAAGCGTTGCCGGCGCAGTTCGGCATGCCGACGCTGTACGTGAGCCACGCCATCGATGAAGTGGCGCGGTTGGCGCGGCGCACGCTGGTGCTGGCGCAAGGCCGCGCCCGCGCTTTCGGCCCGACGGCCGCGGTGCTGCAGCGCTTGGATGTGCAGTCCATTGCCGGGCCCATTGAGGCGAGCGTGGTGGTGCAGGCGCGGGTGGAACGCCACGACCTGCACTACCGGCTCACTTGGTTGGAACTTGGCGGCCAACCCATCGCCACGCCGCTGAACGAGGGCTTGGCGCCAGGCGCCGCGGCGCATGTGCGCATACGCGCGCGGGATGTGGCGTTGGCGACAGAACGGCCAAGGGCCTTGAGCATCCGCAATGTCTTCGCCGGAAGGCTCACTGAACTCGTCGCCGAGGCGGATTCACCCTTCGCGGAAGCGGCGGTCGACGTCGCCGGCCAGTGCTTGCGCGCCCGCATCACCCGCGCCGCCGCGGACGACCTCGGCTTGGCAGAGGGCATGAACGTCTACGCTTTGGTGAAAAGCGTGTCCTTCGACGCATGACGGCGCGCGCTTGAAGTGCGCCGGGCGCGGGTACAATTTCCCTGATCTAGGCAGAGGCACAGTGCGCAATGGCGATCAGGAGCATCTTCGCTGCGGTTGAGGCGGCAAAACAGGGCATCGAGAACCTGAGCGTCGAAGACCTCAAGCGGGAGGTTGAAGCGAACCCGGACACGTTGCTGCTCGACATCCGCGAGCTGCAGGAGCAGGTTGATCTCGGCACGATCCCCGGCGCCAAACATGCGCCGCGGGGAATGCTTGAGTTCTGGGCAGACCCAGGGAGCCCTTACTACCGGGATTGGTTCCAAGAGGGCCGCCGCACGGTGCTGTTTTGCGCGGCGGGGGGGCGTTCAGCCCTCGCGGCTCAGGCGCTGCGGGACATGGGCTTCGCCGATGTCGCCCATTTGGAAGCTGGCTTTGCCGGTTGGCAGCAGGCCGGCGGGGCGATTGAGGATGTGAGCGCCACCAGCCGCTGGGTGCGTCGCGAGAAACCGGCGGAGTAGCTTCTTGGCGGCTTAAGCGCCGGTCTGACGGGCCGCGGCCCGGTTAGAACAGCGCCAGCTGCGTGTCGTCGCCGATCACCTGCTCGAAGTGGAGGCCCAAGGCTTCCAACACGGGCTCCGCCACCGGTCGCACCTGCTTTTGCACATAGTGCTCGCGGTCCAGCTCGGCCGTCACGTTGTCCAACGGTTCCGGGCCAGCTTGGGTGATCACATAGGACACCACCCGCCCAGTGCTTGAGCGGGATTTGCGCGCCGCGGCGACATGCGGCGGCGTGTTCTTGTCGTATTCGCGGAGACGTTTCCTCAGTCCCTTGCGATAGACGAGGGCGGCATCCGCCTCGCCGGCGCGCACGGCGCTCACCACGTCGACTAGGTAATCGGCCACTGGCGCTTCCTTGAAGAGCCGGGCGTAGAGTTCCCGCTGCACCGTCTTGGCGAGTTCGGTCCAGTCGCGGCGCACCACTTCCATGCCGACGAAGTCCAATTCTTGGCCGTCTTCCAGTGCGCCGACATAGCGCTTGCGTGCGCCGCCGGCGCCGTGCCGCACCGCCGGCAGGAAGAGCCGCGCGTACACCTTCTCAAACTCCAGCTCCAAGCGGCTCTCGACGCGCCAGCGCTCGCGCACATGGTCTGCGACGGCGGCGTTCAACTCCTCGGTCAACCCTTCCGCCAGCGCCCGAGCGCGTGCGGTGTCGGCGACGCCAGACAACACGAACAGGCTGTCTGTGTCGCCGTACAGCACCGTGAAGCCACGCGCCTCGAACCAACCCTTGGCCCAGAGGAGGAAATGCCGGCTCTGCCCGGTGATGGCGTTGGCGATGGCCACGTTGTGGAAACGGCACGCCGGCGTGCCGAGCACGCCGTAGAACGAGTTCATGAGGATTTTGATGGCCTGCGAGGCGATGCCGTCGTTGCCGCGCTTGGCGGCTTCCCGCGCAGCCGCGAGGCGGTCCAACATCTTCGGCAGGATGGCTTCGCCGCGGCGGAAGGCGGCGCCGGTGACGGTGCGCACCACATCGTCCTGTGCGTTGGGTTCGGCCACGAATGCGAGCGGGTCGATGTTGAAGGTGCGCATCACGCTGGGATAGAGGCTCTTGAAGTCGAACACGCAAACGTTGTCGTGCAGCCCCTGTTTGGGTTCGAGCACATGCCCGCCGCTCTGCGCGACGGACACCCGCGCGTCGCTCCCCCGCGCCGTGGGCGCAACGATGCCGCGTTTGCCGAGCTCGGCGAGATAGACGAAGTCGAACGAGGCGATGCTGGCGGCCACCCGGTCTGGCGTCATGCCCGTGAGGCGGCTGCGGGCGAGGGCCAACGGCACCAAGTTCATCGCCTCGACGATTTCCAAGGCAAGGCGAGCGTCGGTGCGGGCATAACGGGCGAAGCCCTCTAGATCGTCTCGATAGCGGGCCATGATTTCCCCGGCGCGGTCGCGGACATCGCCCTCGATTGCCTTGCCTTCGCCCAGCACCCGCCGGGCCACGGCGTCCAAGGAATAGTCGTCGAAGCGCACGAAGGCGCCGCGCAGCAGATCCATGCCGTCCAGCACCACGCGCCCGGGGATGTTGGCCTGGCCGCTGCCAAAGTAGCCTTGGGCGGCACGGATGCGCATTGCGCCCGGCGTTCTGCCCAACTCGAACGGGCGCTTCAGGCGCTTGGCGATGCGCGCCATCACGCTGAGGTCGAAGTCGATGACGTTCCAGCCGGTGAGCACGTCTGGGTTGGCTTCGCCGACGCGCTGGACGAATGCTTCCAAAGCCTCGCCTTCGTCCACCGCGGCGTGAGCGCGCGCCGGCATGGGCCGTCCTTCGGCGTCCACCACATGCACTTCGTCCAAGCCGCAGCCGTAGAGGGCGATGGCCAGCAGTTGTTCCGCGTTCGCGTCCGTCTCAATGTCGAAGGACAGCACGCGGGGGGTGATGTCCACATGCGCGGGGCGGGCATCAGGTTCGTTGAACACCCAGTCGATGCCGTCGCCCGGCTGCGCTTCGCCTTCGATTTCGATGCCGCCCTTGATGTCTCGATCGATGAGCCAGCGCACGGCGAACCGTACATCCGCCTCGAACGTGTCGATGCCTTGTTCGTGCAGGCGATCTCGCAGCGGCGGCGCGTCGGGTGGGGTGGCCACCTCGACGACCACCATCGGTTCGCCGGCGAAGTTGCGGCGCTCGGTGGGGCGCTGGCGCGTGGCGCCGGCGGCGTGGGCACGGTCCGCGTCTGCGGCGCGCACGAAGAAGCACGGCGTGGCGCGGGCGTCCCGGATGAGAAAGGTGGCGCCGTCTTCCAGACGGCCGAACAGGTGCAGCACCGGCGCGCCGCCCAAGATGCGGTAGCTCGCCTGCATGACGAAGCCGCGCGCCTTCATGTGGGCAGTGTACTCGCGCGCCGCGGCGACGCCGCGCTGTGGGGCGCCGCCGGACGCTGGGTTAGGGCGTGGCGCGGTGGCCTAACGCCACATATGGGTGCCGCCGCACACCGCGATGGCTTGCCCGGTGACATAGGCGCTCGCGTCTGAAGCCAGGAACACGGCGATGCCCTTGAAGTCCTCCGGTTCGCCCAAGCGCCGCAGCGGCGTCGTCGTCTCGGCAGCCTTCTTCGCCTCTGGGTTGTCCCACAGCGCGCGGGCAAAGTCTGTCTTGATGAGGCCGGGGCAGATGGCGTTCACGCGCACGCCACGGGGGCCATACTCCAGCGCGAGATTGCGCACCAAGCCGATGTCCGCGAGTTTCGAGATGCTGTAGGTGCCGAGGAACTCCGAAGGGCTGAACGCGCCGGTGGACGACGTGATCATCATGCTGCCGCGCCCCTTCTCCGCCATGTCTTGCGCCGCCATCTGGCACAGCCAGTGGTTGGAGCGGACGTTGGAGTTCATGATCTTGTCGAAGGCGGCGTCTGGAATCTTCGACATCGGGCCGTAGAACGGGTTCACCCCGGCGTTGGCGACCAAGATGTCGATGGGCCCCAATCGGCTATGGGTCTCAGCGACCAAGGCCTCCAGCTGCTCCTTGTAGCCGATGTTGCAGGCAACGGCGATGGCGGCTTCGCGACCGCACTGCTCGTTGATTTCCTGCGCCGTGGCTTCGCATTGGTCGAGCTTGCGGCTCGACACCACCACGGACGCACCGTGTTCCGCGAGGCCGGCGGCCATGTAGCGCCCCATGCCCTTGGACGCGCCCGTGAGCAGCGCCACGCGCCCGGTTAAATCGAAGAGATTGGTCTCCACCCCCATCGTTCGTTCCCTTTGAGTACGGTAAAGACGCCAAGGTTACGGCAAGGCGCGAAGGTGAGGAAAGCCCGCTGTATCGGTTCTGGAGGCGTCTCGTCGGTGTTTTGGCGGAGCGCTTCAAAGTCAGCCTGCATCCCTTTCCCAGAGAAATAGACTGCCTGGACTTCGAGACCAAACCACGCGCTCGCGTCACCATCCTGAGCAATGACCAAGTCGATGCGGCCCGCTGCCCGCCCGGTGGTTGGGGAGCGCATGAACGGTACTTCGGTGGCCAGATAGATGTCTGGGAAGCCGACGATCTCCGCCAGCCACTTCGGCAACAAATCGTCTTCCTCGAACCGACTCGGACATGTGATGACGGGCGGCCCGTTGCCCGCCCGGATCGAGCACACTCCGCCACGTTTCCCACAGGGCGGTTGGCCGCGCTGGAACGGGCAGGAAGGGGCGGTGGCGTGCCCCAACGCGGACCGAGCCAGCGCTTGCCTTTGGGGCGCTGAGAGGCCCGTGAAGGGTTGCCCAAACCATTCTGCGATAGTGAACCTGTCCATCATGCGAACAACGGCTCGGACGTGATGACGATCTCGGACATTTGATTGTGGTGGCCGTTCTTCATCGACAGGCACACCGCGTCGAAGTTGTGCTCGCGCACCAAGTCGATGATCTCTGGGGCAGCGTCGTAGGTCATCAGGAAATTGGCATCGGTTTCGGCCAGCATGGCGAACAGCGCGGCGTGGTCTAGGCTCGAATGTGCGTAGAGGCGCGATCCGGCGCGCTTGCCGCCATGCGCCGTGTAGGGCGGATCGAGGAATACCGCGGCCTTCCGGCCCCACCCGCCCAACATCAGCGGCAGGAGCTTCATGCCGTCCCCTTCGCAGAAGGCGATTCGGTCTGCGTGTTGCTGAATCGCGGCCAGCCGCGTCGCCAGCGTCTTCGGATACCAGCGCGAGAGCAGACCGCGCCCGTTCTCTCCATTGCGGCTGAAGGATGCGCCAGGCGCGAGGACTCCGCCGCGCCGGGTGCGGTTGAGCACCAGCGTGCGGAAGCCGTGTTCCGTCACCGTTGCCGGGATCGCCCGCTCCAACTCGCGGAGGCGTTCGATGGTCGGCTCGAATTGACCGATCCATTTCTGCAAGGTCGCTCCGCTCTCCAACGCGGAGCGCCAGAAGGCTGCGACATCGCGGTCTAGCTCGACCATCACAGCCGCGTTCACGAGGCGTTCCATCACCGCTGTGAGCGAGGTGATGGCGCCGCCAGCGAACGGCTCGATCAGGATTTCAGGACCGGTTTTCCGCAGCCACTCGCGAATATGCGGGATCAGCCATGTCTTGCCGCCCGGATAGCGCAGCGGGCTCCGCTGCGGGACCGTGGCGACGTTGACGACCGGAATGCGCGAGGTGGGGAACGCTTCTGTTTGCACCGCCTTCACCCCCTGCGCTTGGCTCGACAGCCCATTGCCCGACATCCGCATACGATCCGTTGCATGTCTATTTTTACAGTATCAATTGGTGTGGCCGCTGTCCAACGCTTCCGTGCGTCCCTTGCTGCGACTTCCGGTTGGTCCTCCGTTCTGCGCCAACCCTCAAGCGAAGGTAAAGCGGGTTGCGTCCTTGTAGAGCAAGTTCCAAACGAGGGCCTTGCGGGGACGGAAGATGAGCGTCTCGCCTTGGTAGGCGGAGACGGGCGCGCTGGCCCATTCGTACTTGCCGTTGGCTTGGTCATGGAGGGTGGCGGCGAGGGCCGCATCGGGCGTGGTCTTGCCCACCCGACCTTCGAGGATGACAGCGCGTTCGCCGTCTTCAAGATGGAGGCTCGCTTCGGGGTTCGCTTCCAAGGCGCGTCGCCAGAGGGAAGCGGGGTCGCCGGAGAAGTAGAGGCAGTTGCCCACCCACATGCCATCGATGGGCCTCGTGATTGGTCTGCCATTGCCGAGCACCAAGGCAATCCAGTAGTGCAAGGCCGCGGCGAGGCGTTCGTGTACTTCGCCCCAAGCGATGAGCGGCGAGCCCTCGGGCAAGCCATAGCCAGAAGGCAGGCGCGGGTGGCTGGCAATCGGATCAGCGGACATGGGCGGCCTTCCTCAATGACAGTGGTTCCCAGCCTACCGAGCGGCAAGCGCCGTTAAGACCAACCGGCGAGAGTGGGAGGCCGGTGCGCACAGTCGCAGCGCACCGCACCGGGCTCAGACCTCATCTGCCTCCATCGCGAGCGCGCGCTGGCAAGCCGGCCGCTCCATGCAGCGCTCGCGGTAGGCTTCAAGAGCCGGCACGTCGGGCAGCAGCCCGAACGCCTTCATGAAATGTGCGCTCGAACCGAGCATCACGTCGGCAGCGCTGAACTCGTCGCCGAGAATCCACGGGCTGTCGCCTAGGCCGGCGACGAGGGTTTCGATCATGGCGTCGAAGTCTCCCCAGCCGGAGGAAAGGCGGTTCGGCGTCATGTTGTTGAGACGCTCCGCGATGGCGGGCTCGATGACACCCGGCGTGTACACCATCCAATAGAGGTAGGCGCCCCGGCGCGGGTCGTCCACTGCCGGCGCCAACCCACAGCTTGGGTAGCGATCGGCGAGATACATGCAGATCGCCGCGGAGTCGGCCAGCCCCACCGCGCCGTCCGCCAGCGCCGGCACCTTGCCCATCGGGCTCGCCGCGGCGAAGCGCGGGTCTCGCGGGACGTCTGGGTCGCGGATGTCGATGGTCACGCGCTCATAGTCCAGCCCGGTCTCCTCCAGCATCCACGCTCCGCGTTGCGCCCGGGTTCCCGGGCACCAAAAAAGTTGCATGTGTCTTCCTCCTCGAACTGAAGCGAGTGTAGGGCAAACCACGGGCGACGTTTTGGCGAGAGGTCGGCTTCGTTTGCGGCACGGGATCGAGTGGCACCGTGAGGGAACCGCGCGCCCAGCGTTTCCGCCGTCCGGCGGATGGGTGACAATGCTGTTGTCAATCCGCAAGGAGGAGCCATGCCAGACACGCTGACGTTGCGCCCAGACACTTGGCTGAGCTTGGTGCAGGAAGAGATCGTGGATCCGGCGCGTCCCATCATCGACCCGCACCATCACCTGTGGGAGCAGCCGTTGCGGTTTGGCGCCTACGCCTTGGCGGACCTGCGCGCCGACACGACATCCGGGCACAACATCGCCAAGACGGTGTTCATCGACTGTGGCGCGAGTTACAGGCAGGACGGGCCGGAACACTTGAGGCCAGTGGGCGAAACGGAGTTCGTCGCTCGGGCCGCGGGGCAGAGCGAAGGCCTGATCGCCGGCATCGTGAGCCACGCGAACCTCCTCGCCGGCGAGGCCCTCGAGGAGGCGTTGGCGGCCCATGAGGCTGCCGGCAATGGCCTCTTCCGGGGCATTCGCCACGCCGGTGCCTACGACGCCACAGGCACGCTCTGGAACCGGGGCCGCGGCGAGCCGTGCCCCTATGGCGACGCGAGCTTCCGTGCCGGCGCGCGCACCTTGGGCCGCCTTGGCTACACCTACGACACCTGGCATTTCTTCCACCAGAACAAGGAGTTCTTGGCGTTGGCCCGCGCTGTGCCGGAAACGACCATGATCCTCGACCATTTCGGCACGCCGCTCGGCGTCGGCGCGTACGCCGGCAAGCAAGAGGAGATCTTCACGCAGTGGCGGGAAGACATTGCGGCCATCGCCGAGTGCCCCAATGTGGTGGCCAAGCTCGGTGGCCTCGCCATGCCGGACAACGGCTTCGGCTGGCACGAGCGCGAGCGCCCGCCCACTTCCGACGAGTTCGTCGCCGCGCAGAAGCGCTACTACCTGCACGCGATCGAGTGCTTCGGGCCGGAGCGCTGCATGTTCGAGAGCAACTTCCCCGTCGATAAGCTCTCCATCTCGTACCATGTGATGTGGAACGGCATGAAGAAACTCGTCGCGGACTTCAGCGAGGACGAGCAGCACGCGATGTTCCACGGCGTGGCGGAACGGGTCTATCGCTTATGACGGTGCGCCGCTATCGCGCGACCGGCGTTTGCGGGATGGCCGTGAGCGTTCGCCCGTCGGCGCGTCCGTCCGCTGCCGCCGGCCAAGCCGCTCGTTGAGGCGCCGTCGCCGCCATGGCTGGCAATGTCTTTCTCATCGGGATGCCGGCTTCGGGCAAGACGACTGTTGGCCGGCGCGTCGCGAAGGCGCTTGGGCTGCCGTTCAGGGACACGGACCGGGAGATTGAAGCGCGCGCAGGGGCGGACGTGGCTTGGATTTTTGATGTGGAGGGCGAAGACGGCTTCCGCGATCGCGAAGAGGCGGTGCTGGACGAGCTGACGCAAGCAGATGGCGTTGTGGTTGCGACCGGCGGTGGCGCGATTCTGCGCGCGGCGAACCGTCGCCGCCTGCGCGAGCGGGGCATGGTGGTGTATCTCAATGCGCCGGTGGAACGTCTGCTGGCGCGGGTGCGTCATGACGACCGGCGGCCCTTGCTGAAGGGCGTGGACCGAGCAGCCGTGTTTCAGCGCTTGAGCGCAGAGCGCGTCGAACTCTATCGGCAAACGGCGCACATCGATGTGTGCGTGGCCGCGAGTTCCGCGCGCGCCATCTCGGAGGACATCGTGGCGCAGCTCGCCACGCGCAACGCATGAAAGGCGCCGAAGCACTCATTGTCGACCTCGGCGAGCGCGCCTATCCGATTTGGATTGGGGCCGGGCTCTTAGGCAGCGCCGGGCTGTTGGAGCGCCACATTGAAGGCGCTGAGGCGCTCGTCGTCACCAACGAAGCAGTGGCGGCCCACTACCTTCAGCCCCTGCTCAAGAGCTTGCCGGCAAGCGTGCGCGCGGATGTCATCACCATCGGCGATGGCGAAGCGTTGAAGACGCTCGATGCCGTTGCCGCCATCATCGACAAGTTGGTGGCCGCCCGGCACAGCCGCGCCACCACAGTGGTGGCGCTGGGCGGCGGCGTGGTGGGCGATGTCGCCGGCTTCGCTGCGGCCATCTATCAGCGGGGCGTGCGCTTCGTGCAGGTGCCCACCACGTTGCTGTCGCTGGTGGATGCGTCGGTGGGCGGCAAGACCGGCGTGAACCATCCCGGTGGCAAGAACTTGATCGGCGCGTTCCATCAGCCGAGTTGCGTCCTCGCGGACGTGGCAACGCTTGACACCTTGCCGCCCCGGGAGTTCAGCGCCGGGCTCGCTGAGGTGGTGAAGTATGGCGTCATCCACGACGCCGAGTTCTTCGCGTGGATTGAAGCCAATGTCGAAGCGCTGCGCGCGCGGGACCCGGCGGCGCTGGTCCGCGCCATTCGCCGTTCCTGTGAGATCAAGGCGGCGGTGGTGCAGGCAGACGAGCGCGAAGCCGGCACGCGCATGATCCTGAACTTCGGCCACACGTTCGGCCACGCGCTGGAAGCGCTGACGCACTACCAAACGCTGTTGCACGGCGAAGCCGTGGCCATCGGCATGGTGATGGCTGCGCACTTGGCCGCGAACTGCGGCCGCTTGCGCGCGGATGACGTGGAGCGCGTTCTCACCCTGTTGCGGCGCTGCGGCCTGCCGGTGACGCCGCCATCCTTGGAGAGCGATGCCATCATCGAGGCGATGACCATGGACAAGAAAGCGTTCGGCGGGCGCATCCGCTTGGTGCTGCCGAGCGCGATTGGCGCTGTGTTCGTGACCACCGACATCCCACGGCGGGCCATCTTCGAGACGTTGGAGACGTTTCGCGCCCAAGCGGGCGGTTCCTGAAAGCGCTCCCGCCAATAGGCGGTTTGGCGCTTGAAGTTGGCTAAGCCCAGCCGCTCGGGTTGCGCGTTGCGCTTAGGCCGGCTGCAGAACGCGCACCGTGCCGGCCGCGCCATCCACCTCCACGCGTTGGCCGTCGTTGAATTGCTGGGTCACATCCTGAATGCCGGTGACGCAGGGCTTGCCATATTCACGCGCCACCAAGGCGCCGTGCTGCAGCTCGCCGCCATGCTCCAGAATCACCGCGGCGGCGTTGATGAAGAGCGGCGTCCAGCCGGGGTCGGTCGTCACGGCCACTAGCACGTCTCCGGGATGAATGGGCTTCTCGAACGGGTCGTTGAGCACCTTCACCGGCCCGCTGGCAACGCCTGGGGACACCGCGGTGCCCACGAAGGCGCCATCCTGGATCACCGGCGGCGTGCGCAGGATGCGCCCGCGAGAGTCGATGAACATCGGGAAGTGGCGCACGGATGTGAGCTTTCGATAGTGGGCGCCGCGCTCGGCCACCGCGGCGCGCAAATCGAAGGTTGCGTCTTGGCGGGCGCGCTCCACGTCTTCCGTGGTCAGCTCGAAGATCTGCTCAGGGCGATCGAGCCGCCCCGCCTGCGTGAACGCCTCGGCTTGGTGCAGCAACAAGCCCCGCGCCCGCGCGTGAACCTGCATGACGTGATGCTTGAAGAGTTCCCGCGCCGCGCCGTATTTCGCGCTGCCGGCTAGGCTCTTGCGCAGCCGACGCGCCTTGCGCGGGGAGAGCGCGGCAAGCAATCCCGCAAGCGCCGCCTCGCGGCGCTCGGCTTGCTGCCGCGCCAATGCGTGTGGGTCTCCGGCGCCGGCTTCCACGAGGCTGGCCATCTGCCGCAGCGCGATCTTGGGGTCGTCGCCGTACTTGGGATTGGCGAGCTCCATCTCCAAGGGGCCGCGGCAGCCGTACTGGGCTAGGAACTCGTCCCACTTGGCCAAGAACGGCGCCGGCAACCGGCGTTCACCGAGCTTGCCCTCCAAGGCGGCGATGTCATCGAACTCGGCGGGTGGCAGCAGCTTCGCCATGTCGTGCAGGAGCATGCTCATCTGCACGATCATGTCTTCTTGGTAGGGCGTGGACAGGGTGTTGGCCCAAGCGACCTGCTCCGCAGACTTGGGGTTGGCCAACTTGCGAATGCGCCACTGTTGGTAAAGGCAGTACGCGAACGCCGGCAAGGACGACACGGCGATGGCGTCGCCGGCGCGGCGGATGCTCTCCAGCACGTCGTCGGCAACGGGCCTTGCATGGTCGAGGGGCCGCGTGATCGAGGCGTTGAAGTCCTCGATGGCGCGTTCGTAGGTGGCTTGGAAGCGCCGCGGCCGCAGCGCCGGCGCGAATAGCCCAAACAACATGCCGCGCATGCGCCAATACATCCCCAGCATCGCGCCGACCACACGCAGGGTGCGGGCGTGGGGCAGGGGCTTGGCGGGCCGATAACGCTGCGTTTCCGGCGCGGCGAGGAGCGCGGCGGCCATGGGATTCTTCAGCGCAGATGCCTCGGCCATGCCGGGCGCCGTCATCAAGTGCAGGTACATCGAGACATCGAGATAGAGGCGGCACTTCATGGTGTGCATGCCGACGCGCGCCGCGTTGGCTTCTGTGTACGGGGTGCCGAACATCCACTCCACCAACAGCTTGTACATGAGGCCGGTCACGTCCTCGGACATCGGCGTGATGGCGGTGCTCATGGTGATGGCATCGGTGAGGTAGCCGTCGGCGTAGAGCCGTCGCGGCGCGCCGGGTTCGGTGAGCAAGGATTCGTGCAGCGGCACCCACGCCGTCACCGGCCGCGCCTGCAGCAAGTGCAAGCGCCCGCCGGCGAAGGCCCATTCGACATCCACGGGATCGTCGAACAACGCTTCGACGCGGCGCATCGCGGCCAAGATGGCGTCGGTCTGCGTCGGCGAGAGGCACAGTTCGTCTGGGCGGTCTCCGCCTTTGTCGCCGGCTTGTTGCGAGACGATGGTGCCTTGCACCTTGTCCACCACGATGGAATCCGGCGTCACGGTGCCGCTCACCAGCGCTTCGCCAAGCCCCCAACTCGCGTTGATGAGCAACTCGTCGTAGTCGTTGGTGAGGGGGTTGATGGAAAACGCCACGCCCGAAACGTCGCTGGCGACTTGGCATTGGGCGATGACGGCGATGGCGGGGTTCAAGTCCGCCACGCCGCGTTCGAGTTTGTAGCGCAGCACCCGTTCGCTCAAGCAGGCGGCGAAGCACTGGCGCACCGCCGATTCAAGGGTGTTTGGCGTCGCGTCGAGCACCGTCTCATAGAGGCCGGCGAAGGAAGCAGCGGCTTGGTCTTCCTGCGGTGACGACGAACGGACGGCGTAAGCCTCGGCGCCGAGCTGGGGCGCAATCGCGTCGAGGAGGGCTTGGCGCTCGGCATCAAGGGGCAGGGTTAACGCTTGGCGCTGCGCCGCCGCGCAGGCTTGGGCGAGCGCAGCGTCCGCGTTGCCCGAGCCCGCCGCGGCAAGCGCCGCCGGCCACGCCTCGTCGGCCGCCATCGCTTGGAGCCACGGGGCGAAGAACGCTGTCGTCAGGACGACGCCGGCTGGCACTTCCAACCCGGCTTGGCAGAGCCGGGCCAGCCCCGCCGCCTTGCCGCCGACAACGTCCGCGCTGAACGCCGCGGCGGCGTCCAATGGCACCGAAAGTGGCACGGATGCCGGCTGAGCGCCAGCCTTCATGGTCGGCATGGCCAGCGCCTCCTGTGGGCGTTGCTACCGCCCGCCGCCGCGTCGGGCGCCACCGCTCGCGGCATTGGGCTTGTCACTGGCTTTTCTACTCGTCTTCGGAACGGAAAGACTTCACGAGGGCCGACTGTTCCGCGGCCGGCACTTGGGCGTAGTGGCTGAAGGCGATGGTGAAGGTGCCTTCTCCGCCGGAGAGGGATTTCAAGCGCGAGTGATAGCCCTGAATCTCCTTCAGGGGCGCTTGCCCCGCGATCTCGGTGCGGCCGCCGGGCAGCACGTTGGCGCCTTTCACCGAACCGCGCATGCCGGAGAGGTCTCCGGCGACGTCGCCCATGCACTGCTCCGGCACGGTGATCGAAACGTCCACCACCGGTTCCATGACGATGGGCGACGCCTTCTGCACGGCATCGACGAAGGCGCGCTTGCCAGCCTGGACGAAGGCGATCTCCTTGGAGTCCACCGAGTGGTGCTTGCCGTCATGCACCGTGACGCGCACATCCTGCAGCGGGTTGCCGGAAATGGCGCCTTCATCAAGCACTTCTCGAACGCCCTTCTCCACCGCTGGGATGAACTGGGACGGGATGACGCCGCCAACCACTTGGTCGACGAACTCGAAGCCGCCGCCCGGCATCGGCTCGACGCGCAGATACACCTCGCCGAACTGGCCGGCGCCGCCGGTTTGCTTCTTGTGGCGATGATGCCCCTCGGCATTGCGGGTGATGGTTTCCCGGTAGGCGATGGAAGGCAGCGCCGTCGTCACCTGCACGCCGTGGCGTTCCGCCACGTCGTCCAAAGCGGTGCGCAGGTGGATTTCGCCGATGGCGCGCAGCACCGTCTCGTTCATGGCGGCAATGTGGTCTAGGCGCAAGGACGGATCTTCGGCGCACAACACGGTGAGGGCCTCGTTCGCCTTCTGCGCGTCCGCGTCCGTGTCGGCGCTGATGGCGCGGCCATACATCGGTTCCGGCAATGGCATCAGCGCGAGGCGAATGTCGTCCTCGTCATGGGAATCGTGCAACAGGTCGCCAAAGGACAGTTCCTCCGCGCGGGGGACGGCGCAAATGTCGCCGGCCGCGGCGGCATCGACTTCCTCGTGGTGGGCGCCGTTCAGCTTCAAGATGTGCGCGACCTTGATGGGCTTGCGCGCGCCGCCCACGAACAGCTGCCCGCCCCGACGCACCGTGCCCTGATGGATGCGGAAGGTGGCCAGACGGCCCCGGAACGGGTCGATTTCGACCTTCACCACATGGGCGACGGCGGATTTGTCTGCATCCGGGGACACCGCGGCTGGGTCGATGGCGTCGCCGCGCGCGAAGGGCGGTGGATTGCCTTCCAGGGGAGAGGGCATGAACTTCTCAAACACGTCCAGCAGCGCGGCAACGCCGGCGCCGGTGGCGGCGGAAACGAAGCAGATGGGCAGCAGGTGGCCTTCGCGCAGCGCCTTCTCGAAGGCTTCGTGCAGCCGCTCCGGCGCCACCTCGCCCTGCTCCAGGTACTCCTCCATGAGGTCGTCATCCACCTCGACGACTTGATCGACGATGCGTTCGTGCGCGTCTTCCACGGCGCCGAAGTCCGTTTCCGCGCCGCCATCCTGAAAGAACACGTCGACGACGCTTGCGCCGCCCCCGGCCGGCAGGTTGATCGGCAGGCACTCTGCGCCGAACGCCTCTTGAATCTGCGCAGCCACGGCGCCCGCATCCGCGCCTTCGGCGTCGATCTTGTTGACGATGATCATGCGGCAGAGGTTGCGTTCCTTGGCGGCCTCCATCACGCGCTGCGTCATGGTTTCAACGCCGGCCGCGGCGTTCACCACCACGGCGACGGTTTCCACCGCTGCCAGCACGGACAACATCCGCCCTTGGAAGTCTGGATAGCCTGGCGTATCGATGAGGTTGATGTGGACGTCGGCGTGGTCGAGGTGACAGAACGATGCGTTGAGCGAGTGTTTGAGGGCTTGTTCGCGGGGGCTTGCGTCGGCGACGGTGGTGCCCGCATCGACGGAGCCCTTGGTGGGGATCTTGCCGGCGGCGTGCAGCAGCGCTTCGGTGAGCTCCGTTTTGCCGCTGCCGGCGTGGCCAGCGAGCGCAACATTACGGATCGTGTTGGTCGTGTAGGCCACGTCCGTCCCCTCCCCATTTTGTGAACGGGCGAATATAACCGCATTTGGCTGGGCCGCGCTTGGGATGGCGGCCAATGGCGCGCTAGGGGAGGGTGGTCGCGCCGGTCAAGAAACGGTCTATCTCGCGGGCGGCTTCACGGCCTTCGTTGATGGCGCGCACTACCAGCGATTGGCCGCCGCGGCAATCGCCGGCGGCGAACACATTGGGCTGGCTTGTCTGATAGAGGCCCTTCTCGGCGCGGTAGTTGGAGCGTTCGTCGTGGGCGAGGCCGAGCCGATCGGACACGGCGTGTTCGGGGCCGAGGAAGCCCAAGGAGAGGAACACCAAGTCCGCCGGCCAAGTGCGTTGCGTGCCTTCCAAGTTCTCGAACTTGCCGTCGCGCAGGCGCACATCCACGGTTCTCACACCAGCGAGGCGCCCGCGGCCATCGTCCACAAACTCCACTGAGGAGAGGGAGAAGGTGCGCGGGTCTGCGCCGAACTTCGCCGCGGACTCCTGATGCGCATAGTCCGCTCGGAAGATGACGGGCCAAGTTGGCCAAGGATTGTTGGCGGCGCGTTCGTCCGGTGGCCGCGGGAAGAGCTCGAAGTTCACCAGCGACCGGCAGCCGTGACGCAGCGCAGTGCCGATGCAGTCCGCGCCGGTGTCGCCGCCGCCAATCACCACGACGTCCTTGTCCTTAGCCGAGAAACCGCCGCTCGCTGCGGGCTCGCCAGGCGCATCGCTTAGCAGCTGCTTGGTGCTGGCCGTGAGGTACTCCATGGCGAAATGCACGCCGGCGAGTTGGCGGCCGGGAATGGGCAAATCCCGCGGCACGGTGGCGCCGGTGGCGAGCAGCAGCGCGTCGTATTCCGCGCTTAAGCCGGCGGCGTCCAAGGTGTTGTCGCGGCCATCGCCGACGGCTGCATTGGCGCGAAACTCGATGCCCTCGGCGCGCAGCAAGGCAAGCCGCCGTTCCACGATTTCGCGCTTGTCGAGCTTCATGTTGGGGATGCCGTAGGTGAGCAGGCCGCCGATGCGGTCTTCACGCTCAAAGACGGTCACCCTGTGCCCCACCTTGTTGAGCTGCGCCGCGGCGGCAAGGCCGGCGGGGCCGGAACCCACGATGGCCACCCGCTGGCCCGTTCGCTGCGGCGGTGGCGTCGGCACCACCCAGCCTTCCTCGAAGCCGCGGTCGATGATTGCCGCCTCGATGTTCTTGATCGTCACCGGCGGGTCTGTGATGCCGAGCACGCAGGCGCCCTCGCACGGCGCCGGGCAGACGCGGCCCGTGAACTCTGGGAAGTTGTTCGTCTCGTGCAGGCGGTCCAGCGCGTCGCGCCAGTGGCCGTGATACACCAAGTCGTTCCACTCGGGGATCAGGTTGTGGATGGGGCAGCCTTCGCCTGATTGGCAGAACGGCACGCCGCAATCCATGCACCGCGCACCTTGGCGCGCCAACCGACCGACATCGTGGGGCGTGTAGATCTCCTTGAAGTCCAAGATGCGGGCGGCGGCATCCCGATAGGGCGCCGCTTCGCGCTCGAACTCGGTGAAGCCAGTGGGCTTGCCCATCGTCTTGGCGCGTGCGCAGCCTAGCTGGCGGCGGCAGCGCGCGTCTGCGCGTCGCGCCGCTCTTCCAACACGCGCTTGTAGTCCAGCGGCATCACTTTGACGAACTGGCCTCTGGCGACGTTCCAATCGTCGAGCAGCCGCCGCGCCACCGCAGAGCCGGTGTGCTCGGCGTGGCGTTCGACGAGGGTGAGCAGCTCCGCGATGTCGCTGGCTTCATGGAGCGGCGTGAGCTCCACCATTTCCACGTTGCAGCGGGTGCGGAAGTCTCCCTTGGGATCCCACACATAGGCGACGCCGCCGCTCATGCCGGCGGCAAAGTTGCGCCCGGTGGCGCCAAGCACCACGGCGCGTCCGCCCGTCATGTATTCGCAGCCGTGGTCGCCGACGCCTTCCACCACGGCGCGGGCGCCGGAGTTGCGCACGCAGAAGCGCTCTGCCGCGATGCCGCGGAAAAAGCACTCGCCGCCGGTGGCGCCGTACAGGGCGACATTGCCGATGAGCACCTGCTCTTCGGCCTTGAAGGGGCTGGACTTGGGCGGATAGATGATGAGCCGGCCGCCGGAGAGCCCCTTGCCCACATAGTCGTTGGCGTCTCCCTCCACCTCCAGCGTCACGCCCTTGGCCAGCCATGCGCCGAAACTCTGCCCCGCGGAGCCGGCGAACTTGAAGTGGATGGTGCCGTCGGCCAGCCCAGCCGCGCCATGCCGCTGGGTGATGGCGTGGGACAACATGCCGCCCACGACGCGGTTGACGTTCTTGATGGGGAGTTCCACGCGCACCGGCTCGCCGGCCTCGATGGCCGGTTCGGCCAAGCGGATGAGTTCGTTGTCCAGCGCCGCCGCCAAGCCGTGGTCCTGCGCGTCGGTCGCGTACACGCCGAGGCAATCCTCCGGCTCAACGGCCGGTGCCAAGATGTTCGACAGATCGAGGCCGGCTGCCTTCCAGCGCTCCACGGCGATGTCTGTGTCGAGCATGTCCACGCGCCCGATCATCTCGTTCACGGTGTGCAAGCCCAAGCCGGCCATGATGCCGCGCAGCTCTTCGGCCACGAGGAAGAAGTAGTTCACCACATGTGCCGGCTCGCCGGCGAACTTGGCGCGCAGCGCGGCATCCTGCGTCGCGATGCCGACCGGGCAGGTGTTCAAGTGGCACTTGCGCATCATGATGCAGCCCAAGGCCACCAGCGGCGCGGTGGCGAAGCCGAACTCCTCCGCGCCGAGCAGCGCCGCCACGGCGACGTCGCGCCCGGTCTTCAATTGGCCATCGGTCTGCAGGATGACGCGGGAACGGAGGTTGTTCATCACCAGCGTTTGGTGCGTCTCGGCCACGCCCAGCTCCCACGGGACGCCGGCGTGCTTGATGGAGGTGAGGGGCGATGCGCCG
The DNA here is from genome assembly GCA_958295875.1 of uncultured Pseudomonadales bacterium. Classification (GTDB taxonomy): domain Bacteria; phylum Pseudomonadota; class Gammaproteobacteria; order Pseudomonadales; family Azotimanducaceae; genus VXNE01. The sequence goes on along the minus strand of OY282379.1, from coordinate 1,308,906 downwards.
GTGCCGCCGGTGTCTCCCGCGATGACCAGGTGGTCGCTGCGCGCCTTGGTGACCCCGGCCGCCACCGCGCCGACGCCGATGGCGGCGCCGAGCTTGACGGAGACGCGCGCCGTCGGGTTGGCGTTCTTCAAATCGTGAATGAGCTGCGCGATGTCCTCGATGGAGTAGATGTCGTGGTGCGGCGGCGGGCTGATGAGGCCCACCCCCGGCGTGGAGTGGCGGATGCTGGCGATGAAGTCATCCACTTTGCGGCCGGGCAACTCGCCGCCCTCTCCCGGCTTGGCGCCCTGCACGATTTTGATTTGCAGCTCATCGGCGTTGCTCAGGTAGTTGATGGTGACGCCGAAACGGCCGCTCGCCACCTGCTTGATGGCGGAGCGCTTGGAATCGCCATTGGCCAGCGGCGTGAACCGGGCTTCGTCCTCGCCACCTTCGCCGGTGTTGGATTTGCCGCCGATGCGGTTCATGGCGAGCGCCAAGGATTCGTGCGCCTCGGCGGAAATGGAGCCGAAGCTCATGGCGCCGGTGGCGAAGCGCTTGACGATCGCGCGCGCCGGTTCCACCTCGTTGAGCGGGACGGGGCGGGCGCTGGGCTTGAACTTGAACAGGCCACGCAGCGCGCCGGCGCGGGTGGTGACGTCGTTCACATGTTCCGCGAAGCGGCGATAGGCGTCGGCGCTGTTGGTGCGCGCCGCGACCTGCAGGCCGGCCACTGCGTCTGGATCCCACATGTGGGAATCGCCGCCGCGGCGCCAGTGGAAGTCTCCAGCGTTGGGCAGCACTGGCAACGCCGCCACTGGGCGCGGCGGATAGCCGATGGCATGACGGCGGCGCATCTCTTCGGCCAACACGTCGAAGCCCACTCCTTGCACGCGGCTTGCGGTGCCGGCGAAGCAGCGCTCCACCACCTCGTCGGCGAGGCCAATGGCCTCGAAGATCTGGGCGCCCTTGTAGGATTGCAGCGTGGAGATGCCCATCTTCGCCATCACCTTGAGCATGCCCTTGCCGACACCCTTGCGGTATGCCGCCACGACATCTGCGTCGTTGGCTACATGGGGCGCGTCATCCAAGTGGCCGCGGCGGCGCGCATCCCACAGCGCCTCGAACGCGAGGTAGGGGTTGATGGCGTCTGCGCCGTAGCCAATGAGCAGGCAGTGGTGATGAACTTCGCGCGCCTCCCCGGTTTCCACGATGAGGCCGATGCGCGTGCGTGCGTGGGTGCGCACGAGGTGGTGGTGGACGGCGCCGACGGCAAGCAGCGCGCTGATGGGAATGTGCGCGGCGTCGGCGGCGCGGTCCGACAGCACCAGCAGGCTGTCGCCGGCGGCGATGGCGGCGCTCGCCTGTTCGCAGAGGCGGTGCAGCGCCTTCAGCAAGCCGGCTTTGCCGTCGCCTGCTGGGAACGTCGCATCCAACTTGCTCGCGCGCCAGCCGCGGTGGCGCATCGCGGCAAGGGCTGCCAGCTCTTCGTTGGAGAGGATGGGATGCGGGATGCGCAGCCGCCCGGCCGCTGCCGCAGTGGGTTCGAGCAGATTCCGCTCCGGGCCGATGTAGCACTCCAGCGCCATGATGACTTCCTCGCGGATGGAATCGATCGCGGGATTGGTCACCTGGGCGAATAGCTGCTTGAAATAGTCATAGAGCAGGCGCGGCCGGTCCGACATCACCGCCAACGCGGCGTCGTTGCCCATGGAGCCAAGCGGGTCGCGCAGTTCCTGCACCAGCGGCAGGAGCATGAACTGCATCGTTTCGACGGTGTAGCCGAATGCCTGCATGCGCGCCATGAGGGTTGCCGCGTCGAGGCCGGGGGCGGCCGGGGCGGGAATGTCTTCGAGTTCAAGCTTCTCGCGTGTGAGCCAAGCGCGGTAGGGCTTCGCCGCCGCCCACTCGGCCTTGATCTCCTCGTCTGGGATCATGCGCCCCTGCTCGAAGTCGATGAGGAAGATCTTGCCGGGCTGCAGGCGGCCCTTTTCCACCACTTGGCTCGGCGCCACCGGCACCACGCCGACTTCCGAAGCCATGATGCAGCGCCCGTCGTCGGTGATGTAGTAGCGGGAGGGACGCAGGCCGTTGCGGTCCAGCACGGCGCCGATGTAGGTGCCGTCGGTGAATGCGATGGAGGCGGGGCCATCCCACGGTTCCATCAGGCAGGAGTGGTATTCGTAGAAGGCGCGCTTGGCGTCCGGCATGTCGGCGTGCTGCTGCCAAGCCTCCGGGATCATCATGAGCACCGCTTCCTGCAGCGTGCGCCCGGCCATCAACAGGAACTCGAGGACGTTGTCGAAGGTGCCGGAATCCGAGCAATCCGGTTCCACGATGGGGAAGAGCTTCGCCAAGTCTGCCCCGAACAGGTCGCTCGCCAACACGCCTTGCCGGGCGTTCATCCAGTTCACGTTGCCGAGCAGCGTGTTGATTTCGCCGTTGTGGCTCATGAACCGATTGGGCTGCGCCCGGTCCCACGACGGGAAGGTGTTGGTGGAGAAGCGGGAGTGCGACATCGCCAAGTGCGAGGCGTAGTCCGGCGCGTCCAGGTCCGTGTAGAACGGAGCCAGCTGGTGCGGCGTCAACATGCCCTTGTAGACGATGATCTTTGACGACAGGCTGCATGCGTAGAAGAGCTGCCGCTCGGCGAGGGCCGCATCGCCCCGCAACTGGTGCGTGGCGTGCTTGCGGATGAGGTACAGGCGCCGCTCCAAGGCGTCCCCCGCCAAGCCGGGGGCGGCGGCGATGAAGAGCTGCTCCATGTGGGGCATGGCGGCGCGCGCGGCGTTGCCGATGTTGGCGCCGTCTGGGTCGATGGGCAGCGCGCGCCAGCCGATGAGGGTTTGCCCAGCCGCCGCCACGGCCGCTTCCACCACGCGCTTGCAGTGCTCGCGTTCGGCGGCGTCGCGCGGCAGAAAGACATTGCCGACGCCATAGCTGCCCGGCGCCGGCAGCGTGGCGCCCAAGGCTGCTTCGGCCACGCGGCGCAGGAAGGCGTGGGGCAGCCCCGTGAGCATGCCGGCGCCGTCGCCGGTGTTCTGCTCGTAGCCCAACCCGCCACGATGCACCATGCAGCAGTTCATGTGGTTCGCATCGAGGACGATCTGGCGGCTGGCGCGGCCTTGGATGTCGCACACGAAGCCGACGCCACAGCCGTCCTTCTCGAACTCCGGCCGATAGAGGCCGCGCGCTTTGGGCAGCCCCAGCGTCAACTGACCCTTGAGGTCCTGCGTGAGGTCCTGCGGCTCGTGTCCCATGAACGAGTGCTGTGCGGCTGAGCGGGAACGGCAAAGCATGTCTCAAACGCCCGTGGTTGGCAAGCGGCGCTGGGCTGAAGTTGTGGGCAGTCTTGGAAAATACTCTTTATATTTCATAGCGTTATGAAGTCGACTTCACCTAGGTGGCAAGCCTGTGGCCCTGCCGAGGAAACCGTTTTCATGGCTCGCGGCGCAGCGCCGGTCGCAGCGAGGCTGGTGCCGTCAGCCGGCGGGCGCGAGCGCTGCGGCTCGCCGAGAGCGGGTATGCTAAGCCGCTTTGGGAACCTTGGCGGGGAGGGACATGGCGGACTACAACACGCTCATCCTTGAACGATTGGGCACGGATGATCGGCTGGCGCGGGTGACGCTCAACCGGCCGGAGAAGATGAACGCGCTGACGCCGGAGCTGTTCCGCGAGCTGAACGATTGCCTGCATGATTTGGAGGCGGACCAAACCTGCCGCGTCATCATTCTGCGCGGCGCCGGCCGCTGTTTCAGCGCCGGATACGATCTGACGCCGGGCCGCGCCCGAGGCAACGAGCGGCGCTATCAGACGGTGGACGCCAAGAAGCGCCTGCTGTTGATGAACGCCCGCACGTCCATGCAGCAAGTCACGGATGTGCAGTTGTACTTCTGGAACATGGCGAAGGTCACCATTGCCGAACTGCATGGCTTCGCGCTGGCCGGCGGCTGCGAACTGGCGATGATGGCGGACTTGGTGGTTGCCGCGGACGATGCGCAGATCGGCCACCCAGGGCTGCGCGGCTTGGGCACGGCCCGCAACGGCAACATCTGGCCGTTGGTGATGGGCATGCGCAAGGCCAAGGAGTATTACTACACCGGCGACAGCATGACTGGCGCGGAAGCGGCGCGGTTGGAGATGATCAACTACGCATGGCCCAAGGAGCGCCTCGAAGCCAACACCCTCGAGTTCGCAGAGCGCATCGCCAATGGCTCGGCAGATCACTTGGCGATGCTGAAGCTCACCATGAACCGCTTCTACGAGAACATGGGCATCTACTCTTCGATGCGCAGCGCGACGGAGCAGGATGCCATGGCGCAACTCACCGAATGGACGTATCAGTTCGGCGAGTCCGTGGCGCAGGACGGCTTGAAGGATGCGTTCCTGAAGCGCGATGCGCCGTACCGCGGCAACGAGGGCTTTCGCGGCAAGGAGTGAGCCGCGCACGGCGAGACCCGTGCCGCGCCGCGATCACAGGTGCCGCAGGAATGACTCCGGGTGGTTCAGGAATGCCCGCGTCACGCTGACGTGCTCCACCTCGTTCCAAGCGACCGGCTCTGGCGGCGAGGCGTCCACGTTGAGGATCACGGCATCGGGCAGCGCCATCAGGATGGGCGCATGGGTGGCGATGATGAATTGGGAACCACGGCCGGCGGCGGCGAGAATCATGGCGAGCAACCCGATCTGATTGGTGGGCGAGAGCGGCGCTTCCGGCTCGTCCATGAGGTACAGGCCGGGGGCGGTCACGCGGGATTGGAACAGGGATAGGAACAACTCTCCGTGTGATTGCGCGAAGGGGTTCTCGCCGTAGCGTTCCGCCAATGCGCTTGCTTGGGCGCTCGCCATGCCCACGGCGCGGTCCCGTCCCCAACCCGGCGGCAGCTCATCGGCGAAGCGCCCAGCGAGTTGCCGATGCTCTTGGGCGCTGCGCTGCACCGCCTGCAGGAAGCCCACCACATCGTCCGCGCGAAAGAAGAAGCCGCCGCGCCGCCGCCCCCGGCCAGTGGCCGCCGCCCCGCGGGCGAAGCGAAACGCCTTGGCCGCTTCGCGGGCGGATTCCATCAATGGATGTTCGGCTACTTGGCGCTGGGTGAGCGAGGGTAAGCGCAGGCCGGCGGCGATGATTTCCAACAGCGTGGATTTGCCGCAGCCGTTCTCGCCGACCAGAAACGTCACCGGCGCCGTGAAGGTGAGCGTGTCGAAGTGCGCGAAGACCGGCAGCGAAAGCGGGAACTCCGCGCCGGGAGCATCGAGCCGCAGCGATTGCAGGAACGGCATCGGAATGGTGGCAGGTGCGCGACTGGTCGAGGCTACCACGCCGGTGGCGGGCCGCCGCGATGGCGTGTGCCGCCGAGGCGCTAAACCATGGCTTCGATGAGGTAGGGGCCGTCGCTCGCCAGCGCCTTGCCCAACGCGGCATCGAACTCTTCGCAAGTGGCCGCGCGCTCGCCGGGCACCCCTTGGCTGGCTGCCAGGCGCACCCAATCGATGGCCGGATTACGGAGGTCGAAGAGGCTTGCTGCCTTGTCGCCGACATCGTTCACGCCCAAGCGCCGGTACTCCACGTCCAGAATGTTGTACTGGCCGTTGTTGAAGATCACGCTGACGATGTTCAACCCCTCCCGCGCCGCCGTCCACAGGTATTGGTTCGTGTACATGGCGCCGCCATCCCCCAGCAGGGCGAAGACCTGACGCTCTGGGCACGCGATGGCGGCGCCGACTGCCACCGGGCCGCCGTCGCCGATGCTGCCGCCGGTGAGGTTGAGCCAAGTGTGGCGCACGCTCTGCTGCAGCAGCGGGCCAGCCGCGCCGCCACCGCCGGAGTCCGTGGCGAAGATGCTGTGTTCCGGCGCCCGGGCGGCGAGCACTTGCGCCACGCCGAATGCGCTCAGCCGCCCGGTGGGAAGCGCCGGCCGCGCGCCGCCAAGCACCGGCGCCGGGCGTGCATCCAAGGTGTCCGCCAAGTCCTTGAGGGCCGCTTCGACATCTTCATGCCGATGCGCCAAGCGCACCACGTCGCAACGGGATGGCACGAGGTAGCTGGCTTGGTTCCGATACGCGAAAAAGCTCACTGGCGGCTCGCCGCCGGCCAGCACGAGGGTCTTCACGCTGGCGAAGATGTCGTGAATCTGCTCGGGAAAATACGGCAGCCGTTGCACCGCCGGCAACTCTGGCCCGGCCTCGACCCGCGCCGGGAACGTGGGTGTGAACAGGCGGCAGCCAGTTGCGGCAGCGATGCGGCCGGCGGCGCGGATGCCAGCTTCGGTGAGGCCATTGCCGTCGATCATCAGCATGGCGTCCGCGTTCAGTTGCTTGGCGGCCTGTTCGATGGCATCGGCATGGATCGGCGGCTTGCGCAATGCGTCGATGAAGGGCTGGCGCGGCTGGGCACGGCCATCTCCCCAAGCGCAGTCTGCCGGCACGATCAACGTCGCCACGCCGCCGCGGGGGTTGGGCCGGGGCAGCAGAGCCGCGCGCACCGCATCGATGCCATCGAGGGCCAGCCCTTCCGAGGTGCGCGACGTTCTGATCCAAGCAGACACCGGCTTCGCCACGGCCTCGATGTCGGCCGTCAAGGGCGCGTCGTAGGCGACGTGATGGATGGCATGGTCGCCCACCACGTTGATGAGCGGCGTGCCGGCGCGGCGGCAGTTGTGCAGATTGGCGATGCCGTTGCCTAAGCCGGCGCCCAAGTGGAGCAACGTGGCAGCGGGAGTGCCGCGCAGGCGGGCGTAGCCGTCGGCGGCGCCGGTGCAAACGCCCTCGAACAGGCACAGCACCGGGCGACATTCCGCTACGGCGTCGATGGCCTGCACCAAGTGCATCTCGGAGGTGCCGGGATTCGCGAAATGGACGGTGACGTCGTGCGCGGCTAAGGTGCGAATCAGGCTCTCCGCGCCGTTCATTGGGGCGTCCTCGTCGAAAGGGGCGGCAGCTTATCACGCAGGGCTTTGCCCCTTGGGCATGGCTGGCTGGCGCTCGGCGCGTGCCGGGCCGTCCCCTTCCGAGCGCTGGGCTGAGCGTTGTGTGCATCCAAGGATGTGCTGTAATCCGAGCACTTGGCTCACGCGGTGCGGCTTCATGGACACCTTCGCATTCCTACGGCTCAAGGGTCAGCGTCAGGATTGGCGGGCGCTGCATGCGGCGCTCACCGCGGAACTGGCGCCGGAACGGCTCTGGGGCGCGTTCTTCGGCCTCTTCGGCGTGGGTTCGGACGAACTCCTGGCCGTGACCGTGGGCAGCGCAGCGCAAGTCGAGGAGACCATTGCCGCGGCGCAGCGCTTGGACGGAGCGACCTGCCTGTCGGCGCTGCCCTTGTCGCCCACGGCGCGGCCCACGACTGCCGCGCCGTTGCAGCGCGAGGGGCTCCATGTCTTGCGCTTCTTCGCCGTGGCCCCGGCGGACTACGACGAGTTCGTGGACCTGTCGCGAACCGCTTGGGAAACCTTCGAGACCACCGACGCCTACCGCGCCGAACCCCAAGGCCTCTTTTGCCAGCCTGATCCAACCGACGAGGACGGCGCCATGTTGTTGGTGACGTGGTACGACGGCCTCGGTTCATGGCAGGCGTCCAGGCGGCCGCCGGCGGCGGCGCGGCAGTGCTTCGCGCGGCGTGGCGAGCTCACGCGCAGCACCGTCGCCTACGCCACCCGTTTGATCGCCTAGTTGGCGCTCGGCCGGGCGGCGGCGCCTGTCATGCCTGAGCGGACGCTGCATCGGGTGATCGCGCACACCTTCGTGTTCGATGCCGAAGGTCGCCTGCTACTGCTGCGGCGCGCCAACACGGGCTTTCTGGACGGTGCCTACACCTTGCCGGGCGGCCATGTGGACAAGGGCGAAGCGGTTGCCGCCGCCGCGGTGCGCGAGGTTGCCGAGGAAACCGGCGTCGAGGTGCTGGACATCGACCCGGTGATTGCGATGCCCTACCGCGGCGGGGTGGACTTCATCTTCGAAGCCCGCAAATGGCGCGGCGCCGCGGCCATCGGCGAGCCGGAGCTATGTGACGACCTTGCTTGGGCGCTGCCCGCGCAGTTGCCAGCCGCCACTGCGCCGTTCGTCGCCAAGGCCCTCGCTTTGCGCGCCGAAGGCACTTGGTTTCACGAGTTCCGCTGAACCCGGCCAGGGTCGGCGCCGCCCGCTAGCGGCTTGGCTGCCCTTGCTAGAATGCGCGGCCTTTCTTCATGTTGGGGGCTGCGATGGCGGAGCCTGTGCGGGTTGCTGTAACCGGTGGAGCGGGGCAGATCGGGTATGCGCTGGCGTTCCGCATCGCTTCTGGCCAAATGCTTGGCACGGACACGCCCGTCTCGCTGCGGCTCTTGGAAATCCCGCCGGCGATGGATGCGGCGCGCGGCGTCATCATGGAGATCGAGGACTGCGCGTTTCCGCTTGTCGACGGCGTGACGGCCACGGACGACGCGGAAGAGGCGTTCGACGGCGTCGACGTCGCGCTGTTGGTGGGCGCCCGCCCGCGTGCGGCTGGCATGGAGCGTGGCGATTTGCTGGAGGCGAACGCCGCTATCTTCTCCGTGCAGGGCAAGGCATTGAACGACCGCGCCGCGAGGGACGTGAAGGTGTTGGTGGTGGGCAACCCCGCCAACACGAATTGCCTGATCGCCCAGCGCAACGCGCCGGACCTGCCGCCGCGCAACTTCACCGCCATGACGCGGCTGGACCACAACCGCGCCCTCGCCCAGCTAGCGGCGCACACGGGCGCCGATGTCAGCGACATCGCGGGGCTCGCCATCTGGGGCAACCACTCCGCCACGCAGTATCCGGCGCTGCAGGCGGCCACCGTGCGGGGCGTCCCGGCGATGGATCAGATCGACATGGCTTGGTACGAAAACGAGTTCATTCCCGCGGTGCAACAGCGTGGCGCCGCCATCATCCAGGCGCGTGGCGCGTCCAGCGCCGCTTCGGCCGCCAGCGCCGCCATCGACCATGTACGCGATTGGGTGCGCGGCGCAGACGGCGTTGTCAGCATGGGCGTCTACGCCGATGGCAGCTACGGCGTGGCGCCGGGCCTCATCTATTCGTTCCCCGTCACCTGCTCGGATGGGGATTGGCAGATCGTCCAAGGCCTCGACATCGACGATTTCAGCCGCGCCAAGATGGCGGAAACCGAGCGCGAGCTCACCGCGGAGCGCGACGCCGTGGCGCATCTATTGCTCTGAGCCGGCCCGCTCGGCCCTCAGCCCATCACCTGCTTCCAAGCGGCGGCATCGGCGATCGCGAGGTAAGCGTTGCGTTGCTTCGCTTCGCCGAGCGTGGCGTTCGGCACCGCGCTGTAGTTGTGGCCCGGCAACAGCAGCGTGTCGTCCGGCAGCGACTTGAGCTTCTGCAGGCTGTGATACATCTCGGCGGGGTCGGAGCCGGGCAAGTCCACCCGCCCACAGCCGTCGATGAAGAGCGTGTCGCCGGACACCAAGGTGTTCTTCACGCGGAAGCACTGCGACCCCGGCGTGTGGCCCGGCGTGTGCAGGAACTCGATCTCGACGTCGCCCACCGTGAGCGCATCGCCGGAATCCACCTTCACCATGTCTGTGTCCGAGATGCCGGTCACCTTCTTCACGCCGTCCGCTTCGTACTTGTGCGCGTAGAGCTTGACGGGTTGCTTTTCCAGCAATTCGGCGAAGCCGGCGATGTTGTGCCCGCGCATGCCGCCGCCGATATGGTCTGGGTGATAGTGCGTGGCCAGCGCAGCGACGAGTTGATAGTCGCGCTCCTCGATGTGTTTGAGCAGCCCGTCGATGTCCCAAGCTGGGTCGACGATCGCCACTTTGCGGGTGCTCCGTGAACCGACGAGATAGGTGAAGTTGGCCATGGGGCCGATTTCGATCTGTTCGATGATGAGTTCGTTCTCTGCGCTCACGATGCGCTCCTGCGGGGCCTAAGCGTTCAACCCTATCACGGTGCTTGGGGCGCTGCTTTCGCCCCGCTTGGCGAAGCGCCTTGATAAGCTGACGGCCGAAACCGACCGCACTCCGCGCTTCGCAACGGGACGCGGCGCGGCCAATGAATGGACAAGGATTGATCATGGAGACCACGCAGTACACGCTAATGCCGAGCCCGGTGGGAACGCTGTTGTTGGCGTCGCGGGACGATTCCCTCGCAACGATTCGCTTTTGCGGCGCGGAGGCGCCGAACCCCGAGCCGGATTGGGTGCGCGATGACAGCGCCTGCGACGAGGCCCGCGCGCAACTGGCGGAGTACTTCGACGGGCGCCGGCGGCAGTTCGCCTTGACGATGCATTTCACATGCACGGAGTTTCAGATGGCGGTGCTCGACGCGCTGCGGGCGATTCCCTACGGCGAGACGCGCACCTACGCGGAGATCGCTTGGCAAATCGGTCGGCCGCGCGCGGTGCGGGCGGTGGGCGCGGCGAATGGACGCAATCCGCTGCCCATCATCATTCCCTGCCACCGCGTCATTGGCAGCGATGGCAGCCTCACGGGCTTTGGCGGAGGATTGGAGGTGAAACGGCAGCTGCTGGCGCTGGAAGCGGCAACAGTCCAGTGAGCGCTGGCCGGCGCCCCGCTGAATTGTGCCGGCGTTCGGCAAACGTGACGCGAGGCGGCGCATGGCGGCGGCGCGCTTTGATGGCATTGGCCTGCTTGACGGCTTTGGGCGCCCACGGCGTGCCGGCGAAGGCCGAGGGTGAGGCGGCGGGCTTAGAGGAGCGCGCCCGAGCCTTGGCGGCGCAACTTCTCATCGTCGACACGCACATCGACTTTCCCATTCGCCGCCTCATGCAGCCGGATGCTGTGCGGCCGCTCGCGTCCAGCGGCCAGTTCGATTACCCGCGGGCGCGGCTTGGCGGGCTCGACGTCGCGTTCATGTCCATCTTCACGTCGCCGTCGGCGCCGGCGCCGAAACGCCACGCCGACGCCTTGATCGACCTCATGGAGCAGATGGCGGCGTCGATGCCGGAACGGTTTGGCATTGCCACTTGCGCCGCGGACGTTGCCGCGTTGCGCGCGAGTGGCCGGCTGGCGCTGCCCCTCGGCATGGAGAACGGCAGCCCGCTCGGCGCCGGCTTGGTCAATCTCGACCACTTCATGGCGCGTGGCGTGCGCTATGTGACGCTGGCGCATGGGCGCTCCAACGCGCTCTCGGATTCGAGCTACGACGTCGAGGCGCGGTGGCGTGGGTTGTCGCCGCTTGGCCAGCGGGCTGTGGCAGAGCTCAACGCCTGGGGCGTGATGATCGATGTGTCGCACTTGTCGGACGCCGCCGCTTGGCAGGTGCTGGAGCGCTCGGCGGCGCCGGTGATCGCTTCACATTCTTCGCTGCGCCACTTCCTGCCGGGCTTCCACCGCAACATGGATGACGCGCTGGTGCGCGCCGTTGCCGAGGGCGGGGGCGTCGTGCAGATCAACTTCGGCAGCGGCTTCGTCTCCAATGCGGCGCGGCGGTGGGCTGAGCGCGCCGCCGCAGCCTACATGAAGGAACACGGCGGAGCGCGGGACCGCGAGGGTCAGCGCGCCTTCCAGGCAGCATATCGGCAAGCGCATCCCTACCCCTACGCGACCGTGGACACCGTGATTGACCACATCGACCGGGTGGTCGCCATCGCCGGCATCGAGCATGTCGGCATCGGTTCGGACTATGACGGCGTTGGCGACACGCTGCCCATCGGCCTAAAGGATGTGGCGGACTTTCCGAACCTCATCGCCGGCTTGCTGCGGCGCGGCTATGGCGAGCGAGACTTGGAGCGCATCTTGGGCGCCAACCTGATGCGCGTGTGGTGCGCCGCTGAGGACGTTGCGGCATTGCAAGGCCGTGCGCCGCAGTGTCGCCATGCGGGATGAGCGTCGCCATGTGGGATGACGGCAACCTGTTCAGGCCGCCGGCCCGCTTGGCTCGCCCCCCAATGCGGCCCGCTCTGGATGCAGGAAGGGTGAAGCGGGCTGCAAGTCGTTGAGGAAGGCGCCGAGAGACGGGGCAACCGTGCGCAGCGGCTTGTAGCCAGGCCGTTCCAGCATCACCTGCCCGGTGTCGTTCTGCACCGACAGGAAGAGTTCCGAGTTCGCCTCCGTGCAGGCGAAGAACACGCTGAACGGCGCCCGCGCCCGCTGCTTGGCCAGCGCGTGTCCGATGAGGTTCTCCGTGAGCCGTTCGGCATCCGCTTGGTTCCACAGCAAGATGAGGCTCACATGCCCTTCGCTGGCAACCGCTTCGAGGCCGCCAGACCAAAATGCGCCGTAGTACGCCTTGATGTCTGCGTGGATGGTCGTCTCCAAGGCGTTCTCGATGCCGGCGAAATCCTCGGCGTAGCGACGTTCCACCGGGCGCCACCGCACCACCTGCGTGCCGTCTGGCCAGGCATGGGGCTCGCCCACCTCGCAAGGCGAGCGCCACGTTGGATCGTGGATTTCGTAGAGGTCTGGGAACGCTTCCAGATAACGGGCGACGAACCCGTTCAACGCGCGGCCGACATCGGACAAGTCGCTGGGCATCCCAAAATGATGATGGCGGGATGGTAGCAAGGGATGGCGACAAGGCGTCCGACCGGTGCCGGCCTGAACGCCTGCGCGCGGGTTAGGCCGCCAGGCCGCCTAACTCGGCAGCCGTATGGAAGCGGCCCCGATCGGTGATCCATGCGGTCACCAACTCCGCCGGGGTCACGTCGAAGGCGGGGTTGCGCGCGGCGACGCCGGGCGGCGCGGGAATGGGTCCGGTCACCTCGCCGGCATCGCGTTCCTCGATGACCACCGCGGCGCCGTTGGCGGCGGCTGGGTCAAACGTTGAGGCTGGCAGGGCGACGTAGAACGGCACGCCGTGGTAGCGGCTCACGATGGCCAGCGCCCGCGTGCCGATCTTGTTCACCACGTCGCCGTTGGCCGCCACGCGGTCGGCGCCGACGATCACCAAGTCGATGCCGCCTTCGGCCATCAAGTGCGCCGCGGCGCTGTCGCAGATGAGCGTCACATCCAAGCCGGCGCGCAGCAGCTCCCACGCGGTGAGGCGGGCGCCTTGGAGCGCTGGCCGGGTTTCATCCACGAACACGCTGAACCGCTTGCCGGCCGCATGGGCCAAGTAAAGCGGCGCCGTGGCTGTGCCGAGGGTGGAGACCGCCAAGGCGCCGGCATTGCAGTGCGTGAGCGCCGCGCAACCGTCGTCGATGAGGCCGACGCCGTTGGCGCCAATCGCTTGGCACATGGCGACGTCTTCTTGGTGAATCGCCACCGCCGCCGCCTCTGGCGACGGCGCCGCCAACACGCGCTGCACCGCCCACGCGAGGTTCACCGCGGTGGGCCGGGCCGCGATCAGCGTCGCCGCGGCGGCCGGCAGTGGCTCGCCGGCCTTGGCGGCGAGGGCCATGCCATAGGCAGCCGCGATGCCGATGGCCGGTGCGCCGCGCACCGTCATTTGCGCGATGGAGGAGGCGACGTCGCGCGCGCTGCGTTGTTCCTCATAGACCACGGCGTCTGGCAGCTTGCGTTGATCGAGGAGCCAAAGCCGCCCGTCGCGCCAGCGAATCGACGCCGGCGCGTTGGCGCCTCCCTTCACGTCCCGCTCCCGGCTCATCAGGAAGGCTGGACGTCGCCGGCGGCGAAGGCCCGCGCCAAGGTGGCGATGAGCAACGAACCCACCGCATCGGCGTCGTCGCCGCAGGCAAACACGCCGTCTTCATGCCCTAGGCTCACGAATACGAGCGGACGGCTGGCGTGGCGTTCCAAGAGCGTGGCGACGGCCGCCGCCATCTGTGGCGTGCCGTACTCGACGTCGGCGGCCACCGTTGGCAGCGTGAGGGCCTTGGCAGCGGCAAAGATGTCTGGGGAGTGGCCGTGGAACACCCAGCGCACGCTGGGGTCTGCGCGGTAGATCGCCGCGTGGGTGAGGGCTTCGGAAGAGGGCGCCGAGGTGCCTTCGGCGGTGGCGGCGAAGCGCTCCAAGTCGACGCTGACGACCCGGGCGAACGCCTGCGCCGGCAACGATTCCAAGGCGCCGGTTTGCGTGCCGGTGATGAGGAACGATGCGTCGCCGGGGCCATCTCGGGCCGAGACGTTGCCAAAGCCGTAGCCACCGTAGCGGTCCCGCTCTTGGCCGAGCAAGCCCGTTCCCCGCAATATCCGCCGCCAAGCGTTCAGGGCGCTTAACGGGCGTGAGGGGAAAGGAGCGTCTGGCGGACTCAGCGCGTAGCGGAACCGTATGACGCCTTCGGTGGGCGCGGCCATGTCCATGGGCGCTCGATGCCTGGCTATGCCTGGAAACTCGCGGCCGCTTCCTCCACCTCGGCGAAGAGCTGCAGGAAACGCGAAAAGCCGCTCACCTCCAACACCTCGCGAATGCGATCTGGTGTGCCGGACATCACCAGCCTGCCGCCGGCGGCGTTGGCCTTCTTCAACGCCACCAGCAGGGCGCGCAGCCCGGCGCTGCTCAGGAACGTGAGTTCGCGGCAATCGAGCACGACGCGGTGGTCGCCGCCTTCCAAGGCACTGATGAGCGCGTCTTCGAAGTCTTGCGCTGTGGACGAATCCACGCGCCCGGTGACGGCCGCCAGCGCAACGGCTGCGGAGTGGTCGGTGGTGACTTGCATGTCAGTGGCGGCTCTGGTGAGACGAAACGCATTCTATCCGCGTGGTGGGCTGGCGCGTGGCGCGGTGCTCAGGCCCGTCGCCCGGCGGCGCGCTCAGGCGAAGTGTTGTTGCCAAACGGCGGCACCGGCCGCTTGGGCGTCGCGCAGGCGTTGGGCGAGGGCGTCGAAGGTGTCGCACTCCAACGCCTGCGCCAGGCGGCTCTTGAGCGCTGGCGGCGCTTGCCACACATGCCGCTCGGCGGCGTCCGCCAGCGTCAGGCGCAGAAAGTCCTGCACCGCGCGCTGCAGACGGTAGGCGTCCGCGAGGGCCTGCGCTTGCGCGGCGGGCATGGCGCCGGCCGCTGCCAGGGCCTCGAAAATCGCGCTGGCGCTTAGGGCCCGCGCCAGCGCATCGGGCGCGGTGCTCGCGTGGGCGAGTTGCAGGGTTCTGGCGGCGACGTCCAAATCGAGGACGCCGCCCTGGGTCTGGCTGAGCGCGAACGGATCGTCAGGGGGTGGGCCATCAGCCAGCTGTTGCCGCAAGGTACGCATCGCTTCCCGCAAGGGCGTCGCCGGCCGGGGCCGTTCGAGTGCGCCGCGCAGTGCTGTCGCGGTCTCGTCCATCAGCGTGGCGTCGCCGCAAATGACCTTGGCGCGGGTGAGTGCCACCAAGCCGGCCGTCTCCTCGCTCGACGCGATGCCGGCAGCGTCGGGTGCGCCTTGCACCGCCGCCAACGTCGTCGCGCGAACCTTGGCGGCGTACATCTGCCCGGCTCCCGCGTTGCGGCGCAGCGCCGCGCCGAGGCGTCGGGCCATGCGCGCGCCCGAGGCCGCGTCGCTGGCTTTGAACACCAGCAGCAGGTCGAGCCCGGAGCCGAAGATCATGTCGTCGGCGCCGAGGTCGCCGAACGCGACGAGGGCGCACGCTGGCGTGTCCGTGTCTCGGCGCTGCCGCAGGTCCGCTTGCATGTCGGTGAGCAGCGTCTCGATGGCGGCTGCCGCCACCTGCGACCGGGAAGTGCTTGCTTCGGTGAACGTGGCGAGGTGTTGCAACGTCTGCACGCCGATGCGGAAGCGCTGGTCATCAGCCCACCGCGCCACGCGATCGACGCGGCCGCGGAAGGACGCCAGCGTGCCCAAGCGTTCATCCAGTTCTGCAAGCAGGATTGGCTGGTCTGGCATTGGCAGGAAGAAGGACGGGTCCAGCACGGCTTGCAGGAGCCGCGGGTTGGCGGCCAGCCGATCGGCGATGCGGGGCGCCCCACCCATCACCACGGCGATGAGGCTCGAAAGCCAAGCGTTGGCGCGGAGCATGGAGAAGAACGCGATGTCCTCGGGGAGCGCCGCCAAAAAGCCATCCAGCCGCGCCAAGGCGCGGTCCGGATCAGGCGTTTTGCCGAGCGCTTCGACGAGGTCATGCATGACGGCGCGAATGATGTCCCGCGCCGCGTCAGCCGCAGTGGCGGGGTGTCGGCCCTCCGCCCAGCCGCGCAGCACCTCGAAGGCCGCCTCGGCGTCTCGGAAACCAGTCTCCCGCAGGCGCTGTAAAGCGTCTGGCAAGCCCTCGGGGCCGGTGAGCACGGTCGCCGCGATGTCGTGCTCGCGTTCCGGCACGTTGAAACGCGCCAAGTACAGCGCATGCACTTCCCGCGCCGCGCCGCCGAGGCGGGCGCCGAGTTCCTCCACCGACGCTGCGCCCATGAACCGCGCCATGTGCGCCACGCCGTCGTCCGCGGTGGGCAGCGTCTGCGTTTGGTTGTCGTTGGTCATCTGCAGCCGATGCTCGACGCGCCGCAGCAGCAGGTAGGCGTTGCGCAGCGTCTCGGCTTCGCTTGGCAGGATGTGGTGTTCGCGTTCCAGCGTCGCGAGCATTGGCAGCACTTGGGTGCCGCGCAGGCGCGGGTTCAAGCCGCCGTGCGCCAGTTGATGCATGTGGACGAAGAACTCGATCTCGCGGATGCCGCCGCGCCCCAGCTTGACGTTCCAGCCGCTGAGCTTGATGTCGCCGTGGCCGTGAAAGTCATGGATTTGCTCGCTCATGGAGCGGATTTCCTCCACCGAGCGGAAGTCCAGCGCCTCATCCCACACAAACGGCGCCAAGCGTTCGAGGAAGCGTTGCCCCGCTTGGATGTCTCCGGCCACCGGGCGCGCCTTAATCATGGCGGCGCGCTCCCAGGTGCGCCCCATGCGCTGGTAGTAATCCAAGGCGAAGTCCACGGCGACGGCCGGCGGCGTTGAAGATGGGTTGGGACGCAGGCGCAGGTCCGTGCGGAACACATAGCCGTCCGCGGTGCGCGTTTCCAGCAGGCCGATGAGCTCCCGCGTCAAGCGCGCGAAGAACTCGCGCAATGGCCGCCGGCCGTGGTAGCGGCAAACGTCCGGCTCGTAAAGGACGATGAGGTCGATGTCTGAAGAGTAGTTGAGCTCCCGCGAGCCGTGCTTGCCCATCGCCAGCGCGAAGTAGCCCCAAGCGTCTTGCTCCGGGGCCTCAAGCTCGCCACGCTCGACGCCCTGCCAAAGCAGATGCGACACGGCGAGGCGGCTGGCGTGGTCCGCCATGTCCGAGAGCAGCGCCGCGCACCGCATGACATCCCAAACGTCGAAGCAGTCGCACACCCCGGCCATCACGGCGACGCGATTGCGCTGCACCCGCAACAGCCGCATGAGCGCGTTCCGCTCCATGCGCGGGTCCGCTTCGGCCAAGGCGTCTTGGATGTTCGCTTCGATGGTGTCGGCGGCGGTGGTGACCAGCGCCTGCGTGAAGGCCACGTCGCGCAGCAGCAATGCTGTGAGGTGCGGGCTGTTGCCGAACAAGAAGGCGAAGAACGCCTCTCCCGCAGCGGTGTCCAGCGCTTCGAGCAAGGCGTCCGCGGCGTCGCGCTGGGCCGCCTCCCGCAGGCGGTTGAGGCCAGCGCGGGCACCGTCTTCCCGATGCGGCCGCAAGGCTTCGAAACCGGGTGCCGCGGCCGCCAATGCCAGGGTGCTGCGCTGCTCCACTAGCGGCTTGGGCGCCAACGGCACGGGCGGGGAGGCGCCGTCGGAGGTGGGGCGGCGCGGCGGTGGGATTGTCTTGGCAAAGGTTCGCCCGCCACGATGCACTGCAACGCCAAGGCTTCGGGCCAGCCATCATACAACCTGCAAAGGCCGGCATGGCAAAGGGAGCAGGAGCGCGTCCAAGGCCACGCCGCCAGCATAGAATCGCGGCATGAAGGCCAAGCAGGCGGCTGGCGCCCTCGGCGCTTGGGTGGAAGTGGACTTGCGCCAAGCGGCGCGGTCGGCGGCGCTCTTTGCCGAATTGGAGGCAGCGCTCTTGCGCCACGAAGTGTTGTTTGCGCGGGATCAAGCCCTCGCGCCGGACGACCTCAAGCGGCTCGGCGAGCGCTTTGGCGACATTGAGGAGCATCCGGCTTATCCCACGTTGGCCGAGGCGCCGGGCGTGCAAGTTTTGGAGAGCACGGCGTCCAAGCCGACAAAGATCGAGGCTTGGCATTCGGACATGACGTTTCGCGCCGAGCCGCCGGGGGTGACGGTGCTAGCAGCCGAGACCCTCCCTGCGTTCGGGGGCGACACGTTGTGGGCCAGTGCCAGCGCGGCGCATGATGGCCTCTCCGCGCCCATGCGCCGCCTTGTGGACGGCCTCGCGGCAACCCACGACTTCGCCAGCGGCTTCAAGGAGAGCCTCGCGGAACCGGGCGGTTGGGAACGGCTGCGCGGGGCGTTGGCGGAGCACCCCGCGGTGACGCATCCGGTGGTGCGCACACACCCGGCATCGGGCAGGAAAGCCATCTATGTGAACCGCCTCTTCACCACCCGCATCAACGGCCTCGCGCCGCGCGAAAGCGAGGCGCTGCTTGAGTTCTTGTGCGCCGAAGTGACGACGGTGGAGTACACGGTGCGCTTGGCTTGGCAGCCAGGCACCGTCGCCATCTGGGACAACCGCGCGACGCAGCACAAGCCCGTGAACGATTACTTTCCGCAGCATCGAAGGATGCATCGCGTCACGGTTGCCGGGGAGCGGCCGCGGTAACGGCTTCGGGCCGCAGCGCCTCTCGGCGAGCCGCGGCCCATGTGTGGACTGCTCTCGGGTCGGCGGGGTGGCGCATTGACAGCGTGGCGCAGCCCTTACAATTGCGCCCACAACGCAACTCTCGCTGAGCAACCATGACGACGGGGCGGTTTGATCCGAAGATTACGTTGGGGGTGGAAGAGGAGTTCTTCCTCATCGACCCCGAAACGCGAGACCTTGTCGCCGATCCGGACGTGGCGATCCTCGAAGCGTGTCGGCGGGCTGCCGGGGAGCACAAGGTGGTGCCGGAGTTTCTGCGGGCGCAGATTGAAACCAACACCCGCGTGTGTTCTTCCATTGCGGACCTCCGCGCCGCGCTTGTCGAGACGCGCCGGCTGGTCATCGAGGCCGCCAATGCGCGCGGCACCGAGGTGCTCGCCACCTCGACGCATCCCTTCGCGGAATGGCATGCTCAGGCGACCACCGCGCGCGAGCGCTACCGCCGCCTCGCCATGACCTATCAGGAGAGCGTGCGGCGCTTCTTGGTGGGCGGCATGCACATCCATGCCGGCTTCGGCGACGCGGATTCCCGAGTACGGGTGATGACGGCGCTGCGCCGCTACCTGCCGGTGCTGCATGCGCTCTCTGCCTCCTCGCCGTTCAACGCGGGGCGCGAAACGGGCTTCAAGTCCTACAGGCTCAGCCTCATCGGCGTGTTGCCGCGCACCAGCTTGCCGCCGCCGCTCTTGGACCATTTGGAGTATCAACGCTTGGTGCAGGACTATCGCTCGCTCAGCTTCATTCAGGATGGCAGCGAACTGTGGTGGGACATTCGTCCGTCCGCGAGCTTCCCCACCGTGGAGATGCGCATCTGCGACATTTGCACGCGTCTCGAGGACGCGCTGGCCATTGCCGCCCTCTACGCGTCGCTCATCCGCATGTTGTTGCGTCGTCGCGCCGAGGATGGCTTGCCGTCTGAACCGCCCACGGAAATCATCGCCGAGAACCGCTGGCTGGCCTCGCGCTACGGGGTGTTGGCCTTCTTGGGCGATCCCACGTTTGGCGAGCGCGTGGACATCGAGGATTACGCGAACCGGCTCATCGAGGACCTCGCCGAAGACGCACAGGCGTTGGATTGCGAGGCGGAACTCGGCCACATCGCCACCATCATCAGGGAAGGCACCGGCGCAGACCGGCAGATCGATCTCTTTCGCCTGCGCCGGCTCGAAGGGGATGACGAGGCCGAAGCGCTGCGCACAGTAGTGGACGCGGCCATCGCGGAGACGCGCGAAGGGGTGATGGCGTAGCGTTGGCGAACGCTCATCTTGGCCTTTGCTAGTGCTAGCGGACGCCGTTAGCCGAGCACGCGGTAGCCGCGGCCATCCATGCAGTTCCGGAAGACGCGCTCCTTGCGTTCTTGGGCATCGGCGCCGCCTTCGAGCGCCCCGGCCACGGCGCCTGCGCCGGCCGCCTCACCGGCTGACACGCCACCGATGATGGCGCCGATCGCGGCACCGGCCGCCGCGCCAACCGCGCCGTGTTTTGCCATTTGGCCGCCGGTGTCCACCTGTTCTGAGTAGGCGCGGCACTCGGCCCAGTCCGCGTCGTATTCGGCGGCATCCACGCCGCGTGTGTCGATGATCGGGTCACTGGCGCAGGCGGCGAGCAAGGCGCTGCCAAACGCTGCGGCTGCGAGGGTCTTCGCTTGCATGGGTCGGCCCATCTGAAGGTGATGGGACGAGTGTGGCCGGCCACTGCTGAACGGTGCCTGAATGGCGATCGGTTGCAGTGCTCGGTGGCCGCGATGGGCTAGGCCGGCGTTGTCTTCAGCGCCATGTCGTCGCGTCGTTCCACAACTCGGCGCGCGCCAAGAAGGCGGCGTTGTCCTCGCGCCACTGTGGGTAACCGATGTCGCCGTTGGCCGTCAGCCAGCGAATCCGGTCATTCAAGCAGCCCAGCAGGTCGCTATTCTCGATGGCCACGGTGAAGCCGCCGTATTCGGCTCGAGGATCCAACGCGGTGACGGCGAAGCGCCCGCCGGACGCCGTGGCGGCGTCGCTGTTGCCGATCTCACCGCGCGCCACCGCGTCGATGCTGCCATCGGCCAACGCGGCGAGCAGTTCCAATTCGCCGGAAACATCGCCGAGGTAGATGACTTGCGGCATTGACGCAATCGGGGGCAGCAGCTGTTGGCGGCCATCCAAGTTCTCGGTGGCGCCGGCGGGATGGATGCGGTACGCCGCGCTGCCGTCGGCCACCACTTCCCCGCGTGGGGTCGTCACGCGGGTGCCCGCGGCCAATGCGCCGGCGCTGTCCACGATGCCGGTGAGCTCAAGCAGGCGAAACTCCCCGGTCGTTCCAGCCAGCGCTCCAACGCGCACGTCGTCGGTGAGCGCCGCATGGTTCGGAAACCGCTCGGCATCCGCGGCGCGCACCAAGAGCGATTGGCGGAACGCGATGTGGCCGTCGGTGAACGCAACCACCTGTGCCCCGGCAGCGTCGCGCGTGCGGCTCTCCAAGATGGTGATGCCGCCGCCGACGATGTCATGCTCGGTGACGGAGCGCAGCCAGATGCCGGGCCAAGTTGGGATGGCGCGCCGGTTGAACGCGAAACCGCTGTCTTGCATTGCTTCCAACGCAGTGAGCAAATCCGCTTCGAAGCCACGATGCGAGTTGAACCCCGGCGCGGTTGGGTCTGGGTCTGCGCTGGCGCTGACAGGCTCGAAGAAGGCGTAGAAGCCGACGTTGAGCGTGCGTCCATCGGCGACGCAGGCGCGCCGGCGGGAGACCACTTCGGCTGCCGCGGCGCCGCAGCCGCCCACCACCTTGCATGCGTTGACGACGCGAATGTCGTCAATTTGCGCATCGACGCTGCCGCCCTCGGCACGGAACACGAACGGACGGGTGACATTGCCAAGTTCCAAGCCAACGCCACTGCTCTCGCTGGTGAGATCGGCGAACTTGACGGAGTGGGCGCGCCACTCGTTGACCCCGAGACGCTGCCGCGGCAACGCAAAGCGCGGCCCTTGCGGGTAGCCAGCGTCCATGCCGATGGCGATGCGGGTGTCTGGGGCGATCTCCCGAATCAATAGGTTGAACGCCACCTCGCCGACGGGCTTGCTGCCGGGCCCTGGCAAGCGGTTGCCAGAGAAGTCAAAGCCGGTTTGCTTGGCGTCTTCCTGCGAGACATTGGGCGCCGCCAGATACGCTTCGCCGGTGCCGCCCAATGCGACGCGCCAGACGGTGCCGGCCGGATCGGCGGCGTCGGTCGCGTTGAGCTCGCTCTGCGCCAACGCGCCGTCGTCGGCCCAGGCGTCGGCGATCAACGTCGTGTCCACGGGCGTCCCGGCCACCGGCGCCGGCACGGTGGCGGGCCCATCGACGTAGAGGTCCAGCCGCTGGCGATGCGGCTTGGCGGTGTCGCGTCCGGCCAGCGCCCCGCCGTCGCCGTCGCGCAAGGGCATCACGTCCGCGTCGGCGCGCCCGCACCCCTCGCCCCCCTGGGTGGCACCGGCGCACTCAAGCACCCGCACAGACTCCACTTCCAAACGCGCCTCGGCGTCGCCGGCATTGGCGTCACGCGCAAACTCGATGGCGAGATGGAACGGTTGGTCGAAGGGTGGCGAGCCGTCTGCCAAGCGGTAGGGGCCAAGCGCGTCGTAACGCCGCTCGGCGTCGGCGGCGTAGTAGGCGTACCACTCTGCGGAGGACTGCGTTTGCACATGAACGCCATCGAGGAAGAAGCGCAGTTCGTTCCAATCCCACTCCACGGCGTACTCCACGGTGGCAGCGTCCGCGGCTCGCCCTAGGTCATACTCGGCGGCCGCGCCGTGGAAGGGCGGCGTCGGCAGGCCATAGCGGGTGATGCTGCGCACCGCGCCGGCGTCATCGCCCTCGGCAATGCCGATCTCTCCGGCCGAGGGCTGCGGCCCATACGTCGATGCGTCGGCTGGCAGCAGGCGAATTGAAGGCTGCAGGCCCTGCCCGGTCGGGAGCCGCGCGGCCACTTCCACCCGGCCGTACTGAAAATCGAGGTTGCCGTTGGTGTGGACGGCGCCGGCGAGCAACTCCGCGGCATCTGCCGCGGCGGGTTCGATGATGAGCGCCCCGTCGCGAATGGAGACGCTTTGCTCGCTGTACTGCTTTGGCGCCGCGCCGCCACACAATTGCGGGCAGCCGTCGCCGGTGGCGACGTTCCAATTGGCAGCGTCGAGGGAACTGCCGCTGAAGTCATCCTCGAAGATGACCCGGTACTCCGGTGGGGGCGGCACGGGCGGCGGCGAGCGGCCACCAGAGTCGCACCCGGACAGGGCGAGCGCCACGACGATGGCGGTGGCGCGGCGACCTTGGGAGAAACGCGCAGTCACATTGATCCTCAAGCCCTCGTTCCCTCTTCCGTTGCCGCGACGCGCACTCCCCGGCGTTCGAGCCGCGCGCGGATCCGCACCTGCCGCTCCTCGGTGAGCGGATAGCGCCAGATGAACGGCAACGCGATGAACTTGAGGGCCGCAGGAATGATTGAATAGGCCAGCGCGAGCACGATGAGCGACATGCTCGAATTGCCTTCCGGCGTGCGCGCGAGCGACGGGTCGGCCGTGGCGTCAAACCCGAACAGGCCGACGACGAGCAGCGCCAGCGCCCCGCCGATGGCGACGCCGCCCTTCTGCAGCATCCCCCACAGCGAGAAGTACATGCCGGCACGTTGCTCGCCGGTGCGGGCGGAGTCGATGTCCACCACATCGGCGGCCATCGCTGCCGGGATGGCGAGCATGGCGCCTTCCGTGCAGCCCTTCATCGTCATGATGAACAGGAATGCGCCGAACCAGCCCGCCGGAATGAAGGGAATGAAGGATGCCCACACGCTGTACCAGATGACGAGCACGATGAAGGCGCGATGCTTGCCGATCTTGCTGGCAAGCCAAGTCCAGAAGAACAAGCCCAGCGTGGATGCGAGGTAGTACACAAGCAGGTACAGCGAGTACCACTCGCCGGCATCGATGACGTGCTTGCAGAAGAAAAAGGACAACGCGCCCGTCATGGCGCCGCCGACGGTGCTGACCGTGTAGCAAACTACCAGCCGCACATAGGGGCCATTGCGCCGCACCACCCGGAGGCTCGCCAAGAAGCGCATCTTGCGGCGGGGAATCACCACCTGATCCGGCTCGCGCACGAATGCGAGGGCCACCAACACCGTCACCGGCAGCGCGAACAGCACGAACGTGGAGAGCCAATCCAGAATGACGTCCAAGTTGCCGGCATGCGTGTCCATCACTGCGCCGAGCTCGCCGGAAAGGTCTCCCAGCAAGCCTGAGAAGGTGTTCCCGGCGACGCCGAGGTAGATGAGGATGCCGGCCGTCAAGGGCAGCGCCGTGGCGATGACCACGCCCAGATAATGGAACTGTTCCCGCCGCCCAGTGACTCTGGTGCGCTCGTTGTAATCCGGGGTGAGCTCCGCGCCCCAAGCGAAATAGGGCAGGTTGATTAAGGTGAAGGCGAAGTAGATCGCCACCACCCAGAAGCCGAAGTACAGGGCCGTCGGGTTCTCCGGCGGCCGGAACAGCATGTAGATGGACACCATCAACAGCGGCGTGCCGGCCAGAATCCAAGGCTTGCGGCGGCCGATGCGCGTGCGCAACTTGTCCGAGAAAATGCCGATCAGCGGGTCGGTGATGAGGTCCGTACACCGTGCGAGGAGGATGATGAGGGCGATCACGGACAGGCCGATGCCCAACTCCGCATAGTGCGGTTGGACGTACACGCCCACCGGCAACAGCGCCACGGACAGCGGCAGGTACATCGCCGAATAGCTGGAAACGCGCCATTCGCCGATCATGCCGCTGTCGGCCTTGGCCTTGGATCTGCCAGATGGCGCTGCGCCCCGCGGCGCGGCCTCCGTGGCACTGCCGGCATTGTCCATGATCCGTGTCTCCCCGCTGCCCCGGCTGCAAGCTACCGCATCCCATCTGTCGCTGCTAGGCTTCTCGCCCATGCTTGTGGCAAAGACGCGCAGTTCCAGCCCGTGTTGAGCCCGGATGCGGCGCGGCAGCGCATCGTCGCCGCGGTGGAACCCGTGGCCGGCGTCGAGACCATCTCGACCGCCGAGGCATTGGGCCGCATCGCTGCCGCCGATGCGCGCGCTCCCATAGACCTGCCGCCGTTCCGTTCCTCGGCGATGGATGGCTATGCCGTTTGCGCCGCGGACATCGTGGCGCCAGCCCCCATCGAACTCACCGTGGTTGGGCAGAGCGCGGCGGGGCATCCTTCGAGCCAGCGCGTGGCGGGCCAGCAGGCGCTGCGCATCTTCACCGGCGCCATGATGCCGGCCGGCGCCGATGCGGTGGTGCTGCAAGAGGACGTGGAGCGAATCGGCGGCGACGCCATCGTCGCCAACGAGCGTCCGCGCCCAGGGCAGCATGTGCGTCTGCGTGGCCATGACGTGGCGCGTGGGGCAATCATCGTTTCGCGCGGAGACCTGCTGAACGCCTATGCGCTGGCTTGGCTGACTGCCTGCGGCGTCGCTCAAGTGGAGGTCGTGCGCCGCGTGCGGGTGGCCGTGTTCGCCACCGGCGACGAGCTGGCGGATCCGGGCGCCGCGCTCGGCCCCGGGCAAATCTACGATTCCAACCGCTTCGCATTGCTCAGGCTCATGCGCGATTTGCCGGTTGCGCCGCGCGACATGGGCCGCTTGCCGGACGACCCCGACGCGACCCGCCGGGCGCTTAAGGACGCCGCAAGGGATGCGGACGTCATCATCGGCAGCGGCGGCGTTTCCGTTGGCGATGCAGACTTTGTGAAGGCCGCGGTGGAGGACATCGGCACGCTCGATTTCTGGCGCATCGCGCTGAAGCCGGGCAAGCCCCTTGCGGTGGGCAAGGTGGGCGGCGCAGACTTTTTCGGCCTGCCGGGCAACCCGGTTTCCACCATCGTCACGTTCCTGCTGTTCGTCGTTCCCGCCATCCTGGCCCGCGCCGGGGGTGCCCCCAAGGAACCCCTCAGGGTGCCGGCGAAGCTCGCCCAGGACATCTCGCATACTCGCGGGCGCCGGGAATATCAGCGTGGCCAAGTGGTGGCCGAGGATGGTGGCTTGGTGGTGGTGCCCACTGGCGACCAAGGATCGAACCGCTTGGCGACGTTCGCCGGCGCCAACTGCCTGATCGAGGTGCCGGCGCATCGCGCCGGGCTCGCGGCGGGGGAGACCGTGCAGGTACTCATGCTCTCCACGGACAGCGGGCGGCTGTTGTGAGGCTGCCTGGAACACCTTGGCTGGCAGCCGCCGGCGTTCCCATAGGCGCCGCTGGCGCATTCTGGCAGCATGATGGGCGCTTGAGGCTTCGCCTTGAGGCGGCCCGCGACACTGCGTTGTTCCGCGTCGCTGGCTTGAAGCCGGAAAAACATGAAACATAAGGAGACACAGCCATGACGCCACGCGCACACCTCGTTGTCGGCGGCTTCCCGCCCGGTGCGCCGGCCGGCCACGACATGGACTTCGCCCGTCTTTCTCTGTTGCGCTGCCTCGGCGAACATGCCGATGGCGCAACGACGGTCGCGAACGACTTTCAGGATCTTGAGCGTTGGCTCGATGGCGCGTCGCTGCTCGTCACCTACGTTGCCGGGCCGTTCCCGAGCGGGGCGCAAATCGACGCGCTCAAGCGCTGGCTCCACGATGGCGGCCGCTGGTTCGCGCTGCATGGCACCAGCGGCGGCCGCGCCGCGCGCATAGACGGCGGCCGGCGGCGACGCATGGTGCGGGAAGCGCACCACGAGACGCTGGGCTGCTTCTTCTTGAATCACCCACCGGTGCGGCGCTTTGAGGTGCAGGTGCGGGCAGGGCACCCGCTCACGGCCGGCTTGCCGCCCACCTTCGAGACGGTGGACGAGCTCTATCTGGTGGAACCCATCGGCGCCAGCGAAACGCTGCTCACCACGGAGCTGCCGCAGGACCCGTCGCCGCCGGGGTTCGGTTTCCAATACGATGCGGACGCAGCGGTGCCGCCAGATGGCAAGACGCGCGCCTTGGGGCATGTGAAGGATGTCGGCAAGGGCAGCGTCGCCTATGTGGCGCTTGGCCACTGTCACGACCCCCGTTCCAACTCCCAACCGTTCGTGGATGCGTCTGCGGCCGCGGACGGCGTGACGCCGAAGACGTTCCGGGGCAGCTGGGAGACGCCAGCGTTTCAGACCCTCCTGCGCAACGCCGCCGCATGGGGCTGCGCCGGCTGACAAGCTGCTGAGGCCCGCTCCTTGGCGGTATCCGCCCGGCCAGAGCGGTGCGAGTGGCCCGTCTGAGCTGGCGCGGCACCGCCTCGCGGCCGGCGCTGGCCGCTAGGCGAGCATGCGATGCGTCGGCGCGCAGAACTGGGCCACCGGAATCTCGAACGGGCAAGCGCTGGCGCAGGGTTGGCCATCGCAGCCTAGGCAAGCGGCGGCGTTGACGTCGAGCTTCGCGTATTCCTCCCTGGCGAAGCGCGTGTCGCCGTAATCCGTTGCGTACATGCGCGTGCGCAAGACGTCTGGAATCGGCACGCCGTAGGGGCAGGCGTCGTCACATTGCGAGCAGCCGTGGCGGCAGTACGCGCCGCCGTTTTGGTTGGCGTAGCGTTCGAGCAGGGCGATGTCTGCGCTGGTCGGCGCCGGTGCCCCAGACGCGCCCAGGAACTCATCGATCTGCTCCGGCGCTGTCATGGTGATGATGAGGCCGTCCACCTTGGGGTCGTGCAGCACCCAGCGGAACGCGGCTTGGGCGAAGGTGCTGCCATCGCGCTCGAAGGGGCGCATGTCGTTCAGGCGCGCGCCCATGAGCGTCTTCATGGCGATGACGCCCACGTCCTTGGCTTTGGCCTTGGCCAAGACGCGTGGCAAGTCTGGCTGCATCGCCACCCAGTCCAACGAGCGGGTGATGTTGGCGTAGAAGGCAGGGTCTTGGCCGAAGTGATACGCGGTCAGCACGGCGTCCACCATGTCCTCGTCCAAGGCGTGGTCCAAGCACTCGATGAGCCGTCCGCCATGGCCGGACATGCCGAGAAAGCGCACCTTGCCTTGCTGCTTCGCGCGCGCCGCGAATTCGTGCCACTCCGGGTTGGTGAGCCGCTCCAAGTCGTTCACGGCATGGCTGAAGTAGACGTCGATGTAGTCCGTTCGAAGGCGCCGCAAGGAGGTGTCCAGCGAACGCATCAGAGACTCGCGGTCGCGGTTCGCCCGCGCCATGGTTTTGGACGCGATGATGACGTTGTCGCGCTTGCCGGCCAAGGCCCGGCCCATCGCATTCTCGGATGCGCCGCCGGTATAGTCCTCGGCAGTGTCGAAGTAGTTGATGCCCTTGTCCAAGGCGTGATGCACGAGGCGTTCGCCACCGCGCCTGAGGCGCGCCGAGCCGAAGGAGATGTCCGAGATTTCGAGGCCCGTGCGGCCGAGCCGGCTGTAGCGGCGCACCTCGCCGGTTACCGGCGGCGTGTGGTCTTGGGCGGCAGCGAGCGGCGCGAGGCCAGCGACGGCGCCGAACCGCAGCATGTCCCGCCGAGCCAGTTTCGTCATGGGGCACCCTCCCTTGCAATGCGGCAAAGGGTAAGCCGCGGACGTGCCGCTGTCACGCGCTTGCCGCCGCTTCGCCCTTGGTGTCTTGCCGATGACGGAGTAAGTTCTCGCATCGCTGTGAGACATGGCTGAAATTGCGCCTGAGCCCTTGAAGCGGCGTCCGAACACTGAGAGAGTGCGCCTGACTCTGGACATGAACGTTGGAAGAGTGCGCTGCCGTGGGAGCAATCGATCATCCACGGAAAGCGAGAACCATGACGTATGCCATCGACACACACGCCGTCGTCGCCGATCTTGAAGCGACCGGCTTGGCGCGCGGCCAAGCGGAGAGCATTGTGGCTGCCATTGTCAGCGCCGCGGACGCGCATCTGACGAAGGCGGACTTGACGGTTGCGCTGGCCGACGTTGCAAGAAAGACGGATTTGGAGCGATTTGCGACCAAGGCCGACCTTGAGCGCTGTGCCACGAAGGCCGACCTTGAGCGATATGCGACGAAGGCTGACTTGGACCGATTTGCCACGAAGAAGGACTTGGAGCAGTTTGCGACGAAGGCTGACTTGGAGCGATTTGCCACGAAGGAGGACTTCGAGCGCTGCGCCACCAAAGCCGACCTTGAACGATATGCGGCGAAGGCCGACCTTGAGCGGTCTGCCTTGAAGGAAGACTTGAAGCGATATGCAACCAAAGCCGACCTAAAGGAAGCGCTGGCGAATTACATCACCAAGGAAGACCTGCGCTTGGCGCTGGCGGATGTGGTGCGCACTGCGGACTTGGAGGCCGCGATACAGAAGGCAACAAGCAGGCTGATGGCCATGCAGTCAACGCTCTTTGTGACGCTCGTGGTTGTCATGCTTGGTGGTTTGAGGCTCTTCCTCTGAGCCCCTTGCTCGCTTGAGCGGCTGGTTGGGCGAGCAGGCGAGGTGGCGCCGCCCGTCATCGTTGCCCCGGCGTGGGGTGGCAGCGGCATCCGCGCTGAGTCAGCGCCTGTCTACTGCTTGGCGCGGGCGCGATCGGCTTGCCGCCAACGCTCGTGGAACTCACCTGTGGTGTTGACGCGCGGGTAGGGTTCGTCCGGCACGTTCACGCCGAGGGCCCGGCAAAGCGGCGCCCAGCCGTCCCGCGAGTCGAAGACGATCAGACGCTCCGGCGGCACCACAGCGCGAACCCGCGCGACGTTCGCTTCGTAGACGGCGATGGCGTTGGCCTTGTCGTCTAGGTCGCCGCCGAACGTGCCTTCGACGATGATGTCGTTGGCCATCGCGAGACGCTTGCGGCGCACCGGATCGTCGGCGCGCAAGCCTTCCTGCATGGATCGAAAGATCGTGGCTGCCGCGCTTTCGTACCAACTGGCCGCGTCCCGCACTGTGAGGATGACCCGCGCCTCCGGATAGAAGGCCATGAGGGGCTCCCAGAACGCCGCCGCCGGCCAGTCCACCGCCGCGGCGTAGCCGCCGAACAGCGTCTCCCACGGCTCCTCGCCGCGCCAAGCGGCCTGCCAGAGCGCTGCATGATGTGGCTGCTCCACCACTGCCATCATGTGGTAGCACTTGGCGAAGCCGAGGCGCTCCAGCGCGAACTTCAAGGACAACGTGCCGGTGCGGCCGAAGCCAGCGCCGATGAGTTTGAGGGTCATGGCATTGCTCTCCCAAGTTTGAGCGGATCTTCGCCGAAGAGCTGCGCCAACTGGGCATGAACGGCCGGCCACGGCTCGGCGACGATCCAGGGTGCTGTGAAGAACGCCTCCACCAACACCGCGAAGAACTCGGCGGGGCTTTGCGCCGCATAGTCGTCGAGGGGCGTCGCCGCGCCGCGGTCAAGTGCCTCGCACAGCGCGTCGAAAGCCACCGAAAGCGTCGCCTGCCAGCGCGCCGCGGACATGCCTTGGCGCAACGGTGGCAGGCCGTTGTGGTCGCCAGTCAGTTCGTCGAGCTTGTGCGCGAACTCGTGCAACACCACGTTGCCGCACCATGAATCCTGCTCCGGGTCGTCGCGCCAGGGCCGTGCTTCGTCCCACGCGAGCACCACGGCGCCGCCATGCATCGCTTCGCCGTCCAACTCTTCGTAGCCGCGATGGACGATGCCGTCTTCGTCCCACACCTCGCGTTCTGCGACGAACCCGGCCGGATAGAGCACGAGGGTGCGACAGGCCGCCAATGCGCCATAGCCCAGATTCAACGCCAGCCGGCAGGCCTGCGCGCCCACGGCGAGGCGGGCATAGTCATCCACGTTGAAGCCTTGGGCGCCGAAGAAGCGCTTGTCGGCGATGAAGCGCCGAGTCATCTCGCGCAGCCGCTGCAAGTCTGCGGCGCTCAAGCCGTCGCAGAGTGGCAATTCCGCCACCACCTGCGCCCAGAGCGCGCCGTCGATCGGATGCCGGCGCAGGCGCTGCTTGAGCAGCCAAGCGGAAAGCGGATTAGCAATCGCCGTCTGCTCGGCGCAAGGCGCTGGGCTTGGCGCTGCAGTGGACGCTCGCAACAACGCCGGTCATGGGTGCATGGCGGCCATGGCCGCAGCATGGAGGGCTTCGTTCGCCGCCGCGACCACTAGGCGTCCGCCTTGGGCAGGCCCTCCTGCCAGATCGGTGATCAACGCCCCGGCGCCGCGCACGATGGGCACCAAGGGCAAGATGTCGTAGGGGCGGATGTCGTCTTCGATCACGATGTCCACCAAGCCATGCGCGAGCAGACAGTAGTTATAGCAGTCGCCGCCGTAGCGCATCAGCCGCACCTGCTTCGCCAGGGCTTGAAAGCGTTTGAGCGTGGCGTCATCGAAGATGTCGGGGTGCGTCGCGCACAGCACAGCGTCTGCCACCACCGGGTTGGCGCGGGCGCGCAGCGTTTGGCGGGTGCCGCCGCGGTCGATCCACGCCTGCTCGCCGTCGCCGCCGAACGTCTCCCGCACCACCGGCTGATGCATGAGGCCGGCGGCGGGTTCGCCATCGCGCAGGATGCCGAGGAGGCACCCCCACGCCGGCAGCCCCGTCATGAAGGAACGGGTGCCGTCGATGGGGTCGATGATCCAGCTCCACGCGGATTGGCCGCGACGCTCGCCGAACTCCTCGCCAACGATGCCGTGATGCGGATAGTGCGCTGCAATCCGTTCGCGCAGGCACGCTTCCACCGCCCGGTCCGCTTCGGTCACCGGGTCGAAGCCGTCGCCGGCGAGTTTGTTCTCGACGGTGAGCAGTGCGCGAAAGCGCGCCGCGGCCAGTTCACCGGCCGCGCTCAGCGCCTCTTGGCCGAACGCCAGCAGACGGTCGATTTCGGACACGGACGATTGCCTGCCCCATAGCGCCGGCGTGGCCAAGCGGCCAGCCATGGGCGGGTTGACGGGCGCCAGCCTACCATCACGCCCTGCGACGCACCAAGGCATGAACGGGATCATCACCTTCTGGACAGTGCCGCGCCCAAGGAAGCCCTTGGGCGCGGCGGTTCGGCAGCCTATGAGTTGAGAGACAACATGGGAGACCGAACGATGCGGATGTTGGCACAAGACAGGGCGTTCTACCTGAGGCTGCGGGTGGACGGGACGGACGACCCGGAGGCGCTGCGCCGGCTGCGGGAGCTGGAGGGGATCGACCGGATCCGGAAGGAGGTGGGGCTGGCGGAGGCTCTGGCGGCGTTCGGGGTGGGGCGGAGCACCTACTACGCGCGGAGGAAGCGGCTGCGCGAGGAGGGGGTGAAGGGCTTGGTTCCGCGCAGCAGCCGGCCGCGCAGCCATCCGGGGCGGCGGTGGACGATGGCGGACGCCAGGCGGGTGGTGCGCATCCGCCGCGAGGCGCCGTGGGCGGGGAAGGCGAGGATCGCGCTGGACTTGGCGGCGCGGTGGCCGGAGCGGGCGCTGAGCGAGGCGACGGTGGGGCGCATCCTGCGCTGGGCGGTGGAGCGCGGGCGGGTGCGGCCATGCTCGTTCTGCGAGGGGCGGGCCGCCGCGCGACATGCACTTCGGCGTGCAGTTCGACCACATGACCGCGCGCATCGACGGCGTGGCCCACAAGGAGTTCCGCGCCGTGTGCCCGCGCACGCGGCTGCAGTGGGCCAAGGTCTACTCGCGCGCCACGGCGAACACGGCGCGGGCGTTCCTGCGCGAGGCCGTCGGCGAGCTCGACATCCGCGCCGTGCAGGTGGACGGCGGCTCCGAGTTCATGGCCGCCTTCGAGGAGGAGTGCAGGGCGCTGGGGCTGCCGCTGCTGGTGCTGCCGCCGCGCTCGCCCCAGCTCAACGGCATCGTCGAGCGCGCCAACCGCACCGCGCGCGTCGAGTGCTGGAGCCAGTACCGCGGAGAACTCACCTGCGCGGCGATGAACGAAGCGCTCGCCCGCTACCTCGACTACTACAACAACCGGCGCCGGCACCGCTCCCTCGGCATGAAAACCCCTGCCGAGTTCGCTAGGATGATGGCCGCGGCTGCCTGACCACAAATGTCCAGAAGGTCGCTGATCCCCCACAAGGCAGAGAACTGTCCAGCCAGGGCCATTTTAAAGTTTCGCGCAAGATGTTGATTTGATTGCGGAAGGCTTTGTTTCTGGACATTCGCCCTCGAGTGTGCTGCACTGTCGGTCGGGTTGGCTGTCGGTGGCTTTGCCATGGCGGAGGCTGCGCGGAGCGTCGCTTTGCGGGACGTCCGGGTTCGCCCGGTTCGGGGCGCCGGCGAGCGGTCGCGCTGGGACGGCCTCATGGAGGCGCACCACTACCTGGGCTTCCGCAGTCCGTTCGGGGCGGCGCTGCGGCAGGTGGCGGAGTTGCCGGGCGGGGAGTGGGCGGCGCTGCTGGGCTGGTCGGCGGGGGCGTTCAAGGTGGGGGCGCGCGACCGCTGGCTGGGCGCGGGAGCAGCAGTTCCGCCGCCTGCACCTGATCGCCTGCAACACGCGGTTCCTGGTCTTGCCGGGCTTCCGCGTTCCGAACCTGGCGTCGCGGGCCCTGGGGCTTTCGCTGCGCCGCCTGTCGTCGGACATGGAGGCGCTCCGCGGGCATCCGGTCCTGTTGGCGGAGACCTTCGTGGACCCGGCGAAGTTCGAGGGGACCTGCTACCGGGCGGCGGGCTGGTCGGCGGTCGGGGAGACGCGGGGCTTCGCCCGGGACTCGGGGGGCTGGCGGGAGCACGGCCGGCCGAAGGCGGTTTGGGTGCGCCCGCTGCGGCGTGGCGCGGCGGAGGCGCTGGGCGGCCTGGGGGAGCCGCGGGCGTGGGGCTGCGGGGAGGCCGAGCCGCCGAAGGCGGAGCGGCTCCGCGGCCTATACGGGTTCCTGCGGGAGGTGCCCGACTTCCGCAAGCCGCGGGGGGTGCGCCACCAGCTGGCGACGGTGCTGGCCATCGCCCTGGCGGGGAAGCTGGCGGGGGTTCGGGGCGTGACGGCGCTCGCGGAGTTCGCGGGCCGCCTGACGCAGGCGCAGCTGGCGGCGGTCCGGGCGTTCCGCAGCCCCCGCGGCGGCCGCCGGACGGCGCCTTCCGCGGCCTCGTTCCACCGCATCCTGTCGGCGCTGGACCCGGAGGCGCTGGACCGCGCGCTGCGGCGCTGGGCGGCGTCGCGCCAAGGGCCGGGCGGGGCGCTGGCCCTGGACGGCAAGACGGCCCCGGAGTGGATCGAAGGGCCGAACCCGGAGCGGACGCTGATCGCAGCGGTGGAGCACGGCAGCGGGCTGACGGTCGGGCAGGCGGCCTCGGACGGCGCCGGCGGGGAGATACTCGGGGCGCGCCGGCTGCTGCGGGAGATCCGCGTCGCCGGCCGCGTCCTGACGCTGGACGCGCTGCACAGCTGCCCCGGGACGGCGCGCCTGATCGTGGGGCTGGGCGCCGACTACGCCATGCCGGTCAAGGAGAACCGGCCGGCGCTGCTGGAGGACCTCGCGCTGCTGGACTGGGACTCGGCGGCGGAGTTCGCGACCTCGGAGAAGGGCCACGGCCGGATCGAGTCCCGCCGCTGCCGCGCCATCCCGCTGGACGGCGCCCCCGACGAACTGGCCGCGCTGCCCGGCCGGCGCCAAGCCTTCCGCATCGTCCGCGAACGGCACGTCGTCCGCGCCGGGCGGACCGCGGCGCATGCCGTCTTCGGCGTCACGTCCCTAGGGCCGGAGCGGGCAGGCCCGGCGGAGCTCCTCGCCCTCAACCGCGGCCACTGGGAGATCGAGAACCGCCTCCACCACGTCCGCGACTTCACCTATGACGAGGACCGATGCCGCGCCAAGCGCAGGCGCCTGCCCCGCAACCTGGCCTGCCTGACCAACGCCGCCATCTCCATCGTCCGGCTCAACGGGCGCTTCAGCCACCTGCCCCAAGCCAACCGCCACTACGCCGCCCGGCAGGGCGAGGCCCTGCGCGAGGTGGTCCGCACCCCTCCCCGGCGCTGAAGCCCCTCCCCCGGCCCTCCCGCGCCCGGGGCCCGCCCGGATGCGCCAATCCGCGGAAAAACGCCCCAAAACCCCTCGCGCCAGCCCCGAGGAAACCTCCGGAAACCCGAACGCGCGCGCCAACTCCCCCATCGCAGCGCGGCGCGGAAAACGAAGCCCCGACTTTAAGATGGCCCTGACTGTCCAGCCTAGGTGAGTATGATGCAGGCGAGGGCGTCCGACGCCACCTGGACTGCGCAGCGCCGGGACAGTTAGCGCCGCGGCAATCGCCGGCTTGTTGTCCAAGGCTGCAAGCGCCTGGCCATCGCCGTGCTTTCGGCCCGCTGCTCGCTCTCCGCATCCCGAACATTGAAGGCAATCGCGTAGAGCGTCGCAGGCACCACCAGCGTCAGCAGCGCAGCCGCGGCCGAAGACCAGCACCACCGCCTTGGGGGCGGAAGAAGGCGTCGGCAAAGAGCGGTGCCTCGCCAAGGACGGTCGGCAGCGTGCCCATGGCCACCGATCGCAGGCGGTTCGCCGCGGCATCGCTGCACCGCTTGCCGGCGGCCATCTCAAACTCCATCTGATCAACGACGACGATGGCGTTCTTGATGAGCAAACCGGAGAGTGACGAGACGTCGAGGATCGTCATGAACTCCAGCGCCGTGTCGGTGGCCAGCAGCCCCAAGACGTCGATTAGCGCCAGTGGCACGATGAGCAGATGACCAATCAGTATCGGCACCCTCGCCAATCGCATCGGCAGGGTGCTCGCCGAGCCCGAGTTCGCCTCGGCGCTGTCGCCGGCCCCACCCCATTTCAAGCGGTAGCCGGCCCGGCAAAGGCACGGCGGGCATCGCGTGCCCGGCGGCGGAGCTTGGTCCACACCAACTCCTGCTCCGCCCGACTGCGCCAGAAGCTGCATTTGACCTCAACGTTGATGGTGGAGAACCCGGTGGCAGACGTGGATTGATCTTTTCTCCACCTCCTGTGATTCCTGAACGGCCGTCTCCGGCGTTTCGTTGACTTCGTTGGCCGCCTCCCTCGACGGTGGCACCGGGATATTGGGTGACGATCGCGGTGCGGATTGTGAACTCAGGGTCCTCGAAGCGGACCATGTTCTGGAAGGCGTGCTAGCGCCGGCCAAACTGCCGGCGATGACGATGGCGCAAATCAACCTGTTGCGGATGGTGAGTTCGGCGAAGTTCGAGAGCTGGCGCTTATGGCTCGAGGCGGCGGATTCGCATGCCTTCGTGGAGATAAGAAACGCCGGCGGTAACGATGGTCTCGCCACCGACCAAGCCGCTTCGCACAGTCATCGCTTCGCCCACGCCGTCGCCCAAGGCGACGGTGCGTTGGTCACCGTCATCGCTTGCGTGTCCACTACCCAGACGTAGTGGGCATCTTCTTCATTGAGAATGGCTTCCATGGACACCGTGATTTGACTGGCCGCGTCGTTGCCGGCCATGGCTGTGTCTGCACATGCGCGGCGCGGGTCATGCCTGGTAGGATGAACAAGTCGCTGGGCGGCGTGAAGGCAAAATGCACCTGAACGTGCGCGTCTTTGGGTCGGCCCGCGTCGCCGCGGAGTGCGTCGCCGCGGGGTCAGAGCGGCATCCAGCACAACCGTCGTCTGCACCGGTTCGATGCGGCCGGATGGGGCGACTAACGTGGCAGGCACTTGCACCACTGCCTGCGCGGCACCGGTGCTCTGCAATGTCGCCGCGGACTGCTGCACCGCAACAGTCTGGAACGCTTCCGCATGCACCTCTGCCACCGACGCCGGCAAAATGGGGCCCCACAGCACGCTGTCCTCAATGCGTTTGCGTGCGGTGTTCAGCGCGGCTCGCGCCACGCTCTGCTTCGTCTCCTCTGCTCGTAGGCAGAGCGCGAGATGGTGCCGTCTCCGACCAACCGCTCGGCGCGCTGAAAATCGCTTGCCGCGGCACGAAACTGGCCTGCGCGGTGGCCATCTCGCTGCGCAGATCACACCGAGCATCAAGCGCGATGCACCCCATCGGCACGTCGGCATGGCGGAGCCGTGGAGCGACATGTTCCCTATTGCCGAACCGCTTGCCCGCTGCTTCCTCGGCGTGACACCCGAGACCAAAGCTGCCGCTCATGCTCTTCCCATTCGACATGACCGGGAGCCGGCGGCCGCGCCCCTTGGGATAGAATGCTCGCTTACTTGGAGACAAACGGTTCCGGGCCGTTGGCTGCGGCACAAGTAGGCGCAAGTCGACGCCTGTCATCGACCCTAGGATGCCCAGATTGATAGTTGCAATGGTACGACAAGCGTCCGCGAGCGCCCGATATGCGGCAGCCTAAGGAAGCGCGCGGCATGAGGCGCACTGCCGTGTTGGTCGCTGGCATGCATCGAAGTGGCACGTCGGCGTTGACGCGGCTGTTCGTCGGCCTTGGTTGCGATGCGCCACGTACGCTGATGCAAGCCGATGCCCACAACGCTTTGGGCTATTGGGAGTCTTCGGTCATCGCCGAGCTGAACGAGGCCGTGTTGGCATCCGCCGGCTCATCGTGGGATGACTCGGGGCCGTTCAACCCTGGCTGGCAGGCCTCTCCCGCCGCCGCGCCTTATCGAGAGAGGGCCTTGGAGGCGCTCGAACGTGAGTTCGGCGACAGCCCTTTGTTTGTGCTGAAAGACCCGCGGATTTGCCGCCTGCTCACCTTCTGGAAGGCGGTGGTGGCGCAATTCGGCGCGGAGCCCTGCGTCGCCATCCCAGTGCGCAATCCGATGGAAGTCGCTGCCTCCCTTGCGCAGCGCGATCTCATTGAAGAGCCGCTCGGCGCCCTCTTGTGGCTGCGCAACGTGCTGGATGCCGAGGCAGGCTGCCGAGACGACACACGAGTGTTCATTCGCTATGACGATCTGTTGGCGAACTGGGAGTCAGTGGCGGAGCGCTTGGGGAGGAAGTTGTCCATCGTTTGGCCGCGGCGCTCTGGCCAAGCCGCCCTTGACATCGAGGAGAACTTGCTCAGCACTCTCAAACATCAAGTGCGGGCAGATGCGGATGTGCATGAGGCGCCCGGGGTCGCGGATTGGGTGAAGATCACCTATGCCATCCTCACCCGTTGGGCGCGGGACGATGTGCGGGCTGGCGACGAAGTGCGCTTGGAGGCGACTAGGTCGGCTTTTGACGAGGCGGAGGCCGCCTTTCGCCGCTCCCTCGCGCTGGGTCTTCGCGCTCGTCAGAAGGAGGCGAGGCTCGATGGCGAGTTGGCGGAGCGGCAGCGGGAAGTAGAAGCGTTGGCGGCTAGGGTTGACGCCAAGGACCGGCAGTTGGCGGATCTTGGCAGTGCGCTGACGGAGCGGGATGTGCGCATCGACGCCCTCGAACATCAAGTGCTTGGCCGGGACGGGCGCCTCGAAGCCCTCGAACGCCGGGTGCTTGGCCGGGACGGGCGCGTCGACGCCCTCGAACGCCGGGTGCTTAGCCTGGACGGGCAGATCGACGCCAAGGACCGGCAGTTGGCGGATCTTGGCAGTGCGCTGACGGAGCGGGATGTGCGCATCGACGCCCTCGAACATCAAGTGCTTGGCCGGGACGGGCAGATTGATGCCAAGGACCGGCAGTTGGCGGATCTTGGCAATACGCTGACGGAGCGGGATGTGCGCATCGATGCCTTGGAACACCAGGTGCTCGACCGGGACGGGCAGATTGATGCCAAGGACCGGCAGTTGGCGGATCTTGGCAGTGCGCTGACGGAGCGGGACGGGCAGATTGATGCCAAGGACCGGCAGTTGGCGGATCTTGGCAGTGCGCTGACGGAGCGGGATGTGCGCATCGATGCCTTGGAACACCAGGTGCTCGACCGGGACGGGCAGATTGATGCCAAGGACCGGCAGTTGGCGGATCTTGGCAGTGCGCTGACGGAGCAGGATGTGCGCATCGATGCCTTGGAACACCAGATGCTTGGCCGGGACGGGCAGATTGATGCCAAGGACCGGCAGTTGGCGGATCTTGGCAGTGCGCTGGCGGAGCGGGACGGACAGATCGACGCCAAGGACCGGCAGTTGGCGGACCTCGGCAGCGCCTTGACGGAGCGGGATGTGCGCATTGACGCCCTCGAAACCCAAGTGCTTGACCAAGACAGACGGATCGATGCGGCAGAGGTTCGGGCCCGCGCTCAGGCGCAGGAGGTCGACGCGCTCCACGCTTCCACTTCTTGGCGCGTCACCCGACCCTTGCGCGGCGCCAAGCGCATCTGGGCTGCCGCTTCCCGGAATGGCGCCAAGGCTCTGGGTTTCGCGTTCATGCTGCCGGCGCGTCTCGCTTGGCGCTTGTTGCCGCTGCCGAAGGCGCGCAAGGAGCACATCCGGCGCGCGGCGCTGCGGCGGCTGCCCAAGCGCCTCGCCGGCCACAACGCATCGCTCTACGACCGCGCCGGCGGCTATGTCCATGCCAGTCGGCTAGACCTTGCGGATTACAACCACCGCGCCGCCCAAGGCAAGGGGGCGGTGCCGATCTTGTTCGACCCGGATTGGTATCTCGCCAACAACGAGGATGTGCGGCTTGGCGGCGTTGATCCGATTGGGCATTACCTCGAGTGGGGGGCGGTGGAAGGCCGGCTGCCGATGCCGATCGCATCGGACGACATCGAGCCGATGATCGAGAGCCTGCATCGATTGGACTTGAAGGATTCCAGCGCCTTCAGTTTCGACGGCGCCTTCTATAAGGCGCTCCATCCGGACCTTGCGTCGCTGGACGATGCGGCGTTGGCGCAGCACCACGAGGCGCACGGGCGAGCGGAATCCCGGGTGGCCTCCAAGGGCGAGTTCGTCGATCAGCTCTGCCGCCATCCGGCGGAGATCCCGTTGGACTTCCATGCCGACGAATACATCGGCCTCTATCCGGACTTGAGCGGTTTCGCGGAGCGCCCGGCCTTGGAGGCGTTGCGCCACTACATGCTGCATGGCCGCTGGGAACCGCGTCTGCACACGCTGCGCGGTGACGCGCCTTCTCCAACGCGCCAAGCCGCCGAGGCGCCGTCGATTGCTGGCGAGCGGCGGCCGCTGTGTGTGCTCGCCCATGTCTACTACCCCGATCTCTGGCCGGAACTCTGCACCTACATCGACAACCTGCCGCCCGCGTCTTATGACCTGTATGTCAATCTCGTCGATGCGACGTTCAGCCAAGAGATGCTCGCCGCCGTCCGCACCGCCTATCCGGTGGCGAGGGTGTACATCAGCGAAAACATCGGGCGCGACATCGGCGGATACTTCCAGCTACTGAGCAACATCCGCATGGAGGACTATGCGGCCTTCTGTTTGCTCCACACCAAGCGCAGCCCGCACATGGCACCTGGGGAAGTGCAGCGTTGGCGCAGGAAGCTGTTGATGCCGCTGCTCGGCAGCCCCGAACGCGCTTCGGAAAATCTGGAGCGGATGTGTGCCGATGGCGCCATCGGCCAACTCGGCGCCGAAGCGTGTCGCTATACCGAGCTGAACGACAATCCAGAGAAGTACTTTGACGCGCTCAAGCGGCTCGACATCCACGAGAACACGGCGCATGTGGAGTTCTTGAGCGGCACCATGATGTTTGTTCGCAGCGAAGTGCTGCGCCGGGTGTTCGAGGGCTTGCGGGATGTGCCCTTTGAGGCTGGCGACGGCGGTTCCCTTGCCTTTCATCGGGATGGCCAATGGGCACATGCGGTCGAGCGCGCCATCGGCGCCGTTGTGCGTGACATGGGCTATCGCTTCGAGTGGCGCGCGGCGGAGGGTGCTTAGATGCGGGCATGCGTCGTTTGCCACGAGGCGAGTTTGACCGGGGCGCCGCGGGTCGGCTTCGACATTGCCGCGCACCTCGCCCGCGCGCACGAGGTGACGCTGCTCACGAAGAAAGATGGCCCCCTCATCGGGCTGCCCCATTACGACCGGCAGCGCCTTGGCTACCGCGATTTGGGCACCAACCATGAGATTTGCGACCTCACCTACGCGGAACGGGTGGAGGGCGCCGTCGCCATCCTCGATGAGCTCCGGGCAGACCTCGTGTACGTCAATTCGGTTGCCGCTGGGGAGTGGTGCGAAGCCGGGCGTCGCGCCGGCGCCACCGTCGCCCTGCACACCCATGAGACGCGCGGCAGCCTGCCGGCGCTGCTGTCGCGGATTTGCACGCCGCGGATATTGGATTGGGTGGACATGTTGATTGGCGCGTCGCCGCAAGCCGTTGACGACTTGGAGCGGCTCACGCGCCGCCAAGCGCCGAAGCGGCTGGACTTTGGCATCTTCATCGATGTGGACGCGGTGCGAGTGCAGGGGCAGTCGCCGCCGGGGGACGCCATCAACGCGGCTGGCACGGCCTTGGCGGAAAGCGACCGGCCAGTCGTTGCCATGTGTGGCTTGGCGCAGCCGCGCAAGGGCGCGGACATCTTCCTTGAGGTGGCCGAACGCATGCCGGAGTGCGACCTTCTTTGGATTGGCCCGTGGGCGCCGCCGGAGACGGACTTGAACGGCGAGACGTGGGAGCGGTTTCAGCAACTGCGCTTGGGCAATTGCTATGTGACGGGGATGGTGAGCAATCCCTACGCTGCGCTGCGCCGCGCCGATGCCTTTGTGTTGACATCCCGCGAGGACCCAAATCCCCTCGTGGCCGCGGAAGCCTTGGTGCTCGGGCTCAAGGTCGTGGCCTTCGCCGAGACGGGCGCCACGGTCAAGTTGCTGGAACGGTTCGGCTATGCGCTGAGCGGCCGCCCGGAAGCGGCGCGCATCGCTGCGTTGTTGCCAAGCATCCTCGCCGCGGAGGGCCCGTGGCGCGGCGGGCTGGACGCCGCCATCGACGCGGCGGTGGATGGCGCCGGCAAACTGGCATCTCTGCAGAACACCCTTGAGGCGCTTGTTGCCACGCGAACAGGCGCCGATGCAACGGCCGCCGCGTGAAATGAACATCGAGCCGTTGGCCATTCCCGATGTGAAGCTGGTGACGCCGCAGCGACACGGCGACCACCGCGGGTTCTTCTCCGAGGTGTATCGCCGCGACCGCCTCGCCGCGGCGGGCATCGACGCGCTTTTCGTGCAGGACAACCACTCCTTTTCCGCCGAGCGCGGCACGATGCGTGGGCTGCACCTGCAAGCCCCGCCGTTCGCGCAGGACAAGCTGGTGCGGGTCACGCGCGGCGCCGCGTTCGACGTCGCCGTGGACGTGCGGCGCGGCTCGCCCACCTATGGGCGCCATGTGTCCGCGGTGCTGTCGGCGGATGCCTGGAATCAGCTATTCGTTCCGGCCGGTTTCGCGCACGGCATCATGACGTTGGCGGCGGACACCGAGATTCTCTACAAAGTGAGCGCCCGCTACGCCCCGGAGCATGACCAAGGCCTCTTGTGGAACGATCCGGCGCTCGGTATCCCGTGGCCCATCCCGGCTGCTGAGGCGGTGCTCTCGGAGCGCGATCGCCATCACCCCGTGCTTGCGGACTTCACCACGCCCTTCGTCCACCCGGCGGCTGGCCGCGGCTAGGACGTCATGAAGACGATTTTGGTGACAGGTGCCGGCGGGTACATCGGCACCACGTTGACACCCATGCTGCTCCAAGCTGGTCACGCCGTGCGCGCTGTGGATCGCTTCTTCTTCGGCCGCGACTTGCTCGCGCCTCGGCCTAATCTTGAGATTTTGGTGGAGGACACGCGGAAACTCACGCCGCAGCACTTCGAAGGGGTGGATGCGGTGATCGACCTGGCCGCCATCTCCAACGATCCTTCCGGCGAGTTGTTCGAGAAGGCGACGTGGGCAATCAATCGGGACGCGCGCATTCGTTGCGCCCGGCTCGCCAAGGCGGCGGGTGCGGAGCGCTACATCCTGCCGTCTTCATGCAGCGTGTATGGCTTCCAGGATGCCGGGAGCGTGGCGGACGAGACTTCGCCGACGAATCCGCTGACCACCTACGCGAAGGCCAATGAGGCGGCCGAGCGCGGCGTCTTGGGCTTGGCTGACGACCGGTTTTGCGCGGTGGCGCTGCGCCAAGCCACGGTGTACGGCTTGTCGCCGCGCATGCGTTTCGACCTCGCCATCAACGGCATGACCTATGGCGCGTGGAAAACCGGCAGATTGCCGCTGATGCGCGACGGTTCGCAGTGGCGGCCGATGTTGCATGTGCGCGATGCCGCGCGCGCGCTCATGTTCGTCTTGGCAGCCGATGCGGACGCTGTGCGCGGGCGCATCTTCAACGTCGGCTCGGCGGCGAACAACTATCAAATCGGCCCCTTGGGGGCCTTGGTGGGGGAAGCGGTGCCGCGCGCCGTGGACATCGAGTGGTATGGCGACCCGGACGAGCGCAGCTATCGCGTCGGGTTCGAGCGCATCGAGGCGCTCGGCTACCGGGCGCAGCTAAGCGCCGCCGACGGCGTGGCGGAGATCTGCGCGGCCTTGGCAGCGGGGAAGGTGGACCGCACGCCACGCACCATCACCTTGGATTGGTACAAGCACTTGGTGGCGATGCAGCGGCTGGTGCGCGACGTGGAGCGCTACGGCGGCATCGTGGACATCTGAGCCGATTGCCGGAGCGATGAGCGATGGGGCACGGCGGCGTTTGATGAGGGGCGGCCGCGTTGGCAACGAATCGCCTACGCGTTCGTCCGCTTCCTCCCCTTCATTGGCGTTGGCGAGCGGCGCATTGGTATTCCGCGATGACGGGCTCCACCTCTCCGCTGGCGCGAATGCGTCCGGCGTCGAGCCAAATCGCCCGGCTGCACAGGCGGCGCAGCATGGCCACGCTGTGGGACACATAGACGATGGCTTTGTCCTGCTGAAAGCGCTCCAGCATCATCTTCTCGGATTGGGCGCGGAACGCTTGGTCGCCGACGCTGAAGATCTCGTCCAAGAGCAGCACGTCTGGGTCTAGATTGATGGCCGTGCAGAAGCAGAGCCGGCCACGCATCCCGGTGGAGTAGGTGCTGACGCGCCGGTGAATCGCCTCACCGAGGCCCGACATGCGCGTCACTTCCGCAACTCTGGCGGCCGCCTCTTTTCGGCTCAACCCCATCAACATGCCGTGCATGACGATGTTGCGCACGCCAGACAGCTCGCCGTCGAAACCGGCGTTCAAGGAGAGCAGGGCGCTGGACATGCCTTGGGCGTCCATTTCGCCGCCAGCGTCGGGCCGCAGCACGCCCGTCATCACCCGCAACAGCGTGGACTTGCCGGAGCCATTGGCGCCGATGACGCCGAGCTTTTCGCCGCGGGCGACGCGCAATGACACGCCCCGCAGGGCCTGCACCTGCTCTGGCTTGCCGAAGAGGCGTCGTTCCGAGTATGTGACGGAGACGTTTGCCAACCGCATCAGGCGATCACCTTGCGCGTCAGCTCGACGTCCAAACGCTGGTAGGCCCAGCGCAGCGCGTACAGCCAGATGCCACAGCCCGCCAGCACCGTCGCGCACCACGCGAGGTCTGGCAAGGCGCCGTGGAGGAAAATCGTGCGGTACTGCTCGATCATCACCGCCATGGGGTTCAGGCGCATCCACTCTTCAAGCGTCGGCGGCAAGGCGTTGATGTCAAAGAACACGCCGGAGCAGAACATCATCAGCGTGAGCCCCGAGTTGACGATGAACCGCAAATCGCGCAGCCAGCAACAAGCCAACGCGACGGTGGCCGCCGCCGCGAGAATGAGCGCCAACTGGGCCGCGGCGACGAGTGGCAGCGCCAGCCAGGCGGCGTTGGCACCGAATGTGGCGCCAAGGAAAATCAACAGGATGGCGAAGACGAAGCCCTGCTTGAGGCCGGCCGCGGTGACCACGATGATGGGAAACAATAGTTTTGGCAAACGTATTTGGGAAATGATCCCCTTGGCGCTGGCGAGGGCCGCGGTGCTGTTGGCGACGCTGTTTGCGAACCACAGCCAAGAGGTGACGCCGATGATGAGAAAGTAGGTGAAGTGCTCCATCCCGGATGACCGCAGATAGGTGAACACAACGAAGAACACACCCGTCATGGCGATCGGCTCCAAGAACCACCATAGCCAGCCAAGGTAGTACTTGGAAGCTTCGCCAACTAGATTCAGGTAAGCGCGATAGAGGGCGTAGCGCCAGAGGTGCTTTTCGATCAGAACCACGTTCGCTCTCGTCGAATCGCGTTGGCGCCGGAACGCCCAAGCGGGCAGCGCCGAGCCGGGCTCTCGCGGCCGGGCCGAGTCGCTCGATTGTAACAGAGCGACTTGTACCGACGGCGCGGTTGACAATTCTTCCGGGCGAACTGCAACATCCTCGCCGCCCGCCGTCGCCGCCATCGTTTATGGACGCTTCCCCTGACATCACGCTGGTGCAGCACCGCGTCTTGACCGCGGAGCGGGAAGCCGCGCACGGGCACCAAGGTGGCGTCGTGTGGCTGACGGGGCTATCCGGCGCTGGCAAGTCGACCCTCGCGTTCGCGCTAGAGGAGGGTCTATTCCGACGCGGCATGTCTGCCTATGCCTTGGACGGCGACAACCTGCGCCATGGCCTCAACAGCGACCTTGGCTTCTCGCACGCGGACCGCAGCGAG
The DNA here is from genome assembly GCA_958295875.1 of uncultured Pseudomonadales bacterium. Classification (GTDB taxonomy): domain Bacteria; phylum Pseudomonadota; class Gammaproteobacteria; order Pseudomonadales; family Azotimanducaceae; genus VXNE01. The sequence continues at coordinate 1,264,060 of OY282379.1, read as the reverse complement.
AACATCCGCCGCGTTGGCCATGTGGCAGCGCTCTTCGCCGATGCCGGCCTAGTTTGCATCTGCGCCTTCATTTCGCCCTACCGAGCAGACCGCGCCGCGGTGGGCGAAGCTGCGCGAGGGCGGTTCCACGAGGTGTATGTGCGGGCGGACCTCGCCACATGCGAACGGCGCGACCCCAAGGGCCTCTACAAGAAGGCGCGCGCTGGGGCGGTCCACAACTTCACGGCCATCAGCGATGTCTACGAGCCGCCGGAGCATCCTGCGCTGGTTGTGGACACCACGGCGGCCAGCGTGGAGGACTCCTTGCGCGTGCTGATGGACTATGTGGAGGCGAAGTTCGCCGTTGGGGCGAATCAGAGCGGATAGCTCGGATACGTCGACACCAAGGAGAGGCGCGGGTTGTACCACGGGTCTTCGCCGACCTGGGCGACCAAGGCCTTAAGCGCCGCGGTGTCCGCCGCCGGGTCCACCCGCGAGCGGGACTGCGATTCGTAGTGCCATAGCTCCACGTCCGGCAGATAGACGTTGAGCAGCCCCGCCCGGAACGCGCGGATGCAGATTTCCACATCCCCCGCGGCCACTCGATAGCCTTCATCAAAGAGGCCGATGGCTTCCAACGTGCGCCGCGATGTCGCCATGCAGGCGCCCGTCACCGCGGCGACGTTGCGCGGCACGGTCGGGGGCACGAACAGGTGCCCCGCGTCGGCGGGGGCGATGCCGTTGTAGATGTGTTCCGCGCAGCCGCCGAAGCCCAGGGCCACGCCGGCGTGTTGGATCGTGCCCGATGCGTAGAGCAGCAGCGCGCCGACGAATCCCACGTCTGGCCGCCCGGCCACGTCCGCGAGACGGCGCAGCCAATCCTGCTGCCGCGGCGCGGTGTCGTTGTTGAGGAACACGAAGGCATCGCCGCGGGCAGCGCGGATGCCAAGGTTGTTGAGCCGGCTCCAGTTGTACTCGTCGGGGGCGGCGAGCACCTGCAGCCGCTCGTGCCGGCCCGGCGCGGCGTCGAGCCAGCGCCGAGTCGCCGCTTCGGTGGAACCGTTGTCGATGATGATGACCTCGAAGCCGTCTCCGGCGTTGCTCGCATAGATGCCGTCGATGCATGGCGCCAAGAGATCGAGGCGGTCCCGTGTCGGCACGATCACGGAAACGAAGGCTTGGTCGTTGCCAAAGCGCACGCCCCAGCCGTCTTCGCGCACCTCAACCCTTGCGCTTTGGCCATAGCGATTGGCGAGGAACTCGGGCAGGTAGCCCGGCGGCCGCGGCGGCGTTTGCAGTGGTGCGGCAAGCTCTGGGTCGCAGCGCTGCGCCACGGTGGCGGCCACCCGTTCGACGCGGTCCGCCCGCTCCGCCAAGGCGAGGGCCAAGCTGTGAAAGTCCTTCGGCGACGTGTGCGGCAAGCGCTCCAGCAGCGCCGGGGTCAGCGCCATGCCGGCGGAAACGTAGTCGCTGTGCATGAGCAGGTCTGGCGAGTAACCGGGCTTGAAGCACGGTGCTTGGGGGCGGCCCTTCGCGTCCATGCCGTCCTCGTCTCCGTAGTAGAGGACAGCGCCCGCCGCGGGGGGATAGGACGCTCGCGTTGGCAGGTAGCCGGGCCGAAAGAACGCCAGCAGCCGAGCCGGCCGGGGCGCTGCGGCGAGGCGCCGACGGGCCACCGCCACCATGGCTGCGGCGTCCACCACCGGAACAATGTCCACGGGCGCCGCGCATTGGCCCCGTTCCTTGGCGGCTTGGTCGAGCACCGCTGCGGCGGGGGCGTCCGCCAAGAACGACACGTCCATGCAGCAGTTGGCTGCGCGCTCCAATGCGCGGCGGCAGTACGCCGGCAAGTGAGCGGCGGGGATGCTGGCGATGCCGACGATGGCGGTTGTTGGCGCGCGTGGGTGCTGTGGGTGCGGCGCCTCGCTCAGCCAACGTCGGTAGCGCTTCGCGTCGGTGCGGCGTTGGTGGGCGGTGGCGGCGATGAGCCAAGTCACCACGCGCGTCGCGCCTTGCGCGTTCAGTGTTTGCCAGACGCGCTGCGCGAACGGCCCGATGCCACCCGCGGCGGCGACGACTCGCGGCAGGCTTGCAAGCAGCGTGATGCCGAGCCGCGCACGGCGGCCACGCTCGCCCGCTTTGGAGCGGGCCATCTGAAGAGGTGCTGCGCCGCGGGTGCGTTGCGCTGGAGTGGCCGGGCTCACGGGCAAATGCGCCATGCGTGGGCGGCCTATACTGGCCGCAGGCACAACGCCAGTTGACGGGAGTTTGGCGCGGCAATGTCGAACCTCAGGGGCCAAGCGCGCGCCCTGGCGGCAGCGCGTCTCGCCAACCGATTGCCCGCTCCTTGCGCCGCGGCGGTCGCTGGCGCGGTCATGGCCGCCACCGTCAAGGATGGCTTGATGCGCCAAGCATGTCGCTGGCCTCCGCACGGCGGCGGCTTCACACGCGAAGCACATCCGTCGCCGCCCCTCGCCAAGGGCCGCGCATGACTTTGCGGGTGGCCGTGGATGGGCGGCCGTTGCGCCATCCGCATACGGGGGTTGGGGTTTACACGCAGGAGTTGCTGTCCCGCCTTGCCCAGCACTGCGAACTTTTCGTCTACCTCGATCGGCCGATTGCCCCGCCGGACATCCCGGCCACCTATCGGATGCCCCCAGTTGCCAGGCGCTCGCCGCCAGAGCGCGGCCCGCGCCTGAGCGGCTTGCTGTGCGCCAACCTTCAGTTCCCTCGCTGGGCGCGCGCAGACCGGGCGCATGTGTTCTGGTCGCCGCGCCATCATCTGCCGCTTGCCATCGGCGACGTGCCGACGGTGGTGACGATACACGACTTGGTGTGGCGCGCGGCGCCGCGCACCATGCGTCCCCTCAATCGACTGGCCGATGCGGTGCTGATGCCATTGGCGCTCAAGCGCGCGCACCGCGTCATCGCCGTGTCGGAACATACGCGGGCAAGCATTCTGCGCTTTCGAGCGACATGCTGCGTCCACGTCACGCCGCTCGGCGCCACCGCCCCGGCGAAGCCAGTGCCGTTCCGCCATCAGCGGCCCTTCTTTCTCTTCGTCGGCACCAAGGAGCCTCGCAAGAACTTGGCCGGCATCATCCAAGGCTTCCAAATCGCCGTGAACGACGGTTTGACCGATCACGATTTGGTGCTCGTCGGCGGCGCTGGCTGGAAGCAGGCCGGCTTGGCGCGAACGCTTGCGGCGGGCGGCTTCGGGCCTCACGTCGTTGATCTTGGCGCACTGCCGGCGGACCGCCTCGCCGGGGTCTACGCCGCGGCCAGGGCCGTCGTGTTGGCGTCGTTCCACGAGGGCTTCGGCATTCCCTTGGTGGAAGCGATGCAGCACGGCAAGCCGGTCATCGCCGCCAACGTTGGCCCGCTGCCGGAAATCGCCGGGGACGCCGCCGTGTTCGTGGACCCGACGCGCCCAGAGGAAATCGGCGCGGCGATGCTGCGCTTGGCGACGGATCAGCCGTTCAGGGAACGCCTTGCCGCCAACGCTGGGCGGCGCGCCTCGCGTTTCTCTTGGGATGCCACCGCCGCGCAAACCCTAGCGATTCTGGAATCCGCCGCGCGCCGGCAGCGAGGGCGATGATGCCCGCTCAAGCGGCCCCAGGCGCCTGCAAGAGCTCCTCCAAATACTCGCCGTATGCGCCGCCGATGCTGTGCGCCAAGGCAGCCAACCGGCCATCGTCGATCCAACCCATGCGCCACGCCACCTCCTCGGGGCAGGCGATCTTCAGCCCTTGCCGGTGCTCCACCGTTTGCACGAACTGGCTTGCTTCGAGCAGCGAATCGTGGGTGCCGGTGTCCAGCCAAGCGATGCCGCGGCCCATGAAACGGGCGGCGAGGCGCCCCTCGCGCAGGTAGCGCCGGTTCACGTCCGAGATCTCCAACTCCCCGCGCGGCGAAGGCTGCAGGGACGCGGCGATTTGCACCACGTCGTTCTCATACACATAGAGACCCGTCACTGCGTGGCTTGAGGGCGGCACCGCCGGTTTTTCCACGATGTCCGCCGGCTTGCCGTCTTGATAGCGCATCACCCCGAAGCGACGCGCCTCGCGCACTTGGTGCGTGAACACCGTGGCGCCCGGGTTTTGGGCGATGGCGTTGCGCACCATGCGCGGAAAGTCCGCGCCGAAAAAGATGTTGTCGCCGAGGATGAGGGCGACAGACTGCTCGCCGATGAAGCCCTTGCCGACGTTGAAGGCATCGGGCAGGCCGCGTGGCTCATGCTGCGGAAGGTGCTCGATGTGAACGCCCCATTGGCTGCCGTCGCCGAGCAAATCCCGGTAGCGGGGCAGGTCGCTGGGCGTGGAGATGACGAGAATCTCCCGCAGTCCGGCGAGCATGAGCGTCGCCAGCGGGTAGTAGATCATCGGCTTGTCGTAAACCGGCAGCAGTTGCTTGGAGACGGTGCGCGTCACGGGATAGAGCCGCGTGCCGCGCCCGCCCGCGAGAACGATGGCCTTGGTCATGCCTCGTCGGCGCTGCACCCGCTGTCGCCGCCGTTGGCGAGGGCCTCCACGCCCCCTTCGGTGCCGGCGTCCGTCGCGCTGCGGCCAAAGTCATCGGCGAAGCGTTCGATGTCGTCTTCGCCGAGATAGTCGCCAACCTGCACTTCGATGAGCTCAAGCGGCGCTGCGCCGGGGTTGCCAAGCCGGTGCAGCGTGCCGGGCGGAATGTAGGTGGATTGGTTCTGCGACAGGTTGAACGTCGCGTCGCCGCGCCGCACCTTGGCCGTGCCGCTCGCCACCACCCAGTGTTCGGAGCGATGCCGGTGCCGCTGCAGCGAGAGCTGTGCGCCGGGCTTCACCGTGATGCGCTTGACTTGGTAGCCAGTGCCGGCGTCGATGGTCTCGAACCAGCCCCAAGGCCGATACACGCGCCGATGATCGAGGCGTTCCGGGCGGGCTTCGGCCTGCAGCTGCGCCACCACCTCTTTCACCTGCTGCGCCGCGCCTTGCGCCGCCACCAACACGGCGTCCGCGGTCTCGACGACGATGAGGCCCTCGATGCCCACCGCCGCCACCAAGCGATGGGTCGCGTGAACGAGCGAGTCCTTGGCGTCGACAGCCACCACGTCGCCGGTCAAGGCGTTGTTGGCGGCGTCGGCTTGGCCGATTTCGTGCAGCGCGGGCCAGGAGCCTACATCGCTCCACCCCATCTCCACCGGCACCACCGTCGCGGCGGCTGTCTTTTCCATCACCGCATAGTCGATGGAGATGGCCGGTGAGCGGATGAACGCGGCGCTGGGGCGGAAGAAGTCCAAATCTTCGGCGCCGTCGGCGATGGCGGCTTCGCAGCACGCGAGGATGTCCGGCGCATGGCGGGCGAGGGCTTCGATGTACGCGCTCGCCTTGAACAGGAAGATGCCCGTGTTCCAGTGGTATTCCCCACATGCGAGGTAACGCGCCGCGGTGGCGCGGTCTGGCTTTTCGGTGAACTCCAACACTTGGTGGACGCGGCCGTCCACGGGCGCCCCAGCGCGAATGTAGCCGTAGCCGGTCTCGGTGGCGGTGGGCTTCGCGCCAAACAGCACCAGGCGTCCGGCGTCCGCGCAGCCCAAGCCGTCGCGCACAGCCGACAAGAAGGCGTCGCCCTGCTCGATGCGGCCGTCCGCCGGCACCACCAGCAACAGCGGATCCGCCCCGCCGGCGCGGGCATGGCAGGCGGCCAATCCGATGGCCGGCGCGGTGTTGCGCGGTTCGGCTTCAAGCAGGATGGCGGCGGGCGCCGAGCCGATTTCGCGGCATTGCTCCGCCACCAGAAAGCGGTGTTCCTCGTTGCAGACCACCACAGGGTCGTGTGCGCCCAGCGGCGCCAACCGCAGCAGCGTCTCCTGCATGAGCGAGTGCTGCCCGGTGAGCTTCAGAAACTGCTTCGGATAACGCTCGCGGGAAAGTGGCCAGAGCCGCGCGCCGGCGCCGCCGGCGAGCAACACCGGTTGGACAGGCGTTGGGGACAGCTCGGGCGCGCTCATGGAGCTAGTCAAACACAGGCAAGACATGGAAGGAAGCCGATGGCCGGCGGCGCTCCGGGCTGGGTTGGCGCCGTCGCAGCGCCGTGGGCCAAAGGTTAAACTGAACGCCCGCACATCATGGCGGCGCGTCGCTCTCGCGCGCGGGCCATCACATCATCCGCTGGAAGGAGCCTGCCCTTGCGCGTCCTGCATGTCTATCGCACCTACTTTCCGGACACCCAGGGCGGCTTGGAGGAGACGATTCGGCAAATCTGCGTGAACACGCAGGAGCGCGGCGCGGAGCATCGGGTGCTGGCGCTCACCAAGGATGCGTCAAAACGGGCCGTGCGCCGCACGGAGGCGTGCGTCGTGCGCGCGCGCCAGACGGCGTCGGTGGCTTCGTGCGGAATGTCCATCGAGGCGTTCGCCATCTTCCGCCGCCTCGCCAGCTGGGCGGATGTCATCCACTACCACTTTCCTTGGCCGTTTGGAGACCTGCTGCACCTCGTCGCCGCGCCAGGCAAACCCTCGCTCGTCACCTACCACTCGGACATCGTGCGCCAACGCCTGCTGCGCTGGCTGTACCGACCTTTGATGCACCGCTTCTTGGGCGCCGTGGACCGCATCGTCGGCACTTCGCCGAACTACTTCGTCACCAGCGACGTGCTGAGCCGCTTCGAGCGCAAGGTGGACATCGTGCCCATCGGCCTGCGGGAGGACACCTATCCTGCCGTCTCGGACGCGGCCGTCGCCGCCGTGCGGGAGCAGTTTGGCGAGGGCTTCTTTCTCTTCATCGGCGTGTTGCGCTACTACAAGGGGTTGCACATCTTGCTGGAGGCGGCGCGTGGCGCGCCGTGCGAGGTGGTGATTGCGGGTTCGGGCCCCACCGAGCGCGCGCTGCGGGCGCAGGCGCGGCGGCTGGGCCTCACCAATGTCCGTTTCGCCGGCCAAGTGCCGGACGCGGAAAAGGTCGCGCTGCTGCAGCTGTGCCGCGGCATCGTGTTTCCGTCTTATCTGCGCGCGGAAGCGTTCGGCGTGACGTTGCTGGAAGGCGCGATGTTCGCGAAGCCGCTCATCTCCACGGAAGTCGGCTCCGGCACCAGCCATGTGAACATTGATGGCGAAACGGGTTTGGTCGTCACGCCGGGGTCGGCGGCGGAACTGCGCCGCGCCATGGATCGCCTGCATCACAATCCAGACTTGGCGCGCTTGATGGGCCGCAACGCCCGCCGCCGCTTCGAGGCGCTCTTCACCGGCGAGCGCATGGGCGCCCGGTACGAAGCCATCTATCGCCGGCTATGTGGCCAACCCGCGAGCGACGGGGCGAACGAACCCGAGGTGGTGGCGCGCTTCAGCCAGCGCTGAAGCGGCGGGCGTCGCGCAGGCCGTGGCGCGCGGCGAGGCCCACGCTGATTGCAACCGGCAGCCAGAACAGCATCCAGGTCCAGCCGATCTTGTCAATGAGGTTGGCGCCGTCCACCAGCCAAGCCGGCAACGTGATGGCGTAGATGCTGAGGGCGAGTTTCGCTTCGGCTTGCGCAAAGTGTGCGAGCAGGGTGCGCACCGAGGCGGCGATGAGCGCGAGCAATGCGATGAGGCCGGCGATGCCGCCTTGGAATAGCACGGAAAGGTACATGTTGTGCGGATGCTGCATGACGAAGCCATCGTGGGCGAGGATTTCATCGTTCGTCAGTGCGCCATTGCCAAACCAAGGGCCGCCGGCGGCGACGCGCCGCAAGGTCTCCGTCCAGATTTCCCACCGGTAACTGCCGCCGCGTGGCAGCAACCACTCTTGCAGCGGGCTCAGCGCGAGGGCCAAGCCGATGCCGGCGGCGGCCACCGCGGCGCCTGCCGCCGCGAGCCCGAACCGGCGCGGCGCGGAGACCCAACGCCCCACCAAGCAGACGACGCAGCCAAACGCGACGGCTGCCCAGGCATTGCGCGAACCCGATAGGGCAATGGCCAGCGTTGCGCACAGGGCTAGGGCAATGACGCCGGCGCGGGCGGCCGCGGAACGCGCATCGAATGCCCATCCCAGCGCGCAGACCAGCGCCACGCCGAAGGTGAGCGCGGCCGGCACATGGGAATCCAATTGCCCCAAGCCGTTCACGCGGCCGTCTGCCGGCGCCTCGATGAAGTAGACAACGAGCGCGAGCGCCGCGGCGCCGCCACCGCAGCTCGCGACCACGGCGGTGAGGCGCGCCCGGAACCAATCCACGCGAAAGCCCTCCGCCACGGCGACGACGAAACAGACGGTCAACAGGGCGCGAACGCCCTCGCTCCAGGCGCCACGGGCGTCGAACGGCGTCGACCAGAAGCTGCTCGCCGCCAGGTACGCGGCGATGGCGACGGTTAGCAGGAACGTCCAATTGAGCCAAAGCCCGGTCCAGCGTTTGCAGCCGGCGAGGGTGTAGATGGCGAGGAGATAGGTGGGGAAGCTCGAGCCGCTTTGGCTCGTTAGGATGAACATCGAAGCCAAGCACAACACCAACAGCGCCGCGCTGATGGGCACGCGGTACTCCAGCAAGTAGGTGGCCGCGGACATGCCCTTAGGCTAAGTGGCTGCGGCGCCGCCGCGGTGCGGTGCGGCGAGCGCCGGCTGGCGCGTTGGTGGGCCCACCAGGACTCGAACCTGGGACCAATCGATTATGAGTCGACCGCTCTAACCCGCTGAGCTATGGGCCCGTTGCCCGTCCGCGCCGCGCGTTCAACTCGCCTCGCCTTGCTCGTCCAAGAAGCTCCGCAGGTGTTCGGAGCGGTTCGGATGGCGGAGCTTGCGCAGCGCCTTGGCCTCGATTTGGCGGATGCGCTCGCGCGTCACGTCGAACTGCTTGCCCACCTCTTCCAACGTGTGGTCGGTGTTCATGTCGATGCCGAAGCGCATGCGCAGCACCTTCGCTTCCCGCGCCGTCAGGCTGCCGAGCACCTGCTGGGTCGCCTCCTTCAGGCCTTGGCCGGTGGCCAAGTCCACCGGCGAGCCGATGGTGGTGTCCGGCAGGAACTCGCCCAGGTGGGAATCCTCGTCTTCGCCGATGGGCGTCTCCATGGAGATGGGCTCCTTGGCGATCTTGAGCACCCGGCGCACCTTCTCCTCTGGCATCTCCATGCGTTCGCCGAGCTCTTCCGCCGTCGGCTCGCGCCCCTTCTCCTGCAGCAGTTGGCGCGAGATGCGGTTGAGCTTGTTGATCGTTTCGATCATGTGTACGGGAATGCGGATGGTGCGCGCCTGATCTGCGATGGAGCGCGTGATCGCTTGGCGAATCCACCATGTGGCATAGGTGGAGAACTTGTAGCCGCGCCGGTACTCGAACTTGTCCACCGCCTTCATGAGGCCGATGTTGCCTTCCTGGATGAGGTCTAGGAACTGCAAGCCGCGGTTCGTGTACTTCTTGGCGATGGAGATGACGAGGCGCAGGTTCGCCTCAACCATGTCCTTCTTGGCGCGGCGCGCCTTCGCCTCGCCCAGCGACATGCGGCGGTTGATTTCCTTGATGTCTGAAATGGAGAGGCCCGTCTCCAAGGTGATCGCCTTCAGCTTCTTTTGGGCGCGGACAATCTCGTCCTTCCGCTCGGCCAGCGCGGCGCTGTACGACGCCTCGCTCTTGATGCGGCGGTTGAGCCAAGCCACGGAGGTTTCGTGGCGCTGGAAATCCTTGATGAAGTCGCCCCGCGGCATCTTCGCCTCGACGACGCACAGCGCCATGATGGTGCGCTCGTGGCGGCGAATGCGCTTGAGCGCTTCGCGGGGCATGGCGACGATCTTCTCCTGATGCCGCGGCACCAGCTTGAACAGCGCCAGTGCGGCCGCCACCTTGGCCCTGCCCGCTTGCGCGGCCTTTGACGCGCGGCCTTCCGCGGCCGTCTTCTTGCACGTCAGCGCCCATCCGCGCTGCAGGTTGCCGAAGCGGCGCCGCGCCAACACCGGGTCTGGCCCTTTGTCTTCCTCGGTGTTGTTGTCCTTGTTGGCTTGCGCCGCGGCGATTTGCGCTGGCGTCGGCACTTCATCCGTTGGGTCTAGATAACCCACCAGCACGTCCGAGAGCTTGCCCTCGGTGGTCGCCTCGGTGTAGCGCTCCAAGATGTAGTCCACCGTGCCCGGAAAGGACGAGAGCGCGCCGAGCACATCGCGGATGCCTTCCTCGATGCGCTTGGCGATGGCGATTTCGCCTTCTCTGGTCAACAGCTCCACCGTGCCCATCTCGCGCATGTACATGCGCACTGGGTCTGTGGTGCGTCCCGCTTCCGTCTCCACCGCGGCGAGGGCCGCCGCGGCTTCTTCCGCGGCCAACTCGTCCGCAGCGCTCTGTTCCGCCGTGAGGAGCTCATCAGGGTCTGGCGCCGTCTCATAGACGGTGATGCCCATGTCGTTAATCATGCGGATGATGTCTTCGATCTGATCAGGATCGGAGATGTCTTCCGGCAGGTGATCGTTCACCTCGGCGTAGGTGAGGAAGCCCTGCTCCTTGCCCTTGGCGATGAGCTTCTTCAGACGGGATTGCTGCTGTTGGATTTCGATTGCCATGGCACCTCTGCGCCGTGCGCGTAGTTTCGGAGGGTCGCCCGCGTCGAGGGGCGGGGTATCGCGGGTAAACGCGCCATTATACACAGCGCCCGCTTGGGTTGGATGTGCTGGCGCGAATCAGGAACCGGTTCGCGCCGCGGGTTGGTCGCGCTCCCGCCGGGCGCGCCAATAGCGAGCGAGAGTTTCGATGGAACTGTCTTCGCGCAACTCCACCGCGAGCTTGCGCCGCTCGGCATCCCGCCGCTCGCGCACATAGCGCGCCACGCCTTCGGCGAACTCATCTGCCACCGCCGCGCCGTCGAGCATGGGTGGCGCTTGAGCGAGGTCGCGCAGCGTGTCGTAAGCAGGGTCATTCAAGAAACTCGCCAATAACTCGACCGGTTGCGTGGCTGGCGATTTGGCCGTTTGGCGCATCACCCGCAGGAACAGCGAGTCTTCGTCTGCATCCAGCAACGCGGACGCCAACCCTTCGTCAAGGCTTTGACACAGCCCTGGGTCGCGCATCAGGTGCCCGAGCAGGCGTTGGCCGAGCGCGGAATCCTGAGCGGCATGGGCGGGCCTCGGGCTGCGTCGCGACGGCGCCGCGGCAGTTTCCTCCGGCGCCACATCAAGGGCCGCCGGCGCCACATCGACCAACTGCGCCAGCCGCGAGCGCAAGGCTTCCTTGTGGGTGCCCGGCGGCAGCAGCGCGAGCAGGGGTTTCGCCAAGTCTCCCAACACGGCGCGGTCGCCAAGCGTGCTCAGGTCTCGCCCTTGGCTCAGCCGCTGCACCAAGTAATCCTCAGCGGACACCGCGCTCTCCACCAACGCCGTGAAGCCGGCTTGGCCCACGTTGCGGATGTGGCTGTCCGGGTCTTCACCATCCGGCAAGAACGCGAACCGCAACTGCCGGCCTTCCTGCAGCGCCGGCAAACCCGCCTCCACCGCTCGCCAGGCGGCCGCGCGCCCCGCTTCATCGCCATCGAAGCAGCACACCACCTCTGGCACATTGCGGTAGAGCTTCTGGAAATGGCTGCCACCCACCGCCGTGCCCAGGGTGGCCACCGCATTCAAGACACCATGTTGCGCCAGTGCGACGACGTCCATGTAGCCCTCGACGACCACGAGGCGCTGCAAGCGCGGCCCCTTGGCGCTGCGCGCTTCGTACAAGCCATACAACTCCTGCGCCTTCTGGAACACGGGCGTTTCCGGCGAGTTCAAGTACTTCGGGCCGGGGTCTTCGCCCGGCAGCGCCCGCCCGCCGAAGCCGACCACGCGCCCGCGCGTGTCCCGAATCGGAAACACGATGCGGTCCCGCAAGCGGTCGTAGGTGTTGCCTTCGTCCCGTTGGACGACGAGGCCCGCCGCCACGAGCTCAGGCACTGGCGCACCAAGCGCGCTTTTGAGGAAATCCCACCCCGGCGGGGCGAAGCCGATGTCGAACCGCTGGGCGATTTCCCCGTCCAACCCGCGCTCACGGAGATACGCGATGGCGCGTTCCCCTTCGGCGTGCTTCGCCAAGGCACGGCGATACAGGCGCGCCGCCTTGGCAAGCAGCTCGTAGAGCCCTTCCTGCGCTTGCGGCCGCGCCACGCCGCCGCCTTCCCGGGGCACCTCGACGCCGGCGAGCCGCGCCAACGCTTCCACCGCCTCGACGAATTCAAGGTGATCGTGCTCCATCAAGAAGGTGAGCGCGGTGCCGGACGCGCCGCAGCCGAAGCACTTGTAGAACCCGCGCTCGCCCTCTACGTTGAAGGAAGGCGTTTTCTCTTTGTGGAACGGGCAACAGGCCTTGTGGTTCTTGCCGGCCTTGCGCAGCGGGACGCGGGCGTCGATGACCGCCACGATGTCCACCCGCTGCACCAGGTCGTTAATGAAGGATTGGGGGATGCGGCCGGCCACGCCAGCCAGATTACCGCACCGCGCCACCTAAGCGGTAGGCGCGGATGGCTGTGGTGAAGGTGGTGGCGGTGCGCCAGGTGGACGGACGTTCAGTAGGTTCTTTCGAACCGGCGGGCTTCCCGTTGCAGCTTCTTCAGATGGCGCTTCACCGCCGCCGCGGCCTTGCGTTTGCGGATGGCTGTGGGCTTCTCGTAGTACTCGCGGCGGCGCACCTCAGAGAGGATGCCCGCCTTCTCGCAGGAGCGTTTGAACCGTCGCAGCGCGACATCGAATGGTTCATTCTCCCGAACTTTCACACTCGGCATGGGGAGTGGTTTCCGCCAAAGTCAAAGGATGGCGATTCTACTCCGGCGCCGGAGCTTTGCAAGGCGGGCTCCAAGCGGCGGCGCATTTCGCGGAGGCTAACGGGCCGCCACCGATTCACCCGCCGATGCTGAGGCCTTCACGGCGTCATCGAGCACGGGGCCGATCTCCGCCAAGAAGCGCGCCGGGTTTTCGCACATCGGAAAGTGGCCGAGGCCGGGCATCGTCTGGTAGCGCGCGCCGGGGATCATCTGCGCCAATTCGCGCCCGGCTTCGGGCGTGCCGCTCCAATCGTATTCGCCGTTCAAGATGTACACGGGGCACACGTTGGTGTCGATGCCGCGCGCCGTGTTCCGCACATCGTGGTCGATGGAGTAGTAGTACAGGTCTCCCTTGAACACCGCCGGGGCGCCTTGGCTGTACACCCACGCGGTTTCCCGCCGCAGCGCTTCGGGGCTGGTGGGTGCCATCATCCCGTACATCAGATGCGCTTTGTAGTCGTTGCTGATTTCCGGGTGGTGGAACTCGTCGATGTAGCCGCCGGGCGTGTGCGCGGACGCTTCGAGGCCGATGACGGCGCGGAATCGCCGTGGGTGGTGAATGGCCAAATCCACGGCCAAGTGGCCGCCGATGGAACTGCCCATGTAAAGAGGCGCTTCCAGCCCCAGCGCTTCGCTCAACCCTAGCGGCACGCCCATCAGAAATGACTTCGTCAGCTTGTATTCGTGTTGCCACCAACGCTCGCCGACCGGCGGGACGGACTTGCCGTGATACGGCAGGTCGTAGGCGATGAGGCGGAACTTCGAGCGCAGGCCAGCGTCTTCCAACAGGTGGCGCCACTGGCGGCCGTCCGCGCCGGCGGTGTGCTGCAGCAGCAGCGGCACGCCGGCGCCCGCCTCCTCAAAGTAGACGCGGTGCTCGACGCCCTCCACCTCGAAGTGGACGTAGCGCCCGACCGCGGCGTCAAACTTGGCCATTGTTCACCTCCCGCATGATTTCCACAAACCGCCGCAGCGCCGGATAGTAAGCGCAGCTATGCGTCCTCGCGCCCGCCATCTCGAAGCCGTGATGCAGCGTGGCGGGGTAGAGATCTTGGTAGAAGGGGCGTGGCGTGGCGGCGAGCAGGGCTTGCCAATCCTCTTCCGGCGCCTTGATGGAGAGGTCTGCCGCCACGGTGCCGAACCATGGCTCGATGGAGGCGATCGTGCCGCCTTGCACTTCCACCTTCAGCTCGGTGGCGCCAAGCCGCAACCGGATGCGGCTCGTCCAGAAGCGCCCATGCAACCGAAACTCGCTGTCTTCGTTGGCGCGATTGCGCACCCGCTCCCAATCCAGCACGCCACACTCCCGCGTCGCCAGCCCATGATCTGCCCGCTTTTGTAGCACATAAGTTGTGTGTTTTCGGCGCAAGGGGGCGAGAGGAGCGGGAGGAAGGGTGAGCGGGCCGGGCGAGAAGGTGAGCGGGTGGGGTGAGGAGGGGTGAGCGGGCAGGGGCGAGGGACGGTGAAGGAGACGCTGGCACTGCCGGGGGTGCCACGAGCGGGATACTGTGAGTACAATCAGCAATTCAATCGCCGCATCAATGTCTGTTGAAACACTCCGAAGCGAAGGCCGAGGCGCGAGCTTGCAAGCGAGACGGCGCCTACTACACCCCAGAGGCTGTGGCGGCCATGCTGGTGCGCGCTGCGGTGCGCTCGCCGACAGACCGATTGCTGGATCCGTCCTGCGGAGACGGGCGTTTCCTTGCGCATCACGCCAATAGTAGCGGCGTCGAGCGCGATGCGCGCGCAGCGGGTGCGGCCAGCGAGCGGGCACCGCACGCGCACATCCACAACGACGAGTTCTTCGCGTGGGCGCAACGGGCCCGGCAGACCGGCGAACGGTTCGACTGCGTGGTCGGCAATCCACCGTTCATTCGTTACCAAACGTTCGCCGGCGACGCGCGCCGCCGCGCGCTGGAACTGTGCGCGGAACTCGGCGTCCGGTTCTCTGGCCTCACGGCTTCGTGGGCGCCCTTTCTGGTGGCGGCTTCGAGCCTGCTGCGGCCCGGTGGGCGCTTGGCCTTTGTGGTGCCCGCGGCCATTGGCCACGCTCCCTATGCCGGCCCCCTCTTGGAATACTTGGTTGGCCGTTTTCGGGAAGTCCGCATCATCGCCGTGCGGCGGAAGCTGTTTCCACGCCTCTCAGAGGATTGCTGGCTGGCGTTCGCGGATGGTTTCGGCGGAGTGACCAGCCAGATCGGTTTCGCCGCGGTGGATGCCATTCGGTCCGAAGAAGCCCTGCCGGGCTCACAAGTCCGCGTTGACGTGGGCGAGTGGCGAGACGCATGGCGCCGCCGCCTCCGGCCCTACCTGCTCACACCGGAGGCACGAGCACTGTATTTGGCGGCCGCGAGCGCGGCAGATGGCACTTCTTCGCCAATGGCTGCCGACGCTGATGCCGGCATGTCAACACAGAGACGGGCCGCTCCTTCGCGCCTCGGGGCCTTAGCAGCCATCGACCTCGGCTATGTGAGCGGCGCCAACGATTTCTTTCACCTCACGCCATCGACCGCCTCAAGAGCGGGCATCCCGGACGCGCTCCTGCAACCCACCGTACGCAGCGGGCGCCTGCTGCCAGAGAGAGAACTCACGCTCGGAACCGTGGACCGCTGGCGCCGCAACGACGACCCGATGCTGCTGTTGCGCATCCCCAAGGGCGCTGCTGTGCCGGCCCGGGTGCAGCGCTATCTGGGCAGCGATGCTGGCAGGCGCGCGCGCCAAGCGTACAAGTGCCGGTGCCGCACGCCGTGGTACGCCGTGCCGGACGTGCGCGTGCCAGATTTCTTTCTCACCTACATGGCGGGCCGTGTGCCGAATCTGGTTCGCAACGCTGCTGGCGCATCCTCCACCAACACGCTGCACGGCGTGCGCCTGCGCTGTTCGGCCTCGGCGGATGACCTCTTGGATGCTTGGCAAACACCCTTGGCCCGGCTCAGCTGCGAACTGGAAGGGCACCCCTTGGGCGGCGGCATGCTCAAGCTGGAACTCCGAGAGGCCGCCCGCGTGATCCTGCCGCTCGCCGGGGCGGCGCTAGAACCCGCCGCGGAAATCGAGGAGGCCACGGCGCTGATGCGCTCGTGGCGGCACTATGACGACTAGAGCGCCGGATGGCGACAGCCGGGCCGCACAGTTGTTGAGCCGAGCAGCGGCGTTTCAGCACTTCGCCACCTTCCAAGGCTCGACGCAAAGCCAACAACACATCAAACCCTTGCACGATTATGTGACGGCACGGCTCGTGTTGGAGGGAGGATTCGCGCCGGACGAACTTTGTCCGCGTCCGCCGCTGCAAGTCATCCGCAAGCGCGGAACGAACCATTTGGTGTATGCCCCAGACCGGGCCACGAACGCCGAGGCCACGATACTCGGCGGACTCAAGACGAAGAACGTCGACGTCGTGGTGACGAAAGACGGGATCGGCCCGGTTCTTGCCATCTCCTGCAAGGGCATGACCGGCGCGTTCAGGAATCTTACCAATCGCTTAGAGGAGACGATTGGCGAATCCACCAACATCCACATCGGCTACCCGATGTTGGTGTTCGGCTACTTGTTCGTCGCAAGGGCCAATTGGGCGGGTGAAGACGTTGCCCCAACCGACATTGCACTCACGGCTTCGGGGCAGCCGGTCGCAGCGCTCGTTCGCTTTCATGCGGCGTTGACGGAAATGACGGGGCGCCTCGGTGTACGCAACGACATGAGTCGCTATGAGGCGGTCGGCATGGCGTTGATCGACACGCGGGATGGCCGTGCCGGCGAACTAGTAGAAGCGTTCCCGCCCGCTGATAGCCGGATCAACGTTGCCAGTTTTTTCGATACGCTCTATCGACGCTATGACGAGCGCTACGTTGTTGGCGCGCCACAACTTGAGTCACGCACCCGTCGCGCTGTTTGGGCGGCCAACTCGCCTGCTCTTCTCTTGGACACGCTCCCGCCGCTGGACTACACGCCTCGCACAGACGCTTGAAGCTCGCCCGCTGCCTAACGTCGTAGGGAGACGCCGCCGCGGAATCCAAGCAAGGGGTATGCTGGTGGCATGAGCATGGAGTTGACAGGGGTGCTTGCCGTTTCTGGCGACGATGGTAGGCTGATCGTGGCTGCGCTGTCCGCAGCACGTTGGGAATTTGCGGTCGTCCGCAAGGATGTTGGCGATCTGTGTAAGGAATCTCGCGAACTGCGCGAATGCATGGCACGGCTGGAAGTTCCGTCGCATGAGCGGGAGCCTGCGTGACCGCCGACCCTAAGGGAGTTTCAGTCGTGGATGTAGTCGTATCTTGCGGTCAGCTGGTTGCCCGCTAGGTATAGCGTGTGGGACATGGTTGCTTTTACATTGAAATACAAGGAGAGGGAAATGATTGAATTGGCAGATGAGATTGGGCGCGAGCACATTTCCGCGCTAGCAGTTTTAGCCCAAACCAAACCGCCCCTAGGCGATCCCCATGACGGCTCTGTACTTTGCGCTGTGGGCAACAAAACGAAAAAATACCTAACCGAAGACCAACTCCGAGGATTAGAAGTTCAATCAAATTGTTTGCCGTATATTACGGAGCACGTTCGCAGTAAACTTGAATCACTTGGGTTTGTGACAACGTCTTCACATCAAAGAGTTCCTGCCGCACGTTGCTATCCACATGAGACGGCAGATCATACAGTAGAATATGGTGACGTCTTTGCTATGACATACTATGTCAAGATTACGGCACGAGGGAGAGACCTTCTGGATCGTCGCATATTGTGCGGAATATTAGGAGTCTTTTCTGCAAAAACCAATAAATGGATATGCTTCGGTCTTTTTGCAGTAGCTATTTTGAGCTTTGGGGCAGATCTAAAGGATTTTGGGGCAGATCTAAAGGATGTAGCGCAGCGAGTGCTTGGCCACTTACATTAGGTTCCTGCATTCATGCGTGACTCTGTACACGAGGGCGGCCGACACGACGAAAAAGTCGAGGCGGGCGTGTGAACCCACCCTTCAACGGCGTGCGGTCTCGTGTCAGCGTTGCAGGCTGTCTGCCGTCATCACCGCGCCTCGAAGGGCCGCATACGCTTCGCGTGCTTGCATCACGGCCTGCTCAACCCGGGCGGAGAGTTCCTGCGCCTGCTCGGCCAACGACGTCGGGATGGAGAGGGTCATCAAGGTTCGCTCGTTGAATCGGGGGTGATGGCCGCCTTCCTGTGCCGCGGATAGAACCGCTTGGGCGGGTGTGCTCAGTAGAAACGGCACCAGAAACGCGATGCTGGCACCGTCTATGGATTCGAGTACGAAGAACTCTGTGCTACACGTCAGCTCGACAGCCGGCTCCGTCTCGCTAGAAGCTCCGTCGCGCTCGCCGGCCGAAAGCGCCGGGTCGGCCAACAGGCCGGGGTCTACCCACGCTACTTGGCGCAGATACGGGCGAAGGCGTGAAACGATTACTTGGCGTGGGCGGATGCGCTTCTTCGCGCTGCGGATTTGAGAACCGGCAACAGGTGGCTTGCTCACCGCGATGATGCCGTCCTTGGCATCGCCCGTATCGAGAACGAGGAACTTCCGCTCTGGGTCGGCCTTGGCGGTGACTGTGTCGCGTCGGACATGAACGAAATCGCCGACGCACGGGCCAACGTTCTCGGCGGGGCGACGACGCGGGTCGTAGCGTTCGGGGGCGAGAATCCAACCGTCGTCCAGCCGGGCGATGTCCACAATCGCTGCGATGGCCACTTAAGCACTCCATCCGACGCTGTGCGTATGCGTGAACTCTGCAACCCGATCGACGACGCCTTCGAAATCATGATCGGCGCGAACCCATGCCGGATGGTCTGGCAATGCGCCGGGCCTGTCGCGAACCTTGCCGGTGGAATCCTTGCCAGACGCCTCGCTGAGCACGAACAGCACCGGCTCCCGCGTCGGCTGGCGCACAGGCTTGTCGCGCTTCACGCCGAACAACACGCTCGCCTTCTGGTGCGTGTGTGGCAGGAACGCGCTGCGGTCTAGGCCGAGCACTGCCACCACCCGCATCTGGCGCACTAGCCACTCTCGCAGGTACGCCCAACTGGCGCCGCCGAACTTGTTGTGGGGCAACACGATGCCCAAGCGCCCGCCGGGCTTGAGCAGCCGTACGCAGCGTTCCAGAAAGAGCACGTCGCGCTCCATGCGACGGTTGCGCTTCGCCATGTCGTAGCAGTTCAGCAGCGCGGGTTCGCGAATCTCGCCCGCGAAAGGCGGATTGGTGAGAATCACGTCGAATCCACGGAATCTGCGAGTTTTGGAACGCATCAAGTCTTCGATGGTCAGCTTGGGGGTGCCGTTGGCCGCGATGTCCACAAGATCGTTGGCGTTTGCCACCGCCAGGCTGTTGAGTTGATGAAGATTTGCGCGGTCGTTGCCAGCCACAAGCATCAGCGCCTTCGCCACCTGTATGGCGCGCTTGTCGAAGTCGCAGCCCCATAACTTGGACGCGCAATATCGCTGCGCTGATGTGTTCAAGCGCCTCGCGTTGTGGTTCGCAACGTGCAACAGGAATCCACCGGAACCACACGCTGGATCCAGCACGGTTTCATCCGGCGTCGGGTTGACGATGCGCACGCAACACTCGATGACCTGCCGCGGCGTGAAGTACTGGCCCTTCGCGCCCTTTGCCACGCGGCTCACGAGAAACTCGAAGAAGCCGTCCAGCACCTCAAAGTTCGTGTCGCAGATCGAGTGGCCGGCGATGGCCTGTACGCAGATGGCCAAGTGGTCGTCCGCCAGCCGCGAGCGCGCGTCGCCGTCGATGATGCTGGGCCACTGCGCCGTCGCCTTCGCCAGCAAGTCGTGTACGACGTTCGCGGTGGCCGCGGCGGACTCCCGAACGCCGAAGCGTGGCCCACGCGAAGCGAACTTTTCAGCGTACAACTTGGCGACGAGTATCTTGAATATCTCTTGGAACTCGTCCTCGCCGGAGTTGGCAAGCACGAGCTCTTGCAGCCGCCCGACGATGCTCTCCCAATCGCCTGCGCGGGTTTGATGTCTCTTCGCCATGCGGGGGAGTTTGTGGTCTGTGCGAGCGGGCTGTCAAAGCCCATCGTCACGCGCTTCCTGGATGGAAGCCGGAAGGATGGCTGACAGGAGCACGGCGCGACGTATGCCTCAAAGGGAACATGGCCATCACTGTGGGCCATACCATAGGCCGCTAAACGAGGGTGCCGGAAGCGTCGCCCCCTAGTCCCCTTCGCGGATGTACTCGTAGATGGCGGTTAGCCGCTTCCCACTAAGTCTTAACGTGTGGCACGTTGCGCCACTGACGTTGTGGGCAGTTGCGATTCCGCCGGCGCGGCGAATGAACTTCATGTAGTCGTTGTGGTTGTCTTTGCCTTTCGTTGGATCGTAGGCGTCCGTTACGAAGACAGCTACATAGAACACCGAAACATCGGCGTCCGCTGCAACGGTTCCAGCCGTGCCATGCATTAGCTGGTAGCGAATTGGGTCTGTTGGGCGGATTCCAGGGCCATCCTGGAATCGGTTGCACAGTTCGAGTATGCGGTTTTCTTTTCCGACTGTTCGCTCTTGCCACTCCTCTGCGACGGTTGCGCCGAACAGCTCGTCCACCTTCGCTTCCACGCCGACGAATAAGCTGTCGCCGCTCCGGGTTTGGCCGCGAATCCCAAGATCATGGACTCTGCCCTTGCCACGATGCTTGTCGAATCTCACTTCACATTCAGGCGTGATCTGCTCGAACTGCACCCTGTCGCCGAGCACCTGCGAGACTCGCCGGGCCAGCTTGGCCGCACCGTTTCGGTTGACGATGAAGTTCGCCACCTCGTACGCGCTGCGCCCGCGCTTCCATTTTCCTTCGTCGTGAATGGCTTCCCAGTCATCCAACGTCTTGAGCGGGTGGCCGTCTGAGTCTTGGATTCTCATCACAATAGCCTACCAAGCCCCCCTACCCTCCAGCGACTCAATCCGCCCCGAACACCTCTCCCTCGAACCCATCCACCGTCGTAAACGCCGATACCGGCTTGCGTCGCAGCCGCGTGAGCTGTTTCACCGGGTGGCCGATGGGGAGCATGGCGGCCACGGCGTGGTGCGGCGGGATGCCGAACAGGGCCTTCACTTCCGGTTCTTTGGCGGCGACGAACGTGGTGAGTGTGCCGCCGAGCCCTTCGTCGCGGGCGGCGAGCAGGATGTTCCACACGAACGGATAGATGGAGGCGCCGGAGATGACGCCGATGCGCGGCAGATGTCGGTCCATGGATGCCACCACCGAAAGGTCCACGGTGACGAGCAACACCACCGGCGCGTGTACCAAGCGCGCGATGAACTCGCTCGGCACGGTCACCGCGTCAATGTCCGCTTGGGCGAGTTCGGCTGGCGCCACGGTGTTCCACGGATTGGCGCCAGCTTGCATTTCGGCGAGGTAGCGCCGGAAGGGGGGCTCGATGAGCGGGCGCAGCGCGTCGCGCTTGCCCGCGTCGCGCACTACGATCACATGCCAGCCCTGCCGGTTGCCGCCGCTCGGCGCGAAGCGGGCGTTGTCCAGCACCCGCTGCAACACATCGTCGCCCACCGGTTCGTCGGTGAACTCGCGCGCCGCAAACGTAGTGCGCATGACATCGCGGAGTTCCATATCTTGAGTGCCTCCTGCTTGCGATCAACGCGGGAACAAGGGGGGACGCCTCCGCGGCACCAAACAACATCCGCTTGTTCGCGCCGAGGAACAACGGGTGGTCAATGCCGTCGCAAGCCGGGATGCCGCCAAGGCACCGCGCTTGTCGTTTCCGCATCCCTCGCGTAGGGTAGCCCGTTTCGCCCCGGTTTTGCCCGTGACATTAACGATCGGCCTCATTGCGGATACGCACATTCCAGAGGCACGCGACGAACTGTGGCCGCAGGTGTACGACGCCTTCCAAGGGGTGGATTACATCTTCCACGCTGGCGACATCCACGAACTCTGGGTGCTGGACACGTTGCAAGAGGTGGCGCCGGTGTATGCCGCGCGCGGCAACGGCGAGGATGGCTCCGGCGGGCGCGCCGTGCAGCCGGAAGACCCGCGGGTTCGCTACGCGTGGACGCTGCCCATGGAAGGGCTGCAAATCGGCTTGACACACTACGTTCCCGCCCGCGAGGAGCGCCCGCCGGATTTCACCGTGGCGCGTTGGGTGGAGCGCTTCTTCCCGGAGCGAACGCCGGATGTGATCGTCTATGGCGACACCCATGTGGAACTTGTCAACGAAGTGGACGGCATCCTCTGTGTGAACCCTGGCTCGGCCACCTACCCGCACAACTACGATACGCAGCACGGCACCATCGGCTTCCTCACGCTCGAAGACGGCAACGCCAGCGCGTCCGTCTGGCTCATCAACGACGATGGCATCGAACCGTTCGATTGGGATGCCGTGCCGCCTTGGCGGGCGAGGTGAGGGTGGACATGGGCCAAGAGAACAAAGTGCAGCGTGTCTACGCCGCCCGCGACGCGGACGAGTTGCTGCAGCGCTACGCGGAATGGGCGGCGGATTACGATGAGGACTTGGAGCGGGACTTCGGCTACTTGCTGCCATCGGCCGCCGCCAGCGCGGTGCAGCGCTTCGTGCCGAAGGACGCGAAGGTGCTGGACGCCGGCGCCGGCACGGGCTTGGTCGGTGCGGCTTTGCACCAGCTTGGCTACCGCCACATCGATGCGCTGGACATGTCGCCAGACATGCTGGCGCTCGCCGCGCAGAAGGCGGTGTACGCGGAGCGCTTCGAGATGCGCTTGGGTGAACCCTTGGGCTTTCTGGATGGCCGCTACGACGCCGCGGTGGCAGTGGGCGTCTTAACCTTGGGCCACGCCCCCGCCGCGGCGCTGGATGAGATCGCCCGCGTGGTGCGCCCCGGTGGCCATGTCGTCTTCTCGTTGCGGGAAGACGTGTACGCCGAGCAAGGCTTCAAAGAGAAACAGGCAGCGTTGGAAGCCGCCGGCAGTTGGACGCTGGTGGAAGCCGGCGCACCCTTCGAAGGGTTGCCGAAGGGGGAACCCGGCGTGCAGTTTCGGATTTGGGTTTATCGCGTGACGGCGGTGCCAGCGTCCTCGGCAGCCTAGGAGCAAGCCGGGCTGGCGACGGCCGGCCGGTCCGCGTTGAGAACGCGGCCCACTTCCCAAAAGGACGACCCTACCGCCTCAAAAGAGCTGGAACTCATCCGGCGGGTACGCGGCGCAGCCCTCGCCGCCGCCGAACCCTGCGTATTCGGCATCGTCCCATTCCGCACTGCGGCGAAACAGGCTCACATAGGTGAAGCAACGCTCGCCGCGATCAGTGATGGAGGCATCTGCCAAGAGCCGCGCCTTCAAGCCAGCGAGCGTGGTCTCTTCCGCCGACATGCGGATGCCGCCATCTGCCGGGGTGTCGAACACGATCATGCGGTCGGCGTCGGGTGCGCTCTGCCAAGGCTGCCACTCGGGCTCGGCGCCGTCCCGGCCGCGCCCTGGGTCGCCAGTGTGGGCGAATTGGGCCCAGTAGGACATCATGCTGGCCGACAGAGCATCGCGCTCGGCTACGCGGGCATCGTCGTAGATATTGCCGAACGCTACCGCCGACCCCTCGAAGCCGCCAAAGATGAAGCCGATCTCCAAGCCGTGGGCCGCGCCCATCGCCTGCGCCAAGTCGTAGCCGAACATCGAACCGAGTTCGTCCCAATCGAAGCGGTAGGCGTACACCGCGTCGCCCTGCGCCGCGGATAGAAGCCGCGCTAGGCTGTCCACGCCCCGATGCTTCCAAGAGTCCGAGCCGTAGCGGGCGGCGCGTTCATAGGCGGCTGCGTCTTTCAGGCGCGGGAACAGCCAGAAGCGGCGTTCAACCCATTGTGGGCTCAAGGCCATGAAGAGCTTCACCTCGTCGCGGTTGGTGCCGAGGATGGTCGGCACGGCGTTGTAGTTCGCGGCCGCGGCGAATGTCGCCGCCGCGGTTCCGTCCGGCAGCACGGCGCCGTCGCCGAAGAGGTTTGGGAAGTCGATCATGCCGAAAGCGAAGCCCTCTTCGCCCCGGTACAGGGACAAGAACTCGGCCCCGTCCACGCCGCGCAGCAGCGAACGAATCTCGGCGTAGTCCATCGCTCCTGCGCGTTCGCGGGCCGCCGTCATGTCCAAGCCGTTTCGTGCCAAGAAGGTGGCCACGATTTCGGACGAACTGTGGCGGTGGCCGGCTGTCTCGCCCCCAGACGAGCCCTCCGCGAACGCCTCGCCGTGGCTGCGCGATGCGATGCGCAAGCCGCCGCTTTGGGAGATGGCGCGATGGAACAGCCCGGCGGCGCGCGGCGAAGCGAGCAATGTCAACACGTTCGTGGCGCCTGCAGATTCGCCGAAGATGGTGACGTTGCCGGCGTCGCCGCCAAACGCGGCGATGTTGTCGCGCACCCATTCCAAAGCGCGCACCAAGTCCAGCGTGCCGTAGTTGCCGGAAGCGTCTTCCAAGCTGGCGTCGTCCTCGCGCAGCGCGGGGTGGGTGAACCAGCCCAACGGGCCGAGCCGGTAGTTGACGGCCACCATCACCACATCATGTTGCGCCGCCAGCCGCGAGCCATCATAGGGGCCGGCGTGGCCCACGCTGTTGCCTCCGCCGTGAATCCAGAACATCACCGGGCGCTGTTTGCCGTCCTCGTGCGCGCCGGCCGGCGCATAGACATTGAGGTAGAGGCAATCTTCATTGCCCACGATGCCATCGCCGTCGGCATCCTCGAAATCCGCCAGGGCGTTGGCCAACTGCATGCAGGCATTGCCGGTTTCGGTGGCAAGCAGGGGCTCCGCGAATGGCTCTGGCGGTTGAGGCGCGCGCCAGCGCAAGGCACCCACCGGCGGCTTTGCGAACGGAATCCCGCGCCAAGCGTAAGCGTCTCCGCTCACGAAGCCCACCACGCGGCCTTGGGCGATGTCCGCGGCGGTGGCCCTCTCCGGAGTCGGCGGCGTCGGCGCCGGTTCGCGCAGCGTCACCCAGCCGACAACCACCACCAACAGCACCACCGCCGCAATCGCCAACCAACGCATTTTGCGAACTCCTTCAGGCAGTCCCGCGGCTGGGTGCCGCTCTAAGGCATCGTGGCCGGCAGCGCGAACGCCAAGCGCCGAGACCCTTCAAGTGGCGCGCCCGACAGGATTCGAACCTGTGGCCTTTGGCTTCGGAGGCCAACGCTCTATCCAACTGAGCTACGGGCGCGAGGGGAGGGACTTTAACAGCACCGCCACGCCCGCGCATTGTGGGGGATCAGCGACCTTCTGGACATTTGGGGTCAGGCAGCCGCCTCGATCATCCTAGCGAACTCGGCGGGGGTTTTCATGCCGAGGGAGCGGTGCCGGCGCCGGTTGTTGTAGTAGTCGAGGTAGCGGGCGAGCGCTTCGTTCATGGCGGCGCAGGTGAGCTCTCCCCGGTACTGGCTCCAGCACTCGATGCGCACGGTGCGGTTGGCGCGCTCGACGATGCCGTTGAGCTGGGGCGAGCGCGGCGGCAGCACCAGCAGCGGCAGGCCCAGCGCCCTGCACTCCTCCTCGAAGGCGGCCATGAACTCGGAGCCGCCGTCCACCTGCACGGCGCGGATGTCCAGCTTGCCGACGGCCTCGCGCAGGAACGCCCGCGCCGTGTTCGCCGTGGCGCGGGAGTAGACCCTGGCCCACTGCAGCCGCGTGTTCGGGCACACGGCGCGGAACTCCTTGTGTGCCACGCCGTCGATGTGCACGGTCATGTGGTCGAACTGCACGCCGACGCGCCCCTCGCAGAACGAGCATGGCCGCGCATGCCCGCGCTCCACCGCCCAGCGCAGGATGCGCCCCACCGTCGCCTCGCTCAGCGCCCGGTCCGGCCAGCGCGCCGCCAAGTCCAGCGCGATCCTCGCCTTCCCCGCCCACGGCGTCTCGCGGCGGATGCGCACGACCCGCATGGCGTCCGCCCTCGTCCAGCGCCTCCCCGGATGGCTGCGCGGCCGGCTGCTGCGCGGAACCAGCCCCGCCACGCCGCCGTCCTCCAAGCGCCGCCTCCACGCATAGTAGGTCGCACGCGAGACGCCGAACGCCTTGCACGCCGCAGCCGCGGAGAGGTCGCTCCGCACCATCTCGATCCCTTCCAGGATCCGCAGCCGCCGCAGCGCCTCCGGGTCGTCCGTCCCGTCCACCCGCAGCCTTAGGTAGAACGCCCTGTCTTGTGCCAACATCCGCATCGTTCGGTCTCCCATGTTGCTTCTCAACTCATAGGCTACCGAACCGCCGCGCCCAAGGGCTTCCTTGGGCGCGGCACTGTCCAGAAGGTGATGATCCCGTTCACGCATTTGCTCCACTTCCGCGCCTGCGCTAGAGTCTGCGGCGGCGAAGCGTTGGGGAGCCTTTGATGGCGTCGCTGAAGACGGGCATTACGTTTGGCGCTTTCGATCTATTCCATGCCGGCCATGTGCTGATGCTGCAGGAAGCGAAGACGGTTTGCGACCACCTCGTCGTCTGCATCCAAAGCGACCCAAGCATAGACCGGGCGGAGAAGAACCGGCCCGTGCAGAGCATCGTGGAGCGGCAGATTCAGGTCGCGGCGTGCCGCTATGTGGACGAAACCCTCGTCTACGACACCGAGGCGCATGTGTTGGAGATTCTCCAGTGCCTGCACTGGGATGTGCGCGTTCTCGGCAACGAATATCGTGAGAAACACTTCACCGGGCGCGAGGAAACGTTGGAGCGGTGCTACTTCAACAAACGCCCGCATCCGTTCTCCAGCTCGGAGTTGCGCAGCCGCGTGGTGAGCCGGTCAGACCTGAAGGCGGTGGGCTGAACCGCGCCCGTTTCGCCCGAGTTTCGCGCCGCGCCTTGCGCGATGGCCGCCTTGGGCGCTCAGCGCCGATGCGCCAAGAGCCCTTCGTTCACGCAGTTTTCCAGCCGCCCGTCGCGTAGATAGCGCGCCGCGGTGCGCGCGGAGAAGGCGCGAATGTCGCGCACGCTTTCCGGGGTGAAGAACGCCGAATGCGGCGTGATCACTAGGCGGTGCTTGATCCATGCCTCGTTGCGCCGCCACGCGGCGATGAGCGGGGCGTCCACGTTCGGCGGTTCGTCGGGTAATACGTCGAGCCCCGCCGCCAACACCACATCGCTCCGCATCGCGTCGTGCAGCGCGTCCAAATCGATGATCGGGCCGCGTGCCGTGTTGATGATGGTGATGCCCGGCTTGGCGGCCGCGAAGGCGCTGGCGTCCAGCAGCTTCGTCGTGGCGTCGTTCAAGGGCACGTGAACGCTGGCGACGTCGCTCTCGGCGAGCAGTTCCGCCAACGTTTGGACGCGCCGGAACCCCAAGGCGAGCTCGGTGCCATTGGGCACGAAGGGGTCGTGGAACACCACGTCCATGTCGAACGCCGCGGCGCGTCGG
This sequence comes from uncultured Pseudomonadales bacterium, assembly GCA_958295875.1. Classification (GTDB taxonomy): domain Bacteria; phylum Pseudomonadota; class Gammaproteobacteria; order Pseudomonadales; family Azotimanducaceae; genus VXNE01. The sequence continues at coordinate 1,237,059 of OY282379.1, read as the reverse complement.
GCGGCGGCCATGCCGATGCGGCCCATGCCGATCACACCGAAGGTGCAGTCCGATAGGCGGCGCCCATAGGGGTTGAGGGCGGGCCGCCAGTTGCCGACGGGGTCCGCCCGCAAGCTCTCATCGTGGAAGGCGATGCTCTTGGCCAACGTCAGCATGAGCGCGATGGCGTGGTCTGCCACTTCCCGCGTGCCGTAGTCTGGGGTGTTGCAGACGGGGATGCCCCGCGCGCCCCACTCGGCGAGGTTCACATCGTCGAATCCCACCGCGGTCTTGACGAAGATGCGGCATCGGTCGAGCCGGTCCAAGTATTCGGTGGGGGGTGCGACGCCCACGATGGCATCGCAGTTGCGCCACTGCGCCTCGGTCACGTCGTCGAAGCCGCGGCAAAACTCTGCGGCGAAGCCTTCGCCCAAGGCATCCACCTCAACCTGGTGGTCGCGCCCAAAGGCGCGTGGCCACAACACCCGAAAGGTCATGCTCTAGTCCCCCGCACGAGTTCCCCTTGCTCGGCGCCGAAGCGCCTCAAGCCATGCCGTCCAGCGCGCGCAGCATGCGTTTCAACGCGGCGCGGCGGTAGCTTGAGAGCGCGAGCTCGCGCACCTCATCCCAATCGATGTGGTCCTCCACATCCAATGCCACCCAGCCATGATGGCCGATGTAACGCGGAATCGAGTAGCGTTCGTCGAACGTCAGCGTGGCCTGCTGGTCTGCGCTCACCCGAAACTCGAGCCGCAGGCGGCGGCCATAGCGATGCGCGCCGCAGAAGTTCTTGGCGCCGGCCTTGAACACCGGCGAGCCGAATTGCGTTGTCTCGGACGCTTCCGGCAGCCCTAAGCAGAACTCCCGCAGCTCGGCGAGGATGGCTTGGGCGCGAGGCTGGCGCAGCGGGTCGAAGGATTCGTCATCCATCGTCGCCGTTGGCGGCTCGATGTCGGCGGCCGGCAGCGTGGCCTCGGCGAGGCGCGCCGGCGCCACATGGCGGTATGCCTCGTGCAGGCGTTCGCCAACGACGCGCCAGTTCAGCCCCTTGTCCAACTCGACGCCCAGCCAGCCGCGTGGGCCGACGTATGGCGGCACGAAGTAGAACTCCGGCTCCCGCGTCGTGTGCAGCGCTTGGGCGCCGGGCGGCGCGTTCAACCACAACGCGATCTTGCCATCGCCATGATGGTTGATGGACAGGGTCGCGAACGTCTTGCCAGCCACCCGAAAGTTGGGAGACCCGCGCGAGGGCTGTTCATCGGCCTCGGGCAAGGCGAGGCAAATCTCGCGCACTGCGTCTGGAATGTCCTTGGCCACGGTGCTCTTCTCAGCTTGGCAAACGGATGGCGGCGCGGTGCGAGTGCGCCCCGACAATGGCGCGGGACTATAGCAGCCAAGCGCCTGCCGTTGGGTTGTCAGGCGATCTGGCGCTCGAAGAACACGCCGCGGTGATCTTGGCCGAGCGTCAAGTGCCGAGACAGGGCCGCGAGATACGGGCTGTCACGCGCCGGCACGTCATTGATGGTCTCCACCACGAGGCGGCGGCCCGTCGCGGCCAGCGTGGTCAAGTTGGGCAGCAGCGCATCCAACGCAGGGTCGTCTGGGTCGAGCAGAATGTGCAGCCGCTTGCCGGCGTTTTCCACCGTCAACGCCAGCTCGCCGCGGTGAAAGCCGAGGTAGTTGCCGGCGCGGCGCTGGGGCAGGCCTTCCCAGTCCAGCCCCAAGCCGGTGGGCGCGATGGGGTCCCAAGCGCTCAAGTAGAAGGCCGTTGGCGCAGCGTCGCGGCGTTCGAGATGGTGGAGGGCTTGCGGCAAGGCGAACTGCGGCCCGGACATGCCTTGGAAGAACAAGCCGGCCAGCACTTCCCCGGCCAACTCCATCAGGCGGAACGCGGTGAACGTCTTGGCCCAGCGCCAGTCGCCTCCTTCGCGGTTGGCGATTTCGCGGCTGACGATGCCGTAGCGATCCAACAGCGCTTGGCAGCGCACCTTCGCGGCTTCCAACTCATCCAGCGCATCGCGCTCGGCGTCGGCGCGCCCGGTCAGGAACCAGTTGCCGGGCCAACCGAGGGCGACGCGCCGGGCGCGGCGACGCAGGCGCTGTTGGCGGCCCGCGCCGCCGTCAACGAGCCGAAAGCGCCGCTCCATGCCGGTGCGCAGCGCTTGGGGCCCGTCGGCGGCCAGCCCGCCCTCCCAAATGGCGGTCCAAAACGCAGCGTTGAATGTCTCGGCATCGTCATCGCCGGCGTCCAACAGCTGGTGGAAGGTGTAACGCGCCGCAGGGTCAGCGAACCGCGGTTGCATGCCCGTTTCGCCCGCGGCCGGCGGGGCGAGCATGTCGATCTCGTCTGCGAAGGCGAACGTGGCCCACTCCTTGCCCACGCCGCGCCAAGCGAGGCCGTCGTTGGCGCAAGCGGCGTTCAGGCGCTCCGGCGCGAAGCCGACAAGCCGCGCCTGCCAAGCGTCGTCCAGCCAAAACGACAGCGGCGCGGGATAACCCCGCAAACGCTCCGCCGCGTCCAACAGCGCTGGTTGCGAAGCAGCCGCGCCAACGCCGTGCCAGTTGGCGAGGAACGCCGGCAGCGCGCGCACCGAACGCGGCGCGAGGGCCGGGCGCCGCGCCGCCCGCTGGAAGCGGATCAACGTCTCCAGGTTCTCCGCGTCGCAGCAACGCCTGGCGTCATCGCCGGCGATCAGCGGCCCCTCGACCATCACATTGGCTTCACAGAGCTCGGCGAGCGCCGCGGCGACCACTGTGGGAGCGGCGGGGAACAACACCTCGAACTCCGCCGCGGTGCGTGGGCCATAACAGCGCGCGAACTCGGCGAAAAGCTGGGTGGCGTCGCGCTGGTCTGCCGTTTCGCTCGGCACGTCTTCGCCGAGGAGCACCCGCCGCACATGCGCCAAGTTCTCGCCGTGGACGTGCCAAGCGATGCCGCCCCGCTCGATGCGCTGCGCCTCGGCTGGCGCTTCCAGCCCGGCGGCCGCGAGCAGAGCGTGAAACTCCGCCGCGGGAATGAGCACGCGCTCCTTCAGCCACTCCGCGAGCCCAACGGCGTCGCGCGGCGCGTAGCCGTCTGCGCTGCGCTGCGCCTTCGCCTCGAACGCGGCGACCACCGCGGGGTCGATGCGTGGCCGCAGGCGGCTGTCGAAGGTGGCTTGTCGAATCAGGTCGTCGGCGAGCGCCGAGCGGTCCTGATGTTCGGGCTGGTCGTCCGCATACATGTAGCGGTTGATTTGCGCGAAGGCGATGGCGGCGGCGAACGGGCTGGGCGTGGACGCCGTGGTCATGGACCAGCGCACCGCGCCAGACTGCAGGTCTGCCAATGCCTGCTCCGCCGCCGGCAGGTCGAACTCGTCGCTCAAGCAGGTGCGCCATGCTTCGAGCAGCACTGGGAAGTCTGGCAGCTTCGACACTGTGGCGAGGAGCTTCTTGGCCTGCATCCGCGTCAGCCATAGGGGCATGCGTTGGTTGAAGCGCCCGCGCGTGATGAGCAGCGCCCGCCCGGCGCACTCGCGAAAGCGGGCGCCGAAGAAGCCGCTGCGCTCCACGGCCTCGCGCAACAGCGCGTGGAGGTTCGCCGGCGTGGCCAGCGTCAGCAGCGCCTCGGCATCACCTTCTGCACCGAGCCGCGCGACGATGACGTGGTTGTCCGCGTGGATGTCCGCCGGGGCGTCGAAGCGCTGCCGCCACGCTGCTGCCATCGCCAACGCGATGGGACGATTCACTTGGCCGCCCCAGCAGGTGTGCAGCACCACTTGGCGTTCGCCCTCGGCGCTGGCGTAGCCACCCGGCGCGGCGAGCACCTGCTCCACCAGCACATGGCCGCGATGCGGCAGCGCGCAGCCGGTCGCTTGCCGTTGCCGCGCCAGAAAGTCCACCAACTCGGTGGCGGCCACGTCGTCAAAGCCGAGTTGCGAGCGCAGGTGGCCGAGTAGTTCCTCCTGCTCTTCGCGCGCCAGCAAGCCTTCCGCGAACTCGAGGAAATCGCCCTCGCGCTGCGCGAAGTGGAAGCGACGGTCGATGTTCTCGGCGCGCCAGAACGGCGGCGCCGCGGCGTTGGGGGGCGCTGGCTTGGCGAGCACGTCGTTGTGGGTGATGCGGTGGATGCGCCAACTCTGCGCGCCGAGCGTGAAGGTTTGGCCCACGGTGGCTTCCCAGACGAACTCCTCGTCGAGCTCGCCGATCAGGGCGCCGCTGTCCGCTTCGCGCAACTTGTAGTAGCCGCGGTCTGGAATGGTGCCGCCGGCGGCATACAGCGCGAACACGGCGCCCTTGCGGGCGCTCACCGTGCCGTTGCGCCGGTCGAAGACGAGGCGCGGCTCCAAGGCGCGAATGCGCGCGCCGGCGTAGCGCCCAGCCAGCATTTCCACCACCAAATCGAACTGCTCGCGTTCGAGCGCTTGGTATGGCGCTGCGCGGCGCAGCATCGCGTACAGGTCTTCAACGCGCCAGGTTTCGGACGCCGTGGTCGAGATGATCACTTGCGCCAAGGCGTCCAGCGCGCCGGCCATGGGCCGCAGCGGCTCGATGTCGCGCTCGCGGATGGCTTGGGCGATGACGGCCGCGTCCAGGAAATCGCGCGCGTGGCTGGGGTACAGCAGCCCCCGGCTCGGCTCGCCGACGTTGTGCCCGGCGCGGCCGATGCGCTGCATGGCGGCGGCGATGGAAGGCGGGGACTGCACGAGGGCCACGGCGTCGAGGGCGCCTACATCGATGCCCAATTCCAGCGAGTTGGTCGCCACGATGGCCTTCAGTTCGCCTTCCTTCAGACGTCGCTCCACTTCCGTGCGGATTTCCCGCGACAGCGAGCCGTGGTGGGCATAGGCGCGCGGCGCCGCGGCGTCTTCGTTGAGCTTCAGCGTGATCTTCTCGGCCATGCGGCGGCTGTTGGTGAAGAACAGCGTCGATTGGTTGGCCTCGATCACGTCCTTGAAGGCATCCGACAGCGGGTCCCAGATCTTGATGCCGTTCTCCGCCGCTGCGCGGGCCTCGGCAGGGAAGCGGATCGAGAACTCGATGCGCTTGGCCATGCGCGATTGCACGATGCGCACTGCCCGGGGCGTGGTTCGCGCCGCGCCGCGCCCGGGCTGGCGCGGCGCATGGCCGCCGATGTAGCGGGCCACGGCCTCCAACGGACGCACCGTCGCGGAGAGGGCGATGCGCTGCACCTCGCCGGCCACTTCCACCACCCGCTCGAGGCTGGTCATGAGCGACACGCCGCGGCGGTTCTCCACCACGGCGTGAACTTCGTCCAAGACGACGGTTTCGGTGGTGGCCAGCGCTTCGCGTCCGCGCGCGGTGCTCAAGATCAAGGCGAGGCTTTCCGGGGTGGTGATGAGCAGCTCCGGCGGGCGGCGCAGCATGCGTTGGCGTTCGCCGGGCGGCGTGTCGCCGCTTCGCGTCTGGGCGCGGACGACCGGAAACGGCTCGCCGCGCTCCTCGAAGAGCTGCCGCAACTCGCTGAGCGGCTGCGCCAGATTGCGGCGGATGTCGCTGTTCAATGCCTTCAATGGCGAGATGTAGACCACGCGGGTGGCACCGGCCGCGGCATCGCCGCGGGCGAAGGCGTTCAAGGCCCAAAGAAAGGCAGTGAGCGTCTTGCCGCTGCCGGTGGGCGCGGTGACGAGGACGTGCTCGCCCGCGGCGATGCGCGGCCAACTCCGCGCCTGCACTTCGGTGGGCGCTCCGTAGCGGCCGCGGAACCACTCGGCGACCAACGGGTGGAAGGCGTCCAACGCGTCCGTTGACGCATCAAGGGGCGCGTCACCGGCATCGCTGGCGGCTTCTGGAGCGCTTGGCGTGGCGCCGATCATCACGTCAATGTAGCAGCAGGGGGCGACGGTCGGGAACTGGCGCGGCGAGGAATGGAGTGGCGCTTGCAGCTAAGGATGACCGCGGCCAAAATGCCAAGCAATGGCGAGCGGAGGGTGTGCCAATGCGAGCGAGTATTCCCAGCCAATCTTCCAGCAAGGGCGGTGCGCGGGCGCGCTCGGCTCTACTTGCCTTTCTGTGCGACAAGCGCGGCGGGGCAATGCTCTTCTCCGGCATGACGGCCATTGGCGTGCTAACCAGCGTGGGCGCCATGATGACCAACCTCGCTTGGGAAGAAGCGCAAATGGAGGAGCTCCGCAGTGCGATGCGAGCGGCTGTCTCGTCGGTGAGCCAGTTGCTGCCCCGCGTCACGGACGCCACCACGCAGACGCTCATCCAAGCGCGCATCGCGCAGTTCCTCAAGGGCGCCGTGGATGGGCTGTCGGTGGATCAGGACGACGTCACCATCACGCATGACGCCGGCACCCGCGTCACCACCGTCACGGTGGGCGGCCAGGCCGATTACACGGTGGACAAGGTGTGGGGTGGCGGCTCCCAAAGCGGCGCCGTGGCCTTGGAGCAGCAGACGGTCTCGGTGACGGTGGACATCAGCCGATACGAAATTGCCGTTGCGGCCGACATCACGCGCTCCATGCTCGGCAGCTTCAGCAGCGGAGAGGGAGATGAACAGACCGTCAAGATGGCGGCGCTCAGAGCCGCCGTCGACGCCGCGATCGACATTTTGGAGAACCGCAACGAGGAGACGACGGGGAGCATGTCGATGGCGCTCATCCCGTTTGGCCATTTGGTGAACGTCGCGGACACCAGCGGCGACGGTGAGACGGACGGCAAGAAACGCTATGCCCACATGCTCGGCGGCGCGGCTGTCGGAGGTGGCGCCGCCACCACTGGGCACTGGGTGGACACGTTCCATCAGTACGGCGCCGGCGCCGACATGGGCGAGTTGTTCGAGCAAGATCTGCCGATTTTCGAGACCCCGGCGGACTGGGATCTGCGCCAGACCATGGCGCTGGACGTGTCGTCGCAGTCCTCCCTCGGCACATGGAACGCGAATGGCGACGACTTCTGGAATGGATGCGTCATGGCGCGATGGGGCGCTTACTGGGATGAGGATGCCAGGCCCACGGGCTGGGACGCCGACGCGCCGGCTGCGTCGAACTGGCCGGCCCGCGACGATGTCGATGCATGGACGACGGCGTCCGCGGCGCTGACGAACGAGCCGCTGCATCTTTCGGACGCCCCGCCCGACAACGATGATGCGAACACTCGCTTCACCGCCTTCTCATACCCAGACTCACGCATCGCCGGGCCGGCGGACGCGGCGATGGAAGCGGTGTTGTACGAAACGCTGGAGCCAGACGGCATCAGTTCCACTTGGATCAGCGGAACTTTGCCGGTCATGAAGGCCGACAATAGCTGGGGCCAACGCGGCACGACGGCCTTCGCCGCCTTCAACACCACAGGCAGCGACGGCAGTTCGGGGTGCCCTCCCAATGCGGTGCAACCACTGTCGGATACGGTCGCCACGTTGCGCGCGTCGGCGTCGGCCCTCGCCACCGTGGAACGTTACCAAGGCTTTGGTGGCGGCACCTATCCCCACTTAGGGATTGTTTGGGGGCTGAGGGCGGTCTCGCCGCTGTGGAGGGACGTTTGGGACGTAGAGGATGCAACTGGCGTGGCGCGGCCGTTGACGCCATGCGCCGACGGCGAGACTAGCTCGGACTGCGAGGCGGACGTGAAGAAGATCATTCTGCTCGTGACCGACGGTGACGCCAGCCAAACGAACCTAGGCCCCGGGGCGGTGGCCGCTGGCGATGCGCTGCGGAACCCTACCTCACGTGACCTCTGCAGGAATTTTGAGCTATTGGACGAGGACGCCGACTACGCGGACATCTACAAGACACGCGATGCGGCGACGTTCAACGACAAGTTCGAGTTAGACGCGGACGGGACATTCACCGGCGACAAGCTGGAGCCGCTCGTGAACGCCCTCGTCCGAGTGGTCGACGACTCAGCAACCGCGACTGTCCGGCAAGGGTGGGCGACCGCCCTAAGTGGCAAGACGCCGTGGGAGGTGTTCCGTGGCCCGAGCTCCTTCGCTGATGATTTGGCTGCCGCGGACATTGCATTGGGTGGCCGGCCCGTGTTGGATGGCTATGGCTGCTACATCAGCTCGAATTTCGGGGCTTATGGGCGGGTCGGCGCCAAGGTGCAAGTTGGCGGTGAGCCCATCGCTGGCGTGGCGCCGTTGGCGGCCGTGCCCGGCGATACGAGTGCGACTAGGACACAGGTAGAGAACACTCTGAATGGGTGGTTCGACGATGCCTGCGCCTTGGCTGGTGACCGAGGGGTTGAGATTCGGGCGATCTACATCGGGCAAACGACGGGGTGGCATCAGCCCAACATCGCCGCCCTAAGGCGGTGCGTCACCGCGGCCGGTGGCACGTCTGACGATGTGCAAGTGACGCCGTCCGCAGACCAATTGGAACGCGCCTTCGAGAGCGTCTTCACCGTGAGCCGGCAACTGCGGTTCGTTGGCTGAGCGATGGGCCGGCGCAGCGAGCGCCACTAGGAGCGGACGCCGCAGGGGGGCGGTGGCCCGGAGGTGCCCGCTCAACGCCCGGAGTGGTTGGGCACGGTGGCGACGGCTTCCTTGGCAACGCCCCTGATCTGGCCGACCATCGCGCGCAGGCCGTTGCCGCGGGTGGGGCTTAGGTGGGCCAATAGGTCGAGCTCCTCGAACAGGGCTTCAATGTCGTAGGCCACGATGTCGGCCGGCGTTTCGCCGTCGTAGGCTGCCAGCACGATGGCGATGAGGCCGCGCACAATGTGCGCGTCGCTGTCGATGCAGAGCCGCATCCGGCCGGTGTTCGCGTCCAGGCGCGACACCAACCACACTTGGCTTTGGCAGCCCCGCACGAGCCGGTCTTCAGTCTTGTGCGCCGCATCCAGCCCGGGCAGGGACTTGCCGAGGTCGATGATGAACCGATAGGTGTCCTCCCAGTCGTCGAACAGGCCGAAAGCGCTGCGAATCTCGTCCAGTGCCGCGTTCATCGGCGTTCTAGAAGAGGCCCAAGGCGAGCTGCGCCTCCTCGGTCATCATGTCGCGCGACCAAGGCGGCTCAAACACCAGTTCGACGGCTACGTCAGCAACGAAGGGCACACTGCCCACGCGCCGCTTCACGTCATCCACCAGCACCGGCCCCATGCCGCAGCCGGGCGCCGTCAACGTCATCTCGATATGCGCTGAGCGTCCTCGCAGTTCGGTGCGATAGACCAAGCCGAGATCGACGATGTTCACGGGAATCTCAGGGTCATGCACCGTGGCGAGGGCCGCCCGCACCTGCTCGATGCTCGGTTCGCCATCCGCCGGCGGCGTGAACCGCAAGCGCTCTGGCTCGAAGCCCAGCGCGTCCGCGTCTTCGCCGTCGATGCGCGCCATGTTGCCTTGGGACACGACGGTGTAGGTGCCGCCCAGGGCTTGCGTCAGGGTGACGAACGCGCCGGCCGGAATGTCCACCGGCGTGCCGCTCGGCACGAGGCGGGCGGTGACGGCGCGGCGGATGGGGACGATGCGGCGCTCCATGGCGACGCCTCCTGCGGGGAGCGGCCCTAGCCGTGGGATTCGATGGCGAAGCTCTCGCCGCAGCCGCATTCCGCCACGGCGTTCGGGTTGCGGAACTTGAGTGCGGAGTTCAACCCCTCGGTGACGTAGTCGATCTCCGTGCCGCGCACCAAGGGCCAATCTTGCTCCGCGACGAACACTTGCACGCCGGCGTCGAAGTGGAAGGCGCGCGCTTCGGCCGGCGCGTGGGCGGCGAAGTCCAGAGCGTACATGTAGCCGTTGCAGCCGCTCTCCGTGACGCCGAGCACCACCGCGGCGGCCCCTTCCGAGGCCAGTTGCCGCCGCACATGGTCCAGCGCCGGCGGCGTCAAGGTGATGGCGTGCGGGTCGTAATTGCGTGTTTGCATGGCGGCCTCCCGGCGGTTCGAAGGGCGTTAGAGCAGCGTCTTGGCCTTGTGCGCCGCGCTCACCAACCGTTCGATGTCCGCGCTGGAATTATACAAGGCGAAGGACGCCCGCACGGTGCCGCCGATGCCGAGCCGCTGCATCAGCGGCATCGCGCAGTGGTGGCCGGCGCGCACCGCCACGCCTTGCTGATCCAACAGCGTGCCGATGTCCTGTGGATGGGCGCCATCGATGACGAACGAGAGCACCGGGCCCTTCTGGCGCGCGGCGCCGACAACCCGCGCCCCTTCTATCTGCAGCAAGCCGGAAGTGGCTTCGGCCAGCAGCCGCTCCTCGTGCCGGCGCAGGCCTTCTGCGTCGAGGCCATCCAAGTAGTCGAAGGCGGCGGCCAAGCCGATGGCGCCGGCGATGTTCGGCGTGCCGGCCTCGAACTTGAAGGGCAGGCCAGCGTAGGTGGTGGCCTCCAACCGCACTTCCTCGATCATCTCGCCACCAGCTTGCCAGGGGGGCATGGCTTCGAGCAGCGCCTCGCGCCCGTACAAAGCGCCGATGCCGGTGGGGCCGTATGCCTTGTGGCCGGAAAAGGCGTAGAAATCGCAACCCAATTCCTGCACATCCACGGGGTAGTGGGGGATGGCTTGGGCGCCGTCGACCACCGTGGTGGCCCCGGCGCGCTTGGCGAGGCCCGTGAGTTCGCGCACGGCGTTCACGGTGCCCAAGGCGTTGGAGACATGGCAGAAAGCGGCGATGCGCGCGCCATCGAGCTTGGCCTTGAAGTCTTCGATGTCGAGGCATCCTTCTGGGGTGACGCGCGCCGCGCGCAGCTCGGCGCCGCGCCGCGCGCAGACGATCTGCCACGGCACGATGTTGGAGTGGTGCTCCATCTCCGTGACGAGCACGGCGTCGCCCTCGCGCAGCACCGCGTCGGCATAGGATTGGGCGACTAAGTTGATGCCTTCCGTGGTGCCCCGCGTCCACACGACTTCGGTGGCGCTGGCCGCGTTGATGCGCTGCGCGACCCGTTGCCGCGCCGCCTCGAATGCGGCGGTGGCGGCGTCGCTCAGCCCGTGCGCGGCGCGATGCACGTTGGCGTTGCGCGTTTCATAGTGGTTGCGCGTCGCGTCGAGCACCGCGCTGGGCTTCTGCGTCGTCGCGGCGTTGTCGAGATAGGCCAAGTCTGGCCGCTTGGCGATGAGCGGGAAAGCGGCGCGGGCAGCCTCCACATCGAACGCGGCAGGCGGGTTGCGCGAAGCGCTGCGTCGCGACATTGGGCGTTGCGTGGCCTGATTGTGCCCACCCTTCCGGCTGGGGGGCGCGTCGGAAGTCATCGCTGCATCCCCAACAGCGCCTGCGCCGCCTTGGGCGGGGCGTCGCCCAGCGCTTCTGCGAGGAAGGCCATCACCAATAGCTGCCGCGCCGCCGCCTCGTCCACGCCGCGGGAACGGCAGTAGAAGAGGGCATTGGCGTCTAGATCCCCCACCGTGGCACCGTGGGCGCACTGCACGTCGTTCGCGTAGATCTCCAGTTCCGGCTTGGCATAGGCGGCGGCGTCTGGCGCCAGCAGCAGGTGCTTCGCCGTCAGCGTGGCGTCTGCGCCTTGCGCCTTGGGGGCAATGTGGATGCGGCCATCGAACACTGCCCGCGCCGCCGCGCCCACGGCGCCGCGGGCGACCTGCCGGCTCACCACGTTTGGCGCCGCGTGGTCCACTGCGATGTGGGTGTCCAGGTGCTGCCGCTCGCCGAGCCGATACGCGGTGCGCACGGCAATTTCCGCGCCGGTGCCGGTGGCCGCAATGTGCAGGTCGCAGCGGCGCAGCGGCGAGCCGCAGCCGTGCTGGGCGACCCGATAGGTCGCGCCCGCGCCCACTTGCGCGGAAACCAAGTGGTGTTCCACCGCGTCCGAAGACGGCTGCAGGCGGATGTGCCGCAGGGTGGCGCCGGCGCCGATGACGAGTTCCACCACCCGCTGGCGGGGCGCGGCAGGGCGTTCGGTGAGCACGCACTCAGCGCCGGGTTCGACGAGCACGAGGGCGCGTTCATAGCCGCCCCCAAGGTCTCCCAACAGCAACTCGGCCGGCGCCGCGGCGCGAGGCACCCGAATGAGCACCCCTTGGTCGAGCAGCAGGTCGTTGACGTTGGCCAACGGATAACGCGCACGGTCTAAGGTGGCGTTCAGGTGCTGGCTGATGCGATGCCGGTCTTCCGCGTCGGCCTCCTCGAAGGGGATGACGCGAATGTTGGGTGGCCCGCGCGCATCCAGCCGCCGGCGGCGGGCTGGCCGTTCGGCGCCGTACCAGCGGTTTGGATTGGTGTGGCGCCATGCTTCGCAACGCGGCTCCGGCAGCGTGGCATCCGCCAGCGCATCACGGCTGGGGCGACGGTCCAACCATGGCGCGTAGCGCGTGGCGTGGCGCAAGGCGGAGTCGCGGAAGGCCTGCGCGGCGCTCGCGTTCATGCCGGCGCCGTGAGCCAGCCGTAGCCCTTTGCTTCGATCTCAAGGGCGAAGGATTTGTCGCCGCTGCGCGCGATGCGGCCGGCAACCAGCACATGCACATGGTCTGGCACGATGTGTTCCAGCAACCGGGCGTAGTGCGTGACCAGCACGATGGCGTTGTCTTCGCCGGCGAACGCATTGACGCCGGCCGCCACCGTGCCGAGCGAATCGATGTCGAGGCCAGAATCCGTTTCGTCGAGCAACGCGAGGCGTGGCTCCAACAACAGCATTTGCAGAATCTCGTTGCGCTTTTTCTCGCCGCCGGAGAAGCCTTCGTTCACGCCGCGCTTGCCGAACTCCGGGCCGAGCCCAAGCCGCTCTGCGGCGGCGCGGGCGAGCTTGAGGAACTGCAATGCGGAGAGCTCCGGCCGCCCTTGGGCGGCGTTGCGGCTATCCAATGCCGCCTTCAGGAACTCCATGTTGCTGACGCCGGGAATCTCGATGGGATACTGAAAGGCCATGAACACGCCCTGCTGTGCCCGCTCTTCCGGGGGCAGTGCCAAGAGGTCCACCCCATCGAGGCTCACGCTGCCGGCGGTGACCTCGTAGCCCGGCCGGCCGGCGATGACGTTGGCCAGCGTGCTCTTGCCCGAACCGTTGGGGCCCATCAGCGCATGCACTTCGCCGGGGCGCACCACAAGGTTCACGCCGCGGAGAATGGGCTCGTCCCCGGCATTGGCATGCAGGTTTTCGATGCGGAGCATGGCGGGTTGTCCGGCGCGTCAGCCGACGGCGCCTTCGAGGCTCACTTCAAGGAGCTTCCCCGCTTCCACGGCGAACTCCATCGGCAACTCTCGAAACACTTCCTTGCAGAAGCCGTTGACGATCATGGACACGGCCTTCTCGGCGTCGATGCCGCGTTGGGCGCACAGGAACAGGTGCTCATCGCTCACCTTGGAGGTGGAGGCTTCGTGTTCGACGATGGCTTCCGGCGTGCGGCTTTCGATGTGCGGGAAGGTGTGGGCGCCACATTCGTCGCCAATGAGCAGCGAGTCGCACTGCGTGTAGTTGCGCGCGCCGCTCGCCCCAGGGTTCATCAGCACGCGGCCCCGATAGGCGTTCTGGCTGCGCCCGGCGCTGATGCCCTTAGAGACGATGGTGCTCTTCGTGTCGCGCCCGATGTGCAGCATCTTGGTGCCGGTGTCCGCCTGCTGACGGTTGTTGGTGAGCGCCACGGAGTGGAACTCGCCCACCGAGCCATCGCCCCGCAGCACCACGCTCGGGTACTTCCAAGTGATGGCGGAGCCCGTCTCCACTTGCGTCCAGCTGATTTTCGAGCGCGCTCCTAGACAGGCGCCGCGCTTGGTGACGAAGTTGTAGATGCCGCCCCGCCCCTGCTCGTCGCCGGGGTACCAGTTCTGCACGGTGGAGTACTTGATCTCGGCATCGTTCAGCGCGACCAGTTCCACCACCGCCGCGTGGAGCTGATTTTCGTCGCGCATGGGCGCGGTGCAGCCTTCCAGATAGCTCACGTAGCTGCCTTCGTCCGCGATGATGAGCGTGCGCTCGAACTGCCCGGTGTTGGCGGCGTTGATGCGGAAGTAGGTGGAAAGCTCCATCGGGCAGCGCGTGTGCTTGGGCACGTACACGAAGGAGCCATCGCTGAAGGTGGCGCTGTTCAAGGCCGCGTAGAAGTTGTCGGACTGCGGCACCACGCTGCCCAAGTACTTCTGCACCAGCTCTGGGCATTCGCGCACGGCTTCGGCGATGGGGCAGAAGATGACGCCGGCCTCGCGCAGCTTCTCCTTGAACGTGGTGGCCACGGAGACGCTGTCGAACACCGCGTCCACAGCCACCTGGGGCGTCTCGACGCCAGCCAGCGCGGCGCGCTCATGCAGCGGGATGCCGAGCTTCTCGTAGGTGCGCAGCAGCTCCGGGTCCACTTCGTCCAGCGATTTCGGGCCCTGCTTGGGGGCGGAGTAGTAGGAAATGGCGTCGAAATCGATGGGCGGAAACGTGACGTGCGCCCACTGCGGTGGCGTCATCTTCCGCCACCGGGCCAGCGCCTGCAGCCGCCAAGCCAGCAGCCAAGCGGGCTCGTTCTTCTTCCCGGAGATGAAGCGCACCGTGGCTTCGTTGAGCCCCGGCGGCAACGTCTCGGATTCGATGTCGGTGACGAAGCCCGCGGCGTAGTCTTGCGCTAGGCGCTCGCCGACCGCTGCATTCGGCCCGCTCATGCATCGAGTATAGCCAATACCCGACTAAAACGGTTGGGAATTGCCGGTTGTGGGACGCGACCTGCTAGGGAGGGTCTCAACCGGACGCACCGGCACCTCCGGCAGCAGCAACCGCGAGACCTCCCCCGCGACTTTGCGTTTGCCATTCTCCTGGCAGCCCATACAGGGATTGACGGGGGGGGGGGCAGCTTAGTCTCGCCGCCCAATGACCGTTCAACGCCCCGGCGCTGCCGGGTTCGCAGCATGAAAGCGAGATTCTCCGGCAAGGCGGCCCTCGCCGCGGCCGCGCTGTCTGTGGGCCTTCTCCCTTCTTTGGCAGAGGCCCAAGTCTTTCGGGCCGCCGGCGACAGCCTGAGCCTTGAGAGGCATCAGCAGTTGCAGGCCGACCCTCTGGCCGTTCCGGACCGCTGGCGCTTGGCTCGTCTCGATCTAGGTGAAATCGCCGACGCCGCGGACTCCGACATGCCCCTCGTCTTCAACCTGTTCGACGATGTCGAGGTCAGAGGGCATGTGCAAGGCACGAAGAGCCTGAGCGGCGGCTCCTCCTTCGTTTCCGGCTCCTTGGAGGATGGCGGGCATTTCACGATCTTCTTTCATGGCAGCGGGATTGTTCGAGGGAAGATTGACTCGCCACACGGGTTTTACAGTTTGAGATCAGAGGGTGAGGATTTCAGTCAGGTGTTGATCAAGCAGGAGGACGTGCCAGAACTTCGGGGCTGCGGCGTCGAGCAGCCTCCGGCAGCGGGCGAGGTCCCTGCAATAACGGCCCGGCCATTCGAATCTATGGGCAATGTGGCGCGGGGGCGTTGGACCGGCTCAGCACATGCCGTGAGGCGGGGCGACGAAGAAACTTCCAAGATCAGCGATGTGCTCGTCGTGCTCGTCCTGTACTCGCAAGTATTGGAGGATCATGAGGGAGGGCCCGAGCATGTCAAGGCCACCATAGAAGCCAAAATGGCAGAGATGAATCAGATTCTGGATAACAGCGGCCTTTCCCACCGGCAAATGCGTTTGGCCATGGCCAAGGTGGACTTGGGGGAGGGCGAGAGGCTAGAGTCCATCCTGTCGGAGGAGAATAGCGATGCTCTGCATGATCTAAGAGAAGAGCATCAAGCGGATCTAGTTCACTTAGTCGTAGAGTATCCCACTGGTCCTACAGGTTGTGGATGGGCAAGCATAGGGTATGGTGATGGGTATGAATACTGGGCTCAAAGGAATTGTGAAAGTGCTGACAATAACGCTTTATGCGTTACAAATCACCGACGCTGGCGCTGGAATGGAGTTTCCGCGTCGAGAATTGGATGCTCATGGATTGTCTTTCCTCACGAAATTGGTCACACTATGGGCATCCATCACGACCGTGATGCATCGCTCTACGAAGATGGTGACACGCCCTACTATGGCCATACGCTGAGAAAAGACAGATATTTGAGAGGGCACACCGGCAATCCCGGCCACGCCCCGGCCCGTTATCAGCCCTTAAACTACGCTTTTGGCTATAACGGTCCAAAATCAAGAGAATGTCGATTCGGCGGCCAAGGGACGATTATGGCTTATCCACCACGCTGTGGCGTGGCGGGCTATAGCTGGGTACCCCATTTTTCCAATCCAGATGTCCTATTTCCTCCTCCTCCTCCTCAATACGCGGGAGGTCTCACCCATGAACGATATACTCCCACGGGCGTGCCGGGGGACGAGAGAACTGTAGATCTAGACGGACCCGCTGACGCCTCTAGGACGATTGATGAAGTCTGGGACATCGTCGCGGGTATCTCAGAGCTTGCTGGCCTTCCTTTCTGCGAAGAGGGGGACATTTCTGCGGATGCTCTCTCCTCTTTGTCCGAGGAGGTGGCTTTCCCTGCCCAAGGCGCGGATAGGGAATTCGTCATTTCCTTTGCAGCGCCGGACAAGTGCGCGGACATCAACCTCCAAACTCACTCTTCGCTCTCTGCGTTCAGCGCTTCTGTTGAATGGCTTCGTCAAGGCGAGTATCTGCTGTCCATCAACGCCGATCTTCATAACGGGCCTTGCGGTTCTGGCCCAAGGACTGGAGTAGTTGCCGCATCGTTGAACGGGCCGCCTGATGTTTCGCCCCTGACCATTTCCATCCAGCAGGGCTTCCACAACGAGTTCTGCGGCGGCCTTTCGGGCGCCCCCGAGGAAGCCGTTTTCTTGGACCTCTCGGGACGGAACCCCTATTCCGGCTTCAGGCTCTCGAGCGGAATGTTCGCGGGGTTCCCCCGCCTGGAGGACTTGAATCTAAGCGACAACCTGCTCGACCACTTCCAGAACTCGTACTTCGACGGCTTGAACCTGCTGAAGAGGCTCGACCTGAGCGGCAACGAGCTGACCGAGCTTGAAGACGCGGCGTTTGCGCATCTTCCAGAACTCGAGCACTTGAACTTGCAGGGGAACAAGCTGCGCAGGATCAAGGACTCCTACTTCGACAAGGCGGTCTGGGAACGCGACGCGGCAAGGTATCGCGCCTTGAGGACATTGGACTTGAGCCACAACGAGTTGAAGGAGCTGGACGAGCGGTCGTTCCGACACTTTGAGTACTTGGAGTCTTTGCAGCTGAACGACAACCAGCTTGAAGCCATCGACAAGGACTCATTCTTGGGTCCCAGCGGTCTGAAGCAACTGAATTTGGCGCGCAACAGCATCGAGGCCGTTGCCAGATTCGCCTTCATCTTCACGACCGAGCTCACGCATCTGAATCTGAGCTCGAACAGGATTGCCAGCCTCTCGGATGGGACGTTTGGACGGGTTTGGCATGACGGGACCGTCAACGCCCTTGAGGATTTGCGGCAGCTCAACCTGTCCCGCAACCGCTTGGAGGAGTTTCCGGAACTGTCGATGAACGGGAAGCTGACGCACCTGTGGCTTGGGTGGAACAGGATCGCCAGCGTGGGGGACGGGCTCTCGGAGCAGGCGGAGTTGACGGGGCTGCAGCTGTCCAGCAACCGGCTGGCGGAGTTCCCGGACCTGTCGGGCAACGGCAAGCTGACGCGGCTGTGGCTCGGCGGCAACGCGATCGCCGCCGTCGGCGACGGCCTCTCGCACCTGCCGGAGCTGACGGCGCTGCAGCTCTCCCGCAACCAGCTGGAGGAGATGCCGGACTTGTCGAACAACCGGAAGCTCACGCACCTGTGGCTTGAGGGCAACAAGGTGGCTTCGATCCCGCCGCGGGCGTTCGCGGGCTTGAGCGAGCTGAGGTACTTGAACATCTCGAACAACCCTTTGACCGAGCCGTTGCCGGCCGCCGTCTGCACGTTCATCCGCGGCGTGAAGACCGTGGTGGCGGAAGGCATCGACATGAGCGTCGTCTGCCCGCCGTGATGGGGCCGCGCTGAACGCAACTAGGCTCGCCGGCGTGATTGTTGACAACACTTGAGGCGCGGATGGCGCCGGGAGCGAACGGCATGGCTTCCAAAGACGGAAACGGCTTCTTTGAGGGCTGGCCAGATTGGGCGAAGTTCCTGTTGGCTTTCGCGACGATGATCATCATTGGTGGCGTGTGGGTTGGGTTGCCGGTGCTGAGCGCCTTGGAGTCTGTCAAGGCGCAAGGAAGCGGCACGGTGGACTACAGTCCCATGATGTCGGTATACATCGCCATGACGACGGCGACGATCACCGGCATCTTTTTGTTCATGACGCTGCGCATTGACCGGGGAACCCGGCTCAAAGTGGAGAGCGAGGCCAAGAAAGCCGTGGCCCGAGAGCAGCAGAAGATCAGCGGCCTGACTGAAGAGCTACGAATGACCGTGGCCCGCTTCGAGGCTGACAGCCAGAGGTCTCTTGCACAAGCAACGACGCCGCAAGCGATCCGAGAAGTCATCGGTTCGAGAATTACCGAAGAGACGTTGCGCAAGCATGTCGAGGCGGTCTTGATGGTGACGGCCAACGGAGAGATCGTCAGGAGGTTCGCTGCCGAGGGAGCGGAAAACTTGGATCCGCAGACCGTCAAGCAGCTCATTGGCTTGTTGAAGGAGATGAGCGAGACCCTGTCGCAGGCCATTAAAGAGTCGCAGCCCATTAGGGAAGAGCGCGGGCTCTTGGCCAAGTTCAAGCTGTTCAGAAGGGGACGGCGCCCCGCAGAATGACTCTAGGCCAAGCCACAAGCCGCGAGCAGCGAGGAAGTTCATGCCAGCCAAGGTTGGCCTGACGCTCGCGCTCGCGTTCGCTCTTGCGCTGGCGGCAGTGGCGCTAGTTTTCGACTTCAAGGATCGCATCTCCACGGGCGAGGTGCCGCAATGCGAAGATGTCGTTCCACAGAACCTGAAGGGCTCGGCGGGAGACGGCCAAGTGACGCTGAAGTGGAGCGCGCCCGCTGAAGGGCTGCGTCGCGTGAAGGGCTGGTCGTACGAAGAGTTTCAGGAAGAGGAATCCCAGGAAGAGGAATCTCAGGAAGATACCGCAACGGAGCACGGCACGGGGTCGACGGCCACGTCCCATGTAGTGTTGGGCCTAACGAATGACATGGCCTACTCGTTTCGGGTTAGAGCCATCTTGGAATCTGGCCAGAAAGGCTGTTGGAGCAACGCGGTGGAGGTCACTCCCGTACAGCCCGCCAACGTGCTGGAGGCAATGGAGGAGCACCAGCGCAAAATTGCGGCGAACACGTCCAAAATTGCCGCGAAAGTGGCTGTCGGCGGTGCGCTCGCGAAGGAACTTGGCGAGCGGGGCGTTGCCGCATTGGAGGCGCTGGCCAAAATCGGCAAGCGTGATGATCGTGAGATCGACGATGCTCCGCGCCGACCTCGGGGCTTGGATGACGTGTCCAAGCGCATAGAAGAAGCTGGCCAAGCCATTGCGGACGGCCTCGCGGACAATGGGGAGAAACTGGAGGCGCTGTCCAAATCGGCAAGTGTGATGGCCGCGGAATCCACGATGCTTCGAAACGGTCTGTCCGCGAGCTTGGATGGTCTGTCCGAGAGCGTAGACAAAGCCGGCGAAGCTGTCGCGGACGGCCTTGCCCGCATTGAGAAGAAATTGGGGAGCCCGGGACCCATCACGACGCATCTCTGCGATGGAGAAAGAGAGGTCGGGAGCATCCACTTCGCTCGCAACTCGTACAGTCTGGCGGACGATGATGAGAATCTCGGTAAGATTGCTGGGCGTCTGCAGACGTTGGCCAAGGGCAGCTCCGTCTTGGTGGTCGGCTATGCGAGCGCCGTGGGTTTCGCGGTGCATAACCTGCACTTATCCGAATTGCGAGCGCTTTGCACTGCTCGATGCCTGGGCGCTGAGCTGGGCGACCAGCAGGGGTTGGCATTTCGAGAAATTGCTGAGGGGGAGGCTCTTGAGGGGAGCAACCTTGAGGGCAACAGTGGAGAGAGCCGGCGCGTCGATGTGTTTGCGTGCCCCGAGACCGCGACGGATATGCCACCGCCTTCAGACGGAAGAACATGGTTCGAGAGTGCGACCGTGGATTGCGGTTGTTCGACATACGAGCCCGCTGCGTCCATCACTGATTGACACAGCGGATTTTTCGCCGCCACTCATCGAACGCCTCTCTTCGTGGCCAACACGCCCATTCCCTAGCACCGTCGGCGCTTGTTCAGGCCTTCGCTAGTGGACGCAGCCCCGCGCCGTGGCCTTGAAGACGGTTTCCACGCGCCCGTCGCGGATGCCGAGGTAGTGGTCCCAGCGATTCATGGTGATGTCCTGCTGGTGCGTGAGCAGGAAGAAGCGCTCGCCGATGGCCAGCGGCATGTCGCCATCGCTGCGCAGGGTGACGCCGAAGTGGTCGATGCCCTCCACGCGGACGCCTTCCAGCCCGTCGATGGAAGGCGGCCCGTTGGGGGCGCCGATGGCGTCGATGGGCACGTCGCCGATGGCGGTGTGGGCGTCCGGCCGCGCCACCACGCGGCCCATCACCTTGGCGGCATGGCGGAACTCGCGCATGTAGGCATAGGGCACTTCCATCACGATGTAGGTGCCGCCTTGGATCTCGGACACTTCGGCGTTGTCCGCCGCCACGTCGTAAGTCCAAGTTTCGCCGGTGGAGACCATCGCAACCGGAATGTCGGCGGCTTCGATGGCGCGCTTCGCAGCGACCACTTGGTCGATGTAGCGGCTGCCCTCTTGCCGGCGCGTTGCTGCATCCGGCATTGGGACGGTGGGCACCTGATGGCTCATCACGCCGCGAAACGAGAGCCCCAGCGTCCCGTGCGCCGCTTTGGCGAGGGCCACGGCTTGATGCACAGTGCGAACGCCGCCGCGGCCCATCATGGTGTCGATTTCGATGACGACGCCGAGGGTGGCGCCGAGGTCTTGTGCGCCAGCGGCGAGCAGCGGCAGCTGGGCGGGGTCGTCGATGGCGACGGTGACGTCGATGCGCCGCGCCAACGCCGCCAAGCGCCGAATCTTGTTCGCGTCCACCACTTGATTGGCGATGAGCACGTTGTGTGCGCCGCCGCCTTGGGCGAAGGCTTCCGCCTCCGACGCCTTGGCGCAGCAGACGCCGCCGACGGTGCCGCCGGCGGCGATCTGCATGGCGAGAATCGCTGGGCATTTGTGGTTCTTGCCGTGGGGGCGCAGGCGGATGCGTTTATCGCGGTAGTACACGGCGATGACGCGGATGTTGTGCTCCATCGCGTCCAGTTCGATGACGAGGGACGGCGTCTCCACCGCGTCCAGGGCGGTGCCGATCATCAGAAGGCGCCCCGCGCGCTGATCGGCCAAACCGCTTCGAGGACGCCGGCGCGGGTGCCGTGGGCGAAGTCGTGCAGGCTGAACACCGTCGTCAAGTCGCTGGGAATGAGTTCCAGCCAAGCGCCGATGCGTGGCAGGGCCGCGGCGTCATCGCCCAGCAAGATGCCGTGCTCGGCGCTGCCACCCACCGCCTTGAGGCCCGGCCAGCCCCTGATGAGGGGGTTGCCGAAGTCCCGCCCGATGGCCTTTTGCCCGCAATCGTGGATGGCGCGGCCGGCTTCCGGTGCGCTCGCAACCCGGGCGGATACGGTGACGGCGCCGGCGAGCGCCTCGTCTGCCCACAGCGGCAACGCATCGGCTTCTTCGGCGGTGACGAGGCGCACCGAGCGGGCCAGCGCTTCGGCGCGTCGCAGCGCCGCTGCGGTGACCAACGGGCGCAGGATGCGAATGTCCTTGAAGCCGGCGGCGGCGAACACTTCCGCCTCGGCCACGCTGCGGGCGGCAAGCCCCCGAAAGAATGGGCTTTGCGCTTGGCGATGCGCGATGGCCGGCGTCTTATGCACCCACACGGCGGCGCGCGCCGGCACCGGCAACGCGGCGATATTGGCATCGAGGCGGTCTAGGTCTATGAGCAGCGCCGGCGTGTCGATGTCCGCCACCGGCGCGCCGATGGCGGTGGCAAGCGGGCGCTGCATCGGCGGGGCGTCAGCCGGGAGACTTCTCGAAAGTCGGCAGCTCCCCGGTCTCTGCCCATGGTTGGGCACTGGCAGTCCAGATGTGCATCTGTGGCGAGACGATGCTGGGATTGTCCAATGTCGCCGCCTTCACCGCGACGATGCCTGGGTTGGCAGCCAGCTCGGAGAAAACGGGCGTGCCGCAGGTGGGGCAGAAGCTCCGCGTCACCTCATTGCCGCTGTCGCTTTGCACGGCATAGCCGCGCACCTCCCCTTCGATGTTGAAGGCTGCGGCAGGGACGATGAAGAGGGTCGCGTATCCCGTGCCGGAGGAGTATTGGCAGTCTCGGCAGTGGCAGTGTGCGCTGAATGTGGGCTGTGCGTCGCTGGTGTAGCGCACGGCGCCGCAGCGGCAGCCGCCTTGAACGGAATCGGCCATGGTCATTCTCTTTGGGGGCGAACGGGCAAACGATGATAGCGCGGCGTGTGTGGGGTTGGCGCGTCAGTCAGCCCCAGATGGCTCTTCGCCTAGGCGCGAGGCTGTCGCTTCCTGTGCGCCGGGCCGCCGCCCGAGCACCGCCGCTTCAAGGGCCAAGACATGGGCATCTTCGGCATCGAGTTCCCGCAGCGCTCGCGCCAGTTCCAGCAAGTAATCCAAGTTTCTGCCGCTCGGCCCGGCACTCTTGCGAATGTGCCACGCCATGTGCTCAAGCGGCGCGTCGCCGAGGAAGGCGTGGTTGCCCGGCGGCGCGACATAGACGATGCCCTGCACTTCGGTTGCGGTGCCTTCCGGCGCCGCAGAGGCGGAGCGGCCCTCGTTGGGTGCCAAGGTGGTGGCCTCGTCCAGCATGAGCGCCACGGCTTGCCGTTCGTAGCCGTTCTTCTCGCGGTGATCTAGGCCATCCAAAACGCTGGCCGCCACGCGATAGGCCACGCCGACGCAGGTTTCGCCCGGCGCCTCGATGAGGGTGACGACGCGACCAGGCGCCGCCGCCACGCCGCGATGGTCGTGGGAACCTTGCCAGAAACGCCGCGACCAGCCAGCCAGCGCCGCCTTGCGCCGCTCCAACCACGGAAAGTCCACGCGCCAAATGAGCGAGCCGTAGCCGAACACCCAAGTGGGTACGGCAGCGGGTTGCGTCGTGTCGGGTTGCGCGCGCGTCGCCATGCTTGTCTGTTCCTAGCTGCGATTTCGAGCTGACGTAAAATGTGCGGACAGTGGCGTTTGGAGAGCTTGCGCGGTGAACTCGCGTGACTTGATCGAAGCCGCTCTCGCGTTAACGGAATCCGGCCGCGGGCGGCCCACGCAGGCGAGGCTTCGTCGCGCCATCAGCACCGCATACTATGCGATGTTCCATTTCTTGGCGGCGTCGGCGGCCAACCTGTTCGTTGGCAGGAAGCGCGACCCGGCGTGGCATCGGGTGTACCGTGCGTTGGAGCACGGCAGGGCGAGGAGCGCGTGTCAAGCGCAAGCGATGCAGGAGTTCCCGGCGGAAGTTCGCAGCTTCGCCAAGGCGTTCGTCGCGTTGCAGGTCGAGCGGCAGCAGGCGGACTACGCACTGGACATGGAGGCCTACCGCAAGTCTGACGCTTTAAACTACATCGCTTCCGCGGAGGACGCCATCGGCGAATTCGAGCAGGCCGACATCAAGGCCAAGCGCAGTTTCGCTGCACATGTGCTGTTCAAGCAACGGCCATCGTAGGAGATTCGAGATGACCGAGCAACAGATACGCGAGATCGCGGAGAAGGCGTTCAAGGCCCGCTTCGCCGACATTGAAATCCTCAGCATCAACGTCAAGCCCGGCTGCGACTACTATGGCGACCCGTTGATGAACGTGAAGATCATCTACGATGGCCCGGTCGAGCTGGGCGGCAAGGGCACATTGCACACCCTCGTGGAGATCGTCGAAAAAGTGTGGGATGAGCCGGAGGACGATCGCATCTGGCCGCAAGTTCACTTCATCGCCAAGTCTGACATCGGGCGGCTCGACCCAGCGACCATCTGAGGCGGCGTCGGCGGCCAACCTGTTCGTTGGCAGGAAGCGCGACCCGGCGTGGCATCGGGTGTACCGTGCGTTGGAGCACGGCAAGGCGAGGAGCGCGTGTCAAGCACAAGCGGTGCGGGAGTTCCCGGCGGAAGTTCGCAACTTCGCCAAGGCGTTCGTCGCGTTGCAGATCGCGCGGCAGCAGGCCGACATCAAGGCCAGTCGCGGTTTCGCCGCAGATGTGCTGTTCAAGCAACGGCCATCGTAGGAGATTCGAGATGAACGAGCAGCAGATACGCGAGATCGCGGAGAAGGCGTTCAAGGCCCGCTTCGCCGACATTGAAATCCTCAGCATCAACGTCAAGCCCGGCTGCGACTACTATGGCGACCCGTTGATGAACGTGAAGATCATCTACGATGGCCCGGTCGAGCAGCTGCTGGGCGGCAAGGGCATATTGCACACCCTCGTGGAGATCGTCGAAAAAGTGTGGGACGAGCCGGAGGACGATCCCATCTGGCCGCAAGTTCACTTCATCGCCAAGTCTGACATCGGGCGGCTCGACCCAGCGACCATCTGAGGTCTGTTAGCTGCCGCCGTTTTGAGTTGCGAGGCCCACCATCCGGTGTGGGTAGTGTGCGCCTCGCCCTAGCGCTCACCTCATCGATAGATGGCCAACTCGCGCCGCGTCCGCTCGGCGCAGGCGTCTTCAATGGCCTCTTGGCGGGCGATGGCGGCGATGTAGTCCGCGTTCAATCCGGCTTCCCGCGCACCTTCGAGAACATGTTGCTTGTACCAAGAGAACGGGCGCAGCGTCGCGTCGATGCGGATGGCCTCATAGGTGAAGGCGAGGGCGCTGGCGCCGGCCGCGTTGCTGAGCCGCGCGGTTGCCTTGCGGTAGCCGATGCCCAACCCCTCTAGGCGGTCTAAGGTGGCCTCTTCTTCCGCGTCAATCTCGTACAAGACGCCTAGCACCCGATCGGCCGCCAAGCCGGTGCGGAAGGCATCGCACTTCCCAGAGCCATCCTTGCCCACCTTGTGGAAGCGTAGCGCGTGGCCCGCCAACGCATAGACGCCGACCCGCCGCGCCGAGGGCAGGCGCTGCCCAAGGCGCAAAGGATGCATGTTTGATCCGTAGGCGAAGTAGCGCCGTGCCCGCTCGCCGGCTCCGCCCTCTACGCCGGCGCCCGGCGTCACGGCACTTGCGCCCATGCGGCCTTGCCGGCGGCTCAGGTGCGAGCGGCGCAGCCCCTACGCCAGCCCGGTGGAAACCTTGAACGCCTTGGCAGCCTCTTCGCGCAGGGGGGCGTCCGCCAAGTAGTCTGCGGCGGTCATCGCCAGCGCCTTGGCGCCGTCGAGCGCGGCGCGGTCTCCCATCTCTGAGGCCGCCCACTTGGTGAACTCTGGATTGTGAATCACCACATGGCGCGGCGCGGACGCCAGCATGGGATGAATCGACGGCACGCGATGGCTCACGTTGCCCATGTCCGTGCTGCCGCTCGAACCCGGCTCCAAACGCTCCACCGGGAAGAACTCGCGCCCCAACCCCTCCGCATGGCGCTGAAACCGGGCCGCCAGTGGCCAGTTGGTCTTGAGGTCCAGATAGTCCACATCGGACCAAATGAGTTCCAAGCGGCATCCAGAAGCCTTGGCGCCGGCCTCGAAACACGCTTGCACCCGCGGCTTGAGCCGCGCCAGGTCGGCCTCGTCCTTCGCCCGCACGTAGAACTCGCCGACGGCGCGTTCCGGCACGATGTTCGGCGCTTGGCCACCCTCCTTGACGATGCCGTGGATGCGCTCGGTGTGTTGGATGTGCTGGCGCAGGTTGGAGATGGCCTGATAGGCGAGCAGCAAGCCATCGAGCGCGTTCAGGCCCCGGTGCGGCATGGCGGAGGCGTGGGCTGCCTTGCCGTGATAGATGGTGCGCACCTCCGCGACGCAGATGCAGGGCATGGTGGCCAAGTTGATGCCCGAAGGATGCATCATGATGGCCGCGTCCACGCCTTCGAACGCCCCGGCGCGCGCCATCACCTCCTTGCCACCGCCCTTTTCTTCCGCCGGCGTGCCGAGGAACGTGACGGTGCCGGCGAGCCCGTCGCGCGCGGCGTGCAGCGCGAGGGCCGCGCCCAAGGCGGCGGTGGCGATGAGGTTGTGGCCGCAGGCATGGCCGATGCCTGGCAGCGCGTCGTACTCCGCCAGCACGGCGACGTTCGGGCCGGCGGTGCCGAAACGCGCCTCGAACGCGGTGGGCAAGCCGTACGCGCCACGGGCCACGGTGAGGCCGAAGCGCTCCGCCGTGTCCGCCAGCAACGCGCTAGCGCGTGTCTCGTTGAAAGCCAACTCTGGATGCGCGTGGATGTCGTGGGACACCGCCAACAGCGCTGAGGCGTGTTCATCGACGAAAGATGCGAGCCGGTTGTGCATGGGCTTGAACGTACCAAGTGGCAATGAGGTTGCGAGGCCGCAGCGTGGGATGCTAAACGATGCGCGAGCCGGTTTTGCCCCAGTACTCGTCCTTCAACAGGCGCTTGTAGAGCTTGCCGGTGGGCAGGCGCGGCAGCTCATCGCGGAAGTCCACGGTTTTCGGGCACTTGTAGTGGGCGATGTGCTCCCGTGCGTAGGCGATGAGCTCGGCTTCCAGGCCGGGGCCGGGCTCGGCGCCGGGCGCTGGCTGGACGATGGCTTTCACTTCCTCGCCCATCTCTTCGTTCGGGGCGCCGATGACGGCCACGTCCAGCACTTTGGGATGCATCACCATTGCGTCCTCGATCTCTTGCGGATAGATGTTCACGCCGCCCGAAATGATCATGTAGGTGGCGCGGTCCGTCAGGTAGAGGAAGCCTTCTTCATCCATGTATCCCACGTCCCCCAACGCGCTCCAGTTGGCGTGGTGAGGGTGTTGGGCATCCTTGGTCTTCTCCGGGTCTTTCAAGTACTCGAACGGCATGGCCGGCAGCTCGAAGTAGACAATGCCGGGCTCGCCGACGGGCAGCTCCTTGCCGTCCTCGTCGCAGATGTGGATGACGCCCAGCACCGGTTTGCCCACGGTGCCGCGGTGCGCGAACCACTCGTCCGGCCCGGTGTGGGTGAGCCCGTTCACCTCGGTGCCGCCGTAGTACTCGTAGATGATGCGCCCCCACCAATCGAACATTTGCTCCTTCACCTTTGGCGGGCATGGCGCCGCGGCGTGGATGGCCACCTTGTGGGACGACAGGTCGTAGCGCTCGCGCTCGGCAGGTTCGAGCTTCAACATGCGCGAGAACATCGTCGGCACCCACTGGCTGTGCGTCACCTTGAATTGCTCGATGGCTTGCAGCGCGTGGGATGGGTCGAAGCGCGGCATCAGCACCACCGTGCCCCCTAAGGACTGCGCGCCGGTGCAGAAGCCGATGGGCGCGGAGTGATACAGGGGCGCCGGCGAGAGATACACCGTGTCTTCGTTGAACTGCCAGAGCATCGCCTGCAGCCCGCCCACGAGCCCGGAATCTTCGCGGATGGAGGTTTCCGGCAGCGGGCGCAGGATGCCCTTGGGACGCCCCGTGGTGCCGGAGCTATAGAGCATGAAGGTGCCGGCGGGTTCCTCCGCCAAGGGCTCAGCCGGGTGCTTGGCGATGGCCGCCTCGTAGTCCTCATAGCCTTCGATGGCGCCGCCGATCATCAGCCGAACATGGCAATTCGGCGCGAACTTGGGGAGGTTGGCGGCGATGTCGGCGCGGCCAACGGTGGTGATGAGCGCTTGGGATTCGGAGTTGTCCAGGATGTAGCCCGCCTCCTCGTCCGTGAGGTAGCGGTTCACGGTGGTGAGATACAGCCCGGAGCGCATCGCCGCCCACACGACGTCGAACCAATCGATGTGGTTCTCCGCGAAGATGGAAATGTGGTCGCCGCGGCGCAAGCCGCGGTCATAGAGAAGCTGGGCGAGTTGATTGGAGCGGTCGTTCAGCTCGCCGTAGGTGCGCGCCGCGCCCGTGGCGGAATCGATGACGGCTGGCTTGTCCGGGAAGATCTTGGCCCACTTGCCTGGGTACATGGATTGGCGTCCTGCGGTGGTTGACAATGGGGGAGTTTCCTAGAGCGGGGCGAGGGCGTCAAACGCCGATCATCCCTTCCCCAGCGCCGACATCGCTTCATCCAGCGTCAGGTAGGTGTTGCCGGAGAGTTCCTTGGCGAAGCCGATGGCCGCGAACTGATCCCGCACCGGGCCCTTCACGTCCGAGAGGTGCAGCGCCAACCCCAAGGCCGCCAAGCCATCATCGAGCCGCCGCAGCATCTCCAAACCGGTGGCGTCGATGAAGTTGATGGCGCCGCACATCAGCACGAGGTGCTTGGCGCCCGGCTGCGCGGCGGCGATTTCGAGCACGCGCGCTTCCACTTGCCGCGCGTTGGCGAAGTAGAGGTTTTCGTCAACGCGCACGGCGATGGCGGCGGGGTGCGTCGTCGCCTCAAAGCGGGCCACGTTGCGAAAATGCGCCGAGTCGCCGAGGCGGCCCAACACCGCGATGTGCGGCCGGCTTGAGCGGCGCGCGAACAGCATCACCGCCACGCTGATGCCCAGCAGCAGGCCGCCTTCCACGCCGATGACGAGCACGCCGCCGAGGGTGGCCAAGTGCGCCGCCACATCAGCCGGATAGAACCGCCACTGCTCGCGCAGCGTGGAGAAATCCATCAGGCTCACCACCGATGCCATGACGATGGCCGCGAGCGCCGCGTGGGGCAGATGCTCGAACAAGGGCGTGAGCCAAAGCAGCGTCGCCGCGATGGCCGCGGCGCACACGAGGCTGCTCACGGGGGTGCGAGCGCCGGCGGCGCTGTTGATGCTCGAACGGGCGAAGCTGCCGGCCACGGGATAGGCGCCAGTGCAGGCGGCGCCGATGTTCGCTGCGCCGAGCGCCACCATTTCCTGGGCCGGGTCGAGGCGCTGTCGTTGCCGTTCCGCCAAGGTCGCGCCGATGGTGTAGCTCTCCACGTAGGCCACCAGCGCGATGGCCGCGGCGGAAGGCGCCAGGTCCAGCCACAGCGCCAACTCCAAGCCAGGCGCCGTGAAGGTTGGCAGCCCCGCCGGCACGTAGCCGACGGTTGCCACATCGAAGCCAAAGAGCGCCGTCGCAGCAGTGGCGCCCACGGCGACGACCATCGGGCCAGTGCGCCCCAGGGGGTGGCTCTCCTTGCCGGTGAACGCCGCCACGCCGCGACGCACGGCAATGAGCGCGATCAGGCTGGCCGCGCCGATGGCGAGGGGCGTGGCACTCATGCTGCCGACGCCTTGCGCCAACTGCGTCAACACATTGAGCGGCGCGCCGCGCACCTCCATGTCGATGCCAGCGAAGGCCGGTAACTGGCTCAACACGATGAGCAGCGCTGCGGCGTTTACGAACCCCGTCACCACCGGATGGCTGAGGAGATTCACGATGCCGGCGAGCTGCAGCGCCCGCAAACCCCATAGCACCAGCCCCACCTGCAGGCAGAGCACCGACGTGATGGCCAGATACGCCTGCGAATATGCCGGGGCGTGGGCACCCACCGTGGCCGCCACCATCAGCGCGGCGACGGCCACCGGCCCCACCACCAACTGGCGCGAAGAGCCCAGCACCGCGTAGATGACCATGGGCACAAGGCAGGCATAGAGGCCGGCCTGCGCCGGCAGCCCGGCGAGGAAGGCATAGGCCACCGCTTGCGGCACCGTGACCACGCCGACCGTGAGGCCGGCCAGCAAGTCGTGCCGGAAATCGTCGCCGCGATAGCCCCGCGCCACAGCGACGATGGGGACGAAGCGCGTCCAATCCTTGACAGGCGCAAACATGGAAAGCGACTCTAGCAGCCCGCGCCACGGAACGCGCCAGCCGGTTGCGGAAGGCTTGGCGGCGCCGTGGCCGTTCTTGTACGCGAAGAGGGGATGGATGTGGACACACTAGCGGCGGTGGCGTTCGAGGCGGGTGCGCCGCTGGCCATCGAGACGGTGCAGCTCGCGGGCCCGGAGGCCGGCGAGGTGATGGTGGAGATCAAGGCCACCGGCATCTGCCACACGGACGCCTACACGCTTTCCGGGGCGGATCCGGAGGGGCTGTTCCCCGCCATCATGGGGCATGAAGGCGCCGGGGTGGTGGTTGAGACGGGGCCGGGCGTCGCCAGCGTTCAGCCGGGAGACCATGTCATTCCGCTGTACACGCCGGAATGCCGCCAATGCAAGTTCTGCCTTTCCGGCAAAACGAACCTGTGCGGCGCCATCCGCGAGACCCAAGGCCAAGGCCTGATGCCCAACGGCACCTCGCGCTTTTCGTTGAACGGCGAGCCGGTGCTGCACTACATGGGCACCTCCACGTTCTCCAACTACACGGTGCTGCCGGAAATCGCGGTGGCGAAGATCCGCCCGGACGCGCCGTTCGACAAGGTGTGCTACATCGGCTGCGGCGTGACCACGGGGTTGGGCGCGGTGATGAACACGGCCAAGGTTGAACCAGGCGCCACGGTTGCGGTGTTCGGCCTCGGTGGCATCGGCCTCAATGTCGTGCAGGGCGCCCGCATCGCCGGGGCGGACCGCGTCATCGGCGTGGACCTGAATGCAGACAAACGCGCCTTGGCCGAGGGGTTCGGCATGACGGACTTCATCAATCCAAGCGACGTGGGGGATCCCGTGCCCGCCATCGTCGAGTTGACCGGCGGCGGCGTGGACTACTCCTTCGAGTGCATCGGCAATGTCGAAGTGATGCGCCAAGCGTTGGAATGCTGCCACAAGGGTTGGGGCGAGAGCATCATCATCGGCGTGGCGCCGGCCGGGGCGGAGATCGCCACGCGGCCCTTCCAACTCGTCACCGGGCGCGTGTGGCGGGGCACGGCTTTCGGCGGCGCCAAGGGGCGCACGGATGTGCCGAAGATCGTGGATTGGTACATGGAAGGCAAGATCAACATTGACGACCTCATCACCCACACCATGCCGCTGCAAGACATCAACAACGCCTTCGACTTGATGCACGAAGGCAAGTCCATCCGCTCCGTCGTCGTTTACTGAGGCCGTCGTTCAGCAGGGAGATAAACATGGATGCCGCCACATGGCTTGCCCAAGTGCAGGAAGACATACTGGAACCACAGTTACCCATCTGCGACCCGCACCACCACCTGTGGGATCACCCCCGCAACCGCTATCTGCTCGACGAACTGCTTGCCGACACGGATAGCGGCCACAACGTTGTCTCCACGGTGTTCATGGAGTGCGCGGCCATGTACCGCGCCGATGGCCCGGCGGCGCTGCGTTCGCTGGGCGAAACGGAGTTCGTGAACGGCGTGGCCGCCATGAGCGCGAGCGGCGGCTATGGCGCGGGGCGCATGTGCGCCGCCATCGTCGGCTTCGTCGATCTCACCTTGGGCGCCGCGGCGGGGGAAGCGTTGGATGCGCACATGGCGGCGAGCGGCCGGTTTCGGGGCATCCGCCACGCTTCCGGCTGGGATGCGAGCGATGCGGTGCGCAACTCACACACCAACCCCACGCAAGGATTGTTGGCGGACAAAACGTTCCGCGCCGGCTTCGCGGAGCTCGGCAAACGCGGCCTCACGTTCGACGCTTGGCTCTACCACCCGCAAATCTCCGAGTTGGTGGACCTCGCGCGGGCGTTCCCGCACCAGCCGATCGTGCTCGATCACTTTGGCGGGCCGCTTGGCATCGGCCCCTACGAGGGCAAGCGGGCGGAGATTTTCGAGCAATGGAAGATGGACGTGGCGGCGCTCGCCGCATGTTCCAACGTCGTCGCCAAGCTGGGTGGATTGGTGATGCCGATCAACGGCTTCGGCTTCCACAAGCGCTCCTTGCCGGCCACGTCTGATGAATTGGTGGCGGCCACGCGGGATTACTACCTGCACATGATCGATTGCTTCGGCCCGCACCGCTGCATGTTCGAGAGCAACTTCCCGGTGGATAAGCAAAGCGCTTCGTTCCATGTGCTGTGGAACTCCTTCAAGAAGATCGCCGCGGGGTGCTCCTCTGACGAGAAGGCGGCACTGTTCCACGACACGGCAACGCGGGTGTACCGCGTCGAGACCTGAGCGGGGCTAACGCTCGCCCGCGTCTCTTGCCGCGCTGGCCCTCCGCCTTCTGATGGCTAGTGGCGCGGCGAAAAGTCGTTCACGCCGCTGCGGTCGCCGCCGCGCATCAGGAACAGCGTGCGCTGGGACATCGCCAGCGGGCCATTGCGCCGGTCATCCGCGAGGTCGCGTCGATACACCGAGGTGGTGGGCATGTAGCGCAACGTCATGCCGCGCCGCGGCGTCTCCGAGCGGTTCGGTTCGGAGCCGTGGATCAAGAACACGTCGTGCAAGGACACCTGCCCGGCCTCCAGCACGATGTCCCGTGCGCCAGCGGCGTCGAACTCATCGGCGCGAATCTCAAGCGGCAGGCTCAGGCCTGGGCCGCTGTTGAAATCGTGCCGGCCAAGCTCGCGGCGGCGATGTGAACCGGGGATGACGCGCAGGCAGCCGTTGGCCGGGGTCGCCGCGTCCACCGCGATCCACACGGAGCAAGTGGCAAGGGGCCGAATGGGCCAGTACTCGCCATCTTGGTGCCACGGCGTCTTGGTGCCCACTTTCGCCGGCTTGGCGAAGAAGCTCGAGTTCCACAGGGCAAAGTCCGGCCCGATCAGTTGCTCCACCATGTCCAGAATCTCGGCGCGGCGGGCAATGTTGAGAAACCACTGATCGAAGGCGAGCAGCGCTGGACAGTAGTCCGAGAAGCGGGGGTGCGCGGCGAGCAAGCGCGTGTGGGCGGCGCGGATCGCTTCAAGCGCATCGTCGTCGAGCCGGAAGTTTGGGATCACATAGCCATCTTGCTCGTACTGGCGAATCTCTTGCTGTGTCAGCATTGGCGCTCGCTGTGGCTGGCGGGAACGGCAAGCGTAGCGCGTGCTGCGAGGCTGTGGACACTGCTTCTATCCGGGCGCCCACGCGCTCGGCGACAATGCGCGAGTGATGGCGATGGTTGAACTAGGCGGCCTGCAGGTGCCTGAAGCGGCGCTCAGTTGGCGGTTTGCGCGCGCTTCGGGGCCGGGCGGCCAGCATGTCAACAAGGTGGCGACGGCCGCGGAGTGTCGATTGAACTTGGCCACAGCGGGTTTGCCCGGCCCGGTGCGGCAACGCGCTGAGAAACTCGCTGGGCGGCGGCTGACGCGCGAGGGCGAAATCGTCATCGTGGCGGACACGCACCGCATCCAAGGCCGCAATCGCGCCGCGGCGTTGGCGCGGTTGTCTGCGTTGCTTGCCGCGGCGCGGCAAGCGCCCAAGCGGCGCATTCCCACGCAGCCTTCCAAGGCCGCCAAGGCCAATCGCCGCGAGGCGAAGCGGCGGCGCAGGGAGGTGAAGGCGCGGCGACGCCGGCCTGAGCTCACATGAGTGCCTGCGAAGCGCGTTCTCATTCGCTTGCGAGGTTTCGGCTAGAGCGGCGCCGCCGTCTCACGCGCACCCCCTTCGCGCAAGCCGCGGCCCTCAATCCTTCGCCGCCAGCCAGCGGAACAGTGCCACCGCCGCCACCGCGCCGACCAACTGCGCCGCCACGAAGGCCGGCGCGTGGGCTGGCAGGATGCCGGAGAACGTGTCTGTGAAGGCGCGCGCCAACGTCACCGCGGGGTTGGCGAACGAGGTGGAGGCGGTGAACCAGTAGCCGGCGGTGATGTACAGGCCCACCATCGCCGCCACGGCGTTTGGCCGCGCGCGCAACGTGCCCAAGATGGTCGCCACCAAGCCGAACGTCGCCACGCCCTCGGCGAGCCACTGGCCCGGCCCGGTGCGGCTGTTGGTGGCGGCTTGCAGCAGTTCAAGATCGAACATGGCGTGGGCGAGCAACATGCCCGCCAATCCCCCGAGCGCTTGCGCGACGATATAGGCGAAAGCGCGGCCGCCGGTGATCTCGCCGCGCAACAAGAAGGCCAGCGTGACGGCTGGGTTGAAGTGCGCCCCGGAGATGGGGCCGAACACCGTGATGAGCACCACCAACATGGCGCCGGTGGCCACGGCGTTGCCGAGCAGGGCGAGGGCATCGTTGCCGGCGGCCAAGGCCTCGCCCATGATCCCGGAGCCGACGACGGTGGCGAGCAGGAACAGGGTTCCCACGCACTCCGCGGCAAGTGCGCGTGGGCGCATTCAGGGGTTGTCGCAGCGCTCGTCCATGCCCGCGAGCATACCGAAACGGCGGTTCCACTCGATGAAGCGCTTCGCGTAGTATCGGGCGCCTTTCCCTTTGAGCCGCGCTGAACCCATGGCAGACATCCAACACCGCACGGTACAAACCAACGGCATCAACATGCGCATCGCGGAGGCCGGCGAGGGCCCGCTGGTGCTGCTCTGCCACGGCTTCCCGGAATCTTGGTACTCGTGGCGGCATCAGCTGCCGGCGCTGGCGGACGCCGGCTACCACGTCGTGGCACCAGATCAGCGCGGCTATGGCGAAACGGATGCGCCGCCGGATGTGAGTGACTACACGCAGTTCCACCTGGTTGGCGACATGGTGGGGCTGGTGGCCGCGTTGGGCGAGAACCAAGCGGCCATCGTCGGCCATGACTGGGGCGCCCCGGTAGCGTGGAATGCCGCCCTGTGGCGGCCGGACATCTTCCGCGCCGTGGCGGCGCTGTCGGTGCCGGCGTCCGACCGTCCGGCGCAACCACCCACGGCGAGCATGAAGGCCACCTTTGGCGACCGGTTCTTCTACATCCTCTACTTCCAAACGCCGGGCGTGGCGGAGCACGAGCTGCAGCGCGATGTGCGCGTGGCGATGCGCAAGTTCCTGTACAGCGCGTCTGGCAACTCGAAGCGGGGCTTGCGCGGCATGATGGACCCGCCGCACAAATCCGCGTTCTTCCTTGAACTGATGGAAGACACCGAGGTGCTGCCGCCTTGGCTCACGGAGGAAGATTTGGACTACTTTGTGGCCGCGTACCAAGAGCGCGGCTTCCGCGGCCCGCTCAACTGGTATCGCAACATGGATTTGACGTGGGCGTTCTCCGCCCCGTTCCAAGGGCGCAAGATCGAGCAGCCCGCCCTGTTCGTCAGCGGCGATCGAGACCTCATCGCCAACAACCCGCATTACGAGGCCAACATGCGCAAGGTGGCCGTGAACTTGAAGGATGTCGTCATCCTGCCGGGCATCGGCCACTGGACGCAGCAGGAAGCCCCGGCCGAAACGAACGCCGCGCTCATCGGGTTCCTGAACGAGGCGCTGCGGGCGGGCGCTTAGGCTCGCGGGGCTGCGGGCGCGACGCTCTCAGTCAGCGTCGCTACCCGGGCGATGCCCGTACCGCGAACCTATCGCCGCAAAGTGCGATTAGCGACGGGCGCAGGTGCTTGTTCGCCGGTCGTTACCATGTCCGTGAGGATGTCCCGCACCAGCTCGCGAATGCCGACGAGCGCCTGCTCTGGTGAAGCGGACAGCCAGCTTAGGGATGGGAACTCCGCGCATAGGCCCACATGTTCTTGATCCTCGGCGGACCAAGTGACGCGATAGGTGTAGTGATCGGACACCGCCTTCCTCCTCTGCTGCGATCTTAGTTTGGGCGAGGCTGCCACGCCTCGCAATGCTCTCCAGAAACGACTCGTCATGTCTGGGCGAGCCGTCCTCAATGTGTGCAGATTGCACATCGAAAATGCAATCTGTACAGCTTGGCGATGACTCCAAGGCACTTGGCAGCCGCGCTCATCCGCGCCAGCGGGCAGTACCCGGTCATCAGCCTCACTGGCCCCCGTAGCCGCTTGGCCCTCAGTCCGCATCGCCGCCCGGGTATGTGAACGGGGTCGGGTCGGTGAAGCGCGCTAGCACGTTGCCGGTGATGCGGGCGATGTCGTTGTCGTAGTCGTCCGTCGCCAATGCCCCGGCGAAGGAAATCGAGCCGGTGGAGAACACCGCGCCACCGGCCGGGGTCTCGAAGAACACCATGTCTGCCCGCACGTTCGGGTCTTTCGGGTCTGGATGCTCCGTGGCTTGGAACTCCTCCTTCACCCGCAACATGTTTGGCCCGTGCCGTTCGGACGACGCGAGGATCAGGGCGTGGGCGGGTGAACCCAGGCTTGGGTCCCAGCGGTCGATCTCCTCCCCTGCGGCGCCGCCGCCTTGGGAACCGTGGTTGCCGATGATGTCCTGCGCCACTACGCCTTCCATGATGAAGGCCGCGCGCTCGCTCGACGCGCCGGGGCGCAAGCGGTAGTAGGTGCCGCCGTCGAACCCTTGCGCGGCGAAGCCGATGCCGACCAAGTGGTTCGGCGGGCGTCCCATGCGCCGCCAGAGCCCGCCGTACTCGCCGGTGAAAGAGTGGTAGTACTCCCCCGGTTCCGCGATCCAAGTGCGGGTGCCGTCTTCGGCGCGGCGCACCTCGATGACGGCGGGGTCGGCGGGGTCGAAGGCGATGCGCCAGTAGAAGCCGTTGCCGCCGAGATACATGAGGCGCCCGCCGCCCGCCAGGTAGTCCTTCATTCCGTCCAGCATGGCGGTGGAGTAGTACTCCGGGTGCGTGCCGGTGACGACGGCGCGGTAGCGGCGCAAGAGATCTGCCCCCTCGCGATGCAGATCTTCGTCCGTCGCCACGTCGTGGTGGGCGCCGATGCGCGTCAGCCATGCCGTCACGCTGGTGTCTGCATTGAAGGACCAAGTCACGGTGCGGGGCTTCAGGTTCAACACCGGGCGCTTGTGCGATGAGTAC
Organism: uncultured Pseudomonadales bacterium; assembly: GCA_958295875.1. GTDB lineage: Bacteria > Pseudomonadota > Gammaproteobacteria > Pseudomonadales > Azotimanducaceae > VXNE01. Next base: position 1,200,624 of record OY282379.1, on the reverse strand, counting down.
ATCACCCCGCTGCCATCAACGTGGGATTCGTAGAGCGATTTACCCACTTCTGGATGCGAAAGGAAGTAGGCGTCGGACGGGTTGCGGTTGCGGGAGAGGGACGCGGCTTGATTGGCGTAGGCGGTGTAGGTGGCGGTGGCGGCAAGGTAGAGCACCGGCGCCGGCCGCGCCCTCGCGCCGGGGCGCACGAAGAACACCGCATGGTCTTCGCTGGTCGCCGTCGTCAGGCGCACCGCGTAAACGCCGCTCGGCAGGTCTTGGGGCACTTGCCATGTGATGTCTGGAGACCAACCGGCGTCTGTGAGGTCATCCTCGTGGAAGTGGATGGCGGCGTATTGGGAAGGATCGTCGCGCCACCGTTGGGTGCTGCCATCCCACGCCGCGCCCGTGACGGCCCGCGCCGGATGCTGATGGGCGATGCCCCGGTAGCCGCGTACCGTTTCGACTAACTCCGCGCTGGCCATGTCGCGGCTGAAGTCCCACGCGGCGATGAGCGTGCCGTCGTCTTCGAACCGGGGTGCTTCGATGCGGCCGTTGAAGCCGGGCACGCCGTCGCGCGCCGCGAGCTGCCAATCCCCGGCCCGGCAGGCGATGCGGAACTGGCCGGTGGCCGAGCAAACTCGCGCCGCCGGTTCCGCCACCGTCAACCCGCGTGTCTCGCAGCGCAGCGTGGTCGTGGCGCCGTCGCACTCAATGGCGATGCGATGCCAACGCGCCGCCGTCATGGGTGCATCGATCTGCAGCGAGTGTTCCCCGGCGTCCAGCGTGAGGTGCCCGTCGTTGATGGCGAGCGCAACGTCGCCGGGCCCGGAAAGGATCGTTTGCCGCGGGCGATGCGGCGTCGTCGGCATCACGTCGGCATGCCACAAGAGTGCGCTAAAGGCCGGCAGTCCCTCTAGCGTGGCGTAGGAGCCTGGTTCGAGCGCTTGGAAGCGCGCGGGATAGGCGTGGCCACTCAGGGAGGATTCGACAACGTGCTCTTGATAGCCAGCCCCGCGCTGCCGCGGGTCGCCGCAGATGAGCCGCACCAAGTCTGCGCGGAAGGTGTCGCCGGCTTCGCAGCTCACCATCACGTCGAGCCGCTGCCCCGGCGCGACGGAAAGCGGCTCCACATAGGAAATGATGGTCTTTGGCTTGGGGGGTTCCACCAGCGTGGATCGGCAGTCCAATCAGCCCGCCATGATAAGCTGCCGGCGTCGCAGATTGCCGCTTGGCACAGCGCCTGAGCAGGGCAAGCCGAGCGAGCCTTGCCGGTGGCGGTGCGCGGCGCCAACCCAACTCGAATACGCCCTCATGCCCGCCGCGTCAGCGTCAGCCAGCCCTTCGACGCCTCGTCGCGGCAAGCGGCGTCTTGCTCTCCCCACGCCTTTTTTCGCTGAAGCCCAAGCAGCGTTTGCGCAGGTGGCGCGAGCGCGGTGGGCGTGGGGCGGGCTTGCGTTCGGCTTGGCTTGGGTGGCGGGTTGGTTCTTCCTGGCGCTGCCGTTCGCTTACGACGTGCCGATGCGGCCAGCGCCAGAGCGGTTGCTGGAAGGCGTCGCGCTCTTGCGAGTCCCGCTCTGCATCCTCCTCGTGTGGGGGAGCGGTGAGCTCGTCGCGCGTGGCCGGCGGCGTGCGATGAGCATCCACGGCGCCGGCGCTGGATTGCCCGGCCAAGTCGTCGCCGCGAGCATCGTGGCGCTCGCGTGCCTTGTTGTCGCTGTGCTCGCCGTGGCGAGCTTGGCTGCTGCCGTCTTGCAGTGGGCCGATGGCCGCACGGCGCCAGACTGGGCGCTCTACGCCGGCGGTGTTGCCAACGTTGGCTGGGGCCTGTGCCTCTGGGCCGGGGTTGCGGTTGCGATCCAAGCATTGGCTGGCGAGCGCTGGCGGGGCACCGCGGCGGTTGCGTTGGCGCTGTTGGCGTCCTTGGTGCTGCCGCGGCTCGGTGCCGAGCACATGCTGCTGCACTTCGGCCCGCGCCCCATGCCTTATTCGCAACTGAACGGCTACGGCCAACATCTCGCCGCCTTCGTGGCCACTGGCGCGCACTATTCGGCGTTCGCGGCCTTGGTCGTCATCGGCGCATGGGCGCTGGCGCCGGGAGCGCCCGGCGAGCGCCGGCGGCAGCGTCTCGCTCGCGCCAAGCGCCGCCTGCGCTCCGGCATGGCCGCGGCGGTGCCGTGCGCCGTCCTGTGGCTCGGCAGCGGCGCTTGGATATGCCACATGGCGGCGAACTCCGCTCCCATGGCATCATCGTGGATGCCGCAACGCACCGCCGCCATTCACCAAGCATCGATGGCTGCGGAGGTGGGGCGTGGCGAGGGCGGGCAAACGCCGCTGGCTCGTCCCACGCTCCTCGCCTTGGATTTGCGCGTTGAGCTGCACCCCCGCGAGCGGCGCGTCGAGGCTGCCGGCACGATGTTGCTCGGCAACGTTGGCGGCACGCGCATCCATGAGTTCACCCTCTTTGTGCCGCCCCAAGTGAATGTGAACGCGCTGGACGTGCCGGCGCGGTTGGTGGACCAAGATGAGCGCCTCGGCGTGCGCCGCTATGCGTTCGAGCCGCCGCTGCGCCCCGTCGAGCGCATCAAGTTGACGTACGACATGGCTTGGCGTGAAACCGGCTTCCCCAACCGCGACCGTGCCGCGGGCCTCACGGCGAACGGCACCCTCCTAACCGGCGAGATGCTGATGCCGCGCCTCGGCCCCACGACCACGCCCGCGCCCCCGCCAAGCGCAACGCCAGCCGCCCCCGGCAAGCCGCGCTTCAAGGTGAGGGTGGGCACGTCTTTGGATCAAATCGCCATCGCTCCGGGGGCACGCAAGCGCGTTTGGAAGGAGGACGACAGGCGTTACGTCGAGTACGAAGCGGATCGCCCCAACGCGCACCACTTCACCATCCACTCGGGGCGTTATGCGGTGGCACGGGACCGGTGGCGGGGCGTCGCGCTGGAGGTCTTCCATGCCCCTGCCCATGCGGCGAACGCGGCACTCATCCTGCGCGCGGTGACGGGGGCTCTCACGCGCTGCGCAGCGGCGTTGGGGCGGCCTCCGTTCGCCGCCTTCCGGGTGGTGGAAGCGCCGTTCACGCCGGTGCCGCCGGCCGTCGCCGGCATCGCCGCCTATGCTGAGCCGTTTGCGTTCACCGCGGCGTTGCGCAACCGCTCGCGGGCCGCGCCGGTGTTCGCCGCCATCGAGCGCGATGTGGCGAGGCAGTGGGGCGCTGGGACGGCCGGTTGCGCTGCAAGCGAGGCGCCCCGGCATTCGCTACGATGAACGCAGTGGCAGACAAGGAGTGCGGATGACCGGGCGCGCGCTTTCCCTCATGCTCGCGTGTTGCGTTGCGGCAGCGGCCCACGGCGGCGAGAAGCAGCCTTGGTTTGGCGACCTGCATGTCCACACCCGCTATTCCTACGACGCATTCTTCTTCGGCACCTTCGCATCGCCAGACGATGCCTACGGCTTCGCCAAGGGCGAGCCGCTCACGCATCCGGCCGGCGTGACGCTGCAGTTGGACACGCCGCTCGACTTCTACGCCGTCACAGACCACGCCTATTTCCTCGGCATGTGGTGGGCGATCAAGGCGGACCCGAACCATCCTTTGCGGGCAGACCCAGAGGCGCTTGCGATCATTGCGGCGGAGACGCGGGACGAGCGCGGCGCCGCCTTCCGCAAGGCATTCCGCTTCCCCAAGGAGAAGTTCCGGCGCGCGGACGGGCAGAGCGCTTGGCAAGACATCCAAGCGGCGGCGCAGCGGCACTACGAACCCGGCCGGTTCACCACCCTCATCGGCTTCGAGTTCACCCCGGAACCGAACATGGACGGCCTGCACCGCAACGTCCTCTATCGCGGGCGGCGGGCGCCGCCGCTGCCCATCAGCCGCAGCGACACCTTGAATCCAGAGGATCTGTGGCGGTGGATGGATCGTTACCGAGAAGAGGGCATGGAGGCGCTGGCGATTCCCCACAACATGAACCTCTCCAACGGGCGCATGTTCGAAGGCGCCTACTTCGACGGTTCGCCCTTGGATGCCGCCTACGCAGCGCTGCGGATGCGCAACGAGCCGGTGGTCGAGATCACCCAGATCAAGGGCACGTCGGACACGCACCCTTTCCTGTCGCTCAACGACGAATGGGCGGAGTTCGAGATTCTCCCCTTCAAGCTGGGCGGCTTCAACCGCAGCCAACCGCAGGGCAGCTATGTGCGCGACGCGCTGTTGAACGGCCTGTTGTTCCAAGAGCGCTTAGGCGTCAACCCGTACCACTTCGGCTTCATCGGCTCCAGCGACACCCACAACGGCGCGGAACGGAATGACGAATCGACCTTCATCGGCAAGGTGGGGGACTTCAACAGCGACGCAGTGGATCGCGGCTCCGTGCCGGTGCCGGCTGCCGGCGAACCCGTGCCGCCCGAACAGTTGGGGGAACTGACGCCGGCACAAGCCGAATCCCGCGCGCGCAATCCACGCCACGGCCATCTCGAGACGGCGCGCCGCTACCACAGCGCGTCTGGGCTTGCCGGGGTGTGGGCGGTGGAGAACACCCGTGAGGAGGTGTTCGACGCGCTGCGCCGCAAGGAGACGTTCGCCACCAGCGGGCCGCGCATCGCGGTGCGGTTCTCCGCCTTGGCCGCACCGCTGGATGCAGACGCGCCGTCGCCGGGCACGGCTACGTGGAAACAGGAAGCGGTGCCGCAAGGTGGCGATCTGGCTGCGGCCGGTGCGTCGCCGCGCTTTTTCGCCTCGGCGCTGGCGGCGCCAACTGGCGGGAAGCTGCAGCGCCTGCAGGTCATCAAGGGTTGGGTGGCGGATGGCCAGCGGTTCGAGAAGGTGTTCGACGTGGCTTGTTCAGATGGCGGCCCGGTGCATCCGGTGACGCATCGCTGCCCAGCCAACGGCGCCGGCGTCGATCTCTCGAACTGTCGCGTCACGCCGAACAAGGGGGCATCGCAACTGCAGGCGGTTTGGCGCGACCCGGAGTTCAATCCCGCGCAACTCGCTTTCTACTATGTTCGAGCACTGGAGAACCCCACTTGCCGATGGTCCACATGGGATGCAATGCGCGCCGGCGTCCCGCCGCGGCCAGACCTCGATGCCACCATTCAGGAGCGCGCTTGGTCGTCGCCCATCTGGGTAAGCGGTGAGCGGGTGAGCGCGCGCTGACCTGGGGCGCCGTCACGCGGTGCCGAGGTTGGCTGTGGCAGCGGGGTGACGGGTGAGCCGTCGGGCTAGACCATCGCCATGCGTCGGTCTGGGCGGACCGCCGCCAGCGCCGCGATGGCGGCGACGATCGGCAGCGCGGCAGCAGTCAACACGCCCTGCCAGCCAAAGAGATACAACATGAGCCCGGCGCTCAAAGACCCGGCCGCGGACATGCCGAAAACGCTGAAATCGTTGAAAGCCTGGGCGCGGAAACGCTCGGCGGGGCGATGCGCTTGGCCAAGCAGGACGGTGCCGCCCACGTAGAGGAAGTTCCAGCCAATGCCCAGGGCGATCATCACCGTGGCGTAGTGCATCACTTGCTGCCCTAGGAAGCCGACGGCGAGCATCAACACCAAGATGAGTGCGCCGGTGGCCATCACGCTGCCCACCCCAAACCGGGCGATCAGGTGCCCGGTGAAGAGCGACGGCAGGTACATGGCGATCACATGCGCCTGCACCACCGCCGCGGCCGTTGCCAGCGAGTAGCCATCGCCGGCGTGCATGCTCAAGGGCGCGGCCGTCATCACCAAGTTCATGGCGGCAAAGCCGCCCACGCCGCCGATCACCGCCACCACAAAGAGCGGCTGCCGCGCCATTTGCCCCAACGGTCGCACCGCGTCTGCCACGCCTTCGGCCAATGCCGGCTTCACGTTCAGGCGCAGCAGCACCGCGGCGATGCCGAGGCCGGCGACTGCGAGTGCGGCGAACGTGCCGGCGAACGGCGCGCCGGCAAACCAATCCTCGCCCCGGTTGGCGAGCGCCGGGCCGGCCAAGGCGCCCCCCAGCGAGCCCACGAGCACGATGGAGACGGCCTGCGCCGGGGCATCGGGAACGCTCTCGACGGCGGCGAACCGATATTGCTGCGAAAAAGCGTTGGCGGCGCCGATCAGGACGGCGGCGGCCAAGAAGAGGCCAAAGCTGGCCGCGGCCATGGCGAACGCCGCCATCGCATATCCGCAGCACCCAATCAGTGCGCCGAGCGCAAAGCCCCGGCTGCGGCCGATCTTCGCCATGCACCAAGCGGCAAGGATGGTGCTGGCGGCGATGCCCAGCACGAGGAACGACAGCGGCAAGGTGGCCAATGCCGGCGATGGCGCCAGCCGCTGGCCGACGATGCCGCCGAGCGTCACCATCGCCACAACGCCGGAAACGGACACGAGCTGTGCCCCAGCGAGGATGGCGAGGTTCCAATCCAGCAAGCGAGAGCGTGGCACGCAGCCTCCTAGTTCGGCCAACCGGCGTGGGGCGCGGGGCTTGGCCAAGGCACTGATGCCGGCGGCTCGAACAGCGCTACGCTTCCGGCATGGTAGCCCGCGGTGGCTGCGGGGCGCCGAACAAATCCGTGTCGGCGCGGCGAGCGGGCTAGCCGACGAGCGCCCTGATGGCCGCTGGCGGCGGTGCGCCGGGCGCCAAGATCACTACAGCATCGTCAAACCCGGCGTCGGCAAAGCCGGCAAGGGTGTCCTTGAGCTGCCCCAAGTCTGCGTTCGGTGGCACTTGAATGGATGACACCACGGCGCGGCCGCCGCCGTGGGCGCGGTACTCGCGCAATGCGGCCACCACCTGCTCCGGCGAGCGGTACAAGGCAGAGGCGATCCAACCGTCGAAATCGCGCGCGGCGCGGCGCACGCCCTTGCCCCACGAGCCGAGCAACAGCGGTGGCCCGCCCGCCGCGGCGGGCGACGGCGCCAAAGCCAGCCCGTCGATCGAGCCGCTCTGCAAGCTCTCGCGCAACTGCGGCAGCAGCGCGTTGAAGCGTTTGAAGCGCTGCTCGTAGTGCTGGCCGAAGGCTTGGAAATCTGCCGCGGTGGAACCGGCGCCAACGCCCAAGATGAATCGCTCGCCACAGAGTTGGCGCAGCGAGAGAGCGCGGTGGGCGAGGTCGCCGACTTGATAGAGCGGCGCTTGCACGATGGCGGTGCCGAGTTCCACATCGTCCGTCACCGCGGCGGCCGTCGCCAACGTCACGAATGGGTCTGGGAAGGCGAAGCCGCGCCCAACCGCTTGCAGGCTCCAGAGGCTCTCGAAGCCCTCGCCGGCCAACCGCGCGGCCTGCTGCGCTGTCCATCTAGGGTTGTGTGGCTCCGCAATCGGGCCCAGCAGCGCTCCAAGCCTCATTGACATGTCCTCCTTAAATCCGCGCCTTCACCGCGCCAAAAAAAGCCGCGGCCCATCTTGACGCTTACCAATCTGCGTGGAACACCACGTCGCCGATCTTGAGATTCTGAAATGTCGCCGGAACCGTGTGGACGCGGCCATCACGCAACAGGGCCCGCGCATCCGCTTCCTGCGGCAGCCGGCCAGTGCGCAGCGCGATGAAGCCCCAGCCAGATACGCAACTGTCCAAGGCGGGGTCTGCGGGTTCGACGGGCGCGTCGGGGCCTGGCACCGGGGCTGCGATGGCATCGGTGTGTGGCGGGGCGCAGGCCTTGCGATAAAACATCTGCCCCCAGATGTCGCCGTGGGAGGTGAACAACAGCGCATATTCTGGCTGCCCGTCGTCGTTGAGGTCTGCCCGCACCAAGGTGGAATCCATGTTGAGGGGGTGCGCGCGGGTGATGGCAGCGCGCAGCCCAGGCGGCATCTCGAAAGGCTCTGGCCGGTACGTCATGCGCTCCCAGATTCGCGGGTTGGACCACGATGGCACGGGATTGCGGACGCGCTCGGCCAAGGCCGGGTTGGACTCCGTGTGTTCCTCGATGAGCGCGGTGCGCCACAACCAGCCGGGCCGGGCCAAGTTTTCCTCCACATAGGCGAAGTCGAAGTCCAACAGGTCGATCTCGCCGGCCTCGACGCGGCCCATCTGGCTGGCGAGCGCGATGCCGCGGAAATCCAACACCGGGGTGTTGACGAGCACCATCAGGGCGAGCACCACCCAGCCCATCCAGATGTTCACCCTTGGGAAGCCGCCGCTCCAGGCATCCCGCGAACGCACGATGCTCCACGCATAGCCCAGCGAGAAGGCGGCGAGCAGGGCCGCCAGCGTGACGGCCCAGCAACGCGCCACGGTCCAGCCGTACTGCTCTACCCGCAATGACAGGCCATACAGGGCAAGCGCCGAGATGATCGGCAGCAGCGCCAAGCTGCCGTACAGCGCGCGATGCACCAGCAACGGATAGGGCGAGCGCTCGCCAGCTTGGTACACCGCGTTCACGGCGAAGAGCGCGAAGCCATTCAACGCCATCAACAGCGCGGTGCCGGTGCCGGTGCCCCACAGCGGCGCCAAGCCGGTGAACGGCAAGGTGGCGATGAAAATCGCGACGACCAAGCCAAGCAGCGGCAACAGCAGCCGCATGAGCCCCTCCAAGAGGCTGACGATGGCATCGATGACGCGGGTGAGGCGCCGAAAGATGAAGGCGCCGAGCCCGAAGGCCACCGCCAGCACCGGGAACAGGAACCAATCCTCAGTGAAGAGATCGATGAAGAAATCGATGCCGATGGCGCGGAACAGCTCGCCCCACAGCATCAGGATCAGGGCGACGCCGAGGGTGAGCGCGCCAGACAGCGCCGTGACCAGGAAGTTCCGCCAGGAGCCGGCGAACAGCGCCGCATAGGTCGTCGCGGCGCCGGCGGCGCGTTGCTGCAGATGCAGCAGCGTCATGAAGCACGCGACGAGCATCGTGAGCACATACACGGCGAGCAGCGAGAGCACGGGGAACTCGCCGAAAGGCGATGCCTGCCAGCCGATTTGGATGCCGAGGAGCACGGCGACCACGGCCGCGCCGGTGGCGAGCTTCACGACGCGGGCGATGTTGCCAGCCTCGAGGCTCAAGAGCAGGAACGTCGGCCAGACGATGGCGAGCGTCCACAGGGGCCAGTTGATGGTCGGCGTTTGCAGCGGCCATGCGTTCTCGCTGGCCGCCCGCCACAGCGCGAGCAGCGTGGCGCCTTGGCCGAGGGAGATGAGCACCATCAGGTTGCGCGGCAGCGCGGGGCCGTCGTCTCCCGCCTCACCTCCCCCCTCACCGCGCAGGATGCTGGCGCCGAACCGCTTGAGCGTTGCGATGCTGTCTGCCATCGGTGCTCTCCTTAGCTGGCCGTGAGTGTGAACTCAGGGGAAACTCAGAAGGTGCGTCCCATCTCGAAGGAGAACCGCTCTTCTTCGTCGTAGGGCGCCGAGTTGAATGGCACGGCCAAGGCGAACGTCATGGGCCCCATGCGCGTCAGCCAAGTGACCGAAACGCCGGCGCTGTAGCGCAGCTGATCGCCGGAGAATGCCTCGCAGCGGACATTGATCTCCGCTGGGTCCCTGCCGGTGGCGGTGCCCAAGCGCTCGGCGGTGGGGCAATCTGTGTTGAACACGTTGCCGGCGTCGATGAAGATCACCGGGCGGAATTGCCGCGTGTTCTCCACCAAGGGCAGCGGGAAGATGAGTTCCGCGCTCGCCTCCACCAGCAGGTTGCCGCCGATGGGCGAACCGCGCCGGTCGTAGAAGATCGTCTGCTCGCCCTCCGTGGCTCGGGGCCCCAACGTGCTCGTCTCGAAGCCGCGCACCGAACCGAAGCCGCCGGCGAAGAAGTGCTCGTAGAACGGGAACGTGCGCGTGTCGCCGTAAACGCCGCCGTAGCCAACCTCCGTGCGCAGCCGCAGCGACCAATCCTCCGTGAACGGGAAGTAGATCTCGCCGTCGTAGCGCAGCTTGTAGAACGATAGGTCGCTGCCGGGCACGGCCACTTCCAAAGCCAAGGATTGGGAGCGGCCCGCGGTGGGGAACAGGCCGCGATTGAGCGTGGAGCTGCTCCACACGCCCTCCGCCTTGAAGTTGATGAACTCCTCGCCTTCACGGTCCAAGAAGTCTGCAATCTCAAGCGCTGCGAAGGCGCCTTCGGTGATCTCCGTCTGCTCCACCGTCAGGCCGAACTGCAGCCGCTGCGTTTCGCCGATGGGAAAGCCGAAGTTCACGCCGGCGCCGTAGGCGTCCGTGGAGAAGCGGGCGATGTTGCGGGCGTGGAAATCCGAGCGGCGGAAATACAGGCTGTAGCCGCGGCTGATGCCGTCCATGGTGAAGTACGGGTCGAAGTAGTTGAAGCTCAAGGACTTCACGAAGTCGCTCCAACTCAGGTTCACCCCAAGGCTGTTGCCGGTGCCGGCGAAGTTGCGCTGCTGATAGCCGGCGGCGAGGATCAGCCCATAGCCTTCGCTGTAGCCGATGGTGCCGGTCATGTTGCCGGTGGGCTGCTCCTTCACCGAGAACTCCACGTCGATTTGATCGTCGGCGCCGGGCACGGCCGGCGTCTCCACGCTCACGTCCTCAAAGAAGCCCAAGCGCTCCAGGCGCACCTTCGACAGGTCGATGGCCGCGGCGGAGGCCCAGCCGCCCTCCATCTGGCGCATCTCCCGGCGCAGCACCTCGTCGTGGGTGATGGTGTTGCCGGCGAACGAAAGGCGGCGCACGTAGGCGCGTTTGCCGGCGTCGATGTAGAACTTGACATCGACGGTGCCCGCCTCGCGGTCGATCTCTGGAATGCCGGAGGCGGATGCGAACGTGTAGCCGGAGTTGCCGAGGGCGCTGGTGATGCGCTCTTCGGTGGCGGTGACCCGCGCGCGGGAGAAAGTCTCCCCCGGCGCCACGAGGAACAGGCCGCGAATGGCGTCCGGCTCGACGTCGTTGAGCTCGCCGATGAGGTCCACATCCGCCACCGTGTACGTCTCGCCTTCGTTGATGTTGATGGTCACGTACACGCCTTGGCGATCTGGCGTGATGCTCACCTGCGCCGTGGTGATGGACATCTCCACGTGGCCGCGGTCTTGGTAATGGGACTCGAGCTTCTCCATATCCCCCGTGAGCTTCTCGCGGGAATACTTGTCGCCGCCGCCAATGAAGGAGAACAAGCTCGGATGCTGCAGCTCCAGCCTTTCGAGCAACTCGCTCTGGGTGAATTGGGTGTTGCCCACCACGTTGATGTGCTTGATGCCGGAGCCCTTGCCCTCCTGGATGTTGATCTCGATGGCGACGCGGTTGCGCGGCAGCTCGTCCACCTTGGTTTCGATGTCCGCCGCGTAGCGGCCTTGCGCCACGTATTGGCGTTCAAGCTCAAGCCCCACCCGCGTCAACGTCGCCTGCTTGAAGATCTCCCCCTCACGCAGGCCTTGCGCGGCCAGCCCTTCAAGGAGGGATTCGGTCTTGATGGCCTTGTTGCCGTCGATTTCGATGGATTCGATGGCCGGGCGTTCCGCCACCGTCACGATGAGCACGCCGCCATCCCGGGAGATGCGCACGTCGTCAAAATAGCCGGCGCCGAACAGCAAGCGCACCAACTGCCGGATGGTCACCGCATCCACGTTGTCGCCGACGTTCACCGGCAGCAGGTTGAACACGGTGCCGGCCGAAACCCGCTGCAAACCTTGCAGTTGGATGTCCGAGACGCGAAATGGCGTCGCAGCCAAGGCGCTCGCGGCGAGCCACATCGCGGCAAACCCTGCAAGCACTCGTTTGCGTCTCATCGGCTTTGCTCCGCCACGGTGTTCTCCTAGTCGGTCAAGGGGCTAAAGGAAGCGCGTGATGTCGTTGTAGATCGCTAGCATCATCAAGCTGGCAACGACGAACAATCCCATCCGCAGCCCGACCGCCTGCACCCGCGCGGAGACTGGCCGCCGCGTCACCAACTCTGCGACGCCGAACAGGATGTGGCCGCCATCCAAGATGGGGATGGGCAGCAGGTTGATGACGCCTAAGCTGATGGAAAGCAGCGCCAAGATGCCGAGGAAGTTGCGCCAGCCAGATTCCGCGGAATCTTTCGCCACCTTGGCGATCATGATGGGGCCAGAGAGGTTCTTCGGCGACACCAAGCCGAGCACCATCTTCTTCAACAGCCCCAACGTCAGCACCGTGTTGGCCACGGTCTCCCGCGCCCCGGCGGCGATGGCGCCGAGCGGCCCGGAGCGCACCGTGCGCGTTGCCGCGCCGACGCCGGCGAACCCCACCACGCTGCCATCGTTGGCTTCCGCGGCGTTTGGCGCCAGCGTGAGCTCCGCCTCTTGGCCGTGCCGGGAAACGCGCACATGCAAGGTTTCGCCGGGCGCCGCCCGCACCGCCGCGGCCCAGCTTGCCCATGTGTCGATCGCCTCGCCGTCGATGGCCACCACCCGGTCCCAAGGCTTGAAGCCGGCAGCTTCCGCGGCGCTCTCTGGCAACACTTCGCCGATCAAGGCGGGCAGGGCGGGGGAGATGCCAAGGGAACCCAACAGGTCTGGCTCTACGGCGGCTTCGTGCCACTCGCGCACCGGGATGGCGTAGCTGCGCGTTGCCGCCTGGCCCGGCCAGCGGGCTTGCACGTCGATGGTGCCGGTGTCGCCCAGCCGCGCCGCCAAGCCCATGCCCACGTCCATCCAGGTTTGCGTGGGGCGGCCGTCGACGTGCGCCAGTTCCTCGCCTGGGACGAGGCCGGCGGTGGCCGCCGGCGAGCCGGGCGCCACCGCGCCGACCACTGGCAGGAATGTCGTGACGCCCATCATGGAGATGAACGCATACACGAGGAACGCTAGCAGGAAACTGGCGGCCGGCCCGGCGAAGGCGATGGCGATGCGCCAACCCGGTGGCAGCTCGTCGAAGGCGATGTCCTTGGCTTCAGCGTCGGCGGGGCGCTCGCTGGATTCCAGCATCTTGAGGTAGCCGCCGAGGGGAATCGCCGCCACCGTGAAGTCTGTGCCGCGACTGTCTGTCCATGTGTGCAGCGGCTTCCCGAAGCCCACCGAGAAGCGCAGGATGCGCACGCCGGAAGCGCGCGCGACGACGTAGTGCCCGTACTCATGCACCGTGACGAGCACGCCAAGGGTGAGCAGGAGATAGAAGACGTATTGAAGCGCTTCCATGGGCGGCGCCCGGATTCGCTATCGGCCCGCCATCATACCAAGAACAGTGCGGCCCACAGGGCGAATGCAGGGGCTGCTGCGAGGATGGAATCGATGCGGTCCAGCACGCCGCCGTGCCCTGGCAGCAGGGCGCCGGAATCCTTGACGCCGCTGGCGCGCTTCAAGGCGCTCTCGAACAAGTCTCCGATGACGCTGATGAGCGCGAGGACAAACGCCGAGGCGAGCCACAGCCCCAACGGCTGCCAACCGAGCCACCACGCCAACGCCGCGCCGCTGAGGACGCCGGCGAGCACGCCGCCCCCCAATCCTTCCCATGTCTTGGCGGGGCTGACGTTGGGCGCCAACCGATGGCGGCCAAAGGCGCGGCCCACGAAATAGGCGCCGGTATCCGTCACGCAGGCCACAACCAACGTCCACACCACCAGCCACTGCCCTTGGTAGGGCTGCGCCGCGTCGCCGCCGTCGAGTTCCCGCAGCGTCATCAGGCCATGCCAAGCGCCGATGAAGATGACGGCGCCCGCCGCGGCAACGGCCGCCCGCGGCCGGGCAAGGCCGCGGCTGGCAGGATAGGTTGCGACGAACGCCGTCGCCCCGGCCCAGAACGCCACGGCCACGGCCAGCGCCGCCAACTGCGCCGCTGGATGCAGCCACATGGCGACGGCCGCGGCGAGGCAACCGATGACATAGGCGGCCTTGGCCACGTTGCGCTGAAAGCCGCACAGCGCGGCCCACTCGGTGAGGCCCACCGCCGCGCACAGCAGCAGCAAGACGGCGAGCGCGCTGGGGGGCGCCCACAGGATGAGGGCGAGGGCCGCGGCCGCCAAGGCGCAGCCCGTGACGATGCGCAGCTTCAGCACTGTGCGTTGCCGCCGCGCTGGCGCGTGGGCGAATGATGCCGGCAGCCGCGCCGGCGCACCGCGAACGGGGTGTGCTTGCGCCGGCGCCTTGCGCTTGGATTCGCTACGGGTGGCTCCGTTGGCCAGTAAGGCAGCGTTAACTTACCTGAAAGGTGAAGGCATCGTAGCCGGCGCGGCGAATGGCCGCAGCCACGCGCTCGCTGTCTTCCGGGCACAGCGCGATGATGGAACCGCCGCCGCCACCGCCCGTGAGCTTCGCGCCGGCGGCGCCGTTGCTGCGCGCCAAATGCACCAGCTCTTCCAGTTCTGGGGTGGAGAGCTGCAGCGCGTTCAGATAGCCGTGGCAAAGATTCATCAGCTCGCCGAGCTCACCTAGCGCGCCATCGCGCAAGGCATCGGCGGCGGTGAGCGTCAACCCCTCGATTTGGTCGAACAATGCCTCGTAGCGCCCCGTGTCTCGCTGCCATGCGGCGCGCACTTGGGCGACGGTGGCCGCGGTGAGGCTCTCCTTGCCGGACACGCCCACCACCATGGGCGCCGGCAGCGACACCGCCACCCGCTCGAAGCTCGGCTCGCCGTCATTGCGGTACAGCAGCGGCGCTCCGTAAACGGCCACCGTGTTGTCCACGCCAGAGGCGCCGCCGTGTGCCGCCTTCTCGCATTGAAAGGCGTGGGCGTTGAGTTCCGCTTCCGTCAGGCCGAGGGCGTAGTGCGCGTCCAAAGCGCGCAGCACCGCCACCGCGAGGGCGGCGGAGCCACCCAAGCCCATGGCGCGGGGCAGGTGTGGGAACACCTCGATGGTCATGGCGCGGCCGCCGAGCTGCAAGTCTCCCAGCAATGTGGCGAGCACCCCGGCGACGCCCTGCGGCCGCTCATCGGCCGGCGGCACGCGCTGCTCCACGCCCCAGCGCGGGATCAGCAACTGCACGCCGTCCCGCCCATCCAGCACACGCGCTTCCACGGCGAGGGGAATCGGCGCGGCCAAGGCAGCGCGCCCATACACCACGGCGTGCTCGCCGAGCAAAATCGCCTTGCCGAATGCGGTGCTGCGGGGGGCGTCGGCCGGCACTGGCTGGGCGGTGGTTTGGCGGCGCAGCCGCTCCATGATCTCGCGCGCCTTCCACACCTTGATCTCGCCAGATTCGATGAGGGCTTCGACCACTTCGTCGAAGCGGTCTGCCGGCACCTCGGCCGCCGCGGCCACGCTGCGCGCGTGCAGTGTCATGTGGTTCTGTTGGATGCCAGAGGTGGAGAGCGCTCGCAACGCCGCGTAGTTCTGCGCCAGCCCCACGGCGCCCATCACCATGGCGAGTTCCGACGCGCCCGGCGAGCCCAGCAGGCGGTGGTTGATGCGCACCGTGGGGTTGGTCTCCAAAGACCCGCCCACCGTGCCCACCTTCATCGGCATTTCGATGGTGCCGATGAGATCGCCGGCGGCGTCTTTGCGCCAGCGCGTGAGGCTGCGGTATTGGCCGTCTCGCGCCGCGTAGGCGTGGGCGGCGGCTTCCAAAGCGCGGAAATCGTTGCCGGTGGCAATGGCCACGGCATCCACGCCGTTCATGATGCCCTTGTTGTGGGTGGCGGCGCGGTAGCGGTCCACCCTAGCGAGGTCGCTGGCCAAAATGATGCCGTCCCGCACCTGCGCCCCCGCGTAGCCCTTCGTCTCCAAGTTCTGCACCGGGATGCGCACGCTCGCCCGCGCCAGGGCGCGGTCCGTGAGGTTGGAAAGGATGCGCAGGAACACCTTGCCGCCAGTGATGGATTCCACGAGCGTGGCGATGCCTTCGCACATGCCGTTCACGAGGTTGGCGCCCATCGCGTCGCGGGTGTCCACCAGCAGGTGCAGCACCACCATGTCGCGTCCATCTTCGGGGGCGACGTGGCGATAGGCTTCCACCTCCCGCGCCCCGCCGCCGCGCGCGAGCATCTTCGGGTGCAGGCTGTTCGCCAGGCTCAGCAACTCATCCCGCGCGGCCAGCAATGCCTCGATGGCGCGCTGCGGGTCTGCCACATCCACCACCTGCACTTGGCCGATGAGGATGGGATCCGTCGCTTCGGCCTGAAAGCCGCCAGAGAGCCGCGCCGTTCGCGCTGCGCCGGACAAGCCGGCGACGATGGACGGCTCTTCCACGGACAGCGGCACCACATAGTCCTTGCCGTTGATGAGGAAGTTGAGCGCCACGCCGAGCGGCAGGCCGAGCACGCCGATGACGTTCTCGATCATCCTGTCTGCCACGTGGCGGGCTAGCGTGTGATCGCCCGCGGCGAGGGCGCGCACGTCTTCATCTGTGAGCAGGCCCCGTTCCTTCAGCGCCGCGATCCGCTCTTCCACCGGCATTCGGAAGAAGTTTGGAATGCGCGAACCGCTCGCTGCCGCCGCCGACTTCGCTGCCAAAGTGAAGACCTCTCGCCCCGCGGCGCCCGCGCCCAGTCTGCGGCGTTATAGGCCACGCACCGATGCCGGACAAGGCGCAAGCCGTGCAATTTCTGCGTATTCACAGGCGGCAGGGCGCTTGCCGCCGTTTGGTAGCATCCATTGGTTTGCTACTAGGGCGGCGTGCGTGAGCGCTACGGAATCCACTTGGGACAACATTCCCGGCTTCGACCGGGAGAAGGAGCAGTACGTCCAACTAGATCTCAGGCAGTGGCTCAAGGACAAGAAGATCAAGGAGGAGGGCGAGGACCGCGGCAGGAAGAATCTGCCGGCCGCGGAGGACGACACCCGCGACGAGTTCGAATCCGAAATTGTGGACTGGGTGAACCGTCGCGGGCTCGTGTGCCGCGGCAACGTCAGCGGTCATCTCTCAGACCTTGAGCGCGAACTCGCGGACATGGAGAACGACGCCGAGCTGACCATACTCGAGAACCGCGTGGGCGAGCTGGAACAGGAAGCGGGAATCGCTCTGGAGCGCGGCATCGACGCCGGCCGCACACGGCTCACCGAACAGGAGGCCGAGGTTGTCACCGGCAGCGCGGAGTTCGAGCGGTTCCGCAAGCGGTCCAAGCTCACGCGGCTCGTGGACTATTCCCACCGCGGCAAGGCGCTCTGGTACATCTTCGGCTGTTTTTTCGCCGAGATTGTGCTGAACGCTTCGCTGCTGATGGATGTCAACCCCTTCGGGCTGGTCGGCTCCACCATGCAGATGGGCCTCATCAGCCTCGTCAACGTGGTGTTCCTGGGTCTGGTGATGGGTGCGCTGCTGCGTCTGCGCAACCACGTTGCGGCTGCGGGCAAGACGGTGGCTTGGCTGGGCATCGTCCCTGTGGTCAGTTTGGTGCTCTGCTTCAACATGGCGGTAGGGCACTACCGCAACAGCATGCAAGCCACGTTGGACAATCACTCCGCGGACATCCTCGCCATGGGCAATGACGTGCTGCAACGGCTGGTGGACAGCCCCTTCGACCTTGCGTCTTTCCAGACCGCCCTGCTCGTCCTGCTCGGCGTCATGTGCTTCGGCATTGGCGCATGGAAGTGGTACCAACGAGACGATGCCTATCCGGGTTACGGCCGATTGGAACGCGAACTGAAGGGCAAGAAGGACGCCTACAAGGAGGCGTACCACCGCGAGGAGGAAACGCTGGGCGGCATCCATGAGGGTTTTCAGGAAGAACTTCGTGACATGCGCCAGAAACTCGTCGTGAAGCAGAGCAAGTGGAAGGAGACCTGCCAGCGCGGCGCCAAGTTAGTCGAGGACTATCCCACCAACTTGGGCCAGTATCAGCGGGACTTGGAATACCTGCTTGCCGCGTATCGCACCGCCAACCGCAACACCCGCAGGACGCCCACACCTCCCCACTTCGACGCCGACGTGCCGGTGGACGAGGCCATTCTGCAGCCGCCATCGTTCAATCCGCCAGAGGAGACGAGCCTGAGCGGCGTGGCAGAGAAGGTGAACGGTGCCATCATCGCGTTGCAGGACGAATATCGCGCTGCTCGCCGCCAGTACGAAACGTTGGAAGCGCTGACCAAGCGGGGCGTGGAAGAAGCGCGTGCAGTGCCGGCGTAGCGGCGAGGCGGGGCCGAAACGCGGCATCGGCGCCGACGCAAGGGCCGGCGCTGGCCCGTTGGCGTGGCGCATGGCCGCGCTGCTGCTCGCGCTCGTCTGCGCGGGCTGCGGCCAAGCGCGGCTGGACGCGAACCTGTGCCCGCGTGACGGGCAGCCGGCGCGCAGCACCGTGCTGCTGCTCGACACCTCAGACCCGCTCAGCGTCAAGCATCGCGCCGAGCTGCAGCGGCTGGTGAACGAGCTGCAGAGCCAGACGGCGGAACTCCAAGTGGCCGCCGGCGAAGCGCTCATCGTCTATGAACTCGGCGCGGACCTGGGTGCGCTCGCTCCCGTGCTCACGGTGTGCAATCCCGGCGAGCATCCAGACCAGTGGGAGTGGTGGCAGCAACTCACCCGGGGACGGGCCATCGATCTACAGCGTTGGCGCCGCTTCCGGGAGGCCGTAGAGGGCCTCTTTGATCAGATTGAAGCGGACGCGGCGCAATCCAGTTCACCCCTCATCGAAACCTTGGGGGTGATCGTGCCGCGCCATGCGCCGAGCGCGCGGGAAGCCGCTTCCAGTGCTGGCGGCCACACCCATCTCATCCTGTTTTCAGACCTGCTGCAGCACTCCGAAGCGCTGTCGCACTACGGCCCCTATCCGGCCGGCGATGCCGTGCGCGACACCCCTGGCTTGCGGGCGCTGCAAACGGATTTGACGGGCATCGACGTGAGCCTGCTGCGCCTCGAACGGAGCCGGGACGCGCGCTGGCAAACGCGGGACCATTACTACTGGTGGACGCATCTGGTGCGCTCCTTCGGCGGCCGGGTGGTCTGGCAGGAATCCATCTAACTGTGAAGAAGCCGCTGTTCGGGGCGTTCTTCGGGGCGTTCTTGGTGGGCACCGCGTTGATTTGGGGCATCCGGTGGTTTTTCCCGGGCCTGGGGGGCGCCATGGTCGCTGCGTTGGCCGCCGTGGCCGCCGTCGCGTGGCTTTGGATCTACTATGCGACGGGCGAGGTGAAGCAGCCCGATCGGGCCGCGGACAATCTCTACTACCTTGGCTTGCTGCTGACGCTGGTTTCCTTGGGCTATGTGCTGGTGGCGCTGTTCGTTTTCCGCCCTGACGCTGGCGACATTCAAGTCCGCGTTGACACGCTCATCGGCAGCTTTGGCATTGCCCTCATTTCCACGGTCGCCGGCATCTTGGGCCGCCTCGCGTTGCAGGATTCTGCTAGCGAAGGGCCCGAGTCCGCCCCTGAGCCCCCGCAGCCCACTGAGGAAATGCGCGAGGCCGCCGCCAACATGCTGCGCCTGCGGCGAGACCTGCGCGAAGCCGCGGACGCCTTCGCCCACTTCACCCGCGTCACCTTGAGCCATGCGAACCATGTGAAGTCCCACACGCAAGAACTGCTTGAAGGCTTCAACCAGCACATGGCGGCGGTGGCGGCACGCGGCGTCGATGACACCGGAGCGGTTTGGCGCAAGGTGGGAGAAGCCATGCGTGAGGATGGCGAGGGTCTGCTGCGCAGCATCGAGGCAGCGGCCTCTGGCGCGGCGGAACGCACGGAGGAGACATGGCGCGGCCTGGTGGGGCAGATCGATTCAGCCTCGCTTGCCGCGCGCAACCGCCTTGAGGCCAGCGCCAAGGAGATGGGGCAAACGCTGACGCAGCTTGAGACGACCAATGGCGCCCTTGGGTCGCTCGCCAGCGCCCTCGACGCTGCGCAACGGCATGTCTCCACGTTGGCGGAGCGGGCGGCCGTCGCCACCGCCGCCGTGGATGCCAACGCCACCGAGACAGTTGCTGCGCAGCGAGCGCTGGTGGAGAGCGCGCAGGCGTCTCAGGGCGCGGCCCTGGAATCCTTCGAGGCAGCTGGGGCGGCGCTCACGGCTGCGGTGCGCAACCAAATGGCCGAACAGACCCGCGCTTGGCAGCAGGCGGTGGATGACTTCGATGCCGCCGCCGAGGTGCAGCGAAAGTCGAACGAGGGCGCATTGGCCGATGCCGGCCGCGCCATCGACTCCTTGGTGACGAGCTTGGGCGCCGCGGAACACGACGTCACAGCCTTGGGCCGCGCGGCGTCTGGCGCCGCCGCCGGCGCGGAGGCTCGCGTGAGTGAAGTGTTGGCGACGCTCAGCGCGTTGGCGGCGGGCGCGAAGGAGCAACAGGAAGAGAGCCTGCGTGTCTGGCGCGAGGCGGCAGCGCGGTTTTCGGAGGACGCCCGCGAGCATCTCGCTACGGAAGCGGACGCATGGCGCGAGGTGTTGGACGGCTTCGACACCGCGGAGAGCGCCAAGCGCTTGACCGCGGAGACATCGCGCCTCGCCGTCCTCATCAGACGGCTGGATGGGCTTTTGGAACCCGCCAACCGCAATCCCTGAAGGCGCATGGACAACACGGCTGCCGCGCAGCGCGATGCGGACTATCGGCGTGGCACGGTGCTCGGCCTCACAGTGGCGGAAGTGTTCATCCTGTTGTTGTTTCTGCTGCTGCTCGCGCTGTTGGTGCTGGTGCGGGATTGGGAAGCCGAGCGCGAACGGGAGGCGCTTGAGCGCAAGCAACTGAATGACCAACTTGTGGTGCTCCAAGAGCAGCAAGACAAGTGGCAAGGCGTGATGCAGGAGTTCGAGACGCCGGAGGAGATCGCCACGTTGCGCCAGCAGAAGGAAGCCGCGCAGCGCAACGTGGAGGTGTTGCAGGAAGTGTTGGGCGCAAGCGACGAGGCGATGCAGCGGGCTGGGGAGCGAGCCGAAGCGCTGCTCGAAGCGGAGCAGCAGCGCGACGCGGCCCAGCAGGATTTGGCGGAAACGCAGCGCCAGCTGGATTTGCTGCGCACCAAGGGCGAAAACCCGCCGTGTTGGTATCAAATCGTTCCAGACGACAAGCGCGGCACCCGGGAGAAACCGCTCTACGCCCTCAACGTGGCCGTGTTCGACCGCCACATGATCCTGCATCGCCCCGAACCACCTGCCGGCAGCGCCACAGACGATGGTGGCGCTACCTACGCCGACGAGGCGCGGCGCCTGCCGTTCAACCCCATCCCCTACGGGCGGCCGCTGTCTGACACGCAGATCATCCTGCACTTGCAACCCATCAGCACCGCCGGCCGTGAAGAGCAGGTGCGCAGCTACGCCTGCGTTTTCTGGCTGCGCGTGTGGGACAAGACCTCGCCAGACGCCAAGGAACGCTGGAAGCAGGCCCACGACAACATCCTCGAAGGCATGTTCGGCGCCTACACCGTGCGCGACGATGCTTGGCCCGGCAACTGAGCGCCGGCGGGGCCTCGGCAGGGCCTGCGTTGGGGCAGCCCGTTGGCGACTGGCGGCGTTCTCGGCGATGATCGGCGCCACGCGAGCTCTTGCCGTGCGTGCGGTGGCGCGAGCATTTCTTGGCGGGAACGGAACGCGAATTGGGGCTTGAGCACTTGAACATGGAGACGCCGTTCGGAAGCGACGCCGCAGCGTTGGCGCCGGCATGACGCCGGCGGAGTTCATCGCCAAGTGGCGGGCGTCGGCATTGAAGGAGCGCTCCGGCAGCCAAGAGCACTTCATCGACCTGTGCCGGCTGCTGGACGAGCCCACCCCCGCCGAGGCAGACCCCACCGGCGCGGCCTACTGTTTCGAGCGCGGGGCGCGCAAGGACACGGGCGGCGACGGCTGGGCCGACGTGTGGAAGCGCCACTGCTTTGCTTGGGAATACAAGGGCAAGCACGCCAACCTCGACGCGGCTTTCGATCAACTGCGGCAATACACGCTGGCGCTGGAGAACCCGCCGCTGCTGATCGTCTCCGACATGGCGCGGTTCCGCATCCGCACCAACTGGACCAACAGCGTGAGCGAGACGCACGAGCTCGCGTTGGAAGACCTCGCCGATGCGACGGCGCGGGAAACGCTGAAGTGGGCCATGTCAGACCCGGAGCGTCTGCGCCCGGGCGAGAGCCGGCAGGCGCTGACGGAGCGCGCCGCGGCGGCGTTCGCAGACCTCGCGCAGGCCTTGCGGGAGCGTGGCCACCCACCGCAAGCCGTCGCGCATTTCGTCACCCGGCTGGTGTTCTGCATGTTCGCAGAGGATGTGGGCCTGCTTCCCGACAACCTATTCACCCGGATGCTCGAACAGGCGCGGCGCGAGCCCGAGGGCTTCCCGGAACTGGCGCGCGAGCTGTTCGGAGCGATGGCCACCGGCGGACGGATCGGGTTCGAGGCGGTGGCGTGGTTCAACGGTGGGCTGTTTGACGACGATGCCGCGCTGCCGCTGGCGAAGCCGGACATCGAGGTCGCGCGGCAGGCGGCGAAGCTGGACTGGTCGGAGATCGAACCATCGATCCTCGGCACGCTGTTCGAGCGCGGGCTAGATCCGGACAAGCGATCGCAACTCGGCGCCCACTACACCGATCGCGACAAGATCATGCGCATCGTCGAACCGGTCATCCAGCGCCCGTGGCTTGCCGAATGGGAGGCAGCGAAGGCGGGGATCGCGGCTGCGCTGGAGCAGGCGGAGACGGCCCGGTCGCCGGCGGCGCGCACCCGCCGCCGCCAAGACGCGGAGCGGGCGCTGCGCGTCTTCCTTGAACGCTTGCGCGGGTTCACCGTGCTCGACCCAGCGTGCGGTTCGGGCAACTTTCTCTACTTGGCGCTGCACACGCTGAAAGACCTTGAACACCGTGTGCAGCTAGAGGCCGAGACGCTGGGCCTGCCGCGGGAGTTTCCGGAGGTGGGCCCAGCCAACGTGCGCGGCATCGAGGTGAGCGCCTACGCCGCCGAACTCGCGCGGGTGTCGGTGTGGGTGGGCGAAATCCAGTGGATGCGCCGCAACGGGTTCGACGTGTCTCGGAATCCGATCCTGAAGCCTCTGCAGAACATCGAGTGCGGTGACGCGATCTTGGCGCCGGATGGCGGTGAGCCGGACTGGCCCGAAGCCGATGTCGTGATCGGCAACCCGCCGTTTCTCGGCTATTCGCGGATGCGCGCCAAGCTCGGAGACACCAATACCGAGGCGATACGCACGCTGTACGAAGGTTCCGTTCCCGCCTTCGCGGACCTCGTGTGCTATTGGTTCTACAAGGCTGGCGAATTGGTGGCTCAAGGGGGGATCGCCCGGGCCGGCTTGGTGGCGACTAACTCGATCCGCGGCGGGCGCAACCGTGCGGTGCTGGACCGGATTGTCGAGCATGGCGCGATACTCGATGCGTGGTCCGATCAACGTTGGACCGTGGATGACGCTTCGGTGCGGGTGTCGCTGGTCTGCTTCGGTTCGAAGGACGCCGGAATGGAGAGGCGCTTGGACGGCAAGGCGGTGGTGTGGATCAATTCGGACCTGACGACCGGGCCGGCTGATCTCACAACGGCGGCGAGACTGGCCCCCAGTCGCGACACCGCGTTCGTCGGCGGCTTCAAGAAGGGCGCGTTCGACGTTCCGGGCGATCTGGTGCGCGAGTGGCTGCGCCTGCCGGCGAACCCGAACGGGCGACCCAATAGCGATGTGCTCAAGCCGTGGGCGAACGGCATGGACATCACGCGGCGTCCGCAGGGCAAATGGATTATCGACTTCGGACACCAGATGAGCGAAACCGACGCAGCGCTTTACGAAGCGCCGTTCGCCCATGCCCGGGAACATGTGAAGCCTGTGCGAGACGGAAACAAGCGTGATGACCTGCGACGGAACTGGTGGCGGCACGACCGCTCTGGCCAGAGGCTGTTCGAGCGGCTGGGCGCATTGCCCCGCTACATCGCCACGCCCCGTGTCGCCAAGCACCGGCTGTTCGTCTGGCTCGCCGCTGGCATCTGCCCGGACTGTCAATTGATCGTCGTCGCCCGCGATGACGACACAACCTTTGGCATCCTCCACAGCAGGTTTCACGAGGCGTGGTCGTTGCGGCTGGGCACCAGTCTTGAAGATCGCCCGCGCTACACCCCGACCACGACGTTCCAGACCTTCCCCTTCCCAGAAGGCCTCTCGCCCGACATCCCCGCCGCCGATTACGCCGCCGACCCTCGCGCTGCCGCGATCGCCGAGGCGGCGCGCCGACTTGTCGAATTGCGCGATCGCTGGCTCAACCCGCCCGAGTGGGTGGATTGGATCGACGAGCCAGTTCCCGGCTACCCCAGCCGCCCTGTCCCCCGCGACGATGAGGCCGCGGCGCAACTCAAGGCGCGCACGCTCACCAAACTCTACAACGCCCGCCCGCAGTGGCTGGCCGACGCCCATGCGGCCCTGGACGCCGCCGTCGCCGCGGCGTATGGCTGGCATGAGGACATCGTGGAAGAAGACGCGCTGTGGAGGCTGCTCGCCCTGAACGCGGCCAACAGCGCCGCGGCCCCCTGACCAGACGCGGATCTTGCAGAAGCCGTGGCCGGCTAGGTCAACCCGGGTACTGCGTCGCCAGCCCGCCCACCGTCTCGAAGAACGTGGCCTCGATTTCGTCCAGAATCCCAGCCACCGGACGCACCGCGTCGATGCGGCCACACACCTGCCCGGAAAGGGCGATGCTCGCCTCCATGTCGCCGCCGAAGTAGAGGTCCTTGGCCGTGCCGAACTCGGCCATCGCGTTGGTGGCCAAGTCTTTCTCCAACCGCGTGGTCTTGTCGGTGCGCAGCGCCCGCAGCGCCGGCGAGTTGAAGCGGTTTAGGAACACCGTGTCGGTCTCCTGCGCGGCGACGATGGCTTCCTTCCAATTGCCATGCACGGGAGACTCTGCCGCGGACACCATGCGCGTGCCGAGTTGCACGCCTTCCGCGCCCAAGGCAAACGCTGCGGCCATGGACGGGCCATCGACGAATCCGCCGGCGGCGATGATGGGCACGTCCACCTTCGAGCGCACCAAGGGCAAGAGCACCATGCTCGCCACTTCGCGGGGATTCTTGAAGCCGCCGCCCTCGCCGCCCTCCACGATCAGGCCATCCACGCCGCACGCCACCGCCTTCAACGCCGCGCTAAGGCTTGGCACCACATGGAACACGGTGAGGCCGGCAGATTTGATCTGCTCCGTGTAGCGTTCCGGGCTGCCGGCGGAAGTGGTGACGAACTGCACGCCTTGGTCGATGACGAACTGCACGATGTCTGGGTCGCGCACGAAGGCTTGGGCGATGTTGACGCCGAACGGCTTGTCCGTCAGCGTGCGCATGCGTTTGATTTCCTCCCGGATGGCATCGAGCTCGCCGGACGATGTCTCGATCACGCCGAGGCCGCCGGCGTTGCTCACCGCCGAAGCAAGCTGCGAGCGGGCGATCCACCCCATCGGCGCCTGCACGATGGGCCGCTCGACGCCAAGCAAGCGCGTGACGCGGTTGTCGAACTTCATGTGTCCCCCAGAGAGCGAAAGACGCGCAAGATACGCGCCGGACGGGGCGTCGCCAAGCGCTTGTGCCCCTGCGTGGGATGAGCGCCTGCGGGGATACGCGCCCAAGGCAGGCCCCGGGCGCCGGGTCCGGGAGAGTGCCCATGCGGGCCAATGCTGCGGCGCATGACGCATAGCGTTAGACGGCGTTCGTCCTGAAGCGCTCGCCGCGTGGCTATGTGGCGGGCGGTGCGCTGTCTATCTGCTCCAACAACGCCAAGGCGCCCGGATGAGCGAGCACGCGGAGATAGCGGTCCTCGCTTGGCGCTTGGATGCCGATGCCGTTCTCCCAACGGCACAGCGATGCTTCGCCGATGCCGGTGAGCTCGGCAAACGCGCTGCGAGACAGGCCATGCTGCTCGCGTGTCTGAAGTATCTGTCGAGGCGTCAAAACCCCAAGATGGCGGCAGACGGCTTCGTGTTTGAGGCTTGCTCCTACATCGTCCAGATAGTCGAAGTCGCACTGATCGCAGCGTCTCACCGGCAGCCGAACGTCAAGCGCGGCTGCAGACTCGCCAGACCCGTACTGGAACGTGTGGTCGTGCCACGTCGTCGTGACGAGATGCCCGCATTCTTCGCAGGCGAGCGGGGCTGTCGGTAGGGAGCTTTCGTGTCGGGTCGTCATAATGGCGCAGCATAATGAAAACCGCGCATACTCCGCGCATGGACATGGCAAGAATCACATCTCGCGGCCAGACGACGATACCGAAGCGCGTCCGCGAGGCGGCCAATCTCAACCTTGGCGACACGCTCTCGTTCGAAGTGCATGGCAACTGCTTGGTCGTCCGCAAGATGTCGCCAGTCGGCAACGCCTACCTCCACGGCTTGTCGCAGACGCTCGACGAATGGAACTCTCCAGAGGACGAAGAGGCTTGGCGCGACCTCTAGACAGCTTGAGCAGACAGAAAGGCTTGCGCAGGGCGAATAGAACAAGCGCCCGCCCGCGCTCGCCCCGGTTCAGTTTGACACACCCTTGCCGCAACGCGAAAATACGCTGCGCTCGTTGATGCGATGGCCTTGCCGGCGCACCGTGAGGGGCGTGGTCAGGTCGCTGTGTTTCGGGTCCTCCACCACTGCCATTGGGGTGTCGCCAAGCGGTAAGGCACCGGGTTTTGATCCCGGCATTCGCAGGTTCGAATCCTGCCACCCCAGCCAGCTACAGCCACTGCGAGGTCTGTGAGAGCGCCGCGAAGGGCTCTCTTCGAGAAGGCAACGAAAATGTCTCCCATGTGGCTTGGCGCCGAGCCCGCTTAGGCGTCGCAATGTCGGACCTCATCGTCTTCACCGGCAGCTCGAATCCACGCTTGGCGAGGAGCGTGGTCGATGAGCTGGGCATCGCCTTGGGCCGCGCCACGGTCGGGCGGTTCAGCGATGGCGAGGTGAGCGTGGAGATTCAAGAGAACGTGCGCGGCAAGGACGTGTTCGTGATTCAGTCCACCTGCGCGCCCACCAACGACAACCTGATGGAACTCGTCATCATGGCCGATGCGTTGCGCCGTGCTTCGGCTTACCGCGTCACGGCCGTCGTGCCCTACTTCGGCTACGCCCGGCAAGACCGGCGGCCCCGTTCGGCGCGCGTGCCCATCAGCGCCAAGGTGGTGGCGGACATGCTCGGCGGCGCCGGCATCGACAGGCTGCTCACGGTAGACCTGCATGCGGACCAAATCCAAGGCTTTTTCAAGATTCCCGTGGATAACGTCTACGCCTCCGCCGTGCTGGTGGAGGAGGTCAAACGGCAGGGCTATCGCAGCCCGGTGGTGGTGTCGCCGGATGTGGGCGGCGTGGTGCGGGCCCGCGCCGTGGCCAAGCTCATCAACGATCTGGACCTCGCCATCATCGACAAACGCCGGCCGTTGCCCAACCAAGCCAAGGTGATGAATGTCATTGGCGAGGTGGAAGGCCGCGCCGCGGTGCTCGTTGATGACATGGTGGACACCGCGAACACCCTGTGCGCCGCAGCCGAAGCGCTGAAGGCGGCCGGGGCGACTTGGGTAGCGGGCTACGCGACGCACCCGGTGCTGTCTGGGGACGCGGT
Source organism: uncultured Pseudomonadales bacterium (assembly GCA_958295875.1). Lineage (GTDB taxonomy): Bacteria > Pseudomonadota > Gammaproteobacteria > Pseudomonadales > Azotimanducaceae > VXNE01. The sequence goes on along the minus strand of OY282379.1, from coordinate 1,173,421 downwards.
GGAGCGCATCGTCGCCTCGGAACTCGACGAGGTGGTGGTGACGGATACCATACCGTTGTGCGCGCCGGCGCGGGCCGCCGAGAAGTTTCGTCAACTGAGCCTTGGGCGCGTGCTCGCGGAATCGATCCGTCGCGTCAGCAAGGAAGAGTCCGTCAGCGAATTGTTTCCATAGCGGGGGTTAGGCGGCCCCAAGCCGCCGTTCATCGGGAGGGCATCCATGCCAGAACAAATCATGCTCGAAGTCGCGCCCCGCGAGGCGTCCGGCACCAGCGCGAGCCGCCGGATGCGGCGCCTTGAAGGCCAGGTGCCGGGCATCGTCTACGGCGGCGGCGAGGAACCCGTGAAGATCGCGTTGTCCTCGCGGACGCTCGCCAAGGCGATGCAGCAGCCGGCGTTCTTCTCGCAGGTGCTGAACCTGTCGGTGGATGGCGCCGGCCAGCCGGCGGTGGTGCGGGCGATGCAGCGCCATCCCGCCACAGAGAAAGTGCTGCATGTGGATTTCTTGCGCGTGCGCGCAGATCAGGCGCTGCAGATTGCCGTGCCGCTGCACTTCATCAATGAAGACCAGTGCGAGGGCGCCCGCGCCGGCGGCCTCATCGCCCACAACATGATCGAGCTTGAAATCTCCTGCCTGCCGGAGCAGTTGCCGGAGTACATCGAGGTCGATGTCGCGGCGCTGGAAGTCGGCCAATCCCTGCACCTCTCGGATGTCGTGTTGCCGGAAGGCGTCACCATCGTCGCGCTGGCGCAAGGGGCTGGCCACGATGCCTCGGTGGTGACGGTGCAAGCGCCGCGCGGCGGCCTCGGCGGTGAAGAGGACGAGGAAGGCGAGTCCGAAGAGGGCGAAACGCCCCAAGAAGACGCCGAGTAGCGCCGCCAGCCGGCGCATCACGCATGGGAGTTGGCGATGGCGGCCATCCGCCTCATCGTGGGCTTGGGCAATCCCGGCCCGAAGTACGCGCGCACGCCGCACAATGTTGGCGCCGGATGGGTCGAAGCCTTGGCGGAGCGCCTGTGCCTGTCGTGGGCCGAACGCGCTCGGTTCAAGGGGCGCGCGGCGCGTGGCCAGGCGTTCGGGCAAGACCTGCGGCTCCTCATCCCGTCCACTTGGATGAATCTATCCGGCGAGTCCGTGGGGCCGTTCGCGCGCTTTCACGGCATCGAGCCCGATGAGATTCTCGTCGCCCACGACGAGGTGGATTTCCCCGCCGGCGTGTCGCGGTTGAAGCTCGGCGGCCGCCACGACGCGCACAACGGCGTCGCCAGCGTGGCGTCTGCCCTCGGCAACCGGCACGATTTCGCGCGCCTCAGAATTGGCGTCGGGCACCCTGGGCGCTCCCGCATGATCGGCTTTCTCACCGGTGCCAAGATGCTGGCGGCAGACCGGGAGCGGGTGGCGGAGAGCCTGTCGATGGACGATGCGCTGCTCGCGTCCATCGTCAACGGCGATTGGCAGAAGGCCATGACCGCCCTGCATTCGCGGAGCGCCGCGGCCGACGCAAGCTGATGGGCTTTCGCTGCGGCATCGTCGGCCTGCCGAACGTCGGCAAATCCACACTGTTCAATGCGCTCACCAACGCTGGGGCGAACGCGGCCAACTTCCCGTTCTGCACCATCGACAGCAACGTCGGCGCGGCGCCGGTGTGGGATGAGCGGCTGCGCCGCGTTGGGGCGCTGGCAGGCTCGCCGCGAATCGTGCCGACCGCCACGGAGTTCGTGGACATCGCCGGCTTGGTGGCGGGGGCGTCACGCGGGGAAGGGCTCGGCAATCGCTTCCTCGCCCACATCCGCGAGACGCACGCCATCGCCCATGTCGTGCGCTGCTTTGAGGATGCGGAAGTCGCCCATGTTGCCGGCCGCGTCTCGCCGCGGGACGACATCGAGGTCATCGACACGGAACTGGCATTGGCAGACCTTGACGCCGTGGAACGCGCGTTGACGCGCCGCCGCCGGGAGGCCAAGGCGTACCCCAAGGCGGCGTCCACCACCATTGCGGCCCTGGAGGTGCTGCACGCCACGCTGGGTGCCGGCGAGCCGGCGCGCGCCGCGGCGCTGGATGACGCGGCGTGGGACGGCGTGGCCGAACTGGGGCTCGTCACCGCCAAACCGCAGATGTACGTCGCCAACGTGTCGGAAAGCGGCTTCGACGACAATCCGCTGCTCGATGCAGTGGTTGCGCTGGCGGCGCAGCGCGGCGCTCCGGTGGTGGCGGTGTGCGCCCAAATGGAAGCAGAAATCGCGCAACTGCAGGAACATGAGCGGGCTGAGTTCTTGGCGGAGCTCGGCGTTGCCGAAGCCGGGTTAGACCGCGTGGCGCGCTGCGGCCAGTCGCTTTTGGGGCTGCATGATTTCTTCACCGCCGGCCCGAAGGAAGCGCGGGCGTGGACGATTCCGGTGGGTGCCACCGCGGCACAGGCGGCGGGTGTCATCCACACAGACTTCGAGCGCGGCTTCATTCGCGCCGAGGTGGTCGCCGGGGAGGACTATTTGGCCTGTGGCGGCGAACAAGGCGCCAAGAACGCTGGCCGGTGGCGGCTCGAAGGGCGGGACTACGTCGTCGCCGACGGCGATGTCGTCCATTTCCGGTTCAACGTGTGATCGCGCTTGCCAAGCCGCGTCGCCTCCGCGGCATGTCGGCGCAAGGCGCCGGAGGGCCAGTTGAGCCATGAGCGCGGCGCGCGGTTTGGACGCAGACAACAAGCGCGAGATTCAGGCCGCCTACCGGGCTTGGCTTGGCGCGCGGAACTTCAAGCCCCGCCCCGGCCAACGCGAGATGATCGCCGTGGTGGCGCGCGCCCTTGGCGGGGCGGCGCCACGTCTGGTGGCGGTGGAGGCCGGCACCGGCACCGGCAAGACGGCTGCTTACTGTCTGGCCGCCATTCCCTTGGCGCAAGCGCTGAAGAAACGGGTCGTCATCAGCACGGCCACGGTGGCGCTGCAAGAGCAAATCGTCTTGCGAGACCTGCCGGACCTCGAAGCCCATGCCGGCATCGAGTTCTCCTTCGCGTTGGCCAAGGGGCGGCGGCGCTATGTGTGCCTCAAGCGCTTGGACGAACGCCTGCGCCAGGATCAAAAGGAAATGCCGTTCACGACGGTGCCGACCGCCAGCCACCTGCGCACCTATGAGCACATGTTGGCGCGTTTTTCGCGGGGCGATTGGCGCGGCGACATCGATTCGTGGGAAGAGAAGCCCGAAGCCGAGGCGTGGCGCCCCATCACGACAGACCATCGCGGCTGCGCCAACAAGCGCTGCTCGTTCTTCCACGATTGCCCGCACTTCGTGGCGCGGCGGATGCTGGACGATGTGGACGTGATCGTGGCGAACCACGACGTCGTGCTGGCGGATTTGGCGTTGGGCGGGGGCACCCTGTTGCCCACTCCGGACGAGACGATCTTCGTCATCGACGAAGCGCACCATCTGGCGGAAAAGACGCAACAGCACTTCACGGCGCGGACGCAGTTGCGCGGCGCCATGCAGTGGCTCGATCAGTTGAACGCCGCGGTGGGCACCTGCGCACAGCGCTTCTCGCGCCCAGCGGAACTGGTGGCGCTGGCGGAACGGCTGGCGCGAGACACGGCGTCGGCGGCGCAGCGGCTCAAGGAAGCGGAGGCCGCCGCGAAGACGTTGGACTTGCCTGCTCCCGGCGAGCGCTCCGCCGCGCATCGCTTTCCGCTGGGCAGGGTGGACGCAGCGCTGGCTGAACCCTGCGACGGCTTGGCCATTGGCCTGCAAGGCATCGGGGCGCGGCTGCGGGAACTGCGCGAGTACTTGGAAGCGGTGACCGCCGGAACGCGGTTCTGGCCCAATGCAGAGCAGGCGGAGGATTGGCTGGGGGTTGTCGGCCAGCTTGAGGAGCGGGCGGCGGCGCACGGTGCGCTGTTTGAGGATTACGCTCGCGCCACCGGCGACGAAGCGCCGCTGGCGGCGCGTTGGATCAGCCCCATCACGCCGTCTGTGGGAGATGATCTGGAACTCGTGTCGGCGCGGCTCGACCCCGGCGAAATCCTCCACGAGGCGCTGTGGACCAAGTGCTATGCGGCGCTCTGCACCTCCGCCACGTTGCGCGCCCTCGGCACGTTCGCGCGCTTCATTGAGCGCGCTGGCCTGCCGGCGGAAACAGCGCAAGAGGCCATCGCCAGCCCGTTCGACTTTCCCCGGCTGGCGAGCTTGGACATCCCGGCCATGCGCGCAGACCCGCGGGATGCGCCCAAGCACACCGAAGAGGTGGCGGCGCTGTTGCCGGAACTGCTGGCCAAGGAGCGCAGCGCCTTGGTGTTGTTCGCTTCGTGGCGGCAGTTGAACGGCGTCTGCGACAGTTTGGCGGACGCTGTGCTGGAGCGCTGCCAGATCCAAGGCGAACGCTCCTTGCAGGCGCTCTTGGCCGCGCACCGGGCGGCCATCGACGCGGAGGAGCCGAGCTACCTCTTCGGCCTGGCGAGCTTCGCGGAAGGCATCGATCTACCCGATGATTACTGCCGCCATGTGGTCATCGCCAAGCTGCCGTTCTCGGTGCCGGACGATCCAGTGGAGCAGGCCACCGCGGAATGGGTGGAGAGCCAGGGGCGCAACCCGTTCTTCGAACTCGCCGTGCCAGACGCCGCGACGCGCCTCGTGCAAGCCTGCGGCCGCCTGATTCGCCACGAAGAGGATCGCGGCCGCATCACCCTCTTGGATCGCCGCATCGTGACGAAACGCTATGGGCAGGCGCTGCTCAACTCCCTGCCACCGTACCGCTTGAACGTGGCCGCGGCGGGAAGCTGACGCAGCGCCTGATTCGCCCCAGTTACTCGGCGCGCGCCCACGCCGGCGTCTCGCCGATTATGTCCGCCACCGCTTGGACGATGGGGCTCTCGCCTTCCTCCAAGGTGCCTCGGAGGCCCGAGATCAGGCCGCCGTCCACCACGAGCGCTTGGCCGGTGACGAACGTGGAATCGTCACTGGCCAAGAACAGTGCCATGCCGGCGATGTCCGTGCCTTCCCCGGCGCGTGGAATGGGCTGCATGTTCTCGAACGCAGGACGCAGCGCGTCCTCCACCGAGACGTTGGCGCCGGCCTTCGGCTGCTGGCCGAACAGGAAGATCGGCGTGACGATGCCGCCGGGGCAGATGGCGTTCACCCGCACGCGGTGCTGCCCCAATTCGATGGCGACGCTGCGCGTCAGCCCGATGACGCCGGCCTTGACGGCGCTGTACACATGCGGCCCGCCGCCGCCGCGCAGCCCGGCGATGCTGGCCGTTGAAATGATGCTGCCGGCGCCTTGCGCCTTCATGATCGGCGCGGCGTGCTTCATGCCAAGGATGGGCCCGGTGAGCATCCCAGCGACGGTGCGGGCATAGGCTTCGCCCATGTCCGTCTCCTCGATGAGGCCGGTCACGCCGCCGAAGCCGGCGTTGTTGAACAAGCAGTCCAGCCCGCCGTAGCGGTTCACGGCCAAGTCGATCATCGCCTTCACGTCGGCTTCTTGGCCCACATCCGTTTCGATGAAGGTGGCCGCGTCGCCGAGTTCCGCGGCGAGGGCGGCGCCCTTGTCCGCCTGCAGGTCGGCGATGACCACCTTGGCGCCTTCCGCGACAAAGCGCCGCACGGTCGCGGCGCCCATGCCGCTGGCGCCGCCGGTGATGACGGCAACCTTGCCTTCGAGTCTTGCCATTGCTTGATTCCCCCGTGCTTCGATGGAGTTGGGCGTAGGACGGCCCGGCTCATGCGCCGTCCGCGCGACTAGGCGGATGTTAGCCCACCGCCACCACGCGCTTCCGGAGCGCCCGGGAACCGGGGTTGTGCTCTCCGCCGGCGCGGCGCCGTCAGCCGTAGGCCAACGTTGCGAGCCCCAGGAAGGTGAAGAATCCGGCCACGTCCGTCACCGTTGTGAGCACCACGCCGCCGGCGATTGCCGGGTCAATGCCGAGGGCGGAAAGCAGCGATGGGAGCAGGCTTCCGGACACCGCGGCCACCAAGATGTTGATGGCCATCGCGGCGGCGATGACGCAGCCGAGCAAGGCGTCCTGGAACGCCACCGCGGCGCCGAGGGCAACCAGCGTTGCCCACAACAGCCCGTTCAGCGCCGCCACCAGCAACTCCCGGTTCAAGAACCAACCGAGATTTGCGGAAGCGATTTGTCCCAGCGCCATGCCCCGGATCACCAAGGTGAGCGTCTGCGTGCCGGCGATGCCGCCCATGCTGGCGACGATGGGCATGAGCACGGCCAACGCGATCACTTCGGCGATGGTCTCCTCGAACAGGTTGATCACCGCCGCGGCGAGGAACGCCGTGATGAGGTTGACGCCCAGCCACACCGCCCGCCGGCGGGCGGAGATGAGCACTGGGGTGAACGTTTCCTCATCGGTTTCGAGGCCGGCTTGAGCCAGCAGCGCCTCGTCCGCATCCTCAATGATCACGTCCACCACGTCGTCCACGGTGATGCGCCCGACCAGTGCGCCGGCGTCGTCAATCACCGGCGCCGAGACCCAATCCTGCTCGGCGAAACGGCGCGCCACCAGCGCGTCGCCCATGCTCACCGGCACGGCCTCCACTTGCGTGTCCATGACGTCGCGCGCCGCGGAGGATGGGTCTGCGGTGAGGAGCCGGGCGAGGGGCAGCGCACCGACGTAGCCGCCTTCGGCGTTCACCACGAATAGGTTGTCCGTGCCGTCCGGCAGCGTTTGGCGACGGCGCAGATAGCGCAGCACGAGTTCGATGCTGTGCCAAGGCCGAACGGCCACGGCATCCGTGTTCATGATGCCGCCGGCGGTGTCTTCAGGGTACGGCAGCACGGCCTCGACGCGGGCGCGGTCGGCGGCGCTCATCGCCTCCATCAGCGCTTCCGTCATGGCGTCGGGCAGGCGCCGCAGCACGAAGGCGAGGTCGTCTGTGTCCAGTTCGTCCGCCAAGGCCGCGAGCTGCCCGGCGTCCATGGTCTCCACGAACTCTGCGCGGGCGGCTTCGTTCAGCCGATGCAGCACGCCAGCAGCGCGGCGCACGTCGAGCAATAACCACAGCTCGCCGCGCACCCGGGGTGGGGTGGCTTCCAAGACATTCGCCACCGCCGCGTCATCGATGCCGTCGATGTGGGCGCGGACGTCATCCCAAGCCTCGTTCGTGACGGCGCGGACGATCTCGGCAAGCTGCGCAGCGCTGTCCATGGCGCTGCCGGTCACTCCTCCTCGCCGAACCGTTCGGCGATGAGCCCAGCCAGCGCGGGGAATGCCTCGGCTTCGTCGGTGCCGCTCGCCCGCAGCGTGAGCACCGTGCCTTGGGCGGCGGCCAGCAGCATCACGTTCATGATGCTCTTGCCATCGACGCGCTTGTCGCCGAGTTCGAGTTCGATGGTTGCGGTGAAGGTTTTGGCGAGATTGACGAATTTGGCCGCGGCGCGGGCATGCAGCCCCAGCGCGTTGACGATGGTGACTTCGCCTTCGATCACCGGCGGCGCGCCGATCGGGTTGGCGTGGCGCGGTGGCGGCTCATGGCGCCGGCCGGGCGATGGCGAGCCATGTTTCGCGCAACTGCCCGTCATCGCCGGCTTGCCGCAGCGCTTCGCGGTTGGCGGACTGCGCGAGCGTCGAGGCGAGCGCCGCCAAGATGTCTAGGTGGCGCTTGTGTTCCCCATCCGGAACCACCAGCGCGAACAGGAGATCGACGGCTTCGCCGTCCGGCGCGTCGAAGTTCACTGGCGGGCGCAGGCGCAGCAGCGCCGCGGCCGGCCGCTCGCAGCCGGGCAGCCGGCAGTGCGGGATGGCCACGCCCTCGCCGAGGCCGGTGCTGCCTAGCCGCTCGCGCTCCAACAGCGCCTCCAAGAGCCGCCGCGGGTCGAGGTGCGGGCGGAGGTCAGCCACGGTTTCGCTCGCCGCCTCCAGCGCTGCCTTCTTGGTTGCTGGCGCGCCGACGGTGCGCGCGCCGGCGGGCGGCAGCAAGTCCCCCCAGTCGATCATGGCAGCGTGGCGGCAAGCCGTCAGTGCGCCCGCGGGCGGTGCTCGCTCACCTTTTCCTTGTGCTTGACAACCTGGCGGTCGAGCTTGTCGGACAAGGCGTCGATGGCGGCGTAAAGGTCGGCGTCGCCGGCGTCGGCAAAGATGTCGGCGCCGTTGGCATGCACCGTGGCCTCGGCGCGCTGCACCTGCTTGTTCACGGATAACACCACGTGAACGTTGGTGATGTGGTCATAGTGGCGGGCCAGGCGGGCCATCTTGCTCTCCACATAGGCTTTCAACGGGGCGGTGACGATCACATGATGTCCGGAAATGCTGAGTTGCACGGCATGCTCCTTGTTGCGCGGGCGGCTCGTTTCACGCGAGCCGCTTGCGGTGACTGGACGAGGGAATCGCCAGCGACTCCCGGTACTTTGCGACGGTGCGGCGCGCCACTTCGATGTTGCGCTCGCCGAGCATGGCGGTGATGCGGCTGTCGGAGAGCGGCTTCTGCGGGTTCTCTTGGCCGACGAGCTTGCGAATCAGCGCCCGGATGGCGGTGCTCGACACTTCGCCGCCGTCGCTGGCGCCAACATGGCTCGAAAAGAAGTACTTGAGCTCGAACACGCCCTGCGGCGTGTGCATGTACTTGCTCGTCGTCAGGCGCGACACGGTGGATTCGTGCAGCTCCGCGGCGGCAGCGATGTCGGCGAGCACCAGCGGGCGCATGGCCTCCGCGCCCCGTTCCAGGAACGCCTGCTGATGGGCGACGATCTGCGTCGCCACTTTCAGCAGCGTTTCGTTGCGATGGTGCAGGCTCGTCACGAAACTGCGCGCCTCTTCCAAGTTGTCGCGCAGAAATGCGTTGTCTCGGCTGGTGTCGCCGCGCCGCACCAAGCAGGCGTAAAGCGGATTGATGCGCACGCCGGGCGCCGCCGCGGCATTGAGTTCCACCACCCAGCGGCCGGCTTCCTTGCGCGCGTAGACGTCCGGTTCGATGTATTCGCAGGCGAAGTCGCCAAACTCGGTGCCGGGGCGCGGATTCAAGGATTGAATGAGCGCCACGCCGCCATCGACGGCGTCTTGGCTGAGCCGCGAGCGGCGCGCCAGCGCGGCGCGGTCGCCGGCTGCCAACGCATCGAAGCCGTGTTGGAGGATCGTTTGCGCCGCACCCTGGTGGGGTGCCTCGGCGGGGGCTTGGGCGAGCTGCAGCAGCAGGCACTCGCGCAGGTCTCGCGCGCCCACCCCGGCGGGCTCGAATTGCTGCACGAGCTTCAGCATGGCCGCCACCTCGGCGCACTCCACTGGCGGCCGCAAATCCAGCGCGGCGGCGATTTCCTGCAAGCAGCCGTGGCGCCCCGCCGCCCCGCCGGGACGCAACATGCCGTCGGCGTCGATGGCCTCGACGATGGCAGCGCCGATCATGCGGTCGCGCTCTAGCACCGGCAGCACGTTGAGCTGCCAAAGCAGGTGATCCGTCAAGGACTCTGCGGCCCGCGCCGGCGCCTCGAAGTGGTCCCGCTGGGGCGTGGAGAGGGCGTAGGCGCTCGGCTGGTAGAGATCTTCCCAGCGGGTGTCCACCGGCAGTTCGGGTGGAATGGCCGTGTTGTCCGCTGGCTCGAACGCGATGTCCGTGCCGTCGTCGTCTTCCCACTGGTCTGCTGCGGCGGCTTCAGGGGCTTCGGCGGGCGATTCGTCGCCCCAATCATTCACTTCGGCGCCGTCCGCGTCGCGCTCGGGCTCTTCTTCGCTCTCCAGCATCGGGTTCGTCTCGATGGCCTCGCGAATCTCCACGGCGAGGTCTTGGGAGGAGAGCCGCATCAGGCGAATCGCCTGTTGAAGCTGGGGCGTCATGGCGAGCTGTTGGCGAATGGCCAGCGCCAGCGACTGCTTCATTTCACCTCAACTTCCAAGCTGCGTCGGCGGCTCGCCCAGCGGTCTGCGTCGGCGTCGGCTGCGCTCACAACTCGAACCGCTCGCCCAAGTAAACACGCCTGACGGTCGCGTTCGATAGTATGGCACCGGCATCGCCCTCCGCAATGATGCGGCCTTCGTTGACGATGTAGGCACGGTCGCAGATGTTGAGGGTTTCGCGGACGTTGTGGTCGGTCACCAGCACGCCGATGCCGCGCTGCGCGAGTTGGCGGATTTCCGCCTTGATCTCGTCCATGGAGATGGGGTCGATGCCGGCGAAGGGTTCATCGAGCAGCATGAACGCCGGCTCGCTGGCAAGGGCCCTCGCGATTTCGAGCCGCCGCCGTTCACCGCCGGACAAACGCTCCCCCAAGCTGGTGCGGATGTCCGTGAGCCGGAACTCCTTGAGCAGCCGCTCCACCGTCTCGCGCCGCCGCATCTTGGGCATCCCTTGCCGCAACTCCACGATGGCTTTCAGGTTGTCCTCCACGGACAACCTGCGGAACACGCTCGCCTCCTGCGGCAGGTAGCCGATGCCGGCGCGGGCGCGGGCGTGCATGGGTGCGCGGCTCAAGTCCTGCCCGGCGAGGTGAATCGCGCCGGCGTCCATCTTGGCGAGGCCGACGATCATGTAGAAGCAGGTGGTTTTGCCGGCGCCGTTCGGGCCGAGCAAGCCGACGATCTCGCCGCCGGCCACGCTCAAGCTCACGTCTGCGACGGCATCGCGCCCGCGGTAGCGCTTCTGCAGATGGCGCGCCACGAGGCTCGGCCCCAAGGCTTGCGGCGTGGCGTTCGCTGCCCCCTCAAGCGATGCGGGCGCGGCGTCGGCCACGCTCAACGGGAAGCGCCGGCGGCGGCGCCCCCATCCTCGGCAGGCGCCCACACCATGCGCACGCCGTGCTCTTCGCCCGTGGCGTCCACCTTGCCGGCGCGAAAGTCGTAGTGGATCACTTCGCCTTGGAACTCGTGGCGCTGTTGCGTCAAGCGGGCGCGGCCGATGAGTTCGATGCGCTCCTCGGCGGCGTGGTAAATGATCTTCAATGCATCGGCGCGCACTGGCTCGGCGCCGGCGCGCAGCGTCTGCTGGTAGTGCGCGAGGTCGCCTTCGGCCACCACCCGCGCCACCTTGTCGCCTTGGTATTCGATGACCATGCGTTCGGCATCCACGCGCAGCGTGCCCTGCTCCATGCGCACCGCGCCGGTGAGGATGGTGTGCCCCGCCATCTCGCCTTCGGCTTGGTCCGCGCGCCAGCGGATGGGCTGGTCGGCGTCCTCTGGCAGCGCCGCCGCGCCGAGCGGGGCCAAGGCGGCGACCACGGCGATGGCGCCCCGGTAACATCGGCGGCGCCGGCGTAACAGGACGCGACGCCCCGTTGCCGGTGGCCCGCCAGCGGGGCTATCGATTGCTTCGGTTTGGCAAGGCAACGACTTGAACCCGTTGCGATGGCGCGGAATAGAGCTGCATCCAGCCACGCTCCAAATCGCCTTCGAACCCTGCCGCGGTGGTGCGGCTGCTCGCTGTTTCGATGATAACAGGCTGGTCGGTGTCGGCGCGCTGGCGTTCGGGATGGACGCGCAGCGCCGTGGTCTTGAGCGTCACGAAGCGCCCGTCCGCGTAATCCCGGCGCAGCGCCACGTCATCGCGGAGCAACAGTTCTTCCTGTTGCTTTTCCGGCTGCGCTCCCGGCTCTTGGGCCGGCGTCGCGCCGCCGGTCCCGGTGCCATCGGCGCCCTTTTCTTGCGGCTCGGCATTGATGCCGGCGCGGTCTTCCGGTGGCGCCGCGGCAAGCGCCGTCTCCCGCTCGGCCTCGCTGGCGGCGCGGCCCATGGTCGGCGCCAGCGCGTCGCCGGCACTGGCTGCCCACTCGCGCAACTCACCGGTGGCGCTGGTGATGTGCCACGGCGCCCCGCCGTCGCGTGGGTAGAGGAGCAGCGCCGGCGCGGCGATGGTGGCCACCCGCTCGCGGTCGAATTGGTGGATCTCCGCGGCGGCCAGCCGATAGCGGATGGCGCCATCAGCGCCGAACTGGGTGATGACCGGCGCTTCCATGTAGACGTCCGGTTCGTCGCGCAGCGCCGGCGGCAAGGGTTCCGGCGCTTCGTCCGCGGGGCTCAGCCACGGCAAGGCGAATGCCACTGCCGCAGCGAAGCCTCCGATGACGGCCCAGCGCTTGACCGCGATCGCGGGCGGCGCCGGACCCGCTGCCGGCCGCGACGCCACTAGTGCGCCGAGAGCGCCGCCAAGGCGGGCGCCCAGCGCCCCTTGCCCATCAAGATCAGTTGGCAGGCTTCCCGCACCGCCCCAGCGCCGGCGGGCGCCGTGGTGACGTGGTGGGCGCGGGCGGACACTTCGGGATGCGCGCTCGGCACGGCGATGCGAAAGCCCACCCGGTCGAACAGCGCCAAGTCGCCCACGTCGTCGCCGACATGCGCCATGCGCATGGGCGCCAAGTCTGCGGCGGCGCAAAGGTCGTTCAGCGCCACGCCCTTGTCTTCAGCGCCTTGGTACACGTGCGCGATGCCGAGTTCCGCGGCGCGGCGCGCCACGGCCTCGCTGTCGCGCCCGCTGATCAGCGCCACCGGCACCCCGGCGCCCTGCAGCATCTTGATGGCGGCGCCGTCTTGGGCGTAGAAGGCTTTGGTTTCCACGCCGTCCGAGGAGTAGTACAGGCGGCCATCCGTGAGCACACCATCGACATCGAGGATCAGCAGCTCCACCCGCGCCGCCGCCCGCATGGTGTCGACGGCGAAGGGCAACTGCCGCCGCGGTTTCTGCGGCGCGTCCTGGCTTGGCTGCGGGCGCCGGTCGCCGCCGCGGCCGCGCTCCGGGCCGTCGCGGCGCGGGTTGCGGCGCGCCGGGGGACGTTCGCCATCGCCGCCGCGCCGAGGTGCATTGCGGCCGCGCTCGCCACGCGCCGCTTGGCCGCCGGGGCGGCTTGGCCGCTGCGCGTCGCCGCGGCCGCGGCGACGGTCGCGCTGGTCGCCGCCGCGCTGGTCGCCGTCGTCGTTCATGACTGGTGGTAAAGGAGCGTCATGTAGCCAATCCAAGCCAAAGCCATTACGCAGCCCTCAAAGCGGGTGATGCGCGGTTTCGAGCCGATGCCGTAAGCAAACAGCACCAGCAAGAGCGTCAACGCGGCCATCATGCCGTAATCCCGCCACAGCACATGCGCCTCGATGGTGATGGGGTTCACCAAGGCCGGCACGGCCAAGACCGCGAGGATGTTCAGAATGTTCGAGCCTACTACGTTGCCGATGGCGATGTCGGTGTGCCCCTTCAGGGCAGCGCTCAGGGTGGCTGCGAGCTCTGGCAGGCTGGTGCCCACCGCCACCACGGTGAGGCCGATGATGAGTTCGCTGACGCCCAGCAGACGGGCGATCTCGGTGGCCGCCCACACCAGCACCCAAGCGGAGGTGAGCAGCATGACGAGCCCCGCTCCCAACCAAAAGAAGGCGCGCCCGGTAGCCATCTCCTCCAGCTCGTCGAGCTCCTCGCGGATGGTGTCGGAGAGGCCATCGGGGACGCGCCGTTGCGAGCGCACCAAGTGGTACATGATGGCCCACAGGGCGAGCACCAGCAGCACGCCATCGAGGTAGCCAAGCTCAAGGTCGTGCAGGCAGTAGAGCGCCAGCAAGGTGACGCCGATCAGCCACGGCAGTTCCACCCTCAGCACCGAGGCGGCGAATGGCAGCGGCGCCACCATGGCCGTGATGGCGAGCACCAGCCCAATGTTGGCGATGTTGGAGCCGATGGCGTTGCCCACGGCCAAGGCGGAGGCGTCTTCCATCGCGGCGGCCAGGGCGACCAGGATCTCGGGGGCGGAAGTGCCGATGGACACCACCGTCAGGCCGATGAGCAGCCGCGAGACGCCGAGATGGCGGGCAGTGGCCGCAGCGCCGGACACAAAGCGGTCTGCGCTCCATACGAGCGCGACGAAGCCGAAGATCAACGCCAAGACCGGGAGACCCATGAGGGCGTCTTTCTCAGACCTGCCTGCGGCCAAGCATTGCAACTTGGCCATGTTGCGTCAAACGGCTGTTCGTCCGCGGCGCGTCTTCACGGATCTGGCGCGGCTGGCGCATCGAGCGCGGGCGCTTGCGCCGCGGTTCACTTTTTCTCCACCATCGTTGTGGATTGGCGCGTTAAGGTGGCAAGGCGTCAGCGCCGAAGGCGCCGGGGCGAAGAGAGAAAGGCAGGGCGAACGGGCGAAAACGAACGAATGCAAGAGCAGATCGAGGCCTTGGTGCGGCAGCGCATTGAGGGAGCAGCCGTGCAAGCGAGCGGCGACGGCAATCGCTTCCATGTGCGCGTGACCAGCGCGGCATTCGCCGGCTTGAGCCGGGTGCGTCGCCAGCAACTCGTGTATGAGGCCATTGGAGACCTCATCCGTGATGGTGCCCTGCACGCCGTCACCATCGAAACCGAGGTCCCGGCAGGGGCCTGACGCCGCCAACGGTTGGACAAGCTCAGCATCATCGGCGGCGCGCCGCTCTCTGGCGAGCTCACCGTCTCGGGCGCCAAGAACTCGGCGCTGCCGATCCTCGCTTCGGCGCTGCTTGCGGCGCAGCCAGTGCGCATCCGCAATGTGCCGCGTTTGAAGGACGTGGCGACGATGGTGCGCCTGCTGCGCACGCTGGGCGCCGAGACCCAGGGCGAGGGCGGCGTCGTGCAGGTGTCGTGCGCCGACATGCGGCGCTTCCGGGCGCCTTATGAGTTGGTGAAGACGATGCGGGCGTCATTCCTGCTGATGGGCCCGCTGCTGGCGCGATGGGGGCGCGCCGAGGTGTCCTTGCCGGGCGGGTGCGCCATCGGCTCACGCCCAGTGGATCAGCATCTCAAGGGCTTCGCCGCGTTGGGCGCGGAGATCGCCATCGATGGCGGCTATGTGAAGGCGCGGGCGCCGAATGGGCTCGTCGGCGGCCGCGTCACCTTCGACATGGCCACCGTGGGCGGCACCGAGAACCTGTTGATGGCGGCGGTGCTGGCGAAGGGGCGCACGGTGATCGAGAACGCGGCGCGGGAGCCGGAGATCGCCGATCTCGCCCAATGCCTCATCGCCATGGGCGCGCGCATCGCCGGGCATGGCACTTCCATCATCGAGGTGGAAGGCGTGCCGGCCCTCGACGGTTGCGACCACCGCATCATGGCAGACCGGGTGGAGACGGGCACCTACCTCATCGCCGCCGCGGCCAGCCGCGGCGACGTGCGGGTGCGGGGCGCTCAGCCGTCCACCTTGGAAGCGGTGCTCCAGAGCCTAGTGACAGCAGGCGCCGACGTGGAAACGGGCGCGGATTGGATCGCCCTCGACATGCGCGGCCGCCGCCCCCTCGCGGTGGATTTGGAGACGGCGCCGTATCCCGGCTTCCCCACGGACATGCAAGCGCAGTTCCTCGCCATGAACGCCGTTGCCGAGGGCGAAAGCCGCGTCACGGAGACCATCTTCGAGAGCCGCTTCATGCACGTCAACGAACTGGCGCGGCTTGGCGCCCAGATCGCCTTGGAGGGCAACCGCACGGCAGTGGTGCGGGGGGTGGCCGCGCTGCGCGGCGCACCGGTGATGGCGACGGATCTGCGCGCCTCGTTCGGCTTGGTGGTGGGTGCGCTGGCGGCCCGTGGCGAAACCGTGATCGACCGCATCTACCACATGGATCGCGGCTACGAGCGCATTGAGGAAAAGCTCGGCGCGCTCGGCGCCGACGTGATGCGTCTCACCGCCGCCCGACCTGCCCGCCCCCCGGCTTGACGCCCATTGCAGAAGGTGCCCTGTGCGGATTGTGGTCGATTTCCTCTTGACAGAAGCCACGACGCGGGCAAAAGTGCGGAGAGTGGCGTTGTGGGGTGGCAGCCCGGTCACCACATCTACTGTAGTGGGGGTTGATCGACGTCTTCGGCGAGAAGAGATGCGATGACAACAGTGCTCGATCCGTTTGACAATACCACTTGGAGCAGCGACGAGAAGCGCTATTTCGAGCAGATCGACTTGGCGCTGAAGGATAGTTTGGACTTGCCATTAAGTAACGGCAAGCCAGCACACGCTGTCTACCTGATAGACAAGTTCCTGCGGCACGCCACGGCGAATGTCCGCCTATATTCGGGCAACCTGCGCCAGACATGGGGCAACATTGACGTGTACGGTCACCACAAGATTCTCGACGCGGTGAGGGTGCTGCTGGAACGAGGGGGTGATCTGTCAATCGTCTTGGAAGATGAAATCGACGGAGGCAGCGTCGAAGACCACCCGATGGTCCGGAGCGTGTCGAAGTGGAGAGATGAGGGCTCGATGAGAGGTTCCTTGGACATTCGGCAAGCCGATCCGGCATCGATCGACTTTCTCAAAGGCCGCGGCTTCAACCATCACTGGATGGTGATGGATGAGAAAGCCTATAGGCTCGAGGCGGACACTGGTGACATCAAGGCGCATGTGAACTTTGGCGATCTTACTGTCGCGAAGGCATTAGCCGACATCTTCGACAAGCACCTGTTCCAGATGGCGGGGCGTCTAAGCCCGGAGTTTGCGGCATCTTAATCCAATGCCGTAGTGGGGTTCTCTCTTGGACAGTCTTTGCCAATTGACCCATGTTTGTGAGGGGACATTTGGCGATTATGGTAGCTATTTGGAGCTGGTCGCTTGCGAAGGAGTATGGTCGTGGCGGATAGACGTCTATGTGAACCGCGCATATGACGACGCATTGGAAAGGGTTAGGGATGGAAGCGAAAAGGCCGCCGAAATCGCAAGCGACCCACTTCTTCGGTGAGACGCTGCGCCGAAGTCCAGCGCTAGCAGCGAAGAAAGGAAGCGTGCCAGCACTTCAAAGCGAGCCACTGCGCGCCCGCCGGGTTGACCACCGGTCCGAAAGCGCCGCGTGGGTCGCGGGTTAGACTTCGTGCCCATGCTTGAGCTGCGACGTCTTAATGCCGGCGCGCCGGACTTCTGGCGCGACTTGGTGAGCCTCGCTTGGTATCGGGGCGCCGAGGCCAAGGAAGTGGAACAGCAGGTCGCCGCGATACTGGACGAAGTGCGGGATTTTGGCGACGAGGCGCTTCTCGAATTCACCCGGCGCTTTGACAGCTCGCGGGTTAGGAAGATGGCGACGCTCACGGCAGACGCCGCGGCCTTGGAGGCGGCTTACGGGCGGCTCCGGGCGGCAGATCGGGCGGCGCTCGACGCCGCGGCGGAGCGCATTCGCACGTTTCACGAACAGCAGTTGCGGGCTACCACCGCGTTCGAGTACGAGGATGCCTTTGGCAATCGCCTAGGGCACCGCCTGACGCCTCTGCACCGGGTGGGCGTCTATGTGCCGGGCGGCCAAGCGAGCTATCCGTCCACGGCGCTGATGACGGTCATCCCGGCGCGTGTGGCTGGGGTGGCCGAGGTGGTGGTGACGACGCCGCGGCGGCCCGGCACCCGCAACGATCATGTGCTGGCGGCGCTGCATGTGGCCGGCGCGGACATGGCGTTCGCGGTGGGCGGCGCCCAAGCCATTGCGGCGCTCGCCTATGGCACCGAGACCGTGCCCGAAGTGAACAAGATCGTGGGCCCCGGCGGCGGTCGGGTGGCGGAGGCCAAGCGGCAGGTATTCGGCCTCGTCGGCATCGACAGCGTTGCCGGGCCGAGCGAGATCTTCATCGTCGCGGATGGCAGCGCACCGCCGCGCTGGGCGGCCTTGGATCTGTTTGCCCAAGCGGAGCATGACGCTGCCGCCCAAGCCCTGCTGGCGTGTCCGGACGCCGCGTGGCTGGACGCCGTGGCCGCCGAGGCGGCCGCGTTGCTGCCGACCATGCCGCGGCGCAAGATCATTGCGGCATCGCTGGCGGAGCACGGCGCCTTGATCGAAACGCAAGACTTGGAGCAGGCCATGGAGGTGGCGAACTTCATGGCGCCGGAGCACCTGCACCTCGCGGTGGCAGATCCGGACGCGCTGCTGCCGAGCGCGCGCGACGCCGGCGCGATCTTTCTGGGCGCCGCGGCCGCAGAGACGTTTGGCGATTACAACGCCGGCCCGAGCCATGTGTTGCCCACCTATCGCACTTCCCGCTACGCCTCGCCGCTCGGCGTGGAGGACTTCCTGAAGCGCAGTTCCATCATCCGCATCACGCCGGCGGGCGCCGCGGAACTCGCTCCCAACGCCGCCGCCATCGCCACCGCCGAGGGCCTCCACGCCCACGCGGCCGCGGCGTTGGCGCGCCGCGGCTGAGGTGGCGGGAGACGGGCGCGGCGGCATGGAGCGCGCCGACTCGCCACTCGCGCAGCACCGGCGCAACGTCTTGCAGCGTGGCTTCCGCGACGATCCAGCGCAAACGGAGGCGCTCAAGCGGCTCGATGCGATTCACCGGCGGCTTGCCGAGCAAGATGGCCGGCGGTTGTCCAAGGTCATCCGCCTCAAACGGCAGCCGCCGGCGAAGGGGCTCTACCTGTGGGGCGGGGTGGGCCGCGGCAAGACTTACCTCATGGATCTCTTCTGCGAGTGCCTTCCGGGCACGGCCAAGCTACGGCTGCACTTCCATCGCTTCATGTTGCGGGTGCATGGTGAGCTGGCGCGTCTGAAAGGCGCCGCCAATCCCTTGGACAAGGTGGCCGACGGCATGCGCGCCGAAGCGAGCGTCATCTGCTTCGACGAGTTCTTCGTTTCGGACATCGGCGACGCGATGATCCTCGGCGAGTTGCTGAACGCCTTGTTCGAGCGTCGCGTCACCTTGGTGGCCACCTCGAACGTGGCGCCGCGGCGGCTCTACGAAAACGGGTTGCAGCGCCGCCGTTTCCTGCCTGCCATCGAGCGCATCGAGGCGCACATGGACGTGCTGCGGATCGCCGCTGGCGAAGATTATCGGTTGCGCGCCTTGGGTGACGCCGGCACCTACCAATGGCCGCTCTCGCCGCTCGCGCAGGCGCGCCTTGCGGAGTGTTTCCAAGCCTTCTCGCCGGCCGCGGCTGCCACGGAGGACGCCGGCGAGCCTGCAACGGGGTTGCAAGCCCCGGCCGCAGACGGCGTGGCCGCGGCGCTGGGCGCAGCCGGGGATGACGCGGCGCTGGAGGTCAATGGCCGCCGCATCCAAACCCGCCGGCGGGGGCCGGGCGTGGCGTGGTTCGACTTTGCCGAGCTGTGCGAGGGGCCGCGCAGCGCCCATGACTATGTGGAACTGGCCAAGGAGTTCCATGCCGTGGTGTTGAGCGGCGTGCCGGTGTTCGATGGCCGGGATGACGGCGCGGCGCGGCGCTTCGTCAGCCTCATCGACGAGTTCTACGACCGCAACGTCAAACTTGCCCTGTCCGCGGCGGCGGCGCCGGAAGCCCTGTACCGCGGGGAACGCTTGGCGCAAGAGTTCCAACGCACGCAAAGCCGCCTCAACGAGATGCGCTCGCGGGCGTATCTCGGCCGCCCGCACAAACCTTGATTGCGGAGTGCGCGGCGCATAGAATGGCCGTTTTCCCGCCTACACGGGCCTCGCATGAAAACCGTGAGCACGCGCCCGCAGGATGTCGAGCGCGAGTGGTATGTCGTTGACGCGGCGAGCCAGACGCTCGGCCGCATGGCGAGCGAAATCGCCCGGCGGCTGCGCGGCAAGCACAAGGCGAGCTACACCCCGCATGTGGACACTGGGGACTATGTCATCGTCGTCAATGCCGAGAAGGTGCGGGTCACTGGGTCGAAGCGGCGGGACAAAATCTACTACCGGCACTCTGGCTACCCGGGCGGCATCAAGGCCACCCGCTTTGAAGACCTCATCGACAAGCATCCGGAACGCGCCATCCAACACGCGGTGAAGGGCATGTTGCCGCGCAACCCGCTGGGGCGCGCCGTGTTCCGCAAGTTGAAGGTGTACGCCGGCCCAGAGCATCCCCACGCGGCGCAGCAACCGAAGCCGCTCGCGCCCTGCTGAGGCAAGCAAGACCCATGGCAGAAACGCATTACTACGGCACGGGGCGACGCAAGACGTCCGCCGCCCGCGTGTTCCTGCGCCGCGGCAATGGCACCGGGCGCATCTTGGTGAACGGGCGCCCGCTGGACGAGTACTTCGGGCGCGAGACGGCGCGCATGATCGTGCGCCAGCCCTTGGAAACGGCGAACGCCGTGGATCAGTTCGAGATCATGGTGACTGTGCGCGGCGGCGGGGCATCGGGCCAGGCCGGCGCCATCCGCCACGGCATCGCGCGGGCGCTGGTGGATTACGACGAGTCTTTGCGGGGAGATTTGCGCCGCGCTGGCTACATCACGCGAGATGCGCGCGAGGTGGAGCGCAAGAAGGTCGGATTGCGCAAGGCGCGCAAGCGCCCGCAGTACTCCAAGCGTTGACCGCGGCAGTCCGGAGCAGGATGGATCGCAACGGCGGGCCGGCATGAACGCCAGCCCAGTGAACAAGCAGCGTCGCTACTTCCTCATCGGCGCCACCGCGGCGGTTGGCGGCGTCGGGATGGTTGGCGCCGCGGTGCCCTTCGTGCAGGCATGGTTGCCGAGCGCGAGGGCGAGGGCCATGGGTGCGCCGATTCGCGTGGACATCGCGAAGCTGCGCCCAGGAGAAATCCTTGGCCCGATTCCAGCTTGGCGGGGGCAGCCCGTCTTCATCGTCTACCGCGCCGAGGCGACGCTGGCCAAGCTGCGCGGTGCGACAGGGGCCTTGGCCGATCCGGATTCCGAGAACGAGGCGATGCAGCCGGAGTACGCACGCAACGCTTGGCGGTCTCGCCGCCCAGAGATTGGCGTCTATCTCGGCCTTTGCACGCATCTTGGCTGTTCGCCAAAATACTATGGCGAGGTGCGCCCCGAAACGTTCGACGCCAATTGGCAGGGCGGCTTCTTTTGCCCGTGCCACGGCTCCCGCTTCGACCTCGCTGGGCGCGTGGTGAAGAGCGTGCCGGCGCCGGACAACCTGCCGGTGCCGCCGCATTTCTTCGAGAGCGACAACGTGGTGGTCATAGGCCAAGACGGGGCGGCTGCCTGACATGGCCGAAGCCACGGTGAAGCGCCCCGGCCGTTGGA
Source organism: uncultured Pseudomonadales bacterium (assembly GCA_958295875.1). GTDB lineage: Bacteria > Pseudomonadota > Gammaproteobacteria > Pseudomonadales > Azotimanducaceae > VXNE01. The sequence continues at coordinate 1,152,625 of OY282379.1, read as the reverse complement.
CACGCTTCATGGCGTGGCTCGACGCGCGCCTGCCGGTCACGGAAACCGTCGAGTACCACGCCACCAAGTACTACGCGCCGAAGAACTTCAACTTCTGGTACTACTTCGGCGTGCTCGCCATGGTGGTGCTGGTCATCCAGCTATTGAGCGGCATCTGGCTCACCATGTCGTATGTGCCGAGCGGCGCCGGCGCCTTCGCCTCGGTCGAGTACATCATGCGCGACGTGGAGTTCGGCTGGCTCATCCGCTACATGCACTCCACCGGCGCCTCGGCGTTCTTCTTGGTGGTGTACCTGCACATGTTCCGGGCGCTGGCGTATGGCTCGTACCGCGCCCCCCGCGAACTGCTGTGGCTGATCGGCATGGCCATCTACCTCGCGCTGATGGCAGAGGGCTTCTTCGGCTATGTGCTCACGTGGGGCAACATGTCGTTCTGGGCGGCGCAGGTGATCGTGTCCCTGGCCGGCGCCATCCCCATCGTCGGGCCAGACCTCATGGAGTGGGTGCGGGGGGATTACGGCATGTCCGAGATCACCTTGAACCGCTTCTTCGCCCTGCATGTGGTGGCGGTGCCACTCGCGTTGGTGGGCTTGGTGTTCCTGCACATCGTTGCCTTGCACCACGTCGGCTCGAACAACCCAGACGGCATCGACATCAAGCAGCAGAAGGATGCCGACGGCGTGCCCGTGGATGGCATTCCGTTCCATCCGTACTACACCGTGCATGATTTGCAGGCCACGGTGGTGTTCCTGTTCCTGTTCTGCGTGGTGCTCTTCTACGCGCCGGAGATGTACGGCTACTTCATCGAAAAACCGAACTTCGAGGAGGCGAATCCGCTCAAGACGCCGGAGCACATCGCGCCAGTTTGGTACTACACCCCCTTCTACGCCATGCTGCGGGCGACGACGTTCCCGCTGTTTGGGTTGTCGGCGAAGTTCTGGGGGTTGGTGGTGATGGCCGGCGCGATTCTCATTCCGGCCATCCTGCCTTGGTTGGACCGCAGCCCGGTGCGCTCCATTCGCTACAAGGGCGCATGGTCGAAGCTGATGCTGGGCCTGCTCGTGGCGAGCTTCGTCGCGCTCGGCTACTTGGGCACCATCCCGCCCTCGCCGGGCGCCACGGTGGCGGCGCAGCTCCTCACCATCGTCTACTTCGCCTACTTCCTGTTGATGCCGTGGTATTCGCGCATCGAAAGGGTGAAACCTGAGCCAGAGCGGGTGACGCGATGACGCGCTTGCTCGGCGCCGTCTGGGTGGCGTTGGCGGTGGCGCTGGGGATGCCGGCCCTTGCAGCCGAATCGTCTTGGACGCTTGAGGCGATGACGCCGAACCTCACCGACAAGCCTTCGCTGCAGAATGGCCTCAAGCTCTACGCCAACTACTGCTTGGGCTGCCACTCGCTGAAGTTCCAGCGCTATGAGCGCACCGCGGACGACTTGGGGGCGCCCCATGACATCGTCATGGAGAACGTCGTCTTCACCGGGCAGAAAATCGGCAGCCTGATGACCACTGCGATGCCGGAGGAGGAAGCCAAGGGGTGGTTCGGCGCTGCCCCGCCAGACCTGACGATGGTGGCACGGGTGCGCGGCGTGGATTGGCTCTACACCTATCTCAAAACCTTCTACATCGATCCGACGCGGCCCTTCGGCGTGAACAACAAGGTATTCGACAACGTCGGCATGCCCCATGTGATGATGGAACTGCAGGGCACGCAGCGGGAGGTGTGCAAGGGCTATGAACCCTTGGACATCGTGCATGGCGAAGCACTGATCGGCGCTCCCCGTGCGCCGCAGTGCCTGCTTGAGGTGGAGGCCGGCACGGGCATCTACGACGAGAAGGAGTTCAACGCAGCGGTCTATGACCTTGTGAATTTCCTTTACTACGTCGGCGAGCCAACGCGGCTCGAACGGGAGCGCATCGGGGCGTATGTCCTCGCGTTCTTGGCGGTGCTCTTCGTGTTCGCCTTTTTGCTTAACCGCGAATACTGGAAGGGCATCCGCTGATCACAACCGACGTTCCAATCAGCGTCCTAGTGGGGCGCGCGTCCATGACCTTGTTCTCGGACGTGACGGATCAGTACAGCCATCGCGTGCGCATGGTGGTCGCCGAGAAGGGCGTCAACATCGAGCGGGTGGAGGTCGATTCCAAGCACAAGCCCATCGACTTGGGCGAACTGAACCCCTACAACACGTTGCCGACATTGTTCGACCGCGAGATTGTGCTCTACGAGAGCGCGGTCATCATGGAGTACTTGGACGAGCGCTTCCCACACCCGCCGCTGCTGACCGTGTATCCGGTGGAACGTGCCCAAGCGCGGCAGATGATGCATCGCATCGACAAGGAGTGGAGCGGCCATGTCGATCTGCTCATGTCCGGCGAGCGCTCCGACGCGGCCACCCGGGCGCGCAAGGAGCTGCGCGAGAACTTGATCGGCTCCGCGCAGGTGTTCAGCCAGAACAAGTTTTTCTTAAGCGACGAGTTCAGCTTGGTGGATTGCTATGTGGCGCCGATTCTCTGGCGCCTCAAGGCCATGAAAATCACCCTGCCGGATCGTCAAGTGCGGCCGATCCGGCGGTACATGAAGCGCGTCTTCGAGCGGCTCTCGTTCCGCGCCAGCCTCACGGAGGCGGAAGTGGAAATGCGCGAGTGACTTCCTCGCGTCCGTACTTGATCCGCGCGCTCTTGGAGTGGATCAGCGATAACGACTGCACGCCTTATCTGTTGGTGGCGGCGGACGCCGATGGCGTGGCGGTGCCCAAGGGCCATGCGCAGGACGGGCGCATCGTGTTGAACGTCTCTGCCGCGGCGACGCGCAACTTCCAACTCGATGACACCGTGGTGGAGTTCGATTCGCGCTTCAGTGGCGAGCCGTTTCATGTCGTGGCGCCGTTGCGGGCGGTGGCGGCCGTCTATGCCAAAGAGAACGGGGAAGGCATGGCGTTCGAGGTTGAGCCGCCAACCAAGGCGCAAGCGCCCAAGGACGAGACGCAGCCCGAGCGGCGTGGTGCGCCGGCCCTCAAGTTAGTGGAGTAATCGCGGCACCCCGGCAGCGGCGCTACCTCGCCTCGTCCTCTTCCTCCTGCGCCGGCGGCGCGATGTGCTCGAACACCTTCACCACGCGCTGCACGCCAAGCACTTTGCGGGCCACCTCGGCGGCCGCGTTGGACTGCTCGGCGGGCACCAGCCCCATCAGAAAGACGACGCCGTTGCGCGTGACGATGCTCACGCGGTCTGCATTCACCGTTTCATCCCCCACCAAGGCCGCGCGCACCTTGGTGGACAACAAGCGGTCGTTGGTGCGCGAGACGATGGTGTCCGGCGGGCCGACGACGATTTCGTTGTGTACCCGGCGCACCTTGCGCACCCTTTCCACTGCTTGCTGCGCTTGGCGCTTCAGCGCGTCCGTCGCTAGCTGCCCGGTCAACAGCACAACGCCGTTGAAGCTGTGGACGCCGATGTTGCTGGCCGCCAACACTTCCCCGGCATTCTGGATTTCGTCCTTGGCGACGGATTCAATGCCGCGGTCGTCCATGATGGCGCCCAAGCTGCGGGCGCCTGGGTCGGTGCCGGTGACGGTGGCGCAGCCGGCGCACAGGGCGGCCAGCAGCAACGCGCCGCCGATGGATCGAAGGCGGCTGGCTCGGTTAGGACGTGGCAGTGAAGGCATCGCGCACCCATTCAATTTGCGCCCCCAAGTGTGTGCTCGACATCGCCACGACGTCAAACCGCGCTGAGTCTTGCGCGTATCTCGGATAGGCGGCGAGAAAGCCCCGCGCGGCGCGCGCCAGGCGGCGGCGCTTGGCCCAATCCACCGATTCGACGCCGTCCAACCATGCGGTGGGCCCGCGCAGCCGCACCTCGACGAACACCAAGGTGGCGCCGTCGCGCATCACCAGATCGATCTCGCCGGCGCGCGTGGCGTAGTTGCGCGTCACCAACGTGAGCCCGCGGCGGCGCAGATAGCGTGCGGCGCGACGTTCGGCGCGCCGGCCGCGGCGGCCACGGTTGGCGCTGCGCCACCGCCGCCGCGCCGCCGGGAACGTGAGGGCGGCGCGCATTACTGCGCCGTAGCCGCCAACGGCTCGAGACGGCCGCCGCGCACCGCCGCGCAAGCGAGTTCGCGGCGCACCACCCCATCTTCGCCCAGCGAGAGCACGCCGGCGCCGCCGGGAATCTTGGCGCCGGCGTGGAAGTCTTCCAGCCGGTTGGCGATGCGAAACGCATCCACGCCGAAGGCGAACAGTGGCTCCATCGCGCCGCTCACGTGGTCGAACGCGCCTTGCAACATGGCCTTGGCGCGCGGTGCCTGGAGCTGCCAAGGCATTCCGCAGACCCGGGCGCCATCCAGCTCGCGCCCGCCCCCGGCGGTGCGCAGCGCTTGCGCGGAAGCGTAAACGGGCATGTCCGCGGCGAAGTGGAAGGCGAGTGCCCGGCGCAGCGACGGCAAGTAGTCTGCCTCGACGAGGGCCGCCACCGCGTCCACGTCTTGGCGGCGGCGGGCGGTGAACTCCACGTCGGGCCCGAAGTGCCGCGCGATGGCGCGGTGGCGTTCGTTGCTTGCCGCGACGCCGAGCGTCTGAGCCACGTTGGTCGTCACATCCTTGATGTCCTGCAACACGCCGGCGGCGACCACCTGCGTCTCGGGCCCCAAGCCCGCGCGCAGCGCCGTCGCGGCGCGTTCAGACCAAGCGCCGCCGCGGAAGAGCGCCACGCGGCGCGCGCCGTCGGCGCTCAAGCGCCGCCCGATGGCGCGGCCATCGTCCTCCGCGGCCAAGGCGAACTGGATGCGATGCGCGGACTGCGCCGACGGCGGCGGGTCGGCGTTGCCGGCGCTGGCGGGGACGGTGTTGAGCGCCAACACGGGCAAGCCCGTTGGCAATGCCCACATGCGGCGCGTCGCCTCCTTCGCCAGCGGCCCGACCACGAGCGCCGCATCGTCGGCGAGGGCTTGTGCGTACAGCGCCTCCACGGAGGCAGAGGCTGTGTTGTAGATGCGCACGGTCTGCCACGGCGGCGGCGCCGAAGCCAGATAGGCAGCGAGGAAGCCATCCCGCACGGCCCGCGCCGCCGCTTCGAGCGGCCCGGAGAGGGGCAGCAGCAGCGCGATGCGGCCCGGCATGGCGGCGGCGCTTGGCAGAGGCGGTTCGGCGCGCGCGGCAATGTGGTTCGGATGCGCCGCGCGCCATTGTTCCCAGACGTTGCGCTGCTGGCGCGGCGTGAGCGCATCGTTGTACGCCATCAGCAGCGCTTGCCAAGCGGCGGCGGCACCGCCCGGGGCGCTGTGCTGGGTGGCCATCGCGGCTGCCGGCGCGCGCAGCGCATAGGCCCAGAGGGTGGCCACCACGGACGCCGGATCGTCAACGGCCTCGGCATCGAGGCTGGCGAGCCGGGCCGCGGCTTGCGCCGGCAGCCCGGCTTCGGCATCCAAGTGGGCGGTGAAGCGGATGCGGTTGGCGCGTTGCGCGGCGTTGATGGGCCGCGCCTGGCGCAGCAGTTGGCGAGCGCCGTCCACATCGCCCTTGGCCGCGGCGATGCGCGCTTGCAACATGCGCAGGTCGAAACGCAGCGCCGCCGCGAAGCCGCCGGCCGCGGCCTTGGCTGCGAGCCGCGCCGCGATGCCGCTGGCCGCGTTGGCGTCGCCGGCTTGGAGGAGCGCGTCCGCGGCGTTCAACTCGGCGCGGTCGGGGCTCGGCGCCGGCGCCGTTGGCGCCGGCTCGGCCACGGCAGGTTGCGGCGCTTCACCTGCGCGGCCTTGGGCTTGGCATCCAGAGATTGCGACAATGAGGCAAGCGCCGAGGCAACTCGCCACGGCCTTCAGGCAAACAGGGGAAGCCACTTTGGACACTGGGTGCTTGTACGTTGTCGCTACACCGATCGGCAACTTGGAGGACATCACGGCGCGTGCCGTGCGCATCCTCAAAGCCACGCCTACGCTGACCTGCGAAGATACCAGACGCTGCCGGATTCTCTTGCGCCACATCGGCGCCGAACCCAGCGAACTCATTCCCCTGCATGAGCGCAACGAGGCCGCGGCGAGCCGCTTGGCGTTGCGGCGGCTGGCGGCTGGGCGGGATGTGGCCTTGGTGTCTGATGCGGGAACGCCGCTGGTGTCGGACCCGGGCTTTGAGCTGGTGCGCCAAGCCGCGCAGGAGGGCGTTCGAGTCGTCCCCATCCCAGGGCCGAGCGCGTTGACGGCCGCGTTGTCGGCTTCGCCGGTGGCCGGCGGCAGGTTTGTCTTCGAGGGCTTCTTGCCGGCACGTCGAACGGCCCGCCGCGCCGCCTTGGAGCGCGTCTTGCGGCGCCCGGAAGCGGTTGTCTTCTTTGAGGCGCCGCACCGCATTGAAGCGACCTTCGCAGACTTGGTGGACCTTGGTGCCGCCGAGCGCCCGATCACCGTGGCGCGTGAACTCACCAAGGTGTTTGAGACGATCCTGCATGGATCGGTGGCGGATGTCGCTGCCGAGCTTGGCGCGCCGCGAGGCGAGTATGTCTGCATCCTGGCCGGCGCCGCGGCGCCACCGCTTGCGGACGCTGAGGGTGTGTTGGAAGCCTTGCTGGAAGAGTTGCCGCCGGCGCAAGCGGCGCGGCTTGCCGGCAAACTCACCGGCGCCCCCAGGGCCGCGCTCTATCAGCAGGCGACGCTCCACCGGCCAGACGCTCGGCGCGGTGATCGGCCCGGCAAGAAGGCGACGTGATATGGTGGCCAAGCGAGCCGGCTAGGCAATCGCTGCGCCTCGCGGCGTGGAGGAAAGTCCGGGCTCCACAGGACAGGGTGCCAGGTAACGCCTGGGGGGCGCGAGCCCACGGAAAGTGCAACAGAGAGTAGACCGCCGCCGGCTGCTGCGCGAGCGGCGCCGGCGGCAAGGGTGAAACGGTGCGGTAAGAGCGCACCGCGTTCGGCGGCAACGTCGGCGGCTAGGCAAACCCCGCCCGGAGCAAGGCCAAATAGGAGCCCTAGAGCGTGGTCCGCGCTGGGCTCGGGTAGGCTGCTAGAGGCGTCCGGTGACGGGCGTCGAAGATGAATGATTGCCCTCGACAGAACCCGGCTTATCGGCCGGCTCGCGCTCAACGCCTTGGCCCCTGGCGGCGCCGACGGTGGCTTGAGCCTCGGCGCCGGGGGCCTCCGCACTCCCCTGCGGGCAAGCCGCGGACATGCGGCCTTCGGGCCCAGCACCCGCCATCGCCCTTCGGATGCGCGAGCCCGCTGCCTGCAAAAGGCCGGCGAAAAAGCCGTTGACATCCCTTTTTCAGGCTCTATAGTTGCTCGTCCGGTGGGCAATTGTGGGTAAGTCGGGCAGGAAAGTGGGCGAGATAGCTCAATCGCGCCTTCCTTCACGGCCCCTTCTGCGCCATGTTCCGCGGCATCAACAGCGTCAGCTTGGATGCGAAAGGCCGCATGGCCTTGCCGACAAGCTGCCGTCAAACCCTGCAAAGCCGCGCTGACGGCCGCGTCGTCACCACAATACATCCGGGCGGCGACCCCTGCCTCTTGGTGTACCCGCTGCCGGAGTGGGACACGGTGCAGGCGCAGCTCGCGACAGTCTCCAACCTCCCGGCCGCGATGCGCCGCCTGCGCCGCGCGCTCATCGGCCACGCCACGGATGGGCAGCTCGATGCCAACGGCCGGCTGCTCCTGCCAGCGATGCTCCGCGAACACGCGGGGCTGAAGAAAAAGCTGGTCCTCCTCGGCGACGACAACAAGATCGAGGTGTGGAGCGAGGCGGAGTTCCAAGACGACCGCGGCGAGTGGCAGGGGCAAGACCTCGCCTCGGAGACCACCGCCTTGGGGTTCGAGATCTCTTACTAGGGGGTTGGATGCGCCACGCGCCTGTGCTGCTCGAGGAGACGTTGGTCGCCATCGTGACGGCGCGTGGCGGCAACTACGTCGATGCGACGTGGGGCCGCGGCGGACACGGGCGCGCGTTGTTGGCGCGACTGGGCGCGAAAGCGCGGCTCCTGGCGCTGGACCGCGACGCGCAAGCCATCGCGGACGCCGTGGGCTTGGCGCGCGCCGAGCCGCGCCTAGAGGCGGAGCAGGCTTGCCTTTCCCGCCTTGCAGAGGTGGTGGAACGACGCGGCTTGGCGCCGCTCGCCGGCGCGCTCATGGATGTCGGCGTGTCCTCGCCGCAGTTGGAAGATGCCGACCGCGGCTTCAGTTTCATGCGCGACGGGCCGCTCGACATGCGCATGGATCGCGACACGGGGATGACGGCGGCGCAATGGCTCAACGAGGCAGATGCTCCCGAACTGGCGCGCGCGTTCCGCCAACTTGGCGGCGAACGAGACGCCACCCGCATCGCCCGCGCCGTCGTGGCGCGGCGGCCGCTCGAAAGCACGGCAGACTTGGCGGCCGCGGTCGCCTCGGCGTCAACGCAGAATCGCGACGCCCACCGCCATGTGGCCACGCGGGTGTTCCAAGCCGTGCGCATCGTCGTGAACGATGAACTCGGCGAATTGGACGCGGGGTTGGACGCCGCGTTCACGGCCCTCGGCATCGGCGGCCGCCTCGCCGTCATCACCTTCCACAGCCTTGAACATCGCATCGTGCGGCGCCGCTTCCGGGCGTGGCGGGAAGGCGCCGCGGTGGCGCGCCGGGCGCCGGTGCGTGGCGAGCCGCCGCGGCGAGCGCGGCTCGTGGTGCGTGGCGCCCGCCCGACGGATGTGGAAGTGGGCCGCAATCCGCGCGCCCGCAGCGCCATGCTGCAGGTGGTGGAGAAGTGCGCGTGAAGGGCGAACCGATGTCGCCGAAGCGCTGGGCCGCGGTGCTGTGCGTGGGCATCTTGGCCGCGGCGTCCGGCGTGCAAGTGGCCACGCAAGCGCAGCACATGCGCCAAGCGTTCGGCGCGTTGTCGTCCGCCCAGGAGCGGCGCGACGCGCTGCTGGCGGAGTACAGCCGCCTGCTGCTGGAGCGCGGCATGGTGTCTAGCTATCGCAACGTCGGCGACACGGCGTCCAACGCGCTGGCCATGCGCTTTCCGGAAGAGTTCACGGCGGTTCGCCGTCCTCGCCAGTAGCCATGAAGGTTTGGCGCCACCACTTGTTGGTCAGCCTCTTCATTGCGGCGGTGATCGCGCTGCTGGCTCGCATCGCCTACTTGGGCACCACGGAGCGCGATTTCCTCGCGGACCAAGGAGACAAGCGTTCGGTGCGCACCGTCTCCATCCCCGTGCATCGGGGCATCATCTTCGACCGCCACGGTGAACCGCTGGCGGTGAGCACCCCGGCGTTCTACGTGTGGGCAGATCCGGCCAAGACGCCCATCGCCGCGGCCGCGGTGCCAAAGTTGGCGCAGGCGCTGCAAGTGCCGGCGGCGCGGCTCGAAAAGGTGCTTGAACGCAGTCGCGACAGGCGCTTCGCCTACCTCAAGCGCCATGCAGACCCAGCCGCGGTGGCGCGCGTGCGGGCGCTCGATGTGGCCGGCGTCAGCTTCGACCGGGAGTACCGGCGCTTCTATCCCGCCGCCGACACCACGGCGCACGTGGTGGGCATCACCAACATCGACGATGCCGGGCAGGAAGGCGTGGAGCTCATCCTCGACGACTACCTGAAGGGCGAGCCGGGCAAGAAGCGCGTGTTGCGCGATGGCCGCGGCGCCACCATCCGCGACCTCGCCTACCTGAAGGCGCCGAAGTTCGGGCAGGACGTGCGCCTGAGCCTGGATTTGCGCCTGCAGTTCTTTGCGCACCAAGAGCTCAAGTCCGCCGTGCTGCGCCACGGCGCCCGCGCCGCGTCGCTGGTGATGCTGGATGTGGCCACGGGCCAGGTGCTGGCGATGGCGAATCAGCCCTCCTACAACCCCAACAACCCGGTGGACCGCGGCGGCTCAGGCGCCCGCAACCGCGCCGTGACGGACACCTTCGAGCCCGGCTCCACCGTCAAGCCGCTGTCGGTACTGGCTGCCCTCGAGAGCGGCCGCTACACGCCGGACACGGTGCTCGACACGTCGCCCGGCTACACCAGCGTTGGCCGCAAGCTCATTGAAGACCCGCGCAACTACGGTGCCCTCACACTCACCCAGGTGCTCGCCAAGTCGAGCCAGGTTGGCGTCACCAAGGTGGCGATGGACCTGCCGCAGCACGCCATCTTCGACGTCATGAGCCGCGCCGGGCTCGGCTCCGCACCGGGCACCGGCCTGCCGGGCGAGACGCTGGGCGTGTTCACGCCGGTAGACCTCAACAAGCGCATCGGGCGCGCCACCATGGCGTTCGGCTATGGCCTGACGGTGACGCCCATGCAACTCGCGCAGACGTACCTGACGCTGGCCGCCGGCGGGGTGCGAAGGCCGGTGACGGTGTTCTTGGGTGGCCATCAATTGCCGGATGAGCGCGTTTTCGAAGAGCGCCATGTGCGGGAGGTGTGGCGCATGATGGAGCAGGTGGTCACGCCGCAGGGCACGGCGCGGGCCGCCCGCGTCGCTGGCTACCGCGTCGCCGGCAAAACTGGCACGGCGCGCAAGGTGGGCGCCAACGGCGAATACGATGACGACCTGCATGTCGCCCTGTTCGCCGGCTTCGCGCCGGCGGTGAACCCGCGCATCGTTGTCGTGGTGGTGGTGGACGAGCCGCGCGGCGCGCTGCGCGGCGGCGGCTCCGTGGCGGCGCCGGTGTTCTCGCGGGTGGTGGCGCGGGCGTTGCGGCTCCTCGGCGTCAACCCAGCCGGCACGGCGCCGGCGGTGATGGCTTGATGGCTGCCAAGACGCTGCAGGAAGTCTGCGGCGCGGGGGGCGCTGTGCCCGTGACCGGCATCGCCAGCGATTCACGCCGCGTGGCGCCGGGCGACCTGTTCCTCGCCTGCGCCGGAGCGGTGAGCGACGGCCACGACCATGTGGCGGAAGCGGTGCGCCGCGGCGCCGTTGCGGTCTGCTCTGAGCGGCGGGTGCCGGCGCCGGTGCCGAACGTGGTGATGGCGGACTTGCGGGTGCGCCAAGGGGAACTGGCAGCGCGGTTCTTTGATGACCCAAGCGCCGGGTTGACCTGCATCGGCGTCACCGGCACCAACGGCAAAACCTCCATCACGCACTTTTGCGCCGCGTTGCTGCCGGACGCCGCCTGCATCGGCACGGTGGGCTGGGGCACGCCGCCTGAACTGTGTCCGAGCACGCTCACCACGGCGAGCGCGGTGACGCTGCAGCGGCGGTTGCGGCGCCTGGCGGAGCGCGGCTGCCGCCATGTGGCGTTGGAGGCGAGTTCCCACGCGCTGGACCAAGGGCGCGTTGCCGATGTGCGCATCGACATCGCCGTGTTCTCGAACCTCACCCGCGACCATCTGGACTATCACGGCGACATGGCGGCCTATGCCAGGGCGAAGCGCAAGCTCTTCGAGATGCCAACGCTCAGCGCCGCGGCCGTCAATGTGGACGATCCTTGGGGGCGGGCCTTGGCCGCGGAGCTTGGCATCGAGACGCTGCGCTACGGCGCCGCCGCAGATGCGGACATCTCATGGTCGGACATCGCGTACGGGCCGGGCGGCATCAGCGGGCGTTGGCGCTCGCCGTGGGGTGATGCCGCGCTCAGATTGCCGCTCTACGGCCCGTTCTCCATCGCCAACGCCGCGGCGGCGGTGGCCGCGGCGTGCTTGGCCGGCGAGCCCTTCCAAGCGGTGGCGGAACGGCTTGCGAGCTTGCGTTCGCCGCCGGGTCGGATGCAGCGCGTCGAGCCGCCCGGCGGCGCTGGCCCCGTTGCGATCATTGACTATGCCCACACGCCGGCGGCGTTGGCCGCGGCGCTCGACGCCATCCGCCGCCACTTCGCCGGCGAACTCGTCTGCGTCTTCGGCTGCGGCGGAGAGCGGGACCGGGGCAAGCGGGCGCTGATGGCTGCAGCCGCGGAACGCGGCGCAGACCGGGTGATCGTCACCTCGGACAACCCGCGTGGCGAGCCGCCGCTTGCCATCATCGAGGACATCTTGGCGGGTTTTGAGCGCCCCGCCGACGTCACCTGCGAAGCAGACCGGAGTGCGGCGATCGCGCTCGCCATCGGCGCAGCCGGCGCCGGCGACGTCGTGCTCATCGCCGGCAAGGGCCACGAGCGCCATCAAGAGGTTGCGCAGGCGCGGCTGCCCCACAGCGACCAGGCCGCCGTGCAAGCGACCTTCGGCTTGCGCCACGGGCGTTGAGGAACCATACGGATGCTGCTTTGGCTCACGGACTACCTCGCGGGATTCGCCAGCGGGTTCGGCGTGTTCCAGTACTTGACCTTCCGCACCATGGTGAGCGCGCTCACCGCCCTTGGCATCGCGCTCCTCATCGGGCCGCTGGTGATTCGCCGCCTATCCATGCATCAGATCGGCCAGGCGGTGCGGGAAGATGGCCCGGAAACGCACCTCGCCAAGGCCGGCACGCCCACCATGGGGGGCGCGCTCATCCTGCTGACCGTGCTCGCCACCACGTTGATGTGGGGCGACCTCGCCAACCGCTATGTGTGGACTGCGTTGGCGGTGACGTTCGCGTTCGGCCTCATCGGCTGGTACGACGACTACCTGAAGGTGTCGCAACAGAACTCGAAGGGGCTGCCGGCGCGCTGGAAGTACCTGCTGCAGTCCATCGCCGGCTTGGCGGCTGCCATCGTCCTCTACCAGAGCGCCACCACCCCCGCGGAGACGAGCCTCTTCGTGCCGTTCTTCAAGGACATCGCGGTGCCCCTTGGCGTGGGTTCCGTGGTCGTCACCTATTTCATGATCGTGGGCATGAGCAACGCGGTGAACCTCACCGACGGCTTGGACGGCTTGGCGATTCTGCCAACGGTGATGGTGAGCGCGGCGCTCGGCTTCATCGCTTACCTCGTCGGCCACGTCCAGTTCGCCAGCTACCTGCAGATTCCCTACATCGCCGGTGCCGGGGAACTGTCCGTGTTCTGCGGTGCCCTGATCGGCGCCGGCCTTGGCTTTCTGTGGTTCAACGCCTATCCGGCGCAAGTCATCATGGGCGATGTGGGCGCGCTGGCCCTCGGCGCTGCGCTGGGCCTTGTCGCGGCCATCGTGCGCCACGAGATCGTCCTGCTCATCATGGGCGGGCTGTTCGTCATCGAGACGGTCTCCGTGATCGTGCAGGTGGCGTCGTTCAAGCTCACCGGCAAGCGCGTCTTCCGCATGGCGCCGATTCACCATCACTTCGAGTTGAAGGGATGGCCCGAGCCGCGCGTGATCGTGCGCTTTTGGATCGTCACCCTGATCCTTGTGATCGTTGGCCTTTCCACGCTGAAGATCCGATGAGCGCGCCGCGAACATTGGTGCTGGGGCTCGGTGAAACCGGCCGCTCCTGCGTTGAGTACCTGCATGGCCGCGCTCCGGTTGCCGTTTGCGACACGCGCGCCCGCCCGCCGCGCGCGGACTGCGCGCCGGTTCGCTCGGGCGCCGTGGAACTCGTCAAGCCCCGCGCCGTGCGTTGGCAAGACTTCGACCGGCTGGTGGTGAGCCCGGGCATTTCGCTGCAGCACTGCCTGGTCGCCCGCGCCCGCGCCGCCGGCCTTGAGGTGGTTGGCGACATCGACCTCTTCCTCGCCGCGGCGCGCGCGTCGGTGGTGGGCATCACCGGCACGAACGGCAAAAGCACGGTGACGGCGTTGGTGGGCGAACTGTTGCGCGCCGCCGGCGTTCGCGCTCAGGTGGGTGGCAATCTCGGCACGCCGGCCCTCGACCTGCTCGACGCGGAGGCCGAGCGCTATGTGCTTGAGTTGTCGAGCTTCCAGTTGGAGCGCTTGGCCGCTGGCGGGCTCGACGTCGCCGCGGTGCTTAACGTCAGCGCAGACCACCTGGATCGCCATGCCTCGTTCGCCGCTTACGCAGCCGCCAAGCGGCGCATCTACCGGGGCTGCCGCGTCGCGGCTCACAACGGCGCGGACGCCGCCACGCAACCGCCGCTGGGCACGCCCGGCATTGCCTTTGGCGCTCATGAGCGCTGGCGCCTCGACGGCGATGCGCTGGTGCTCGACGGCGAGCGCCGGGCGTTGTCCGCGTATCGCGTGTTGGGGCGCCACAACGCGCTCAACTTGTTGGCGGGCGCCGCCATCGCCAGCCTGTGCGGCGCGCGCCTGGAAGACTTCGACGCCGCCATGCAGGGCTTCGCCGGCCTGCCGCATCGCTTTGCCCCGGCCGGCCGCATCGGCGGGGTGGCTTTCGTCAACGATTCCAAGGCCACCAACGTGGGTGCCTGTGCGGCTGCCTTGGCGGGTTTGGGCGGCGCCGACAAGCACATCGTGCTCATCGCTGGCGGCGACGGCAAGGGCGCATCGTTCGAGGCGCTCAAGGGCCCGGTCGCCGCCCATGTGCGCCATGCCGTCTTGCTGGGCCAGGATGCACCGCGGCTGCAGGCGGCGTTGGCAGGTGCTGTGCCCACGAGCCGCGCCCAAGACATGGACGACGCGGTGGCGCAGAGCCTCGCCGCGGCGCTCGACGGCGACGTCGTGTTGCTCTCGCCGGCGTGCGCCAGCTTCGACATGTTCGCCGGCTTCGCGGCGCGCGGCGACGCCTTTGTGGCGGCGGTGGCCAAGCTCGGAGGCCGGCCATGAGCGGGCGCCATGACGTGCCGCTCGCCATGACATGGTTCGCCCTGTTGGCGTTCGGCGTGGTGATGGTGGCGTCCGCGTCCGCGGCGTTGGGCGCGGTGGCGATTCAGACCCGCCATGGCGTGTTCCTGTTGGCGGCGCTGTTCACGTTCGCGGCCATCTTGGCCGTGCCGCTGCGCCACTGGCAGACGGCGCATCGGCCATGCCTGTTCCTCGCCCTCATCCTGTTGGCGGTGGTGCTGGTGCCGGGCATCGGTCGGGAAGTCAACGGCGCGCAACGTTGGATCGGGCTGGGCGGTTTCACCCTGCAACCCTCGGAGATCGCCAAGTTCCTCATCACCATCTACCTCGCCGGCTACTTGGCGCAGGCCGGCAAGGCGATGGGGGACGACGTGCTCACCTTCCTGCGGCCGCTGTTGTGGGTGGGGGCGGTGCTGGCGTTGTTGATGCTCGAACCAGACTTTGGCTCGGCAGTGGTCATCGCGTCGGTGACGGGCGGGCTCATGTTCTTGGGCGGCGTGCGCCTGCGCTATTTCTGCGCCGCCGGCCTCCTCGCGGTGGCCGCCTTCGCGGCGCTGGCCGTCGGCGAGGACTATCGGCTGGCGCGGCTCACCTCGTTCCTCGACCCTTGGGCCGTGGCCTTCGACAGCGGCTATCAGCTCACGCAGGCGCTGATTCCGTTCGGGCGCGGCGGTTGGTTCGGCATGGGTTTGGGCGAGAGCGCCCAGAAACTGCACTTCCTGCCCGAAGCGCACAACGACTTCATCTTGGCGGTGGTGGTGGAGGAACTCGGCATCGTCGGCGCCGCCGCGTTGATCGCCCTGTTCGTCATGATGGTGCTGCGCCTGTTCAACATCGCCAAGGCCGCGGCTGCCCAAGGGCGCGCCTTCGCCGCCTACGCGACCTATGGCGCCGGGCTGCTGATCGCCGCGCAGGCGCTCATCCACGTTGGCGTCAACATCGGCGTGTTGCCCACCAAGGGGCTGACGCTGCCGTTCGTCAGCTACGGCGGCAACAGCCTCATCGTCTGCACGGCGCTGGTCGCGCTCGGCTTGCGCGCCCACTGGGAGGGTGGCCATGGACGCCGTTGACGGCGCGGCCCCGGCCATGCCCGCCATGCGCCGGGTGCGGCGCATCCACTTCGTCGGCATCGGCGGCGCCGGCATGTGCGGCATCGCCGAGGTGCTGGCGAACTTGGGCTACGAAGTGACAGGCTCAGACGCCGCGGTGTCCCAAGTCACGCAACGTCTCGCCGGGTTAGGCATTCCGGTGGCGCTCGGCCATGACGGCCAAGAGGCGGCGGCTGCGGACGCAGTGGTGGCATCGAGCGCCATCGACGAATCGAACCCAGAACTGACGCTGGCGCGGGAACGCCGTGTGCCAGTGGTGCCGCGCGCGGAGATGCTGGGCGAACTCATGCGCCACCGCCATGGCATCGCGGTGGCCGGCACCCACGGCAAGACCACGACGACCAGCCTCATCACCTCCATCTTCCAAGCGGCCGGCTTGGATCCGACGTTCGTCATCGGCGGGATGCTCACCAGCGAAGGACGCGGCGGCAGGCTGGGGGCGAGCCGCTACCTCATCGCGGAGGCGGACGAAAGCGACGCGTCGTTCCTGTTCCTGCAGCCCATGGTCGCGGTGCTGACCAACATCGACCGGGACCACTTGGAGGCATACGGGCAGGATTTCGACGCCCTGCAGCGGGCCTTCGTCAACTTCACGCATCGCCTGCCGTTCTACGGCGCCGTGGTGGCTTGCTTGGACGATCCGCGCATCGAGTCTCTGCTCGGTGAACTGGCGCGTCCGACGCTCACCTACGGCTTGCATGAGGATGCGGATTTTCGGGCGCTGGACATCGACGCGAGCGACGTGTGCTGGAGCTTCACCGCCGAGCGCCGCGACCACGGCGAGTTGCGCGTCAAGCTGCCGTTGCCCGGCATGCATAACGTCCTGAACGCCTTGGCGGCGGTTGCGGTGGCCACCGACGAGGGCGTGGCCGATGAACACATTCAGGCCGGCCTTGAACACTACCGCGGCGTCGGGCGGCGGTTCCAAGTGAGCATGCGCCGCGTGGCCGGCAAGCGCGTGCGCGCGGTGGACGACTACGGCCACCATCCCACCGAGGTGGGCATGGTGATCGAGACGGTGCGCCGGGTGTGGCCCGGCCGCCGCTTGGTGATGGTGTATCAGCCGCACCGTTACACGCGCACCCGAGACCTCTACGACGACTTCGTGAAGGTGCTGTCGCTGGTGGACATGTTGGTGGTGGTGGACGTCTACCCGGCCGGCGAGGAACCCATCGCCGGCGCCGATGGCCGCGCCCTCTGCCAAGGCATTCGCCAGCTTGGCGGCTTGAACCCCATCTTCGCGGCGACGCCGGCGGACGCCGGCGCCACCTTGGAGACGCTGGCCCGGGACGGCGACGTGGTGGTGGTGCAGGGCGCGGGGAATGTCAACCAAGTGTCGGAACGGCTCGCGGAGGCGGCCGATGCGTAAGCTGATGCGCCAACTCAAGTCCTTGCTTGCGGTGGCCGCGCTGGCCGGCGCTGCCGCGCTCATTGCGGTCGTTGGCTGGCGCTTCTTCGAGATGCCGTTCGATGGCGTGGAACTGCCCGACACCCTGACGGCGGACGAGGCGCAGGCCGTGCGCCGTGTGGTGGAACAGGCGCGCCAGGGCGCCCGCGCCAGCGTCGCCGAGCTAGCGCGGAACCTCGAGGCAGTGGATTGGATTCGCGGCGCCAGCGTGCGCCGCATTTGGCCGCGCGCCATCCGCATCGATCTGGAACTCGACGCGCCGGCGCCGCCGGGCGGCAGCCGGGTGCTCGCGTCCCATGACCAGGCGCAGCAGGTCTATGAATTGCTGAGCCCTTGGATTGCGGATGCCGGCCTCACGCTCGCCGCCCTTGAAGAGACGGACATCGGCGAGTGGCGCGTCACCTTGGGCGGTGGCGTGCCCATTCTGCTCGGCGACGACGACTTGGGCGGGCGCTTGGGGCGGGCGCTGGCCGTGTATCGGAACGAATTGGTTGGGCGCATGGATGAAGTCGCGCGGATCGACGCCCGCTACGCCGGCGGCGTGGCGGTGCGCTGGCGCGACGCGGCGGACGGCGCCCCCGTGATGCTGGCGAGGCACTAATGGCAGAAGACGGAAAGCGGCGCATCGTGGGGCTGGACATCGGCACCAACAAGGTTGCCGCGATCATCGGCGAAGTGCTGCCAGACGGCGCCATCGAGGTCATCGGCGTGGGCACGCACGCCTCCGGTGGCTTGCGCAAGGGCGTGGTGGTGAATGTGGAATCCACCGTCCAATCCATCCAACGGGCGGTGGAAGAGGCGGAACTGATGGCCGGCGCGCCGATCGAAGCCGTGTACGCCGGCGTCGGCGGCAGCCACATCGGTTGCGTGAACTCCGACGGCGTGGTGCCCATCACCAGCGGCGAAGTACGCCGCCAAGACATCGAGGCGGTCATGCAGGCGGCCAGCGCGGTGCCGACGCCGGCAGACCAACGCATCCTCCATGTGCTGCCGCAAGACTATGTGGTGGATGGCCAAGAAGGCGTGCGCAAGCCGCTTGGCATGTCCGGCGTGCGCTTGGAGGCGGGCGCCCACGTGGTCACTTGCGCCGCCAACGCGGCGCGCAACGTGGAGAAGTGCATCGAGCGCTGCGGCCTGCGGGTACACCGCTTGGTGCCGGCGCCGCTGGCATCGAGCCACGCCGTGCTGACGAACGATGAGCGCGACCTCGGCGTGTGCTTGGTTGACATCGGCGCCGGCACCACGGACATCACCGTGTTCGCCAACGGCGCCATCCGCCGCACCGCGGTGATCCCCATCGCCGGCGATCAAGTGACGAACGACATCGCCATGTCGCTGCCGACGCCAAAGCGCGAGGCGGAGGAAATCAAGATCAAGTACGCCTGCGCGCTGACGCGGCTGGTGCAGCCGGACGAGACGATCAACGTGGCCGGCGTTGGCGACCGGCCGCCGCGGCCGCTGCCGCGCCAAGCCATCGCGGAAATCGTGGAAGCCCGGCTGGAGGAGCTGTTTGGCTTCGTGAAGGAGGAATTGCGGGTCAACGGCTTTGAGGAATCCGTCGCCGCGGGCGTTGTGCTCACCGGCGGCGGCGCCCGCATGGAAGGGTTGGCCGAGCTGGCGGAGAGCGTCTTCGAGATGCCGGCCAGCGTGGCTGCGCCGAAGCATGTCGGCGGTTTGCAAGACATCGTGCGCAATCCGCTTTACGCCACCGGCGTCGGTTTGCTGATTCTGGGGAAAAGGGAGGAGGACGAAAGTTCCGGCGACGGCCGCTCGCGGTCGTCGGGCCTGTTAGGCCGCATCGGAAGTTGGTTCCGGGAGAACGTATGACTCCGAACAATGGAGCACTCTCCTTTTCTTTCGCAATTTCGATAGGAGGCTCAGGATGTTTGAGCTAGCGGACAGCGCCTCGAACAAGGCGCGCATCAAGGTGATTGGAGTCGGCGGCGGCGGCGGCAACGCCGTCGAGCATATGTTGAACAAGGAGGTGTCGGGCGTCGAGTTCGTTGCCGCGAACACGGACGCGCAAGCGCTCGCCAAGCTCGGCTTGCGGCAAGCGCTGCAGCTCGGCCCGTCGGTGACGAAGGGGCTCGGCGCCGGCGCCAACCCGGAAATCGGCCGCCAGGCGGCGTACGAAGACCGGGACAAGATCAGCGAGATTCTCCGGGACACGGAGATGGTGTTCATCACCGCCGGGATGGGCGGCGGCACTGGCACGGGGGCTGCGCCGGTCATCGCGGAGGTGGCGCAGCAGGAAGATGTGCTGACCGTGGCCGTGGTGACGCGCCCGTTCTGGTTCGAGAACCGCACGCAAGTCGCCAATGAGGGCATTGATGAACTTGCGCGCCATGTGGATTCGCTGATCGTCATTCCCAACGAAAAGCTGCTCGACAAGCTCGGCGGCGCGACGACGATGCTCGAAGCGTTCGGGCAGGCAAACGACGTGCTGCTGCACGCGGTTCAGGGCGTGGCGGACCTCATCACCCGCAGTGGCCTGATCAACGTGGACTTCGCCGACGTGCGCACGGTGATGAAGGGCATGGGCCTATCCGTGATGGGCATGGGCACCGCCTCTGGCGACAGCCGTGCCGAAGACGCCGCCCATGCGGCCATCAGCAGCCCGCTGCTGGACGACGTGAGCCTGGATGGCGCGCGTGGCGTGCTCGTCAACGTGAGCAGCGGCCCCAGCCTCACGTTGGACGAGGTGAAGACGGTGGGGGACACCATCACTGGCTTTGCCTCGCCGAACGCCACGGTGGTGGTGGGAATGGTCGTCGACGAGGCTGCCGGCGACGAAATCAAGGTGACGATCGTCGCCACGGGGCTTGGGTCGGTTGTGCCAGCGGAGACGCGGGCGCCGGCGCCGTTGTCCAGCGAGAGCGGCGAGTTGAACTACGAGGACTTCGACCGTCCGTCGTACACCCGCAAGCCGGCTGGCCCGCTGCGCGCCGAGCCGGCGACGCCGGCGGCGGAAAACGTCGAGTACTTGGACATCCGTCGGTTCACGCAAGCCTAGCGCTGTCGCGCCATCCGCCGGCGTCACCCCACGCCGGCGGCCGGCGCCGCGCTGCCGCCTCCGCCCGCGTCACCAAGGCCGGGCGGCGGTGCGCACGTGGATGTCCCGCACTTCGGCGAAGTCCTGCAGGGCTTGCAGCAGCGGCAGCAGTTCCGGCGCACGGAAGCGCAGCCGGGTGGCCCACGACGCGCTCTTGGCGTGGATCGTGAGGCGCCCGGCGCGGATGCTGGCGACGGCGTAGTGGCCGGCCTCATCGGCCGGCAGAAGCGCGCGCAGCTGCCCAGTCCACGCGGCGCGCTCTTCGGCGCTGGTGACTAACCGCCCCAACGTGGAACGCCGAGATTGGCGATCCTTCAGAATTTGGTCTATGTTAGCGAGCGGCATGGGGTGGGCCGTGCATGGGCAAACGAGTGGACATCTTAGTCCTTGACGGCGGTCAGGGTCGAATCCGGTCGCTGCATGTGCCGCGCAGCGTCGTGGTGGGTGCGTTAGCCCTTGTGGCATGCATCTGCGCCACCGGCATCTGGCTCTCGGCGCGCCACTTCGAGGGGGCTTTGCTGGACACCTTGGCGGTGGCGGTTTGGAATGACCGCATCGCCGCCCAACGCGCGGACCTCAACAACCTCACAGGACAAGCGCAGACGCAACTCATCGAGGTGGGGCAACGGCTCGCCGGCTTTGAAGCGCGCCTGTTGCGGATGGAAGCCCTTGGCGAGCGGGTGTCCGAGATGGCGCAGCTCACCGAGGGCGAGTTCCGCTTCGACGAACCGCCGGCTGTAGGCGGCCCAGCGCCGACGACATCCTCGGAAGGGCTGATACCGCCGGCCTATCTTGCCAAGATCGATCGCTTGGCGGCAGACCTCAGGTTGCGCGAGCAGGAGCTCAATGTGCTCGATGCACTGGTGGCGAGCCGTCGCTTCCGAGAGCAAGTGGCGCCTTCCGGCTGGCCTGTGGAGGCGGCGTGGATCTCTTCGGCCTTCGGGCAGCGGGTCGATCCCTTCTCGGGCCGGCCGGCGTGGCACACCGGCATCGATTTCGCGAGCCGCGCCGGCAGTGACGTCGTGGCCGTGGCGGGTGGCATCGTCACCTTCGCTGGGCGGAGCGCCGGCTACGGGCTGATGGTGGATGTGCATCATGGCGATGGGCTGGCGACGCGCTACGCCCATGCCGAACGCATCCTCGTCGCCGTGGGAGACGCCGTGAAGAAAGGCCAGCCCCTGGCTCATGTGGGCAACACTGGCCGTTCCACCGGGCACCATGTGCATTTCGAGGTGCTGAAGGACGGCCGCCAAGTGAATCCGTGGCAGCATCTAGCCAAGGGATAGAGGGCTAGAGGCGTCGCTAACGGCTATCCCTTACGGGGAGGCCGGGAAGAGCCGGAGATAAAGGCAGGGAAAGAACCGAGAGCGCGCCGTCCCGAGTTGGCGCTTGGTGGAGGAGCGGATGCCAAAGATCAGTGACCTCGCCGCCGGCGCCTTCCTCACCACCACGGAACTGACACCGCCCAAGGGCGCGGATGCGGCGCGCCTGTTGGCGACGGCGCGCAGCCTCTCGGCCGCGGTGGATGCGTTCAACCTGACGGATTCGCACAACGCCCGCATGAGCATGGCGCCGCTGGCGGCGGCGCGGCTGTTGCTGGAAGCGGGCATTGAACCCATCGTGCAGATGACCTCGCGCGATCGTAACCGCATCGCCATCCAAGCGGACCTGTTGGCGGCGGCGGCGCTTGGCGTCTCCAACGTCACCCTGATGACGGGCGACGCCCCAACGCGCGGCGACCATCCGGATGCCAAGGCCGTCTTCGACCTCAACTCCTCCGAGCTCATCGCCGCCGCGGCCACCCTGAACGGCGGGCGCGACGTCGCCGGCGCTGCGCTCAACGTCGCGCCGGACCTCTGCATCGGCGCGGTGGTCAATCCGGGCGCGGATGACTTGGACGTCGAGCTTGGCCGCATGGCGGCGAAGGTGGAGGCCGGGGCGCGCTTCTTCCAAACCCAAGCGATCTATGACGTGGCGGCGTTCGAGGCGTTCCGCGAACGGCTGGAGCGCTTCGGCTTGGCGGAGGTGGTGGTGCTGGCCGGCATCATTCCGCTGAAGTCTGCGCGCATGGCGCGTTATCTCAACGCCAATGTCCCGGGCATCAAGGTGCCCGACGCCCTCATTGGGGAAATCGACGCCGCTGCAGACGTGGCCGCGACGAGCGTGGCCACCGCGGCCGGCATCGTCGCCGCCCTCAAGCCGCTGTGCCAAGGCGTACACATCATGGCGCTGGGCCAAGAGGCTTGGATTCCCGCCATCATGGAGCAGGCCGGCCTCAAGCCGAAGGTTGGCGCGGGCCGTTAAGGCGGCTGCCGGGCCGCCGCGCATCGGCGGCGGTGGGCTTGGGAACGGCGCTGGGCGCCAACTCGCCGACCAAAAGCGTTTAGAATCCCAAGGCCAAGCGCCGCGCCCTCCGACGATGCCCAGCGGATTCCTAGACAAGTTCTTCGGCACGAAGAACACCCGCGAAATCAAGCGGATGCAACGTGTCGTCACGCGCATCAACGCCTTCGAGCCGGCCATGGCCGCGCTCGATGACGACGCGCTCTGCGCCAAGACAGCGGAGTTCAAGTCCCGCCTTGAGGGTGGCGAGCCGTTGGCCGCCTTGCTGCAGGAAGCGTTCGCCGCGGTGCGCGAGGCGGCGCGGCGCGCCCGCGACATGCGGCACTTCGATGTCCAGCTCATCGGGGGCATCACGCTGCACGATGGGCGCATCGCCGAGATGCGCACCGGCGAGGGCAAAACCGTGGTGGCGGTGCTCGCCGCCTACCTCAATGGGCTGTCGGGCGAAGGCGTCCACATCGTCACCGTCAACGATTATCTGGCGCGTCGGGATGCCGGTTGGATGGGCCCGATCTATGAAGCCCTCGGCATGACCGTCGGCGTCATTCAGTCTGGGCAGGATCCGGCCGCCAAGCGCGCCGCCTACCAAGCGGACATCACCTACGGCACGAACAACGAGTTCGGCTTCGACTATCTGCGCGACAACATGGCCTTCCGCATGGAAGACAAGTTCCAGCGCCCGTTGCACTACGCCATCGTGGACGAGGTGGATTCCATTCTCATCGACGAGGCGCGCACGCCGCTCATCATCTCCGGCCCGGCGCAGGAGAGCACAGACCTTTACGTCAAAATCAACGGCTTGGCGCCGAGGCTCACGCAGCAGGAGATGGTGGAGCAGACGCTGCCGACGCGCTTTGGCGGCGAGGAAGTGGAAGACACCGGCGACTTTTTCGTGGACGAGAAGAACCGCCAAGTCGAACTCACAGACCGGGGCCATGCCTTCGTCGAAACCGAACTGATCCGCCTCGGCGTCCTGCAAGAGGGCGACAGCCTCTACGCGGCCACCAACCTTGGCCTGCTGCACCATGTCCATGCCGCCCTCAAGGCGCACGCCCTCTTCAAGCGCGACGTGGATTACATGGTGCGCGGCGGCGAGATTGTCATTGTGGACGAGCACACCGGGCGCGCTATGCCGGGGCGGCGGTGGTCGGAAGGCATCCACCAAGCCGTGGAAGCCAAGGAAGGCGTGCGCATTCAGAATGAAACGCAAACGCTTGCCTCCACCACCTTCCAGAACTACTTCCGGCTCTACGGCAAGCTGGCGGGGATGACGGGCACGGCAGACACCGAAGCCTTCGAGTTCCGCCAAATCTATGGCCTCGACGTGGTGGTCATCCCGACGCACAAGCCAATGATCCGGGACGACCGCAATGACCTCGTCTATCTCACCACCAACGAGAAGTTCGCGGCCATCGTGGCGGACATCGAGGAGTGCATTGAAGCCGGCCGGCCGGTGCTGGTGGGCACGGCGTCCATCGAATCTTCCGAACGCCTGTCCGCGGAATTGGAGCGGCACGACATCCGCCACAACGTGCTGAACGCCAAGCAGCATGAGCGCGAGGCAGACATCATCGCCCAAGCCGGGCGGCCGGGCGCCGTCACCATCGCCACCAACATGGCGGGGCGCGGCACGGACATCGTGTTGGGCGGCAATCTCGACGCGGAGGTGGCCGCCGGGGAAGCCGACGAGGCAGACGTGCGCCCCGCGTGGCAGCAACGCCATGATGACATCGTGGCGTCTGGCGGCTTGCACATCGTCGGCACGGAACGCCACGAATCCCGCCGCATCGACAATCAGCTGCGGGGCCGCGCTGGGCGCCAGGGAGACCCTGGTTCGTCGCGCTTCTATCTGTCGATGGAAGACAACCTCATGCGCATCTTCACCACCGATCGGATACGCGGCTTCATGCAGAACTTGGGCCTTGAGGAAGGCGAGGCCATCGAACACCGCATGGTGAACAATTCGATCGAAAAGGCGCAGCGGAAGGTGGAGGGCCGCAACTTCGACATCCGCAAGAACCTGCTCGAATACGACGACGTCGCCAACGATCAGCGCCAAGTGATCTATCAACAGCGCAACGACTTGATGGGTACGACGGATCTATCGGACACCATTCGCTCCATCCGCGACGAAGTGGTGGAGGGCCTCATCAGCGACTATGTGCCGCCGCAGAGCATTGACGATCAATGGGACATCCCAGGGCTTGAGCAGGCCCTGGCCACCGAGTTCGACTCTGCGCAGCCCGTTTCGCAGTGGCTCGCCGAGGACGACGAGCTCAACGAGGACACCCTGCGCGAACGGGTGCGCGGGCAGATTGTCGAGGAATACGAACGCAAAGAGCAGGAGTGGGTGGGCCAAGGCGTCGACATGCGCTCGGTGGAGAAGCAGATCATGCTGTCCATCTTGGATCAGAAGTGGAAGGAACACTTGGCGCTGATGGATCATCTGCGCCAAGGCATCCACTTGCGCGCTTACGCCCAAAAGCAGCCCAAGCAGGAATACAAGCGCGAAGCCTTCATCCTGTTTCAAGAGCTCTTGGCCAACATCAAGCGCGACGTGGTGCGGCTGTTGTGCCGCGTGCGCTTGGAGCCAGAGCAAGACTTGGCGGAGCTGGAGCGTCGCCGCCGCGAGGAGCAGGCGCAGCGCATGCGGTTCCAGCACGCCGGCGCGAGCGCGTTGGGCGCGCCGGCGGCGGTGGATGGCGACGGCGATGGCGCCGGCACCGGGCCGGCCGGCCCCGCCAGTGCCGCGAGCGTCGAACGCAAGCCGGCGACGTTCGTGCGCGGGGAACGCAAGGTCGGGCGCAACGAGAAGTGCCCGTGCGGCTCCGGCAAAAAGTACAAGCACTGCTGCGGTCTGGCCGCTTAAGCCGTGGCGGTGGGCTTGGCGCCGATGGGCGAGCTGGCTGCAGTGCCGGGCATCCGCATCGGCGTGTCCGCCGCCGGCATCAAATACCCGAACCGGGATGACATCGCGCTGTTTGAGCTAGCGCCCGGCTGCGCCGTGGGCGGCGTGTTCACGCAGAACGCCTTTCGGGCGCCGCCGGTGGCCGTTGCCGCGGGGCGCCTGGGCCATGCGCGCGCCTTCGTCGTTAACAGCGGCAACGCCAACGCCGCCACGGGCGAGCGCGGCGTGGCGGACGCGAGAGCCTGTTGCGCTGCCGCGGCGGCGGCCTTGGGCTGCGGCGCGGACGACGTGTTGCCGTTCTCGACGGGCGTGATCGGCGAATTCCTGCCGATGCGGCGGATGCGCGATGGCATCACGCGCGCCGCCGCGGCGCTCAGCGCCGCGGGCTGGGGCGCGGCCGCCCGCGCCATGATGACGACGGACACGCAGCCAAAGGGCGTGTCGGCCACGTTCCCGGTGGCTGGGCGAACCGTCACTGCCACGGCCATCGTCAAGGGCTCGGGGATGATCCGCCCGAACATGGCGACGATGCTCGCCTTCCTCGGCACGGACGCGAAGCTCTCTCCGGCGGCGACGCAGCGGCTCGCGGCGGCCCTCGCCGAGCGCAGCTTCAACCGCCTCACCGTGGACGGCGACACCTCTACCAACGATGCCTTCGTCGTGGCGGCCACCGGCGCGGCCGGCGTGGGCGATGGGCAAGAGGACGCGCTGCTGGCTGGGCTGACGCCGCTGGTCGTGGAGCTGGCGCAACGCACAGTGCGCGATGGCGAGGGCGCCACCAAGTTCGTCACGGTGAACGTGTCGGGCGGGGCGACGCGGGAGGACTGCCGGCGCGTTGCCTACGCCGTGGCCCACTCACCCTTGGTGAAGACGGCCATCTTCGCGGGGGACCCAAACTGGGGACGCTTCTGCATGGCCATCGGCAATGCCGGCGTTTCCGGCCTCGAGCCGGGCCGCGTCTCCTTGCATCTGAATGACGTGTGCGTGGCCGAAGGCGGCATGATCGCGGCTTCCTACACCGAGGCGGCGGGGACGGCGGTGATGGCGCAGGATGAGTTCGAGGTGTCCATCGATTTAGGCGCGGGACCGTGCGCGGAGACGGTGTGGACATCGGACTTGTCGCACGATTACGTTCGCATCAACGCGGAATACCGAACCTAGAGTCATCGAACCAGCGTCTTCCGAGACCGTCCAAGAAGGAGGAACCAACATGAAGCTCGTTAAGATCGTCGCCATCGTGGCCGCCGTGATCGTGGCCTTGGGGATGTTGTTCGAGAGCGCCATTGGCTACCTGCAACCCCAAGGCGACAGCACCGCCGTGCTGCGCACGTTCGATGCGAACGGCCAAGCGCATGAGCGGGTGCTCTCACTGCACGAGGACAATGGCCAGCTCTGGGTGGAGTCTGGCCACTGGTTCCGCGGCTGGTACAACCGGTTGCTTGAGAATCCAGAGGTGGAGCTCATTCGCGGCGATGACGTGCGGGCGTTCACCGCGCATCCGGTGAACACGCCGGAAGCCGTGGAACTGCTCACCGGCAAGATGCAGCGCCAAGGCGGCCGCGCCTATTGGGTGGTGCGCCTGCTGTGCTTGTTCGCGCCGATCAAGCCTGTGCGGTTGGACCTGCCCGCGGACGCCGGAGTGCCGGCTGGCGGGCTTGGCTGAGCGGCGCCGTAGGCCGCTTGGTCATGCCCCTTCCACATCATCGGACAACACGTCGTCAAACGCAGAGTCGCCGGGAATCCGATGGCTCTCATCGGCCCACGCCCCCAAATCGATCAAGCGGCAGCGCTCCGAACAGAACGGCCGAAACGGGTTTGCCGCCTTCCACTGCACCGGCTTCCGGCAGGTGGGGCAGGCCAAGATGCGCGTGGGTTCAGACACTGCTAGGCGTTCTCGGATGCGACAGCGTGGTTAGGCTTCAACCTGTGAGCGTAACCGAACCTGCGGCGTCGCGGGGCGCGGTTTGGGGGATCGGCGCGATGCAGGACGGCTTGTGGGACCAGGCCACCGGAACGGTGGGAGACGCGGGAAAACGCGATGGGCGCGAGTTCGCGCTCGCGAGCGCCCTATATCCCCGTCCGGACGTGGGACCAAGTGAGGGACCCAAAGTATTTCTCAAGATGATTACGTTGTAAAACAATAAGATAACAGGCGTATCTGGCGGAGCTGGCGACCGTGCGCGGGTCGAAGGCGCAGACGTCGACGAAGCTCGCCTTCGAGTTCTGGTGCTGACGGCGGCTCGGTCCGGCGAGGTAAGGCTGATGACCTGGGACGAGGTAGACACCGAGGACAGGCTCTGGACTGTTCCAGCGTCGCGCATGAAGGCTGGGCGGGAGCATCGGGTGCCGGTCAGCGGTCGGGCGGCCGAGGTCTTGGCCGAGGCCGAGGAGTTGCGGCAGAACGACCTCGTATTCCCGTCCGCGACCGGGCGGCGCATGAGTGACAGCACTATGCGGCACAAGGCCGAGGCCGCCTATGCGAGGACAGACCTTGTCAAGCGCCGGCGGGAGTTGATGGAGGCGTGGGCGAGGTATTTGTCGCGGCGACTTGGCCAGCTTGAGAGCCTAGGCGAATCGTGTCAGCGGCGGAAGCGCGGTGTCCAGCGCTCTTGGAGATCAGTGTTCCGCACGCTGCCGGGCCATGCGCAGGCAGAAGGACCGTTTCACGATGCCGGACCGCTTTTGGCGTCGGTGCTTCTTGCGGCAAGTATCTCGAGGAAGTCAGCGGCAAGCTTTCGGTCGGCCCCGGTCAGCTGGCTGGCGTGGCGGTACAGCGGATCGTCCGACTGGGAGACGGAAGGGTCGTCGGAGCGGCCGAGCAGGTAGTCGGTGGTGACCTACAGCGCTGTCGCGAGGCGGCGCAGGTTGTCGAAGGACGGCTTGTGGGAGCCCGCCTCAAAGTGGGCGATGGATGTGGGCGGCAGCCCTGCCCGTGCCGCGAGGTCGGCCTGCGTCCACCCCCGGAGCAGCCTGGCCGCCTTGAGCCGGTCGGCGAACAGATCGGAGGGCTTAGCGTCAGGAGACATGGCGAAAGAGACAAAAAAATGTTGACAGGGGGGGGGGGGGTGTGCTTTCTTTGCTGCGGAGCAGGTGCGGGGGGCACCACGCGCCGCCTGTTGACGGTGACACCGATGTCAGAAGTTGCGGTGTCCGCAACTAAAGAGAGCACGGAGAGAGATTCAATGCAGACTAAAACGAGTTCAATACTTGGCCGCATCGTCACGGCCATCGCTTCGGCCATATTCGCCACTAGCGCGCCGGTGACAGCCGCGGAAGACGCGGGCACTGACACACCCGGCGAAATCGAGGAAATCGTAGTAACTGGCAGCCACATCAAGCGGACAAACCAAGCCGACCTGGCATCGCCAATCGACGTGGTTGGCCTGGAAGACATCGCCGCTAACGGCTGGTCCAGCATCGAAGACATTGCCGAAACCCTTACTTTCAATACCAGCTCTAGCGGGCGCACCGGACTGCTGTCCACTTGTTGCGGCTCGGAGCGAGGTATTGAGCTCAGAGGGCTTGGCTCGGGATCGACGTTAGTCCTGCAGAACGGCAAACGTGTCGCATCAAACGGCCAGGGTTCGATCAACGACGATATGACCAATATCAAGGCGCTAATGCCGGTAATCGCGATCGATCGTATGGAAACGCTGCTCGACGGCGCCGCGGCGATATACGGATCCGATGCCGTTGCGGGCGTTGTGAACATCATACCGCGCAAGAACTTCGAAGGGTTCGAAATGCGCACCGGCAGCAAGAACATCGAAGGTTCCGGCCAATGGGAGCTCCAGATGATCGCGGGGGTACAAAACGACCGGGTGCGCGGGATGGCCGCGATCGGTTTTACCCATCAGGATCCGCTAAGAAACCACGAGCGATCGTTTAGGCTAATCAACAATACCTCCGGCAACGGCAGTCCCGGCACGTATAGGCTGCACGAGCGACCGCTCGCCGCCGACGGCGTTAGCGATCTCGTGGTCAACAATAGCGAGCGCGTCATTAACTACACCCAGCTGTGGGATCAAGCCACCGACACATCGAACCTCGACGCGGACGGGCGCATCGCGTCCGGGCCGTTTGCGGGGCAGGCGCCGGTCACCAGCCTTCGGGTCGCCGATCCGCACTGTATTCCCGGTATCGTGGAGGACTTTCCAGGCGGACGTGTTATGGAGTGGAATGCCGACGGTTCCTCACCACCCACGACAGGCGACAAAGGTGCCGTCATCCCCGGCGGCGGGCAGTTCACCCCGGCGTTTGGCGGTGCGCCTTGGGGCGTAGGCAGCTGTCGATACTCCTTTCAGCCGAGCAACTCGATCACACCTGAGGACGACATTTTGCTGGCCTACACCAACTGGGGACTCGACATCGCCCCCGGTCAGGACATCGAGCTCGAATACAGTATGAGATGGACGGAGCAGGCCGCGGAGTACACGCCGAGCGTACCGATGACCAACGGCAAGCCGGTGGTTCCGGCAAGCAACCCGCTCAATCCCTTTAATCAGGACGTCCCCTGGACAGGGCGCCCGCTCGGCAATGCGTACCGATACTCACCTGTCGACGCCCGTCAGGAGGACGATTTTCAGTCACATCGCTTCGCCGCCACCTACAACCTCGACTTCGGCCAGTATCTGGAAGGGGAGATGGCCTCGACATGGGGCGTGAGCGTCTCTGGACAGTACTCGTGGGACCGCATAACGGAGCGCGACCGCGACACCCATCTGCTGCGGCTGCAGTACGCGCTGCAAGGCTACGGTGGATCCAATTGCGATGTCCGCTTCGACGGACCCGGACCCGGTACCGCTGCGGGGACGGGTAACTGTTACTACTGGAGCCCGTTTGCTGCAGACATCTACCTCGACACGTTCGATTCGAACTCCGGCCATGCGTCGGCATTTCGGGTGGACAGTGATGGCAATGTCGTGAAAGCGACCGCCGCAGAAACCTATGATGTCATCGAATGGTTCATCGCGGACTCCGAGAGCTTCAACGAGCGTGAGCTGTACGTCGCGGAGGGTATCGCTGCCGGTGACATATTCGCGCTGCCGGGCGGCAACGCTGCGCTCGCGTTTGGCTTCCAGCATCGTCGCGATGAGTTCGAACGCTTCGATACGGCGTTTCAGGAGTCGTTGAATCAAGGCTTTTTGCCGCCCCAACGCGGGGGTGAAGGTCGCCGCTCCGTGGACGCTGTCTTTGCTGAGCTCAGTATGCCGTTGCACGACACCTTAGACGTCCAGTTTGCGGTGCGTCGCGAGGAGTACAGCGGGGGGCTCAAAAGCACCGACCCGAAAGCCGGTGTAAAATGGAGCCCTACGGACTGGCTATCGCTGCGCGGCAGCTACTCAACGTCGTTCAAAGCGCCGTCGCTGAGGTTTGCTGTCGGCACCGACAGCGAAGGTTGGGTGGAAGAGATCCGGGACCCGCTCGATCCGGTCGAGTTCTACAACAACACCGGCACGTTTAGAACGATCTTGGTTGGGAAGAACCCTGATCTCGATCCCGAGGAGTCGGAGAACTTCAACTTCGGTGCCTCGTTACTACCCGAGTTGCCTTGGGGTGACGGCAATCACTCTCTGCAGTTGGACTTCGACTACTTCACGTTCGATTTCGAGAATCGCTTTCAGATCATGCCGTCAAGCCAGGTCGTCACTGCAGATCCGTGCGGACCGATGGTGGTTCGAGACACCGTCAACTTGATCCCCGACCCGTTGCTCGAAAACGACCCGACCGGGAACTGCGGCTCGGGTCCAGTGGGTAGCGTCCTGATCGTCAAACAGTCGTACCAGAACTCGGGTGGAGTTAAAATATCCGGAGCCGACTTCAAAGCGAAGTACTCCTTCGATATCGGCGAGACCAACGTGACGATACGCAGCCAGACTTCGATGATGCTCGAATACGACATCCGCAATACCCCGACCAGTGCCGTCATGGACGGCGTTGGTTGGACCAACGACGGCAACGCGGGGAGCCCTGTACCGAAGATACGCTCCAACATGTTCTTAAATGTGAACAGGGGTAACCACTCGTTGAATACCACGGTTCGCTACATCAGCAAGATGAAAGACGACGTCTTTGGCGACCGCAGCGCGACCGTTCCCGATGTCGATGCCCACACGGAGGTGGATTTGCAGTACCAGTACACCTTCGGCGATGCGCAGCGGTACAACATCGCACTGGGCGCGATCAACGTATTCGACGAAGAGCCTCCGTTCCATAGGTTCGAAGGGTATGTGCTCCGAGTTCACAACCCCTTCATGCGCCAGCTATACGCAAGAGTGAAGATTTCGCTGTAGCCCGTCGCTCGAGCGAGGGCCCCATTGGGGCCCTCTCTCCCCACCTAAACACACTGGAGGACGACCATGCTGCGTCTTGCGCTGACCACGGCGCTCGTCGCGATGGCGGCCGGCGCGGTAGCGGACATACCGCGGACGCCGGGAGGCAAACCCGATCTGTCGGGATACTACGACAGCGGCACGCTCACACCGCTCAATCGCCCGGAATACTTCGGCGACAAGCAGTTCATGACGCAGGAGGAAGCGGCTGAAATCGTCGAGCGGCAACAGGCCGGACTCGCCGCGTCAAACCAGGCGAGCGACCCGAATCGCGGCGCGCCGGTGGCGGGCGGCGACGGCAACAGCGGCGGCGTCATCTCGTTCGACACGCTGCCCCGGGCCGGCGCGGGCGGCGTCGGCGGTTACAACGCGTTCTGGGTCGACCCCGGCAGCTTCGTCTCCGAGGTCGACGGCAAGTACCGCACATCCATCATCTACGATCCGCCGAACGGCCGGCAGCCGCCGATGACCGAGAAGGGCAGGAGGCTCAGGGCGCAGAACTTCGCGAGCTTCGCCTACGAAAACGACGGCACCGCTTCCTGGCTGGCGGAGCCCGGGCCGGGGCCGTTCGACGGGCCGGAGACCTTGGCGCTCTCGGAACGCTGCCTGCTCGGCTTCAGTGCCGGGCCGCCGAGCCTCCCCGGCCTCTACAACAACTTCAAGCGCATCGTACAAACCGAGGATCACGTGATGATCCTGCTCGAGATGGTCCACGACGCGCGCATCATCCGGCTCAACTCGGAGCACGCGCCGGATCTAATCCGCAAGTGGCTCGGGGACTCGATCGGGTGGTGGGAGGGCGACACACTGGTCGTCAAGACGAAGAATTTCAGGGAGCGAACGGGACTCTATGGCGGTGACGAGAACCTGCACCTCGTCGAGCGCTTCCAGAAGCTCGACAACGGCAACCTGCTCTACAACTTCACCGTCACCGATCCGACGATCTGGGAGCAGCCCTGGAGCGGCGAGTACGTCTGGAAGGCGAGCGAGGACAAGGTCTACGAGTACGCCTGCCACGAGGGCAACTACGCGATGGGCAACATTCTGCGCGGTGCGCGCATCCTCGAGAGCGAGTACACGGGGCCGGTGGCAGGACCCGGCGAGGAGTAAAGCAAGCGCTGCGCCGATTGACCGGCGCCGCGCTCACGCCGTCAGTGGGTGATGACGCGCGGCAGCGCTTTCGCCTGCTCGACCCAACCCGTGACGGACTTCGCCGAAGGCACGGACCGGACGAGGCTCGTCTCGTAGGATTTCCGCGGCGACTTGTGTACGGTGCTCAGGAGTGAAGGAGGTGGCTCAACCGTATCGACTCGAGAGCAGACGGCTTGGCGCCCAATGGACGCGCGGCTTTGCTGCGCACCTGTCCCTGCTGGTCTTTGTTGCCGTGTTCGGCATCGGCGCAGCACAGGCCGAGTTCGACGATGAGGAGGGCGACGATGACGTGGAGCGAGTGGTCGTTGGATCAGGTCGGGTTGGGATTCCCCAGAGTGGCGGCAGCGAAAGCGAGACTCCCCAAAAGCTGACCATTGAGCTCCCCGATCGGGACGCGAACGCCTGCCGCAGTGATCCGACGAGGGATCCGGAGATGGTCGTCATCGAGGGCGGTCATTTCTGGAGGGGCTCGCTCTACGGTGACAGTGATGAGAAACCGGTGCACAAGGTTGCGGTGCAGCCGTTTGCCCTAGGCCGCTGCGAAGTCACGGTGGCGGAGTTCTCCGTTTTCGTCGAGGACACGGGATATGTCGCGACGGCTGATAGCGGGGACTGTCGTGCGGTAAACGAAGAGGGCACCATTTTTGTCGACGGCGTGAACGCATCCTGGCGGGATCCACGCTACCCCGAAGTAGCCCAAGTCGCGGCGATGCCGGTTGTCTGCGTGTCCTTCGACGATGCGTTGGCCTACACCCAATGGCTCGCTGCGCGCACCGGTCGGCCTTACCGGCTCCCGACGGAGGCCGAGTGGGAATATGCCGCCCGGGGTGGCACGACCACCGCACGCTATTGGGAGGTCTACCGGCGCGCAAGCCAGTGCGACTTCGCCAACGGCGCCGATCAGGACGCGAAGTCCAGGTTCACCGAGCGGTCGAGCGTAGAGTGTGCCGACGGTCATGTGGTCTCGGCCCCGGTAGGGACTTATCGACCGAACGCGTATGGCCTGTACGACATGATGGGCAATGTCTGGGAGTGGACGGCGGACTGCTGGCATGGGGCGTACGACGAAGCCGCGCCGGAAGAGGGCGACTGTTCGCAGCGTGTGGTTCGCGGCGGCTCTTGGTTCTACGGCCCAATGGGCCTGCGGTCTGCCAACCGAAGCAAGGACGACCCTGCAAGGACGTACAACAGCGTTGGATTTCGCGTTGCCAGGACGCACTGACCCCATGCGCTTTTCGCTTTGCCCCGTTGCTATGTGTCTTCGCTTGGTGTTTCGCAGTGCGGGCGCCCCGTGGTGGCTGGCTGGGGTGCTGCTCATCGTGCTCCTGGCCGCCAGCGGCTGCGCTGCGCCTGCTGACCAAGATGGTGAGGACAACCATCCACCCGGAACAAACGCCGGCACGTACTCCATGAAGCGCGACGTGGAGGGCGAGCGCTTCATCCTCGAGGCTGGCGCGGAGCTCTACCGCGAGCACTGCGCGGTCTGCCACGGCGAGCGCATGGAGGGGGCGCCCCAGGGCACGCCGCTGATCGGGGGAGCGCTCGCCCACGGCGCGTCCACCGACGAGCTGGTGGCAAGCATCAGCAACGGCTTCTCGGAGCGCGGCATGCCGGCCTGGTCCGCCACCATGAGTGCTGAGCAGATCAAAACCTTGGCAATCTGGATCGTCGAGACTCGGGAAGGGTTGCTCTACTCCGATTTCAACTTCACAGACGAGCTCACCCTTCCGGCCGGCACGATCCGAACCCGGGCGTACGACCTCAAGATCGATGTGCTGACAGCAGGTCTCGACCCACTGCCATACTCCCTCGCGGTGCTGCCGGACGGTCATGTGTTGGTCACGGAGAAGATGAGCGGCCTTCGGCTCATAACGCCGGGGGGAGAGCTCTCGGCGCTCATCGAAGGCACGCCGGCGGTCTACGACGACGGCCAGATCGGCTTGGGTGGGGTCGAGGAGGGCCTCGGCTGGCTGCTGGATGTCGCCCCGCACCCGCGCTACCGGGAGAACGGTTGGATCTACCTCGCCTACACTGAGCGCTGCCAAGGCTGCAACGAGGCCAGTCGAGTCTCGGGGCGCCCGGTTTCCATGGTCAAGCTCGTCCGTGGCCGCATTGAGAACGCCCGCTGGGTTGACGAGCAAGTGATCTGGCAGCCGCCGCTTGAATCCTACTCGCCCTCGAGCGACATGATAGCCGGCGGTCGAATCGCTTTCGACCCGGACGGGTACGCGTTCCTCAGCGTGGGCTACAAGAGCGACGACGGGATTCAGGACCTCGCCTCGCCGCACGGCAAGATCCACCGGATCGGGGACGATGGCCGAGTCCCTGCGGACAATCCCTTCGTCGATGTGCCCGGCGCGTTGC
Source organism: uncultured Pseudomonadales bacterium (assembly GCA_958295875.1). GTDB lineage: Bacteria > Pseudomonadota > Gammaproteobacteria > Pseudomonadales > Azotimanducaceae > VXNE01. The sequence continues at coordinate 1,117,436 of OY282379.1, read as the reverse complement.
AGAGCACCTGGAGCTATGGCCACAGGACTCCGCAGGGCCTCGAGTTCGATGCGCGCACCCGTCGCCTGTGGGGAACCGAGCACGGACCCCGGGGCGGCGACGAGGTGAATCTGCTGCTGCCCGGACGTAACTACGGCTGGCCTCTCTTCTCGAGAGGACAAAACTACGATGGCACGCTGGTCAACGGGGATGGGCGCCACGGCACCGAGGTTTCGCTCGAGGACATCGAGCAACCCGTGGTAGATCTCACGCCGTCGGTGGCCGTGTCGGCATTCGTGGTCTATGACGGTGACGCTTTTGCCGCCTGGCGCGGGGATCTGCTGGTCGGCTCGCTCAAGGCAGCGGACCTCATTCGGCTCCGAATCGAGGATGGCAAGCTAGTCGAGCGGGAGATCCTGATCGAGAACCTGGCCCGGATTAGAGACGTCGAGATCGGCCTAGCGGGCGAGCTCTACCTGCTGCTCGAGCACGCCTCCGGCGGTCAGATCGTTCGGGTCACTCGCGCTCGACCGAGACGCTGAGCGAAAAAAGTCCGTGCTCGCCCAGGCATGCCCCGTGTGCCCGCTCAGAACTTCTCGGCCAGATAAAACGGCACGGTCGAAAGATGGCCGGTTTGGGCACCGAAGAGCCCCCCTAACGGGGGTGGTTGGACTGCATCGAGGGTCGCGTCTCGTCCTTCTCCGGCGCTCTCAGTCCAACGTCCCCCAAATCACTTCGTAGCGCGGGTGGCGCAAATCCCCTCGATCACGACTGGCCGCGTCGCGCCGGCGAACTGTGCCTGCGCGCCCGGTCACATGTCGTCGCGCTAGCTCATGGCCCCAGCGGTGCCAGCGCGTAGAGCGCCACCAACTCGTCGCGGAACATGAGCGTCACCCAGCCGGCGCCGGCCAGGAACGGGCCGAATGGAATCGGGTCTTCCCGGCGCATGGCCTTGAAGCCCATGAGCGTCAAGGCATAGGCGAGGCCGCCAAGGGAGGCCAATAGCGCCACGGCCGGCAGCGCGGCGATGCCGAGCCAAGCGCCCAGGGCCGCGAACAGCTTGAAATCCCCGTGCCCCATGCCTTCCTTGCCGGTGAGCCCCTTGAATGCCCAATAGAGGCCCCACAACGTGAGGTAGCCGACGACGGCGCCGCCGATGGCCTCGCTCGGTGCCACCTGGCCAAACACCGCGGCGGACAGCAGGCCGCCCCACAACAGAGGCAACGTGATCTGATCTGGCAGCAGGGTGGTCTCAAAATCGATGACGGCGAGCGCGATGAGGCTCCAACTGCAGAACAACAGCGCAACGGTTAGCCACTGCCATCCCCAAACATGCACGACGAGCAGGCTGAGCACCGCCGTCAACGCTTCCACGCAGGGATAGCGGGGCGAGATGCGCGCGCCGCAATCTTGGCAGCGCCCACGCAGCAGCAGCCAACTCACCAACGGCACGTTGCGCCGCCACGGAATGGGCTGGCCGCACGCCGGGCAGGCGGAGCGCGGGCGCACCAGGTTGAAGGCTTCGCGCTCGGCGCCCGCCTCGATGTTGAGCAGCGCGCGCGCATCGGCCTGCCAACCTCGCTCCAACATTCGCGGCAGCCGATGCGCCACCACATTCAAGAAACTGCCAATGGCCAAGGAGGCCGCGGTCAGCAGCAGGAGGGCAGCCCAACCTTGGCTCATCAACATTGCGTTCAGGCCACCACGCCGCCGAGTTGGAAGATCGGCAGGTACATCGCCGCCACCAAGCCGCCGATGACCACGCCCAGCACGGCCATGATGGCAGGTTCCGCCAAGGCCGCCAGGTTGTCCACGGCGTCGTCCACTTGCTCTTCGTACCATGCGGCGGCGCGGTCCAGCATTTCGGCCAGGTTGCCGGCGGCTTCCCCCACCGCGACCATTTGCACCACCATGTTGGGGAACAGTCCCATGTCTCGCATGGCGGCGTTGATCTCCCGGCCGGTGGCCACTTCATCCCGAACTTGCAGCACTGCGCCCTCGAACACCGCGTTGCCGGCGGCGCCCGCCACCGAGCGCAGCGCCTCCACCACAGGCACGCCGGCGGCGGTGGCGGTGGCCAGCGTGCGGGTGCAGCGGGCCACGGCGGATTTGGCGGCCACGGCGCCGATCACCGGCAGGCGCAGCGTCACGCGATGCAGCGCGCGCCGCCATGCGGGCGAGCGCCGAAACGCCCACCTCACTGCCAGCGCAAACCCGATGATGCCGCCAACGAGGGTCGGCCACCAAGCCCGCGCGAAATCGGACAACGCGATCACCATCAGCGTGGAACCCGGCAACTCGGCGCCGAAGCCGGCGAACATCTGTTGAAACTGCGGCACCACTTGCACCAGCAAAATACCCGACACGACCATGGCCACGCACAGCACGGCGATCGGATAGGTCATGGCGCGGCGGAGCTTCGCCTTCAGGCGCTGCGCCTTCTCCCGGTGCGTCGCCACGCGCTCCAGCATCGTGGGCAGCGCGCCGGACTGTTCGCCGGCCGCCACCAAGTTGAGGAACAACGGCTCGAATTGGCGCGGATGGCGGGCGAGTGCGACCGCCAAGGCATCACCGGACGCCACATCCTGGGCAATCGCGTGGACGAGCTCGGCGAAGGCCGGCTTGTCGGCGCCGTCGGCGATGATGTCGAACGCCGACACCAAGGGCACCCCGGCGCGTGTCAACGCAGCGAGTTGGCGCGCGAATGTCGCAATGTCGGCCGGCTTCACCCGCCCGCCGCGCAACATTTGGCGTCGCTCGGGCCGCCTGCCGGCGCTCTGCATGCGGGGCTGGTTTGAGGCGGGTGGTCGGCGCGTGCGCCGCCCGGCGCTGGGGCGGCCGCGCCGGGCCAACACGGATTGCTGGGCCATGGCCTACAGCCGCCCCATGGTGACGCGATTGACCTCGCCGAGCGATGTGATGCCGCGCGTCGCCTTGTCCAAACCAACTGCGCGCAAATTTGGGAAGCCGTGTGCCCGCGCCTGTTCCGCGAGTTGCAGGCCGCCGCCGTTCGCCATGACGATGTGCGCCAGTTCCGGCGTCAGCGGCACCACTTCGTAGAGGCCGACGCGGCCCCGGTAACCGCCCCGACAGTTCGCGCAGCCTTCGGGCCGCGCCTCATGCAGGGTGACGCCGCGCTCGACTCGGCCGGCCTCAAAGCCCTCCCGCAAGAGCGTCTCACGCGGCACGTCGATGGCTTGCCGGCAGTCTTGGCATAACCGACGGGCGAGCCGCTGCGCCACCAGCAGGCTGACGGAAGTGGCGAGGTTGAAGGGCGCCACGCCCATGTTCGCCAGCCGCGTGAGCGTCTCCACGGCGGAGTTGGTGTGCAGCGTGGAGAGCACGAGATGGCCAGTTTGAGCGGCCTTCACCGCGACGTCCGCGGTTTCCAAATCGCGGATTTCCCCGACCATCAGCACATCAGGGTCTTGGCGCAGGAAGGAGCGCATGGCGGCGGCGAAATCCAAGCCGATGCGGTGGTTCACGGGCACTTGATTGATGCCTTCCAAGTTCATCTCCACCGGGTCTTCCACCGTGGCGATGTTGCGCGTCGGGTCATTCAGCGCGTGCAGGCCGCTGTACAACGTCACCGTCTTGCCGCTGCCGGTGGGCCCGGTGACGAGGATCATCCCCTGCGGCCGCGCCAGCGCGGCGCGATATAACCGCTCCTGCTCCGGCTCGAAGCCAAGCCGCTCGATGCCCATGCGGGCGCTCGCGGGGTCGAGGATGCGCAGCACCACCTTCTCGCCGAAGAGGGTGGGCAAGGTGCTCATCCGAAAGTCGATGGAGTGCGCCTTGGAGAGGTGCATCTTGATGCGCCCGTCTTGGGGCAGGCGGCGCTCCGAGATGTCGAGCGCCGCCATCACCTTGAGGCGCGCCGTCAAGCGGCTGAACAGATTGGCGGGCGGGCGCCGCGCCTCGGCCAGCGCCCCGTCGATGCGAAAGCGCACCCGGCAGGCTTGCTCATAGGGCTCGAAGTGGATGTCGGAGGCGCCGGCCTTGATGGCGTCAAGCAGCATCTTGTTGATGAAGCGCACCACCGGCGCATCATCCGTGGCCGCGGCGTCTTCCTGCGCTTCGTTTGCGCCGTCGTCGACGCGGGCCTCTAGGTCCAGCGCGTCCAGCTCGGCATCGTCAAGGTCTCCCAAAGCGTCGGTGTCGTCTGCGTGCAGGAAGCGCTCAATGGCCGCAGCGAGTTTGTCCGCTTCGGCCACCACGGGCTCGATGGCGACGCCGGCTTGGAACTTGATGGCATCCAACGCGGCGAGGTCCGCCGGGTCTGCCACGGCCACATGCAGGCGCCCGCCGCGGCGCGAAAGCGGCAGCGCGCGGCATTGTTGGATGAGCGCGGCGTCGATGGCGTCGCGCGGGCAGGCCTGCAAATCCAACGCGGCCAAATCCAGCACTGGCGCGCCGAACTCCAAGGCCGCGGCGCGCGCCACGGCCGCCGGCCCGGCAACGGCGGCGAGGCAGTGCGCCAGCGTTGCGCCTTCGCGCTGCGCCGTCTCTGCGGCACCCAGCGCCGCCGGCAAGTCCATGTGGCCGGCCGCCACGAGGCGCCGCGCCAAACCGGGCAGTGGGGCTGCCATGCGGCGTCTCCGAAAAGCGGCGGTTGAGTGGCCGCAAGTGTAGGGTGCGCGCCCGCTCCATGCCGATGGCGCTTTGCCGCAATTTGCGTGAGACATTGCGGGCACGGCGTGGCGCGTGCGCCGCGGCGCACGCAAATCGGCGCGGAATCCGCTGCCCGCAGGCAGATTGCTCGCACATTGCGATGGCGCTGCCGCATTACCATCCCCACCATCTTCTCGACGCCGTGCGCGACAACGATCAGGAGGCAGCAGATGCAAGGCAGGGGCTTTACGTTGATTGAACTCATGATCGTGGTGGCGATCGCCGGCGTCTTGGCGGCGGTGGCGCTCCCGGCTTATCAGGAGTACATCCAGAACGCGAACATGGCGAAGGTGAACGCCCACTACGAGGAAGGCGCCCGCTTCGTCGCCAGCGAGTTCCGCAAGATCCAAGCGGAACTCGCGATGAACGTCCGCACGCCGCAAGCCCAAGACACGCTGATGACCAATCAGTTCTGGGTGCAGCAACTGGAAGGCAACGGCGCTGGCACGGCGCCGGGGGGTGGCCCGCCCTACATTGGCGGCGCTACCGGCAACGCGACGCTGGGGCAAGTGGGCGTGGCCGAAGCCGGGGACATCGCCACCGCCGGCAACTACGCCATCACCCTCACGCGCCCGGCGTATGGAGATTTTCAAGCGCCGGCGCAGCGGGTGATCCGATGGGACGAAATCTGATCTCGGCGCGTGGCTTCTCGCTCATCGAGCTCATGGTCGCCGCGGCGGTGCTCGCCGCGCTGGTCGCGGTCGCCGTGCCCGCCTATCGGGGCTACGTTGAGAGCGCCGCCACGGGCGCCCTCGTTAACGGCATCACCACCATGGCGCCGTTTCAAGAGGAAGTGATGCTGCGCGCCGGCGCTTATGCCAGCGGCACCTATAACGTGGCTGCGGGAGATACGTCGCTGACCACCGCCATCGGCTGGCAGCCAACTGGAGAAGGCGGCACCGTGTTCGTGGTGGACGCCAGCGCCGGCACCAGCTACCGGGTGACCGCCACGGACGCCCAAGGGCGCTCGGTCTGCCGGATTCTGCCGGCGCGGGCGGCTTGCTGAGGCGCGAGCGAGCAACAGCATGACACGGATAGTTTGCAGGCGTAGGCTAAGCGCATGAGCGGGCGGACACAAATCTTGAGCGGCGCCGCCAGCGCCGTCGCTGTCCTCGTCGCCATCGTTGGAGCGGCGTGGTTTATCGGCGAGAGCTTGGCGCGCATCGAAGCGGCCGTTTCTAACAACGCTGCGGGCATCGCGCGGAACGCCACGGCCATGGCGCGGGTTGAAGAGAGAGTTGGCAGCCTCGAAGTGGCGGTTGGCCGCTTGGCAATAGGTGTTGCGAACAACGCTAGTGCCATCGCGCGGGTTGAAGCGGCTGTTGGCCGCCTCGACGAGAGAGTTGCCCGCCTCGACGAGAGAGTTGCCCGCCTTGAAGGGAGCGTTGACCGCCTTGAAGAGAGAGTTGCCCGCCTTGAAGGGAGCGTTGACCGCCTTGAAGAGAGAACTGCCCGCCTTGAAGAGAGCGTTAACCGCCTTGAAGAGAGAGTTAACCCCCTCGAAGAGAGAGTTGGCCGCGTGGAAAGCAAGGTTGACCAGCTGATCGGGCGGCTCGCGGAGGATGTGCGCCAGCGCGACGCTGTGGCGGCGGCGATGGAGTACAACGGTCACCGCATGCCGACCTAATGAGTCAGACTAGCTTCTCCATTGCCTATGACGGCCCCGCCGTCGAATCGGGGTCGATGGATGTCCGCGACTTAGCCCCAGCGCTCTTGGCCCTTGGGCAACTGTTCGACGCGGCCAATTCCGTTCTCAATGACGAGAGAACGACGATTAGCGTCAATGTTCAAGCCACCTCCCAAGGGTCGTTTGAGGTCGCTCTCGATGTTGTGCAGGGGATGGGGTCGCAGCTTGTCAGCATCTTCAGCGGAGAGACGGTCACCGCAGCGCTGCAACTGAAGGAGCTGGTCTTGGTCGGCGGAAGCGCTGGCGTTGGCGGGCTCATCTGGCTTGTCAAGACGCTGCGCGGACATAGCCCCAAAGAGGTGGCGAAGACTGCCGACGAAGAAGTGGTTAGAGTCACCCACGAATCGGGAACCATTGAGGTTCCAGTGGCCCTGCTGCGTCTTTACGGTGATCTTGCGGTTAGACACGCCCTCGAACGCCTCGTGAAGGAGCCGTTGAGCAAGGAAGGCATCGATGCGTTCGAGGTGCGTGAGGAAGGCGTTTCCGTTGAGTCGGTGTCTGTCCAAGAGTCCGATTACTTCAGCAAACCGGAAACAGCCGACGACATTGTTCTCAAGAACAAGCACACCGCTGCTTACTCGATAGTCTCCCTAGCCTTTAAGGAAGACAACAAATGGCGTCTACACGACGGCAGCGCTGCGGTCTCCGCGTTGATTGCCGACGATGGCTTTCTGCGAAGGGTAGACTCCAATCAGGTTGCCTTTGCGAAAGGAGACATCTTGATTTGTGAGGTCGAGACCATCCAAAGGCGCGATGGGGAGTTCCTGAAGGCAGAACACACAGTCGCCAAGGTGATTGAACATCGCGCAGCGTTGCGGCAGTTGGATTTGCCCGTCGAGTCTGGCCGCGCTATTGCGTCGGAACCGATGTGACCCCGGGCGACGACACCGGCGGTTTGCAGGTGTAGGCTAGGCGCATGAGCGAGCGGAGACTGATCGTGAGCTTGGCCGCCGCCCGCACCGTCGTCATCATTGCAGCCATCGTCGGAGCGACGTGGTATCTGAACGAGAAGATGGCGCGCATCGAGGCGGCGTTCGACGCACCGAAGCCAGAGTCGGCGGCCTCCGGTGCGCCCGCTCAGCTCCCGGCCAAGGCGCCGCAAAACGGAGTATCCTTGGCGCCCCCGCCGGAATAGCTCAGTTGGTAGAGCACCGCATTCGTAATGCGGTTGTCCGGAGTTCGAGTCTCCGTTCCGGCACCAAGACACCCGCCGCGGTGAGCCGTCCCCGGCAAACGCCAGGGCTTGCGCCTCTTAGCGAAACCGCATCGACAGGTCCAGCGGCTCGATGCGCTTGGTGATGGCGCCGACGGACACATAGTCCACTCCCGTCGCCGCGACGGCGGCAAGGTCGCTCGGCTGCAGCCCGCCGGAGGCCTCGAGCTTGGTTGGCGTGTCGTTGCGGCGCACCGCTCGCGCCATGTCCGCCAACGAAAAGTTGTCCAACATGATGCAGTCTGGCTGGGCGGCGAGGGCTTCCTCGAATTGCGCTAGCGTCTCCACCTCCACCTCCACGAAGAGGTCTGGCCGGGCAGTGCGCGCACGGCGGATGGCGGCGCCGATGCCGCCGGCGGCGGCGATGTGGTTCTCCTTGATGAGAAAGGCGTCGAACAGGCCCATGCGATGGTTGTCGGCGCCACCCACCGCCACCGCGTACTTTTGCGCGGCGCGCAGCCCCGGCGCGGTCTTGCGCGTGTCGAGCACGCGCGCCTCGGTGCCGCGCACGGCGGCGGCGCAGGCATGGGCCGCCGTGGCGGTGCCGGAGAGGAGTTGCGCGAAGTTCAGCAGGGTGCGCTCGGCGGTGAGCAAGCTGCTCGCGGCGCCCTGCGCCTGGAAGAGCACATCGTTGCGGCGCACGGCGTCGCCATCGTCGACGTGCCACTGCAAGGCGATGTCGGCATCCACTTGGGCGCAGGTCTCATCCACCCACGGGCGGCCGCAGAACACGCCGTCCGCGCGCGAAATCACCGTTGCGTGCGCTGGCGCGTCCGCCTCGATGAGCGCCGCGGTGACGTCGCCGGCGCCCACATCCTCGGCGAGCGCTGCGCGGACATTGCCGCGCACCACCTCCGTTGGCGGCGGCGCGGGCTTCGCTCTCTCCCCCTCGGCTATCATCGCAGCGTGATTGTAACTGCCGACGGCTGGCTCGAAGGAGCGCGGCGGTCGCCATCGCTGAACCAGGATGCGCGGCCAGACCCGGGCGACATCTCGCTCATCGTTTTGCACGGCATCTCGCTGCCGCCTGGCGAGTTCGGCACGGGCGCGGTGGAGGCGCTGTTCGCCAATCGGCTCGACGCCGCCGCGGATGCGCGTTTGGCGAGCCTAGCCGGCGTGCGCGTGTCCGCGCATGTCCTCATCGACCGTCTGGGCGAAGTGACGCAGTTCGTGCCGCTCCACCGTCGCGCATGGCATGCCGGCGCTTCAAGCCACGGCGGCCGCGCCGGCTGCAATGATTACGCCATCGGCATAGAACTCGAAGGCACGGACGACACCCCCTACGAAGCCGCCCAATACGAGGCGTTGGCGGCGGTGTTGCGCACGCTCTTGGCCGCGTATCCCCGCATCGACGGCCAAGCCATCGTCGGCCACAACGAGGTGGCGCCAGGCCGGAAGACAGACCCTGGCGCGGCGTTTGATTGGCGGCGCGCGCTGGCCGCCGTCTTCCCCTGACGCCCCGCGCACCCGACGCCCCGCGCCCCCGATGCCCTGACGCCCCCACCCTGCGCCAGCCGAAATCGGCGTTTGGGCGATGTGTCCCGCCCCAACCCAGCGCAAGCGGAGCGCGCCCCGCCCCGACTATAATCGTTGCGCGTGGAAACTCCGGCGATGGCAGGTTCAGAACGCCTTACAGACACAGACCCCGTTGAGACCCGGGAGTGGCTGGACGCCCTCGCATCCGTGTTGGAGCGCAGCGGCCCGGAACGCGCCGGTTTCCTGCTCGATCGGCTGTCTTCCCGCTTGACGCGCGCCGGCCTGCCGCTGCCTCACGCCATCACCACGCCGTACCGCAACACCATCCCCAGCACCGAAGAGGCGTTCATGCCGGGCGACCTCTTCATGGAACGGCGCATCCGTTCCCTCATTCGTTGGAATGCGCTGGCGATGGTGGTGCGCGCCAACCGCGGCGATGGAGATTTGGGCGGCCACATCTCCACCTTCGCCTCGGCCGCCACGCTCTACGATGTCGGCTTCAACTACTTTTTCCGCGGCCCCACAGACGCGCACGCCGGAGACCTCATCTACTTCCAAGGGCACAGCGCGCCCGGCATCTACGCCCGCTCGTACTTGGAAGGCCGCCTCGATGAAGCGCGGCTCGATCGCTTTCGCCAAGAGGTGGATGGCAACGGCCTCTCCTCCTACCCGCATCCGTGGCTGATGCCGGGCTACTGGCAATTCCCCACCGTCTCCATGGGGCTTGGGCCGATTCAGGCCATCTACCAAGCGCACATCATGAAGTATCTAGACCGCCGCGGCCTCATCCCCATGGGAGACCGCAAGGTGTGGGCGTTCCTAGGCGATGGCGAGTGTGACGAGCCGGAATCCATGGGCGCTTTGGGGCTGGCTGGCCGCGAACGGCTGGACAACTTGATCTTCGTGGTGAACTGCAATCTGCAGCGGCTGGACGGCCCGGTGCGCGGCAACGGCAAGATCATGCAAGAGCTTGAAGGCGAGTTCCGCGGCGCCGGCTGGAACGTCATCAAAGTGATTTGGGGGCGGCTTTGGGATCCGCTCATCGCCAAGGACGAACTCGGCTTGCTGCAGCAGCGCATGGACGAGACGGTGGACGGCGAATACCAAAACTACAAGGCGAAGGGCGGCGGCTACACCCGGGAACACTTCTTCGGCGCCCGCCCAGAGTTGCGCGAACTGGTGGCACACCTCTCCGACGACGACATCATGCGCCTGAACCGGGGCGGGCATGATCCCTTCAAGGTGTTCGCCGCCTACCACGCGGCGGCGCACCACGAGGGCGAGCCGACGGTGATTCTGGCCAAGACGGTGAAGGGCTACGGCATGGGGGACGCCGGCGAATCCGAGAACACCACGCATCAGGTGAAAAAGCTGGACTTGGAGGGACTCAAGCACTTCCGCAATCGGTTCGGCGTGCCGCTCTCAGACGAGGAGTTGGCCACGGTGCCGTACTACCGCCCACCGGAGGACGCGCCGGAAACGGTTTACTTGAAGAAGCAGCGCGAGCGCTTGGGCGGGCCGCTGCCGAAGCGCATGATGGATGAAACGGCGCTCAAGCCGGCCAGCGACGAGCCGTTCACCCGCCAATTCCAAGGCTCCGGCGAGCGCCGCGTGTCCACCACGATGGCGTTCGTGCGGCTGCTGTCGACGCTGGCGCGAGACAGCGCCATCGGCGAGCGCGTGGTGCCCATCGTGCCCGATGAGGCGCGCACCTTCGGCATGGAGGGGATGTTCCGCCAGCTCGGCATCTACTCTTCCGTCGGCCAGCTTTACGAGCCGGAAGACTACGGCGAAATCGCCTCCTACCGCGAGTCCCTGGATGGCCAGGTGCTGGAGGAAGGCATCAATGAAGCCGGCGCGTTCGCCGCGTGGATGGCCGCCGCCACTTCATACAGCACCCACCGCTACACCCTCATCCCGTTCTACATCTTCTACTCCATGTTCGGCTTTCAGCGGGTGGGGGATTTGGCGTGGGCCGCCGGCGACATGCAGGCGCGGGGCTTCCTGCTCGGCGCGACGGCGGGGCGCACCACGTTGAACGGCGAGGGGCTGCAGCATCAGGATGGCCACAGCCATGTGCTTGCCGCCGCCATTCCCAACTGCATCGCTTACGACCCTTGCTACGCCAGCGAAATGGCCGTCATCGTGCAGGATGGGCTGCGGCGCATGTATGCCAACCAAGAGGGCGTCTTCTACTACCTCACCCTGATGAACGAAAACTACCCGCAGCCGCCGCTGCCGGAGGACGCGCGGGACGGCATCGTGAAAGGGATGTACCGCTTGCGCACCGTCGGGGATTTCCACGGCAGCAGCAAGCGCGTGCGGCTGTTGGGCAGCGGCGCCATTCTGCGCGAGGTGGAACGCGCCGCGGCGCGGCTGGAAGCAGACTACGGCGTCGCCAGCGAAGTGTGGAGCGTCACCAGCTTCTCGGAGCTCGCCCGTGAAGGCGCGGACACCGAGCGTTGGAACCTGTTGCATCCCGGCGAGGCGCCGCGCCGCTCCCATGTTGCAGAGTGCTTGGATGGCGACGTGCCGGTGGTGGCCGCCACCGACTACGTGCGCGCCCATGCGGAATCCGTGCGGGCGCACTTCAAAGCGCCGTATCGGGTGCTCGGCACCGATGGCTTTGGCCGCAGCGACACCCGCGCCAAGCTGCGCAGCTTCTTTGAGGTGGACGAGCGGTTCGTGACATTGGCCGCGCTCAGCGAGCTCGCATGCCGCCAGGTGGTCTCCGAAGCGCAGGTGGGCGCGGCCATGCGAGCGCTGCGCATCGACCCGAGCAAAGCGAACCCGAGGCTGGCATGAGCGCGCTGCAAACGCGGGAAGTGTTGATTCCGAACATCGGCGATGCCGAAGACGTGGAAGTGATCGAACTCTGCGTGCGGCCGGGCGATGCGGTGTCGGTGGATGGCGCCCTCATCGTCATCGAATCAGACAAAGCCTCCATGGAGGTGCCGTCGCCATGCGCTGGCACCGTGCGCGAACTCAACGTGGCGTTGGGAGACTTGGTGAACACCGGGCGGTTGATCGCCGTGCTCGACGTTGAAGGCGATGCTGTGGAGGCCGCGCCGCCCACGCCGCCCGCCGCGTCGCCACCCGCCCCACTGCAAGGCGTGGTAGACGCACCCACCACGGCGCAGACGCCGCAGTCCACCCCACAACCGCCGCCCTCCGCGCCGGCAACCAGCGAGGCATCCCCAGACGCCGAGCCACCGGCCAAAGCGCGGGTTTACGCCGGCCCCGCCACCCGCCGCCTGGCCCGGGAACTCGGTGTGGATTTGGGGCGCGTGCGCGGCTCCGGCGGCGCCGGCCGCATCGTGAAGGATGACGTGAAGGCGTTTGTGAAGGCGGCGATGAACGCGGCGCGAGACGGCGCCGGTGGCGGCATCCCCGCCCTGCCGGTGGTCGATTTCTCGCGGTTCGGCCCGACGGAGGAGGTGCCATTGCCCCGCGTTGGCGTGCGTGGCGCCCGCAACCTGCATCGCAGCTGGTTGAACGTGGTGCATGTCACCCAGCATGACGAAGCGGACGTGACGGATTTGGATGGCTTCCGCAAATCGCTGGCCGCGGAGGCCGAGGCGCGCGGCGTCAAGCTCACGCTGTTGCCGTTCATCTTGAAGGCGTGCGCAGACAACCTGCGCGCCTTCCCGCGCTTGAACGCTTCGCTCAACGCCGCGGTGGATGGCCTGATCTTGAAGCGCCACTGGCACATCGGCTTCGCGGTGGACACCGATGCCGGCCTCATCGTTCCGGTGATTCGCGATGTGGACAAGAAGGGCGTTTGGGCGCTGGCCGAGGAAATCGCCGAACTCTCCGAACTGGCCCGCGGTGGCGCGTTGCTGCCGGCGCAGCTGCAGGGCGGCACGTTCACGGTGACGAGCTTGGGTCGGGTGGGCGGCACTGGATTCACGCCCATCGTCAATGCCCCGGAGGTGGCCATCCTCGGCGTAGGTCGGCTCGCCACCAAGCCGGTGTGGGATGGGGCGGCCTTCCAACCCCGCGCGATGCTGCCGCTGTCGCTGTCCTACGACCATCGCGCCATCAACGGCGTGGAGGGCGGCAACTTCGTCGTGGCGCTATGCCGGCTCTTGGGCGACATCCGGCGTCTCGCTCTCGAAAGTTAGTGAGGTCCACATGTCGCCCTATGAAGTGGCGTGCGAGGGCAAAGGAGCCCCATCGCCGACATCGGAGCAACACCGTCAATTCAAGGTTCTTGGCAGACCCGTAGGCGAACGTCCGGCATGAAGGCGCGGTTGCGTGTCGAGCCGCTGACGCGTTCCCGCGAACCAACCCCCGGCGGTGCAGGACCGGGCGGCGTTCAAGCGGCGATTAGCGCAGCCACCACAGCAGCACCCCCAAGAAGCGAAGCAAGGCCGAACGTCCACTGGAGAGCGATGGGCAAGCTCCGACCCCTTCGGTCCTTTCGCTTCTTGTCCCTGGCCTTCTTTTTCTCCTGTCGTTTCTTTTCGCGGTCTTTCTTGGCACACCACTTTTCGGCGTTACGCCCGCACACGGCGCAGTTTGGCAGGCGTTCAAGTTCGCTTTCGATGCGGTCCTCCCATCCGTCCAGCTTCATGGGGCCGTCGCAAGGCACTGTAGAAACACCGTATCTACTGCCCCTAACGCCGTGCTCGCACTCCAATTGCCATGTGTTGCCGCACGGGTCGGTGGTGGACACATCGCAGACCATCTGCCACACGGGCGGCCTTTCGCCAGTCCATCCGCTGGCGTGGTCAACGCCATGCCCCCTGATGTAGCGAATCAGTTTCTTTTGGGCTCCGTTCAGCCCGCTTTGCGGCATCTTGGCCATTGGCTGTCAGGCTTTCGGCACTGAGGCTTCCATGTCAATCAGGGCAGACGACGCTCATGTCGATGCCTTCCGCCACCACGGTCTTCACGCCGCGGATGAACGTGCAGACGGCGGCCGGCAACGGCTCGGTCAAGGGATTGTCCGAGATGTTCAGGTACTGCAGCTTGCTCAAGCCCCCGAACGCCCGCGGCGGGATCGAAGCCACCTTGTTGCCCTCAAGCCACAGGTGCGTCAGCTTCCGGTTGTTCGACAAGTCCGGCATCTCCTCCAGCTGGTTGCGGGAGAGCTGCAGCGCCGTCAACTCCGTCAGGTGCGAGAGGCCGTCGCCGACGGCGGCGATCGCGTTGCCGCCAAGCCACAGCCGCGTCAGCTTGCCGTTGTTCGACAGGTCCGGGAACTCCGCCAGCCGGTTGCTGGACAGCTGCAGTCCCGTCAGCTCCGCCAGCTCCGAGAGCCCGTCCCCCACGCTGGCGATCCTGTTCCAGCCGAGCCACAGGTGCGTCAGCTTCCCGTTCATCGACAGTTCCGGAAACTCCTCCAAGCGGTTGCGGGACAGGTTGAGCTGCCGCAAGTCCGCAGCGGCCCAAACGCGCCCATCCCAAGCGACGTATCCAAACGTCGTGTCCGGGATGCTGGAAATCCTGTTCGAGCTCAAATTCAGATGCGTGAGCTTTGGCGCGTAGCCGGCGAAAACGTAAGGGCCGACGGCCTCGATGCTGTTGTGCGCCAGATTCAGTCGCTTCAATTCCTCAAAGTAACCGAGGGAGTCCTTGTCGATGGCTTCAAGCTGGTTGTTGTTCAAATGCAAGGACTCCAAATGCCACAGGTGCCCAGACCACCGCTCGTCCAGCTCCCTCAACTCGTTGTGGCTCAAGTCCAACGTCTTCAAGGGGTAGCCCGTCGCATCGGGGTCGGACGGCTTCTCGAAGTATGAACGCTTGATCCTGCGCAGCTTGTTCCCCCGCAGGTCCAGGTGCTCGAGCTCCGGAAGTTTCACCAGCACCCCGTCTTCGAGCTCGGTCAACTCGTTCCCGCTCAGGTCGAGCCTCGTCAGCAGGCTCAAGCCGTCGAAGTACGAGTTCTGGAAGTGGCCGAGCAGGTTGTCGCTCAAGTCCAAGTCCTCCAAGCGGGGGAACTCCGAAAACATGCCGTCGGAGAGCTTGAAGGCGGGGTTGACGTTCTGTCCCGAAAGGTCCAAGGAAACAGCTTCCTCGGTTGCGCCGGACAGGCTGCCGCAGAACTCGTTGGGGCCAAAGCTCTGCTCGACGAAAATGGTCGCCGGAGACACTTCGAGGGCGACTCTCGCGGTGCTCGAGTATGGAGACGCGCTCAACGACACCGTGATCTCCCCTATCCTGGGGCCCGAACCGCACGTCCCGTTGTGGGGGTCGGCGGTGACGGAGAGCGAATACTCGCCTTGACGAAGCCATTCGGCAGAGGCGCTGAATGCAGGAAGCGAAGAATGAGTTTGGAGGTGGAAGTCCGCGCAGCTGTCCGGCGCTGCAAAGGAAACGGCAAACTCCCTGTCCGCCCCCGGCGCAGGGAAGGCCACTTCATCCGGCAAGGAGGAAAGGGCATCGGCCGGAATGTCCCCCTCATTGCACAAGGGCGGCACATCGGAAACGCGGGCTGCCATGTCCCAAACCTCGTCAATGGTTCTGGAAGCGTTGACGGGGCCATCTAGATCTCCAGTTAGCTCATCCCCCGGCACTCCCATGGGAGTGTCCGGCTGCCAAGGATAGCTGAAACGCCCCGGCGGGGGAGGGAAAGAGATTGCTGGATTGGAAAAATAAGGTAATGTGACCCCAGCCTTCAGCACTGTGTTTCCTACTCTTACTCCTCCATCACACTCAGGGAACCAGTAAGACATCACCGTCGGCTGTCCGAGGCAGTTGCCCCTTCCATTGGGATCGATGTAACCATAACCGTAATTCAGAGGCTGAAACTCTCTATTCCTTTCGTACCAGTCGTCAGGGATCTCACCGGGACCATAAATCTCACGATTATGAGCAAGCCCCATGGTATGGCCTAGTTCGTGGGCCATGGTATAGCCGCTAAGGCATGGCAACGCCGACACGGAAAACACGTTCCGCCCCCATAGCCGACGTCGCTCGATGTCGACGCATAGAGCCTTGTCGTCAGCGTTTTCACAAATTTCATGGACAAAGTACTCGGAGCTCCCACTATAGCCGCCGCCTCCTAAACCGCACACCTCTCGCACATCCCGCACAATCAAATGAACCAAATCCGCTTGGTGCTTTTCCATCAGCGAGTTTTGCACCTCATCCAAAGCGCCGAAGTCATGTTCGACGAAAAATCGCTCTTCATCTTCCTCAGTGTAGTGCAGATTGCCCCGATCGAACCCTAGGTGCTCTTTCTGTTCGTAATCCACTTTTTCCATGGCCAAGCGCATCTGCCTGTGGGGAAGCCCGCTGTTGTCCAAAATCCAGTTCATCTCGGCCATTTCATTCTCTATGGCGGCTCTAATATGTTCTGGCCCTCCCTCGTGGTCCTCCACCCGTTGCGTGTACACCACCAGCGCATCAATGGTTTTGGGAGTTTCTTCGTCGCGTTGGCCAGCGGCGCGCGCTGAGCTCTGCCAATCGCCCGCGGCACCAGCGTAGCCCGGAGGCCTCAGCAAGTGAGCCCGTGCCCTCTCCCCTGTCCTTACGGCAATCCCATCGCTGGTGGAGAACTGCTCGTTGCCGCAGCCCGGAAGCTCGGACATGTCCTCCTGTTTGACCAACACTTGGCTGAAGTCCTCGCCTTCCGATCTCAAACTGTAGAGACCTTGAGGCGAATGTATCTCTCCTCGGATGATCCCGCTGCCATGCAGGAAGATCGTGAAGTGCCCGCCGTCCTCCAAGGACCCGGAAACGAAGGAGGAGCCGCCGCTCAGGCTCTTCGTGCCTTGCACATGCCCTCTGACCTCGACGTCGTCGAACAGGTTGAAGACGAG
Organism: uncultured Pseudomonadales bacterium; assembly: GCA_958295875.1. Taxonomy (GTDB): domain Bacteria; phylum Pseudomonadota; class Gammaproteobacteria; order Pseudomonadales; family Azotimanducaceae; genus VXNE01. Next base: position 1,100,641 of record OY282379.1, on the reverse strand, counting down.
GGGCGCGTTGGATTCCGCGGCGCGGGCGATTTCATCTCGGTCGAGGCGAACCATGCGCCAGCGGTCCGGGACGACCAAGGGGTCTGCTTGGAGCTGCAGAGTCCTTTCCGAGCTCAAGCTGCCGTCGGCGGGCTGGAACAACACTTGGGCTTGCGCGGAAAACGAGAGGGAACCCACGGCCAACGAAAGCCCAAGGAACCTCAAGCACCTCGTCCCCGCTTCGCGGACAGCGCCAAGGCCGCCATCGGACTCGATCCTCGCCGTCATGTCGCGCTGGCCACTCTCGCCCATGCGGTCGCCCTGATGCCGCCATCGCGTCGCGTGGCGACGCCTGTGAACAGTCATGCGACGGAAGGCTACCCCCCCCCCCCCCCCCCCCCCGTCAACTCCTGTATGGGCTATCAGCAGGGCTGCCGGCGCAAAACGCAAGTGAGGCAGTTGGAGGAGCGGGGCTCTCTGGACACTCGCCGTCGCCAAAGGCGGCGAGCCGTGGGGAGGTCGAGCGTGGGCTGTTTGTCGCTGCCGGAAGCGCTGCCGCGTCCGGTGGCCGGCGGCGGCTACTCGCTCTCGTCGGGCCGCGCCAGAGGCTGCCAGAGCAACTCGCCGGCGCCGGATTCCCGCGCCAGCATCCGCGCCAGCACGAACAGGTAGTCAGAGAGCCGGTTCAGCCACGCGCCCACGTTCGCTTCAACCAACGGCGCGAGGGATTCGGCTTCTGCCCAGAAGGCCCGCTCGGCGCGGCGCACGACGCTGCGCGCCACGTGCGCCAAGGCCACCGTCTCGTCGCCGCCGGGCAGCACGAACTCCTTGAGCGGCGGCAGCGCTGCGTTCATGGCCTTGGCCCAGTCCTGCAAGATCGCCGTCTGCGCTTCCCAAACCGGAGCGGCTGCGCCCATCGCTACCGCGCCGCCGACATCAAAAAGGCGCGATTGGATCTCCGTCAGCCGCTCCTGATGCGGCCCTTCGCCAACGCGCGCCGCCAACAGGCCGATAAAGCTGTTGGCTTCGTCCAAGGCGCCCACCAACTCGAAGCGGGGATGCCCCTTGGGCATGCGCTTGCCGTCTGCCAGCGCCGTCTCGCCGCGGTCTCCAGTGCGGGTGATGACGCGGCTGATGCGCGGGCTAGGCATGGTGCGCGGCGGCCTCGCGTTGGCTTGGAGGCAGCGTTCCGTGCAGTCGTCGCGGCGGTTCAGCCATGATGCTCAAGGGAGCTCAAGAGGGCGTGGCGGTTGGCGATGCAGTGTCTGCGCGTGGCGGCCGGTGGCGTGCCGCCAGCGCCACCAACAAGCATACCGGAACGCCGATGGCCGCGGCGCCAAGAAAGAAGTGGCTGTAGCCCACGGCGTCCACCATCGTGCCGGAGTAGCCGCCGATCACCTTCGGGAACAACGTCATGAGCGAACTCAAGATGGCGTACTGCACCGCGGTGAAGGAAAGGCTCGTCAGGCTTGAGAGGTAGGCGACGAACGCAGCGCTGGCGAGCCCCGCCGTTAGGTTGTCCGCGCTGATCACGGCGTAGAGGAGCGGCAGGTTGCCCGGCGCTTCGGCGAGCAGTATGAAAAGCAGGTTGGTGGCGACGGTGAGCGCCGCGCCCAGCATCAGCACGCGCATCACGCCGAAGTTGAGCGCGAGCCAGCCGCCCAGGAAGCCGCCCACGAGCGTCATCCACAGGCCGAACACCTTGGTCGCGGTGGCGATGGCTTCCTTGCTGTAGCCCATGTCGAAGTAGAAGATGTTCGCCACCACGCCCAACACGATGTCGGACACGCGGTAGAAGCCCACCAACAGCAGGATGACGAGGGCGCCGCGGCCATGGCGGCGGAAGAAGTCCGCCACGGGCGCCACATAGGCGTCCCGCACCAGCTCTGGTTGCGCCACCCGCAAGCGTGCGCATAGGGCGCCTATCGCCAGCGCCGCGGCCAAGGCAAGCGCCAAGCGCGTCGCCTCCGCCACAAATCCGGCGAGGGGCGCGGACGGCCCGCCCAGCGCGCCGCGCAGCCAGTGGGCGGTGTCGGCGAGGGCCAAGAAAGCGGCGACGAAAGCCCCGGCCACCAACGCGAACAGCAACACGAAGCGGGCGTGGTGCGCCGGGCTGTGGCGTTGACGCGAACTCGCCGCCGCGGGTTCGCGGATGACGAGGGTGGTGACGACACCCACCGCCATCGCCGCGGCCATGCAGAAGTAGGTGTGCCGCCACGCCAAGTAGTCGTAGTGGTCGGCAACGCTGCCGAACCAAGCGGCCAAGTACAGCGCCACCGCCCCGGCCACCAACATGCCCCCCCGATAGCCAGCGACGTAGGCGGAGGCGAGGAGCGCCTGCAAGCGCTCGTCCGCCACTTCAATGCGGTAGGCATCGATGACGATGTCCTGGGTTGCGGAGGAGAAGCCGAGGGCCACCGCGGCGATAGCCATGGCCGTGAGGCCACCCGGCGCGGCCGGGTCCGCAAGCGCCATGGCGACGATGGCGCCGATGACGGCGAGTTGCGCCAGCAACAGCCAGCCCCGGCGGCGCCCCAGGCGGTGGGCGCCGAAAGGCGCTGGCAGCTTGTCGATGAGCGGCGCCCAAACGAACTTGAACGAGTAGCCGAGCGCGGCCCAGCTGAAGTAGGTGGCCGCGGCGCGCTCGACGCCGGCTTCGCGCAGCCACAAGGATAGGGTGGCGAAGATGAGCAGCAGCGGCAGCCCGGACGAAAAGCCGAGGCAAGCCAGCGCGGCAACTCGCGGCTGGAAATAGGCGGTGACGCTCGCCAGCACTCCGGGAGCGGGTGCGCCGTTCAGCGCGCTGGCCTCGGCATCGCGCGAGGGTGGGCGAGGCGGGGCACCGGCTGCGCACATGGTTGCATGTGTATGCGCCGTCCCCTCCTCGGCACGGCGACGCGATGAACCCTGCGCCGGCTCGCGGGGCCGTCCGCAATGGTCACGGGCACCATCGCCATCGTTGCAGATTGACTTTGCCGTTGACGAACATGACGCCTTCGGCGCGGAGCAACCGCCGTTGCCGCTCACCGCCGGCGCCGGGAATGGCCGTGCGCCCCGCCGCGTTGATCACGCGGTGCCACGGCAATGCGCTGCCCTGTGGCAATTGCGCCATCGCCCTGCCGACGCGCCTGCCGCCGCGCGGCAAGCCGGCGAGGGCCGCCACCTGGCCGTAGGTGGCCACGCGCCCACGCGGGATTTGCGCCACCACCTGCCAGATGCGTTCGTCCGCGTCATCCAAGGCATTGGACATGGCTCTCAGCCTCGCAGGTTGGCGCGTTGGCCAAGCCCGTCGCTTGGGCGCCAAGGCGGGAGGGGGCGCGGCACCCGTCCAGAAGGCGCTGATCCCGCTCAAGGGGTTGAATAATGAAAAGCCGCCCCTATGATAGGCGCTCCCTCGATTAGCACTCTCATGGTGAGAGTGCTTACGCGGGCCTGCTGCCGAGGCTGAAGGCTCGCATGTATCCAATGGGCGGCGCGCCGGGGGAAGCGCGCGCAACGAAGTTCTTGGGAGCATCAACACATGAACATTCGACCACTTCACGATCGGGTTGTCGTGCGGCGGCTGGACGAAGAGACGATGTCCGCGGGCGGAATCGTGTTGCCGGACACGGCATCCGAGAAACCGTCGCAGGGCGAAGTGCTTGCAGTCGGGCCGGGCAAGGCGCTCGACGACGGCAAGATTCGCGCGCCGGACGTCCAAGTCGGCGACAAAGTCATTTTCGGCCAGTACGGTGGCAGCACCGTGAAGGTAGACGGCGAAGAACTGCTCATCCTCCAGGAGAGCGAGATCTTCGGCGTGCTCGAAGGCTGACCGGCAAGCAGGAAAGAGGAACAAGCGCATGAGTGCGAAAGACGTACAGTTCGGAGACGATGCCCGGAGCCGCATGCTCGAAGGGGTGAACATCCTCTCCAACGCGGTGAAGGTGACTTTGGGGCCGAAGGGCCGCAACGTGGTGCTGGACAAATCGTTCGGCGCGCCCACCGTCACCAAGGACGGAGTTTCCGTCGCCAAGGAAGTGGAACTCAAGGACAAGTTCGAGAACATGGGCGCCCAGATGGTGAAGGAAGTGGCGAGCCAAACCTCGGACGAGGCCGGCGACGGCACCACCACCGCCACGGTGCTGGCGCAGTCCATCCTCACGGAAGGGCTCAAGTCCGTCGCCGCGGGGATGAACCCGATGGACTTGAAGCGCGGCATCGACAAGGCGGTCATCGCCGCGGTGGAACAAATCGGCGCCATGGCCACGCCGTGTGAAGACTCCACGGCCATTGCCCAAGTGGGCACCGTCTCCGCCAACAACGATCCGGCGGTGGGCGAGATCATCGCGGACGCCATGGACAAGGTCGGCAAAGAGGGCGTCATCACCGTTGAGGAAGGCAGCGGCCTCGAGAACGAGCTGGAAGTCGTCGAAGGCATGCAGTTCGATCGCGGCTACCTGTCGCCCTACTTCATCAACAACCAAGATTCGATGTCCGCAGACTTGGAGGATCCGTTCGTCCTGCTCTGCGACAAGAAAATCTCGAACATCCGCGACATGCTGCCGATGCTCGAGAACGTGGCCAAGGCGGGCAAGCCCCTCATGGTCATCGCGGAAGACATCGAAGGCGAGGCGCTCGCCACGTTGGTGGTGAACAACATGCGCGGCATCGTGAAGATCGCCGCCGCCAAAGCCCCCGGCTTCGGCGACCGCCGCAAGGCCATGCTGCAAGACATCGCCATCCTCACCGGCGCCACGGTGATCTCCGAAGAAGTGGGGCTCACCCTTGAAGGCGCCTCGCTGGAAGACCTCGGCACCGCCAAGCGCATCTCCTGCACCAAGGAGAACACCACCATCGTGGATGGCGCCGGCGCCAAAGTCGAAATCGAAGGCCGCATCAAGCAGATTCGCCAAGAGATCGAGGACACCTCGTCGGACTACGACCGCGAGAAGCTCCAAGAGCGGCTGGCGAAGCTGGCTGGCGGCGTGGCGGTCATCAAGGTGGGCGCCCCCACGGAAGTGGAGATGAAGGAGAAGAAGGCACGCGTCGAAGACGCGCTGCATTCCACCCGCGCCGCCGTGGAGGAAGGCATCGTGGCTGGCGGTGGCGTCGCGCTGGTGCGCGCCCTGCAGGCCATCGACAGCCTGGCCGGCGACAACGAAGACCAGAACGTTGGCATCGGCATCGCCAAGCGCGCCATGTCGGCGCCGCTACGCCAAATCGCGCAGAACGCCGGTGCGGAAGGCGCGGTCGTGCTCGACAAAGTGGCAGGCCTCGAAGGCAATCAAGGCTTCAACGGCGCCACTGGCGAATACGGCGACATGATCGACATGGGCATTCCAGACCCGGCCAAGGTCGCGCGCACCGCGTTGCAGGCCGCGGCGTCCGTCGCTGGGCTCATGATTACCACCGAGGCCATGGTGGCGGAAGCGCCGGAAGACAAGCCGGCAGCGCCCCCAGGCGGTGGCATGCCAGACATGGGCGGCATGATGTAGCGCCTTCGCTGCTCCAAGAGGCTGCTCCAAGAGCAACCAGAAAACCCCGCTTCGGCGGGGTTTTTTGTGGCCGTTTGAAGGTGGCCGGCCGCACTCTCGGCCCTTGACAAGACCCCGTGGCCTATGGGAATAAGCTACGGCTCGCTACAAGACATCAAGGGGGAAGCGATGCGAAGTGGCTATTTTGAACGATTCGGATTGATGTTGCGCCTGTCGGCGCTGGCTTCTTTGGCTGCGGTGTTAGTGCCGGCCCAAGCACAGGAAGCGGAGGAAGAGGCAGAAAACGACGTTAGCGCGGTGGAGGAGATCATCGTCTCCGCCACCTATCGAGACACCCGTCTGATGGACACGCCGCTCACGATCTCGGCCGTCACCGACCAAGACATTGTGAACAAGGGCATTGAGGACATCCAAACCCTGTACCAGTCCATCCCTGGCCTCGCCTACCGCACCAACTCGCAGACTTACAACACGCTCACCGTGCGCGGCATCACGCCGCCGGCCGGCGGCGGCGCCGCCACGGTTGGCGTCTACTTCGACAACATGCCCATCACGGATTCCGGGGTCGGCGGCCTCGCGCAGACCATTGGGCCGCTGTTCGACCTGGAGCGGGTGGAGGTGCTGAAAGGGCCGCAGGGCACGCTGTACGGCGAGGGCGCCATGGGCGGTGCGCTGCGCTACATCACGAAGAAGCCGGATGTGAGCGGGTTCGATTGGAATGCCCGCATTGAAATGGAGGCCATCGGCGAATCGAGCGGCATTTCGTACCGCACGGACGGCATGGTCAACATTCCGTTGGGCGAGCGGCTCGCGGCGCGCATCGTTGGCTACAAGCGGGACCGCAAAGGCGTCATCGACCAAGCTGCGCCCCGCAACAAGAAAGACACGGACACTTTCGAGGAGATTGGCGGCCGGCTGAAGATCGCTTGGTACGTGAACGACGCGCTGGAGATTTCCGCGATGGTGAACATCGTGGACGGGGACTATGGCGGCCCCGGCCTCGCATTCCACTGCTTCAACGAATCCACGCCGTCGGATCCGCCTGGGCAGGTGCATGTCTATCCGTTGCCGGCGCGGCCAGACTGCACGCCGCGCCAAGCGGATTGGGCCGCGGACCACTACACCCGCGGCGAGTTCGAGCAGTTCGACGACGATCCATACCTCTCGCACTTGGCGCATTGGAACCACCAAAGCGGTGGCTACGACGAGGCGGCGATGTACAACTTCGAGATCGATTGGGAGTTCTCCTTTGCAGACTTCATCTCTTCCACCTCTTGGTTTGACCGCGACCGGGATTACTCGGAAGAGACCAGCCCACGGTTTGCCCTCGCTCTCGTCGGCGCGGCCACGGCCGTCTTTGGGGCGCAGGCAGACGGCCGCACCAAGATGACGGGCCTAGGCGGCGATGGCGCCTTCTTCACCGGCACGGAGCGCTTTGTGCAGGAGTTCCGCTTCGTCTCCAACACGGACAGCCGCTGGAAGTGGACGGCAGGCGCCTACTACAAAGATGACGAGACGCAAGCCGGCCACCACGAGGGCTGCCACAACGGCGGGCCGCCGGTGTACGACACCCTCGATACGCACTGCTGGCTGCAGTACAACTTCTATCCGGAAGTGCCGCTCGAGGAGCAAGCCGCCATCGTCGGCTTCCTCAATAGCATCGTCCCGGGCAACACCAACTACCGAACGTTCGGCGAGCAGGCGGTGTTTGGGGAAGTGACGTACACGATCACCGACGCTTGGGACGTGCTGGTCGGCGCCCGTTATGCGGACGTGAGCTACGAGTTGCTCGTCGCCCGGGGCGGTGTGGACTCGAAGCGCGACCCATTGAACGATCTGGAAATCACCACCAAGGTGACGTCGCCCAAGGTCACGCTCACTTGGCGGCCGAAGGAAGACTGGATGCTCTACTTCACCTACTCGCAAGGGTACCGGCCGGGCATCGTGAACTCTGGCCTCGCCGCCACCATCGCGGAACTCAACGCGGTGCTGGCGGACGATGAGGAGACGGCGCAACGCAAGGCGCTGGCTCAACAGCACCACGACCGTTTGGTGGGTTTGCAGACCGTCGATGGCGACGAGGCGGAGAATTACGAGTTCGGCGTGAAGGCCACCTTGGCGGACGGGCGGGTAAGTTTCGTGGGCTCCCTGTATCGGATCGATTGGATCGATACCGTCATCGCCGTGCGGGAGGAATTGGAAGAGTATCCGTCCGTGGCGCCGCTCGGCTTCCAATACAACCGCAACGCCGGCGAAGCGCGCAGCGAGGGGATGGAGTTTGAAGTGCAAACCACCATCACGGATTCGCTGCGCTTCAACTTCGGTGGGGACTACAACTGGGAAGCGGACATCTACGCCTCTGCCGCTGGCCGCTATCTGGGCGTGGGCATCCAACCGGGCAACCGGCTCGCCAACGCGCCGGAGTACAGCTTCAACGCGTCGCTGGTTTACGATTTCCAACTCATGGGCTACGACGCCACGGCGCGGGCAGACACCTACGCCATCGCTGAATCTTGGAATACGGCCAACAACGAGCGTCCTGCCCCGCCGTACGAGACGGTGGATTTGCGCCTCACGATGAGGCACTCTGGCTGGCAGGTGTCTGCCTATGTCCGCAACGTGACGGACGAGGTAATCATCTACGAGCTGAATCAGGTGGGCTACCGCTTCGGGCGTCCACGCACCTACGGCCTGCAGTTCGGCTACCGCATCTAGGCGCCACTGCAACCCTCGGCGTCACGGCGCTCCCGCCGTGGCCCGGGGGTTTTCGCTGTCTGGCGCTGCATGAAGGCTGGCGCCGCCTCGGGCCCGGGCATCGAGTGGCACTGCCCGCCACGCCATGAGGAACCTGCCATGACCTATCCGGACCTCGATTCCCGCTCCGCGGCGCTCAATGGCCGCGCGCGGCAGGTGCTGCCGGCCGGCAACAGCCGCTCCAGCGTGGATAAGTCTCCTTACCCGCTCTACGTCGCCCATGCCGCCGGCGCCGAAGTCACAGACGTGGATGGCAACCGCTATGTGGACTTCAACAACAACATGACATCGCTCATCCACGGCAATGCCTTCCCGCCGGTGATGGAGGCTGTGGGCAAACAGCTTGCGCGCGGCACTGGCTTCGCCATGGCCACGGAGGTGGAAATCGAGCTGGCGGAACTGCTCTCGGCGCGGGTGCCATCTTTCGAGCGGGTGCGGTTCATGAACTCCGGCTCAGAGGCGGTGATGAACCTCATCAAGGTGGCGCGCGCCTACACCGGCCGGCCAAAGATCGCCAAGGTGGAAGGGTGCTACCACGGCTCTTATGACTTCGCGGAGGTGAGCCTGTCGAACGGCCCCAACGATCGGCGCGAACGCGAACCCATCGCCAAGGCCTACTGCGGGGGCACGCCGCAATCGGTGTTGGATGAAGTGGTGGTGCTGCCGTTCAACGACGTGGCCACCGCGGAGGCCCTCATCGAACGCCATGCCGACACGCTCGCCGCGGTGATGATCGACCCGCTGCCCTTGGCCCTCGGCATGGCCACGTTCGAGGAGGACTACTTGAGCGCCTTGCAGCGCGTGACGCGCAAGCATGGCATCTTGTTCTGCTTGGACGAAGTGGTGAGCCTGCGCCTCGGCTTTCGTGGCGCCCAAGGCCACCTCGGCATCGAGCCAGACCTCACGGCCATCGCCAAAGTGATCGGCGGCGGCTTCCCGGTGGGCGCCGTCGCTGGCAGCGCCGCGGTGATGTCCGTTTTCGAGGACACCGAGCGAGGGCCGGCGCCCATGCACCACGGCGGCACCTTCAACGCCAATCCGGTGACGATGACCGCCGGGTTGGCCGCCATGACGCACATGGACGCAGAGCGCTTTGCGGCGCTGAACGGCTTGGGGGAGGGCCTGCGCGAACGTTTGCGCGGCCTGTTGCGGCAGCACGGGGTGGCTGGCCAAGTGGCCGGCGAGGGCTCAATGTTCGCCATCCACTTCCATGAACATCCGCTGCGCCGCCTGGATGACGTGTGGGGCACGCGCGAAGCGCACCGCATGGCCCAGTTCATGGGCGATTTCCTGCTCAACCGCGGCATGTGGATGCTGCTGCGCGGGGTGGGCGGCTGCCTCTCCACCGCCACCACGCAAGCCCACGTCGATGAGCTCTGCGACGCGGTGGAGGCCGGCCTCATGGATGCGGATTTCCCTCGCTAGGGCCTTGCCGCGCCGCGCCTCGGCAGCGAATTGAGTGAGCGCGGCGAGCTAACCTCAATCGTTGGCCATCGCCTGAGCGATGCGCAACGCTGCGCGGCAGGTGCGTTCGGCGCGTTCGATGTCGATGGCGTGGGGCCAGCGGTCTTGCGGGTGGTGGAACCAACGTTGGGTGCCCACGAACGAAGCGTAGCGCCCGCGGCCGGCGTGGATGTTCGCCGCTTCGCCGACGGGTTCCGCCGCGGCCGGCATCACGCTGTCCGCCGGCACGTCCTCGGCGTCCAAGGCAGCGAGGGCCGTGGGCAGCCAATCCTCGGAAGCCTGTAGGCGCAGGGTGCCGTCTTGGGCGGCGAAGTTGGCGCCGAGATGCAGCCAAGCGTGGGCTGCGGCCGGCGGATGTTCAGCGAGAAAGCGCGTTAGCCCCAAGTGCCCGAGTTCGTGGCCGGTGGTGGCGGCGAGCACCACGTCCCGCGCCGGCGGCGTTGCCGCGAAGTGCCGGGCACACGCCAGCCAGGCGGCGATGCCACCGCCACGCTCCGCGGTGGAAGTCCACCAGCCGCTGCGTGGCGTCACGATGACCAATGGCTTGCTGCCACGCTTGCGTCCGGGGATGGCGACGCTGACGTTGCAGGCGGTCGTCTCTTCTAGCTCGGCATGGGCAATGAACCGAGCGCTGGCGCCGGCTTGGGCCGCGGCCATCAGCCAATCGCGGTGCTGCGTGGCCACCTGCAGCACCGGCGGCCCGAACGGCGCTGCGTAGCTCGGCGCGTTCATCAAGGCAAGCCCAGGGACAGCGCCTTCCGCAGCCGCATAGGCGACGATGGCGCGCGCTTGGCCGGCGCGGCGGGCGCGTTCCAGCTCGACGTTGGCCGCGCCGCCGCCTGGCGAAGGGAAAGCAGCGACGCCGATGCCGCCGGCCGCGGCGCCCAGGGCGAGGGGCGCCCTGATGCCGTCCGCGTCTGTGAGGTGGCCGTCGAACAGTGGGACGCCGTCGGCGCGGTCTGCGCCCACCTGCACCGCACATTCGCGCAACACGCGGCGGGCGAATGGGAACGGTTGGCAATCCGGCTCAAGCCCGGCTGCGCGCAAGCTGTCGGCCAGCCAGCGGGCGGTGGCGTGGTCGCCTTCGGTGCCGGTGCGGTGGTCTGCGATGGCGTCCCAGCCGCGGATGTCTGCAATGAGGCGCTCTTGCATGGCGGCGGCACTCAACCCTTGCCGCTAGTCGAAGTCCTTGGCCAAGGCTTCGCGGATGTTCGCGCCCACGGCCACTTCGTAGGGTAGCGCCGCATGGTCGATGCCCATCTTGAGCGCCGCTCCGGCGCACAATGCGGCGATGGCGGGCGGTGTCCACTCGAATCGCAGGAAGTGGACGGCGGCGGTTTTTTCCTCGTTGCTGCGCTCCATGTCCTCGTTGGCCAGCGCGAACACGCGGTCGAAATCGCCGATGCGCGCCCACACGCGGTGCTCGATGCCGGCCATTCGCGCCAGCGCTTGGCGGCGTTCGTCCACGTCTTGGTACTCGATCAGCAGCGTCGCCTTCCAGTTGCCGCCATCTGGAATCAACGGGTTGTAGGCATCCAGCTCGGCTTGAATCTCGTTGGCTTCGAAGATGCGCTCGGCGCGCAGCATTTCCTGCACCTGGTACTGCATGGTGAGGAAGTCCTCGAAGAGGAGCGTCGCATGGGCGCCCAAGGCAACCCGCCGCGAACGCTTGTGCGCCATCACGCGGGCGCGGAACGCGGCGCGCTCGGCGGCATAGCGCTCCAAGCTCAACAGCCGGCCGCGGCTCAGCTTCTCCATCAGATGCCGTATGCCTTGCGCACCATCGAGATGGGGTGCGTCGCCTGCGAGCCGTCGGCCAAGCCATGCGCGATCATGTGGCCGGCCATCGGGCAATCCGAGCCGTAGGCATCCGCTTGCGCTTGCCGCACGCGGTTGACGACGGGCCGGGCGATCTTCATGGCGTGGCCGTGGGTCTCCGCCTTCACCGCGTAGGTGCCGTCGTGGCCGGAGCACCGCTCGATGAACGCCACCTCGGTGCCCGGCATGGCGGCCAGGAACTCCCGCGTGCGCTGGCCGAACCCCTGCACGCGCTGATGGCAGGCGGCGTGGTAGGCCACCTTGCCCAAGGGCGTTTGGAAATCCGTGGCCGTCAACCCCTCCCGCGCGCGCGCCGACAGGTACTCGAACGGGTCGAAGAAGCGCTCGGCCACCCGTGCCACGTCCGCATTCTCTGGGAACATGAGCGGCAGCTCTTGGCGGTACATCAAGGTGCAAGAGGGGATGATGGACATCAGATCGTAGCCATCGCCGATGGCGTCCAGGAACCGCGGCAAGTTCTTTTCCATGAGCTTGGCGACGCTTGCCAGGTCGCCGAGCTCGAACTTCGGCATCCCGCAGCAGGCGGCGCCCTTCAGCACCCGCACCGGAATGTGGTTGTGGTTGAGCACGGCCACCAAGTCTGCCGAGGCTGCGGCTTCGTGCTCGCCGTAGCAGGTGGCGTAGATGGCGACGCGCCCGGTGGTCGTCGCGGATGCGCGGGCGTCAAGGTGGGCGCCCACCTCGTCCCCCGTTTCCGAACTGAATGTTCGCGCTGTGAACTTGGGCGTCGGCGCATCGGCGTGGATGCCGGCGACGCGGGCGCCGAGCTTGCGCAGCGCTGCGTTGCCGGCCGCGGCGTTGGCCAGTTGCGCGGCGCCGGGCAGGGCGGCGGCCTTGAACAGCGGCCCGGTGCTGGTGATGAGACGGTCGCGCCAGCGCGTCTTGGCGGAGGGGTCGCGGAAGCGCGCGGCCTTCGCCCGCAGCATGAGATGTGGAAAGTCCACCGCCCACTCGTGGGGCGGCAGGTAGGGGCACTTCGTCTCTGCGCAGAGGTCGCACAGGTAGCAGTGGTCCACCACCTTGCCGTAGTCCGCCGCGCTCACTCCGTCCACTTCCATGGTGTCGGATTCGTCGACGAGGTCAAACAGCGTCGGAAACGCCTGACACAGGCTGACGCAGCGGCGGCAGCCATGACAGATGTCGAAGACTCGGGCGAGTTCGGCGTTTACCGCCGCGGCATCGTGGAAATCTGGATTGCGCCAATCCAGAGATTCACGCCGGGGGGCTTCGAGACTGCCTTCCTTGGTCGCCATTGGCCCGCCCCTTCAAGCTGGTCGCCGCCCGGCGCGCGGGCGCGGCCGCCTACTCCACGGAGTCCAACGCTTTCTTGAATCGATTGGCGTGGCTGCGTTCCGCCTTGGCTAGCGTCTCGAACCAATCGGCGATCTCGTCGAAGCCTTCGTCACGCGCCGTGGCGGCCATGCCGGGGTACATGTCCGTGTACTCGTGGGTTTCGCCGGCGATTGCGGCGGCCAAGTTGTCCTTGGTGGTGCCGATGGGCAGCCCGGTGGCCGGGTCGCCAACGTCTTCCATGTACTCAAGGTGGCCGTGGGCGTGGCCCGTCTCCCCTTCCGCGGTGGAGCGGAACACGGCGGCGACATCGTTTTCGCCTTCGACGTCCGCCTTTTGCGCGAAGTAGAGGTAACGGCGATTCGCTTGGGATTCGCCGGCGAACGCATCCTTGAGGTTTTGCAGGGTTTTGCTGTCGTTGAGTTGCATCGCTTGAGGCCTCTTCCTCTCTCTTGGCTGGCTAGTGCAAGTATACGGCTTCGGCGCCCGTTGGCCATGCGGAATTTGGTCTCATCTGCAGGCCCATCATTTGCCCGCCCTCCTCCAGGCAAGGAACTGGCGCTCCGTTCGACCACATGGCCATGCATATCGACACCGCGAGGGGCGTTCTTGCGAGGCTGCGAAATGGCCTGACATCCGTGCCGTGCATGTAAACCGGGAAGTTCACGGCCGGTTTCTAGGAGGAATGCAGGACATTCGGCCTGCCCCAGTCCCTACCGTCGCCGCCGCTCAACAGTATCGTCGATCGACGTCAACCGCCCGGTCCTCTTCGAGTACCGGAGTCCGCACTTCCACCCGCCGGTCCCAAAGGAAGCTCAGCTACGCCACCGTGAACATGGCGTTCGCCATGTGCCTCGACTACTACAACAAACCGCTGCTGGCACCCCCACTCCCCCGGCGTGAAAGCCCCCGCCGAGTTCGCTGGGATGATGAAGGCGACAGCCTGACCCGAACGTCCCAGCAGGTCACTGCCTCTATCGCGGTGCCGGGCAATGAAGCAGTACGCTCGCTAACGGCCACGCCCTTGGAGCTCATTCCCACAACGACTTCGCCCCTCCCCTGCCCCAACGAGGTAGCGGAAGGAGTCGTCCATGAACCTATACAGACTCCGGCACACAGAAAGATAACCCTGCTTCAACGCGAGTAGGTCATTTGCTCTGGGCAGGACACCTCCTTTACCGACGATTCAGTGCTCCCTCAACTTTGACTCGTTCGAAATAGCAGCTATCGTTTCTGCTATGATATGCATAGATAGTATTTCGAAATCGTCCTGCAATCGCTTAGCAAACAAATCGTAGTCTGTATCTTTTGCACCGCTTGTGACTAATGCCAGCTCTTCGAAATTCTTGACGTTAGCTCGTAACGTCGCCGCCGCCTGGACAGTTTTTTCTCTATCTTTTGCGTAGTTTACGATCAAATCGAGATACAGGGCTATCTCCAACGTCAAGGACCTAAATCTTCCTTTTCCTTCCGGCGTCATGCCTGATGCCCGGTTCTGCTGAACGAACAATATGCAGTCTCGAACTGGTCTAGACAACTCTTCCATCAATGCAATCGGTCTCTGAATCCTAATGTCATTAACTTCCTCGGCTCGTATATCTGCCCGTTCATTTTCTCGTTGAAAGTTCGTCCACCAAGCGAAAATCAAAAACAGTAATAGAGTGAATACGAGCTTGTCGATTCCGTTCAGAATCAGTCTGCCGGTGAAGGAATCTGGGTCATATACTTTCACGATGTGGTGCCCTTGTATTGGCTAGCTTTTGGAGCGACAAACTTGAACTTTGTAGTGAATTCGTCTAGGTGAACGCTCCAAATCGTGCGGTTGACGGGTGCTATAGAGGTGGCTCGCCAGTGGTGGTACCAGCGTCCTAGGGAGGGTGCGCTGTCCTCCCTCTCGTCTCTCCTTCCGTCTTCGTCCCGGACAAATCTAATGGATTCGGCCCCCTCGCCTAAGCGGAAGATGAATACCGCGGAGTACCCCCTATCGGCTATGTTAAGCGCCTCCATCATGTGCCCCGTAAGACTAAGGTCAACTGGGCGATCAGCATGGAAGAGCTCATATGTCGTGGAGTGGTATCTACTATTCTCCATGAAACCTTCGAGTTCATCCAAGATGTCGTTGCAACGGGATGATTGGGGAACTCCTGATGGATCGGGGTCGGGTACTCCGTAGCCATGGGGTGGGCACGCGACCCTCTCCTCTACTATTACGACATCCATTGACACAGTGCGATGCTCCTCTGCATTCGGAGGAACATGGGCCCAAACGGCACAGAACGCACCGAGCATGTGTCTCCAAGGTCGCATTATAGTCCGCTTTCCCGATCTACGCTAACGAGAGGCCTCACACGTTGCCGACGCGCCGGATCCTGTCTCAATCGTCACAACCCCCACCACTCGCGAGGCGGTAGAGCCGTAGCCTTCGACCACCCACGAGATACGAAAGGCTACGCTACATGAAAGGCGCACGGCCCGCAAGACGGCGCCGCGATTTACGGCGCGTACGACGCCGCGGGAGTCGTTCCGCGAAAAGGTCGGTGCGTATACCCCTCTTGACCATGCAAGTTGACGGCAGGACCTTCCAGAGAAATCGGCGCTAGGTGCCAGATCGTTCGGAGCAGCAAGCCGGCCAAGTCCCCATGTGCTGAACCGACCGGCGGCGCTTTCGCGCACACGCAGCGTCGCAAGGACGCAGCACCGTTGGCAGCGGCGGCAGACTAAAATCGCTCCTCTCCCCCCTCCTTCACTTGGACTTGAGCATGGCGCAGGGCGCGGCGGCGCAACGCGAGGGCTCGGCGGCGGCTGAGCCGCGCGCCGGCCCCGAGGCGGCGGCCTTGGCGGGGCGGCGCGGCCGCGTGGCAGCGGAGCTCAAGGCGCTCAGCGTGCTGGCGGCGCCGATCATCCTGACGCAGCTCTCGCACATGGGCATGTCCGCGGTGGATGCCGTGATGGCCGGCCGGGTGAGCCCGGTGGATTTGGCCGGCATCGCCTTGGGCGCCAGTTTCTTCTGGCCCGGGATGCTGCTGCTCTCCGGCATCGTCATGTCCGTGACGCCAACCGTGTCGCAGATGCACGGCGGCGGCCAGGCGAGCGAAGCTGGCGCCGTGGTGCGCCAAGCGCTGTGGATCGCCTTGATCGGCGGGTTGCTGCTCGCGGTGCCGATGCAGTTCGCGGAGGCCGGGTATCGCCTGATCGGCGTGGACCCCGCGGCGATTCCCATCGCCAGCGCCTACATCGGCGCGATGAGCTTCGGCCTCGTGCCCATCCTGGGCTACTTCGTGCTGCGCTACCTGTGCGACGGGCTGTCGTGGACGCGCCCGGCCATGGTGGTGGCGCTGTGCGCGCTGGCACTGAAGGTGCCGCTCAACTACCTCTTCGTGTATGGCGGCTTCGGCGTGCCGGCCATGGGGGGCGTCGGTTGCGGCGTCTCCGGCGCCATCGTCATGTGGGGCGAACTCATCGCCATGGTCGCCATCGCCCGCTATTCGCGGGTGCGGGATCTCGGCGTGCTCGCCCGCTTCTCGTGGCCAGACCCGGCGATTGTCTGGCGGCTGCTGAAGCTCGGCGTGCCGATTGGCGTCGCGCTGTTCTTCGAGGTGGCCGTGTTCTCCGTGGTGACGCTGCTCGTTGGGCACCTCGGCGTGGATGCCGTGGCGTCGCATCAGATCGCCAGCAATGTGGGCGGCGTCGCGTTCATGATTCCGCTTGCCCTCGGCATGGCAGCCACCATTCGCGTGGGCTACAACATCGGCGCCCGGGATTATGCCGGCGCCCGCAGGTCCGTGTTCGTGGCCTTGGGCGCCTCGCTGGCGTTCGCGTTGGTGGCCGCGGTGGCCTTGTTCACGCTGCGGGAGGACATCGCCGGGCTCTACACGAAGGACCCGGAAGTCATCAGCGTGGCGGCGGGGCTGCTGTTGCTGGTGGCTCTGTATCAGTTCGTGGACGACACCCAGGTCACGGCGATGGGGGCGCTGCGCGGCTACAAGGACACGCGGGCGCCGATGCTCACCGCGGCGTTCGCCTACTGGGTCATCGGCTTGCCGCTGGGCGCGGCCTTGGGGTTCGGCGTCGGCGGGGTGGCCGCCCTCGGCGTCACCGGCTTCTGGATTGGCTTGGTGGCTGGGCTTGCCGTCGCCGCGGTGATGCTCATTTGGCGGGTGTGGCGGTTGTCGGGCAATCCGGCGCGGGTGCGGCGGTTGGCGCTTGGCTGACGGCGTTGCCTTGACGGTGCTGCAAGGACGCAACACCGTTGGCGGCGGCAGACTAAAATCGCCCCTCTTCCCCCTCCTTCACCCGGAACTTGAGCATGGCGCAGGGCGCGGCGGCGCAACGCGAGGGCGCGGCGGCGGCTGAGCCGCGTGCCGGCCCGGAGGCGGCGGCCTTGGCGGACCGGCGCGGCCGCGTTGCGGCGGAGCTCAAGGCGCTCAGCGTGCTGGCGGCGCCGATCATCCTGACGCAGCTCTCGCACATGGGCATGTCCGCGGTGGATGCCGTGATGGCCGGCCGGGTGAGCCCGGTCGATTTGGCCGGCGTCGCGTTGGGCACGAGCTTCTACTGGCCCGGGCTGCTGCTGCTCTCCGGCATCGTCATGTCCGTGACGCCGACGGTGTCGCAGATGCATGGCGGCGGCCAAGCGAGCGAAGCCGGCGTCGTGGTGCGCCAAGCGCTGTGGATCGCCTTGATCGGCGGGTTGCTGCTCGCGGTGCCGATGCAGTTCGCGGAGGCCGGGTATCGCCTGATCGGCGTGGACCCCGCGGCGATTCCCGTCGCCAGCGCCTACATCGGCGCGATGAGCTTCGGCCTCGTGCCCATCTTGGGCTTCTTCGTGCTGCGCTACCTGTGCGACGGGCTGTCCTGGACGCGCCCGGCAATGGTGGTGGCGCTGTGCGCGCTGGGGCTGAAGGTGCCGCTCAACTACCTCTTCGTGTACGGCGGCTTCGGCGTGCCGGCCATGGGCGGCGTCGGCTGCGGCGTCTCCGGCGCCATCGTCATGTGGGGCGAACTCATCGCCATGGTCGCCATCGTCCGCTATTCGCGGGTGCGGGACCTCGGCGTGCTCGCCCGCTTCTCGTGGCCAGACCCGGCGATTGTCTGGCGGCTGCTGAAGCTCGGCGTGCCGATTGGCGTCGCGCTGTTCTTCGAGGTGGCCGTGTTCTCCGTGGTGACGCTGCTCGTTGGGCACCTCGGCGTGGATGCCGTGGCGTCGCATCAGATCGCCAGCAATGTGGGCGGCGTCGCGTTCATGATCCCGCTCGCCCTCGGCATGGCGGCCACCATTCGCGTGGGCTACAGCATTGGCGCCCGGGACTATGCCGGCGCCCGCAGGTCGGCGTTCGTGGCCTTGGGCGCCTCGCTGGCGTTCGCGTTGGTGGCCGCGGTGGCCGTGTTCACGCTGCGGGAGGACATCGCCGGGCTCTACACGAAGGACCCGGAGGTCATCAGTGCGGCCGCGGGGCTGCTGTTGCTGGTGGCGCTGTATCAGTTCGTGGCCGACACCCAGGTCACGGCGGTGGGGGCGCTGCGCGGCTACAAGGACACGCGGGCGCCGATGCTCACCGCGGCGTTTGCCTACTGGGTCATCGGCTTGCCGCTGGGCGCCGCCCTGGGGTTCGGCATCGGCGGGGTGGCCGCGCTCGGCGTCACCGGCTTCTGGATTGGCTTGGTGGCTGGGCTTGCCGTCGCCGCGGTGATGCTCGTCTGGCGGCTGTGGCGGCTGTCGGGCAATCCGGCGCCGGTGCGGCGGCTGGCCCTTGGCTGAGGGCGTTGCCTTGACAGCGCTGCAGCAAACCCTCTCCGCCCCGGCGCGCGCTTGTTTCGCCGCCTTGGATGTGGCGCTGCCGGAAGACTGGCGGGTGCTGGCGGCGCAATGGGCGGCGGCATGGGCTGCTGCGGGCGTGCCCCAGCGCGTGGCGCTTTCTGGTGGCCAGGGTGCCGGCAAGACGACCCTTGCCGGCGCCATCGTCGCGGCTGCGGGACACTTCGGCATCAAGGCCGTGGCGTTGTCGCTGGACGATTTCTATCTCACCCGCGCCGAGCGCATCGGCTTGGGGCAAACCGTGCATCCGCTCTGCGTCACGCGCGGCCCACCCGACAGCCATGACGTGGCGTTGTGCGAGGCCACCTTGGCGCGCCTCTTTCAGCCGGGCACAGCGTCCATTCCGGTGTTCGACAAGGGCCGGGACGACCGCTCGCCCACCCCGCGCACGGTGGCGACGCCGGTGGACTTGGCGCTCATCGAGGGGTGGTGCGTGGGTGCGCGGCCCGAGCCGGCCGCGCGTTTGGCCACGCCGATCAACGCGCTCGAAGCGAACGAGGATGCATCCGGCGTGTGGCGGCGGCGCATCAACGCGGCCCTTGCCAGCGACTATGCCGGCCTCTTTGCATCGTTCGACCAGCTCATCTACCTGCGCGTGCCGGACATCGCCGCGGTGCGCCGCTGGCGCCTGCTGGCTGAACGCGATCGACCGCCCGCGCAGCGCTTGGACGCGGCAGCCATCGAGCGTTTCGTCGCGCACTACGAACGCCTGACGGTGTGGATGCGCGAGGACCTGCCGACGCGCGCCGATGTGGTGGTGGAACTCGATGGGCAGCATCGGGTGGCGGAGGTCTCGCAGCGGGCAGGCGACTGACGCGCCGGGGCCGTGCGTGGGTGCGCCAATGCGGAGCGCGGGTGTGTCGGGTGGCGTGGGTGAGACGCCCGCCACATTCATGTCGCGTTCAGCCTCGGCGCCCCAATCTGTCGCCATCGCCCTATGGCTGGAGGAACCAACATGAACTGCCGTCGCCACCGCCTCATGGGATGCGCCGCGCTGGTCGGCCTAGGCGCCGCTTTGGGCGCCAACGCCGATGCCGCCACGGACTACGCTGACGTCCTCGCCGCGCACCCGGTGTATCGAACCGAAGTTCACGTCACGCCGGTTGAGCATTGCCGCATCGAGCGGCGGCCGGCGCGCTCGCGTCGCGCCTCGGCCACCGGGCCGATCTTGGGCGCCATCATTGGCGGCGCCGTGGGCAACGCGCTCGGCCACAAGAAGCGCAACAAACAAGTTGGCGCCGTGCTCGGCGCTGCCTTGGGCGGCAGCGTCGGCTACGACGTGTCGCGCCGCCGCGATGGCGACCGCGCCGTGTATCGGGAACAAGAGGTGTGCGACGTCGTGGCGGAGGAGACCAGCCGCGAGCGCCTGGTCGGCTACGACGTGACGTACCGCTATGCCGGCGAGACGTACTCGGCGCGGCTGCGCGAGCATCCGGGCGACCGCATCCCCGTGCGGGTGCGGGTGACGCCGCTAGGCTGATGGCCGCCGACGGCCGAAGGCGCGGTGAGCCGGCCTGCTTCCTTCCCCCGGGTGCAGCAGGCCACCCCCCGGGTGCAGCAGGCCACGCATTCGCGCCAATGGGCATTTGCCTCTGCCTGGCGCTACCGCGTCCGCTCGCCGCCGTCGGCGCGCGCGCCAGCCAGCGTCGGCAGCCAGTACAATGCGGCCATGTCCGCGGCACGGCTTAAGGCGTTGCTCTGCCTCTGCGCAGGCTGCGTGGCGGCGCCGGCGGTGCCGGCCGCGCCAGAAGGCGCCAGCAACTTCGCGCCGACCGCCGCGCAGATGACGAAAGAGCGCGCTGTGCGCATCGTGCGTGGGCGCTTCGATGGCCGCATCCTCTCCGCCGGCGCTGCCCGTCGGGATGGCGAGCGGGGCTTCGATGTCCGGGTGCTCACCGAGGGCGGGCGCATCAAGAACGTGTTCGTGAATCGGCGCGGGGCAGTCTCGGAAGATTGATGTGCGCATCTTGCTCGTGGAGGACCAGATGCTGCTCCGCGCGCAGGTCGACAAGCGCCTGCGTGACGCCGGCTTCGTGGTGGATTTGGCCGGAGACGGCGAGGAAGGGCTCTACTTCGGGCGCGAGTTCGATTACGACGCCGCGATCATCGACCTTGGCTTGCCGAAGCTGAACGGCATCGACCTCATCGCCCGGCTGCGCGCCGAGGAACGTTCCTTCCCCATCCTCATCCTCACCGCCAGGGCCGATTGGCAAGACAAGGTGACGGGGCTTGAAACCGGCGCAGACGACTATCTCACCAAGCCGTTCCACATGGAGGAACTCCTGGCGCGGGTGAACGCCTTGGTGCGCCGCGCCGCCGGGCACGCCTCGCCCGTCATCACCCAAGGCCGCTTCACCTTGGACACGGCCAAGAAAGCCGTCACTGCCGCTGGCTGCGACGTTGAGTTGACGAGCTTTGAATACCGCCTGCTGGAATGTCTGATGCTCAACGGCGCGCGGGTCGTCTCGAAGGCGGAACTCACGCAACGCCTCTATGAGCAAGATTTCGACCGCGACAGCAACGTGATCGAAGTGTTCGTGGGCAGGCTGCGCAAGAAACTGGACCCGGATGGCGCCCTGAATCCCATCCTCACGGTGCGCGGCCGCGGCTACCGCTTCGCCGCCGGCGCTTGAACGACAGCGCTCCCGCGCGGCGGCGCCCCGGCGGTGGCAGCCTGCAGGGGCGGCTCATGGTCACCTCGGCCATTGCCTTGGGTTCCTTCCTCGCCGCCACCGGTTGGGTGTTGGAGCGATCCTTCGCCGGCAGCGTGCTCGCCGGCGCCCAAGAGCAGATGCGCGGTGCCATCTACGGCTTGCTCGGCGCCGCGCAGGTGCGGGGAGACCGGCTGGACTTCCCGCAAGGCTTGGGAGACCCGCGCCTGTCCGCGCCGGAGTCTGGCCTGTATGCCTATGTTGAAGCGGCAGATGGCGCCATCATTTGGCGCTCGCCTTCGCTGCAGGTCACCCCGCTGCTGCCGACGCCGGCGCGGCGCCCGCTGCCGGGCAGCTTTCGCTTCCTGGACCGGCCGAGCGCCGACGCGGGACAGCCGGATGTCTACCAACTCGGCTACACCGTCATCTGGGAAGCCGAGCAGGAAGCGGAAATGACGTTCTGGATGCTGGCGGACCGGCGCCCCTTCGGCGCGGAGATCACGGCGTTTCGCCGCAACGCGGCCATCGGCTTGGCGGGCGCCACGCTGCTGCTCATCGTGGCGCAACTGGTGGCGCTGCGTTGGGGGCTGGCGCCGGTGCGGCGCATGACCGAGCGGATTGCGGCGCTGCGCGCTGGCCGCGGCGATGACATCGGCACGGACTACCCACGCGAACTAGACGCCTTGGCGCACACCTTGAACCGTTTTGTCGTCGGCGAGCGCGAGAACCAAGAGCGCCATCGCAAGGCGATGGGAGATTTGGCGCACAGCCTGAAGACGCCGCTCACCGTGCTCCGCAACGCCGCGCAGGAGTTGCAGCCGAGCGCGCGGGCGCTGTTCGACGAGCAGCTTGAACTGATGGACGCCACGGTGGCACACGAACTCTCCCGCGCCGTGGCCGCCCGCACCGTGGTGCCGCAGCGGGCGCTAGCCGTCGCACCGCTCATCGAACGGCTGCAGCGCACCTTGGATCGGGCCTATGCGGCCAAGGGCGTGGCCGTGGAGCTCGTGGCGCCGGCGCCGGTGAGCGCGCGTGGCGATGAGCGCGACCTGCTGCAGATGCTTGGCAATCTGCTGGAGAACGCCTACAAGTATTCGGCGTCGCGGGTGCGCGTCACCGTCGCCGTCGCCGCCGGCGCTGCGGCTCGGATTGTGGTGGAGGATGACGGCCCCGGCATTCCGGCCGCCGCCCGCGAACGGGTGCTGGCGCGCGGTGCGCGGGCGGACACGCGCCACGCCGGCCATGGCATCGGCCTCGCCATCGTGGTGGAACTGGCGCACAGCTACGACGGCGCCCTCACGCTGGCGGAGAGCGACTTGGGCGGCGCCAAGGCAACGCTCACCCTGCCGCGTTAGGAGGGTTACGTTTGTGTAGTCGCTTTGTGCGCCGCGGCGGCTGCGCGAACCCGTTAGTCCCTTGGCTTCAGCGGCCCTGTTGGGGCGCGCGCGTGCTCTCGACTGGCGCGGACTACCGAGCGCGTCTCTCAACCTCCCTTGCCATCTCGATTAGGAACTCGACGTCTTCTTTCGTCACTTTGGCAGACCGATGGACTGCATTGTTTCGGATGTCGCGAGCCCGGCGCAAGTCTGGGCGGATGTCCGGAGGTTCAATGCGGTTGATGAGGCCGCTGAGTTTTTTCTTTTGCCGAACGCTCCCAGCCGAGCGGGCGTGCTTGCCCACCGCTTGCTCGAACTCGATGCCGGCGATCTGCCCGGCCAGCGTGATTTCTTCTTTCCGGCCCAGCAGAGACTCGGCAACCTTGAGCTTGGTGTTCTCGGAAAATAGCTGCGACGTGAGATTCCGCGTCGCAATCTGGCGCAGCGGGACGTCGCGCTCGTAGCTCTCTTTCAAGCCACGGCATTGCTGCTCCGGAAGGAGGCCGTCCAACACGCCCACTTGCAACGCCCACAGGGCCATGTCCACGTCCGCCGTCCTGTCGAAGCCTCGGTCGTGGCGGACCTCGCATAGGCTCTCCAAGTAGGCTTCGTAGGCTGCGGTCGCCGTGCGCTGAGGCCTCACGCCCAAGATGGTGGCCACGGGCGAACTGAAGATGCCGTAGTGGTCCGGGCAGATGAAGCGCAGCACCACGGACACTGGCTCGATCTGACGAAACACACAATGCAGCTGCCTGACAAGTTCCTCATCGGGAAGTGTCTTCCACTGCGAGTGCCACGTCGTTTTCTTGAGCTCCGCTTCGATCTGGTCCGGAAGAAAGCCGAACATCTTGGCGTCGAATGCGTCGTTGTCGTGGATGTCGCGGATGATCTCCCACAAATCCCGCCCGTCCTTCAACATGCCCGCCACGCGGCGTTCCACCTCGTCAGGGCGTTGCACCTTGCCGTATCGATGCTGCGTCACTTTGGGGAACAGACCCAAGCAATCATGCAGGTAGCCAGGTGTGCTCAACGGCGGTTCTCCTCGTTTGGGCCTTCCTGAGCGCTTCAACGTTGCACGATGCGCCGCAGCGCGGCGAAGAAGCGCTCGCGGGCCGCTTCGGCGCCGCGCTGCTCGGCGGCGGTTGCGCACCAGCGTTCGAGCAACTCGCCGCTGTCCGCGCGCTCGCGGTCGTGGTTGCCAAGGCCACCTTGCAAGCGCTCCATGCGCACTGCCAGGCGCAATGCGTGGTCTTCTGCCGGAGAGTCCAACTCCGCGGCGATCTCCGCTTCGACGGCGAGCCGTTTGAGCGCCTCGGCGTCCGCGGCGTGAGTGCCGGTGCCGGCAAAGCGCGGCGCGAACGCGGCCTTGAGGTCTCCCGCTTCGGCTTGCCAAGCGTCCGTAGCGCCGCCATCGCGCTCCAGCGCCGCGAGCGCTGCGTCCAACGCATCCATGCGCTCGATGTGCGCGACTTCCTCCTGCACCCGGCGGCGGCCCGCGGCCAGCGCCACTTCGCGCTCGAAATCCGACAGGGCGCGCTGCAAGCGCCGCTCCACTTCCCTCGGCAGCCCCTCCAACGCCTGCGCGCGGGCTTCGAAGTCGCGCAGCATGGCGCGGTCTGGCACTTCCGTTGCATCCTCGGAGGCCGCGCTCAGCACGTCATCGACCAGCGCGTTCGCTTCGGCCACGGTGCTGCTCGCCTTGGAGCGGCGTTCGACGCGGTCTGTGTCGCGGGCGCCGAACACATGGTCGCAAATGTCCCGGAACGCCTTCCAGAGTTTCTGATCCTTTTGCCGCGGCGTGGGCCCCACCTCCTTCCACTCGCGCTGCAGCCGCTTCATCAGCTCGACGAGTTCGGGCACCGGGCGATCCTCCGCCACCGCGGCCCGAGCGGTTTCGACGATGGCTTCCTTGGCGGCCACGTTGCGCTGCCAATCGGTTTTCAGGTGCTTGTGGAGTTGGTCGGTCACCGCCTTGAAGCGCGCCTCCACCTGCTTGCCGGGCGACCGGTCCACCGGATGGTAGGTGTGCCACTCTTCGCGGGCGGCGCGCAGGATTTCGGCCACGCCCCTGTAGTCTGCGTTCTGCCAATCGTTTTGGTCTAGGAAGGCCTCCAGCTCGCTGCAGATGGTTTCGCGCTGCGCCAAGTTGAAGCGCCGCGTCTCGGCAAGCGCCTCAAAGTGCTTGCGGCAGGGTGCGAAGGCGCGTTCCGCGGCAGCGTCGAAGCGTTCCATGAGCATCCGATCGGTGCCGGAGCGGATGCGCCCTATTGCTTGGACGCGCTTGCGCAGCGCCTTGATGCGCTCTGCCTGCGCCCCCGGCGGCAGCGGGTTGTCGGCGAGGGCTTCCATCTCGTCGCAGAGCGCTTCGCGCCGCCCGCGTTCGGCGAATGCCTGCCATGCATGCAGTTCCTTCAAGGGTCCGGAGCGGCTCGCAAGCCGTGCGGAGGGGCCAGCCTGGGCGGACTTCGGCAGCCGCCGGATGCGCTGATTGGCTTGGTCTCTGAGGCGCGAGGCGTCGGCCACTTCGCCGGCCTCGACATGGGCTTCCATCTTCGCCATGGACTCTGCGATGTCCTGCTGCAAGGCCAAGAATGTCTCATGGCAGCGTTCGTCCACACTGCGCAACGCCGCCTCCTTGGCGGCCAACTCGCTAAGCCACCCGGGGGCGGTGGCGTCGGCTGGCCAGGCGACTGCCTCGACGATGGCAGCGGCCTCGCGGGCGGCGCGCCGGACAGCGCCTTGCGATTGCCACAGCGCTGCAAAATCCTCGTCCTCCTTCGGCGGCGTCCATGTCGTGTCGAGGGCGAGAATGGCCGTGGCGGCGGCATGTCGGTCGCACGCGCGCTGCAAGGCATCCAAGATGTCGCGCAGCCGCTCGCGCAGCACCCGGTAGGAGGCGCCGGTGGCGGCCGCGGGGGCGGCTGCGTCCACGGCTTGGCGCCATTGCCCCTCGATGGCGGCTAGACGCTGCGCAAAGCCGCCAGCTTCCTGCAACGCATCGAGTTCGCCGAACAATGCCTTCTCCAACGCTTCGAGTTCGGCGAGCAGTTGGTCGAACGATTGCGCGCGCTCCGGCGGCGCCTCGGCCAGCGGCGTTTCCGCCGGGGCGTCCTCCGGCAAGCTGAAGCGCTGCCGCAGGGCGGTTTCCGCTGCGGGTGCTTGGCCGTAGCGCGCCAAGCCGGCGGCGTTGGCGTCCAAGTCTCCCCAGACGCTCTGCCACTCTTGGCTGAGCGCATCGCGGCGCGCCGCAAGCTGGGCATCCGTGGGCAGCAGGCGCTGCGCGGCGTCAGCGAGGGACTCGGCGCGCCCCAAGAGCTCGGCGCGCGTCTGCTGCAGGCGCTTCAAGGCGGCGAGGCGCTCTTTCGCCAGGCGGTGGGTGGTCTTGTCCCGATTGCGCGTTTGCGCTTCCAAGGCCGCGAGACGATCTTCATCCCACACCGCGTCCGCCAGCTTGGCGCGGGCCTCTGCGTCGGACACCTGCATGATGGCCAGCGCCGCGAGTTCCGCGTTTGCGATGGCGGCGAGGGCCGCCGCCGACGGCGCCCGCGCGCAGCGCGCCACGGCGATCAGCGGGTGGTTGGCAAAGGCGTGGTCGTCGCCAAGGGCGGCAAGGCGCCCGGCGATGTCAAGCGCCGCGGAACGGTCTTGCCCGGCTTCGGCGGCTTCCAGCAGCGCGCCCAAGTGGGGCGGCGTCAAACGTTCCAAGGCGGCGGCGCGCACACTGGCATCGCCATCCTCGCGCGCGAGCGCCGCCAACGTCTGCTGGTGCTCGGCGGCGTCGAGGTTCTGCACAGCCGCCAACCGGCGCGCGGGGTCGGCGTCTGTCAGTTTTGGCTTGCGCTTGAACTTGCGCCTGATGGAGCTCAACAGCATGGCGTGGAACCTTCATGGTGTCCGGATGCGTGCAGCGATTTGCAGTGCTTAGAGTGAGTTGTGGGTGCCGTCGCAGAGCGGCGCCTTGGCGCTGCGCTTGCAGCCGCAAAAGTACATGGTGCGGCTCGCGGTGGCCTCGAACTGCCGCGGCACGAACTCGGTGTCCCGATGCGAGCCATCGCAGAAGGGTTGATTGGCGCTCTTGCCGCAAGCGCACCAGAAGTATTTCTTGCCCGCTTCCACGTCCACTGGAAAGGGCGCGGGTTGCGCGATCACCGGATCTGCCATGACAAGCCTCCTGCTTACTCTTACTTGCTCTTACTCGAATCGCCGCGCTTCCCACCACGGGAAGAAGTCCGGCATGTCGGCGCTTACTTTACCGCTAAACGCTGCCGGGCGTTTCTCCAAGAACGCGGCGACGCCTTCGTTGGCGTCGGCCAAGCGGCCGGTGTGGTGCAGCGCCTGGGAGTCCAGCTTGTGCGCTTCCATCGGGTGGTCCGCCCCCAACATCCGCCACATCATGTGGCGCGTGAGCGCGACGGACACCCCGGCGCACTCGCTGGCGATGTCGCCGGCCAAGCTCCGCGCCGCGGCGGGCAGCGCCTCCTTCGGGTGCAGGCTCTGCACGAGGCCGCCGCCGAGCGCCTCTTGGGCGTCGAAGATGCGGCCGGAGAGGCTCCATTCCAATGCCTTGGCGATGCCGACCACGCGCGGCAGAAACCAGCTCGAAGCCGCTTCCGGCACGATGCCGCGGCGGGCGAAGACGAAGCCGAAGCGGGCGTTCTCTGCCGCGATTCGCATGTCCATGGCCAGCGTCATCGTTGCCCCAACGCCGACGGCCGGGCCGTTGATGGCTGCGATGACGGGTTTGTTGCACTCGAAGATGCGCAGGGTGAGCAAGCCGCCGGCATCGCGCTTGCCCGCGTCGCGCTCGAACACGCCGCGGCCGCCGCCCAAGTCTGCCCCCGCGCAGAAGCCGCGTCCGGCGCCGGTGACGATGATGGCGCGCACGGCGTCGTCCGCGTCGGCGCGGTCGAAGGCATCGATCATCTCCTTGCACATGCGCGCCGTGAAGGCGTTCAGCTTCTCTGGGCGATGCAGGGTGAGCGTAGCGATGTGGTCTTCCACGTCGTAGCGAATCTGCTCGTAGGCCATGCGGGCTCCTTAAGGCGCGGCGGTGTCGGGGTGGCCGAGCGCCGCAGATGACGCCCGGATTCCCGAAGTCTAGCCTAGCGGTTAGTATTTCGGGCGTGGCGGCACAGGTGGGTGCGATGGCGAGGTGGGATAAGGCTCCAAGCAGCACGATACCGGATTGGTTTTGGCAGGCGGTGGAAACGCCGAGCGAAGCCGGCGCGGTGGAGGTGGATGAGTGCGACGTGCGCTACCGCACTTGGCGTGGCGCCGGCGAAACGCAGCTCCTCTTGATTCACGGCATGAACGCCCACAGCCACTGGTGGGATTTCATCGCGCCGCAACTGCTCGACGAGTACCGGGTGGTCGCCATGGACCTCACCGGCATGGGCGATTCAGACTATCGCTACGGCTACAACGCGGAAACCTACGCGGAGGAAATCGTCGCGGTCTGCGATGCGGCGGACATGGGCGAGAAGCCGCTCATCGTCGGCCACAGCTTCGGCGGCATGATGGCGGCCAAGGCGGCGAACCTGTTTCCGCGACGCTTCGGCGCCTTGGTGCTGGTGGATTCAGGCATCCGTCACCCGGACGAGCCAGTGAAAGATCAGCCGATGATGGGCGGCGGGCGGCCCAAGACCTATCCGGACCGGGGCACCGCGGAGAGCCGCTTCCGCCTCTATCCGCCACAGCCATGCGAGAACCGCTACATCATGGAATACATCGCCCGCCAGTCTCTGATGCGGGTGGAGGGCGGCTATGCATGGAAGTTCGACGAGGAGCTGCCACTCACGCTGAAGGGCGGGGAACGATACCCGGAGGACTACACGGGGCTATCCATGCCAGTGGGCCTCATCTACGGCAAGGAGAGCGCATCCTTCTCCAGCCGCACGTTGGCGTACATGCTGGAGTTGCTTGGCGCGGACACGCCGGCGGTGGGCATTGACGATGCCCAGCACCATGTGTTCCTAGACCAGCCGTTGGCGTTTGTGGCTGCGCTGCGAGACATGCTGAGCGGCCTTGCCCAGCGCGTGGGTACCGGCTGAGCGCCGCGCCCGCGCGAACTACGGCGCCGCCCGGGCTGCCGCACTCAAGAACCCGTGCTCGCCGGGGTGCCCGCCGGCAGCGCGCGTTGCCAAGAGGATGTCGATGCGGGCGCGCAAGCGTTCCACTTTGCGGGCCGATTTCTTCTTGGCGAGCCGCGCGGACCAGCGCGACAGCGGCAGCAAATCCGCGTTGCCGAGGCCATCGATGGCCACCAGCCGCAACGCATCGTCGCCGTGCCGGCGCGCCACGATGTTGTGCAGCAGCAGCTCTCGGGAGGGCACCCGCTCGCGCACCCAGAAGGCGCTGAACTCCGCCAGTGCTGCCTGCAGCGGCGCATCCAGCCCGCGTTCCCACACATGCTGCTTGAGTGGTGTGGCGATGGCGCCGTCCACGTCACGGATCAAGTCCACGGCGACGCCGCGGCCCAAGTCTGTCTCCACCCAGCCCAGGAAACGCGGCGCGAAGGCTGCAAGGGCCGGCCCCACGCGCTGATGCAGCGCCGTGAGAGTTTCCGCTTCCACGCGGTTGTCGTCAAAGCTCGCCGCCAACTTGAGGCGGCCTTTCAAACCCTTGCGGCGGCGCTTTTCCGCCAAATCCACATCCGGCCGCGGCACCTTCACGCAGACATCCGCTCGCTCAGGATGCACAAAGCACAGCCGGTTGCCGCCGCGCGCGAACGGCGTGGCCGCCGACAGCCGCATCACTGGCACCAAGCGTAGGGGTGGCTGAACGGCTGCTGCAGCGCCGCTTCGACGATGTACTGGGCGAACAGCGTCGCATTCAGCGCCTCGTGCATGAAGCGGCGGGTGTTGGCGGCCCAGTGGCGGCGGCGCGCGTCATCGTTGTGGAAATCCACCACGTGCCGCAGCAGTTCCTCCCGCGAGCGGTGGTAGACGAGGGTTTCCGCCGGAAACAGCGCGTCGAACCCGTTGTCCGCATGGGTGAAGACCAACAGCCCGTTGCCGCCCATTTGCGCCATCCGTGCCGACGAGTACCAATGCTGCCCCTCTTGGCGGTTGAGGTTCAGGCCCATCTTCGAGGCGGCCAGCGCCCGGTCGTAGTCCAGCCCCCACACGGCCGGTTCGCCGAAGCTGCCGCAGGTGCGGAACACGAAGCCGCGGGGCAGGGCGTTGCGCAGCCATCCGACTAGCGCCAACCGCTCCGTGTGGGCGTCGCTCTTGCTGCAGAAGATGAGGTCCACGGGCAGTTGCGATTGCTGCGAGGCGTCGTAGCGCTCGATGGAGGCGTCAACGGGGTTCGGCATGTGATAGAGCCGCGCTGGGACGTTGGGGAAGCGTTGCCGCAACACCCCTTGCCCGGTTGAGACGAACACCGCGTCGGCCACCGCCGCCCGGCGCTCGATGCGCGCCGCGTTCTCCGGCACGAACAGCGGATCGTTGTTGCAGTGGACCAGCGCGAGGCCGGGCCGGCGGCGCTTCAACTCGGCCAGCGTCGCGTCCGTGATGACATCACAGTGTCCGGCGATGACGAGTTCGGGCTCAAAGGCTTCCGCCATCTCCAAGAGGCGCCGGTTGGCGCGGCGCCGGCCGACAGGCTTGAATCCCAAAGGCGACTCGAAGGCAGCCACGTCGCGGTCGCTGAAGCTGGCCACGTCGTGGCCGGCCTTGATGAGGCCAAGTTCCAGCTTCTTCGCCCAACTGACGCGGGTGAGGCCGTATTTGCGAAGCTGTTGGTGCGCGATGTGCAGGATGCGCATAGCCCCTACAATACGCCAATCGCCCACTGCAAGGGCACTTCCCAAGGATGCGGCAGCACATGGCTGAGCGGCGCAAAGTGGTGTTGACGCGGGCGTGGCCAGCCGCCGCAGAGGCGCACTTGGCGGAGCGCTACGCGCTGACGCGCAATGTGGACGACGTGCCGTTGACGCAGGAGGCGCTAGGCGCGGCCCTCGCTGCGGCGGATGCGCTCTGCCCGACGGTGACAGACCGCATCGACGCCGCGCTGCTCGATGGTTTGGACACCCGCGTGGGCATCATCGCGAGCTACGGCGTCGGCTTCGACCACATTGACGTCGACGCGGCGCGGCAGCGGGGCATCGCGGTGACGAACACGCCGGAGGTGCTGACGGACTGCACGGCAGACTTGGCGATGACGCTGTTGCTCGCCGCCGCTCGGCGCGCCGGTGAAGGCGAACGCCATGTCCGCGCCGGCGCTTGGGCGGGCTGGCGCCCCACGCACATGATGGGCGCCAAGGTGACGGGCAAAACCATCGGCCTCGTCGGCTTCGGGCGCATTGGCCGCGCCGTTGCGCAGCGCGCGCATTTTGGCTTCGGCATGGAAGTGCTCTACCACGATCCGTTCGCGCCCCCGCCAGGCGCTGCCGAAGCTGTCGGGGCGCGCCGCTGCGACAGTGTGGAAGCCTTGCTCGAAGCGGCAGACTTCGTGTCCCTGCACTGCCCGGCGACGCCGGAGACGCGCCACTTGATGAACCATGAGCGCTTGGCGCGGATGCCCTCCCACGCCTTTCTCATCAACACCTCGCGGGGCGACGTGGTGGATCAACTGGCGTTGGCGGCGGCATTGAAGGAAGGCCGGCTGGCCGGCGCCGGCCTCGATGTCTATGAAGGTGAGCCCAAGGTGCCAGACGCCCTCACCGCATTGGAGAACGTCGTCCTGCTGCCACACCTCGGCAGCGCCTCCGAGGAGACACGGGTGGCGATGGGCTTGCGCGTGGCAGCAAACCTCGATGCATTCTTCGCCGGCGAAGAGCCGCCAGACCGAGTGGCCTAAGCGGCTGCCGAGCCCTCGGTCACTCCGCGATGTTCAAGCCGCCGTCATCCAGCTTGGCGGGGCGCTTCCAGTAGGCGTATCTACCCATGATTGATCCGATGCACAGCTTGGCGTTCTCTGTCCATGCCAACCGCGGCGTGTACGCCCTGCTTCTTGGATCAGGCGTTTCTCGCGCCGCGAACATACCGACTGGCTGGGAGATAACGCTCGATCTGATCCGCCGTCTGGCCGCCCTCTCCAATGAAAGGCCAGCATCGCCGGAGGCGTGGTACCGAGAGAAGTATGGCAAAGATCCGGACTACTCCGCGCTGCTTGCCGATCTAGTCAAGACCCCGGCGGAACGTCAGCGGTTGTTGCGTCGATATTGGGAGCCGACGCCAGAGGAACGCGAACAGGGCGACAAGGCCCCAACTGCTGCTCATCGTGCCATCGCCAAGCTGGTCGCCGGCGGCTACATCAAAGTCATCATCACCACGAACTTTGATCGACTCATCGAGTCCGCCCTCGCCGAGGAGGGCATTCAGCCTCAGATCATCAGTACTGATGATCAAATTCGAGGGGCGGCCCCGATAGTCCACGCATCCTGCACCGTGCTCAAGCTCCATGGCGACTACCTCGACACTCGCATCCGCAACACGCCGCAAGAACTGGAGGAATACCCCGAAGAGTACGACCATCTATTGGACAGGATCTTCGACGAGTTCGGCCTGATCGTGTGCGGCTGGTCTGCGGAGTGGGACGGGGCTCTCAGAAAAGCGATCTACCGTACGGTATCCAGACGATACACGACGTATTGGACTGTTCACGGTGAACTTGGGGAGCAAGGCGAAGCGCTGATCTCACACCGAAAGGCTGAAACGGTCTCGATACAGGACGCTGATTCGTTCTTTCGATTGTTGGCCGAGCATGTCGAATCGATCGAGGACTACTCAAGGCCCCATCCGCATTCAACCGAAATGGCGGTGGCAACCGTCAAGCGATGGCTACTCGATGAGCAGTCAGACATTCGCCTCCACGACTTTGTCAACGATCTAGTCGAAGGCGTCGTTCAAGGGGCTGCTGGCCCAAACTTCAGCGTCAACGCGACGGTGGACGCGAAGGGACTGAACGCGAGAGTGCGCCGCTATGACGCATTGTGTGAAACGCTCGTGGCCGTAGCAGCAATCGGGGGCTTTTGGTGCGAACGACGCCACCATGCATTGTGGGCTAGGGCATTGCAGAGGCTTTTTGAGGTTCCATCTACAGGTAGTGTGGCGTGGTCGTGGTTGAAACTCCGGCGGTATCCGGCGACGCTGCTCCTCTACTCGTTAGGCATCGGCGCCATAGCACAACGCAGGTTCCATCTGCTTGGTGGGCTCCTCTCCCTACCCTCCGGCGTTGAGACATGCGTAGCGGATGCACTGTCTCCCTGCCATTTGGGTGAACTCGAGCTCATGCAACAACTGGAAGGCATGGCGGGACATCGCATACCACTCAACGAGTGGATATTCCAAGTACTTCGCAAGCCTTTTCGCTCAAACTTGCCGGGGGAATCAGCGTATGTGCGTGCGTTCGACGAATTCGAAATGCTGCTGGCGCTCAGCAGCGCTAGAGCACGTCAGGTCTTGGGGGAAGACGTGAATGGGTATCTGCCCGGCTGCTACTTGTATCGTATCGACCAAGCCCTCATGTCGAAAACGGACCGCGTTCTGGATGAAATCGACAAGTCGATCACCGAGGAAGGAGACAGCTCGCCCTATGTCGCAAATCGTATCTTCGGAAACACTGCGAGCGAGTGTCGCGACCGGTTATCGGCTCTATCGAAGTACATCCGCCGCATAGGACTAAGGTGGCTGCCGGATTGACGCCGATGCGCTGCCCCGAAAGGCAAGCCCCGCTCATTCCGCGAGGTTCAACCCACCGTCGTCTAGCTTGGCAGGGCGTTTCCAGTAGGCGTACTGCGGCGTCCAGGTGTCGCCGTCTAGTCCGGCGAGGGCGAGCAGCGGCCACATGGCGCAGTAGAGGTCTCCGGGGCCGAACACGCAGGCGTTCTTGCGCGTGATCGCGTCGCCATCACGCTCGTAGAGCACCGCGCCGGCGCTCTGGCCTTCGCCCTTCCACGCCGCCTCTTCGCGCATGTAGTCGCCGTCGCCGTGGGAGACGAGTTGGAACCGCCAACCCCGTTCGTTGGCGAACCGCCGCTGCGTCGTCGGCGCATCCTTCGACACCAACGCCACGGCGAAGGCGGATTCCAGGTGCGGCAGCAAGCCGTTCAGGCCGTCCGCCCAGAGCGTGCAGTAGCGGCAGCCTTGCCCCATGTTCTGGATGACGAGCAGTTGGTCGCGTTCGCCGAAGAGGTCCAACAGCGTGGTTTCGCCGCCGAGGGTGCTGAACACATGGTTGCGCGCCGGCTCGCCCACTGCGGCCTTGCGCAGGGCGCCCACTTCCTCCGTGAGGGCGACGATCTGGCGTTCGAGTTCGGCGATTTTCTGGATGGACATGGCGACGCGCTCCCATGCGTTGAGGGCTTAGGCTCGTGCAGAGCCTACCGCACCATAGAAGCTGGGGGCGGCGCATTGGCCGCCCGCCGCGCCGCCCACGCCTGCTCGATGGCTGCGAGTTGGGGAACGCGCAGTTGGTGGCCGATGCCGATGCGCTGCCCGAACTCCATGTATGCCTCGTTCTCCGTTGTGTAGGCCGGCCAAGCCGCCAGATCCCCGCCGCTCGGATCGCCAAACTTGGCGAACCGCACCCAAGTTCGCGCCAACGTGTTGGCCAACTCCCGGTCAGCCGCTGTCGGCGTGGCGTTGAACGCCTCCAAATCGTTGAAGAGGTACATCTGAAAGGCGCCGTGGAAAGCTCCGTAGGTGGCGGCATCGGGCACCGGCGGGCGCCAAGTGAACCAGTACAGCCAAGCGGGGCTCGACAACGCCGTCATGCTGCGCGCCCACGCCCGTTGCGGATAGGTGAAGGTGAGGTCTGTGAACAGCTCCGCCCAAGATTGCATGGCCTCGGCATCCGAATTGGCGGGATAGTGGGTCGCCAGTTCAGCGCCGGCCTCCGGCAGCTTCGCCTGCACGAAGTTGGCGAAGCCGGCCGCGCCGGTGCCGAGGAAGCGCTCGAAATGCGCGACCAAGGCGGTGCCTTCGTCTGCGTTCGAGCCCACCAGCACCGGCACATCGGCTTGGCGGCCGGCGGCGAAGGCCGTGCCGACGTCTTCGCGCAGCACGTCGCCATCCACGGTGGAGAGCAGCTCGAACTCCGAGAAGAGCGGGTTGGCGGCTGCCACCTCCACCACCCGCGCCGCCGGAATCGCGCGCAGGGCGGCGAGGGATTGATCGCCGTCTGGCCCGGCGAGGGCCGCGGCGAAGCGCAAACCCACCTGCTCGGCGGCGAGCGCGTAGGTGGTGTCTTCAAGGCGGCGGCTCATGGGGTGGAAGGCACCGCCGCTTTGCCCGATGGCGCGGTGGAACAGCCCGCGCGCCAACGGGCTCGCCTGCAGCACGGAGACGCTGTAGGCGCCGGCAGATTCCCCGAAGATGGTCACGTTGCTTGGGTCGCCGCCGAACTGCGCGATGTTGTCGCGCACCCACTGCAGCGCTTGGATCTGATCTCGATAGCCTTGGTTGCCGGAGACGCCGGCGGGGTGTGCGCTGGCGATGCGGTCGCTCCCTGCGCTCCCCGTTCGCACGCTCTCGGCGGAAAGCTCTGGATGGGCGAAGAAGCCTAGTTGGCCGAGGCGATAGTTGAAGGTGACCACCACGGCGCCGTGTTCGGCGAGCAAGCACCCGGACTGGGCGGCGCCAGCGCCCTGCTGCAGGCCGCCGCCGTGAATCCAGACCATGGTGGGGCGCTGTTCATCCGCGTGTGCCGCCGCGGTCCAAACGTTCAGCGTGAGGCAATCTTCGCTCTGCTCCGGCAACGCGGCGCCAGGCGGCGGATCGTAGAAGGCCACGCCAACATGGGTGCGCTGCGGGCAAATGGGCCCGGGCTCGGTGGCGTCGCGTTCGCCCTGCCAAGGCGTCACGGGCGCAGGTGGCGCCCAGCGCAGCGCTCCAACCGGCGCCGCCGCATACGGGATGCCGTGGTACTGCATCAATGGCGGCTCAGCGCCGCGTGGCTCGGCGATGCCGCGCACCACCCCGCCCGTCACCGCCACTTGTGCCGGGATGCCGGCCTTCGCGGCCGCCGATGTCCGCTCCACCTCGGCCACGCTGCCCTGGTTTGCCTCGGCGCCCTCTGGCCGCTCCGGTTCCGAGCAACCCATGCCGACGGCGGCCAGCAACGCGAGCGCAAGCGCCCGCAAGTTCCGGCGAAGCCTGATTGAACGCCCCATGCCCAGCACCCCCAAAGTCTTGGCTGGCCGAAACCAGCGGGCCGGCGTCACCCACAGCAGCGCAAAGGGCCGTTGCCGCCGACGGGAGTATGATGCGTCGGATTCCTGATGGCGACGGGCACTCTTTTGCCGAGTTTCGGGAAGAAGTTGTTCGTATTGGCGGCTGCTGTCGCCGTCTGCTTCGCTCTCCTGCAGGTGGGCGGGCGCCTCATTGCCCCGCACTTGTCCCGCTTTGAGGCGCCCTTGAACGATTGGCTGGCGCCGCACCGGGTCCACCTGAGTGGCGTGCGCGGCGCTTGGCACGGGCTGCATCCGATCCTCGCCGCCGAGCGCGTGACGTTTCCTGGCGGAGACTTGAACGGCGTCACGCTGGAGCTCGACCTCGGCGAGAGCCTGTGGCGCAACCGCATCATCGCCCGCCGCTTTGAGGTCGCAGGTGGCCGTCTGCGCCTCGTCAAGACGCCGGATGGCTGGTGGCTCGACGGCGCCGAGCGAACCGGCAACTTGGATTTGGCGACGTTCTTCCGCCACAGTGACGAAGTGCGCCTGAACGCGCGCGTCGAGTTTGCCGGCGCTGCCGCAGCCGGCGAGCTGGATGCCCACGCGCTGATCGTCAACCGCAATGGACGCAACCGTTGGCACGCGACGTTGGCGGACAGCGGCTGTGCGGAGTGTGCCTTGCGGGTGGACTTGGACATCGACGATGCCGGCCTGCGCCAAGATTTTGCGGGCGCCGTGCGGGTGAGCGCCCGCGGCTTTGCAGTGGATGCCGCGTTGGCCGCGGCGACCGGGCTGCCGCCCATGTCCATGCAGTTGGAAGGCCGCTGGCACAGCGACGGCCGCCAAGGCAGTGCCACGCTGCAGGCGCGGACAACCGAAATGCGGTTGCCGGGCGGGGTGGCGACGCTGGCAGCGAGCGCCACGGCCAAGGGCTACAACGGCTCTTATCGGGGCGTGTTGGGCATGCAAGGGGAAACCGCGGGCGCCATGCTGCTGCCGCCGGCGCTGGACTTTGTTGGCAACGTTGGCGGGGCGTTGACGCTGTGGACGGCAGAGCTGGACCTCGGCGCTTGGAGCGGGTTTCTCATCGCGGCCTTGGGCGCGGACGGCGCGGTGGGGCGATGGTTCGACGGCGTGGGCGCGCAGGGCAACCTGCGGCAGATGCGGCTGCATCTCGACGGCGTCGGCGTCGCGTATTCCGCGAGGATCGAGGGCGCCACCACAAAAAGCTATCGCGGCATTCCGGAGTTCCACAACGCGAACGGGCAGCTATGGGGGCATCCGCAGGCGGCGCGCATGGAGTTCGAGAGCCACGCCGCGCACGCCGCGCTGCCGGACCACTTCGAGCGCACCTGGCCTTATGACCGTGCCGCCGGCGTCGTCACCGCTTGGTTCAGCCCGAGCTACCTCGGCTTGCGCGGGCAGTTGGAGACCGAGCTGGGCGCGGCGCGTTCGGCGGTAGCCATCGGCTTGACGCGCCCGCGGGATGCGCTGGAGGGACGGCTTGCGGTGGCCGCTGCGGTGGACGCCGTGCAAGTGGACGACGCCAAGCGCTACATGCCGCGCAAACTGCCCGGCGGGCTGAAGCCGTGGCTGGATGCGAGCTTGGTGGCGGGGCGGCTCGATGCCGCCGCGATCCTCTATCACGGCCACACCCGCTCGGTGCCGGGGTTGCCGATGCGGCGCCTGGAGTTGGCCGGCCGCGTGGCCGATGGAGCGCTCGCGTATCACCCAGCTTGGCCGGTGGCGGAGCGCCTCGACGGCGAGCTGCGGGTCAGCGGCACGGCTGTTCTGGCTTCGGGCTTCCGCGGCGTGGCGGCCGGCGCCGCGTTCGAGGACATGTCCGTCCATGCGCCCGCCGGCGCGAGCCACGCGGATGTGCGCGGCCGCACGCGGGTTGACGCGCAGCAAGCGTTGGATTTCGTGCATGGCACCCCCACGGCCGCCTTCGCGCCGTATGTGTGTGAATGTTGGCGTGGCGTCGGCCCCATCGAGGTGGATGGACGCCTGCGCGTGCCGTTGGGGGGCATTGGGCTCGGCGCGGCGGCATCGCAAGGCTCCGCCCCGCCGGAAGGAGCAGCCGAAGCCGCCGACACTGCGGCCTTGGCGCTGGCGCGACGCAAGAGCG
Source organism: uncultured Pseudomonadales bacterium (assembly GCA_958295875.1). Taxonomy (GTDB): domain Bacteria; phylum Pseudomonadota; class Gammaproteobacteria; order Pseudomonadales; family Azotimanducaceae; genus VXNE01. The sequence continues at coordinate 1,062,754 of OY282379.1, read as the reverse complement.
GGCTGGAAGGGGCGCAGGTAGACCTCACCTTCGATCTCGCCGGCACGGAGCTGGACTTTGCGGATGTGGGCCTGCGCTTTGCGGACTTGCGCGGCCAAGCGCGATTCCACTCCCCGCACCATCTCGTCGCCGATGCGCTGCAAGGTACGCTGTTCGACGCCCCGGTCGCCGTGTCCGCCGTGTCGAACGATGGCACCGTGGACTTCACGGTGCGCGGCAGGGCCGGCGTGGACGACGTCTTTGACCTCGTCGGCACTCGCGCCGCCGGCTTCGCGCGCGCTGCGGGCGCGTTCGGCTTCGATGCCAAGCTGTCCGTTTTCCCTGCCTCCGAGCGCCCGCCGGAACTGATGGTGGCGACCGACGGCGTGGGGCTCGGGTTGGCCTTGCCAGCGCCGCTCGGCAAACCGGCGAACCTGCCGCGTCCGTTGCGCGCGACGCTCACCTTCAGCGACGACTACACGCGGGTGGAGTTTCAGGAAGGGGGGCTCGCCGGCTGGCTCCATGTGCTCGAAGGCGACGTGTTGCGCGGCGCCATCGGCGTCGGTGCGCCGGCGCCGACGGCCGCCCGCTCAGGCGTCACCGTGACTGGCCGCATCGGCGCGCTGCACTTCGCCGACATGGAAGATTTGGAGAACTTCGAATCGCACGCCTTGGCGGTTTGGCGCCTGCATGACTTCACCATCGGCAGCCTCCACCTCCAATCGCTCGCGCTGCCGGACATGCGGCTGAACGGAGTGTTCGCGCCGGACTGGTTCGATCTCGACGTGGAGAGCGAGGCGGTGGCCGGCCAGATCGCTAGGCAAGGGGATGCCGCCATGCAAGTGAACTTGGCGCATGTGCGGCTGCCCGACGGCGACGAAGACGCGGATCCGCTTGACGTGGCGCTCATGGATCGCATCCCCGCGATGGATGTGACAATCGGGCAGGTGTTGCTGGCTGGCGAGCACTTCGGCAGGTGGCGCTTCGACGTCCGTCCGGCGGCCGGCGAACTGCGCCTCATCGACGTCGAGGGCGACATCAAGGGCTTGAACATTGTGGCGGCGGAAAGCGTCGTGTGGTCGAAGGACACGGACGCCACTTGGTTTCGCGGCAGCGTCGTCGCCGGAGACCTTGCGGACGTGCTGCCGCAGTGGGGCTACGGCACCAGCGTGGAAAGCGCCGCGGTGCGCATCGAGGGCGAGGCGTTCTGGCCCGGCTCGCCGCTCAACTTCGAGTTGCACGACCTCTCCGGCGACATGCGCCTCACTGTGGACGATGGGCGGTTCTTGGACGTCGGGGAAGCGCCCGGGGGGCGTTTTCTCGCACTGCTCAATTTCTCGAAGATCGCCCACCGGCTGCAGTTGGATTTCTCTGATGTCTTTGGCAAGGGCATCGGGTTTGACACCATCCGCGCCCGCACCGTGTTCGACGCTGGCATGCTGCGCTTCGCGGAGCCGATGCTGATCGAGGGGCCGGGTTCGGAGTTCAAGATTTACGGCACCGTGGATTTCGCCAACGGCAGCTTGGACAACGACATGATCGTCACGCTGCCGCTGTCGTCGAGCCTGCCGTGGTACGCCATCTGGCTCGCATCGACCAATCCCGCCACGGCAGCCGGCGTGTTGCTTGGCCAGCAGGTGTTCAAGAACCAACTCGCCGCACTGTCCAGCGCCCGCTACCGGGTGACTGGCGTGATCGATGACCCGGAGCCCAAGCTGGTTGGTTTATTCTCCGGCGACCTTGATCCGGCGGCGGCAAGCGGCGGGGCGGAGGCGGGGCCCAGGAAGCGGGCCCCAGCGGCGGGCAAAGTAGTGGGGCAATGATGAGTGAATTGATGCAGGCAGCCGAGCGGGCGCTGTGGGAGAGCGGCGGAATCGCGGAGGCGGACGTGCAGCGTCTCTTGGGCCGCTTGACCAGCCATCGCATCGATTTCGGCGAACTCTTCTTTCAGCGCCAACGCGCCGAGTCATGGACGCTGGAGGACAGCATCGTCAAGGATGGCTACCACAGCTTGGATCGCGGCGTCGGCGTGCGCGCGGTGAGCGGCGAGAAGACCGGATTCGCGTACGCGGACGACATCACCCTGCCGGCGTTGACGCAGGCGGTGGACGCCGCTCGCAGCATCGCCCGCGCCGGCGGCGACGGCGCGGTGCAGGCATGGCGGCGCGCGGAACCGGAGCGGCGCTATCGCGGCGAAGACCCCATCGGGTCTTCGACGGCGGCGCAGAAGGTTGCGCTGCTGTCGCGCATCGACGCGTTCGCGCGCGGCTTGGACCCGCGCGTCAAGGAAGTGACTGCCCGCATCGGCGCCAGTTGCGAGACGAACTTGGTGGCCGCCAGCGACGGCACCTTGGCGGCGGACGAACGCCCGCTGTGCCGCTTTGACGTGTCCGTCATCGTCGAACGCGACGGCCGCCGCGAACGCGGCTTCGACGGCGGCGGCGGGCGTCACGACTTGGCTTGGATCTTGGGCGCGGACGCCGCCGGGCGCGCCGAAGAGTTTGCCCGCGAAGCGGTGCGCCAAGCGCTTGCCAACCTCGACGCGGTGGATGCGCCGGCCGGCTCCATGCCAGTGGTGTTGGGGCCGGGTTGGCCGGGCGTGTTGCTGCACGAAGCGGTGGGGCACGGCCTTGAAGGCGATTTCAACCGCAAGGGCACCTCGGCGTTCTCCGGCCGCATCGGCGAGCGCGTGGCTTCGGAGGCGTGTACCGTCATCGACGACGCCACCCTGCCGAACCGACGCGGCTCCCTCACCCTCGATGACGAAGGCACGCCCGGCCAGCGCACCGTGCTCATTGAGCGCGGCATCTTGAAGGGCTACATGCAAGACAAGCTGAACGCCCGCCTGATGAACGCGCCGCCGACGGGCAATGGGCGGCGCCAATCCTATTCCCACCTGCCCATGCCGCGCATGACCAACACGTTCCTCGAAGCGGGGGAAGCGCACCCGGAAGAGATCATCGCCAGCGTTGCCAACGGCGTCTATGCCGTCAATTTTGGCGGCGGGCAAGTGGACATCACCTCCGGACGCTTCGTGTTCTCGGCCACCGAGGCGTACCGCATCGAGCGCGGCAAGCTCACCGCCCCGATTCGCGGCGCCACCTTGATCGGCAGCGGCCCCGAGGCGATGACGCGGGTGTCGATGGTCGGCAACGATCTGCAATTGGACAGCGGCGTTGGCAACTGCGGCAAAGACGGGCAGACGGTGGTGGTCGGCGTCGGCCAGCCCACGTTGAAGGTGGACAGCATCACGGTGGGCGGCACGAGCGCTTGACGCTGGTTGCGGCCGGCGCTCGGAGGTCCAGCAGCCGCGCCGTGCATCGCGTGCTCCGGCTTAAGGGGCCGATGCATCGCGCTTCCGCAAAGCGATTTATTCCTGCGCTGTTTCGCCGTCTCGCAGCAGCCGGAACAGGCGCGTGGCCAAGCGCGCTTGGGTGTCGGGGTGGGTGGCTCGCGCGGCTTGTCGCAAGAGTTGCCGCAGCCGTTGCGCGTCCGCGCTTGGGTGGCTGGCGAGGTAATCCCCCAGCGCTGCTGGGTCTGCAAGCAAGCGCTCGCGCCAAGCCGCGAGTTTGCGATTCAGCCCTTGTTCCGCCGGCGTCAGGCTGGTGACGCGGGCGAGGCCGGCGGCGATGGCCTCACAGTCTTCGTCGCGCATCACGCGGCCAATGAACTGCATCTGCCGCCGCTTGGCTTCGCGGCCCGCACAGCGCCGGTAGGCATCGAGGGCCGCTTGCAACGTCGCGCTCATGGGGATGTCGGCGCGCCGGCGCGGTTCGAGCTTGGCCAGCGCGGCGCCGAGTTGCTGCGCCGCCAACGCCTCGCGCTTGGCGGCGGACTTGCTGCGCCGCGCTGGCCCCGGCCCCGGTTCGGCGCCCACGTCGGCTATGCTACCCACGCATGGGGAAGGTAAGCGCCAAGGGCTTGGCGGAGCGGGAAGCCGCCCTTGCGGACATCGCGGGAGACATCCTGCAGGAAGCCCGCAAGGCCGGCGCCAGCGCCGCGGAAACGTCCATCACAGAGGACGAGGGGCTCTCTGTGGGGGTGCGTCAACAAGCCTTGGAGACCGTGGAGTTCAACCGCGACGTTGGCTTCGCCATCACCGTTTACGACGGCGCCCGCAAAGGCTCGGCGAGCACTTCCGAAGCGAGCGGCGAGGCGATTCGCGCCACGGTGGGCGCGGCCATGGACATCGCCCGCCACACTCAGGAAGACCCCTGCAACGGCCTTGCGGATGCGGATCGGTTGGCGACGGCGTGGCCGCCGTTGGATCTGCATCACCCTTGGGATGTGGATGCGGACGCGCTGCAGGAACTGGCCCTTGGCATGGAGGCGGCGGCGCTCGGCTTTGATGCGCGCATCGTCAACTCTGAAGGCGTGCGGACCTCCTCGCAGAACAGTTGCCAAGTTTATGCCAACAGCTTGGGCTTTGTGGGCGCGGTGAGCGCCACGCGCCACGGCGCGAGTTGCTCCGTCATCGCCGAAGACAGCGCCGGCATGGAGCGCGACTACTGGTACACCGTGGCGCGCGACCCGGCGGAACTCGATGACCATGCCGAGGTGGGCGAGGAAGCCGCGCGCCGCGCCGTGCAGCGGCTCGGCAAACGCCCCATCAAGACGGGCAATTGGCCAGTGTTGTTCAACCCGCGCATGGCAGCGGGGCTGGTGAGCCACCTGTTCGGCGCCATCAGCGGCGGTGCGCAGTACCGCCGCGCGTCCTACCTGTTGGATGCCTTGGGGCGCGCCGTGGCGGCGCCGTTCATCACGCTGGCGGAGCAGCCGCACCTGCAGAAGGCGCTGGGCAGCGCCGGCTTCGATGGCGAAGGCGTCGCCACTTCTGCCAAGGCCTTCGTGGAGCGCGGCCGCCTCGAGAGCTATGTGCTGGGCTCATATTCGGCGCGTCGGCTCGGGCTCGCCACCACCGGCAATGCTGGCGGCGTGTTCAATCTCGTGGTGGAGTGCGACAAATCGCCCTTGGAGGCGCTGATGGCGGAGATGGGCACCGGCCTCGTCGTCACCGAGTTGATGGGCCAAGGGGTGAATCTCGTCACCGGCGATTACTCCCGCGGCGCCGCCGGCATCTGGGTGGAGGGCGGCGAGCCGGCGTTCCCGGTCAGCGAGATCACCATCGCCTCGAACCTGAACGACATGCTGTTGGGCGTGGTGGGCGTCGGCGATGACGTGGACCGGCGCGGCAATGTGCATGCCGGCTCGATGCTCATTCGCGAGATGACGGTGGCGACTTGAAGCGTTCGCCCGGTGCGCCGGCGGCGTAATCGGCGGCTTCGCTCCCGCAAGATGTTGCGGCGACGTATGCAGAGCGTTGCAGATTCGTTTCAGAGGCGGCACTTGGCGGTGGAAAAGAGTGGAGAAAGTGAAGATAGTATGGATTGTTTTGGCTTAGTCGTTTGATATTAGAGAGAAATTGTCGATTCTTCGCGGTGCTTGGCGGCATCGGCCTACTTTTCCGAAACGGCCTTGGGTATATTGAAGCCCTCACTGGCCGCCTGTAGTTACGAACAGTGTTACTAACCTCGGCAGGGCGAAAGCACTCACGCAGCCGGCCAGTGAGACCACACCTTCCGTTTCGTTCCTAAGCCCCGGCGCGAGTTCGTTCTTAGACGCCTTGCGCGAGCCTTCTTAAGCGCTGTTCACGAGCGCGTGGCGGAACTCATCCCAAGCAAAGCCGCGGTCGCCCACGGCGAAGAAATTCGGGTTCAGCAGCGATTCCTCGGCGTTGTAGCGCAGTGGCGCGCCGTCGAGATCCCACACTGCGCCGCCAGCGGCGATGAGCACCGCTTCGGCGGCGGCGATGTCCCACTCTGAGGTGGGCCCTAAGCGCGGGTAGAAGTCCGCCTCGCCCTCGGCGAGGATGCAGAACTTGAGCGAACTGCCCACCGCCCGTTGTTCGACGCGGCCGGCGCTCTGCGCCAAGGCATCGAGAAAGCGCGCTTGGCGCGCGCCGCCGTGGCTGCGGCTCGCCACCACGGTGAGCGTGTCGCGGGCGAACGGCCGGGTGCGGATGGCGCGGCGCCCCGCGGCGGACACCTTGTAAGCGGTGCCGCTCGCCACGTCGCCGACGAATGTCTCCCGCTTGGTCGGCGCGCCGACGATGCCGAACACCGGCCGGCCGGCCTCAATGAGCGCGATGTTCACGGTGAAGTCGCCGTTGCGTCCGACGAACTCCCGGGTGCCGTCCAACGGGTCCACGAGCCAGTGGCGCGGCCAGCCGCGGCGCGTCGAAAAGGGTGGCGGCGCAGACTCTTCCGACAGGATTGGAATGTCTGGGCTGAGCGTTCGCAAGTGCTCCACGATGACGGCATGGGCGGCCAAATCCGCTTCGGTGACCGGGGATTGGTCCGCCTTCGCCGTCACCGAGAAATCTGTCTCGTAGATGGCGAGGATCGCCTCTCCGGCCTCCTGCACAGCCGCGATCAGGCCCTCCTGCAGCGCTTGCGGCACACCGCCCATCAAGCGCTCCGCTCGCGCGCCAGATGGATTTGCGCGATGCGTATGGCGGCTAGGGAACGCGCCTCGCTGATCTCGCCGGAGAGGAACAGATCGTCGATGTCGGCGAGCGGCCAGGTGCGCACCTCCGGGGGTTCAGGCTCGTCGCCGGGCAGCCGCTCTGGGTACAGCCCGCGCGCGAGCAGCGCATGCACGGTGAAGCCCATGTGCGAGGGCGCGACGCTGAGTTCACGCAAGTACTCGATGCGTTCAGCGCCAAACCCGGCTTCCTCCTTGAGCTCGCGGTTGGCGGCTTCGGCGAACGTCTCGTCGGGGCCATCCACGGTGCCCTTCGGCAGGCCGAGCTCGTACTTGTGCAGGCCCGCCAGGTACTCGCGCACCAGCACCACTTCGTCGCGGGCGGTCACGCCGACCACGATGACCGCTTGGCGGCCGCGCGGCGGCAACCGTTCGTAGGTGCGGCGCACGCCGTTCGCAAAACGCAATTCCAACGCCTCGACATGGAAGAAGCGGCTCTCGGCGATGCGCGTCGCCTTGAGTATCTGGGGCAGGGGCATGTGGCTATTATAGGCGGCGATGCTCGCGTGGCCTGACATCGACACCGTGCTGCTCGACATGGACGGCACGTTGATCGACCTGCACTTCGACAACGTGTTGTGGAATCAGCGCTTGCCGGCGCGCGTCGCCGCGGCCCACGACATCGGTTTGGACGCGGCGCGGGAGCGTCTCTACGCGCACATGCGGGACGCCCCGCCAACCTTGGATTTCTACTGCGTTGAGTACTGGTCCGCCTACACCGGCTTGGACATCGCGGCGCTGCATGAGGAACTTGGCGGCTTGGTGGCGTACCGCGGCGGCGCCGAGGCGTTCATCGACGCCGTGCGGGCGTCCGGCCGGCGCGCCGTGCTCGTCACCAACGCGCATCCCAAAAGCCTTGCGGTGAAGGATCATCAAGTGCGCTTGACCGCGCGCTTGGATGCCGGGTTCTCCGCGCACGACTTCGGCTATCCGAAGGAGGATGTCGCGTTCTGGCCAGCCTTCGCCAAGCGCGAGGCATACCAACCCGAGCGAACGCTCCTCATCGACGACAACGCCGCCGTGCTGCATACCGCCGCGGCGAGCGGCATCCGCCATCTGCTGTGCGTGACGCAGCCGGATTCGGGCCGTCCGCCACGCGGCGGGCTGCCGTTCCCCGCGTTCAACCACTTTGCGGAGATCATGCCGGATTGATGGATGGCGTGCGCCTCGACAAGTGGCTGTGGGCCGCCCGCTTCTTCAAGAGCCGCTCGCAAGCCAAGGCGGCCATCCAGTCTGGCCATGTGCGCGTCGCCGGCGACCGTGTGCGCGCCGCCAAGGACGTGCGCTGCGGCGATGCGCTCACCATCCGGCGCGGCTACCAAGAGTTCGCCATCGAGGTGACGGCGCTGTCGGAACGCCGCGGCGACGCGGCTGCCGCGGCGCTTCTCTACACGGAGACGCCGGCTTCCGTCGCTCGCCGCGAAGAGGCCGCAGCCGCCCGGCGCGCGGCGCGTTCGGGCCTCGTTCTGCGCGAGGGCCGGCCCACCAAGAAGGCGCGCCGGCAACTGCAGGAGTGGAAGGGCGACGGCAGGGCGTGACCGGCCGCCGGGCCGCGTGTCTGCGTGGCGGTAGCTAGCCCGCTTCAACCAGCTGCCGGCACTGCGGCGCAAGGTGTTCTGCCGATGCCCGCCGGCGCGGCGAACTGCCGAGCCGGCGCTCGCTTCGTGTATCATCCGCCGACCTTTTTGGAGGCCCCTTGCAGCATGGCGCTCGACCTAGACGCCCATTCGAAGGCGACTTTTCACAACCTAAGCCCGGCGACGCTGGCCGAACTGGCGGTGCAGCGCGGTGAGGGGCGCTTGGCTGCCACCGGCGCCCTCGTGGTGGAGACGGGCCAGCGCACGGGCCGCTCGCCGAAGGATCGCTTCATCGTCGAAGAGCCGGGCTCATCGGCCCACATCGACTGGGGGGCGGTGAATCAGCCGGTCCGGCCGAGCGTCTTCGATGCGCTTTGGGGACGGGTGCAGCGGCACTTGGACGACACCGAGACGTTCGTGTCGCACCTGCATGTCGGCGCCGACGCCGAGCACTACCTGCCCATTGAGGTGCATACCGAGTATGCGTGGCATGCCCTGTTCGGACGCGCGCTGTTCATCGTGCCAGATGCCTACAACCCGGGGCGCAAACCGGTGTGGGAGGTGTTGAACGCGCCAGATTTCGTCTGCGACCCAACGCGGGACGGCACGCGCAGCGATGGCACGGTGATGATTAACTTCGCCAAGCGGCGCGTGCTCATCGCCGGCATGCGCTACGCGGGCGAAATGAAGAAATCGCTCTTCGCGGTGCAGAACTTCCTGCTGCCGGCGCGGGACGTGCTGCCCATGCACTGCTCGGCCAACATCGGCGAGGATGGCGACGTGACGCTGTTCTTCGGCCTCTCCGGCACCGGTAAAACCACCCTTTCAGCAGACCCTGGGCGGCTCCTGATCGGCGACGACGAGCACGGTTGGGCGCCGGGCGCGGTATTCAACTTGGAGGGCGGCTGTTACGCCAAGTGCATCAACCTTTCCCGTGAATCGGAACCGGTGATCTACGACGCCATCTCCTTCGGCGCCATCGTGGAGAACGTCGTCATCGACGCCAACACCCGCGAGCCGGACTATGCGGACGGCACCCTCACCGAAAACACCCGCGCCTGCTACCCGCGCGACCACATCGTCGCCAAGGCGGCAGAGAACCGCGGCGGCGAACCGCGCTCCATCGTCTTCCTCACTTGCGATGTGAGCGGCGTGCTGCCGCCGGTTTCCATCTTGTCGAAGGAGGCCGCGGCCTACCATTTCCTCTCCGGGTACACGGCGCAAGTGGGGTCCACTGTCGTAGATGCCGCGGAGCCGTATTCGGCAACCTTCTCGGCCTGTTTCGGCGCGGTGTTCTTTCCCCGTCCCGCAAACGTCTATGCAGACTTGCTGATGAAGCGCATTGATGCCTTCGGTGCCCGCGTCTATCTCGTCAACACCGGCTGGAGCGGCGGTGGGTATGGCGTCGGCAAGCGCTTCAGCATCCCCACTACCCGCGCCATCATCGCCGCCATCCAGTCCGGCGCGTTGGCCGCAGTGCCCACCACCCACATCGACGGCCTCAACTTGGATGTGCCGCGAGAAGTGCCGGGGGTGGATGCCGCGGTGCTGAACCCCCGCGAGGCGTGGCAGGATGCGGCCGCCTACGACGCCGCCGCGCAGGGATTGATCGACAAGTTCATCGCCAACTTCGCGCACTTCAAGGTGGACGCGGCAATCGTCGAGGCAGGGCCGCGCGCGAGCTAGCGGCCGGGCAATTCAACCGGGGATGAATAGCCCTCTCAAGGGGCGTCGTGAGCTCGGCGAGCTGCGCCGGGGCATCGAAAAGGAGAGCCTGCGGGTGACGCCAAGCGGCGCGCTGGCGGGCACGCCGCATCCCGTTGGCCTCGGCTCGCCGCTCACCCATCCGCACATCACCACAGACTTCAGCGAGGCGCAGCCGGAACTCATCACCGGCGTCCATGACAGCGCCGCCGCCTGCCTCGCCGAGCTCACCGACATCCATCGCTGCGTGTACCAGCACCTGGACGACGAACTGCTGTGGGCGGCGAGCATGCCGTGCATCTTGGAGGACGATGCGGCCATTCCCGTGGGCCGCTACGGCGGCTCCAACGTGGGCCGCACGAAAACGATCTACCGCGTTGGCCTCGGCCATCGCTACGGGCGGCTGATGCAAACCATCTCCGGCGTCCACTACAACTTTTCGCTGCCGCCAAGCCTTTGGCCGGCGGTGGCGGCGGCGCGCGGGGATGCCTTTGACAGCGCCGCGCCGACGCGGGGCTACTTTGCCCTCATCCGCAATTTCCGGCGCCGGGCGTGGCTGTTGGCGTACTTGTTTGGCGCCTCGCCGGCGGTGTGCAAGTCATTCGTGCGGCGCCGCCCCCACACCTTGGAGAGCTTCGATGAGGGCTCCCTGTACCTGCCCCACGCCACGTCGCTGCGCATGGGGCCGTTGGGCTATCAGTCCGCGGCGCAGTCCTCCCTGCATGTGTCCTACAACAGCCTCGAGGCCTACGGCGAGACCATGCGCGATGCGCTGACGCACCCCTATCCGGCGTATGAGGCCATTGGCTTGAAGGATGGCGACGGCAACTATCTGCAGCTCGGCACCGCGCTCTTGCAGATCGAGAACGAGTTTTACGGCGCCATCCGGCCCAAGCGACGCGCCCGGCCCGGCGAGCGCCCCATCCAAGCGCTCAACGCGCGCGGCGTCGAATATGTGGAAGTGCGTTGTTTGGACTTGGATCCATTCGCGCCGGTGGGCATCGATGTGGACACCATGCGCTTTATGGACGTGTTTCTGCTCTCCTGCCTGCTCGCCGACAGCCCGCCCGACAGCGCCGAGGAATCCGAACGCATGTTGGCGAACCAGCTTGCCGTGGTCGAGCGCGGGCGGGCGCCGGAACTGTGGCTAGAGGGCCTCCGGGGGCCACGCCGGCAGACGGAATGGGCGGCTGAAATCCTTGCGGAGTGCGAGATGACGGCGGCCCTCATCGATGACGCCGTCGGCGGGGACGAAGCTGCCCGCGCCGTGGCGGCGCAACAGGAAAAGGTGGCGAACCCGGCGGCCACGCCGTCGGCGCGCATCCTCGCGGCGATGCAGGCCGAGCGCACCCCGTTCTTCCACTTCGCCATGGGCCAGTCCGCCCAGCACAAGCGCCACTTCCTTGCGCAGCCGTTCGCCGCGGCCACGGGTGAGCGCTTTGAACGCTTGAGCCGCGAGTCTTTGGCGGAGCAAGCGCGCGTCGAGGCGGCGGATGCCGAGCCGCTGGACGCCTATCTGGCTCGCCAAGGCCTCGGCGCGGCGTGAACTTCCTCGCCCACTGCCTGCTGGGCCATCCAGACACGGCGTTGATGGCGGGCGGATTCATCGGCGACTTTGTGAAGGGCCCCGTGCCGGATCGGTTGCCGCCGCCGCTTGCGGCCGGCATTCGCCTGCACCGGCGCATCGACGCGGTGAGCAACGCCCTCCCCGGCATCGCGCAGAGCGTCGCCCGGCTGCATCCGGCGTTGCGCCGGGTGGCGCCAGCGTTGGTGGACGTGGTGGCGGATCATTGCCTCGCCAAGGATTGGGCGCACTTGGGCGTCGGCAGCCTGCCCAGCTTCGCGGCATCTTGTTATGCGGCCATCGCCGGCTATCGGCAACACCTGTCCCCCGGCGGCCGGCGCTTCTTCGAGCACATGCGCGAGATCGATTTGCTGACGCGCTACCAGCATCCAGAGGCGGCTCGGCGGGGGATGCTGCACATCTTGGAGCGGTTGCGCCAAAGCCATCTGGCAACGCACCTGGAGGACATCTTGGACGCTCAGTTGCCGGCCTTGGAATTGGATTTCGCCGGCTACTTTCCGGCCCTCATCCGCGCCGTGGACGAGTGGAAGGCCGAAACAGGCCACGTTCAAGCGGCGCCTGCCTAGGCTCTGGCGCGCCATTGCATGGCGGCGGCGGCGAGGATGACGCCGAAGCCGGCCAACGCCCAAACCGCGAGCGACAGGCCGAGGAACGGTGGGGTGGCGGCGCAATCCGCCGTGCCGAGGGCCATGGCCCTGAGCGCTTCGCTGGCCATGCCGGCTTCAAGCAGGTATTGGATGCCCGCCCCGCAACTTGGCGCCTCGCCCGGCGGCAGGCTCTCAAGCCAGAGCTGGCGCACGGCGAAGCCGCCGCCGACCACCGCGGCCAATCCCGTGGCGGCGGGGTAGATGCCGAGGCGCGGTTTGTGCAGCACCCCGCAGACGGCCAACAGCCCGGCCAGCGCGAACCACAGGCGCTGCATCAGGCAGAGCGCGCAGGGCGCCATGTCGAAGCCGTGCTCCAGCACCAGCGCAGCCGCAAGGAAGGCAGTCACCGCGGCGGCGATGGCGACGCCCCAGTGGGCTCTGGTCAGGCGCATTGGCTCATCATCACCCCTTGGTGTCTTGCCGGCGTGTCTTGCCCCGCTAGCGTGCGCGAGGGGGCGCCGCTGCGGGCTTCAGAATAGCGCTTCGCCGCTCAACAGGAAGCGATGGTCGGCGCCGCGATCGTCCTCCATGCGTTCGCCGGAGAGGTCGATGCGCAACGGCACGCCCCACGGGCTGGACACGCCATAGCCGACGCCGAGGCGCGCGCGGCGGGTGGCGCCGGCAAAGTCGAAGTCTGCGAATGGGGTGATGGCGCCCGGCAACGTGGAAAGGCCGAAGCCGTAGCTCACGCGCCCGCCCAAGCCCCAGCCACGCTCCGCCGCGCTGCGCCAGCGGCGTTGGGCGCCGAAGGCGCTGTGGCGCCAGAACACGTCCATGGAGTTCGACGCGCCGCCCCAGCGTGGCGCCAGCGACAGGCGCAGGCCGCGGCCATCTTGGCTGCCCGGCTCGACGACGATGGCCGCGCTCGCGCCGCTCTCTGAGTAGCCATCGGCGCCGTGCCAGACCAGCGAACGCGCCTTCGCCTCGAAGCTCACAATGGGGCCGTCATACCGCACCCCGGCGGCCACCTCGATGCCGGCGCCGGTTTGGCCGTCGCCGCCGTCGTAGCGCGCCGCCACATCGAGGAACGGCGCGATCGAATACCGCCCGCCGGCCAGCGCCAGCGGGTAAGCCGCTTCCACGCCCACCCGCGCCCGCTGCATGCTCAACGACAGTTCGTTGAGGGCGCCGCCGTCGTCCGCCGTCTCCAGACGGATCATGCCGGCATCGCCGTGCAGGGCGAGATCGAAGCCCAAGCCCGAGCCCAAGATGCCCCGGGCGCCGGCGAGGCCCATGGCCATGGTGAGGTCGCTCGGCGCATCGACGTAGCCCAAGTCTTTGCGGGTGTGGGTGGCTTCGCCTTGGCCGAAGCCGAAGATCGCCCACGCTTCGGCACGGTCGTTGAGACGCCACTGCGCGTATGGGTGGAAGGCCGTGAGCTCGGTTTCCAACGTGCCCTCGATCTTGCCGTTGGCGGTCATGGCGTCGTAGTTCGCGTCGCCGCGGCTGTGGGCGACGGCGGCGCCCGCCACCCAGTCGCCCCCGCGCGCATCGATGCCTAGGTAAGCAACCGCCAAGTCGCCGTCGTAGCCGCCTTCTTCCGGATCGCCGGAAAAGCGCCGCATGTCGCCGGCGCCCCAGAAGCTGAACCCGGTGCTGCCGCCGCGTTCGCCGAGGAAAGGCATGTCGAAGGCCAACATGCTCAACAGTTGCTCGGCGGCCATGCCGCGTTGTGGATTGTTCGGGTCTGGATGCAGGCGCTCGGCGGCGGAGAGCCAGCGCAGGCTGTCTGATCCGTTATCGGCCGCTGCCCCGCCTTGCCCCGCGAAGTGCGAAGGTGGCCGGCGCGGATAGCCCCGCCGGTTTGGCACCACCAACTTTTCGGATGGGGCGCGGTCTGGCCGCAGGCGCCCGCCGATCACGTCCGATGCGCTGGACAGCAGCCCACGCCCCACCGAGGCGAGCGCGTCTTCCAACACCGCGGCTTCGGCTGCGTCCGCCCCCACAGACACCGTGAAGATCAGCGTGATGGCGGCGTTGCGCGCCGTCACCACGATGTTGGCAGTGCCCTCGGCGATGGCGGAGACCGTCAGGATGGGTTGCCCCGGCGCGCCCGCCAAGGTGGCGTCCACCACGTTGGGCGTGTCCACTTCGGGTTCGGCGAAGCCGCCGCGGTAGCTGAGCCCCGTTTGCGTCAACAGCGTCCCCAGCGGCACCTGCCGGGGTGCGCCGCCCACCACCAGGCGGTCGAGGGCCGCGGTCACCACGACGGCTGCCCCAACTTTGTGGCCACGCTGGTCTGGCAGCTCCTCGAACTCGCGTACGGCATCGCTGCCGGCGGCATCTTGGATGCCGCCGTTGACGAGTGCCATGGGGTCGATGCTGATGCCGTCCACGTCTTGGTCGCCGTGCTGCACCGTGTAGCGGAACCGCAGCGTGCTGGTGCCGCTGCCGCCGATGAAGTCCGCATTGCGAAGACGCTCGCCGACGCGGAGGGCGAGTTTCAGCCGGGTTCTTTCGGTCACGCGTACAGCGCCGTCGAAGGTCACGGCCACCACGATGTCTTCGCCGGGCGCATAGGTGTCGCCAGTGGCGGGTGAGGACGTGATGGCGACGCCGGTCGCGCTGGGGCCGCCCGCCACCATGTGCTCCGCATCGTCGCGCAGCGCCGCGAAGTCGCGCACCGCGGCGTTGCCTTGCTCATCTTCGATCACGCCGCCGGTGAGCGCGTCACGGCCGGGGCCGATGCTGATGCCGTCCTCATCGCGGTCGCCGCGCTGCACCGTGTAGCGGAAGATCAGCTCGTCGGGGCTGCTGCCGCCGCGGGCGTAGCTGGCCAACCGCCGGTCTGGGCCGATGAGCAACGCCACGGCCGGCGGCGGGGAACCGCTCACGAAGACGGGGGTGCTGAACGTCACGGTCACCTCGATGGCTTCGCCAGACAGGTAGGTATCGTCGGCGTCCGGTGAGGAGGTGATGGCGACGGTTGGCGCTGCCACCTGCTGCTGCTGCGATCCCACTTTGTGTTGGGGGTCGGGCGGCAGCGCGGCGAAGTCGCGCGGGGCGTCGCCGCCGTCGGAATGCTGGATGGGTCCGCCGGCCAGAGCGCCGGGCCCCGGGCCGATGCTGACGCCGTCGTCGTCTTGGTCGCCGGCTTGGACGACGTAGCGGAACACGAGCTGGGGGGTGCCGCTGCCGGTGTGGTAGTCCGCGGCGCGCAGGTTGGGTCCGATGGAGAGCATCAGCCGCAGCGGCTGCTGGACGACGAACACGGTTTCGCTGAAGGTGACGGTCACCTCGATGGCGTCGCCAGGGCGGTAGGGCCCCTGCGTCTCGGAGGTGATCTGGGCGGTTGGCATCGCCGCCCGCTGCGGCGACCCCACCTTGTGCGCTGCATTCGCCGGCAGCGCGGCGAAGTCGCGCGGGGCGTCGTTGCCGTCCGCGTCTTGGATGGCGCCGCCGGCCAGCGCGCCGGGCCCCGGGCCGATGCTGACGCCGTCGTCGTCCTGGTCGCCGGCTTGGACGACGTAGCTGAACACGAGCTGGTTCGATCCGCTGCCCCGCTGGTAGTCCGCGGCGCGCAGGTTGGGTCCGATGGAGAGCATCAGCTGCAGCGGCTGCCGGACGACGAACACGGTCTCGCTGAAGGTGACGGTGACCTCGATGGCGTCGCCGGCGCGGTAGGGCCCCTGCGTCTCGGAGGTGATTTGGACGGTTGGCGCCGTCGGCCCCACTTTGTGCTGGGGATCCGGCGGCAGCGCGGCGAAGTCGCGCGGGGCGTCGTTGCCGTCCGCGTCTTGGATGGCGCCGCCGGCCAGCGCGCCGGGCCCCGGGCCGATGCTGACGCCGTCGTCGTCCTGGTCGCCGGCCTGGACGACGTAGCTGAACACGAGCTGGGGGGTGCCGCTGCCGGTCTGGTAGTCCGCGGCGCGCAGGTTGGGTCCGATGGAGAGCATCACCTGCAGCGGCTGCCGGACGACGAACACGGTCTCGGGGAAGGTGACGGTCACCTCGATGGCGTCGCCAGGGCGGTAGGGCCCCTGCGTCTCGGAGGTGATCTGGGCGGTTGGCATCGCCGCCCGCTGCGGCGACCCCACCTTGTGCGCTGCATTCGCCGGCAGCGCGGCGAAGTCGCGCGGGGCGTCGTTGCCGTCCGCGTCTTGGATGGCGCCGCCGGCCAGCGCGCCGGGCCCCGGGCCGATGCTGACGCCGTCGTCGTCTTGGTCGCCGGCCTGGACGACGTAGCTGAACACGAGCTGGTCCGATCCGCTGCCCCGCTGGTAGTCCGCGGCGCGCAGGTTGGGTCCGATGGAGAGCATCAGCTGCAGCGGCTGCCGGACGACGAACACGGTTTCGCTGAAGGTGACGGTGACCTCGATGGCGTCGCCGGCGCGGTAGGGCCCTTGCGTCTCGGAGGTGATTTGGACGGTTGGCGCCGTCGGCCCCACTTTGTGCTGGGGATCCGGCGGCAGCGCGGCGAAGTCGCGCGGGGCGTCGTTGCCGTCCGCGTCTTGGATGGCGCCGCCGGCCAGCGCGCCGGGCCCCGGGCCGATGCTGACGCCGTCGTCGTCCTGGTCGCCGGCTTGGACGACGTAGCTGAACACGAGTTGGGGGGTGCCGCTGCCGGTCTGGTAGTCCGCGGCGCGCAGGTTGGGTCCGATGGAGAGCATCAGCCGCAGCGGCTGCTGGACGACGAACACGGTCTCGGGGAAGGTGACGGTGACTTCGATGGCGTCGCCGGGGCGGTAGGGCCCCTGCGTCTCGGAGGTGATCTGGGCGGTTGGCATCGCCGCCCGCTGCGGCGACCCCACCTTGTGCGCTGCATTCGCCGGCAGCGCCGCGAAGTCGCGCGGGGCGTCGTTGCCGTCCGCGTCTTGGATGGCGCCGCCGGCTAGAGCGCCCGGCCCCGGGCCGATGCTGACGCCGTCGTCGTCCTGGTCGTCGGCTTGGACGACGTAGCGGAACTCGAGCTGGTTCGATCCGCTGCCCCGCTGGTAGTCCGCGGCGCGCAGGTTGGGTCCGATGGAGAGCATCACCTGCAGCGGCTGCCGGACGACGAACACGGTCTCGGGGAAGGTGACGGTGACCTCGATGGCGTCGCCGGCGCGGTACGGCCCCTCCGGGTCGGAGGTGATTTGGACGGTGGGCGCCGTCGCCGGCTGCGGAGCCACTTTGTGTGCCTCCTGCGCCGGCAGGGCCGCGAAGTCACGCGAGGCGTCGTTGCCATCAGCATCTTGAATGGGGCCGCCGACCAGCGAACCTGGCCCCGGGCCGATGCTGATGCCGTCGTCATCCTGATCGCCGGCCTGGGCGACATAGCGGAACACGAGCCGGTCCGTTCCACTACCCGTCTGGTAGTCCGCCGGGCGCAGGTTGGGTCCGATGGAGAGCATCAGCTGCAGCGGCTGCTCGACCACGAACACGGTTTCGCTGAAGGTGATGGTCACCTCAATGGGGTCGCCGGGGCGGTAGGGGTTGCCCGCGCCAGGGAATGAAGAAATGGCCACCTCATCGATCGCCGGCGGCCCTTCGACGCCGCTCCCCACGCGATGGTCTCGATTCGCCTCTTTGGCTTGGAAGTCGCGCAGCGCCAGGTTGCCGTCCGCGTCCTCGATGACCCCACCGACCAAGGACCCGGGAGTGCGCGCATTCTCATCGTCCACACTGACGCCCGGCCCGATGCTGATGCCGTCGTCGTCGCGGTCGGTCGCCTGCACGACGTAGCGGAAGCGCAAGGTCGTCGTGCCGCTGCCGGCCAGATAGTGTGCGGCGCGGGTCTCTGTGCCGATGGACAGCAGGAGCTCCAGTTCGTCCGCAGCCTCGCTGACGTAAACCCGTTCGCTGAACGTCACGTCCACCTCGATGCGCTCACCCGGGCCATAGGGTGGATAGGGTTGCCGCCCGGTGCGCGGTCTGATGGTGACGCTCTCCACCCGCGGCGGCACGCCGTTGCCGCCGGCGTTGACGCGGTGTCTGGTGAGGCTCGCCACGCCTGGGAAGTTGCGGGGTGCCGCGTTGCCATCAGCGTCCTCGATGACCCCGCCTTGCAGCGAAGTTCGCCCTGGAGGGATGCTGATACCCGCGTCGTCGTAGTCCTCGGCGGCCACGATGTAGCGGAATGTGAGCGTTGGCGTGCCGCTGCCGCTCTCGAAGGCAGCGGCGCGGGAGTGTTCACCGATGGCGAGCAACAGCGACAGCGGTTCGTGGTCGATCGGATCCGGCTCGTCGATCTCCTCGGCGACGAACACCCGAGCGGAGAACGTGATGGCGACGCGGATCACCTCGCCGGTTTGGTAGCTCGTGCCCGATGCGGGGCTGGACGTCACCCGCGGGCTGGAGACGGAAACGGTGACGACGTCGCCACCATCCACTTTGTGGCCGCCCGACACCGGCAGCGGTGTGATGCGGCGTGCGTCGGCGTCGAGGTTTGTGCCGGCGGCGTCCTCGATGACGCCGCCGGTCAAGGCATCTGGCCCGATGCTGATGCCGTCGTCATCACGGTCTCCCGCTTGGACGGTGTAGCTGAACGTGAGGGTTCGCGTGCCGCTGCCGCTGATGTATGCAGCCTGCTGGGTGCTTGAGTCGATGCCGATGGCAAGCTGGGGATTGCCGCTGACGTAAACCTCTTCGTCGAAAGTGACGCCGACGTCGATGGTCTCGCCGGCGCGGTAGGTGTCTCCGCTGCGCGGGCGCGAGGTGACATCCACCCCTATCACCGCTGGCGGCGCCGCGTCCACCGTGTGCGTCGCCCAAGTTGTGCGGAGCACCGTCCGATCCGCCGGGTTGCCGGTGGCGTCCCGGATCGTCCCGCCGCTGAGCGCGTCTGGCTCGACGCTGATGCCGTCGCTGTCTTGGTCGGCCGTTTGCACGATGTAACGGAACCGCAACACCCGCCCGCTCTGGCGCGGCTGGACGATTAACTGGGCGCGGCGGGACTGGGGGTCGGTGGGCGGGTCTCCCAGCGTCGCGCTCGTCGTGCCGAAGGTCACCACCAATTCCACGTTGCCGGTGGTGATGATGTCGTCGTCGAAGGTGACGTCGAAGTCGATGTAATCCCCGGCGGCGTGGTTGCCAGCCGGCGAGACCGCGGCAATGGCGGTCACTTGGGGCGGCACGCCGTCCACCTGATGGTCTTCGTCGGCGGCCAAGGCGTCATGGGTCAGCGTGGCGGCGTCGCCGTCCTGATCGACGATGCCATCCGCGGCGCCGAGGGTGATCGCGTCACTGGGGATGCTCACGCCATCACCGTCAACGTCACCGCGCCGCACGATGTACTCGAAGCGCAAGACCCGGCTGCCGCTGCCGTTTCGGTAGAGTGCCTCGACCGTGCCGGGAGTGGTCAAGGCGAGCGTCAAGCTGGGGCTGTTGGTCACCCACACCGGCTCGGTGAAGGTGGCCTGCGCCACGATCACATCGCCGATGGCGTAGGTATCGTCAGTGCCGGCGCTGGAGGTGATCTGAACGCGCGAGACGGACACGGTGGTTTGCGCCCACGCGCACGGCGCAAGCAACCCCGCCAACAGGCAAAAGCCAAGCGCCCACTGCCGAGTGGGCTTGGGCGACGACCAAGTGGCGGCGCACATGGCTCAACACGCTGGCGAAGTCAGCATGGCAAATTGGCTTGTGGCGGTTCCGCTCGCTCACGGGGGCGCCAATTATGGCGATGCGCGCCCTTGAGTCAAGAAAAAGCGAACAGCCTATCCACAGGCAATCCCCAACTTCTTTGGCCGCCGACCCGCGGCGCGGCCGCAATCCCGCTGTTTGCTTGCATCGCGCCATCGGAGTGCCCATCATGCTCAAGCGGCTAGACAGCCGCTTTCGGAGCCGCTTCCTTGGCCGAAGCCACTGCGCCACAGACGGCTCGCCCGCGCGGGTCGCTATTGCTCTGGGCACTCATTGCCCTTGTGGCGGTGGCGGTGGCCGCGTACTTCCTGCTCGATGACGCGCCGGCGCCGGCGTCGCCGTCCGCCGACTTGGACGATGACCTGTGCCCCATCGGCGTGGACGGGATGGGCGGCAGCGCGACGTTTCTTGTCGATCTGCGCAAACCCGTGGCCGGCGCCCCGTCGCCGAGCGACTTGCTGCGCGATTTGAGCTTCGATCTGGCCAAAGACACCGAACTGCTCGCATTCGCCGTGACGCCTAACCCGAGTGCGCCGCGGCAGTGGCTGGGACGCTTGTGCAAGCCCTACGACGATGCGGAGCTCACCATCGGCACCGCCAAGGATCAAAGCGCCAGCCAACGTGACTGCGACAATCTGCCGGCGCAAGTGCCGCGCCGGCTGCGCGAGTTGGCGGAGGGCTTCTGCGAGCGCCGCGAGGCGCTGGCGGAGCGCGTTCAACACATGGCGGAGCGGTTGCCAGCGGCCCCGGTGGCGAATGCCTTTCTGGTGGAAGCGCTGGAGGAGACCCGTGCCGACCTTGCCCGCCGGCCGCCGCCCCAAGCGCTGTTTGTGCTGTCGGACATGCTCCAACATTCCGCTTGGTATTCGCAGCTGCAGCGCGATTGGATGGCTTGGGGCTTCTCTGAGTTCGCTGCCTTGGGCGCGGACCGCGAGCCGCCGGTGCGCGCATGGTCGGGCATGGGCGACGCGCGCGTGAAGGTGTTCTATCTGCCGCGCCAGGGTTTGACGGACGCGCTGCGGCGGCGGCGGGCGCATCAAGGCTTTTGGCAGGCGTACTTTGGCGACGCCGCGGTGACGTTCGAGGCCGCGGCGCCGCTGCCGGCGTTCGCGCTGGTGCGCTTGGATGACGCGGCCGGCGAGGCGACGGAGGCGGTGCAGGCGCGGGAAGCGCTGCAACAGGAACGCTTGGAGACGGAGCGGTTGCTGGCGCGGCTGGCTGTCGAGCGCACGGCGCTGGAGGAGAGCTTGCGTGGGGCGGACGCAGCGCCCGCGCCTCGCCAGATGGCGGCGGAGCAAGCGCCCCCAGCGAGCACGGCCACCCCCGACACGGGCGACCAAGACGCAGCCCCAGCCCCCGCGGCGCCGAGTGTGGCCGCGGCGCCTGATCCGACGCCGGCCGTTGTCGCAGCCGAAACACCGGCTGCCCAAGTCGAACCTAGGCCCGACGCCGCTGCCGCCGCCGAGGCTGATGTTGCGGCGTCCGCTTCGCCGGTGCCGTCACTGCCGGTCGGGCCCGGCGACGCAACATTGGCGACGCTCGACGTGGAGCAGGTGCCCTCGCGCCCAGACCCGCGCCCAGAAGAGACGGCAGCCTCCGCGGCGGTTGCTGCGGCGCCGAGCGTGGCGCCCTGCGCCATCGCGTTGAAGCCGCGTTTCGCGGCGTCCCTTGAAACCGACAGCTTTCCCGGTGGGCGGCGCGTCAACTACGGGGCGGGCGTGATTGCCGTGGGCTACACTGTGAACGAAGAGGGTGTCACGGTGAATGACGAGATTGCCGTTCTGCGCGAGGGGTCGAGCGTCACCCAGGCGGGCTATTTCGACGCATTGGCGAGTGATGCGGCGGCGACAGTGCGCGACTGGGAGTTCGATTTTGCCGCGGTGGAGGCTTGCGCGCCGGTGCAACGCCACACCGCCACGTTCACTTACCGCAACCGCTGCGTGAGCTTGCCGCGGCCTTCTTGCCGCACCGTGCGCTCCGACGTCGCGGTGCTGTAAGCGTGCGCGCGCCGGAACCGCTCAAATGAGCGCCGTCGCCGACGCCCGCTGGGGCTGGTTGCGCCCGCAGGCCATCGACGTGGCCGGCTTGGCCTGCCTCTTGGGGTATGGCGTGTTGGCGTGGAGCGCGCGCACGCCGCACACGCCGATGCTCACGGTGTTCCTCTGCGTCGCCGCTTGGACGGCGCTGGCCACCTTCGCCTTGTACTTCTGGCAGGGGCGCCGCGACGAGCCGCTGTCCGTGGCTCGGCTCATGCTGTGGGCCGTGGCCTTCCGGGTGTGCGGCCTCATCGGCGGCCCGGTCTTGGAGGACGACGTCTACCGCTATCTGTGGGATGGCTATCGGTTCGCCGTCGCCGGCACGCCGTTCGGCGTTGCCCCGGAACAGTTCTTCCAAGACATGAGCGTTCCCGAAACGTTCCGCCACATCCTGAGCCAAATCAACAACCCAGACCTTGCCACCTTCTACGCGCCGGTTACCCAAGTGGTGTTCCTGCTGGGTTACCTCGTGGCCCCAGGGCAGGTCGCGGGGCTGCAGGTCATCTTCATTTTGCTGGACATCGGCGTCATCGCTTTGCTGCTGCGGCTCGCGCCGGCGCGGGCGGTGCTGCTGTACGCATGGTGCCCGCTGGCCGTCAAAGAGATCGCCTTCACCGCGCACCCAGAGAGCATTGGCATCGCGCTGTTGCTGGTGGCCTTCATGCTGGCGCGGCGCGAGCAACTGAAGGTGGCGGCGATTTGCTTGGGCCTCGCCATCGGCGCCAAGGTGTTCGCCGCGGCGCTGGTGCCCTTCGTGCTGCGGCGGGGACGCTTCATCGATTGGGCGCTCTGCGCCGGCGTCGCCGCCTTGGTGTATCTGCCTTTCGCGCTGTCGGGCGACGCCGGCAGCATAGTCACCGCAACGGTGTTCGCCTTCGAGTGGGAGTTCAATGCCGCGGCGTTCGAGCTGTTGCGCCTTGGGTTCTCGGAGCTAGGCGCCCGGCTGGTTGGCGGCGGGCTGTTGCTGGCGCTGATCGCTTGGCTGTACTGGCGCGAACGCGAGGATGCGGCGCAGGGTCCGCTGCCGGTGCCACGCGGCGATTGGGTCTTCGGCGCCGTGCTGTTGTTGGCGCCGGTCATCAACCCGTGGTACTTCCTGTGGGTCGCGGTGTTCGCCGTGGTGTATCCGAGCCTATGGGCGTGGACGGCGTCGGTGGCCTTGCTGCTCTCCTACATCATCGGCCTGCATCTGCAGGACTTTGCGCTGCAGCCCTACGAGCACCCGGTGTGGGTGCGTCCGCTGGAGTTCGGCATCATCGCGGCGGCGTTGGCGGGAGACTTCCTCATGCGTCGTCGAGCGCGCGCCAACATCGCCTAGGTCGCGGCTTGTACCGCGGCCTGACGGTCGGCGCCGTGGCGCCGGCGCGCGACGAAGAACGCAACATCGGCGCTGTGGTGAGCGAGCTATTGGCGTTGGACAATGGCGCCGGCGGCGCCGTCATCGACGACTTCGTCGTGTGCGACAACGGCTCCACTGATGCGACGGCGCGCTGTGCCGAAGCGGCCGGGGCGCGGGTGGCGCACCAGCCTACGCCGGGCTACGGCATTGCCTGTCAGACGGCGCTCGGCGCCCTTGCACCGATGGAAGTGGTGCTGTTCACAGACGGCGACCACTCGTTCAACGCGCAGCAGGCGTTGCGCTTGCTCGACGCCATCGCGGACGGCGCAGACCTCGCCATCGGCGCCCGACCGCTCGGCGCCATCGAGCCGGGGGCGCTGTCCGCTCCACAGCGCATGGGCAACCGCTTGGCGGGTTGGCTCATCCGCTTGTTGTGGGGGGCAAGGGTGACGGACCTTGGCCCCTACCGAGCCATTCGCGCCGCGGCGCTGGCGCGGCTGCACATGCGGGACGTGGCGTTCGGCTGGACGATAGAAATGCAGGTGAAGGCGATTCAACTCGGGCTCACGGTGGTCGAGGTGCCGGTGGACACGTTGCGGCGGCGCTTCGGAAAGTCCAAAGTGGGTGGCACGCTGCGCGGCGTCATCGGGGCGAGTTTGGGCATTCTGGGCACCATCGCGGAGTTGCGCTGGCGACAGCGCAGCGGGGGAGGCGAGGAACATGGCGAGGCATAGGGGCAAGCGCCCGGTGGTGCGTTGCGCCGCGCTGGCGGCGATCTGCTTCGCGGCCGCGACCAGCGCCGGCGACACGGAGACAGCGTTGTGGGACGAGAGCGATGCGGCGAACGCCGCGGCCATCGATCACAGCGATTGGCAAGCGCTGCTGGACGCCTATCTGGTCACCGACGATCCATCCGGCGTCAACCGATTCGATTATGCGGCGCTGCAGGAGACGGCGGATCACGAACGCTTGGCGGCGTATTTGGAGGCGTTGCAGGCCGTGGACCCGCGCGATTACGCCAAGGCCGAGCAGTTCGCCTACTGGGTGAACTTTTACAACGCGCTGACGGTGCAGGTGGTGGTAGATGCCTTTCCGGTGGATTCGATCCGGGACATCGGCGAGAACTGGTTGAGCATTGGCCCTTGGGGCGATGAGCGGGTGGCCGTGGCCGGCGAGCCGCTCACCTTGGACGACATTGAACACAACATCCTGCGCCCGATCTGGCAAGACCCGCGCATCCACTACGCCGTGAACTGCGCCAGCATCGGCTGCCCAAACCTAGCGCCGCAGGCGTTCACCGCCGCCAACTCCGAAGGGTTGCTGACGGCTGCCGCCAAGGGCTACGTGAATCATCCGCGCGGGGCGCGCTTCACCGATGATGGCTTGATCGTGTCCGGCATCTACGACTGGTACCAAGAGGATTTTGGCGGCGATGAAGCCGGCGTCATCGAACACTTGGCGCAGTACGCAGAAGCGGATTTGGCCACGCGCCTGCGCGGCCATCAAGGCGGGCTGGACTACGACTACGACTGGAGCCTGAACGAACCGCGCTAGCGAATCAGTAGGCGCTGAACGAGTAGCTCACGCTGGCACCGATGACGTCCGACTTAGGCGTGTTGGCGCCATCCAAGACGTGCGAATAGAAGAGCGCCAAGCTCAGCTGCTCTGTCAGGGTGGCGAACAGCCGGCCGCCAAGCATCTGCGTTTCTTCCTCCACTTCCGGGAAGCGGCGTGGCGAGAAGCCCGGGCCGCCGATGGTGAGGCCGTCGCCCGAATCCACGCGCCGATAGTCGATGGCGAAGGAGAGCCGTTCGCTCGCGAGCACATAGCCGACCAGATTGGTGAAGTAGTTCTCGGGAATGTCATTGTTGCGGTTGCGATAGCCCAACTCGGCGGAAAAGCCCAAGCGTTCCGTGAAGAACTTGCCGACGATCAGCGACAATTCGAGCCCATCGCCGCCATCGCCAAGGGCGTTGATATTGCCGGTCATGTAGTCTCCAGCCACGATGACGCCGCCGCGCACGGCCACGCTGGGCAGGCCGCCGGTGGCTTCATCGAAGATGCGGTAGGTGAGGCCGAAGTTGGCGTCCACCAAGCCGCTGTAGCTGTCCATCTCGGCCGGGATGCCAGGGCCGGTGATGAAGTCGCTGGTGGCGTGGCCTATCTGCATGTCGAGGCCCCAATCGTCGTTGATCGTGTAGCCACCGGTCAGCCAAGTGGTGCGCTGCTCCAAGTCCTCGCCGCCGCCGGGCGTCGGGCCCTTCTCGCCGCTCACGGTGTAGAACTCATCGGCTGATTGGAAGACGTACGCTAGGCTAAGGTAGCCTGTGGCGGGTGCGCCAAGCCACGGGGAACCGTCCGCCGCGAACGCCGATGGCGCAGCACAGAGCGCACCGAGGATGGCCCACCTCGCTGCTCTGCTGGCCAATCGCTTTTGTTGCATGGGCTGATGCCTCATTTTGGGGCTACGGAAAGCGCCGCTCCTAATTATTCGATCCGGTAGCGACGCTCTAGGTAGCGCCGTACGAATCTCAGTTTCTCGGAGCAGCTCGCGGTATCCTCCCCAGCGCAAAGCTGGCGCAGCGTGCCATCAGCGGTGTCCATGTTCGCCAGCAGCTCACGCGCCCGTTCGCGCTGTAGATCGCGCTTGTTGAGCGGGCAATCGCTGCATGCGAGCTCACGGAAGACAATCGCCTTGCCTCGAGCGTAATCTGCCCGCGCCGCGGCCTTCACCCCGCCAGGGCCGACCGAGCCAGAGGCTGCGGTGTGGACACTGGCAAGAGCGAGGCAGGCGGCGAGCAGTACGCTCAGGCAGGATGGCTTTCGCATGCGCTCTCCACATGGTAGGCCGGTCCTTCGGCCAAGTAGGCCGGTCCTTCGGCCAAAAAATGCCTTATAGCACAGACGGCGCTGGGGTTGAAATCGCGGCCGGCGCCTTGCCGGTGGCGGCCGCTGTGGCCACACAGCCGCTTGACATCGGCAGCGGGAAGGGTGCAAGGTTTTGGTGATCGTAGTACTTTCCGTGGAGTGCTGTCGGGGGCGAAGATGAAACTGGACGACGTGTGCGACGAGATCGTCGCTGATGTTTCTGGCTGCCTCGGCTGCGCCGTGGTGGACTTGGACACGGGCTTGGCGCTCGCCATGCGCGTCGTGCCCGGCACCTTGTTGAGCGACGCGGCCATGGAAGTGATGGCCGCGGCGAGCGTCGATTACTTTCGCGGCCGCACCATCTGGCAATTGGAATTGGCCATGTCTGGCCACCAAGGCGCGGCGCCCGGTGGCTATGTCCGCGAAATCCAGACCAGCACGGAAGACACTTACCACTTCATGTCCGTCGTGCCAGGGCGCGAGAGCACGTTGCTCATTCTCATCACAGACCGCACGGCGAACTTGGGCCTCGGCTGGATTTCGATGCGCCAAGCCCTTGCGCGTCTCGGCGACGCCGCCTTGGGCGACCACCCCGTCCCAGAGCCTTCCCCACCCGCCCAGCAAGTGCCAACGCGGGCATCGCAGACCTACCGCGGCAGTGGGGTGGAGCGTGGCGTCTCGGCGGATTATCGGGACGTTGCCGTGCGCGGCGCCGGCGCAGCGCCTGGGCGCCCGCCCTTGGACAGCTTTGAGGTGTACAACCCCCGTTGGCGCGGCGGGCGTGGCGGGCGCGGCCGCCCGCACTAAGCACATGCCGCCCGGGCGGCGCTCGCTACGCTGCCTGTGCCGTCTCCCTGCCGCCTCTGCCGACCCTGATGTCGGGGGGGGGGGGGGGGGGGGGGGCAAACAACCTTCACGAAACTAGCTGCCATGCGCGGCCTCGACGTGTCGGTCCAGCCGGAACACCTGCCCCGTCGCCACCCAGTTGTCGTCTTCGTCGATGTCGTACTTGGCGGCGAAAGCGGCGCTCACTCGCTCGCGCTCCTCGCCATCGTGTACCCGAACCGCCAACAGCCGGTAGATGGAAGCCCCCACCCGCATGCGCACGTCCGGCGTCTCGCGCAGGTACTCGGTCCACCGGGTGCCATCTTCGTATGTCGCGACATAGGCGTCCGCGCCCAATCCCACTGCCCAGATGTTGATGGAATAGGGGCTGTCGGGACGCACCTCCAACTGCACGTTGTCGTCGCCGTGGTCACGGATGTGCTTTCGCTGGGGATTTACGCTGTCGGGACGCACCTCCAACTGCACGTTGTCGACGTCCGCGAGCGTCGACCAATCGAACGGCGGCATGGCCTCGTCGCCTTCCAGCGCGCCGCCGGGAATGAAGCCGAACGGCTCGCTGCAGCCGCCGAGCGCCAACAGCGCCGCCAACGCAATGCCGCGCCAAGGCGGGCATGGCGGCCCCGCTCGGGGCCGCGTGGTTGGGCGCAGCACGCTATCCATTGGGCACAACTTATTCCTCTGAGGGCGGCGGTTCAAGCGCCGGCGGGGCCTGGCGGCCGTGAAACTGCCGCTTGACATAATTGCAACAAAGGCGAAACATCCGTTTTTCGGGCGACGTGGCCTGAAGGACGTCGCTTGGGGCAAGCGACGGGCGGCCACGCTGTCGGCATCTCGATTGGTTGGCTGCCGTGAGGCAGGGCACCGGGCCGTAGGGTCCTCACATGGGAGAGTTGGCATGATTGATGGCTCACGAAGTTTCCGCTATGTGCTTGCAACGAGCATGGTGGTGGGGCTCGCCAGCCTCGCTTGGGGCGAGGATGAGGCCGGCGAGGTCGAGGAAATCGTCGTCACCGGTTCTTACATCAAGGGCACGCCGGAAGACGCGGCGCTGCCGGTCACCACGCTGCAGCGGGAAGATTTGGCGCTCGAAGGCTCTCCCACCGCCATCGACCTCATCAAGAGCTTGTCGTTCTCGCAAGGCGCGGACGGCGAGACGGACCAGTTCCAGGCCGGCGCGGGGGCAGACCGCGCCACCATCAACATCCGCGGGTTGGGGCCGAGCCGTTCCTTGGTGCTGTTGAATGGCCGGCGCACCACTTGGTCGCCCCACGCCATTGGCGCCCAAGCGCAGCTGTTGGTGGATGTGAACATGCTGCCGTCCATCGCCCTGCAGCGCATTGAAGTGCTGCGCGACGGCGCTGCGGCCACCTACGGCTCCGACGCCATCGCCGGCGTGATGAACTACATCACCCGGGGAGATTTCCAAGGCTTCGAGGTGAGCGCCAGCCACAAGACTGTGGACGACGCGGACGGCGACACCGAGTTCGGCCTCATCTGGGGCGGCGAATTGATGGATGGCCGCGTGCAGTTGATGACCTCCGCCAGCTACATCGACCGCGGCGAACTCAACATTGCAGACCGGGATTGGGCGCTGCGGAGCTACGCCGACAGCCCGGCCGGCGGTTGGTCTTCGGTGGGCCGTCCGGCGGTGTTCGTGCCGCTCGACCGGTGGAACGCTACGTCGGCCACTACTGGCGCTGGCTTTAGCGGCTTTGGCGGCTTGCTCGCCACCGGCATTGTCGACCCGAACTGCGAAGACTTGGGCGGCGCCAACACCAACATCTCGAACACGCCGTTCGCGGATCCAGATTCGCTCGGCAACGGCAATCCCGGCATCGGCGGCTTCTGCCGCTTCCAGTACACGGCGTTCGACAACTTGATTGAAGATGCGACGCGCTGGCAGTGGTTCACGGAAGCGACCGTGGCGGTGAGCGACACCACGACGCTGAGCCTCGAACTATTGATGACGGACAGCGATGTGCCGCACTGGGGCACGTCGCCGAGCTATCCGCCCAACAGGCTGGTGGACGACACCCGCACCATCCGCGCCAACAACCCGGGCCTCGTGGACATGGCGTCCAAGTACCCGGACATCTACGGCGGATACGCGCACTGCGACGCGGCCTATTGCCGTTGGCAGGGCGATGGCGGTACCCAAGACGACGCCGACATTCCGGCGGCGTGGCAGGAGGTTGGCTGGTACTACGGCCGCTACTACGGCCAAGACGGCCCGCGCCGGGGCCATCACCGTCATTCCGAGCTGCAGCGGTTCGCCGCCGCCCTCGATGGCGATTGGGGAGACCGCGCTTGGCAGATGTCGCTTACCTACTCGCAGTCTGAACGCGAGAGCGCGGGCGGCGACACGATGGTGTATCGGGATGCACGCGCCCGCCAAGGGCTTGGCGGCTTCGAATGTGAGCGCCAAGTGCCCAACGAGTACGACGATCAGGGCAACCTTTCGTTTTCGTTGGATACCGTGCAGCGCTGGGCCGGCCAAGGCCCGTGCAGCTATTGGATACCGTTCTCGAACGCCATGCCCGGCTCGCATCCGTTCGTGAAGAACGGCGAAGCGTCCAACCCAGACGCCAACCCGGCGTTGAGCAATCAACCCCTCAGGGACTACATGGTGACCTCGGCCGTCTTCGAGGGCGAAACCTCGCTCATGGTGTTCGAGGGCATCTTGACGGGCGGGTTGGACCGCCTGCAGCTAGGGGGCGGCAACGTCGAATACGCCGTGGGCGCCCAGTACCGCAGCGAAACCTACGAGAGCGGCGTGGACTCCTCGGATTTCTTCCACGGCGTGACGTACCCGTGTGCGGCGGGCCCCGAAATCAAGGATTGCGAGACCGGCAGGACGGGCCTCTACGGCTTCCTGCCGCCAAGTTTCCCCATTGATGACGATCGCCGCATCTGGAGCGCCTTTGCCGAGTTCAGGCTGCCGTTCTCGGATGTGCTGGACGGCACGCTCTCGGTGCGCCATGAGAACTATGGCGGCGAGACCGGCGGCAGCACGGACCCGAAGGTTGCCATGCGGTGGCAGATCACGCCAAGCGTGGGCGTGCGCGCCTCCTTCGGCACCACCTTCCGCGGCCCCACGCTGAATCAGACCGTGCCGGCCAACTCCTCGAACAGCCTTCAGTTCGTGGGTGTGACGGGCGCGTTCAAGCGCATCGACACGCGGGGCAACCCGGGTCTCGAGCCTGAGGAGGCCACCACCATCAACGTCGGGCTGCTGGTGGACCGGGACGCCTTGATCGCGGACAGCGACAACCTGTTCGTCACCTTGGACTACTGGTCTTACGACTTCCAAAAGCCGCTGGTGACGGAGCCTTTCAACAATGTGTTGGGCCTTGCCTGCCCGGGTGGCGCGACGGATCCGTGCGATCCCGCCAGCCCATACTTTGACCGGCTGGTGTTCGGTGGCAACGCCGCCGCCGCAGACGTGGAGATCATCAACATCGACATCGTCAACGGGCCAGACATCGAGACGGATGGCATCGACTTCACCGTCCGCTACGGCTTGGAGGCTGGGCCGGGCTACCTGTCGTTCGCCCTTGCCGGCACGCGCATCCTCTCCTACGACATCAGCGCTTGGGAGTTCGGCGGGGATTACGACGCGCTGGGGCGGCTCAATTACCGGACGCCGCTGGCGCGGACGCTCGCCGAGTGGAAGGGGCGCTTGTCGGCCAACTACGCTTGGGACGCGGTGAATGCGCGCTGGGTCGTGAATGCCCTCGACAGTTACGACTACGCGATGCAGGGCTTCGGCGTGGAAGGCGTGGTGGCTTCGCACGTCACGCATGACTTGCACATCCACTACAGCTTCATGAACGATCAGTTGCGGGCGATGTTCTCCATTATCAACATCGAGGATGACGATCCGCCGTTCATGTCCCGCGAAATGAACTACGACGCCTTCTCGCACAATCCGTTCGGGCGCATGTTCAGGGTGGGCTTGAGCTACACGATGGGCAACTAGGCCGCTTCAAATCGCTCTGCCGAGCCCGCGCCGGTTGTGGCGCGGGCTCAGGCAGGGCAGCCGCCTCTCTCTGCCTCTCTTCCCTTCGCTCTCTCTTCGCCTCTCGCCCGCTCCGCACTTAGGTGCCGCCGTTCCGCGGCGAAGCTACCGCGGCTGCGCGAAGCGCTTGCTGACGAAGTAGAAGGCCGCGCCGCTCGCCACGATGCCGAGCCCGGCAAGCCCTTCGATGGGGCGCTGCATCAGGATGTAGGCCAGCGTCCAACCCGTGATGGCGAGAAACACCAGTGGCGGCAGCGGGTAGAGCGGCATGCGCCACGCACCGGCCGCCGGGGCGGTGCCGCGCCATCGCAGCACCAAGGCGCCTGCCACGGTGAAGAACGTGTTGAGCCCCAGCGTGAACCCAGCGAAAACGAGTATGGATTCAAACGATGCGGTCAGGATGAAGGTGACGGCCAAGGCGGACTGAAACAGCACCGCCACGAATGGCACGCCGTGCGCGTTGGCGCGCGCGAGGGCGCGGAAGGCGCGGAAATCTTGCCCGATCACTTGCAGCACGCGCGGCCCCGCCAGCGTCATGGCGCTCACGGTGGAAATCAACAGCAGCGCCAACGCCACGCCCATCACCGCAGCGCCAGATTCGCCGAGCACGAAGCGCGCGGCGATGTACCCCACTTCGAGTTCACCAGCCAAGGCATCCATCGGCGCGACGTATAGGAACGTGAAGTTGAGCAGCACATAGAGCGTCATCACCAGCGCGGTGCCGAGGGCAAGCACCCACGAGAGCGATCGCTCCGGATGCTCCAACTCATCGATGAAGTAGGTGGCGGCGTTCCAACCCGTGTAGGCGTAGTTCACATAGATGAGGCCGACGGCGAAGGCGCCGGACGCGAGCAGGGCGCCGTCTCCCGCCGCCGGCAAGAAGTCCACCGTTGCTGGGGTGTCCACCAACGCCCAGGCCAAGATGCAGAACGCGGCGATGAGCAGCACCTTCAGGTAGGTAAAGGCGCGCTGGGCGCCACCGCTGGCGCGACGGCTGGTGGCGTGGACGGCAGCCAAGGCCGCTACCAGCGCCACGGCGAGCCAAGTTGGCGTCAGCGCCTCGAACACGGACGAGAGGTAGACGCCGAACGTGATGGCGGCAAGGGCCGTGGGTGCCGCGAAGCCGATGGTCGCGGACGTCCAGCCGGAGATGAAGCCGGCGCAGGGGTGATAGATCTGCCCTAGGAAGTTGTACTCGCCACCGGAACGCGGCAGGGCCGCGCCGAGTTCCGCATAGGTGAGCGCTCCGCACAGCGCAGCGACGCCGCCAACCACCCACAGCATGAGGATGACGAAGCCAGACTGGATGTCCAGCAACTGAAAGCCGAGGCTGGTGAAGACGCCGGTGCCGATCATGTTCGCCATCACCACGGCCAAGGCCGTGCGGGCGCTGAAACGCTGCGAATCCAACGGCAAGCTAGCGGGCGAACCAGAAGTCCGGCACGCGGTTTGCAATCCAATGCACAAGGTGCGCGTTCACCTCGCGGGGCCGTTCTTGGGCGACCCAATGCCCGGCATCGACGACGTGTTCCGTCAGGTCGTCGCAGTACTCGCGCATCGGCTCTGCCAAGCGCGAATGCACGGTTTCACAAACATAGTCGTAACGGGCGCCGATGAAGAGCGCCGGCATGGCAAGGCGGGCATCCTGCGCGCGCTGCTCCGCGTAGGCGCTGTTGGCGGCGTGGTTCATGTACCAGGCGTTGGGGCCGAAGAAGCCGTTGCGCGACAGGGCTTCGGCGTAGCGGCAGATGTCTTCCTCGGAGACGATGTCGTCGTCGCGTGGCACGTCTGGCGCTTGCTCGGCGCCGCCGAACCAGCCGCCGGCGGCGCGGATGGAGGCGGTGCCGGCGGGTTTGCCCACGCCGCTTGGGTCGCCCTTGCGGAACAACGCCTTCACCGTGCGGCTTGGATTGGCATCCATCGTCGCCGTCGCGGTGTCGAAGGACTCTTCGTAGAAGAACTGATAATCCCACTGCCCAACCGGATAGGCGTCCGCCGGATAGATGGCGCGGTCCAACAGCGGCACGCAAGCGTCCACGCCGCGCTCCAAGGTGTTGTAGGGCACGCACAGGCTCGCCACGGCGCGGGTGTGCTCTGGGTGGTGGCTGGCGATGTTCCAGGCCACGGGGCTGCCCCAGTCATGCCCCACCCAAATGGCGGCATCGCGCCCCAAAGCCTCAAGCAGGCCGATCATGTCGCTCACGATGTGTGCTTGGGCGTAGTCCTCATGCCGGGCGTGGACGCTGGAGCGCCCGTAGCCGCGCATGTCTGGCGCCACGGCGCGAAAGCCGAGCCCGGCCAGCACCGGCAATTGATGGCGCCAGCTAATGGAAAGCTCCGGCCAGCCATGCAGGAAGATGACCAGCGGCCCCTCCGGTGGCCCGGCCTGCAGGTAGAAGGTGGTGTGGCTGCCGGTGCGGACGGCGTGTTCGGTGATGGCGAGCGGTTCCGTCATCGGCCGGCCGCCACGTTGAGGGGCGCGGCGTCTGCGTCGGCGTCTCGGGCTAGGAACGGCCGATCGCCGGCGATGGTGACGCGCAGCCCGGCGCGGGTCTCAGGGTGGTAATCCCACACCGCCAAGTGCTGGGTGCAGCGGTTGTCCCACATCGCCACGTCGCCGGCGCGCCAGTTGAAGCGGCATTGGAACGCTGGGTGCATTGCGTGCTTGAAGAGGAAGTCGAGCAGGGCGCGGCTCTCGCTCGCAGCCAGTTCGACGATGCGCCGGGTGAAGCCGGCGTTGACGAACAGCGCCTTGCGCCCGGTGACAGGATGCGTGCGCACCACCGGGTGGGTGGCGCTGGGGAACGCGCGCTGGGGTGGATGGTCGCCGTAGTGGCCCGTGTAGTCTGCGCCATGGTGAGCCGTGAGTCGCTCCAACAGCGCTCGCAGCGGCGTAGACAATGCCTCGAAGGCCGCGTACATGCTCGCCCACAGCGTGTCTCCGCCCTGCGACGGCGCTTGATGCAGGTGCAGGATGCTGCCGAGCGGCGGCTCGGCGTCTGCCGACACGTCCGAATGCCAGCCAGAGCCATTGTTGCGCTTCGAGTGCGCGTCCGTGTGGATCACCATGAGCGCAGGGTCGCCGTGGGCATAGGGCGCCGCGGGGTGGATATGCAGCGGCCCGAAATGGCGGCCGAACGCCAAGTGCTGCTCCGGCGTGAGCGTTTGGTCGCGGAAGAACAGGACGCAGTGCTCCATCCAAGCGTCATGGATCTCCGCGACCGTCGCGTCATCCACCTCCGCGAGCCTGACGCCCTCCACCACCGCCCCGATGGTCGGCGTCACGGGGTCCACTGCGATGTGCCGGTAGGACATGCGGGGCTTCTCGGCGGAGCGATGCGGGGAACTATATCACCGTGGCTGGCGGTGCCGGGGCGTGGGGGAGGGTGGGGTGTGCCGATAGAATCTGCTGCTTGAGTCCTACCGAGGAGATGCCATGAGCGAGTTTGTCAATCCTGAGCGACAGGCGATGAATCTCATTCGAAAAATTGGCGACGAGGTATCCGAGTCGGGTCAACCGTTGAACTGGCCCCCGGCCGCCGACCCGTTCATGGAACAACTCATCAATGAGTTAGTGGAGAGTGGTATCGTCAAAGGACGACTTAGTGGACATGGACTCTACGGTGGCAATCTCACCCTCGAGGGGTGGAAACGATACGAGCAAGAGAAACGGGGGAAACTAAAGGGAAACTACGGCTTCATCGCCATGCAGTTCGGTGATCCCGATCTCGACAGCTTCGTTGAGAACGTCGTGAAACCCGCCGTGAAAAAAGAAATCGAATACGATCTCGTCGATATGCGCGATGTTGCGCGAGCAGGAGTCATTGACGACATCATGCGTGTCCAGATCAGGGATGCGGACTTCGTCATCGCGGACCTCACCCACGGCAACCAAGGAGCGTACTGGGAGGCTGGCTATGCCGAAGGTCTCGGCAAGCCGGTGGTCTACATTTGCGAACGAACGAAGTTTCAAGAGAGAGGGACTCATTTTGATACCAACCACTGCACCACTGTTCCTTGGTCTAAGGACACACCCGACGAGTTCAGCCAAGAGTTGATCGCGACCCTTCGGCGCTCGCTCGAACTCTCTTCGTAACCGTGGCCCCAGCGTCTAGCTACCGTCGAGCGCCAAACCGCGCCGCGTCGTGTGCGTCGAGGGCATGGAACTGCCGCTGCGCCAGCGTGTCGAGCAGCGGCTGCAGCCAAGGTCGCTCTGCGTCCAGCGCTAGGCCGCGCAGCGCCTCGGCGGTGAGGCCGCGCACATAGCGGTCCCGGTCTGCCATGCCGGCGGTGGCGAAGCGCTGCAAGTGGCGGGCCGGTAAGCCCCCGTTGCGGGCAAGCTGCAACAGCGCCCAAGCAAGGCTCTCGCGCACGGTGGAACGATGTGGCGGCCCCTTCGCCGTGTTGTCCGGCTCGATTTGCGGGCTGAACCGCTCCAACATGGCATCGACGACTGGCTCGGCAAGTGGCTGGCAGCGCCCGAGAGTGCCCAGCGCGTAGCTGGCGTTGCAGCGCACGAGATCGTCCGGGTCTGCCAAGCACATGGCCAACGCTTGCGACGCGGCCGGCAGCAACGTCCGCGTTTCCCCCAAGGCGAACGCCGCCACGCGCCGCACCCTAGGGTCTGGCGTTTCCAAGGCGCCGCAGAGCGTGGGCACCGCGGCGTCGCCGGCCAAACCCAAGCCGTAGCCGCTGGCACGGCGCGCGCCCTCCACATCGCTTGTGAGCGCGGTCGCCAGCGCCTCAATGGCGCTCTCGTCCTGTCGCGCAGCGGCGCCG
This sequence comes from uncultured Pseudomonadales bacterium, assembly GCA_958295875.1. Taxonomy (GTDB): domain Bacteria; phylum Pseudomonadota; class Gammaproteobacteria; order Pseudomonadales; family Azotimanducaceae; genus VXNE01. The sequence continues at coordinate 1,027,270 of OY282379.1, read as the reverse complement.
AGCGAGTAGGCCGCCGCCACCCGAACGTCTTCCGTTGGCCCCGCCAGCAGGGTCTGCGCAGCGTCTGCGTTGGGTGCCGGCGCTGCGGCTTGCTCGCCCCGCAGCCAAGCCCAATTTGCCTGCGCGATGGACCGCGTCGCCCCGTGGCCATCGACTTCCGGCAGTTCCGCCAGCACGTTTTGCCAACTGGCTTGGCGCGGTTCGCGGGTGCGGAAGAAGTAGAACTTCACCATGTAGCGCCGATCGTTGAACGCTGCATCCCGCCGGGTGCCGCGATGGAACAGATCGTAGTGCGCGAGCACCACGCTGCCGGCGGCGAGCGGCAAGGTGTGCGGGCGCACGCCCTCGATGCCGAACTGCGCCACGGACTGCGCGAGGCGCTTATCGCGAAGCGCAAGATCGTCCGCGCCGCCGATGTCTGCGCCAAAGTCTGGGTCCAGCGGGTCATTGGCACGCCAGCCGTCGCCCCGCTCGAAATCGCGCGTCCAGTATTGCGTGCCCGGCAGCACTTCGGTTGGCCCGCTCGCTGGCGTCACCGCCTGCGGGTAGTAGAAGAGCATCGCCCACACCGGGCGGTGCGAACGATAGTGGCCGCGTTCGTTCCAAGGCAGGTTGCCGTCTTGGTGGAAGCCTTGGTCGGCCGGCGTTGAAGTGTGCGCGTAGTGATGCGGATGCAGCGCGTAGCCGTCGCCCAAAACGCTGGTCAGGGCGCCGACGATGGTTGGGCACTCAAGCAGCTGCGCGAAGGCTGGAATCCGCGCCAGCAGGTTGTCTCCGAACTGCTGCAGGTGCAGGGTGTCGCCGCCGATGCGCCCTCCCTCGTCATAGAGGTCAGCAAGTGCGGCGAACATTTGCTCGTGGTAGGTGCCGGGCAACTCCGCCGGCGTGAGCACGACGTAGCCGTCCGTCAAGAATTGAGCCATCTGCCGGTCGGTCAGGAGGTTCATGCAGGCCGCGGCGCACCACCAAAGCGCGGCATGGTAGCAACTTGGTGGGCGCTCCCGTGCGGGTGCTGGCGACGCGGCCGGTCGCTTCAGGCACCCTCGCTTATCATCTGGCACGCTACCGGCGAGCACAGGAGACGCCATATGTCAGCCGCGCTTGATGGCCTGCGCATCTTGGACATGACGCAATACGAGGCCGGCACGTCCTGCACGCAGTGTCTTGCATGGCTCGGCGCAGACGTGGTGAAGGTGGAGCCACCGACCGGGGACCCTGGGCGCGGCGACGGCGGCGACCGCGAGTACTTCGTGGTGTGGAACAGCAACAAGCGCAGCGTCGTCATCGATCTGCGCCGCCCGGAGGGACGCGACCTGTTGCTTGCCATGGCGCCCCACTACGACGTGTTCGTGGAGAACTACGGCCCCGGCGTCATCGAGAAGCTGGACATCGGCTACGACACGCTGCGCGCCGTCAATCCCGCCATCATCTACGCCCGCATCAAGGGCTTCGGCCTGGATGGCCCGTGGGCGCACTACAAGTGCTTCGACATGGTGGCGCAAGCCGCGGCGGGGGCGTTCTCCATCACCGGCGAAGCGGACGGGCCGCCCATGCGCCCAGGGCCCACCACCGGAGACGCCGGCACTGGCGTGCAGATGGCGCTGGCCATCGCCGCCGCCTACGCGCAGAAGCTCCGCACCGGCAAGGGGCAGTTCATCGAGCTCTCCATGCAAGAGGCGATGACGTACTACTTGCGCACGGCGGTGTCTGGCACCCGCTTCGGCGAGCGGGCGACGCCGCGCCGCGGCAATGGCGGGCTGCCGACCATGACGCTCTATCCGTGCAGCGGCGGTGGTGCCAACGACTATGTGTACGTCATGGCGGTGACGGAGCGCATGTGGCGTTCTCTCGCCGAGGTGATTGGGCGCCCGGAACTCGCCGCCGCGCCACGCTTCGCCACCGCCGCGGAGCGCCTCGCCAATGCGGACGAACTGCAAGCCATCATCGCTGCTTGGACGCAGCAGCGCGACAAGTACGAGGCGATGCAGGCGCTGTGCGATGGCGGCGTGCCGGCAAGCGCCGTGTTGGACACCAAAGACCTCTTCGACAACCCGCATCTCATGGCGCGCGGGTTCGTGCGCGAGGTAGACCACGATGTGCATGGCCGCATCAGGCTGCTTGGCTGGCCGGCGCGGATGTCCGCAAGCGACGTGCCGCTGCAAGCCGCACCGCTGTTGGGCGAGCACTCCCGCGAGGTGGTGGCCGCCGATCTCGGCTTGGGCGCCGGCGACGTGGACGCGCTCGTGAAGGCCGGCGTGATTGGCTAGAGCGCCGTGCCGGCGGGCTAGGGTGCCTTGCGCCGGCTAGGGGCAGCCTCCGCCCCCAAGAAGGGCGGTGCCGGTGCCGGTTAGAGGCCGGTTTCCACTTGCGGCCAGCGCCGCGCCGGCAGGCCCACTAGTCTGCCGAACGCGGCTGGTCAGTGCGCGGGCCGCGAGGCGCCCTAGAGCTACTCCGCCCCGGCGGCGAGATACCCCTGCGCTTCTGCGCCCCATGCCGTGTCGCGCTCGCGCCAGCCGTCCGCCAAGCGCTCGTAGGTGGCGCGCGCCGCCGGCGCCGCGCCGAGCGCCGCGTGCGCCCGCGCCAAGCCACGCAGCGACAGGGGACGGTTGGGCGTGCGCAGCAAGGATTGCTCGAACATGGCGAGCGCGTCCTCGGCGCGGCCGGCTTCAAGGAGCGCCTCGCCGTAGAGCTCGTGAACCGGCTTCAACGGGCGTGGCGCGCCGTTGGGTGGCCGCATGGATTCCGCGATCTCCACGCCCTCGCGCAGCAGGGCGAGGCCGCCGTCCGTATCGCCTTCGGCGATGGCCACCAACGCGGCCACTTCGCCGTGCATGATCTGCAGGGCGCGGCTGTCCCGAATGTAATAGGAACGGTCGCCGTCTTTGGCGGCGGCTTCTTCCGCCAGTTCGCCCAGCCGTTGCGCGGCTTGGGCAGCGAGGGCAATGTCGCCATTGCGCGCGGCGCCGATGCCGGTGGCCAATAGCTCGGTGGCCACCGAATCTTCCGTGATTGGCCATGTCTGGCCAGACTCGGTTTCGATGGCGAGGCGCGCCTTCACCTGCGGCAGGATGGCAATGGCGAACGCTTGGCCGGCAGCCTTGTCCACCATGCCTTCCATGCGCTCGATCCAAAGGCGCGCCCGCTCTTCGTCGCCGCGCTGCAGATCGCCATATTGGCCCCAATCCAGCGCATGGGCCATGTCGCCCACGCTGTCTCCCGGCTCCCACAAATCCACCGCGGCGTCGTAGGCGCTTTGGTTGGAAGCGGACACTTGGTCCCACATGCCGCGCTGGATGTAGATGTGCGATGGCATGTGCCGCGCATGGGACACCTTCTCCGCAATGCCGGCGAACACGTCGGCCGCCGACAGCGCCAACGGGGCGTGGATGGGGTCGTCAAAGGCGTGGATGGTGTAGTGCGCGGCGCCAGGATGCTGTGGGTTGCGCGCCAACAGCTTGAGGGCAATGGCGCCGGCGAGCACGTTGGCGCGATGCCCTTGGTCGGCCGGCCCGGCAGACATCAGCAGCGCCAGCGCGTAGAAGGCTGCCACTTCGTCGTCTTCGGGATGGGCTTCGTAAAGGGCGCGCATCTGCGCCGCGTAGGCGCGCCGCCGCGCCAACGTGTCCCCCTCGCCGAAGACCAGCGCTTCCACGGCGGAGAGAAAGCCACGCTCGCGTTCGGTGGGCGCTTTGGCAAGCCGTTCCTCCGGTGTCTCGCCCAGCCGCTTCAGCACGGCCTTGGGCGTTTCCGTGTCCCGCTCGGCGATGAGCGGGTGGTTGTAGCAGAGCGCTTCGCCCCAATGCGCCATGGCGAAATCCGGCGCTTCGCGCTGCGCAGCTTGGAACTCTTGCCGCGCTTGCTTCCAGCCAAAGCTGTGCAGGATGGTGACGCCGCGCAGGAAGTGTTCTTGCGCCGCGCCGCTTTCCGAGGTGGGGAAGTTGATGGCGCCCAAGCCTTGCAGGTTCTCCGCGCCGGCGGACGCCCAAGGCAGCGCGGCTGCGGCGAATAGCAACGCGGCGAGGTGCCTGCCGAGGCCCCAGCGGGCTGGCCTTTGATGGCCGCGGCCGTGCGTCTCGCGCCGGCGTGCCGGTGCGCCTACAGCGGATTGCGCCGCCGCGCTAGGCGGTTGGCTGCAGTTCAATGGCAGTGGAGTCATCTTGCCCTCCCTCGTTTCAGGCCGAGTTCATAAGCCCCGCGGCCCGCGCCCAGCGATGCTTGGCGCCGAGCACCGCCACCGGTTTCTCCGCGGTGTACGGATACGCGAGGATGTTGCGATCCATCAGGTAGTCGCACGCCGCCTCGATTTCCACGTCGCCCACCAAAGACGCCACCACCGGCTTGTCGATGCCTTGGGCGCGGGCGGCGGCCACCGCTTCGCCAACCAACTCGGCGAACACCATCGGTGGCGTCACGATGGTATGCCAATAGCCGAGCACCAAGGCGTGAACGCGGTCGTCCGCCAACGCCAGATCGATGGTGGCACGGTAGGTGGAGGGCGGCTCCCCGCCGGTGATGTCCACTGGGTTGCCAGAGGCGCCGAAAGGTGGAATGAAGGACTTGAAAGCGGCATCCAAGTCCTCCGGCATCTGCATGAGCGACAAGCCGTGGTCTACGCAAGCGTCCGAGAGCAACACGCCGGAGCCGCCGGCGCCGGTGAGGATGAGCACGTTCTCGCCCTTGGGCGTCGGCAACACCTGCAGGCCGCGCGCGAACTCCAGCATGTCGTTCAGCGTCATGGCGCGGATGACGCCGCTCTGTTTGAGCACCGCGTCGTACACCCGGTCATCCCCGGCGAGGGCGCCGGTGTGCGAGTTCGCGGCACGGGCGCCTAAGCGGGTGCGTCCCGCCTTCAGCACCACCACGGGCTTTTTCTTGGACACCCTGGCGGCCGCCTCCGCGAAGGCGCGGCCATCCTTCAAGTCCTCCACATGCATGGCGATCACTTCGGTGTTCGGGTCTTGCTCGAAGAACGTGAGCAGGTCGTCTTCGTCCAGGTCTGCCTTGTTGCCTAGGCCGACGATGGCCGACACGCCCATCTTGGCGGAGCGGCTGAAGCCGACGATGGCCATGCCGACGCCGCCGCTTTGGGAAGAGAGCGCCACCTTGCCGCGTTCGGTGTATGGCGTGCAGAAGGTGGCGCAGAGGTTCTTGTGGGTGTAGTAGAAGCCGTAGATGTTGGGGCCCATCAGGCGCACGCCATTGGCGCGGGCCACGGCGACGATCTCGTCTTGCAGGGCGTGTTCGCCCACCTCCGCGAAGCCGGATGGAATGAGGATGGCGCCGGGGATGCCCTTCTTGCCACATTCCGCGAGCACGCCAGCGACGAAGCGCGCGGGAATGCAGAAGATGGCGATGTCGATGTCTCCCGGCACGTCCGCCACGCTTGCGTGGCATGCGCGGCCGAGGATGGCGTCGGCGCGGGGGTGGATGGGATGGATTGCCCCCTCGTAGCCGCCGTCGATGAGGTTGCGCATCACCGAGTTGCCGATCTTGCCGTCTTCCGCGGACGCGCCGATCACCGCGACGGAATCCGGCTGCATGATGCGCCGCATGGCAGCGAGGATGGCGTCTTGCGATGGACGCTCCGGCGCGGCGGCCGGGGGTTTCAGCAATATGCGGGCGTCCACCGCAGTGGCGCCTCGGGCGTCTGCGAACACCGGATTCAAGTCCAGCTCATGGATGGCCGGCACATCGGCCACCAGCTGGCTGACGCGGGCGATGACATTCGCCAGCACCGCCCGATCCACCGCCGGGGCACCGCGAACGCCGTCCAGCAACGTGGCGCCGGCGATGTCGCCGAGCATGGCTTCGGCTTGCGCTGCGTCGGCGGGAGCGAGGCGGAACGTCACGTCCTGCAACGCTTCCACCAACACGCCGCCGAGGCCGAAGGCCACCAGCTTGCCGAACACCGGGTCTGTCACGGCGCCGATGATGGTCTCTTGGGCGCCTGGCCGTTGTTCCATTTGGCGCTGCACCAGCACGCCTTTGACCTCTGCGCCGGCTGCCTTCGCGGTCTGCACCAACCGCTCGCAAGCCGCTTCAAGGGCCGCGTCGTCCGCGATGCCGAGGATCACGCCGTCGGCGTCCGTCTTGTGGAGGATGTCTGGCGAATCGATCTTGGCGACCACTGGATAGCCAATGTCCGCGGCGATGCGCGTCGCCTCAGCGGCGGATGTGGCGACGCCTTGGGGCGGCATGGGGATGCCGTAGGCCGCGCACACGCGGTGCGCCTCGGCGGCGTTCAGAGCTTCCCGCCCGGCGCTCATCGCCTTGGCCACGATGTCGACGACGTCTTGCTGCTTGGACATGCGCTCCCTCCCCTGATGCCAAAAGGTTAACCGACTCAGGGGGCGATTCCACGAGGGCGGGGGATGGCGTCGCGGCACGGTGGGGCGGGCGCCCACTTCGGCCACGCCCGCGGCAAAGGCTGGGCTGGCGCCGGTGTAGGTGCCATGCCCGCCAGCGCCCCTTGCATCGCGCCGGCCCGACAACCGCTCAAGCGCCGATGCGCCGAACCCCCGCCGCGGCGATAATCCCGCGTCTGTTGTTGAATCCGCCGCGCTTGGGGCAGCCGTCGCCGCCAATGCCACACGCCATCAAGACCTACGTTCGCTGGGTGGAAGCCGTGAATCGGCGCGTTGGCCGCGGCGCCATGTGGCTCATCGTCGCCATGGTGGGCGTGCTGCTCTGGTCTTCGCTTTCCAAGACGTTCTTCACGCCGTCGTTGTGGACGTTGGAGATGGCGCAGTTCGTGATGGTGGCCTACTACTTGCTCGGCGGCCCCTATTCGATGCAGCTAGACAGCCATGTGCGCATGGATTTGGCATATGGCGCATGGTCGCCGCGCACCCGTGCTTGGGTGGATAGCTTCACCATCGTCTTCCTGCTCGCCTACTTGGCGCTGCTGCTATACGGCGGCCTGCACAGCGCCCAGTACGCCATCGAGTATGGCGAACGCGGCCACTCCGCATGGGGGCCGTACATGGCGCCCATCAAGGTGCTTGCCTGCATCGCGATCTCGCTGATGCTGCTGCAGGGGTTCGCGACGCTGTTCAAGGACATCGCCAAGGCCAGGGGCGAGGAGCTCTGAAGTGGGCTACGAACTCATAGCGCTGCTGATGTTCACGTCGATGATGCTGATGCTCATCACCGGGCAGCGGGTGTTCGCGGCCATCGGCTCGGTGGCGGCTATCGCAGCGCTCCTCCTTTGGGGCGACGGCGGCGGCGAGATGGCGTTCGCCGCGGCCATGAAGTTGATGAAGTGGTATCCGCTGCTCACCCTGCCGATGTTCGTCTACATGGGCTTCGTGCTCGCCGAATCCGGCATCGCGGACGATCTGTATCGGATGTTCCACGTCTGGTTCGGCCCGGTGCGCGGCGGCCTCGCCATCGGCACCATCGGGCTGATGGTGGTGGTGTCCGCGATGAATGGCCTCAGCGTCGCCGGCATGGCCATCGGCGCCACCATCGCGTTGCCGGAGCTGTTGCGGCGCAACTACGACAAGATCATGGTGACGGGGGTGATCCAAGCCGGCAGTTCCCTCGGCATTCTGGTGCCGCCGAGCGTCGTGCTGGTGCTGTACGGGATGATCGCGCGCCAGCCGGTGGGGCAACTCTGGCTTGCCGGCGTCATTCCGGGCCTCTTGATGGCGGCGCTCTTCATCATCTACATCGCGGTGCGCTGCCATTGGCAGCCGCACCTCGGCCCGCCGCTGCCGGCGGCGGAGCGGCGCGCGCCGTTGGCGGACAAGCTCAAGTCGCTGCGCGCGGGGTTGGTGCCGTTCGCCATCTTCTTCAGCATGACGGGGCTCTTCCTCATGGGCTACACGAGCCTCGTGGAGAGCTCTGCGGTGGGCGCCGTGGCGGCGACCTTGGCCGCGTTCGCCAAGGGACGGCTCACCCGGGCGGTGCTGGAAGAGACGCTGCGCAAAACGCTGGGGGTGAGCTGCATGTTCATGTGGATCATCTTGGCGGCGCTGTGTTTCGGCTCGGTGTTCGACGGCCTTGGGGCGGTGCGCGTCTTGGAGGGCTTGTTCCTGGAGCGTTTGGGCCTTGGCCCTTGGGAAGTGCTCATCCTGATGCAGCTCTCGTTCCTGCTGATGGGCGCCTTCCTGGACGACACCGCGATGTTGGTGATCGTGGCGCCGCTCTATGTGCCGCTCGTCGGGGCGCTCGGCTTCGACTTGGTGTGGTACGGCGTGCTCTACACCATCACCTGCCAGATCGCCTACATGACGCCGCCGTTCGGCTACAACCTGTTCTTGATGCGGGCGTTGGCGCCCACCGCGGTGACCATCGGTGACATCTACCGCTCCATCGTGCCCTTCGTGCTGGTGATGGTGCTCGCGCTGGCGTTGGTGATGGCCTTCCCGCAACTCGCGCTGTGGCTGCCGCAGTTGCGGTATGGGGCTTAAGGCGCAGGTCTGCCAGCCGGGCGAGCCGGCTATGATTGCGGCGTTGAGTCCACTAGGAGGTCATGGCGCATGGCAACGAGAAGGAACTTTCTGAAGAAGGCGGGCGCTGCGTCCGCAGCCGGCGCGGCGTTCGGTGCGCCGGCCGTTCACGCGCAGTCCAAAACGAAGATCCGATGGCGGCTGCAAACATACGCCAGCCCGGCGCTCGCAGAGCACGTCATCAAGCCATCCATCGATTCCTTCAACAAGGCCGCCAACGGCGACATGGAGATCGAGCTCTTCTTCGCGGATCAGCTAGTGCCCACGGGCGAACTGTTCCGCGCCATGCAGCGCGGCACCATCGACGCCGTGCAGTCCGACGACGATTCCATCGCAGCGCCCGTGGACATTTCCGTGTTCGGCGGGTACTTCCCGTTCGCGTGCCGCTACAGCTTGGACGTGCCGACGCTCTTTCATCAGTGGGGGCTGGACGAAATCTGGGCAGAGGCATATGGCGAGGTGGAAGGGGTGACTTGGCTCAGCGCCGGCGCCTGGGATCCTTGTCACTTCAACACCGTGGCGCCCATTCGGAGCCTGGCCGACCTCAAGGGGCTGCGCATCTTCACCTTCCCCACCGCCGGGCGCTTCCTGTCCCGCTTTGGCGTGGTGCCGGTGTCGCTGCCTTCCGAGGACGTGGAGGTGGCGGTGCAGACCGGCGAGCTGGACGGCATCGCATGGTCTGGCATCACCGAGGACTACACCGTCGGCTGGGCGGACGTGACGGACTACTTTCTGACGAACAACATCTCCGGCGCTTGGTGCGGCTCGTACTTCGCCAACTCTGAGAAATGGGACGCCGTGCCCGAACACCTGAAGGAGTTGTTCCGCCTGTGCATGGACAGCTCGCACTACTACCGGCAGCACTGGTATTGGGGCGGCGAAGCGAAGTTGCGGGTGGAGGGGACGAAGCTTGAACTCACATCCATACCGGATGCGGAGTGGGCGACGGTGGTGGCCGAAGCCCGCAAGTTCTGGGATGAGATTGCCAAGGAAAGCCCGCGCAATGCCCGGGTGGTGCAGATCCTGCGCGATTACAACGCGCTGATGGACCAAGCTGGCCGGCCGTATCGTTCCAGCTAGGGCGTGGCGCTGGGGAAGCCCTCCGCGCCGGGGTTCGGCGGCAGCGCCCCAAAGCCAATGAGCGTCGCCTTGCCGGTGTCTGCGTGGCCGGCGATGAATGTTCGGCCGACGCCGCGGATGCCGAGCAGCGCCTCCCGGTCTCCGGCGAGGTTCACCACTTCGGAGCAATCGAGGGCCGCGGCCTCGAACAGCCCCAGCAGGCTGAGGCCCAGATCGTAGAGGTGCATCGGCGCGGTGGTGACGCCGGCGATGCTCGCATTGGCGCAAACGCCCACGAACGCCCGGAAGTAGGCTGGCAAGTTGCGTTCCCGTGGGCGGATGGCGATCTGCCCACGCTCGATGATGCCCGGCCCGGCTTGCAGGGCGGACTCAAACAGCCCGCGGTGATAATCCCCTCGCCCAATCGCAGCCAAACCGCCGCTGCGCATGCCGAGAATCCGGGTGTAGCCGTGCATGGATACTGCGGATGCGATGGTGCCGTCCACCTGCAGCAGGCCAAGGGGCTGCAGCGAGCGCAGTTCCGCGACAAAGCCGCTGCCAACGACGACGGCCATGCCGTCTTCAAGCGCTCCGCGTCCAGTGAGGCCGGGCGCGGTGAGCAACTTGGCGGCAAAGCGATCATGCGGCAACTCAAGCGCTAAGGCACCCTCGGCGCGATGCAGGATGGCGCCTTGCAGCCCTTCGGCGGCGGCCTCGGCCAGCGTGGGCCAATCCCTCGGCTCTCCGGTGCGGTCGGCTGGAAGCTGGGCCGGCAGGGTTGTGGATGGCAGCGCTTGGGCCGGGGCGTTGCGGGGCGGTGCCTCTTCGGGCGCATCGCAAGCGGCCAGCGCACACACCAACGCCAGTGCCGTTGGCCGCGCCCAGAGCCTTCGCGAAACCTGCGCCGGATGAGCCGCGCCACGCCGCCACTTCATGGTGCGCCACGGTAACGAAACCCATGCCTGAGGCCAAGCGCCGCGGACTGCCACCGCGCTGTGCCCTCATGCCGACGCCGCCAATCCCGCGCCCTTGGACGGTGGTATTCTCAACGCATGGCCATTTCGCACCCAACCGACCCCGCCATCCGCGGCTTGGCCGCAGCGCTGCTGACGACCGACGTGCCGGATTGGGAGTTCGACCCACGCGCCATCGAACCCGGCACCGAGCCGGTTTACGTCAGCGATTGGCACCGCCGCTTGGCGCGTTCGCGCCGAGACGAATCCACGGCAGCGGCAGTGGTGGCGCCGGTCAAACCGCGCGAGACACGAGGCGATGCCGGCTGACGAGCGCGTTGGCCCCGCGTTCGACACCAACACGCTGATCCGTCCCACCCAGCGGAAACTGGTTGGCGTGTGGATGGATGACGCCAAGCTGCCCACCTTGGTGTTGCCTCAAGTTCGACACGAGTTGACGAGGGGACTGCGAGCCGACGGGGGATTCAACTCCGCGGCAGCGTGGCTGATGGCGCAAGACTCACCGGACGCGCCTTTCAAGTGGGCATCGCTGGACCGCGAGCAGGAACAACGCGCGATGGAGATGCGACGGATGTTCACGCAAAGCTGCTTCCCCAAGACGCCAGTGGACCGCATTGAGACCGACGGCGATGCCGTAGCCGTATCCGAAGCGCTGGTGCTGGGCGTCGATTTCATGGTCACGGGCGACTTCAACACCATCGACCATCACGAGGTGAACCACTTTGTGGGGCAGATGCTGGGACGCAATGCGGGCCTGCTCGTCACTCTGGACGACGCTCTCATGCGAGCGTATGCAGGTGGCGAGCTGGCCGATCAACTGCTGGTCAACGCCTTGGCCACCGTCGCGCCAGAGCCAGACGCCCGTTGGTCGGTGGACGCTGCGTTTGAAGATCTGAGCGCGTTGGAGAAGGCGTTGCAGGGATCGCATCTCTACGACACGGCTGCGCGGCTGACCATCAGGTGGGAGCACAGCCGCGATCTTGAGCACGTGGTCGAACGCGCGCGACTGACTGCGGCGGATTCGCCGGCGTTGAGGTTTGAGCGACGGCGGACGGGTTGGCACCGGGCCGCTGCCGAGCGTGCCGGCAATTGGCAAACTCGATGAACTTGGCGGCAAAGCGATCTTCGGGCACCTCAAGCGCTAAGCGGCCCTCGGCACGATGGGGGATGGCACCCCGCAGCCCGGCAACCGCGGCCCCAGCCAGCGCCGTCCGTCATGCGGCCTCCAATCTCGCTATCGCGGCACGGTAGAACTCGGCGTTCATTTCGGCCGCCAGATAGCGTCGCCCCAGCAAGTGGCTGACCACCGCGCCGGGGCACAGCCCGCCGAACGGTTCCCACACGACGTCGCCTTGGTCTGTGCAGGCGCGCACGATGCGGTCGATGAACTTAAGCGGCTTTTGGCTGCCGTGCAGGCTGGCGAACTTGTACTTCATGCCGCTCCGGGCCCCTTGGATGCGTTCCGTGCCGCTCACTTGCGGTTCTCGCCAGACGTTGGTGATGCCCACGTCGCAGTGAAACTTGGCGCGCATCTTGGCCCAACAGGAGGGTGCGAGGGGGGCTTTGCCGTCAATGCTGTAGTAAGGCCGCCCCGCGGGGGCGCCGTGTTTGTTGGCGTAGCTTGCCAGCTTGGCGAACATCTCCACCGGGGGGTAGTACCAGAGGTGGTCCGCCGTCAAGTACTTGCGCGTCGCCGCATTGCGCACGCCACACGCATCGTTGGCAACTCTGAGCGGCAAGCCAGCGCGGCGCCATTCGTGGCGGAGCCACTGCTGCATGGAGAATTGCTCGCCATCCACTAGGAACTGCGCCGCCTTCACGTACTGCGCGCACACCTCGGTGACCACCGGGTACTTCCGCAGCGTTCGCGTGTTGGCGTTGCCGGCGATGTGGCCAAGCCCCTTGTCCCAGATGTGGCAGCAGCGGTACTCCCAGCCGTTCGTCAGCAGCAATGGATGAATCGAGGCCCAGCCGACCTCGGTGTTCCACAACCAAAGCGTGGTCTGTGGCGTGGCGCGCTCGCTCCATGTGCTGATGTGCGGCGCATACCAGTCCGCCAAGGATGCCGGCGTGTGGACATCGCCTGGGAAGCCGCTCACACCGTAGGGGCCGTCCGCAATGATGCATGTCGGCGTTGGCCAGCTTGCGTAGTGGTGCTCGGCGCGCCCAAGGTGGATGGTCGCCGCGCCGCGGGTGTGGGAGGCCGCCCCGCCGTTCAGGCGCAGCGCGCGCTGGCCGGCAGTGGCCTCGACCTGCGTGGACTCTTTGTGGCGGTTGGCTGTCGCGAGCGTCATGGCATGGCGGGCACAAGGTGGAGCCGAGAACATATGCTGGATGGGTCGCCAGTGCAAGGCGGCTCGGCACATCGGTCGGCGCCGCGCAGCCGGCCTCTACGCACCATGCGCAGCAACCCAACGCCGTCGCTCTCATTGGACTTGAAGGGCGCTGCGCGATAGCTTAGCGCGCTTCGCGACTACAGCCGTTTGGGGGAGGGACTGCAATGGCTAGCGTAGATGGCGCCACACTGATGGCGCGCAGCCTTAAGGCGCAGGGCGTGGACTACATGTTCGGCATCGTCGGGTTTCCAGTGCCCGGCATTGCCGCCGCCGCGCAAAAGGAGGGAATCAGCTACATCGGCATGCGCAACGAGCAGTCTGCAAGCTATGCGGCGCAGGCGGCGAGCTACCTCACGGGCCGCACGCAGGCGTGCCTGGTGGTCTCCGGCCCCGGCGTCATCCACGCCTTCGCTGGGCTTGCCAACGCGCGCGAGAACTGTTGGCCGATGATCCTCATCGGCGGCGCCTCCCCCACCTATCAAAACGGCATGGGCGCGTTCCAGGAGGAGCGGCAGACGGAGCTCGCAGCGCCGTACTGCAAGTACGCCCAAGAGATCGACCGGGCGGAGCGCATCCCGTACTACGTGGAACAGGCGATCCGCACTTCCCTCAATGGCCGCCCGGGGCCTGTCTACCTGAACTTCCCAGATGATGTGATCCGCGCCGAGGCGGAGGAAGAAAACGTGGTGCAAGCGGCGCCTTTCGCCCCGCCGACCCGGCCGCTGGCAGACCCAAGCAACGTGGAACGGGCGCTGGACGCGCTGGAATCTGCCGAGAATCCGCTCGTCATCGTCGGCAAGGGGATGGCATGGGCGCGGGCGGAAGACGAAGTGCGAGACTTCATCGAGCGCACCCAGCTGCCGTTCCTCGCGTCGCCGATGGGCAAGGGCGTGATGTCGGATGACCATCCGCTTTCCGTCGGCGCCGCCCGCAGCACGGCGCTCAAAGAGGCCGATGTCGTGTTCCTGATGGGCGCCCGCCTGAACTGGATCATGCACTTCGGCCTGCCGCCCCGCTTCAAGCCGGGCGTGCGCATCGTGCAGCTAGACATCGAGCAAGAGGAAATCGGGCGCAACGTGCCCGCCGAAGTCGCCCTCGTTGGCGACGGCAAGGCGGTGATGGGCCAGTTGAATCAGGCCCTCTCGAACCGCCAGTGGTTCTACCCGGCGGAAACGGCATGGCGCGGCACCTTGAAGGAGAAGGCGCAGGCCAACGCCGAAGCGGTGCGCCCCATGATCGAGGATGAATCCTCGCCCATGAACTACTACCGGGCGTATCGCGATATCGTGGAATGGCTCCCAGACGACGCCATCATCATCGGCGAGGGCGCGAACACCATGGACATCGGCCGCACGCAGATGCCCAACCGCGCGCCGCGCCATCGGTTGGACGCCGGCACCTACGGCACCATGGGCATCGGCTTGGGCTTCGCCGTCGCCGCGGCGGTGGCGTGCCCCGACCAGCCCGTCGTCTCCGTGCAGGGCGACAGCGCGTTTGGCTTCTCCGGCATGGAGATGGAAACGATGATTCGCTACGGCCTGCCCGTGAAGCTCATCGTGTTGAACAACGGCGGCATCGGCGGCGGCGTCGGGCCGCTGAAGGAAGGCCAAACCGTGCCGCCGGGCGTGCTCACCTATGGCGCCCGCTACGAAGGCATGCTCGAGGCCTTGGGCGGCAAGGGCTTCTATGTGGAAGACCCGGCCGATCTGCGCGCGGCCTTGGACGAGGCGATGGCGTTCGACGGCCCCGCGCTCGTGAACGTGCCGCTGCATCCCAAGGCGGGCCGCAAGCCACAACAGTTTGGTTGGTTGACGACCTAGCGGCGATTTCGGCAGGCGGCGGTTGGCGCCGGAACCGCCCCAAGGTGGCGCCCCGAAGTTCCATGTGCTTGGACGGACGGGCGCCGCTTAGTGGACGTTGAAGTGCGGTAAGCGATGGGTGGCGGTTGATTAGCGCGGGTCTTCCCAGCTTGTTGGCCGGCAGTGACGCATCGTGAGCCGTGCCGCCGAGCCGTGGAACCGCCCCGATGTGCGCCACTTGCGCCAGCGCATGGGGTTGACGCAGGCGCAGTTCGCAGAGCGCCTGCACGTTACGCCGCTAACCGTGCTGCGCTGGGAATCCGGCCAATCCACCCCAAGGCCGCTGGCATTGGAGAAGTTGCGGGAGCTGGAACACGAGGCTTCAGCCAGTCCGCCGATGAGCGGCAAGAAGCGCCCTAACGCAGCCCCGCCGCCACTGGATTTCAGCGGTAATCCTGATGCCGCGCTGGCCGTCGCCGAGGCGCACCGGCTGGCGTTCGGCCATCAGTTCAACCCCGCCTTCGCCAGCGAAATCTCGCGCATCGACCCGTTGCCCCACCAACGCATCGCCGTGTACGAACACATGCTGCCGCAAGACCCGTTGCGGTTCCTGTTGGCGGACGACGCCGGCGCCGGCAAAACCATCATGACGGGCTTGGCGGTGCGCGAAATGCTGTCCCGCGGCCGCATCCGTCGGGTGCTCATCGTGCCGCCAGCGGGGCTGGTGGGGAACTGGGAGCGGGAACTGCGCACGCTGTTCCGGCTACGCTTTCGGATCATCACCGGCGAAGATGCGCGCGCGGGCAACCCTTTCCTGGGCGCGTCCGGCAACCTGGCCATCGTGTCCTTGGACACGCTGACCGGCGAGCGCACCTTCAACCGCTTGGGGAGTGCCGACACGCCGCCCTACGACCTGGTGGTGTTCGACGAAGCCCACAAGCTCGCCGCGGAAACCGTGCGCAACCGCACGACCAAGACGCAACGCTACGAGTTGGCGGAAGCGCTGGCTGGCTGTGCGTCGCCGCAAAGCGACTATTTCGGCCTGCCCTGGTGCGCTCGCCATCTGCTGCTGCTCACCGCCACGCCGCACATGGGCAAGGATTCGCCCTATCACCACCTATGGCGCCTGCTTGATCCCCATGCGTTCTCCACCGGCGATGCCTGCCGCAGGTTTCCGCCGGCCGCCCGCGCCCGGCACTTCATCCGCCGCACCAAGGAAGAAATGGTGGACCTGCGCGGCAACCCGCTCTATCGCCAGCGCTTGTGCGACACCTTCAACTACGAACTGAGCGCGAGCGAGCAGGCCCTGTACGAGGCCACCACGGGCTATCTGACGAGCACCTTTAGCCAAGCGCTGGACAATCGCGGCGCCGCCAGGCTCGCGTTGGGTGTGTTCCAACGGCGGCTTGCGAGTTCGGCATGGGCCTTGCTGCGCTCCTTCGAACGCCGCATCGAAAAGCTGGAACGCGCCGCAGCGGATTTGCAGTCCGGCAAGGTGACGTTGCAGGAGCTCACCCGCCAGAGCCGCCGCCTCGACAGGCGCAAAGATTACTTCGATGAGCATGGCGCGGACGAGGATTACGGCGAAGGCACAGCGCGGGAAGCGCACGAGGACTATGAAGCGGAGGTGCTTGGCGCGATGGTGGCGGCCACCGTTGAAGACCTGCACGCCGAAGTCCGCCATCTCACGGAGTTGCGGGATGCGGCTCAGGGGGTGCTGGACGAAGGCAACGAAGCCAAGTTCGTGAAACTCCGCGAGGTGTTGGAGGCTCAACACAGCGCCGCCCATGCGGTGCCGGCGCAGCAAGAAAAGTGGCTGGTGTTCACCGAGCATCGGGACACGTTGGAGTATCTCGTGCGGCGCTTGGATGGCCTCGGCTACGCCGGCCAAGTTGCCCGCATCCACGGCGGCATGGATTGGCGGGAGCGGGAGCGCCAGGTGGCGTACTTCCGGCAGCCCGACGGCGCGCGCTTCTGCATCGCCACGGACGCTGCCGGCGAAGGCATCAACCTGCAGTTCTGCGCGCGCATGGCCAACTACGACATTCCTTGGAACCCCGCTCGTCTCGAACAGCGCATGGGTCGCATCCACCGGTACGGCCAGGCGCGGGACGTCACCATCGTCAATCTCGTTGCGGCGAACACCCGCGAGGGCCGCGTGCTGGCGCGGCTGCTGGAGAAGCTGGAGACCATCCGCGAAGCGCTGAGTTCAGACAAGGTGTTCGATGTGATCGGGCGCCTGTTCGAGAACGTCTCGCTGAAAGAGGTGATGCTGCAAGCCTGTACCGACGCTGGCGCGGATGCCGCGCTCACGGCCTTGGACGACTCTCTCACCGCCGAGCGCGTGGCCGCCATCCGCGAGGGCGAGCGGCAGGTGTACGGCGTGGGCGGCGATGTCGCCGGGCGCCTCAAGGCGATGCAGGGCGACATCGACCGCGAGCGCTATCTGCAACTCACGCCAGGCTATGTGCGTCGGTTTGTTGCCAACAGCGCCGCGCTGTTGGACATCGACATACGCGGCGATTTGGATGGCCTGTTCGCGCTGGCACCGCTCCGGGCCGGCGCTATGGATGCGCTGCTCCCGGCCTTGGGCGAATACGACGCGGCGCTGCGCGAGCGGCTCTGCGTGTACCGGCCGACGCCAAGCGAGGCGCCACGTTGCATCTGGCTGCACCCAGGCGAGCCGGTTTTCGATGTGCTGGCCGCTCGCGTGATGGAACGCTTTGGCGACGACGCTTTGCGCGGCAGCATCTTCATCGACCCAAGGGCGGAGCGGCCATACCTCTGCCACTTGGCCGTTGCCTCGCTGGGTTTGGCGCCAGAAGGCGCCGCGGGAACGTCCGCGCCGCAGGTGCTCGAACGCAGATTGGTGGCTGTGCGCCATGACGAGGATGCCGAGCCGGCGATGTGCGCCGTCGATCCCTTGCTGTTGCTGCACAGTGCTGGGCATGTGCCGCCGGGCGCAGTGCCGCTGGCGGCCCACGCTGTGGGCATGAGAGCGGAAGCCGCTCGGCTGCTCGCCCACGCGACCGATGCAGAGCTCGCCGAGGGACGACGCGCCGCGCTGTGCGCCGAACTGCCCGGGCGCCAGCGCCAAGTTGCCGCCGGGTTCGATTTTCGCGCCGCCGAACTGGCCACTCAACGGACCGCCCTGGGCAAAGATGGGCCAGCTGAGGACTTGGCCGCTGTCAAAGCCGCGCAAGGCGAATTGTTCACGGAAAGGGCCGCGGCGCTGACAGCGCTTGCCGCCGAGCCGGATCGCGTGGTGGCCGGGGAGGTGCGTTTCGTCGCCCACCTCCTCGCCATCCCGCCGCCGGAGGGCGACGCCGGCCAACGCTACGACGAGCGCGTGGAGGACATTGCCGTGCGCATCGCGGTGGCGTGGGAGCGCGAACGCGGCTCTACGGTGCAGGACGTGTCCAAGCCCGATCTCGCCCGCGACGCCGGCCTGCCCGACTGGCCCGGCTTCGACCTATTGGCGGTGCAACCGAGCGGCGAGACCCGCCGCATCGAAGTGAAGGGCCGTGCCGGGCGCGACGGCATCCAGATGGAAGCGAACGAGTGGAAGCAGGCCTGCCACTTGGGCGAGCAATACTGGCTGTACGTGGTGTTCGATTGCGCCACGCCAGAGCCGCAACTGCTGCGCGTGCAAGACCCGTTCAACAAGCTGCTTGCGAAATCCAAGGACCGCGAAGCCTACGCGATTGCCGTCTCCGAGGTGACGGATGCGGCGGAGCGGGATTGAGGGAAGCCACGCTCGCGCTCGAATTGTCGCCAAACCACGTTGATCCCCCAGTTGATTCCCAAAATAGGTATGATCGTTCCCGATATGGGAACCATAGTGGCAAGTGGGAGCGACCAGCCTGTCGGACTGGCGAGCGCACTCTTCACGCCCGTGCAGCAGCGCGTGTTGGGGTTCCTGTTCGGCCAGCCGGAAAGACGCTTTCAGGGCGCGGAACTCATCCGCTTGGCAAACTCCGGCACCGGGGCTACGCACCGGGTGTTGCAGCGCTTGGCCACTTGCGGGCTGGTGCGGGTGGATGAAGTGGGCCGGCAGCGGTTCTACCAAGCGAACCCCTCTGCGCCAATCTACGAGGAACTCGTCGCCCTCGTTCGCAAGACCATCGGCTTGCGGGAGCCGCTTCGGAGAGCGCTAACGCCGTTCGAGGACGACATCGTGTGTGCGTTCGTGTTCGGCAGCGCGGCCGCCGGCAACGATCGCGCCGATAGCGACATCGATTTGATGGTGATAGCGCCCTCGTTGGACTACACCGCGCTCTTTGACGCGTTGCAGACCGCAGAGCAAGCGCTCGACCGGACGGTGAACCCAAACATCGTGTCGCCAGCCGATTGGAACCGCAAACGCCGCCAGAAAGACGGCTTCATCGCTCGGGTGGCCGCACGGCCTCGGATTTTGCTGATGGGCGAAGAGGATGACCGTCGCGCAACTTGAGAACCTCGTCCGCACCGGCCAGCTGAAGCGCGAGGCACCGGGCGAGGATGAGTTGGCCGGGCTGAGACACTCGGCCCAAGCGCGGCTCGCGGACGCCGAGCGGCCAGAACTATCGTTCGCCAGCCGCTTCGACTTGGCGTACAACGGCGCCCATGCGTTGGCGCTATATTGTCTGCGACGCGTGGGATACCGCGCCACGAAGAGATACATGGCCTTTCAAGCGTTGGCTCACACGTCGAATCTGAAAGCTGAGCAATGGCGTACATTGGCGAAGGCACATGAGCGCCGCAACCTCGCGGAGTACGAGGGCCACTTGGATGTCGACCATCGTCTATTGGGCAGCCTGTTGAGTGCTGCACGAGCTTTGCTCGATGAAGTCGATTCGTTGGGGAAGAGTCCTGCCGGTGCCTCAGCGAGAGACGGCTGATGGCAGGCGCACACAACCGACGACGTACCCCAGCGCCACACGCTCTGCGAGGCCAAGCGCGAGAGGCACCCGCTGCACCACCATGACTCCTCCTAAGGACATTCCTACAGTCTCCCTAGACGACTTTATCCGGCGCTTCTCCGTCAGGGCGTCGAGCCTGATGTGGTTTTTGGGGGCCGGTGCCTCAGCGTCTGCCGGCCTGCCTACCGCGTTTGACCTGATCTGGCGGTTCAAACGGGACCTGTATGTGAGTCGAAGTCATGGCATTAGCGAGATGGATGTTGACCTTTCGCTGGCGGCGACACGCCACCGGATTGACGCTCATCTAGCGTCCGTCGAGGGGTTGCCGCTCCCCGGTGACAAGGACGAGTATGCAGCGCTATTCGAAGAGGCATATCCGTCAGAGGCGGACAGGCAATCCGTCATGGGCTCACATCTGAGCGGCGGTAAGCCCTCCTATGGCCACATCGCGCTTGCCGCTTTGATGCGCGCCGAACTGGCGCGGATAGTCTGGACAACGAACTTCGACACAATGGTCGCCGATGCATGCGCCAAGGTCTTCGAGGGGACGAGTGCGCTGACGACCGCTAGTTTGGATGCACCCGACGTTGCCAGTCGAGCTTTTGAACGGGAGCGGTGGCCGTTGGAAGTGAAGCTACATGGCGACTTCCGCTCGCGTCGTCTGAAGAACACAGGAGAAGAGTTACGTCATCAGGACACACAGTTACGGGATGTTCTGCAGTCGTCCTGCGGCCGGTATGGTCTGATTGTGGTCGGCTATAGTGGCCGGGACGACTCGATCATTAGGACACTGGCGCAGGCAATGGACTTGCCGAAACCCTTTCCGACTGGACTTTTCTGGTTGCGGCGGGATGGCGAACCGGTCTTCGATGCCGTCGCGGACCTTTTGCGCAAGGGCATTGACGTCGGCGTCGAGGCCGCCTTTGTGACGGTCCACAGCTTCGACGAAACGCTCCGAGACATTGCCAGATTCGCCAAGATCGACCGGGAAGTTCTAGCCACGCACTCTCCTAGACGCGAGAGGTGGACGCCTCCACCGCTCGCCTCTAGCCCTACCCGAAATGGATGGCCGGTTGTCCGTTTCAATGCCCTGCCGATCATCAGCACACCAACTACGTGCCGCCTCATCGGCTGCGAGATTGGCGGAACTAAAGAAGTGCGAGATGCAGTGGCGGATGCCGGGGTGGATGTGGTCGCCGTGCGATCGCATGCAGGGGTGTTGGCGTTCGGGTCGGACGCTGACGTCCAACGAGTATTTGAACCGTTTTCCATCACCGAGTTCGACTTGCACACGCTCCAACCGTGGCGTTCGGCGGAACGGGGGTTGTTGAACGAAGCCATTAGGCGCGCGGTCGCGAGGACCTGCGGGTTAGCACCTTCGCCATCCGATGACCGGGGGTTCTTTCCAAAGGATCCGGACGAATCGATGTGGGTAGAGCTTCGGGATATCGTCGGTGCGCTAGAGGGGCGGGTCGAGAAGCTTGTTGACCTGCGCTGGCATGAGGGCGTTCGCCTCAGTTTCGATCTGGCAGATCGAAAGCAGTGGCTGCTGTTCGAACCGTGCGTGCTCTTTGAGGGCGTCACGGAAGGCAACAAGGCGCATTGCGTCGACTTCGCGCGCGAACGCACTGTTCGCCGATATAACCGCCAACTCGATCACCTAGTAGCCCTTTGGGCGAAGCACTTGGCGCGAGACGGCGAGGAGCTGCGAGCGATCGGGACGAGCAGTGGCGTCGACGCGGTCTTTCGCCTCTCAGAGATAACGGCATTTTCGAGGCGGAGTGCATGAGCAAATCGATGAGAGGGCGGAACAGCGAAATCCAAGCCCATCGGTGGCTTCCCGAGCCCACGCTGTCCTTCCATCCAACACGGTCTTCGGACTGTTCGCGTCATCCACTCGAGGGGTTGCGCGATCACGGCCCATACTCAGCTGGCCTTGTTCCTGACCCGATACGCGTAGCCACCCTTGCCCCGTATGGTGAAAAAGGGCGACTTTTCCAGTTCATAAGAGAGCTAAAGCAAGAACATTCTCCGCAGGAACGCGAAGATTACCTACCCCCGTGGCCTGGGTTTAGGGGCGTGTTCCGACTCGACATCACACCTGCGGAGAAGGACTGCCTGCTAGAGCTCGACAGTGAGCTGGACGATGACTTCACGAGGGCCGAGAACCCTCACGTTGTCTTGGCGGACCGTCTAGTTAGGTCCATTAGCACTTTGAACGCCCGTCGCAACGCATTCGACGTCCTGTTCATCTACATGCCAAAACGCTGGAGGGCTGGCTTCCGTGGCGATGGGAATGACGACTTCGATCTCCACGATTATCTCAAAGCGCACACGGCGAAGCTCGGACTTCCGATTCAGCTAGTTCGAGAGGACAGCGCGGTCGCGTACCACTGCCGGGCGAGCGTCATGTGGCGCATTGGCGTCGCGCTCTATGCAAAGGCTGGTGGGATACCTTGGAAACTCGCCGAAGCTGATCCAGAGACAGCGTACATCGGCATCTCCTACGCCCTTCGCCAAGCCAGCGCCGAACACCGATTTGTGACTTGCTGCAGTCAAGTATTCGACTCTGAGGGTGCGGGTTTGGAGTTTGTCGCTTACAACGCTCGGGAAGTTGATGTGCGACGCGATAATCCGTTCTTGTCAAGGACGGAGATGTTTCGCGTGATGGCCCGCTCTATGGACTTGTACCGGCGTCGGCATGCCGGGAGGTCACCCCGCCGAGTCATGGTTCACAAGTCGACTGAGTTCAAGGAGGAAGAAGTCGACGGCTGTTTCGACGCGCTGCACCTCTGCGAGACGGTCGACCTTGTCCAAGTTGCTAGCAGTGTGCAGTGGCGTGGCGTTCGGATAGACGAAAAACGACGGAGTCAGAAGGGCGAGGCGGCTAGCTTTCCTGTACAGCGAGGCACCCTCGTGGGAATAGGACGAAGAGAGGCTCTGCTGTGGACTCACGGAGATGCCCGCGGGGTCACGCGGCGGGCGTCCTACTTTCAAGGTGCCCGAAGCACTCCTCGGCCGATCCGGTTGGTTCGCCACGCGGGCCACGGAAGTTGGGACGACACCGCCTGGGCGATACTGGGTCTCACCAAGATGAACTGGAACAACGACTCGCTGTACGACCCGCTGCCAGTCACTATGGGTTTTGCGAGTGTGCTCGCTGGCGTCGTAAAGAGAATCGATGATTTGCGGGACATTCCGTACCAGTTTCGGTTCTTCATGTAGTCGGTGGTTGCCGTGACATCCCGCCGCCTTATCGAAGCTGCTTTCCCCCTAAAGCAGGTTTCGCTGGATTCTGTTCACGAGAAGAACGTTCGGCACGGGCACATTTCCACGTTGCATATCTGGCCAGCGCGGCGGCCGTTGGCGGCTAGCCGGGCGGCGTTGTTGGCGACGCTGTTGGCGGACCCGGGAGATGCCGAGGGGAGGCGGCGGGTGTTGTCGCGGATGGCGGGGCAAGTGGTCGACAAAGCTGACCGAAATGGTGAGGTGACGGGTGAGGAGACTGTCGGCGGCATCCTGCATTGGGGGCGGGAGAGCATTGGCGCGGCGGTGCGGTTGCCCTTGCGTGGGAGGTCTGTCGAGGAACGGCTGAGCGGCGCGGGGACAACGGGGCGCTTCCACCCGCTGTTGGCGTTCCGCGAGGAAATCGAGCAGGCATTTGGTGGCAGGGCGCCGCGGGTGCTGGACCCCTTCGCCGGGGGTGGCGCCATCCCCCTTGAAGCGATGCGTCTCGGCTGCGAGGTGGTCGCGTCGGACTTGAACCCGGTGGCGTGGTTCGTTCTGCGTTGCACGTTGCACTATCCGCACCTGCTGGCCGGGCAGAAGCGCCCGCTGCCAGACTTCGCCTTGAACGACGAAGCGTTCATGGCCGCTTACTTCAAGGCGCATGGCGTCACCGGCAAACGGGCGCTGGCGGAAGCGCTGGATGCCGTGCGCCAGGCGGGAAGTGGGCAAACATCGTCCTTCTCTGGCAAGGCGGGTCTGCTGCCGATGCCCGTGGTCGAGCAGGCGGACTTCGCTTGGCATCTGCGGGCATGGGGTCGGCGCGTGTTGGCGCAAGCGCGGCGTCAACTGGCGAGCCGCTATCCCACCTACGCCGAGTTCGAGCCAGTGTTGAAGGCGCAAAGCCGAGGCGCCGCCGCGGCCGGCGTAGCGAATGTGCCCGCCAACCAACGCTACGAATCCCGAGCGCCCGCGTTGCTGGTGCCAGATGCGCAAGGCGAAGCATCGGCGAACGCGCTGAATGCCGAGTTCGATGCCGTCTACCTGCAGGACGGGAACAATCCGCGCTGGGTGCCCAAGCCGACCGTTGCGTATCTGTGGGCGCGAACCGTGCCTTGCGCGGGTTGCCGCACGGAGTTGCCGCTGCTGAAGACGCGCTGGCTGTGCAAGAAGGATGGCAAGCGCGTTCTGTTGACCATGACGCCCGGCGATGACGGCGTTGTTTTCGGCATCGAGCGCGATGTGCCTGCGGGCACCGGAAACGCAGCACAGCGCCGCGAACGCGATCGGGAACTTGGTGCCGGCACGATGTCTAGCAGCGGCGCCACCTGCCCTTGCTGCGGCGTCACGGCGACGATGGCGGATTTGCGCGCCGCCGGCCGCGCCGGGCGTTTAGGCGAGCGGATGACGGCGGTGGTGGTAGATGGGCAGCGCGGCAAGGAATATCGCCTGCCGATGGATGTCGAGGTTGAAGCCGCGGAGGTGAGCGACGAGATGCTGACCCAACTCTTTGCAGACATCCCGCACGGCCTGCCGGACGAACCGACGCCTAGTGAAGATGCGTTGGGCATGAGGGTGCCGCGTTACGGCTTCGACACTTGGCGCAAGCTCTTCACGAATCGTCAGTTGCTTGCGTTGGGCACGTTTATCGGGGAGGTTCGCAGCTTGCCGCTGGACGACTACCCCGAAGACTGGCGCGAGGCGCTGGTGGCCTACTCGTCCTGCATCCTCAGCAAACTGGCGGACTACAGCAGCGCAATCTGTTCTTGGCACAACGGACGAGAGACGTTGGGCCACACCTTCGCCCGTTTTGCGCTTCCCATGGTTTGGGATTACTGCGAAGTCAACCCCTTGTCGCAATCATCCGGCGGGTTCGCCGGCATGACGGATTGGGTGGTGCGATATGTAGACCACGCCCTCGGCGCGTTGGATGCTGCGCCGCCGCCATCAGTTCGCCAAGAGAGCGCAATCGAACTGGCCTTGGGCGACGTCGACGTCATCTGCACCGATCCACCCTACTACGACGCCATCCCCTATTCGGACTTGATGGACTTCTTCCACATCTGGCTGCGGCGCGTTCTGCACGGCCTATCGCCAGAGACGGACGCCGCCTTCGCCGCGCCGCTCGGCCCGAAGTGGAACCACGAGTCCGGCGATGGCGAGCTCATCGACGACGCGGCGCGATTCGAGGGAAACCGAGAAGCATCCAAGCGCAACTACGAGAACGGCATGGCGCGGGCGTTCTCCCGTTTCCACGACGCCCTGCGTGAGGACGGGCGGCTGGTGATCGTCTTCGCCAACAAGTCCCCAGATGCTTGGGAGACGTTGGTGTCTGCCCTCATCCGCGCCGGCTTCGTGGTGGACGGCTCGTGGCCGATTCAAACGGAGATGCAGAACCGGCAGCGCTCGCTCTCATCCGCGGCGCTGTCGTCTTCCATCTGGCTCGTGTGCAAGAAGCGCCCTCGCACCGCCCGCCCCGGCTGGGACAACGCCGTGCTCAGCGAAATGCAAGCCAACATCACCACGCAACTGCACGATTTCTGGGACGCCGGCATCCGCGGCCCAGATTTCGTTTGGGCGGCCACCGGCCCAGCGCTGGAAGCGTTCAGCAAGCACCCGGTAGTGAAGCGCACGGACGCACCCGGCAGCCAACTCACCGTCGCGAAGTTCCTGCGCCATGTGCGCAGGATGGTGGTCGCGTTCGTCGTCAACCGGCTGTTCGCGGTGGAAGGCAACGCCACGGAACTCTTGGACGACCGCACGACGTACTACCTCCTGCACCGCAACGACTTCGGCATGGGCGCAGCCCCCGCCGGCGCCTGCATCCTCTATGCCCTCTCCTGCAACCTCTCAGACGCAGACCTTGCCGGCCGGTTCGACCTCCTCGTGCGCGGCAACAAAGGCGAACCATCCAGTACCGAGGACGAAGACGGTGACCAACCGGCGCAGCCCGCCGCCACGTCCGGCAGCGAAACGCGCCTCAAGCCTTGGCACCGGCGCACCGCCAAAGACCTCGGCGAAGCCACCGCCGACGGCAGCCCGCCCCCGCTGATCGACTGCGTCCACCGCCTGATGCGCCTATGGAAGGACGGCGAGCAGAGCCGCGTAGACGCCTACTTGGAAGCCCAAGGCCTGTGGCGCAACGAACTCTACCGGCAGGTGGTGCAGGCCATCCTGGAACTCGCCAAGCCCGGCACCGATGAGCGTGCTACGCTTGAGTACATCCAAAACCACTTGGCGGCCCACGGTGGAACATCAACGCCGCGCCAGGACGACCTGTTGGACGAATAGAATATGGACGAACTCGCTGACGGTCGCCACGACGGGCTCGATAGTCTATCGATCTCTGGTTTTCGGGGAATTGGCCAGCTAGCTATCCCCCGCTTGGGGCGCGTCACCCTGATCGCTGGCAAGAACGGAGTTGGCAAGACCACGGTACTCGATGCACTGCGGGTGTATGCTGCTCGTGGCCGGTTCGATGCCTTGCGAGAGCTCCTGATTGGTCGTGAGGAATGGACCACCATGCGCGATGAAGATGGGGACCGCATCAACGCTCCCGCCTTCGATCGCTTGTTCCATCAGAACAACGGCACCCGTCCCACCATTGAGATCGGGCCGATCGAAGATGGACCAACGCTGAAGATCTCGGACGTCGACAATTTCGGACCTGATATACCTGAAGAACTGCGTGACTTCATCCTCGAATCAGAGGAAGAGGTTAAGGTTCTCAGCGTGGGGTTCGACGACGCGCGGAGCTTTCTTCCTTGGTCGGATGTCGTCCTCGACCGGCGTCGATACTTCCGTATCTTGCGATCGTTGAATCGAGAGATATCAGCTGCCCCGACTCGTTGCGAGTCTTTGGGTCCCGGGCTACTGAAAAGTACTGAATTGGCAACGCTCTGGGACGAGGTGGCGCTAACTGACTACGAGGCGCTTGCCTTGAGAGCTCTCCGACTTGTCTTCGGCGATCGCGTAGGCCCCGTCGCGGCGATTGGCGAGGACTACCGCGGCAGTGGCCGGCGCGTGATCGTGAAGGTAGCCGACCACACCGACCCCGTGCCGTTGAGAAGCCTTGGCGACGGGGCCACTCGGACGTTCGGTGTCGCGCTGGCGCTGGCCAATTGCCGCGACGGCATTCTGCTGATAGACGAAGCGGAGAATGGCATCCATTACTCCTTGCAGAGCCGATTCTGGAAAATGGTCTTGCGCGCCGCAGAGCGGCACAACGTCCAAGTTGTCGCCACCACGCACAGCAAGGACTGTATCGACGGGTTCGCCGTGGCGGCCGCCGATTGTCCAGACATTAGCGGCAACCTTGTCCGTCTCGAACGACGCAACGGAAAGACGCGCGCGGTTGATTACTCGAAAGAGGAACTCGAAATCGCTGCTGAGCAAAACATCGAGGTGCGCTGAGACGTGACGACTGACGTGTCAGGCAACCTGCTTTTGGTGGAAGGTGTTGACGACAAGCATGTTGTTCAGCACTTGGGCCATAAGCTCGCGCCGAATCTGAAATTCGATTGCGTAGACAGGGGCGGCATCGACTCGCTGTTGAAGACGATTCGCTTGGAGGTCAAGTCACTTGACCGGCACGCTCTTGGCATATTGGCGGACGCCAACGACGATGTTGCCCATCGGTGGCAGGCGATTGACAACATGTTGCGTGAAGGCACTGAGTTGCTTGATGAGAGGGTAGGTTTGCCGAAGGCACCAATAGTCGGGGGTACGATCATTTCTGGCCCGCCGCGTGTTGGCGTATGGCTGATGCCGGATAACGAGCACAGCGGCGAACTCGAAAACTTCGTTGCTCAGCTTCTTCCTGAGGGCGATCCCGTATGGCCGTTAGCAGAGCAGTTCATTGAAGGGATCCCGCACGGGCACCGGGAATTCCCACGGCAAAAGGAACTGCGAGCCAAGCTCTACGCTTGGCTCGCCACTCGGCGAAGACCTGGGCCGATGGGCACGGCCATCCGCGCCGGGTCACTGGATGCCACAGCACCAATCGCCATCCGATTTGCGGATTGGCTGAAGGCACTGTTCGGGCCCTGACTGTAGGACGAGTGACCATGTTCACGTCCCTGCGCCTCCGAAACTTCAAGAACTTCGCCGACGAGACGCTGCGGATGGGGCCCTTCACGGTCATCGTGGGTGCCAACGCCAGCGGCAAGAGCAACATCCGCGATGCCTTTCGGTTTCTGCACGGTGTTGGGCGCGGGTACACGTTGGCCGACATTCTGGGCGGCAAGTATGGCGCGGGCGGGCAAGTCGAGTGGGAGGAGATTCGGGGTGCCCCGGCGGAGGTCATCCGCCACGGACAAGAGTCCATGTATGTCGACGTCGATTTTGAGCGTGACGATTCAGGAAGTCTCCTCTCCCGCGCTCTCCCAAGGAGTCCCCTCTCCCGCGCTCTCACATACTGTATTGGCATTGAGGGTGCCGGCACACTGGGTGGCGCATTCGGCGTAACGCGAGAAGCGCTTAGCGGGTTCTCGGGCTTTGAATCTGGGTTCCCACGCCTCGAAGATCCGATCTACACGAGTGCGCCTCGGCTTTCGGATCCTGTCGCCGCTCAAGACGACGAACACCACCTGCTGCTGCGAATGGCGAAGACTGGCAGCCAAAGGAAACAAGGCTTCGGCATTACGGTGCGTCCAGATCAGCCTGCTTTGACCCAGATGGAGATGCACAAGCCCGTGTCAACGGAGCACAAGATGCTCGCCAGCCATGTCGCCGCGAACTTTAGCGACATGCGCTTCTTGGACCCCTCTCCCCGACAAATGCGCGAGCCTGCGTTCCCTGGCCAAACAGTGTTGGGCGACAGTGGCGAGAACTTGCCGACGGTTCTGCAAGCCATCTGCAATGACGCAGATCGTCGTAAGACGCTGCTAGAGTGGATACGGGAACTCACGCCGATGGATGTTGCGGACTTCCAGTTCCCAACAGAGACATCCGGCAAGGTCCAGTTGGCGATTGAAGAAGAGGATGGCAGGGTCACGTCCAGCCGATCTGTCTCGGATGGCACGTTGCGGTTCCTCGGCATTCTTGCCGCGCTCCTTGGCAAAGGGCCAAGATTGTGCGTGTTCGAGGAGATCGACAGCGGCATCCATCCGTCTCGGCTGCATCTGCTTGTGGAGCTGATCGAGAGCGAGGTGGGCAAGGGAGACATGCAGGTTGTGACGACGACGCACTCGCCAGACCTGCTGGCCTGCATCAGTGACGAAACGTTCGAGTCCACGTCCGTTGTCTGCCGCAATCCGGGCGTCTCCGAGGCGATCATCCGCCCGGCCAAAGACCTGCCGAACGCGGAGGACCTGCGGCGCTCCCAAGGCCTGAGGAAGCTCCATGCGACCGGTTGGATGGAGGATATCCTTTACTTCTCGCAGCCTGACGAAGTGGAGGCGCAGTCATGAACGTGTTGGCCATTCCCGCCGGTGGTGTCGAGCACTGCCGCCCCGTGGTGCCTTTGTTTATTGGCGTTCTTCGCGGGGCGGGCGACGCCACTGTGCGCGTCCGCCCTCTTGTCGGCTCTGGGGCGTCTTGGGAGAGCGAGCGCGAGAGAACGAGCCTTGCTGAGTCTGTCGAGCGCTATCGCGGCCATGTGCAGGTCTTCGTTCGGTGCCTCGACGATGCGGTTTACTCGACGGCGAACTTGGCCACGGCCCAAGATGTGCTAGCCCGCCGGCGGACGTTCTGGGGCGAAGACGCTTGGCAGAGCCTCGGCCTCTGGATTCGGGAGCGTTTCGATCCAAGAGCACCATGTTGGGAAAGCGTGCATGCCGAACTGGACTGGATAGTGAATGACCTGCGGTATGGCCCTGCGGCGAGCCTCATCGACATCGCCACCCGGGAGTGGCTAGAACGCCACGAACTCCCCTTGGACGACGCTGAGGAACAACGCCGAATACGAGCGCAGGTAGAGCCGCTCATCGGCTCGATACACGGTGGCGACCCAAACCGGGCGGAAGAGGCGAGTCAGCGCGTGCGAGAAATCATCGCGAAGAAGCATGCAGGTTAGGGGTCTCGCCGATACGGGCGCCATGTTGGCGTTGCTCGATGTGGACGATAAGTGGCACGAACAGTGCAGCGCCGCGTACGCGGAGTTGCAAAAGCCCCTTGGGACAACGGCGGCCGTGTTAGCGGAGCTCTTCCATTTGGCAAGGAGACGGCGAACCGAAATGGAGGCGATCTGGAGTTTGGTGAGATCAGAAGCGATTACCGTACTGCCGATTGCCGATGCAGATTTGCCACCGCTCGACGCGCTCATGGCTAAGTATGCGGATCGCCCCATGGATTTCGCCGATGCGACCCTAGTGCATGTGGCCGAACGTGAATCCACCGACCTTGTTTTCACCATCGATCACAACGACTTCGAGACCTACCGGGTGCAGACGCGCTCCTTCCGAATCACCCCGTCCCGAACCTCCTGAACACCCCCCGCCCATGAAACCCTGGCACCACTTCGTCGCCCTCAAGCCCGAACTCAAATCCGGCGAACTCACCCTTGCCGAGTTCGCGGCAGACCTTCACGAAGTCGCCCTCGCTCGTGGCAAGCGCGCCGTTTACGAAAACCCGGAGCAGTTCTTCGCGCTCACCTACCCCACGCACGCGCTGCGCGAACTGGTGAAGGATGTCGCTAGCCGCTTGGCGGGGCGGAGCGACAAGGCCGTGCGGCAGTTGGAACTCACCTACGGGGGCGGCAAGACGCACACCCTCATCACGCTCTACCACCTGTTCCGCAATCCTGTCGGCCTGCCGAACATGCCGGCGGTGCGCGAGTTCCGCGAGCATGTCGGCGGGGCTCTGCCGCAGGCGTTCGTCGCCACGCTGTGCTTCGACAAAATCGATGTCGAGCGGGGCATCGAGGACGTCAAGGCGCCGAACGGTGAGACGCGCACGCTGCGGCACCCGTGGAGCGTGCTCGCCTATCAACTGGCTGGCAGCGACGGGCTGCGGGCCATCCATGCGGATGGGGAGGATGCTGAACGTGAGACGCCGCCGGCGGAGCCGCTGCTGGCGAAGCTGTTGGCCATCCCGGCCGAGCGCGGCTTGTCCACCTTGGTGCTGATCGACGAAGTGCTGATGTACGCCCGCGAAAAGGTTGGGTTGGATGCCAAGTGGCAGCCCCGCATCGTGGATTTCTTTCAGCATCTCACCGCGGCGGTGGGCAAGGTGGATCAGGCCGCCATGGTGGCCTCGCTGCTCGCGACAGACCCTGCCAAGCAGGATGACCTGGGCCGCCGCGTCCGCGATGAGTTGTTTGCGGTGGTTCGGCGCCAGCGTGAAGAGGGCGTGCAGCCGGTGGCGCAGCGGGACGTGGCCGAGGTGCTGCGCCGGCGTTTCTTTCAACGCGACAGCCTGCAGGACGAAGACGCCTACCGTTCGCATGTCATCGGCGTGGTGCGCGAACTCGCCACGCTGGACGAGACAACCGCCAAAGATCGCCCGCGCCAGGAAACAAGGTTCCTGGAGAGCTTTCCCTTTCATCCAGACCTCACCGACGTCTTCTACAGCAAGTGGACGCAGCTGGCGGCGTTTCAACGCACTCGTGGCATTCTGCGCACGCTCGCCACGGCGTTGCGAGCCGCGGAGGAATGGGATGCAAGCCCGCTGGTCGGCCCGGCGGCGCTGCTCGCGTCACCGGGCGATCCGGGCGTTTCCGAAGCCGTGAAAGACTTGGCCAACGTGGTGGATACCGGCAGCGAGGGGCGGCCCACGGATTGGGCAAGGCTGCTTGAAAGCGAGTTGCTCAAGGCAAGGGCGATTCAGGACGATTTTCCCGCGTTGCAGGCGAACCGCGCGGTCGAACAAGCTGTCATCGCCACGTTTCTGCACTCCCAGCCCATCGGCGGCAAGGCGAGTACTCCCGATTTGCAGCGGATGGCCGGCACCGCTGCGGACGGCATCCAGTTGGCCAAGGCTTTGCGGCGCTGGCGCGACGCTTCTTGGTTCTTGGACGACGAAGACGCGAGAGGGATCGGCCCTGACGATCTGCCGAAGTCTTGGCGGCTGGGCAACCGCCCGAACCTCAAGCAGATGCACGACGAGGCTTGCCGCGATCGCGTCACGAAAGACGCTGTGGACGATGCGCTGGAGAAGGCCGTTCGCAAGGCCAAAAGTGCGCTGGATGGTGGCGCCGCGGCCACCGGCGCGAAGGTGCATCTGTTGCCGAAGGGGCCGGCCGATGTCCGCGACGATGGGGATTTCCGCTTTGTGATTCTGGGGCCGGAAGGAACCTCGGAGTCTGGGCGGCCCATTGGCGCCGCGAAACGCTACTTGAACGAAACCACCAGGCCAGATCGGCCGCGCGTGCATCGCAATGCCGTCGTGCTCGCGGTGCCCTCGCGGGACGGGCTGGATGTCATGCGTGGCAGTGCGCGAACCTTGCTGGGCTGGGAGGACGTCGCCGCTCAGCTCCAAGGTCAGGATGTAGACCCGTTGCGCGCTGAACTGCTGCGCCGCGAACTTCGCGCTGCCCAAGCGCGCCTGCCACAGGCGATCCGGCAAGGCTACGCCGTGGTCGTCACCGTCAATGAGAACGGCGATGTCCACGCCTTTCGCTTGGCGGCGGCGGCTGGGCCGCTGTTTGTGGAAATCAAGAACGATGAACGTTCGCGCATCAAGGAAACCGCCGTTGATGCCGAAGCGCTGTTGCCGGAAGGCCCCTATGACCTTTGGCGGGACGACGAAGATGCCCGTCTCGTCAAGGACATCGCAAACGCTTTCGCCCGAGACCCGCGCCTGCCAAAGATGCTGAATGGCAGGGTGGTGCTCGACACCGTGCTGCAGGGCGTGGAACGGGGCCTGTTCGTCGCGCGCCTGGCGCGGCCCGACGGCAGTGGGCGAACTTGGTGGCGGGAACCCGTGGCCGCGGAGGCGCACAACGATCCCACCTTGGAAGTGGTGCTGCCGCACAAGGCGGTGCTCGCGGAACTCCCAAGTCAGTTGCTGGCGCCGGACGCGCTGCCGGCGCTATGGAAAGATCAATGCCTGACGCTTGGCGACGCGAAGCGCTACTTCTCTGGCGAGCACGGCGTCACCATCACCCACGCAGGGTGGGAAGAGTGGCAAGCAATTCCGCGCTGCGAAGATGCCATGTTGGAGGCGGCGCTGACGCAGGCTGTGGAGAAGGGAACGGTTTGGCTGGTGAATGGCCCCACCTCCTGTTGGCACGAAGCGGTGCCAGTCGGTTCGCTGGATGAGAACGCCCAGCTGCGTCCGCCTCCGCAACCGCTGACGCCACAGGAGCTCACGCCGAAAGCTTTGCCCGGCGCTTGGGAGAACGGCGAAACCAATGGCGTGGCGTTGGTGCGCGCGCTGTCGCGGGAACGCGGCGAGGCGGTGCCGTGGCGGCTGGTTCGAAACGGCATGAGGGAGGCCGTGCGCAGCCGCTGGTTGGAGACCGTGGGCGGCATTGGCGTGGTGGATGACTTCGACCAAGCGGGCCAATGGCGGTTGAAGGTGCCGGCCGGCACCGCACCCGCACCCGCCCCTGCACCCGAACCGCAAGTCTCCAATTTGGAACTGGATGCATCGGAATTGCAGAACTTGGCCGAGGAGGTTCCGAAGCTGTTGCGCATTGCGGCCGGTTACGGCTTGTCCTTTCACGTCGGCGTGGCGCTGAGCGATGATGCGCCGGAGTCGGTGCGGCGGCAGGTGGCCGAGGTGCTCAAGGACGCCCGGCACAATAGCTGACGCCGCCCCTTCCCAAAGGCGGTGTTAGCAAAGGCGGTGTTGAGAACAAACAAAGTGTCCGCTTTTAGGAGCACAAGAACTGTCCGGTTTTGCTGTCGCCCGGTTTGACGACCGGGGCGTATTGGCATGGGCAAGGCGAGCTTGCTGCAGGAGAAGCGGAACATGGTGTTCGAGGAGGTATGCGGGGTTTGGACGGAGCGTCGGCTGACGCAGGAGGATGCGGCGGAGCTGTTGGGGGTTTGCCCCCGGACGTTCCGGCGCTGGACCGAGCGCTGCGAGGAGGACGGGGTCGACGGGCTTCGGGACCGGCGGCTGTCGGGGGCGTCGCACCGCGCGGCGCCGGTGGACGAGGTGATGCGGATGGTGGATCGGCGCCGGACGCGGCACGAGGGCTGGAGCGTGGGGCACTTTCACTCCTGGCGCCGCCGCGACGGCGGGGCGCGCAGCCACAGCTGGGTGAAGGACAAGCTGCAGGAGGCGGGCGCCGTGCCCAAGTCGAAGGGCCGGGGCAACTCGCGCTGCGGGAAGCGCCAAAGCCTTGCCCGCGCCCACCGCAGCCAAACCGGACAGTTCATTTGCTCTAAAACCGGACACTTCCATTTGTTGCTAACAGACACCGCTTTCCCTGCTGTCCCAACGAAGCTAGTTGGTATCTAATAGGGTTCATCAGCGCACAGGCGCCGGCCACACCAACAGGCTCACGGCAACCGGAAGCGTAGCAATGGCCTTTGCACGGCAAGACACAGGGAAATGGCGGGAAGACATCCCCGGGGCGCGGTGGTTCAAGGCGGATCTGCACATCCATACGGTTGACAGGGGTGACAAGGCGTTCCAGTTGCGGCGGAAAAAGTACGGATTCTGAGGTCGTTCGCATGGATTGGCTGGAGGTGCTTAACCGAATTGAAGCCGGCGAAGGCCGAATGACGGAGTTTAAGGGCGGGGTTGGGGACCTGTCGGCCATTGGCAAGGCGATTTGCGCCTTCGCCAACACCGAAGGCGGCGTCCTCATTTTGGGTATTGATGACGATCAGAATATCGTCGGGGTTCAGGAGGGTGCTGAGAAGGTGCAGGAACGCCTGACGTCGTTCCTGCAAACGGGATGCAGCGCTTCCGTTTCCGCACAAGGCGGCAAACATCAGGACCCCAAGGGGTGGGTGCATTGGTTGGAAGTTCCGAAACAACGTGGATTTGAACCCCTGCGTTACAAAGGGCGTGTATGGGTTCGCCGCGAGCGCAGCAGCGGGGAGCCATCGCCGACAGAGCTTCAGGAACTCTATAACGCCTTCGGCTACATCCTAACCGAGGAGCGGTCAATACAGGCCGGCACTTCCTCAGACATAGATCTGTTAAGGTTCCGCGCCTATCTGCAGAAGTTAGGGCTTGACACCGAAGAGGACCCACAGCCCGAGGATGAGGACGACCTCCGCAACCGCGGCGTTTTGACGGAAATTGGCGGCGCTTTGCATCCTACTCTTTACGGGGTGCTGGCCTTTGGCAAGTTGCCGCAAAACTACCCGCAGACGCAGAACTTTCGGGTGGATTGCGTAGCCTACAAGGGGGAAGACCGGGCGTCTTCAGTGTTGCAGGTGGCCGAAATCACCGGCTGCATCAATGAGCAAGTGGAAAGGGCGATAGGCTGGTTTGCGGGGCTTGGGCGGTTCGAATCCTATCAGGATCTAATCCGCAAAGACCGGCCGTTGTTGCCCAGGCCGGCAGTTCGGGAGGCGCTGGTTAACGCCGTTGCCCATCGAGACTACGCAATCATCGGCTCGAAGATATTATTTGAAGTCTTTTCCGATCGCGTGGATGTGACCAGTCCTGGCGGTTTGCCCAACCACATGAGCGTCGCAAGCGTACGCGCCGGTGCTCATCCCCGGTCGCGGAACGAGCTGTTGGCCAACTACATGCTCGCTTTGGGGTTCATGGAGAAACGAGGGCGGGGCTGGTTGGTGATGGGCAAAACCATGCGCGAGTTTAACGGAACCGAACCGGAAATCACCCAGGACGAGGGGCGCAGCTACGTCAGGATCACTTTCCGGCTTGATCCGATAGGGGAGTAGAAGTGCCTTCGGCACCAATTTTTCAATACATTGAGCGTTCCGCTTTTAGATCATCTGATGGGCGATGTCCTCAATGATCCGGAGGCGCATTCAAACGCCGGGCTGGAGAATGCAACGGTAGGCCCTCGCGCTTGGCGGGTCCGCCACCACCATGTGGTCGTGGCCGCTGCGTCGCAGGTGCGAGTGTGGCCAGAGCTCGTCAAACGACCTTCCGTGGAGGGGCCCGGCGCTACAGTCGGCGGCGCCGTCCACGACTAGGAAGAAACGGGCCGGAGCTCCCGTTCTCTTCCCGTCAACTTCGTACCACAAGCCCCAAGGCGCAGTGGAACTTTCGTTCAAATCACGTCCCATCCTTTGGAGGTGAAACACGACCGGGCGTATTGACGGAAAAGACCCAAAAACGTGGTCGCCAAGCCGCAAGTCTTGGTTGATGGCGGCCGCCAGCACCGAGGCGTTGGGGGAGTATCCCGTCTCCCAAGCGAAGCGTTCGGTCACGCCAGGGCGCGTTGCCCAATAGGCGAAGCTGCTCAGAACCAACAAGACCGAGGCCGCGCCAATGCCCTGCGGACGAATCCAGCATCCTGCAACGTCAACCCGTGAGCGAAGCCACGTCAATGCAGCTTTGATCAACAACGCGGCGCCGGCGCCCACGACTACCATGACCATCAACAGCAGGAAATCATGTCGCGCTCGCGCAGCGCAACCGGCATCACTGCGAGCAGGGCAGCCCCTCCGAAAAAGGCGGCGATGGCGAGGACGCCGCGCTGTCCAGTTGGCAGCCGGGGCGCCGCAGCGCCGATCAGCAGGGTCAAGAACAACACCGCTTGCGCCCAGATGGGCGTCGCCATGTGCCACCAGACATAGCCCCGAGCTGCGTTGACCAACACCGCAAAAAAGTGCCATCCGTCCCCCCGCCATTCATCGGGGATGTAGTTGTTGAAGAACACCGCATCGACGCCGGACACTGTCAGAACCGGCGCGTAGAGGACCAAGGTGAGGGCAGCAGCAGCGATGCAGTAACCCATGCCTTTGACAACGAACGACAACAGCCCGGCAGCGCCGGTTTCGCGCCATCGCACCTGCAGCATCCAAGCCGTTGCGACCGAAGCGGCAAAGCCATGACAGGATGGTTGAAGAGTCCAAGTGCGGTTACAACCGCAAACAGCCCCCACAGGACGGGCCGCGGCGGCTGGGCCGCTACGGCGCGGACGGCGCGCCGGCGCCCGGCGCCGCGCTTCCCACCGTCTTCCCACCCGCGCTTTCATGTTCGAGGGGATCGCGCCCGTGGAAAGACCGTGGAAAACGCTGCCCGGACGACTGCCCGCAGGGCTCGTCCGGCCAGTGGGAGAACCGGACAGATGACGTGCTGCCAAAAGCGGACAGATCAATTTGCTATCGACACCCAAGTCCAAAGGCGGTTGACAACTCGGCAGCCGGGCTATCCCATAGGGCATTGGGCGATGGGAAGCGTTCTCTAGGAAGAGGCGTCAGCCATGACGTTGGAAGAGAAAGCCATCGAGTTGCTGCTGCGTTCGCCGCGGCTGGCGGCCGGCACGATTCTGGACCTCCTCGATGTCGGTGATCGGGAGTTTCGGGACATGGCGGCGCGCAACCCCACCATCGCCAAGCTGCTCGAAGCGCGGCGCGCCGGGGAACTCACAGCGCCCAAGTCTGAGCCGACGCAGTGCGCCGCTTGCGGGGAGTGGTTCGTGCCATACGCCGCCGCCCGTTTCTGCTCGGATACTTGCCGCACCGCTGGGCGGCTGCGCAGCGACGCGCGCACGAAGCATCGTGGTTGCGCGCCTCCCCGCGCCGCCGCGGAATCCAGTTGAGCCAGGCCACGCAGCCTGCCCGGCGCGTCGCGGCATCGGCGCCGCGGCCCGCCAACCGAAAAGGAGCAATCATGCGACACCTCATTTTGATCGTGGCGCTCGTCGCTGCTGCGCCCGTGGGCGCTGCTGAGCGGCAAGTGTTTTTTGGCGATCTGCACATCCACACCCAGTATTCGTTCGACGCCTTCCTGTTCGGCACGCGCACCAACCCGGACGACGCTTACGCTTTCGCCCGCGGCGAGCCGCTGAAGCACGCATCCGGCTTCGAGATGCAGCTCGACCGCCCGTTGGATTTCTACGCCGTCACAGACCACGGCTTCTTCCTCGGCATGTGGCGGGCGATGAACCAGCCGGGGCATCCCTTGAACGAAGATGCCGAGACGCGCCAGTTCTTGGACGCTTCCACCATCCTTGAGCGGCGCCGCGCTTTCGAGACGGCAGGAAATT
This sequence comes from uncultured Pseudomonadales bacterium, assembly GCA_958295875.1. Lineage (GTDB taxonomy): Bacteria > Pseudomonadota > Gammaproteobacteria > Pseudomonadales > Azotimanducaceae > VXNE01. Next base: position 989,492 of record OY282379.1, on the reverse strand, counting down.
TCCTCTCCACCAATTTCAGCGAAGCGGATGTGAGAAGCGCGTGGGCCGACATCATTGCCGCGGCGAACCGCAACTACGAACCGGGCAAGCTGACGACGTTCATTGGCTACGAATACACGAGCACCCGGGAGTTTGGCAACCTGCACCGCAACGTCATCTTCCGCGGCGACACGGCGCCGTCCATCCCCTACACGCGGCTGGATTCGCTGAACCCTGAAGACCTGTGGGCGTGGATGGATCGGCAGCGCGGCGACGGCATGGATGTGATCGCCATTCCGCACAACTCGAACGGCTCCGACGGGCACATGTTCCAGCAGATGCAGTGGGATGGCAGCGCCATCGACGCAGACTATGCCGCCCTGCGCATGCGCAACGAGCCGCTGGTGGAGAACACCCAGATCAAGGGCACTTCGGATACGCATCCGTTCCTGTCGCCGAACGACGAATGGGCAGACTTCGAAATCTTCCCCTATCGCATCGCTTCTTGGCTCAAGAGCCGCCCGCGTGGCAGCTACACGCGGGATGCGTGGCGCAACGGCTTGGCGATGGAGGCGGAGAGCGGGGTGAATCCGTATCGCTTCGGCGTGGTGGGCGCGAGCGACACCCATAACTCCGGCGATGTCTTCGACGAAGATCGCTTTGTGAGCAAGCTGGGCGACATCGACGGAGCGGACGCTAGGAGCCGGGGTTCCATTCCGGTCTCTAGCGAGGACGAGCCCACGGCTTACCGGCAAGTGTCGGGCATCCACTTCAGCGCTTCCGGCATGGCCGCGGTGTGGGCTGAGCGCAATGATCGGGACGCCATCTTCGACGCATTCCGGCGTAAGGAGACGTATTCCACCACCGGCACGCGCATCCGCTTGCGATTCTTCGCCGGGCATGGCTTGTCCGCAGACATGCTGGACGCAGACCAGGTGGCGGCGGCCTATGAGCAGGGCGTGGCGATGGGTGGAGACCTCACCGCACGCGCCGATGCCACGCCGAACTTTCTGGTGTGGGCCGCGCAAGACCCGAACGCGGCCAAGCTGCAGCGCGTGCAGATCGTCAAGGGTTGGACGGAAGAAGGCGTGGCCGGCGTCGCGTCGCGGGAGCGCGTCTACGATGTGGCCTGCTCCGATGGCTTGGCGGTGGATCCGGCCACGCATCGTTGCCCAGACAACGGCGCCGAGGTGAACGTTGAGGATTGCAGCGTGAAGGCAGATGTCGGCGCCGGGCAGCTCAGCGCCGTGTGGCAAGACCCAGACTTCAACCCGGCCCAGCGCGCCTTCTACTACGTGCGCGTGTTGGAGAACCCCGTTTGCCGATGGTCAACGTGGGATGCCATCCGCGCCGGCCACACGCCGCGCCTCGACGTGCCGGCCACCATCCAAGAACGCGCCTACTCCTCGCCCATCTGGATCCGGCCGGGCTGAGCGCCGCTGGCGCAGCGGCAGGAAGGCGCCCCGGCATGGCCCGCCGCCGCAGCGGTGGCGGGCCGAGAGGCCGGCCGCCCGCGTTCAGGCGTGCCAGCTGTCGCCGCGGCGCAACGCCTTGTTGGCGAGCGCGGACTTCTCGTCGTCGTTCAGCTCGTCCGTGAAGATCGCGTTGTTCTCCTTCGGGTCCATGAAGTTCGGGCCTTCCTCCTTCCAGCCGTAGTACTCGTTCAAGCCGACCAGTTGGCGGAACCGTGGGTTGTTGCTGTGGCGCGCCACCACTTCCGGGTCCAGCTCCGCGCCGTAGCGCTCCTGCAGCTTCATCCAGGGCCGCGCGAAGTACACGGCAAGGTTCAGACGCAGCCCCGGCACCGTGCGCGGATAGGAGCCGTGCCAAGTGTTGCCGTGCCAGATGGCCATGGAGCCTGCCGGCATTTCCACGGGAATGGCGTCTGGGTTCTCGTTCGGCCCGCCGAGGCGGCTCTCCAGGGGCTTCGGGTTCCGCGCCCGCTTGTGGCTCTCTGGCACGATGGCGAGGGCGCCGGATTCCTTGGTGTAGTCCACCATCGCGTAGTTCACGGTGGCTACCTGGGAGTAGCGTGGCAACGGCGCCGGCATGCCCGTGTCTGTGTGCAGGCCGATCTCGCCGCCGCGCCCCATGCCCTTGAAGTGGCAGGTCATGCTTGAGAGCTGGCATTGCTTGCCGACGAGGTACGTCACCAAGGCCAGCATCTTCTCGTTCATCAGCACGTCTTGGAAGATGGGATGGCGTGGCATGAGATACGGAATGAGGCGCATGTTGTCGTGCCCGTCGCCCGTGTCGAGATTCGGCTTCACGCCAGTTTGCGCCTCCGCCAAGTCCAATATCGCTTGGCGTGCGGTGGTGAGCGTGTCGGCATCCAAGGCGCCCTCAATGTAGGTGAAGCCATACGCTTCGAGCTGCGCCACGTTGGGCTCAAGCCCAAGCCGGGCGATGTCCCCCCACACGTCGTTCAAGTCTTCGCTGGCGCTCCAGTTCGGCATGTGGCCGCCATTCAGCATTGTCTGCATGGTCTTTCCTCGCTTGGCGAGCGGCCCCCTGCCGCATCGTCCGCAGGCGAGCATAGCAGGTTGGTTGCATGGCGGAGCGCGGGGAGTCGGCTCGCGCCGGGGGTTGAATGAGCGCCGATCGAGCCGCGGCCGTCCGGCCGCCCGGCCCCGGCCCGCGATGTGGCGCCCCCCTATAATCGCTGCCGAGGCTGCGCTTGGAGAAAGGGTGAACAACGCGAAGCGGCGCATCATCTATGAACGGCTGCGGGAGGCGAATCCGGCGCCGGATACCGAGCTCAACTACCGCACGCCGTTTGAGCTCTTGATCGCCGTGATCCTTTCTGCCCAAGCCACCGATGTGGGCGTCAACCGCGCCACCAAAACGCTGTTTCGCGACGCGGCCACCCCAGCAGCGATGCTCAGCCTCGGCCTCGATGGCCTGAAGGCGCACATCAAGTCCATCGGCCTCTTCAACACGAAGGCGCAGAACATCTTGAAGACGTGCCGTGCGCTGTTGGACGAGCACGAGGGCGCTGTCCCGCATGATCGCGCCGCCCTTGAAGCGCTGCCGGGCGTGGGGCGCAAAACCGCCAACGTGGTGCTGAACACTGCCTTTGGGGAACCCACCATCGCGGTGGACACGCACATCTTTCGGGTGGCGAACCGCACCCGCTTAGCCGCCGGCAAGACGGTGCGCGCGGTGGAGGATCGCTTGCTCAAGGTGACGCCGGCGGAGTTCAAGCAGGGCGCCCACCACTGGCTGATCCTGCATGGGCGCTATGTCTGCGTGGCGCGGCGCCCGCGCTGCGGCGCCTGCGTCATCGAAGACCTCTGCGACTTCAAGGCCAAGACGGACACATAGGGGCGTTCACCTAGCCGGTGGCGGAAGCCTAGCCGGCAGTCCGTGGCGTGTCCCCCTCACGGTAGCGCCCGACAAGCCGCCCAGCACCGGCGAGCAAGCGGGCGCTAGCGCACCAAGGTCAATGGCAACTGCGAGTCCTGCGATGCGGCACCGTCGCCACGCAGCGCATTGCGGCTGGAGTAGTCGAGCCGATAGTACCCGCCGGCGAACCGCACCCGCTCTGCGCCATAGCGTTGCGCCGGGTCTTCGCCACCTTCGAGGCAGTGGCGGATGGCGTCGGCGAGGAACGCCTCGATCTTCAACACCACGATCTTCTGCCGCAGGCGGCCTTGGTCGTCTCGGTTCAGCACGTTCGGCAGCGTGTTGGTGGTGGCGAACTCGGTGAGCGCCGGCGCGTGAAGGTTCGCCCGTGCCTCTGGGGAAATGTAGGTGTGGGTGCAGTAGAAGTAGATGCGGTGCGGGCGCGTCTCCGGGTTCTCATGCAACAGGCTCAGCGCCTTGGCGATGGTGCTGCCGGAGCGCACCATGTCATCCAGGATGAACACGTCCCGGCCCTTCAGGCGATGGGCGTTGTCCGGCAGGCGCATCTCCACGTTGCGTTGCCCAAGCCGGTGCTTCTCGAACACCACCGTCTCGGCTTCGGACAAGCCGGTGAAGCGCTGCACGTTGCGCGCGAAGCCGGCGGCGCCTTGGTCTGGCGCCACGAAGCCCACATTGGCGCCGAAGCGGCCAGCGTCCGCCACCTGCAGCACGTAGTGCGCCACGAGATGGGCGATGTCCAAGTTGAAGAACGCTTGGCGGCCGGCGCCGAACACGTCGTCATAGATGCGCGCGAGCACGTCTGGCTTGTGGTTGTGGACGGCGACCACCTGATCCACGCCAGCCTGCTTCAACATGAGCGCGTAGAGCTGCGCCGACGCCGGCTGGCCATCGAACTTCTTGTATGCCTCCGGCCCGGTCATCTGCGGGTGGTCGATGGAGTGCGGGCCGCGGTCTTGGGCGGAGAAAAACAAATCCGGCTCCACCAGCACCACGCGCGCGGCGCCGTTCTCCTTGGCCGCCGAAGCGATCAACAGGTTGCGCATGGCGAGTTCGACGCGGGTGTGTTGCGGCGCCGATGTGGAAATGATGTACACCCGTTTGCCGCGCAGATGCGTGCCGATGCGGGTGAGGTCGTCCGCGTCGCTGATGAAGCGCGGACAGAACTCGCTGTTGGCGAAGGTTTTGAGGGAGATGAGGTCCGACACGCCCGGCGCTTGGCCCAAATGGTGGGCCGTGTCGAGGGCGAAGGATGCATCCGTCCAGTTGGAGACGATCATGAGATCGTCCCGCACAGCGGTCAATCCAGCCTGCATCCGCTCCCCACCGTGCCTAGGCCGCAAGCCATCTTATCACCCCGCTTGGCATCGGAACGCCGGCGCGCGGCCAGCCGCAAGCGGCCGCGCTAGGCGGAGCCAGCCCCCGCCATGCCCGGCGCCGCCGCGCGCTGCTGCGGCAGCCCGAATTGGCGGACGGTGCTGGCGACCGTCGGCTTGCCGATGCGGATGCGGTCGTCGTTCAACAGGTAGGTGAAGACGTAGCCCAGCCCCAAGATGAGAATGCCGATGAGGAAGCAGTAGATCACGGCGCGGTCTGGGTATTGATCCTTCAGGTGGCCGACGTAGAGCGGCCCGAAAATGCCGGCCATGGCCCATGCGCTGAGCACGGCGCCGTAGATCGTCGCCATGCGCCGGGCGCCGAACACGTCGAGCACGAAGGAAGGCATCGTGGCGAAGCCGCCGCCGAAGCAAAGCAGCACATAGCACACCAGCGCGGAGAAGATCCACGGGTTCTGCTCCGTCATCAGGATGCCGAACACGAACATTTGGCTGGCAAGCAGGATGCGAAACACGCGCACCCGGCCAATGCGGTCTGAAAGCAGCCCCCACAGCAGGCGGCCCAACCCATTGCAGAGCGAGCTCACGGCGATGAGCGTGGCCCCATAGGCGGCCAGCGCCTCTGGTTCCACCGTTGGATCCGCGAGGCCCCACACGTCTTGCAGCAGGGCAGACTGGAAGCTGATGACGGAAATGCCGGCGGCGATGTTGAAGAAGAACACAATCCACATCACCGTGAACTCCGGCGACAACAGGCATGCCTTCACCGTGGCCTCGTCCGCGCCTTCGCCGCGGTCTGCTGGCAAGGGCGCACGGCTTGCAGGCGGGTCGCCCAGCATCAAGCTCGATGGAATGAGGATGACGGCGAACACCAAGCCGAGCGCCAAGAACACGAGCGCCAAATCGTTCTCTGCCTGCAGCAAGAGCACGGGAGCAAGCAGCTTGCTCAACACCAAGGCGCCGACGCCAAAGCCCATCACCACCACGCCCGTCGCGAGGCCCTTGCGGTCTGGAAACCACTTGGCCACGGTCGCCACCGGCGTCACGTAGCCCAAGCCGATGCCGGCGCCGCCGATGACGCCATAGCCCAAGTAGAAGAGCATGAGCGAGTCGATGGTGAGCGACAGGCTGGCGATCAGGTAGCCGCCGCAGAACATCAGGCTGCCCACCAGTGCGAGGCGGCGCGGCCCATAGCGCCCCAGCACGGCGCCGCCGAAGGCTGCGGCCATGCCCAACGAGAAAATCGTGATGCTGAACGCCACCGCGGTTTCGGTGTACGTCCAACCGAGTTGCCGCACGAGCAGCGTCTGGAAGAAGCTCCACGCATACACGGTGCCGAGGCACATCTGAATGGCGGTGCAGAGCACCGCAATCACCCAGCGCGGCAGCGGCCGCCCAAAGAACATCATGCGTGGCGCCTGCGCACGGCTAAGCGGGGGCCTTCGCTGGCTCGCCGCCGCCGTTCTGGCGCGCCATGTAGAGGAACAGCCGCGCCAATTGCCCCACTTCGTCGTTGCGTTCCAACACGGCCGGTTCAGCCGTCGTTTGCCCCTGCCGGGCGAGTTCCACGGCGTAGGCGAGCAAGGCGCTCAAGGGCTTGGCGGCGAGGTTGACGAGCCAGATGGCGGCGAAGACGCCCACCAAGAAGACGCCGGAGATCAGGTAAATCTGCCGCCCGATGGCGCGTTGGATCTTGAGAGCGATCAAGCTCGTGTCCATGCCCACGTGGACGGTGCCGGCGACGCCGGCGAGAATCGGCGCGCCCACCTCGACGAAATCTCCCATGCCGGGCAGGGTGCGTTCCACGGGCGCGGTGTTCATCGGGTCTGCGGAGACCACTTCGTCCGGGATGCCGGGCACGAACGTGTGAACGAGGAACTCGCCAGTCTCGTTGGTGATGTAGATGTATTTGATGCCTTGGATTTCCACGAACTGATCGACCAAGGATTGCAGCGCCGCCAAGTTGCGGTTCAGCATGATGTCCACGCTCGAGTCCGCGATGGTCTTGGCGATGTCTTGGCTGTTGCTCACGTACTCTTCGGAAAGGTGCGTGTCCACCGTGTAGATGCACAAGGCGGACATGGACAGCGCGATGAAGCCGAACAGCGAAAAGACGCCGAACAACGTCTTCTGGAATAGCTTCTTCACCTTCGTTGCTTCAGCCACTGCTCCATTCCTCCGTCAAGTCTTTGCGAATTTCGCGTCCCAATCCTCGAGGGTGACGAAGCGGCCACCCTCCACCACCGTATAGTAGACACGCTGCATCCCTTGGCGCCGCGCCGGGCCGAAGGAAATCAACTCGCCCACGCCCAGGTCGAAGCCCTGCACGGCGAACACGGCGCGTTCCAAGCCGGCGCGGGTGGGCGGTTCATCCAGCCGGCGCAGCACTTCGGCCATGAGCTTCGCATTGAGGAAGCCCTCCAAGCTGACGAAGCTCTGCGGGAAGGGCGTGTACGGCTCCGACACCATGTGCGCGGGCGGCGCCGGGTCGTAGCGCGCCATCAGTTCCCGATACTCCCGCACCGCTGGGATGGAGACGTTCTCGTAGCTCGGCACCACCTGCGAGTTCACCAGCAAATCAGTGTATTGGCTGCTGTTCTCCATGCCTTCGGTGAGGAGTTTGAGCAAGTTCTCGCTGCCGACGAAAGAGAGGTTGGCGATGGGCACGCGCAGGCCCAAATCCACCGCGTCGCGGGCGAACGCGGCACATGCGGCGTACGAACCGATGCAGATCACGGCATCCGGTTGCGCCGCCTGCAGAATCTCCACTTGGCGCCGCATGGTCGACGTGAACTTTGTGCCGCGCTGATAGGTCGCTTCGCCGACGATGGTTTCGCCGCGTTCCGCGAGCGCGGCCCGCACCCCGGCCCAGCCGCTGCGGCCATAGGCGTCCGCTTGGTAGAAGACGGCGATGCGCCAACGGCCCACATCGTAGAAGTTGTTGACGAGGCCGGCCGTTTCTTGCCGATAGGAGGCGCGCAAGTTGAAGGCGAACTCGCCGTATGGCGGTTCCCGCTGCGGCTGGGCGCCGGTAAACGGGAAGAACATGTAGACATTGCGATTCTGGAACAGCTTCAGCATCGGCAACACGCGCGTCACCGTTGGCGTGCCGACGTAGCCGAACAACAGGAACACGCCGTCCTCAAGCACCAAGTTCATGGTGTTGCGCACGGATGGGTCTGGCTGGTAGCCGTCGTCGTAGGTCTTCAGGACGATGCGCCGCCCGCCGATGCCGCCCTGCCGGTTGATGTGCTCGAAGTAGGCCATCGCGCCGCGGTAGAGCTCGATGCCGAGGCCCATCGACGGCCCGGAGAACGCGGCAGACGTGCCCAGCACGAACTCGGTGTCCGTGACGCCGGCGCCGGCAACTCCGGCGCCGCGCGCCAATGGCCCCAAGACGGCGCCGGCGACGCCGCCTCCCAACGCGGCCCGCCGCGTCAAACTGCGCGCGGGCGGGCTCGATTCACCGCTGTTCCTGTGCTGCACCCTCCGTCCCTCTCCCCGGGCGCCAGACACGCCAAAGTTTGACACGATTTGAGGCCGGACACATTGCAGCGTTGCCCAACTTTGCGCGTAAAGCAACCACCGGCGGCGCCAGCCGTGGCGGGTTCGGGCGGCTCACGCGCTCGCTTGGCTGCCTGGGCGCGTGGAGGACGCGCCGCCGCCGGGGCGAGCGCGCCGCGGCTCGCGCCTTGTTCGCGCCGTTGCGGCGCGGCCAAGGGCAAGCAGCAGCCCCGCGACGATGAACCCGCCAGGGGCCAGCGCGGCGAGCGGCACTGCGCCGGCCAAGGCTTCCCGCACCGCGCCCAAGGCCAGCAGCGCGAAGGCGAAGCCGAGCGCGGTGCCCAAGGCGTCCAACGTGGCGCGTGGCACGGGGTTGCGCGATGCGAACTGCTCCATGCGGCCCAAGATCATGCAGTTCGTCACCACCAGTTGCAGGAACAGCGCCACCCGCGTGTACACGTCGAACGCGAACGCCTCTGCCAACATGGTGACGCTGGCCGTGAGGGTGGCGATGATGAGCACGAAGCAGGGCAGCCGCACGTCTGCCGGCACCAGCGAGCGCAACGCTGCCACGGCCGCCGCTGCGCCCACCAGCACCACGCCGCTTGCCGCGGCGAGGGCGGCGGCGTTCTCGATGCTGGTCGTCACCGCGAACAGCGGACACAGGCCCAAGCCTTGCGCCCACGCGGCGTTGCGTTCCACCGCCGCGGCCTTGACGAGCTTCAGCGTTCGCACCACGGCGCTGCCTCCCCGTAGCGGTCGATTGCGGCTGCGCGCGCCCGCAACACGGCGCGCGAGGTGATGGTGGCGCCGGTCACGGCGTCGATGTCGGCGCCGCCGAGTGCTGTGCCGCCTGCCGCCGCGCCGAGGCCGCCAATCCAATCCGCCGGCGCCAGGATGTCGGCAAAGCCGGGCGTCTCGGTGTGGCGCGGCACGCGCACGCCAACGAGGCGGCCGTTGCGGAAGGCGGCCACGACGTCCATGGCGCCCCCATAGCCGCGTTCGACCATGGCTAACGCCACCAAGCCCTGTTCGCAAGCCACGACGTTTTGGTGCGTGGCCATCTCCACGTCGAGCCCGGTCAGCTCCCGCAACACCGCTTGCCGGGCGGCGCGGCGGTTTTCCTCGATGCGCGTCGCGGTGCCGGCGTTGACGAGGGCCAAGCCGAGGCCCGCCACCGCCATCAGCCCGCCTAGCACGAGTGCGCCGCGCAGCGCCGCGGTCAGCGCGGCAGGCACAGCCGATCCAGTGCCGGCGCCGCGAGGTTGCCAAACAGCACGGCGAAGGCGATGCCATCCGGCCAGGCGCCGAACGCTCGGATGACGAAGATGACCGCGCCGATGAGGACGCCGAACAGCCATTGCGCGGCGGGGGTGGCCGGCGCCGTCACCGGATCCGTGGCGATGAAGAAGGCGGCCAGCATGGTGCCGCCGGCAAACCAATGAAAGAGCGGCGAGCCCAAGCTCCCGGAACTGCCGCCGTCATAGCCGAGCGCCGCGCAAGCGCCCAAGCTGGCCAGCACGCCGGCCGGGAAGCGCCAGTTGGCGACGCGCATAGCGCACAGCCACACGCCGCCCAACAGCGCCGCGGCGTTGACAATCTCGAAGCCGCGGCCGCCGATGGCGCCAAAGGCGTCGTTGCCCCACGCCTCGGCGACGGTGGCGCCATCCCGGAAGCGCATGGCATCCAAGGCCGTGGCGCCGGTGAGCGCGTCCCAGTCGCCGAATGGCGTCGGATAGGCCACCAGCGCGGCGGCATAGCCCACCATTGCCGGATTGAAGACGTTGCGGCCCAAGCCGCCATACAGATGCTTGGCGAGCAACACGGCCACGGCGACGGCGAAAAGCAGTGGCCCCAAGGCGAGGCTGGGTGGCGCCGCGAGGGCGATGAGCGCGCACGTCACCGGCGCGCTGCCGTCCGTGGCCGCCGCCAACGAGCGGTGGCGCAGCCACACCCAAGCGGCTTCCAGCGCCATGCCAGCGGCGATGGCGATGGCGAGATTGGCTAGAACGCTGGCGCCGAAGCACCAAGTCGCCGCGGCGGCTGCCGGCACGAGCGCCACGCCCACCCGCAGCATCACCCCGCGCGAGGTCATGGCGCGTGCGGCTCGGGATCGGGCTGGTTGCTGCGGGGCGCGTCGGCGCTGCGTGGCCGCATCCAGTCGCGTGGCGCCTGCAAGCGGTTGGCGCGCTTGGCGCGGTCTGCTTCGGCGCGCGCGGCCAAGCGGGCGTTGCGCGCCTCAAAGCGCGTGCGCGCCAAGTTGGCGGCACGGTCGCGGCGCGCTGCTTCCATGCGCTGGCTCTTCGCGTGGCGCAGCGCTGCGAGCAGCGGCAGTTGGCTGGGACACGCGAGGTCGCAGGCGCCACATTCGATGCAGTCCGCCAAGCGCAAGCGCTCGGTTTGCGCCCAGCGCCCGGCGGCGATTTCGTGCCAAAGCTCCTGCGGCAGCAAGCCTTGAGGACAGGCGGTGGCGCACCAGCCGCAGCGGATGCATGGGCTGGTGGCGACCGCCGGCCGCGGCGTCACGGCGCGGGTGGTCTTGCCCACCGCGGCGTCGACGTCCGCCGGCCATCCGGTGACCGGCCCGCCGACGATGGCAACCCTAGGCGGCAGCGGCAGTTCAGCCACCGGATGGCCGATGCGCACCCAGAACTCGCGCTGGCCCACCGTCACCACGCGCTGGGTGAGCGGCTCGCCGCGGCGCCATGCGCGGCCAATGGCAAACACCGTGGCGACGTTGAGCACCAACACGCCCACGTCCGTGGGATAGCCGCCGGGTGGCGCCTCGACGCCAAGCAGCCGCTGCGTCAACGCGCGCTCCCAGCCGGCCGGGTAGGGGCCGTCCACCACCTGCGTGGCGACATCGATGGCGGCTGGCAACGGTGCGCTGACGGCGAGCGTGACCCGCGGTGCGCCCAAGGCGTCGGCCACCGCGTGGATGCCGTGCAGCACATCGTCTGCGTGGTGATTGAGCAGCGCACGGTCGGCATTGACGCCGGCCTCGCACTCCACGGCATTGACGATGAGCGCGTGGGCGTTGCGTTCGAGGGCTTGGCGCAGCTTCAGGTGGGTGGGATAGCCGGCGCCGCCCAGCCCGACGATGCCGGCTTCCAAGGTGCGTTCAACGAGGCTTGGCGCTTGCAGAGGTGGCGCGCGTTCGGCACTGCCGTCCGGATGCAACAGGAGCGCGGTGGGTGTGCGCTCGATGCGGCCGCTCGCCGCGGCGCGCAGCACCTCAATGGGCTTTGCGTCCGCGCCGCCGCCGGCCTCGAAACGCTCTGCGATGACATCGCCCAACCGCGCCCGCGCACCGTCCTCAGCGCTCGGGCGAAAGCGGCCTACAGGCGTGGCGAGTGGATAGCGCAGCACCGCCGGCAGCGGCAGTTCGGCTACGGCCGAGGCCATTGCCAAACTCTCTCTTGGGCCGGCACAAGGTCGATGCAGTCCACCGGGCACGGCGCCACGCACAACTCGCAGCCGGTGCAGCGCTCGGCGATGACGGTGTGCATGAACTTGTTGGCGCCGACGATGGCATCCACCGGGCACGCCTCCAAACACAGTGCGCAGCCAATGCAGGCCGCTTCGTCGATGAACGCCTTCACCTCGACGGGATCGGCCACCGCCGCCTCGATCTCGTCACGCCCCAACAGCTCGGCGAGGGCGGCGGCGGTGTCCGGGCCGCCGGGCGGGCACAGGTTCAGCGCCGCGCCGCCGACGATGGCTTCGGCATAGGGGCGGCAACCGGGATAGCCGCACTGCGCGCATTGGCTCTGTGGCAGCAGCGCGTTCACGGCCTCGACCACGCTGTCTTCGCTGGCGCGGAACCGGGCGCGCGCCAGCGCGAGCGCCGCGCCGATGGCGAGGCCGAGGAGACCCATCGCCAACGCTGCGATCATGCCCCGACGCCGCGCAGCCCTTGGAAGGCGAGGGCCATGATGCCGACGGTGACCAAGGCCAACGGCGCGCCGCGCATGGCAGCCGGCGCCACGGCCTCATCCATGCGCTCGCGCAGCGCCGCAAAGCAGGCCAACGCCAGCGCGAAGCCGGCCGCGGCGCCAAGGGCCAGCGCCACCACTTCGGCGAGGTTGGCCGCGCTGTCGGTGGCGATGAGGGCCACGCCGAGCACGGCGCAGTTGCTCGCGATGAGCGGCAAGTAGACGCCAAGCAGCCGATGCAGCAAGGGGCTCACGCCACGCACGAATGCCTCGGTGAATTGCACCGCGGCCGCGATGGCGACGATGAAGGCGGGCAACCGCAGGTATTCAAGGCCAAGCGGCGTGAGCAACTGCACATGCAGGGCGAAGGCGGCAACGCTGGAGGTGACCAGCACGAACGCCGTGGCGAGCGCCATCGGCAGCGCCGTGTCCAGCCGGTTGGAGATGCCCATGAACGGGCACAGGCCGAGGAACTGCACCAGCGCGAAGTTGCTCACCAGCGCGGCGCTCAACACCAACAGCAGCAGATCGCTCAGTCAGCGCACCTCCATGCCGGGCGCCGCGCCGGCATCCGGCGCCACGAGGAAGATGTCGGCGTCGCCGGGCCCCGCGGCCAGCACCATGCCTTCGGAGATGCCGAAGCGCATCTTGCGCGGCGCTAGATTTGCGACCACCACCACCTGGCGCCCAACCAGCTTCGCCGGGTCGTAGGCGGCCTTGATGCCGGAAAACACCTGCCGCTCATGGTCTCCCACGTCGAGGGTGAGGCGCACCAGCTTGTCGGCGCCGGCCACCGCTTCGGCGGCGGCGACGCGGGCGACCCGCAGGTCGAGCTTCGCAAACTCTTCGATGGAGATGGTTGGCGCCTCGGCCGGCGCTGCGGCGTCGTCGCCGTCCGGCGCCTTTGACGCCTCGATCATGCGATCGATGGCCTTGCGGTCGATGCGCTGCGCGAGGGGCTTGAACTTCTCGATGCGGTGTTCGGCGAGGGGGTGAGCCGCATCCTCCCAAGTGAACGGGGCGACGTTCAGGAACGCCTCGGCGCGTTCGGCGAAGCCGGGCAAAATCGGCTTCAGGTAAATCGCCAAGATGCGGAACAGGTTGATGCCGAGGGAACAGACGCCATGCACCTCGGCCTCGCGGCCGGCCTCTTTGGCCAGTTTCCAGGGAGCGTGTTCGTTGATGTACTGGTTCGCCTTGTCCGCGAGCGCGGCCACTTCCCGCGTCACGCGGGCGAAGTCCCCAGCGTCGTAGAGCGCGGCCAGCGATGTCCGCGCCGCGGCGGTTTCCTGCCACAGCGCTTGGTCGCTCAAGCTCGACGCCAACGTCGAATCGAAGCCCTTGTGCAGGAAGCCCGCGCAGCGCGAGGCGATGTTGACGATCTTGCCCACCAAGTCTGAGTTCACGCGCTGCGCGAAATCGTCCAGGTTGATGTCGATGTCGTCCGTGTTGGGCGCGAGCTTGGTGGCGTAGTAGTAGCGCAGATGCTCTGGGTCCAGATGCTCAAGGTACGCGGCCGCGGTGACGAACGTGCCGCGGGACTTGGACATCTTCACGCCATCCACGGTGATGAAGCCGTGGGTGTGGACGCGGGTGGGCGGGCGGAAGTCTGCCCCGGTGAGCACCGCCGGCCAGAACAGCGCGTGGAAGTTCACGATGTCCTTGCCGATGAAGTGATGCACTTCGCAATCGGAATCTGCCCGCCAGAAAGCGTCGAAATCGATGCCTTCCCGGTCGCAGTAGTTGCGGAAGCTGGCGATGTAGCCGATCGGCGCGTCCATCCAGACGTAGAAGTACTTGTTCTCTTGGCCGGGAATCTGAAAGCCGAAGTAGGGGCCGTCGCGGCTGATGTCCCAAGGCCTCAGCCCTTGGTCCAGCCACTCCGCCAGCTTGTTGGCGACCTCCGGTTGCACGCCGTCGCGGGTCCAGGCGCGCAGGAAGCCCGTGAACTGCGGCAAGTCGAAGAAGTAATGGTCTGAGGACTTGAGGGTTGGCGCGGTGCCAGACAAGGCGGAGCGTGGCTCGATCAGTTCCGTCGCTTCGTAGGTGGCGCCGCAGGACTCGCAGTTGTCGCCGTATTGGTCTGCGACGCCGCAGCGCGGGCAGGCGCCCCGCACATAGCGGTCTGCCAGGAACAGGCCCGCCTCGGTGTCGTAGAGCTGTTCCACCGCCGCGGTGAAGATGTAGCCCTTTGCCAGCAGGCGCTCGTAGATGAGCTCCGAATAGTGCTGGTTCTCCGGCGAGTGGGTGCTGTGGAAGTTGTCATGGCCGACATGGAACGCCGCGAAGTCTCGGCTGTGCTCGGCGCGCGCCGCCTCGGCGAGTTGCTCGGCGGTGGCGTTGTTGCGGGATGCCCGCAGCATGGTGGCCGTCCCGTGGGCATCTTCGGCGCACACATAGATGCACTCGTGGCCCGCCAGCCGCTGGAAGCGCACCCAGATGTCTGTTTGGATGTGTTCCAGCAGATGCCCAAGATGGATGGGCCCGCTCGCATACGGGAGTGCGCTCGTCACCAGTATTCGGCGTCGTTCGCCGGCGTTCATTGCGGTGTTCCCGACGCGGGCGCCACCGTGGACGTTGCGCCGCACAGCCGCGCAAAGACCCAAGCCGCCGCTTGTGGACCTGTGGGAAAGGAAGAATACCCTATAATCCGGCACCCCGACTTTGGCGGCGTGGGCCGCGGGCACCGCGGCGATGGCGCAATCCCCCGAATCCTCCTCTCTCGAATCCTTTAGGGACCCGATTCTCGGCGATGCGTGGGGCGAGCTCGGCGCCGTGCGCCGCACCGCGCGGCGGGATGGCAAGTGGCTGGCCGACGTGCGCTTGGGCTACCCGGTGGCCGGCTTGGAAGCCGAGTATGCGCGCGCCGTCTCCGAGTGGCTCGGCGCCGAGGTGGAACTGACGCTCGCTTTTGAGGCGCCGCGCGCTAAGGGCATGGACGGCGTCAAGAATCTCATCACCGTCGCCTCCGGCAAGGGGGGCGTCGGCAAGTCCACCACCGCCGTCAACTTGGCGTTGGCGCTGGACCGCATCGGCGCCCGCGTGGGCATCCTCGATGCGGACATCCACGGCCCCAGTCAAGGCATCATGCTCGGCGTGGCGGAAGGGCGCCGCCCCGAAGTGCGCGACGAGCGCACGTTCGTGCCCATCAAGGCGCACGGCATCGAGGCCATGTCCATGAGCATGTTGGTGACGGAGCGCACGCCCATGGCATGGCGCGGCCCGATGGCGTCTGGCGCGTTGCAACAGTTGCTGAAGCAGACGGCGTGGGGCGGCTTGGACTACCTCATCGTCGACATGCCGCCGGGCACCGGCGACATCCAACTCACGCTCTCGCAAAGCGCGCCGGTGGCCGGCGCCGTGATCGTCACCACCCCGCAGGACATCGCGTTGGCGGACGCCCGCAAGGGCATTGAAATGTTCGCCAAGGTGAATGTGCCGATCTTGGGGGTGGTGGAGAACATGAGCTACTTCGACTGTGATGGCTGCGGCAAGCGGCACCACATCTTCGCCGCCGGCGGCGGCGGGCGCGTGGCGGAGGAATACGGCGCGGAACTGCTGGGCGCGTTTCCCCTCGCCCCCGCCATCCGCGAGCAGACGGACGCCGGCCGCCCGACGGTGGTGAGCGACCCGGATGGCGAGATCGCGGCACTGTATCGGGACACGGCGCGGCGCATGGCGGCCCTCGCTTGGCGCACCCTGCAGCGCGCCGCGCCGGCGCCGACCATCCGCATGGAATAGCGCGCCATGACGATTCGCTCGGACCGCTGGATTCGGGAGATGGCCCAGACGCGGGGCATGATCGAGCCCTTCGAGCCGAGCCAAGTGCGGGCGACGGAGGACGGCCGCCGCCTCATTTCATTCGGCACGTCGAGCTACGGCTATGACGTGCGCTGCGCGCCGCTGTTCAAGGTGTTCACCAACATCCACTCGGCGACGGTGGACCCGAAGGCGTTCGACGACAAGAGCTTCGTCAATGTCGAGGGCGACAGCTGCATCGTGCCCCCCAACTCGTTTGCGCTGGCGAGCACCATCGAGTTCTTCCGCATCCCGCGCGATGTGCTCACGTTGTGCGTGGGGAAGTCCACCTACGCGCGCTGCGGCATCATCGTGAATGTGACGCCGCTGGAACCGGAGTGGGAAGGCCACGTCACGCTGGAGTTCTCCAACACCACGAACCTGCCGGCGCGCATCTACGCCAACGAGGGCGTGGCGCAACTGCTCTTCTTCCAAGCCGATGAGCCGTGCGAGACGAGCTACAAGGATCGTGGCGGCAAGTACCAAGGGCAGCGCGGGGTGACCTTGCCGAAGACCTGAGGCGGCCGGGCGCTGCGGCTCTGCTGGGGCCGCGCGGCGGCGGGCGGCTGCTACGCGATGGCCTCCTCGAACGCCTCGAGTGAGTCGATGGGCGCGGAGCAGGACAAGCCGGCACATACGAAGGCCGTCACTTTGGCTTGCGTCTCGGCACTCACCAAACGCGGCAGATAGCTCGGCGCCAAACCGGCGTCCACATACGGAATGCCGTAAACGTGTCGCCACGGTTTGTAGGTGGCGCGCGCCGCATCGAGCCACGGGCCGAGCAACTCGGCCGGCCCGCGCGCGATGATTTGCTCCGGCAGGTGCAAGTTTGCCTCCACCGCGCCGAGCAGTGTGCAATGGCCCGCCGGGTACTGCTCCATCGCGCCGCGCAGCGCTTGCAGCGTGTTCGCCGCGGCATCGAGGTAACGCGGCTCGCCGAGGAGGTGGCCCAGCGCCAACAGCGCCCGCGCCGCGGCGCCGTTGCCCGGCGGCATGGAGTCGTCCAGCGTCGGCTTGGGGCGGTGGATGAGCGCCTCGTGGTCATGCGCGGTGAAGAAGAAGCCGCCGGCATCCGCGTCCTCGAAGTGGGCGAGCAGCGCATCCGCGAGCGCCTTGGCGAAGGTGATGTCCACGTCGCGCCACGCAGCTTCCAACAGCGCGAGCACGCCTTCCAGCAAATTGGCGTAGTCGTCCAAGTAGGCGGGGTGTTTGGCGACGCCCTCCCGCCAGGTGGCGCGCAGGCGTTCGCCATCCCACAAGCGCTCGCGTGCAAAATCCGCGGCGCGCTGGGCCGAGGCGAGCCAAGCGGGTTCGTCAAGCCGCGCCGCGGCCTTGGCCATGCCGCGGATGGCGAGCCCGTTCCATGAAGTGAGCACTTTGTCGTCTTTGCCCGGCGGCACGCGGCCCTCGCGTTCGGCGAAGAGCTTGGCCTTGGCGGCGGCGAGCACCGCATCGGCGCGTTCGGGCTCGAAGCTCAGGCGTTGGACGACGGAGCGCCAAGCGTCATGGCGGCGCAGGTTCCACTTGCCCTCGAAGTTGGCCGGCTTGTCCAAGCCGTACAGCGTCTCCACCAGCAAGTATTCGTCCTCGGTGAGGAGCCGTTTCACGGCATCGCGCCGCCACACATAGAACTTGCCCTCCTCGCCCTCGGAATCCGCGTCCAAGGAGGAGAAGTAGCCGCCTTGCGGATGCTGCATTTCACGCATCAGCCAAGTGGCCATGCCGCGCGCGGCGTCCAGAAACAGCGCATCCGGCGCCACGGCGAGGGCATCCGCATAGAGGCCGAGCAGCAGGCCGTTGTCGTAGAGCATCTTCTCGAAATGCGGCACCGCCCATTGTCGATCGGTGGCGTAGCGGCAGAAGCCGCCGCCGATGTGATCGTGAATGCCGCCGCGGGCGATCTTGGTGAGCGTCGTCATCGCCATGTCGAGGGCGCGGCGCTCTGGGTCTCTGGCGCGCTGGCCGTGCGCCCAATGGCACAGCAAGCGCTCGATGGTGCCCGGCATCGGGAACTTGGGCGCCCCGCCGAAGCCGCCCTCCACGGCGTCGAAAGATGCCGCCAACTGCTCCACCGCCTTGTCCAGCAGCGCTTGGTCCTCGATGCCCTGCTCCTCCACGGCGGTGGGCGCTAGCCCGTCAAGGGCGGCCGCGAGCTTGTCGCCTTGGGCGTTGAGTTCGCTGCGCTTGTCCTTGAAGGCTTCGGCCACGCGCAGCATGAGGTCTGCAAAGCCGGGCAGGTTGTGGCGCGGCGAGCGCGGGAAGTAGGTGCCGCCGAAGAAGGGCAGCAGGGTTTTCGGGTCTAGAAACATCGTCAGCGGCCAGCCGCCTGTTTGCCGCATCAGGATGTTCAGGGCGGTCTGATAGATCTTGTCGATGTCTGGCCGTTCTTCCCGGTCTACCTTCACGTTCACGAACAGCCGGTTCATCACGTCTGCGGTGGCGGCGTGCTCGAAGGATTCGTGCGCCATCACATGGCACCAGTGGCAGGCGGAGTAACCCACGGAAAGCAGGATGGGCTTGTCCTCGTCGCGGGCTTGGGCAAGCGCTACCGCATCCCACGGATGCCAATCCACCGGATTTTCGGCGTGCTGCAGAAGGTAGGGGCTCGTCTCGCCTGCGAGTCGATTCATCTGGGCCAGCAAGCCGGGTGGCGGACTTTGGCGGATGATAGCTTATGTGGAACAATGCCTACGCATCGGCGGGCTTCAGGCTGCGCCCGAAACGGGCAAAGGGCGCTTGGCGCTTGCGGCCCCGGTGAAGGGGAGGCAGTGGCAGGTGGTGGACCGGGAGGCGCGGACATGGGCGAGAGACTGGACGCCGACGGCTACCGGCCCAACGTCGGCATCGTTTTGACGAACGACCAAGGCCAGGTGCTGTGGGCGCGGCGCATCGGTCGCCGCGATGCTTGGCAGTTCCCCCAAGGCGGCATCCAAGACGCGGAATCCCCGCGAGATGCGCTGTTCCGCGAGCTCAACGAGGAAGTGGGCCTCGAAGCAGACCAGGTGGCGGTGCTCGGCGTCACGCGCGGTTGGCTGCGCTATCGGCTGCCGGCGCGCATGCGCCGCTACGATTCGGCGCCGCATTTCAAGGGGCAGAAGCAAAAGTGGTTCCTGCTGCGGCTCTTGTGCGCCGATGCGGATGTGCATGTGACGTCCTCCGATGAGCCCGAGTTCGATGACTGGCGCTGGGTGAGCTACTGGTATCCCGTCGGCAAGGTCGTCGCCTTCAAGCGCAACGTGTACCGCCGGGCGCTCAAGGAGCTGGCGCCGGCGCTGGTCATCGACGAACGTGCTTGAAGAGCTGCGCCGCATCGTTCAGGACGTCAGCGTCGCCGCTGGGTTCGAGGCTGCGTTGGAGACGATGGTCGCCCGCGTGCGCGCCGCCTTGGACACCGGCACCTGCACCATTTACATCGTCAACCGCGCCACCGGCAACTTCCACCTAGTCGCCGCCGAGGGCGCCAATCCAGCGGCCATCGGCCAAGTGGTGCTGCGCCCTGGCGAGGGGCTGGTGGGGGTCGCCGCGGAACGCGCGGAGCCGGTGAACTTGGATGATGCGCCGCGGCATCCACGCTTCATCCATCTGCCGGAGATGGGCGATGAGCAGTTCCACGCCTTCCTCGGCGTGCCGATCATCCACTTGCGGCGCGTGCTCGGCGTGGTGGTGGTGCGGCAGCGGGAAACGCGCAAGTTCGACGAAGACGAAGAAGCCTTTCTGGTGACGCTCGCGGCGCAGCTCGCCGCGGTGGTCGCGCATGCCGAGGCCACCGACGAGATCAAGGCGCTCATGGAGGACCGCACCGAGCAGCAGGACACGCGCTTCGAGGGTGTGGCCGGCGCGCCGGGCATCGGCATCGGCACGACGGTGGTGTCGCATCCGGCCGCAGCCCTCGACAAAGTGCCGGACAAGGCCGCGCAGGACATCCCCCAAGAGCTCAAGATGTTCGACAGCGCCATCAGCCAGGTGCGCGCCGACATTGAGCGCCTCGGCGAACAGTTGAAGTCCAGCCTGCCGGCCGAGGAGCACGCGCTGTTCGAGGCGTATCTGCACATGCTGGACGACGACGCCTTCGCCGAGGAAGTGCGCGAGCGCGTGCGTGCGGGGCAGTGGGCGCAAGGGGCGCTGCGCCAAGTGATTGGCCAACACACGCGCGCCTTCGAGCAGATGGAGGATTCCTACCTGCGCGAGCGCGCCGCGGACGTGCGCCAGCTAGGCCAGCGCGTGCTGGCCTATCTGCAGAACATCCGCAAGCCGCGCAGCCACCCCTCCGGCGAGGTGGTGCTCGTCGGCAGCGAGGTGACGGCGTCGATGCTGAGCGACATCCCGGTGGAACAATTGCGCGGCATCGTGTCGCACAAGGGTTCGCGTTACTCGCATGTCGCCATCTTGGCGCGCGCCATGGGCGTTCCCGCGGTCATGGGGGCGGCGGATGTGCCGCTGTACGGGGTTGAGAACCGCACCGTGGTGGTGGACGGCTTCTATGGCACCGTGGTGGCGAACCCGTCGCGCGCCGTCATCGACCACTACACCGCGTTGATGGAAGAGGAACGCGAGTTCGCGGAAGAGTTGGAGGAACTGCGCGAGTTGCCATGCAAGACGCGCGATGGCCAGCTCATCTCGATGTGGGTGAACATCGGCTTGGTGGGAGACCTCACGCGCTCGCTGGACCGCGGCGCCGAGGGCATCGGCTTGTTCCGCACCGAAGTGCCGTTCATGACGGAAGACCGCTTTCCCACCGAGGAAGAGCAGCGCGTCATCTACCGCGACCACATGGTCGCCTTCGACCCGCGCCCCGTGACCATGCGCACCTTGGACATCGGCGGCGACAAGTCCCTCTCTTACTTCCCGATTACAGAGGACAACCCGTTCCTCGGCTGGCGCGGCATCCGCGTCACCCTCGACCACCCGGAAATCTTCATGGCCCAGGTGCGCGCCATGATTAAGGCCAACGCCGGCTTGGAGGGGGTGCTGCGCATCATGCTGCCGATGGTGAGCGGCCTGGAGGAAGTGCATGAGGCCATCGCGCTGGTGGAACGCGGCCACCGCGAGGTGGTGGAAGAGGGCCACGACGCGAAGCGGCCGTTGATCGGGGTGATGATCGAGGTGCCGGCGGCGGTGTACTTGGCGCGGCAGATCGCCAAGGTGGTGGATTTCCTAGCCGTCGGCTCGAACGACCTCACCCAGTACATGCTGGCGGTGGACCGCAACAACCCCCGCGTCGCGCAGCTTTACCGGGACGTCCACCCAGCGGTGTTGCTCGCCATGCGCGAGGTGGCGAAGGCCGCCCACGCCGAAGGCAAGGGCATCGGCATTTGCGGCGAACTGGCGGGCACGCCAGAGGGCGCGGTGCTGTGCGTCGGCATGGGCTATGACGTGCTCTCGATGAACGCCGCCAACCTGCCGAAGGTGAAGTGGACAATTCGCCAGGTGTCGCTGTTGGATTGCCGCCGCATCTTGGCGCGTGCCCTGCGCATGACGGACGCCAACGCCATCCACGAATTCCTGCGGGAGGAACTGGTGAAGCTGGGGCTTGGCAGGGTGGTGCCGCGCCACGTCGTGCCAGAGGTGTCTTGAGGGCAGCGCTGCTTTGTTGCGGGCCGCGCCAGCAGCCCGCCCCGCGGCCGGCGCCGGCCTCAAACCACCCGCGACAGCCCGCCGTCCATGTTGATCGCGCAGCCGGTCACGTAGGAAGCCGCGTCCGAGGCCAGGAACAGCGCCACGTTGGCGCACTCTTCGGCTTCGCCCATGCGGCCCATGGGCAGCCGCTTGCCGGCATCCGCCGTGAAGTCATCCAGTGGCGCGTTCGACCCGGATGCGGCCCACGCCCGCCGAATCTGGTCAGACTTGATGCTGCCGATCATCAGCGCGTTCACCAACACGTTGTGGGGTGCGCCCTCGCCGCTCAGCACCTTCGTCAAGGCCATCCCCGCGGCGCGCGAAACCGAGGTGGGCGCAGAGCCGGGCGGTGGCGCCTTGGCGGCGGTGTTCAGCACGTTGATGATGCGCCCCCAACGGCGCGCCTTCATGCCGGGAAACGCGAGCCGAGCGAGGCGGATGGCGGCGAACAGTTTCAGGTCTAGATCTGCTTGCCAAACCGCGTCGGTGATGTCCTCGAACGCGCCGGTTTGGGATTGGCCGGCGTTGTTGACGAGGATGTCCACGGCGCCCAGTTCATGCACGACCTTGGCGTGGGTCGCCTCGATCTGGGCGGCGTCTGTCACGTCGCAAACATAGGCGCGCGCGCCGCCGCCGGGCTGTTCATTGATGGCTGCGCGCGTGGCCTCAAGGGGCTCTTCTCGCCGCGCCAACAGCGCCACCTTTGCGCCGGCGGCGTGGAACGCCGTGGCCATGGCACGTCCCAGCCCCAAGCTCGCGCCCGTGACCAAGGCCGTTTTGCCATCGAGGCGGCATTCCATGCGTCAGGCGCTCCGGCGCGTGGGCCCGTGTGCCAGCGTGGCGCGCTCGATGGGGATGTGCGCGGCCACGCGCCCGCCCGGCGCGCCCATCGGCCCATAGAGTTGTTCGATGAAGTCGATGTGGCCCCCCTCAAACGCCACCGCGGTGCTGGCGCGGGTGCCATATTCATTGCCGCGTAGGAACGCCGGCGTGGCGCGGCGGGCGCTTTCCGGTTCCCGCCCGTCCGCCAAGTAGCCTTCAGACTCGTCACGCAGCACTTCGAGCAACGCCTCTGGGGGCGCGTCGTCTGGCAGTGCGCCGAGCGCCGCCACGCCGCGGGCGGATTTCGGCCACACCTCTTCCAAGGGCGCATTGGCCAAGCCGTAGGCGCCGGGCGCCAGCACGCGCGCAGCGCCCGTCCGGTTGCAGGCGTAGACCAACTCGTCGCCGTCGAAGACGATCAGGTTGAAGCCTTGGTAGCGCTCCCCATCGATGTTCCGCGCATAGTCCAACGCAGATTCGTTGCCATCTAGGAAGCGCTTCGGCAGGTCGCCGCGGGAGGGCGGCGTTGGGTGCGCCGGCAAGTCGAAGTCCGTGAAGTTGGTGAGGGCAGCGAAACGCCCAGTGGTGGCGACGCCGAGCCAAGTGCCGCCACCGGTGAGGTCGCGCCCGGCGAACACCTGCGGCGCATCCTGCCAGTAGCCGGCGGGGTGCGCGGGGCGGCCGTAGAACTCGTCCCGGTTCGCCGCCACCAACAGCGGCCGCCCAGGGCGCTCACAATACGAGAACAGGATGAGGCACACTTTCCTGGCAGCGGCGGAAAGGCGCCGCGGTTCGAGGGCGAGGCGCGAGCATACACCATGCACTATCCGCAGTTCGACCCGGTGATCTTCGGCTTGGGGCCGCTGCAAGTCCACTGGTATGGCCTCATGTACCTGTTAGCGTTCGCCGTCGTTTACGCGCTGGGCGCGTGGCGGGCGCCGCGCGTGGGGTTCGAGCGGGCGGACTTGTCGGACATCGTTTTCTACGGCGTTGCCGGCGTGGTGCTCGGCGGGCGCGCCGGCTTCGTTCTCGTGTACGGCTTCGACACCTTCGTCGCGGACCCGCTGTGGCTGCTGCGTGTGTGGGAAGGTGGCATGTCGTTCCACGGCGGCCTGTTGGGCGTTTGCGTGGCGATGTGGCTGTGGGCGCGGCGGCGGGGCAGAAGCCTGCTTGAAGTGGCGGATTTCGTCGCCCCCTTGGTGCCCATCGGGTTGGGGCTGGGGCGCGTGGGCAACTTCATCAACACCGAACTGCCGGGGCGGGTGACGGATGTGGCGTGGGGGGCGCACTTCCCCTGCTTCGCTGTGCGCGAACACGCCTTGGGTTGCTTCGGCGAGTACGAACCGGTGCTGCGCCACGTCTCGAGCCTCTACCAAACCCTCGCCGAGGGCGTGGCGCTGTTCGCCATCGTGTGGCTCTACGCTCTGCGTCGTCGCGCTAATGGCGCCGTGACGGGCCTGTTCCTCGCGGCCTATGGCGCCCTGCGCTTCGTCACCGAGTTCTGGCGCCAGCCGGACGCGCACTTGGGGTTCGTCGCGTTAGACTGGCTTTCCATGGGGCAGTTGCTTTCCATCCCGATGGTCGCCATCGGCGTTTTCTTGCTGATGCGCCAGCCGGCGGCGCGATGAAGCAGTACTTGGACCTCATGCGCCATGTGCGCGAGCACGGCGTCTACAAGGACGACCGCACCGGCACGGGCGTCTACAGCGTGTTCGGCCACCAGCTGCGGTTCGACTTGGCGGCCGGCTTCCCCTTGGTCACCACCAAGAAGGTGTTGCTGCGGCTCATCGTCCACGAACTGCTGTGGTTCCTGCGTGGCAGCACGAACATCGGCTACCTCAAGGACAACAACGTCACCATCTGGGATGAATGGGCGGACGAGCACGGCGAACTCGGCCCGGTGTATGGCGCGCAGTGGCGCTCATGGCAGGCGCCGAACGGCGAGGCCATCGACCAAATGGCGCGGGTGGTGCAGGCCATCGAGCGCGACCCGAACTCCAGGCGGCACGTTGTGTCCGCTTGGAACGTGGCGGACATCGACAAGATGGCGTTGCCGCCGTGCCATCTGCTGTTCCAGTTCTATGTGGCGCAGGGGAAGCTCTCCTGCCAGCTCTATCAACGCAGTGCAGACTTGTTCTTGGGCGTGCCGTTCAACATCGCCTCCTATGCCCTGCTCACGTTGATGATCGCGCAGGCGACCGGGCTTGCGCCCGGCGAGTTCGTCCACACCTTCGGCGACGCCCACCTCTATGCCAACCATCTCGAACAGGCCGATCGGCAGTTGGCCCGAACGCCCCGCGCCTTGCCCACCATCAAGCTGAATCCCGCCGTGCAGGATGTGTTCGCCTTCACCGCGGACGATTTCGAGCTCATTGGCTACAACCCGCACCCTGGCATCAAGGCGCCCATCGCCGTCTGAGGCATGAGGGTTTCCATGATCTGGGCCATGGCGCGCAACCGCGTCATCGGGCAAGGCGACGGGTTGCCTTGGCGCCTGCCGAAGGAGGCCGCCTTGTTCCGCTCCGTGACGCTGGGCAAACCCGTCATCATGGGGCGGCGCACGTTCGAGACGCTGCCGCAGCCGTTGCCGGGGCGCATGAACATCGTGCTTTCGCGCAGTGGGCGCGAGTACCCGGGCGCTTGCGCCGCGACAACCTTGGACGCCGCGTTGCGCTTGGCTGAGGCGCGTTGCGAGCAGGACGGCACGAACGAGTGCTTCATCGCCGGCGGGGCGGACATCTACGCCTTGGCGGCGCCGCGGGCAGATCGCCTTTACGCCACCTTGATTGACGCGGAGCTGGCCGGTGACACGTTCTTTCCACCGCTTGACTTCAAGGATTACCGAGTGATTTCCACCGAAAACTACCCCGCGGACGCCGAGCACGCCCACGCTTTCACCGTGCGCATCCTGGATCGCGTTCGCCCGGCGACGGCGCCCGGTGGCGCGGCACGGGGGGTGGCATGAACCGCCGCGCCTGGGGCGCCTGCCGCCGCGCCGCGCTGGCCGCGGCGATGGTTTGCGCGGCGTGGCAGGCGTTCGGCGAGCCGGTGGTGCGCGGGCAACTGGTGATCGACGGCGTGCCGCCCATCCCGGCCGAGCTCACCGCGCGCCTGAACGCCTACCAGAATGCGCGTTCAGCCAGTTTCGCGGGCTGGCTTGGCGACGCCGCGCTCGTCGCCACGCGATTCGGCGACGTGTCGCAACTGCACCGCGTCGATGCGCCGCTCGGCATGCGCCGCCAACTCACTTTCGGCAAGGAACCGGTGTGGAATGCCGCGGTGAGCCCCAACCGCGGGGCAAGCGGCTTCATCTTCGCCAAGGACGTGGGCGGCGGCGAGTTTCACCAGCTCTTTTGGCACGACCTTGCAACCGGCGCGGCAACGCTCTTGACGGACGGCAAGTCTCGCTATTCCGGCGTGGCGTGGGCGGCGAGCGGTTGCCGGTTCGCCTACACGACCACGGAGCGCAACGGCGTGGATTGGGACATCCATGTGCGCTCCCTGGGCCGCGCCGACGCGGCTTCCGGCGGCTGCGGGGCGCCGAGCGCGGAGCGCAGCGTCGCCGTTGCCGGCCGCGGCACCGGCTGGACCACTGCAGACTTCGCGCCCGACGAGACGCGGCTCTTGGCCATCCAATACTTCTCCATCAACGAATCGCGGCTCTACGAAGTCGATCTCGCCACCGGAGCGCTGCGGCGGCTCGTCGAGGGCGCCGGCGTCGCGGCGATCCACGATGCCCGTTACGCCGCGGACGGCGAGGAAATCATCTTCAGTGCCGACCTCGGCGGCGAGTTCGTCGGCCTGCATCGCCTGCACAGGGCGACCGGCGCCGTCACCAGCTTGACGCCAGATCTGCCTTGGGATGTGGAGGACTTCATCCTTGCGCCGGACGGCGGCAAGCTCGCGTTCGTGGCCAACGAGGGCGGCCTCTCGAAGCTCCATGTGCGGCAGTTGCCGAGCATGGCGCCACTGCGGCTGCCAGCGATCCCGGAAGGCATCGTGCATTCGCCGGCCTTCACGGCCAAGGGCGAGCGCTTAGGGTTTGTGTTGAACCGCGCCCAAGCGCCTGGCGACCTTTACGCCGTGGATTTCGCAGCGAACACGCTTGTGCGCTGGACGGCGAGCGAGCTTGGTGGGCTTTCGGCCGAGCGGCTTGTCGCGCCGGAGCTGGTGAGCTATCCCACCTTTGATGGCCGGCGCATCCCTGCCTTCGTGTTCGCGCCGAGCGACGGGGCGCCGCATCCCGTGCTCATCGACATCCACGGCGGCCCGGAGGGCCAGTACCGCCCTTGGTTCTCCCCGACCACACAGTTTTTCGTGAATGAGCTAAGCTTCGCGGTGGTGGCGCCGAACGTGCGCGGCTCCAGCGGCTACGGCAAGACGTGGCTGAAGCTGGACAACGGCTACCTGCGCGAAGACAGCGTGCGCGACATTGGCGCGTTGCTGGATTGGCTGGCGCAACGCGAAGATTTGGACGCGAGCCGCGTGGCCGTGATGGGCGGCTCTTACGGCGGCTACATGGTGCTCGCGTCCTTGGCGCACTTCGGCGGGCGGCTGCGCGCCGGCATCGATCGCGTCGGCATCAGCAACTTCGTCACGTTCTTAACGACGACGCAGGGCTACCGGCGCGACCTGCGCCGCGCCGAATACGGCGACGAGCGAGACCCGGAAATGCGTGCCTTCCTAGAGCGCATCTCGCCGCTCAACCAGGTGGAGCGGATGACCAAGCCGCTCTTCATCTCGCAAGGCCTGAACGACCCGCGCGTGCCAGCCAGCGAAAGCGCGCAGATGGTGGCGGCGCTGAAGCAGCAGGGCGTACCCGTTTGGTACGTCGTGGCGCGTGACGAGGGCCACGGCTTCCGCAAGAAGGCGAACCGGGACTATCAGTTGGCCGCCGCCGCGCTGTTCCTGCAGCGCCAAGTGCTGAACTAGGCCGCGGGCGCGAAGAACCTCATGCCTGCCATCGCCATCTGCGTGAATCCCATGTCTGGCCGCGATGTGCGCCGGTTGGCGGCGCGTGCTGCCAACATGACCCACGAGGCGAAACGCGACATCGTGGCGCGTATCGCCGCCGGCGCAGACGCGGTGGGGGTGGAGCGCATCTTCATCACGCAAGAGCCGTTCCGCATCGCCTCCCTCGCCCTGTCGCTGATGCCGCTCAGGGCCCAGGTGGAGGTGTTGCGCACGCCGCTCACTCACAGCGCCGCGGACACCGAGGCGGCGGTGGCCGCGTTCCTCGCGCAGGGCGTGACGCACATCGTCTCCTTGGGCGGCGACGGCACCAACCGCGCCATCGCCCGCAAAGCGCCGGACGTGACGCTGATCCCGCTCTCCACCGGCACCAACAACGTGTTTCCCACCTTGGTGGAACCGACCGTCGCCGGAATGGTGGCGGGCCTTTCGGCGCGGGGCTTGCTCAAAGGCGCGGCGCAGCGCTGCAAGCGCTTGCATGTGCGCTTCGCCGATGGCGTGGCCGACATCGGCTTGGTGGACGCCGCCTTCTTGGAAGGCGACTTCGTCGGCAACTTTCTGCCGTTCGATGCGGCCAAACTGCGCCGCCTGTTGCTCACGCGGGCAGAGCCAGACGCCATTGGCATGTCGCCCATCGGCGGTTTGCTTGAGGTGGTGGAGGCCAAGGACGACGCGGGCTTGCTGGTGGAGATGGGGCCTGGCAAGACGTTTGCGGCGCCGCTCTCGCCGGGGCTCTTTGAACGGGTGAGCGTGCAGCGCGTGACACGCATCCCCTTTGATGCGCCGGTAGCGTTTGCCGGCGATGGCGTGCTGGCCCTCGATGGCGACCGGGATCATCGGCTGCGCCCCGGCCAGAGCGCTGCGGTGTCGATTCGCCGCGATGGGCCATGGGTGGTGGACGTGGCGGCGGCCATGCGCCAAGCGGTTGCGAACGGTTTGATTCACGGGCCCTAAACAGGCGCGGGCGGATGCCGGCCTGCGCGCCTTTGCGGCGCTGACGCCCGGAAGCGCATGCTCGGCGCCTGAAGATTCGTGGCAGACTACGGCGATGGTCGTCAAACCGCGTGTGCGCGGCTTCATCTGCACCACCGCCCATCCCACTGGCTGCGCCGCCA
Organism: uncultured Pseudomonadales bacterium; assembly: GCA_958295875.1. Classification (GTDB taxonomy): domain Bacteria; phylum Pseudomonadota; class Gammaproteobacteria; order Pseudomonadales; family Azotimanducaceae; genus VXNE01. The sequence goes on along the minus strand of OY282379.1, from coordinate 961,052 downwards.
ATGTGCGCGAGCAAATCGGGCGCGTGGCGCCCTTGGCGCCGGGTCCGAAGAAGGCGTTGGTGGTGGGGGCATCCGCCGGCTACGGGCTGGCGTCGCGCATCGTGGCGGCGTTTGGCGGCGGCGCGGCCACCTTGGGCGTGTCTTTGGAGAAGGCGCCCACGCCCACCCGCACCGCGTCCGCCGGTTGGTACAACAATGCCGCGTTCGAGGCCGCCGCGGCCGAGCGCGGCCTCTATGCCCGCACGCTGGATGGCGACGCCTTCGCAGATGACACCAAGGCGCAGGTGGTGGCGGAGGTGAAGGCGGCGCTGGGGCAAATCGATCTCTTTGTGTACAGCTTGGCGGCGCCGGTGCGGCGGCATCCACGCACCGGCGTGACGCATCGTTCCGCCATCAAGCCGCTGGGCGAGACCTTCCACGTCAAAACCCTGAACCAAGCCACCGGCGTGGTGCATGAAGCGGCGCTGGAACCCGCGACGGAAGCGGAAGTGGCGGACACCGTGGCGGTGATGGGCGGCGAGGACTGGGAGTTCTGGGTGGACGCGCTCATGGCCGCGGACGCCCTCGCGCCGGGTTGCAAGCTGGCCACCTACACCTACATCGGCAGCGAACTGACTTGGCCCATCTATTGGCAAGCGACGCTCGGCAAGGCCAAGGAGGATTTGGACCGCGCCGCGGCGGCCATCCGCGAACGCTTGGCGCCCTTGGGGGGCGAAGCGCGGGTGGCGGTGTTGAAGGCCGTCGTCACGCAGGCGAGCTCGGCCATCCCGGTGGTGCCGCTCTACTTCTCGCTGCTGTTTCGCGTGATGAAGGAGCAAGGCACCCACGAGGATTGCCTCGCCCACATCGACCGGCTGTTCCGCACCGGCCTCTACGGCGCCGAAGCCCCGCAGTTGGATGCGTCCGGCCGCATTCGCATGGATGACTTGGAACTCGCCGAGGCCGTGCAGGCCGAAGTGAAGCGGCGCTGGCCATTGGTCGCCACCGAGAATGTCGCGGAACTCGCCGATCTGGAGGGCATCCGGGAAGACTTCCTGCGGCTGTTCGGCTTCGGCGTGGCCGGCGTGAACTACGAAGCGAGCGTTTCCCCAACGCTCACCTAAGCCGAACCGCACGTTGAACTCGGCCTTCCTCAAGGCTTGCCGCGGCGAGCCGACGGACTACACACCCATTTGGCTGAATCGGCAAGCGGGCCGCTACATGCCCGAGTACCACGCCTTGAAGGGCGATACGCCGAGCCTGCGCTTCTTCACTACGCCGGAACTCGCGGCCCGGGCGACGCTGGACGCGCAGCGCATCCTAGGCGTGGACGCCGCCATCGTGTTCGCAGACCTCCTGCCCATGCTCGTTCCGATGGGGCTGAACCTGGACTACAAGCCGGGCGTCGGCCCGGTGTTCGAGCGGCCCCTGGCGGGCGAAGCGGACGTGCAGCGGCTGGCGGTGCCGCCGGCGGAGGAAGCCACGCCCTACATCGGCGAAACCATCAAGCGAACGCTGGCGGACCTGCCGCGCGACATCCCGCTCATCGGCTTTGCCGGCGCGCCGTTCACCCTCGCCTCGTACGCCATCGAAGGCCAAGGCTCGCGCAACTATCTGCGCGTGAAGCGCATGATGTACACGGCCCCGGGTGCTTGGCATCGGCTGATGGTCAAGCTCGTGGACGCCATCGCCGGCTATGTGGCGCTGCAAATCGACAGCGGCGTTCACGCTATTCAGCTGTTCGACAGCTGGGTGGGCTGTTTGTCGCTGGCGGATTACAACCGCTATGTCCGCCCCCACACCGAGCGGCTCATGGCGCACATTGGCGGGCGCGTTCCGGTGATCTACTTCGGCACCGGCAATGGGCACTTGGTGGATGCGATGTTCGCCACCGGCCCGGATTTGCTCGCCCTCGATTGGCGCACGCCGCTGGCCGCCACTTGGCAACGCCTCGGCGCCAAGGCTGTGCAAGGCAACATGGATCCCGTCGCCCTGTGCGCGGACCGCGCCACGGTGGCGGCCCACGCGCAAGCGCTGCTTGCCGAAGCCCAAGGGCGCGCCGGGCACATCTTCAACCTGGGCCACGGCATCCTCCCCACGACGCCGGTGGACAACGTGAAGTTCCTGGTGGAGTTCGTGCAGCGCGAGTCTGGCCGGTAGGCGCGGGTCAGCGAACGGGGCGGTTCAGATCACATTCTTGCGTTGGGCCCAAGAGCAACCCCGGCCAAGCTGCAAGCACCGCGCCGGCGTCAGTAGCCGTAGCGCATCTTCAAGTAGTACTGGCCGCCAGAGAGGCCGAAGGGCGCCGTGGTGGGATACTTCGAGCCGGCGAGCGTGGCGTAGCGGTGCTGCTTGGGGAAGCTGTCGAACAGGTTGGCGGCCCCCGCAATCACCTCCCAACGGTCCGAGAGCGCATAGGCCATTTCCACGTCCAAAGTGGCCTCCGCGCTGGGTTCGATCCACCGCAGCGGGTCGTCCAAGTGGGCTTCCGCGTAGTCGCCGTGGAAGTTGAGCCGCGCCAGGTAACGCAGGTCGCCCCGCTGGTGGCGCGCGGACAAGTGGCCTTTCCACTGAGGGATGGTCTCCTCAAGTTGGCGCCGGCGCGCCGGCGCCAAGCCCCCCACCCGCGTCACCTCCGTTGCGGTGTAGTTGAGCGCCAAGGCGAGGTCGGTGATGCCGGCGCCGTGGTCGAGCTGCCAACTCGCCACCACGTCCATGCCTTGGGTCTTGGTGTCGAAATCGTTGGTGAAGAAGCCCACCGTGGCGAGGTCCTCCGAACCGGCAAAGTCTGTGGCGTTCAACACGCCCACGCCGTCCAAGGTGTTGAGCACCTTGCTGGTCTCGGCGTCGGCGGCGTCGATCGCACCGTCGCCGTTGGCGTCTGCGGTCACCTGCATGTCTGCCAGCGACAAGCCGGCGCGCAGCCCGGCGGCGACGAGCAGGCCGCGGAAGTCCTGCTGTTCCGAGATGGCGATGCGGTCTTCCACCTCGATGTTGAAGTAGTCCACGGTGATGTCGATGTCGCCCAAGGAGAAGGACGCGCCGACGGAGAGGTTGCGCGCTTCCTCGGCGTCCAACGAGAAGCGCCCGCCTAACTCGGCGTTGACGAACCGCCCGGCAGCGCTGGTGAGCGGCAGCGTGCCTTCGTCCGTGATGACGTTGCCGGCGAATGCGGTGGTGACGTTGGTGACGTTCGCTTGCCCCGCGGTGGGCGCGCGGAAGCTGGTGGAGTAGGTGCCGCGCAGGCTGAGGCGCTCCGTTGGCCGCCACAGCGCGCCGAGCTTGTAGTTCGTCGTGCTGCCGAAGTGGCTGTAATCCTCCCAGCGCATGGCCGCTTGCGCCGTCACGTTGGCTGTGAGTTGCGCCTCCAAGTCCACATAGGCCGCGATGCTGTCCTCGGTGTTCGATGTGCTCGCCGTGAAGCCGCCGAAGCCGTTGGAACTCGATGAGAAGCCTTGGCCGCCGGGAAAGGCCGGCGAAGGGCGGGTGAGCGGGCCGAGCGCATAGGAGGTCGGCTCGCCGGCGGAAACGTCGAAGCGCTCTTCCCGGCGCTCGAAGCCGGCGGCGATGTGCAGGTCTCTTTGCAGCGCGGCGATGGGTTGCTCGTAGGAGAAATCGACGTTGAAGTTGGTGTCGATTTGCTCGTAGGCGCCAGGGTCGAACGCGGTGGGCGAGGCGGGGCCTAGGCTCGCGTTCACGGTGTTGCGGATGGCGTAGTCGATCTCGTTGTAGCCGTAGGAGTAGCTCACGTCGTAGAAGAGGCCGGTGCCGAAGTCCAACAGGCCGCGCAGGCCCAAGACCACGCCAACATCTGTGCTGTCGCCGCCGAAGCGCGGCACGAAGCCGCCGGGGTAGCGCTCGATGAACGAGAAGCAGTTGTCGTCTGCCTGTACGCTCGCCAAGATGTCCGCATCCGGCAGCAGCCCGCCGCCTTCGGTGAGCGGGATGCCGGCGGGGCAATCGCCGCGGTCGTTCCCCGTCAGATCGCCCACCCGCACCGACGCGGCGGGCGCCGACACCACGGCGCCGGTGAGGGTGTCCCGCGCTACGCCGTCCGCGTCCACAGCCACCGGGTTGCCGTTCGCCGGATTCACGCGCGGCCCTTCGAAGATGCCGGGCCGCCGCGTGGGGTTGCGGAAGAAGAAACCGCCATCCACCGTGCGCTCCGCGTAGTTGCCGAAGGCGTAGACCTCCGCTCCGTCGCCGAACTCATAGGCGGAGTTGGCGAACAGCTTCGCGCTGTCGCGGATTTCCGGCTGACCCCAGATTTGCGTCACCTTGCGGGTGATGCCGTTCACGCGGATGTCGGTGACGTCGGTGTAGCCGGCCGCGATGAGGCCGGCCGCGTCGGCGCGCTGCACGGAGCGGATGGTGCCGTCCGTTTCGCCGTACTCCATCGAGAGGTTCACAAAGCCGCCTGCGCCCAGCGGCAGGCCGATGTTGCCTGCCACTTGGTAGTTGTCGCCGTCGCCGGTGTAGGTGCTGCCGTACTTCGCCTCGAAGGCGGCGCCGTCGGCGTCGTCGCGCAGCACGAAGTTGATGACGCCGGCGATGGCGTCCGAGCCGTACTGCGAGCCGGCGCCGTCGCGCAGCACTTCCACTTGCTTCAGGCCGATGGCGGGGAACACCCCCACGTCCGGCCCTTGGGCGCCATCGGCGAGGCCGCCGCCAAGGAACGTGATCACCGCGGCGCGATGGCGGCGCTTGCCGTTCAACAGCACTAGCGTTTGGTCTGGCGACAGGCCGCGCAGGTTCGCCGGGCGCACGATGGTGCCGCCGTCGGAGATGGGCTGGGTGTTCACGTTGTAGGCCGGCACCAACATCCGCAGGATGTCGGAGATGTCCGAACTAGCCTGGTCGGTGAAGTCTTCGCGGGTGACGGCGTCCACCGGTGCCACGGAATCCGCCGCGGAGCGCGCTTGGCGGCGCGTGCCCACGGACACGACGACCTCTTGGACGTCCTCGAAGCCATCCTGCCCCAACGCTGCCGGCCCGGGCGCCGCTGCCAAGGCGAGCCAGAGCGCTGCGCCGCCGACCAATCCCCGCCCGCGCCCTTGGCCGCGGGCGCTAGCCATCGGTCACCGCTCCAAGGCTTGCCGAGCTCACCAGCCGCGCATACTTGGCCAACACACCCTTCTGGGCATACGGGGCGGGCGGCTGCCAACGCTCGCGCCGCCGCGCCAGCTCTGCGTCTGTCAGCGCGGCGTTGATCTCGCGGCGTTCGGCGTCGATGGTGATGGCGTCGCCATCCTCGATGAGGGCGATGGGGCCGCCGTCGAACGCTTCGGGCGCGACATGGCCGATCACAAAGCCGTGGGAGCCGCCGGAGAAGCGCCCGTCCGTGACCAAGGCCACGTCCGCGGACAGGCCGCGGCCGTTGATGGCGCTGGTCGGGCTCAGCATTTCCCGCATCCCGGGCCCGCCGCGCGGGCCTTCATAGCGCACCACGACAACATCGCCGGCCGACACCGAACCGGCCATGATGGCCGCCATCGCCGCCTCCTCGCCGTGATACACCCTGGCCGTGCCGGTGAAGCGCAGCCCTTCATGGCCGGTGATCTTGGCCACGGCGCCATCCGGGGCGAGGTTGCCGTGCAAGACAACGAGGTGGCTGTCTGGCTTGATGGGGTCTGCCAGTGGCCGGATGATCCGCTGCCCGGCCGGATAGGGCGCCACATCCGCCAAGTCTTCGCCGAGCGTTTGGCCGGTGACGGTGAGGCAACCGCCGTGCAACAAGCCGGCGTCCAAGAGCGTCTTCATCAGCGGGCGGATGCCGCCGATGTCGATGAGCTCAGACATGGCGTGCTGCCCCGCCGGGCGCATGTCCGCCAGCACCGGCACGTTGGCGCCGATGCGCGAGAAGTCGTCGAGTGCGAGGGGCACGCCGGCCGCGTTGGCGATGGCCAACAGGTGCAGCACCGCGTTGGTGGAGCCTTCCAGGGCGATGCACACGGTGATGGCGTTCTCGAAGGCTTCTCGGCAGAGGATGTCGGAAGGCTTGATGCCGCGCTCGATGAGCCGTGCGACCGCCGCGCCGGCGGCGTAGCTGTCTTGGCGTTTGTTGTCGCTCACGGCGTTCTGCGCCGAGGAGTTGGGCAGCGACAGGCCCAACGCTTCAATGGCGGACGCCATGGTGTTCGCGGTGTACATGCCGCCGCAGGAACCGGCGCCGGGGATGGCCGTCTGCTCCACTTCCAGCAGTTCCGCATCCGTGATGCGCTCGGCGGCGCGGGCGCCGACCGCCTCGAACACGGAGATGATGTCGCGCCGCTCGGCGCCGGGCAGAATCGTGCCGCCGTACACGAAGACGCTTGGCCGGTCCAGCCGAGCCATCGCCATGGCGCACCCCGGCATGTTCTTGTCGCAGCCGCCGATGGCGACGAAGCCGTCGAAGCCCTGCGCGCCCACCACCGTCTCGATGGAGTCTGCGATGACCTCCCGGGACACCAGCGAGTAGCGCATCCCAGGGGTGCCCATCGAGATGCCATCGGACACGGTGATGGTGTTGAACACCAAGCTCTTGGCGCCGGCTTCGTCCGCGCCCATGGCCGCGGCGTCGGCGAGGCCGTTGATGTGCATGTTGCACGGCGTCACCTGGCTGCCGGTGGAAGCGATGCCGACCTGAGGCTTGGCGAAGTCTTCCTGAGCGAAGCCCACGGCGCGCAGCATGGCGCGGCTCGGCGCCTGCTCCACGCCATCGACGACGATGGAAGAGTGCTTGCGGGCTTCGGCCATGCGGACAGTGCTCCTTAACGTTGGCTAATGCGTTGGCTTGACGTTTTGCGGCTGCGGCCGAGGGCCGCTGCGGGGGCTTGCGCGGCTACAAAGTGATGTCCCGCTGCCAGTATTCATCCCCTTCGCGGCCGACTTCGGCCCTCACCTGCTCGTTCCAAGCCGGGTCGCCGATGTAGTCGCCTTGATAATCGAAGGGCGTCTCGTCGGGGTAGCGCTGGCGGCGGGCATCGATCGCCAGCGGGATCATCCGCGTGCGCCGCAGCACATAGTCTTCCGAGTATTTGATGGACTTCACGCGATCCGGCGCCGGGCACTTGAAGGCGTGGACGTTGGTGGTTTCCGCGCCGATGGCGGAGGCGCGGTTGTGATAGCCGAGCACCATCGTCACCCGGCGCTCGGCGGATTGGTTCGGATACGAGCCGTGCAGGGAACTGCGGTTCACCACGCCGCAGTCTCCCGGTTCGAGCAGCATCGGCACGGCGCCTTCCAGCCGCTCCGTGATGGGCGGGAACTCGCCGTCGTCCGTGAGCAGCCAGCGGCGATGGCTGCCGGGCATCACCCACAGGCAGTTGTCCGGCGTGCAGTGCGACCAAGAAACGGACATGTTGAAGCCGTGAGACTTGCCGCGGCCATCGAGGCCCAGCAGCGGGGAGCCGTCTTCGCGCCAATGCGTGCGGCCGTCCTGATGCCAAGGCGTTGGCGCGCCGTGTCCGGCGGCTTTGTGGAACACGGCCTCGTGGAAGGGCACGAAATCTGGCCCGTTGATGCTAGCGACCATCCGCAAGATGTCTGGATGGGCGTAGACGTTGAGCGCGGAATCCATCATCAGCAACGGGTGCGACACCATGCCGACATGCGCCGGCGGCGCCTTGGACGGCTTGGTCGAGAGCGTGTAGTAGCCGGGGAAGTTGACGCGCCGTCCGTGCTGATCGACGTCGCCGTCGGGTGTTAGGGGGGCGTTGTCCAACACTTGGTCGAACTCGGCGCGCAGTTGCGCCACCTCTTCTTCCGCCAGCACCCCCTCGAACACGTAGAAGCCAGTTCGGAAGTAGGCGTCGAGGATGTCTTGCTCCAGCCTGCCGTTCGCGTCGAAACGCATGGGGCCGCGATTGCCCAAGCCCATGGCGCGTTCGCAGCCCGCTTCGCAATATGCCTGCCAAGCTGTGTCTTGCGTGGCGTTGTCTGTCATTCGGGAACCTCCTCGGCTGCTTGGCGCGGCGGCTCGCCGGCCGGCCGGCGCGCGCCAGCAAGCTCCTTCAACATTGCTTTGGAATTGCGTTGGAAATTGTACAAGGCCTGTCGGGAAGCGGGTAACGCCTCCACCGCCGCCGGGCTGAACCCGTGGTCCGCAAACCAATCCGCGGCGCGGGTGGTGAGGGCGAACATGCGCGTGAAGCCGGCGCGCGCCGCTTGTTCCTCGGCATGGGAGAGGATGCGTTCACCCAACGATTTGCCGCCGACGCGGAAGCGATGGCTCGGGTGCGTGGCCAAGCAGGCGAGTTCCACCGCATCCCCGTGCGGATAGAGGGCGCAACAGCCGATGACAATGCCGTCGATCTCGGCTAGGAAAAAGCGTTCCACTTCGGCTTCGAGGCGATCCCTGGGGCGGCGCACCAGCAGGCCGGCCTCTTCGAGCGGCCGGATCAACTCGACGATGGCGGCCACATCCCCGGCGGTGGCGCTGCGCATGGCGCGGTAGTCCCCTTCGGCGATCTGCGTGCCCACGCCTTCGGCGGTGAAGAGCTCCTGCAGCAGGGCGCCGTCTGCGGCGTGCGAGATCAGGTGGCAGCGCGGCACGCCGCCGCGCCCGGCGTGGAGCATGGCTTCCAGCCGCGCCTGCGTCGGTTCCGGGAAGTGGCCTTGGCCGAGGGCGTGCTCCAACTGGGCCAAGGTGAGCTCGCTTGCTGCGCCGACGCGCTCGACGCCGTCATAGACGATGAGCTTGTCTGCCCGCAGCGCGAGGGCCGCCTCGGCGGCCAAGGTTTCGGGTGCCAAGGCGTACGCTTGGCCGGAAGGGGAATAGCCGATTGGCGGCAGCAGCACGATGGCCCCGGTCATCAACAGCCGCCGCAGTTCGTCCACATGGATGCGCCGCGGCTCGCCGCGGCACCCGCGCTCCACGCCATCGATCACGCCCACCGGCTTCGCCGTGACGAAGTTGCCACCCGCCAAGGTGATGCGGCTGCCCCGCAGCGGGCTGGTGGGAATGCCGGTGGAGAAGAGCGCCTCCAAGCGGTTGCGGGCGACGCCCACCGCCGCCGCCATGGCGTCCAAGTCGCTGCCCCGGTCCGCCGCGCCGGTGTCCAACCCTTCCGCGCCATGCACGATGACGAGCCGCGCGCCGAGCACATGCAGCAACGCCAAGTCGTGCGCCATGTTGATCAGGTTCGCGGACGCGACGGCATCGGCCCCAAGCATCACCACAAACGTCTTGCCGCGATGAGCGCTGATGTACGGCGTCGAGTCGCGGAACCAGCTAACGAAATCGGCGGAATCCATCACGGTCGCGGCAGGTCAAACGGGCCTTCAGCCATTCTAGCGCCGGCTGTGCGGGTCAGCGCCTTGGTGGGCCGTTTGAGCTCGGGTAGGTGGGGCGTACACCGACGCTCGCCGCGCCTGTGCTCCTTGGTGCCGTCGCTGCCACCGCGCATGGTGGTCCGTTACACGCCGGGAAGCAGGTCGTCCGCGTCGTCTGGCATTGGTTGATGCTCGTGCGCGGCTGGGGCACCCGCACTCCGTTCGACGACGAGTGATTCGTCGCCTACCGTGAGGACTATCGACGTGCCGCGATCTTGGACGGTGAGGTCTGGGAGCTGTTGGGGCGCGTGATGGAGAAGGGCATCCAAGGGCAGACGGACATATCGAGCAAGGAACTCTCTCATAACCGAGCCAGCTTGTTCATCCAATAGCCGCCAAGCGGCTTGGCCCAGATATGCCCTGCCACCGGCCGCTTGGAAGGCAGCCACTAACTCCTGCAGTTTCGGGTTCCTGGTGTCGTCCAGAACTACTAGGATGGGCATGTAGTTCGATCGCGCACAGTCTTGCGGAAAGGCCAGCTCACGCCTCCAGCGCCCTTGGCCGGAAGCGGCGATGGTCGGACGGATCTTGAACTCGTAGGCGCAACTGCCCTTGATGCAATCTACTTGACGTCCCTTGGCAGAGTCCTCGGAGTCTCGGACGGGGCTTCGTGCCGGGCTCGCTGGGACACCACCGATGGCTGCCGCGAGAATGGGCTCGAACAGGTACCCTGTCTCTTGGGCGGCGCGGTTGTCCGTGTCGTAGAACCACTTGCGCCAGTAAAGCCATCCAGCCAGTGCGGGTGGCGAAAGCGCACCGTATTGGAGCAGGCCTCGCGGGCCCACTTGGTCCATCGTTGGGAACGGCTGTCGTTCCAGAATGCGCGCGAACTTGAGACGGGCCTTCAGCAGCGCAGCCAAGCACGAAAAGTAGGTGTCGGTGTCTGGCGTCGAAGTGAAGAGCTTCTCCGCGAGAGCCTTGAAGTCGACGCCGTGGAGCAGAAGGGACGAGACGGGTGCGGTCTGGTAGAACGGCGCGACGTCTTGCGGCAATTCGGGGTAGCTCGCGTCTAGGCCGAGGTCCCGGATGATGCGCGCGAGAAGGTAAGCGGCGGCCGAGGCGTTGATCGGCACAGCCATCTCGCTGCTGCCCACGTTGCGAGCCTTCTCAATGAGCGATTTTTGCGTTTGGGATAGGGGCATCGCTGCTAGCCGCCGAACAGCGAGCGCTGGCCGGTGGGCGCATAGCGTCGCTCAACTTCCTCCACGGTGCGCCGCAAGGCTGGGCTCATGGCATGCGCGTTCGTGACGCGGAAGGACGCGAGGCCGGGCGTCGCGGCGTGTGGCCGACGCAGCGCCGCCACTAAGTGCCGACCGAACAGTTCGGCCAGTCGCGGCGGCACGGCGTTGGCGATCAGCATCGCCGTGTCGCCCAGCGTGCCGGCGAAGCGGAAGTCGTCTGGGAAGGTCTGCAGGCGAGCACACTCGCGCAACGTCAGGGGCCTGTCTTCCGTCGGGTGGATGAACTCCGAGTTGGCGCCGCTGGTGATGGCCTTGGATGGTTCATTCGCGACCAAGCGGCGCAGTCCGGCCGGCGCCCCGCCGCGGCGTTCGCTTGGCGTTCCGTCCATCACGCGCCGATGCGCCCTGCGCCGGTAGGTGTCGTGCCAGAGACGCTCCGGCAGGTCCTTCATGGTTTGCCCTTGGCGCAACGCGCGGATGCGCTCTGTGTCCGCGTTCCCCGGCACGCGGAAATCATGATGGGCCAGCCTTGGTTGTGCGCCCGGCACGCGCGGCACGGCGGGTGGCAGCTCCCTCAAGGCCTCTTCGGTGCTCTGGCAAACCGGCAGGCCGCCGCCCACGGCGAGCGCCCCGGGTGCGCCCGCGGCGCGGTGTGTGGGGCTTGGGAACCCCGGATTCCAGCCCAGCCCGCCAAGGGCGATCACGCGCTTACGATGTTGCGGAATGCCGTAGTTGGCCGCATTGACCTTCCGCATTTGGATGCAATAGCCCGCCGCAATGAGCGGGTCCAGCAATTCGACCACCCACTTGCCATCGTTGCCGGTGAGGAAACCCTCCACGTTCTCGAACAAGAACGCCGGCGGCCGATGCCGTGCCACGAGGTGAGCGAACACGGCGACCAAGGAGTTGCGGGCATCGTGCGCGTTGCGGTGGCCGGCGGACGAGAACCCTTGGCACGGCGGCCCGCCAACCACGATGTCGACGCTTGGCAACGCGCTGTCCCAATGCAGGCGCTCACAAGCGGCGTGGCGCGGGAAGTTCAGGCAGTAGCTCTTCACCGCGGTCGGGTCGCAGTCCGCGGCATAGGCGACGCGGCAACCCGCCGCTTCCAGCCCTGCGCTCAAGCCACCGGCGCCGCAAAACAGATCGACGGCTCGGGGGTGTTCCGTCATTCCATCAAGCATAGAACAACGTGTGCCGGCGAGGGCGAGAGAAGTGCCGTCGCCACAGACGTGTGCATGGCATCGGAAACAGTGCCTTCGCGCTTGCCGTCAGCGCGTCCGCGATGCCGCCCCCTTCACTGCTTGACATGCCTTGGAAGGCTTCGGGACGATGGGCGGCTGCCAAGCGGCGTCGAGGCTTCTCTGCGCGACGCCCTTAACCGCAATGTCCCCCAACCAAAGGATGGAACCCACCATGAACCGCAACGCTAAGGCCAGGCTCGAGGACTTCATGGCCGGCTGTGTCCGGCGCAATCCCGGCGAGCCGGAGTTTCAGCAGGCCGTGCGGGAAGTGGCGGAGTCCGTGCTGCCGCTCATCGCCGGCGAGCCGCGCTATCAAAAGGCGCGGATTCTTGAGCGCCTCACCGAGCCAGACCGCATCATCACCTTCCGCGTCACTTGGCAGGACGGCGCTGGGCGGGTGCGCGTCAACCGCGCTTGGCGGGTGCAGTTCAGCAACGCCATCGGCCCGTACAAGGGCGGCCTGCGTTTCCACCCCACGGTGACGCAGAGCGTGCTGAAGTTCTTGGGCTTCGAGCAGATCTTCAAGAACAGCCTCACCGGCCTGCCGATGGGCGGCGCCAAGGGCGGCTCGAACTTCAATCCGCGCGGCAAGAGCGACACCGAGGTGATGCGATTCTGCCAAGCCATGATGCGCGAGCTGCACCGCCACATCGGCCAAGACACAGACGTGCCGGCGGGTGACATCGGCGTGGGCCAGCGGGAAATCGGCTTCCTATTCGGCGAATACCTCACCCTTGGCAACCGTTTCACGGGCGTTTTCACCGGCAAGGGGCTCGCCTTCGGCGGCAGCTTGGGGCGCACGGAGGCGACGGGCTACGGCACCGCCTACTTCCTGCGCGACATGCTCGCCGCGGCGGGCCACGACATCGCCGGCAAGACGGCATTGGTGTCCGGTGCCGGCAACGTCGCCCTCTACGCCATCGAGAAGCTCGCCGAACTCGGCGCGAAGGCCGTGACGGCTTCGGACTCGAGCGGCTTCATCCATGATCCGCACGGCATCGATGGCGAGCGCTTGGCTTGGCTCAAGGACTTGAAGGAGCGGCGGCGCGGGCGCATCCGCGAATACGCGGAGCACTTTGGCTGCGCGTATCACGCCAAGGCGCGGCCGTGGGGCGTGCCGGCGGATCTCGCCGTGCCCTGCGCCACGCAGAACGAGTTGAGCGCGGCAGATGCCCGCGCCTGCGTCGAGCATGGCGTCATCGCGGTGGCCGAGGGCGCCAACATGCCCTGCACCGCGGAAGCCGTGGCCGCGCTCCGCGGCGGCGGGGTGTTGTTCGCGCCCGGCAAGGCCGCCAACGCCGGCGGCGTGGCGGTCTCTGGCTTGGAGCAGAGCCAGAACTCGCTGCGCATTTCATGGTCGCGCGAGGAAGTGGAGGGTCGCCTGCAAGCCATCATGCGGGACATTCACGAGAAGTGTCGAGACGCTGGCGCGCAGGCCGACGGCAGCATCGACTATGTGCGCGGTGCCAACATCGCCGGCTTCCGCAAGGTAGCGGACGCCATGCTGGCCTACGGCGTGGTGTAGCGCGCCGCGGCGGCGCCCCGCTTCACCCAAGCCATTCGACGAGTTTGGCGCCGATCGTATAGACGGCGAAACTGATGTAGGTGGCCGCGCCGATGCCCACCATCACAATGTTGAGGGGCTTGGGGCGCACCTCCGCTGGCAGGTGGCGCAGGTTCATGTAGAGCACCATCGGCACATAGGCCGCCATGCCGAAGCCGCTCAGCATGGCGCTGATGAAGAAGAAATCGAGCGCGCTCACATTGAACGCCTCGAAGAACCAAGTGGCGGCGACGCCGACCCCGGCGAGGGACAGCGCGATGGCGAGGTAGAGCTTGTTGGCCGCGAACCGGTGCATGAAGGAGAAGTTGGTGTGCAGCAGGTCTACCCACAAGCGCACGCCGCCGTCGAGCCCGGTGAGCACGGAGCTGAACAGTGCCGCGATGCCGATGATGAGGAACAGGTAGCGCCCGCCGATGCCCATTGAGCCTTCGAGGATGATGGCGAGGTCCCACACCAGTTGGCTCTCCTGCGGGACGATGCCTTGCGGGTGCAGCACCACCAGCGCGCCGAACATGAACAGGAACATCGTGAAGGTGTTGGCGAGCCAGAACAGCGCCGTGGTGTCCAGCAACACATAGCGGAACCAATCCCGGAAGCGGCGCACGTTCTCGGCGGTGGTGGCGAACAGGTAGCCGATTTCGCTGTCGCCGCGCTGCGCTTCGCGCAATGGGTTCATCAGCGCTGGGATGCGGGCGCCCATGCCGATGCCTTTGTCGCGCAAGTAGTAGGCGTAGTAGAGGTTGCCGAGGCCGCCGGCGCCGGCGAACACGAAGGCGCCGAAGAAGCGCTGGAAGGTGAACTCGTCGTCCAAGGTGATGGCGCCGAAGTTGACGATTCCCTTCGCCATCGTCACCACGTCGGAGAAGGCGCCGACGCTGAACGCCACCACCAGCAAGCCACTGACGATCACCAACACCATCAACACGATGGAGCGCTCGATGGAGGCGTAGATGCGTTTCGGCCCAAATACGATGGCGAGCGCGATGAAGAACACCACCGCGGTCCACACCCAATCCGCGCCCGGCCCTTCCGGGCCGAACAGGAGGATCTTGAGGGACGTGCCGACGGCGCGCCCCCATCCCGGCAGGAAGGCGCCCACCAACAGCAGCGTCAGGAAGAAGTACACCCAAGCCTTGGAGAGGCGGGCGAAGCCAGTGAACGCGCTCTCGCCGGTGGCGACCGCCCAGCGGCCGATCTCGATGTTGATCCAGAGCTGCATGAACACGCCGAGCGCCGCCGCCCACATCATCTGGGCGCCGAACTTGGCCGTGATCCAAGGCCACAGGATGAGCTCCCCAGAGCCGATGGCGAGGCCCACCATCACGGCCCCCGGCCCCATCATGCTGAGATAGCTCTTGCCGCGTTTCGGCATGTCCGCCGAGCGCAGCGGCGGAATGGCTAGGTGCTTCATGGACACTCTCCCAAACGCCAACGCACCGCCTTGAAGCCAAAGCTGCGTTGCAGCGCCGCCACCAGCTCTGCCTTGGCGGCATCCAAGTCACTGCGCCCGCCGAGGTCTGCCACTTGCGTGACGTGGATGCCGGCGAGGCCGCAGGGGTTGATGCGCGCAAACGGCGCCAAGTCCATCGCCACGTTGAGGGCGAGGCCGTGGTAGGAGCAGCCGCGCCGGATGCGCAAGCCCAACGCGCCGATCTTGGCGCCATCGACATACACGCCACGCGCGTCCGTGCGGGCTTTGGCAGCGATGCCGAAGGCGGCGAGGGCGCCGATCATGGCGCGCTCCAAGCCCGCCACCAGCTCGCGCGGGCCGAGGCCACCGCGGCGCAGGTTGAACAGGGCGTAGCCGACCACTTGGCCGGGGCCGTGGTAAGTGACTTGGCCGCCGCGGTCTGTGCGCACCACCGGCACATTCCCGGGCGCCAACACATGTTCGTCGCGCCCAGCTTGGCCTTGGGTGAACACCGGTTCATGCTCGGTGAGCCAGAACTCGTCCGGCGTTGCGTCGCCCCGGGCCGCCGTGAAGGCGCGCATCCGCGCATAGGCGGCAAGGTAATCCGTCCTGCCGAGGTCGCGCACGATGAGCGTGTCGAAAGGCATTGGCCGCCCCCTCCTCCCTTGTTGGCCACGGCTACAGGACGACTTTCACGGCAGGGTGCGCCATCAGGTCCTTGTAGAGCGCCCGAATCTGGCTCTCGCCGGTGGCGCGGAAGCGAAACCCGGCGGATTGGTAGCGGCCATGCCGGCTCGGGCGCAGCGTGACGGCGCTCTCCGGCACCGGCGCCGCATGCTTGGCCACCACTTCGAGCACCTCTGGAACGAACATTGCTTGCGTGACGCCCAACACCCGCAACGGGTAATCGCAAGGGAACTCGATGGTTGGCGGCTTCAACCGATGAACTCTTTGAAGAACAGCACGACGCCTTCGAACATGCGCGAGAAGAAGCCGGATTCAGCCACCGTGTCTTTGGCGATGAGCGGCGCCGCGGCCACCAACTCGTCGTCCAGCATCACGCGCAGTTCGCCCAGTTCTTCACCGGCGGCGATGGGCGCCTCCAAGGCGGACGGCAGGTCCAGCGTCGCCTCCAAGTCTTCATAGCGGCCGCGTTGGATGGTGGCGAAGATGGCTTGCGGAACGCCGACCGCCACTTCGTCGGCTTCGCCATACCACACCTCGGCCGCCTTCAGCGTCGCCTCGGCGTCGTAAAGCTGGCGCGTCTCGAAGTAGCGGAAGCCGTACTGCAGCAACTTTTGCGTCTCGCGGACGCGGATGGCGTCGCTGTCCGCGCCCATCACCGCGGAGATGAGGCGCATGCCGTCGCGTTTGGCGGATGCCACCAAGCAGTAGCCGGCGGCGCCGGTGTGGCCGGTTTTCACGCCGTCCACGGTGCGGTCGCGCCACAACAGGCGGTTGCGGTTCGGCTGTTCGATGTCGTTGTACTTGAACTGGCGCTCGGAGTAGATGGCGTAGTGTTCGGGGAAGCGCTGGATCAGCGCGCGGGTGAGGAGCGCCATGTCCCGTGCGGTGCTGTGCTGCGCCGTGTTCGGCAAGCCCGTCGAATTGGCGAAGTGGGTGTTGGCCATGCCGAGCTGCGCCGCATGGTCATTCATCATGTTGGCGAAGGCGTCTTCCGCGCCGGCGATGTATTCGGCCACGGCGACGCTCGCGTCGTTGCCGGATTGGATGATCACGCCATGCAGCAGGTTCTCCAGCGACACCTCCGTGCCTTCGCGGATGAACATGCGCGAGCCGGGCGTGCTCCACGCATTCACGCTCACCGGCACGACGTCGCTCAGGCTGATGCGGCCGGCCTCAAGTTCAGAGGCCGCCACGAAGCTGGTCATGATCTTGGTGAGGCTGGCCGGTGGCAGCGGCAGGTCGCCATCGCGTTCGGCGAGCACCTGCATGGTGTCCGCGTCCATCAGCGTGTAGCCGCGCGCGGCGATGTCCGGGGGCTTGACCAAGCCGGGTTGGGCGGCGGCGTGCGGCGCCACCAGCGTGGCCATGCCAAGGAGCGCGGCGCGGGCGAAAACGGTGAGCCGTGCGTGGCGGCTCATGGCTGGCGCCGGGCGACGCTGGTTGGCAACCCAGCGCCGGCCACCCGCTCCCTGGCGCCGCGCAGCGCCTCGGCGAGTTGGGTGACGGCCAGCGCGTACATCGAGCTGTGGTTGTAGCGGGTGATCACATAGAAATTGTGCAGGCCCAGCCAATACTCGTCCCCGTCCTCCGCCTCCATGCGGAACAGCGCCGCCTTGGCGTCGTCCGCCAGCGCATCAACTCTGACGCCCAAGCGCTTGAGTTCGGCGATGTCGTAGTTCGGCGCCAACCCCTCGTTGGCCGCGGTGTGCGCCGCTTCGCCTTCCACCTCCACGCGCAGCGCCACTTGGCCGCCGTCGCGCCAACCGTGCCGGTCAAAGTAATTGGCGACGCTGCCTACCGCATCGGTGACGTTGTGCCAGATGTCGCGGCGGCCGTCGCCGTCGAAATCCACGGCGTAGGCGCGGTAGCTGGACGGGATGAACTGGCCGAAGCCCATGGCGCCCGCGTAAGACCCCTTCAGGCTCAACGGATCCTTGCTCTCCTCGGTGGCCAGCAGCAGGAACTGCGTGAGTTCGCCCATGAAGAACGCGGCGCGCGGCGGATAGTCGAAGGCGAGCGTCGCCAAGGCGTCCATCACCCGGTAGCTGCCCGTCACCCGGCCGTAGCTCGTCTCCACGCCGATGATGGCCACCACGAACTCCGGCGGCACGCTGAACTCCGCGTGCGCGCGTTCAAGCGCCGCCCGGTTGTCGCGCCAGAAGCGCACGCCACCTTCGATGCGCGCCCGCGTGATGAAGATGTCGCGGTACTCGTGCCACGGCTTGGTGCGTTCCGCCGGGCGCGAGATGGCCGCGAGAATGCCCTCCTTGCGCTCCGTCTTGGCGAACAAGGCGCTCAGCGCCTCGCGCTCGAAGCCGTGTCGCTCCACCAAGTCTGCAATGTAAGCGCGCACGGGCTCGCGGTCGCTGTAGTCCGCTGCCGCTGCGCCGCAAAGGGCGAGGGCCGTCGCGAGGATTGCTCGACGCACTTGCTCTCGCTCCTACCAGTTCCGATGCGTCTGAATGGACATCACTATGCCGAATCCGGCAAGGATGGAGATGGCCGACGTGCCGCCGTAGCTCACCAAGGGCAAGGGTGCGCCAACCACGGGCAGCAGACCGCACACCATGGCGATGTTAACAAAGACGTAGAGGAAGAACGTGAGCGTGACGCCGCTCGCCACCAAGCGCCCGAAAGTGTCCGAGGCGGTGGTGGCGATGTACAGCCCCCGCGCCAAGGCGGCGACGTACACGAGCAACAGCGAGGTGACGCCGATGAGGCCCAGCTCTTCGCCGATCACGGCGATGACGAAATCTGTGTTGGCCTCTGGCAGGAAGTCCAGCCGGCTCTGCGTGCCCTGGTCCAGCCCTTTGCCGAACACGCCGCCAGAGCCGATGGCGGTGGTCGATTGAATGATGTTCCAACCGGCGCCGGTCGGGTCTCGCTCTGGGTCGAACAGCGTGCGCACCCGTTCGCGCTGATATTCGCGCATCACCATCCACAGCGCCGGCGCGGCCGCCGCGGCCACGGCGCCGGCGGCGAATATCCACCGCCAGCGCACGCCGGACAGCACGATCAGGAACAGGCCGGCGGCGCTCAGCAAGGCCGTGGTGCCCAAGTCTGGCTGCTGGGCGATGAGCAGCGCCGGCACGGCGACGATGGCGAGGCAGCCCACCACATGCGTCAAACGCGGCGGCAGGCGGCGCGTGTTCAGGTACCAGCCAACCGCCAATGGCATCGCCACCTTCATGAGTTCCGAGGGCTGGAACCGGATGCCGCCGGGCAACTCCAGCCAGCGCCGGGAGCCGTTCACCACTATCCCGAAAAACGGCACGGCGATGAGCAGCGCGAGGCAGCCGAGGTAGATGAAGGGCGCGGCGCGCAGATACCAGCGTGGATGCACATGCGCCATCGCCACCATGAAGCCGAGCGCCACGCCCATGCGCAGCACCTGGCCGACAAAGGCGTCTTGCGCGTGCGACGGGATGATGAGGCCGAAGGTGATGATGGCGAGCAGGAAGAGCAGGAGCGGCAGGTCGAGGCGCTGCGGGTAGGCGCGCGCCGCCGCGGTGACCGGCTGCCACGGCATGTGTCGCGTGAAACGGTTGTCGAGCATGGCTTGCGTCCCGCGCCTAAGCGCCCGGCGCCGGCGCCAAGCCCGGCCCCGCCGCGCGAACGGTGGGCGTTTGGGCGATGGCCAAGGCGGGCGCTTCGCCGCGGGCGCGCTTGGCCAGCCGCGGCAACAGCCAAGCGTCGATCACCGCCTTCGCCACCGGCGCGGCCACGGAACTGCCGCCGCCGCCATTCTCCACCAGCGCGCTGACGGCGATGGCCGGGTCATCCGCTGGCGCGAAGGCGATGAACCATGCGTGTTTGCGCTGATACTCGTCCAACTCTTCTTCGTCGTATTCCTCGCCCTGGGCGATGCCCACCACTTGCGCCGTGCCAGATTTGCCGGCCATGCGATAGCCGATGTCGCGGCCGATGTGGAACCAGGCGGTGCCGTTTTCGCGGAAGCCTTGGTTGCCGCGATGCACCACCTCTTCCATGGCATCGACCATGCGTTCCCAGTGCTCGGCCCCAGGCGCTGTCACCCGCGTTGGCGTGGCGGTGGGAAAACCGGGCACGGCGCCGTCGCTGGAAAGCAGCATGCGCGGGCGAATCCAGCTGCCGCGATTGGCGATCACCATGGCGACGGTGGCGAGCTGCAGCGGCGTCGCCAACAGATTGCCCTGCCCGATGCCGAGATTCACCGAGTCTCCGGCGTACCAAGGCTCGCCCTTCGCCCCCTGCTTCCAGATCCGCGAGGGCAGCAAGCCTGGGTCTGCATCGGCGATGTCGATGGCGGTGACGCGGCCAAAGCCCAATTGCCCGGCGAAATCCGACAGCACGTCGACGTCCATGCGCGTCGCCAAATCGTAGAAATAGACGTTCGAGGAGCGATAGATCGCCTTGCGCAGGTTCACGATGCCTTGGCCGCCGGCGTTGCCGCGCTGCCAGCTCCAATCGCGGTAGGCGCGGGCGCGTCCCGGCAGGCGGAACTCGCCGCGATCATTGAGGACGCGCTCCCAATCCGTGGCGCCAACGCTCAAACCGGCGAGGCCGACGATGGGCTTGAAGGTGGAGCCGGGCGCGTAACGGCCGCGCGTGGCGCGGTTGAAGAGCGGCGTGTCCCGCGAATCCACCAACGCCCGATAGTGCGCCGGGTCCACGCCGACGACGAACAGGTTCGGGTCGTAGCCAGGGTTGCTCACCAAGGCGAGCACGCCGCCGGAGCGCACATCCAAGGCCACCACGGCGCCCCGGCGCCCCTCCAAGGCCTCGGCCGCGGCGGTTTGCAGGGCCACGTCCAAATGCAGGGTGAGATTTTGGCCGGCCACCGGCGGCGTCGCGTCCACCACGCGGCGCACCCGGCCGCGGGCATCCACTTCCACGCGCTGCCAACCCACTTGCCCGTGCAGCACATCTTCGTAGAACTTCTCCACGCCCAAGCGCCCCACGAACTTGACGCCGCGATAACGCTCCGCGTCCAGCCGCTCCGCATCCTCTGCGGTGACGCGGCGCACAGACCCCAAGGCGTGCGCCGTGAGCGCGGCGAACGGATAGTGGCGCAGGTTCTCGTCGGCAATCCGCACCGCCGGCCAGCGATGCCCGTCCACCCGCACCCGGGCGATTTCCGCTTGGGTGAGATTCAGCTTCAGGGCGACGGGTTCGTGGGGGCGCCGCCGCCGCACCCGGCGCTGGAACTGCGCCATGTCCGCCTCTGTGATGTCCACGCGCTCGCGCAAGGTGGCAATCAGCGCGTCGAGGTCTGGCACCAACTCCACGACCACGGCGAGTGAGCGCACCGGCAGGTTGTCTGCGAGGAGCACGCCGTTGCGGTCATAAATCAAGCCGCGGTCTGGCGCCACGAGCTGCGTTTGGGTGCGGTTCTCCTCGGCGCGGGTGGCGTAGGAATCGTGTTCCACCACCTGCAGTTGCACCAAGCGCGCCAGCAACGCGAGCACCAGCGTCAGCGAGACGAAGAAGATGACGATGGCGCGCGCCGCAAATGCCCGCTGTTCGAGGCGGGTGTCTTTGATGTGCAGCGATTCGGTCATCGTGTTTGAACGAACGCGCGGCGACGGGCAGCGCGCCGGCGCTCAGGCCGGCGTTTCCGCCTCGACGGCCGCCAAATCGCCCCACAGGCGTTCGAGCGCGTAGAACGCCCGCGTCTCTGGCTGCATCACATGCACCACCACGTCGCCCAAGTCCACCAGCACCCACTGCGCCGCGGGCCGGCCCTCGATGCCGAAGATGCGGGCGCCGTGTTGCTTCGCCGCCGCCTCCACGTTGTCCACCAAGGCGCGGACATGGCGTTCGGACATGCCGCTGGCGAGGATCATGTAGTCCGTCAGGGTCGTCTGGCGCGTCACCTCCAAGGCGAGCACATCTCGCCCCTTCAGGTCATCGAGCGACGCGACGATGAGGTCGCGCAGCTCCGCTGGCGCCACTAGCGGCCCCGCGGCTCAAGCGCGGTAAAGGCCATGCCGCCAAATATAGTGCCACACCGTCGGCTTGAGCAAATGCGAAGCATCTTCGCCGCGCTCGAGCCGTCCGCGAACATCGGTGGCGGACACATCCAACATGGGCGCGTCCAAGGTGAGCAGGCAGCCGGCGGCGCGCTCCCGCAGGCACGCGGGTTCTCGCGCCGGGCGGAACCCGGGCAGCCCGCCGAGCGCCGCATGTGGCCGCGCCAGCACCGCGATGTGGCCGCAGCGCGGAAACGCCTCGACGTCGCGCCACTCCCGAAACGCCGCCAAGCTGTCGCTGCCGAGCAGCCAGACGACGCTGCTGTCTGGCGCGGCGAACGCCCGCATCGTGTCGATGGCGTAGGAGGGGCCGTGCCGCTGCAACTCGATGTCGGAGGCTTCCAGCCCAGCTTCGTCCGCGACGGCGAGGCGCAGCATGTGCCAACGATGCTGGGCGCTCGCCATCGCCGAGCGATGCGGTGGCCGCGCCGACAGCACGAGGGTGACGGCTTCCACGCCCAAGGCCGCGCGGGCCGCTTGCGCGGCGCGTAGATGCCCGATGTGTACCGGGTCGAAGGTGCCGCCCAACAGGACGGCGAGGCCGCGCTTCAACGCTGGCGCAGCTCGCCGTTGCCGAACACCACGAACTTGCGCGTGGTGAGCCCTTCAAGGCCCACCGGCCCGCGCGCGTGCAGCTTGTCCGTGGAGATGCCGATTTCGGCGCCGAGGCCGTACTCGAACCCGTCTGCGAACTGCGTGGAGGCGTTCACCATCACGGACGCCGAATCCACCTCGGCGAGAAACCGGCGCGAGCGCGCGTAGTCGTTCGTGACGATGGCGTCGGTGTGGCCAGAGCCGTAGCGGTTGATGTGCTCGATGGCGGCGTCCAGCCCGTCCACCACGCGCACCGCCAACACGGGCGCCAAGTACTCTTCGCCCCAATCCGCCTCGGTGGCCGGCAGCGTGTCGATGATGGCGCGGGTGCGGTCACAGCCACGCAGTTCCACGCCGGCGGCGTCGAAGCGCTCCTTGAGCCGCGGCAGCGTCGGCGCGGCCGCGTCGGCGGCCACCAACAGCGTCTCGATGGCGTTGCAAACGGCGTACTTCGATACCTTCGCGTTGCAGGCGATGTCCACCGCCATGTCGAAATCCGCGTCGGCGTCGATGTACACATGGCACACGCCGTCCAAATGCTTGATGACGGGGATGCGGGATTCGCGGCTCACGCGCTCGATCAAGCTCTTGCCGCCGCGCGGCACGATCACATCGACGTACCCGTCGAGGCCGAGCAGATCGCCCACCGCGGCGCGGTCTGTCGTGGGCACGAGTTGCACCGCATCGGTGGGCATGGCGGATGCCTCCAAGGCGACGCGGATGCTCTCTGCAATGGCGCGATTGGAGCGAATCGCCTCGGAACCGCCGCGCAGGATGCAGGCGTTGCCGCTCTTCAAGCACAGGCTCGCGGCGTCTGCGGTGACGTTGGGGCGGGATTCGTAGATGATGCCGATGACGCCGAGGGGCACGCGCATGCGGCCCACTTGGATGCCGCTGGGGCGGTAGTCCAATTCCGCGATGGCGCCGATGGGTTCCGGCAGCGCGGCCACTTGGCGCACGCCTTCACACATGCGGTCTATGCCGCGGTCGTCCAGCACCAACCGATCCACCAACGGCGCATCCAATCCAGTGGCGGTGGCGCGCTCCACATCTTCGGCGTTGGCGGCCTTGAGCGCGCCGCGGTCTCCATCGAGCCGGTCTGCCACGGCGTGCAACGCCGCCGCCTTGGCGCCGGCGCTGGCCGCGGCCATGCGCCGTGATGCGGCACGGGCGCGGCAGCCCATGTCGGGCATGGAAAAGGGCATGTTCATTGGCGCGGCATTATAGCTGAGGGGCATGCGCCGCCTGCCTGGTGTCGTGCGACGCCACGCTGCAATGGTGCCTCCTTGGCTAGCCGCGCAGCTTGTTCACCAAGCGGCGGATCTCCGTCAAGCGCTCCTGGGGCAGGTTCATCTGCAGCAAGCCCTGCTTCGTTTCCGGCGGCAGCGGCAGCATGTCCGAGAGGCGCCAACCCACGGCGCGGGCATCCCGCAAGTCCAACTCGTCGCGCCAGCGGTCTGCCATGAGCGGATGGCGCATCAACTCCTGCAGCAGCGTGGCCAGCCACTCGAAGTCTTCCCCCAGCGGCACTTCGCGCTCTTCCGGCAGCATCTCCACCTCGCCGACGAGCAGATGGTCTGCCTGCTCTTCGGTGCCGTGGATGCGGAACTTGCTCTCGCCGAGCACCTTGATGGTGAGCAT
Source organism: uncultured Pseudomonadales bacterium (assembly GCA_958295875.1). Classification (GTDB taxonomy): domain Bacteria; phylum Pseudomonadota; class Gammaproteobacteria; order Pseudomonadales; family Azotimanducaceae; genus VXNE01. The sequence goes on along the minus strand of OY282379.1, from coordinate 937,428 downwards.
GCCGTCGCTGGCCTGGTCGAAATCCACAATGCGCGCGGAGGTGCCGATGTTGAAGATGTCTGGTTGCCGCGCATCGGCGCCGATGTAGGCGTCCGCGCCCTTGCGGATGAGCACCACGCCGAACGCCGCATCCTCGCGCAGGCAGCGCCCCACCATGTCCACATAGCGCGGCTCGAAGACGCGCAGCGGCATGCAGGCGCCGATGAACAACACCTGCCCTAACGGAAACAGAGGCATTTCACACATGCCGGCCATGGTTGGAAACGATAGCATGGCGACGGTGGCGCGCACCGGGCGCGGGCCTGCTTGGAGAGCTCGGCATCGACCTATTGCATGTCATCTGCTTAGCGCTCATCCAAGGCGTCACAGAGTTCCTGCCGATTTCCAGCTCGGCGCATCTGATCCTCGCCGCCAAGGCGATGGGTTGGCAGGATCAGGGCTTGGCCTTCGACATCGCCGTGCATGGCGGATCGTTGGCGGCGCTCGCACTCTATTTCCGGCGCGAGTTGGCCGGCTTCGGCGCCAGCGCCGCGCGGCTGCGCTGGGACGCCAACGCGCAACTGATGGCCAAGGTCGCCGTGGCGGCGGTGCCCATCGCCGTGGCCGGCTGGCTCATCGAACCGTTCGCCGAAACCGCGTTGCGCCAAGTGGGCGTGGTGGCCGCGGCCACCATCGGCTTCGGCATCGTCCTCTGGTGGGCAGACCGGCGTGGCGGCGGCGACCGGGACGAAGCGTCGGTGACGTTCGCGCAGGCGGCGCTCATCGGCTTGGCGCAGGCGGCGGCGCTCATTCCCGGCGCATCCCGCTCCGGCGTGACCATCACCGCGGCGTTGCTGCTGGGCCTCTCCCGGCCAAGCGCGGCGCGCTTTTCATTCCTGCTTGCGTTGCCGACCATCGGCGGCGCGGTGTTGCTGGCGGCGCTGGAACCAGCGACCTGGCAGGCCCAAGCCTGGCCGTCGCTGGCGCTCGGCTTCGTCGTCGCCGGCGTGGCCGCCTACGCTTGCATGGCGGCCTTTGTGGCCCTCGTGAATCGCACCGGCATGACGCCGTATGTGGTGTACCGGCTCGCCTTGGGCGCGTTCTTGCTGGCCTTTTGGTGAGGGGCCTCTGCTGGTGAGCAGCGCCGGCGAGCCCGCCTTGCGTTGCGCCAGCGCCCGATGGCGTGGAGGAACCCGCTAGAACGGAATGTCGTCGTCGAAATCGTCCGTGTCCGCCGCGGGCGCCGGCGCTGGCGCGGGCCGTGTGGCCGGGCGGCTCTGTGGCGGCGGGGCATACCCTTCGCCCGGCGCCCCGTCCCGCGAGGCGCCCGGAGCGCCGCCGGGCCGCGAGTCCAGCATCTGCATGTCCCGCGCGATCACCTCCGTGCGCGAGCGGGTTTGGCCGTCCTGCCCCTCCCAAGAGCGGGTTTGCAGGCGGCCCTCGATGTACACCTTGGAGCCCTTGCGCAAGTGCTCGCCGACGATTTCCGCCAGCCGCGCGAAGCAGACGACGTTGTGCCACTCCGTCTGCTCGCGGGTCTCGTTGGTATTGCGGTCTTGCCAGCGCTCGCTGGTGGCGACCGAGAAGTTGGCAACAGCGGCGCCGGCTTGGGTGTACCGGGTTTCCGGGTCTCGCCCCAAGTTGCCGATGAGTATGACCTTGTTGATGCCCCGGCTCGCCATGTCTCCACCCCACCCCAATCGTTCGTGGAGAGGATAGCGCAAGCCGCCGCCGTTGGCTGTGAGCCTAAAGCGCGGTGTGGCGGCGGAAGTTGTCCGCGGCGGCATTGGCTTCACGCCACTGTGGCCTTTAGCGCAAGCGGCGCTTGGTCCTGCCGGCCGCGTCCCGCTTGCCTCGCCGCGCTGGCGTCGGCTAATCTGCCGCGCACAAGGGCGTGGCGGACGGCCGCCACGGGCGCAAGGGAGCCAGCGGAGCATGAAAGCGAGATTCGGGCCCAGGGCGGCCCTCGCCGCGGCCGCGCTGTCTCTGGGCCTGCTCCCTTCCCTTGCCTCGGCCCAAGTCTTTCAGCCCGCCGGCGGCGGCCTGAGCCTTGAGAGGCATCAGGAGCTGCGGGAAGACCCGTTGGCGGTTCCGGACCGCTGGCGCGTGGCCCGGTTCGACCGGAGCGAGGTCGCCCGCGCCTCCGACTCCGACACGCCCCTCGTCCTCAACCTGTTCAATGACGTGGAGGTCCGGGGGCACGTGCGCAGCAGCAAGGACTTGGGCGGCGGCGCCTCCTTCACGTCGGGCTCCTTGGAGGGCGGCGGGCACTTCAGCATCTTCGTGCATGGCAGCGGCATCGTCCGGGGCGAGGTGCATTCGCCCGAGGGCGTCTACGCCATGAGGTCTGAAGGGGAGGACTTCAATCAGGTGCTGATCAGGCAGCAGGACGTGTCGGAGCTGCCGGGCTGCGGCCACGAGGCGCTGCCGGCGGGCGGCGAGGTTCCTGCTGGGACGGGGCGGCCCTTGGGGCCTGCCGCCGGCGCGGGAGCGGGCGGTCAGAGCCGGCAGGCGAGGCAGGCTCCGGCGCAGGAGGACGACGAAGCCTCCGAGGCCATTGACATACTGGTGCTCTACACCCAAAGGGTGGAGGACGATGAGGGAGGGCCAGAGCAGGTCAAGGCCACCATCGAAAACGAAATGGCCAAGATGAATCAGATCTTGGACAACAGCGGGCTTTCCCACAGGCAAGTGCGCTTGTCCATGGAAAAGGTCGATTACGAGCAGACAGAGAGCATAGGCACTGATCTTCAAAATTTGTATCTTACTGAGGAAGACCATCAGTACAGGAATGACGGGCGGGACTGGAGCGCTTTGGATGAGGTGCAAAGCTCGCTGATGGAAAAGCATCAGGCGGATATTGTTCATCTTTTTGTGCTAGAGGGACGCGGTGCAGGTGGCACAGCTAGTCGGTATGGTTCGGCCGATGAGTACTTTGTTCTAAGAGATTGCGAGAACGCTTACGACAACGAGTCATGCGTGGAGCACACCCGGCGGCAGAGAATGAGCAGGAGTCTATTTTCTGTTTCTTCGATTTACGGTACCCGAGGAGGTAGTGTTACCTTTGCTCATGAAATAGGCCATAACTTGGGGCTTGCTCATAATCGTGAGAGTTATAACTGGGAAGGGGCTGACTTGGAGAAGGACGGACCCTTCAAAAATTATGCTTTCGGCTACATCGATCCCAATATCTCATCAGAATGTTTAAGCCAATGGACTGTCATGGCTGCCGGCTTTAAGGAGGGTGTGTGCGGAAATAATAGAGGTCGAAGAATAGGTGTACCTTATTTTTCCAACCCTGATGTGTTCTTCCCCCCTCCACCGGCACGCTTTAGTTACCCCTACCGGCCGAACACTCCCATGGGAGTGCCGGGGGATGAAAGAACGACGGATCTGAACGGCCCCGTTGATGCCTCAAGAGCCATCGACGAGGTTTGGGACATCGTCGCCAGCGTGTCCGACCTTCCCGAAGAGGGGCGGGCGGTCTGCAACGAGGGGGACGTCGCGGCCGATGCCCTCTCCTCCTTGCCGGACGCGGCGGCCTTCCCCGCGCGAGGGGGAACGCGGCGGTTCGACGTCTCCTTCCCGGCGCCGGAGAACTGCTCCCGCGTCTCGCTCCAAGCCAGCTCCTCCCTTGCGGCGGTGAGCGCGTCCGCCGAGAAGCTCCGCCTGGGGTCGCACCGGCTGTCCATCGCCGCCGCCCCGCATGACGGCGCCTGCGGCTCTGGGCCGAGGACCGCCGAGGTCAGGGTGTGGCTGACCGAGATGACGTTGGACGGGTGGTTGGACAGAATGCCTGGCGTTGCCCCCGCGACCATGTCTGTGGAGCAGGGCTTCGACAACGCCCTTTGCGGCGGCCTGTCAAGCGCCTCCGAGGATGCCGTCTCCTTGGACCTCTCGGGACGGAACCCCTACTCCGGCTTCAGGCTTTCGAGCGGAATGTTCGCGGGGTTCACCCGCCTGGAGGACTTGGACTTGAGCGACAACCTGCTCGGCCACTTCCAGAACTCGCACTTCGACGGCTTGAACCTGCTGGAGAGCCTCGACCTGAGCGGGAACGAGCTGGCGGAGCTTGAAGACGCTGCGCTCGCGCACCTTCCGGAACTCGAGCACTTGAACCTGCGGGGGAACAAGCTGCGCAGGATCAAGGGCTCCCACTTCGAGCCGGGCAGCGCGCAAGCCTACGCCTTGGAGACCTTGGACTTGAGCCACAACGAGTTGACGGAGCTGGACGACTTCGCGTTCTCCCACCTGGCCTCCTTGGAAGCCCTGCAGCTGAACGACAACCAGCTTGAGTCTGCGGATGAGTTCACGTTCTCCGGGGCTGTCAGCCTGGAGGAGTTGAACCTGAGGCGCAACCGAATCCGGTCCGTCCACGCCAGCGCCTTCGCGGACAACGGGGAGCTGAGGCTGCTGAACCTGTCCAACAACCGCTTGGAGGAGTTTCCGAACCTGTCGAGCAATGGCAGGCTGACGCGGCTGTGGCTTGGGTGGAACAGGATCGCCGGCGTGGGGGACGGGTTCTCGAACTTGCCGGAGCTGACGGCGCTGCAGCTGTCCAGCAACCGGCTGGCGGAGTTCCCGGACCTGTCGGCCAACGGCAAGCTGACTCGGCTGTGGCTCGGCGGCAACGCGATCGCCGCCGTCGGCGACGGCCTCTCGAACTTGACGGAGCTGACGGCGCTGCAGCTCTCCCGCAACCAGCTGGAGGAGATGCCGGACTTGTCGAACAACCGGAAGCTCACGCACCTGTGGCTTGAGGGCAACAAGGTGGCTTCGGTCCCGCCGCGGGCGTTCGCGGGCTTGAGCAAGCTGCAGTACCTGAACATCTCGGACAATCCACTGACGGAGCCGCTGCCGGCCGCGGTTTGCGAGTTCATCCGCGGCGTGAAGACGGTGGTGGCCAAGGGCATCGACATGGACGTTGTGTGCCCTGAGTGAGGTGTGGCGCGGCCTTTGCGTCGGCAGCGGGTGCGCCCGATGCCCTGATTGGCCCTCCAAGAGGGCAACGCCCCTTTTTGGCGGAATTGTTGACTAGGCCTTGGGACCACGCCCCGCTCCGCCCTCGCCCTCGGCTACCGCTTCCCCAACGACTGTTTCATCGTTCCACGAGGCTGCCCACCCTTTAGCGCCAAAAGCAGCGGCGATGAGTAGGAGTCGTGGGGAGGTTCCGACAGCGCCACCCGGCCCGCGCTCAAAGTGTCGGCGCGTCGGATCGGCTGCAAGCCGGTGGGCGAGACCGCCTCCTCAGCCAGAGGCAGGAATACGCGGGATCCGGAGTTCTTGTGGTGCCTTGCTATTCCACTCGGGTGCGTACAGCAGCACAGGGGCCACATCCTCGTTGTCCCACAGCGGCGATTCTTGGCCCCAGTAGAAAAAGTACGCCTTCGCGCCATCGATCGGCCCAATGCGGCTGCGTCCTTTCTTGCTATACACAACGACCAGATCGCCGGCCCTCAATTGCTGGTAGGGGAACCAGAAGGCGTTGCTGACTTCGGTCGTGACTTCGTCGTCTTCAAAGCCAGTACGGATGAGTATGAAGTCGCCGATGTCAACTTCTTTGCGCACCCGCATAACGAGCCGCTCACGGCTCAAGTTGCCTTTGTCCGCGACATATTGAATCTGTACCTTCAAGACCTGAACCTCTTGGCCAAAACAGCGGACAGGATCAACACGGCGCCGATCACCCCGGCAATCCACATTCCAAGTGAAGGACCTGACGAAAGCGATGGTACCAATCCGATGATCCCGGCACCGACGGCTAGGCAGATGTCGCGGGGACCGGATGCGCGGAGCCGCTCCCGTAGCACCGCGGCTTCCTCCTTCGCAGAATAGAACTTGTCCCGAAATTGCCCGAGTTCATCAACATCCGTCTCCAACGTGTCGACTTTGTCTAACAGCATTCGCTGGACGGCTGGCGACTTCAGTTCGTCTTCGGACAATTCGCGCCGCAAGTTGGACAGTGCCTGCCGCCCCTTTTTGTTCCGCAGCGTCGTGCTGTCTTCCGGGGGCTCTTGGTCCGAATACGTTATCAGCATCGTTGCCGCTCATTGCCATTGCGTTCAGGCGTGCGAACTGTAAACGGCACACTAACGCCAGCCGACGACATTGTCATAGCCTCCAAGCGCAAACGCAAGTGTTTGAACGGGGTCCAGCGCCTTCCTCCGATGGCGGATGCGCCACTGCCGGGGATTGGCCGTTGATCGCCCACTTTCCCCTCGCCAGGCGTCCATGCCCACTCGGCCGCACGGCGCGGAAGGGAACCAACGCGCCCCCACTCGGCGACATGGTAGAGAGGAATCGCCCGCGAGCTTCGATGCGGCTGCCAGCCATGAGTTATGTCAAGAACTGCCACCCCAGTTTCCTCGAGGCGGCAAAGCATGGCTGCCCGTTTTCGCCCTCCCTCCTGCTCGCCGTGCGTGGCGAAGCGTTCGCTAGGCCCTTCCGTGCGCCCAGCGCGAAGTGCTTGCCCCCGGCCTTCTGACCCGACCCGCCCAGAAAAACGGCGGTACGCGCCGAGCTGCCCAAGCTCGCCATGTCTCTTCCACCCCACCCCACTAGTTCGTGGAGAGGATAGCGCAAGCCGCCGCGGTTGGTTGTGAGCCTAAGGCGCGATGTGGCGGCGGAAGTTGACCCCGGCGGCATTGGCTTCACGCCACTTTGCCTTCAGTGCAAGGGCGCGCCGCGTCCGCACGGTTCCCTTGAAGGCCCGCCCCGGCGGACATAGCCTTTGCTGGCGGCTTTGAGGAGGCTCTATGGGGATTGGCGTGTTGTCGGGCTTGCGCGTCGTGGAGATGGCGCATCCACTCACCGAGTACGCGGGGCGCTTGTGGGCCGCGTGTGGTGCCGAGGTGTTCTTGGTGGAGCCACCGGAAGGGGCCGCCGCGCGCCGCCGCCGCCCGCGGGTGCCGAATGCCGGCGAATCGCCACGTGGGGGCATTCCGTTCCTGGCGCGCAATGCCAACAAGAAGAGCGTCGTGATTGACCCAAGCGACGCCGCGGATGTTGCGCTCCTGCGCCGCCTCTGCGAGCGGGCGGACGTGGTGTTCGATGCCGACGGTTCGCCGTTTGGCGCGGTGGACGCCGCTGCCGCCGCCCGCGCGGTGGTCACTGTTACAGACCGCCTCGGCCTCGGCACCTCGTCCATCGTGAGTTTCGCGGCCAGCGGCGGCCTGGCATCCAGCGGCTGGCCGGAGCAGCCGCCCTGCAACGCGCCGTCTTGGCTCGCGCACGACGGCGCCGGCGCCTACGCGGCGGTGATGGGCATGATCGCCGTCATGGCGCGGCGCGGCGGCGTGTCCGTCCGTTACGAGGTTCCCCTCGAGGAAGCGGCCGTTGCGGCCATCACCCCGTGGACGCGCCTGTTGCACTCGCATGACATGCACGCCAACGGCCAAGGCACGGTGACGTCGCGCTTAGGCCCCAACGGGTTTCCCATCCATAAGGCGAAGGACGGCTATGTGCGCATCGTGGCGGCGACCGGGCGGCAGTGGGAAGCGCTCTTGGATCTCTTGGGCCGGCCCGAGGAACTCGATGGCCCGTGGCAGGACATGGCCTTTCGCGTGCAGAACGTCGATGCGCTGCGCATGATCTGCGACGGGCTGGTCGCGAACCGCACCGTGGAGGAACTGTTCCACGGCGGCCAGCAGATCGGCCTCACCATCACGCCGGTGTACTCCCTGCAAGGCTTTCGCGCCGATCGCCATGTGCGCGCCAGAGAGATGCTGACGCCCGTGGAAGACCCGGAGTTCGGCGACATGGAAGTGGTGCGCCCGCCGTTCCGGTTGCAGCCTAGTGGGAACGATGTGCCGTTCCAGGCGGCGCCCGGCTTGGGCGAGCATCAGGAGTTGGCGCACGCGGTGGCGGCAGCCCCGGCGCCGTCGCTGCCGGCGCCGGAGCAGGGCTTCGATGTCGAGCAGCCGCTCAAGGGCTTGCGGATTCTTGAGCTGGGCGTCGGCGCGGTGGTGCCGGAGGCGGCCTCGATGCTGGCGCTCTTCGGCGCCGAGGTCATCAAGGTGGAGTCCGACGTGCATCTGGACTTCCTGCGGGGCGCCCACGGCGCAGATGTCACCGCGGACGAGAGCCCCCTCTTCAACCAACTGAACCTCGGCGTGCAGAGCTTCACTGTAGACCTGCGGACGCCCGACGGCGTGGCGCTGTTGCAGCAGCTCGTGGCGCGCTGCGATGGCGTGATGGAAAACATGCGCGGCCCGGTGGCAGCGCGTTGGGGCATGGACTACGAATCCGTCCTAAGGCTCAACGCCAACATCGTCTATCTGGGCAGCCAAGGGCTGGGCCGCGGCCCCTACGATGGCTTCCAAACCTACGGCCCCAACTTGCAGGCGTTCTCTGGCGTCACCCAACAGTGGGCGCATGCGGACGATCCGTTCCCCACCGGCGGCAGCCTGAATCACCCAGACCACATCGCCGGCAAGCAAGCGCTGTTGCCGTTCCTCGCGGCCCTCCATGCCGGTGGCAACGGAGGTTGCTTCGTGGACGCCACCCAGGTGGAGGGCGCGGCCTATCTCATTGGAGACCGTTTCCTTGCGCAGCACTACAGCGCGGAAACGTTGCAGCCGTTGGGGAACCGCAGTTTGGACATGGCGCCGCACGGCTGCTATCCGTGCCGATCCGAGGGCGAGGGCGACGATGCGGTGGAACGTTGGGTGGCCATCGCCGTGGAGGACGACGCGCAGTGGTCGCGCTTCGCCGCGGTGGTCAACGAGGGTTGGGCTGCTGATGCAGGCTATCGGGAGGTGGCCGGCCGCTTGGCGCGGGCTGCCGAGCTGGACGAGCGCATAGCGGCTTGGACGGCGCCACAGGCGGTGGCGGACGTGGAACGCGCCCTGCGCGCCGCGGCGGTGCCGGTTTCGCGGGTGGTCACCGGCGACGACATGGCCGCCCAAGACATCGGGCTCTTTCCGGCGGTGGCGCATCCCGTCGCCGGCGTGCGGCGCTACACCGCCATGCCGGTGCTCGATGGCGCCGGCAAGCGCCCCGCGACGCGCCGCCCGCCGCTCCTTGGGGAACACACCGAGCGGGTGTTGTTGGACCTCCTCAAGCTCGATGGCGAGGCAGTGCAAGGGCTGGTGGCGCAAGGCGTGGTGGGCCACTGACGCTGGGGCCTTGCGCCCATCTTGGCGGTGCGCCATGAACCGACACCGCGTGAGGGAGCGCTAGCCTCAGGCTCTGCGCATGGCGCGGAACTGCATGGGTTCCCATTCACGCAGGGCGAGCAGCAGGCAGGCGCCCGTGGCGGGCTGTTCGCCTTCGGCGCGCACCTCGTCGCTGCGGGTGAGGTCGTCGAAGGTTTCTAGCAGCGCTTGCATCTTGGTTCGAAGCTGCGCCGCGGAGGCGGCACTCAGCAAACCCCATGCGAAGCGGCGCAGATCCTTCCCCGGCACGAACTCCCCAGCCAGCAGCTCGTTTTGCACATGGGCGACGAAGTAGCGCTCGATCGGGCCATCTGGCAGCCACGCGAAGTTGCGTGCGATGAGCAGCCGCGTGCGGTTGCCGGGCAGGAGTTCGACCAGGCCCATGCGGTCTAGCCGCGCTAGGGCGTGGATGAGCGCTTGCTCCGAGATGTGGTAGTTCTCGACGATGCGCTCGAAGGGCCAGCGATTGAAGGTGCAGATGGCGGTGAGAAGGAGCAGCGGGTCGCTGACGAGCTCGCGTTCCTGCGTCGCGGTGAGGGAATCCAGCCGGTGCCGCCGGTTCTCCGCCCGGCGCGCCAGTTCCAACAGGTCGATGCCGGCGAGGTCGCACACCGCTTCCAGACGCTCCACGGTGAAGCCGCCGGCGGAGAACAATCGCTTCACGCTGCTCTGCGACAGGCGCAAGTGGTCGCCCACTTGGGCGTAGGAGATGCCGCCATCCTTCAGCACTTGCTTCAAGGCGGAGACCAAGTTTGCAGACTGGCTCATAGGGTATCGCTACACAGTACCAAGATGATGCAAATGGTGGCACTTGGCGGGTGGGCGTTGCAAATTGGAGTACTTTCTTAGAGCGTTCCCCGCTCCATCGGGTGGACTAAGGGGGTGTTCTTGTGGCCAAGGAGAAGGACGGTGCCGCGACGTCAGGCGGTGCGCCCCAAGGTAGCCGCTTGGGGCGGGTGGCGTGCCTCAGTGCCATGCTCGCGCTCGGCGCTTGGGGCCATGCTGCCGCCGCATCGCAAATCACGTTTGAGCGCCAGGACATGCCCTTGGACGGCAGCCCCGGCCAAGTGGTGCTGACTGGTTTCCTGCTCGGCGGGGCCGGGCAAGACATCGCCGTCATTGACGCGCTTGAAGAGGGCGCACGGAACTTGCGCATCTTCGCGTCTGCGGATGGGCAGTGGGCACCGGCCATCGAAGCCCGCCTGCCGGCGGGGGCATCGTTCGTGGATGTGCTCAACATCGCCGGGCGCGAACGCCTGATCGTCCACCACGACGGGCGCGTGAGCTGGTTCGACCCTGAATCGCGCGCCGTGCAGCCCTTGGCCAGCGTCCCCGTGGCATACGCGCAGATGGCCAGTCGGGAACTCTTCCACCTCGATGTGAGCCGAGACTTGAACGGTGATGGCCGTGAAGACCTCGCAGTGCCCCAAGGCGATGCGTTCCAAGTGCTTCTGCAGAGGAGCGAAGGCGAGTTCTCTGCGCCAGTTGCGATTGGACCGTCGGTGGGCGTGGGCCGCCTCTACGAACTGGACGGCTATCGGCTAGACCCGTGGGCGCTGGGGCGCGTCCACCAGCTGGATTACAACCTCGATGGGCGCGCGGACCTCGTCTATTGGAACGGGGAGCGCTTCGCAGCGCATTTGCAGGAAGCCAGTGGCGGCTTCGCCGCCGAGCCGGGGCATTTCTCGGTGCCCGCCGTGTTCGATTCTGATGAGCTGACATGGCTCGCCCAAGGCACATGGGACTTTTCGGACGGCACTGCTTTGCGTGGCCGGGTGCTGCACTCCCTCGACGACGTGGACGGCGACGGCATTGGCGACCTCGCCGTCATCCGCATCGATGGCGACAGCCTGTTCGACAAGCACACCGCCTACGAGGTGCGGTTCGGGGCGCGGGGCGCTGAGGGCGTCGTCGTGTTCGGCCAGGTGCCGGACGCCGTGGTGCCCTCGGATGGCATGCAGCTTGGCATGACCAGGCACGACATCGATGGCGACGGCGGCATAGACCTGATGTTCACCAATTTCGACCCGAGCTTTTGGAAGGCCGCGGGCAAGATCATCGGCGGCCTGCTCATGGGCGGCGTGTCCTTCGACGTGGAGATCCATCGCTTGGCCGGGCGCACCTGGCCGGAAGCGCCGGACGCGCGCTTCAAGGTGCGGGCCAAGAGCCCCTCCGGCGAGCCGCCGGGCGGCTTGGCGACGGCGCTGCGCTCCCGCGCCAAGGGCGAGCCGAGCCATCCGCGCCCACCGTATCCTAGCGTCCTGCTCGGCGACGTGACTGGCGATGGCCGCGCCGAGCTCCTGATGCAACGCAAGCGCGATGCCCTGCATGTGTTCGAGGGCACGGATTCGCCCGGCCATTTCCGCGACAAGCCGCACAAGGTGCCGGTGGCGATGCCGGCCGACCACGAGTTCACCTGGCTTGCGGACTTGAACGCGGACGGCAAGCAGGATGTGCTCATGCACCATGTCGCCCGCCCGCCGGCAGCGGACGAAGACGAAGACGACGCTGGCGTGGCCACGAACCAAGTGACGATTCTGTTGTCTCGCTGAAGGCGCACGGTTGCGCCCGGCGCCCCGCCCGCCTAAATTGCGCGTTCCCAATCGCCACGGACTCTTTCGCCCCATGACTGCCAAGCCTGCCTTGTCCATTCAGCAGAAACGCGACTTTTATCGGGATGGCTATGTGGTGCTGCGCGGCGCCGTCTCCGAAGGCTTGGTGGAAGCCGCGCTGGGCCGCATCGGGCGCGCGCAGAAGGGCGAGAACTTGGGCGGCGACAAGGCGATGACGGATCTCCTGAACGCATCATCCGTCGCGCCGGCGCTGCGCGATGCGATGGGCGAGTTCGATGCGCCCACGGCCTGCCAAGTGGGCGTCATCAAGCGCAGCCCGGTGGGCGACCACTTCAACAACTTGGGATACCGCGACAAGGACATGCCGTACTACGGCGCCCAGACGCACATGGATGGCGCCATCACCATCGCCATGCCCCAAGGAGTGCAGCGTGGCACGCCGGAAGAGATCTACCACCGCTACTTCGCGTCCGGCCCGCGCGGCGACCTCGGCCGCAGCCCAGACGTGATGGGCGACAACATGGTGCCGCTGTTCGAGGATCCGGCGATGACGCTCGGCCTCGGCAGCTTCACCGCGTTCGTGTTCGTCTGCCTGACGGACCAAACGCGCCCTGGTTGTGGCCAAACGGCGTTGCTGCGCGGCGCCCACCACGAAATGGAGAAGTTCTTCCGCTGGCAATATGAAACCAACGGCTGCTTAGGGCCGGAAGGCCCCGGCTGGCCGCGCCTCAACCACGACGCGCCGAACCGCTGCGGCCTCGTGTACCTGCCGGAGGCGGTGCGCGACAAGTTCGTCGATGAGACCTCCGAGCGCACGCCAGACGGCAAGCGCTGGCCGCAGCCCACGCAGATACTCATGTCGCCGGGAGACGCCTGCATCGCCATGTACCACATCCCGCACTCCGGCACGCGCAACGAGCATGGCGAACGGTCGCGCAAGAACATCATCTTCCGCATCCGCAACAAGAAGCGCCAGCCAGACAAGGTGGTGAACGGCGTGACAGACCATCCAGACCGCGGGCAGCAGGGCGAGTGGCTGGAATACGAAGCGGGCAACGATCCTTGGGAGCGCTCCAAACGCGCCATGTGCGACATGTGGTCGGAGTGGGATGGCATGGCCGAAGTGGTTGCCGCGGAGCGGGCGCGTGAAGCGGCTGGTGCCGCTAGGTCTGCGGGGTAGGAAACGCCATGCCAGTAGACGACCAGGCACCACCGGAAGGCCGCCGCCGCAAGGGGCTGACCTCGCAGTGGCTCTTGGCCCTCGCGATGGTCTTCATTCTGGTGTCCATGGGCGCCTTGCTGTGGAACATGCCCGGTCCATAGCCCGGCGCGGTCAGCCGCCGAAGCGCTTGCTTAGGCGAACGCCAACCTCACGCCGGTCATTGCTGTTGATGGTGAGCACGGTTGGGTCAAGATCGAGCTTCGCCAGCGGGTAACGCTCGTCGCCCAAGTTGTGGCCGTAGAGCGCCACGCTCCAATCGCCGCGTTCATAGGTGACGCTTACGTTGGCCAAGTCCAGCGGCGGAATCTTGTTGAGCGCCGTGTTGATGGGCTGGCCGAACATCGCCCCGCGGTGGTAGTAGTCGAGGCGCGCGGTGATTGTGCGTCCGCCGGCTAGCTGCCACTGGTAACGGGGCGAAAGGGAGAGTGTGAAATCGGGCGTCAGCGCCGGCGAATCCCCCGGCACGATGCCTTGCACGCGGGCGTCCACCTCGGAAATCTCGATGTCCAGGTAGCCGAGGGCGAAGCCCACGTCGAAGTGGGGCGTCAATCGCCACAGCCCTTCCAGCTCGATGCCGGTGGCGCGAGAAGCGGCGGCGTTCTGCGAGAGCGTCAGGAAGCCGGCTTCGATGAGTTCGTTCACCTGCACCACCAAGTCTCGATAGCGCACATGGAACAAGGCGGCGTTCAGGTTCAGCCCGGCGCCGACCGCGCCCTTCAGCCCCACCTCGTAGGAATCCGCGAAGGTCGGGTCGAAAGCGGCGAACGTGGCGGCGCCGCCGAAGGGGCGTGGCGGATAGCCGCCGGCTTGGTAGCCCCTCGCGTAGCTCAAGTACGCACGTTGCCCGCCGTCGAGCCGATAGGTGAGCGAGACGTCACTCGTGGTCTCTCCCCAGTCGTCGCTGCGTCGCGCCGGCGCGGCGAAGTAATGCAGAGACCCGATGGCGTCTTTCTGGTCGCGTGTGTGGCGGGCACCCAATGCCAACCCCCATGCCGGCGCGAGGTCGATGTCCACATGGGCGAACGCGGCGTGGCTGCGCGCCCGCTGCCAGAGGTAGAGGCGCCCATCGAAGTCGCTGGCGGGGATGACGGCGGGGCGGCCATCGCCAACGCCGCCCGGGCGGAACACGAACGGGCTGTCGTTCGAGCCGGACTCCCGGAAGTGATAGAGGCCGGCCACCCAGTCGCCCCAAGTGGCCGTGCCGTTCAACTGCAGCTCGAAAGTCGTCTGCGCCGCCTCGCCGCGCTCTGGGAACTCGATGAGCGTGGGTGCCACCTTCTCGTTGTCGAGGCCGGCCTCGAACCAGAGTTCCCGCCGGGCGCCGATGGCCTTGAAGCCCACATCCGGCGTGAGATCCCAATCCACGGTGAGCGCGTAGCCCTTGGTCTCGTCTTCGGTGGACAGCAACTCATTGTTGAGCGAGAACGTGTCGTCCGGATTGCGCGGCTGATCTGCCTGGCGCAACCCGAAGCCGTTGTTGGGGTTGAACACGTCCACGGCGTGGGGGGTGATGCCTTGGTCTGAACGCGATTGGTCGGCGCTCATCAGCACACGGACGCTGGGGGCGGCATCCCACGCCAGCGCCGCATGGCCGAAGCCTTGGAAGATCTCGCCGATTTCCGCCTCCGGGTTGGCGATGCCGATGGCGCGGCCCACCCCGTCGCGGGACTTCAGCCCCCCGGAAACGGCCAGCGCCAAGGTGTCTGCCAAAGCGATGTCGGCGAAGAAGTTGGCGTTGCGCCGGCCGAGGCTGCCGGCCTTGACGTCGATGCGTCCGGCGCCATCGCCAACTGGCTTGCGGGTGACGATGTTGAGCGCTCCGCCCAAGGTGTTGCGGCCAGACAGGCTGCCCTGCGGCCCGCGCGCCAGTTCCACGCGCTCGATGTTCATCAAGTCCATGTTGGCGCCCATGTTGCGCCCCAAGTACACGCCGTCCAGATAGATGCCGACGGCCGGGTCTGTGGTGATGATGTGGTCCTGCAGGCCGATGCCGCGCATGAAGATCGCCGCATGGCCGGTGCTGCCTTGGCCGAAGTTCGTTTGCACCACGTTGGGGGCGAACTTCTCGATCTGATTGAGTTCGGTGAGGCCGCGCTCGCGGATGGCGGTGGCGTCGAGCGCGGTGATGGCCGTGGGCACGTCGGTGAGCGCTTCTTGGCGGCGGCGCGCGGTAACGACGATTTCCTCCAGTTGCGTGGCGGCGGGTTCGGAAGCGGCGGCAATTTGGCTTGGATGGGCGCCGAGGCAGACGGTGAGCAGCGCCACCGCCACAGTGCTATGTGTGGCAGGGCGAAGCGCCGAGTAACTGCTTCTGGCGGTAAACCGCCGCGGCGTGTGGCGAAGCCGTTCGTTGGCGTTGGCCATCAATAGGGTGCCTTTCTGGTGGCGACGGTGAGATCGGCGGAATGTTATCGCTTGAGGCCGGCTCGCCGGGCGGTGCGCGCGTTGCCCTCAAGCCCAGTGCGGCGAATCCGCCACGTCGCCAAGCGGGGCGGCCGTCACGTCTGGCGTCACGGGCCAGGCGTGGTTCGCGCGGCAAAACAGCGTCATCGTGGCCACGCTTCCGGGCGGCAGCATGGCCGCGACCTTGCGCAGCCCCGTGGCGTCGCGTGGGCGCGGGTTCTCCGTCCACTTGGCGTCGGCGAGATGAAAGTTCCCGCCGCGGTGGAGCAGGAAGTCCGCTTCACGGGAACGGTCGCGCCAGAAATTGAACTGCCAGTTACCCAGCCGGCCAGCCTGCACGCGCCGCAGCTCCGCGCACACGAGCGTCTCCCACAAGGGGCCAGCCAATGGCCCATCGCGCAGCGCCTCGACGGAATGCACGCCGCACAAGAACGCCGCGAGGCCGGCGTCGCGCAGGAAGAGCTTGGGCCGCTTGGCCATCGCCACGTTTTGATTGGCGAACCAAGGTTCAAGCAGCGTGAGCTGATGCGAGGCCGTGAGCGTCGCCAGCCACGCGGTGGCCGTGGCGCCGCTGATGCCGGCGTCTCGCGCCAGATCGGCTTGATTGAGCAGTTGCGCGGAGCGTAGCGCCGCGGTGCGCAGGAAGCGCTCGAAACTCCGCAGGCTTGTCACTTGGAGGAGTTGCCGCAAGTCCCGCTCCAAATAGGTCACCACGTAGGACTGCAGAAAGCCGCGGGCGTCGATGGCTGGGTTGGCGTGCAGCTCTGGGAAGCCGCCCCGCACCAGAAAGTCCTGCACTGTCAGCCGCGGACGGGCGGCGCGCGCCTCGGCGAATGACAGCCCTTCGAGTTCCATCACCTCGGCGCGTCCGGCGAGTGATTCCATCATGGCCGGCATCAACGTGAGCGGCTGCGAGCCAGTGAGCAGGAATGCGCCGGGTCGCGCGCGCTCAGCGTCCACGACGATTTTCAAGTGCCGGAACAGGCCTGGCGCGTATTGCACTTCATCTACGATCACCGGCGGCGGATGCCGGGCGAGAAAGGCCGCAGGGTCTTGCTCAGCCTGTTCCGCCTCGCTCGGCAAATCCAAGCTGACGAAGCCGTGCTCTGGGAACAGGTGGCGCATCAAGCTCGTCTTCCCCGTTTGGCGCGCGCCGGTGAGGACGATCACCGGGCGCGTCGCGGCCCGCTGCAGGAGCAAGGGCTCGATGTGTCGTTCAATCCACATGTGTCAAATTGTACGACGCGATTGAACGATTTTACAAACTCGCTTCATGTAATTTGCTCAGTCGTGCGCACTGCAGCAGCCGAACCTAGCTCAGGAAGGCGCGTGGCCGCCTTGTGTTAGTGTGGCCGGCAGCGTCCGCCGGCAAGCCCGGCTCGGCGCTCGCGCTCACGCGGCGCATGGGACGGGAGCGAGAGGGGCCACAATGGAGCCAAAGTCGGGCGCCATCGGAAAGCCGGGGGACGTGGGCGGGCGCTCGCGCGCGAAAACGGAGCGGCGGGCGGCTGCGCTCAAGGTCGATTCCGTGCTGTTCAACGCCACCGTCGCCCTCATCGTCGCCACCTGCCTGCCCATCGCCTTGGCGCCGGAACAGGCGGCGGAGTTCGTCACCGGCATCTACGATTGGATCGCCGGCGAGCTCGGGCTGCTCTACCAATGGATGACCTTGGGCGCCACCATCGTCCTCGCGGTGATTGCCTTCGGGCGGCATGGCGGGCGCCGCCTCGGCGGCGAGGACACGAGGCCCGAATACAGCCGCCTGTCTTGGATTGCGATGATGTTCTGCGCCGGCATCGGCGCCGGGCTGCTCTACTGGGCGCCCATCGAGTGGGCGTTCTACCTGGACGAACCGCCGTTCGGGCTCGCGCCCGGCTCGCCGATGGCGCGCGAGTGGGCAGCCACCTACGGCATCTTCCACTGGGGCTTCTCGGCATGGTGCATCTATTGCCTGCCGGCCATCGCCATTGCCTGGCCTTACTACCAACGGCGCATTCCCTATCTCCGGCTGTCCACCGCCTTGGCCGGCCTCTTAGGCGACGACATTGGTCGCCGCCCGTTGGGGCGCGCGGTGGATTTCGTCTTCATCGTGGCCTTGGTGGCCGGCGCCGGCACGTCGCTGGGCCTCTCCACGCCCATGATCGCCGCGTGCGTGGGCGCGTTGTTCGGCCTGCCAGAGTCCTTGGGGCTCGACATCGCCATCGGCATGGCGGCGGCGGCGCTCTTCGCCGGCAGCGTCTATCTGGGGCTGGACCGCGGCATCAAGCGGCTCTCAGACATCAACGCTGGCATCGCCATCGGCTTCGCGGCATTTGTGTTGCTGCTCGGCCCAACGGCCTTCGCCCTCAAGCTCGGCACCAACAGCCTTGGCCTCACCATCCAACACTTCGCCCGTCTCAACACTTGGACGGATCCCATTCTGGAGAGTGGCTTCATCGAGAACTGGAGCATCTTCTATTGGGCGTGGTGGCTGGCCTACGCGCCGTTCATCGGCATCTTCGCCACCCGCATCTCGAAGGGACGCACGCTGCGGGAGATGATCTTCGCCATGGTCGGCTTTGGCACGCTCGGCTGCGCCCTGTTCTACGTCGCCCTCGGCAACACCGCGATGTGGATGGACATGCAGGGGCTGGCGCCGGTGCAGGCGTTGGTGGCCGAGGGCGCCGGGGACACCGCCATCGCCGCCTTCTTGGGGGCACTGCCGTTGCAGCCGCTGCCGTTGGCCGCGTTCGTGGCGATGGCGTTGATCTTCGTCGCCACCACCTACGATTCCGCCTCGTACACCATTGCGGCCGTGGCGACGCGGGGGCTCGTCGCCGGCGCCAACCCAGCGCGCTGGCACCGCGTCTTTTGGGCGCTGGCGCTGATGGCGCTGCCGGCGACGCTGATGATGATGGGCGGCTTGCGCGCCATTCAATCCATGGTGCTGGTGGCTTCGTTGCCGCTGCTGGTCATCGGCGTGGCGATAACGGTGGCGCTCTTCAGGTCACTGCGCGACACGTAAGGCGTCGCTAGGCGCCGGATTCATGGCACCGCCGCCGGCGTGGGCGCTTGGCGCTAGGGGCCGTCGCCGGGCGGCCCCAGTTCCCACCACCACTGCATCGGCAACGGCGCCTCGTCAGGCCAAACCTGATCCAACGTGTCGCCGACGAACATCTCGCCGTTCTTCACCACATAGGCAATGTCGTCGGAGTGCTTGATGTCGGCCAGCGGGTCGGCGCTCAGGATCACCAGGTCCGCCAGCTTGCCAGGGACGATGCTGCCGATGTCTTGCGCCACGCCGATGATCTCGGCGCCGTGGCGCGTGGCGGCAAGCAGCGCTTCGGCCGGCGTCAACCCGCCGCTCGCCAGCGCCCACAGCTCCCAGTGGTAGCCGAGCCCCTGCAATTGGCCGTGGCTGCCGACGCCCACGCGCCCGCCGGCGCGGAGAATCTTCGCGGCTTGCGCGGCGATGCGCCCGAACACATGCTCATCCGGATGCGCCCACGGGCCGCGCAGCGTCTTCGCATCCAGGATGTGGCGTGGCATGAAGCGGTTCAGCTTCGCATCGTCGCGGGGGGATTCATGCACGAAGTAATGGGTCTCCGCTGCCGGCCCGCCATAGGCCACGAGCAGCGTCGGCGTGTAGGCGATGCCGGACCGCGCCGTGAGCTGCACGATGTCGGGGTGCAGATCGAGCACGGGGAAGTTGTGCTCGTTGCCGCTCATGCCATCGATGATGTGCGTGATGTCGAGCTTCATGTCCAACGAGCCTTCCGTGGTGGGCATGAGGCCCAGCGCCTTCGCCGCTTGCGCGAGCCACTGGCGTTGCTTGCGGTTGCCGGCGATGTACGCCTTGAGGTTGCGCACGCGGTAGTGGTCTTTGTAGCGCGACAGCACGGCGTGCGCGTGCTCCCGGGAGCGAAAGCGGTTGTCGTTGAAGATGCCGGGCCCCGTTGAGAGCGTGCGCGGGCCGAGCACTGCGCCAGCGTCGATGAGGTCTTGGTAGGCGAGGATGTCCACGGTGCTTGGCTGCACGTCGAGGCCCGTGGTCACGCCGTAGGCGAGGTTGGCGAGGAAGGCCCAATTGTCGTGGTCCAAGACATCGCGCATCACGCGGAAGTGCGCGTGGGTGTCGACGTAGCCCGGCACGATGAAGTGTCCGCTCACATCGATGACGCGGGACGCGGCGGGAATGGCCACCTCGCCGCGGCGGCCCACTGCGGCGATGCGGTCGTTCTCGATGACGACCACGGCGTCGGCGATGGCGGGCGCGATGCCTTCGCCGTCCGGCTCATCGGCCATGGAGATGACGGTGGCGCCGGCCAACGCGAGCACGCCTTCCGGTTCGTGGCGAGGCCGATACACCGTGACGGCGAAGCTGGTCACGGCTTCGTGGTCTTCAGCCAGCGGCGTGGGCTCGGCGTCGGCTGCGGGCTCGGTTGGCGCCTCCGCGGCGCTCGCCTGGGCGCCGGCCTCGACCTCTGCCGGCGCCGCCTCGCCCTTCGCCTCGCTAGGCTCTTTGTCGTCCCCGTTGTCGTGGCCGTTGGGCGCGTCTTTCGCTGCAAAGTCGATGGATGCGAGCGGCCGCGCATGGAAGCGGTTGCCCACGCTCCAGTGAATCTCGGTGCCATCGGCGCTCCATGCGGCCTCGTCCACGCCCACGTCGGTGATGCGGGCGAGTGGCACAGAAGGGGTGCGCACGCTCGTTTGCACGTTCGCCAAGTTGCGGTTCACGAGTTTCGCCACATAGAGTTGATTGGCGTGGATGGCGAGGACGTGGCGGCCATCTGGCGAGAGCGCCACATCTTGCGCCGGCACATCGTTTTCCGCGTAGTAGATGCCGGGGCCCTTCAAGCCAAAGTGGGCGCGCCGATCGGTGCCGTCGTAGCGCACCGACAGCAGCGCAGACGTGCCATTGCGCGCGAATAGCTCGCCAGATTGATAGAGGTAGATGCGGTCTGCCTCCGGGCCGAAGTGTGGCTGCCGGGCGCCGCGCGCCGGCAAGACGACCTGCGCAGCGCCGCCCCGCGCCGGCAGCCACACCACGTCCAAGCCCACCAAGGCGCCGAAATCCCACTCGCGATGTCGCCGTTCGGAGCCGGCGGCGCGCAGGGCGACGATGCGGTCGCCGTCGGGCGACCAAGCAGGATCGCGATAGAACGCCGCGCGCTCGGTTAAACGCTGCGGCGCCCCGCGGCCCGTTGCGCGCAGGCGCCAAATGTGTCCGCCCTGGCGAGACCAGGTGACGTAGGCCAGCCAGCGGCCATCCGGCGACCAAGCGGGCTGAAACGCCGCAACGTCCGGCGCGGTGACGGCGCGGTGCTCGCCGCTTGCCGCATCGCGCACATAGACGGTGCCGAGGGCGGAAAAGGCCATGTGCTCGCCGTCTGGAGAGGGCGCCAAGCCACGCGCCAACCGCGCCTTGACGGGGCCGATGCCAAGGCGGTAGGGCGCGTAGAGGCTCGGCCCCAACGCCTGATCGACCTTGAGCGTGAACGGCACGTCGGCCACCGCACCGGTGGCCATGTCCACGCGGCGGATGCCGCCTGCCGCAGTGTAGAAGACGCCGCTGCCGTCCGGCGCGAAGGCGTAACCCGGAAACAAGTCTCGCGTGAAGCGCGACTCTTGCTCGTCCCGTTGCGCCGGCCAAGCGAGCCAGCGCTCCTCGCCGGTGGTCAAGTCTTTGTGCCGCAAGCCGCTCTCGCCCTCGTGGCGGGTGGCGTAAACGAGCGTCGAACCGTCCGGCGACAGCAGCGGCCGCATGGCGCTGCCTCGGGCTTGGGTGAGGATGTCTTCGGCGCCATCGATGAGGTCGCGCCGTGCGATCTGCCACAGCGGCAGCTGCAGGTTGTAGCCGAAGCCGCCGCTCTTGCGCGCGTAGTAGAGGTAGCGGCCATCCGGGGAGTACACGGGGCCCAAGGCGTTGGCGCGGTCGCGCACCGGGGCGTTGGGCGCGCGTTTGGCCTTGGTGATCTGCACCCCGGCGCCGCCATCGACGTGGTAGGCCCATAGCTCGAAGGTGCCGAGCCCCCAGTGCGTGCGCGAGACGACGATGTGCGAGCCGTCTGGCGCCCACGCCGGGGAGGCGAACTCCACTTGGCTGCCAGCGGTGGTGAGGTTCTTGGCGTCGCTGCCGTCGGCGTTCGCGAGCCACACGTCCTCGGTGCCGTCGCGGTCGCTCACGAACACGATGCGCTTGCCATCGGGCGAGTAACGCGGCTGCGAGTCGAACGCCATGCCAGCGGTGATGCGGGTCGCGGCGCCTCCGGTGACGGGCAGGGTGTAGAGGTCTCCGACGGCTTCGATGAGGAGCGTCGTCCCGTCCGGCGACACATCGAGGGAGAGCCAAGTGACGGCTTCTGTCTCGAAGGCGATGGTGCGTTCGCCGGCGAGCGGCAACTCGTCGTCCGCGGCCTGCGCCGATGCCAGCGCCCAAGCGGCAACCGTCGCCGCGGCGCCGAGGCGCACTCCACGAAGGCGGCGCCGGCGGCTCATGGCCGCTCCGCCAGTTTGCGTTCCAAGCGTTCCAAGGCTGCCCGCGCCTCCTTCAATTCATCGACGAGATCGCGCCCAGAGCCGCCGTCGAGGGATTCGCGCAGCCGCTCCGTCTTCGCCTCGTCTAGGTTGTTCAACACCACGGCGATGAAGAGGTTGATGACGACAAAGGTGCCCACCACCACGAAGCTCACGAAGTAGGCCCACGCCCACCAATAGTGTTCCATCGCCGCGTACATCACATCCGTCCAATCCTCCAGCGTGACGATGCGGAACAGCGTGATGAGCGCGATGCCCAGCGTGCGCCAGTGGGTGGGGTCGATGTCGTGGAACAGGTGATAACCGGCCACCGCGTAGATGTAGAAGATGATGGACATCAGCCATATCACGTTGAACATGCTCGGAATCGAACGAGCCAGCGTCGTCACGATGAGGCGCAGTTCCGGGAGCGCGGACACGAGGCGCAGTACGCGCAAGAGGCGCGCCAGCCGCGCCAGCGTCGCGAGCTCGCCGGTGGCCGGCAGCAGGCTCACCACGATGATGGTGAAGTCGAACAGGTTCCAGCCATCCTTGAAGTAGCGCGACGGGTGCGGATGCACGGCGATGATCTTGATGGCCGCCTCCAGCACGAAAATGCCCAGGAAGAGCTGATTGGCCACCTTGAATGTGCCGTGAAACCGCTCCGTCAGCGTCGCTGAGGTGTCGAGGCCGATCACCACGCCGTTGACGACGATCACCGCCACGACGCCCCACCCGAACCACGGCGCCGCGGCAATCCGGCGGGCAAGCTCCACCATCAAGCATCGCCCGGCGTGGCGGCGGTGCCCGGGCCGAACCCGGCAGTCGCCAGTTGCGCGGCGCGAAAGATGGCGCGGCCCTTGTTCATGCTCTCCTTCCACTCCAGACGCGGGATGGAGTCGGCGACGATGCCGCCGCCGGCCTGAATGTAGAGCGTCTCGTCCTTGACGATCGCGGTGCGGATGGCGATGGCCGTGTCCATGTTGCCGTTCCAGGAGAGATACCCCACGGCGCCGCCATAGACGCCGCGCTTCACCGGCTCCAACTCGTCGATGATCTCCATCGCGCGGATCTTCGGCGCGCCGGACAGGGTGCCCACCGGCAACGTGGCGCGCAGCGCGTCCATGGCCGTCTTGCCGGGCGCCAACGTGCCCTCGACGTTGGAGGAGATGTGCATGACGTGGGAGTAGCGCTCGATGGCGAACCGCTCCGTCACTTGCACGGAGCCGGTGACGGCGACGCGCCCAACGTCGTTGCGCCCCAAGTCGATGAGCATGAGGTGCTCGGCGATCTCCTTGGGATCGCTCAACAGCTCTCGTTCCAACGCTAAGTCTTCCTCCTCGGTGTGGCCGCGGCGGCGCGTGCCGGCCAGCGGCCGGTTGACGATGCGCCCGTCTTCCACCCGGGCGAGGATTTCCGGCGACGAGCCCACCACGTGAAAGCCGTCCAAGTTCATGAAGTACAGGTACGGCGAGGGGTTCAGGCTGCGCAGCGCTCGATAGAGGTTGATGGGCGCGGCGCTGAACGGCGCGGACATGCGTTGCGAGAGCACCACCTGCATGGCGTCTCCGGCGCGCGTGTAATCGCGGATGCGCTCCACCGCCGCCATGAAGCCATCGCGCCCGAAGGAGGAGGCGAAGTCCTGCTCTTCCGGCGCCGCTGCCGCGGTGCATGCTGGCACCGGCGGCACTGGGCCTGCGAGCCGCGCGGCGGTGGCCTGAAGGCGCGCCAGCGCTGTCTGATACGCATCGGGGCGCTGCGGGTCCACCAGACTGATGAACTGCATGCGTTGGCGCATGTTGTCGAACACCACGAAATCGTTGGACGCCATGAGCAGGATGTCTGGCGTGCCCAGCGCATCCGGCGGGGCGCTGTTGGCAAGCCGCTTCTCGATGCAGCGCACGGTGTCGTAGCCGAAGTAGCCCACCAAACCGCCGCCGAAGCGGGGCAACGCCTCCCCGGTGGCATCTGGGTCTGGCGCCTTGACGGCGTTCAAGTGCCGCTCGATGAAGGCGAGCGGATCGTCCGTGCGCTGCGATTCGACGATGGCGCCGTGCGATTCCAGCGTCGTCGTGCCGTTCTGGACGCGGAGCACCGTGGCGCTGGGCAGCCCGATGATGGAGTAGCGCCCCCACTTCTCACCGCCCTCGGCGGATTCCAACAGGTAGGTGTATGGCGCGTCGGCGAGCTTCAGGTAGGCCGACAGGGGTGTGTCCAAGTCGGCCAGCACTTCGTACACGACGGGAATGCGGTTGTAGCCCTGCTCCGCGAGGGCGGTGAATCGGTCTTGGTTCATGGCGGCGTCCGCGTTGATGGAAGCGTGCGATGCGGCCGTGCTGGGTGGTGTCCCCAGCTTCGCCGCGGCGATGACTGGCTCAAATGCCTAAGTGTCTATCGCCAGCGGTGATGTGCCTTTGCGCTCGCCATGTCTGCGTGCGGCCTGTGGAAATGCAGGGGCAGGCTATATCAGGGCGGTGAGCGAATCAATGACGCGGTCGGCGCCGAGGTCTTCCGGCGCTACGCCGTGGCTATAGCCACCGCGCACGCAGTACACCGGACAGCCGGCGGCGCGGGCGCACTCCACGTCCGTGGTGGAGTCGCCAACGAAGAGCGCTCGGCCTGGCGCCACGCCGAGGATGGCGCAGGCGTGCAGCGCCGGGTCTGGCGCTGGCTTCGGCGTTGCCAAGGTGTCGCCGGACACCACCACGCCGAAGTGCTGCGCTAGCCCCAAAGCATCGAGCAACGGCGTGGTCAGGAACACCGGCTTGTTGGTGACGACGCCGAGCTTGGCGCGGCCCTGCAGCTGGCGCAGCGTCTCGCGGGCGCCGGGATAGGGGCCGCCGAGGTCGGCGATGTGGCTGCGGTAGCGTTCGCGGAAGCGCCGCAACATGGATTCGTAGCGCGCCGGCGCCGGCTGCGGCTCGTTGTGCCAAGCGAGCGCCTGCTCGATGAGCCGGGCGATGCCATGCCCCACCCAATGCCGCGTCAACGCTTCGTCCACCGCCGGGTAGCCGTGTTCGACCAAGGCCACGTTGAGGCCCGCCATGATGTCCGGCGCGGTGTCGACCAAGGTGCCGTCAAGGTCGAAGAGGTAGGCGTCGAAGGCGGGCGCCGCCATCGCCTTCAACCGAGCGCGGCGCGCAGCTTGGCGATGGCGTCCGCATAGTCCGGCGCGCCGAAGATGGCCGTGCCGGCGACGAACATGTCCGCTCCCGCGGCGCGCGCGGCGCCGATGTTGCCGGCGTGAATGCCGCCATCCACCTCAAGCCGGGCCGCGGCGCCATCCGGGCTGGCGTCGAGCCGGGCGCGCGCGGTGCGCACCGCGTCCAAGCTCTCTGGAATGAAGGCTTGGCCGCCGAAACCGGGGTTCACGGACATGACGAGCACTACGTCCACCAAGTGCAGCACCCGCTCCACCGCGGCGATCGGCGTGCCGGGGTTCAGCGCCACGCCGGCTTGGACGCCGCGCTCGCGGATCAGGCAGAGCGAGCGATGCAAGTGTTCGGTGGCTTCCGGGTGGATGGTGACGCAGGTGGCGCCGGCGTCGATGAAGTCCTCCAAAAGGCGGTCTACGGGCTTCGCCATCAGATGCGCCTCGATGGGCGCCGTCACGCCGTGCGCGCGCAGCGCCCGCAGCACCGGCGGCCCGACGCTGAGGTTCGGCACATAGTGGTTGTCCATCACGTCAAAGTGGATGGCATCTGCGCCGGCGGCCAGCACGGCATCCACCTCGGCGCCGAGGCAAGCGAAGTCTGCCGCCAACACGGAGGGCGCAATCAGGGGAGAGCGGGGCATCAGCGGATTTTACCGCCTACTCCGCGAAGCGACGGGCGGCCTTCAATTGATCGTGGCTGCCGATGTCGAACCAGGCGCCGGTAAAGCCCTCAGCGGTGAGGTGCCCAGCGCGGGCGGCGGCGAAGTAGAGTTCGTGCGCGATGTTGAAGGGGCCGTCCGGCGCGGCGGCGAAGAGCTGCGGGTGGACCACGGCGATGCCGCAGAACACATGATCGTCGCGCGCGTCCCCGTGGCGTTGGGCGCGTTCGCCCTGCAGGGCGAAATCCCCCGTGGGGCGGTGTTCAGGGCGCGGCGTCAACACGAGGTGCGCCGCCTCTGGGCGCCGGCCCGCCAAGCCGGCGAAGGGGTAGTTCGTCCAAATGTCCCCGTTCAAGAGCACAAAGGGCGCCGCGCCCAACAGGGGCAGGGCGGCCTTCACGCCGCCGCCGGTGTCCAGCAGGGTCTCTTCCCGGCTGTAGGCGATGCGCACGCCGATGTCGCTGCCGTCGCCGAGTTGCGCGGCGATGCGTTCGCCCAAGTGGTGCAGGTTGATGACCACCTCGGCAATGCCGCCGCGCTGCAGCCAGCGCAGCTGATGCTCGATGAGCGCCGCCCCGCCAATGGGGATCAACGGCTTCGGAATGCGCTCCGTCAGCGGGCGCAGGCGCTCGCCGCGCCCGGCGGCGAGAATCATCGCCTTCATGGCCGCGGCGCCGCGGCGAGACGCTGCGCCAAGGCCGGCAACACCTCGGCGTCCAACCATGCAGCGAGGGCCTTGAGCTCCGGGCGGCTGCGGCCCAAGGCAACCACCCGGCGCAGCGTTGGCGCGATGGCGGCCAGATGGGTGCTGCGCCCGTCGCGCAACTGCAGGCGGGCGAAGATGCCGGCGGCCTTAAGATGGCGTTGCGCGCCGGTGAGGTCGAAGGCGCGGTGGAAATCCGCCTCTGCCATGCCGCAGTCCGCCTCCGCCAGATACCGTGATCGCCAACTCGCCACCAGCGGCTCGGGGAAGATGTGGTAGCAATCCCGCAGCAGGGACGCCAAGTCATAGGCCACCGGGCCCACCAGCGCATCTTGGAAGTCCACCACGCCCAAGCTGCCGTCGTCGCGCAACAGCAGGTTGCGGCAGTGGTAATCCCGATGCAGCGTCGCGTGGGGCTGCGCCTGCGTGGCCGCTACCAAGGCATCCACCGCGGCGGCGGCGAACGCTGGCGCTGGCAGGCCGAGGAAGCGCCGGATCAGCCACTCGAAGAAGATGTCCAACTCGTCTCGAAAACGCTCCACGCTGTAGGGCGGGATGGCGTCGGAACGAGTGGCTTGCAGCCGCAGCAGGGCATCGAGCGCGAGGCGCAGCGCCTCCTCTGTTCTACCATCGGCATAGGCGCGCTCCAACAACGTTTCGCCGAAGTCCGTCACCAACATGAAGCCACGCGGGTCGAACGCGAGCACCGCCGGCACCGGCACGCCGCCGGCGCGAAACACCCGCGACAGCGTTTGGAACTGCGCATTGTCTTCCGTCGCCGGCGGCGCATCCATGGCAATGACGCTGCCCGACGGCCCATGCGCCCGGTAGAAGCGCCGCGTGCTCGCCTCCACCGGCAAGGGGTCGAAGGCGGCAAGGGGGCCGAGCTCGGCCGCGCACCAAGACTCAAGCTGACGGCGACGGTGTTCCACGGGCGAATTGTAAGGGCCGAGCCGCAACCGCTTGGGCGTGCCGTGCCGGTGCGTGGCATATCATTGCCGCGTGTGAACCCCGTCCGCGCTCTCGTCTTGGTCGCCATCGGGGCCGCGTCTTTGGGCGCCGCGGCCGCAGACGACTCCTCTGGCGCCGCCGTCGCCGCCGCGCATTGGCTGCCCCGCGCCGAGCTCGCTCCTCGGCACCGAGCGCGTCTGCCGGCTTGGTGCGACGGCACCTACGTTGAACGCAGCCATCCCCACGCCTTGGGCGCCGACCTGTCCGCGTTGCCCCTCTATGGGCAGGCGCGACGGGTGCGCCACGGCCTCGGCGAACGGTTGCTGTTGGAGGGCGGCGTGGTGTTGGAGCAAGGCAATCGCCGCCTCACCGGCGAACGCGCCACATTAGCCGAACTGGCGGATGGAACGCGCCAGGTGGGCCTCACGGGTGGCTTCGCGTTCTCTGAACCGGGCATGGCGGTGACCGGCGCCACCGCGCAGTTGACGCGGGGCGACGGGCGCTTTGAAGACATGGAGTTCTTGCTGTTCGGCCCGGGGTTCCGCGGCGCTGCACGGGCGATGGAACGCAGCGGCGACCTCACGCGGCTAACCGAGCCGCGCTTCACCCGCTGCGAACCCGACGCGTCGACCTGGCAGGTCGAGGCAGCGGAACTGACGTTGCGGGAAGGGGCGGACAGTGCCCAAGTGCGGGGCGCCACCCTCCGATTCAAGGGCGTGCCGGTTCTGTATGCCCCACGCTTGCGCCTGCCGCTTTCGGAGGCGCGGCATTCTGGCTTTCTGTTCCCGCCGGTCGCCTGGTCTCGCGACGACGGCCTCGACGTCGCCGTTCCCTACTACTTCAACCTTCACCCGCAGTACGATGCCACCGTTGCGCCCCGTTACATCGCCAATCGCGGCTCTGGGCTAGAGGTGGAGGCGCGGGGCCTGACGCGCTCGGCCATGGCCACCGTTGGCGTCGCCATGCTGATGGATGACGACCTGTATCGGCAGGACACTGGCGAGCGCGACAGCGACCGCTGGCTGGCCACCATCGACCACCGCGGCCGTTTTGGGGCGCTCAGCACCGACATCGACTACGCCGCAGCGAGCGATGCGGACTACCTGCGGGACCTCGGCACAGACCTCGCCTTGGCACGGCGCCCGTTCCTGACGCGGTTCGCCCAAGCCCGTTATGCCCGCGGCGGTTGGTCCGCCGGTGTCAGCGGTTTGGGCTTTCAGTGGCTGGCGCCGCGCGTCACTCCCTATCGGCGCCTGCCCGAAGTGGACGTGTCGTATGTGAGTGGCGCCGCCGGCGTGTTGAACTGGTCTCTTGCCGCGGTGTGGACGGCCTTCGACGCGCCGCAAGACCGCGCTCGCGCCGGTCTCCCGGACGGCCGCCGCCTGCATCTGGAACCCACCGTCTCGCTGCCGTTCAACCGCAGCTGGGGCTTTCTGAAGCTGGGCGCCGGCTATCGCTACACCGCCTACGACGTCGATGGCGCATTGGGGCGGCGGGGCGCGAGCCCGGAACGGCGCATTGCCTTTGGCGACGTCGACGCGGGGCTGTTCTTCGAGCGGGGCGCCACGTTTGGCGGCGCGGACTTCGTGCAAACCTTGGAGCCGCGCGTCTACTACTTGCGCCAACAGTTCGCCGAGCAAGATCACCTGCCGCGCTTCGACCCGAGCGTGACGGCGTTCTCTTTCCAGCAGTTGTTCCGCCGCAACCGCTTCGCCGGGCTAGACCGCATCAGCGACGCCGATCAATTGACGGTGGCACTGGTGAGCCGGATGTTGGGCGCCACCAGCGGCCAGGAGCGGCTGCGGGCGAGCTTGGGCACCATCGTCCACTTCCAAGATCGGCGGGTGGTCTTGGGCGCTGCGGATCCCGACCCGGCCCATTCCACCTCGCCAGTGGTGGCGGAGCTCGAAGGGCGCGCCGGCCACTTCCGGGCGAGCGCTGTCCTCACTTGGGATGCCGCGGCGGCGGAAGAGCAGGAGATCGGCGTCGCCCTGCAGTACCGGCGCGACAACCGGCGCATCGTGAACATCGGCCACCGCAAGCGCCGCGCCCAGCGCATCGATCAGAGCGACGTGTCGTTCATCTGGCCGCTTAGTCGCAGGTGGAGCGCCATCGCTCGGTTCGGCTACGATTTTGAGATCGGCCGCGCCAACGAGGTGTTCGCCGGCTTCGAATACGCCAACTGCTGCTGGCAGGCGCGCGTCATCTATCGCCGCTATGTGGAATCGCGCACGGGCCGCCTGTTGGACGAGGCGGACGAGGCGCGAGGCATCCTGTTACAGTTTGTGCTTCGCGGCGTTGCAGGGTTTGGCAGCGTGGAATCCAACCTTGCGCGAGGCATCAAAGGCTATCGGGAGGAATCGTATGCCGATCGTTAGTTCGGCCAGTGCCAGCGTGCGCCGCCGTTGCGCGGTGGCGTTGGCCGGCGCGCTGGCCCTTGGCGCTGTGCCGCTCTTGGCCGAAATCGAGCGCTTGGATGGCATCGTGGCCATCGTCAACGACGATGTGGTGCTCGCCTCGGAACTTTTGGAGCGCCGCGATGCGGTGTTGGAGCGCCTGCAGCAGCAGGGCGCGGAGCTGCCGCCCCAGGATGCGTTGATGAGCCAGCTCATGGAACGGCTGGTGATCGAGAGCCTGCAGCTGCAAATGGCAGACCAGCGCGGCATCGTCATCGACGACGAGACCTTGACGGAAGCCGTCAACGGCTTCGCGCGGCAGAACGAGATGACCCTGGACGAGTTCCGCGCCGCGCTGGAGCAAGACGGCATCAGCTACCGGCAGTTCCGCGAGGACGTGCGCCGTGAACTGCAACTGCAGCGTGTGCAGCGGCTGTTGGTGAATCGGCGCATCACCATCACAGACCAAGACATTGACGACCTCATCGCCTCCGCATTCTTCCAAGAGATGATTTCGGACGAATATCGCGTCGGGCACATTCTGCTGGCGGTGGAGGGCAACGCCGCAGAGACCATCGCCAAGGCTGCCGAGGCGGCGGAAGGGATCGTGGCGCAACTGCGCGCCGGAGCAGACTTCGGGCAGATGGCGATTGAGCACTCTGCTGCATCCACTGCGTTGGAAGGGGGCGACTTGGGCTGGCGCCGCGCCGGTGGGCTGCCGAGCCTGTTTGCCGAGCAGATCGTCAACATGTCTCCGGGCGAGACGGCAGACCCCATCCGCAACAACCTGGGCTTTCACATCGTGCAGCTCTTGGAGCAGCGCGGCGTGAGCCAACAGCGCCAAATGCAGTCTCTCGTGCGGCACATTCTCGTGCGTCCATCGGCTATTCGGGCGCCTGAGCAAACCCGCGAGCTGGCGTTCGACCTGCGCCGCCGCGTCGTGGCGGGGGAGGATTTCGCGGAGATCGCCAAGGAACACTCGGAGGATCCAGGCAGCGCGTTGGCCGGCGGCGAGCTCGGCTGGACGGACGGCAGCGACTTCGTGCCGGAGTTCCGCGCCGTCATGGACGCGCTTGAGGTGGGACAGGTGAGTGAGCCATTCCCCAGCACGCATGGCTGGCACATCGTGCAGGTGCAGGAACGGCGCGACCAGGACATGTCCGAGGAGGCGCGGCGCAACATGGCCATGACGGTGCTGCACAACCGGCGCTTCGATGAAGAGCTGCAAGAGTGGCTGCAGGAAATCCGCGACGAGGCCCATGTGGAACTGCGCACGGGCGTTGACGCCGAAGGCTAGGCGTTCAGGACATGGCGCGGCGCATCGCGGTGACGCTTGGGGAGCCGGCCGGCATCGGGCCGGACATTGCCATCCAGGCGTTTCAACAGCCGCGCAACGCCGCTGCGGTGGTGCTGGCGGATCCGCACCTGCTCGCCGCCCGCGCCAAGCGGCTCGGCTTGCCCCTCGTGATCGACGCTGTGGACACCTGCGCGGCCGGCCGCATGACCGTGCTGCCGCACGCCACGGCTGCGCCCGTCACGCCGGGAAAGCTGGACGCCCGCAATGGACGTTATGTCCTCGACACGTTGGAGCACGGCGTCGCGGGCTGCCTCAACGGCGAGTTTGACGCCCTCGTCACCGGGCCGGTGCAGAAGTCCGTGCTCAACGAGGCCGGCATTGCCTTCACCGGGCACACCGGTTTTCTGCGAGATGCCTGCGGCGTGGAGGAGGTGTTGATGCTGCTCGCCGCCGGGCCGTTGCGGGTGGCGCTGGTGACGGATCATGCACCGCTGCAGGCGGTGCCGGGCTTGGTGACCCAGGCACGGGTGGATCGCGCGCTGCGCCTCTTGGTGGATGGCTTGCGGGACGTCTTTGGCATCGCCTCGCCCCGCGTCGCGGTGGCCGGCTTGAATCCCCACGCCGGCGAAGGCGGTTGGCTCGGCCGTGAGGAGATCGACGTGATCGAGCCGGTGTGCGCCGCCTGGCGAGCCGCCGGCGCGAACGTTGTCGGGCCGCTGTCCGCCGACACCATCTTCAACCGCCGAGGGCAGGATGACGCCGTGCTGGCGATGTACCACGACCAAGGCTTGCCGGCGTTCAAGCAGGCGAGCTTTGGGAACGCCGTGAACATCACCTTGGGGCTGCCGTTCCTGCGCGCATCGGTGGATCACGGCACCGCGCTTGACCTTGCTGGTTCCGGCTGCGCGAACGCGGGGAGCTTCCGCGCCGCCTTCGAACTGGCGTGTGGCTCGGCGGGCGAGGGGGCTGCATAACCGCGCCGGCCACCTTGCCGCGCGCCCGCAAGCGCTTCGGACAACACTTCCTCATCGACGCGGAAGTGGTGGACGCCATCATGGCGGCGCTGGCGCTGCGACGTGGTGAGGCGGTGCTGGAAATCGGCCCGGGGCATGGCGCGTTGACGGTGCCGGCGAGCGCTGCCGGCGCATGCGTGACGGCGCTGGAGATCGACCGCGACCTAGCCGCCGGCTTGCGCCGCCGGTTGCCGGCTGCGCGGATTCTGGAAGCGGATGCGCTGGCCGTGGACTATGCGGATGTGCTGGGGCAGGTGCCGGCGCGCGTCTTCGGCAACCTGCCGTACAACATCTCCACGCCGCTCCTCAACCGCCTGTTCGACGCCTGCGCCGCCGGTGCGCCAGTGCGGGACATGCACTTCATGCTGCAGGCGGAGGTGGCGGCCCGGCTCGCGGCGACGCCCGGCACCCGCGACTGGGGGCGGCTCTCCGTCATCGCCCAATACCACTGCGAGGTGGCGCCCATGTTCGACGTGCCGGCCACCGCCTTCGCGCCGCCGCCCAAGGTGTCTTCGACGTTCCTGCGGTTGACGCCGCGCCCGCCGCCAACGCCGGCGCGGAATAGTCTGGCCTTGCGCCATGTGGTGCGCGTGGCCTTCGCGCAGCGCCGCAAGCGCCTAGGCAATGCCGTACAATCCTTGCGGCTTGATCTGGCGGCCTTGGGCATCGACGCGGATGTGCGGCCGGAAGCCTTGGCCGTCGCCGATTTCGTCGCCATGGCGAATGCCGTGGAGCTTGGGCGAGGCCAGCGATGAGCGCTCTGGATGCCGCCGAACAGGCGTTTGAGATCTCGGTGGAGACGCGCTACATCGACGCCGAATCCGACGCGGACGCGAACCGCTACGTCTTCGCCTACACCATCACCATCGCCAATGTCGGCGCCAGCGCAGGGCAGTTGCTGGCGCGGCGCTGGGTCATCACGGACGGCGAAGGCCACACGCAGGAAGTGGAGGGCGCCGGCGTGGTGGGCCGCCAGCCGCGCATTCCGCCCGGCAAGGCGTTTCGCTACACCAGCGCGGCGGCGCTCCCCACCGCGGTCGGCTCCATGGAGGGCCACTATCTGTTCCAGTCGGATGATGGCGACGAGTTCATCGTGCCGATTCCACCTTTCTCGCTCGCCATGCCGAACGCCGTCCACTGACGGCTAGCCTCACGTGTCCACCTACGTCATTGGCGACGTGCAGGGTTGCTTCGCCGAACTGCAGGCGCTCTTGTCCAAGGTGCGCTTTCGGCGCCGCCGCGACCAGCTCTGGTTCGTTGGCGATCTCATCAACCGGGGGCCGGAATCGTTGGCGACATTGCGTTTCGTCAAGGGCTTGGGCGACGCTGCCGTGACGGTGCTCGGCAATCACGACCTGCACTTCCTCGCCATCGCCTTGGGCGGCCACGCGCCACGCCCGGCGGACACCTTGGATGCGCTGCTGAACGCCGAGGACTGCCGCGAGTTGGCGCAGTGGCTGCGCCGGCAGCCGCTCTTGCACTGCGCCAAGGGCCTCGTGATGGCACATGCCGGCGTGCCGCACATTTGGCGGCTGAAGCAAGCCAAGCGCCGCGCCGCGGAAGTGGAAGCGGCACTGCGTGGCGACGCCTGCCACCCGTTCTTGAGCCGCATCTACGGCGACGAGCCGCGCCGCTGGTCGAAGTCCTTGGCCGGGGTGGAGCGGTTGCGCGTCATCGTCAACTATTTCACCCGCATGCGCTTCGTCGGCGCGGCCGGCGAGCTGCAGCTTTCGCGCAAGGGGTCGGCGGTGGATGCGCCGCCGGGATACTCGCCTTGGTTCGCGTATCCGCCGCGCATCAAGCGCCCCATCCTGTTCGGCCACTGGGCGGCACTGAACGGCGTCCGCGGCGAACGCGCCATCGGCGTGGACACGGGTTGCGTGTGGGGCGGCAAGCTCACCGCCTACCGCCTGGAAGACGGCAAGCACATCAGCGTCCCGTCAGCGGCGGCCCGGCAGCTCAAGCCGGTATGACGCGGACACGGAGCGGGCGGTGCGGGAGGCGGCCGGCTTCGCCACCTTCACCGCCACATCGTCCACACCTAGCGTCTGCGCCAAGCGCCGCGCCGTGGCTTGCGCCGCGGTCTCGATGAGGCGGAACTCGCCGGCTTGGATGCAACGTGCGGCGATGGCTTGCGCCTCAGAGTAGTCCACCGTGGCGTCCAGATCGTCGGTCGCGGGGGTTGGCACGCGGAACTCGATGTCCACCAAGAGGGATTGCGGCCGTTCCCGCTCGGCTTCATGCACGCCGATGATGGCGAACACCTCCAGCGCCTCGATGCGGATCATCATGGCGGCGCCAACTCCTGCAGCGGCCAACGCGCCCGGGTGGCGATGGCAAGGCGCTCCTCGCCGTCTGCGCTCGGCGCCGCCGTCCCGCCTTTGAGGCGCAGCCAGCCCGCATAGGCCACCATCGCGCCGTTGTCGGTACACAGTGCCGGCGGCGGATAGTAAACCGCCGGTGCCACCTCTTTGAGACGCGCGCGCAGGGCGCGGTTCGCCGCCACACCGCCGGAGACCACCAGCGCGTCCATGCCGGTGGCGTCGAGGGCGCGGCGGCACTTGATGATCAACGTTTCCACCACCGCATCCTGAAAGCCTCTGGCGATGTCCGCCACGTCTTGCGTCGTCAACGGCTGCAAGGTGCGCACGACATTGGCGACATGGGTCTTCAAGCCGCTGAAGCTGAAGTCGAGGCCGGGGCGGTCCGTCATCGGCCGCGGAAAAGCGAAGCGGTGCGGGCGCCCAGCGTCCGCTTGGGCGGCGATGGCCGGGCCGCCGGGATAGCCTAGGCCGAGCAGCTTCGCCGTCTTGTCGAACGCCTCGCCGGCCGCGTCGTCCAAGGATTCGCCGAGCAGTTCGTAGCGGCCAACGCCGGTGGTCTTGACGAGTTGCGTGTGGCCGCCGGAGACGAGCAGCGCCACAAACGGTAGGCGCAGGCGCGGCGCGTCCAGCAAAGGTGCGAGCAGATGCGCCTCCATGTGATGCACGCCGAGGGCCGGCACGCCCAAGGCCCAGGCGAGGGAGCGGGCGACGCCAGCGCCGGTCATCAATGCGCCGAGCAACCCCGGCCCGGCGGTGTAGGCGATGGCGTCGATGTCTGCGAGTTGCCGCTCGGCGTCGGCGAGGGCTTGCCGCGCGAGGGGCACGATCCTGCGGATGTGGTCTCTGGAAGCGAGTTCCGGCACCACGCCACCGTAGTCCGCATGGGTGAGAACTTGGCTGTGGAGGGCGTTGGCGATGAGGCCGGCGGCCGAATCGTACAGCGCGATGCCGGTTTCGTCGCAGGATGTTTCAATGCCGAGCACCAGCATGGGCGCACTTCCCTACGCCATCACCGCCGCGGCACTGCTGACGGCTGGCTTTGGAGGCAACGGTTTCGGGTGCGCATTGTAACGCTCGGCCGGCGTCGCCGGATCACGCTGCCGACGCGATGCGCCGGCTCGGCGTGCATCCCGGTCAACGCACGGGCAACGGCGCATGTTCGCGCTCCATGATCGCCGTCAGGGTGGCGACCTTGCGAGGGTATCGGGCCGCGAGGTCGCGCGTTTCTCCGCTGTCTTCGGCCAAGTTGTAGAGCTCCACTTCGCTCGAGCGGTTGAAGCGAACGGCCTTCCAATCCCCAAGCCGCACCGCCTGCACGAACTCCGGCTCGCTCCACGACCCAGCATCGTCCGGCGGCCCGGATAACTGCGACCCGCGCCAAGCCCAATAGAGGGGGCGCCGGGCCAAACGCTCGGCCTCGCCGAGGAGGATGGGCAGCATTGATGTGCCGTCCGTCTCGCCGTCCGGCGCATCCACCAAGTCGGCCACTGTCGCAAACACATCGACTAAGCTCCACACTGCGTCGCTCACTACCTGCGCGGGGACCCGGCCAGGCCAGCGCACGATCATCGGCACGCGGATGCCGCCCTCGTAGAGGCTGCGCTTGCCACCTCGGAGCCCCCCGGCACCATCAAAGAACTCGAAGTTGCGCCCACCAACCGAAACCGGGCCGTTGTCGGAAGTGAAGAAGACGATCGTCCGTTCGTCCAACCCCGCGGAGGCGAGGCTGTCCAACACTTTGCCAACATGGTGGTCCAGTAAGCTGATCATCGCCGCGGTGGCGGCATTTGGCATGGTTTGGGGTGCGTAGTGCCCGCCGGCGAATGGCATCTCGGGAAAACGGCCGGCGTATGCGTCGAGGAACGCCTGCGGTGCGACGATATCGGCATGGGGCAGCGTGAGCGGCAGGTAGAGGAAGAACGGCTGGCCTTGGTGCCGATTGATGAAGGCTTGCGCCTCGGCGACGAAGGCATCGCCGGAGTGGACGTCGCCGTGGAACAGCGCATTGCCGGGGTACTGCAGCCGTTCCCCATTGCGGTATAGCTGCGTCGGGTAGTGGCGATGCGCCGCGGTTTGATCGAGGTAGCCGAAGTAGTGGTCGAAGCCGTGGCGGTCCGGCTCGCCGCCCGTTCCCAAATCGCCAAGTGCCCACTTGCCGATCATCGCCGTGGCGTAGCCCTGTGTTCGCAGAAGTTCTGCCAACGTTACGCTCTCAGCGGCCATGGGTGCGTTTTGGTTGGCATGGCGGACATGCCCGGCGTGTCGGCCAAGCAGTAGCGCCTCCCTAGCCGGTGCGCAAACTGGCGCGGCGGAGTAGAACTGCGTGAAGCGCATGCCTTGCGCCGCTATGTGGTCCAACCGAGGCGTGCGGATCTTGCGTTGGCCGTAAGAGCCTAGTTCGCCATAGCCGAGATCGTCCGCCATGATGAAGACGATGTTGGGGGGGGGGGCTTCGCGCCGATTGCCGCGTGGCTGCCGCCGGGCCACGCCCCTACAAGAAGGGCCAGCAGCCACGCCATTGGCCGGCACGCCACCATCACGCCGGCGCCACGCCGATCTGGCGCACAGAGAAGGAGAACCGCGCCAAGCTGGCGATGGCGATGGCGAACAGCGTCCCGCTCACCAGCAATGCCGCCGCCACGCCGAAACCGTCCGCGATCAAGCCAATGGGGATGGCGCCTAAGGGCATGAGGCCGTGGCACATGATGTCGATGCTCATCACGCGCCCGCGCATGGAGAACGTCGTCTGCGTTTGCAGCAGGCCGCGGTTCAGCGCCATGGTCGAGGACGACATCCAACCGAATGCTATCACTGCCAGCATGGCCAGCGGCAAGCTGCCGGCGGCGCCCAAGGCGGCGACGCTGACGGCCCAGCCGGCGCTCAGGGCAAGGAGCGTCGCCCGCTTTCGGCGCAGCTCCCCGGCGGCGGCCAACGTCACCGAGCCGACGATGGCGCCGATGCCCATGGCGGAGACGAGCAGGCCAAGGTCGTCCGCGCCGCCACCCAAGATATCTTCGTTGAAGGCGGGCATCAGGGTGTTCAACGGCATGCCGAACATGAACGGCACGATGGAGAGCAGGATGAGCCCCAGCACCGGCGGGTTGGTGCGCACATAGGCCAAGCCTGCGCGGATGTCCGCCAAGGGGCCGGCACCGCCCCGAGGCTGCGGCGCTCCGGGGCTCTGAACGAAGAACGTCGTGGCCGCGGCCGTGAAGTACAGCGCCGCAATCAGGCAGTAAACGATGCCGACGCCGCGAGCGCTGGTGGTGTCGCCGTCCGCCATCCAAGCAATGACGAAGCCGGCGATCACCGGCCCCAAGACGCGGGCGAGGTTCATGCCGGCGGTGTTCAAGGCCATGGCCGTGAAAATCAGGCGCCGCGGCACGAGATCCGGCACGAAGGAATGGCGCGCCGGCATGGAAAGCGCGAGCACGCTGCCGTTGAACATGCCGAACCAGATGAAGTCTGCAAAGGTGACGCGGCCGGCGACGATGATCGATGCCATCGCCACGGTGGCCACGCAATTCGAGAGCTGGGCGATGATGAGGATGCGGCGCTTGAAGAAGCGGTCTGCCACGACGCCGCCGACGAGCGACAGCACCACTTGCGGCCCCGTGAAGGACAGCGTCACTAACGCCAAGTCCGTGGCGGAGGACGTCATCGCGTAGACCAGCCAGCCGCGTGCGATGATCTGCATGTTCATGGCGAACGATGCCGCGACGCTGCCGGCCCAAAGGCCCACGAAGTCGCGGCGCTTGCACACGTTGGCGATGTGGCGGGAGGACAAGGCGAGGGCGCGGCAAAACGCCCAATGCTATCGCGGTTCGCCGCCCGTCGAGTCGCTGCCGAGCGCTTGGCGACCGGATGATGCGGTTGCGCCCGGCTTTACGCCGGCCTTAGCAATCTAGGCGGAAGGCGTCGCCGTCCCGGACGATGCGCCCGGCGGTTGGGCCGGCGAAGTGGGTGCCGATCACTAGCACAGGCCGGTCCGCATAGCGGTTTAGGAAGCCCCGCCGCGTCGTGGCGGCTAGATCGGGGTCAAAGTCCACGCTGGCATTCCAATCCGGGTGCGCGGCTTGGCACGGGTGGTGCATCAGGTCGCCGGTGATGACCGCTTCCTCGCCCTTGGAGGCGATGTGGACGCAGACATGGCCGGGGGTGTGGCCCGGCGTCGGCAAGAGCGTCACCACATCGCTCACGGCGTGCTCACTCGGCACGAGGTCTGCCAAGCCGGCGTCGAAGATCGGCTGCACGGAATCCTCGATGACGGGGCCGAACGCCGCCGTCTGGTCATGCGTCTGCCAATGCGCCCACTCCGCCTCGGCATAGAGGTGGCGGGCGTTGGCGAACGTCGGCTGCCAGCGCCCATCGACAAGCCGGGTGTTCCAGCCCACATGATCCACGTGCATGTGGGTGCAGAGCACGGTGGCCACACGCTGCGGGTCGAACCCGGCTTCCGCGAAGTCTGCCAAGAAGTTCGTTTGCATCGCGTTCCAGCGCGGGTAGGTGCGCTCTTTGTCATTGCCGATGCAGGTGTCCACCACGATCACCTCGCCGCGGCACTCCAACACCAAACTGTGAAACGAGAGCACGAGTTCGCCCTTCTCGCTCACAAATGGCTTGAGCCAAGGCAGCTCGCGGGCGATGTCTGGCGATGCTTGCGGCAGCAGGTGGCTGCCAAGGCTGGCAGAGGTGAGCTCCACCACCCGCGTGACCGTCACCTCGCCCACGCGCCAACGCAGAAACTCCGCCATCTATTCCATCCTCTGTGCCTGCCTCGCCCGCCTAACGGCTAGCTTGGCTACGCTTGCCATGCGCCGCCTCGCTATGCCCAGACTCGGTTTTGGGGCACCATAACATGCTGGCAAAGCGGCAATTTTCGGGGAGGAACTGCAGTGAGGTACGGCGACATTGAGGTGCGGCGCGATGGCCATGTGGCCACGTTGGAGATACAGCGCCCGCCCAACAACTTTTTTGACGTGGCCCTCATGAACGACATGGGGGATGCGTTCCATGCCTTGGACGAGGACATCGATGTGCGCGCGCTGGTGCTGTGCTCCGAGGGCAAGCACTTCTGCGCCGGCAACAACTTCGCGGATCCGGCGCGGGATTCCACGCAGGGCAGCCGCCCGGTGACGGGCAAGAACCCTCTCTACACCGCGGCGGTGCGCCTGTTCTCGGCCAAGAAGCCCGTCATCGCCGCGGTGCAGGGCGCGGCGGTGGGCGGCGGCTTCGGGCTTGCCGTGATGGCAGACTTTCGCGTTGTCTCCCCCAGAGCGCGCTTCACCGCCAACTTCGTGAAGCTCGGCTTCCATCCGGGCTTTGGCTTGACGCACACGCTGGCGAAGATCGTCGGCCAGCAAAAGGCCAACTTGATGTTCCTGACCGGGCGTCGCATCGACGGCGAAACGGCCTACGAGTGGGGTTTGGCGGACATCTTGGCGGATGCGGATGATCTGCGCGATCAAGCGATGCGGCTCGCCGCGGAGATCGCCGAGAACGCGCCGCTCGCGGTGCAATCCGTGCGCGCCACCATGCGCCAAGGGCTGCCCGAAGCGGTGCAGGCGGCGACGGATTGGGAGAACAGCGAGCAGGGGCGCCTGCAGCAGACCGAAGACCACAAGGAAGGCGTGCGCGCCGTGTCGGAACGACGCCCCGGCAACTTCGTCGGGCGCTGAAGGACGGCTGGCACCGCCACACCGCGGAGCCTGCCGAGCACACGCCCGGCGGGCTAGCCGCTCGCCGCGGCGGGGCTTGGCAGGCCAAGCTGCCGCGGGGATGGTGCTGCACTAGGTCTGAGGCGCGGGTGGCAGGCACGGCCTGTTTTCCAAGGACGCACTCGCGTCCGCGTCGCTAGATGCAGGCGGACGAGTTTGCCGGTGTGAGATGGCGCTTCGAGCCGTGCCGCGACGGAGGAGTGCCGGTGGCGGAGACCGCGGGCTCTCTTAGTCCGCTCTCTCGGTTGGCCGGACACCTTCTTGTGATTCTTGGGGGATGTGGCCCAGTGCCTTCTGCATCTTGGCCATCGTCCGCTTTGCGGCTTCGCTGCGCAGCAGTTCGTCTGCATCCACGTACATGCCACCTAGAAATGTCACATGCACCTTGACCGTGCCCTTATCGACCTTCCTCGACTTGCCCACCATGGTTCCTCTAGCCACGGCTGAAAGGCTCCCACGCCATCGGTTTCGCCACCATGGAGCAGATGCGCACACGCTAGGCGTTCTTGATGGTGAGGCCGCCGTCCACCGGCAGTGCGACGCCAGTGATGAAGGATGCGGCCGGCAGCACCAAGCTCAGGGTCGCGTGGGCCACCTCTTCCGGTTCCGCGTAGCGCTTGAGCGCGACGCGGCGACGGGCGTACTCCTGCTTGCTCGCCTCGGGAATGGCGTCCGTCATGCCGGTGCGGATGGGCCCAGGGCAGATGCAGTTCACGGTGATGCCCTCGGCGCCGAACTCCACTGCCAGCGAGCGCGTCAGCCCGATGACGCCGGTTTTCGCCGCGCTGTAGGCGCTGCCGTACTTGGTGGCGCCCAACCCTTCCGTCGAGGCGATGTTGACGATGCGCGCTCCGTCGGATTGGCGCAGCCATGGCAGCGCGGCGCGAATCGTGCGCACATGGGCCGTGAGCAGCACATCGAAGCCGCGCTGCCAGGTGGCCTCGTAGTTGTCGCTGTCAATGGCGCCGCCGGCGCCGATGCCAGCATTGTTGATGAGGATGTCGATGCCGCCGAACGTGTCGGCCACGGCGCCGATGACGCGCTCCACGGCGTCCTTGTCCGCCAAGTCCAGTTGCCAGCCGCGCACGGGACGGCCGGCCGCCTCGATTTCGCCGGTCACCTCGGCGAGGGCGTCGGCGTTGATGTCCAGAGCAGCGACATTCGCGCCCTCGTCTGCGAACAAGCGCGCGGTGGCGCGCCCCATGCCGCTCGCGGCACCGGTGACGATGGCCGTCTTACCGGCGATGGAGCGGCTCAAGCTCGACAGTTTCATAGCTCCTCCCAAGATTTCGTTCACCGATTCTAGCGCGGACATCACTGCGCCACGGCTTGTGGCACTCTGTCCGCTCACCTTTGAGGGAGTGGGAGGCGGACATGAAGTTGGGCTTGAGCCTTGGCTACAGCGGGCGGCACCTCGACATTCCGATGCAGCGCATCGCGCTGGCGGAGGCGCTGGGCTACGACTCGGTGTGGACCGCCGAGGCTTACGGTTCGGACGCTTGGACGCCGCTCGCCTTCATTGCGGCGCACACGCGGAGCATCCGCTTGGGCACGGCCATTCAGCAAATCGCTGGGCGTCCGCCGGTGATGGCGGCGATGCAGGCCGCCACGGTGGATGCCCTCGCCGGGGGAGACCGCGTGATCATCGGCCTCGGCATGTCTGGCCCGCAGATCGTCGAGGGGTGGTACGGCCAGCCTTGGGGCCGCCCCTATTACCGCCTGAAGGACTATGTGGCCATCATCAGAAAGACGTTGCGGCGCGAGGTGGTGAGCCACGACGGGCGCGAGATAGCGCTGCCGTTTGCGGGCGAAGGCGCAATGGGCATCGGCAAGCCGTTGAAATCCATCCTGCACATGAACCCCCACATCCCCATCTGGCTTGGCACCGGCACCGAGACGATGGTGCGGCTCACCGGGGAAATCGCCGATGGCTGGCTGCCGTTGCGCATGACGCCAGAGTACGTGCCAAAGGCGAGGGCATGGCTCGCCGCCGGGGCGAGGAAGAGCGGCCGCGGGCTGGACGC
The DNA here is from genome assembly GCA_958295875.1 of uncultured Pseudomonadales bacterium. Taxonomy (GTDB): domain Bacteria; phylum Pseudomonadota; class Gammaproteobacteria; order Pseudomonadales; family Azotimanducaceae; genus VXNE01. The sequence goes on along the minus strand of OY282379.1, from coordinate 895,363 downwards.
CCTCGATGCGCAATCCGGCGTGCAAGTTCACATCACGGACGACGTGCAAACCGCCATCGACGCCGGCAAGCCCAACGCGGCGCTGTACATCGGCGGCATGGGCCACAAGACGCTCAACTTCCACAAGCACATGATGATCGAGCGTGGCTTCGGCGACGCCGCGGAGCGCATCCAAGAGCTCTATCTCGCCGGGCGCAAAGATGAGGCCACCGCCGCGGTGCCGGACGAGTTCATCGACGAGGCGGCGCTGTTGGGGCCGAAGGAGCGCATTCGCAAGCGCTATCGGGATTGGGTGGACGCCGGCTTCACCGGCTTGACGGTGGGCGCCAATCAAGACGAGGCCGTGCGCTTCATGGCAGAGCTGGCCGGGCTGAACCAACGCGCCTGACGGCGACGGTGGAGGGGGCGAGCGCAAGGGGGAGGCTGGTGCCGGCCACGCAAAGTTGTCTGCGGTGAGTGCTGGCGAATACAATGCGTCGGCGCTTGGGGTCGTTAGCTCAGTTGGTAGAGCAGCGGGCTTTTAACCCGTTGGCCCTGGGTTCGAGTCCCAGACGGCCCACCAGCGTTTCCTGCCTCTATCGCCCCGCGCAAGCAAGATCGCCGGTGCAAGCGCGACGCGCCGCCTCCCACGCGGGGGCGTCGTGGCCAAAGCCATGGGTGCCGGTTACGGCAGTTCGGCCAAATAGTCCTTGGCGAGGCTTGCCGCGGTGGAGGCCGGGTGTTCGCGCACCACCTGTTCCAAGTAGCTGCGGGCGCGGTCGGCATCGTCCATTTCGGCATAGACGACACCCACCTTGAATAGGGCGTCTGGCACCTTGCCGTGGTCTGGGAACAGGGTAATCACTTGCACCAGCGCTTGGCGGGCGTTCTCCAACTCGCCATTGCGCCGATGCATCTCTCCCAACCAGTAGAAGGCGTTGGGCGTGTACTGGCCGTTGGGATACCCCTCGATGACGCGCTCCATCGCTTGTGCCGCGGCATCGAGCTGGCCGGCGTCCAATAGCGCATACGCCGCTTGGTAGGCGCCCTGTTCCGATGCGGGCGCGTCGCCGGCAACGTTCTCGCCGAGGCCGCCCACCCGATCTGCATCTCCGGCAAGGCTGCCGGCGCCATCCGCGCCGGCGCGTGTGGGGGGAGCGGCTGCGCCGCCGGCCAAGCGCCGGTCTAGATCCAAGTAGCGGGCTTGCTGTTCACGGCCTAATTGCTCGAGACGATGCGCTTGGTCTTCCACTTGGCCGCGCAGCATGTTCACCTCTTGGCGGAGCTGCTGCACTACTTGGAAGAGCTGGGAAAGTTGCGAGGGCTGCGCGGCGTCTGGCGCGGCCGGCGCTGGCAATGGCGTCGCTGGCGGCGCCGGGCGGGATTCTTCCACCGGGGCCGCTGCCCAAGCGGCGAGGGGGAGCAGCGCTACGATGGCCGATGCGCGAGCGAGCGCGGCTGGCCGGCTGCCTCGGCCGATCCCCCGAGCCGCGCCCGGCCCGCTCATTTGGGGCGGGAGCGGGCGCTCGGGGGCTGCAATGTCATCGATAGATGAGTTCTGCCCGCCGGTTCTTCGACCAAGCAGATTCGTCGTGGCCCACATCGACGGGGCGCTCCTCGCCGTAGCTCACCGTCTCCAGTTGCGAACTGCGCACACCGGCGCTGGTGAGGAAGTCTTGCACGGCATTGGCGCGCCGTTCGCCCAAGGCGAGGTTGTATTCGCGGGTGCCACGCTCGTCGCAGTGCCCCTCGATGGTCAAGGTGCGGCTGCGGTTGTCGCGCAAGAACTCGGCGTGGCGCTCCAGCACGCGCAGGTCGCGTGGCTTGAGCACGGCTTGGTCGAAATCGAAGTACACGGTGCGAGCGATGGGGCGGCCGTTCTCGTCGAGCCACACGCCGTCCGCGTCCGTCGGGCGCGCCGGTTCGGGATCTGCGACGATGGGGGCGATCTCTTCGGGTTCGTCCGGAATCTCAATGGGCGCGGGTGCCTCGGGGCTGGCGCAGCCGGCGCAGCCGGCCAAGATGCCCGCGGCCAAGATCGTCGCGATCGCGCCGAAAGTCTGTTTAGGCGACCGGCGCTTTAACGGTGTTCGCGTCATTTCGTTACTCCTGCCCTCTTTTGCACTTGCTCTCTCAGGCATCGCACTTGCCCTCTCAGGCACCGCACTTGCCCTCTCAGGGCACCGCACTCGCCTTCCTCAGGCACCGCACTCGCCCTTTCAGGCTCGCCATGCCCCTAATGCCGACTGTCCGGTGACAGCGCGTCAATGTACGGAGACCACGCCGGCTCGCGCACATCGCCTTCATCCGACGGCAGCTTGTACTTCACCCGCCCATCGATTGAGACTACTGCGAGTATACCGCGTCCCGCATTTTGCGTCGCGTATATCAGCATCATGCCGTTCGGCGCAATGGATGGAGATTCGTCAAGAGAGGTCTCTGTCAACACGCGCACATCGTTGCGTTCGAGATCTTGCCACGCGATGTGGTAGGTGCCGCGGCGCCGATGCACATAGATCAGGTGCTGGCCGTCTGGAAGCAGGCGGGCGCGAGCGTTGTAGTCCCCTTGGAAGGTCAAGCGCTCAATCATCGAGTTGGCGAGCTCGATGCGATAAATCTGCGGCCGGCCGCCGCGGTCCGACGTGAAGATGAGGCTGCGCCCGTCTGCGGACCAGCTCGGCTCGGTGTCGATGGCGCCGGGATAGCGGGTGACGCGGCGTAACGCCCGGTCGCCGGCCAAATCCATCACATAGATTTCCGGGTTGCCGTCCCGCGAGAGCACCAGCGCCAAGCGTTGGCCATCGGGCGAGAACACCGGCGCCCCGTTCAAACCGCGGTACTCCGCGACGCGCTGCCGAGCGCCGGTCGCCAGATCTTGGACGACAATCGCTTGGCGGCCGCTCTCGAAGGACACATACGCCACGCGCCGGGCGTCTGGCGACCAGCTTGCCGAAAGGAGCGGCTGGTCTGAATTGAACAGCGTGCGCGACCGCGCGCCGTCCGAATCCGCGATTTTCAGCAGGTAACGCGCCTGCGCCGTGCCAGCGTCGGTGGCGAGCACGTAGATGATGCGCGTGGAAAACGCGCCCGGCACGCCGGTGATGCGTTCGTAGACGTCATCGGCGATGCGATGGGCGATGTCGCGGGCCTTGGCTGGAGGCGCCGCGAGGTTGGCCGCCATCAGTTCACGTTCGTTGAACACGTCGAACAGGTGCCACGCCACCGCCAACTCGCCTTGGGCGTTGCTCCACATGCGGCCGATGACGACGTACTCGATGCCGAGCACGCGCCAATCGCGGAACAGCACGTCTTCCGGATGCGTTGGCAGAGACAGCATGTTCTCGGCTGGCAGGGCATCGAACTGGCCGCTGCGGGCCAGGTCGAAGGAGATGATGTCGGCGATGTCGTCGTCGCCCACCAAGCCGCCGTCGAAGGGCACCACGGCGATGCGGGTCTGGTTGTCGTAGCCCTGGTCGATGATGATCTTTTCCAAGGCATGTGCCGGCCACGCCAACAGCGCGGCCAAGGCCGTGAGCGCCAAGTGGTGTCTCGTCACCGCAACAAGTCCTCCGGTTTGAACAACAGGGTGAATCGGCGGAACCGCGCCTCGAACAGGCTCATGTCCTGCGGCACGTCGAAGCGGCGCGCCTTGCGCACTGCGCGTTCAGCGGATTCGTCGAAGCGCGGGCTGCCGCTCGACGTGAGCAGGGTAACGGATACCACCTCGCCGGTGGGGATGAGTTCCACCACGAGTTCCGCCTGCATGTCGTTGCGCGCCGATGGCGGGCGCGACCAGTTCTCCACCACCTTGGCATAGATGCCGTGCAGGTAAGACATGGCCGCGTCGGCGCTGGCGTTATCCTGAAGCGCCGCGGCCTCATCGGCCAGCGCTTGCTCGAAGGCGCGCTCAGCGAGCCGCGCCAAGCGCTCGCGTCGCTCGGCCTCTTCCTTCGCGCGCTGCGCGTCGCGCTCTGCCTGCTGGGCGGCTTCCCGGTCTGGACGCGGCACAGGCGCTGGCCGCGGCGCGGGTTCCGGCCGGCGCGCCGCCGGGGCCGCTGGCTGCGGTGGCGGCGTTGCGCGACGCGCCTTGGGCGGCGTTGCCTCAAGCACCATCAGCTCGGCTTTGACGATGCGCGGCTGCAGCACCCGCGGCTCGGCTGCGGACGGGTTCCAGCCCTGCGCGAGCATGGCGCCGAGCAAGGCGTGCAAGGCCAATGCCAACAACAGTGGCAGGCCATAGTCGCGGGCGGCGGTCATGCTTCGGCTGCGAGGTCCGGCGGGTCTGTGATGAGGCCCACGCTGGCTGCGCCGGCGCGCTGCAGCACGGTCATCACCTTCACCACCTCGCCGTAGGCGAGGCTCGCGTCGGCGCGCACGTACACCGCGATGTCTGGCCGCGCGCCGATCACCTTGGCGGCTTGATCTTCCAAGGAGAAGATAGTCACACGGCTGCCTTGGTCGTCTGCCCGCCGCATGCCGATGTTGACGAAGATGGCGCCGTCGTCCTTGACGCTCACCACCAGCGGATCGTCCTGCTCGTTGCTGAGCGGCTCCGAGGGGGCTTCCGGCAAGTCCACCTCCACCCCTTGGTTGAGCAGCGGCGCCGTGGCCATGAAGATCACCAGCAACACCAGCATCACGTCGATGTAAGGCACGACGTTGATCTCGGACATTGGCTTGCGGCGCATGATGGTCGGCGGCCGGTCAGGTCTTGTGCGCGGCGCGGTACAAAACGCTGGTCAATTCCTCGGCGAACGTCTCGTAGCGCTTCATCAGCACCTCCGCGCGCGCCGAGAAGCGGTTGAAGCCGATGACCGCGGGGATGGCGGCGAACAGCCCCATCGCCGTGGCGATGAGCGCCTCGGAGATGCCCGGCGCCACGGATGCGAGCGTCGCTTGGCTCATGTTGGCGAGGCTGCGGAACGAGTTCATGATGCCCCAGACGGTGCCGAACAGGCCCACATAGGGGCTGGTGGAGCCAACCGTGGCGAGGAACGCGAGGTGGCGCTCCAAACTCTCCTCCTCGTGGTTGAGCGCCACGCGCATGGCGCGCTGCACGCCTTGCATCACGGCGTCTGGGTCTGCCCCCGATTGCTCGGAAAGGCGCAGGAACTCTCGGAACCCGGCGAGGAACACCGTCTCGCTGCCGGTCAGGTTGTCGGGCTCCTCGTCCAGTTGGGTGTAGAGCTCGCGCAAATCCACGCCAGACCAGAACTCGTCCTCGAAGTCGTCCATTTGCCGGCGCACGCGGTTCAGAACCATCCAGCGCTGGAAGATCATCACCCACGAGGCGACGGAGGCGAGCGCCAAGAGCGCCATCACGAGCTGCACTAGGAAGCTCGCGTTGGCGATGAGTTCGAGCAGGGAAAGCTGCTGTGGCATCGTCAATCCAAAGGCAGCGGAGCTTGGGCGCCGCCCGGCGCCGTTTTGAGCCCAAGGTGATGGTAAGCCTTTTCGGTGGCGACGCGCCCCCGCGCCGTGCGCGCGAGGAAGCCCTGTTGAATGAGGAACGGCTCGATGACGTCCTCGATGGTGTCGCGTTCCTCCGAGAGCGCGGCGGCCAGCGAGTCCAACCCCACCGGGCCGCCTTGGAAATGCTCGACGATCACCTGCAGCAGGCGCCGGTCCGCGCCATCCAACCCTTCGCCGTCCACGCCGAGCATGTCGAGTCCGTCGCGGGCGGTGGTAGCGGTCACGGCGCCGTCCGCCTTCACCTGCGCCCAATCGCGCACGCGCTTCAGCAAGCGGTTGGCGATGCGCGGCGTGCCGCGGGCGCGCCGTGCGATTTCCGTTGCGCCGGCGCGTGCCACCGGCAATTCGAGTTTGGCAGCGGAACTCAGCACGATCTTCGCTAGGTCGTCGGCGTCGTAGAACTCCAAGCGCTGCACGATGCCGAAGCGATCGCGCAACGGCGAAGTGAGGAGCCCAGCGCGGGTGGTGGCGCCGACCAAGGTGAAGTGCGGCAGCCGGTATTTGATGGACTGCGCGGCCGGCCCCTCGCCGATCAGGATGTCGATCTCGAAGTCCTCCATGGCCGGATACAGGACTTCCTCCACCACTGGCGCGAGCCGGTGTATCTCGTCGATGAACAACACGTCGCGCGGCTCAAGGTTGGTGATCATGGCCGCGAGGTCGCCGGCCTTCTCGATGACCGGGCCGGACGTGCCGCGCAGCTCAACCCCCATCTCGTGGGCGACGATGTGCGCGAGCGTCGTCTTGCCAAGCCCCGGCGGGCCGTAGATGAGGACGTGGTCCAACGCTTCGCCGCGCTGCCGCGCCGCCTCGATGGCGATGGCCATCTGCTCCTTCACCGACGCTTGGCCCACAAAGTCCGCGAGGCGCGTTGGGCGCAGCGCCCGGTCAAAGGATTTGTCGGCAGCGCTCGCCAGCCGGGAGGTGATGCGGTCTCGCTCCAGCGTCATTGCGGTGTGCCGGCATGGGCCGGCGCACTCCCTGCCGGCGCCGGTTCGTTGCCCTTGGCACCGGCCATGCGCTTGAGCGCGGCGCGAATCAAGTCTTCCGTGGTATCGGCGTCCCCATCCGCGGCGCGCACGGCGGCGCGCGCCTCGGCCGGCCGCCAGCCTAGGGCCACGAGGGCCGCCACGGCTTGCGCCGCGGCGCCTTGCGGCATTGGGTCGCCGCCGGTCACGGGCAGTTCGCCCAAGCGGTCTTTCAGTTCGAGGGCGATGCGTTGCGCGGTCTTCTTGCCGATGCCCGGCACCTTGGCGAGCAGCCCCGTGTCCTGATTGGCGATGCACTCGGCCAGCGCGGCCGGCGACAGCGACGACAACAGGGTGAGCGCGAGCTTCGGCCCCACCCCGCCCACTTTGATGAGCACCCGGAACAGGCGCCGTTCCGCCAACGACCGGAAGCCGAACAATGTCATGCCGTCGTCGCGGGCAACGAGGTGGGTGAAGCACTCCACTTCGGCGCCGGCCTCGGCCACCGCGCCGGTGGGCACTTCAACCTCGTAGCTCAAGCCACCGACGTCGATGAGCAGCACGTTCCCTTCGCTCGCGTGGACACGCCCCTTGACGCGCCCGATCACGCGCCAAGCCCTGCGAATCGGGCGCTGAGCGCCGCGCCGGCGCCGGCATGGCAGAGCGCCACGGCCAGCGCGTCCGCGGCATCCGGCGCCGGGCTCGCGTCCAAGGCGAGCAGGGCCACCACCATATGCTGCACTTGCTCTTTGGAGGCGCGCCCGGTGCCGACCACGGCCTGCTTCACGCGCCGCGCCGCGTAGCCGGTGACGGGTATGTCCCGCGCCACCGCCGCGGCGATGGCCGCGCCGCGCGCTTGGCCGAGCTTCAAGGCGGTGCCGGGATTCTTGGCGATGAACACCTCCTCGATGGCAAGCTCCGCCGGGCCATAGTCGTTGATGACGGCTTCAATGCCCTTGTAGATGTCGGCTAGCCGCGCCGTGAAATCCGCTCCGCGGGTTCTGATGCAACCGCTGGCGACATAGGCGGGGGCGCCGCCGTCATGGTCGATGAGGCCGTAGCCGGTGACCCGCGAGCCTGGATCCACGCCGAGCACCCGCATCAGCGGTCTGCGTCGAACACGGCGGAGAAATCGCCATTCGTGTGAACGCGCTGCACGTCGTCCAAGTCATCCAGCGCATCGATCAAGCGCAGGGCGCGGGCGGCTTGCTCTGCATCGCCGGCCGCTTGGGTGGACGCCAGCATGGTGAGTTCGGCATGGTCCGGCGCCAAGGCAGCGGATTGCAGAGCGGCGAGCACCTCGCGGAAGGCGTCCGGCGTGGTGGTGAGCGCGATGGCGCCGTCGGCCTCGGTGTTCATGTCTTCGGCGCCGGCATTGAGCGCCACTTCGAGGATGGCGTCTTCGTCCGCTCCCGGCGCGAAGGCGATGACGCCTTTCGCTTCGAACAGGTACGCCACCGAGCCGTCCGTGCCCAGATTGCCGCCGTGCTTGCTGAACGCATGGCGCACTTCCGCCGCGGTGCGGTTGCGATTGTCCGTCATCGCTTCCACCAGCACGGCAACCCCGCCCGGCGCGTAGCCCTCGTAGTTCAGTTCCTCAAGGTCGCTGCCGTCGTGGCCACCGGCGCCGCGCTGCACGGCGCGTTCGATGGTCTCCTTCGGCATGTTCGCGGCAAGCGCCGCATCCACGGCCGTGCGCAGGCGCGGATTGTCCGCGGCGCCGCCGACGCGGGCGGCCACCGTCACTTCCCGGATCAGCTTAGACCAGAGCTTGCCGCGCTTGGCGTCTTGGGCGGCCTTGCGGTGCTTGATGTTGGCCCACTTGGAGTGCCCCGCCACGTCAGCTTCCCCGCAGGCGGATGTGGAGCTCGCGCAATTGCTCGGCGTCCACTGGCGCCGGCGCGTCCGTCAACAGGCAATGGGCCGTCTGCGTCTTGGGGAAGGCGATGACGTCGCGGACGGAATCTGCCCCGGCCATCAGCATGACGAGGCGGTCCAGCCCCAGCGCAACGCCCCCGTGGGGCGGGCAGCCGTGCTGCAGCGCGTCCAGCAGATGGCCGAACTTCACCTCAGCCTCTTGGCCGATGTTGAGCGCCTCGAACACTTTGCGTTGCATCGCGCTCTCGTGGATGCGGATGGAGCCGCCGCCGAGTTCGCAGCCATTCAACACCACATCGTAGGCGTTCGCCAGCGCCGCCGCCGGTTCGGCCAGCAGGCGCTCGGTGGAGCAGGCCGGCTGCGTGAACGGGTGGTGCGCCGGTGCGAGGGAACCGTCGCGCGCCGTCTCGAACATGGGCCAATCGGTGACCCACAGCGGCGCCCAGCCGGGGCGCGTCAGGCCGAGGTCTCGCCCGAGCTGCAACCGCAAAGCGCCCAATGCCTCGTTGACCACCGCGCGCTTGTCTGCGCCGAAGAACACGATGTCGCCGGTTTGGGCGCCGGCGCGGTCGAGCACGGCTTCGACGGTTGCAGCGTCCAAGAACTTGATGATGGGCGACTGCAGCCCGTCCATGCCTTGCCCGCGGTCATTCACCTTGATGTACGCGAGGCCCTTCGCGCCGTGGCGGCCCACGAACGTTTGGTAATCATCGAGCGCCTTGCGTGACAGCGCCGCCGCGGCGCCTGGGGCTTTGAGCGCAGCCACGCGCCCGCCCGGATCGTTGGCCGGCGCGGCGAACACCTTGAAGCCGGCCGTGGCTACAAGGTCATCCACGTCGATGAGCTCCAACGGATTGCGCAGCTCCGGCTTGTCGCTGCCGAAGCGGCGCATCGCCTCGGCCCAGGTGAGGCGCTCGAATGGCGGCAACTCGACGTGCAGCGCTGTTTGGAACAGCGATCGCAGCATCCCTTCGGTGAGCTGCATGACATCTGCGGCGGTGACGAAAGACGCCTCGATGTCGATTTGCGTGAACTCCGGCTGGCGGTCGGCACGCAAGTCCTCGTCGCGGTAGCAGCGCGCAATCTGGTAGTAGCGGTCCACGCCGCCGGCCATCAGCAGTTGCTTGAAGATCTGCGGCGATTGCGGCAGCGCGAAGAACGCGCCAGGGTGGGTGCGGCTCGGCACCAAATAGTCGCGCGCGCCCTCTGGCGTCGCGCGGGTGAGGGTGGGCGTTTCGACCTCGAGGAAACCCTCGCCCTCCAAGTAGCGCCGCACATGGCTTGCGACGCGGGCGCGCAGCCGCAACCGCTCCTGCATGAGGGGGCGGCGCAGGTCCAGATAACGGTGCTTGAGGCGCACGTCATCGCCGGCGCTGGAATGTTCATCGAGCTGAAAGGGCGGCGTTTCGGCGGCGTTCAGCACCTGAAGGGAGGCGCCGAGCACTTCCACCTCGCCAGTGGCCAACTCTGGGTTGACCATGCCTTCCGGGCGTGGGCGCACTCGCCCGCGTGCCTGCAGGACATACTCGTTGCGCACGCGGTCTGCGACGGCGAAGCTCTCCTGCGCGTCTGGGTGGAAGACCACCTGCACGATGCCGGTGTGGTCGCGCACATCCAAGAAGATGACGCCGCCGTGGTCGCGCCGCCGGTGTGCCCAGCCGGCCACGACCACCTCCGCGCCAACGTCTGCGGACGTGAGCGCGCCGCAATCGTGCGTGCGCATGGCTGTTTGCGGCGGGCTGCTAATCAGCCGACGCCGCGCTCTTGGCGGGTTTGGAAGCCTCCGCGCCAGCAGACTTGCCGTTCGCAGCGCTCGGCTTGGCGTCGCCCTTGGCGGCGTCGGTGGAGGATGCCTTGTCCTTGTCGCCGGCGGCGGCGCCCTGCTCGCCGTGCAGGTTTTTCTTGCCGCCGCCCTTGAAGTCTGTCTCGTACCAGCCGCCGCCCTTCAGCCGGAAGGCCGCCGCGGACACCTTCTTGCGCAGCGCCGCCTCGCCGCAGGCCGGGCAATCCACAAGGGGCGCCTCGCTCAACCGCTGGATCGTCTCGAACTCATGGTCGCAGGCCTTGCAGCCGTATTCGTAGATGGGCACGCCAGATTCCCGCAGCAGACTCGGTGGCAACCGACAAGAATAAATGAATGTGGGGCGCAAAACACGCGCTGGGCGGGGAATCGGAGTTTTCGCGAGCCTTCGGGATTGGGGCGCCAACTTGCCCCGCAAGCCCTTCGCATCACGCCACGACGCAGAATCGCTTGACGAGTGCCGGTTTGGCACGACTGGCCATCGACCACAAAATGTCCGAAGTTCAGGGAGTGTGCCCGCCAGGGCCATTTTAAGGTTGCGCGCAAGATGTTGATTTGATTGCGGAAGGTTTTGTTTCTGGACATTCGCCCCCGAGTGTGCTGCACTGTCGGCCGGGTTGGCTGTCGGGGCTCCTGTCATGGCGGAGGCTGCGCGGGGCGTCGCTTTGCGGGACGTCCGGGTTCGCCCGGTTCGGGACGCCGGCGAGCGGTCGCGCTGGGACGGCCTCATGGAGGCGCACCACTACCTGGGCTTCCGCAGCCCGTTCGGGGCGGCGCTGCGGCAGGTGGCGGAGCTGCCGGGCGGGGAGTGGGCGGCGCTGCTGGGCTGGTCGGCGGGGGCGTTCAAGGTGGGGGCGCGCGACCGCTGGCTGGGCTGGGCGCGGGAGCAGCAGTTCCGCCGCCTGCACCTGATCGCCTGCAACACGCGGTTCCTGGTCTTGCCGGGCTTCCGCGTTCCGAACCTGGCGTCGCGGGCCCTGGGCCTTTCGCTGCGCCGCCTGTCGTCGGACATGGAGGCGCTCCGCGGGCATCCGGTGCTGCTGGCGGAGACCTTCGTGGACCCGGCGAAGTTCGAGGGGACCTGCTACCGGGCGGCGGGCTGGACGGCGGTCGGGGAGACGCGGGGCTTCGCCCGGGACTCGGGGGGCTGGCGGGAGCACGGCCGGCCGAAGGCGGTTTGGGTGCGCCCGCTGCGGCGTGGCGCGGCGGAGGCGCTGGGCGGCCTGGGGGAGCCGCGGGCGTGGGGCTGCGGGGAGGCCGAGCCGCCGAAGGCGGAGCGGCTCCGCGGCCTATACGGGTTCCTGCGGGAGGTGCCCGACTTCCGCAAGCCGCGGGGGGTGCGCCACCAGCTGGCGACGGTGCTGGCCATCGCCCTGGCGGGGAAGCTGGCGGGGGTTCGGGGCGTGACGGCGCTGGCGGAGTTCGCGGGCCGCCTGACGCAGGCGCAGCTGGCGGCGGTCCGGGCGTTCCGCAGCCCCCGCGGCGGCCGCCGGACGGCGCCTTCCGCGGCCTCGTTCCACCGCATCCTGTCGGCGCTGGACCCGGAGGCGCTGGACCGCGCGCTGCGGCGCTGGGCGGCGTCGCGCCAAGGGCCGGGCGGGGCGCTGGCCCTGGACGGCAAGACGGCCCCGGAGTGGATCGAAGGGCCGAACCCGGAGCGGACGCTGATCGCAGCGGTGGAGCACGGCAGCGGGCTGACGGTCGGGCAGGCGGCCTCGGACGGCGCCGGCGGGGAGATACTCGGGGCGCGCCGGCTGCTGCGGGAGATCCGCGTCGCCGGCCGCGTCCTGACGCTGGACGCGCTGCACAGCTGCCCCGGGACGGCGCGCCTGATCGTGGGGCTGGGCGCCGACTACGCCATGCCGGTCAAGGAGAACCGGCCGGCGCTGCTGGAGGACCTCGCGCTGCTGGACTGGGACTCGGCGGCGGAGTTCGCGACCTCGGAGAAGGGCCACGGCCGGATCGAGTCCCGCCGCTGCCGCGCCATCCCGCTGGACGGCGCCCCCGACGAACTGGCCGCGCTGCCCGGCCGGCGCCAAGCCTTCCGCATCGTCCGCGAACGGCACGTCGTCCGCGCCGGGCGGACGACGGCGCACGCCGTCTTCGGCGTCACGTCCCTGGGGCCGGAGCGGGCAGGCCCGGCGGAGCTCCTCGCCCTCAACCGCGGCCACTGGGAAATCGAGAACCGCCTCCACCACGACCGCGACTTCACCTATGACGAGGACCGATGCCGCGCCAAGCGCAGGCGCCTGCCCCGCAACCTGGCCTGCCTGACCAACGCCGCCATCTCCATCGTCCGGCTCAACGGGCGCTTCAGCCACCTGCCCCAAGCCAACCGCCACTGCGCCGCCCGGCAGGGCGAGGCCCTGCGCGAGGTGGTCGGAACCCCTCCCCGGCGCTGAAGCCCCTCCCCCGGCGCCCTCCCGCGCCCGGGGGCCGCCCAGATGCGCCAATCCGAGGAAAAACGCCCCAAAACCCATCGCGCCAGCCTCGAAGAAACCTCCGGAAACCCGAACGCGCGCGCCAACTCCCCCATCGCAGCGCGGCGCGGAAAACGAAGCCCCGACTTTAGGATGGCCCTGAGTGTGCCCGCACACGATTTTGCGAGCCGTCGAGAGGAGTGCTACCTTTTGCGGCCCATGAGGTCCAGGGCCGAGAGCAGCTAAAGACCATGACCCGAGTGCCTATTGCAGGTCAGCTCGTCGACGTGCCACCGACAAAACGCCTCCGCAAGCCTTGGCCGCACCGCCAAGAGGCTATGGCACGTTGGAGTGCAAACGAGGTGGCCGCGGCGCTCTCCGCCCTCTCCGCGGCGCTCTCCGAAGAGACCGACGTGTCTGACGAGTTTGCCTTAGCGTTGGCGGCCTGCCTCGCGGCAAGCGCGATGGATGCCCGCCAACGGGCTCGTCGAACGAGCCCCCTGCAACGGTTTGAGCGGAGGCTGCGCAAGTCGGTGGACAGGTTCAATCGACAGTTTGCCCCGATCCACCCGTGAACGCGGAAGACAGCATGCCAAGTGCTCCGGAAGAAGGTGACGAGCAGGCAGGCCTTCAGCCGCCGAGATTGGTCCGGCAGCTCGTTGCCCACTTCGCAGCCATCTCTCGTACAGAAACCGAACACCATCCGATCTTCGATAAGTTCGAGAGCGAGCATGTTTCTCAGTTCTTGAGCCAATCCCACCAACAGGAACAAGATGAACGCCAATTTGAGCGTTCTAATAGGTGGTTTAGGGTCCTTTACACGCTAATGGGGTTGGGTGTCTTTATGTTCATGACGCTGTTCCTCCTGCCGGAACACGCGAGCCTCTACTTCGAGCTACTGAAGGGGCTCGGCATTTTCGCTGCAGGCGTAGCTGGCGGGTACGGCATAAGGGCGTACCGCGATGCATCTCGAGCATAGCGAGTTCGCTCAGCCTTACCTGCCGTACGATTCGTAGCCGCCGGCCATTCCCCCGGTTTCAAGCGAGAAACGCCGCCATGCGCGCCACTGAGACGCTGATTCCCACCTTGAAGGAGACGCCGGCCGAGGCGGACATTGCGAGCCATGTGCTGCTCCTGCGCGGCGGCTTCATCCGTCGGTTGGCCAGCGGGCTGTACACGTGGCTGCCGTTGGGGGTGCGGGTGCTGCGCAAGGTGGAGGCGATCATCCGCGAGGAGCTGAACCGGCGCGGGGCGCAGGAAGTGATGATGCCGGTGGTGCAGCCGGCGCAGTTGTGGCGCGAGAGCGGGCGTTGGGAGGCCATGGGCGCGGAGATGCTGCGCATGAAGGATCGCCACGAGCGCGATTACGCCATGAGCCCCACCCACGAAGAGGTGGTGACGGACTTGGCGCGTCGCGTGCTGGATAGCTATCAGCGCCTGCCTGTGAACCTCTATCAGATCCAAACCAAGTTCCGCGACGAAGTGCGCCCGCGGTTCGGCCCGCTGCGCGCCCGCGAGTTCACCATGAAAGATGGCTACTCCTTCCATTTGGACGATGATTCCTTCGAGCGCACCTATCAGGACATGCGCGACGCCTACAGCGCGGTGCTGCGCCGTGTCGGGCTGGACTTCCGCGCCGTGCTCGCGGATGGCGGCAACATCGGGGACAGCGAGTCGCACGAGTTCCAGGTGCTCGCGGGTTCGGGCGAGGATGTCATCGCGTACTGCCCGGAGAGCGATTACGCGGCGAATTTGGAGATGGCCGAGGCCGTGGCGCCGGCGCCGTCGGACGCCGCGCCCTTGGAGTTGGCGAAAGTGGCGACGCCGGATTGCCGCACCATCGCCGACGTGGCGAAGTTCCTCGCCGTCGAACCGGAGCACTGCGTCAAAACCCTCATCGTGCGCGGCGCCGAAACGCCCTTGGTGGCCATCGTGCTGCGCGGCGACCATGAGTTGAACCTCACCAAGGCGGGGCGCCTCGATGCTGTGGCGACGCCAGTGGCGTTCGCCGCCGAAACGGACATTCGCACCGCGTTGCAGTGTTCTCCCGGCTCCATCGGGCCGGTGGGCTTGGCCATGCCCGTCTATGCAGACCGCGCGGCCACGGCCCTGGCCAACTTCGTCTGCGGCGCCAATGATGAGGGCTATCACCTAACTGGCGTGAACTGGCGCCGAGACGCCGGCGGTGCGCAAACCGTGGATGTGCGTAACGTGGTGCCCGGAGACCCATCGCCGGATGGCAAGGGGACGCTCCAATTCGCGCGGGGCATCGAGGTTGGCCACATCTTCAAGCTCGGCGTGAAGTACAGCGAGCCCATGGGGCTCAGCGTGCAAAACGGTGCCGGCGAAGACGTGACGTTGACGATGGGTTGCTATGGCATGGGCGTGACGCGGCTGGTGGGCGCCATCGTTGAACAGTGCCACGACGATGCCGGCATCATCTGGCCTGCGGCGGTGGCGCCGTTTGACGTTCACATCGTGGCCTTGGGCTACGACCGCGACGCTGCGGTGCATGAGGCCGCGGACGCCTTCCTGAACGCTTGCGAGGAACGCGGCATTGAGGCGCTCCTTGATGACCGCGACGAGCGCGCCGGCGTCAAGTTCGCGGAGGCGGACCTAATCGGCGCCCCGCATCGCGTCACCATCGGCGCGCGCAACCTGAAGCGTGGCCTCGTCGAGTACAAGCCGCGGCATGAAGGGCAGGGCGACCTCGCTCCGCCGGAGCGCATCGCAGAGCGAATCGCGCAAGCCAAGAACACTTGAGCCGCGTCCCCTTCGGCACCGCCCCCGGGAGCCGCGCTAAGCCGCCGGCGCCTCCTCCGCCAGCGCTTCTTCCAAGCTCACGCTCAACTGCCGCTCGCTGAAGTCCGCCACGGCCTGCAGCCGCCGCGTCCCGGCGGCGCTGTCCATGGCCGCAAAGCGCTGCCGGTCCAATGGCTCCGGCAGCCGCCGGTACAGGTCCAAAAGGGTCACCGCCGCCAAGCTCCGCCCCAAGGTGAGCCGCCCATCCGCCAACTGCGTCACCAAGCGCTCTGCCGTCAGCGCCTGGAACACCTGCTCGCGGTCCGCCGGGCGCAGTGATGCCTCGTCATCCAAGGTGGCCGCGCTGATGGCCTCGCCTCGTGCGTGGGCTGCCCGCAGCACGGCAAGCGCCCGCAGGCACTGCGCGAGGGGCGGCGCCATGCGCTCGCCATCGTCGCGTGGCACGGACAGCGTGTGCGCGAACACCGCGCCGCCGAGGGCCATCGTCCACACCAGATAGAGCCAGATGAGGAAGAACGGCGCCGCGGCGAAGGTGCCATAGACGAACTCGGTGCTGGAACGCGCCACGAACTCGGCGAAACCCCACTTGGCCGCTCCGAACAAGAGCGTGGTCAACACGCCGCCAGACAGCGCGTGCAAGAACCGCACCCGCGTGTTCGGCACCGTGTAGTACAGGAACGTGAAGGTGGCGGCGATGGCAATGTCCGGCGCCGAACCGAGCAGGCGCTCGCGCAGCCCCCACGCATCCAAGTCCTTCACGAATGGCAGCGCGTAGAGATAGGACGTGGCGAGCAGGGCGCCGATCAACAGCGGCGGGCCAAAGGTGAGCGCGGCCCAATAGACGAGCAGCCGCTGCATGCCTGTGCGCGGCGCCGGCGCCCCCCAAATGGCGTTCAACACGCCCTCGATGCGCACCAGCGCGAGAAACGCTGCAAGCGCCAAGATGGCGAAGCTCAACACGCTCAGCTCCGTGGCGCGCGCGGAGAACTCGGCGAATCGCTCCACCAGCGCAGCGCTCGCTTGCGGCACGAAGTGCTCGAACAGGAAGCCTTCCATGGCGGCGCCCACGGCGGCGAGCTCCGGAAACGCCGACAACACGACATAGGTGACGGTCATCAACGGTACCAGCGCAAGGAGCGTGGTGAAGGTGAGCGACGCGGCGCCGTTCAGACAGTCATGCCGCGCGAACTGGCGCACCACTTCGCCCGCGAACCAGCGGCTGTGGGAAAGCGCCCGTCGAACCAGTGCTGTTGGGGTGCTGGCCACGGCCAAGCGGCGTCAGGCGAACAGGTTCGCCAGCACCACGTAGCGCAGGACGAACCCAGCCATCGCCAACTCGAACAGGAACACCGCCCACAGGGCATAGCGCGTGAGCGCCCGCGGGCGAATGCGCGGATCCAAGTGCTTGGCATGCAGATACAGCGTGGCGCCGCTCTGGATGGGCAGGAAGATGGCCGACGTGAGCCCCCCGATCATGATGAGCACCACGAAGTTCGGGATGAACAGGTAGATGAGGAAGGCGACGATCGGCAGGATGGTGAGATACCAGCGGATGATCTTCCGGCGCAGCGCCAGATTGGAACGCTGCATCACCCGCATCTCGATGAAGTAGTCCGGTATCACGCGGCCAGCGGCGCCGACGCCGGAGAGCACCGTCGAGAACAGGATGAGGAAGGCGCCGAAGCTGAAGATCCAAACGGCCCAAGCGCCCAAGGTTTGCGTGAAGATGTTGGAGAGGGCGCTGATCGTCTCTTCGTTGCCCTGGGGCACCACGCCCATCTTGTTCAGCACCCCGGCGCCGAGCACGTAGTACGGCACGGTCGCGCAGGTGACGATGATGATGGCGAGCCAGACGTCGGTATGCACCACCTTCATCCAGCTGCGCGTGCGCTGCTCCCAGTTCGGGTCCTCGCGGTTTGAGCGGATGAAGCTGGGGTAGCCCTTTTCGATGCTCCAATAGGTGTAGGCCGTGATGTCGCCGGAGGTGGTGCCGGTGTAGCCATAGGCGGCGAGGGCCAGCGCCGCGAAGGCGATGAACACGGCGAAGTCTGGCTTCATGCCGCCAAGGATGTCTGCCCCGGTGGCGCGGAACTCCGTGAACTGCATGGCAATGGAGCAGATGAGCGTGGCGGCGGTGAACGCGAGCACCAAGGGCAGCATCACCCGTTCCAACCAGCGGTACGAGCCGCTGCCGAGGATCAGCGTGGTGGCCGCGGCGATGATGCCCGTACACACCACGCCGTCGATTTCGATGTCGCCCAACGCTGCGAGGAACGAGAGCGATTGCCCGGCGCCGCCGATGATGCCGCCCAAGCCCATGGTGCCGGGCAGATACGCGACGAGGCCCAGCCAAATGGGCCACGACACATGCCAGATGCGCCCCGGCAGGCGGTTGACGGCGCGCAGGTAGGTGTCGCCGGTGACGATGGTGTAGCGGGCAAGCTCCGCCTGCACCAGAGACTTGCACCAGCACGAGAGCAGCAGCCACCACAACAGCCCCCAGCCCGCCGCGGCGCCGAGGCTTGTTGTGAGCACGAGTTCGCCAGAGCCGATGACCGCGCCGGTGACGATGAGGCTCGGCCCCAAGTAGCGCAGCCGCGCGCGGAACGTTTGCGGTGGCGGGTGCGCCTCACCGCGGCGCACGGTATAGGGATCGGGTTCCGAGTCTGGCGCGCTCACGCTCACCGTCCGCCGCCGCCTCCGCCGTTGCACTGTGCGCTTGCGGCGCAACCGAGCAACACTGGGCGCCGCCTGTGCATTTTCAAGGCGCGGCCTCTGCCGCCGCGCCGAGCACTGTCGCGATCTCTGGCAGCACCGCGGCGTCTTCAATGGTGGATGGCGGCGCAACCGGCTCGCCATCGATCAACTTGCGCAGCGTCTGGCGCAGAATCTTGCCGGAGCGCGTCTTCGGCAGCCGCGGCACCACCAGCGCGCGCTTGAAGTTGGCGAACGCGCCGACGCCCTCGCGCACCGCCGCGACAAGCTCCCGCTGCAGCGCCGCCGCATCTTGGTTCACGCCATCCTTCAACACGACCAGGCCAAGCGGCACTTGGCCCTTCTCCGCATCCGCGATGCCCACCACCGCGCACTCCGCCACCGCTGGATGGTTTGCCACCACTTCCTCCATCTGCCCTGTGGAGAGGCGATGTCCAGCCACGTTCATCACATCGTCCACGCGCCCCATGATGTAGACGTAGCCGTCGGCGTCTTGATAGCCGCCATCGCCGGTGAGGTAGTAGCCGGGATAGCGACTGAAGTAGGCGTCGACGAAGCGCTCGTGGTCTTGCCACAGCGTCGGGAAGCAGCCGGGAGGCAACGGTTCCCGCACGACCACCTGGCCCTCTGCGTCGGGGCCGAGCTCGGCGCCGTCATCGTCCAAGATCCGCAGGTCGTAGCCGGGCATGGGAAAGCCGGGGCTGCCGGCGCGGGTCTCCCGCAGTTCCACGCCGGCCATGTTGGCGCAGATGGCCCAGCCCGTCTCCGTTTGCCACCAATGGTCGATCACGGGCACGCCGGGCAGCGTGTCTTTGAGCCAGTGGTAGGTGGGTGGGTCGAGCCGCTCGCCGGCCACGAAGAGGTACTTGAGGCAGCTCAAGTCGTAGCGCGCCTTCAACGCAGCGTTTGGGTCTTCCTTCTTGATGGCGCGGAACGCCGTGGGCGCCACGAAGAAGGACTTCACGCCATGCTCGGCGATGACGCGCCAAAACGCTCCGGCGTCTGGGGTGCGCACGGGCTTGCCTTCGTACAGCACGCTCGCGCAGCCGGCAAAGAGGGGGGCGTAAACGATGTAGGAGTGGCCGACCACCCAGCCGATGTCGGAGGCGGCCCAGAACACCTCGCCGGCGCGCATGCCGTAGATGGCCTCCATGCTGTAGTGCAACGCCACCGCGTGGCCGCCGTTGTCGCGCAGCACGCCCTTGGGCTTGCCGGTGGTGCCAGACGTGTAAAGGATGTAGAGCGGGTCTGTCGCATCCACGGCCACCGGGTCGTGGGGAGCGCTTGCCGCCTGCCAATCCCGCCAGTCCAAGTCTTGTGGCGCGTGGAGCGTTGCGGTGGCCTGCTCGCGCTGCAGGATGACGCAGTGGGTCGGCTTGTGGTCCGCGTGTTGCACCGCGGCGTCGAGCAGCGGCTTGTAGGGAATGACGCGGTCGAACTCGATGCCGCAGGAGGCGGAGAGGATCACCTTGGGCCGCGCGTCATCGATGCGGGCGGCGAGTTCCGGCGCCGCGAAACCGCCGAACACTACCGAATGCACGGCGCCCAGGCGGGCACACGCCAGCATCGCCGCCACCGCCTCCGGCACCATCGGCATGTAGATGAGCACGCGGTCGCCCTTTGCGACGCCGAGGGCGGCGAGGCCGCCGGCCAAACGCGCCGTCAGGTCCTTCAACTCCGAATAGGTGAAGCGTTGGACGGCGCCGGTGGCGGGCGAATCGTAGATGAGCGCCGTCGTGTCACCGCGCCCCGCTTCCACATGCCGGTCCAACGCGAGCCAAGCGGTGTTCAGCTTGCCGCCTTGGAACCAGCGCCAAGCGCCGTTTTCGTCTTGGTCCAAGATGGTGTCGGGAAACCGAAACCAATCGATCTCCCGTGCCCGGTCGCCCCAGAAACCCTGCGGGTCTTCAAGCGCGCGGCGATGGGCGTTCGCGTAGGCGCTCATGGGGCGCAACTGCTCATGAGGCGCGCCGCGGCCCCCGCGCCGCCAGAGCGGGCCCGTACAGACGCGGCGCATCGGTCTCGTGGGGCTTGGCGTTAAGCAGGCGTCGATAAGCGGTCGAGCCGGGAGAGAGCCCGCGGTGGCGGGCGTAGAACGACACCGCGCGCCGCCAGGCCTCGTCGAAGCCGTGCTGTTTGATGGAGACGGTGGTGTTCACCAGCCGGCCTTCCATCACGGACATGATGCCCACTTGGAATGTTGGCGTGACGGCGCCGCTCTTCTCCACCTTGCGGCGGAACAGGATGCCGCGCACCCGCCCGCGTTCATCCAAGCGCACGTTCTTGGCGGCGCGTTCGCGGGCCAAGCGTTGCGTCGAGGCGAGCTCCGCGTCCCGCGCCTCGGCGCGCTGACGCACCGCCGCCCGGGCCGGGCCACGCAGCCGATGGCCGCCCTGTTTCAGCGAAAAGTATTCCTGGTACGTCTTCTTGTCGATTTGTCTGCGTACCCGGAACCCATGAAAGCGCGGCGTGTCGAGCAGCTCCACGCTCATCGAATCCTCCCGTTGTCAGCTTCCTCCCGAGCCTTGTGAACCTTGGCGAGCGTCCCCACACTCGGCCAAGCGGCGCATGGCGAGCGCCTCGTTACGCCGCCACCACCCCCGCATCCTGCAACGCCGCGATTTCCGCGGCAGTCAAGCCGGCCTCTTCAAGCACCGTGGCGGAATCTTCCCCAGGGCGGCGCGCGCTGTGGGCGATTTCCGGCTCTGTGCGGCTGAAGCGTGGCGCCGGCGCCGGCTGCATCAAACCGTCCACTTCCACGAATGTTTGGCGATCCTTGTTGTGCGGATGCTCCGGCGCCTCGAAGATGGACAGCACTGGCGCAAAGCAAATGTCCGTGCCTTCCATGATCTCGCACCACTCGTCGCGCGTTCGCGTCTTGAACACCGCGGTGAGTTCCGCCTTGTAGCCGTCCCACTTGCTGGCATCCATCTGCGCGCTGAACGCTGCGGCGTCCACGCCAGACTTTTCCACCAAGAGCTTGTAGAACTGCGGCTCGATGGCGCCGACGCAGATGTGTTCGCCGTCTTTCGTCTCGTAGGTGTTGTAGAAGTGCGCGCCGCCGTCGAGCAGGTTGCTGCCGCGCTTGTCGCTGAAGAAGCCGCCCATGGAGAAGAACGTCGCCATCAGCGCGGCGGCGCCGTCCACCATCGCGGCGTCCACCACTTGGCCTTGCCCAGAGCGGCTGGCCTCCAGCATGGCGCACACCAAGCCGAACGCGAGCAACATGCCACCGCCGCCGAAGTCTCCAACCAAGTTGAGCGGCGGCACGGGCTTCTGCCCCTTCTCGCCGATGGCGTGCAGGGCGCCGGCGAGGCCGATGTAGTTGATGTCGTGGCCGGCGGCGCGGGCCAGCGGGCCAACTTGGCCCCAACCCGTCATGCGGCCATAGACGAGGCGCGGATTGCGCGCCATGCACGGCTCCGGCCCTACCCCTAAGCGTTCCGTGACGCCGGGGCGGAACCCCTCGAACAGCGCGTCTGCGGATTCACAGAGCCGCAGCACCACCTCGACGCCCTCCGGCGACTTGAGATCCACGCCGATGGAGCGGCGATTGCGCGCCATCACGTCGCGCGGGCGCTTGCCTTGGCCGCCGGCGGCCAAGCGGTCCACCCGGATCACCTCCGCGCCCATGTCTGAGAGCATCATGCCGCAGAATGGGCCGGGGCCGATGCCGGCCAGCTCGATAACGCGAAATCCTCGCAGCGGTCCCATGCGCTTCCCCCAAAGCTCACTCTCCCGAACGCGAGTGTAACCCGAAGCGCAGCGGGCGGGCTTCCGGCTGCGGCCGCGCTGCGGCTGTGCTACGCCTCCATCAAGTGCAGCGAGTAGGCAAGGGCGACGCCGGCCAAGAAGCACACGCTGAGCTTGCCGCGGTCGTGGCCGTGGAAGTGGATTTCGGGCAGCAGGTCGCTCAACGAAATGCACAGGAACGCCCCGGCAGAAAAGGCCAGCGCCCGGCCCACGACGAACTCGCTGCCCGGCGCCACCAAGCCCACGCCCCAATACGCAAGCGCGGCGGCGGCGGGGCACAGCGCCGCGAAGCCGATGTTGATGGCCATCCGCGTCCGGCGGCCTAGGCGCGCGCTGCGCATCGTCGCCGCGATGGAGAGCGCGTCCAGCGGTTTGTGCAGGGCGATGGCGAGGAACACGCCGGCGCCGAGCAGCGCGGTGCCGCCGTAGGCGCCGCCGACCGCGCGCACGCTGGCGCCGAGCGCCATGCCTTCCACCGCGGTGTGCAGCCCCAAGCCGAGCGCGATGCCGAGCCAGCGCGGCGTGGTCGCAGGGGCATCCCCGTGCCCCTGCGCCTCATTACTGAAGTCGTGCTGATGGAATTGGAAGACGCGCAGCAGCAGCACGAGGAAGACGACGCCCAGCATCGCCCACCAGAGCGCTGTCTCGAAGGCGTCTTCCCCGGTGAACAAGGCCACGCTGTGTGGCAGCAGATGGTAGAGGGCGATGCCGAGGATGAGGCCGGCCACGAGGCTCATCGAGGCCTGCAGGCGGGTGTGGGTGACTTGCACCAGAGAAGGCAGCCAGCCGCCGAGCAGCGACAGCGCGACCAAGGCCGCCGCGTAGACGGCCAGCAGCGAAAGGGGATCCATGCCGCGGCAGTCTAAGCGATGGGTGGCGAGCCGTTCTTGGAGCGGCCTCTAATCGCCAGACGGCGTCCGCCAGCGGCAACCGCCGGTCAGTCGGCGGCGGCCTCGCTGTCGGCTTGACGCCGCGCGCCGGTGAACGGCTGCTGGCCGCGCGGCGTGTCGATGGTGCCGCTCACCGCGTCTCCGGCCAAGGTGCCGCGATAGGTGAGTTTGACGTTCATTATCCGGATGTTCAGCGTCATCCCGAATGAGAAGTTGGCGCCGTCTATCTGCAGGTTGTCCACTTCGAGCTCGTTCCCGCGTGGGCCGACCCAAGTGCCGCGATAGCCGGCGTCCGTGTGTTCGACGGTGAGCAGGCTCTCGCTCGGACCGCGCCGCCCTTCGGAGGTGATCACCCAAGCGCCAACGAGCCCAGATGGCGCGTCAGCGTCGGCTGGATGGCCGAAACCCGGGCTGGCGAAGGCGAGGGCTGCGATGGCGGCGGCGCGTGTCAGATGGGTCAAGTCATGCTCCCAGCAATGGCTGCGCGGTCATTATAGGCGTCGGCTGCTCGCCCGCCATCGGTGCGCTGCACCGTTGCGAAGCCACGGTAGAGCTCACAATCCCGCAGCAAGGCTTCGTGGCTGCCGGTGGCGACGATGCGGCCGGCATCGAGCACGATGATGCGGTCCGCCGCCGCCGCGGTAGAGAGCCGGTGCGCGACGATGACGGTGGTGCAACGGCCCTTGAGCTCGCCGAGGGTGCTGCGGATGGCCGCCTCGCTGTGCGCATCCAACGCGCTGGTGGGTTCGTCCATGAGCAGGATGCGTGGCGCCGGGAGCAGGGCGCGGGCGATGGCGATGCGTTGCCGCTGGCCGCCGGAGAGCCCTTCGCCGTCCTCGCCGATGCGGGTGTCGATGCCCTGCGCCAAAGCGCTGGCGAAGTCTTGGGCGTGGGCCGCCTTGAGCGCCGCATGCACGCGCTGCTCGCTCGCCTCGACATCGCCGTAGCGCACGTTGTCGCGGATGCTGCCGGAGAACAGCGCCGGATGCTGTGGCACGAAGGCGATGTCTGCCCGCAGCGCCTGCAGCGAGAGTTGCCGCGCATCCACCCCGGCCACTTCCACCACGCCCGCCGTCGGGTCGCGGAAGCGCTGCATCAGGTCGAGCGCGGTGCTTTTGCCGGCGCCGGAAGGCCCCACCAGCGCCACCATCTCGCCGGGCTGCACGGCAAAGTCGATGGCGTCCAGCGCCGCGGTGTCTGGCCGCGTCGGATAGCGATAGGAGACGCCCTTGAACGCGATGGCGCCCGGCGTGATCGGCACCTTGGGCTTTGGCGGTTCCGGCAGCCCCGGCGCTTCGGCGAGCAGTTCCATGAGCCGCTCGGTGGCGCCGGCGGCGCGCTGCAAGTCTGCCCACACCTCGCTCACGGCGCCGGCGGCGCCGGCGACGATGAAGGCGTAGAAGATGAAGGCGGCCAGTTCGCCGGGGGTGGTGCGGCCGGCGAGCACGTCTTGGCCGCCAGACCACAACATGCCGGCGATGGCTGCAAACGTGAGCGTCATCACGACGACGACGAGCCACGCGCGCTGACGAATGCGCCGCGCGGCCACGGCGAAGGCGGTGTCCACCTTGGTGCCAAAGGCGTGGATGTCTTGGCGCTCGTGGCTGAATGCCTGCACCACCTTGATGTGCCGCAGGGATTCGCCGGCGTAGCTGCCGACGTCGGCCAACGTGTCTTGGCTGGCGCGCGACAGGCGCCGCACCCGCCTCCCGAACAGCACGATGGGCGAGATGACCACCGGCGCGCTGATCACAACGATGGTGGAGAGCTTGGGATTGGTCACGAAGAGCAGCACTAGGCCGCCGATGAACATGAGCGCGTTGCGCAGCGCCACGGAGGCGGAAGACCCAATCACGGTTTGCAGGAGCGTGGTGTCCGTGGTGATGCGCGATTGAATCTCCGTGGGCAGGTTCACCTCGAAGAAGCCAGGATGCATCCGCACCAACCGGGCGTACACCGCCAAGCGGATGTCGGCGCTCACCCGCTCGCCCACCCAAGAAACGAAGTAGAAGCGCACAAAGGTGCCGGCGGCGAGCACCAGAACCAGCGCGGCGAAGACGCCCAAGCTCGCCCGCAGCAGTTCCGGGCTGCCGGTGGCAAAGCCCTCGTCGATCACCAAGCGGATGCCCCAGCCGACGGAGAGGGTCACGGAAGCCGTGACGATGAGCGCGGCGGCGGCGATGGCCATTTGGCCGAGATAGGGGCGGGCGAACGCCAGCGCCGGCCGCAGGCTCGCCACCGCCGCTTGCCCTTGGCGGCCCATGGTTTGAGCCTCTTCCTGGCGCATCGTGGCGCCGGCCGACGTGTCTTGGCCCACTGCGGCTCAGGGCGCCGCGGCGCGGTGGCGCGCGTTCCGCGCCGGAATGCGTTGGCGTCCGGTGACGTGGACGCGCCGCCTTCTTGCTGCTCGGCTCGAACACGTCCCGGCATGCCCGGAGGCGCTGGTTCGCGTTCTTTGCGGCATGGGGTGGTCCTGCTCTGAAGGGGTGCCGGCGGATGCGGCCATGCTTGATTCTATACCCCGCCCCGGTGGTGCAGCCCCGCCAGCGCCGCCGCCAAGCTGCGGGCAAACAGCGGGTGCTATGCTTCACGCATGAGCCTTGAGTGCGTGGAATTGAACCCAGCCGAACCGCCGGCCGGCGCTGTCATCTGGCTGCACGGCTTGGGCGCGGATGGGCACGATTTCGAGCCGATCGTGGCGGAACTGGGCCTCGACGTGCCGCTCAAGTTCGTGTTCCCGCACGCGCCGATGCGGCCGGTCACCATCAATGGCGGCGCCGAGATGCGCGCTTGGTACGACATCGACCCACGCGCGCCGTTGGCCGGGATGGACGCCATCGAGGCGTCCGCGGCGCAGGTGGCCGAGTTGGTGGAAAAACAGCGCGCTGGTGGCATTCCCCCGCACCGCATCGTCTTGGCCGGCTTCTCCCAAGGCGGCGTCGTGGCCTTGCACTTGGGCCTCGCCAGCGGCGACCGCTTCGCCGGCATCATGGCGCTGTCCACCTATGTGCATGACCACGAGCGCTTGGCGGAGCGGGTGAGCTTCGCGAGCGTCGATGTGCCCATCTTCATGGCGCATGGGCGCTTGGATCCGATGATTCCCATCGCCCGCGCCGTCACCTCCCGCGACACCTTGGTCGCGCTCAACTATCAGGTGGAGTGGCGGCAGTACGACATGGGGCACCATGTCTGCCACGAAGAGACGCTGGACATCGCGCGCTGGCTTCAGGCCCGGTTCGCCTGAAAAGCGAGCCGTCGCGCACGGAAGCGCCGCCGGCCAAGCGCCCAAGAGGCTGCCAACCGAGTCGGCTAGAATGCGCCGAATCTTCAAGGTTGTGAGATGCACAAGGTTTTCATCGATGGCCAAGCGGGCACGACAGGGCTTGAGTTGGCCGAGCGCTTAAGCGCCCGCGACGACATCGAACTCCTCACGGTGCCAGCCGCGCAACGCAAGGACGCGGCGTGCCGCGCCGGCCTGCATGCCGCGGCGGATGTGGCCATCCTGTGCCTGCCGGACGCCGCCGCCCGTGCGGCCGCGGCGCTGGCGCCGAATGCCCGCTACATCGATGCGAGCACGGCGCATCGCATCGCGCCGGGCTGGATTTACGGTTTGCCAGAGCTCACCGCCGGCGCCCGCGACGCCATTGCAAAGGCGCGGCGGGTGGCGAACCCCGGTTGCTATCCCACCGGCTTCAGCCTGTCTGTGCGGCCGCTCATCGACGCCGGTTTGCTGCCGCCGGAGACGCCGCTGCGCGTCAACGCGGTGTCGGGATACTCCGGCGGCGGCAAGGCGCTCATCGCCAAGCACGAGGCCTGCGCTGCCGGTCCGCCGTGGCGCACGCAGGCCTACGCGCTCACCTTGAACCACAAGCATGTGCCGGAGATGCAGCGCTACGCGGGCACCGCCGCCGCGCCGTTGTTCGCGCCGATGGTGGGGCACTACTTCAAGGGCATTCTCACCCAGGTGCCGCTGTTCCGCTCCGAACTGCGCCACGGCGCGACCGCGGCGGATGTTCGGGAAACGCTGGCGGCGCGCTATGCCGGGGAGCCGTTCGTGAAGGTGCTGCCGCTCGGTGAGGTGCCGGCCGGCGACGATGGCTTTCTAGACCCCACCGCCTGCAACGGCACCAACCGCATCGAGCTCATGGTGTTCGGCAGTGAAGAACATGTGCTGCTTTGCGCGCGCTTCGATAATCTGGGCAAGGGCGCGGCCGGCGCCGCCGTGCAGAACCTGAACCTGATGCTGGGCTTGCCAGAGACCACCGGCCTCGCTGCATGAGATACGACGAACGCGACGCGGACGAGCTCGAGGGCCTCACGCAAGAACTGGAAGCTCGCTACGCCACTGCCCAAGGCGCCAACCTCGCCCTCGATCTCACGCGCGGCAAGCCCGGCGCGGATCAGGTGGCGCTCTCCGATGCGCTGGACGGCGCCTTGGCGGGGGACTTCCTCGCCAGCGACGGCGTGGACGTGCGCAACTATGGCGGGCTGCGCGGCATTCCGGAGGCGCGCGCCCTCGGCGCCGAGCTCTTGGGGATATCTCCGGAGCAAGTGATGGCCGCTGGCAACAGCAGCCTCTCGATGATGCACTTGGCCTTCGACACGGCCATGAACGACGGCTTGAACGGCCCGCCTTGGCGCGAACTGGGCGCCGTGAAGGCGATCTGCCCGGTGCCCGGTTACGACCGGCACTTCACCCTCACCGAATCGTTTGGCGTCGAGATGATCCCGGTGCCGATGGACGCGGCCGGCCCGGTGATGGACGAGGTGGAGGCATTGGTGGATGCCGAGCCGTTGGCGAAGTGCATGTGGTGCGTGCCCAAGCACTCGAATCCGTCTGGTTGCACCTACTCCGACGCCACGGTGCGCCGCATCGCCGCCCTCGGCCAGCGCTCCCCCGGCTTCGTCACGCTCTGGGACAACGCCTACGCCGCACACGACTTTCATTTTCCCGGCGCTGAACTGGACGACGTGTTGGCCCACGCAGTGGAAGCCGGCGTTGCGGACAGCGTGGTGCTGTTCGCTTCCACCTCCAAGATCTCCTTTGCAGGCGCCGGAATCGCCTTCGTCGGCGGCAGCGCGAATACCTTGGCGGCGCTGGAGGCGCGGTTGGCGGTGATGACGGTGGGGCCAGACAAAGTGAACCAGCTGCGCCACGCCCGCTTCCTCAACGGGCGGCTCGATGAGCACATGCGCGCCCATGCGGCCCTTGTGCGGCCGAAGTTCGAGGCCATCGAGCGCGTGTTGGCGGCGGCGCTCGGCGGCTTGGGCATCGCGCGTTGGACGCAACCCAGCGGGGGCTACTTCGTCACCGTGAACACGTTGCCGGGCTTGGCCAAGGCCGTGGTCGCCCTCGCCGGCGACGCCGGCGTGCGGCTGACGCCGGCTGGCGCCACGCATCCCTACGGGCAAGACCCGAACGACGACACCATCCGCCTAGCGCCGACGTTCGCCGCGTTGGACGAGGTGGAGACGGCCACCCGCACGCTCGCGCTCTGCATCCAACTGGCGAGCGCGCGCAGGTTGCGAGCAGCCGCTCAGGCCGCTCAGGCCGCTCAGTAAGGACAGCGCATGGCCGAAGCACCCATCGACGCCTTCGCCGAGTTCGGCTTGCCGGCGCCGCTGTTGCGCGCCATCGACGGCCTGGGCTTTGCGCGCTGCACCCCGATTCAAAGCGGCGTGTTGCCGTACAGCTTGTCGGACTACGACATCACCGGCCAAGCGCAGACCGGCACCGGCAAGACAGCCGCCTTCCTCATCACCATCCTCACGCGCCAATACGAGTTCCCCCTGGAGCGCCCCAACCCCGTGGGCACGCCGCGCGCCCTCGTGCTGGCGCCCACCCGGGAACTCGCGGTGCAAATCGAGGAGGACGCGCACGACCTCTCGAACTACATGGACACCCGCGTCACCGCGGTGTACGGCGGCATCGACTATGCCAAGCAGCAGCAGCGCCTGCGCAACACGGACATCGACATCCTGGTGGCCACGCCGGGGCGCCTGCTGGACTATTGCGGCCGCGGCGTGGTGGATCTGCGGCGCGTGGAAGTGCTCGTCATTGACGAGGCGGACCGCATGTTGGACATCGGCTTCATCCCAGACGTGCGCCGCATCGTCTACCAGACGCCGCACAAGCGCGAGCGCCAGACGCTGTTCTTCAGCGCCACCTTCAACGACGATGTGATGCGGTTGGCGAACCAGTGGACGCTGGATCCCATGCATGTCGCCATCGAGCCAGAGACGGTTGCCGCGGAAGCTGTGGAGCAGTGCTTCTGGATGCTGGCGGCGAACGAGAAGCGCGGTGCCTTGGTGCGCTTCGTGCGGCAGTCTGAAGCTGGCCAGATGCTGGTGTTCGTGAACCGCCGCGACGGAGTGCATCGCTTGGTGCGTTACCTGCAAGACCGTGGCATCGATTGCGAAGGCTTGGCCGGCGACATTCCGCAGCGCAAGCGGATGGCCACCTTGAACCGCTTCAAGGATGGCGACGTGCGCGTTGTGGTGGCCACGGATGTGGCCGGGCGCGGCATCCATGTGGAGGGCATCACCCACGTCATCAACTACGACCTGCCGGAGGACGCGGAGTACTATGTGCATCGCATCGGCCGCACCGGCCGCGCCGGCGCGAGCGGCACGTCCATCAGCTTCGTGGCGGAGAACGACGCTTTCAACTTGCCGGCGATCGAGGCGTTTCTCGGCCACCCCGTCGTCTGCACGCCGCCGGACGTTTGAGCAGCTGGACGTTTGAGCGAAGGAGAGACCATGCAGCAAATCGACCACTTGCGGGAAGAGGGCGATGCTCTGTACGCCTTCTTGGACACATTGGCGGACGATCAATGGCAGCGCGAGACGCCGTTCAAGAGTCGCACCGTCAATTGGGTGGTGCAGCACTTGCACGATGCAGACCGCTGGGCCGTGCATTCGGTGACCGACCCAGACGGTTTTCGCGCTTGGATGAAGGAACGCGCCGCTGCCGGCCCGGAAGCCCCGGAGCCGCTGGCTGGCCGGGCATTGCTGGCACGTTGGCGCTCCTACTTCGATCAGCTTTGCGACGCCTTGGCGGCTGCCCCGGAAGATTTGCGCGCGCCGTGGTTCGGCCCGGACATGGGGTTGCGCATGATGGCGACGGCGCGGCAGATGGAAACCTGGGCCCACGGCCAGGACATCTACGACCTGCTCGGCGTGCGGCGCGAGAACACAGACCGCATTCAGAACATCTGCCACATCGGTGTGCGCACCTATGGATGGACGTTCGTGAACCGCAAGCTCAAGCCGCCGGCGACGGTGCCTTACGTGCGCTTGGATGCGCCCTCCGGCGCCGTGTGGGAATGGAACGACCCGTCTGAGGCCGACTATGTGGCGGGTTCCGCGGTGGAGTTCGCCCATGTGGTGACGCAAGGCCGCAACATCGCGGACGTGAGCCTCGATGTGCGCGGCGAAGCGGCAACGTCGTGGATGGCCATCGCGCAGTGCTTCGCCGGCCCGCCGGAGACGCCGCCGGCGCCCGGCCACCGGTCTGGCTGACGGGCCGGGCAAGGCATGATCCAGCCATGACGGATAGCAGCGCAGCGCCAGCGCCCTGCACGGTGGCGGTGACGCAACTGTGCGCCACGCAAGACGTGGAAGCGAACTTGGCGGCCATGGAGCGCCTCGTCGCCGAGGCGGTGGAGCGTGGCGCCGAAGTGGTGTTCGCCCCGGAGACGTTCACGTTCATCGGCCCGGGCCGGCTGCGGGCGGCCATGTTGGAGCCGCTGCCGGAAGGCGGCCCGATACTCAAGCGCTGCCGACAAATGGCGGCGGGCAACCAAGCGCACTTCGTGTTCGGTTTCCACGAACGCTCGGCGGACGGGCGCGCTTTCAACACCCTCATCCACATGGGCACGGACGGAAACATCCGCACCATGTACCGCAAAATCCACCTCTTCGATGTGGACTTGCCGGATGGCACGCGCCTTTGGGAATCTCGCAACACGGCTGCCGGAGACGCCCCCACCGTCACCGCCGCGCCGTTCGGTACCTTGGGCTTGAGCGTGTGCTATGACGTGCGCTTCCCCGCGCTCTACCAGCGCTTGGTGGATTTGGGCGCCATCGCCTTGGCGGTGCCGTCGGCGTTCACTCGCACCACCGGCAAGGATCATTGGCATGTGCTGCTGCGCGCCCGCGCCATCGAGTGCCAAAGCTATGTCATCGCCGCCGCCCAGCATGGCGAGCACGGCCACGGCAACCGCGCCTCTTACGGCCATGCGCTCATCGTCGATCCGTGGGGAGATGTGATCGCCGAATGTCCCAGCGAGGGCGACGCGGTGGCGCTGGCCACCATCGACCCAGCCCGCGTCGAGGCGGTGCGGCGACAGTTGCCGAGCTTGCGCCATCGCGCCCCGGCGGAGCGCTCGCCGGCTGCCGCAGAGGGTTCTTGGCACGGACAGCCGGCGGCCAAGGCGAACGCCGCCGGCCGCTGAGCGCCGGCGCATGGAGCGCTCCGCCACCGCGAATGCCTTCCTGATCGCCGCGGCGATCGTGGTCATCATCGCTGGCGTGAAGGCCGCGGAACAGCTGGTGGTGCCGTTCCTGCTGGCGGCCTTCATCGCCATCATCGCCGCGACGCCGGTGTTCTGGCTGCATCGCCACAAGTGGCCCATCGGCTTGGCGCTGCTCGCCACGCTGGTTGCGCTCATCGTCGCGCTGGCCGGCATCGGCGCGCTGGTGGGGCAATCCGCGGCGGCGTTCACCGAGCAGTTGCCGTTCTATCGGGAGCGGATGGTGGCCCTCACCGACGGCGCCTTTGCCGCGTTGCGCTCCCTCGGCATCGACGCCAGCCCTGATCTCGTCTCCGGCGCCTTCGACCCAGCGCTCGCCTTCTCGATGGCCGGCAACACGTTGCGCGGTTTCGGCAATGCGCTGTCGAACGGTTTTCTTATCCTGCTCACGGTGATCCTGATCCTTGCCGAGGCATCGAGCTTTCCGCGCAAGCTGCGCGACGTGCTGGACGACCCGGAGCGCGACCTGCCCTACTTCGAGCGCGTCGCCCAGGATGTGAATCGCTACATCGCCATCAAGACGACGGTGAGTGTCGCCACCGGCGTCATCGTCGGCACGTTCCTAGCCATCATTGGGGTGGACTTCCCGCTGCTCTGGGGCTTGCTCGCGTTCATGCTGAACTATGTGCCCACCATCGGCAGCATCATCGCCGCCATCCCCGCGGTGCTGTTGGCCCTCGTCCAACTTGGCCCGACCCAAGCGGCGGTGGCGGCCGGCTGCTACGCCATCGTCAACGTGGTGATGGGCAACGCGGTGGAGCCGCGCTTCATGGGGCGCGGGCTGGGGCTATCGACGTTGGTGGTGTTCCTGTCGCTGGTGTTTTGGGGCTGGATGCTGGGCCCGGTGGGCATGTTGCTTTCGGTGCCGCTCACGATGACGGTGAAAATCGCTTTGGAGGCGAACCCCGGCACCGTGTGGATCGCGCATTTGCTCGGCCCCGCAGACGCCTTGCCCGCAGTGCCGCCCCCGGCCGCCTCGGCGAGCGAACCGCCATGAGCCGCGAGCGCGCCAACATCCGCCGCATGACGGGCTATCAGTACGGCGAACAGCCCACCGATCCAAACGTCGTCAAGCTCAACACCAACGAGAATCCGTATCCGCCAAGCCCGCGGGTGGCGGCGGCCCTCAGCGGCTTCGATGCGAACGCCTTGCGGCGCTATCCGAACGCCACCGCCGCCCCGTTTCGGCACCTGGCGGCGCAGCGTTTCGACTTGGCGCCGGAGCAAGTGCTGGCCACGAACGGCGGCGATGAGGCGTTGCGCCTCGCCATCACCACATTCGTGGACCCAGGCGCCGCGCTCGCCATCGCGACGCCGGGCTACTCGTTGTACGAAACATTGGGGGCGCTGCACGATTGCAGCATCGCCGCGGTGCCCATGCAGGGCGATTGGCGCCTGCCGGATGACTTCGCAGCGCGCGCCAACGCCGCCGGCGCCCGGCTCGCCGTCATCACCAACCCCCATGCGCCGAGCGGCGCATTCGTCGATGTGGCAACGCTTGCCGGGCTGGCGCGTGCGCTGAACGGCGTGCTGCTCATCGACGAGGCGTATGTGGACTTCGTGGATCCGGCGCTCGGCCATGACACTGCGGCGCTCACCCGCGAGTTCGACAACGTGCTGCTGTTGCGCACCCTGAGCAAGGGCTACGCGCTGGCCGGACTGCGGTTCGGCTTCCTGCTCGGCGCGGCCAGCCTCATCGAGCCGATGGCGACGAAGGCGCGCGACAGCTACAACACCGACGCGCTCTCTCAAGCCCTCGCCGTTGCCGCGTTCGCGGACGAAGCCTGGGCGCAGGACAATTGGCAGCGTGTGCGGGCGGAGCGGCGGCGGCTCGGCACGGCGTTGGCGGGCCTTGGCTTCGACGTGTTGCCGTCGCAGGCCAACTTTCTGTTGGCCGAACCGCCGGCGGAAGATGCCGCCGCCATCTACTTGGCGCTGAAGGAACGCGGTGTGCTGGTGCGCTATCTCGGCGCGGCGGGTGCCGCCGCGGAGGGCGCGGGCGAGGATGGCACACAACAGGCCAAGACCGCGGCCGAGCGGCTGCGGCGGGCGCTGCGCGTCACAGTGGGTGCGCCGGCGGAGAATGATGCGCTGCTCGCTGCCCTGGCCGAGGTGTTGGGCTGCCGCTGAGGCGCGCGTTGGCTTAAGCGTCCGCTTCCAACTCTGGCGCCACTTGCGCCGAGCCGACGATGTCTTCGAGTGCCTTGGCCGCGGCCAATAGCGAAGCGTCCTGCCGCAGCGGCGCGATCAGCTGGGCACCCACGGGGAGGCCGTCCGTGAAACCACACGGGAGCGAGAGCGCCGGGGCGCATGTGGCGGTGATCCAACTGCAGCTCTGCATCCACTCGATGTAGGTGGTCATGGTTTGGCCGGCGATTTCGCGCACCCAATCGGTTTCAACGTCGAATGGCAGCACCTGCGTCGTCGGGCCGATGAGCAGGTCGAAGCGCTCGAAGAACCGTGCCACTCGCTCCACCAGCCGCGACCGCGCCGCCGGCACCCAATCGATGTCGTCATGGGTGAGCGCTTCGCCGGCGGCGGCGTTCCAGAGGATGGTGTCCTTGAGTTCTTCCTTGTGCGCGGCCGGCATGCGGCTGAAGCGGGCGCGGAAGCGCTCCGCACGCAGGATGTGGAAGATGCGCGTTGCGTCCGCGAGGTCGGGCGTGGCCTCCACTACCGTGGCGCCGGCTTGCTCCAACTCGCCGGCAAGCGCGCGGATGCGCTCGCGGATCGGCGCGGCCACCGGCAGGCCGCCGAAGTCCTCGGTGACGGCGATGGTGAGGTCGCCCAGGCGGGCGGGTTCCACGCTGCGGAACGTGTCGCCTGGCTCCGGCAGGGCGTTGGTCACCGCGGCGTCCGGCCCGGCGATCACGGAAAGGAGCAACGCCAGATCGTCCACGTTCCGCGCCATGGGCCCTTGCGTGCCGATGTCCGACCAGGCCGCATTTTCGCTAGCGCCGAAAGGGACGCGCCCCGGCGAAGGACGGAACCCCACCACATTGCAGAACGCGGCTGGATTGCGCAGCGAGCCGCCGGCGTCGCTGCCGTCCGCAATGGGAATGAAGCGGGCGGCCAGCGCCGCGGCGGCGCCGCCACTGCTGCCGCCGCAGGTGCGCGAGGGATCATAGGGATTGCGCGTGGAGCCGAAGACGCGGTTGAAGGTTTGCGAGCCGGCGCCGAACTCCGGGACGTTGGTTTTGCCGATGGTCACCGCCCCAGCGGCCTTGATGCGTGAAACCAAGAGCGAATCTTCCTGCGGCACGTTCTCGGCAAAGAGCGGCGAGCCGTAAGTGGTGGTAAGCCCGGCGGTGGCCGTCAAGTCCTTGTGCGCGACGGGCAGCCCAGCCAGCGGCCCGCTGAGCCCACCGGCCCGTGCCTGCTCGCGGGCGGCGTCGAAGCAGCGCGTCACGATGGCGTTCAGCCCGCCGTCGTAGCGCTCGATGCGCGCGATGTGGGCATCGAGCACTTCCAACGCGCTCACTTCGCGGGCGTCCATCAGGCGCCGCAACGCCACCGCGGATTGGAAACACAGATCGTCGTCGGCCATCGTCGGCAAGGCACCCTCGTTAGGAAGCCGTCA
This sequence comes from uncultured Pseudomonadales bacterium, assembly GCA_958295875.1. Taxonomy (GTDB): domain Bacteria; phylum Pseudomonadota; class Gammaproteobacteria; order Pseudomonadales; family Azotimanducaceae; genus VXNE01. The sequence continues at coordinate 860,610 of OY282379.1, read as the reverse complement.
CGCTACGCGAGTGCATGGCGCCAGTCTAGGGGGCGAGCGGCGTCACATCATGCCGAAGTGGCGAAACGCGGCCATGATGACAAGGCGCTTGTCGGGCGGGCATGGATGCGCCCGATCGCCGGCACGATTCGGGGCGGGCTTTACCTTGAATCCAGCGCATTCCTTGCAATGGGCGATCCAGCACGTTTTGGGCACGAAGCGGTGATTCGCCTTTACCCAATCTTGGATTTGCCTGTAGGTGGCCACTCACTCGCCCCCCGGCGATTGGCGTTTTCCTGACAATGATGTTGTTTTGGCGGCTCTAGTGGTTTTGGGAGCAACCAGTGGACGGTCGTTGCGCAGCGTTCCCTGCCGCGGCTGTGGCGGTTGCCACCGAAGTTGCCGCAGTACTCCGGTGGTTCGAAGCCGCCAGACGATCATGTCGGTGCTCACGCCGAACTGGGTGGCCAAGGTGGGCTCATCGGTCGTCCGTCGCCCCGCCTTGAGCAAACCATCGCGGCGTCGTAGCGGCGCTCGAACTCGCAGCGTGGCAAGCGGTCGCCATTTTCCAGCGGCGGTGGCGCGCCGACGCGACGGGCGGGTTGCGAACCATCGGCAGACATGCGGAAACCCTACTTGAAGCGGCGATGGCGCGGCAAGTGGCGTCGGGCGCAGGCACGGTAGAATGGCGTCGCCATTCGGAGCTGTGAGGTCCATGCGCTGGTTCTTCGCCGCGGCGCTCGCGCTCTTTGTCGCCAGTTGCGGCCAGAAGGGGCCGCTGCATCTGCCTGAGGAGCCGCGCGCCGCATGTACGCCCGCGTCGACCACGAGCTTCACGTCGATGGCGTTGCCTTAAGCGCCATCACCGAAGCCCTCGGCACCCCCGTCTACGTCTATTCCCAAGCCGTCGTCGCGGCGCGCTACGCACGCCTTGAGCGCGCCTTGGCGCCGGGTGGCGGGCGCATCCACTACGCGGTGAAGGCCAACGGCAATCTCGCCATCCTCCAGCTGCTGGCGCGCTTCGGCGCCGGGTTCGACATCGTTTCCGGCGGCGAACTGGAGCGTGTCTTGCGGGCTGGCGGCGTCGCGGCGGACACCGTTTTCTCTGGCGTCGGCAAATCCACGCCGGAGTTGGATTTTGCGCTGAAGGCCGGCATCGGCTGCTTCAACGTGGAGAGCTTGGGCGAACTCGCCCGCCTAGAGGCGAGGGCGCGGCTCTTGGGCGCCGTCGCGCCGATTGCGGTGCGCGTCAACCCTGACGTGGACGCCGGCACGCATCCATACATTTCCACCGGCTTGAAGGAGAACAAGTTCGGCGTGCCGGAGGCGCAGGCCCTCGACATGTATCGCCATGCGGCCGCTTCGCCCGTGCTGCACCCCATCGGCATCGCGTGCCACATCGGCTCGCAGATCAGCGCGATGGGCCCCTACGTCGCGGCGCTGGAGCGGCTGCTCGGCGTCGTGGACGCCTTGGCGGCGGCGGACATCCGCCTTGAACACTTGGACTTGGGCGGCGGCTTCGGCGTGCGCTATCGGGACGAGGACGAGTTCAACGTCGATGCCCTGGGCACGGTCGTCGCGCCGCGGGTGGCTGAACGCGGGTTGCGGCTGGCGGTGGAGCCGGGCCGTTACTTGGTTGCAGACGCTGGGGCCCTGCTCACGCGCGTGGAGTACCTAAAGCCCGCGCCCGCGCCAGGCCACCGCAGTTTCGCCGTCGTCGATGCCGCCATGAACGATTTGCTGCGCCCCGCGCTCTACCAAGCCTGGCATGACATTGAGCCCGTGGCGGATCCGCAAGGTGAACAAGGAACGCCGCGGCTGTGGGATGTTGTCGGCCCCGTTTGCGAAACCGGAGACTTCCTCGGCACCGGGCGGCGCCTTGCCCTCAGCGAAGGTGATTTGTTGGCGGTGCGCGGCGCGGGCGCTTATGGGATGGCGCTCAGTTCCAATTACAACGCTCGCCGCCGGGCGGCGGAAGTGCTAGTCGCGGATGGCGCCTTCCGCGTCATCCGGCGCCGCGAGACGCTGCGCGATCAACTCGCGCTTGAGGTCGGGCTGCCAGATGCGGGTGACGAGATGCCGTGAGCCTGTGTCCCTCCTTCGCCGAGCCGGGGGCAGGGTGCGCGGAGGAGGAGAAGGGGCGGCGTGGAGAGACAGAAGGGGCACTACCACCGCAACGGTATAATGGCGGCACGACGGGCTTGAGGCTGCGCGGTGACATGAGCGCGCCGTGCCGAGCGAAATGAAGCTGCGTTTCTCCAAGATGCACGGCCTCGGCAACGACTTCATGGTCGTGGATCTCGTCACCCAAGGCGCCGAACTGGACCGTCGCAGCATTTGCCGCTGGGGAGACCGGCGCACCGGCGTCGGGTTCGACCAGCTGCTTGCGGCGCTGCCGCCGACCAGCCCAGAGGCAGACTTTCGCTACCGCATCTTCAACGCGGACGGCAGCGAAGCGGAACAATGCGGCAACGGGGCGCGTTGTCTGGCCCGCTTCGCCCGAGATCATCAGCTCACGCCGAAGCGCTGCCTCACCTTGGAGACGTCGACCGGCCTCATCCACACACGGCTGCTCGACGACGACGCAGTGCAGGTGGACATGGGCGTGCCGTGCCTTGAACCGGCGCGGGTGCCGTTCTGCCCGCAACTTGGGCAAGCCCAAGAGAATGGCTTGAGCCACGATCTCTGCGTCGGCGGTCAAACAGTGACGGTGGTGCCGGTCTCTGTCGGCAATCCCCATGCCGTGGTGTTCGTGGAACACATCGTCAACGCGCCCGTTGCCGACTTGGGCGCCGCCATTCAAGGGTGCGGCGCGTTCCCAGAGGGCGTCAACGTGGGTTTCCTGCAAGTCGTCGAGCCGGGCTTCGCGCGCCTGCGCGTCTTCGAACGGGGCGTCGGCGAAACGCAAGCGTGCGGTAGCGGCGCTTGCGCCGCGATGGTGGCGGGCAACCTGTGCGGGCGTTTGGCGCCCCAGGCGACGCTTTCGTTGCTGGGCGGCGAGCTCAAGCTCCGCTGGCCCGGCCATGGTCGCGCCATCAGCATGGTGGGGCCCGCCACGCAGGTCTTCGAAGGGCAGATTCGAGCGTGACGCATCCAGCTAGCCGCCAAGCCGGCGCCGTTGGCGTCCCGCCGCTGGATGGGGCCGGCAGTGCGCACCAGAAAACCACTCCAGACGAAGCCGGCGGCCTCGTCGGCCAGTACTTCGACTATCTGCGCTACGAACGCCGCGCCTCGCCCCACACCTTGAGCGCCTATCGGCGCGACCTCGCGGCGTTTGGCGAACATGCCGGCTTGGCGGATTGGCGGGACTGCGCACCGCATCATGTGCGGGCGTTTCTGGCGCACCTGCGTGGGCGCGGTCGGTCGCCGCGCAGCATTGGCCGGGCACTGTCGAGCATCAAGAGCTTCTTTGCATTCTTGGCGGGGCGCGGCATCGTGCCGGCGAACCCGGCCGGTGGCGTGGCCGCGCCAAAGCGCGACAAGCCGTTGCCGAAGGCGCTGGACATCGATAGCGCTGCCCGGCTCTTTGTCGACGCGCCGACCGGCCCCCTCGCGGTGCGCGATCGGGCCATGTTGGAGCTCCTCTACTCGGCGGGGGTGCGGTTGGCAGAACTCGTCGGCATCGACCTCAAAGACCTCGACCTTGCCAACGGGCTGGTCACCGTCACCGGCAAGGGCAACAAGACGCGCGTGGCGCCCTTGGGGGCGCCGGCGGTGGCCGCCCTCGAGGCGTGGCTCGCCACCCGCGCAGACCTCGCGCCCAACGCCCCGCTCTTCACGGGCCGCGCCGGCAAGCGCATCAGCGCCCGCACGGTGCAGCAGCGCCTGAAGAAGGTGTCCGTGGCGAACTTGGGCACCAATGCGCTGCACCCGCACATGCTGCGCCACAGCTTCGCCAGCCACCTGTTGGAATCCAGCGGCGATCTGCGCGCGGTGCAGGAGTTGCTCGGCCATGCGGACATCTCCACCACGCAGATCTACACCCATCTGGACTTTCAGCATCTCGCCAAGGTGTACGACGCCGCGCACCCGCGCGCCAAAGCGCCGGACACATGATCGAGGTGGTCACGTTCGATCTCGACAACACGCTGTGGGAGACGGACGAAGTGATTCGGCGGGCGGAAACCGCCATGCGCGGCTGGCTCGTCGAGCGCGTGCCGGGCTTTGGCGAGCGCGTCAACCGCGACACCATGTGGGCGCTGCGCGAGGCGGTGGCGCGAGAGCGGCCGGACATCCTCCACGACATGACAGAACTCAGAAAGGAAGTGCTGCGGCGCGCCCTCGCCGGTGGCGGCATGGCGGCGACGGATGCGAGCCGCTGCGCGGACGAAGCGTTTGAGGTGTTCGCACACATGCGCCATCAAGTGCGCTACTACGACGGCGCGTTGGAGACGCTTGCGGTGCTCTCCGCGCATTACCAGCTAGGCGCGCTCACCAACGGCAATGCGGATTTCGAGCGCTTGGGCTTGGATCGCTACTTCTCGTTCGGCTTCACGGCCGCGGATGTGGGCGCGAGCAAGCCGCATCCGGCCATGTTCGAGGCGGCGTTGCAGCGGGCTGGGGTGCCGGCAGCAGCGGCGGCCCATGTCGGCGATCACCCGATCCATGACATGCAGGGCGCGCGCGCGGTGGGCATGCGCGCCATCTGGGCGAATTACGACGGCAGCCAGGAAACGGTGGCGGCCCATGCCACCATCACGGCGCTGCCCGAACTGCCGGAAGTGTTGCGGCGGCTGGCCTAGCTAAACTGCCGGCCTCGGGGCGAACGCCCCGTCAACCCGCGTGGGCGGCAATGAAATCCTTCACCGCGGCCACGTCCGGCGCGAGGCGCGTCTTGCGTTGCGGCTTGCCGACCAAGGCATCAAGGGCTGGATGACGGGCCGCGGCGCGGCCGACGGCGGCGTCAACGGTGTCCGGGAACTTCGCCGGATGCGCCGCCGCCAAGCACACGACGGGACGGCACGCGGGAAACCGGTGCGCCGCGGCGATGCCCACGGCGCTGTGCGGGTCTGCGATGTAGCCGTGGCGGCTGTGCAAGTTCGCCATTGTCGCCTTCGTCTCAGCCTCGTCGATGGCGACGGCGAGGATGCCCTCATCGGCCGGCGCCCCGCCGTCCAACTTGGCGGCGCCGCAGTCCGCGAAGGTGGACATGAAAGTGCGCAGCGCGACGGCGTCGCCACCCAAGTGGTAATGGACAAAGCGCTCGAAGTTGCTCGCCACCTGAATGTCCATGGATGGGCTGATGGTGCGCTGCACCGTGCCGAGCCGGTACTCGCCGGTATGGAAGAAGCGGGCGAGGATGTCGTTGGCGTTGGTGCCGAGCACCAGTTTGTCGATGGGGGCGCCCATGCGCCGCGCCAAGTAGCCGGCCAGGATGTTGCCGAAGTTGCCGGTCGGCACGCTGAACGACACCGGCGCATCGAAGCGCAGCGCCGCGTGGATGTAGTACACAGCCTGCGCGAGCACCCGCGCCCAATTCACCGAGTTGGCGGCGCCAAGGCAGTGCCGCGCCTTGAAGTCCAAATCGTTGAAGATCGCTTTCACGATGCGCTGGCAATCGTCGAAGCTGCCGTCGATGGCCAAGCAATGCACGTTGGCATCGGCCACGGTAGTCATCTGCAACGCCTGCAAGGGGCTGGTGCGGCCGTCTGGGTACAGCACGAAGATGCCCATGTTGGCGCGTCCCTTCACGCCGGCGATGGCCGCGCTGCCGGTGTCGCCGCTGGTGGCGCAGAGCACGTTGAGGCGCTCCCCGCGCGCGGCCGTCACATGCTCGAACAGGCGCCCAAGCAGCTGCAGCGCGATGTCCTTGAAGGCGAGCGTGGGGCCGTGGAAGAGCTCCAGCACATGCAGGGGCCCTACCTCGACGAGCGGCGTCACCTCCGGGTGGTCAAAGGTCGCGTAAGCCTCCGCGGCGATGCGCTCGAGGGTTTCCCGCGGCATGTCGTCCGCGAACGCTTGCAAGACGGCAACGGCGAGTTCGACGAACGACAGGTCTCGCCATGCCGCCAAGCGGCCGCGGAAGTCCGGCAGGGTTTGCGGCACCAACAGGCCGCCGTCTGGGGCCAGCCCCGTGAGCACGGCATCTTGGAAGGGCATCGGCGGCGTGGCGCCGCGGGTGCTGACATAGCGCATGGCGGCGGATTGTAGCCAACGGGGCTGGCCGTGACGCGGGCAGGGCGAGTGGGGAAGGTTGGGCGGCGCGGGGACATCACCGGACGCGCCGCCAAGGATTGGCGGGGCAGGGGGCCACGAGGGCACCCTTACCCCGCCGCAGGTGGTGGCTAGCTTTGGGCGAACTCCGGATACGCCTCGATGCCGGTTTCGGACAAATCGACGCCAGACGCCTCTTCCTCTTCAGAGACGCGGATGCCGACCGTCGCCTTCAACACGTACCAGATGATGAGGCTCGCAACGAACACCCAACCGAAGATGCCCGCGATGCCGACCAATTGCCCAGCAAGGGTGGCGTCGCCATTGTTCAGCGGCACGGCGAGGATGCCCCAGATGCCGCACACGCCATGCACGCTGATGGCGCCCACGGGATCGTCGATGCGCCACTTGTCGAGCAGCACGATCGAGCCGACCACCAGCAAGCCGCCAACGGCGCCGATGATCATCGACCAGAACGCCGAGGCGGACAGCGGGTCTGCGGTGATGGCGACGAGGCCCGCGAGGGCGCCGTTCAGCGCCATCGTCAGGTCTGCCTTGCCGAACCAGAGGCGCGCCAGCACCAGCGCCGCGACCAGCCCGCCGCAAGCGGCGATGTTGGTGTTGACGAACACCTGCGCCACCGCGTTGGCTTCATCCACGTTGGAGAGCTTGAGCTCGGAACCACCGTTGAAGCCGAACCAGCCGAACCAGAGCACGAACATGCCTAGGGTGGCGAGCGGCATGTTGCAACCGGGAATGGCGTTCACTTGGCCGTCGGCGCGGTATTTGCCGGCTCTCGGCCCAAGGAGCAAGACGCCGGCCAACGCGGCCGCGGCGCCGCACATGTGGACGATGCCAGAGCCGGCGAAGTCTGAGTAACCGGCTTCGCTGAGCCAGCCGCCGCCCCATGTCCACATGCCTTGCACCGGGTAGATGAGCCCGGTCATCACCACCGCGAAGCCGAGGAACGCCCACAGCTTCATGCGCTCCGCCACCGCGCCGGAGACGATGGACATGGCGGTGGCCACGAACACCACCTGAAAGAAGTAGTCCGAACGCTCGGAGTGGTCGGTGGCGACGCCGCCCGCCGTGCCGGCGACGATCTCGTCGGCGGTGTTCTCCATGCCGATCAGCGCACCGAAGCTCGGCATCACGCTGCCGGTGTCGATGTACATGATGTTGTAGCCGACGAGCAGGTACATGATGCATGCGATGGCGTACAGCGCCACGTTCTTGGTGAGGATTTCGGCGGTGTTCTTGGCGCGCACCATGCCAGCTTCCAGCATTGAGAAGCCGCAAGCCATGAACATCACCAAGACACCCATCACGAGGAAGTAGAAGGTGTCGAGGGCGTAGTTGGTTTGAATGAGGCCTTCCATTGTTTCAGTCTCCTGTTGTGCGGTGCCGCGCCTAGATGGCGTCGGCGCCTGTCTCGCCGGTGCGGATTCGCACTGCTTCGTCGAGGGAGGTGACGAAGATCTTGCCGTCGCCCACCTTGCCTGTGTTTGCGGACTTGGCGATCGCCTCAAGGCACTGCTCCAAGATGTCCGCGCCCACCGCAGCCTCGATCTTCACCTTGGGCAGAAAGTCCACGACGTACTCGGCGCCGCGGTAGAGTTCCGTGTGCCCTTTCTGGCGGCCGAAGCCCTTCACCTCGGTCACGGTCATGCCCGCCACGCCGATGTCCGAGAGCGCCTCGCGCACATCGTCGAGCTTGAATGGCTTGATGATTGCCGTAATCAGTTTCATCGGTTGTTTCTCCGTCTGGCTCGGTGTTTACAGACTCTTCGACAGGGACACGACCAATCGCGCGTCGCAGTCCGCGTCGCAGACGTCTGCGTCCAAGTCGGTGCCCACGATGGCGACGCCTAGGTCGATGCCGGCCACCGGCACCGTCAGCGTGGCGCCGTAATCGATGTAGCTGTCGTCGTCCCCGGCGATGCCGTCGGCGTTGTTGAGGCCGACGTGCAAATCCAGGGAGGCGCTCTCGCCAATTGCGAAGCTGTAGTCCGCGTAGGGGTAGTAGAAGGTCTCGCCACCGTCGCCCAAGTACTCGGGGGAGTAGTTCATGCCGAAGGTGAAGTCGCCGACGCCGATGGACACCGCGGCTTCCATGTAGTCGAGGGCGTCGCCCTCGCTGATGTACTCGAACTGAATGATGCTCACGTCGTACGAGACGCCGCTGTCGCCAAACTCGCCGCCGTAGCCGGCGTACAGGTCCAATTCCGTGTTAGCGTCGTCTCCGAACTTGACGTTCGACATCCATGTGCCAACGTAGAAGCCAGAGTCTGAAGCGATGTCGAACCCGCCTTGGATGGCGGGGTCGCGCGTTGTCTGCGACCAGCCTCGGAACGAGTAATCCGAGGCGATGGTGACGTTGCCGGAAACTTCAGCGCCGGCTGCGCCGAACGCCGCGCAGGCAAGCACGCCTGCCAGCAGTGTCTTTTTCATTTGGTTCTCTCCTGATAGCTGTTTGAGCCACGTTGGCGCCTACCTGGGCAGCAGTGCCCGGTGCGCCGATCACGCCGTAGGAGAACAAGCACTTTTCGTGCCAAGAGCCGTGAAGCGGTGCGCTAAGCGCTTAGGTGCCTGTTTGGCGGCGAGGCATTGCGCCGCGCCCGGCGTTCGCGTGACAGTTCGTCAGGTCGGCGCGGACCGCGGCGCACCAAATCGGTGCATAAGTGGGTGGGCGATTTGGGGCGCCCCGGCTTGTGGATGACCGCGAGGGCGAATGACGTGAACGCCGGCAGCGCGATAGGGCCGCCCAAGCTCGGATGCTGCCGCGCCTAGGCGGCGTCATCGGCGCCGCCGGTGGGTCGCTAGACGGCCTCGGCGCCGGTCTCGCCGGTGCGGATGCGCACCACTTCGTCGAGCGAGGTCACGAAGATCTTGCCGTCTCCCACTTTGCCTGCGTTCGCCGCGCCGACGATGGCTTCAATGCAGCGCTCCGCCAAGCTGTCATCCACAGCGATTTCGACCTTCGCCTTCGGCAGGAAGTCCACGACGTATTCGGCGCCCCGATAGAGCTCGGTGTGCCCCTTCTGGCGCCCGAAGCCCTTCACTTCCGTCACCGTCATCCCCGTGACGCCGACTTCCGCGAGCGCCTCACGCACCTCGTCGAGCTTGAAGGGCTTAATGATGGCGACAATCAGCTTCACGTTCTTCCTCCTTGGCGCCGAGCGTGGCGTTGCGCTGCCTTGGCCCGCTGGATGGGCGCGGATTCTAGCACCACCATGGCCGCGCCCACGGGCCGACAATGGGCGAAGTCTGCCGCTCAATCGGCCAATGGCGCACGCAACTTTCCGCATCACGCCATAGGCGCCGCGCCAGCCGCCCACATACGCTGCCTCACGCCATGCAGCCACCCTCCGCATGATGTCCGACACCGGCACGAACCCCGCCGGCGCCGGCGATGGCCCCGCGTCGCCGCCGGCGCACACGCGCATCCATACCCGTGCGCAGTTTGGCATCGAGGCGCCGCCGGTCACCATTGAGGCGCATCAGCCGGGCGGCGCCGCCGGCTTCTCGGTGGTGGGCATGGCGCAAACCGCGGTGCGCGAAGCGCGAGACCGGGTGAAGAGCGCCATCAAAACCCTGCGGCTGGATTTCCCAAAGGGGCAACTGGTGGTGAATCTCGCGCCGGCAGACCTCGCCAAACATGGCGGCCGGTACGACTTGGCCATTGCCATGAGCGTGCTCGCTGCCACCGGGCAGGTGCCGGCGCGTCACTTGGAGCGCTTGGAGTTCATCGGCGAGTTGTCGCTGTATGGCGAAGTGCGCGGCGTGCGCGGCTGTTTCGGCGCGGCGCTCGCGGTGGCCGGGGCGCGGCGCGGGCTGGTCTTCCCCGTCGCCAACGCGCGCGAACTCGCAGGGCTGCTCGATGCGCCGCTCTTTCCGGTCTCCACGTTGGCGGAGGCGGTGCAACTCGCCCGCGCGGCGGCGCTTGCGCCACGCCCGTTGGCGCGTCCGACACCAAGTGGCGGCGCCGTTGCGGGCCTGTCCCTGCATGACGTGAAAGGGCAGCTTGCCGCCAAACGAGCTTTGGCGGTGGCCGCGGCCGGCGGACATCACTTGCTCATGCGCGGGCCGCCCGGCACGGGCAAAACGATGCTGGCCAAGCGCTTGGCGCACCTCTTGCCCCCGCTGTCCCGCACGGAGGCGGTCGAAGTGGCGCATGTGTACTCCGCTGCTGGGCGCGAGCGCCCGCCTGCCGAGCGCCGCCCGTTTCGAGACCCGCACCATACGGCCTCCGCGGCGGCGCTCATCGGCGGCGGCGCACCGGTGTCACCGGGAGAAATCTCCCTCGCGCACCGCGGCGTGCTGTTCTTGGACGAGCTGCCGGAGTTCCACCGGGACGCCTTGGAGGCGTTGCGAGAGCCGTTGGAGTCGTCGGAGGTGGTGGTGGCGCGGGCCAATCGACGCTGCCGGTTCCCGGCCGGCTTTCAGTTGGTGGCGGCGATGAATCCGTGTCCCGCCGGCTTCACCTGCGATGAGGTGCGCTGCCGCTGCACGCCGCAACAAGTGCAGCGCTACCAGAGCCGCCTCTCCGGCCCGCTGTTGGACCGCATCGACCTGAATGTTGAAGTGGGCCCCGTGAGCGAAGACGAACTCTGGGAGCGGTCGCCGCCGCCGCTGGACGAAGCGGCGCTGCGTGAGGACATCGTCGCGGCCAGAGCCACGCAGCTACGCCTGCGCGGGTGTTACAACCGAGACTTGGAGGCCGCAGACGTGGAGCGGCACTGCGCCTTGGACGCCGCTGGGCGGCGGCTCCTGAAGCTCGCGATCCAGCGTTACGGGCTGTCTGCCCGCGCCATCCACCGCGTGCAGAAGTCTGCCCGCACCATTGCAGACCTCGCCGGCGAGGCCAGCATCACAGCCGCCCACGTCGCGGAAGCGTTGTCCTATCGGGTGGGGTGAGGGCGGTGGCTGCCGAGAGGCCCCGTGCTTAGGTGATCGCGTCCAAGCATGGCCAACCGCTGCGCAGTTTTGGCTCGGCGGTGCGGAACGGCGTCAGCCGCCGGTCAGATACTGAATCGCCGCGACCATCTCCGCTTCCGTGCAGGCCATGCAGGTGCCCATCGGCGGCATCGTGCCGAGGCCGGTTTGGCTCGTCCTCACCAGTTCGTCAATGCCCTTGGCCAAGCGCGGCGCCCACTGCGTGGCGTCTTGGAACAGGGGCGCATCGCCGACGCCAGTCGCGTGGCAGGCGAAACAGAATTGGTCGTACACTTCGCGGCCTGTCTTCGGCTCGGCCACGGCGGCCGTCGCTGGCGCGGGGGCTGGCGCGGCAGCGCCGCACGCTTCATCCCCAACCAGGCAGGAGGCGCCGAAGGGTGCGAGACGGGTGCGAATCTCATCATCCGTGCCGGCAGGCACAGGCGCCGCGGCCACCGCGTTCGCCAACAGGACGCAAGCCAACCCATAAAGCGCTCTCACCGCGCACCTCCGTTCGCGTTTCAATCTTGGTGGCCAGGGGTGGAATTGAACCACCGACACGAGGATTTTCAGTCCACTGCTCTACCGACTGAGCTACCTGGCCGGCAAGCCGCGCATTAAAGCCGCTGGCGCACGGGCGGTCAATCCGAAGGGCGTGAGAGCGCCTTCAGCGCAGAGAAGGCGGGCGGCGACGTGTTGACGCGGCGAAAACCGCGCGCAGCTGCCACCTGGTTCGCGTCCGGTTGACGCCCCCGCGCGTCCCCGCGCCGGGCGTGGCAGGCCCCGCGGCGCACAACGACGTGCGCACGCGGCCCTCCCATCGCGCCATGGACGGCTGGGTTTTCCGCATCAACCCGATCCGGGACACGCAGTCCCTAGCTAGTCCCACTTCCGATGCAGCGTTATCACTTGCAGTACTTTTGCCACACCACTCTCCCGTTCCTCGACATTGGTGCGCACGCTCTCCCGGCTGCGGGCTCCAGTCCGCGAAGTTGAAGACGCCTACATGCGAGCCATCGATCTGTTACCCGATGAACCCAGATTCGTCCGCGAGTTGGAGCGAATGCGATCTTCCCGCTGATGATCGCGGCCAGCGTTGCTTGGGTAGCGATGGGCGGAAAAGAAGCCATCGCCTTGAGCGCCGGCGCGACAGTTTCCGGCCATCATGCACACGCACCGCGGCAACCATGAAACCCATCCACTACTACTGCATTGCCACTGGCAGTGGTTCGCGGCGCAAAGGGATGCAACGTGTGCTGTTCGGGCTGGCGCGGAAACGGCGCTTCCTGCGCCGTCAGGCTTCCTACTCTTGCGCTGGATCGACTACGCCTCATCACCGATGAACCTAGCCAGCTCGGCCAGCCCGTGATTCCAGAACAGCACCAACCCGGCGTCCTGCGCTTGCGCGAGATTATTGGGATTGAAAACGCCGCTAATGACGGCCGCCGGCACGACGTTCCGCAAGCCGAAACCCTCCAGCCAACTGCGAGCCTTGTTCAGGGCTTCGTGGTTGATGCGTTTGTAGGAGTTGACGGCACTGTTAGAGACCTTGCACTCGATGGGCATCACTCTTCCGTCCCTTAGGCGGACAACTAGGTCGGCGCGACTAGTGCCGAGCCGCGCCTCGCCGCAAAACTGCTGTGCGGTGGGGACGGCGGCCAGCGTGGGCATGTCCCGCGTTTTCACCTCTTCAAAGCCAGCTTCACGCAGGACTTTCCTCACTGCCCCTTCTTGCGAGGACCGGGCGCCCGATCGACGCTCCGTTTCCATCCTTCGAGCTGCCGAGAGCACCGCGGAGGCGAGGATGGCCGCCTGACGCTCCAAGGAAGTGGGTGGCCTAGCTTCGGCGACCCGGGGGAAGCGGTGTCCGTCGATGATCTGGAACACGACGTCTCGAATGCCGCGCACCATAATTGGTGTCGCGTCGCAACGCCTCCGGCGACAGCGTGGCGTCGGCGAGTGTCTTCAAGTCGTCGTCGGAGATGGGCGGGGCAGCCAGATAGCGAAGCGCCGTCAGGCGGTCCTTGTCGCCGACCAATTCGGCCCAGAGACCGACGTTGGGAGGTTCCTTTTGGAGTTGCGGCAGTAGATCGACGGTCTCGGCGAGGACGGGTTTGAAGGCCTTGATGAACTCCGAGTAGCGGCTTTGCGTTTCGCTTAATCGTTGTTGGCGAAAGACGCCCTTTGCTGTCTCGGCATCTCGACGCAGCTCGGCCAGCGTCCAGCGCGGCGGCTCGATCATGCGAGTTGCGCCGCGAGTTGCGCCAAAGGCGGCACTCGCAGGCGTTCGATCTCCTTCGGCTCGAACTTCGTCAGGCCGCCCGCGTAGGTGCGCCCTGAATCCTGTTGCACGTTCTGCCGAAGCCCGCAGGATGAGGGCGGCGAGCGGGTCGGATTCGATCGCCACCAGATCGGCGCGCGGAAACGCGGCGCCGGCCTGAAGCAGGAACCGGCCGGACCCCGCCCCCGGGTCCACCACTCGCCCCGGCGTCTCTTGAGTGGCTGCCCAGTCCACCATCGCGCGGACGATGGGGTGGGGTGTGTGGACAGCCCCTCGTCGCCGGCGATCCGCGGCCGAACGGATGCGGCAAAGGGCATCGCCGAAGGGGTCTTCGCCGCCGGCAATGGCGGCGTGCAGTTCGTCGAGCTCCTGTTGGCCGGGCCGGGCCGTTTGATGGGAAGCGTGCCGCACGAGGTCGTGCTCTTGCGTCGACACCGCCGCGCCGCCGATCAGCGCGAAGGCATGCATGGCCAACTCGATGTCCGACGAGCAGGCCCCGCTGCCGGAACATGCCGCCATTGGTGCGCGAAGCCCGTCCAAGTTCCGCTGCGCCTCGCCGGAGGCCTCGCGCCGCCGCCGCTGCCTCAACGCCGCAGCGCCGGAATCACCTGGCGGGCGAATCGTTCCCCTGCTTCGCGGGCTTCGGCGTCGTCGGCGGTGAAGTTGGGGCCAACGACGGCGAACTTGTCCACGCCCAGCGCGGCCAATGCGCTCAACCGCGAGACGCAGTGGTCGACGTCGCCGGCGATGGCGAAGTCGTCGATGAACTCGTCTGTCAAAGCGTCTGCTTGGTCGCTGCCGGCTTGCGCGTGTTGGGTCATGTCGTAGTTTGCGTGTATTGCTTGGAGCATCGACGCTTGGGCCTCGTCCACTGGCCCCGCGATGTCGCCATGCATCACGGAGAAGCGCGCGAACAAGCTCGTGCCGGTGCGGCTGAGCGTGCGGGCGACCTGAGGGTCGCGGTGGCAGGCGACATTCACATACGCGCCAAAGCGGAGACCCTCTGGGTCGCGCCCCGCCGCTGTGGCCGCGGCGCGGGCTGTGTCGATGCCCCAAGCGATGCGGTTCGGGTTTGTGCCCAAGGCGAACATCGTCCGGTCTGCGTGGCGCGCCGCCAAAGCAATCACCTTGGGGCCGGTGGCCGCCACTTCCACTGGCACCTTCGGCGCGCTGGCGGCCCAGCGGATGGCGCTCTCCTCCGGGGCATGGGCCAAAGCGAGGCTTGCAACGTGCGGGGCGGCCTCTTCAGGGATGCTGGTTTGGTCGAGCGGCATCTCCTCACCCCGCAGATAGGCTTGCAGCGCGATGAGGTAGTTCTCAAACCAGCGAAGCCGCGCCGGAGCGCGGCCGAGATGCGCCAAGGCGCTGTCGCCGCGGCCGATGCCGAGCCGCATCCTGCCGCCGGAGACCCGTTGCACCGAGAGTGCGGACGATGCGGTCACCGCAGCATGGCGGGTGACGGGATTGGTGACGGCGGTTTGCAGCCCCAAGGCGCTCGCGCCCGTTGCGGCGAGGGCTAGGAAGACGTAGGGGTCGCCGGATAGATTCTGCGAATCGACCGTGCCGATGCCATCCCAACCCAGCGCTTGGGCTTGTTGCGCGGCGGCGGCCGCTTTAGTCGGCGCCGCCGTGTGCGAGGTCCAAAACTCCATCATCGCCTCCTGATTGTCTAGCCAACGAGGCGCACATGCGGCTGCGCGCGCCAATCCTCGTCGGGGGCTTCGCAGTAGGGCGCCGCGAAGTGGGCGGAGATGGCCCGGCGGCACTCGGCGCCGCGGTTGCGGCCAGAACCGTGGATCAGGAGTGGGTGAAAGAAAAGCGTATCGCCGGGCTGCATCTCCACATGCCGCAAGGCATCGTGCTCCGCGCCTTCGACGCCGAGGAAGGCATGGTTGACGTACTCCCAATCCGGCGTGCTGTGCTCTCGCAGCGCGCCGCGATGGGAGCCGGGGATGATGGCCAGGCAACCGGATTCGCGCCGGCACGGCGAAATGGCCGTCCAAGCGCCGACGATGCCATCCGCGGGGCGCAGCCGGAAGTACCGCAAGTCTTGATGCAGCGGATGGCGGCCGTCCACGCCGGGCGGCTTGTTGAACACGTTGGTGGCAATCACGCCCAAGGCGGCGTCCGCCGCGGCGTCGGAGAGTTGGCGGGCGATGGCCAGCACCTTGGGGTGCTCGGCGTAGTCGAAGAGCGCCGCGTCGCTGTGGAAGTGGAACAGCTTGTTGATGCCTGCAACGGCGTTCGCCGGCTTCGCCGCGCCCTTTACCACCATCACGTCGCGCATGATGACGAGGCCGGTCGGCGCTGTTGCGCGGCCCTCGACGAGATCGAGGAAACGGGCGTTGTAGCGCGCAAGGCGGGGTGGCTCGACCAAGCCGGGCACCAGGATGAAACCTGCTTCCCGGTAGCCCTTGAGGTGTTCCGGCGCCAGCATCCGCGGGATTATAGCGACGCTGGGCGGGCGGAGGGCGGGGCCCGGCGCGGGCGAAGGTTGCGTCCCTATACAATGGCCCGCATGCGCAAGCCGCGCCGCCGAGACGGCCTCACCAAAGACGCCGCCAGAGGCGCGAAGCGGGCGCGAGCCACAAGCTTGAATAACCCACAGATGACCTATTCGTCCAACCTCTGAGCCGAACATGGTGTGCGCGTCTCGTCAGGCTTCGCCACCAGCGGTTCCCAAGCCGGCAAACGTTCCGCACAACGATTGGCGCCAAATTGCGTTGCCGCCGCTGGCGGAGTTCAAACCCTCGCTGCCGGTGAGCGTGGTGATGCCCTGCCATCGCACCCCGAACGCGGTGTTGGAGCGCACCTTGGCGGCGCTGGAAGGACAGACCTATCCGCGAGGCCTGTTTGAGGTGGTCATCGTCGATGACGGTTCCGAGCCGCCGCTGCAACCGCCGGCGTCGCCCTTGAACGTGCGTGTGGTGCGCCAAGCGCGCCGAGGGCATGGGGTTGCTCGCGCCCGCAACACCGGTGTCGCCGCGGCGGCGCACGACATCATCTTGTTCTTGGACGGCGATTCGCTGCCGGAAGCCGGCTGGATGCTCGCCCACGCGCGCTGGCACCACTTCGTCTCGGACGTGGTGACGGTGGGGTTTCGCGCCCATGTGGCGGTGGATGACCTTGATGCAGAGGCCATCCGCGCACGCCCAGGCACCCTCTGGGAGTTGTGCGCGGATCGCCCGGCAGACCCCCCTGGGCACGAGAACGAGCACTACATGGTGCGCACCAATGATCTGACGCAGCGCTCGGACGATCTATTCCGCGCCGTGGTGGGGGGCAACTTCGGCGTCGGGCGGCAGTTCTACCGGGCGGTGGGGGGCAGCGACGAGTCGTTCGCGCGGTGGGGATTCGATGAAGAGGAGTTTGCTTGGCGGGCATTCGTGCAGGGCGCTTTGTTCGCGCCGGTGCGGGAGGCGTTTGCGTGGCACCAAGGGCGCATGGCCGAGGGGCAAGCCGCCAAGCGGCGCAGCGCGCGCATCCAGCGCGGCAAGGTGGCGCACCTCATCGCCCACCCGGCGTTTCGTGGCGCGGGCGCTGGCCGCATCTACGCCGTGCCGCGCTTCGTGGTGACCATCGCTGCGGGCGAGTGGCCAGCGGAGCAAGTGATCGCCGCCACCGCGAGCGTGCTGGCAGATCCGATGCATGATTTGGTCGTGCGCATTGACGCTGGGGCGGGGGAGGACGGCGCGGACGACGATCGGCTGCAGCGGCTGCGCGAAGCGTTCGGCGCCGATGCCCGGGTGCGGGTAGCACCGGCTGCGGACGCCCTCGACGAATTCCCCGCGTCGCCGTTCCATGTGACGCGGCCGGCTGGCGCCATCGCCCGCAACTTGGTGCATCGCCTGCATCGGGCGTTGGGCGATGCGGCGGTGGCAAGGGTGCCCTTGGCCGCTGGCAGCGAAGTGTCCATCGCCCGTTCATGGGCGCTGCATCGGGCGCGGCGCGAGGGCTGTTCGCCGGCGGCCTTCGGCGCTGTGCGTCAGCTGACGCCGGCGCGATTAGGATTGCGAATGGCCGGCACCAAGGTGTCTCGGCGCGATGTTGCCGCCGCGCAGGACGCGATGGGCATGCCAAGCCGTTGGCGCTACCTCCGCCACCGCACCGGAGACCTGCATGGCTTCGGCGCGGCGTGGCGGTTCGCCCGTTGGCTCACCCGCTGGGCTTGGCGGCGGCTCTTTCCGCCCAAATGGAAGGTGGCGCCGCGTCCTTGGGGCGCCTATGTCCCGGCCTCGCCGCGGCGCGACGACGCCTCATGACGAGCGCCCAACCGAGCAATCACGGCCCGGCACACATCTCCGGCGCGGCGGCATTTCCAGCATAATGGCGGGCGGATCGAACTGGCGTCGAAGCCACCATCCCATGTCAACAACCCTGCTTCTCGTGCTCGACGGTTGGGGCCACCGCGAGGCCGCCGAGCACAACGCCATCCACGCCGCCCGCGCACCTAACTGGGAGCGGCTTTGGCGCACTGCGCCGCACACGCTGCTGTCGGCTTCCGGCGCCGCGGTGGGGCTGCCGGCGGGGCAGATGGGCAACTCCGAAGTGGGGCACATGAACCTCGGCGCCGGCCGCGTCGTGCATCAGGACCTAGCGCGCATCGGCCAAGCCATTGACGACGGCGCCTTCGCCGCCAACGCGGTGTTGCAACGCGCCATTGAGGCCGGCAAGGGCGGCGCGTTGCACATTCTGGGGCTGTTGTCGCCTGGGGGCGTACACAGCCACGAAGATCACATCTGGGCGTTGGTCGAGATGGCGGAACGCGCCGGCGTCAAGACGTGCCTGCACGCCTTCCTTGATGGCCGAGACACTCCCCCGCGCAGTGCGGCAACGTCCCTAGAGCGCTTTGGCGGGCGGGTGGCGTCCATTTGCGGGCGCTATCACGCGATGGATCGGGACGCCCGCTGGGAGCGCACGCAGGCTGCGTTCGACATGCTCACTGGCGCAGCCGCCACGCCACGTTGCGAGGACGCGGCGGAGGCCCTGCGCGCAGCCTATGTGGAGGGCGTCAGCGACGAGTTTGTGGCGCCGACGCTCATCTGCCCGCGCCGCTCCGCCCCACGCATCATCCGCGATGGCGACGCCGTGATGTTCATGAACTTCCGGGCAGACCGCGCCCGCCAACTCACGCGGGCGTTCACGGCCGCAGCGTTCCCGGGTTTCGAGCGGCGGCGTCGGCCGGCGTTGAGCGCCTTCGCGACGCTTACGCGCTACGCGGAGGACATCGACGCCCCGTGCGCCTTCGAGCCGCAGGCGTTGGCGAACACCTTGGGGGAACACATCAGCCGCTTGGGGCTGCGCCAATTGCGCATCGCCGAGACGGAGAAGTACGCCCACGTCACGTTCTTCTTCTCTGGCGGGCGCGAAGCGCCGTTTCCAGGTGAAGACCGCGTGCTCGTGCCGTCGCCCAGAGTGGCCACCTACGACCTGACGCCGGAAATGAGCGTTCACGCGGTGACGGATGGGCTGGTGCAGGCCATCGAGTCTGACAGCCATCAACTCATCGTGTGCAATTTCGCCAACGCAGACATGGTGGGGCATACCGGCGCATTCGACGCCGCGGTGGCGGCGGTGGAAGCGGTGGACGAGTGTTTGGGCCGCATCGTCGCGGCGCTCGGCGCCGGCGACGGGCAATGCCTCATCACCGCAGATCACGGCAATGTTGAAGCCATGCGCGATGTGGCCACCGGGCAAGCGCACACGGCGCATACCTCGTCGCCCATCCCGCTCGTCTATGTCGGCGGCCAAGCGATCGGGCTCGAAGCCGGGGCGTTGTCGGACGTGGCGCCCACCTTGCTCGCGCTCATGGGCTTGGCGCCGCCGGAGGAGATGACCGGGCGCTCGCTCGCCACGGCGCCGTTGGCGCGCCGGGCTTGAGGCGCCGCCCGCGCGTCGGTGCGCTGGCAGCGCTCGCGCTCGGCGTCGTGGCGGCGGGCCCAGTTGCCGCGCAGGCCGCGCAGGATGACACCCAAACCGCGGAGCGCCTCGCCGGCGTGGTGCAGGAGCTCAACGCCCTCGACGCATGGCTCGATGCGGCGGGCAAGCGCGTTGCCGATGCGGAGCGGCGCATTGCCGCCGCAGACCAACGCATTGCCGGAATGAGCGCCGCGGCGCGGCGCGTCCAGAGCGACTTGGCGCAAACCCAGTCAGGCTTGGATCGCCTAACCGCCGAGCGCGACGAGTACGACCGCCGCCGCGCCGAGCAAGCGCGGCGCATCGCGCGGCATGCGCGGGATGCATGGCGGTACGCCGGGCAGGATTTCTTCAAGCTGCTGCTGAACCAGCAACACCCAGATGACTTCGACCGCATGATCCGCTTTCACGGCTACTTCAGCCGGGCGCGGCTCGGCGCCATCGATGCCTATCGGGACACGTTGGCAGCGATTGCCGAGAACGCCCGCGCCGCCGAGGAACGGCGCGCGGCGCTGGCTACGCGGCGGGATGATTTGGCGCGGCGGCGCGCGGCCCTCTCTGGGCAACGCGAAGAGCGGGGCCAGCTCCTAGCGCGCCTGCGCGGCGACGTGAGTGCCCGCCAAGACGAGCGCGACCGCCTAGCGGCGAACCGCCGCCGCATTGAAGCCCTGCTTGAGACGCTGCGCCGCCAAGCGCAGGACGCGCCGACCACGCAATTCGCCGCCCGCCAGGGCAATTTGCGCTGGCCGGTGGCGGGCAGATTGACGCAGCGCTTCGGGCAGCCTCGCGCTGGTGGCCGCATGCGTTGGGAGGGGGTGTACTTGGAAGCCGCCGCCGGCGCCGAGGTGCGCGCCGTGCATAGCGGTCGCGTGGTGTTCGCGGATTGGCTGCGTGGCTTCGGCTACCTCGCCATCGTCGACCACGGCGACGGCCACATGTCCCTGTATGGCAACGCGGATGACCTGTTCAAGGCCGTGGGGGACTGGGTGGAGAGTGGCGAGCCCATCGCCGCTGCCGGCAACAGCGGCGGCGAGGCCAAGAGCGGGCTCTACTTCGAGGTGCGCAGCGATGGTCGGCCCACCAATCCGCTCGCTTGGCTGGGGCGCTCGCAAGCCCGCTAACGACGCGGCAGTGCTTGTGGCTGTGCGCGGGCCGGCGAAACAGGTCCGCGCCGGCGGGCCAAGCAGGCGAGCAGGGAAGATAGAATCCGCCGGCCATGCCGCCGCGCCCCATCACGCTCGTCAGCCTCATCGCCGCGATGGCCCTCGGCGTGGTGCTTGGCGTGTCTGCCTACTGGTCGCTGCGCGCGACGCTGCCGGCGCCGGTGGGCGCGGCGTTGCCCATCGTGATCCAGGCGGTGCGCGATTCCTATGTCGAGCCCATCGAGGAAGACGAGTTGGTGGAGAGCGCCGTCCTCGGCATCCTGCGTGGGCTGGATTCGCACTCCGCATACCTTGAGGTGGACGAAGTGGAGGGGATGCGCGAAGAGGATGCGGGTCAATTCGGTGGCATCGGCGTGGAGATACGCTTCGTGGACGGCTACATCACCGTGGTCGCGCCCATTGCCGGCACGCCGGCGGCGGCGGCCGGCCTGCAGGCCGGCGACGCCATCATTGAAGTGGATGGCCGCTCGTTGGAGGGACGCACGGTGCGTGATGCAGTGGCGGACTTGCGCGGCGCTCCCGGCACCGGCCTCACCCTAGGCATTCGCCGGCCCGGCGAGCCGGCGCCGCTGCATGTGGAACTGGTGCGAAAGGCCATCCCGATTCGCACGGTGCGTTCACGCCTCTTGGAACCGGGCTACGGCTACCTGCGCATTGCCGAGTTCCAAAGGCAGACGCCCGTGGACGTGCGCGCGGCCCTTGAGCGGCTCGTGGCCGAGGCCGGCACGGCGCTCGAAGGCTTGGTGGTAGACCTGCGGAACAACCCCGGCGGTGTCCTTGGCGCCTCGGTGGACGTGGCGGATGCCTTCCTCAAGCAAGGGCTCATCGTCTACACCGAGGGCCGCGAGGAAGCCAGCGAAGGCCGCTTCGAGGCGAGCGGCGAAGATCTGCTCGGCGGCGCGCCGGTGGCGGTGCTCATCAATGGCCGCTCGGCATCGGCAGCCGAGGTCGTCGCCGGCGCCTTGCAGCATCATCGCCGCGCCGTGGTGCTGGGCACGCCGAGCTATGGCAAGGGCTCGGTGCAAACGGTGTTGCCGCTGGCCAACAGGCGGGCGCTGAAACTCACCACCGCGCACTACTACACCCCCGATGGCCGTTCCCTTGCGGACGCTGGCATCCAGCCGGATGTGGCGGTGCCGTTCACGCCAGACGCAACCCGGGACGAATACGACCAGCTCTTGCTCGCCACCGCGCTGCGCGAGTTGAAGCGCGGCTAGGCGCTCCAGCGCCGCGCCCGTCGCAAGACAGTCGCTGCTTGTGTCGCGCCTGTGGGACTGGGGTTCGTCACTCTAGTTCGACTGTCGCCGCGGGCAGTTCCTTGCGCGCGTGGGTGATGTCCCCGAAGGGATCATCGCTCGCCAGCCGCGCAAGGGCCGCGCCATCGCCCTTGAGTTGCCAGTCGAACCACGCCAGCGCGTACCAGTCACGCACCACATGCGGCAGATAGGCTTCGCCGCCGTCTTCGAGCGCAGCCCAGCCCAACTCTTGGTACCCCTCGCCAGCCGGCGGGTTGGGCGCGAAGGCCGCCGTGCCGGTGGGCTTGCGCATTCGCTGCGGCGTCTGCGCGAAGGGCAGTTCGCCACGAACGAACGCCGGCCACGCGAACTTCCGCGCCAAATCATCCACCAAGGTCAGGTGGTTGGTGTCGCGCACGATCACGAACATGCGGTCCGACAGCGCGCGCTGCCAAGCGCTCAGCGCCACGGGCTGTGGATTCTCGAACCGGTCCGGTGCGGCTCGTTCGGCCGCCAACGGGAATATCCGCTCGGGGTCGCCACCGGCTTGGCGCATGGCATTCGTGAACAGGCCGATGAAAATGCTCTGCACAAAGGCGTCCTCGTCGCCCACCATCAGCAGCAGCGGTTTGCGGCTGCTCGCTGGCTCGCCGAGGGCCGTCCTGCCGCCGAGCATCTCCTCCGGCATCCACGTGAGCGGTGGCGCGTTGTTGAGGCCGAACGCGGTGCGCACGTCAGGCAAGTGGTTGGCAGCTAGCTGCGCGGTCATGGCGCCCAACGAATGGCCAGCGATGCCGATGCTGCCCCCGTCGATGCGGCCATTGAGCAAACCGCATAGGTAGCGATCCGCTATCGGCTGCGCGGCGCTGGTGGCGCCCATCGCCGCGAGCGCCGTGCGACAGCTTGGCTCATCCGCATCCATGTGCAGCACGGTGCGCAACACCAGCGCCACATCCGCAACGCGTTGCCGGAACAGGTTGCGCATCATCGTGGTGGCGCGCTCTGCGCCGCCGGGCAGCGCTCTCGCCCGCCCGGCCTTCGCCGCCCGTGCCGGGACGGCTTCCCCAAATAAAAATCGGTAGAAGGAAGGCACCACTTTGGCTTCGCTGGCCATTGCTTGATAGGTCTCCAACACGTCCGCCCATTCGCGTTGCTGCCGATAGGGCGAGTTCTGGTCGTGGAACGCCAAGGGCAGCGCGCTGTCGCTATTGAAGGTTGGCGCTGCCACCACATAGCCGTGCGAGGCCAAGAACTCGGCGAACGAACTCCACATCGCATGGGTGCCGCCAAGGCCGTGCGCCAGCAAGATCAGCGGGAACCGGCCCTTCGCCGGGGTGGCGTCTTGCCAAGCGCCCTGCCACGAATCCAGGATCTGTTGCCCGATGCGGGCCAAGGCGGCGTGACGGTCGGCTGGCGCCAGCGCCCGGAGCGGGCCTTCGCGCAGATGCACGAACGCCGGCTCCACCATTCCCGCAACGCCCAGCTGGACGATCGCGTCCGATTCCTGAAAGAAGAAATCGCGGTAACCGGCCGCGCGACCGCTGGACGCCAGCCACGGGCTGCGCCGAGCCGCGCGCTGCTCCATGCCCTCACGCGGCAGCGCGGGATACCATAGCTGGAACACCACCGTCCGGCCCTGTCCGCTGGCATCGACCCGTTCCAGCAGGGCTTGATATTCGGCGCTGCCGTAGACGCCGTTCCACGGGTCAAACCGCGCCATGGCGTCGCGGGCGAAGCCGGTCGCCACGCCAACCGCATACTCTCCGTATGCCGCATGGGGCGGCAGCGACGGCAGCGAGGCTGGCGTGGAGCGCTGCTCTCCAGCGGCGCTGGTCACGGCAAGCAAGGGAAGCAACGCGAGCAGCGCCTTGCTGCAACTGCGGCTGGTCAACCGCCGCGCGAGGCTGGCCACTGCAACCTGCGCGATCTTTGCGGCGCTGGCTCCGGAGTAGAAGTCCATCTGCAGGCTCGAAATGTGGTGGGTGTGCCGTCCAAACTCTAACAACATCTAGACGCCGCCGCCGTTGCCGCCGGCGATGGAACATGCGACAGTTCCCGCGCCGGCAACGCGAGGGATGACATGGAGCAATCTGGTGAGTATCCGATTGCCGCGCCCCGGGAAGCGGTGTGGGCGGCCCTCAATGATCCCGACACGCTGCGCGCCTGCATTGCCGGTTGCCAAGCGCTCACGCAAACCGGCGAGCATGCGTTCGCCGCCGAGGTGAAGGCCAAGGTCGGCCCGGTGAGCGCAACGTTCAAGGGCACTGTGACCCTCGTAGACCTCAATCCGCCCGAGAGCTACCGCTTGCTCATCGAAGCTCAAGGCGGCGCCGCCGGCTTCGGCAAGGGCGAGGCCGCGGTGGCGTTGGAGGAGACGCCCGAAGGCAGCCTGCTGCGGTACACCGCCACAGCCACGGTTGGCGGCAAGCTGGCGCAGATCGGCTCGCGGCTCATCGACGCCGCCGTGCGCCAGATGGCGGCGAACTTCTTTGCCGCCTTCAGCGAACGGGTGGCGGGCATGGGCGATGCTGCCGCGCCGGCCGCGGCGTCGAGCGATGCGTCGGCACCGGCCGCGGCAGCCTTGGGGCGCTCCCGCAAACTGGCCGCGGCAGTGGGCATCGCCTTGCTAATTTGGGCCATCGTTGCCATCTTTGGCGGTGGCGAGTGAGCTCTGCAACCGACCGCAGCCAAACGGCTGACAAGGGCTGACGAGGCCGAAGGGGCGGAGAGGATGGAGCCGAGGGGCCGAGAGGCTGAGAGAGAAGGTTGAGAGAAGGAGGGGAACGGGTGGAAGTCACGCTAACGGTGAACGGCACGGCGCATGCCTTGGACGTGCCGGACAACATGCTGCTCGTGGAGGTGTTGCGCGAGCGGCTGCGCCTCACCGGCACCCACGTCGGCTGCGATACGAGCCAATGCGGCGCCTGCGTTGTCCACATGGATGGCCGCGCCGTGAAGTCCTGCACGGTGCTCGCGGGGCAAGCGGATGGCGCGGATGTCACCACCATCGAGGGCATCGGCGCGCCGGATGACCTGCATCCCATGCAGGCGGCGTTCCGCGAGTGTCACGCTCTGCAATGCGGCTTCTGCACGCCGGGCATGATCATGGCCGCCATAGACCTCGTGAACACATCCGAACAGCTGGATGAACAGGCGGTGCGCGAGGGCTTGGAAGGCAATCTGTGCCGCTGCACCGGCTACCACAACATCGTGCGCGCCGTGCTCGCCGCGCGCGACGCCATGTAAGGGGGGCAGGCCATGTCGGAAACAGGCATCGGCGCATCTGTGAAGCGCCGCGAAGACCTTCGGTTCATCACCGGCGCCGGCCGCTACACGGATGACATCGATCAGCCGGGCCAGGCTTACGCCGTGTTCCTGCGTTCGCCCCATGCTCGCGCCGCCATCGGCTCCATCGATGCGAGCGCCGCGCTGCAGGTGCCGGGCGTGCTGGCGGTTTACACCGGCCAAGACTTGGCCGCGGATGGCATTGGCGATTTGCCGTGTGGCTGGATGGTGAAGTCCAAGGACGGGTCGGACATGATTCAGCCGCCGCATCCGCCCATCGCCGTGGAGCGCGTCAACTATGTTGGCGAACCCTACGGCTTGGTGGTGGCTGAAACGCTGCAAGCCGCCCGGGACGGCGCCGAAGCCGTGGCGGTGGATTTCGACGCGCTGCCGGCCGTGGTCGATCCTGCAAGCGCCATGCAGGGCGATCAACTGTACGCCCAGGCGCCGAACAACCGCTGCTACGACTGGGAGCTGGGCGACCAAGCCGCCACGGATGCGGCGTTCGCGCGCGCCGATCATGTGACGTCGCTCGACATCGTCAACAACCGGCTCATCCCCAACGCCATGGAGCCGCGCGCGGCGACGGGTTGTTTCGACGCCGCCTCCGGCGACTACACCCTCTACACCACGTCGCAGAACCCGCACTTGGCGCGCCTCGTGATGGCCGCGTTCGTGCAGGTGGCGCCGGAATCCAAGCTCCGCGTGGTGTCGCCGGATGTTGGCGGCGGCTTCGGTTCGAAGATCTTCGTCTACGCGGAAGAAACAGCGGTGACGTGGGCGGCCGGCAAACTGCGGCGCCCCGTCAAATGGCGGGCGGAACGCGCCGAATCGTTCCTCGCCGACGCCCACGGGCGCGACCATGTCACCAAGGCGGAACTCGCGCTCGCCGCCGATGGCGAGATGCTGGGCTTGCGGGTGAGCACCATCGCCAACATGGGCGCCTACCTCTCCACGTTCGCCTCCAGCGTGCCCACCTACCTCTACGGCACCCTGCTCGCCGGCCAGTACAAGACGCCGGCCGTTTACGTTGGGGTGCAAGCGGTGTTCACCAACACGTCGCCGGTGGATGCCTACCGCGGCGCTGGGCGCCCGGAAGCCACCTATGTGGTGGAGCGGCTGGTGGAGACGGCGGCGCGCGAACTCAAGATGGACCCAACCGCGCTGCGCCGCCGCAACTTCATCCAACCGGCAGACTTCCCCTACGAGACGCCCGTGGCGCTGGTGTACGACACCGGGGACTATGAGGCCAGCTTGAACCGCGCCTTGGAGCATGTGGACTATGCCGGCTTCGCTGCCCGGCGCGACGCGGCGCAGGCGCGCGGCAAGCGGCGCGGCATCGGCTTCTCTTGCTACATCGAGGCGTGTGGCCTCGCGCCCTCGCAAGTCGCGCTGTCCTTGGGCGCCGGCGTGGGGCTGTTCGAGAGCGCGGAAGTGCGGGTGAACGTCACCGGCTCTGTCACCGTCATCACCGGCGCCCACAGCCACGGCCAAGGCCATGAGACCACCTTCGCGCAGATCGTCTCGGAACGCTTGGGCATCCCGTTCGACAGCGTGGAGGTGGCGCATGGCGACACCAGCCGCGGCGACTACGGCCTCGGCACCTACGGCTCGCGCTCGCTGGCGGTGGGCGGCTCCGCGATCGTGAAGGCGAGCGACAAGATCATTGCCAAGGGCAAGAAGATCGTCGCCCACGCCTTCGAGACCACGGATGAGCAGATCGACTTCACCGAGGGCGTGTTCGCCGAGCGAGACTCGAACCGCTCCATGACGTTCGGCGAGGTGGCCTTCGCCGCCTATGTGCCGGCCAACTTTCCGCTCGACGAGTTGGAACCGGGGCTTTCCGAGAAGGCGTTCTACGACCCTGGGAACTTCACCTATCCCGCCGGCGCGCACGTCTGCGAAGTGGAGGTGGATGCGGAAACCGGCGTGTTGGAGATCGTCAAGTTCGTGGCCGTAGACGATTTCGGCCACGTCATCAACCCGATGATCGTGGCCGGCCAAGTGCATGGCGGCCTTTGCCAGGGCATCGGCCAAGCGCTCTGCGAGCACGGCGTGTACGACGCCTCCGGCCAATTGGTGACTGGTTCGTTTTTGGATTACTGCATGCCGCGCGCGGACGATGTGCCGAGCTTCGTCGTCGACACCACGGTGACGCCCTGCACGCACAATCCGCTTGGCGTGAAGGGCTGTGGCGAAGCCGGCGCCATCGGCGCGACGGCCGCGGTGATGAACGCGGTGACGGACGCGCTGGGAGTGAAGGAGCTGGCCATGCCGGCTAGGTCGGAAGTGGTCTGGCGCGCGCTGTCCGCGGCCTAAGGGGGGTCACGAATGTATCGGTTCAAGTATCAGAAGGCGGCGAGCGTCGCCGAAGCCGCGAGCTTGCTCGATGGCGCCGAAGATGGCGTCTACCTCGCTGGGGGCATGACACTGATCCCGACGTTGAAGGCGCGTTTGGCGTCGCCGACGGACGTGATCGACCTTGGCGCCATCGACGGCATGGCCGACATCTCCGTCGGCGACACGGTGCGCATCGGTGCCTTGGCGCGCCACGCGGAGGTGGCGGCGTCGGCGGCCGTGCGCGGCGCCATACCGGCCTTGGCAGACTTGGCGGGGTTGATCGGCGACGCCCATGTGCGCAATCGGGGCACCCTCGGCGGTTCCGTCGCCAACAGCGACCCGGCGGCGGACTATCCGGCGGCCGTCTTGGCCTTGAACGCCGTCGTCCACACAGACCGGCGCACCATCGCCGCCGACGATTTCTTCAAGGGGCTGTTCGAGACGGCGCTGGAGCCCGGTGAGATCGTGAAGTCCCTGGCGTTCCAGATTCCGCGCCGCGCCGGCTACGCGAAGTTCCCGAACCCCGCGTCGCGCTATGCCATCGTCGGCGTGATGGTGGCGGATTTCGGCGCCGAGGTGCGCGTCGGCGTCACCGGCGCAGGGGCATGCGCGTTTCGTTCGGCGGAGTTGGAGCGGGCATTGGCGGGAGGGCTTGCTGCCGAAGCGCTTGCCGACGTGACCATTCCCTACGATGGCTTCAACTCGGATATCCACGCCTCCGCTGAGTATCGCGGCCACTTGGTGGCGGTGATGGCGCAGCGGGCGGTGGCCGCGGCGATCGGTTAACTCCTGCCCCGCGAACGGCGACGCGACCACGCCTGCGCGGGCTCACGCCGGGCTGATGGCGTCGGCCTCGCCGTCGTGCCGGCGCTAGCCGGCCTGCCTCACGCCGGATGATTGTGTTTTCGGCTCAAGGCGCAGCGCTTGGCGCATTCCATTCGGCGGCCTGCCCATTGGCCTTGCGCGGCGGCCTGTCGCTAGTCGCCCAAGCGTGGCCGGGGCGTGCGAGGCCGCGCCGATCTGGAATGAGAAAGCCGACGCCCCAACTGACGTGCATGAGCGCCAACACCGCGGGAAGCAGCAGCGCCGCGGCGTTCCGGCGCATCACGCCGACCGCGGCGGAACCGAGGAGGAGTGTGGCGGCGTAAGTGAGCGGCAACGCCATGGCGCCGCCGGCGCCAGCCAACCCCGCGCCGGCCGACGCGGCCAAACCCGTGACCAAAAGCGGCGCCGCAAGATGCCGCAGGCGCAGCTCGCGGGGATGGCGCCGCAGCACGCCGAGCTTCCAGCGGCCGTAGCCGAAGTATTGGCGGGCCAACGCCCGCAACGTGGTGCGGGGCTTGTAGGAGACGGCGAGCCGCGGATCGAACCACACTGTCTCGCCCCGCTTGCGCAGGCGCCAGTTGAGTTCGGTGTCTTCTCCCCGCTCCAACATCGCATCGAACCCGCCGGCGGCCGTGAGCGCGGCGCGGCGGAACACGCCAAGGTACACCGTGTCCACCGGGCCCTCTTGTCCGCCGAGGCGATAGCGCGCGTCGCCCGTGCCGAGCGGTGTGGTGATGGCCATGCCGATGGCGCGTTCGAGGGGCTTCTCGCCAATGGGCCGCTGCAATCCTCCCACTACCGCAGCGCCGGTGCGCGTCAGTGTCTCGACTGCGCGCTGAATGTAGTCTGGCGGCAGCGCCGACTGCGCGTCGCAACGCACCACGATGTCGCCGGATGCAGCCCGCAGGCCCGCGTTCAAGCCATTGGGAGTGGTCTGTTGCGGGTTGGCGACCCACAACACGCTTGGGTAGCGCTCCCGCACCAACTCGGAGGTGGCCGTGGAGTCGGAGCCGTCGGCGACGACCACCTCGATCGAACCTTGGTACGCCTGCGCCAACACCGAGTCGAGCGCGGCGGCAATGGTGCGTTCAGCATTGCGCACCGGGATGATCACGGTAACCGAAGGCGGCTCCGCGGCCGTTGGTATGGGCGCACCCATCCCCGTGTTCAAGAGCCCTCCGTCTCTCAAGTGACCAGACCCCGCACCAGCGTCGAATGGGTGCCGGCGGTTGCGGACGCCATGTTACTGCGAAGAGCGCCGCTCTGCGGAACCAGCGCCCTCGGAGGCTGACTGGGCAGGAATCGGTGCGGGGGATCGCTGCGCACTGCGGGCGCCGGCGATGCGCTGCAGGCTGAACGCCAACCCGATGAGGATGAAGTGCGCCCAATCCCCCGTGAATGGCCCGCGGCTATGCGCCAAGCTGTACACGATGTAGGCGACCATCGCGCCGCAGACGGCGACCACGAGATTGAGGGTGTGTGTGTCGCCGCTCCGCCGTGCTATCTGCGCCGCCCGCACCAGCGAACGCAGTGCGATGAGATAGAACAGCATGAGCAACGCGACGCCGGGTAGCCCATAATCCACGAGGGCCAACAAGAACTGGTTGTGCGGGTCTCCACGCAGCAGTTCGATCCCTTGGGGACTGCCGGGGAGGATTTCGCTCAACGCCGTGCCAGGCAGCGCGTATCGCCCAGCGCCGAGGGGCTCGCTCAGCGCAAGGCGCCCGGCTTCGCGCGCCATGAGCACGCGCGAATTGGTTGAGTAGGCGTCCCAATTCAGTAGCCGCGCATTCGGCGCCCACCGGCGGCGCCACTCAGCGTGGCGCATTTCCGTAGCGATCGCTTGCTGGCTGAGGCCATTGTCGCCAATGGGGCCCTGCCGGTGCCACTTTGACCAATCGGCTTCGCCCATGCGCCGCACGCGAGACTCATAGCGAATGAAGTTCAAGTCGCGCGGCACCTGCCACGATGTGGTGATCCTGCCCGCGGGGCTGGCAGTAGCGACGATTTCGCCCGGCCTCCCAGCCGTTTTGAGGTGCCGCGCGCGCAGTTGCACGGTGTAAGTGGCGCCCGGCTCGAGCTTTCGGACTTCGGTGGCCACACGGGAGCGGGCGCTCGCCGCCGGCTGGGCGCCAATGCCAACCGCCAAGCCTTCGATGGGCGGCACCCGAACATCAACAGCATCGGCGAGCACAGGCAGCTCCTTGGGTTCCGAGGGGCTGTGCAAGGCCGGACTGAAAATCACAATGAATCCTAGCGCCATGAGGGCGACTGCCGAACCCGCGCGCCAGGCGGCTGCGGCCGAGCGCAGGGACAAGACGACGACGAAAGCGCTGCTGATCGTGGCGGCGACCAAGACGGAGCGCGAGCCGTCGATGGCCAGCGCTGTGATGAACGTCATCAGCATGATGTACGACGCGCCGCCGAGCCAAATCAGTGGCGCGTGGCCGCGGTGCACCGGCGTAAAGAGCAGCGCCGCTAGAGCGAAAGGCAGGGCCACCACGAGTTGATAGCCGAAAGCCGGCGTGTCGGCGGCGATGCCCGCCAACCGGTCACTGGCCCAAAGCGCCTCCAGGAACTTGGGCTGGACGTCCGCAATGAGCAGCCAAACGCTCAGAAAAGGCTCTTGCAGGAAGGCCACTGCGAGGCCGAAGAGCGCTGAGACGAACGTGGCCACGACGAACACGATGGCCATGAGGATTGCTTGGCGCTGCGTTTGCACGGCGAGGCAGGTCGCGCACAGCACGCCGAGCCCCAACGCTGTCTGGGCTAGGCGCAGCGGCGCCGCTGTGCTGGTGAGCCCGTGTACCGCCAACGCCCAAACGAGTGCCAACAACGCCACCGCGATGGCGGCTGCCGCGGGGCGCAATGAGGCGATCAGCGTCGGCCACTGGGCTCGGCCGTGCCGAGCGACGTGCAACGCCGCGGCGAGCGTGGCCAACACGCCGAGCACGACGTTCGGTCCGCCCAACGGCAGGGGTGTGCTGGCGAACCAGTGGTGCGTGATGAGGGTGGCCAGCGCCAGTGCGAACAATAGCCGGGTTCGCGGGGGGGCGCCGGCCATGTCTTGCTCGTTGGTGCGCCGTTGGACGCGCTCGGCGATGACGCGAGGCAAGCGCATCAGGAAAGGTTAACAGAGCCACAGGCGGCTGCCGCCGAGCGTCACGGGCTGACGGCGCTTGCGTGGAGCCGGCGACAGCCCGCGATGCGGCGTCCAGTGTCTGGCGGTTCGCGCCCCGCCGCTCAAGCGGGAACTGCGGGTGTGGGTGCCTGCCTGCTAGCCGACAGCCGCGGCCGGCGCACTGTCAACGATGCGGCCCGCCTCGAGCCGCACGATGGCATCGGCTACGGACAGCAAGCGGCCGCCATGGGCGATGGCCACGATGGTCGTGGCGCCGCGGGCCGCGGCGAGCGCCGCGGCGATGAGCTGCTCGGTTTCCGGGTCGACGTTGTTGGTGGCCTCGTCGAGCACGAGGAGCGCCGGCTCCCGCAGGAGCGCCCGCGCCAATGTGAGGCGCTGCCGTTGGCCCCCTGAGAGCGTCGCTCCGCCGTCCCCCACCACCATGTCCAGGCCCTTCGGCAACGCTTGGACGAAGCCATCGGCGCCGGCCCGGTGCAGCGCCTGCCAGAGCGCGGCGTCGGTTGCATCGCCGCGCGCCATTTTGAGGTTTGCACGGATCGTGTCGTGGAAGAGATACGGATTCTGCGGCACATAGGCGATGGACTTGCGCCAGCGGCGGCGGTTGGCTGCCGTGAGGCAGGTGCCGTCCACAAACACAGCGCCGTCCGTTGGCGTCAGCATGGCAGTGAGGATGTCTGCCAACGTGCTCTTGCCGGCGCCCGATGGCCCGGTGATGACTGTCATGGTGCCGGCGGGCAACGCCAAGTCTACATGGGTCAGCCCGTGCCCGCCCTCGGCCGCGGCGAACTTGAAGGAGACGTCCTCAAGAGTGATGGCTCGGCGCAGCGCCATGCGGCCCTCGCCCGCGGCCCACGAGCCCGGCGCAATGTCGCCGCCGGTCGGCACCGAGCGTATTGGCACTCTGGGCTGTTTGACCTGCGCCGCCACCGCCAACAAACGGAGCGCTTGCTGGGCGTTGGCGTAGGCGGGGAGCGTGTTCACCAAGCGGTGGAACGCCTGCTGTATGGCCGCGGCGGCCGGCAGCAGCCGCCCGAAAATCAACAGCAAGATCAATAGCTCTGGCAGCGCCGTCGCCGTGGTGCTGACGGTGAGCCAAACCACGGCCACCCCGGCGGCTGCGCTGCCCATCCAGATGACGGCGCGGCCCGCGGCGTCGACGCCGACGAACGCGATCTGCCGGCGCCGAATCTCGGTGAGGCTGTCCGTGAAGCGCTCCACATGCAACGCCTCTGCGTCATAGCTGCGAGCGACCTTGAGGCCGGCGATGAAACTCGTCACGTTCGCCAGCAGCGCCCCGTTGGCGCGCGTGAGTTGCGCACCGAGGCGCGCAACGCGGCCCACAAGCGGATAGATGATGCCCAAGAGGCAGGCGCCGACGCCAATCGCAGTGGCCGCGCCCAGCGGGGAAATCAAGAAAGCCATCGCTATCTTGACCGCGATCACCACCGCGGTGGACACGAGATGCAGGAGATGCTTCACGCCGTGGCCGGCGCGGACGATGTCGACGGTCAGGACGTTCTGCAGGTCTGACGGGCGTTGGCGGCTAAGCGTTTCCCACTCGGCATGCGCGATGGCTTGGTAGAACCGTTCGCGGCAGCGATCGACGAACTCTAGGTGGGTTCGCGCCAGGAGCACATCGCGCAGCCACGCCACCGCGGATCGCACCGCCATGAGCGCCAGGAAGACACCGAGCACCGTCGGCAGCGTCAACTCGACGCCGGTCGCGCTCGCTGCCTGCGTCATCATGCTGAACAAGGCGCCGGTCGCGCCGTCGGCGGCGCCGATGCCGACCAAGCTCAGGAGCGGCAGCAGCATCAGGATGCCGAACGCCTCGGTGGCAGATGTGGCGAGCGACAGCGCGACGACCAAGCCGATCCGCCCCGGCGCGTCCGCGACTAGCGCTTGGGTGAACGCTGCGGCATCGGCGAGGACCCGAGGATGGCCGGCGACCGGCGCAAGTCCGCGAGCGCCGTTGGCCGACCTAGTGTCCATGGGCATGTGCGCCATCATACATTGGGATGCAGCGGCGCCGCCCCGGGCGCCGCCACACGGAACATGAGGCCGTCGGAGAATTCGGCCACCAACGAAAGCGTAGTGAGCGACCGCAAGTGCTGAGCGTCGTATTGGAACCTTGGGTCGCGGTCGGCGAACCAAATGATTGGGGAACCTTCTGGCAATGTGGCGAGCCGCCGCGCCAGCCCCTCCATGTCAAGGGGCAGGAGCAGGTACTTCCCGCGCTCTGTGGTGCCGCTGCCAAGGACGAGCGTGGCGTGCAACGCGCCGTAGCGGTTCGAGAGCACGAGGCCCTCTGTGGGATGTGCGCGCAAGTGCTGAACGATCTCAGAGTCGCGCCAGCGAGCCGTGTTGTAGGACTTGCCGAAGTATCCAGACTCGAGCCCCGCCATCGAACGCGCCACGCCCTCCCGCCCGGTGAGGATGGCGTTAGCGAGGCCGCCGAGCACGATGACGGCAACGGCAGTCCGCTTGGCGACGGTGCGCCAGCCGGCGGTTGGCAGGTGCATGCAACGATCCAACGCAAAACTCGCTGTGTATAGCAACGGCACGAAGAGGGGCAAGAGGTAGCGGGGGTCATTGCTGATGGTGGTGACCGAGGCCAATGGCAGCGCCACCACGATGAATGCGAGGTATGTCACGCAGAAGATGACGGTCGCAAGCATGGCGCCGTCTGTTTGGCGCCCCGCCAACCACCTGAGCGTGGGGCGGACGCCGATAGCGGCGATCGCCAAGGCGAGCAAGCCGGCGGCCAGCCACGAAACGGGGATCAGCCAGGCTGGCGCCTGCTCGGGAACCACCGCTCCCGCCATCACCCGGAAAGCATCTTGCAGCACTTCGAGGGCGGGGGTGCCCGAGGGTGCGCCGAGCCGCGGCCGTTCCCAAACGCCGAAGCCCACCAGGTTGTGCAAGACCATTGCCGCCAACGGCGTCGCCGCCAGTGCTCCGAAAACCGCAGCGAGCCGCAGTCGGCGGCCAAGGGGGGCTTCTCGCCGCGCCAGCAACAGCAGCGTTGCGGTGACGATGACGGCGACGCCGGCGTAGCGGGTGGCTGCCGCCAGACCAGCGCACAAGGCGGCGAGGATCAAGGCTGGCCTAGTGAGGCGCTGGTGCTGGTTCGCAAACGGCGCTATCCATGTGAGGGCGAGCAGCGTGAAGGCGATGAAAGTCGCCTCGGTCATCACATAGGACGCGGAGTGGCTGAGGTGGTGCGAGGTCGCGCAGACCAGCGTTGCTCCCGCCACCAAGGCCCGCGAGCGGATGGCCCGGCGCAACCACATGCCGGCGACCAAGATGATGGTGCCGAAGGCGGCCGCGTTGATCAGCCGCGCCGCTTCTGCAGCCTCGATGCCCGTGACGCCGGCGACGCCAGCGAGCAGGAGCGGGAAGAGGAAGGGGTACTGCGGGGGGGCATGGCCGCGAAAGTCCACGAGGCCGTGTCCGGCGAGCAGGTTTTCCGCGGTGGAGAGGTATGTGACCGAGTCTGGGCCGATGGCCGCCCCTAGGGTGGAAGTGCGAACCAGGATGTGTGCCGTGCCCAGCACTGCGAGGGCGAGCAAGGGCCAAGGGGCGCCGCGGCGCTGGGGCGACGGGTCGTCCATCGGCGGCATGATGCCATGACGCCTCTGTCGCCTTTTGGCGGGAGCGCATCCGCCCAGCCAGCAGCCCGGCACCCAAGCCGCGGCCCAGATGGAGGGTGGCGGCCATCCGCCGTCACACCGGCGCGTAACAGCCGAGCTTCAAATCTTCGGCGTACCGTTCGGCCAGCAGCGCCTTGTTGGTGGCGGTCAACTGCTTGGTCGAGATCGACCTGGCCGTGTCCACGGCGGCCGGCGAACCCTGCCAACCCGCCATGGTGTTCAACCGCGGCAACGCCGCGTTGGGCAGGCCGAGGTGCTCCGCGACTTGGCTGAAGTCTGCATCGAGATGCTCAAAGCGGCCGATGAAGTCCGGCAGGCGTCCATCATCATCGGCGCCGAGCTGCGCATGCTGGGACAGGAAGTGACGGTCCGCCACGGCATCCGAGGCGTAGGGCGTCAACAGCCATCGGCAGTAATCGTCGAAATCCGCAGTGCCGGCCAGCCCGTGGAACCGAGCGAATAGCCCGCGGCTCTTTCCCTGCTTGTGGAGGAACTTGTCGCGGCTTCGGTAATGCTGGGCAAAGCGATGCATCTCGGCGTGGAAGGACAGCGCCCGCGTGAAGGGGTGCCGGATGAAGGCGAAGCGGTAGTAACGCCGCGCCTCCGGCCGCAGGGCGAAGAGTTGCGCGGCGCTCGAGCCTTCGAACACCTCGGCGTCTGGGGTGGCTGCGCGGAGCGCTTCTTTGATGCTTCTGGATGCCACCTTCGGAACGCAAAGCCAGACGTAGCCGTGCTTGCGGGAGACGATCTTCTCGGCGCCCAAGTCCGCTGGACGGCGCATCGTGCGGGCGATGCGGAATGCTGTGGCCAACCGCCCGCGCCCTAGGGCAAGCGCGGTGTCCTTGGCGACGATCGGCAAGTCTGCGACGGCGATC
The DNA here is from genome assembly GCA_958295875.1 of uncultured Pseudomonadales bacterium. Classification (GTDB taxonomy): domain Bacteria; phylum Pseudomonadota; class Gammaproteobacteria; order Pseudomonadales; family Azotimanducaceae; genus VXNE01. The sequence goes on along the minus strand of OY282379.1, from coordinate 824,828 downwards.
ACAGGGGCGGCATTCTAGCCGATGGGCGCGTCGTCCTCGTTCCAATCATGCGCGGCTCAGCACCTCCCAGACGGTCTCCAGCAAGGGAGGGCTTTCTGGGGGAGGGGCGCTTTGGCAGGTGGAACTGCCAATAGGCGCGCGGAGAACAGTCAGCGGCTCTTCGCCCCATGCTCCCCTCCCGTGAGTGTGACCCAAGGGACGGATGGCGTGCGCTTGCGGCTCGCTTCGGCCGGGCGCCGCTTAACGGCTTGGAGTTGGCGCCGTCCGATGGCGACGGGCTGGGGCCGGCCGGCGGCGTTGCGTTCTTGCTTGGCTCGCCCTGTGCCTGACGCTGGCTACCGCCACGCTCGCGCTTGCAGTGTCGCCGTGGCAGTGCTCCTTGGCCTCGGCGGAAAGACGGCTTGATCGAGAATCTCACCGTGGTCCGCGTATCTGCTGGTGGGGCTTGTTTTGTTGCCCGCGGCCCGTAGCCGGCGAGGCTTCGCGCGGCTCGCTATGCACGTGCAGCTGCGCTGAACCACGCTGCCGGCTTGCCGACCCGCCGTCAGTCGGGCGCGTAGCCGCCGAGGTTCAAGTCTTCGGCGTACCGCGCCGCCAGCAGCGCTCTGTTGGCGGCTGTCAGCTGTCTGGTCGAGATCGATCTGGCCGCGTCCACGGCGGCCGGCGAACTCTGCCAACCCGCCATTGTGTTCAACTGAGGCAACGCCGCCTTGGGCAGGCCGAGGCGCTCCAAGACTTGGCTAAAGTCCGCCTCAAGGTGCTCGAAGCGGCCGATGAAGTCCAGCGGGCGTCCATCCTCGGCGTCGATCTGCATGTGCTGCGACGAGAAGTGTCGGTCGGCCACCGCATCCGAAGCATAGGGCGTTAACAGCCATCGGCAGTAGTCGTCGAAGTCCGCGGTGCCGGCGAGCCCGTGGAACCGTGCGAACAACCTGCTGATCCGCATCTGCTTATTGCGGAACTTGTGGTTGCCACGGTAGTGCGTGGCGAAGCGATGCAACTCGGTGTGGAAGGACAGGGCCCGCGTGAAGGGGTGCCGGACGAAGGCGAATCGGTAGTAATGCCGCGTTTCTGGCCACCGGGCGAAGAGTTGCGCCGCGCTCAGTCCGTAGAGTACTTCGGCATCCGGGGTCACCGCGCGCAGCGCGCTGGTGAGGCTCGTGGAGGCAACCTTTGGAACGGAAAGCCAGACGTAGCCGTACTTGCGAGAGATGATCTTTTGCGCGTGCAGATCCATCGGATTGCGCGCCGTGCGGGCGATGCGGAACGCGGTGGCCAGCCGGCCGCGCCCCACGGCGAGCGCGAGGTCCTTGGCGACGGTCGGCAGGTCGTTCGTGGCGATCACCGGGGCACCTCGAAGGCGGCGGCATCTGGCGGTGCAAGCGGGGGTGGCGAGGCGGCGCCGCAAGCGCCGCCCGCATGGGCTTCGGTGAGGCCGGCCATGCCCGGCGCCCAGCCGGGGGCGCTATGTTGCGCCCGCGTCAAGAAGTAGCCGTCGTGTGCGCCCCAAGTGTGGCCGTGGCCGTGCCGCACCAGCATGAAGCCGGCACCGTGCGTGCGGTACACGCCGCCGCCGCCGCGCAGCACATCTTCGACCAATGCCCAATCGACGCCGTGTGGGGCGTTGCGCCAGCCGCCGATGTCGTCTAGGTCGGCCCGCGCGATCAGCAGCGCGCCGCCGGCAAAGCAGCTCGCTCGCCACGCCTCGCCGCGCCCTTGGTGGCAATGCAGGGTGCGATTCGCCACCGCAAGATAGACGAACTCCATTCCTTTGCACACGAGGCTCGCGCCCGAGTAGGCATGGGCTAGGGCAAGGTCCCACACATGCTCCGGGCCGTAGCGGTCGTCATCGTCCATCTTCGTCAACAATGTGCCGCTCGATGCTTGGACGGCGCCGTTCAGCACGGCGCCCAAGGGAGCGCTGGCGGGTGCCGGCGCGATTTTCGTGGGCACCCCCAACGCGGCGAGGCGCCGCTCCACGCCGGCGAAGGCGGGTTCGTTGCCATGCGGCGCCAGCACCAACTCCAGGCGCGGCCAAGTTTGGCTCGCCACCGCCGCGAGCGCCTGCGGCAGCAGCGCGGGACGCCGGGTGGCAAGCAGTATCGAAACCAGCGGCAGGTTGGCGCGCTGGCGCGCCCAAGCGGCGTGTCCACGCATGGCGGCGCGGCGCAGGTTGATGCTGTGCAGCTCCCTAGCTGCGACATCCAGGCCGGCCACGTCTGCGGCCAGCAACGCATGCAACTCCGCGCCGAGCAGGGCGCGCAGCCGCGGGGTGGCGTCGGCGACGTGAACCACCACGCCGGCCGCGGCCAGGCGGGCCAATTCGGCGCCGCGTGCCACGACATCCCGGTGGAACGCCTGCGCATCCTCCACATGGTGGAAACGGCGCAGGCGCAGCGGGTGGGCGCCACCAAGCGCCCGATGCGCCTTGACGCCCGGCGGCAGGCAAGAGAGCGGCCCCAAAGCGGCCACCTCGGGGCTGGCGTCGCGTGGCCAGTGGATGGGGTTGTGGCGTTTCAGGTTGAAGGCGGGTGGGGTTTCCGGCGCTGGTACACGGCGCGCACCGACACGGCTGCCGCGGCCGGCTGGCAAACGCTCCTGCAGACGATGCCGCCACGCGCACAGGAACCACTGCGCCGCCCAGCGCCGGTTGGCCGCCAACAGCGTGAGCCGTCCGAGCGCGGCCAGCATTGACGCTTTGGGGCGGCCACGTCGCTGCGACCGCGCTGTGCGAAGACGTCGCGCCCAGCGGGCATGGAGCAAATGGCGCAACGCCGTCGTGGTGTTGTCCTTTGCGCCTCGGGCCGGGCTACTCATTGAAGCGGACCTCGGCTTCCCAGAGGTCCGTGAGGGAGCGCATGTGGGCGGCGCTGTCGTGCTGCGCTCGGCGCCCCAAGTAGAACAGCCTGTTCCCGCTGCGATGCACATCGCAACAGCCATCGCGACGGAGCAGAAGTTCGGATGCCCCGATCATGTCGTCCATCTGCGTCGGATAACCGCTCTGGCGGTAGAGGAAAACCGCCTGTTCGCCGGCGTCAGCAGGGCGGGGACGTCGATCCCAATGTCGAGCATGAGCGTTACGCCTTCCGGCCAAGGGATAGTACCTGAACAAGGTGCGCATCGACGGCATGAACTCGCCGACTGCCGGGAAGAAACGGGTTTCCAAGGGACAGCCATTGCCACCCTGCCTCCCGTCAGATGCCTTGCCGTGCCGAGAGCGAATGAGACGAATGAAGACCCGCGGGCGTCTGGCCGGGGGCCAACCGGCCAAGGCCAGCGGAAAGTCATCTGACCGCTGACGGACTATGAGTCCACCGCGTCCGGCGAATGTGCAGCAGGTGCGATACGGTGGTCGTCAACACGATGGAAGGGCACCTCGTTGCCGAGCACTGCTGACAAGTCCGGCAGGTAGTGCAGTCGGAACCGGCCGCTTTGCGCCACCTTGAGGGCGGTGCCGGCCTCGGCCCACTTGTACACGTCGCTGAGCCAGTCGTTTTGGAACGTCACCAGCCACAGCCGTTCCATGCCGGTGCGTTGCAGGCGCGACAAATCTGCCACGAGCGCCTGCGTGCAGGCCTCCTTTGGCATCCACGGGCAGTAGTCGCCGTATTGAAAACGCGCGGGGTGATCCTTCAAGTGGTACTGCGCGACGCTCGCCGAGCGAAACGGCACATACGCGACAGCATCGCCCACATGGCGCTCCATCGCAGCCAACATGGCGCTGGCGTCGCCCCGCGCCCGCCACTGGTGGCCCGCTATCGCGCTGACTCCGACGATGACGATGGCGCCGGCAGTGAGAGCGCTCGCGGCGCGGCGCGGCAGCGACGCCATGCCGGCCATGGCCGCATGCATGGCGTGGCCAAGGGCGATGCCGGCGACGGGCGCCAGATACATGGTCTGGCGGACGCCCCCGAGGGGATAGAGGCGCAGCACCGCAGCACCGATGGCAACGCCAAGGGCGATGCCAAAGAGCAGCGGTATCGGCCCCAAACGCCCCCGTCCGCCGATGCGCAGGCAAATCGCGGCGGCGAGCGCGGCGAGGCCCAACGCGGCAACGGGCACCGACAGGTGGTACGCGAGGAACTCCAACGCCTTCACGGCCGCGAACTCGCCGAGGGCCGGGACGTCGCCGAGGCTGCCGTCGTAGAGATGGCGTAGGTGCCCCGGCCCGTAGCGGCCCTCGCCGACGGAAGTGATGCCTCCCCGCTGCTTGCCCAGCGAGACCATCCAGCTCGCTCCGCTGCCGGCGGCGAGGCAGGCCCAAGGCGCGACGATGCCGACGGCGCGTCGCCGCAACGCTGGCCGGGGCGCGGCGCTGGGTTCTGCAAGAGGCGGGTGCCAGGCGCGGCGCAGTTGCCAGAGGGACAGGGCCAGCACGACGGCGGTGCAGAGCAGCGCCAACCCATATTGAATGGATGGCGCGATCAAGAGCGCAATGCACAGCAACACCGGGTGCCTGCCGCGCGCGGCCTGCAGGAAACCGACGGTGAGCAGCACGGCCATGAGCGCGTCGATGGAGTACTCCCGCGCGTCCTGCGCGTGGCGAATGGCGGGCATCGAGAACGTGACCATCGCCGCCGCCAGCCAGGCCGCGACGCGGCTCACGCCGGCGCGGGGCAGCCAGAACAGGAGCGCCGCCACCGCCAAGACGCTGGCGATGGCTGGGACGATGCGGATGGCCAGGGGCCCATCGTCGAACCGCTGCACCGCGTGGAGCAGCAATGGATACAGAATCGGGCTCGAGTTGCGCTCCCGCGTGTTGTCCAGCACCTCCGCAAGCGTCAAGTCCCCTGCCGCCAGTTGCGAGGCAACGGCCTCGTCGAGCCGAACAATCTCGTCGCCGAGCGCGTACAGGCGCAGCGCCGCCGCGGTGGCCAGTAGTGCGATGGCGGCGAACAGATAGGCCTGCGCGGGCGTCATGCGGCCCAGCGCCGGCCCCAGCCAAGGCAAGCGGCCGGCGCTTCGCTCAAACACGCCCTTTGGCGTCAAAGACGCCTCTGGTGCGGGGGGGAGGGGGGCGTCATACCGGTTCCGGCTCGGTTTGGGAGGTGGCGGGGTGCATCGCTGCGCGCCAGCCGGCCAACCCGGTGCCAATTCTTGGATGGGGCCGCGGTTGGGATTGTGGGTCGGAAGCTCCGCCCCAAAGCTCGCCACGCAGCGCTTGAGCTGACATTCGCAATGCCCACATGCCACTTTTGCCAAAGCGCCCAAGCTACATATTTGATTGCGGCGCAGTCAACAAAGGCGAGGCAATCGCGTCGGCCTCGCCGCGGGCGCCGGCTCGATTGAGCACATCGCGGTGCCATGGGCACCCATAGGCTTGGATGCGAACGCCCTGATGCGGATAGCATCGCCGCGTGGCACCAGCGGTTGCCAACATTGATGTCCCGACGATGCCGAAAGCGAGTGAAATGAAGACCCACGAGCGTCTGGCCGGGGGGCTTGCTGCTGCGCGTGGTCAACCCGCTGGTGATGGCGGTGATCTACTTCGCCGTGGTCACCCCGGCGGACGGCTGCCGCTGCTTCATGGGCACGGGCCTTGGTTGAAGACGCGCGGGAATGCCGAAGGTGTCCGGCCGGCTCACCGCCACACGGAGGAACAACGCCGGGCCACCGCGAGAACGCGGGCGTGAAGCCGCAATCTCCCGTTCTAGAGTGCGCCGGCCCTGCTCCAGTGCGCGTCCGCCGTGCGCTGCGGCTGATCGGCTGGAACGCGCTGATTCTCATTGCGGGCTTGGCTCTGATTGGAGCCGTCGGCGAAGCGCATTGGCGGCTGCGGGCGCCTTTCATGGAGCGCGTCGTTCCCAAAATCTGGTCTCCAACTGCTGGGCGGCTGCATGCGCCCAAAGCGGAAACGCGCTTTACGAACTACCTTGACTTCTGGGTCGAGTCGCGAGCCAACAGCCTAGGCTTCATGGATCGCGAACCCATCGGCGTCGAGCGGGCCGCGGCAAGCTGCCACGTCACCGTGATCGGCGATTCCTTTGTGCAGGCGCTCCAAGTTCCCATCGCCGACAAGCTTCACGTTCGGCTGGAGGAGTTGGCCGCCCGGGACCTGCCTCATCTGGACGTCACGACCTCGGCGTTCGGCGTCAACGCCACCGGCCAAGTCAGCCAACTGGCGTACTACGACGAGTTCGCCCGGCATTTCCGCCCCGCCTTGGTGGCGCTCGTCTTCGTCCCCAACGACTTCAAGGACAATTCGCCGATCTTGGCAGGGTTGTACAGGGGAATCGATCCGGACCGGCTCAGGGACATGTCCGCGGCGCGGGCCGCGGATGGCGCCATCATGTTGCGGTCACCCCATCCCGAAGCGTCGCTGCTGATCGAGCGGCGCGCCCGCGCGAGCGCCGCGGTCTGGCTGGTCGGCGTGTCCTTCTTCGCCAGATGGCTGGATGCCAAGACGGACGCAGTTCACGGACTCCTCCCCGGTCCCGAATTGATCGCCGGAGCGGAGCTGCTGAGCCGGCGCTCCCCCCGCTATGCCGCGCTGCTCGATGGGTGGCGGCCAACGACGCGGGAGAGCATCTATGAACCGCTCCTCTTCCTGCCCACGCGGGATCTGCCGGCAGTCCACAAGGACGCGCTGGACTTCACGGCCTTCGCGCTGGACCAGTTCAGGGAACGCGCGCACCGCGACGGTGCCGCGCTGGTTGTTCTGTCCACGCATGCCATGCGCTCCCGAGGCGACATTGGATTCGACCGCTTGGCCGCCCTCGCCGAGCCGCGAGGCATTCCCGTCATCGACCAGCACGGCCACATCCTCCAACAAGGCGCCGGATGGCGGGACGCGCAGTGGCCGCACGACGAGCACTGGAACGCGGCCGGCCATCAGTGGGCGGCGGAAGCCCTGCTCGAATGGCTGAAGCGGAACCAAGGCGTCTGCACGGCGCGAAGGCGCCCGGCCCCGCCGCCGCGTCCTGCTTGGCTGAGAGACTACGAGTCCATCGCGTCCGGCGAACCGGCGGCCCGCTCCGTCTTCGACGTCCATCTGCGCGGGAATGCGTTAAGCTACGTCAAGTCGCCGTGCGGCGCGGAGGACGCGCGGGCGCGGTTCTTCCTGCACGTCTTCCCGGAGGACGCGGAGAGCCTGCCGGCCGTCCGCCGGCGGCACGGCTTCGACAATCTGGACTTCGACTACCATGCATTCGCCGCGCCAGCCCCCGCCGCTAGGTGCATTGCGACGCGCACGCTGCCCGGCTATCCCATCGCCCGCGTCAGGACCGGGCAGTTCACGCCCGACGATGGCCGTGTCTGGTTGGCTGAGTTCCCCGTCGGCACCGCGGCCATGGGCGACGCCACTCATGGCGCCTTGCCATGACTAATACCCCCCCCGGCAGAGAAGCATGGCGAGGACGACCCGCTGCAGCGGGCGGGCGCCGTTGCGTTCATCGCTTGGCTCGCCATTTGCCTGACGCTGGCGGCCGCCGCGCTGGTGGCCGCTGTCTCCCCGTGGCAGTACCGCTTGGCCGCGGCGGAAGACGGCGTGATCGAGAACCTCACCGCCGCGGCCTATGTGTTGGCTGCGCTTGCGTTGTCGGCAGCGGCCTATGGGCGGCAGGGCTTCCCGAGGCTCGCCTTGGCCGCGCTGGCCGTCGGCATGGCGGTGTTGGCCGGCGAGGAGATCAGTTGGGGGCAGCGCCTCCTTGGCTTTGCCACGCCGGACTTCCTGTCGCAGAACATTCAGGAAGAAGCCAACCTCCACAGTTTGCCGCTTTTCTACGGCCGCTCTGAAGCCGGCCGCGTTGTCATCCTGTTGTCCTGCGCCGTGGCCGTCGCCGGCGCCCTGAGCCGGAAGGACGCCTTGTTCGGCGTTCCGCTGCCCTCGCTGCCGCTGGCGCTGGGCGGCTTGGCGGTGATTTGGGTGCTTCCGCGGGTGAACGACGCGCTGGGCTATTGGCTCGAGTTTGCGGCCGCCGCAGAGAACTTGCTGCTTCTGACGGTTCTCGCGCACGCCGCGTTCGCGGGCCGCTGGCGCCTGCTCTTGGCCGCTGCGGCGACCTTGACGCTGCGCGTGGCCCTCGGAACTGTGCGCCAGCATTTGGATTCGCCGCCCTGGCGTGAGCTGGCGGAGCTGCACTTTGCCCTCTTTTGGCTTGGCTACGCGGCGCAGCTGTGCCTGGGCCGCGCCGCGCTGGCTGGGCGCTTCCCGGCGCCGCGCCGCGCTTGGCCGCTGGCTGGATGCGGGGTGCTGGCGTTGGGCGCCGGGCTCGCCGCCTTCGAGGGCCTGAGCGCCCGCCAGGCCCGCGCAGCCCATGGCGCCGCCATGCTGGAGGAGGCGCGGCGGCTGGCGGAGTCTGCCGCGCCGACGGCGCGCTCGACGTTCGACGTCCACCTCCGCCCCGGCGAGGTGGCCTACTTCAAGCGCCCGTGCAGCCAAGCAGACATTGGCGCGATGTTCTTCCTGCATGTCTTCCCCCAAGATCCGGCCGACCTGCCGCGGACGCGCCGGTGGTTCAGCGGGTTTGTCAACTTGGACTTCCGCTTTCATTGGCACGGGGCGCTCGCAGGGAGGGCGTGTGGTGCCGTCGTGCCCCTGCCGGACTACCCGATCGAGCGGATCCGCACCGGCGTGTGGAACTTCAAGGAGGAGCTATGGCAGGTGCAGCTGCGCTGAACCACGCTGCCGGCTTGCCGACCCGCCGTCATTCGGGCGCGTAGCCGCCGAGGTTCAAGTCTTCGGCGTGCCGCGCCGCCAGATGCGCCTTGTTGGCGGCTGGCCACTGCATCCGGAGCATAGGGCGTCAACAGCCATCGGCAGTCGTCGTCGAAGTCGGCGGCGTCGGACGAGGACGAATCGGCAGCGCTGAAAAGCGCCCGATTCTCCGCTCCGTCTGAGCACATCGTCACTTGGGCGGAGGCGAAGCGCAGCTGCCCGAGGGCACGGGAGTTCATGGGCGACCTCCTGAACATCACGGTGGCGTGCCCCCGCGTGAACCGGCATCAAAGGAGCGACAGGGACGCGGCCGGCCCTCTCACTCCGCCGGGAAGTGCACGCTCCACCTTGCTCCCTCTGCGTCGTGCTGGCCAGTCACTACCCCCACAATTGGGTAGTCTGGCATGTTGACGATGGCCCAGCAGCGCCCGCCAACCATCCTGCCGCCGGCGCGTTGGAACGTGAAGTCCAAGTTGTCGAAGCCGTGCCGCTGGCGATGCTGGGGCAGGTCCGCCACGTCGGCGGGCTGAAGGTGCAGGTGGAAAGTTGCGGCGATGTCCGCGGCGTCGCAGGGTGCGCGGAGCCAAGCGAGTTGCCTGCCATCGTTCACCCAATGCACATTGAATGGCCCTAGTGCAGCCGGCGGCTCGGCGGCGATGGAGCGAAACTCGTCCAGCTCCAATTGGGCGAGGTCACTCGCTCTATAGAGGAAGGCGATCTGGTGTTCCGGCGTGAGCGATTTCGGGTGCGCGTTGGGGCTGAGAACAAAGTCCCCTGAGGCCGGACCCCAGTTTGCCCGCCCATGCGCAAGCGTCGGCGCGTCCATCACCCTCTCCACGGCCCAAGCGTGCGCGCGAAACCAATCTGAATCCTGCATCGCAACGACGGTGCCGGCGCCGACGATGGCGCGAATGGCCGTCAATTCAGCCAAGACGGTCTGCCTCATCTCGACGATCCGCTTTTCGGGGCTGTGCTCGTAGCTGGCAACGAATTCGCTGAAGTCGAAGTAGCCGCTCGGAAAGAGCGTCGTCCATTTCATTTGCAACACTGCGCCGCCGGTTTCGGGATCGCTGCGCACCGCGAAGCGCTCATCGAACAACGTCATGATGAACCGTTCGATGCTGCGCTTGTCTTGAATGGCGATGGAGTAAGTGGGCCAGTGCCAGCCCGATGCGTGTAGCTGGCGCAACCACGGCGCCTTCAATTCCTGAAAACGCCGCCACACGTCGCTCGCCGGAATGATCGTCTCTTCGGAGCGCTCGATGAGCGCGCGCAAATCGCGTTGGGTTTCGTGCCAGAGCTTGGTGTTCCCCAACTGCCACAAGCTGGCCGCGCCCAAGCCCGTGGCCAACACAAAGCCAATCAACGCGCGCTCGGTGGGCGCCAAGGTGAACCCCAGCCGATGCGTCGCCACGGCGAGGCCCATCCATGCGGCGGAGCCGAACACGATCAGCGTGCGGTATTCGTACTCGATGTAGGCGCCCACATGCCAAGGCTCGATGACGAGGCGCAGCGCAACGTGCAAGGCCAGTGCCGCGCTTGCGAGCGCCGCCGCCCACAGCGCCCAATGCACGGAGCTGCGCCAGCCGCGGTGCAGGCGCTGGCGCAGCGGGCGCACGGCCATGGTGACGAACATGGCGATCAGCGCGGCGCTCACGACCAAGCTGATCCGGCTGGCGCCGGTGTTGCGCCACATCTCCCAAGGCAGGGCGACGGCCGCGTGGGTGAAAAACCGCTGCGTTGCGCCAGCAACCGGGTGCGTGAGTTGCCAATGGAAGACGAACAAAGTGAGCGCCACCCCGCCCGCGGCGATGGCATGGATGTGCCAGGTGTCCCTGGTTGGGCGGCGTGTTTCGCTTTGGGCAAGGCGCCAAATGGCTGCCCCGGTGAGGATCGGGCCCCACACGATCATCCCTTCGTGAGATCGAAACAGCGCGATGAGCGCCACCACCACGAAGGCTTGGTCCAGCCGCGTGGCCTTCAGGCGCAGCGTGGCGTAGGCCAGCGGCACCCAGCACAGGGCGGCGGCCGTGAAGGCGGGGTTGATCTTGAACTGCTCCGAGGGCAGCGTGGCGGTGATGAGGCTCGCCACCACGAACACCATGAGGCGGTAATCCCGTGCGCGGTGGCAGAGGGCTAGGCAGATCAGGGACAGCGCCAGCGGCGCGAGGAAAAGGCCCGCCCCGAACAGGAGCTTGAGCATGCGGAGGTCTTCGACGCCGGCCTTGATGGCCAGCGCAGCGGGGAACTGGTTGATCAGGTTGACGACGAGCCGAATGTGCTTAGGGTCGTCAGACAATGGCCAAGCGAACTCGCGGCTCAGCAGTTCCAGCAAGAAACTGGCGCCATCGACGGCCAACGCCCGCTCGGTGAAGATGGCGGCAGCGAGATGGACGGCGTACAGCGCACCGGCGCAGGCGCCTAAGGCGACAAGGAAGCTGTTGCGAAGGCGTGCCGCGGTCATCATGAGTGGCGGAGCGCGCTCCGTCGAGCACTGGTTCCGTAAGCATCCGCATTTGTGCATTCAAAGTGATTAACTGTCTTCGTCATCGGCGAAACTCCGCTTCCCAGATCTTATGGAAGCCGCCATCCACAGGCATGTACTGGCCGGTCCTGATTTCGGAGATGCCGTATTCCGGGAGAGGGACTGTTGCCAAGCATTTGCCGTCGAATCTATCGCCGTGCGCGTCGAAAGCGAAGTCCAAGTTGTCGAAGCCGTGTCGCCTGCGCTCTTCCGGCAGATCATCCTGATCAGCAGGCATCAGGTGCAGAGAGAACATCGCCTCCGTGTCGGCGTGGGCGCATGGGGCCTTGACGAAGATCAGGCTTTCGGCGCCGAGGCCCAGATAGACGTCGAAGACGCCGCGGGCCGCCGGCTCGCCGGAAGTTGCCGACGACAAATGGCCGTCCAGCCATCGCCGGCTCTCCTCGAACCAGTGCTCCGCTTCCCAAAGGCGGTTCCCACGGCTGTCCACCTGTCCGGTTTGGATGCCGACGATGTCCTTGTCGGGAAGCTGACGCTCGACGACGCAGACGCCGTTGTTCTGCCAAGCGTTCCTTGGCCAATTGAAATCCAGCGCAGCGCGTTCGTGCGTTCCACTTTCGGAGTCCCGCGAATAGACGCGCAACGGGAACCGCGTGCCGTATTCGTCTACCCATCTGCAGCTCCGGTTCTCATAGGTCAGCCTGTTTTCGCGAAGGTAAACATCGTATCTGGAGCGAAGGATGCGCTCCCGGGCCGGCACGGGTTGCACGGGTTGCACGGGTTCGGATGGCTCGGTCACTGCCTTCACGCGGTTGCCGAACTGGTCTTCGTAATGCACCGAAGCGCGCAGACGACGCCCGACGTCGTGAACCGTGGGGGTGTACTCGAAGCTGCGCCGTTTCTTGGCCGGGATGCTCGTCCAGCCATCGGAGTCGCCGGTTCTCTCCCACCGCCACCTTTCCCCAGGCAGCCGCCGGCCGCGGCGCCTGTCGAAAGAAGCGCGTAACGGCTCGTCCACCACCGGAGGGTCGGAACCCATGACCATGACGAGCGGCCGGGACTTCTGGGATTCTTTTTTTTGCCGCAGGCGATACAGCTCGCCGTCCGCCCAGTCCGCCACCAGCTCCAGGCCATACACCTTGCCGTCCGCCCGGTCCACCAGCTCCAGCCGCGGCTCGCGGGACAGGGCGCTCCGCAGGTCCTCCTCCTGCTGCTGAGAGCATCCTCTATCTTCCCCGTCACGGAAATAGAGGACATGCACCTCTCCGCGGCCAAGGGCGTTCATCAGCGCAAACTCAAGATGATGCGGTTCACATGGCAGACTCCTATGGTGCGCCGGCCCGTCGGCGCGCAAGCTCGCGGCGAGCCAGGCATTGCTCAGGACTGTGCCTGTCAGAGCCGCCTCCCGAAAGCGTTGCATGCTCTCCGACGTCCTCCACCGCGGTGCGGCGTACCCATGCGGCGCACCGGCATTCCAGCGCTGCATCCCGCGTTCCTGCAGCACAACCAGCCAAGCCACCTGCAGGACAGCGCCAAGCATCAGGACGGTCGCAAGGGCCTTCGCCCCCTTCCCTACCATTTCATGACGCCGCGCAGGCGCGGAACGATTCCCCGCGGCGCCCGCCCTCCGCGCGCGGCGCAAGGTGCCGTCCATCAGCAGCAACGCCGCGAGCAGGAGCGGAACATACACCGGAGTGAGGAATCTCCACTGCAATCCATCGAAAGTGCCTCCCGACATCATCGCGGCGGCGAGCAGCGTCAGGTACGCGAGCGCGAAGCCGCCGAACACGCGCAGCGGAAGCCAAGCAACATCCGAAGCAGTCGGAGCGCCGCTCCGGTCCGAGCGGCGGCGAAACGCTTGGCCGGCCAACGTCGCGAGCGCGTGGCCGGCCGCCACCGCGAGCGCCAGCAGGACCGGGGCCGTCAACCCGGCGAGCCACCAGTCATCAACCGCGAGCCGCAGAGCCTCGTCCACGACGAAGCGCATTGAGTAGAAGGCCAGGCCTCTTAAACCCGACACGGATCCGTCAACCAGAAAGTTCCGCAGCATCCACAGACCCACCGGCGCCCCGGCAATCAGCGCATAGAGGGCGATGCGCTTCATCTTCTCCCGCGGCGCAACCCGCGCCGCAAGCAGCATGGGGACCGCCGCCAAGACCAGCGAGGCGCCCATGTAACGGGTCAGGCAGGCCAGCGCGCCGAACGCCGCAGCCAAGATCAGGGAAGCGCGTCCACCGCCGCGCAGATGCTCGGCGGTCTGCGTCAGCGCGAGCGTCACGAACAGAATGAAAGCAGACTCGCTCATGGCGTGGGACGCCATTTCGGTGAGCGGAAGGGCGAGCGCGATCGAGAAGCAGCCCCAGAGCCACAGGAACCGGGAGCGCAGATGGCGCCGCAGCCACGAACCCGCGACCAGAACGGTCAGCCCGAAGATGACGGAGTTAAGCGGTCCGGCGAAGGCGTAAGGGTCGAGCCCAAACAGCCCACCCCCCGCAAGCATCGCCGGCCACAGCGGCGGCCACGACGAGAAAGTGCCTACCAAGGGGACAATGCCGTCGCCCGCCAAAAGACTGCGGGCGACGGCGATGTAGTTGACCGCATCCCACCACATCCCCGGTCCGTAGTTGGCCAGCCGCAGGAGCACGAGGCCCGCGCCCAGTGCGGCTGCCGCGGCGAGGAGCACAATGTCCGTCCATCGCCGCAACGCGCTGCACGTCCCGTCGGTGAGCACTCGATCCACCGCGGTCAACCCTTCACTTCGGAAACTCTGATGAAGAACCGCAAGCGCCAGTCCCCCGTGTTGGCGAGGAGCCCGAATGACGGCGGGTCGGCGAGCCCGGCAGCGTGGTTCAGCGCAGCTGCACCTGCCACAGCTCCTCCTTGAAGGCCCACACGCCGGTGCGGATCCGCTCGATCGGGTAGTCCGGCAGTGGCACGACGGCGCCGCACGCCCTCCCTGCCAGCGCCCCGTGCCAATGAAAACTGAAGTCCAAGTTGACGAACCCGCTCAACCATCGGCGCGTCAGCGGCAGGTCGGCCGGATCTTGGGGGAAGACATGCAGGAAGAACGTCCCGCCAATGTCCGCTTGGCTGCACGGGCGCTTGAAGTAGGCCACCTCGCCGGGGCGGAGGTGGACGTCGAACGTCGACCGCGCCGTCGGCGCGGCGGACTCCGCCAGCCGCCGCGCCTCCTCCAGCATGGCGGCGCCATGGGCTGCGCGGGCCTGGCGGGCGCTCAGGCCCTCGAAGGCGGCGAGCCCGGCGCCCAACGCCAGCACCCCGCATCCAGCCAGCGGCCAAGCGCGGCGCGGCGCCGGGAAGCGCCCAGCCAGCGCGGCGCGGCCCAGGCACAGCTGCGCCGCGTAGCCAAGCCAAAAGAGGGCAAAGTGCAGCTCCGCCAGCTCACGCCAGGGCGGCGAATCCAAATGCTGGCGCACAGTTCCGAGGGCCACGCGCAGCGTCAAGGTCGCCGCAGCGGCCAAGAGCAGGCGCCAGCGGCCCGCGAACGCGGCGTGCGCGAGGACCGTCAGAAGCAGCAAGTTCTCCGCGGCGGCCGCAAACTCGAGCCAATAGCCCAGCGCGTCGTTCACCCGCGGAAGCACCCAAGCCACCGCCAAGCCGCCCAGCGCCAGCGGCAGCGAGGGCAGCGGAACGCCGAACAAGGCGTCCTTCCGGCTCAGGGCGCCGGCGACGGCCACGGCGCAGGACAGCAGGATGACGACGCGGCCGGCTTTGGAGTGGGCGCCGAAAAGCGGCAAATTGTGGAGGTTGGCTTCTTCCTGAATGTTCTGCGACAGGAAGTCCGGCGTGGCATAGCCAAGGAGGCGCTGTCCCCAGCTGATCTCCTCGCCGGCCAACACCGCCATGCCGACGGCCAGCGCGGCCAAGGCGAGCCTCGGGAAGCCCTGCCGCCCGAATGCCGCTGCCGACAACGCAAGCGCAGCCAACACATAGGCCGCGGCGGTGAGGTTCTCGATCACGCCGTCTTCCGCCGCGGCCAAGCGGTACTGCCACGGAGAGACAGCGGCCACCAGCGCGGCGGCCGCCAGCGTCAGGCAAATGGCGAGCCAAGCGATGAACGCAACGGCGCCCGCCTGCTGCAGCGGGTCGTCCTCGGCCCGTGGCTGCGCCAAGCGGCTTCGCAGCGCCGCGCCGAAGCGAGCCGCGAGCGCCCGCCGCCACGCCGATGGCGAGTCCGGCCTTGTATGTCCGCGTCGCCCCACTTCGCCCTTCGCCGATCGGTCGCCGGTCTCCCGGCTGCCACTCCACTGGGCAGGTGTCGCTGCCGCTGGGCCTCGCCGCGGCGAGCGCCATGTCCATGATGTTAGCGCAAAGCAGTAATGTCCCCTTTCTGCAATTCTAAAGTGTCCCCTTTTGACGACTTTGCCGGGGTGGGAATTGAAGGTCGAAGGGACGATGACGATGGCGGAGGCGGACAGGGCGTTGGTGGCGCAGGCGGTGGTCGATGGGCGGCTGAAGCAGCGTGAGGCGGCGGAGCGCCTGGGCCTGAGCGTGAGGCAGGTGAAGCGCCTGGCGAAGCGGCTCCGGGAACGCGGCGAGGCGGGAGTGGCGTCGGGGCGCCGCGGCAAGCGCCCAGACAACGCGCTGGCCGCGGAGGTTCGGCAGGCGGCGATGTCGCTGGTTCGCGCGCGGCACCCGGACTTCGGGCCGACGTTCGCGGCGGAGAAGCTGTCGGAGGAGCACGGCCTGTCGCTGTCGCGCGAGACGCTGAGGAAGTGGATGGCGGAGGATGGCCTGTGGCGCCCGAAGCGGCGGCGGGAGGCGCGGGTCCACTGGAGCCGTCCGCGCCGGGCGCGGGTCGGGGAGCTGGTGCAGGTGGACGGTTCGCCGCGCGACTGGTTCGAAGGGCGGGGGCCGCGCTGCGCGCTGATCGTGTTCATCGACGACGCGACCAGCCGGCTGCTGGCGCTGCGGTTCTTCCGGTCGGAGACGACGGAAGCCTGCATGGAGACGCTGCGTGACCACTTGGCGGCGCACGGCCGGCCGGTGGCGCTCTACTCGGACCGCCACAGCGTGTTCCGCGTGAACCGGAAGGACGGCGAGGACGCGCCGACGCAGTTCACGCGGGCGCTCAAGACGCTGGACATCGAGCCGATCCACGCCAGCACCCCTCAGGCGAAGGGGCGGGTGGAGCGGGCGAACCTGACGCTGCAGGACCGGCTCGTCAAGGAGATGCGGCTGCGGGGGATCGACGGCATGGAGGCGGCGAACAGCTATCTGCCGGAGTTCATGGCGGACTTCAACCGGCGCTTCGCGGCGCCGCCGCGAGACGCGGCGGACGCGCACCGTCCGGTGCTGCACGGCGCGGAGGAGCTGGACCTGATCCTCCGCGAGCAGGCGGAAGCTGTATCTCGCGCTCCGCCGGCCAGACGGCAGTGGGCTACGGAAACTCCGCCCTTGGCGAACACTTGGTCAATGGCGACCTCCTGCCCGTGCCACGGGTGGAACTCGTAGAGAATCCTGTTCTGGTTCAGATAGATATGGCACTGCGCCAGCCGATGGCGGGGTGAGGTGGCGCCGGCGACGGGAACCCGCCGCCGGCGCCGGTTCGGGTAGCCTCAGCGATGGCGCGGTGGACGGCCGCGGTGGCCCATGCTCGGCGTGGTCGAGCTGGCTCCGGCGCTGTCGAAGGACGCCCTCGCCAACCTGATGAAGGAGCGCAAGCGCGACCTTGCGAAGCAGCGCGGAACCCGCCCGAAGGAATACGCCGAGATGGTGTTCATCGGGGCCCAGCGCACCGATCCATCGTGGAATCCAGACAAGGCGAAGGAATGGGCCAAGGCGTGCTTGGCGTGGCAGGAAGGTGGAGCCGCTGCCGTTCGGGGAGATCGCGAACAGGTGGGTGGCGATCGTGCGCTCCAAGTCGCGGCCGGCGCCGTAGACGTGGCTCATCGGGCTTCCTTCGACCGCCTCATGGCGCTCCGTCCCCGCAGCGTGGCGGCCCAACTCGAGCATCGCTACAATCGCCGGCGCTGGCAGAGGTCCTTCCGCCCAGACGCTTCCCAGAGACATGGCGATGGCTGACGAAACTCATCCCCCCGCTGACCGACGCGCCCAGGAAGCCGTGGGCCAAGCCGACCGTCCGGGTCATCGGAGAGACGATGCCACCGTCGCCGCCGGCGACACGCCCTGTGTGGTCGGCTTCGCCGCGGAAACCCACGACGCCCTCAGCAACGCGCGGGGGAAACTCGCGCGCAAGGGCTGCCACGCCATCATCGTGAACGATGTCTCGCAGCCCGGCATCGGCTTCGACAGCGACGACAACGCCGCCACGCTGGTGACCAAGGGCAGTGAAGTGGTGTTCCCCCGCACCTCGAAGACGGCGCTGGCAACGCAGTTGGTCAACGCCATCGCAGCCATCCACCAACAACAACGCGCGGCCAGCCAAGCCTCTCTGTCGAGGCTCGCTTGAACGCGCCGCCCCCCGCGGAGATCTTCCGCGCCTACGATGTGCGGGGCTTGGCGGGCGACACGCTCACCACTGGCCACGCCGCGCAAATCGGGCGCGCCTTCGCGGCCGAAGCCCTCGCCGCCGGGCACGATGCCATCGCCGTTGGCGGCGACGGGCGCCACTCCACCCCAGCGATGCGGGAAGCGTTGACGGACGGGCTGTTGCGCGGCGGCTGCGATGTCTTCGACATCGGCTTGGTGCCAACGCCGCTCCTCTACTTCGCGACGCAAGCGTTGGGCACCGATGCCGGCGTCATGATCACGGGCTCGCACAACCCGGGCCAATACAACGGCTTCAAGATGGTCGTCGGCGGCAGAGCCCTTGCTGGGCAGGGGGTGCAAGCGCTGCACACCCGCATCGAACGGAGAGACTTCGCCAGCCGCCCGCGGGGCGCCGCGCGCAGCGTGGACGTCGTGGAGCGCTACATCGATCGCGTCGTCGAGGACATCCGCGTCCCGCGCCGGCTCAAGGTGGCCATCGACTGCGGCAACGGCGTGGGCGGCGTCGTGGCGCCGCGGCTCTACGAACGGCTTGGCTGCGACGTGGTGGAACTCTACACAGACGTCGACGGCGACTTCCCCAATCACCACCCGGACCCGGCCGAAGCAGTCAACCTGCGCGACCTCATCGGGCGCGTGCGCGCGGACGGCGCAGACTTGGGCATCGCCTTCGATGGCGACGCAGACCGCTTGGGCGTGGTGACCAATGCCGGCCAAGCCGTGGAGCCAGACCGTTGGATGATGCTCTTTGCCGAAGACGTGCTGCGCCGCCACCCCGGTGGCGCCATCGTCCATGACGTGAAGTGCTCCCGACACTTGGCCAAGGTCATCAAGCAAAGCGGTGGCGAGGCGATCCTGAGCCGCACGGGCCATTCATACATCAAGGCGATGGTGCGCGAGACCGGCGCATTGCTCGGCGGCGAGTTCAGCGGCCACGTTTGCTTCAACGAGCGCTGGAATGGCTTCGACGACGCCATCTATGGCGGCGCGCGCCTGTTGGAGATTGCCGCCGCGGCCGACGTTGACGTCGAGACGCTCTTCGCGCACTACCCCAACTCGCATGCGACGCCGGAGATCAAGGTGCCAACCACCGAGGCCGACAAGTTCTCGATCATCGAGCGTCTCGCCGCGCTTGGGGACTTCGGCCACGGCGAGGTGACGCTGATCGACGGGCTGCGCGTGGACTACGAAGACGGCTTCGGCCTTGCGCGGCCCTCCAACACCAGCCCCATGCTCAGCCTGCGTTTCGAGGCCGACACGCCAGCCGCCTTGGAGCGCATCCGGTCCCACTTCCGCGACCAACTCGCCAGCGTCGCCCCAGAACTCAACTTCGCTGGGTGAAGCACCAGACCATCGCCAGCGTCCTCATCGAGGCGCTGCCGTACATCAAGCGCTTCCACGGCGCCACCATCGTCATCAAGTATGGCGGCGCGGCCATGGTGGATGACGCGCTCAAACATTCCTTCGCGCACGATGTGGTGCAACCGCGCCGCGAAGCGCTCAGGGCGCATCGGCCAACCCCAAGGCGCGCCGTTGCGCCACGAACAGCTCGCCGATGCCGCACTCCGCCAACGCCAGCATGTCTGCCAACGCCTCGCGCCCGAACGGGGCGCCCTCCGCCGTGCCCTGCACCTTGATGAAGCCGCCGCCCTCGCGGTGCGGGTGCCTGTTGTTGCAGTAGTCGAGGTAGAGGGTGAGCGCCTCGTTCATGGCCGCGCAGGTGAGCTCGCCGTGGCATTGGCTCCAGCACTCGGCGCGCGGCGGCAGCGCCAGCAGCGGCAGGCCCAGCGTCTCGCACTCCTCCTTGAAGGCGGCCACAGACTCCGAGCCGCCGTCCACCTGCAACGGCGCGGACGTCGAGCTTGCGGACGGCCTCGCGCAGGAACGCCCTTGCGACGCCCGCCGAGGTAAGAACAGCCGATGGCAAACTTCGGGACCGTGCGAGGTTGCGACACATCCAGCTCGACAACGTCGTGGCCCTGCCTCCGCAGTTGTCCGTCTTCACACCTGCACTGCGACGGGAACCTCGTGGCGTCCGAGGCAAGATGGCACCTAGATCTGCCGCGATGTAGCCTTTTGTCCGCGAGTCGACTGGCCGCCCGAGGTAGTGAAGGCCCCTGTTGGCAGCCGGCGCCGACGTGGACGCGAGGACTCCAATGGCCGCGCCGCGCTCATGGCAGCCGCGGAGTCCGACTCGGTCAGGTCGGACGAGGTGGAGGCGCTGTTGCAAGCCGCGGACATGCGCCGCGCAGGCGCAATCTGGACTTCGACTACCGTGGGCTCGCGGCTCTGGCTTGGGGCGGCAGGTGCATAGCGACTCGCGCGCTGCCCGGCTATCCCATCGCCCGAGTCAGGACCGGACAGTTCACGCCCGACGATGGCCACGTCTGGGTGACTGAGTTCGCCGTCGGCGCTGTGGAGGACGAGCAAAATCGCTGATCGCGCCCGGCGCCGGCGGCGAAGCGTATTGGCGGCTGCGGACGCCCTTCACCTAGGCCGACCGTCCCGTCATTTGGTCTCCAACAGTTGGGCGGGCATATGCGCCCAACTTGGAGGTGCGCTTCACGAACCACCTTGACTTCTGGGTCGAATCGCGAACCAACTCCCTAGGCTTCCTAGACCGCGAACCCATCGGCGTCGAGCGGGCCGCGGCGAGCTGCCACGTCGCCGTGATCGGCGATTCCTTCGTTGAGGCGCCCCATGTCCCAATCACCGACAAGCTCCACGTTCGGCTGGAGGAGATGGCCGCCCGGCAACTGCCCCGCTTGGACGTCACGACGTCGGCGTTCGGCTTCCATCCCACCGGCCAAGTCAGCCAACTGGCGTACTACGACGAGTTCGCGCGGCACTTCCGCCCGGCCTTGGTGGTGCTCGTCTTCGTCCCCAACGACTTCATGGACAACTCGCCAATCTTGAGTGGGTTGCGCATGGGAATGGATCCGCACCGACTTAGGCATGTTTCCGCGACGCGGGGCGCGGATGGGGCCATCACGCTGCGGCCGCCCCATCCCGGGCCGTCCCGACTGGCAGGGCTGCCTCCTCCTGGGCGCAGCACCGCGCGCGAGCGCGCCGCGGACTGGCTGGCCGGCGCGTCCTTCTTCGCGAGGTGGCTGCGTCGCAAGACGCTCGCCGTTCTCGGCCCCCTGCCCGCCCCCGAAATGCTCTCTTGGGTAGAGCTGCTGAGCCGGCGCTCCCCACGCCACGCCGCGCTGCTCGATGGGTGGCGGCCAACGACGCGAAGCGGCATCAATGAACCGTTCTTCGCGTCCACATCCACAGAGGAGGAGCTGCCTGCCGTCCACAAGGACGCTCTGGACTTCACGGCCTTCGCGCTGGACCAGTTCAAGGAGCGCGCGCACCGCGACGGCGCTGCGTTGGCCATCCTGTCCACGCATTCCATGCGCGCCCGAGGCGGCCTTGGATTCGAGCGCATGGCCGCCCTCGCCGAGCCGCGCGGCATTCCCATCATCGACCAATACGGCCACATCATCCGCCAAGGTGCCGAGCGAAGGGACGCGCGGGGGCCGCACGACAGCCACTGGAACGCCGCCGGCCATCAGTGGGCGGCGGAAGCTGTGCTCGAGTGGCTGAAGCGGAACCAGGACGTCTGCGCGATGCGCAAGCGCCCGGCCTCGCCGCCGCGTCCTCCCTAGCTGGCGGACTAGGAGTCCATCGCGTCCGGCGAACCGGCGGCCCGCTCCGTGTTCGACGTCCATCTGCGCGGGAACGCGGCGAGCTACCTCAAGTCGCCGTGCGGCGCGGAGGACGCGCGGGCGCGGTTCTTCCTGCACGTCTTCCCGGAAGACGCGGAGAGCCTGCCGGCCGTCCGCCGCCGGCACGGCTTCGACAACCTGGACTTCGGCTACCATGCATTCGCCGCGCCGGCCCCCGCCGGCAGGTGCATTGCGACCCGCCGGCTACCTGGCTATCCCATCGCCCGCGTCAGGACCGGGCAGTTCACGCCGGACGATGGCCATGTCTGGTTGGCTGAGTTCCCCGTCGGCGCCGTGGAGCACGAACAGAAACGCTGACCGCGCCCAGCGCCTGCGGCAGTCCTCGCCACTAGCCGGGCCGAAGTGCGAGCGGATGTGCTGAGCCGGCATGGCGGCTTGACGTCGCCACCGGGCGGACTACCGTAGGCGCTCCACTTGCCCCGGCGGTTGAAGCGCCCCGAGGCCCATGCGGAGGGCGGCCCTCAGTGCCATGAGCGCGGGGTGTCGCGGTGGCGTTGGGTGGGCGGCTTGGCCGCCCAGCATTGCGGCCCAACCTTGGTGCAGGGCCGCCAGCGAGGTGAAAAATGCGGGTGCTCGCGACGGGCGCGGCCGGACTCATTGGCTCCTTCGCGGCGTTGCAGCTATTTGAACGGGCGACGCCGTGATTGGCTTCGACAATCTGAACGCCTGCGACGTGGCGCCAAAAGGAAGCCCGGTTCGCTCGACGCGGCGTCGCAAGCATCTCGGCTGTCGACCCGCCGCGCATGCCCCCCAGGGAGCATCAGGACTTGCGAGATTGCCGACGCCACCGCAGAGCAGGTTGCCGAGAGCGCTGACGTGACCTGGGGCAGCGTCCGGCACGCAGTGAGGATGCGCGCCATGGCCCGGCACATCACCGATTTCGGCGGCGACCGCAGAATGTCTCTGTACCAAGCCGCCTGCGTCTGCCTGCTCGTCGCAGCGGCGGGCCTGCGCTTCCATGATCTCGCGGAGCACCATCTGCGGCCTGACGAAGCGCTCGTCGCCGACTTCTCACAGGGCACCCTCTCGGAAATTGTCTCCAGCATTCGTTGCTGCCACTCCTCTCCAATCCTGTACCCCTTGATCCTCCGCGCCGTGCAGCAAGTCGAGAGCACGATCTTCAGCATCCGCATCGTGCCGGCGCTCGCCAGCGTCCTGACCATCGCCGTGATGCTCTTCCTCCTGCCGCGCCTAGGGGTCGCCCGGGGCGCCGCGTTTCTGGCGGCCCTGCTCGCGACGCTTTCCGTTGAAGCGATCCGGCATGCGCAGGACGCGCGGGAATACTCCGTCGACGCGCTGGTGGCGCTGCTCATGGTGGCGGGGCTGCTGCGGCATCTGCGGGATGGCGGGAGAGCCTTGCTCTGCGCCTGCCTGTTCGTGGCGCCGTTGGTGCAGTACGGCCTTGCGCTGTTCGGCGCCGCCGTGACGGCTGCCGCGATGGTTTCACCCCCGCAACCATTGGCAGCGCCGAAAACAGAGCTCGTGCGGCGGACCCGCGAGTGGGCCAAGCTGCGCGTCGCCTGGGCTTGGCCCGCAGTCTGCCTTCTGGCGGGGTGCTCCATCAGCTACGCCGTCACTTTGCGGCATCAACCGGAACCGCGCGCCGTGGTTGGCTACCTGTCACAGCACTATTTTCGAGGAGATTTCGACGTCCTCTCGATCTTCGGGTTTTCGATTGACGGCGTTTGGAGTTTGCTGACGTATCACTTGCCGGCGGCCGTCGCGATGGCGGCGCTGGCCGCATTCGCGGGCGTCTTGGTCGCAGCATTCTTGGGAAGAACCCAAGGAACGCCGCAGGCCCGCGCCATCTTGGTTGCGTTCTCCTTCTGCATCGCGGTTGCCGTCGCCGCCGCCGTGCTGGGGCTGTATCCGCTTGGGGGCGTTCGGCAAGCCATCCATCTGGGGCCGATCGTGTTTCTGGCGGTGGGCGTCGCGTTCCATTGGACAGCCGGCTGCCTGTCCTCGCTCGCGCGTCGACGCTGGACGATGCCCGTCTTGCTCGCCATGGCGGGCGGGACGGCGCTGGCAGGGGCGGATGCCTTGCTGCGGGACTTAGATGGGTTGTACTGGCCCCATGACCGAAACGCGGAGATTCTCGCGGCGCTGCAAGAGCGAGCGCAAGAAGGCGATGCGGTCTATCTGTACGCCTTCGGCCAACTGCAGGAGACTTGGAAGTTCCATCAGCGGGAACCGATCAGGCAGGTTGTGATCGATGGAAGGGCACTCTGCAGGCGCGACGACGATGGTGCCGTGCCGCCCCCCGGCAGCTGGCGGGGTTCGAGCGAACGATGCTTCCAAGCAATGGCCACCGCCATCTCCCGAGCTGGAGGAAGCAGGCTCTGGTTGGTTTCCCAAAGCCGCTGGCACTCTGATCTATCTGCCCTGAGAGCGCTGCAATTGCTGGCCGCGGATGTTTCGATTGAGCATGTCGTCTCCGGCGGCCGGCCCAACCTGTACCTGATTGAAGACACGGCGCCCTTGATTGAAGTCGCTGCCGCTGACGCATTGCAGGACATAAGGCCAACATTGCCCCGCAAACCGTCGATCCGGTCCACGTTCGACGTCTATCTCCGCGACGACATGCTGATCTACTTCAAGGAGCCGTGCGCCCGCGCCGACACGGAAGCGTGGTTCTTCCTGCACCTGTTTCCTGCCGACGCGGCCGACCTCCCAGACCATCGCCGGCCATACGGCTTTGACAACTTGGACTTCGACTTCGCCGCGCGCGGCGTGATGTCCGACGGAAGATGCACGGCGATGGCGGCCCTCCCGGAGCATGGCCTCTCCCGCATCCGCACCGGCCAGGTCCTCGCCGACAGCGACGGCTCGTCCACACGCCTCTGGGAAGGGGAAGTTCGCTTTGCCGAGTAGTCGGGCCGCGGCGGAGGGAGCGACGATGCAGCTTCTGGAACCGTTTGGTGAAGTAGCCGCCGTCAAGCATGATGGCGGCGAGCCCTGCCATATTCACATGAAGGCGGCCCCGTGCCCACGTGCAGGCAGACGCCTGCTTGGATCACGGACGTAGACAGGGGCCTAGTCACATTCAAGGAAATTGAAGTTTGATTTTCTGCGATAGCCGAGTCAAGCGCGGTGTGCCTGTGCGTCGGCATGACACCCCTGCTGAGTAGTTCGGACGGGGGCGGCCGCTGCCCGACTCCAAACGTCCAGCGGGTCACTGATCTCCCGCACGGCCCCGCAGGACGATGTGCAGGCCGCCGAGGCCTACGTGCGCCCGCTACTAGGCCGTTGCGCTGCGGCGCGGCGTTCGGCGCGCAGCGGATGCATCACGCCGGCGCCGGCGGGCCAGACGCCGGGCGGCGCCTTGACGTGTCGGCACAGGTGCTTGGCGTGGGCGCCGAGCGTTTGCCAGATGCTGTGGGGCATGGTTCTCGCCTTGGGCGGTGGCGCCCACGGCGCCCCGTACTCGACATTCGGCAGGGCGCGGATTTCGCGGCCTAAGTTCGGGGTGGCGCCGTGCCATGCGCGGTTGTCGCGGAACACGCCGGCGCCAGCCGGGGCGCCCACAAGCGTCGATAGCCGCATCCACTCCGGTTCCCGTTCCGGTGGCGTGGGGCGCATCTGCCAAGTGTGCGAGCCGGGGATTTGGCGGATGGGGCCGTTCTCCCAAGTGAGGTCAGACATGGTGAAGTTGATGGTCACCATGGGCGGCGTGTAGTCGATGACGCGCCGTCGCGTGGCGGCGTCGAGCGCGCCGGTCTCCGCGTCGCGCCGAAGCTCGATGCCGATGGCGGCCGCGGTGACCAAGCGACCATCCGAGATGCGTTGCGACTCCTGCACATCGGCGTGCAGGTGCTGGTACTCCACGGCGCCGGGCAGGCAGAGGTCGCCGCCGGCGCCGGTGACGAAGTAGTCCATCGAGCCGAAGATCGCTGCGAGGATGGGCGTGGTGGTGGGCAGGTCGATCATCGCCGCCCACTCCGGTTCGTGCAGCAACTGCCGGGAGGCCGATGAGGTGCCGTAGCTGTAGCGATGCGGCAGCCGGCCGGTCTCCGTCGTGTACTTGCGCCGCCCAGCGCCAGGCACGGCGAGAATCTGCCGCAGCACCCGCGCGCTGCCTTCGCGCCATAGTTGCAGACCCGCTGCGTCGAGCAAATCGCGCACCACGACAAAGCCGTCGCGGTGGAAGATGCGCGCCGCCCGCTCCACCTCGCCCGGTGCGCACACCTCGAGGCCGCGCAGGCCGTTGTCGCGGTGCAGTCGGCGGCGCAGCGCCTGCACCGCGGGATCGTCGTACACCCGGCGGGTGGGCGCGCCCGGGTCCGGCACGCCGAAGCCGCGTTCGCTGGGAAACGGGCGGCCGTCGCCGTCCACCGTCTCGTTGATGGGCGTATCGGCATCCCAGCCGATGGCGGTGGGGCCGTAAACTTGCAGCGTGGCCAGTTCGTCGGGCTGAACGGGCTGCTCGATGATGATGCCCCTCATGGCGGTGGATGCGGGAATGATAGCCAAGGTGGATTCACGCGCACGGCGCCGCTGGTGGCGGCAGCGACGGCGCGGTGACGCCGAGACGAGGCGGGCTCCATGCCGCCAAAAGCGCCGCGGCTGACACTCTTCACGTCGCCGCGATCGTTTCGCGACGCGCGCTTCGCGGCCATGCAGCGCAACGCCATCAGGAGTTGGTTGGCGTTGCGGCCGCGGCCGGAGATCATGCTGTTCGGCGCTGACGCCGGCGTGGCGGACATCGCTCAGGAGCTTGGCCTCACCCATGTGCCGGATGTGGCATCCGATGGGCGCGGCGTGCCGATGCGCTCCGCGATGTGCGCACTCGCGGCGCAGTTGGCAGACACTGAGCTGCTGTGTGGCATCAACGCGGACATCATTGTGCTCGATGGCTTGGGCGATGCGCTGGAGGCCCTCGCCGGCGCGGCCGACGCTCGGCTGCGGCACGGCTTCGTCGCCGCCGGGCGCCGCCACAACTTGGACGTGGCGGGGGAGCTTGATTTCGCTGCCGCGGATTGGCGCGCGCCGCTGCGCGAGCGCGTGCGC
The DNA here is from genome assembly GCA_958295875.1 of uncultured Pseudomonadales bacterium. Classification (GTDB taxonomy): domain Bacteria; phylum Pseudomonadota; class Gammaproteobacteria; order Pseudomonadales; family Azotimanducaceae; genus VXNE01. The sequence continues at coordinate 798,475 of OY282379.1, read as the reverse complement.
CGCGAGGGCGAGCGCTTCATCGCCTCCGCCATCGATTACTACCTGTTTCCGAAGCGCGCGGTGCCCAGCGCCGAGCTATCCCTGCCCATGGACGCGCCGGGGTGGGATCCATGGTTCCTGTACCAGTTCCAGCGTCGTGGAATGCCGCTGATCGACTTAACCGAGGTGGTGTCGGTGGTGCATCAGAACCACGAGACGGCCGCAGATTTGGCGGCGAAGCGCCGCACTTGGGCGCAGCATCCCATGGCCGCGGCGCGGCTTCGGGAGGCCGGCGGCTTTTCCTGCATGGCCACGCTGCGCGAGGCGGATCTGCTGCTCACCACCGCCGGCTTAGGCCCGCCGCCGTGGCGTCGGCGAGCGCTGGCGTGGGTGTTTCGCCAAGCGGTGGTGCGACGCGCGCTCGGTGCCAAGCGGGCGCTGCAGGCGGCGCTGCGGCGTCGCGGCGGGGCGTCGTGATGCACGCGCTTCGCTATAATGGCGGCTTTCAATCGCCGGGCCTTGGAGAGTTCGCGCTGCGGTGGAACAAGTTTTTGAATTTCTTGGGAATCATCCCTTCCTCGTGGGCGCATTCGCGGTGCTCTTGGCGCTCTTCGTTCACAACGAGTTGCGGCGCGGCGGGCGCACGGTGACGGCGCAACAACTCGTTGAGTTGGTGAATCGCGAGGGCGCTTTGGTGCTGGATGTGCGCGACAAGCAAGAGTTCAGCGCTGGGCACATCGTCGATGCCGTCAACATTCCCCACGCCGCGGTCGCCGGGCGTTTGGGCGAACTCAAGAAGTATCGCGCCAAGCCCTTGGTGGTGGCCTGCAAGATGGGGCAACACGCGGGTTCCGTTGGCACCACGTTGCGCAAGGCCGGTTTCGAGAACGTTTCGCGCTTGCGCGGCGGCGTCACGGAGTGGCGCAATCAGAACCTGCCGGTCGTGAAAGGTTGAGGGGCGTGGGCCGACGCATGCATTGCGCACCGCCGCCAGCCAGTGCCGGGGTGCCTGCGTTGGCACGCCGAGGCCGACACGCCGTCGCGGTGCGCAGTGGCCGATAACGCCCCCGGCGCCGCCGGCCAAGGCACCGCCCGCAGCGGCGGGCGGGTGCATGTCGAGCGCATCTATCTGAAGGACCTCTCCTTCGAATCGCCCATGGCGCCGGAAGTGTTCGGGGTTCCTTGGCGGCCGACCGTGCAGCTTGACCTCAACACCGCCGCCAAGCCAATGCCCAACAACCGCTTTGAGGTGGTGTTGACGGTGACGCTGCGCGCAACCTTGGAGACGCCGGCAGCGGGCACCGGCGAAACCGCTGCGCCGCCTGCCGGCGCAGACGAGGGCGCTTCGGCGGAGAAGGATGAGCGCGTTGGCCTCATCATCGAGGTGCAGCAGGCCGGTGTGTTCTTGGTGGAGGGGATGGATGAAGGCGCGCTGCGTCATGTCTTGGCCGTGGCGTGCCCAGACATTCTGTTCCCCTATGTCCGCGAGGCGGTGGACAACTTGGCGGCGCGGGGCACGTTGCCGCCGTTCATGTTGACGCCGGTGGACTTTGCGGCGCACTACGCCGAAGCGATGCGCCGCCGTTCAGAGGAAGCGCAGCGGCTCAACTGAGCCCTTGGCGCACTTTGCCCGCGCGACGCCTTCCGGGTTCGCGGGGGCTGTCCACGCTGCTCAGTTTGGCGGCGGCCGTCGCCGTCTCGGAACTCGCGCGGCGCCCGCGCCCCTAGCGGAACTCCAACTGCCGCCACGCCTCATAGATGCCCACCGCCACGGCGTTCGCCAAGTTGAGGCTGCGCGAATGCGGGCGCATGGCGATGCGCAACTGCCGTTCGGGGGGCACGCGGCGCGTGACGGCCGGCGGCAGCCCGCGCGTCTCTGGCCCAAAGACCAAGGCGTCGCTCGGGCGAAAGCATGGCGCCGTGTGCGGGGTGCTCGCTTTGGCGCTGAAGGCGAAGAAGCGCTCCGGGCGGGTGCTGTCGACCCATGCGTCGAAGTTGGCGAACACCCGCACGTCTGCATACTCCCGGTAATCGAGCCCCGCCCGGCGCAGGCGCGTGTCGCTGAGCTCGAAGCCCAACGGCTCGATGAGGGAGAGCGCCGCGCCGACATTGGCGGCAATGCGCATGACGGCGCCGGTGTTGGGCGGAATCTCTGGCTGATAGAGCACAATCTCGAGTGTCATGTTCCGAACGGCATCGCCGTGCAGGTGGCGCTGTTCGATAAGTTAGCCGAAGACCGCATGGGAGCGCGCGCCACATTCGCGCACGCGGCCTAGGCTCCGTAAGCTATGCATGGAGCAACCACGAGGGGAGCGCATGGCCAACGGCGCCGGCAACCACTACGGGTTCGAGCTGCCCGAAGAGCTCATCATGCTGCGTGATCAGATTCGCCGCTTCATGCGCGAAGAGGTGAAGCCCATTGAAGACACCTTGCCGCATGACGCCACTGGCTGCGCACCGGCGGATTTGGCGCGGCTGCGCGGTTTGGCCGAGGCGATGGGCTTGACGCGCCTCACCGTGCCGGAGGAGCACGGCGGCAACCAACTGAGCGCCTTGGCGCGAGCCATCGTCGCGGAAGAATCCGCCAAGTGTCGCTTGGGCGGCTATGCGCCAGCGCTCGGCGCTTTCGGCGGCGGGCCGCCGAACATTCTGTGGAGCGGCACGCCGACGCAGATTGAGCGTTACGCCAAGCCGTGCATCGATGGCGCCAAACGCGCCTTCGTGGCCATCACGGAACCCACCGGCGGGTCAGACCCGCGCAACAACATCTCCACACGGGCCGAACGGCGCGGCGACGCATGGGTGCTGAATGGCCGCAAAATGTGGATCACCGCCGCCAAGGGGGCAGATTTCGGCGTGGTGTTCGCCCGCACCAAGGATGGCGGTGGTGGCGCGCCGCCTGAAATCACGGCGTTCATCGTGGAGCCGGGCTTCCCAGGCATCGAGTTCAATGAAATCAAGGTGATCCGCGCGCTGTCGCCCTACGAGATCGTGCTGGACAACTGCGAAGTGCCGGCGGAGAACGTGCTGGGCGAAGTGGGGCGCGGCTTCGGCGTGGCGCAAGCGTGGTTGGTGGATGCGCGCATCCCCTATGCCGCCGGCTGCATCGGCATTGCCCAGGAGGCGCTCGACATGGCGTGCGGCTGGGTGAAGCAGCGCCCGACGCGGGACGGCATGCTCGCGGACAAGCAGGCCGTTCAATGGATGATCGCGGATTCCGAGGTGGAGCTTAGGGCCGCGCGCATGCTGGTGTATGACGCGGCTTCCAAGGTGGACGCCGGGCAACCGGGCAAGGTGGACGCTTCCGTGTGCAAGCTCTACGGCACGGAAACCGCTGGCCGCGTGGTGGACCGCGCCATGCAAATGTTCGGCGGCATGGGCATGGCCAAGGAGATGCCGCTGGAGCGTTGGTATCGGGAACTGCGCGTCAAGCGCATCGGCGAAGGCCCGTCGGAAGTGCATCGCATGGTCATCGCGCGGGACAAACTCAATCGCACGGATGGAGGGCATTACTTTGGCTGAACACGACGTCGGCGACACGGCGGCGGGGCGAGGGCAGGGTGGCGAAGGTTCGGCGGCGCTCGGCTTCGAGACGCGCGCGATTCACGCCGGGCAACCGGCAGACGCGGCCACGGGCGCGGTGAACGTGCCGTTGTACCTCTCCTCCACCTACGCGCAGTCCTCCCCAGGCGTGTTCAAGGGGTACGACTACTCGCGCACCGCCAATCCGACGCGCGGCGCCTACGAACATTGCATCGCGAACTTGGAGGGCGGGCGGTTCGGCTTCGCCTTCGCCTCTGGCTGCGTGGCCACGGCCACCGTGATGCATCTAGTCAAGGCCGGCGAACACGTCGTGGCCTGTGACGACCTCTACGGCGGCAGCTTCCGCCTGTTCGACAGCGTGTTGGCCGATCACGGCATCAACTTCAGCTACGTGGACTTGACGGCGCCGGAGGCGCTCGCCGAGGCGATGCGCCCAGAGACGCGGCTGGTGTGGATCGAGACGCCGACCAATCCGTTGCTGAAGCTCGTCGACATCGCCGCGGTGGCGCAGATCGCGCACGCGGGCGGCGCGTTGCTGGCAGTGGACAACACGTTCATGAGCCCGTATTTCCAGCGTCCCCTCGAACTCGGCGCAGACTTGGCGGTGCATTCCACCACCAAGTACGTGAATGGGCACAGCGATCTGGTGGGCGGCGTGGCGGTGACGGACGACGAGGGCCTGGCCGAGCGGCTCGCCTTTCTCTCCAACTCCGTAGGTGGCGTGCAGAGCACGTTCGATGCATGGCTGTGCATGCGCAGCCTGAAGACGTTGGCGGTGCGGATGCAGGCGCACGAGCGCAATGCGCTGGCTGTCGCCACGTTCCTGGAAGCGCATCCCAAGGTGGCGCGGACGGTCTACCCCGGCCTGCCGTCGCACCCGCAGCATGCGCTCGCCAAGCGGCAGATGAGCGGCTTTGGCGGCATGGTGTCGTTCTACATCAAGGGTGGCCTTGCCGCGGCAACGGCGTTCCTCGAGCGCGTGGGCGTGTTCACATTGGCCGAGAGCTTAGGCGGCGTCGAATCCTTGGTTGAGCATCCCGCCATCATGACGCACGCCAGCGTGCCGCCGGCGCAACGCGCCGCCCTCGGCATCGACGACGGCCTCATCCGCTTGTCCGTGGGCATCGAGACCCAAGCGGACCTCATCGGGGACTTAGCGGCGGCGCTGGCGGCGGCGTGATCATCGATGCCGTCGCCCGACGCATGGAGCGTGGCTGCGACGTGGACGAAGCCGCGGCGTTGCCGGGGCTGTTCGTGGCGTGGTGCGTCAACATGGGCCTCATCGACCAAGCGTTGGCGGAGCGGGAGGCGCGCGCGGTGCTGCGTTTGAAGTACCGCGAGATCACCGGCGGCGAGTTCTTGGTGGCTGCCTGCGGCGGCTCTTTGGACGACAAGGCGCTCACCCCGGCGGGGCTCGCGTTCGCCCGCGCCCACTATGAAGACTTCGAGCGGGCTGCCGGCGAGCGCTTGGAGGGCCCGCTGGAAGACGGGTGGCGCCACTACGACTGCTTGGCGCCGTGGCTGATGGAACGCTACATGGGGCGCCCGCCCAAGCGGCCACGGTTGGCGTGGCGGCCCTTCAGCCGTGCCAAGCGCTGGCGCTGGCCATGGCGCAGATGACGCCGGCGGTGGCTGCGGCGCGCGGCAAATGGGCGTATCGGGGCGTGGCCCGGCCGCCATTCGCCCTCGCGCCGAGGCCGGGGCAGGAGTCCGTGTGGGACTATCCGCGCCCGCCCCGCATCGAAGCTGAAACGCGGCGCGTCCTGGTGTTGGACCGCGCCGGCAACCCGTTGGCCGATTCGACCAGAGCGCTCAAAGTGCTGGAGACCGCTTCGCCGCCCACCTTCTATGTGCCCGCGGCGGATGTGCGCGTTGATCTGTTGACGCCGATGCCGGCAGCGGCAGGCGCGTTCTGCGAGTGGAAGGGCGCCGCCACGCACTTCGACTTGGGCGACGCGCCAAGGGTTGCGTGGGCCTACCTCGATCCGTTTTCGGAGTTCGCCGCCATCGCCGGTTGCTTTGCCTTCTATCCAGCCTTGGCGGATTGTCGCCTTGGCGGGGAGCGTGTGCGCGCGCAGCCGGGCGGCTACTACGGCGGGTGGGTCACGGCGGAGTTGGTGGGGCCGTTCAAGGGCGAACCCGGCTCTGCCGCGTGGTGGTGAGCTTCACGCCCCGCGACGTGGGCATCTACCGCCCCTTCCCCGACGAGATGCCTTGGCCGGGCGCGGACGCGGACTGGACGCGGGTGGCGAAGCTCGATGGCGCCGTGATCGGCGCCTACGAAATCAAGCGAGAGGCAGCCACGGCATTCGTCATCGTTGCCCTGCAAGTGGCGCAGCACTGCCGCGGCCGCGGCTTGGGGGGATGGCTCCTCGGCCACGCCATCGGCACCGCCGAGAGCCAAGGCGCGCGGCACATGGAAGCGCGCCCGCCAAGCGCCTTCTACGAACGGCACGGCTTCGCGCAGCACAACGGCCGGCTCACGCTCACGTTAACGCCGGAATGAGCGCAGCGGCTTGCCGGTTCAGAGAGACGTGAGCCCGCCGTTGTGCGAAGCTGCTGCGAACTCGGGGACTTTGGCCGCCGAGCAGGCCATCACTTCGCAAGCGAGCTCTTCGCGTACATTGTCGTCAAGGTCGGTGGCGACGAGTAGCTCCTGCCTTTCGCGCATCAGGGCATCAACGGGGCGGGGTGCGGCACCGTTGCCGGAGCGATCTTGCCAGTGGATTGCGCTGGATGGGTCTGGTCGAGCGAGCACGCGCAGGAAATCTGTCTCGGAAGCGGCCTCTGGGAAGCGTTCCGCCAGTTTCTTCCAATCAGCGGCAGCTGACTCCTGCCAATGCTGACAGGCAGCCCACGCCCAAGCATGCGGAGGGCACATTGGCGTGTCTTCCAGTTTCAGCCACTGCGAGTAGAAGCCCGCCAGCGCGTCGCCAATCAGACTCTCCTGTTTGATCGTCTGAATGGCGTTGGTAGGGCCTGCCACCAAGGCCCGACTAAACTCTCCTGCCAAACGGCCTCGGCGAAGGACTTCTTGGAGAGTGCCATTCGTTACCGTAGTAGGCGAGTAGTCGCCGCCGATTTGCGCTTGGCGCCGGTTGCTTGGACTGTCTTCGAACGGTGTGGCGGTATTGGTGTGCGTACCAGCCTGTAGGCCGTTGAGGAACTGCCGCGCTTGTTGGTTGTCGGGATGTTGGTCCAAGAAGTCGGCCAGCGTTTTCTTTGCATCGTCCGGTCGCCCACGCAAGACCAGCAAATGCGCCATGACAACATAGGTGTGCTCGTTCTGGGGATCTCGATCGATCGTGCGCCGCAGATACTGCTCGGCCTCGCCCCAACATTCCTCGCCGCGGGCGATCAGTAGACGCGCTAGCTCCACCTGTGCCGGCGCGTCGCTCGGAAACATCCGCAGCATCTCGCGAAGAATCGCCTCTTGAGCATCCTCTTGGCCTTGAACTTGAAACCATTTCGCCCAGAGCATCCAGCAATAGGGATTCGCAGGCTCCCAGACCAAAGCACGTTCGATCATGACCCCGAAGCGAGTCAGGTCCTCCATGCCGAGATGGTGGTGTACGAGCAGGGCGTTGCCGAGGTTGCTTAGCGTCCGGACGAAAGGGTAGCTATCGCCAGTCGCCGAGGCGTAGTCGTGGTTCCGGTCCAAAACATCAAACAGACGGTGAGCTAGAGTGTCCGAACCTTGAACGCGGTTGGCGATGTCTTCTCTTAAGGTACGCCACTCGTGCTCCTTCGCAGGTGCTTTGCCACGCGATGATTTCCGCAGACTCGCCGGCAAACTCTCGCGGAGATCACGGGCTAGGTCCTGCGCCACTTGAGTCTCGGACGGGTCCAGAAAACCATCCAGCGCCTCGTTCAAGAGGCCGTCCCAATGTCGGGGACCTCGTGGAAAAAAGCCACGCAACGCTGCGAAGCCGCGGTTGAAGAAGCCGCATGCCACATTGACATCGTGATGAACTATAGCGGCGTGCCGCAACAGTGCTCGCAGCATCAGCATCTGGTTCTTCCGCGCATTGCCATCATTGGGCAGTCGCTGCAGTCCTGCCAACGCCACGGTCAGATACTCCGGCCGACCGTCTGTAGCCAGGCGCAGCCACATGGCTGCGTGCCCGGCATCCGGCTGGCCATGGGTCAACAGCCGGTAACATTCAAGCGCCGGATCGCGCTCGGGGGCCAGTCGCAACGGCGATAGCCAGCGCAGCCAGGCGTCCAAGTCTGAACGGATCGCGTCCCTAGCCCGCGGCAGATCAAGTAGCTGCAGGGCGATCAAGGCATCGCCGATTCGCTTGCCATAGACCGGAAAGCCGAGACGCTGCACCGAGGACGCGTAGTCGTCGCGCATGTTGCCCAACCAGGAGAAGAGGGCGTCGTCAAGGCGGCCACGTTCTTCCGCCAAGTCCGGCGGGAACCACTGATGCAGCAGTTCCGGCAAGTCGAGGCGCATGTCGGAGCCAACGCCGGCCCGCCCGGCGAAGAGGGCCGACACGGACGCCTCCGGATCGCTGCGAAATGCCTGTAACCACCGGTCGCTCATGTCCGACCTTGGAGTTCTTCGCCGAAGTCGTCGCGGTTGCACGCCTCTTGCAGCGCGTACAGGTGCAGGTCGCGGGCCTCGCGTAGTTGGTCGCCGTCCAGTCGATTCGGGCGCGTGATCTCGCCTAATCGGTAAAGATGGTCACGTTCGTAGTCGATCCGGCAATGCACCAGTTCGGCAGTGAGCGTGTCTGCCCGGTCCGGCACCAAATGCACAGTGGCTCCGTACGGATGCTCTCGCGGCACAGGGAAGAAGGAACTCGTGCATGCCGCCATCCAGAACTGTCGGCAGAGCGCAGGCGTTGGCGACTCGATGTTGTTTCTGCGCGTTGAAGACGTCCGCGAGCGAATAGCGCATCAACGCTATCGGCCCATAGTGTCCAAGCCCTAGACGGTCGCGACATGCGTGGGGCCAATCGGCGTCGTCCAACTCCTCTTGCACGTCATCCAAAAATGCCACGAATGCAGGGCGCGCATCGCGATCTCGATTCCAATCATCGAAGAACGTTTCGGCAGCGCGTTCCCCGTCGCTGTCGCCTTCGTCAGCTCGCTGCAACAGTTCCCTCAAGTCGTCCAGTTCCAAGGAACTGTCATCCAATCGTCGGTTGAGGTCTTCGATGCGAACGACGGACTGGTTTGGCAAGAGCGTCGTTAGCCAAGCGTCCTGATTAATCTCCAGAAATGCGTCGGGCACTGACGGAGGTACGACATGGCAGCGCTCCGCCAAGTGGCGCCTGTAAGCATCTTCCCAGTCCGCCCACGCGATCGCGCTGGTATCTGCCAAATGTCTGGCGACCAGGGACTCGAACTCTTGCCAGCGCTTGGCGCTTGCCCGCTCGTCGAATCGGCAGTTGTCGGCCACCGCGGCGACGACGGCGTTGCTGCAGCGACTGGCTTGGGTCAGGAGCTCTCCGTAAGGTGAAGCACGCACGAGAATACTCCTCGAATCAAGCGCAGATATTACAATGAAACGCTTTCAACACCATCATCATGGAGGGCAATGGCAGTGAATGGCTACGATCTCATCGCGCAGTGCTTGAAGGCGGAGGGAGTGGAGTGGCTGCCTTGCTTTCCCGCGAATCCCCTCATCGAGGCGGCGGCCCGCGTCGGCATCCGCCCATTGGTGTTCCGCCAAGAGCGCGGCGCTATCAACGCCGCCGACGGCTACAGCCGCCAGACCCGCGGCCAGCCCGTGGGCGTGTTCGCCTCGCAGTCCGGCCCCGGCGTTGAGAACTCGTTCGGCGGCATCGCGCAGGCTTGGGGCGAAGCGGTGCCGATGGTGTTCCTGCCAGGGGGCGCCGGCGTTGGCAGCTACGACGTGCAGCCGAACTTCTCCGCCGCCCGCAACTACGCTTCGGTCACCAAGCTCGCGCTCTCCATCGACCGCATGGATCGCACCGTGCCGCAACTGCGGCGCGCCTTCCACACGGCGCGGCAGGGGCGCCCGGGTCCGGTGGTGGTGGAGATGCATGGGGATGTGCTCGGCGGCCCGGCGCCGGAGGGCGCCGCGGCGGCGTACAAGCCTTCCACGCGGATGCGCTCGGCACCGGCGCGGGGGGACGTGAAAGATGCCATGCAGGCCCTCATGGCCGCCAAGCGGCCGGTCATCTGGGCTGGCCAAGGCGTGCTCTACGCCGATGCCTGCGAGCAGTTGCGCGCCTTTGCGGAGCTGACCCAAATCCCCGTCATCGTCACCATGCAGGGCAAGAGCGCGTTTCCAGACGACCATCCCTTGGCCTTGGGCGCCGCCAACCGCACGGCGCCGCGGGCGGTGTTCGAGTGGCTTGGCGCGGCAGACGCGGTGTTCGCGGTGGGCACCGGCCTCACCCGCACGGTGTTTGGCCTAAGCATTCCGTCGGGCAAGTTCCTCATCCACTCCACCGCGTCGGCGGACGACATCAACAAGGACTATGCGGCGGACATCGGCATGGTGGGCGACGCCAAGCTCACCCTCGAGGCGATGATCGACGAGGCCAAGGCCGCATTCGGCGAAGACGGACGCCCGACCGATGAGAACTTGGTGAACGCCATCGCTTCCGTGAAGGCGCGCTGGCTTGGCGAGTGGGCGCCGCTCCTGCATTCGGACGAAACGCCGATCAACCCGTATCGGGTGATTCGCGAGATCAATCGCTGCGTGGACCACGAGAACACCGTGCTCACCCACGACGCCGGCAACCCGCGCGATCAGATCATGCCGTTCTACCGCGCCGTGGCGCCGCATGGCTACATCGGTTGGGGCAAGACGACGCACCTGGGCTACGGCATTCCGCTGGCCATCGGCGCGAAGATGGCGGCGCCGGACAAGTTCTGCGTGAACTTCATGGGCGACTTGGCGTTTGGCCACACCGGCATGGAGATCGAAACGGCGACTCGCGCTGGCATCCCCATCACCACCATCATCATCAACAACCTGACGATGGGCGGCTATGACGAGAAGATGCCAGTGGCGATGGAGCGATATGGCGTCGGCAACCAAGCCGGAGACTATGCCGGCGTGGCGCGGGCCTTGGGCGCCGAGGCCGTCCATGTCGAGGAACCGGGCGCCATCGCCCCGGCCATCGAGGCGGCCAAGCGAGCGAACGACCGCGGCGATGTGGCCGTGATCGAGATTCGCACGCGCCAAGAGACGCGCTTCTCGATCTATGCGGAGGCGCTGAAGCGCGCCAAAGCCGCCTAGCCCGTCCGCGGGCTTAGCGCCGGCGCCAAGTTTGGGCGCCGGTGGCAGGAAGCTATGATGCGGCCATGATGCCGAGGCCCAGCTTGCCGCCGCCGCTGCCGGAAGTCGTGAAAGCCATCGATCAGGCCGGCGGCCGCGCCGTGGCGGTGGGCGGCTATGTGCGCGATTGGCTGCTCGGCGAGACGCCGCAGGATTTGGACGTCGAGGTGTTCGGCCTGCAGCTGGATGCCTTGAAGCACCTGCTTGGGCGGTTCGGGCGGGTCGCCGAGGTCGGGCGCGCGTTTGGCGTGTTGCGCCTTGCCGGGCCGGATGTGGATTTCTCCCTGCCACGCCGGGACAGCAAGGTGGGCCCCGGCCATCGCGGCTTTGACGTGGCGACGGACCCGACGCTCGATTTCGCCACCGCGGCGCGGCGGCGCGACCTCACCATCAACAGCATGGGCCTCAACCTCGTGTCCGGCGAAGTGTTGGACCCGCACGGCGGGCGGCGCGACTTGGAGGCGCGGGCGCTGCGCGCTGTGGATGCGGACACCTTCCCGGAAGACCCGTTGCGGGCATTGCGCGTGGCGCAGTTCGCGGCGCGGTTCCAGATGCGCCCCGACATCGCGTTGGTGGCCCTGTGCGCCACGCTCGATTTGCGCGAGGTGTCGCCGGAGCGCGCCTTTGAGGAGTTCCGCAAGCTCTTGCTGCTCGGCGCCAAGCCGTCGCTGGGGCTGGCCTTCCTGCGTGAGGCGGCGCTGTTGCGCTGGTTTCCGGAACTCAGCGCACTGGTGGATGTGCGGCAAGACCGCGAGTGGCACCCCGAGGGGGATGTGTGGACGCACACCCTCATGGTGGTGGACGAGGCCACACGGGAACGCCGCGGCGACGGGGATGACCTCGCGCTCATGTTCGCGGCGCTCTGCCACGACTTCGGCAAGCCCGCCACCACCTTTGTGGATGCGGCAGGGCGCTTGCGGTCGCCGTCCCATGCCGACGCCGGCGTTGCGCCCACGCGTGCCTTCCTAGAGCGGCTGCGAGCGCCGCAGGAACTCACGGCGAAAGTGTGCGCGCTGGTGACGCATCACTTGGCGCCGGCGTTGCTGCCGCGTGGCGGCGCCACTGCGAGGGGCTACCGGCGCCTGGCCCGCAAGCTCGCCGCCGCCGGCGTGACCATGGAACTGCTGTTCCGCGTGGCGCGGGCGGACCACTTTGGCCGCACCACCGCGGACGCCTTGGCGCGGAAGTTCCCAGATGGCGAACGCTTCCTGCAACGCGCCGAGCAACTCGCCGTGACCGCGCGGGCGCCGCGGGACGTCGTGTCTGGGCGACACCTCATCGCCCGCGGCTTAGCGCCGGGGCCGCGCTTCGGCGAGTTGCTGCGTCAGTGTCGGGATGTGCAAGATGAGCGCGGCTTGAGCGACCCGGAGCGCATCTTGGACGCGGTGCTGAAGGCGAATCCGTGAGGGCGCCGAGCAGGACGCAGTGGTTCACATGTTGTCCGTGCGCGCGGCGCGCCCCAGGTAGCCGCCGTGGTGCCGCATGCCCCAATCGCGTTTCGTGACGCCCTTCGCCTCCATCAATGCCAAGGCCACGGCGTCGCTGATGGCGAGCATCACCGCGATGGACGAGCTCGGCGTGAGCTTGAGCGGGCAGGCTTCGTCGATCACGCCCATGTCCAGCACGATGTCGGAGAGCGCCCGCAGGTCTGATTCCGGGTGGGAGGTGACGCCGATGATGCCGGTGACGCCCAAGTGCCGAGCCAGTTCCAGTATCTCCAGCACTTCGATGGACTTGCCGCTGGTGGAGAAGGCGATCAGCACGTCGTGTTGGCCGACGAGCCCTAAGTCTCCGTGGGCGGCCTCGGCCGGATGCACGAACACCGCCGGCGTCGCCGTGGAGCACAGCGTGGCCGCGAACTTGCGGGCGATGTGCCCGGCCTTGCCAATGCCGGTGCTGATGACCTTGCCCCGGCACCCCGCGATGAGCGCGACGGCGGCGACGTAGTCGTCCGTCACGTCGATGCTGGCGATGGCCTGCGCTTCCGCGGCGATGACGGCGCGCATCCGTTCCTTGGTATCCAAATCCAGCCCTCTTGCCAGTCCTGCGCAACCCACGGCGTGGGCGCAAGCGGATGGTCACTTGCAGGCGCTTGTTTGACAAGGCTTGGCGTCGTTTGCACAGTTCCCCCATGAACTTGATGCCGTGGCCCAAAACGCTCGTCCCCGGCGCAGGGCGCGTGCGCTTGGCGGCAGACGGTTGGGCGGTGAGCGGCGCCGAGACGCGCCGCCTCGCCGCAGCCGCACGCCGGCTGCAGCGCCACTGGGGCGACGCTGGCGGCCTGCCCATCGTCATTCGCTGCGCGGCGTCCGCGGCGCTGCCGGCGCTCGGCGACGACGAACGCTACCGCCTGCGGGTGGATGCGGCCGGCGCGCGCATCGATGCAAGCGAAGAGTGGGGTGCGCTGCGGGCGTTCGCCACCCTCGCGCAACTCGTGGACACCGACGACGATGGCGCCTTCCTGCCGGAAGTGGATATCGAGGATGCGCCGCGCTTTCCGTGGCGCGGGTTGATGGTGGATGTGGCGCGGCACTTCATCTCGCTGGGCGCGTTGCGGCGCACCCTCGAGGCGATGGCCTTCCACAAGCTCAACGTGCTGCATCTGCACCTGTCGGACGATCAAGCGTTCCGCTTCGGCAGCGACGCGCACCCAGAAATGGCGACGCCCGGCGAACACTACTCGCGGGAAGCGCTCGCCGCGCTGGTGCGCGACGCCGCGGCGCGGGGCATCCGCGTGGTGCCGGAACTCGATGTGCCCGGCCACGTCGCCAGCTGGTTGGCGGTACACCGCGAGTGGGGGCTGGGAGACATCCCGCAGCGGCCGTCCGCGCGCTTCGGGGTGCATGAGTGCTGCCTGAATCCAGACCACGCCGGCGCCATGCAGGCGGTGGAGGCGTTGTTCGGCGAACTCGCGGCGACGTTCCCAGACACGCACGCCCACTTTGGCGGCGACGAGGTGCAGCTGCCGAAGGCCGCCGGCGTCGCCGCCTTGCAGGCGCGCTTCAACGCCGGCGTCACGGCCATGCTGAAGCGGCTCGGCAAAACGCCGATGGCTTGGGACGAAGCGCTGCATCCAGATTTGCCGCGAGAGGTGACCATTCAGTGCTGGCGTGGCAGCGCCGCCCTCACCCGGGCGCTCAATGCCGGCTTCAACGCCGTGTTGTCGGCGCCGTATTACCTAGACCTGTTCTACCCCGCAGACGTCCACTACCGCTTCGACCCGGCGACGGGTGCAGGCCCGCGCCTTGCCGAAGACCCCCGCTTCGCCCATGTGCGCCAAGGCCTGGAGCGCCTGGAACGCGCTTGGCAACGCACCGGCGAGGCGCTTCCGCAAGCCGCCGAACGTGGCGTCGTGCTGGGTGGGGAGGCGTGCATGTGGACCGAACTGGTCACGGACGAACTCCTGCATGGCCGCGTTTGGAGCCGCATGCCGGCCATCGCGGAGCGCTTCTGGTCGCCGATGCGCGAGGTAGACGCCGGCGCCGTGCGTGACATGCAGCGACGCTTGGCGGCTAGCGAGCGCCAGATGGCTCGCGCCGGCATCTTGGATTTGGCCGCAGACCGGCGCGTCGGCTTCGGCCGCCTCGGCCTCACGGAAGGCGACATCCAGGCCCTGACGCCGCTCTTCGATGCCTTGGAGCCCGTCAAATGGTATGCGCGGTTGCTGGGCCCGGCAGCGCTTGAGCGCCGCGCCGCCGGCGTCGGTGAGGCTGGCGCGGCGCGGCCTTACGATGCGGCGACGCCACTGGCACGCATTGTCGATGTGATTGCGCCGGAGAGCGCGGCGGCACGGGCCTTGGCGTTCGCGGATGCCCCGGCATTGCGGTCCGCCGCCGCCGGTTGGCGACGGCAACGGCAAGCGTTCTTGCGGCGCCGCGGCAGCGTCCCGGCCATTGCCGAGTTGGATGCGGCGTCCGCGGCCCTGTGTGAACTCGCAGCGCTGGTTGAACAGCATCTCGACGGTGCGCCGGTGGCGGTGCCCGCGGCGCTGCTCGCGCCCTTTGGCGAGTATGTGCTGGCCGCGGCGCACCACCTCGCTAAGCGGTTCGCGTGAACGCGGCCGCAGCCCTCGTCCACTGGCCCGCAACTTCCGGCATGGCGTTCGCGCCGCTGCCCGGCGGCCACATCAACGACACCTTCATCGTCGGTGCGCAGGCGTTCGTGCTGCAGCGCATCAATCGCAGCGTGTTTGTCGACCCGGCGGCCGTCATGCGCAACCTCGCCGCCCTCAGCGCATGCGACCGCCGCATCGTCGCGCCGTTGCCCACGGAAACGGGCGCCTCCCACGCGGTGGTGGCTGGCGAGACATGGCGCTTGTTCCCGTATGTGCGCGGCTCGCGCAGCTTGGAGCGCCTGCCGCCAACCCTCGTCGAGCCGGCGGCGCGGGCATTCGGCGCGTTTCAGGCGATCATGGCGAGCTATCCGGGGCGGCTAGAGCCGGTCATCCCAGGCTTTCATGACCTTGGCGGTTACCTGCAGGCGTTGTGGCGCGCGGTGGCTGAACGCGGCGAGGTCGCGCAGGTGAGGGCGGAGCTGGACTATGTGCGGCGCCGCCGCCCGTTCGAGTTCGACGCCGTGAGCGCGGTGATCCATGGCGATTGCAAGGTGAACAATCTGCTCTTTGACGCGAACGCACCGCGCGTGCTGCGCCTCATCGACTTGGACACGGCGATGCACGGCCACCCCGCGTGGGACTTTGGCGATCTGGTGCGCTCGGTGGCGAGCGGCGCGGAAGAGTCACATGGGCGCTTCGATCTCTCTGCGGCGACGTTTCGCCAAGTCGCTGCCGGGTTCGCCCAGGGCGCCGGCGGCATTGGCGACCCGGCCGCGTTCGCCGCGGCGCCGGGGCACATGAGCTTCATGCTGGGCGTGCGCTTCTTGGCAGACTGGCACCAAGGCAATCGCTACTTCAAGGCAAGCCATCCCGACGAGAACCTGCGCCGGGCGCGGGGCCAACTCGCGGCGGCGCGGCGCTGCGACGCGTTGGAGGGCGAGTTCCTAAGGGTGCTCGCACGCATCTAGAGCGTGTAATCTTGTGGCGATGGAAGCCGTCGCGCAACGTCGCGGGGCAGCCGCGTTCGCGTTGGGCTGCGCGCTGTGCTTGCTGTGGAGTTGCGCTGCGTCGTCGCGCCCGGTGCAGTTCGTGGAGGGCGCGGCGCTCGTCTATCCGGCTGCGGCCAAGGCGGCCGGCATCGAGGGCAGCGTCACCGTGCGCTATGACGTGACTGCCGGCGGTGCGGTGGCAAACGCTCAGGTGGTGGCGTCGGCGCCGCCCGGCGTCTTTGACGAGGCGGCGCTTGCCTCCATTCGGCAGTGGCGCTTCAGGGCGGCGGTGGCGGGCGGCGTTGCCGTGCCGACGCGCAATCGGGTGAGCACGCTGCGCTTCACCTTGGGGGAAGGGCGCGACTATGCTCGACACTGAACTTCGCCGGCAAAGGGCGTGGCGCGCCGCAAGGGCCGTCCGCGGCGTTGCCGGGTTGCTCGCCGGCTGCGTGTTGCTCGCCGCTTGCGGCGCCGACGCGGTGCGTGGCTGCGAAAGCGGCGCCGGCATCGAAGTGGACTGCCAATTCCAGAACCCGGAAGACCTCGCCCTGCTGCCAGACGGGCGCATCTTGGTGAGCCAGTTCGGCGACATCGATGGTGTGCAGCCCGGCAGTTTGGCGCTCTATGAGCCGCAAGGGCGAACGCTCACGGTGGCCTTTCCGACGGCCGAGCACCGCGCCTTGGCCGCTGCCGCGCCAGCGTCGGTTTGGGGCGAGCCAGACTGCCCATTCTCCGACGTGGACGCCTTCTCGCCCCACGGCATCGATGTCAATCAACGTGCCGACTCGCGCCATCAGCTCGCCGTCGTCAACCACGGCGGCCGCGAATCCGTGGAGCTGTTCGAGGTGTTCGATGACGGTGCGATGGCTTGGATGGGCTGCGTGGCGGCGCCGGCTGATGGCCTGTTCAACGACGTCGTGTTGCTGGGCGACGGTGGTTTCTGGGTGACGCACATGGCGCCGAAATCCAGCGTCCTCTGGCACTTCTGGAAGGCATTCCTGTTCGGCGCCGACACCGGTTGGGTGGTTGCATGGGCGCCGGACAAGGGGTTCAGCAAGTTGGCCGGCACCGACGCGCCGATGCCGAACGGCATCGAGAAATCCGCCGACGAACGCTTTGTGTTCGTCAACGTCTTCGCGCCGGAGGGGGTGCGGAAAATCGACGCGCGCAACGGGGAACTGGCGCGAACTTGGCGCATCGCTTCGCCAGACAACAGCACTTGGGCGGAAGATGGGCGGCTGCTGGTGGCGTCCCACACCGCCGGCGCCGCGGCGCTCGTTGCCTGTCTTGGCTTGGAGCAGGGCGCTTGCGGCATGGCATTCGAGATCGTCTCGCTACACCCAGACCGCGGCCAGCAGCAGGTGCTCGTCGCCCACGAGGGTGCGCCCATGGGCGGCGCTTCGGTGGCGCTTGAGAAGGATGGCGTGCTGTACCTTGGCGGATTCGCTTCAGACCGGCTCGGCAAGGTGGACTTGTCCGGCTAGACCCGCAGCGGCCCGCCGCCACGTAACGGAGAACGGCTCGCCACGACGCAACAAAACACAACGGAAACAGGAGATTGCCATGCATCAACGCCCCGCACTGAGCCTCGCCGCCATCCCCGGCCGCCGCCAGAAGACCTTCGAACTCGCCGCGCAAATCGAACGGCGCGGCTTTCCGGGCATCTACTGTCCGAGCCTGGCCGATGGGCTGGCGCTGTGCGAAGCGCTCACGTTCGTCACCAGCGAGATCGAGTTCGGCACCTCCATCACGCCCATCTACACGCGCCAAGTGCAGGACTTTGCGAATGCCGCGAGTTTCATCCACGAGGCGTCGAACGGGCGCTTCCGCTTCGGCATCGGCGTGAGCCACGCCCCGGCGCTGGAGCGCCTCGGCATCAAGGCGGGCAAACCCTTGGCCGACATGCGTAAGTTCGTGACGGACTTGCAGGCGGTGCCCCGCGCTGGGCAATTGCCGCCACTGGTGCTGGCCACGCTGCGCAAGAAGATGATCGCCTTGGCGGAGGAAATCGGCGACGGCATGGTGTTCGCCAACGGCGCCCGCTCGCACATGGCGGCGTCGCTCGGCGTGCTCTCCTCTGCCGCGCGCGGCGGGGACTTCTTCATCGGCAACATGATTCCCACCTGCATCAATGAAGACCGCGCCGCCGCGGCCGCCGTCAACCGCAAGACATTGACGAGCTACGCGATGCTGCCCAACTACCGAAACTACTGGCGGGAAGCGGGCTACGAGGAGGAAATGGACGGCGTGGAAGCGGCCATCCGCGCCAAGGAGTTCGACCAGGTGGGCGCCGCGCTGTCGGATCGCTGGCTGGCCGACACCACGCTGTTCGGCAGCGCCGCCGAGGTGCGCGAAGGCATCGAGGCATGGTTCGATGCCGGCGTGAAGACGCCCATCATCGTCCCGTCTTCCGCCAATGGCGGACAGTTCGTGGCTTTTGAGGAGTTCTTCGCCATCTGGGATTAGGCAGGCAGGCCGCTCGGCGCACGACATCGTGGGCACGAAGACGCTCTGGCTCATCCGCCACGCGAAGTCTGGCTGGCCGCCGGGCGTAGGTGACTTGTGGCGGCCGCTAGCCGAGCGCGGGCAACGCCAAGGCGCGGCCATGGGCGCGTGGCTCGCTGGCCAGGATGCGCCCGCTCAACGGGTGTTGACGAGCCCAGCGCGCCGCGCCAAGGACACCGCGGCCTACGTGCGCGATGCGTTCGGGCTAGGGGAGCAAGACGTGACCGAGCGCACCGCCTTCTACCATGCCGACGCCAGCGACCTGTTGCAGGCGGCGCAATCATTGCCGGAGCACATCACCGCCGCCGCCATCGTGGGCCACAACCCGGGCATGACCCACTGCGTCAACCTATTGGCCGGCGAGCCGCTGGTCGCCAATTTGCCGACGTTCGGCGCGGTGCGCTGCGAGTTTGCCGGCACATGGCGCAGCGCTACGTTCGAGGGCGCGCGGTTGGTGGGCTGGATGACCCCGGAGCGGCTCAAGACACATGGCTGAGCAAGGCGCCGACGGCTTCCGCCTTGGACTACGGCCCACGAAAAGGGTATATCTGCCTCGTCGCCCACCTAGGAGCCATCGATGTCCTTTCTGACCTTCATCGTCCTCGTCGTCCTCGCTTACTTTGCTTGGCGCATTGTGGACTTGCTGCCGGACATCGTGTTCCGCTTGAGCGAATTGCAGCGCGACGTGGCGGAGATCCGCCGCAGCGGCGAAGCCGATGCGGCGCCGGAGGCGGAGGCTGGCGACGAGGCCGATGCGGCGGACGCTGACGCCGGCGAGGAAGGCAGCTAGCCGACGCCGCGGCGGCGCGGCGAAGACATGGCAGACCCCATCGCTCTATTGGCGGCCGACCGCCATCGCGCCCGTGAGCTTGCCGACCCTTGGGCGAGCCTGTGCGCCGTGGCGACAGTGACGGCCGCTGGCGAGCCGGCGGTGCGGGTGCTGGTGTTGCGGGACGTGGGCGCGCGCCTTGGCGTCTTCGTCAACGCCACCTCGCCGAAGGTGGCCGAGTTCGGCAATGCGCCGACGGCGGCTGTGCTCGTCTACCTGCCGAGCCTCAGCGCCCAATATCGTCTCCAGTGCGGGCTTGAACCCATCGACCCAGCGGTGGTGCGCGATGCTTGGCAGTTCCGGCCCGCCATGCCAAAGCGCATGGACTGGTTCTACGAGGCGCATCCGCAGAGCACCCCGTTCGCCAGCCGCGACGCCCTGTTGGAGGCGGTGGCCGGCCTCGCCCTGCCAGAGCCGCTGACGGCCCCGGAGAGCGCCGCCGGCTTCGCGCTCAACCCCTTGGAGGTGGAGCGGTTGGAGTTGGCCGACGGCGATACCCTGCACGACCGACGCCGTTACGCCTTGCGCGACGGGCAGTGGGAGGAGAGCGCCTTGGTGCCGTAGGGCGCTGCCCGCCAGGTGACGGCTGCTCGCCGTTCGTCAGCGACGCTTGGCCATGTCCGCATCCGCCGGCACGATGCCGACCAAGTTCTTGAAACACATCGCCTTGGCGACGCGGGTGAAGCTCGCGATGAACGGCAGTTCGCGCTCATCGGCGCGCACCGCGGCGTACAGGTCTGGCCACACGCCCTCTTCGCCCAAGGAGCGCGCCACCACGTAGTTGCGTTGCTTGTATTCGTGCAGCGCCCAGTTCGGCAAACACGCCACGCCGCGGCCGGCGCCGACGAGCTGCACCATCATGGCAGTGAGTTCCGCGCTGCGGATGTGGGCCGGCGCGACGCCGGCGGGATGCAGAAAGCGGGTGAAGATGGCCATGCGCGAGCGGTCCACGGGGTAGGCGATGAGCGTTTCGCTGGCGAGATCCTCTGGCTCCACCCACTCGCGCTGGGCCAGCGGATGCCGGGGCGCCACCGCCAACTGGGCTTCATAGCCAAAGAGCGGTTCGTAGTGCAGCGTTGGCGCGTCGATGGGGTCTGCGGTGATGACGAGATCCAAATCCCCCCGCGCAAGCGCCGGCTGCGGGTCCAGGTGGAAACTGCCGGCGATGTCCAGCTCCACTTCGGGCCACTCTTCCCGAAAGGCGTTGATGGCCGGCAGCAGCCACTCGAAGCAGGTGTGGCATTCGATGGCCATGAACAGCCGACCAGATTTGCCGTCCGCGAGGCGCGCAAGCTCCGTCGCGGCGGCGCGGGCGCGGGGCAATACCTCGTCGGCCAACTCCAAGAGCCGCTCGCCGGCCGCCGTGAACCGCACTGGACGGGACTTGCGAACGAAGAGCGAGCAGCCGAGGCGCGTCTCCAAATCCTTCATTTGATGGGACAGCGCAGACTGCGTGAGGACGACCTGTTCCGCCGCCTCGACGAGGCTGCCGGCGTCGCGCAGGGCGACGAGGGTGCGCAAATGGCGCAGATCGAACGGAAGCATGTCGGTCACTAACTGCCCATCGCGGCCACGTGTCGCGTGGTTACAGCTTCTCCAACAGAAAGAACACGCCCGCGAACACCAAGGGGAAGGCGATGCCCACGTAGGCGAAGAAGTTGAACGTTTGGTTTAGCTGCCCGTCTGGGTTCAGCGACAGGCGCGGGCCGAGGGCGAGCCAAGCGGCGGCGCCGAGGATGAACGACAACACTAGCGAGAGAATGGTGGCAGCCATCGCGTGATCGGGCGCCGGCCTCAGGGCCGCATGGGAAACGCGGTGGTGCCGGTGAGGTCTTCCAACAGCGGTTGAATCCACTCGATCCACTCGCAGAGCGCGGGGCGGGTCTCGCGCGGGTCGATGAGCTCATGCACCGCAAATGATTCCGCCCGTGGAAACGGCGAGCGCGCGGCGCGCAGCCGTTCTTCGAGCTCAAGCCGCTTGGCGGCAGGGTCGGCCGCGCCTTCAATCTCCCGATGGAAGGCCACCGCGACGCCGCCCTCCAAGGGCAAGGCACCGCTCTGCACGGATGGCCAGGCCAGCACATAGGCGCCGGGGGCGTAGTGGGCGGCCGTGGCGACGCCGAAACCCTTGTGTACCTGAATGCTTGCCCACGGCACGGACGCCTGCGCCGCCGCGCACACCGCCGCCATGCCGTAGCGGATGGTGCCGGCGCGCTCGGCTTCGGGGCCGATCATGAAGCCGGGTTGATCGACGAAATTGACGATGGGCAGGTGGAAGGTGTCGCACATCTCCACGAAACGCCGGTACTTTTGCGCGGCTTGCGCCGTCATCGCGCCGGCATAGACGCGGCAGTCGTTCGCCAGCACGCCCACTGGCTGCCCAGCGAGGCGGGCGAGGCCAGCGATCTGGCTGGGGCCAAACTCCGCGCCGAGTTCGAAGAACGAATCCGCATCCATCACGCAGCGCACGATGGCGCGCATGTCGAAGCCGGCGTTGTCCTCGCGGGGCACCGCGGTGAGCAGCTCGGGCTCCATGCGGTTCGGGCTGTCATCGCACGGCCGGCGCGGCGCCCGCTCGCCGATGTGGGAGGGCAGGTAGCTCAAGAACCGCCGCGTCTGCGCGAATGCGTCCGCTTCGTCTTCGGCCACGTTGTCCACAATGCCGCTCTTGGCGTGGATGTGGGCGCCGCCGAGCTCGTCCTTCGTGAGCTTCACGCCCAGAGCGCGCTCCACCAGCGCTGGCCCGCCGATGAGGATTTGCGCGGTGTGGCGCGTCATCACCGAGAAGTGGGACGCCACCAAGCGTCCGGCGGGGAAGCCGGCCACCGCGCCGGCGGCGATGGAAGCGATGGGCACTTGCCCCATCGCGTCGGCGATGATGCGAAACCGCGGTGCGCTGAACACCGGCTCGCCGACGGTGCCGCGCCGGGCGCCGCCTTTCACGCTGCCGCCGCCGCCTTCAAGCATCCGCACCAGCGGCGCCTTGTATTGCACGGCGAGGTGTTCGGCATAAACGCTCTTGCGCAAGCCGGCGGCGTTGGGCGAACCGCCCTTCAGCGTGAAGTCTTCGCCGCCGACCACCACGCGGCGGCCATCGATGGCGCCGAAGCCGACGACATAGTTCGCGGGGACGAAGCCAGTGGGTTGGTCGTTGGCGTCGTAATCCGGCGTGGCGGTGGCCTTGCCGTGTTCTTGGAAGGTGCCGGGGTCGAGCAGGGTGTCAATGCGCTCGCGGATGGTGAGCCGGCCGCGGGCGTGTTGCTTGGCGATGCCCGTCGGGCCGCCCTGTTGCTTGGCAAGGTGGCGGCGGCGGTTGAGCTCTTGGACTTCCGGTTCCCAACTCATGGCTGCTTCAAGGTGGCGGGATGCGCCAAGTTGGGCCTCAGGCCTCCACGAGGGCGAGCACTTGGTCTTCACGCACCGGGTCCTCTGGCTGCACCAAGAGATCGGCCACGGTGCCGGAGACGGGGCTCTCAACCGGGATTTCCATCTTCATGGATTCGAGGATGAGCAGCACGTCGCCTTCCTCCACGACGTCGCCAACGGCGGTTTCCACCTTCCAGACCGTGCCGGTCACTTCGCTTTCAACCTCAACCAGCGCCATCGATGCTGCTCCTGCCCGGCGGGTGCGCTCGGCTCGCGTTCAGTGCCATAGCGCCGCTTGAGCGCATTATGGCAAATCGTCGAGCAGTCCGGTATGCACTTGGCCGGCGATGAAGGGCTCGCTTGCGAGCACGCGGCGCAA
Source organism: uncultured Pseudomonadales bacterium (assembly GCA_958295875.1). Classification (GTDB taxonomy): domain Bacteria; phylum Pseudomonadota; class Gammaproteobacteria; order Pseudomonadales; family Azotimanducaceae; genus VXNE01. The sequence goes on along the minus strand of OY282379.1, from coordinate 775,567 downwards.
CAGTTCGCCGTTGTGGGCAACGCCCTCGATCGCGAACGCCTTCAAGGCCACTAGCGTGCGGCCAATGGCTTGTTCCCGGGTGGCGCCAGAGCCAATCACCTTGGCCAGCAATGGATCGTAGTAGGGCGTGACGAACTGCCCTTCTCGGTACGCCACATCGACGCGCACGCCGGTCAGCGCCGGCGGACGGAACGCCTGCAGGCGCCCAGGGGAGGGCAGCATGCGCGCGGAATCCTCCGCGTACACCCGCGCTTCAACCGCGAACTGGTGTCGCTCCGCCGCCGCCACGCCCAAGTCGCTGAGCGGCTCGCCGGCGGCGATGCGCAGTTGCGCGGCCACTAGGTCGAAGCCCGTCGCGGCCTCGGTGACGCCATGCTCCACTTGCAGCCGCGCATTGGTTTCGAGAAAGCCGAAGGCGCCGTCGGCGAACAGCGTCTCCACGGTGCCCAAGCCGGCGTAGCCGATGTCTGCGAGCGCACGCGCTGCCTGCGCCGCCACGGCGTCTACGTCCGCGCGGGCCAAGTTGGGCGCCGGCGTCTCCTCGATAAGCTTCTGATGGCGGCGCTGCACCGAGCATTCGCGCTCGAACAGGGAGGCTGCCGCCACCCCGTCGCCAAGCACTTGGAACTCGATGTGGCGTGGACGGTACAGGTACTTTTCCACATAGATGGCGCGGTCGCCGAAGGCGCGTTCCGCGAGCGCGGTGGCAGTCTTGAAGGCGAGGGGCAGTTCGCTCTCGTCGCGCGCCACGGTCATGCCGATGCCGCCACCGCCGTTCGCCGGCTTCAGCAACACCGGAAAACCCGTGGCGCGGGCCGCTTCCGTGAGCGCCGCCGCGTCGGCGACCACATCGCTGCCGGCGCCCACTGGGAAGCCGCGCTCGCGCATCGCGGCGCGGGCGTGGGTTTTGTTGCCCATGGTTTCGATGTGGCGCGGGTCCGGGCCGATGAAGCAGATGCCGGCGGCGGCCACGGCGCGGGCGAACGCCGCGTTTTCGGAGAGAAAGCCGTAGCCGGGATGCAGCGCGTCCGCCCTGTGTGCTTGGGCGGCGGCGATGATGGCGGCGGCGTTCAAGTAGGTGTCTTGCGGCAGGTAGCCGGGCAGGCGCGCGGTGGCGGTGGCCGCTTCGAGGTGGGGCGCTTCGGCATCGATGTCTGAATGGGCGGCGACGCTCTCGGCGCCCACGGCCTCGCAGGCGCGCACGATGCGCGCCGCCACGGCGCCGCGGTTGGCGATGAAGACGCGCTTGAACATCCGCTAGCCGGACCGTTCGTTCTGGGCGGCGCCGTTCGGCGGAGCGCCGGCGTGGTTGCTCGACGCACTGTCCTGGCGTGCTGCGGCCTCTGGGGCTTGGGCTGGGCGCAAGGGCGCGAGGGCGGCGCAATGCTCCTGCCAAGCGATGACCACGCCGCGCAGCCGTCCCGTCGGCGCTTCGTTCGGCGCGAGGCCGGCTTCCTCACGCACACGGCGCAGCAGCGCCGCGGCGGTGCCCGGCTGCAACCGCACCTCGAACATGTCCGTTTCTTCGCCGCCCTTGTGATCTGCGGGCTTGGGCAGGGGGGCACCGGCCGCCGCAGCCCGCAACACGCTGGCGAAAGAACCGCCGACGAGTTGCGCCGTGCGTTCGAGGAGCCAGCGGGACATCACGCAAGGCTCCTCACAGCGGCGCCGGTAGGCGTCCCAATCCACAGGGTTGCTCGCTACGCCAGCGCGTCGAAGTCCAAGGACGCCCCCGTCAGCCGCTCGAAGGCTTCGAGGTAGCGCTGCATGGTCTGCGCGGCGATGTCCTCCGGCAGCGGCGGCCCCGGCGGTGCCCCGTCCCAGGCGCCGGCGTCGCGCAAACGCTGCAGGTAGTCGCGCACATATTGCTTGTCGAAGCTCGGTTGGTCGCGCCCTGGGTGCCACGCGTCGGCGGGCCAGAAGCGCGAACTGTCTGGCGTTAGGAGCTCGTCGATGAGCAGCGGCCCGTCGCGGCCCATGCCGAACTCGAACTTGCTGTCGGCGAGCATGATGCCGCGTTCCAACGCATAGGCGCTGGCTTCGCGATAGAGCGTGAGGGTGGTGTCGCGCAGCCAGCGCATGGTCGCCTCGCCCACCAAGGCTGCGCCGGCGTCGAAGGAAATGTTCTCGTCGTGTTCGCCGGCCGTGGCTTTGGTGGATGGCGTGAACAACGGTTCGGGCAGACGGTCGCCATTGGCCAAACCGCTCGGCAGCGGGATGCCGCACACAGCGCCGGCGCGCCGGTAGTCCTGCCAGCCGCTGCCGGCGAGGTAGCCGCGGGCGATGCATTCAAGCGGCAGCGCAGGGGCGGCGCGGCACAGCATCACGCGCCCGCGCAACGTGGCGCGCTGCGCGTCCGTCACGCCGGGCACATCCGCCGCGCGCGTGGAAACGAGGTGATGCGGCACGCTGCCAGCGAAGCGCTCGAACCAGAACCGCGAGAGCTGCGTGAGCACGATGCCCTTGCCGGCCAGCCCGTTGGCAAGCACGACGTCGAAGGCGCTGATGCGGTCGGTCGCGACGATGAGCAATCCCGGCTCGCCGCCCGGCAACTCGACGTCGTAGAGGTCTCGCACTTTGCCGGAGCGCTTGTTGGGCAGCGCCAAATCCGTTGTGAGGACTGGTTCGGGCTGGCTCATGACATCGGGTGGCGGGGCTCATCGCGGCCGGCACGGCGCGCCGCCAAGGCCGTGGTCATTGGCCTAGGCGCGGCGTCGCTTGGAGCAACGCCAGCGCCTGGGCGGCCGGCACCGGGCCGCTGAAGAAATAGCCTTGCCCCTCGCGGCAACCCGCGCCAAGCAAATAGTCGATTTGCGCTTGGCGCTCGATGCCCTCGGCGAACAGCTCCAAGCCGAGGCCCCGGCACGCCCCGGCCACTGCGTCCACGGCGCGGGTGTCAACCAAGGCGCCTTGCAGGTCTGCCACGAAGCCGCGGTCGATCTTCAACGCGTCGATGGGCATCTGCCGCAGTTGCGCCAGCGACGAGTAGCCGGCGCCGAACTCATCGATGGCGATGCGAGCGCCGCGGTTGCGCAAGTGCTGGAGTTTGGGCACCACCAGCGCTGGGTCGCGCATCAGCGCGTTCTCCGTGAGCTCCAGCGTCACCGCCGCGGCCGGCAGGCCGGCTGCGGCGAGGGCCGCTTCCAGGTCGCGCACAAAGTTCGCTTCGTCCAACAGCGGCGCCGAAGCGTTGACGCTCACCCGGCAAGACGGGAAGCCGGCGGCGCGCCACTTGGCCACTTGCCGAAACGCAGCGGCCTGCACCACGGCATCCAAGCGGCCGATGAGCCCTGTTTCCTCGGCCAGCGGCAGGAACTCGTTGGCCTCCACCAAGCAGCCGTCCGCCCGGCGCCAACGCGCCAATGCCTCCATGCCGAGAATCGCCCCGGTGGCGAGCTCCACCTGCGGTTGGTAGTGCGCCTCGATGTCGCCGGCATCCAAAGCATCGCGCAGGGCGCGTTCCGTGCTGAGGCGGGCGGACACCCGTTGATGCATCTTGCTGTCGAACAGGCGGCAGGCGTCACCCCCCTCGCGCTTGGCGTGGTACATGGCGATGTCTGCGTTGGCGATGATTTCGCGGGCCGTGGCACCGGCCTCTGGGTAGAGCGCGAGGCCGGCGCTCGCCGTGGCGGGGAGCGCGTCGTCGTCCACGGAGAACGGCTCGCGCACCGCGCTCACCAGCCGCTCGCCCATGGCGACCGCATCCGCGCGGCTCGACACCTCGGGCAGCAACACGGCGAACTCGTCGCCGCCATAGCGCGACAGCGTGTCGCCACGGCGCAGGCAGCCGCGCAAGCGCCTCGCCACGGCCTGCAGCAGCCGGTCGCCCATGGCGTGACCATGCTTGTCGTTGACCAGCTTGAGGCGGTCCAAGTCCAGAAAGGCGACGGTTAAGCGATGGTTGTCGCGCTCGGCATGCGCGATGGCGAGGCTCAACCGGTCTTCAAGAATGGCGCGGTTCGGCAGGCGCGTGAGCACGTCGTGATAGGCCTGAAAGTGCGCCGCCCGGCTGATTTCCCCCAACGCCGACAGGTCGCGCGCGACGACGAAGGCGCCGGCGAATGTCGCGCCTTGGTACAGCCGTGTCACCGTCACCGCCGCCAACACCCGCGTCGATTGCTCGGGACGCGGCCCGGCGCGGCTGGAGTGGCGCTTAAAGCGCAACTGGGCGTGGCGCACCGGTGGCCCGGGCCACTGCGCATCGAAGAGACGCCGCGCCGCCTCCAAGTCTTCGCTATCGACAAGGGTGGAGCAGCGCTGGCCGGCGAGCGCCTCTGGCTGGTGCCCCAAAAGGCGCGTGGCGGCGCCGTTGACGAAGTGGATGATGCCGTCTTGGTCTAAGAGGAACATCAGGTCTGGCGAGCCTTCCACCAAGCCCCGGTAGAGCGCCCCATGGTCGGCGCCGGGCGCGTCATCGGGCGACGCGAGCATGCGCGCCAGCGCCTCGAACTCGGCGCTGTCGATGTGCTGCGATGAAACGTCGCTCATGGTGGCGGATTTCGCCTCGGCAAGAGGGCTGCCGCACGGGGCTGCCAGAGGGCTGCAAGCTACCTGTCAGCCGCCCACTTTTCCAGTTCCGATGTCGAAGATGTCCATGACGCGGCTGAGCGCGGAAAGCGCCAGCGCATGGCGCAAACGGCCCTCGGCCACCGCGGCCTTGATCTCGGCTGGCGTTGCGAGCAACACATTGATGGCCTCGCCGCCGCCGGGCGTGGGCGCCGCCACGCGCTCGACGCCTTCCGCCAAGAAGTGATGGCAGAGGTGTGGGTGGATGGCGGGATTCGGCTCAACGGCACCGAGGTCGCGCCACTGGCCGCCACCGTAGCCAGTCTCCTCCAAGAGCTCGCGCTGGGCGGCCTGCAGGGGCGTCTCGCCGGCATCCACCATGCCGCCGGGCGTCTCCAGGGTGCAGGTACCTACGCCGAAGCGGTACTGTTCCACCATCACCGAGCGCCCGGCTTTGTCGAGCGCCACGCAGTTCACCCAGTCTACGGATTCGAGCACCAGCCGCTTCAGCGGCGCGCCGCCGTTGGGATGTCGCATCCAGTCGTAGCGCACGTTGAAGAGGCCGAGGTTTGGCCCGCGCTCGGAGGCGGTGCGTTCCCAGATGAGGTCGCTGTTGTCGCTCATGCGTCACTTATGCTCCATGTCGCCATGCCAGTGGACATTGCCGCGCTGCGCTGGTGGCAGCCTGCCTTGGGTGGCGCGGCCGCTCGCTGCGCCGCCGAATCCCGCGTGGCGTCGCTCATTCGTAGCCTGTCAGTTCCATGTAGCCGCGCCCAACATCGCGCCCGTCGGGTGCGTACACCCGCACCAGCCCTTCCCAGTAGCGCACCAGCGTGTCCATCACTTGGTCGTCGATGGCGGCTTCAATGGTGAGCGACTGCAAGCGCTGCAATGGCGCGGCCGGCGCCTCGTCCGGCTGCCCCGCTGCGGCGCGTGGCCGGTAAGCCAAGGGTTGCGACAACGCGAGCCGCCAGCGCACTGGCCAGCGCACCCCGTCGGCGTCGCGCCACCAACGCAGCGCGGTGAGGGTGAAGTCTCCCGCCCGCAGCGCGCGGCGCCCGTCGGCGTCAATGAGGAGGCCTTGATTGTATGCGTCGGTGGCGCCGTCGCGGCGTCGCAACGTGAAGGCCATGACGTCCAAGCCGTCTTCCAACTGCAGGGCGAACCAGTTCCAGCCCTGATGCTCGTTGGCGAGCACGCCGCTGCTCCACTCCCGATCCAGCCAGCCAAGCCCAGTGACGGGCACGGCGCGGCCGCCGACCAACACATCGCCGGCGATGGCGATGCGCGGCATGGAGTAGTAGTGCGAGGCGTTGTTCGGCCCCTTTGCCGACAGGCCGCCATCGCCTTGCGGGGTGGGCGGGCTGCCGCCGCTGAGCATGAGGTTGAAGCCGAACTCGGCGTCGCGCGCCGTGAGGCGCATGGGATAGAAGGCGCCGCTGGTGGACGCGAGCCGCCAACCGTCGATCCAGAGTGCGAACGGTGCAGCTTCGACGCCGGCCAGCCGCCGATGCCCGCGCGTGAGCCGTTCGGCTTCCAAGTGGCGCTCACGGGCGACATCTGTGAGCGCCAAGTGAGCCATGTAGAGCTGCGTGGCGCGCCAGCCCCCGCCGGCGGCACCCGGGACGATGCCTTGGCGGAACAGCGTGAACTGCATTCCGTACTCCTGCCCTTGGGCGTCTGCCAACGCCGCGGTGAGATACCACCACTCGGTGCGGAAACTCGGATGCGCGCCATGGTCCGCGGGAAATGCCAACGGCACGATGCGGTCCGCCACTTGGAAGCCTGCTGCGCCGTCGCTGCTGAGCGCGTCCGCTAGACGGAATCCCCGGGCCGGCGGTGCCGCTGTCTCGTCAACCGTGTCGCCGACTTCGGCATTAGCTGCGAACGCCGTGGCTGCCAGCACACATGCCGCCGTGGCGGCCAAAGCGATGGCGGCGGGGCGGGCCATCATGTCAGCGCGTAGGCGCTTGGCGTCGTCAGCGCCTTCATGGTGCGCCATGCTGGTGCGAGGCCGGCCAGCGCCGCCGCGGCGACACCGAGCAACAAGGGCTCCGCCAAGGTCGCCGGCGGCACAACCAAGGTCATCGACCAGCCAAACGCGCGCGGGTTGACCAGTTCGCACAACGCCCACGCGATGGCGATGCCGAGCGGCGCCGCCAACACCGCGGCGGTGACGCCAAGGAGTGCGCTCTGCCCAACCGCGAGCCAAGCGATGCGCTGGCGCGTCGCGCCCAGCGTGTACAGCAGCCGCTGCTCGCTCAGGCGCCGCGCCTGCATGGCCGCGAGCGCCGCGTAGAGGCCGGCAATCGCCACGGCCAAGGCGATCAACGTGAGCCGCGACGACAGTTCATGGGAACGGTCGAACACGTCGAGCGCGCGTTCCCGCAGCGCCACGTCGTCGCGCACCACGGCGCCGGGGACACGCACGGCAATGGCGTTGGCGAGGGTGGCGCGCCAATCGTCCTCGCCTTGCATGGCAACGTCTGGAAGGATGGCGGCGTTCGAGAACGTGGCGCCGCCAAGGGCGGGCGCCCAGTGCGCGGCGGCTGCCACGATGCTTGGCACCGCTGCCCCATACTCCCGAAACAGCCCCGCAACCTGGGCCGGCCGCGGGCCTTGGCCGCCGTCGAGCAGCACGGTGTCGCCCGGTTCGATGCCGTAGGCGCGGGCGCCGCTCTCGCTCACCAACACCGCATTGCCCAAGGTGCTTGGGCGCCCGTGGCGCGACGCTTCCACCGCGTCGTCCGGCACCAAGCGCAGCCGCGCCGGCCGGCCGTCAACGAGGGCATCGGCGCTGCCATAGCGGCGCACCGTGGCGACGCCTGGCAACTGTTCCAGCCAAGCCAAGGTGTTGGCGTCGGCCTGCTGCGGGGCCGTGAACTCCACATAGACGCCCGGCCAGTAGGTGTGCTCCAGCAGCGCGGTGAAATCCCGCCGGAAGCTCTCCACCATCACGGCCACGCCGATGGCCGCGGCGATGGCGATGGTGAGGGCGCTCACCGCCACGCTCAACTCACCGAGCTGGTTGGCGAGGGAACGCAGCGTGGCGCGGCGCACGATCGTCCCAAGGGCGTTTGTGGCGTTCGCCGCCCGCCCGCGGCCCGGCCCCGGCCCGTGGCTGAACAATCGACGCCGCGCAAGCGCAGCGATGGCCGGCGTGACGAAGGCGATCTGCAGGCCGCACAGGGCGAGGATCACAGCGAACGCGGCGGCGAGCGTGTTGGCCGTTGCCGCGACGCCGAGCAGCGTGGCCGCGAGCGCCGTGAACACCGGTGCCGTCCAACGGCGGCGCTTGCCGGCGGTGGCCGCGAATGCGCCCAAGGCACCGACGCCAACGCCGCCGATCAGGCCCTTCAACGCGGCGATGTCGCCGAGCGGCACGGGTGCCGCTGACCACAGCGGAGAATCGATGAGCGCGCCGGCCAATGTCCAACCCGCGCCGATGCCGATGGCGGCGCCCACGCCTCCCAATGCCGCTCCCTCCACCACGAACAGGCCCCGCAGCGTGCACGGGCCCACGCCGATGGCCATGAGCCGCTCAGTGTCACGCGCGCGGCGGGTGACATTGGCATGGCTCGCCTGGTAGATGAGGAACGCCGCGACAAAGAGCGCCAGAAAGCCGAGTGCGCTCAAGTTGAACGTGAGCGCCTGCGCGAAGCGGCGGGTTGGCTCGGTGTCATCGAGCGCTGCGGCTTGCCAACCCACGCCGAAGTCGATGCCGGGCTGCGCGCCGAATGCGGCTGCACTGCCCGGCAGCCAACGATCCATCGCGCCGGCCCCGTGCGGAGAACGGACCCACACCGCGGTGAGCGTGTGCCGCCCAAGAACTTCTTGGGCCAGCGCGATGTCCACCAACAGGCGGCGCTCGCGGGCAGGAAAGGTGCCAGCGATTTCGACATGCGTGAACGGCGGCGCGGTGCCGATGTGCGCCACGTCGCCGGTGTTGAGCCCCAAGCCCTCGCTCGCCAACGCAGTTTGGCCGCGCAACAGCTCGACCAAGGTTCCTTGGCCTTGGCGCGGCAGCGCGTCTGCGCCGTACTCATCCGAGTTGGCGCCAGTGCGGGCGCGAGCGTCCGCCAACAGATCGATGCCAACGATGCGCGTCGGGGCGCCACCAACGCTGGCGTGCCCCTCGATGACTGGCACCATTGCCACGATGGGACCAGCGGCGCCAGCCCGCCAACGGTCGCGCAGATCGAAGTAGTCGTCCGCGCTGATCGCACCGCCGCGGATGGCGTGCGTGTAGCCGGCCAGCAGCGCGTTCTGGCTGAGTTGGTCGCGGATGCGCTCGCTCACCAAGTGGACGGCGACCATGGAGGCGACGCCGAGGGCCGTCGCCAGCACCGAGGCGGCGGTGGCGCCCGGGGTGCGCGCCAAGTAGCGCAGTTGACGCCGCGTCAGCAGCCGCAGGCTCACCGCAGCGCCACCACGGTGTCCGCCTCGTTGGCGACGCGCTCGCTGTGCGTGGCGAGCACCAGCGCCGCGCCGGCCTTGCGCGTTTCTTCCCACAGGCAAGCGACCACCCGCTCCGCATTCGCCGCGTCGAGATTGCCGGTGGGCTCGTCTGCAAGCAGCAGCGGCGGGCGGTGCGCCAAGGCGCGAGCCACGGCCGCGCGTTGCTGTTCGCCGCCGGAAAGCTGTTCGGGAAAGCGATTGCGGGAGGCGCCGATGCCAAGGTCTTCAAGGCGTTGCAGCGCGGCGTCGGCGAGGTGCGGCTGCCCCGTCAATTCCAATGGCAGCAGCACGTTCTCGCCAACCGTGAGCGTCGGCACGAGGTTGAAGAACTGGAACACGAAACCGACGTGGCGGCGCCGGTAGGCGACGCGCTGCGCCTCTGAGAGTTCATGCACCGGAACCTCGCGTTCGGTGCCGTCCTTGCCCTCCACGGTCAGGCGAATGGCGCCTTCGTCCGCGGCGATGAGGCCGCCGATCAAATTGAGCAGGGTGGACTTGCCGCTGCCGCTCGGCCCCAACAGCACCAGCGTTTCGCCGCGCTGCGCGGTGAGATGGAGATGGCGCAGGATCCAACGCTGCGTCGCCCCGTCGCCGAGGCGCACGCCGAGGTCTTCAACTTGCAGCATGGTTCGGGCCGATGGTGAGTGGCGCGGCGGGGTCCGCGGCACCGCTGGCCGCGGGCGGCGGCGTCGCAAGGCGATGCGTCATGCGGACGGGTACGGTGTGCGCTGCGGAGTGCGGGTGGGTAAGCAAGCGTCAACCGGCGTCGCACCACGCTGACATCGCCTCCATAGCGTCCAGCGCGCGGCCTTCATCCTGAGGCAGGAGCGCGATCAAGCGATGCACGCCGAGGGCGGCGTATTGCTCCACCGTGGCAGCATCCAACCGCACCGAGGGCGTGACGCTGATTTCCAGTTGTTCGCCGCCGTGGCGGCGCAAGCGCTCAAGCGTGGCCTTGGTTTGCGCCACGTCCAAGGCGAACCCGTACCAGCCCTGCGCGTGTTTGACGGCTCGCTTCAGCGCTGCATCGCTGGCACCGCCGACCATGATCGGTGGGCCGCCGGCCTGCACGGGCCGGGGCATGGCTTGGATGTTGGCGAAGCGGTGGAAGCGGCCGGCAAACGCCGGCTGGTCCTCATTCCACAGCGCTCGCATCGCGGCGACGCACTCATCGGTGCGTGCCCCGCGTTCGCTGAACGCAACGCCCAATGCCTCGAACTCCTGATGCAGGTAGCCGGCGCCGATGCCCAACAGCAGCCGCCCGCCAGACACCACGTCCAAACTGGCCATTTCCTTGGCCAGCACCAAGGGACTGCGCTGCGCGACGAGGGTGATGCCAGTGCCAAGCCACACGCGCTCCGTGACGCCGGCGAGAAAGGCGAGCGCCGTGGAAGGATGCAGCATCGGGAAATCTGGCGGCGCCGGGGATGGCGGCTGGCGCGGATCAGGCAACACGACATGCTCGCCCGTCCACAGCGAATCAAACCCCAGCGCCTCCGCCCGCACCGCGATCCGCCGCGCCACCGCAGGCTGTGCGCAGATGCCAGAGCCGATGCCGAATAAACCGAGTTTCATTGGCCGACCTCGCCGAACGTGATGTAGACCGCATGGGTTGGGGGATCGCCCGTGAGGAACCGCGCCGCACGGCTTAGGAGTGTTTCAAGCTCGCTTTGGTTCAATGTGCTCTCGGACAGCGTTGGCGATGTGCCACGCTAGCACCGGAGGCGCCATGTTGCCTTCCAAGTCCTCCAACAAATGACCACAAGTGGATGATTACAAAGGTATCCTACGCTTTGAGCAGCTTGAGCTCATCTCCGACCTTTTGAAGCATGAACTCCCGCGTCTCATCGGGCGACTCTAGAGTCAAGTAGCGAACATGCGGAACGAATAGCAGAAACTCTGGAGGGAACTCCCGAATCTGCGCTTCCAAGTCGTCGAATCCCTTGGCTTCGAGCCGAAGACGGACTACGTTGGTAGCCCATGTCATTAGCTCCTGAAGATCAGCGTCGTCCGCGGCTGCGGCATCGGAGTCTATGGGCGCTGGCAGGCGAAGCGCCGGACAACGCTCAGCCCGTTCTAGAACGCGCCGAATCTGCTCGGCAGCGCGGTCCCTGTCGAACCGCATGGCACCGGATCGGCTGTAGAACTCTGGCGCGTCGGTGACGCCGAGCAGGGACTTGAAACCCCTCCCGTACCTGCCGATCTCGCATGTGCCGCGCTCGCTCGACATGTGGGCGAACATGAGACCCTTTACGTCATCTTCGTCGATTGGCTTGCCATCGTCGGCGCAGTAGAGGAACCGCCGGGTCAAGCGGATCAAGATGCTCTGGCCGGTTCCGGGGTGTGTTAAGGCGTCCGCGCCATTCTGCACCAGTTCGTAAAGCTGCCTGTGGGCATAGGCACCGTGAGCGGTGTCATATTCCTGATTGGCGTGTTCCGTGACGAGGTGCGGCTGCTCACGATAGGCGTTAAGTGTCTTACGGCTTTCCGCCAAGATGAAACGCCCGAGTGGCCCATCCGGCCCTTCCCATACGTTCCTAGTACGGTCGGTTGAGGGCTTCAGCCTAGCGCTGGCGTGGAACATGCCTCGCTTGGCCTCCGTGAAGTCGTACTCCTCCTTCATGGCATCTGTTCGTAGCGCCGTCGTTCCCTAGGCGTTGCCGGCCGTGCGGAGACGATGCGCACTGCGATCCTGTTGTCGTCCAACTCGCGGTAAGTGTGAACCACGACTAGGAATTGCTCTTCGCTTCAAACTCGCTCTGGTTCAATGTGCTCTCGGACGGCGTTGGCGATATGCCACGCTAGCACCGGTGGCACCGCGTTGCCAATCTGCCGCTCCGTCGCGCGCATGGCGCATACGAAGTCGAAACCATCCGGGAAGGATTGCAGCCGCGCGGCTTCGCGCAGCGATATGCGCCGCTCCAGCTTGTAGTGCCACTGCACGTTGCCGTGGTGCTCTGCGCGGATCGTGGTCGCCGGCTTGTCGGCCTTGAGGCGCCGGTTGCCTTGCTCCGGGCTGCGCCGCGCCTTGCTCCAAATATGTGAGGTGCTCTTGTCCTCGTCGGCGGATTCCAAGTCCGCCAAGGCTTCCTGCGCCGTCATGCGGTCATCGTGTGCTTGGGGATGGGCGAATGGTTCGTCGCCCCGCACGCCGACGATGAAGATGCGCTCGCGCATCTGCGGCACGCGGTAGTCCGCAGCGAGGTAGAGCTTGTGCGAAACCGTGTAGCCGGGAAGCGAGAAATCCGCCAGCATCTGATCGAAAAAGGGCTTGCCATGCGACATGAGCAAGCCCTTGACGTTCTCCGCGACGAACACCTTGGGATTCGTGCGCCGCACCACTTCGATCATCTGCTCGTAGAGGATCGTGCGCTCGCCTTGGCCAAGACGCCGCGAGCCGTTGATTGAAACGTCCTGGCAGGGAAAACCGCCGATCACCACGTCCGCCGCAGCGGGCAGCGTGTCGAGTACGTCGACGATGCTGCCGCGATGCAGGTGATCGTCGCCAAGGTTGGCCGCGTAGGTGTCGCATGCCAACCTGTCTATGTCGTTCGCCCACACGATCTCGAATGGAAGCCGGCGGTAGAACTCGCCACCGAATGGGAAGCCGCCGACAAAGCCCAAGTCCATCCCGCCACAGCCGCTGAACAGCGAGACCACGCGATGGCGTTCAACCTCGGCGGCGGCAAGCTCGCTGCCAAGCTGTATGGCGGGGATCGGTTCGACGATGGACGTTGCCACCCTAGTCATGCGGGGTCTCCGTATACGGGTGCGCGGTTGGTGCTGTGCGCGTCCAGGATGCTCAGCTAGGCCGGAACTCCGCGTCCAAGTCTTGGTCGTCGCAGAAGTAGAAGAACTCGTCGCGCAGGTCTGCGATGCGCAACTCGCCGGGCAGTTCCACTTCCATGGCCAAGGAGAAGATCGGCGTGCCGGTGTGCGGGGCGCGTTCGGTCACGGTCTCCAAGTTGTGGATGTTGATGCCCTTGGACGAGAAGAACCCAGTGATGCGATGCACGATGCCGGGATGATCCAACGCGGTCACATTGACGGTGTAAGGCACGCGGCCTTGGACGTCTTCCCGGTCTCCTGTGCGCCGGAACAGCCACGCCAGCCCGCTGTCGTCGGCGAGTTGGCGCAGCTTCGTTTCCAAGCGCTTGAGCGGCAGGTCGCCGCCGGCGACGCTCATGAGCACGGCGAACTCGCCGCCGAGCACCGTCATGCGGCTGTCTTCAATGGAGAGGTTGAGGTCTGCGGCAAGCTTCGACAGTTCGTTGACGAGGCCGGGCCGGTCTTGCCCGATGGCGGCGATGATGGCGCGGCTCATGGGGTGAAGTAGTCCGCCATGTAGGCCGGCAGGTCTCCCACGGCGACGCGGCTCTGTGCCATGGTGTCGCGGTCGCGCACGGTGACGGTGTCGTCCTCCTCCACGGTCTGGAAATCCACCGTCAGGCAAATCGGCGTGCCCACCTCGTCGTGGCGTCGGTAGCCCTTGCCGATGTTGCCGGTGTCCTCGAACAGCACCCGCCCGAAGCCGAGCGCTTGCAGGTTGCGCTTGATGTCGCGCGCCTTGGCGACGATGCCGGGGTGATTGCGCTTGAGCGGCAGCACGGCGGCTTTGATGGGCGCGAGATGCGGCTTCAAGCCGAGCACCGTGCGTTCGGCGCCGGTGTCCAAGGTCTCCACTCGGTACGCCTCGTTCAGCACTGCCAGCACCCCCCGGTCCACACCGGCGGAAGGTTCGATGACATACGGCACGCGCCACGCTTTGGCCTCTTGGTCGAACATGGCGAGCCGGGCGTTGGAATCGCTGTTCGATTTCACGGCGGCATCGATGTCGAGCGCGCTTTGCCCCTTGGTGTGCGAGCCCAAGTCGAAGTCTGTGCGGTTGGCGATGCCCTCCAACTCCTCGGTGCCATGCGGGAAGCGGTACATGATGTCCACCGTCCCCTTGGAGTAGTGCGCGAGCTCTTCCGCCGGCACGCGGTACAGCGCCAAGCGGTTGGACTCCACGCCTTGCCGCGCCCACCAATCGAGCCGCGCCTGCACCCACTCCTCATGCCACGCCTCGTCCTCCCCGGGCGCCACGAAGAACTCCAACTCCATCTGTTCAAACTCGCGCACGCGGAAAATGAAGTTGCGCGGCGTGATTTCGTTGCGGAACGCCTTGCCGATCTGCGCGATGCCGAACGGTAGGCGGCGCGACGTGGAATCCAGCACATGCTTGAAGTTGGTGAAGATGGACTGCGCCGTCTCTGGGCGCAGGTACGCCAGCGCCGCGGCGTCCTCCACCGGCCCCGCGTGCGTCTTGAACATGAGGTTGAATGGCCGCGGCGGCGTGAGCTTGGGCGAGCCGCACTTGGGGCAGCGGTCGTCCGCTAGGTGATCCGCGCGCCAGCGGGCGTGGCACGCCAAGCAATCCACCAATGGGTCTGAGAATGTGTCTTCGTGGCCGGAATAGTGGAGCACCTTGGGGTTGGTGAGGATGGCCGCATCCAAGCCTTCCACGTCGTCCCGCTCATACACCATCGCCCGCCACCAAGCGGCCTTGAGGTTGTTCTTGAGCTCAACGCCTAGGGGGCCGTAGTCGTAAACGCCTTGCAGGCCGCCGTAGATGTCGCCGGCCTGAAAGACGAACCCGCGCCGCTTGCAGAGCGCGACGAGCTCTTCCATGGTCTGGGCTGGCATGTCGGCGTTGGGGCGAGGAAAAGCCCGGCACTATACGCCCACCGGGTGGGAAACAAAAACAGGCTGGCAGCGATGGGCGCGCGTTGCGGTACGATATTCGCCAGGCGGGGCGCCGGCGCCGCGTCGGGGAGGGTGCATGACTTACCGCCACTTGGACATCGACGAGCCGGTCGCCGGCGTCCAACGCTGCGTGATGAGCAATCCGCCGCGTCACACGATGGTGGCGGCGTCGCTCGAGGAACTCGGCACATTCGTGGGCTCGCTGGCCGCGTGGGACGACGTGCGCGCCGTGCTCTTCACCGGCGGCGGCGAAGGCGTGTTCATTGCCCACTACGAAGTGGCGGAGCTTGCGGATTCCGCAGAGGGCCGCGCAACGCGCCCCCGCCAGGCGCCGGAGGACGACGCGGCGCTGCATGCCTTCCATCGCCTCACCTTGGCGATGCAAGCGGCGCCTTACGTCACCATCGCGGCCATCAACGGCAACGCCGCTGGCGGGGGCTGCGAGTTCGCGTTGGGGTGCGATTTTCGCTTGATGGCGGATGGGGATTACCGTTTTGGCCTGCCGGAAACGGGCGTTGGCATCATTCCGGGCGCCGGCGGCACCCAGCGCTTCACTCGTTTGCTTGGCGTGGCGAAAGCGTTGGACCTGATCTTGCACGGTGCCACGCTCTCGCCGCAGGAAGCGCACGAGTTGGGCCTCGTGCATCGTCTGCATGCGCCGGCGGATCTGCAGGATGCGGCACTGGCGTTCGCGTCGAATCTGGCGGCACGCTCACCCATTGGCCTCGCCGCGGCGAAGCGCGCCATCTATGCCGGGCTGGACGTCGATCTTGCCGCGGGGCTGATGATCGAGCAGCAGGAGTTCGCCCGCTGCATGGAGAGCGAAGACGCGGCGCGGGCGTTGCGGGCGGTGCTGAACGGCGAACGCATCCATTGGGAAGGCCGCTGACAGGGTATCGCTTGCTGGCGCCGGCCGCCGGGTCTGGGAAGAGGGTCTAAGGAGAGGGATGATGGGCAACATGTGGTGGTCGAAGACCATCCTCATTGGCGCGGTGGTGGCAGCGGTGTTGCTGCCGCTCGGAGCGCTGGGCAGCCGCTTTGGCCTATGGCCGTTCACGACGGGCTTTGTCTTCCTCGGCGCGGGCGCGGTGGTGGCTGTGGCGGCAACGCTGTTGGGCATCGTGGGCCTCATATTCGCCGCGGCGCGGTCCCTCGGTTCCGAATTTGCGCCGTTGGGCCTCGGCGCCGCGGTGGGTGCGCTCACGCTGGCCGTGCTGTTCGTGCAGTACAACGCCGCGCGCTCCGTGCCGCCGATTCACAACATCACCACCGACACCGCAGATCCGCCGGCGTTCGACGCGGTGGTGCCACTGCGCGGCGAGGGCGCCAACCCCCATGAATATGATGCGGAGCAACCAGTGGGGACGCGCACGCTGGCGTTGGCGCAGCGCGAGGCGTGGCCTGAGCTCGCGACCAAGCGGTTCGCGGTTGACCTCGATGGCGCGACGGAACGGGCGCTCGCCATCGTGGATGCAATGGGGCTTGAGCTCGTGAACGCCAAACTCGATGCGCCCAAGGGAGAAAGCATCATCGAGGTGACCGACACGACGTTCTGGTTCGGCTTCAAGGACGACATGGTGGTGCGGCTGCGCACGGACGGAGACGGCACCCTCGTCGATGCGCGCTCCGTTTCGCGCGTGGGGCAAAGCGACCTCGGCTTGAATGCCCGGCGCATCCTCACATTCTTGGCGCAGTTCGAGGCCGCGGTGGAGCAAGGCGCCGGCGCGGCGGCTGGCTGAGACCCAGCGCCCAGCCCAGCGGCTCGTTCAACTGCAGCGCCGCTGACAGGCGGAGCACCGCGGCCGGCTGAAGACGCAACGCCCCCCGCCAACCCAGCGGCCCGCCATTGCGCGGCCGCTCACGTCGCGCAGACGCCCAGGCAGGCCCTAGGCTGAGAGCCGAGCCTTCGCGCCGCCCTAGAAGCGCAGCAGGCTCGGCGCGAGCGTGGCGAGCTCCACCACGCCCACCACATTCAGCCCGCGCATGTGCCCTGCGCACTCGCCTGGGTTGAAGATGAGCTGGCCGTTGTTGCGCTCGATGCGCGTCAGGTGGGTGTGGCCGTGCAAGGCGAGGCTGTGGTCTTCCCGCAGCACGCCGTCGAAATCCAACGGATCATGCACAGCGACGATGCTTTGGCCGGCCCACACCGCCTCGAAAGGCGGGTCTTGGAAGTGGAAGCCGAAGGCGCGGACGGCGCGCTCCAAGGATTCGCGTTCTTGATCGTTGTTGCCGAAAACGCCGTGCAGTGGCGCGGCTAGGCCGGCGAACACCTCAAGGGTTTTCGCTTGGGTGATGTCGCCGGTGTGGAACACCGCATCCACGCCGGCCTCGTTGAAGAGCTCGACGATGCGCCGGCAGTTCTTGAGATTGTTGTGGGTGTCGCTGACGACGCCGATGCGCATGGCTGGCTTCGGGCGTCCGCCCGCTGTGATGGCAGGGCCCGCGCCGCCGCCGGATTGCCCCGGCGGCGGCTGGGCGATCTGTCAGCCGCGTTAGGCGACCTTCTCGAGGATGTGTATCCCGCAAGCGCTGCCAAGGCCAATCACATGGGTGAGGCCGAAGCGCGCATTCTCAACCTGACGCTTGCCGGCTTCGCCGCGCAGGTGCGTGGACACCTCGTAGATGTTGGCGATGCCTGTGGCGCCGAGCGGATGGCCCTTGGAGAGCAAGCCGCCGGACACATTCACCGGCACGCGCCCACCGAGCGCGACCTCGCCTTCGTCGATGAGGCGGCCGGCTTCGCCGTCGCCGCAGAGGCCCAAGTTCTCGTAGTGCAGGATCTCCGCGGTGGCGAAGCAGTCATGCAGCTCCACCAAGTTGATGTCTTCGGGGCCGACACCCGCCATCTCGTAAGCGGCGGCAGCGGCTTTGCGCGTGCAGGTGTTGACGTCCGGCATCACCAAGTCGCGTTCCTGCCACGGGTCAGACGTGAGCACCGAGGCGCGCACCTTCACCGCACGGTTCATCAGGCCGAGTTCCCGTGCCTTGCTTTCCGTGGCGATGACCGCGGCGGCGGCGCCGTCCACGTTCACCGAGCACATGAGCTTGGTGTTCGGGTACGAGATCATTTCAGCGTTCATCACCGTCTCGAGGGGCGTCTCGATTTGGTACATCGCCTTCGGGTTCATGGTGGAGTGGTGATGGTTCTTCACCGACACCTTGGCGAACTGTTCGAAGGTGGTGCCGTACTTGCGGGAATGTTCCATCCCCGCTTCGGCGAACACCGCCGGCATGGTGCCGGAGCCGAGCAGCCCTTCCTTCGGAATGCCCGTCGCGCCGCCGGCGCCGCCGAGCAGGCCCCTGCCCATTTGCTCCACGCCCACCGCGAGCACCAAATCGTACAAGCCGGCTTTCACCGCCGTCCATGCTTCGCGGAATGCGGTGGCGCCGGTGGCGCAGGCGTTCGAGCAGTTCACCACCGGAATGCCCGTTTGGCCGATTTGCTGCAGGATGCGCTGCCCGACCATGCCGCTCGATTGGCCGAGGTTGCCGCAGTAGAGGGCTTCCATGTCTTGAACGGAGAGGCCGCAATCGTCGAGCGCTAGGAGCGCCGCTTGCGAGCCGATTTCCGGCACGGTCTTCTCAGGGAACCGCCCGAACTTGATCATGTCTACGCCAACGATGTAAGCGTCGCTCATTTGTTGAGGCTCCTTAGTGGCTCACGCCACTCGTAACGGGGTTAACGTGGTTGGAAAAAGTAGGAAAGGTACGAGTTGCCGTCCCTGTCCTTGCGGCCGAGGGCGTCGCCATAGACGACCTCGATAGGCATGCCGAACTCGATCTTGTCTGGGTCTGGGTCGACGTTGATGAGGTTGCCCTTCACGGAGGCGCCATCGTCCAAATCCACGATGGCGGAGATGTACGGCACCTCGATGCCCGGAAACGAGCGGTGGACGATGCTGTACGCATACAGCGAGCCCTTGTTTGCGAGCTTCATCGGCTCGATTTGGTCGCGCGTGCCGCACTTGGAACAGACGTTCCTGACGCCGAGGAAAATGGCGCCGCAAGCTTGGCACTTGTGCCCTTCAAGGTAGGGCTCGCCATCGTCTGGAATCTTCAGAAAATCGACCGCAGGCAGCGGCTTATCGGACATCGGCGCCTCCCCTCTCTATGCGTGGCTCATCTCGTGTCAGTGGCGTGCTCTGGCCTTCGCCCGCGCGTCTGCCGCACGCTTGCCGGGGCCAGCCAAGTCAGTTCGCTCGCCTAGGCGAGCGGCCCAAGTTGCGGCGAGCATAGCTTGATGCGTGGCGAATTGGAACATGCTGAGCGCCAAAAGCGTTCCCTCGCACTCGCGCCAGCCAGTCGCTCCATCGACGCCCGATCAAGCGCCGGCGGCGGACGCCACGCCGTCGTAGCGCGCGCTCTTCGCGCCGTAATCGAATCCATCGATCCCCGTCTCCACGCGCAGGCTCGCGGTGGTCTGCTGCGTGTTGGCATCCAACGGGATGCCGGTGGCGTCGGCGACGCGGGTGATGCCGTTGAAGGCGGCCGCGACGGCGAGCGTGTCCACCGTCTGCTGCTCGCCCATGGCCGCGTTGGCTGCCTCGCGCAGGGTGGCCAGCGCCGCGGCGTCATGACGCACCGCGGCTTCCGTCAGGCCTCGGATCAGGTCGCTGTGGGGAACGCCGGCATCAGCGGCATCGTCCGTCACGGCGGAGAGGTTATAGGCGGTGCCATCGCGCTCGCCGCTCGCCCGGAGCAGCATGGTGTGCGAGGTGGCTCAGTAGAAGCATTCGTTGAGGGCAGACACCCGTGAGGCGATGAACTCCGCCTGCGCTTGGCTGATGGCAAGGGGAATGTCGCGCAGCGCATAGTGCGGGCGGAACGCCAAGAAGAAGAGCGCCACGGCGCTCGGCACCGAGCCCATGGAGCGGCTGATGTTTGGGGCGCGGGGCAGGCCGAAGGTGCCGTCTTGCACGTCCACCGCCGTGAGGGGCACCCAAGCGCCGCCGTCCACCACTTTGGGCGGTTCTTGCCCGGTCGGCGCGCCGGCTTGGGGCTCAAGCGTGGCGGGCGCTTCGAGCCCCAGCGCGATGTGGAACGTGTCGATGACGACGGATGTGCAGACGACGCTCACCGTCTCCACATACTGTTCCGCTGAGAGGCCGGCGGCGAGGGCTTCATCGAACACGGAGCGCGTCATGCGCGCCGGGTCTGACCGCAGGCGGTGAATCACTTCCACCAAGGCAGCCGGCAACGCGCTCGCCGTGTCGTGGGCACCTTGCACAGCGTTCGGCGAAAGCGCCTCCTGGCGCCGCTCGCAGAGGCTGCAACGCAACGCCGCCCGCGCCTCCTGCACGATCTGCACCCGCTGGGCGCCGCTCCAGAACGCGCCGGGCTGGGCAATGAGTTGCCATGCTTGCTCATGGGCCTCGCGCAGGTTCGCGCGCACCGGATAAGACGTGTCGTACATGCGGGCAGCGTATCAAACTCGTGCGTGGGGTCACAAACGCCGGCCGATGCCAGGGCAGAGTGGAATGCAAGCTAGCAATGTCCCCTGGGCGCTTACCATAACCGGGGCCGCGCTTGGCCTTGAAGGCGCTGCGCGATTTCGGGCGGCGGTGGCTCGCCGCCGGCGTCCTTGGTCGTGTGCAACCGAGCCGGCGCCGCGCTCTCCAAGCGCCGTGCTACGATGCCGCGCTCGCGCCCGACGTTTGCTTGGGCCGCGGAGGCATCAGGGCACATCGTTGGCTAAAGCGCCGCATCGCACTCCGTGCTCCCGGGCCGGCGGTCGGTGGGACGACAACCCCATGCGGGCCACCACTCATCGTCTCGCGAAGGGTGCTGCCACTCGTGCGCACTTCCTTGTGCGGGGCGTAGCCTCTGGCGCTCCCACTCTTGCCAAGAGCGGTGCATGAAAGCGGCTGAGTTCTTCGCCGGCATGGGCCTCATGCGGGCGGGCCTTGCACGGTGCGGCATCGAGACGGCATTCGCCAACGATTTCGACCGCATCAAGGCACGGCTCTACCGCGAAAACTGGGGTGCCGGCGAGTTGCGCGAAGCCGACATTCGCGACCTGGCCGGCAAAGACGTTCCGCCGGTGGACATTGCCACCGCGTCCTTCCCCTGCGTAGATTTGTCGCTGGCCGGCAACCGCGCCGGCCTTGAAGGCCAGCGCTCCGGCGTCGTCTTCGAGTTCCTGCGGATTGTGGGCGAGATGCGCCCGCGCCCGCCCATCGTCATCCTCGAGAATGTGCCCGGCTTCTTAACTGCCAATCGCGGCGAGGCATACCTTGCTGTGGTGTCGCGCCTGCGGGCGCTGGGCTACAGGGCGAACCATGCATTGATCGACGCGGCGGCTTTCGTGCCCCAGAGCCGTTTGCGGGTCTTCCTCCTTGGGTTTCTAGACGTAGACCCGGTGCTCCTGCCGGACCCGCCGCCGCGCCACCCCGGTTTGCGCCTCGGCGACGTCGCCGTTGACCACGCCGAGTGGTGGGGCGCCAAGAGGCTCGGCAAGTTCCTTTGCTCGCTCTCGGACATTCAGGCGGCGCGGGTGGATGCCTATCAGATGCGGCCGCGCGTTGCGCACCACGGCGCCTATCGACGCACCCGGCGCCACCGCGCCGTTTGGGAAGTGCGCGCCGATGAGGTGGCCGGCACGCTGCGCACCACCGCCGGCGGCTCGGGCCGGCAAGCCCTGCTACGCGCCGGCAATGGCGATTTGGCCGCCCGCTGGATGGATGTGCGCGAGTACGCGGCGCTGCAGGGCGCTGAGGACATGCAATGCCAATCCGTGTCGCCTCGCCAAGCCATGTATGCCTTCGGCGATGCGGTGTGCGTGCCGGTGGTGGAGTGGTTGGTGAAGCAGTGCGTGTTGCCGCTGGTTGGCGAAGGCCTAGCCCGGCGTCAGGGCAACTGCTAGTCTCCCCGCTTGAGCGGCGAGCAGGGAGGAAGCATGGATGAGCAACGCACCGACTTTTGAGCCAATTGACGCCACGCTTGGCGCAGTGGTCACGAATGTGGACTTGAACCAAGTGGATGACGGCACTTGGGGCCACATCCACGCCGCGTTCTTGAAGTACGGCGTGCTGGTGTTTCCGGGCCAGCATTTGGACGACGACGCGCAACAGGCGTTCGCCTACCGCTTCGGAGACCGCATGGAGGGCCGCGCCAGCGGACGCATCACCAATCAGCGCAAGGATGGCACCCTCGCCACGAAGCAGGACGAGGCGTTTCGCCTGCAACGCGGCAACGAGGGCTGGCACATCGACAGCACCTACATGCCGCTGGCGGCGAAGGCGGGCATGCTGTCTGCGCTCAAGGTGCCGCCGGCCGGCGGGCAAACGGAGTTCGCAGACATGCGCGCCGCTTGGGACGCGCTGGACGCAGCCAAGCAGAAGCAGCTCGAAGGCCTTTCGGCGTACCACTCCTTGTACCACTCGCAAAGGAAGATCGGTTTCGTCCACAACACAGACCAACGCTATGGCTTCCACACCCAGGGGGCGCCGTTGCGGCCCATGACGAAACGGCATCCGGAGACCGGCCGCATGGCAATCTACGCCGGTCGCCACGCCTACGAGATCCCCGGCATGGAGGCGGAAGAATCCGAGCGGTTCATTGACGACCTCATGGCCTGGGCCTGCCAGCCGCCGCGCATCTACAGCCATCAATGGCAGGTGGGAGACCTGGCCGTGTGGGACAACCGCTGCATCATGCACCGCGCCGCGCTCTACGACACGAGCCATCCGCGCGTGTTGCGAAGTTCAAGGGTTTCCGGCGACCCAGCAACGGAGTTGGCGCCCACGTTTGCAGACCCGCTGGCGGATGATTTCGAGCCGGAAACTGGTGCGCAGGCCGCCGGCTAAAAGCGGTGTTTGGCCAAATCGTGCGCAGCAGGTTCCGAGCGCGGCAGGGCATCCTTGCTGCACTCGTCGCGCTCGTCATCACGGTGCCGAAGGCCATGTTCGCTGCCGGGCCGCTGGGGCTGCCGGATGCGCCGCCGGCCACGGACGCAACGCGCCTCACCATCACTTGGTTTGGCGTGGCGACGCTCTTGTTTGACGATGGCGAAACCCAGTTCCTCGTTGACGGCTTCTTCAGCCGGCCAAGCCAAGACAGCTTGACGAGCCAAGCCGACGCAGCGCGCATCGCGCCAGACGTCGATCAAATCGAACGGCAGATAGAACGCTTGGGCATCCAAGGGCTCGCCGCCATCACCCCCGTTCATTCCCACTTCGACCACGCGATGGATTTGGGCGTGATCGCCAAGCGCACGAACGCCACGGTGCTCGGTTCCGAGTCCACCGCCAACATCGCGCGTGGCGCCGGGGTTGCCGAAGAGCGCATCCAAGTGCTGGAGGGCGATGCCGGCACCTACAACTTCGGGGCGTTCGAGATCGTCCTCATCCGCTCGGCGCACGCGCCGCTGGTGGATGGCGGGCCGCCCATTCCGGGCTCGATCGAGAGCCCGCTGGTGCCGCCCGCGGCGTTGACGGATTGGAAGGAAGGCGGCAGCTACAGCGTGGTGGTGCGCCACCCGGCGGGCAGCGCCCTGGTGCAGGGCAGCGCGGGATTCGTTCCCGGTGCGCTGGACGCCATCGAGGCAGACGTGGTGCTGCTCGGCATCGGCGGCCTGAACCTCCTCGGCGAGGAGCACACTGCGCGGTACTGGGCCGAGATCGTGGAGGCCGTGGCGCCGCGCTGCGTGGTGCCCATCCACTGGGACAACTTCTGGCAACCATTCGGCACCATCGTGTTGGGGAGCCAAGAAGCGCTAGACGCGTTCGCTTGGTTCGATGCCGGTGAAGCCGGCGACGCAGGGCCAGCGCTCCTCGCGCCGCAATTCGGCGTTGGCATGGATCTGTTCGGGTCGCGTTGTGGGAGCGGCGGGACGGATTCTTGAAGCGCACTGCCGTTGACCCTCAGAACAGCCTCCTAAAGACCAAACACCAAAGGTGAAGAGAGACCGATGACAGACCTCGCCTCCTACGAATTGAGTGACCAACTCGCCATCATCACGATGGACGACGGCAAGGCCAACGCCTTCGGCCCCAACATGATCGCCGCCGTGGATGCGCACTTGGACCGCGCATCCAGCGAGGCCAAGGCGGTGCTCATCACCGGCCGCCCAGGCATCTTTTCCGGCGGCTTCGACCTGAAGGTGATCCGCGGCGGCGACGCTGCAGCTGCCCACGCCATGAGTTTGGCCG
Source organism: uncultured Pseudomonadales bacterium (assembly GCA_958295875.1). GTDB lineage: Bacteria > Pseudomonadota > Gammaproteobacteria > Pseudomonadales > Azotimanducaceae > VXNE01. The sequence goes on along the minus strand of OY282379.1, from coordinate 751,709 downwards.
GCGCCCGCCTGATGATGCGCCTCTATGGCCTGCCGCAGCCGCTCGTGGTGGCCGCCCCCGGCCACGCCATCGCCCTCGGCGCCTTTTGCCTGCTCACTGCGGACTACCGCATCGGCGTTGCTGGCGAGTTCCGCATTGGCCTCAACGAAACCGCCATCGGCATGAGCCTGCCGCCCTTTGGCCTGATGCTCGCCCAAGAGCGCCTCTCCAAACGGCATCTCGCCCGCGCCGCGATCGGCGCCACCCTGTTCGACACTCAAGGTGCCCAAGATGCCGGCTTCCTCGACGAAGTGGTCGCGCCCGAAGACTTGCCAGACGCGGCCCGCGCCGCTGCGAAGCGCCTGATGGACTTAGATGGCGCGTCCTACGCCGCGGTGAAGAACGCCCTGCGCGGCGAATCCATCGCGGAGGTGATGGCGGGGTTGGAGTAGGGGCGGTTGGCGGCGCCCGGCCGCCATGGCTCGATCTCCTGCGCTACGCAGCGATACGCCGCAAGAGCTTGCGGTTGAAGTCATCACGGGCACCTAGGGACGAGATCATGTCGCCGCCCACGTCTGACAGCCTAGCGAGGTCCAAGCGTGGCATCTCCGTCTGGTCCTCGAAGACGATGATGGACTCGAATGCCAATTCATAGCGATGATAGTGCGACAACATGATCGTCGTCAGCCTAGCCTTGTCGCGGTTGGGCACGCCGAAGAGGAACAACTGCACCTCGCTTCCTTCAATGCGGTAGTCCACAGTGTATGCGTCCGAGTTGGGCACATTGGGTTGGTAGTCGCGCTTTATCTTGGACTCGTCCACTAGGTTGCTCAGGCAATCGGCCAAGTCATCGTAGAACGTGGATCCCACGTTCGAGCGCGAGAGAAACGTTAGGTCGTAGATGCGAGTGAGAGCTTGCCCTAATTGGAAGAGCGCCGCAGGGAGCTGTTCCGGCAGTGTATCCAAGTAGAACGCGCCTTGTTGCTGCTGGAGCCCGCTCTCGGCCACGATGCGCTCCAGCAACGCCCGGCGGGTTCCGTCCATGAAGGTGTCCACATCATGGTCGTAGCTGATGTGCATGAGCGTGTGGCCACGGTCTGAGAGGCGAGTGCCGCCGTTTGGCGCCTGCGAAAGATGGATCGGCAAGTTGTCGCCGTCCGGAAATTGAAAGTGCGTGCGCAGCATTAGATCGCCATCGGACCGGCGGTCGAGGACGACGTCCTCGCACAACCGCTGGCACAAGAGCTCTTGCAATGCTTCAGCGTTGATCGTCATAGGGGGAGCCTCGGATGGTCGCGCTTGGCCTTGATGCCGCGGACGTTAATGTCCTCCAGCAAACAGGCTGTTGCGCCCTCAAGGGTCGTGTATCACGCTGGGATGCAGCCGATGCGGTCGGGCGCATGTTGAAGCTGGCCTGTTCACGATCACCTGCCCTATACATTGCGCGTGTAACTGCAGGGTGGCTCGGCATGGTATTCGGAGCAGCCCCAGAACTCGCCGTGCGGGCCCTGTCGCCGCTGTAGTACGCCGACTTTGCATCGCGGGCAACCGCGAACTGCACCCGTGCAGCGACTGTTGGAGCACTTCGCTTGCTCGCCGTCGCCAATGATGTACCCGCTTTCGCATTCATCGCAGTGCCGCGCTTGGTATTGGCAAAGTGGATGGTTGGTGCAGCGTCGGGTTTTCCCGGTTTGTGAAACGACTAGCCGTCCGTCGCAACGTGGGCAGCGCGGCGCATTGTCGTCTGCGAATCGGCCGATCTGCCGAAAGTCCGCCGGTCCACGGCGCAGCTCGCGCACGAACGTTGAAGGACGTGCCGCGTCGGCGACCAAGTACACCCGCCGGCGCGCTCTGGTCATCGCAACATAGAACAGGCGGCGTTCCTCGGCGTGCGGGAATGGGCTTGACTCGCTTAGCACGATGTTCAGCAGGGGATCATCCTCTTTCGCCGCCGGGAATCCCGAAGGTCCGTCGACCAAATCGAGAACGACGGCGTAATCAGCTTCTCGTCCCTTCGCACTGTGAATCGTGCTGGCTTCCACCTGGATTCCCTGCCGCGGCGGCCGCAATCTGAGGGCGTTCACGCTCCTCCGATAGCGGCCGAGCACCAATACAGAAGTCTCCTCGCCCGGCGGAACGCGCTCTGCGATGTCCGCTAGCGCGCTGTCGGCGCCATCGGCCTGCTCCGTTGTGGCAATGATGGTCACACCGCCATCAGCGCCTGTTTCCTGCCCCATGAGCATGCGGCGGGTCTGTTCGGGATTGCGCTGAATGAAGGCGCTGGACGGCCTGATAATCGACTCGCCATAGCGGAAGGTATGGCTCAGTTCGCGCTGCGCCAAAAAACCGAGGTGATCGCCGCAGGAGGTCATGAGGCCGACGTCGCTGCCGGCGAATCGGTTGATGGACTGCCAGTCGTCGCCGACGAGGAAGTAGGCGACGCCGGAAGCCTTCAGCGCCTTGAGCAAGGCAAGGCGCCCGGCTGAGATGTCTTGGAACTCGTCGACCAGCACGTAGCGGAATGGCGATGCCCATTGACCAGTTTCGATCGCATCCGTTGCCCGGTTGATCAGGTCGTCAAAATCAACCGCCCTCTCCTTTTCGAGCATGTCCTCGTAGCGAATCCAGACGCGCTCGAAAAGATCGAGAAATGCGCCGCCCCGCACCGCCTCCAACAAGGGCAGTGCAGCCGCGCGCTGCCGCAGTTCGCTCATCGTCAAGCCAGCGGTTTTGACCAAGCTGAGAAACGTGGCGAGGAGCTGTCCAAGCCACGAGACGATGATGTTCCGCAAGTTTTCGAGCAACCCCTCCATGGGTGTGGGCTCGAAGCGCACACCACATTCGCGCAGGCGCCGTTCAAGCTCTGGCAGCAGGCTGCCGTCCCGATGTTGCCAGCTATATGTTTCGAGCAGCCGCGTGCCGTGCTTCTGATGGAGGCCCCGCTTCCAAGAGACGCTCCCGCCGTAGTGCGGCCAGATCGACGGCGGCTTGCCGTTTGCGTTGAGGGCGAAATGCTCAATGTAGATGTCGTCGTCGGGCAGATAGAAGTCCGGCTGGTACTGACGGTAGCGTACATCCGCCGTCTCGAACCGATAAGGAGCCTCGTATTCTGCGTTGATGCCATTGCGCGCGAGGAAGTTGGCAATCTCCAGCTCTTCGAAACTCTTGACTTGATCGCCCGTCAAGGTTCGCAACTCGATGCTGCGCGTGTAACTGTAGTAGTCGGAGAGGTTGTCAAAGTCGAATGGGGAGTGATATGGCTGACTGTGATATGCAACGAAATTGGTCAGTTCGGGCGCGTTGGCCGCGTTGCTGAACAATTCGTCGAGAATCTCATCGAATTGCTGGCCGCGAAACGGTTGGTCGATCGCGATGCGCGAAATGCTCGGCGCGGATGAAACGCGGCTGACTACCTCGCGGCCGAACGCATGAAAGGTGTGAACTTTGCACCCCGAAAGGTCGCGCCCGATGCGGGTGCGGATCTCGTCGGCCGCTTTCCGATTGTAGGCAAGCACAAGGATTTGCTCAGGCAGCACACCGCAGTTGTGGACAAGGTGCGCGATCTTGCCGGTGATCACGCCTGTCTTGCCGGTTCCCGCGCCGGCCAATACCAGAGTAGCCTCCTCGTCAGTTGCGATCGCCTCGGCCTGCTCGTCGGTTGGTTTGAAGGTGACGGATGCCTCCATCGCCTCGCTAACGTTGGGAATCGCGGTAGATACGAACCAGTGGTTCGCATCCACACGGGCACGCTCGAAATCGGCGGTGCCTTCAAGCGCTCCGAAGCTGTCGAGTGCTTGGAGCGCCTCTCGACGCAGATGCGCCCGCACGATCTGGGAACGTGCCTCAGCCGTCGTCTGTTCGATCTGTCGGCGCAGCGTCTCTCCATCGCCGTATCGCAGGTAGCGCGAGCCGGCAAGCGTGTCCTGGATCTCAGCGGCGCGTTGAAGGATCTGCGAGCCGATCTGTCGAGCCAACTCGGCGGCTTCTTGCTGCAGCGAAGTAGCCAACAGTGCGGCGGGTTGCCTAGGTAATCCTGCGATTGAATACTCCAAACCGCCCAAGCAGCGAATCGTCAGGCGCGTGCCAAGCCACGATCTGTTCTCAATGACCTGATCGATCTCTTCGAATGAGAGCGTCACGCGGCCCCGCTCCGGGACACCCTCTATCGTCACGACGCCTTGACCGAATGCGACGGCCGTCGCGCCTCGCGTGAAGAGACGGTAGGGCCACGGTGCCCGCGAGGCAATGGTTGGGTTTGGGTGTTCGATTGTCATCGTGGACTGGGCGTGTAGAGGATGCCTCCAAGTCCGCAGCGGGACATGGCCCAACCGATGGTTGTGCGGCTCGGCTGATCGAGCACTCGGGTCACGTCAGCGTTGTTCCTTCGCATAGTCTCTCAGCGTCATCACCGAACCGCCGTGCTCGGTTGTCGCCAGAGCGTTAGCAAAGCGGATGTCTGCCGTCACCAGTTGGGCATCGAGCCGATGCGCGAGTGCGAGGTAGACGCAATCGTAAACCGGTCGGTCTAGTGCCACTGCCAGACGCACCGCGTCCGCGCAAACGGTCTCGTCGGAGCGCCAATGAACCGGCATCTCCGCGACGGCAGCCGCTAGGATGCCGGCCCGCCCACGTTCGATCTCGCCCATCCGAGTTTTGCGCCACACGGTATTGGCGATCTCGGACGCCAGCAGCCGCGGCGCGTAGAGATCATCGCCACCCGTCAGCAATCGATCCGCGGCGTCCGAGTCTTCTTCCGCGACCAGCCACTTGACCGCGACGCTGGCATCCACGACCAGACGCATCAGATGGCACGGTGTCCCGCCTCGCGGTCTTCCCGGATCAAGGCCTCCGAAGGTGTTTGCGCACATCCTTCGGACTGGCGTCGCAGCCGCGTTGCCAGCGCCATGAAGGAGGCGCGCTGCAGCGACAGCTCCCCCTCAGCCGCGCCTTGGAGAATGTGGCGCGCCTCACCTTCCAAGGAACGGTTGTTCCCCGCAGCGCGTTGCTTGAGACGCTGTACCACCCTGTCATCGAGCCGCCGTACGTTGATCGTCGCCATCGCTCTCTTCGCAGTTAACTGCCATCATTTCGGTATCATGCCACACCGAAGCGGACAGGCGCTGTTCCACATGCATCTAGAAGGCCGATGGCTTCCGAAGATGTACGTATCGCCTGATCCGTTCGGCGGTGTCATCAACGCGCTTCGCTGCGAATGGGTGGCCATCATGGAGATTGCTCGACTTCCTGCTGTTGGCCGTTTCGCATGGCGGGCGATCATCGCCCTGCCGCTTTTCGCCATGCTCGCAGACGGCAGTCCCGCGAACGCTGCAGACGACGATGCCTCCCGCTGGACGAAGACCTATGCGGGCATCTTCGCCGGCGCTGGCCGGGTGGACGGCAAAGTCGTTGACAAAGATGGCTTCTCATACTCAGGCAATCCCGGCTGGACTGTCGACTACGACGACGCTGGGGCCGCTGGCAGCGCTCTGATCGGAAGGAAGGTCGAGATCGGCGGTGTGCCTGTCACGGTAGAGATCGATGGCATGTTTGGCGAATTGTCGGCGGAAACGAACCGCATCGATCCGCGATATCAGCCGCCGGACGAGACGGTGAAATCGGAGTTCCAATGGGTGGCGACAGCGCGTGCGGGGGTCGAGCGGCCTATTGGGCGCGTGACGGCTTTTGCGTCCGCGGGGCTGGCGCTTGCGCGGATCGAGCAGTCGCTGCGGGACCTCGACGCCTACAGGGATCAGAACGGCGAATGGGTGTTGCTGGCGGACGGCAGGGCCGCACAGCGCAAAGACCCCGACGATTCGTTCCGGGATGGCTCGACGGAACTCGGCTGGGTGGTCGGCGCCGGCATTGAGACTTCGCTGAGCGATGCTTGGACACTGCGGCTGGAAGGCTTGTACATGGACTTCGGGGACAGCACCCATGACGCGAACCGCTCCGGCGATGATCGCTGCTGTGGGGCAGGCTCTCCGCGAAGGCCTGTGTCCTACCGCGTCGAGAACCAGCTTGGCGTCGTGCGGCTAGGCTTCATCTACCGGCCGGGCTTGTAGCGATCGAGCGTTGGCCGTTCGGAAAGCCGGTTGTGCGGGCCACTCGCCAACCGAAACAGCGAACAGCTTTGGAGCTCTCTGTCCTGTTCAATCCATCGCAGCCAAGCGACCCATGAGCGCCGGCAAAGGGATGGCCACTGTGTTCGCGTTAAGGGGAAAGCTGTGATCGCCCGAGTGGACGACGAACTGTTTGGTCGCGTTGACGTCTTCAGCCGCCAAAGCAAAGCCTTTGCCGATACGGGGCGTTGTGCTGCGCATGACTGCAATGGCCCAGAGTTCGCCATTCGGCAGAAGCAACAGCAAATCGATCTCCGCGCCGGCCCGCGTTCGGTAGAAATAGGCATCGGTTCCAAAGGGCGCGGCCGCAAGCAAGTTCCCGATAGAGAAACCCTCCCAGCTGGCGCCCACCACTGGACTATCCGGAAAGCACGTTTCAAGTGGTGCATCCGGGGAATTACTTGGGGTTCGTGACGGGTGATGGGGAGAGGGGCAGCTAAACGATTGCTCCAACGCCGCAAGCGCGCCGCACCGAGAGCAACGCATGGCGCTCCTCAGCCGACCTTCCGTTCCGCCACGGCCATATCCGGCAGCCATCGGGGAGCGGCGCGGTGCGACCCTGCTGCTGTTCACCATCAAGAGGGCCGCGCACCGAGATGTTGCCCGTGGAGTGGCCGGCCTTGAAGAGGGACATCGGCCACTTCCGCGGGGGGGTGAAACGGCCCGGCACGGGTGTGGTGGGTGATGCCGTCCGCCGTCACCGCTCAGAGGAGCCACGCAGCCCGGCGGCGATGAACGCCTGGGCTGCCGTGCTATTTTCTTGTGGGGTTCGGGCTAGGGTGTTGCCCATGGGCAAGGACATCGGTGCCGCGGTGCGGGAGATCTGCGCGGCGCTGCCGGATGTGGAAGAGCGCCACGGCATCGGCATGGCGGATTTCAGAGTGGCGGGCAAGACGTTCGCGACCTTGGCGATCAACCATCGCGGGAACGGGCGAATCGCGTTGTGGGCGCGGGCGCCCGAAGGGGCGCAACAACACTATGTGGCGAGCGAACCCGCCTACTACTTCGTGCCGCCCCATGTCGGCGCTAATGGCTGGCTGGGCATCCAACTAGACCGGGGGAACGACTGGACGGCCATTGCCGAGCGAGTGCAGGAGGCGTTCGCCCAAGTGGCGCCGGCGCCGCTGCGTCGCCAGCTTGGTGAACCGCCGACCATCGAACCGCCGACGGAAACGATTGACCCAGAGGAGCTCGATCCGCTCTCGGCACCCCACGCCCAAGACGTGCTGCAACGGCTGTGCGCTTGGTGCGCGACGCTGCCGGAGACCAGGGAAGGGCAACAGTTCGGCAATCCGGCCTTCAAGGCCGGCAACAAAACCTTTCTCGCGGTCCAGCGCGACCGCTACCAGCGCCGGCTGACCGTGACGGTTTGGGTGGGCATTGAACTGCAGGCGGCTTTGACTGACGACCCACGTTTCACCGTCCCAGACCACGCCGGCCACCAAGGATGGATCGCGCTCGACATTGAAGAACACTTCGACTTTGACGAGGTGCAGAGGCTCGCGCTTGGCAGCTATCGCCACGTCGCTTTGAAGCGGATGCTGCGGGCGCTGGACGAAGCCTAGCGATAGGTTGGTGGGTGCCGCCGGCAGTGCGCCGGCCTCGGGGCGCATTGTGACCGGCCTCGCGTGCGCATCCGGCCTGTGGCGTGCCACCATGTCGATGAAGCCTGCAACGCGGCGTCTTGAGCGAGATGGCGCAGCGAGTGCCTGCTCCGTGGCACACGCGCTTGCGCCACGCCACCAAGCAGACGAAGATGCGCGACATGAACATCGACTTGAACCAGTACGGCATTGATGTAGGCGGGGACGAAGCGCTGCGGGAAGCGGTGTCCGTGGCCATTGCGCTCGAGGAGTGGGGAGAGCAGTATCGAGCGGACAAGTTCGCGCGAGGCGAGGCGGTGGTGATTGGGCACCACGGCAAGGCGTTTTTGGAAGGGCCGGAAGGTCACTTCCGCCCTGTGCCGGAGGATAGGCCGCTGACGTGGGAAGACATCAGGTTTTCTAGCTGAGGTTTGCCGGAACCCCTGTACGTCTATAGACATACAAGCACAGGCGGCGCTCGGAGCTTGCTGCCTGAAGAATCTTGCCTAGCAGTCGAAAGCCCATAGGTTGCCGATGCGCCGAGAAGTCAGCACTGCCGTGAAGGTGCGCCAGCTCATGCGTCGGCTGGGTGACGCGGCGCGGGGGCCGGGGCGCATCTATTTGGTGGGTGGCGCGTCGGCGGTGCTGGTCGGCTGGCGCAGCGCCACGGTGGACGTGGACATCAAACTGGCGCCAGAACCGCCGGGGGTATTCCAAGCCATCGCGCACCTGAAGGAAGCACTCAACATGAATATTGAACTGGCGGCGCCGGATGACTTCATACCGTCGCTGCCGGATTGGCGAGAGCGCAGCCCGTCGGTCGCGCAGCACGGCCCCGTGGAGTTCTTCCACTACGATTTCTACGCCCAAGCGCTTGCCAAGATCGAACGCGGTCACGAACAGGATTGGGGCGATGTTCGCGCCATGCACGGATACGGCTTGATCGAGCGGCAGCGGTTGGCGGCGCTGTTCGATGCCATCAAGACGAGCATCCCGCGCTATCCCGCCATCGATGTTGCTTGCTTCGCCGGCAGGGTGGATGTCGCGACGAATGCCATGGACGATGGCCAATGGCCATGAGCGCTCATGCACACTGCGTACCCATAGACGATCTGCCAGGGGCAGACTTCGTGCAGCGCGGTTTGGATGCACTCCGCGCCGTGGCTGGAGGCGAACGGCGCACCTTCACCCCGGAGGCGTTGCTGGTCGCAATCGGTGCGCGGCGATTGCGAGCTGCCGGCCTCGAAGTGCCCCATGCGCCGGGTTGTCCGCGGCAACCGGAGCTTGCCCTGTACGAAGCCCTCGCCGAGGCGCACGCAGACGCGCACTCGCGCTACAACGCGCTCATCCGTCGCTTGGTGAGTTTCGAGCGCGCCCTTGAGGCGCGGCATCGGCGGCTCGGCGAAGCGCTATCGGCTGGCCACCCCGCCTCTAGGTAGGCTTCACCGCACAAACCCCTTCGTGCGCAGCAGCGTCAGCACTTGCTCGGCGGCGTCTTCCACGGATGTGGCGGCGGTGTCGATCGTGAGATCTGGCGCTGCTGGCGGCTCGAAAGTGGAGGTGACGCCGGGGAAGCTCGGCAGCTCGCCGCGTTGCGCGGCGGCGTAGAGGCCGCGTTTGTCGCGCTGTTGCAACGTCTCAAGCGGCGCGGTGAGGAACACTTCCAGGAAACGGTCTGCGCCGACCACCTCTCGCGCCCGCTCTCGGACACGCTCGTGGGGCACGACGAACGCCGTGAGGCAGATCAAGCCGGCGCCGTTCACGATCTTTGCGGCCTCGGCGGCGCGGCGCAGGTTCTCGGAGCGGTCTGCGGAGGAAAACCCCAAGTCCCGGCTCATGCCGAGGCGGAAGGTTTGGCCGTCCAGCACGGCCGCCAACTGCCCGGCCTCGAATAGCTTGCGTTCCACCGCTTGGGCGATGGTTGTCTTGCCGCTCATGGAGACGCCAGTGAACAACACGGTGGCTGGCTGCTGCCCTAGGCGCTCGGCTCTTTCGCCTACGGTCACCGCGGCGGGGGTGGGGGCGAGAGTGCCGTGCGGCGCGTCATCCCAGTGCGGCCCGCCCATCGTCGTCGCAGGCGGCTCGATCATGCCGGCGCCCACGGTGGCGTTGGAAAGCGAGTCGATCAGGATGAACGCGCCGGTGTCGCGGTTGTCCCGGTAGGCATCGAAGGCGATGGGCTCGGCGAGGGTGAACAGTGCGCGGCCCACCTCATTCAATTGCAACGCGGCCGCCGGCAGCTGCTCCAAGGTGTTCACATCCACGCGGTGGCGAACCGCTTGCGCTTGCCCGAACACCTGCTTTGCGCCGTGTTTCACGATGTATTGGCGGCCGGGGTCGAGCGGCGCCTCGGCCATCCAAACCACGTTCGCGTCGAACACGTCGGCGAGGTGTGGCAAGCGCTCGGGGCTGGCCAGCATGTCGCCGCGGCTCAAGTCCATGTCGTCGGCGAGGGTGAGCGTCACCGCCATTGGCGCACAGGCCTCGTCCAAGTCGCCATCCATGGTGACGATGCGCGTCACGCTGGATGTTTGGCCGGAGGGAAGCGCGAGCACTGCGTCGCCGGGGCGCACCATGCCGCCGGCCACCGTGCCGCTGTAGCCGCGAAACGAAGCGTCTGGCCGGTTGACGCGCTGCACGGCCATGCGGAAATGCGCGAAGTCTTTCGCTGCGCCGACCGGCACGTTTTCCAACAGATGCATCAGGGTGGCGCCCCGATACCACGGCATGTTCGCCGAGGGCTGCACCACGTTGTCTCCGTTAAGCGCAGAAATTGGCACGAAGCTCAGGCTGGTGACGCCGAGCCGTTCGGCGAAGCTGCCATAGTCCTCGCGGACGCTGTCGAACACCGCCTCGCTGTGGCCTACCGCATCCATCTTGTTGACGGCGACGATCAGATGACGGATGCCCAGCAGCCGCGCCAGGTAGGTGTGGCGCTTCGTTTGGGTGAGGGTGCCGCTGCCGGCGTCGATGAGGATCACTGCCACGTCGCAAGTGGAGGCGCCCGTCACCATGTTGCGGGTGTATTGCTCGTGCCCCGGCGTGTCCGCAATGATGAACTTGCGCTTCTCCGTGGAGAAGTAACGGTAGGCGACGTCAATGGTGATGCCCTGTTCGCGCTCGGCCTGCAGGCCATCCACGAGCAGCGCCAAATCCAGCGTGCCGTCTGCCGTTTGGCTGTCTCGTTCGAGGGCCTGCAGCTGATCTTCGTAGATCACCTGGGTGTCGTGCAGCAGGCGCCCGATGAGTGTGCTCTTGCCATCATCCACAGAGCCACATGTGAGGAAACGCAGCAGCTCCTTGCGCTCGTGCCGGGCAAGGTAGGCCAACACATCTTCACTGGCTTCAGTGGCCGCATGTGTTGGCGCCATCAGAAATAGCCTTCGCGCTTCTTGCGTTCCATGGAGCCGGCGGCGTCGAAATCGATCATCCGGCCTTGGCGCTCGGATTGGCGCGCGAGCAGCATTTCCTCAATGATCTCCGGCAACGTGGCCGCGTGGGATTCGATGGCGCCGGAGAGCGGATAGCAGCCGAGGGTGCGGAAGCGCACCATGCGCGGCTGTGGCCGTTCGCCCGGTTCAAGCGGCATGCGCTCATCATCCACCATGATGAGCATGCCGTCCCGCTCCACCACTGGCCTCGGCGCCGCAAGGTAAAGCGGAACGATGTCGATGCCTTCGAGGTGGATGTATTGCCAAACATCCAGCTCCGTCCAGTTCGAGAGCGGGAACACGCGCACTTCCTCGCCGCGGTCAATGTTGCCGTTGTATAGATTCCACAACTCTGGGCGTTGATGCTTCGGGTCCCACCGGTGGTTGCGGTCGCGCACGGAGTAAACCCGTTCCTTGGCCCGCGAACGCTCCTCGTCGCGGCGCGCTCCGCCGAAGGCGGCGTCGAAGCCGTGTTGATCCAAGGCTTCGAGCAGCGCTTGGGTTTTCATGATGTCCGTGTACTTCTTGCTGCCGTGGGTGAACGGCGTCACTCCGTCGCGCGCGCCGGCCGCGTTGGTGTGGACGATGAGGTTGAGGCCGAGTTCGCGGGCGATGCGGTCTCGAAACGCGATCATGTCGCGGAACTTCCAAGTGGTGTCCACATGCAGCAGCGGAAAGGGCAGGGCACCGGGAAAGAACGCCTTGCGGGCGAGATGCAGCAGCACAGATGAATCCTTGCCGATGGAGTAGAGCATCACCGGCTTCTCGAACTCAGCCGCCACCTCGCGAATGATGTGGATGCTCTGGGCTTCGAGCTCGCGGATGTGGGTGAGGGCAGACATCGGCTTGATTTTAATCCGGTGGGCGCTGCGGCGGGCCGCAACGGCGCGGTTCAGGGGTCTTGCAACGCTTTTAGCAACAGCGCGTTGGCCTGTTTCGGGTCTGCCTTGCCGGCGGTGGCCTGCATCACTTGACCCACGAAGAAGCCCAGCAGTTTGGCTTTGCCGTCCCGGAATTGCTGCGCCTGCCCCGGATGCGCGGCGACGACTTGCGCCACGATGCCGGTGAGCGCGTCCGCGTCGCTGAGCTGTCGCAGCCCGCGCTCGGCGATGATGGCGTCCACGTCGCCGCCCTCGTTCCACAGCACCTCGAAGATGGTGGCTGCGATCTTGCCGGACACCACACCGTCTTCGATGCGTTGCAGAAGCTGGGCAAGTTGCGCCGCCGGCACGGGGCAAACCGCGATGTCCAAGCCGCTGCGATTCAACGCCGCGGCGACCTGATCCATCATCCAGTGCGCGGCGCGGCGCGGCGGCGCGGCGCCGGCCACGGCCTCGAAGTAAGCGGCCATGCTTGGCTCTTCGGCGAGTTGCCAAGCCTCGGCGGCGGACAGCCCCAGCGTTTCTTGGTAGCGGCGGCGCTTGGCGCGGGGCAGTTCGGGCACTTGGGCGCGGGCCTCGGCGAGCAACGCCTCCGTGATGCGCACGGGCAGCAAGTCTGGGTCTGGGAAGTAGCGGTAATCGTCCGACAGCTCCTTGCCGCGCATGGGCCGCGTCTCATCCCGCTCGGCGTCGTAGAGGCGCGTTTCGCGGGACACTTCTCCGCCGCCTTCGAGCACATCGATTTGGCGGGCGATTTCATGGCGGATGGCGCGCTCGATGAAGCGGAACGAGTTGAGGTTCTTGACTTCTGTGCGTTCGCCAAGAGCGGTGGCGCCCCGCCGCCGCACAGAGACGTTGGCGTCGCAGCGCATCGATCCTTCATTCAGGTTGCCGTCCGAGATGCGCAGGTAGCGGGCGAGCGCACGCAGTTCGCGGAAGAACGCGGCGGCTTGGGCCGCGGAGCGGAGTTCGGGTTCAGACACCACCTCCAAGAGCGGCGTGCCGGCACGGTTCAGGTCGATGCCCGTCATGCCGGCGTAATCCTCATGCAGAGACTTGCCGGCGTCCTCTTCAAGGTGCGCCCGCGTGATGCCGATGCGCTGCTCGGCTTCCCCCGCGCTGATGACGATGGCGCCGCCCTTCACCACCGGCGCCTCGAATTGGCTGATTTGATAGCCCTTTGGCAAGTCTGGATAGAAGTAGTTCTTCCGGTCGAACCGACACTCGCTGGCGATTTCCGCCTCGATGGCGAGGCCGAATGTGAGCGCCATGCGCAGCGCTTCGCGGTTGAGCACGGGCAAGGTGCCAGGCAGCCCCAAATCCACCCCGCAGGCTTGCGTGTTCGGCTCGGCGCCGAAGGCGGCACCGGCACCGGAAAATATCTTGGAGCGCGTGGCAAGCTGGATGTGAACCTCCAGCCCGATGACGCTCTCCCAATCCATTGCCGCCTGCCTCCGCTATGCCGGCGGCTGGCGCAGGTGCCAGTCTGTGCGGTGTTGGAACGCCGCGCCGAGCGCGAGCAGCCGTCCCTCCTCAAAGTGCGGGGCAATGAGTTGCAGCCCGGTGGGCAAGCCGTCACAAAATCCACATGGCACGGACATCGCTGGCACGCCGGCCAAGCTCGCTGGCGTGGTGAAAACGTCTTGGCGGTACATGGCCACAGGATCCTGCACTGCCCCCAGCTCGAAGGCGACGCTTGGGGTGACTGGCGCGACAATGGCGTCCACCGCGCCAAAGGCGTCCAAGAAGTCTTGCCGGATGAGCCGCCGGACGCGCTGCGCCTTCAGGTAGTAGGCATCGTAGTAGCCGACGGACAACACATACGTTCCAGTGAGGATGCGCCGCTTCACCTCGGCGCCAAAGCCTTCGCCGCGCGAGCGCCGGTAAAGGTCGTCCAAGCTCTTGGGTGCCTCGGCGCGATGGCCGAAACGCACGCCGTCGTAGCGGGCGAGGTTCGCCGATGCCTCGGCGCTGGCGACCACATAGTAGGCTGGCACCGCCGCCGCGGTGTGCGGCAAGGAGATGTCCCGCACCGTGCAGCCGGCCGCCTCCAGCTCGCGGGTGGCGGCTTGCAGGCACTGCGCCATGCCGGCGTCCAAGCCGTTCCAATACTCCCGGGGCAAGCCCAACGTCATGCCCGCGACGGCCGTGCGCGTGGTCGCCGGGCGCTCGGCGCTGGTGGAATCCTGCGGGTCATGCCCTTCCATCGCTTGCAGCAACCGCTCCACGTCATCGACCGAGCGGCCGAAGGCGCCGCCTTGGTCTAGGCTCGATGCGAACGCGACCATGCCATAGCGCGACACGCGCCCGTAGGTGGGTTTGAGCCCGGTGACGCCGCAGAACGCAGCCGGCTGGCGAATGGAGCCGCCGGTGTCTGTGCCTGTGGCAAGCGGCACAAGCCCGGCGGCGACGGCGCTCGCGGCGCCGCCGGAAGAGCCGCCCGGCGTGTGCTGGCGGTGCCACGGGTTGCGAGCTGGGCCAAACCAACTGGTCTCGTTGGAGGCGCCCATGGCGAACTCGTCCATGTTCGTCTTGCCCAACGACACAGCACCGGCGGCGTGCAGCCGCGCCACCACCGTGGCATCGTAGGGCGGCACATATTCGGCCAACATGCGCGAGCCGCAGGTGGTGGGCGCACCGGCGGTGCAGAACAGGTCCTTGTGGGCGATGGGGATGCCGGTGAGGGGGCCAGCGTTGCCGGCTGCGATGCGCGCGTCTGCGGCGTCGGCGTCGGCCAGCGCTTGTTCCGGGGTGACGGTGATGAAGCAGTTGAGCTGCGGGTTGGCCGCCTCAATGCGCCCCAGCGCGTCTTGCGCCAGTTCCCGCGCGCTGTAGTCGCCGGCATCCAAGCCGTGGCGCAGGGCAGCGATGTTGGCTGCGGGTGCCACGGCTCACTCGACGACCTTGGGCACGAGGTAGAGCCCATCCCGCGTGAGCGGCGCGCCGGCCTGATAGCGCTCCCGCGCCGGCTGCTCCGTCACCGCGTCCGCGCGCAACGGCTGCTCCATGTCCAAGGGATGCGCCAAGGGTGCCACGCCATCGGTATCCACCGTTTGCAGCTCGTCGATCAGGGTGACGATGGCGCGCAGGTCCGCCAGCGCGAGGCGCGCCTCTTCCGGTGCCAACGCAAGTTGGGCGAGGCGCGTCAGCTTGTCGAGGACTTCTTGGTTCATTGGCGAACGCGCCGAGGAAGCGCATGATTGTCTTGCCGCGGGGCGGCGTTGTCGAGTGCTGTGGGAAGTGGACGGCGGCGATGGCGGCGCCAAGGCGGTCCCCGCGTTGGGCTGGTCTGTGTTCGCCTAGGCTCGCCGGAGCCTTTCGTTCGAGGGCGGGGACAGATGTGCTCGTTGCTTGACTAGCCCGCCAGATGCCGCCCAACCACCCCGCCCCGTGGCCAAATTTCCCTTGCCTGCCTTGGCCTCAACGGGTAGAGTGCGTCGGTTGAGAGAGTAGCCAAGGGCGACGCGCCACGATGCTAAAGACCCTTCGCGGCCTGTTCTCCCGCGATCTTTCCATAGACCTCGGCACTGCCAACACCCTCATTTTCGTCCGCGACGAAGGCATTGTCCTGAACGAACCCTCCGTCGTCGCCGTCCGCAGCAACGCCAACAACAATCAGCGCAGCGTCGCGGCCGTGGGGCAGGAGGCGAAGCGCATGTTGGGGCGCACGCCTGGCACCATCTCGGCCATTCGCCCGTTGCGCGATGGCGTGATCGCGGATTTCGTCGTGACGGAAAAGATGCTCCAGTACTTCATCAAGAAGGTACACGAAAACTCGATCATCCGGCCGAGCCCGCGCGTGCTCGTGTGCGTGCCCTGCAAGTCCACGGAGGTGGAGCGGCGCGCCATCCGCGAGTCTGCGATTTCCGCCGGGGCGCGGGATGTGCGCCTCGTGGAGGAACCCATGGCGGCGGCCATTGGCGCCGGTTTGCCGGTACACGAAGCCATCGGCACGATGGTGGTGGACATCGGCGGCGGCACCACGGAAATCGCCATCATCTCCCTCAACAGCGTTGTTTACAGCGAGACGGTTCGAGTCGGGGGAGACCGTTTCGACGACGCCATCATCGCCTACGTTCGCCGCACTCGGGGCAGCCTCATCGGCGAAACCACGGCGGAGCGCATCAAGCAAGCCATTGGCGCGGCCTATCCGCAGAAGGAAGTGCTGGAGATCGACGTGCGTGGCCGCAATCTCGCGGAAGGCGTGCCGCGCAGCGTCACCCTGAACAGCAACGAGATTCTCGAAGCGCTGCAGGAACCGCTCTCCATGATTCTGCAGAGCGTCCGCAATGCGCTGGAACAAACGCCGACCGAGCTCGCCGCTGACGTTGCGGAAACGGGCATCGTGCTGACCGGGGGCGGCGCCTTGCTGCGCGACATCGACGTGCTGCTTTCGGAGGACACCGGGTTGCCCGTGATCATCGCGGAGGATCCGCTCACCTGCGTGGCGCGCGGTGGCGGTCGCGCATTGGATCTGATTGACGCCGGCAACGTCGATCCGCTGTTCTTGTGACCGAGGGCAAGGCCAATCGTCCCTGGGCAAACGGGGGCTGATCCCTCCGGGAAGGCGCTGTTCGCGCGCAGTTCCGGCGCTGTCCATCTTTTTCTCGCCCTGCTCGCCGCATCGCTGTTGCTTGGGTTCGTCGAAGCGAACACCCGTCTGCTCGCACCGTTGCGCGACGGCATCGGCTCCGTCGCCGGGCCGCTCTACATGATCGCGGAATCGCCGCATGCCGTCGGCGCTTTTGCCGGGCGGCTCTTCGCTAGTGAAGCGAGGGTGACTGCGCTGGAGCGCCGCGTGGCGGAGCTATCGCTGATGGTGCAGGAATCTCGCGCGGCCCGCGTCGAGAACGCCCGTTTGCGCGAGTTGCTTGGCAGCCGGCCGCGTGCGCCTAGCCGGGTGGTGGTGGCGGAATTGATGGCCGTGGTGCGAGACCCAGACAAGCATCGCGTGATCATCGACAAGGGGCGCGACGATGGCGTGGAGACTGGCGCCGCGGTGTTGGACGAAGCTGGCCTGTACGGCCAAGTCGTCGAGGCTTCGGCGTTCACCAGCGTTGTGCTGCTCATCACCGACAAGATGCACGCGACGCCAGTTGAAGACCAGCGCAATAGCTGGCGTTCCATCGCCGCCGGCTCGGGGCGCTTCGATGTGCTCGAACTCGAAGCCGTGCCACAGTCCGCCGATGTCATGGAGGGAGACCTGCTCGTCACCTCTGGGTTGGGCGGCCGGTTCCCGCCGGGCTACCCGGTTGGAGAGGTGGTGGAGGTGGAGAAGCAGCCCACCGCCCGCTTCGCCCGCGTGACCGTGCGGCCGATGATGAACCCAGACCGGCGGCGGCATGTGCTGGTGTTCCTAGACCCGCGCGGCCGCGCGGTGGACGACGCTGCCGAGGCAGTGGACGCGCCAACGCAAGAGGAACCGCAAGGGCGGCGCCCGGTGGAGCCGGCTGCGTGAGCCCGTTTCGGGGTGGCTGGGTGATTGGCCTCACGCTCCTCTTGGCCGCCACGCTCTCGGTGGCTCGCCTGCCGGGCAACTTGCCGGATTGGGTGGGTTGGTTGCGGCCGGATTGGGTGGTGCTGGTGATGTTCTTCTGGCTCATCGAGCGCCCGCACCGCGTTGGCATGTTGGTGAGCTGGGTGTTCGGCCTGCTGCTCGACGTGCTGCATGCGGATCCTCTCGGCGTCAATGGCTTTTGCTTTGCGGTGATGGCATTGATCGGGTGGACTTGGTACGAGCGTTTGCGCATGAATGCCGTGGTGCAGCAGGCATTGGTGCTGTTCGTCATCGCGTTGGCGATCGGCGTGGTGCGAGATGTGGCGGGGCGCTTAGTGCAAGAAACGCCGCTGTCTTGGGCGGTGGCGACCTCGGCCGCGGTGACGGCGCTGTTGTGGCCCTTCGCGGCCAAGGCGCTGGCTGTTTGGGCGCGGCGCGTCCGGTGATGGTGCTCGCATCGGCGTCGCCGCGCCGGGCTGCGTTGTTGCGGCGCCTCGGTGTTCGCTTTCGTGCCGTTCCCGCCAATGTGGATGAAACCCCGCGACCGGGCGAGGCGGCGTCTGCCTATGTGTTGCGTCTGGCGCAGGCGAAGGCCGCCGCCGTTGCCGGGGAAGCGCCGACGCTTGGGGCCGATACCGCGGTGGCGCTCGACGGCCACATCTTGGGCAAGCCGCGCACCCAGGATGAAGGCGTCGCCATGCTGCTCGCCTTGTCTGGCCGCGCACATCAGGTCTTCACCGGGCTGCACATGCGTGATGGCGACCGCGAGGCGAGCCGCCTCGCCGGCGCGACGGTCTCGTTTCGGGACATCGAGCGCGCGGAGGCCGTTGCCTATTGGCGCACTGGCGAAGGCGCGGACAAGGCGGGGGGTTACGGCATTCAAGGCATTGGCGGCGTCTTCGCCGCCCGCATCGATGGCAGCTTTGGCGCCATCGTCGGCTTGCCATTGCGGGAAACTGACGATTTGCTAAGGTCATTCGGTGTGCAATGTTGGCGGTGTCGCCAGCAATGAGGCGCCATGACATACGAATTGCTCGTTGACGTCAGCGATTTCGAGACTCGCGTGGCGCTCACCAAAGAGGGCGCCTTGCAGGAACTGCATGTCGAGCGCACGGGCCGTGGGAGCCTCACCGGCAACATTTATGTGGGCCGCGTGGATCGTGTCGTGCCCGGCATGCAGGCGGCTTTTGTCGACATTGGGCTAGACCGATTCGGGTTCCTGCATGTGCGTGAGGCGCTGGGCGGGCGTCGTGTGGAAGGTGGCGATGCGGCGCTGCCGGACATCCAGGCGCTGGTGTGCGAAGGGCAACGCATCCTCGCGCAAGTCGCGAAAGACCCGATGGGCGCCAAGGGCGCTCGCCTCACCATGAACTTGGCCATCGCTTCGCGCAGCGTCGTGATGCTGCCGCGTGGCAGCCGGGTTGGCGTCTCGCAACGCATTGAGGATGTTGCGGAGCGCGAACGTTTGCGGCGGGACACGGCGGCCGCGGCGTTGGCGGAAGGCATGGACGCGGCGTTCATCGCCCGCACGGTGGCGCAAGGCGCCTCGTTCGAGGAGCTGCGCGCCGACATGCGCGTAGTCCGGGACATCTGGCGGCGCATTGAAGAGCGCTGCCGGCGCGCTGCCATTGGCGAACTCGTCTACGAGGAACTGCCTGTCCACACCCGTGCCATCCGCGATCTCGCCACCGCCGAACTCACCCGGGTGCTCGTCAACGATGCTCAAACGTGTCGGCGGCTGCGCCGCTACGCGCGCGAGCACTTGCCGGCGCTCGCGGAGCGCGTGGAGTTGCATGATGCGCCCCCGCCGCCGCTGTTCGAGCGCCACGGCATCGAGGACGAGTTGCAGCGGGCGCTGGCGAGGGAGGTGTTGCTGAAGTCTGGCGGGCACCTTGTCATCGAACAAACCGAAGCGATGACGACCATCGACGTGAACAGTGGCACATGGCTCGGCGCGCGCAATCTGGAGGAGACGGCGCTGCGCACCAACTTGGAGGCGGCCAGCGTCATCCCGCGGCAACTGCGCCTGCGCAACATCGGTGGCATCGTGGCAGTGGATTTCATTGACATGGAGGACGAAGCGAGCCAGCGCGCTGTGATGCGCGCCTTGGAGAAGGGCATTGAAGATGACCCAGGCAAGGTGCGGCTGACGCCCTTCTCGCCGCTGGGCCTCGTGGAGATGAGCCGCAAGCGGGCGCGGCCGAGTTTGGCGCATGTGCTGTGCGAGCCTTGCCAGACCTGTGGCGGCATCGGCGCAGCCAAGCGACCGGAGACGACCTGCTACGAGATTCTGCGCTTCATCCGCGCCGACGCGCAGTCCCGCGGGGCGGACACCCAGGGCGAGTACCGCGTTCGCGCCCACGAACGGGTAGTGGAACGATTGCTCGACGAGGACGCGGCGCACCTGCGTTGCCTATCCCACGAAATTGGCCGGGCGATACGCCTGCAAGTGGAGCCGAGTTGCCCGCCCGGCGATTTCGACGCCGTGCTCATCGATGCGCAGGTGGCGGGTTTGGGGTGAGGGTGCCGGTTGGTGCCAAAGATCCAGCGCATCGGCGGTCATGATTGTCGAGAGCCCGCTCGGTTCGGCTCGTGCGACTGCAAGGCCCGATCCGCGGCGGCGTTTGCGTAGCCACGTGGACGGACGACCAACTCCAAGCCGAGGATGGTGAGCGCCGCCATCGCCTTGCCGATCTCGGCCGTCTCCTTGCCGCGCTCGAACTCGGACAGGAACCGCGAGCCGACGTTGCCAAGCGCAGAGGCGGTCTCCAAAGTGATGCCGGTGGCCTTACGATGCCGACGGGTTACCTCGCCTAGGGCCTGTGGCGTGGCCACGACGCCGTAACGCGGTGCTTCCTTCAAGATGCCTCCTTACCGTTCGGTACGAAATGTCGCAGAAGGCGGGCTAAATCCGCTTCGTTGTACCGTATGGTAAGAAAACTAACCCATTGCGGTGTATCGGTATAGACCGTTCCCGTACGGGATGGTCACAGTCGTCGTTCAGAAGCCGGTTTCAATCCCAGCTCAGCGCTCCGCCCGTTTGATATTCCGTCACGCGGGTTTCGAAGAAGTTCTTCTCCTTCTTCAAGTCCATGATTTCAGACATCCACGGGAACGGGTTCTTCACGCCGGGGAAGCGTTCCTCCAAGCCGATTTGGGCAAGGCGGCGGTTGGCGATGAATTGCAGGTACTCCGCCATCATGGTGGCGTTCATGCCCAGCACGCCACGCGGCATGGTGTCGCGGGCGTATTGGATCTCAAGCTCGGTGCCTTCGAGCACCATGTCTCGCGCCAGCCGCTGCATGGGGGCATCCCAGAGATGCGGATTCTCCAGCTTGATCTGGTTGATCACGTCGATGCCGAAGTTCACATGCATGGACTCATCGCGCAGGATGTATTGAAACTGCTCGCCCGTGCCCATCATCTTGTTGCGGCGGCCCATGGAGAGGATCTGCGTGAAGCCGCAGTAGAAGAAGATGCCTTCCATCACGCAGTAGTAGGCGATGAGATTCTTGAGCAGCGTTTTGTCGTTCTCGATGGTTCCGGTGCAGAAAGTGGGGTCGGCCAGCTCTTGGGTGTACTTCAGCGCCCAAGATGCCTTCGCCGCCACGGAATCGACCTCGTGGTACATGTTGAAGATCTCGCCTTCTTCCATGCCGAGGGACTCGATGCAGTATTGGTAGGCGTGGGTGTGGATGGCTTCCTCGAACGCTTGGCGCAGCAGGTATTGGCGGCACTCTGGGTTCGTGATCAGGCGATAGATGGCAAGTGCCAAGTTGTTGGCGACCAACGAGTCCGCTGTGGAGAAGAAACCGAGGCTGCGCTTGACGATCTTGCGCTCGTCCGCGGTGAGGCCGTCCGCGGACTTCCATAGCATCACGTCCGCGTTCATGTTGATCTCTTGGGGCATCCAGTGGTTGGCGCAGCCGTCCAAATACTTCTGCCACGCCCACTCGTACTTGAACGGCACGAGTTGGTTCAGGTCCGCCCGGCAGTTGATCATGCGCTTCTGATCGACGGTGACGCGCTCGCGGCTCGGCGGCGGCGCTTCCTCTTCGACGCGGGGCGCTTCGAGTTGGAAGGGTTTGCTGGGTGCCTGTTGCTGATGCGCCTCGTGTGGGTTCACCGCGACGGGTGGCGGCGGTGAAGCCGGCCGCTCCTGCGCCGAGCTAAGCGGCGCCGTGGCCGCCGGTTCTGGCGCTTGCGCCAAACCGCGCTCGATGGCCATGTGCGCCATCATGCCGTCCGCATCGGCGTCGTAGTCATCCCACGAAAGTCGGCTCATGCTGTCTCTGTCTCCTTCTCTTGTTCATTCGTTGTCGGTGCGCTGGAGCGGCGTTTCACTGGCAAGCCTCGCAATCCGGATCGTCGATGATGCAGGCAAGCGCCGCCGAGGCGTCGCCGCGGCCCATCGCTTCGACGGCGTTGAGGACGCCGCCCTCCAAGGTGGATTTCTCCGTCGCGGTGGCGCCGAGGGCGCGCAGGTAATAGGTGGTCTTCAGCCCTCTCACCCACGCCATGCGGTACATCACGTCGAGCTTCTTGCCGGATGCTTCGGCGATGTAGAGGTTGAGGGACTGCGCTTGGTCCAGCCATTTCTGGCGGCGGCTGGCGGCGTCCACGAGCCAGCGCGGCTCCACCTCGAACGCAGTGGCGTACAGCGCCTTCAAGTCGTCCGGCACGCGGTCGATCCGGCGCACGCTGCCGTCGTAGTACTTGAGGTCGTTCACCATCACGTTGTCCCACAAGCCAAGGCGCTTGAGGTCATGCACGAGGTATGGGTTGGCGACGGTGAACTCGCCCGACAGGCTCGATTTCACGAACAAGTTCTGAAACGTCGGCTCGATGGACTGCGAGACGCCGGTGATGTTGGCGATGGTCGCGGTGGGCGCGATGGCCATGACGTTGGAGTTGCGCATGCCGTTCATGCGCACGCGGTCGCGCAGGCGATCCCAGTTCATGGTGGTGGAGAAGTCCGCCTCCAAGTAGCCATCCCAGCGCTCATCCCGCAACCGTTTCAAGGAATCGATGGGCAGCGTGCCTTGGCTCCACAGAGAACCCTCGAAGCTCGCATAGCTGCCGCGTTCCTTGGCGAGGCGGCAGGAAGCGTCGATGGCGTGGTACGAGATGGCTTCCATGGAGCGGTCTGCAAACTCAACAGCCGCCGCCGAGCCGTAGGGAACGCGCAGCTCATACAGGGCGTCTTGGAAGCCCATCAGGCCCAAACCGATGGGCCGGTGGCGCATGTTCGAGGCATGTGCCTGCGGCACGGAGTAGTAGTTGATGTCGATGACGTTATCCAACATCCGCACCGCGGTGCGCACGGTGCGCTTGAGCTTCTTGCCGTCCAGCCCGCCATTGCGGATGTGCTGGGCGAGGTTGATGGAGCCCAAGTTGCACACGGCGATTTCGTCCTTGGACGTGTTCAGCGTGATCTCCGTGCAGAGATTGGATGAATGCACAACGCCCACATGCTGCTGGGGCGAGCGCAGGTTGCAGCTATCCTTGAACGTCACCCATGGATGCCCCGTCTCGAAGAGCATCGAGAGCATCTTGCGCCACAGCGCCTGCGCTTGAACGCGCTTGAACAGCGTGATCTCGCCGCTCTTGGTCTGCGCTTCATAGGTTTCGTAGCGCTGCTCGAAGGCGCGCCCGTACAAATCGTGCAGGTCTGGCACTTCGTTCGGGGAAAAGAGCGTCCACTCGCCATCTTCGAACACGCGCTTCATGAACAAATCCGGCACCCAGTTGGCCGTGTTCATGTCGTGCGTGCGGCGCCGGTCGTCCCCAGTGTTCTTGCGCAGCTCCAAAAACTCCTCGATGTCGAGATGCCACGTTTCCAAATAGGAACACACGGCGCCCTTGCGCTTGCCGCCTTGGTTCACCGCCACCGCGGTGTCGTTGACCACCTTGAGGAACGGCACCACGCCTTGAGATTTGCCGTTCGTGCCCCGGATGTATGAGCCGAGGGCGCGAATGGGCGTCCAGTCGTTGCCGAGGCCGCCGGCCCACTTGGAGAGCAGGGCATTGTCGCGGATGGCGCCGTAGATGCCTTCGAGATCATCGGAAACGGTGGTGAGGAAGCAAGAAGACAACTGCGGCCGCAACGTGCCGGCGTTGAACAATGTTGGCGTCGAGCTCATGTAGTCGAACGACGAAAGCAGGTCATAAAACTCGATGGCGCGCTGTTCCGGCTCGTCTTCCTGCAGCGCCAAGCCCATCGCCACGCGCATGAAGAACACTTGTGGGAGTTCGAAGCGCACGTCGTTGGAATGGATGAAGTAACGGTCGTAAAGCGTTTGCAGGCCGAGATAGGTGAACTGCCGGTCCCGATCGGGCTGCAGCGCCGCGCCCAGCGCGTCGAGATCAAAGCGGGTGAGCTCCGGCGCCACCAAGCCGAGGTCCACGCCCCGCTGCACGAAGGCGCGCAACGCCTCGCCGTAGAGTTCAGCCATTTCGGCGTGGGTGGCGCGGTGGTCTTCGGCGCCGTGGACGCGGAGGTCGAGGAAGGCCAATGCCTCCTCGCGCAGCTGGTCGAGCAGCAGGCCGGCCGTGGCGTAGGTGTAGTTCGGCTCTTCCTCCACCAACGTGCGCGCAGCCATCACCAAGGCCGTCGCCACCGCGTCGGGGGAGATGCCGTCGTACATGTCGGCGACGGCTTTTTTGATGACACGCTCGCCGTCCACGCCGTCGAGGCCAAGGCAGGCTTCGCCCACCACGCGCTGGATGCGCGCCATGTCCAGTGGCCGGCGCTCGCCGTTCGCATCCACGCAGTGCAATGTGGCCGCCGGGGGCGCTGCCTCGTCGCGCTCGGCTTGGGCGCGCTGCTCGCGGAGGCGGGCGTGTTCCTCGCGGTACAACACATAATCCCGCGCCACCCGGTGCTCGCCGCCGCGCATGAGGGCAAGCTCCACCTGATCTTGGATGTCCTCGATGTGGATGGTGCCGCCGGACGGAAAGCGGCGCTGGAACACCCCCGTGACCACCGCCGTCAACTTGGCGACGCGCTCGCGGATGCGCGAGGACGCGGCCGCCACGTTGCCCTCGACGGCGATGAACGCCTTGGTCATGGCGATCTCGATTTTCTCGTCCGTGTAGGGCACCACGGCGCCGTTGCGCTTGATGACGCGCAGTTGGCCGGGTGCGGTGGCGGCGATGGAAGGTGTGATGGGGGACGGCCCAGCGGCCGATGCCGAGTGGTGCTCGCCGTTGGCGGCGGCGTCGGGTTGCGACAAGCGATTCAACGGGTTTCCTCAGTTGGCCTGCGACCGTCGAGCGATGCCGTTCGAGAAAATCCCTATTCCCGCGATGCTTAGCCTAAGGGGCAACGGTGCGGTCACAATAGATTGATCGTAGAGAGGCCCTCCTGTGGTCGAAATGGTCGAACACCCTGTCCCCCTCCCCAAGTGACGAGGGCGAATATGCAAACGATTGAAAGATTTGTCAACAATTTTGTTAACAACTTTTTCGAAGAACCTCCCAACATATGGGGGTAAAACTGCTTGCAGAGGCTAGCAGTTGTGGAGAAGCTGTCAGCGGCCTGTCAACAGGCGGTGCCCAAAGCCCTGCAGGAAATTGGCCGGGCTGGGAACGAAACTGGCCGCGAAAAAGGAGGTTCCATGCCGCATATTCTCGCCTTGGATCAAGGCACATCGAGCTCCCGCGCCCTCGTCTTCAAGGATGGGCGCGTGGTCGGCGTGGGGCAGCGCGCGTTCGATCAGTCCTTCCCGGCGGATGGCCATGTGGAACAGGATCCGGAGGCGCTCTGGCGCACGGCGTTGGGCGCCGCCCAAGATGCCTTGGCCGCGGCGGGAATTGAAGCGCGGGATGTGGCCGCCATCGGCATCGCCAACCAGCGCGAAACCACCGTGTTGTGGGATGCCGAGACCGGCACCGCCGTCCATCCGGCCATCGGCTGGCAAGACCGCCGCACCGCCGTGCGCTGCGCCGCCATGGTGCGGGAAGGCGTGGAGGATGGCATCCGCGAGGCCACGGGCTTGCTCGTCGACCCTTACTTCTCCAGCACGAAGCTCGCTTGGCTGCTCGAACAAGGGGATCTGCGGCGCCGCGCCGAGGCTGGCCGGCTGCGCTTTGGCACCGTCGATGCCTTTCTCATCTGGCGCCTCACCGGCGGCAAACGGCACTGCACAGACGCCACCAACGCATCGCGCACCCAGCTCTACGACATCGCCGGCCACGCTTGGAGCGACACGCTGCTGGATTACTTCGATGTGCCCGTGGCCGTGCTGCCCGAAGTGAAGGAGTCTGTGGATGATTTCGGCACTTGCGCCGCGCAATGGCTCGGCGCGGAAATCCCCATTCTCGGCGTGGCCGGCGATCAGCAAGCGGCGCTCATCGGCCAAGCCTGCTTCGATGTTGGCATGACGAAGAGCACCTACGGCACAGGATGCTTCGTGATGGCCAATACGGGTGCAGAGAAGGTGTTGTCCAAGGCGCGTCTCCTCGCCACCGTGGGCTATCGCGTCGGCGGCCAATCCACGTTCGCCCTCGAAGGCAGCATCTTCGTCGCCGGCGCGGCGGTGAAGTGGCTGCGCGACCGCATGGGCTTCATCGATTCGGCGGCGCAGACGGAAGCCATCGCGCGCCGCATCGGCGGCGACACGCGGGGCGTGCATGTGGTGCCGGCGTTCACCGGCCTCGGCGCGCCGCATTGGCGCCCGGAGGCGCGGGGCGTCATCACCGGGTTGACGCTGGACGACGGGCGCGACCAAGTGGTTACCGCAGCCCTCAAGAGCATCGCCTTCCAAACGGCAGACTTGCTAGCTGCCATCGCCGCCGATGGTGTGGATGTGGCCGCCTTGCGTATCGACGGCGGCATGGCGGCCAACGATTGGTTCTGCCAGTTCTTGGCCGATGCGGTGGATGCCAAGGTGGAACGTGCCCGGCTCGCGGAAACCACGGCTTTCGGCGCCGCGGCGCTGGCGTCCGTAGGCGCTGGCCTCGCGCCGGATTTGCCCGCCGCGGTGGGTACATTCGATGCCGAGCGCCGCTTCACGCCGGAGGTGCGCCCCGATGAGCGCGCCGCTTGGCTGGCGGGCTGGCGCGCCGCCGTGCGTCAAGCGTTGGCATAGCGCCGCCGCTCAAGAGCCCCCAACTCGATGATCCGGCACGAACCCCACGAGACCCCACCGGCAGCGGTGGCCGTTGGCCTCGGCTTGCAGTACACGGCGCTCTACCTCGCGGCGATCGTCATCACGCCCGTCATCTTGGTGCGTGCGGCGGGCGCCACCGGCGACGCGCACCTCACTTGGATCGTCTTCGCAACGCTCCTCGTCACGGGTGTGTCGTCCCTGCTGCAAGCGGCGCGGTTTTGGCGCATGGGCGCCGGCTATCCCCTGCTGATCGGCTCGTCCTGGGCCTTCCTAGCGGTTTGCGTCAGCGCCTTGGAAGCCGGCGGCGCGGCCCTGATGGCAACCCTCATCTGCGTCTCGTCCGTGTTTCAGTTCGGCCTTTCGGCGCGGCTCGCGTGGTTGCGACGCATCATCACGCCGACAGTGGCCGGCACGGTCGTCATGCTCATCGCCGCTTCCGTCGCGTCCATTCTGTTTGAGCATCTCAAGCACGTTCCAGAGGCCGCAGCCCCGGCCGCGGCGCCGGTGAGCGCTGCCGTCACGGTGGTGGTCATCGTGTTGCTCGGCTTGTTCGCGTCCGCCGCGCTGCGCCAGTGGGTGCTCGCCATCGGCCTCGTGGCAGGCTGCGGCGCCGCGTCTTTCTTCGGCCTCTACGACGTGTCGGGAATCATCGCCGCCGATTGGGTGGGCGTGCCGAGCGGCGGCTGGCCAGGGCTCGACCTGAGCTTCGATGCGACGTTTTGGTCGCTGTTGCCAGCCTTCCTCTTTTTGACGGTCATCGAGACCGGCAAGACGGTTGGCGAAACCACCGCCGTGCAGAGCCTTGCGTGGCGTCGCCCCCGCGCCACCGATTTCCGCGAGGTGCAGGGCGGCGTGACGGCCACCGGCATCGGCAATCTCCTCGGCGGCCTTGGCGGCACCATGCCGAACACCATCTACTCATCGAGCATTGCCATGATCGAGTTGACCGGCGTGGCTTCCCGTCGCGTCGGCGTCTGGATCGCCGTCTTCTTGATGGCCGTGGCGTTCTTGCCGAAAGCGGCCGCGGTGGTGCTGGCGATACCTGGCCCGGTTGCCGCGGCCTACATGATGGTGCTCGCGGCGATGCTGTTCGTGCTCGGCATGCGCATGGTGGTGCAGGAGGGTTTGGACTACCGCAAGGCGCTGATCGTCGGTTTGTCGTTCTGGGTGGGCGTGGGATTCGAGGATGGCAAAATCTTCGCGGACCAACTGGATGGGTGGTGGGCCGGCTTGTTCGCCAGTGGCTTGACGAGCGGCGGGCTCACGGCCATCGCGCTCAGCGGGCTGCTGCATCTCTTGGAGGGCCGCCGACAGCGCCTAGAGACGGTGTTGGGCGCCGGCTCGCAAGGGGAGATCGACGCGCTGCTGCGCCGGTTCGCCGCGGCGCGTCGCTGGTCCGAGGCCGGGGCCGAGCGCCTTGGCGCCGCCGGAGAGGAAGCCTTTCTGAGCATCATGGGCGCTTGGAGCGAAGCGGACGCCGAAGCGCTGGCATCCCGGCGGCTATTGGTGACGGTGCGTGGCGACCATCAGGAGGCTGAGTTGGAATTCGTCGCTTCCGCTGGGGAAGACAACTTGCAGGACCTCATCTTTCTGCTCTCGGACCAGCCGGGGGATATGGATGTGGAACGCGAACTGTCCCTGCGCCTGCTGCGGCACTACGCCACTTCGGTGCGCCATCAGCAGTACCACAACACTGACATCCTCATCGTGCAGGTGCATGCAGACCCGGCGACGCGCACCCGCCGCGGCCAGACGGACTGATTCGGCGCCCAGCGTGCTCCTTCTGGCGCCGCCCTCTCCGAGCGTGCGGCGTTCGTTGACGGCCGGCCAAGCCCGGCGCATCTAGCTGGCGCGATGCACCGTGCCTTGGGCGAGCTCTCCGAGCGGGCTGTCGGCGCAGCCGATGTCTTGCAGGATGCGCAGGGCTTCGGCGAGGGTCTTGGCGGCAAGGGCGCGAGACGCTGCCACACCGAGCAACGCGGGATAGGTGTTCTTGCCCTTGGCCATGTCCGCGCCGGCGCGCTTGCCGAGCGCCGCGGTGGATTGGGTTGCGTCGAGCACGTCGTCGGTGATCTGAAACGCCGTGCCAAGGGTCTCGCCGAAGCATGTCAGCGCGTGGAAGCGGGCGGCGTCGATGTTTGGCGCGGCGCAGAGCGCCCCGAATTGCACCGCGGCGCGGAACAGGGCGCCGGTCTTGGCGGCGTGCAGGCGTCGCAGCGCCTCCAGTGGCAGGGCCGGCGCCGCGGTGGCGGCCATGTCGAACGCTTGGCCGCCGGCCATGCCGCGCCAACCGGCCGCTTCGGCGAGGAGCCGCACCATGCGCACCCGCGTCGCCGCGGCGATGTCCGTGGCGGCGGCCAACGTCTCGAACGCGAGCGCCTGCAGGGAGTCCCCCACGAGGATCGCCGTGGCTTCGTCGAAGGCGATGTGGCAGGAGGGCTGCCCGCGCCGCAGGTCGTCATCGTCCATCGCCGGCAGGTCGTCGTGGACCAGCGAGTAGGCATGCATCAAT
This sequence comes from uncultured Pseudomonadales bacterium, assembly GCA_958295875.1. Classification (GTDB taxonomy): domain Bacteria; phylum Pseudomonadota; class Gammaproteobacteria; order Pseudomonadales; family Azotimanducaceae; genus VXNE01. Next base: position 722,594 of record OY282379.1, on the reverse strand, counting down.
TCGATGGCGACCGCGGCGGGCAGGGCGTCTTCGATGGTGCCGCCGAGGGAGGCGCTGGTGGCGCACACGATGGCGGGCCGCAGGCGCTTGCCGCCAGACAGGGCGGCGTAGCGCAGCGCTGCGTTGAGTTGATGGGCGGGGTCGTCTCCTACGGGGAGTGCGTTACGCAGCGCGGCTTCGATTGCCGGTAGGTAGCCATCGCTTGGGTCAGTGCGCATCCCCGCCCTCGCCGCTGGGCGGCAGGTCGCTCTCCGAGCCGTCCCGCGACAGCGCCTTGACGCGCAACTCGGCTTGCTGCAGGGCGGTTTGGCACTGCCGTGTGAGTTGCACCCCGCGTTCGAAGGCGCGCAGCGAATCCTCAAGGCTGAGCGAACCAGTCTCCATGCTTTGCACGAGCGCTTCGAGCTCGGATAGTGCCGCCTCGAAGTCCAATGGTTCGGCTGGCTCGCTCATGCAGCGCTCACGTCAGCCGGCGGCGTGGGCATCCAGCCCAGCGCGGGTGGCGGGCCGCCAGCGTGCGGTGCTGTCGTCCAGCTCCACCAGCCCCCGCTCACGCAATGCCGAGAGTTCGCCGCGTATCTGCCAAGCGCCCATGGGCAGGTCTCGCGCTCGCAGGGCGGCTGCGAGTTCGCCCACGTCCACCGACCTCTGCTCGTCCCCGGCGAGGGCTGTGAAGACGGCGTGGACGATGCGGTTGAGCCGCAGCGCTTCGCTCACAGGCGCGCACCGCCGGCCGTGCCGAACCGATGCCGGTGCCGAGCGACGAGAGAGCGGCCGACGGCTACCGAGCGCTGCCGGCCAAGGATTGAAGTGGTGAGCCTAGCCACGGATTTTGCCTGCAATCGAGACGGCACATTCTGCCAGAAGCGCCCCAAGGCCGCCATTGCGAGCAGTTGAAAGGATCGTGTGCCGGCAGCGTTTCCAGGCGTCTCGGTCATTGCCGCCAAGGCTGCCCGGCCCGATAACTCGCGAGGCGCATGTCGAGCTCTTGGCGCCGCGCGTCGCCGTCGGACAGGCGCTCGAGGGCCGCCTGCTGCGTCTCGATGGCGCGGCCGAAGTCGCCGTGTTCGGCGTAGGCGGCGGCTAGGGTGTCCAGCGTGTCTGCGTCTTGCTCGGCGGCCACCGCGCGTTCGGCGAGGTGGACGGCCAAGGCGCCGTCTCGGTGGGATGGCGTACGGGAGGTGGCGAGAATCCAAGCGGCATGGTTCTGCGCCCCTGCGTGCCCCGCACCGGCGGCCCGTTCCAGCCAATCGAGCCCGGCGGCGAAGTGAGCGCCGTGGCTTGGCGTGGCCAACAAGCGGCCCAAGCGGTATTGGGCGGCTGGGTCGTCGCGCTCGGCGCCACGTCGATACCAGCGCTGCGCATCTGCCATGTCACCGGCCGTTTCCGCCATGTGGCCGAGGCCGAGAAAGGCCGCCGGCAAGCCGGCGTCGGCGGCGGCGAGATACAGGGCGTGGGCGCGCTCGGCGTCGGGCGGGACGCCAGCCCCGGTGAGCAGCATGTGGGCGAGGGCCGCTTGAGCGTGGGGGTGGCCCGACGCTGCGAGTTCGCCGAAGCGCCGCGCCGCCTCTGCGGCATCTGGCTCGCCGAACTCGCCGTCGCGGTACATGTGCGCCAGCGCGATGCCGGCCTCGGCGCTGCCCTGTCGGTGCGCCGTGACGAGCCAGCGGCGCGCCGTCTCAGCATTCGGTTCGGCAGCCAACGGCCGGCGCCAAGAACGCGCTAGCGCGAGTTGGGCGGGCACATAGCCGCCCTGCGCGGCAGCGCCCAACAACTCCCGCGCCGCTGCCACGTCGCCCTGCTCCAGCAGCGTCTGGCCAACGTAGGTCTGGGCATGGTGGTTGCCGGCGTTGGCGGCCTCTTGCGCCAGGTTGAAGGCGAGCGCCTCGTTGCGCTCGTGGCCTAGGCCTTGGGCGTAAAGGTGCGAGAGCGCGGCGATGGCGGCCGGCTGGGCGCGATTGAACTCCAATGCCCGCAGGTAGTCCTGCGCCGCAGAGACATGGAAGCCCTGTTCGTCGAAGCTGAAGCCGCGGTAGTAGTAGGCCTGCGCGCGCTCGACGCTGGTGATCCACGGGCTGATGAGCACGGGCTCCAAATAGGTGCGGGCGAGCTCCGGCCGCTGCGCTTCGATGTAGGCCACCGCGCGCTCAAGATAGCCACGCATCCGCTCGCCGGGCGCCTCGGCAGCCGCGCCAACCAAGGGCGACAGGGCGATGACGGCGGCAGCCCAACGCACGCGGTGCCGGGGTGGGTGCCGGGGGGAGGGGGGCAAGGGGGAGGGGTGTAGAGGAGACGGGTGCGGATGGACGCCCCTGTCCAGCCGGTCCGCAGCCAAAGCGTGTCTTGAGGTGCCAACAGGCGTACAATCGTGCCCAAAGCGGGCCATGGCGGAGGTCAGCCACGGAGCACAGTTGGGGGCGATCTGGTTTCGACGGCGGTATCGAAATCCAAGGTGCATGCCGAGAGGGTAGCAACTCTCGTTAATCAATTGCTGCACTCGAAAAGTTGCCAACGACGACAACTACGCACTAGCCGCTTGACGGCTAACCCTGATGGCGCGGCGCCTGCAACGGACCATCGGGGGCAAAGTTTTGCAGGATCGCTGGTGGCGTCGCCTCGCCGCCGCTAGCTAAAACCGAAAGAGGATCGCTAGCCGGCGCCCTGTTCGTCGGGCCGCGGGCTGGCTAAAGCAATAGACGAAACTAAGCATGTAGAGCCGACGATGGAGTGCTGACGGACGCGGGTTCGACTCCCGCCGCCTCCACCAACTCCGCTTGGGTTGAGCGCTTCGCTTCAGTGGCGGCGCAGGCAAGGGAGCGCTGCCGAAACTGGCGGTCCACCAACCATCTCTCGCCACTTCGACGAACCTCAAGCTCCATGCCCAACCTCACCGCGTCTCAAGTCTCCCCCTTCGTCGGCACGCGGGATTTCGCGGTGTCGCGGGATTTCTATGTGGCCCTCGGCTGGCAACTCCTTTGGGACCGTGGCGACCTTGCGCAGTTGGAATTGGCCGGGCAGCGCATCTTCCTGCAGCGCTACTATCAGCGTGAGTGGTGCGAGAACACCATGCTGCATGTCACCGTGGCGGACGCCGCGGCGTGGCATGAGCATGCGCAGGCCATCATCGCCGGCGGAGCGTTCGGTGCGGCGCGGGTGACGCCGCCGAAGCGCGAGCCGTACGGGGCGCTGGTCACCTACATCTGGGATCCGGCCGGCGTCCTGCTGCACATGGCGCAGCCCCTCGAAGGCTAGGTTCCACGACGCAGCCTAGGTGTGCGCCACCCGCAGGTGCTGTGGCGTCAAGGCGCGTTCCACGCCCTCGAAGGCGAACTCCACGGCGATGGCGAGCAGCGCCGCCGGCACGGCGCCTTGCAGAATGAGCGCGTGGTTGTTGAGCGCAAGGCCGGTGACGATGGGGTCGCCCAAGCCGCCGGCACCGATGAAGGCCGCCAACGTCGCCGTGCCGATGCTGATGACCGCCGCGGTGCGGGCGCCGGCCAGCACGCTCGGCGCCGCCAACGGCAGCAGCACATGGCGCAACTCCTGCCAGCGGGTGAGGCCCATCGCTTTGGCCACGCGCAGCAACACCGGGTCTACGGTGACCAGCGCCGTCACCGTGTTGCGCGCGATGGGCAACAGCGAATAGAGGAACAGCGCAACGATGGCCGGCGCCGCGCCGATGCCGAACAACGGGATCATGAACGCCAACAGCGCGATGGATGGAATGGTCTGCAGCAGCCCAGCGCCGTAGATGAGGGCGCGCGACAGCCACGCCACCCGAAACACCAAAATCGACACGCCGACGCCGATGATCACAGCCGGCAACAGGGCGACGGCGGTGAGCTCCAAGTGGCGCAGGGTGTTGCGCCCGAGCACGCCCCAGAAATCGACGCCTCCGCCTGCGCTCTCTATCCCCAAGCTGCTTAGGTGTCGCGCCGCAGCGCTGGCAAAGTCTGCATCCTCGAACAGCACCGCGGCGTTGAGCGCCTGCATGTCCGCCTCCGTGAGCGTCCCAGTTAGGCGGCGCAGCCGTGCCTTGGCGGCGGCCGGCAGGTCAGCCCGCACCAGCGGCCCTGCCAGATACTCGGGGAAGAAGCCCTTGTCGTCGCGCAGCATCACAAGGTTGTAGCGCAGCAACTCGCCGTCCGTGGAGTAGGCATCCGTCACGTCGATGGCGCCATCCGCGAGCGCTTGGTAGGCGAGGCCGTGTTCAATGCCGGATGGTGCCCAATCGAAGCCGTAGGCGCGGGCGAGCCCCGGCCAGCCGTCCCCGCGTTCGAGGAACTCATGGCTCACCGTGACGCGCAGCTGCCGGGCGGCCACGAGGTCCGACACGGTGGCCAAGCCGTGCTCGCGCGCCACTGGGCGGGTCGTGGCCAGCACATAGGTGTTGTTGTAGCCGAAGGCGCCGAGCAGTTCGAGGCCAGACGGCGCCACCGCCGCGTTCAGCGCTTGCACGCTGGGCGAATCCTCGCGCTTCAGGATGGCGCGCGCCAGCGTGCCGGTGTACTCGGGGTAAACGTCCACCTCGCCGGCCAGCAGCGCCTCGTAGCAGACCAGCGTGCCGCCGAGGCCAAAGCGCCGCTCCACGGCGAAGCCGCCAGTTTCAAGGAGTTGCGCCAACAGCTCGGCCAGAATGTAGCCCTCGTTGAAGTTCTTGCTGGCGACAACGATGGGCTTGCCGGCGTCCGCTGGCGCAGCGTCGCCGGCGGCAGGGACGCTTGCTGCGGCGATGGCGGCCGCGAACGCCAAGGCCGTGGCGGCGTTCCTCGCCCCATGCCGGGCCGCGCCGGCTCGAGAGCGGGCCGATGCCGGCCAGCCGCCGCGCCGCGGCGCCGCGCCGCGCCAAATCACCGCAGGTCTCCTAACTGCGTGTTCAGCAAACGCTCGACATAGCCGGGGCGTGGCTTGGCGATCACCTCAGTGGTCGCGCCGGCCTGCAGCACGCCGCCTTCTCCCAAGATGACGAGGTAGTCCGCCAGTTGCGCGGCCTCGCGCATGTCATGCGTGACGAGCAGCGCGCTCACGCCTTCTTGGCGCTGGGCGCTGGCGAACTGCTCGCAGAGCTCGACGCGGGAAATGGGGTCCAGCGCGGAGAACGGCTCGTCGAGGAGCAGCATGTCTGGCTTCAGCATCAGCGCCCGACACAACCCGGCGCGCTGTTGCTGGCCGCCGGAAAGCTGAATGGGGTATTGGTCTGCCAAGCCGGCGGCCAAGCCCATCTCATCGAGCAGCTCCTCGAAGCGTTCGGCGATGCGCTCCGCTGGCCACCCTTCGAGCCGAGCGAGCAACGTGACGTTGGCGCGCACGGTGAGATGCGGGAACAGCCCCGCGCCTTGCACGGCGTAGCCGATGCGGCGTCGGAATGCCTCGACGTCGGTTGTGGGCACGGGGCCGCCGAGGACGTCGATGGTGCCGGCGTCTGGCCGCAGCACGCCGTTCGCGAGCTGCAGCAGGGTGGTTTTGCCACAGCCGGATTCGCCGACGATGGCCGACGTGTGCCGAGCCGGCAACTCAAGGCTCACGTCCTGGAGCACCCACAGGTCGTCGTAGCGCTTGCCGACGTCGCGGAAGCGCGCGCAGTGCTCGCTCACTCAGCCATCCGTTCAGCCAAGGCATCGCCGTAGGCTTCAAGCGCGCGCAGGGTGGGCAGATCTTCCGGGGCCGCCTGCGCGAGCCGCTCGGCCACTTCATTTCGATACTCGGCCACCGAGAGGCGCCCGCGCTGGCCGTTGGCGAGCCGCGTGGCGACGAATTGGCGCCATTGCTCGACCGCCTCTGCGTCGAGGGACTCGGGCCGCAGCCGCGCCCGCAGGCGCTCGGCGAGTTCGGCAAGCCGGGCGTCTTCAAAGCGCATTGCTGGCCAAGGGGCGCCGGCGAGTAGCCCTTGGTGCAACCATGCGCAGGTGGCGCGGTCCGCATCTGGCGTGAAGCCGTCGTACAAGCGCTCCTCCACATCGCGCGGCGGCGGTTCGCCGGCCTCGCTCACAAAGCCTTCGTCCGCGTCGCGCTGGTACACCCGCGCGATCTTCTCGGCGAGCCCCGTCGCGGCGCGCAGCGCGTCGGCTCGCTGCTGGATGACCTCCAAGTTCACGCCCAAGCGTTTCGCATCCTGCGACCGCAAGGTGGCGAGCGGGGCGAGGAACGGGCAGCGATTCAAGCGCACTTCCTTCAGGGGCGGACGCTCCTCCACGCCTTCGCCAAAGAGCGCCTCGCGCAGCGCCTCGGCGGGTTCGTCGATGAGCGGCTGCACATCGCTTCCCAAATCCACCACCACGATGGCGTTGTCGATGTGCGGGTGTTGCGCCACCGACATAACCGGCGCGGTGCAGAAACGGGTGTTGGGGAACATGCCCGAGGCATGCACGCACACCTGCTTGCCGAGCGGCGTGAGCAGTTGCCGCGGGACGTGTTTGGCGCGCAGGGTCAACGCATAGCCAAAGAGCTTGGGTTGCCGTGCCTGCAGCAATCGCGCCAGCGCGATGGTGGCCTCCACGTCCGCGGTGGCGTCATGGGGATTGTCGTGGTCGATGCCGTTGGCTTGCGCCAGGACGCTCAGGCGGTACGTGGGTTGTTCGTCCACGATGGGCCATTCGATGCCGTCGGGGCGCAGCGCGGAGGCGGCGCGGGCGACGTCGATCAAATCCCATCGGCTGTTGCCTTCGCGCCACTCCCGGGCGTAGGGGTCGAGCAGGTTGCGATACAGCGCGTGGCGGATGAACTCGTCGTCGAACCGCAAGTTGTTGTAGCCGGCCACGCAGGTTTCCGGCGTGGCGAAGCGCGCGTGAATCTCCCGCACCGCATCCCACTCGGCGAGGCCAGTGGCGGCGCGCTGCGGGGTAATGCCGGTGACCAAGCAGGCCTCCGGCGACGGCACAATGTCTGGCGGCAGTCGCACATGGGTGGAGAACGGCGCCTCGATGGGGTTCAAGTCCATGTCCGTGCGCTGGCCGGCGAATTGCATGATGCGGTCCAGCGCAGGCGAGGTGCCGGAGGTCTCCAAGTCGTACCAGAAGAAACTCTGCATGGGCGGTTATGGCGCCGCCGGCGCCAAGGCGTGCGCCCAATCCGGCAGATGTGCCGGGTCGATGTCGAAGATCGTGAGCCCAAGCGTGTACACCGTCGTCGAGATGACCAAGGCGCCGAGCAGATTGAGGAGGATGCCGGCGCGCGCCATCTCGCCGACCGTCAAGCGGTTGCTGCCGAAGACGATGGCGTTCGGCGGCGTTGCCACCGGCATCATGAACGCGCAGGAAGCGGACATCGTGGCTGGAATCATCAGCACCAGCGGATGGGTGCCGGTGGCCACCGCCACCGAGGCGAGGATCGGCAGGATCATCTCCGTGGTGGCGGTGTTGCTGGTGAGTTCCGTCAAGAACGTGAGCGAGAGGCACACGAGCAGGATGAGCAGGAACGTTGGCAGCGCCGCCACGGCCTCGAATTGGCCGCCGATGAGCTGCGCCAGCCCCGTTTGTTGAAAGGCGGACGCCAAGGCGAAACCGCCGCCGATCAACAGCACTACGTTCCAAGGCAGCCGGGGCACCACTTCGGCGCCCATCAGCCGCTCGCCCGGCTCGCCATTGCGCGCTGGGATGAAGAACAGCAACGATGCCATCGTGATGGCCACCACGCCGTCGTCGAGGAGCGCCGGCCACGGCGCGAGGCGCGACCATCCCGGCACCGTGAGCGCGCCGAGCTGCAAATCCACCCGAAACACCCACAACAACGCCGTGGCAGCGAACACCGCCAGCACGACGCGTTCCTCGAAGGAAATGGGCCCGAGCCGCGCTTGCTCCGCATCAATGATGGCGCCGTCAACGGTTGCCTCGGGCGGCGCCCGATAGAGCACCTGTGTGATCAGGAACCACGCGGCGAGCAGCATGATGGCGGCGATGGGCAGGGCGACGATCATCCATTGGCCGAATGCGATCGCTGGCGCGGCGGGGAACAGCAACTCGTGGATGCGCGCGAAGGACAGGTTCGGCGGCGTGCCCACCAGCGTCGTCATGCCGCCCAACGAACAGCCGTAGGCGATGCCGAGCAGCAAGCCCACGGAGAAGCGGCGCGACGCGGCGCCGGCGCGCTCCTCCATTTGCAGGATGATGGCGAGCCCGATGGGCGTCATCATCACCGCGGTGGCGGTGTTGGAAATCCACATGGAAAGGAACGCCGCGGCGACCATGAACCCCAGCACCAAACGCGCCGGCCCGCCGCCGACGCGGGCGATGATGGCCAGCGCGATGCGGCGATGCAGGTTCCAGCGCTGCATCGTCAGGGCGATCATGAACCCGCCGATGAACAGCACGATGATGTTGTTGAAGTAGATGGGCGCGGTGGCGCGTCCAGAGAGGATGCCCAGCAGGGGGAAGAGCGCCAGCGGCAAGAGCGCGGTGGCGAAAAGCGGAATCGCTTGGGAAATCCACCAAACGGCCATCAGCATGGCCACCGCGGCGAGCCGGCTCGCCGGCGGGTTGTCTGGGGCAACCGGGAAGACGAGCAGCAGAACGAAGCAAGCGATCCCCAACCACCAACCAACGGTGCGGGGGTGCCAGCCGCCGGTGCCGGATTGCGGGCTCGACGCGGGCGTCACAGCCGGCGCTGCGCCGCGGGCAGGGGAGATGTGCCCGCGTTGGCAGGCTCGCTTGCTTCCATGTGGCGCCAATCTACCGCAATTGCGGCATGGCCGCCGGCGTCGCCGCAGGTGAGCTCGGCTGGCGTCGCTTGGTTGCCGGCCGCTTCGGCATCGCGGGCAGCGAGGGCCGCGAGGCGCTGGGCCCGCTCCGGGGCGGGCAGTTCACCGATGGCCTTTGTCTGCGCATGGAAGGCCGGCCACTGCCGTGCCGCCGCATCGAAGATGGCCGCAAAGGCGCCGGTCCACCGCTGATAGGCCGCGACGGCGACGAAGACGGCGTTGTTGAGGCGCCTCGGCAGCGCAGCCGCGCGGGGGCGTTGCGCGTGGCAGGCACGCATCTCGGCGAACAGGCGCGCCTTCAATATGCGGCGCTGATCTTCCGCCAGCGGGCGGGCGTAGAGCGCTGCAAAGCGGTCGCGCCAGGCGAGGAGGAAGGCGGCTTGGTCCACTCGCGCCCGGAAGGCTGCACGGGTTGGCTGCGCGTCCCGGCCTTGTGCGGCAAGCCATTCGAGGGCGCCGCGTTGCCCGACGAACGTGGCGAATGCCTCGTTGAACGCCGTGTCGCCAGGGATGAACAGGGCACCGTGGGCCAACTCGTGGAACAGCAGTTCAGCCAGGTGCGCATCCGGCAGGTTGATGAAGGTGGAAAGCAGTGGGTCGTCAAACCAGCCGAGGGTGGAGTACGCCGCCGCGCCGCTCACCTGCGTGTCGAAGCCGCGTGCCGCCAAGCTCTGCGCTGCGCGTTGGGCGCGCTCCAAATCGAAGAAGCCGCGATAGGCTGCAGCGCCGATGAGTGGATGTCGCCAACGCACGGGCGCCACCGAGAACTCCGGCGCTGCGAAGACGTTCCACACCACCGCTTCCCGCTCTAGCTGAACGTAGCTTTGGTAGCGGCCGCCAACCGGCAGCCGCAAGCGCGTGTGCGCAAACTCTAGGTGGCCTTCGACGCGGCCCAGCGCGTGCGCCAAGGCCGGCGGCGTTGCCGGGTCTGCAAGCACGTCCGCCACATCGCGGCGCGCGGCGAGCAGGCGCAACTGCCCGAAGGCGAGGTGCGGATAGTAAGAGAGAGCGCTCTCGCAGCCGACGCTTGCGAGGGCAGCGACGAAGGCGATGAGGCCGAGCCACTTGCCACGGCGCTTCATGGGCAGTAGGTGGCGCGGCGGACGCCGTGCGCCAGGTCGGTGCGCCGCCCTTGGCAGGCGTTTGTCCGGCAGCGAGGACCGTCGGCGTGGCGGCACGGGCGGGTTGTGATGGACAATGGCGGCATGGACACCCTGCGTGGCATCGTGGCGATGGCGTTCATGGCGACGCATACCGCATTGTGGTGCGTGCCGCTTTACCTGCTCGGTGCCGTCAAGTTGCTCATGCCCCGCGGGGCGGTGCGGCAGCGGCTCGGTGCGCCGATGGATCGCATCATAGACGGCTGGGTGGCGAGCAATCGATTGATGATCCGCGTGCTCAGGCTCACGCGCATGCGCCAACGCGTGGCTGGGGGCGCCCCGCTGTCGCGGCGCGGCTGGTACCTCGTGGTCAGCAATCATCAGTCCTGGGTGGACATCTTGGTGTTGCAGGACGCCTTTCTTGGCCGCGTGCCACCGCTCAAGTTCTTCACCAAAAAGGAACTCTTGTGGGCGCCCTTGGTGGGCGTTGCCATGTGGTTGCTCGGCTTTCCCTATGTGCATCGCTACGGGCGCGAGAAGCTGGCGGCGAACCCTGCGCTGCGCGAGCGCGACCGGCAGGCGACGCTGGACGCCGCGGACGGCTTCAAGGAACGGCCCACTGCGGTGCTGAGCTTCCTTGAAGGCACCCGGTTCACGCCGGCCAAGCATCGCGCGCAGGGCTCCCCCTTCGCCCGCCTGCTGCGGCCCAAGGCGTCCGGTTTGGGCTATGTCAGCGACGCCTTGGGGGAGCGGGTGGCGGGGGTGGTGGACGTGACGATTCAGTACTCGGCTGGGGTGCCGTCGTTCTGGGATTTCTTGTGTGGCCGCTGCCCCGCGGTGGATGTGCGCATCGAGAACCTTGGCGTGCCGGAGGTGTTGGCCAGCGGCGGCGGCCGTGATGCCATCAAGGAATGGGCGGATGCCCTGTGGGCCGCGAAGGATCGTCGGCTGTTGGGCGCCGGCGGCGAGCCGCCGGCGGGCGGCTAGCGGGCCGAGATGGACGCTGGGGCGAGCTGGCGTTCCAATCCGGCAAGCCGGTCGCTCAACTCGCGCAACCGCCTGTTCAGTTGGCTGCGGTGCTGATCGTTGGCCTTGAGCGCCTCGTCATGATCCTTCACCTGCGGCTCCAAGGTGGCTTTCAGACTCGCGGCCACCTGACGGGCACTGTTCACCTTGTCTGCGAGGTCTTGCTGCTGGCGCACCAACTGGCGCACCTGCCCATCGATGGACGCCAACCGTTCGAGCACTTCGTCCTGCCGGCCGAGCGCAGTTTCGTGGCGAGACACCGCGCTCTTTAGGCTCGTCAAGGCGGATTGGGCGCTGGAAATGCTCGATGCGTTTTCGCTGATGGTTTTCTGGTTGCCCTCGATCCAGCCCCGATTGCGCTTATTGGACACATCCCACAGCTTGCGGATTTCGGATTCCCAAAGCGTCAGCTGCTCAAAGGTGTCCTCGCCGGACTCTGTCATTGCGGCGTCGGTCATGCGCAGCCGCTCCTCCAGCAAATGCAGGCGTTGGTCGGCGCTGGCCAACGCCTGTTCCGTGGTGTCCAGCTGTTGCTGTTGATGCATGATGAACCACGCAGCGGCGACGAAACCGGCGAGCGCGACCGCCAGCACAACGCTCATGCCGACCCCCCCGCGCGACCCGCCGCCGGCGCTCCGCCGCCGGTTGCCACGCTGTCGCCGGGCGCTGGAATCTGGTGTCGCGGAGATGGCTGGCTCGCTCACGACCCTCTAGCCTCGTTCGCTGTTGCAGGACAAGGGGCAGTTTAGGCGAACTGCGGCCAGCGTTGAAGATGCCTGTGGTTGGTTGCGGCCCGGCGAGACGCCCCTAACGGGAGTGCGCCGATGTGCGTGGGCACCCCGACGCAGCGCGATGAGCGCTTCGCCTATGCCAGCCCGATCAGCGGCCCCGCATGGACTACGACGACAGCCACCGGGAGACATCCTGCGTCTCGCCAGCTGTCGTCTCGTCCAGTTGCGCCACTTCAATGCCCAGACTCCCTAGATGGTCTACGAACGCGCTCACGGACAACCCGCTGATCTTTGCTGCCTTGCCCAATGAAACGCAGCCATCTCGATAGAGGCCGGCCGCCAACGCTTGGGGAACCCCCGCCGCAGCGTCGTCAAGCAAGCCCTCCAGATGCACCAATAGCGCGGCCGGTTCGGTTCCCTCGAGGATGACCACCGGGCCGTCCTTGGCGTGACGCAAGGCCAAGGACGGGTCTTTCTTCAGTTCGCCAACACTGATCGTGCGCATGGCGGTGCCCTTGCATTGGGACGTCGATCCGGCGCGCAAGCGTACCGTGCTGGCTCGGCACCTTGAGGCAGCACCCTCAAAAGGGGCAGGCCTGCCGGTGCGCTTCCCGCCAACAGCGCGTCAGTATTCTGGGGCGATGCGCAACGCGTGGTGAAAAATCTCGTTCACGAACTCGCGCCATTTGTCATCGTCGTGCAGCAGGTCGTCCATATTGAAGTCCTGCTCCATTCGCATCTCGTCCAGCCGTGTGCGCATCGTGGGCGTGACGACGCCGACGACTAGGAAGTTCTTGCAGCCTACCGGCGCCTCGTCGAAGGTCTTCTTGATCGCGCCTAGGCGTTCGAGAGCGCCAGCGGGGTCCTTGCCACCCTTCACTTCGACCAGTACGGCGAGCTGGCCTGCCTTCTCGAAGGCGATGTCTGGTTCAGAACCGAACCGCATCACCGTATTGTCAATCAGCATCCATTGCCCGCCGGAAGCGATCTCCGCGTCCCGCAGCAGCCCGTTGTCTTGCGTCCAATCAACGAGGCGCCGCTTGATGGCCTCTTCGGCTTCTTGGCCAATGATGTTGCGGATGGCGCCGTCCTCGGTGATACCCACTGTCGCGAGTACGTTGCGGTAGCCATCGTCGAAGGTCCAATCGGTGTTATCGACGATGATCGAACTGACGACCACGTTGTAGAGCCTGCAAACCGCGAGAGCCTTCTTGTCGCTAACCCGCGCACTCTCTGGCGATCGTTCCCATGTGGTCACGGCGCCTGCTATTTCCTGCACTCGCTTGAGCGACAGCAATGCGATGCCGCGATAGTGCAGCGAGGCCTGCGGGATGTCCTTCAGAAGAGTCGGATGAGCGAAAACCAAGCGCGGTTCGATGCCGGCTTCCTTCACATGCCGCCACGCCGCCTTCGCGATGCATAGATGGCGCTTTCTGTAGTGCAACTCAGGCTTGAATGCCTCGATCGCCGCCAGTGCCTGTCGATCTGTCTGCTGGCCGATGCGCCGAGCGATGATGCGTGCTCTGGAGATTGCGTCAGCCGTGCGCGACGTGCGGTCGGCCACTATCGACGCCTCTCGGGCATGCGCCAGCGGTAGACGCATTTGCGCAGTTCACGGCGGCCGAAGCGGCCCATCTGCTGGCTGGCGTTGCCTTTGCCGCGTGGCAGGACGCCGATTTCCTCGCAGACGAAGCCGCACTCTTCGGCAATGGCGGAGAGAATCAAATCCACGGGCACTTCCTCGCCGTGGTACTGCACGTTGTCATTCACCATGACGACGCGCCCTCCCGGCCGGATGACCCGCGCCAGCTCGGCGATGACCAGCGCGACCTCGGCGAAATAGTTGGCCACCAAGCGAATGACGTGGGGATTGCTGAGTTCCGCCCGATTGGCGTTCAGCGTCTCCAGCACTTCAGCGAGCGCCGCCTGCGAAGCGATGGCTGCCTTCGCTTGGGCGAGTGTCCGCGGTCGCGCATAGCACTGTGCAAGCTGCCGCTCCTTGGAGCGGTTCTCCACCGTGGCGCTGACGAGCGCTTGCCGCAGGTCGCCGAACGCAGCGCGGTCGTAGCCGAGCCAGGCCAACTCCAACGCATAGGTGCGCGTGTAGTCGTAGCGATTGGCATACGGCGGCGACGTGATGGTCAGCCCCACCGAGTTGGTCGCCAGCTTCGGCAATTCGACCAGCGTCGACCCCTCCACGATGCGTGGTGTCCTGCCGCCGTATTGCCGCGCCAACGCCGGATGATCCGCGACGATCTCCGCGATGCGCCGTTCCAACGCGCTGCGATAGCTCGGTATCGGCCCTTTGTTCATGCGACCGCGCAGTTTGCGTCCACACCGACTGTCCCAGCGCAGATACTGGCCGTCCTTGCGGGTGAAACTGGCGGCCTCAAGCACGCTCATGCAGGCGAAGTCCAGCGTCAGCCGAAGCCCGTCGTCGGCGATGTCGCCTAGGAACGCCCGCGCCGTGGCGATGGCCGCTTCCGTCTCCTCGCTGAACGCATGGCAGGTGATCGGCACATGCCGAAAGCGGCTTTCGTGCCGCGCTTCGCCGTGGCCATCCAATGCCCGCAGCAGGTCGTTCGCCACACGTTGGAAGGCTTCCATGTCCCGCTGGTTTGCGACCCAAGAGATCGCTTTGGCGGCGCGCGTGCCGACTGGCATGATTTCGATGCCAGTTGCGCTCCGTCCCCCGCCGGCGGCAATCAGCGCCGTCGTGCCGATGCCGGCGAACGGATCGAGCACCGGCCCGTTGGCGGCTGACAACGCGTCGTCCACCAAGTCCTTCGAGAAGCCTTCCTTGTACTTGAACCAGCGCAGCCCTGGCTGCGCTTTGTTGGCTTGGTAAGAAACGAGGCGACGGCTCAAGTCGTTGCGCCGCACCAAGCGATCGGCGAAACGATCATGCAAATGGTCGCGGGCGGTGCAGGAACTGAGGAGTGAGCTCTCTTGCATGGCAAACGGAAGCGCGCGTCCCAACTGTCGAGCCTCTCCTAGGGGTTCCGTCTAGGATACTGGATATTGAAACAGCCAAGCAACCGCGAGCGCGGCTGCGGCCTTGGGCGCAATGGCCGCCCTAGAGCGGCTAGACTTGCGCGTTGCCACAGGCGCGCGGGCAGGTGCAGGAACGATGCAGGAAGCAGAAGCGAAACGGCGGATTCTCGACGGCAAGCACTCGCAGGCGGTGCGCCGCAAGTTGATCGCGCGCACGCCGCGCTCGGCCGAGGTGCGGGGGCTGAGCGAGACGCTCTCTCAGGAAGTGGCGCAGACGGTGGAACTGCCGCATCCGATTTACGTCGATTCCGCCGAGGGTTGCCGCATGACGGATGTGGACGGCAACACCTACATCGACATGACCATGGGCTTCGGCCCATGCGTGTTGGGGCTGCGCCCGCCGGCGGTGTTGGCGGCGGTGCAAGCGCAGTTGGAGCGCGGCTGGCACTTCGGCATCCCCAACCGCCAACAGGCGGAGTTGGCCAGATTGGTGGAGCAGGCGTCGCCGTGCGGGGAACGGGTGGTGTTCTGCAATACCGGCACCGAAGCCACCTTGACCGCGATGCGCGTCGCCCGCGCCTTCACCGGCAAAACCAAGGTCGCCGTCTTCGACGGCTGCTACCACGGCGCCCATGACTACGCACTCATCCATGCAGACCTGCAGAGCGAACGTTCGCGCCCCGCCGGCAAGGCTGTTGGCGCCGGCATTCCGGACGTGATCCGTAACGCCACCATGATGGTGTTGCCATACCGGGACGATGCGGCGTTCGACCTGATCCGTGAACACAGGGACGAGCTGGCGGCGGTGTTCATCGAGCCGGTGCAGAGCTCAAACCCGCGCTTGGACTGCGAGGATTTCCTGCGCAACCTGCTGGCCGTTTGCCGGGAGAGCGAGGCGCTGCTCTGCTTCGACGAGGTGATCACGGGGTTTCGCATCGCTTTCGGCGGTTGCCAAGAACACTACGGCATCACGCCAGACCTCGCCACCTACGGCAAGGCGCTGGCGGCCGGCTTTCCCATCGGCGCCGTCGCCGGCAGCCGCGAGGTGATGCGCTGCTTCTCCGGCAGCGGCGGCGCGCCGTGGATGTTCTCGGGCGGCACCTTCAGCGGCAATCCGCTGTCCATGACGGCGGGTCTGGCGGCGATGACGGAACTGCGCGAGCGCAAGGATGCCTTGTACCCCTACCTGATGGAGCAGGGCGATCGCTTGGCGAATGAAGTCAACCGCTTCTGCCGAGACAATCAATTCGCCGCCCAGCTCTTGCATGCCGGCTCGACGTTCCACCTGCGCTTCCAAGGCTCGCGCATCAACAGCTCGCGGGACTTGACCGATGACGGCAAGTGGGCCGAAAAGGAGTTCTACCTGCACCTCTTGGGCCACGGCGTCATCATTCCGGGGATCCACTTGGCGTTCATCAGCGCGGCGCACACGCCGGAGGATGTCGACGCGATCATCGACGCCATCAAGCGCTCGTTCATGGACCTGCGGGAAGACGGGCTGCTGTAAAGCCTCCGCTTGCCCGTGCTGCCAAGCGGGCGGGGCGCACTTTGGCCGCTGGACGTTTTGGCGTGTGCGTTTGAACCTTGGCTTGGCGCGCGGCCGTCAGCCGTACAGGTGCCAGCGCAGCGGGTCCAGCGTGGTGACGCCCCCGCTTGCCTCGTGATACGCAAGCAAGTGCTTGAAGGCTTGTCGGCTGCGTTGCTCCGCGCTGGCATCCGAGTGGAAGCCATAGACCAGGCCCTGCTGCACGAGCACGGCGAAGCGGGCGGGATTGCGCTGCAGCGCTTCCTCCGAGATGCGCCCGAACAGATCCTCCTCCGTGCGCATGAATGGCCGCGTCATCAATACGGGCATGCTGACGCGCAGCCCCGGCGCCGAGCGGGCGAAGGCGGCGTGCCAAGTGGCGCCGTGCCAGACGATCAACGCGCCGGGTTCCGCTTCCACCGCCACCACGCCGGGGTGGTTGTCGCCGCGGATGGCGGCTTCCTCCTCGCGTGGCGCCCGGCACCACTTGTGGCTGCCCGGCACGAAGGCCGTGGCGCCGTTCTCGCGGTTGAACGGCGTCAGCGCATAGGTGGCGTTGCAGACCAGCGCGTGGGGCGGAAACGGCGGTGGCAGCAGGGTGTCGCAGTGCAGCTTGAGGTCTGTTTGGTTGGGGCCCTTCAAGAACGCGCCCATGCTGGAAAGCACCACGCTGTAGCCGCAGAGGTACGTCGCCATCGCCAGCAGCACGGGATTCATCAGCGCTTCCTCGAACACCCGTCCCTCGAAGATGAGCGCATGCAGCAACTCGCCGAACGGGGAATCGCCGCCCTCGCGGGCGTAGCGGCCGGTGTAGCCGGCGTGGGTGGCGCCGCTGGCCAAGTCTGGCCGGGTGCCGGTGCGCCGCTCGGCCACGTCCAACACTGCGTCCAAGAGCCGCGGCGCCAAACCGTTGGGCGATGCGACCTCGGGCGGGATGACGGTGAAGCCGTGGGCGTCCAAGTCTGCGACGTAGGGCGTCAGGCGCAGGGCATCGAGCTCTCGCCAGATGGCCGCCAAGGGGTCGGCGGGCTGCGCCGCTGCTGGCTTAGGCGCTGCGCCCATGCCGCAACAAGCGCCCCGGCGTCGCGCCCGTACACTCGCCGTCTTCAAAGGTCACTTGCCCGTTCACGATGGTGAGCTTGTAGCCGTCCGCCTTCTGGGAAAGGCGCCAGTCTCCCGCCGGAAAGTCGTGCAGCCGCTCCGTGGGGAGCAGCTTCAGGTTGTCGTAGTCATACACCACCACATCCGCCGGGGCACCCTCGCGCAGCACGCCGCGATCGGTGAAGCCGGCGGCGAGGGCGGGGTAGGCCGATAAACGCCAATGCGCCTGTTCCAAGTCCATGATGGCGTTGTCGCGCACCAGATGCGTTAAGAACTCGGTGGGATAGCGCCCCGTGGTCATGAACTTCATGTGGGCGCCGCCGTCGGAGATGCCCGGCAGCGCGAACGGCGAGTTCGCCAACTCGCGCATGGCGTCCATGTCGATGGCTTGCGGCGGCGTGATGAACACGGTGCGCAGGCCGTCTGCCAAGGCGGTGTCCAGAAACACATCGATGACGTGCTTCTGCTGTTGCGCGGCCACTTCGCCGATGGTGAGCCCTTCAAGCTGCCGGTTCGCTTCGGAGTGGCTCTCGCCGATGGTGAGGTCTGGTATGGAGTTGGTGAGCGAGCCCAAGGGCCCCGGCCGGTAGCCATCGCGCAGCTTCTCGCGCAGCGCCGGGTCGCGCATGCGCCGCATGCGTTCCGGCACGTCGCCCATGGTGACGTTGCGCCATGCGGACATGGTGTCGAACAGGTTCCAGTCCTCCAGCGAGAACTCGTAGTTGTTTTGCGCCGTCACCGCTTGCCCGAAGATGCGCAGGCCGCGCTGGTTGGCGTCCTCGAACCAACGCAGCAAGTCCTTGTAGCGGCCGTGGGTGACGCCGTGCTGGTCGGCGGTGATGACCACCGCGTTCCAGATCACCGGGCGGCCGCTTGCCGCGCATAGCTGCTCCGTCAGCTCCTGCGTTTCGCCGAGCACTTGGATGATGCCGCGGCCCTTCTCGCGCAACACGGCAGCGAACGCGAGCAGATCGTCCGGCGACATCGTGTCGGTAATCATCGCGGTGCCGTCGTAGTCGCGCTGCACGGGGTTCACGCCGAGCCGCTGCGCCGAGAAGCCGCAGGCGCCAGCATCCAGCGCCTCGCTCAAAAGGCGGC
The DNA here is from genome assembly GCA_958295875.1 of uncultured Pseudomonadales bacterium. Classification (GTDB taxonomy): domain Bacteria; phylum Pseudomonadota; class Gammaproteobacteria; order Pseudomonadales; family Azotimanducaceae; genus VXNE01. Next base: position 704,327 of record OY282379.1, on the reverse strand, counting down.
ACATTTCGCTGCGCTCGGCGTCCGTGGCGGGGCGCTCTTTGGCGGCCTCCTGCCCCATGACGTAGGACATCAGCGGGTTCAAGCCCACATAGGAGAGCATGTTCAAGCCCTTGGGCGCGCGTTCGAGGCTCGCCAAGAACTCTGGGAACGTCTCCCAATCCCACGGCATCCCCGCCGCCATCGTGGTGGCGCGCACGGCTTCGTTGCGCTCCATGGTGAGCATGGCGCGCTCGCGGTGCTCCGGCTTCACCGGCGCAAAGCCGAAGCCGCAGTTGCCGATGGCCACGGACGTGACGCCGTGCCAGCCGGAGAGGGTGCAGTACGGATCCCAAAACACCTGCGAATCGTAGTGCGTGTGCAGGTCCACGAAGCCGGGCGCCACGATGAGGCCGCTGGCGTCCACGGTGCGCGCCGCTTGCTGCTCGGAGGCCTTGCCGATGAGGGCGATGCGCCCGTCGGCGATGGCCACGTCTGCGGTGTAGCGCGGCGTGCGCAGCCCGTCGACGACGACGCCGCCCTTCAGCAAGAGATCATAGAGCGCCATCGTCTGCCTCCTTCGACGGACACTTCAAGGCCCTGGCCGCCGCGTTCGTTGCGCCCGAAGCCCCGTGCGGTGCCCCTTGCTCTCGCTACATCTTCGATGCGGCCATGGCGTAGCCGAACTTCTCCATGTCCGTATCTTGCCCCGGCTTGGCCGTGTGGAAGAAGAGATTTGCACCCAATAGCTGACGCATCCCCTCGGGCGCGTTCGCCATGTACGCCTCATCCTTCAGCAGGTAGGTGAAGTCGTCGATGGGCTGGGTGTAGAGGCGCTGATAGGTCGCGTGCAGCACAGTGCGGGTGCCGGGGATGTTGCGCGGATAGGAACCATGCCAACAGGCGCCATCCCACACGGCCACGTCGCCCTTGCGCGTTTCGATGGGGACGGTCTCTGTGGATGTAGCCTCCTCCGGCGTGGGCGACCGGCGCATCTTGTGCGAGCCAGGGGCCACGCAGGTGGCGCCGCCGGGCCCGGTCATGCCCTCGCAGGCGAAGCAGAAGGTCACCAACAAGTTGTGTTCCGGAAACGGCGTCGGCATCCAGTTCTGGTCTGCATGCAGGGCGAGGCCGGCCTCGCCTTCACCCTTGAACTCGCCCTTGACGCTGCCGACGATGCGCCCGGCGCGCATCGCCTTGCCGACGCTGAACTCGGCGAACGCCATCACTTTCGGCAGGGTGGCCACGCGGTCCACCGCTGGATCTCGTCCGAGCAGCATCGGCGCGCCGGCCAACATGCCGTTGCCACGCGCCTTGAGGGGCTCCGCAAACTTGTGGATGGCGGTGCGCAGGTCGTCCATGAGCGCCGGCGGCGCCGCGTCGCGGATGACGGCGTAGCCGTGCTCACGCATGTGTTCGACGGCCTCCCACAGCTCCAGCTCGTCGATGCGGGGGTGCAACTCGTCGGACACCGTGTTCGGCGCCAGCGAATACAAAGAGGAATCTTCCGACAGGTCGGAAGCGGTGGTTGCGGCATCTGCCATGGTGCTCTCCCTTGAGGCATGCCGTTGGATTCTAACCAAGCCCGGCTGCTACCGCGTGAAGCCGTCGAAGTGGTCGTAGTAGGTGATGGGTGAACTGCCGGCATCCAGGCGTTTGCGCAGCGCGGGCGAGATGTTGCCGCACACCTCGAGCCGCGTCATCACATACGGGTAGTCTGGCTCTTCGCCGCCGCTGGCTTGTTCCAATTGGGCGAGCAGCGCGTCGCCGCTCTCGTAAATCTCCATCACTTGGCACTTGCTGCCGTCTTCCCGATCAAAGAACCACTCGTAGCTCAGGATTTCGGGGCGCTTCGCGTTGCCGGCGATCCACTCCTTGGCGACGCGCTTGAACTCATCCAAGCGGCCTTCGCGGGCGGTGACATAGACGTTGAAGCGGACGGGGTCGACCATGTTGGTGCTCCTTGTGCGTGCCGCGCCGGCGGCCCGGCGCCGCCTCGAACCTACGCCGTGCGCCCGTGGCGCAGCAACGCGCCGGGCGTGGCGCCGGTGCAAGCGCCGTCCTCGAACGTCACGGCGCCGTTCACGATGGTGAGGCGGTAGCCCTCGGCCTTCTGCGCCAAGCGCCAATCGTTCGCGGGGAAGTCGTGCAGGCGCTCTGGCGGCAGCGAGCGCAGCGCGTCGTAGTCGTACGCCACGATGTCTGCCGGGGCGCCTTCGCGCAGAACGCCGCGGTCCGTGAAGCCGGCCGCCATCGCCGAATAGCCGGAGAGGCGCCAATGCGCCTGCTCCAAGTCCATGAGGGCCTTGTCGCGCACGAGTTCGCTGATGAAGTCCGTGGGATAGCGCCCGGTGGTCAGGAACTTCATGTGGGCGCCGCCGTCCGACAGGCCCGGCAGCACGAACGGCGAGTTGATCACCTCGCGCAGCGCTTCGGGTTCCGTCTCGCTCGGCAGGTGGGTGAAGAACGTTGCCAGGTTCTCGGACAGGGCGATGTCGAGCATGGCGTCCACCGGGTGCTTGCCCTGCTGCGCCGCCACGTCGCCGATGGTGCGGCCTTCAAGGGCCCGCACCGGCGGCGTGTGGCCTTCGGTGATCAACATGCCGGGGATGGCGAGGAAGAAGCCGCCGCTGCGCGCCGGGTCGCTTGGGTTGGCGTCTCGTTCCGCCGCCGCGCGGTTGAACTCGTCCCGCAGTGCTTGGCGCAGGGCCGGGTCGCGCATCTTCGCCATGCGCGCGGGCACGTCGCCCACCGTGAGCTCGCGCCACAGGGGGCGCGAATCGAAGAGGTTGAAGTCCTCCAAGGAGAACCGCGTTTCGATGCGGCAGGTCACCGCGTGGCCGAAAATGCGCATGCCGTGCGCGTTGCACTTCTCGAGCCAGCGCAGGATGTCCTTGTAGAAGCCATAGGTGTTGCCGTGCTGGTCGTTGGCGAACTCCAAGGTGTTCCAGATCACCGGCCGGCCGCTCACTTCGGCCACCTTCTCGAACAGCTTGAAGTCTCCGCCGAGCACTTGAATGAACCCGCGCCGCTTGTCGCGCAGCACCTCGGCGAACGCGATCAAGTCGTCGGGGGCCATGATGTCCGTGATCATGGGGGTGCCGTCGTAGTCGCGCTGCACGCTGTCTTCGCCTAAGAGCTGCGCGGAGAAGCCACAGGCGCCGGCATCCATCGCCTCGCCGAGGAGGGCCTTCATGGCGCCTTGCTCTTGCGGCGTGGCCGGGCGCCCCTTGGCGTCTTCTTGCCCCATCACCCAAGACATGATCGGCGCGATGCCCATGTAGGAGAGCACGTTCACGCCCTTGGGCGTGCGCTCGACGCTGTCCAAGTACTCCGGGAACGTCACCCAATCCCACGGCATGCCCGCCGCCATGGTGGTGGCTCGCACGGCTTCGTTGCGTTCCAACGTGAGCATGGCGCGCTGGCGGTGTTCGGGCTTCACCGGCGCGAAGCCGAAGCCGCAGTTGCCGATCACCACGGAGGTGACGCCATGCCAGCCGGAGATGGTGCAGTAGGGGTCCCAAAAGAGCTGCGAATCGAAGTGGGTGTGCAAGTCGATGAAGCCGGGCGCCACGATGAGGTTCCGCGCGTCGAAAACCCGCGTCGCCTGCCGCTCCGACACGTTGCCGATTTGCGCCACGCGGCCTTCGGCGATCGCCACATCCGCGGTGTAGCGGGGCGTGCGCTGGCCGTCGATCACGGTGCCGCCTTTCAGGAGGAGATCGTATTTCGGCATGGCCATCCCCGTTGCCAGACACTCGGCCAAGCATACATGGCTGGCCATGCCGAAGGCCGCAGCGCCACGCCGTCGAGCAAACGGCCGCTGGCTCTCGCCGCGCTTGAACGGCGCCTTGGTCGCAGCCATCATCAACCTCATCAAGCAGAGCGCAATGCAGAGGGAGACAACCGATGGCGGAAGCCGAAACGCTGGTCGCGGCAACGGTGCCAGAGCCGGCGCCCACCCACCCCTTGGACGCCGCCACCGGCGCCGAACTTACCGCCGCGGTTGGCATCCTGCGCGCCAGCGGGCGCTTGGGCGAAAAGGCGTTCTTCGCCGCCGGCTACGCCGCCGAGCCGCCCAAGGAGGTGGTGTTGGGCTTCACGCCCGGCGGCGCATGGGAGCGCATCATCCGCCTCGCCGGCCACGACCGCGGGCGCGGCGAGAGCTTCGATGCACGGGTGTGCCTGACGCGCGGTGAGGTGGTGGCGTTCGACTGGGTGGAGGATGGCCAAGCACCGGTGGGCGCGGATGACTATTTCGCGGTTCTCAAGGCGCTCGCCGGCGACGCGGAGTGGGTGGCGGCCGTGAAACGGCGCGGCATTGAAGACCTCTCCCTCGTCCACGTCGAACCGTGGGTCGCCGGTGGGCGGCATCCGGCGCTGCCCGCCAAGGCGCGGGTGGTGAAGGTCATCGCATTCCTACATTCCCACCCGGAAGACAACCAATACGCGCGGCCGCTGGAGGGGCTCATGGCGCATGTGGATGTCGATGGCGGCCAAGTCATCGTCGAGGACCACGGCGCGGTGCCCATGCCGACGCACCCGGCCGAGTACGCGGCGCATCGCGTGGAGCGTATGCGCGATGGGCTGAAACCCATTGAGATCAGCCAACCGGAAGGGCCGAGCTTTCAGGTGGCCGGCAACTTGGTGTGCTGGCAGAAGTGGCGGCTGCGCGTGTCCATGCAGCCCACCGAGGGGTTGGTGCTGCACGATGTGTGCTACGACGACGATGGGCGGGAACGCTCCATCCTCTATCGGGCGGCGCTCGCGGACATGGTGGTGCCGTACGGCGACACCTCGCCCATGCACAGCTGGAAGCATGCCTTTGATGCCGGCGAGGCGGCGCTGGGGGTCGCGGCCAACTCGTTGGTGAACGGCTGCGATTGCTTGGGCGAGATCCACTACTTCGACGCCACCGTGCTCACGGGCGAGGGCAAACCCCGCACTATCGCCAACGCGGTGTGCCTGCACGAAGAGGACTACGGCATCCTCTGGAAGCACACCAACTACTTCACCCGCGAGCCCAAGCCTGAAGTGCGGCGCTCGCGGCGGCTGGTGGTGAGCACCATCGTCACCCTCGGCAACTATGAATACGGCTTCTACTGGTACTTCTACTTGGATGGCACCATCCAAGTAGAGATCAAACTCACCGGCGTGGTGGGCGTTTCGGTGACGCCGGATGGCGCGGATTCGCCCACTGCGCCGGCCATCGCCCCATCCATTGCCTCCCCCATCCACCAGCACATCTTCTGTTTCCGGCTGGACTTCAACCTCGATGGCCGCGCCAACGCCGTGGACGAAGTGGAGGTGCTGCCGGCCCCGCCCGGCGCGGACAACCCGCATGGCAGCGCCTTCCACGCCGTAGCGCGGCGGCTGCGCAACGAGGGCGAGGCGCAGCGCGACGTGAACGCGGCCACCAGCCGCCATTGGCGGGTGGTGAACGAGCATGTGCGCAACGCGCTCGGCAAGCCGGTGGGCTACAAGCTGGTGCCGCAGGCTTCCTCGACGCTGCTGGCGGGGGAAGGCTCCCTGCACGCGCGCCGCGCCGGCTTCGCGCGCCATAACCTGTGGGTGACGCCCTACGCGCCGGATGAGCTGGATGCTGCCGGCGGCCTCTTCACGAACCTGCACTCCGGCGCCAACGGATTGCCGGCATATGCCGCGGCGAATCGGCGCATCGAGGATGCCGACGTGGTGCTGTGGCACACCCTCGGCGTGACCCATGTGCCGCGCCCGGAGGATTGGCCGGTGATGCCGGTGGAATACGCGGGCTTCGTGCTGGCGCCCACTGGCTTCTTTGACGCCAACCCGGCCATTGACGTGCCGCCGACGCCGCACTGCGCCACCTAGCCCATCGGTGCCCTGCGGCGGCACTGGGTTGGACGGTTAGATGCCACGAGCGTCCCCCGGAAACCAGCTCGCGGGGTGCCCCGGCCGTTCGGCGCGGCCATGCGACAATCATGCGCCTTCAAGGCTTGTGGGACGTTGCTTGTGGCCTATGTCACCTATGAGAACCGCGGTCGCCTCGCGATCATCACGCTCAATCGCCCGGAGCGAATGAATGCGCTGGGGCGCGAGCTGTCGGCGGATTTGCGCGCCGCGGAGGCTGAGTTCGTCCAAGACGACGACGTCTGGCTCGGCATCTACACCGGCGCCGGCGATCGCGCCTTCTGCGCCGGGTTGGACCTGAAGGAGGCCGCCGAGCAGGGCGTCGCCGCCGCCACGGGCGCGAGCGCGGGCACGAGCCCGATTTCCCGCTTCGAGCGCATCGCCGCGGACCACGGCAAACCCACCATCTGCGCCATCAACGGCGCCGCCTATGGCGGCGGGCTGGAGAAAGCGCTCACCTGCGATGTGCGCATTTGCGCCGAAGGCGCCCGGATGGCGTTGGCGGAGGTGAAGGTGGGGCTGTGCCCGCCCGGCGGCTCGTTCAACCTGCCGCGTCTCGTCGGGTTGTCGAACGCGATGTGGCTGCTGCTCTCCGGCGAGCCGGTGGCGGCGGACGAAGCGCTGCGCATGGGTTTGGTGAGCCGCGTGGTTCCCTACGCGGAGCTCTTGGACACGGCCGTCGAGATGGGCGAGACGATTGTCGCCAACGCCCCGCTGGCGGTGCGCGCCACGCGCAAGCTCGCGCACTTGGGGCTGGAACTGCCGGTCGACTACGCCCGCCGCATGGGCGCCATGCTCATTGAATCTGTCTGGTCGTCTGAAGACGCGGTGGAAGGCGCCAAGGCATTCGCCGAGCGCCGCCCGCCGGCGTGGCAGATGCGGTAGGCGCGGCAGCCGCGCCAGCCAAGCCTGCCCGCCGCCGCGTCAGCCGAACAATTCCCGGTTGGCGCGGCGCAGGAACGCCAGCCCGATGGCGGCGTTGAAGAAGATGAAGAAGTTGTGCATCACCAAGCCGAAGGCGGAGAGCGCGGCCTCGTTGGATGGGAACAGCACCACCCAGATGGTGATGGCCGCGGCGCGCATCGGGGTTGGAATGGCGGCGGCGAAGAAGATCACCGGCAGCACGCCGAGCATGTCGAGGAACGATGCCGGCACGCCGAATAGCCGCAGCGCCAGCGTGTAGACGACCACGGCGCCGAGCAACGCCGGCGTGCGGATGGCCGCGACGATGATGTAGCGCAGCGGCGATGCCTCGCGGAACGCCTTCAACATGGGCCGCTCGCGCAGGCCGGCGCCGAGTTTCACCGCGCCGCGGAAGTAGGCCACCCAAGCCACGAACACGGCGAGTACGCCGGCGCCAATCCACGGCACCAAGGCGAATTGCGACGGCAGCGTGTCGTGGGCGAACAAGTAGCCGACGTTGGCCCAGAAGGTGAGGTAGAGCAGCTCGCAGAACATGATGAAGAGCATCGACGAGCCGACCTCCCAGCCCGGCACGCCGTCGCGCCGATTGAGGTACAGCGCCATTGCGCCCTTGCCCACTTGCTCGTTCACGATGGAGATGATGTAGGCGCTGGCGCGGATGGGCAGGATGCTCGTCCACGGCACGCGTGCGTTGAACCAGCTCACGACGCGCCACACCACCGTTGAATCCACCAAGAAGAAGAACGCGGAGTAGGGGATCATCAGCGCCAGCCACGGCCCCCAAGACACGTTCGCGAAGGTGTCCAGCAGGTAGCTGGCCGCGCTGGTGCCTTGGCGCGCCGCGGCGGCGTCGATGCGCGTGTAGAGCCATGCGAAGCAGCCGATGGTGATGAGCCAAAGGAGCGCCCGCTGCCAGAGGGGAGACTTGGGCGGCGCGTGGCCGGCGCTGGTGGTCGTCATGGGGCGTCCTCCGCGAAGGCGGCGCGCAAGGCGGCGTCGAGCGGCGTGAGCGCGATGCCGAGTGCCGCGCAGGCAGGTTCTGGATCAATCACGTCATCTTGCTCCAACACGCCGAGCATGTCGCGGGTGAGCGGCGGATCCGCCGACAGCGTTTCCGCCAGCCATGCGAAGGTGCGCACGGCAAAGAGCGGGATGGTGCGGAAGGACACCTCGCAGCCCAAGATCGCCGCCACCCGCGCCACCAGTTCACGGTGCGTCAGCGCCTCTGGGCCGCCTAGGGCATGGATGGCGTTGCCGCGCATGTCGGCGCGGGTCGCCGCAAGCAGCGCCGCCACCACGTCCGCCGCGGCGATGGGCTGCTCGATGGTGGCCCCGCCGCGCGCGAGTGACGCGCGGCCGCCGGTGGCTTCGCGGCGCAATCCCGCGCTGGCGGCATCGCCGCGGCCGAGCACCATGGGCACGCGCAGGATGGTGGCCGGCACGCTGCCTTGGAGCAGAATCTCATCGGCGCGTCCGCGTGACGCCAAGCAACCGTTGGTGGAAGCGGCGTTCGCCCCGTGGATGCTGGTATGCACGATGCGCGCCACGCCTGCCTCCGCGCAGGCCAGCGCGAGCGCCGCAGCGGGCCGTTCGTGGGCGTCTTGGTAACGGTTGGCGCGGGTTTCCTTCAAGATGCCGGCAAGGTGGATGGCGGCGCTGGCGCCGCTCGCGGCCGCGGCGAGGCTGGCGTGGTCTGCATAGTCGACGATGCGCACCTCGCGGCGCTCCGCGGCGGGCAAGTCTGCCAAGCTCGCGGCGGCCCGTTCGGAGCGCACCAAGGCGCGTACCGGCGCGGCGTCGGCGTCTGCGGCCAAGGTACGGATGATTAGGCGGCCAAGATGGCCGTTGGCCCCGGTCAGCAGCAGCGGGCCGGTCATGGCGGGCCGGGCTGCGGCGTTTGCCCCTGCCACGCATCCGCGCCACAAGCGGCGCAGCGGGGGTTCTTCGGCAGGCGGAACTTGCGCCACTCCATGCGCTTGGCATCGAGGCACAGGAGATGTCCCGCCAGCGTGTCGCCAACGCCGGCCAACACCTTCACCGCTTCCATCGCCTGGGTCGCCCCGACGATGCCGACCAGCGGCGCCATCACGCCGTTCTCCGCGCAGTTGAGCGCTTGTTCCCCGGCATCTGCGTACAGGCAGCGGTAGCAGGGCGAGTCCGCCTGGCGCGGGTCAAACACGGCCACCTGGCCCTCCATGCGGATGGCGGCGCCAGACACCAGCGGCACGCCGGCAGCAAGGCAGGCATCGTTGATGGCGAAGCGGGTGGCCATGTTGTCCGTCGCGTCGAGCACCACGTCCGCGGCCGCCGCGGCCGCGGCAAGTTCTGCCCCCGAAAGGCGGTTCGCGATGGTTGCCACCGCCACCGTCGAGTTGAGGCGGGCCATGCACAGGGCGGCGGAATCCACCTTCGGCTCGCCGAGGGTCGCTTCGCTGTGCGCGATCTGGCGCTGCAGGTTGGAGAGGTCCACCACGTCGTCGTCGGCCAGCGTCAAGTGGCCAACGCCAGCGGCGGCCAAGTAAAGCGCCGCCGGGGAACCCAAACCGCCCACGCCGACGATCAACGCCCGCGCCGCCAACAGCCGCTCCTGCCCGGCGACATCGAACTCCGGGAGCATGATTTGGCGGCTGTAGCGCAATAGCTGTGCGTCGTTCACGAATGCCGCCCCAAGGTCACGCGGGGCAGCCCCGCGGCATCCTGCAACGTCGCCACCGCGGCGAAGCCGGCGGCGTCGAACAGGCGTCGAGTGTGCCCGCCTTGGTCGCAGCCATGCTCGACGATGAGCCAGCCGCCGCTGGCCAGGTGCGGGGCAGCGCCGCCGATGACGCTGCGCAGCGCTGCCAAGCCGTCCGGCCCGCCCACCAACGCGCCCTTGGGCTCGAAGCGCAGGTCTCCCTGTGCGAGATGCGGGTCGCCGGCGGCGACGTAGGGTGGATTGGACACGATGACGTCGAACTCGCCGGCGATGTCCGTATACCAGTGCGAATGTTGAAACGAAGCGGTGCTAGCGAGGCGTTGCGCGTTCTCTTGGGCGAGGGCCAAGCAGGCCGGGTCGTTGTCGGCGCCGAGCACGGCGGCCGCCGGCCGTTCCGCGGCGATGGCCAAGGCAATGGCGCCGCAGCCGGTGCCCAAGTCCAGCACTCGCGGGGCGGGACCGGTGCGCTCAAGGGCGGCTTCCACCAACCCTTCGGTCTCAGGGCGCGGGATGAGCGCGCGCGCGTCCACCTTCAGCGGCAGGCTCCAGAACTCCCACTCGCCCAAAATGTACGCCACGGGCTCGCCGCGCTGGCGCCGCGCCATGTGGGCCCGGAGACAGGCGCAGCCCTTGGCCGAGGCGGGCCGCTCAGGAAAGGCGTAGAGGGCGCTCGCAGTCACATCCAACGCCCGCGCGGCCAACAACTCGGCCTCCAATCGCGGCAGGGCGGCGCGGGCGGCGTCCAAGCAGGCGCCAACGGTGCCGGCGCCGGTCACGGCTCGCCGAGGGCCGCAAGCTGGTCTGCGTGGTGTTCGCGCGCCAAGGGCTCCACCAGCGCATCCAAGTCTCCAGCGAGAATGTCGTCCAAGCGGTACAGCGCCAAGTTGATGCGATGATCCGTCACGCGCCGCTCGGAGAAGTTGTAGGTGCGGATGCGCTCGGAGCGGTCGCCGGAACCAACCAGATTGCGGCGGGTTTCGGCGCGTTCGGCGCGCTGCGCTGCGCGGGCTTGGGCGGTGAGCCGGGCGCTCAACAGCGACAGCGCCCGGGCGCGGTTCTTGTGCTGCGAGCGTTCGTCTTGGCATTCCACGCTGATGCCGGTGGGCAGATGCGTCAGGCGCACCGCCGAATCCGTCTTGTTGACGTGCTGGCCGCCGGCCCCGGAAGCGCGAAAGGTGTCCATGCGCAGCGCCTTGGGGTCGATTTCCACCTCTTCCACCTCCGGCTGTTCGGGCAACACCGCCACGGTGCAGGCAGAGGTGTGGATGCGCCCGGCGGATTCCGTTTCCGGCACCCGCTGCACACGGTGTGCGCCAGACTCGAACTTGAGCCGCGAGAACACGTCCTTGCCGGCCACCCGGGAGATCACCTCTTTGTAGCCGCCCCGCTCGCCGGGGCGCTCCGAGAGCCGCTCCAGACGCCAGCCACGCCGGTCTGCGTAGCGGGCATACATGCGGAACAGGTCCCCTGCGAACAGTGCCGCCTCGTCGCCGCCAGTGCCGGCGCGAATCTCCAAGAAGGCGTCACAGGCGTCGTCCTCGTCCGGCGGCACCAGAAAGCCTGCCAGTTCGCGTTCCGTCCGCTTGAGCTCGGCGTTCAGGGCGTCGATGTCAGCCCGGGCGAGCTCTCGGAGTTCCGCGTCGTCGTCGTCCAGCAGCGCCTGCGCGGAGTGGAGCTCGGCTTCGCGCCGCTTCAGGTCGCCGTGGGCGGCGGTGATGGGCGCAAGCTCCGCAAACTCCTTCATCAACAGGGCGTAGCGGGTGCGGTCTGCCGCGGCCTCGGGTTCGGCGAGCAATAGCGCGAGTTCCTCGTGACGCCGCGCCACGTCGTCGAGCTTGGCGATGATGGACGCGGAAAGCACCGCATCAATCCAAGTCGTACAAGGTGCGGGCGCACTCCAACAGGTCTTCCCGCGCTTGGGCCGAGGCAGTGCGGATGGCCGCGGTGGGCGCATGCATGAGCTTGTTGGTGAGATCCCGCGCCAGCCGCTCCAACACGTCAGCCGCCGGCTCGCCTTGGCGCAAGCGCCGTTGCGCCTGCGCCGCCGCGGCCTCGCGCACGGCGTCGGCGTGCTGGCGCACTTCGCGCAACAGCGCTTCGCCCTGCACGCGGCGTTCCTGCTCATGGCGCGCTGCGCCGGCCGCGATGAGGGCTTCAGCCTGTTGCGCCTGCTCGCGCCGCGCCGCGCCATTCTCGTTGACGATTGCCGTCAGATCATCGATGGAGTGGAGGCACACTTGATCCAAGGCGTTCGCTGCTGGGTCGATGTCGCGCGGCACGGCGAGGTCGACGAGGAACAGGGGCCGCTGCCGCTGCCGCGCCGCCTTTTGCACGACGCATTTGGAAATGATGTGGTGCGGGGCGCCGGTGCCGCTAATCACGATGTCGAACCCCGCCAACTGGGTGGCGATGTCATCCAGCGTCATCGCCTCGGCGTCCATCGCTTGGGCCAAGTGGCGCGCCCGCTCCGGCGTGCGGTTGGCGATGCTCATCGCGCCGATGCCGGCCTTGCGCAGGTGACGCGCCACGAGTTCGATGGTCTCCCCAGCGCCCACCAGCAGGGCGCGGGCGCCGGCCAACCCCCCGAACAGGCGCTGCGCCATCGTCACCGCCGCGTAGGCGACGGAGACCGGGTGCTTGCCGATGTCCGTCTCCGTGCGCACGCGCTTGGCGACATTGAAAGTGGTTTGCGCGAGCAGGTTGAGTTCTGGCCCTAACGTGCCGGCGGCGCGGGCGAGATCGTAGGCCGCCTTCACTTGGCCCAAGATCTGCGGCTCGCCCAGCGCCTGCGAATCCAGCCCCGCGGCAACGCGCATCAGATGCTGCGTCGCATCCCGATTCCACAGCGCGTAACTGGCGCCGTCGAGTTCATCGAGCGCGACGCCGCGGTGGGCGGCCATCCACTGCGCCACGGGTTCCTGATCGGCGTGGTCTAGCGCACAATAGATCTCGGTGCGGTTGCAGGTGGACAGGATGGCGGCTTCGGCGACGGGCGCCGCATGGGCGCGCAGGTCAGCCAAAGCGCTGCCCGCGACTTCCTGAGGAAACGCCAAGCGTTCGCGAAGGTCGATGGCCGCCGTGCGAAAGCTGACGCCGTAAGCCAAGAGTGGCATGTAGGAGTAGGCGGGTTGGAGCGCGAAACGGCAATCATAGCAGAAGGGCGGCAATGGCCTTGCCGTGCCAGCCCTCCGTTGCGCCTTGGCGCCGGCGGCGCGCGCGCCCGGCTGCTGCGCCCGGCGCGGCGCGGCAACGGGGCGCAGCTTCGCCATCGATTGGCGGCTTGGCGCAGCCTTGGCTTGGCGCTCGCGGCGGCCTTGCTGTCTGGCGCTTGTGCCACCCGCATGGCGCCACCGCCGGCGCCTTCCGGCGAGGTGGCGTTCGACCTGCGTGGCCGCTTCAGCGTGTCGCAGGATGGCCGCGCCCAATCCGGCAACTTCTTCTGGCGCCAATTCGCAGCCGGCTTTGAAGTCGATTTGTGGGGGCCTCTCGGCCAAGGCCGCGCGCGGCTCATCGGCGCCGGCGGCGGGCTGACGCTGGTGAATGCGCATGGCGTGGCCGTCTTCGACGGCGATGCCGAGGCGCTAATGCAGCGAGAACTCGGCTGGTCCGCGCCGCTGGCCGCCTTCTCCGCTTGGGTGACCGGGCGTCCGGCGCCAAGCTGGCCGGTGCGGGTGCATGGGCGTGGCGCGTTCGAGCAGCTTGGCTGGCGCGTTGCAGTCACGGCGTGGCGCGATGTCGGCGGGCAGGTGTTGCCGGGCCGCATCGAGGCGACGCGCCAAGGCGTGCGCATCGTGGTTGCGTGCCGGGAGTGGAGTTCACCGCCGGTTTGAGGCGGCATCCCCCCCCCCTCCGATCACGTCCGCATCTGGGCGATGTGCTCCAGCGTCCTTTGCAGCGCCGCGAGCGCCCACGCCACGTCTGTGGCCGTCACCGATTCATCTGGATGATGGCTCACGCCATCGGCACAGCGGATGAACAACATGCCCACGTCGCAGAGCTCCGCCACGGCCATCGCATCGTGGCCGGCTCCGCTGTCGAGGCTCAAGGGTTCGGTGCCGAGTTCGCGCAGCACATCGGAGAACGCGGCTTGAAGCCACGGAGCGCACTGCGCGGCGCTGGCGTCGTGGGTTTCGCGCCAGCTTAGGACTAGGTTGCGTGCCGCGCAGAGGCCGGTGAGTTCGGCCTCGAACTCGGCCACCAGCGCGTCCCGGCGGGCGTCGTCCCCCGCCCGCACGTCCACGGAGAACTCCACCGTGCCCGGCACCACGTTGACCGCGCCCGGCCGGCAATCCAATTGCCCAACCGTCGCCACCGCGTCGCGCCGCCGTGCCAAGGCTTCGAGCCGCGTCACCGCTTCCGCCGCGCCGGCCAAGGCGTCGCGCCGCAGGCGCATGGGCATGGTGCCGGCGTGCCCGGCCGCCCCGTCCACCCGCGCTAGAAACCGCCGGCAACCGACGATGGCATTCACCACGCCGAGCGGCAAGTTGCGGTTTTCCAACACTGGTCCTTGCTCGATGTGGGGCTCCAAGTAGGCGAACGGGGGGTTGGCGGCGCGGCTCGCGTCCGCAATCGCCTCAGGGGGCAACCCGAAACCTTTCATGGCGGCCGCCAAGTCCACGTCGGCAGCGTCGCGCAGGGTGAGCCAGTTGGCATCCCAAGTGCCGGCGAAGGCGCGGCTGGTGATGAGGGTGGTGCCGAAGCGCACGCCTTCTTCCTCGCCGAATCCCACCACCTCGACGGGAAACGGCAACCGCCGCGCTTGGCCGTTCAGCGCCTCGACCGCGGCGATGCCCAGCAGTACGCCCAAGATGCCGTCGTAGCGGCCGGCATTGGGCACCGTGTCCAGATGCGAGCCGACCACCAGCGCCGGCGCGTCCTCGACACTGCCCGCGTAACGGCCGCAGATGCTGCCGGCGGCGTCTTGCCACACCGCCATGCCAGCTTCGCGCATCCAAGCGCCGACGCGCTTGTTCGCGAGGCGATGCTCGGCGGAGAGATACACCCGGCGGATGCCTGTGGCGAGGTCCGACAGTTCCGCCAAGGCGTCGCAACGCGCCATGATGCGCCGCGCCGCGGCCATGTCGAGAGGGGGTGAAGCCATGCGCGAGGGAGGGCGGGAAGCAGGAAGCGGGCCATCATAACCGTCGCCGCCGCGCCGAGTGTGGGACAATCGCGGCGCGGCGGCCCGCCGGGCCGAGCCGCGCATCAACGTGATGGGAGAAACTGATGCTGACAGTCCACTTTGCCCCCAATTCCCGCGCCGGCCGCATCATTTGGTTGCTCGAGGAGCTTGGGCTGCCTTACGAGGTGAACAAGATGGCCTTCCACCCGAAGGACTTGAAGTCTGACGCGCACCGTTCGCGCCATCCTTTGGGCCGGGTGCCGGTGCTGGACGACGGCGACGTGCGCATCTACGAATCCGGCGCCATCGTCGAGTACGTCTTGGAACGACATCGCAACGGCGGCCTGAAGCCGGCGGTGGACGCGCCGACCTACCCTGCTTACCTGCAATGGTTTCACTATTGCGAAGGCATGGTGATGCCGCCGGTGAACACCATTGTGGTGCAAACCCTGTTGCTGCCGCCGGAGCGCCGCGACGCCACCGTGCTCGGCCAGGCGCAGCGCTTGCTCGGCAAGGCGTTGGCGCCGGTTGATGAGGCGTTGGCCGGCAAGGATTACCTCATCGGCGATTTCTCCGCCGCGGACGTGATGCTTGGCCACGCTTGCTTCATGAGCAATCGCATGGGTTGCGTCGCCGACGAGATGACGAGCCTGTCTGGGTACGTGGAGCGCATCACGGCGCGGCCGGCGTTCCAGACTGCCATCTCGATGCAATAGAATCCGCTCTCCACTTTGGAGCCGCGATAAGGCAGCCATGCTCAAACTCCACGGATTCCCAGTCAGCAACTACTACAACATTGCCAAGGCCGCGCTCCTTGAAGCCGGCGCTGAGTTCGAGGATGTGCGCACGATGCCTTCCCAAGACGAGGCGTACTTGGCCGTGAGCCCCTTGGGCAAGGTGCCCGCCTTGGAGGTGGACGGCACCGCCCTCACGGAATCCTCCGCCATCGTGGACTACGTGGCGGAGCACTTGGGCGGCAGCCTGTATCCGGCGGATGCCTTGGGACGCGCACAGGTGCGGGAGCTGATGAAGTACATCGAACTGTACATCGACCTCGCCGCGCGGCCGTGTCTGCGCGAGGCGTTCTTCGGCGGCACGGTGAGCGACGAGGTGAAGGAAACGGCGAAGGCCAACCTCAAGCAGGGCGTTGCCGCGCTCAACCGTCGCGCCAGCTTCGCGCCGTACATTGCCGGCGCGGAGCCGACTTATGCAGACCTTGCCGCCTACTTTTCCGTGCCGCTCGCGGATGGCGTAGCCAAGAAGCTGTTCGGCTGGGCCCTCGCGGACGACATTCCAGGCTACGCCGGGATGGTGGCGAAGCTGAAGGAGCGGGACTCCATCAAGGCCATTGAAGCCTCGCGCGCACGCTGAGGGGAGCGGCGTCCACCGGGGGCGGCCGCGTGGCTGAACCCCTTTGGACGCCAGCGCCGGACGCGGCGCAATCGCAGCTAGCAGGCTTCATGCGCCGCGCCGGCTGCGGGGACTACGCTGGGCTGCACGATTGGTCTGTGCGCGAACGCGGCGCCTTCTGGAATCAGGTGTGGCAGGAGTGCGGCGTCATCGCCAGCGCCACGGCCGCCACGCCGCTCGCCAACGGCGAAGACTTCTTGGGTTCGCGTTGGTTCGAAGGCGCGCGGCTCAACTACGCGGAGAACCTGCTGCGCTGGCGGGATGACCGGCCGGCGTTGGTGGCGCGCTTTGAGGCCGGCGGGCGGCAAGCGCTCTCTTACGCCGAGCTCCACTTGGCCGTCGCAAGGCTTGCGGCGGAGTTCCGCGAGCGCGGCGTCACCCAAGGCGACCGCGTGGCCGGCTGGCTGCCGAATGGCGCGGAAGCGGTGCTGGCGATGCTCGCCGCGGCCAGCTTGGGCGCGGTCTGGTCTTCCTGCTCGCCGGATTTTGGCAGCCAAGGCGCCGTGGACCGCTTCGGCCAGATCGGCCCGAAGCTCTTGATTGGCACCCGCCGCTACCGTTACGGGGGCAAGGACTTCGATGTGGCCCCGAAGGTGCTGGAAGCACGCGCCGCCATCCCATCCATCGACGGCTTGCTGTGGACGGAGGACATCGCCCGCATCATCCGCGAACGCTCGGAGACGGCGCTGGATTTCGCCGCCTGCGCCTTCGACGACCCGCTCTACATCCTGTATTCATCCGGCACCACCGGGGCGCCGAAGTGCATCGTGCATGGCGTTGGCGGCACGTTGCTGCAGCACCTGAAAGAGCATCGGCTGCACTGCGATTTGCGCCCGGAAGATCGGCTGTTCTTCTTCACCACCTGCGGCTGGATGATGTGGAATTGGCTGGTGAGCGGCCTCGCCAGCGGCTGCACGTTGGTGCTCTACGACGGCGCCCCGTTCAGCCCGACGCCAACGGCGCTCATGGACCTCATTGACGCAGAGGGCATCACCGTGTTTGGCGCCGGCGCCAAGTACTTCGCCGGGCTCGAAAAGGCCGGCAGGAAGCCACGTGAGAGCCACCGGCTCGAATCGCTGCGGGCCATCTTATCCACGGGCTCGCCGCTGCCGGCCGAGGGCTTCCATTACTTGGCCGAAGCAGTGAAGCCGGGCGTTCCGGTGGCATCCATCTCCGGCGGCACGGATCTCATTTCCTGCTTTGCGCTGGGCAATCCGCTGTTGCCCGTGTACGCCGGGGAGCTGCAGTGCAAGGGCCTCGGCATGGCGGTGGACATCGTGGATGAAGACGGCGCGCCGCTGCCGCGCGGCAAGGGCGAGTTGGTGTGCCGCAAGTCCTTCCCGTCGCGTCCGGTGGGCTTTTGGAATGATCCGGACGGCGCCAAGCTGCGCGGCGCCTACTTCGAGAAGTTCCCAGGCATCTGGGCGCATGGCGATTTCGCCGAGTTCACCGAGCATGGCGGCGTCATCATCCACGGCCGCAGCGACACCGTGTTGAATCCAGGGGGCGTGCGCATCGGCACCGCCGAGATCTACCGGCAGGTGGAGGCGGTGGATGCCGTCACGGAGGCGCTGTGTGTGGGACAGGAATGGCAGGGCGACACCCGCGTGGTGCTGTTCGTCACGCTGCGCGAAGGGGTGTGCCTGGATGCGGCGCTCGGCGCCGAGCTGCGCCGCCGCATTCGCGAGAACGCATCGCCGCGCCATGTGCCGGCGGTGATCCTGCAGGTAGCGGATGTGCCGCGCACGCGCTCCGGCAAGATCGCCGAGCTCGCGGTGCGGGAGCTCATCCATGGCCGCCAACCGAAGAACGTGGGTGCGCTGGCGAACCCGGAGGCGTTGGCGCAGTTCGAGAATCTGGCAGCGCTGCAACGGCGCTGACGCGCTCCGATGGGCTTGTGTTGCGGCAGTGGCGCTCGTTGGTGCCGCGTTTCCCGGCAAGGTCGGCGCAATCACGCGGTTGCGCGGCGCCGGGCAAAGTCGTTTCATTTGCTGGTAGCTCTGGTGTGCCGGGAGTGGTGGCGCGAGCATGAGTGACGGAACACTATCGCGCCGGGACGCGCTCCTCGCCGTCGGCGCCGCTGGCGGCGCGGCCGCGGTCCATGCGGCCGCGCAGGCGTTGGGCCTCATGCCAGCGGTGGCTGCCGCGCAGCCGCTCAACTTGGCACCGGGGCGCAATGGCGGGCTGCATGTGGCCGTGCTCGGCGCCGGCATCGGCGGCTTGGCGGCGGCCTACGAGCTGCGCAAAGCCGGGCATCGCTGCACGGTGCTGGAAGCATCTCCCCGCGCTGGGGGCAGGAACCTCACGGTGCGCCGCGGCGATGTGGTGGATGAACTCGGCAGCCGTCAGGTATGCGCCTTCGACGACCATCCAAACCTCTACTTCAACGCCGGCCCGGCGCGCATTCCCGGCCATCACCGCACGTTGTTGCGGTATTGCCGCGAGTTCGGCGTGGCGCTTGAGCTGTTCGTGAACGAGAACTACAGCGCTTGGGTGCAGGACGACGCCGGCTTCGACGGCAAGGCGGTGCGCCATCGCGAGTACATGGCGGATGCGCGCGGCTTCATGGCGGAGCTGTTGGCCAAATCCGTCGATGCCGCGGCGCTCGCAGCGCCCCTCACCGTGGATGACTTGGAGCGCCTGCGCGAGTTTGCCCGCGTCTATGGGGATTTGAGTGGCGGTTTCACCTACAAGGGGTCGAGCCGCGGCGGTTTGGTGAGTGGCGGCATGGTCACCGCCGGCGTTGTGAACACGCCTCTGGACCCGGTGCAGCTGCTCAACACCAGCTTCTGGCGCGAGTTCATGCACTGGGGCGAATTCTTCGATCAAGCGGCGCCCATGATGCAGCCGGTGGGCGGCATGGACCGCATCGTGGACGCCTTCATGGAGCGCGTTGGCGACGGCGTGCAGTTCGGGTGCCCGGTGCAGCGCATCGCACTCTCGGAAGATGGGGTGGACATCGCCTACGCCGACGCGCGCGGCGCACCGCGATCCTTGAAGGCGGATTACTGCCTGAACAGCATCCCCACGCATCTCGTCACCGGGCTCGCGCACAACTTTCCCGCCGCCTATGTGCGGGCGCTCGCGGCGCCGGCGCGGGGCAAGCTGATGAAGATCGCCTTTCAGGCGCGGCGGCGTTTCTGGGAAGACGAAGGCATCTACGGCGGCATCTCGTGGACGAGCCAGGACATCACGCAAATCTGGTATCCGCCGCACGACATCCACGGCGAGAAAGGCGTCATCCTCGGCGCCTATGTGTTCGACTACGACGCCGGCGCCCGGCTGGCGCGGCTGACGCCGAGCGAGCGCTTGGAAGCGGCCATCAGGCAGGGCGAGAAGATCCATCCGCACTACCGCCGCGAGCTTGAGAGCGGCGTGAGCGTCGCTTGGCACCGCATGAACCACATGCTCGGCTGCGCCGCCACTTGGACGCCGGCGGACATGCGCGAGCACTTCCCCACCTTGCAGCGCCCGGCGGGGCGGCATTACATGATTGGCGATCAAGTGAGCCACCTGCCGGGCTGGCAGGAGAGCGCCATCGCCTCGGCGCACCATGCGCTCGCGGACATCAATGCCCGCGAGCGCGCGGCGGCGTGACAGTCAACCACCTAGAGGACATCCCATGAAGAGCAAGCAACGCAACATCGGCCGCAACATGCTGGGCATGGCCGTGGCGCTGGCGGCAGCGCTGTGGATGGCGCCAGGCGCCGCCGCGGACGATGCCGCGGCGACCGCGGCGGCGGACGGCATCGAGCGTCATCCGCTGGGCGGCGGTTCCACGTTTCCCATCGCCCGCGCCGTGGAGACGCCGGCGCACGCCCGCCTCATCCACCACAGCGGCATGGTGCCCCAGCCCATGAACCCCGATGCCGCAGCCGGCAGCCGTGCCTATTGGGGCGACACGGAGGCGCAGACCATGAGCGTGCTCACCCGCCTGCAGGATTCCCTCGCGGAGTTGGGGCTGGGCATGGGCGACGTGGTGAAACTCACCGTGTTTCTGGTGGGCGACCCGGAACTTGACGGCAAGATGGATTTTGCCGGCATGATGCGGGCGTACACGCAGTTCTTCGGCACCGAAGCGCAGCCCCGCCTGCCGGCGCGCTCCGCAGTGCAAGTGGCCGGCTTGGTGGCGGACGGCATGTGGGTGGAGATCGAAGCCGTCGCCGCCACCATGCCTTGAGCGCTGGCGCAAGAGATCCATTCAGATGGCGGTGACGCTAGGCAACGGCAGGGCGCGTTGGCGTCGGGCGCTGGCGCGTGAGACGCCGTGCGGCCCAGCGCTTGGCATCGTGTCAAGCCGTGCCTTGGCCTTCGCGCTTGCCTTGGTTTGCGGTGTGTTCGCCGGCGTCGCGCAAGGCGCTGCGGCGGATGACGCACAGGCTGGAGTGCTCTACGCCACAGAGTGCGCGTCTTGCCACGGCGCCAAGGGCCGCGGCAACGCGCTGGTGGACGGGCCGGTGCTCGCCGGCTTGCGGGCGAGCTACATCGAGCGGCAGTTGGAAGGCTTTCGCACGGGTTTTCGCGGCGCCAACGACAAAGACCCCGAGGGCATGGAGATGCGCGCCGCGGCCGTCGCCCTTGACGCCGCGGCGGGTGCGGCGCTCGCGGCGTGGCTGGAAACGCTGCCGGCGCCGCTGCCAGAGGCCGTTGCCGAAGGCGATGCCGCGCTCGGCGCCCAGCTCTATGCCCCCTGCGCGGTCTGTCATGGCGAACGCGCCGAGGGCATGCCGGCGCTCGCGGCGCCAGCGTTGGCCAACCAAGCGCCTTGGTACAACGACCGGCAGCTGCGCCGCTTCATCGTCGGCGTGCGCGGTGCCCATGCAAGCGACGCATGGGGCACCTCGATGCGCGCGAGCAGCATGGGCGTTGCGTTGGATGATGTCCGCCACATCGTTGCATGGCTGAGCGAGCAGGGCCGCGGCGCGGCGGCCATACCTTGAGCGGGATTGGTTTGCGGGTGCCGAGTTTTGGGGTGGCTTGAGTGAGTTGGTGGGGCGCCGTGGTTGGCGGCGCGCTCGGCTTCTTCGTTGGCGGCCCCATCGGCGCAGTGCTAGGCGGTGCGTTGGGCGGCACTCTGAGCGGCGGTGCCGGGCGGACGGGCAACGCGGCGCCGGCGGGGCGCCGCGAGCGCGTGCAGGCAACCTTCTTCGGCGCGACGTTCAGCGTGATGGGTTGCATCGCCAAGGCCGATGGCCAAGTGACGGCGGAGGAGATTCAGCTTGCCAACGCCGTGATGGGGCGGTTGGGGCTGAACGCCGCCCAACGCGAGGCGGCGCGGGAACTCTTCAATGCCGGCAAAGCGCCAGACTTTCCGTTGGACGACGTGGTGGCGCAATTGCGGCGCGAGTGTCGCCCCGGCAGCCACCTCGTCGGCATGTTCCTGGAGATTCAATTCGGGGCGGCGCTGGCCCACGGCGGCATGCATCCCGAGGAACGGCGGCTGTTGTGGCGCGTCGCCCAAGGGCTTGGCATCGGCGAGGAGGATTTCGCTGCCATCGAGCGCATGTTGGGCACCGGCGCCCTCGCCGTGGCGGACGGCCCGCCCTTGGAAGACGCCTTCGCCACCCTAGGCATCTCGCCAGACGCCACGGAGGCCCAAGCGAAGCAGGCATACCGCCGCATGATGAACCGCCACCATCCGGACAAACTCGCCGCCAAGGGGCTGCCGGAGGAGATGATGCGCGCCGCCACTGAGCGCACCCAGCAGATCAAGGCCGCTTGGGAGCGCGTCAAGGCTTCCTACGCCAGCTGATCTCGGCACCTGGGAGCGCGTCGCCCGTGATGGCTAGCCTCTGATGGTGTCCGCAATAGCTTCGCGATCGCTAACTCAGCGGGAGACCGCGCCCCGCCACCGGCTCAGGCCAGCCGCAGTCACACGTTCGCGGCGGCGATGCGCTGCGCCCACTCGCGCGGCCCTTGCAGATGCACGGATTCCCCGCCCGCGTCCACCGCCACCGTCACCGGCATGTCGCGCACCTCGAACTCGTTGATCGCTTCCATGCCGAGGTCGTCGAAGGCGAGCCGCGTGGACTTGACGATGGCCTTGGAGACCAGATACGCGGCGCCCCCCACCGCGATGAGCGACACGGCGCCGTGGTCGCGGATGGCGGCGATGCCTTCGGGGCCACGCTCGGCCTTGCCGATCATGCCCAACAGCCCGGTTCGCTCCAGCATGATGCGGGTGAACTTGTCCATGCGCGTGGCCGTCGTTGGCCCGGCGGGCCCCACCACTTCGTCGCGCACTGCATCCACTGGGCCGACGTAGTAGATGAAGCGGTTGCGGAAATCCACCGGCAGCGCTTCGCCGCGTTCCATCATCTCCACCAAGCGCTTGTGCGCCGCGTCGCGGCCTGTCAGCAGCTTGCCTGAGATGAGCAGGGTGTCTCCGGCCTGCCACGTTTGCGCTTCGGCGCGGGTGATGGTGTCTAGATTCACGCGGCGCGCGCCACTGTCGGCCGCAGCGTCGAGGTCTGGCCAGTCTTCCAAGTTCGGCGGCGCGAACTCGGCTGCGCCATTGCCGTCGAGAACGAAGCGCACATGGCGCGTGGCGGTGCAGTTCGGAATCACGGCGACGGGCTTGTTCACGGCGTGGGTGGGGCAGTCCGCCACCTTCACGTCGAGCACCGTCGTCAGCCCGCCGAGCCCCTGTGCGCCGATGCCGAGGGCGTTCACCTTCTCGAAGAGTTCAATGCGCAGCGCCTCGGCGCGGTTGGCGGCGCCGCGCGCTAACAGGTCGTGAATGTCGATGGGTGCCATCAGCGATTCCTTGGCGAGCAGCATGGCTCTTTCTGCGGTGCCGCCGATGCCGATGCCAAGCAAGCCCGGCGGGCACCATCCGGCGCCCATCGTCGGCACCATGTCCAGCACCCAATCCACCACCGAATCCGATGGGTTCAGCATGGTGAATTTGGATTTCGCTTCGCTGCCGCCGCCCTTGGACGCCACCTCGACGGTGAGCTTGTCTCCCGGCACGATGCGGTAGTGGATCACCGCCGGGGCGTTGTCGCGGGTGTTGCCGCGGGCACCGTCGGGGTCTGCCACGATGGACGGGCGCAGCACGTTGTCCGGGTTGAGCCAAGCGCGACGCACCCCGGCTTGGATCATCTCGTCCACATCGTCGCCACCGGCCCACGTCACCTCCATGCCGACGTCCACGAACACGTTGACGATGCCGGTGTCTTGGCAGATCGGTCGTTTGCCGAGCGCGCACAGCCGCGAGTTGACCAACACCTGCCTGAGCGCGGCCTTCGCCGCCGGCGCCTGCTCGCGCTCGTAGGCCGCCGCCATCGCCCGGATGAAGTCCGGCGGGTGAAAGTAGGAGATGTACTGCAGCGCGTCCGCCACGCTCTGCGTCAAGTCCTCGGCGCGAATCACCGTCATGCGTCGCCTCCAATGTCCCAGACGGGTGCAGGGGGCAAGGGTACACCTTGGCCAGTTGCCCGCTGCCCGGCGACCCCTCGGCGGCCGGCTGAGGGCGCGCCCATGCGGGCAGGCGCAGCTCGGCGCGGCGCGGGTTCGGCGGCGCTGGAAACTTGCCGCGGCAGGAATCCCCTCAGGGCTGTGGGGGATCAGCGACCTTCTGGACATTTGTGGTCAGGCAGCCGCCTCGATCATCCTAGCGAACTCGGCGGGGGTTTTCATGCCGAGGGAGCGGTGCCTGCGCCGGTTGTTGTAGTAGTCGAGGTAGGCGGCGAGCGCTTCGTTCATGGCGGCGCAAGTGAGCTCTCCCCGGTACTGGCTCCAGCACTCGGCGCGCGCTGTGCGGTTGGCGCGCTCGACGATGCCGTTGAGCTGCGGCGAGCGCGGCGGCAGCACCAGCAGCGGCAGGCCCAGCGCCCTGCACTCCTCCTCGAAGGCGGCCATGAACTCCGAGCCGCCGTCCACCTGCACGGCGCGGATGTCGAGCTCGCGGACGGCCTCGCGCAGGAACGCCCTTGCGACGCTCGCCGTGGCGCGGGAGTAGACCCTGGCCCACTGCAGCCGCGTGCGCGGGCACACGGCGCGGAACTCCTTGTGGGCCACGCCGTCGATGCGCACGGTCATGTGGTCGAACTGCACGCCGAAGTGCCTGTCGCGCGGCTTCCACCGGCGCGCATGCGCGCCGGTGAAGTCGCGCCGCCGCTTCGCGGCGGCGCGCCCCTCGCAGAACGAGCACGGCCGCACCCGCCCCCGCTCCACCGCCCAGCGCAGGATGCGCCCCACCGTCGCCTCGCTCAGCGCGCGATCCGGCCAGCGCTCCGCCAAGTCCAGCGCGATCCTCGCCTTCCCCGCCCACGGCGTCTCGCGGCGGATGCGCACCACCCGCCTGGCGTCCGCCATCGTCCACCGCCGCCCTGGATGGCTGCGCGGCCGGCTGCTGCGCGGAACCAGCCCCGCCACGCCGCCGTCCTCCAGGCGCCGCCGCCACGCGTAGTAGGTCGCACGCGAGACGCCGAACGCCTTGCACGCCGCAGCCGCGGAGAGGTCGCTTCGCACCAGCTCGATCCCTTCCAGGATCCGCAGCCGCCGCAGCGCTTCCGGGTCGTCCGTCCCGTCCACCCGCAGCCTCAGGTAGAACGCCCTGTCTTGTGCCAACATCCGCATCGTTCGGTCTCCCATGTTGCTTCACAACTCATAGGCTACCGAACCGTCGCCCCCAACGGCCTTCCGTTGGGGGCGACTGTCCAGAAGGTGCTGATCCCTTTCAAGGGCTGGAAACTCGGCGCCGAAGCCCCTAGACTCGCGCATCTTCCAGCACGCTGGACAGGAAAAACGAGTGAGCGAGCCCGCGCAACAAGACGATTTGAACGACCGCATCGTGGAATTGGTGGAGCAGCACTGGGAAGAGCAGCACATGCCGCTCTTGCTGAGCCGTTTAGGCGGGCACGACCGCGGTGAGATCGCGCGGCTGGCGCGGCAGCGGGCGAACAGCTTGGGCGCCTACCTGCGCCAAGGCCTTGCAGACCGGGTGCAGTTGATTCAACACAGCGAACGCCCGGTGCTGATTGGGGTGTTGCCGATGGATGCAGAAGTGGAGGGCGATGTGGACGGTTGGCTGGAGAGCGCCCAAGGCAAGTCTGCCGGCGGGGCGCCGCGTTACCACCCCGCGTTCTGGGCGGCGTTCCGCAAGCCCTTGGACGAAATGAAGAACCGCTACATCAGCGTTGCGCCGCCGATTCGCTTTCAAGACACGTATCCCGAAGACCGCCCGGAGGGCTTCATCGAGATCGCTCCGGAGTACATCGCGGATTCCGAGATGGACGCCTCCGCGGTGCTCGAGAACGCGCAGGACTGGTTGGAGGAGAACGGCCTGCAATCGACGGCGTTTCTCGCCGCCACTCCGTCGTCCGCGCCGTCTCGCTCGCATCAGGACGGCGATCTGTTGGAGCGCCTCATCAGGGCGCTGGACCCGAGCGAGTTGAAGCGGGTGTCGCTGCCGCTCGACGTCGTGATGAAGCTCCGGCGCCATTCTTGAAGCGTTAGCGCCGGGGCGCCGCGTTGAAGCGCGCGCCGGCCGACCTGCCTCGTCGGACGCCCTCGTTGGGCTAAGATCAGCCACTGTGACTTGCCGGCTTCGCAATGCCTTAGAGGCGACATGCCGCATCTGGATGCCGGTGCTGGCTGTGGCCGCGCTTGCCGCATCGGGCGTCCACGCCCAAGAGATCGAGGAAGTGATCGTCACCGCCCGCAAGAAGGCGGAGAACTTGCAGGATGTGCCCATTTCCGTGCAGGCATACTCCGGCGATCATGTCGCCGAGAAGGGCATCATCGACCTGCAGACCATGGCGCCGACGATTCCCAACTTCAGCTACGCCCAAGCCATCGGCGCCGGCGACGTGCTGATCATGCGCGGCCTCGGCACCTTTGGCTCCGGCCCGCATTTGGAACAGGCCGTGGGCCAGGTGTTCAACGGCTTCTTCACCACGCGGGCGCGCATGGGCCGCGCCTCGTTCGTGGATCTGGCCCAAGTGGAGCTCTTGCGCGGGCCGCAAGGCCCCATCATCGGCAAGAACACCTCCTTGGGCGCCATCAACATCACCGCCAACCGCCCAACTTCGACGCCGGAGTTCGGCGTGGAGGGCGGCTACAACTTTGCCGCCAGCGCTGGGTTCGAGTTGCAGGGGATGGCATCCGGCCCGCTCGGCGACGCTTGGCGAGCGCGCGCCGTGCTCAACCGCAAGGAACAGGACGGTTGGATGACCAACGCGCCCAGCGGCGAAGAGCATCGCGGCAAGCGGGACATGACGGCGCGCGTCATCCTCGAAGGCGATCTGCATGAGACGCTGAACGCCGCGCTGCTCTACCAGCATTTGGACTACGATCGGCGCGGCAAACCGCGCGAGATGCACTGCATCGACCCCGCCCGCGTGGCCGCGAACCCCGTTTTCGCCGGCGAAGACTGCGCCGTGAACGCCCGCAACAACAGCCGCACCGTGATTCCGGCAGCAGTGGTGGCGCGCTCCTACGCGGCGGCCGGATTGGCGGCGCCAAGCGACCTCGTGGACCGCGAAGTGCGCGAGGGCTTTGAGCTCGGCTCCCGGTTGATCGGCTTGACGCTCACTTGGCAGGCGACGGAGGGCTTGAAGATCACCTCGCTCACCGGAAGCACCAACTACGACATGGCCGACATCTTCGATTCAGACCTCGCGTCCGCGTCCAGCAGCCACAATGTGCGCGTCATCGAGAACCATGAGGACTACCGGCAGACCACCCAAGAGTTGCGCATCCAATCCACTGCCGGCGAGCGGTTCAATTGGCTTGCCGGCTTCAACTATCTCGACAGCCGCTTGTTGTTCAGCCAAGACTTCGACCACCATGCCGGCGGCCCCAACCCCAACGCCCGGCGGGCGGAGCGGGCGGAGGTGGAGACGCAGAGCCTGTCCTTCTTCGCCGGCACGGATTGGCGCTTGGCGAGCGCGCTCACCGCGGCGCTCAGCATCCGCGCCACCGACGAGCGGCGCGAGGCATTCAAGAACCAGTGGCAGTCCGTCTACGGCACCGCCCAGCGTGCTGACAGCCTATGTCGGCGAGGCGGGCTGTTCGGCTGCTTCCACAACCCCTCGACGGGCGCGGACGATGTGTTGCGCGGCAACGTGGATGAGCGGGACTTGTCTTGGAACGCTGCGCTCACATGGAAGCACACGCCCTCCTCCATGCTGTACATGAATGTCGGCGACGGCTTCAAGAGCAGCGGCTTCAACATCCGCGGCAACGTCAACACCGCCGCTGGGCACGGCAATTTCGTGTTCGGGCACGAACAGTCTCTCAATGTGGAGGCCGGTGGCAAGCATGTGCTGCGCGACGGCACGCTGCGGTTCAACTGGACCGTCTACAACACCGTCATCAACGGCCTGCAGCTCGCATCGAACGATCCCGTGAACATCTCGCAAGCGGTGGTGAACGGCGACGCGACGGCGCGCGGCGTGGAGTGGGATCTGCTGTGGGTGGCCTCTGCGCGCGTTGTGCTTGGCCTCACGGGCGTCTACACGGACACGCGCTACGACAAGTTCCTAGGCGCTTGCTGGAACATCCCGGGCTTCGCTCGCCAAAGCGCTGCCCAAGGTTGCGACGTGGATGTGAACGGCGACGGCCGAGGCGATTTCCAAGATCAAAGCGGCGACGTCCCGCCCTTGGCGCCTGCCTACACGGTGGTGGCGCACGGCGAGTACTCGCTGCCGGCAGGGGACAAGGAGTGGACCTTCGGCGTTCAAGCCTATGCCGTGGACGAGCAGCAGATCTCGATCGTGGATCATCCCTACGCCACCGAGCCGGCCTATGCGAAAGTGGATGCCAGCGTGACCTGGTCCGCTGCGGACGGCGCGTGGCGGGTGGCGTTGGTGGGCCGCAACCTCACGGACAAAGTGGTGCGCACCTTGGCAGACCCGACGAGTTCCTTCGCCAGTGTCGGTGGCGGCCTGTTCACCACCATTGACGAAACGCGCTCCGTCGCGGTCAGGTTCAAGTACCTGTTCTAGCGCTGGCCCATGCCTTGCTGGCGTCACCTCAGTGTTCCCCATCGCAGCGTCCGGCGCGACGGGAAGGGCGAAGTGGCGGCTTGCGGCAAGGCGCCGAGTCGAATCTCCCGCGCCCGGGTTGGCGCGTTATTGTGCGCCAGCATCGCCGTCGCAGATGCCGCCACAGCCCAAACCGAGTTGTCGCTCGCGTACTTCATGGGCCCGCAACATGCCATGACGAGCGCCGTGTTCACGCCCTTCCAAGAACGGCTGGCGCAGCTATCCGAGGGGCGTTTGGTGGTGAAGCAGTTTCCGGGCGGTGCCCTGAACTCATCGCCGCCAAGGCAGTATTCGATTCTGCTCGATGGCGTGGCGGACATCGTGTTCGCGTTGCCCGGCTACACCAGCGCCTTGTTTCCGAAGACGAATGTCGTGTCCTCCCCAGGCGTTTGCGACTCGGCCCAGGCTTGCACGATGGCGCTGTTGCGGGCGCGGCCAGTGCTGGAGCGCGAGTACCGGGCGAAGGTGCTGGCGCTTTGGTCTACGCCGCCGGCGGCGTTGTTGACCCGAGATGTGCCCGTGCGAACGCTGGAAGCAATGCGCGGCCTCAAGGTTCGCGTTGCGTCGCGGCTCGACGTGCCGTTTGTCGAGGCGCTGGGCGCTACGCCCATCGTCCAGCCCATCAACGTCGTCTATCAGAACCTCGCCAACGGCGTCATCGACGGCGTCGTCGCCGCGCCGTCGGCGATCGATGGCTTCAAGCTGCAGGAACCGGCCAACTACCTCACCACTTGGCTGCCGCTGTCGGGCACGCCGGTGGCGTTGCTGATGAACCTTGATGTCTACGCGGCGCTCTCTCCCGCCGCGCAAGGCTGGGTGGACGCGGCCGCGGGCGCCGCGCTGTCGATCGGTGGCGGCGTCGGCTACGCCCAAGAGGCCGAACGCGGCCTAGTGGCCTGCGCGAACGCCGGCGTGCAGGTGATCGAGTTGTCGGCGGCGGAAAAACAGCGCTTTGAAGCTGCGGTGGCGCCGGCGCTGGATGCTGCCCTTGAGAGCCAAGCCGGCGACATGTCGGTGGCGCAAGTGGTCGCGTTGCTGAAGGGCGCATGAGCCGCGCCAGCCGGTTGGTGGCGGGCGGGCGGGGTGCCGATGCGGCGTTCGCTTGGCTGGTGCGCGGGTTCGCCGTCGCCGGCGGCGTTGCGCTGGTGGTGATGGTAGCCACCGTCGTCGTCGCCGTGGTGGCGCGCTATGCCCTGAACGCGCCGATCTTTGGCGCGGAGGACGTCTCGGCGATGGCGCTGGTCGTGGTGGTGGCGAGCGCCATCGTCTACGCCGCATGGGACAACGCGCATGTCGCCGTGGACGCCATCGACAGCGTTGTTCCGCGACGCGCAACGCGGGTGACGGACGTCGTCGCAGGGCTGCTTGGCGCGGCGACGGCGGCGCTGGTGGCCTTTGCCTTGTTTCGGCACGGTGCCTGCGGGGCCCCTTGCGGCGCCACCACGCCGACTCTGTTGGTGGTCCACACGCCGTTCTACTACGCGCTCGGCACTGCGTTCGGCGTTGTCGCCGGGCTGCTGTTGATTCGCTTGGCGACGCTGCAGATGCATCGCAGCGAAGCGCCAGCGGGATAGGCGAGAGCTTGCGGCACACACTGCGAATGCGCCCGTCTAGGCTGTGTATGCGGGTGCCGAGACACGCGCTTCATGTTCGCCGCGCTCGTACCGGCGGCGAACGCCGCGCCGTGCCTGTGCCGCGGCTCGCCGGCCTGTGTCCGGCCACCCTCTGCGGCGGGTAGATGGCCGGCACCGAAACTGCCGTTCTAGGTTTCGCCGGCCTTGGCCTGCTGCTGTTGCTGCGCGTGCCGGTGGGCCTCGCGTTGTTGCTCGCGGGCACCGTCGGCATCGCCTTGATCCGGCCGGCAGCGGCGTTGCCGACCCTCGCCGGCGAGATTTTCGCAGTGGCGTCAAAGCCTTCGCTCACCATCCTGCCGTTGTTCATTCTCATGGGCCATCTCGCGGTGGTGGCCGGCATGGGGAGGGACCTGTACGTCGCCGCCAACAGCTGGCTGGGCCACTTGCGTGGCGGATTGGCGTCTGCCTCCATCGTCGGCTGCGCCGGCTTCTCGGCGCTGTCCGGTTCATCGCTCGCTTCCGCGCTCACCATCGGCCGGGTTTCGCTCGGCGAGATGCGTCGCTACGGCTACGCCGACTCCTTGGCGACCGGCGCCGTCGCCGCCGGCGGCACGCTGGGGATTTTGATACCGCCATCGGTGGGCTTGGTGATCTACGCCGTGCTGACAGAGGCCAGCATTGGGCACTTGTTCGCCGCCGGCGTCTTGCCCGGCATCCTGCTGACCACGCTGTTCGTGTTGACGGTGTGGGCCGTGGTCAAGCGCGCGCCCGACAAGGCGCCGCGCGCGCAGTTGTCGCCGCCTTGGCGCGAACGCTGGCGCGCCTTGGCGCGCGCCGGGTGGACCGTCGCCCTCATCGGCGGCATGATGGTCGGCCTGTACGCGGGCGCGTTCTCGGCCATTGAAGCGGCTGGCGTCGGCGCCTTCCTAGCCTTCGCCACCCTCGTCGTCCGACGCAGGTTGAATTGGCGCAGCGTGGTGGATGTGTGCGCCGGCACGTTGCGCGCCACCGGCACCGCGTTTCTGGTGCTCTGCGGCGCCTTCGTCTTCAAGACCTTCATCGGCTTCACCCAGGCGATGGTGGTCCTCGCGGAGTGGATCGGCGCACAGGGTCTCTCCGGTGCGCAGATCGCGCTGGCGGCCTTGTTGCTGTTCATCGCGCTCGGCACCTTCTTGGAGGGATTCGCCATTCTGGTGTTGGCCATCCCCTTGCTGCTGCCGATTCTGGTCGCCGCGGATGTGAACCTGATCTGGTTCGGCGTGCTCGTGGTGGTGACGCTGGAAATGGGCTTGATCTCGCCGCCGGTGGGCATCAACGTGTTCGTCGTCAAGGGCATCGCCCAGGACGTGCCGCTCGCCACCATCTTCCGCGGCATTTGGCCGTTCTGGCTGGCGATGCTGGGGGCGATCGCGCTGATCTTCGCCGTGCCGCAGATTGCGACATGGCTGCCGGACGCCCTGTATGGCAGCCGTTGAATCACTCGGTGGTACGATGCAGCCATCGTCGCACAGCCCGGTTGCCAAGCAATGAGCGCAGGACTCCGCTACGAAGCCGACGGCGGCCCGTCCAGTTGGCTGGCTCTTGGCCAAGGGGCGCAGCTCGCCATCCTGACGATCAACTCCTGCGTCATGGTGGCTGCCGTCGTCTTCCGCGGCGGCGGCGCAGAAAACTATCTGCTGTGGGGCGTGTTCGCGACCGTGCTGTGCTGCGGCGTCGGCACGATTCTGCAGGCGCTTCGGTTCGGCCGCGTCGGCGCGGGCTATTGCATCGTGGCCGGCACCTCCAGCATCTTCATCGCCGTCGGCGCAACGGCGCTGGCCACCGGCGGCCCGGCACTGCTCGCCACCCTCGTGGTCGTGGTGGCGCTATTGCAGATGGCCATGTCCACCCGGCTGTCGCTGGTGCGGCGGCTGCTGACGCCGACGGTGACCGGCACCGTCATCATGTTGCTGCCAGTCTCTGTCATGCCCATTCTGGCGCGGCTGCTCAACCAAGCGCCGGCGGAAGCGCCTATCGCGGCAGGGCCAGTTTGCGCCCTCGTCACGGTGGCGCTGATCGTTGGCATCGGCCTCAAGGGCAACAATGCGCTGCGGCTGTGGGCACCGGTGATTGGCGTCGTCGGTGGCGCGGCCGTCGGGGCGCTGTTCGGCATCTACGACACCCAGCGCATCGTGGACGCGCCATGGGTCGGCATGTCGTTGGCGGATTGGCCGGGCTTGGACCTCTCTTTCGACGCAGAGTTTTGGGCGCTGTTGCCGGTGTTTGCCTTCATCTCCTTGGTGGCGCTGACGAAATCCATTGGCGCGGCCATCGCCACCCAACGGGTGTCGTGGAGCGGCCCCCGTGCGGTGGACTTCCGCGCCGTGCAAGGCAGCATCGCCGCGGAAGGCACTGGCAATCTGCTCGCTGGCTTGGGCGGCGGCGCCCCGAACACGCCCTATCCGATCGGCGCATCCGTCATCGAGCTCACCGGCGTGGCGGCGCGCCGGGTGGGCATCGCCGCTGGCGCGATCCTGATTCTGGCAGCCTGCATGCCAAAGGCGCTGGCGGTCGTCATCGCCATCCCCAGCCCCGTGGTGGCGGCCGCCATCGGCGTGGTCATGGTCTTGCTGTTCATCGGCGGTGTGCGGGAAGTGATGCAGGAAGGCTTGACCTACTCCGCCGGCTTGATCGTCGGCGTCTCGTTCTGGGTCGGCGTGGGCTTCCAAGCGCAGTTGATCTTCCCGCACATCGTGGCGGACTTCGCCGGCGGGTTGTTGGGCAACGGCATGGTCGCCGGGGGCGCCACCGCCATCCTGCTGACGTTGGTGGTGAACCTGACGCAGCCGCGCAGCGGGCGCTTCGCCGGGCGGGCGGAAGCAGCGGAACTGGAGAATATCCAAGCGTTCCTCGCGACGTTCGCCGCGCGCCGCAACTGGGGCAGCGCCCTGCAAGAGCGGGTGGCGGCAGCCGCCGAAGAGGCGCTGGCGGCGCTATTGCAGAGCGAGGCGAC
Organism: uncultured Pseudomonadales bacterium; assembly: GCA_958295875.1. Taxonomy (GTDB): domain Bacteria; phylum Pseudomonadota; class Gammaproteobacteria; order Pseudomonadales; family Azotimanducaceae; genus VXNE01. Next base: position 671,752 of record OY282379.1, on the reverse strand, counting down.
GGCGGGTGAGCGCGGCGAGGCCACGCGGGAAACGCGCCGGCTTCAGCTCACCGTGCGCGGCACGGGCACCGGCGCCACGCTGGAACTCGTCACGACCGTCGCCACCGAGGAGAACCTGCAAGATCGCATTGCGCTGCTCGCCGAGGAACCGGCAGGGAGCGACCCCATGCGCGACCTGCCGTTGCGGATGCTGCGCCATGTCGCGTCTTCCGTGCGCCATCAGCAGTTCCACAACGCGGATGTCCTCACCGTGCAGGTGCCCAGCCGGCCGTAGCCGATGAGGCCGGGGCTCGGTGGTCGTCCGAGCCCGGCGCCGCCTGACGCCCTCTTGCTTCTTGAAGAAGATGCTTCTCGAAGAAGATGCTTCTCGAAGAAGATACTTCTCGAAAGCGTTACTTGCCGAGGAAAGAAGCCGCCAGCAAGGTGTGGTTCTCCCTGCTCACGATGTAGCCGGCTTCGCGGCAGGCTGCCAAGTACGCTTGCCACTCAGGATCCGCTCCCAGCGCCGCGCGGCAGCTCTCTCGCTCCGCGGCGCTCTCGAACACCATGATGTGCGTGTACGAATCGACGTCGCCGGTGTCGCCGATGCCGAACACCACCGGCTTGCCGAGATGGCGTTGGTGGGCGGCCATGCCCTTCTCTTCGTACAGCTTCATTTGCGCTTGCGCCGTTCCATAGCGGCACTTGTGATAGTGGACATCGAAGATCATCGCTGTGGCTCTTCCTTGGCTGCAGGTGGGCGCAAGATAACACCTGCCCAGCGGACGGACAAAACGGTGAAGCGGTTCGCTGGGGCAGGTCTCCCGCTTGACCGGCGGGCAGGGCGGGGCGAACATCCGGGCACTCGCTTGGATCATCGGAAGGAGGCCCCATGAACGCTTTGCAGCCCGCCGCGGGCGCCAAGACCATTTTTCTCATCAAGCGGCTGCCCGAGGTCTCCCGAGAAGAACTCGTTGCGCACTGGTATGGCAACCACATGGCCGGCGTCGTCGCCGCGCAGCGCCGCCAAGGGGAGCGCGGCACCAACCATGCGTTTCGCTACATCGTCACGTTGTTTGGCGCCAACGCTGCCGGCGAACACCCGTGGGACGGCATGGCGCAGCTGTGGTTCAAAGAGCCGCTGCCCGTTCCGGACAAGCCCTACGGGCGGCCGCCGCGGGACACGTTCCAGCAGAAGACGGAACCCTACCTGCCTTGGACGACCACCGAGTATGTGGTGATGGACGGCGCGTTGCCCGCCGAGCCGCTGACGCTGAACGACCCGTTCCCCAGCACGCGCTCCGGTTTCTTCAAGGTGAGCTTTCTGGTGGCGGCCAAGCCGGGCATAGACTACGACGCCTTTTTCGCGCACTGGCTCACCAAGCATGTTCCCAACGTGCGGTCTGTGATGGAGCAGGTGGGTGGCTTTCGCTATGTGGTGAGCCACAGCGTGGCGCCGGCAGCGGAGCGCTATGCGGGCCTCGCGGAACTCTACTTCCCGGACGAGTCTGGCTGGCAGGGCTATCGGCAGACCATTAAGGCCGATGGCATGGAAGAGTGGGTGGACATGGAGCGCATGAAGATATTCCGCTCCAATACCGAAATGGTGGGAATCCCCTAGGCGGTTCGCCCAAGTCAGACACTTCGGAAAGCGCTGCCTAAACGGGTAGGGCGCTCGTCGCCGGCATCACTTCCAGCGCAGCAATCCCTCTTGCGCGCAACTGGCCACCAGCGCCCCGTCGGCAGTGTAGATGCGCCCAGTGACGAAGCCGCGCGAGCCGCCGGTGGCTTCCACGGATTGGTCGAACAACAGCCACGCGTCGGCGCGGGCGGGGCGGTGGAACCACATCGCATGGTCTAGGCTGGTGCCGTTGAGCGAGGGTTCCTGCCAGCGCCGGCCGTGGGGCAGCGCGGCGTGGTCGATCAAGGTGCTGTCGGCGAGGTAGGCAATGCCGGCGTAGTGCAGCGCCGCATCGTCGCCGAGCGCATCGCGAACGCGCATCCACACCCGTTGGTCTTCCAGCACCGGTTCGCCGGGCTGCGGGTCTGGCGGGTTAACGTAGCGCAAGTCCATGGGCCGCGCTTCGCCGTCCCAATCCTCTTCCTCGCCGGCGCGGCGGCTGAACTCGTTGTACGTCATCGCCACGGTGTCGGCGGGTGGTGCCGGGGGCATGGCGCGCGCCGTGAATGCCGCGCCCGGTTCGGGAACCTGATAGGAGGCCATCATGCGGAACAGCAGGCGGCCGTCCTGCAGCACGCGCACCGCGCGGGCGCTGAACGAACGGCCATCGCGGACGCGCTCCACCTCCACGCGCAATGGCGCGTCCACTGCTCCGGCGCGCAAGAAGTAGCCGTGCAGCGAATGTGGCGCCCTGGGCGCTGCCACGGTGCGGCTTGCGGCTGCGAGCCCTTGCGCCAACAACTGCCCGCCATACAGGCGGCCGGTTTGCTCCGGCGCCGGCGGCGCGACGAACGCATCGCCGCCGACATCCTGCAGTTCCAACAGGGCGACAAATGATGCCGGCGAAGGGTCTCCGCCACGCTCTGGTTCCACGGTGCGCTGCGCCATGCGGCGGCGGCTGTCTAGCAACGCCGGCGGTCAGCCCGCCGCCACCTGCACCTCCGTCTCGTCCGGCTGCGCTTCGTAGGGGTTGGCCGGCGTCGGCAGGCCGGCCTCCTCTCGGGCGGCGCGCAGCACGTCGAAGGCGCCACGGAAATCCGGCCCGTCCGCACTGTCCCACATGTTGGCGTCCGCGAGGCCCAGCAGCACGGCCAAGCGCTTCGGATTGGCGTCCAAGATCGCTTGGGTGACGTTGCGCCGGTAATCCTCTTGCGGATACAGGTAGGCGCGGTTGAAGTACATCGTCAGCACGAGGCGCAGCCCTTCTTCGCTGCGCGGGAACGCGCCGTGCCACATGTTGCCGTTCCACACCACCAGCGACCCCATCGGCGCTTCAATCGGAATAGCGGCGTCCACCCCTTCGCCGGGCCCCGGTTGGCGGGCGTGGCGGTGGCTGCCTGGCACCATCGCCAAGGCGCCGTTCGCCAGCGTGTAGTCTGTGAGCAGGAACGCGCTGTTGCCGGTGTGCGTGTCCTTGCCGACGGGGATGGGATGGGCCACCGGCGTATCCGCGTGCAAGCCCAGCGTCGGGCCGTAGCCTTCTTCGTCGCGCCACTTCACGAAGGATGTGCAGCTCGACAGGCGGCAGTTGAAGCCGAGCATGTAGGTTTGCAGCGCGAGCAAGTGCGGGTTGCACACGGCCTGTTGGAAAATCGGGTCTTCAAGCAACAGGTAGTAAAGGATGTACTGATGCTTGAACTGGGGCTGCGTGTTCAGCAGTTGCCCATGCGCGCCGCCTTCAAGGTCGTGCCGGACACCGGTGCGCTGGTGCGCCACATCGAGCAAGCGGTCTCGCAGCCGTCGCACCCACTCCATCGGAGCCGCGACGCCAGGCTCCAGCACCGTGAAGCCGAATGCGTCCAGCTCCGCGATGTTGCGCTCCAATCCCATCTCCCGGATTTGCCGATAGAGCGGGCCGAGTTCGGGGGTGGATTTCCAGTTACCGATTTGCATGATGGCGCCTCCGCCGTGGCTAACCTGAGCAACCTATCGGTTTGCGGATGCGCTGGCAAGGCGGGGCGCGTCGCTGGCCACGCAGAGCAACAATGCCCTGCACCAGCCCGTCGTAGCCCGTAGACTGATCTCACCTTCAAGTCTGGAGGGCATGGCAATGGAAAACATCGGCGTCAGCGAAGCTAAGGCCCACCTGCCGCGGCTTCTGGAACGGGTCATGCGAGGCGGAAGCCTCACCATCACCCGCCGCGGCCATCCTGTCGCCCGACTGGTGCCCGTGGACAACGACGAACGGGAGCGGGCGTTGCGGGCGTCCCGCCGCATCATCGAACGCCGGCGCCGTCTGGGGCGGGCTTCCCCGTCCGAGCTGATTGACACCATCCATGAGGGACATCGGTTTTGACGGGGCTGCGGCCTTGGCCATCATTCGGAAGTGGCTAGTCCAGCCGGAACCTGCGCTGTAGTCGAGGAACCGGCTTCGCGTTTTGCGACTCCGCGGCCAGGCGCTCCTTCGGCTTCGGGCGTCGTTGCCGGCCGCCGTCCTCCGGCAGCGGGTCGCTGTGCTCCCCATTCCACAGGATGCCGGGACGTGGCAGGCGATAGTAGTTGGACGGCTCTTCGGGATTGGCGCTGGCCTTGTTCGTCGTTTGAGGATCGCGGACAAAGCGGCCCAGGGCAGCCTCGCAATAGTCCTGCAGCAGCTCGATGCAGACCCAGCGGCGCATGGTGCGTTCACACACCTCGCCGGTGACGCAACTCCCGGCGAACGGATCGATCACGAGGTCGCCTTCATCAGTCAGCATGCGGATGAAGTATTCCGGCAGCTCTGCCGGAAAGCGGGCAGGGTGCGGCTTGAACCCTTTTTCTTCGCAGTAACGAAGATAGAAGCTGTTGCTCTCCGTATTCGGAATTGCAATCAGGTTGGGTGGAATCGCGGCGCCGTTGTCCACGTTGAACTTGTCGCTGATGTCGTGGCCGGAGGGGCGTTTCTTCGCCTTGTAGCCCTTGGCCAGCAACTCCTGCATGCTGGGGCTGTAGGGTTGCAGCACCCTGCGGTTGCTCGCCTTTGGCCAAGGCGTCTTCGAGAGCCACCAGACGGTGTTGATCGCGTCCTTCACACGGATGCGGCGCACCGTCACCCACTCTGCGGGCGTCGGCAGTTTCGAAGGATTCCACCAGTAGAAATCCTGCGCCAGATGGAATCCGACCTCCTCGCACAGCATGATGAGAAGCTTGAAGTGATAGAGGCTCCGCGTGGGATAGCCCTTGTTCCATGCGCCGCCGATGTCGATCACCAAGCTGGCGTCGCCCTTCATGACACGGTGGAGTTCGGCGGCGAAGGGTCTGAACCAAGCGACGTATTCGTCCGCATCGACATTGCCATAGTCCTTCTTGCGCACCAGCCCGAACGGCGGGCTCGTCATGATCAGATCGACCGAATCGTCCGCACAGGCAGCAAGCACGTCCAAGCTGTCACCCTGGACGATTCGACCGAGAGGCGTTTCGTGGAAGGCGCTGAAGTCCGCTGTCGTCGTTTTCGACACTGCAATTCCTATAGAGAGAGTTGTTTCAGATCCATGGCGTGGCGAGCCTCCCGGGCGAACACATCGACGATCGCGGCCGGCTTGGCCTCGATGAGTGCCAGATCGTCGCCTTCCACCATGATGATGCAAAGGTTGGACTCGGCCATGATCTTGTTGGCGTAGTGGCGGGCTTCATCGCCGACCCTGCCGGTGGAGATCATGACGATGGCGTTGCTTTTGAGGAAATGCGTCAGTCCCACTTCCTTGGCCACATCGTCGAGCGACACGCGGGCGGTGTTCTTGCACTGCACCTGCCAGCGGGAGAACACGAGCCGGGTGCTCTCGAAAACCAAATCGACCTCCGCGCCTCCGGTCACATCCCCGCGCAGGCGGGTCGCCACATAGGTCAAATCGATCAGGCGCATGAGCTTGAAGGCCAAGGCTTCGAGAGCAAGCCCGCGGATGTGGCGACTTCCAGCTTCGACCTCCCTGCGGATCGCCTTCAGGGGCTTGCGCAGCATCGGTCGCAAATCGGTCCGGGCCTGTTTCTCGACCTGTTCGATCAACGGCGTGATGATGTCGTTCGCCAACTTGTCGGTGGCGGTCACAAGAAACGGCTTGGCTCCCCGGCCGGCCTCCTTGGTTCCGCGTTCGAGGTGGAGGTATCCCGCGTCCCGAAGCGGATAGAGCACCTGCTTGGGCAGGTTCTTTTCGTTGAAGGCGGTGCCGTAGGTGGCCACGGCGAGCTTCTCGACGTCGTTCGAGAGATGCGGGCCGGCACTGTCCAGATTGGCGATGGCCTTGAGATAGGCGCGCTGTTCCAGCGTAAAGGTGGCAAGCGCCTCGAATTCCTCCATGTCGACACCGAGAATCCGATTGAGGCACGTCTGATCCACGCGGTAACGGGAGGCGAAGACGCCCGACTGTTCGAGCCACAAGCGCATCGTGCTCATGTGTTTCCCGCCACGCGGGACGGCGATGCCGCGTTCTTGGAGCCACTGCCGCAACTTGTTGAGGTTGATGTCCTCGCCGGCGGCCTGCATGTCCAGCACACACTGGATAAAGTTCATCCCCTGGCAATTTGTCAGGATATGCCTAGCGAAGGCTTCATGCAATGCAGGAGCGTCGCCTCGAAGGTCGTAGAGCGCCCTGCCGACCTCGGTGAGCGTGGCATCCCGCTCGTCGATCAGACCATAGGCGCGCAGGGACAGTTTCGTGTTGTTGGCGAGCTTGGCCTTGTTGTCGTCGGAAGTCTCATGCGTCGAGAAACATCGATCGCGGCCGGCGGCCTCGAAAGCCCGCCAGTCCGCGCCATGTTCGTGCGCCAATTCCAGAAGCACTTGGAGGTCGATCTGGCTAGGCGAAAACTCGCTGCCGAACGGGAGGTCGCTGCGCCGCATCGGGGGCCTTCAATCACGCGCCGCGGTACTGAGCTTCATCGTAGCTCAAAGTGATGCTGAGGTTCGGGGAGGTCAATATCCAGAGCTCTCCGCCGCCCGCCGCTCCTGCAGCGCGACGACGATCTCCTCGTGGCGGCGGCGGTTGATGCGGTAGCGGAGGTAGAAGCCGAGCGCCGCGAGGGAGAAGATGGAGGTCGCCGGACCGGCGATGAGGCCCAGGTTCCACACGGTTTCCGGCGGCACGTCGCCGCGCGTCGCTTCCTCTGGGAACTCGATGATGGAGAGCAGGATGCCGCCGAACAGGGTGCCGAAGGCTGCCGTGGCCTTGGCCGAGAACGCCCGCACCGAGTAGAGCACGCCTTCGCGGCGGATGCCGGTGTCCAACTCATGTTCATCCGCCACATCGGCCAGCATGGAGTTGGCGGTTGCGCCGATGATGGGGGCCGCGAGCGCGCCCACGGTGGAAGCGGCGAGGAAGACGACGAGCACCCAAGGCGAGCCGTTCTCTGGGAACCATGACACGTCTGCGAGCCGCAGGCAGATGGGCGCGTTCACCGCGGTGATCCAGCAGGTGAGGGGCGCCATCACCGCCAAGCGCTTGTCGAGGAGCCGCGTCAGCGCCGGAATCAGCGCGAAGGACACCGGGAAGGCGAACAGGCCAACGTAAGCGAGGTAGAACAGGTCCTCCGTGGTGAGGCCCCAGAAGTGGATGCCCATGAATGGGGTGAAGGCTGCCTCCACGCCGCCCACCAGCGAACCGAGCAGCAAGCCGAGGAACACCGCCCGAAACGAGGCGTTCTTCAACACCTCCCAGATCTCATTGAAGAGGGTGAAGAAACGCACCGGCGCCCGTTCTTGGTCTGCCCGGAGATGCGGGATTTCCCCGCGCGTGCCGGCGACGCAGACCAAGATGGCCACGACCATCACGCTGGCGAAGGTCACGCTCAGCAGCGGATAGCCTTCGGGATTCAGGAAGCCTGGGTCGTACACCCCCTCCACGGTTGGGAAGTAGTAGCCGGTGATGAGGCCATAGGCCACCGCCACGGACATCGCGCCGACGAACGCGCTGTAGGCGAACAGGGTGGAGCGCTGGTCGTAGTCGTCCGCCATTTCCGCGCCCAGCGCCAGATGCGGGATGTTGTAGAAGGTGTAGCTCGCCCGCACCAATACGCCGAACACTGCGAGCCAAGCGAAGCCCTGCAGGTCCGTTATGCCGGCCGGTGGGTTGAAGAGCAGGACGAAACTGATGGCCAGCGGCGCGGCGGCCACCAACAGCATGGGATGGCGGCGTCCCCAGCGGGTGCGGATGCGGTCTGACCATGTGCCGATCAGCGGGTCGGTAATGGCGTCCATGACCACGGCGATGGCGATGGCAAGCCCCACCAGCCACGCTTCCACGCCAACGATCTGCTGATAGAAGAAGAGCAGCAGCACGCCCCAAGCCATGTTCTTGAAGGCGCCGGCAGCTTCGCCGGCGCCGAACGAGAGCATGGTTGGAACGGAGAGCTTGCGCGCTGCGGCCATGGGTCAGCCCTCCTTGGGTTGGCGTTCGCCTACGCTGCGGCGGCCACAGCCCGCGCCACCTCGCCCCACTTCGCGGCGTCGCCGGGTTTGCGGCGAATGTCGTCGAGCGCCAGATACATCACCACCGTGGCTGCGATGCCGGCATAGCGTTTCACGAGGGCATCCGCCATGTCGTCCCAGCGGGCGCTGAGCGAAAAGGGGTCCAGCGCTTCGTCGCTCACCGCGTTTGCCATCTCGGCCACCTTGCCGGCGCGCATCAAGCGGTTCAACTCGGTGCCGACGCCATGAAAGCCCAAATCCTCGAACTGGAATGCGTAGTTGGGCGTGGAGCCATAGAAGGCGATCTGCGTCCGCGCCCGTTGCGCCTTCGGCGCCCGCTCCTCCGGCGTGTCCCCTGCGATGGCGAATACGGGCACGATGAGGTCGATGTCCTGCGCCGTCCGCCCGGCGCGTGCGGCGCCGGCGGCAACGGCTGGTAGCAGGCGGTTCTCGATGTAGGGCAGCGAGTGCATCGGATGCACATGCAAGCCGTCGCAGAGCTCGCCCGCCACGCCGCACATGAGTGGCCCGACGGCGGCGATGTCGAGCTGCACGTCCTCGTGGTCGTGGCGCGGCGGCGCCCACTGCCGCGGCAATGAGCTGAGTTGGTAGTACGGGCCGTCGTGGTGCAGGCGCTCCTCGCCGCGGAAGGCGCGAATGCAGGCGTTGAAGGCGGCGGCGTAGTCGCGCATGCGCGCCGCCGGCTTGTCGAAGGCGGCCGCGTAGCGGCGCACGACGTGGCCGCGCACTTGGCTGCCGAGGCCCAAGCGGAAGCGGCCGTTGGTGTTGGCGGCCAGCTCCCAGGCGATTTGCGCCGAGATCATTGGGCTCCTTGGCAACGCCACGGCGATGCCGGTGCTGAAGTTGAGCTTTGGCGCCGCGGTGGCGGCTTGGGCGATGGCCATCCAAGGCGTCTGGCTGGTTTCCGTGAAGGTCATGCCAGACCAGCCCCCCGCTTCCAGCTGCGCCGCGAGTTCTGCGCTCTCGCGCCAAGTCATCGTGCCCACCATCAAATCGCATTGCATCGTCAATTCCCTCCTGCTCCACAAATGCGCGGCGCCTCGTCATCGAGGTGCAACAGCCGAAAGTAGTTCTGCCCCAATGCCACGTTGCGGAACGCGGCGTCATCCAAGTGCTGGTTGATGCGGCTCACCGCGTCTAGGTCTGATTGATAGGACGCGAGCGTTTTGCCGCGAGAGGCGACGAAATCCGTGCCCGGCAACAGCCGCTGCGACCAAGCGTTCAAGAACGGCACATAGCGGGCGCGCTTGGCGGCGTCCGCGAACACCTGATCCTCCAGCACGCGCCACGAGAGGTCGAGCCAGAGGTTCGGATGCGTTGCCAGCAGGCGCTCCATGATGGCGATGTGCTCGGCGGGCTCGATGGCGGTGAGCTCCTTCGAGAGGCCGAGGTGCATCCAGATGATCTGGTTGTTCGGGTAGAGCCGCAGCATGTCTTCGACCCACGGGAGAAACGCGATGGGGTTTTCGTCGTTGCCGAGGTCTGAGTGGATGGCCAGCGGCGCACCACGCTCCCGCAGTGCGGCCATGAACGTCGCCCAGCGTGGAATCGCGGCGCGTGGCGTCACCTCATGGCCATGCTCAAAGAGGGCCTGCTTGATCAGGTTCACCTCCCCCATCCAGCGAAACAGCCCCGGGAACTCGTCGTCCAAGAGCTGCATGCGCGGCAACACCGTCTCCGGGTGCCCAAGGTCTGGGAAGGTCATGGAGAGCGTCAAGCGCACGCGCTGCGAATCGTTGGCCAGCAGCCCCAGCGCATTGGCGAAGTCGTTGCGCATGGATGGCCGCACCGGCGTGCCGGGGCAGTTGGCGAGGTAACGGCATGGGCTGTCGGTCGGCAGTGTTTGCCCGATGCCGTAGATGTTGGCGAACAACACGCCGCTGCGTTCCAAGTAACCCACCACCGTGTCGAACGCCAAGCCGTGGCCGTCGAACGGGCGGAAGTGGATGTGCGTGTCCACCACGGAGGTGTAGGGGGCACGGCTGCGGTCGTAGCAAGGCGCGGCGGGATCTTGGAACGTGGCGAGGGTCGGCGCCGAGGCGCAGCCGCAGAGCGCGAGCAGGCCGACGCTTGTCCAGCCGTGGTGTCGCGCACGGCGGGACGGCAGGGCTTGCCGACGCAGCTCACGGCCCCGCGCCGCAGCCATGTTTCACGCCTCGCGCGTCCAGTGAACTTGGCGATGTTGGCGCGCGCTCGGCGGCGGCCCGCAGCCGTGGCTCACGCCGCGGTGCCGATGCCAATCGGGGGCGCCTGTTCGGTCGTCGCGAGCGCCGCCTCGGTGGCCGGGTCTCCGGCGATGCGGGTGTGCATCATCACGCGCGGTTCGCGCTGGTCGTAGGGGCGCGCCCGATGCATGACGCAGCGGTTGTCCCAAATCACCACGTCGCCCGGCGCCCAGCGGTGCCCCCACACGCGCGGCGGCTGGCAGGCGAACTCGACCAAGCCGGTGAGCAGCCGTTCGGATTCCTCGGCGGCAAGCCCCACGATGCCGTAGGCATGGCGCCCCATGTAGAGGGCCGGGCGGCCGGTGAACGGATGTGTCTTCACCAAGGGCCGCAAGGGTGGCGCGTCGGCAATGAACCCGTAGCCGGCGCCTGCTTCCACCTTGTGGCCGAGCTTCGCTTGCGAATGGTAGAGCGAGTGGAAAGCGGCAAGCGGTGCCACGCGCTCGCGCATTGCGTCGTCCAAGGCATCGAAGGCGGCGCGCATGTCCGCCCACTCCGTCTCGCCGCCGCGCTTGGGCGCGATGCGGCAAGACAACACCGAAGCCTTGGCGGAGACGGGCATGTAGGAGCTATCCGTGTGCCAACCCTCGTTGCCGCGCAGGACGAGCGCTTGATGGCTGCGGTCGTAGAGCTGCTCGCCCTCGGCGTCGCGGTTGCTGATGGGCACGATGTCCCGCTTGGCGACGAGTTGCTCCACCGCGCCGAAGCGCCGCCCGAAGGTCACCTGCGCCGTCTCAGTGAGATGCTGGCTGGGGAAGACGAGCACGCCGAACTGGTGGAATGCGTCCTCGATTTGGCGCCAATCGGCGTCGTCCAGGCGCGCGAGGTCGATTCCGGTGATGGTGGCGCCCAAGGTGGCGTCGGCCGGCTCGATGTGCAAGGCCATGGTCATCCCTCCCTAGGAATAGCCCCCCGAAAGCAAGTTCGGAACGGGCTGGTACAGCGCTTCGAGATAGGCCACGTCGTCTGCCTCCAAGGTAATCGACGCGGCGTCCGCGAGTTGCTCGATTTGCTCCACCCGCGACACCCCCACCACCGGCGCGGCCACCTCCGGCTTGTTCAGGAGCCATGCCAAGGCGATTTGCGCCGGCGTCTTGCCGAGCCGCTCCGCCACCTCGCCGACGCGCTCGGCGATGGCGAAATCCGCGGCGCCGCGGTACAGGCTCTCGGTGCGCGCCCGGTCTCCCCCCTTGGAGCGGTTGGTGGCGCCGCCGTCGAAGCCGCCGCGGTAGGAACCGGCGAGGATGCCTCGCGCCAGCGGCGACCACGGCGTCAGCGCCACGCCGGTGTGGGCGCAGTACGGGTTCATCTCCCGCTCTTCCTCGCGGTAGATGAGGTTGTAGTGGTTCTGCATGGAGACGAACCGGGTCCAGCCGTGGCGCTCGGCGGTCATCTGCAGTTCGGCGAATTGCCACGCGAACATGGACGAAGCGCCGAGATAGAGCACCTTGCCGGCGCGCACCATGTCGTGCAATGCCTCCAGCGTCTCTTCGATGGGCGTTGCCGCGTGCCCCGGCACGCCGTGGGGATGGCGGTGTATGACGAGCTGGTCCACGTAGTCCAGCCCCAGCCGCTCAAGGCTCGCATCCACGCCTTCGAGGATGTGCTTGCGCGTCAGCCCGCCCTGATTGGCGCCGCGCCCCATCGGCATGGCGACCTTGGTGGCCAGCACATATTGATCGCGCGGCAGCAACTCGCGCAGCAGCGCCCCGACCACGCGCTCGCAGGCGCCAATGCCATACACATCCGCGCAGTCGAAGTAGAAGAGGCCACGCTCGATGGCCGCCTTGAACAGGGGCCGGGCGGCGTCCTTGTCGAGGGTCCAATCGCCTTGATGGCCGCGCCCCGGCTCGCCGAAGTTCATCGTCCCCAAGCACAGTTCGGAGACGCGCAGGCCGCTGTTCTGGCCCAGTTGGATGGCTTTGAGCATCGGCACCCCTACATCGGCCGCTGAAGTTGGTCTATCCCGCCGCTTGCCGCTTCAGGTAGGCGACGGCCTTGGTTCGCTGGCGCGCCTGCGCCAACTGCAAGGGCGTGTGGCCGGCCGCGTCGCGCGCGTTGGCGTCCGCGCTGTGGGCAATGAGCGCCTCCAGGTAATCGACTCGCACGCCTTGCATGGCGGCCAAGTGTAACGCCGTGCGCCCGGCATCGTCGGTGGCGCGCGCGTCCGCGCCGTGCTCCATCAGCCAGATGGCGGCGCCGGGCTTGCGGAAGTGCATGAGGTCGAGCAGGGGAGTGCGCCCTTGGAAGCGCTGGTTCCAGTTCGCCCCGAAGCCATGCAACAGATCGAGGAGCGCCGGTTCGCCGCGGAAGGCTGCCCCGAACACGGCGGCACCGGGGTTCGCGCCGGCCTCAAGCAGGCGCTTGGCAAGCTCGGCGTGCCCCTGCCAAGAGATGGTGCGCCAGAGCGCCGTGCCGTGGAATGTTTCGTCGCCCTCGGCGATGGGTTCCGCGGCGTCCACGTCTGCTCCGGCCGCCAGCAACGCTTCAAGGCAAGCCATTGCGGGCGCGCTGCCGGCGGCGCCCTGCCACATGCCGGAGAGCGCCAGGTAGTGCAACGGCGTGCGCTCGCGGGCGTCCTTGGCATTGGCGCCTTCCGCGGCGATGCCTTCGGCAAGGGCTTGCGCGTCTTGCAGCCCCGCCGCCAGGTGAACGCCAACGCGGGCGCCAGCGTCGATGAGCAGGCGGGCGAACTCGACGAAGCCGCCCATCGCAGCGTAGCCCAAGGGTGCCATGCCGAGTGGCCCGGCGGCTAGGTTCGGGTCTGCGCCGAGCGCCAAGAGCTTCGCCGCGGCCTCCTTGTGCCCATCGTGCTTCGGAATCGTCGTGTGCGGCTGCATCAGCCGGACGAGGGGCGTGTGGCGCGCCGGGGTGCCGGCGATCACGTTGGCATCCGCGCCGGCATCCATCAAGGCGGCAACCATGTCTGCCCGGCCGGCGAAGGCGGCGTCCATGATGGGCTTCCAATGGGCAGCAGCTACCGGGTCCTCGGCCGCGGCGCTCGCCAACGCCGCGGCGTCGCCGGCCGCCACCAGCCCGCAAAGCGCTCGATGGCCGGCCGTTTTCGCCACCGCCACAGGCCGCTGTGCCGCTTACTGGCGCACCGCGCGTTCGTCCACGGCCAAGTCCAAGGCCGCGGCGAAGAGCGCCTTCGAGTAATCGTGGCGCGGGCGTTCAAACACATCGTTGGCGGGCCCTTGCTCGACGATCTCGCCATCGCGCATCACGATGATCCAGTTGGCGAGGGCGCGCACCACCTTCAAGTCGTGGCTGACGAACAGATACCCCAAGTCATGTGAGCGTTGCAGGGCGCGCAGCAGGTCCACAATCTGCGCCTGCACGGACATGTCGAGGGCGGAGGTGGGCTCATCGAGCACCACGAAGCGCGGCTTCAGCACCATGGCCCTGGCGATGGAGATGCGTTGCCGCTGGCCGCCGGAGAACTCGTGCGGGTAGCGGTCCATGTGCGCTGGCTCAAGCCCCACTTCCGTGAGCACCGCTGCCACTTGGTTGCGCCGCTCGTCGATGGGCACGCGCGGATAATGCACGCGCAGGCCTTCCTCGACGATGTGCTGCACCGTCATGCGCGGCGACAGCGAACCGTAAGGGTCTTGGAACACCACCTGCATGTCCCGGCGCAGCCCAGTGAGGGCGCGGCGCTTCATCGTGCTCAAATCGCGGTTCTCGAAGTGGATGCGGCCGCTGGCGCGGATGAGGCGCAGCATGGCGAGGCCCAACGTCGTCTTGCCGGAGCCGGATTCGCCGACGACGCCCACCGTTTGGCCAGCCCGCACCGTCACATCCACGTTCTTCACCGCGGCGAAGTAGCGCTTGGCGCCGAACCAACCCTTGCTGACGGGGTACTTCACCGTGAGGTCGTGCGCGGCCGCCACTACCGGCGCCGAGGCATTGTCCCGCGCCGGCTCGCCCTTTGGCTCGGCTGCGAGCAGATGCCGCGTGTAGGCGTGCTGCGGCGCGTTGAAGACGCGCTCGGCCTCGCCGGCTTCCACGATCTCGCCATCGGTCATCACGCACACGCGGTCTGCCATGGCGCGCACCGTGCCGAGATCGTGCGTGATGAGCAGCAGCGCCATGTCGAGCTCGTCCTGCAGTTCGCGCAGCAGCTCCAAAATCTGCGCCTGGATAGTGACGTCCAGCGCGGTGGTGGGTTCGTCCGCAATGAGCAGGCGTGGCTCGTTGGCCAACGCCATGGCGATCATCACGCGCTGGCGCTGGCCCCCGGAAAGCTCATGTGGATAGGCGCCGAGGCGCTGCTCGGCATCTTGCAGGCCCACGCGCCGCAGCAGTTCCAGCGTGCGCTGCAGCGCCGCCTTGGGGTGCAGCCGCTTGTGTACCACCAGCGATTCGCCCACCTGCTTGGCGATGGTGTGCAGCGGATTCAGCGAGGTCATCGGTTCTTGGAAGACCATGCTCACCTTGCCGCCGCGCACGTCCAGGAGCCGCGCCTTGTCTGCCCCGATGAGCTCTTCGCCCTCGAACAGGATGCTGCCACGCGGGTGGCTCGCCAGCGGATAGGGCAACAACTGCAGCACCGACAGCGCGGTGACGGATTTCCCGGAGCCGGATTCGCCCACCAACGCCACGGTTTCCCCGGCCTCGATGTCGAAGGAGACGCCCTTCACCGCGGGCAAGTCGCCGAAGCTCACATGCAAGTCGCGGACTTGTAGGAGCGTCTCGGCCACGCTTGCGTCGCGCTGTGCCCTTAAGCCTTGAGGTGGGCGGCCAAGAAGCCCGTGGAGGCGCGCATTTCCTGCGCCGGCACGGCTTGATGGAGGCCAGGATTGCCATGCAGCGTCTTCTGTTCGCTGCCGATGAGGGTGAACAAGGTGAGCGCCGTCTCGCGCGGCACGATCTCGTCGTCCCACTGCACCAGGAAACGCACCGGGCAGGCCAGTGTCGGCGCGTCTTGGCGCAGCCGGTCCGCCGTTGGCCCCCACACCCCCATCAGCCCGAGCAGGGCCACCCGCACAGCCGGCGTGCCGGCAATCAGCGGCAGCCCCATCATCGTGCCCATGGAGAGGCCCCAATAGCCGAGCGGCGTCGTGCCGACCGCACTCTGCACGAACTCCAGCGCGCCGTGCCAATCTGCGATGGTGTTGTCCGTGGTCTCCGGCGCCTGCCAGACGTTCTCGAAGTTTGGCTCGGCGTCTGGCGGGAGCCTGTCGCCGTGGCCGGGGCCGTCGATGGCAAAGGCGGCAATGCCGTGGCGTCGCGCCAGCCATCTGGCGATGGCGAGCAGATACGGCGCGCGCTTGTTCGCACCGCCGCCGTGGCCGAGCATCACGAGGCCGGTGGGGGCGTCCGCGCCTTCCGGCCGCCAGCACGCGCCCGGCACGCGGCGCCCAGCTACCTCGATGGCGAAGGCGCGCTCCACCACGTCCTTGGCGACGCGCTCCTCACCCCAACCCAGCGGTTGTTCGCCAGTCATGGATTCCTCCCTACCCGAATGCCGGACGCGAGTGCCTGTCTAACTGGCACCTAGCGGGCGCCGAAATCGAAGCTGCCGCCGCCGGAGTAAAGCCGCAGGATGCGCCGCGCCGTGGTTTGCACATGCACCTCGTCCGCGCCGTCGTAGATGCGGGCGAAGCGGGCGTGGCGGTACATGCGCTCCAGCGGCGTGTCTTCGGTGACGCCCTTGGCCCCATGCACCTGAATCGCGCGGTCGATGGCGTTGTGCAGCATCTTGGCGCCGTACACCTTGATGAGGCCGATCTCCACCCGCGCCTCGTCGCCTTGGTCAATCTTCTGCGCTGCGTGCAGCGTCAACATTCGGCTGGCTTGTATCTCGCAGGCCGTGTCGAAGATGAACTTCTGAATCTGCTGGTGCTGGCCCAAGGGCTTGCCGAACGCCACCCGGGAGTTGGCGCGCTCGCACATCAGGTCGAACGCGCGCTGGGCTTGGCCGAGCCAGCGCATGCAGTGGAAGATGCGGCCTGGGCCTAGGCGGTGTTGGGCGATTTGGAAGCCTTGGCCACGCGGCCCCAGCAAGTTCTCCTTCGGCACCCGCACGTTGTCGTACGCCACTTCGTAGTGGCCGTCGTAGTCGCCCATCACGCGCACGTCGCGGATGATGTTGTAGCCGGGCGTTTCCGTGGGCACCACGATCATGGAGAACGCTGCGTGCGCCGGCGTGTCGTCCGGCTCCGTGCGCACCATCGCGGTGGTGTACGCGGCGGTGGCGGCGCCGGAGGTGAACCACTTGCGCCCGTTGATGACCCAATCGTCGCCTTCGAGCTCGGCGCGGGTCTGCAGTTGCGTCGGGTCTGAACTGGCGACGTCCGGCTCCGTCATGCCGAAGCTCGGATACACCTCGCCGGCCACCAGCGGTGCCAGGTACTTGTCGCGCCACTCGTCGTTCGCGTAGCGGTGCAGCATGATGGAATCTTGCAGCGAGTGGGTGCCGAGCGCGGCGGTGGCGATGGGCGAGCGCCCGACCACTTCGTTGATGAAGACGTAGTCCATGAATGGCAAGCCGCCGCCGCCGATCTCTTCGGGATGGCCGAGGGCCCACAGCCCCTCCGCCTTGGCCTTGGCCATGAGGCTGCGCATCAGCGCGCGGCGCTTCTCCGGCGTCTCGGAATACATGTCCGATTCCACCGGATAGATCTCGTGCTCGACGAAGTTGAGCACCTTCGAGCGCAGCGCCGAAACGTTGTCTGGAACGGAAAGGTTCAGCATGGCGTTCCCCCTCAAGAACGCGGGATGGTTGGCTGATTGTATGGGAAGCGGGGGCGGTTGTACGACGGGCTCGGGCGGCGCTCGGGGCCATCGCGTTTGAAGCGGTGCCTGTTCGCGTCTGCGGTTGTGGCGGGCAGTCTCGAGAAGGACGCCGACGTGCGCTGTGCGCGGGAACGTGCAGGAGCGGGTCGATCTCCGAGTCGGGTGCCGACTGGTCTCGGACGGTCTGCGCGAAGCACTCGGCTTGCGGCATTGGCGAGACGCTACGCCGAGAGTCGGCCTCTAGAGGCCGCAGTCGCTCGGCCGAGGCCGACGGTGAAGCCAGCCAGCTTGTAGGGCTACGCCAGCAGTTCTTCCGCTTTGTGGACGACGCGATACTCGGCTGGCGATTCGCCAACCTCTAGGGCCTTGAAGTGCGCCTTGCCACATTCCACCTTGCCCTGTTCGGCTTTGCGCAGGTCGTCCAGAAAAGCGCTGCCCTTGGTTTCGACCACTAGGTACAGCCGCTCGCCTTCGTCGCGGTCAATGAGGACCGCCCAGTCCGGGTTGTATGGGCCGAGCGGCGTTGGAATCTGAAACCAGCGCGGCAGTTTCGCGTACACCTTGACGTCCGTGAACAGCTCCAATGACTCTGCAAAGGCGCGTTCGTTCTTCGAATCGTACATGACATAGTCGTACACAGACTTCTGCGCCGCCATCGTGTTCTTGAGGTAACCGATCAGCTCTTCGTTGCGGAACAGTTCTTGGGAGTAGCGGTGCTCATCGCCTAGTCGCTGGTACTTGACGCCATCCACTAATGCTGAGCGCTTGCGGCGATTAATCACTTCGGCAGCCATCTCGATGAACTTTGTCGGGTTGTCGGCGAAGTCTTCCAAACGATCGCTCTCAGCGAGGATGCGTTGGATGCTGCGGCGCGTTAGCCCCGTCCGGTCCTGCAGTTCGGTCAACAGGTCCGGCAAGTCGACGCCTGCCTCCATGAGGTACGCAGGCGTGGATGTCTGCACTTGGCCTCTAACGCCGCCCTGGTCCAAGGCAAGCTTGCCTCTTTGCCAGAGCAATTTTGGACGGGGTAAAGGCGGTGCTTCGGCTAGTGCCTGCGCGCAGGCTTCAAGCATTGCCTCGTTGTCGAAGTGGACGCGGAAAGTCGTCCTGTGTTTGATGCGGTCCCACAGTGCATGGAACTCTTGGCTCTCCAGCACGGCCTCGCGGGGCTTCACAGCGCGACGTTCATCGGCCCGCTTGATCTTGATGCGAGTGGTGAATCGGCGCAACAATTGCGTCAGTGCGTCCCGCGCTGGTTCGTATTCGGGCGGCAAAACCACGCCGTCTCCGTCCAGCGCTTCCCGCAGCGCGTCGAGCGTCTTACCTCGGCTGTTCAAGTAGCCTTGCGCGATCAAATGCTCCCAAAGCTGCTGCGACCGCTCAATACCGATTTGCGCCGATTGTCCGTCTGCGTCGTCAAGGGCGATGGATGCGAAAGAATGCGGCTCAACTAGACCAAAAGGAATGCCAGTTTCCTCCTCGATCTCCCGCTGCAGGTTTTCGGCGAACTCCTCGTAACTTTCACGAGCGATGACGGTCAAGGTGTTCACCTCAAATCCCCTTTGTCGCTCGCCGTCCTGATTGACGCAAAGGCGCAGGCCGCGGCCGATGGTTTGCCGGCGTTCGCGTTTCGTGGAGATGTCGCGCAGGGCGCAAATCTGGAAAACGTTGGGATTGTCCCAGCCTTCACGTAGGGCGGAATGTGAGAAGATGAACTGCAAGGGCTCCTCACAGCTGAGCAGCCGCTCTTTGTCGCGCATGATGAGCCGATAAGCGCGTTCGGCGTTGTCTCGATTGGTCTGATTGTTCTCGGCGGTGTCGGTCCAACCACCTTTCCGGTCGATAGAAAAGTAGCCTTCGTGGCAGCTTGCCGCCGCTTCCTGAACGTCCACGCCGCGGAACAGCGGCCCATACTCTGGGCGATTCGCCGCACGGCGGTACTCTTCCTCGAAAATGCGAGCGTACTCGCCTTTGATAGGGTTGCCGTCGGCGTCGTAGTGCCGGTAGTGCGCTACCCTGTCGATGAAAAAGAGGGTGAGCACCTTGATGCCCTGTGGCCCAAGCCGCTGCCGCTTGTCCAGATGCTCCCGGATGGTCTTGCGCATCATTTCCCGGTGAATGGCAAGCGTACTTGCGCCGCCGTGAATGTCGCCAGGGCGCATCCATTGCTCGCCATCCGGCAGCTGCAATTCGAGGTATTCGTTGCCGCGCTTGACGCAGATGTCGCCAATGCGGTAGCCGCGGTACAGGTCCCGGCGCGTCTTTCGCGCTAGGTCGTGGCCATTGGTCAACTCCAGCGTGCGGCGCCGAACGCTGCCGGCCGGGGTCGCCACATCCACCTCCACTTCGGCCCAGATGTTGCTCCCCTGTCGACACGTGGCCACTAAGCGGACATAGGGCCGGTTGTGATCGTCCGCGACGACACCGGCGGCAACCTCGATCTGCTTCACCAGCTTGCGCTCGTAGGCGTCCACGGCGTTGAGCCGATAGACCATGTGGTGCTTGTCCGCATGGGTGGCCGAGTAACGCAGTGTGCAAAGTGGATTCATTTCTTGGAGCGCCTGTCGCCCTCGCCCCTCTAGGCCACCGTCCACGCTTTGCGGCTCATCGACGATCAGCACTGGGTTTGTGGCCCGCACTAGATCGATAGGTCTCTCGCCGCCGGTCTTCTCACTCGGTTGGTAAATGTTGTTGACATCGAGCCTGTTGATGGCGCCAACCGTGACGACCATCACCTGCACTTGCGGGCTGGTCGCGAAGTTCCGAACTTGCCCTAACTTCGTGGAATCGTACACAAAGTGTTCGAACGGCACACCAGAATACAACGCTCGAAGGTGCGGCCCGACGATTTCCAAGGACTTGTTGACGCCTTCCTTGATGGCCACCGACGGCACCACAACAATGAACTTCGTGAATCCGTAGTGCCGGTTGAGCTCGAAGATGGTGCGCAGATAAACATAAGTCTTTCCGGTGCCTGTCTCCATCTCCACAGTGAAGTCGTGGGACTTCAACACATCAGCCGGCAGTAGCCCGTTGCGCAACTGCACCTGCTGAAGATTGGCCAGCAATGCGTCGTCGTCCAACTGAAGCCGGTTCCCAACCCCGAGATCGCTCTCCTGAAAGCCAGGAAGTTGGTCTGTCAGATTGTGGGACACGGCGAACTGGGCGCGGGACACCTCCTGACCTTGAAAGAGATCACAGACGGCCGCGATGGCATCCTGCTGAAAGTCCAAGTCCGGCTCGAACCGCAGACGCATTACAGACTCCTTACGTCCTTGATGCCGTATTGCCGCAAAATCTCCGTTACATTCGCCTTGGCCACGTCGTCCTCAAAGGCGCTGTCCCGGAAGATGACGGCAAGGTCTTCCGTCGCGTCCATTTCATCCCGCCATGCGACGATGCCCGAGGTCAGTTCATCGACTTCCGACGCCCTGATCGACTCCGCTAGGCAGGTGACCAATGCACCGCCGGCAACGGCGTTGACGCGCTTGCCGGCGATCTCCCGCCGTTCGAGAGGGGCGCAGAGATCATAGCCGAGCTTGAGCAGGAGCTCATAGAAGAGGTCGTCCTCGCTGCGGTTCGGCTTGATGTGCTCAACGTAGTCGAGCAGGGATTGCTCCAAATCCTTCTCGTCGGGTTCCCATGTCCTGACATTGGAGCTGTCCAGTTTGAACACGCGGAAACCGAGGTCGGCATCCTTCGATGCCGCGTCTTGCCTTGCGCGGAAGCGCCGAATTCTCTCCTTAGTCAACTCCGCCAAATTCTGGGGCCGGCCGATGCTTTCGCAGTATTTGGCGGCGATTTTTTGCTCTTTGTTTTTCAAGTCAAGTGGTTCTGGAAGCTGAACTAGAATATATCGACGGCTGCCTTGGTCGAGCAAGTTTCGCTGCATTACAGCCTGCGCCGTCGTTCCGGAACCAGCGAAAAAGTCAATTACAATGGACTCACTTGGATTATGAGTGCCAAGTTGAACGAACCGCTCAATCAAAGACACCGGCTTTGGATTGTCGAAGACGTTCTCACCCATCAATTCCTTGGCCGCTCTCGTTGCGTTTGTCGTCGTATCAACGTCGTCCCACCACGTTTTGGCCACTCTGCCACGATCCAAAGCTTCGCTCAGAAATCGCTTTCGTTGCGGACCTGCCTGGCCTTTAGTGCCAAAGACAATTCTATTGTCAGCCAAGAGCTTCTCAAACACCTTCAACTCGTTCTTCCAACTACTGCCTGGATTGGGTCGATACACTTCTCCCGTCGTTGGATTCTTTATTGGGTACATTTGGTTTGGTCGTTCTCCGCCCACTTGAAATGGATCTGGCTTCCATGGCCCCCTTTCATCCTTATCCGGGTTGGCGAAACCATTTCCACTCTCGGCAAGCCGAAAGGCCGGCCTGTTACTGACGAAGTAATCTCTATTGCGAGCGTAAATCAAATTGTAGGTGTGGGAAACGGAAATCAACGCCGTATTCGTAACGGATTTCGTTGAGTTCCACATTACGCAGCCCATGAAATTGTCGGAACCGTAGAGCTCGTCTAGGACTTGCCGAAGATGGTGGACCTCGGCGTCGGATATCGACATGACCAATATCCCATCGTTCCGCAGAAGGGTGCGGGCAACCTTCAACCGCGGATAAATCATGTTCAACCAGTTCGTATGGAACCGGCCGGAAGCATCGGTGTTCGTGAAAAACTTATCGCCGTTCCCATCGAGTTGCCCGGTGATCTGGAGGTAGTTCTTGATCCCGTCCACATAGTTGTCCCGGTACACGAAGTCCTTACCGGTGTTGTAAGGCGGATCTATGTAGATGAGCTTGACCTTGTTGGTGTAGCTCCTTTGCAGCAGCTTGAGCACCTCGAGGTTTTCGCCCTCGATCATCAGATTTTGCGTCGAATCCCACTCAACGCTCTCCTCTGGGCAGGGGCGCAGCGTGCCGGTGCTCGGCGTCAGCGCCAAGCGGCGGGCGCGGTGCTTCCCGTGCCAGCTCAGCCCGTATCTCTCATCGCCGGTGTCCAATGCATCGCCAAGCAACTCGCGCAAGGTGTCAAAATCCACCTTGCCTTCGGCGACCGCGTCCGGGAATAGGCGAGCGAGCTCCGCAATGTTGGCCGCCACCAAGCCGCGAGAGCGGCTCTCGGGGTCTTCCTTAGTGATTCGCTTCATCCGAGGACGTTCGGTTCCTGACGCAGGTTAACGAGAGTTGGATTGCCCGGCGGCCAATGTCGCCCAAGCCGTAGTATCGACAGGGGAGGCCGCGCTTGTCAAACCGGGCGAGTTCAGCCGCCTTAGGTGGCCTGCGGCGCATGCGTGTGGCGAGCGCGAGGCCGTGGCGGGGCTGCGATTGCCGCCATGATAGGCTTGCCCTTCGCAGGGGGACAGCGAGCGTGAGGGGCTTGCTGGCACTTAAGGAGAGCGCCCATGCCACAGCACAACCTCAAAAGCGCGGGCCTCAAGGTGACGCAGCCGCGCCTCAAGGTGCTGGCGGTGTTGGAGGGCGCGGAAAGCCGCCACCTGAGCGCGGAAGATGTCTTCAAGCACCTGATGGCCGAGGATGAATCCATTGGCTTGGCCACGGTGTATCGCGTGCTCACGCAGTTTCAGAACGCCGGCATCGTGGAACGGCACAATTTCGACGATGGCCACGCCATCTACGAACTGGCGGACACCGCCCATCACGACCACATGGTGGACATCGACAGCGGCGCCGTCACGGAGTTCGTGAACGAGCGCATTGAAGCGCTTCAGCGCGAGGTGGTGGCGGAGCACGGCTACGAACTGGTCGATCACGAGTTGGTGCTGTACGTTCGCAAAGTTCGCGGGTGATTGGCCGGCGTTGCCGGCGCCAACGTCCTCCCTTTTCTCCCGCCCCCAAACCCGTTCTCCCACCCCCAAACCCGTTCTCCCGCCCCCACACCCGTCCTCCCGCCCGCACACCCCTTTTCTCGCGCCCATACACCGGTCTCCCACCCCCACATCCGTTTCTCTAGCCCGCCACACCCGACCTCCCACGGCACCTCCCAGGGCCGCCCAAGCCCGCCCCGCCATCGCAAATAAGAATTGTTTGCAATAAGATGGCTGACCATGATGGTCAGCCTCGCAGACTTGTCCTTGGGTGAAAGCGCTCGCGTCGTCGCGTGCCGGCAGTCTGGGTCGCTCGCGCCGCGGCTTGCGAGCTTGGGCCTCATTCCGGGCACCGTGTTCACGGTGAAGCGGTTCGCGCCGTTGGGCGATCCGGTGGAAATCCACTTTCGCGGCTTCCGCTTGGCATTGCGCGCCCACGAAGCCCAAGGGCTTGAGGTGGAGCGCCTATGAGCGCCATCCCGGTCGCCTTCATCGGCAATCCCAACTGCGGCAAGACGACGCTCTTCAATGCCTTGACGGGTGCCCGCCAGCGCGTCGGCAACTGGCTAGGCGTCACCGTGGAGCGCAAGACGGGGCGCTACCGCTGGCAGGGCGAGCAATTCGAGGCGATTGACCTGCCCGGCGTGTACAGCTTGGACGAAGCGGACGCCGGCGGCGCCTTGGACGAGGAAATCGCTCGGCAATACTTGACGAGCGGCGGTGTGCGGGTGGTCGTCAACGTGGTGGATGCGTCGAGCCTCGCGCGCGGGCTGTTCCTCACCACGCAGCTCATCGACCTTGGCCATCCCGTGGTCGTCGCCCTCAACATGATGGACGTCGCCGAGCGCCAAGGCGTCGCGGTGGATGTTGAGGCCTTGGCCAAGGCCCTCAAGCGGCCGGTGGTGGCCTTGGTGGCGGTGCGCGGACGCGGTTTGGATGCCTTGAGCGCTGCGGTGGCGGAAGCCGCCGCGGCGGATGCGAACGCCGCGGCGAACCCACCGGCCACCGCGCCAAGCGTCACCGGCACGGACCGCTTCCGTCGCGTGGATGGCTTGGTGGCGCTGGCCGTGCGCGATCGCTCCGCCGGGCGGCGCACCGCCACGGATTGGGTGGATGCCGTCGTCATGCACCGTTGGCTCGCCTTCCCGGTGTTCCTCGCGGCCATGTACGCGATGTTCATGTTCTCCATCAACATCGGCTCCGCGTTCATCGATTTCTTCGACATCGTGGGCGGCGCCTTGTTTGTGGAAGGGCCGCGCTTGCTCTACGCGGCGCTGGGGCTGCCGGGCTGGCTCATCGCGCTGTTGGCGGATGGCGTCGGCGGCGGGGCGCAACTCGTCGGCACGTTCGTGCCCGTCATCGGCTGCTTGTTCCTCGCGCTGTCCTGCTTGGAGGATTCCGGCTACATGGCGCGGGTGGCGGTCATGCTGGATCGCGGGATGCGGCGCATCGGCTTGCCGGGCAAGTCCTTCGTGCCGCTCATCGTGGGGTTCGGATGCAACGTGCCGGCGGTGATGGCGACGCGCAGCCTAGACCGAGCGCCGGATCGCATCCTCACGGCCATCATGGCGCCCTTCATGTCCTGTGGGGCGCGCCTCACGGTGTACGCGCTCTTCGCCGCGGCGTTCTTTCCAAGCAACGGCCAGAACATCGTCTTCGCGCTCTACCTCATCGGCATCGCCGTCGCCGTGCTGTCGGCCTTGGCGGTGCGTCGGCATCTCCTTCAATCGCCAGTCTCGCCGTTCGCGATGGAACTGCCGCCCTATCACCTGCCGCGGCCCAAGTCTGTGCTCATCCACAGTTGGCAGCGCTTGAAGGGGTTTGTGGCGCGGGCTGGCAAGGCCATCGTCGCCGTCGTGGTGGTGCTGAACGTCGTCAGCTCATTGGGCACGGACGGCTCGATCGGCAACCAGAACAAGGAATCTTCGGTGTTGGCCGCCATCGGCAAGTCCATCACGCCGGCGTTCGCGCCGATGGGCATCGACCGCGACAACTGGCCGGCCACCGTGGGCATCTTCACCGGCATCTTCGCCAAGGAGGTGGTGGTCGGCACGTTGGATGCGCTGTACGCGCCGTCGTCCGGGAGCGACGCGGAGTACGATTTCGGCGCCCAAGCCGCGGCCGCGGTGGCGAGCGTCGGCGCCAATTTGGGCGCCTTGGGCGAGACGGTTCTCGATCCGCTCGGCATCGACATCGGGGATGTGGCGGATGCGCAAGCCGCGGCGGTGGAACAGGGCGTGGAAGTGGGGGCGCTGGGCGCCATGCGTGACCTGTTCCACGGCGACTTGGGCGCCTTCAGCTACCTGCTCTTCATCTTGCTCTACATGCCATGCGTGGCCACCGTCGGAGTCATCTACAAGGAAATCGGCGCCGGCTGGGCGGCGTTCAGCGTCGGTTGGTCGGTCGTCATTGCCTATGCCGTGGCGGCGGGCACCTACCAGATTGGCAGCTTTCAAGCGCATCCAGCGTCGTCCGCCGTGAGCATCGCCGCGGTCGCTGCTGCGGCCGGCGTCGCCCTTTACGGCCTCATCGTCTTCGGCCGGCAACGGCTGCGCCCCGCGGAACACATTCCCGTCAAGCAACTGGTCTAGCGGCGGGCGCAGGAGGCGAGGCTACGGGCGGGCGCTTGGCGGCGGTGAGCGCTGGCGCCCAACGTTTCCGTCAGCCCCGGCCGCAGCTTGCCAACTGCGTGCGGAATCGGCCGCTGGTGGCGACCACGCGGTCTGCGGCGCCTTTCAGCCAGTTGTTGTTGCGCCAGTGGCCGCTGCGATAGCCAGACAAGCCATCGTGGTAGGCGAGGTAGAGATTGCGGGCATCGTCCTTGGGGATGTTGAGCTGGCGATGCGCACGGTCTATGTACCAGCCCACGAAGTCGATGGCGTCGCCGAAGTCGTCTCGGTCGGCGCGCCAATGGCCGGTGGCGCGCTGATAGTCAGACCATGTTTCGTCCGTCGCTTGGGCATAGCCGAAGGCGCTGGATGGCCGCCGCGTGGGGATGCCCAGGAAGCGCTTGCGCGGCGGGCGGGCGTTGTGGATGAAGCTGGATTCCTTGTGCATGAACGCCAGCATGATGGGCATCTCGACATTCCAGCGCTTCCCGGCGCGGCGCGCCGCGCGATGCCAACCGGATTTCTCCTGCAGCACCGAGCAGATGTCCTCGGGCTTGCTCGGCGGCGTGGCGGCGCAGCCGGCCAGCAGCAGCGCAGCGCTAAGGGCTGTCAGCGCCGCTGCGCGTTTCATGTTTTTGCAACGCATCGAGCAGTTCCTCTTCGTCGATGACGGTGACGCCGAGGCGCTTGGCTTCGGCAAGTTTGCTTCCCGCGCCGTCGCCGGCGACAACGCGGGTCGTGTTGGCGGAAACGGAGGCGGCCACCTTGGCGCCCAAGGCGACGAGGCGCGCCTTCGCGGCATTGCGCGTCATGCCGGCAAGCGCCCCCGTCAGCACCCAAGTTTCGCCGCTGAGCGGCGCCGCCTCGGGCTGCTCCGGCGCCGGCCATTGAACGCCCAGCGCCAAGAGCTCGTCGATGACGCGCTGGTTGTGCGCGGCGGCGAAGAACTGTCGCACCTGCGCCGCCACCACGGGGCCCACGTCCGGCACTTCCGCCAACGCTTCCTCGGTGGCTTCGCGCAGCGCCGCGAGCGTGCCAAAGTGGTTGGCGAGGGCCACGGCGGTGGATTCGCCCACTTCGCGGATGCCCAAGGCGTAGATGAACCGCGCGAACGTGGTGGCCTTGCTCGCGTTCAACGCGGCAATCAAGTTGGCGGCGGATTTTTCCGCCATGCGCTCAAGCTCGGCGATGTTCTCGGCCGTCAAGCGATAAAGGTCTGACGGGTCTTGCACCAACTCGCGCGTCACGAGTTGATCGATGAGCTTCTCGCCTAAGCCGCCGATGTCCATGGCGAGCCGCGAGCCGAAGTGGCGCAGCGCTTGGCGGCGTTGGGCGGGGCAGGTGAGGCCGGCCGGGCAGCGCGCCACCACCTCGCCTTCGCCGCGCTCGATGGCGGTGTCGCACGCCGGGCAAGTGCTCGGCATGGCCAACGTCTCGGCGTCTTCCGGGCGGCGCGCCAAGATCACCTTGGTGATTTGCGGAATCACGTCTCCGGCGCGATGCACCAGCACGGCGTCGCCGACGCGCAAGTCCAAGCGCTCGATCTCGTCCATGTTGTGCAACGTCGCGTTCGAGACGGTGACGCCGCCGACGAACACCGGCTCGAGTTTGGCGACTGGCGTGATGGCGCCGGTGCGGCCCACTTGGAAATCCACCGCGCGCAGGGTCGTCGTGGCTTCCTCCGCTGGATACTTGAAGGCGATGGCCCAACGCGGCTTGCGCGTGACGGCGCCCAACGCCTCCTGCAGCGCGAACTCGTTCACCTTCATCACCACGCCATCGATCTCGTAGCCGAGTTGGTCACGCTCCGCCAACAGGCTGCGGCAGTAATCCAAGCAGCCGCCGACGCCTTGCACGGTTGCCGCGCTGCGGTTCACCGGCAGCCCCCAGCGTTGCAGCGTCGCCAACACCTCAGACTGGGTGGTGGGCGACCAGCCCTGGCGCAGGCCGGCGCTGTAGCAGAAGATGGAGAGCGGGCGCGCCGCGGTGAGCTTGGGATCCATCTGGCGCAGGCTCCCTGCAGCGCCGTTGCGCGGGTTCACCAGCGCCCGTTCGCCGGCGGCCGCGGCCTTTTCGTTGAAGGCGCGAAAGTCTGCCAGCGGCATGTAGATTTCGCCGCGCACTTCGAGCCGCGGCGGGAAGCCGTCGCCGCGCAACTTGAGTGGCACCCCCCGCACCGTGCGCACGTTGGCGGTGATGTCTTCGCCGGTCTGTCCGTCGCCGCGCGTCGCCGCGCGCGTCAACACGCCGGCTTCGTACAACAGGCTCACGGCCACGCCGTCGATCTTCGGCTCGCACGCGAACTCGAAATGGCCTTCGTAGGAGAGGCGGCTGCGGCAACGGCCTTCCCACTCGGCGAACTCTTGGTCCGAGGCGCATTTGTCCAAGGA
Source organism: uncultured Pseudomonadales bacterium (assembly GCA_958295875.1). Lineage (GTDB taxonomy): Bacteria > Pseudomonadota > Gammaproteobacteria > Pseudomonadales > Azotimanducaceae > VXNE01. The sequence continues at coordinate 643,891 of OY282379.1, read as the reverse complement.
GAGCATCGGCAGCTCATGCACCACGGGCGTGAAACCCGCGGCCGGCGGGGCGCCGACCCGCTGGGTTGGCGAATCCGCGGTGACGAGGTGCGGATGACGGCGCTCCAAGCTCGCCAACTGCTCGAACAAGGCGTCGTACTCGACGTCCGAAATCTCCGGATCGTCGAGCACGTGGTAGCGGTGCAGATGATCGCGCACCTTCTCGCGCAGCGTCGCCAACTCGCTGGCGACGCCATCCCCGTCAGCCATGCGGCGGCGGGCGCACCGACATCTGTTTGCGTGAGAACTCGGCGATGCGCTCGCGGAAGTGGCTGATGGTTTGGCCGGTCAGCACGGATAGCTTCTCGTCCTTGAGGTCGCCCCCCAACGTGCTGGCGATGTCCCGCGCCACGCTCAGCATGTCGTCGAAGGTGGCCGCTGGCTGCGCCGCGCCGGGCAACTGAAAGAACAGCGACACGCCCGGCGTGCGCAGCGTGTCGATGTCCGCCAAGTCGAAGTAACCCGGCTCCACGGCGTTGGCGACGGAGAAGCGCACCTCGTTGGTGCCGGCATCCAAGCGGTGGAAGATGTTCCGGTCTCGGTACTTCAGGCCGTGGCGGTCGAATGCGTCGAGCAGTTCCGTGCCGGTGAAGCGGCCGCCGTTGCGGGCGAGCACGTTGATGGCAAAGATCTCCGTCTCGGCAGCAGGGGTGGCCGGGCGTGGCTTGCCGTTGCCGCGGCGGCTGCTGGGCGTGGTGCGCGTTTCCGCGCGGCGAGCGGCGGGCTTCGCCCCGACGCTGGGGCGGGCGGCTGCGCGGGCGCCGGCGCGCGACGGCGGATCTGGAACGATGGCAGTGGCGCCGGGGCTTGGCGGCGCCGCGGTGGCCGCGATGGGCCGCGCTCCGCCGCTGCGTGGCGCGCGCGCCGCGGCGCCGGGAACTGGGTTCAGTTCCGCGTCCAGTTCCGCGTCCGCGACCATGGGCGCCTGTTGCAGCACCAGCGCCTCCTGCGCTGGCGCGGCGTTGGAAACCCGCGGCTGGCTCAGAATGCCATCCCCGTAATCGCCTTTGGGCGCCTCTTCGGCGTCGTCGTCATTGCCGAGCAGCGGCCGCACGGGGAACTCTTGCGCTCGATTGCGATACGCGAGCCAAGCCCCATGCAACACCACGGCGGCGATCAACACGGCGCCGACAATCAGAATCAGGTCCTTATCCACAACAATCCACCTTATGGCTGGCGACGCCGCAATACGGCGCCGGGGGGTGTCAGACGGCGGCCAATGCTGCCGCCTCCTCGACGTCAACCGCGACCAGCCGGGACACGCCCGGTTCGTTCATGGTCACGCCCAAGAGGTGATCCGCCATTTGCATGGTCAGCTTGTTGTGTGTGATCACCACGAACTGCACCTCGTCCGACATCCCCTCCAAGAGCTCGGCGAACCGCCCGACGTTGGCGTCATCGAGCGGCGCGTCCACTTCGTCGAGCAGACACACCGGGCTTGGATTGAGTTGGAAGATGGCGAAGATGAGCGCCACCGCCGTCAACGCCTTCTCGCCGCCCGACAGCATGTGGACGTTCGAGTTGCGTTTGCCCGGCGGCCGCGCCATCAAGCTCACTCCCGCGACGAGCAAGTCGTCGCCTGTCAGTTCGAGATACGCGCTCCCCCCACCAAATACTTTGGGAAACAATGCGCCAAGATGCGCGTTCACTTCATCGAACGTGCCCTTGAAGCGCTGCCGCGTTTCCCTGTCTATCCTTTTGATCGCTGCGCTGAGCTTGGCCAGCGCCTGCTCCAAGTCGTTGATCTGCGCGTCTTGGTAGGCCTTGCGTTCGGCCTCGGCTGCGCATTCCTCAACGGCGGCCAGGTTGATGGCGCCGAGCCGCGCGATGCGACGCTCCATCTGCTCCTGCTTCTGCAGCCACTCGTCTTGGGTGGCCTCGGCCGGCAGCGAGGCGAGGAGCTGCGCCGCATCGGCGCCGGCGCCGCGCACCTGCTCGGCCAAGTTGTCGCGGCGCACTGAGGCGCCCTTGCGCTCGATGCGGGCCTCTTCCACCGCGCTGCGGGCGGATTCGGCGGCCGCCTCGGCTTGGTGCAGCGCGGCTGTAAGCGGCTGCAGCTTGGCTTGCGCCGCTTCCAACGCGATACGCGCGCGCCGCTTCTTCGCGTCCAGCTCTTGCCGCTCGGCGAGCATCGGCTGCAGGCGCCGCTCCACCTCGGCCAACGCCCTGCGGCTGGCGGCGATGGCTGCGTCCTCGGCGCTCAGTTGCTTGCTGGAATCTTGCCGCAGCCCTCGCAGCCGGTCGAGCGCGGCAAGCCGCGCCGCCAACGCGCTCGCCTTGCCTTGGCGCTCAACCTCCAGGGCGTGGCGGCGCTCGCGCACGGCGTCGGCGCGGGCGCGTGCCGCCCGGGCTTGCTCGATGCCCCGTGCGCGTTCCCGCGCCGCCGCGTCGCGCTCGCTGGCCAGTCCCTCGCCCTGCGCTTCCAGCGTTGCCACGCCCGCGCGGGCCGCGCCGAGTTGTTCGGTGAGCGTTGCCTGCGTGGCTCGTTGCCGAGCGGCTTGCTCGCGCCGGCTGAGCGCTTCCCGCGCCCGCATCTGGCGCACGCTCTGCTCCGCGCGCCGTTTGGCAAGCGCCTCGGCGACATCGACGCGCTCGCGCTGCAGACGCTCACGTGTTTGCTCCAAGTGCGCCAACTGATCCTTGGCCGCCGTGGCTCGCTGCGACAAGTCCGCGAGTTCGGCCTGCGCGGCTTCTTCGTCGCTGGTGAGGCGCTTGATGTCCTCCGCGCGTTCAATCACGCCGGCGAGCGCGTCGTCGCCGCGGTCTAGGCGCATCCAGTCTCGCCCCAGCCACACGCCTTCGCGGGTGATGATGCTCTCGCCGGGCCGCAGGGCGTTGCGGTGCGCGAGGGCGGCGTCCAAGGATTCCGCCGCGAAGACGCCGGCCAAAAGGGTGCCGATGGCGCCGCTTTCGGTGTGCGCCAGCGTGTCGAGGGTGGGCAACGCCGCGCTCGCAGCCGGCAGGTCAGACCCTTCGAAGAGGCTGACGCGGCCGCGCGGGAGTTCCGCAAGGGCTGGCGCGAACGCGGCGACATCCTGCACCCGGATGGCTTGCAGGCTGGCCGCCAGCACCGTCTCCACGGCGCGCTCCCAGCCGGGCGCCACCACCAAGCACTGGCCGAGCCGCGGCGCATCGGCGAGGCCATGCGCTTCCAGCCACGCGCCAACCTCCGCGTCGCCCGGCGCCAGCACGGCTTGCTGCAGCGCTTCTAGGGCGCCGCGCTGTTCCTTCAGTGTTTGCGCCGTCTCGCGCTGTGCCGCGGCGGCGGCCTCGGCGGCCTGCGCCGCCTCGCGCGCATCGGCCAGTTCCGCGGCATTGGCCGTCAAGGCGCCGTCTTTGCGTTGGAGCGCCGCCGCATCCGCTTCGATGGCGGCTTCGCTGGCGCGGACGGCGGCGTCCAAGGCCGCTTGGGGCTCGCCCTTCGCGAGTTCCTCGAGGTGGCCAAGCTCGCGCCCGAGGGCGTCTAGCTGCTGTTGCAGATGGCGCACATTGTTCGCTTCCACGCGCCGCGCGCCGTCGTTGTCGCGCCAGCGCTCGGTGCTCGCATCCCAAGCGCGTTGCGCGTCCTGCAGGGCGGTTTCGGCCTCTGCCAGCGCCGCTTGCGCGGCGTCGTGTTCGGCGGCGGCGGTCTCGCGCTCGGCGTCGCCGTCGGCAAGCGCTCGGCGCAGTGCCTCGATGCCGGCCGCGTCGGCCTCGATCTGCCGCTCCCGCTCGGCGAGCCGTTCCTTGATGTCGGCAAGCTGCGCGGTTTGTTCCTCGATGCGGCCCACCCAGTTGCGCGCTTGCTCCTCGGCGCGGCCGATGTCGGCGTCCAGCCGATAGGCGTGGCCGTCCAACTGGCTCGCTTCGTCCATGCGGTCTTGGTGTTCGGTGCCGGCAACGGTGCGCTGCGCCTCCGTGCGCCGCACAGCGCTCATGGCGGCTTCGAGCTCTATCTCCACCTTTGACAGGCGGCCATCCCACACATCGACTTCGGCGGCCGCCACCCGCAGCTCAAGCGCCAACCCCTCCGCCTTGAGGCGTCGCGCTTCGGCTTTCAATTCGCGGTAGCGTTCGGCGGTGCGCGCTTGGCGGCGCAGCAGGGTGAGGCGCTTCTCGGTTTCATCGCGGCGGTCGCGCAGGCGTTCCAAGTTGTCCTCGGTGGTTTGCATGCTGCTCGCGGTTTCGCGGCGGCGCTCCTTGTAGCGGGAGATGCCGGCCGCTTCCTCGAGGTAGATGCGCAATGCGTCTGGCTTCGCCTGCGCCAGTTCGCCGATCATGCCCTGTTCGATGATGGAATAGCTGCGCGAGCCGAAGCCGGTGCCGAGGAAGGCGTCCACGATGTCGCGGCGCCGGCACTTGACGCCGTTCAGAAAGTAGGTGGATTGCCCCAGCCGCGTGACTTCGCGGCGCACGGCGATTTCGGTGAAGCCGGCGTACTCGCCGCCGATGCGGCCATCGGTGTTGTCGAACTTGAGTTCCACCGATGCCATGGCCGTTGGACGACGGGCGCTGGAACCATTGAAGATGACGTCTGTGCTCGCTTCGCCCCGCAGCAGCCGCGTGGAGCTCTCGCCGAGCACCCAACGCACTGCATCGACGATGTTGGATTTGCCGCAGCCGTTGGGCCCCACCACGGCGCACCGATGCCCTGGCAGCCTGACGGTCGTCGGATCGACGAAGGACTTGAAGCCGGCCAGCTTGAGGGCTTTGAGACGCATGGCGCGGGTCGCTACCAGTCAATCGCTGGCAGTCTAGCGGAATCCGGCGTCAATCGCACCTTTGTTGAGTCGTTAGTACGCGCCGCCCAACGGCGTTTCGGGGCGCCGCGTGGACTGATGAGCCGGGCTGTCAGGCAGCGGCGCAACGGGTGAGGTGGGGCTGGGCTCAGGGCACCACGCGTTCCACATGCAGCGCTATTGGCTCGGCGCCGGGGCGTGTTGTGGCGGGTTGGCTCTCGAGGTCTCCGGCGCTGCGCGTCGGGGCGCCGCTCAAGCTCACCCGGGCCAGCACTTCCACGTTGTCTTGTTGCGACAGCGTGCGTCCGGGCAGCATGGCATCGGCATCCGTCAGCACCACGCGGGCTGGCAGGTCTCCGGCGGTTAAGCGGCGCACGGCCAATGGCGGGCCGGTGGCGGACGGCGAGCGCGCGATGACGAAGACCGGGGCGGTGGCCGCCACGTCGAAGTCCGGCGAGAGCGTCACCTGCGCGATGATGGCTGGCGCGTTCGGCGCGGCTGGTTCGGGCGATTCGCCGGCGCTGGACGCTGGTTCGGCGCGGGTGCGCTGCTTGGCCAACGCCAACGCTTCCCGGAACGCATCGCCTTGGGGCCCCGGTGCCACGTGATCCGCGGCGCGTGCGAGGTGCGCCTCGGCGGCGGCGTAGTCGCCACGCTGCAAGGCATCCGTCGCCAGCAGCTCCAACATCGTCAAGTTGTGCGGATTTGCGGCGAGGACGCGATCGATGATGGCGCGGGTTTCCGCCGTGACGCGCCCCCCGGCGGCCATGTAGCTCGCCTGCGCCCACACCGCATCGACGTTCGGTGCCACGCCGATGCGGCCGTGCAGGGTGTTGAAGAGGGCGTCCGCGGCGGCGTAGTCCCCCATGCGCAGCCGCGCATAGCCTTGGTAGAAGAGGGCGCTGCCGTCGCCGGGGGCGCGGGCGTCGCGCCGCGCAAGGCTCGCCTCCGCGGCGGCGAGGTCGGCGTTGGCGGCAGATGGCGCCTGCAGCGTCGCCACCACTTGCCCCAAGCGCATCGCGTCTGGTTCGCCCCACTGCGCGTAGAGCGCGAGGCCGATGATGCCGGCAATGGCCGCGGCGGCGGCGATGGGCGCGAGCGGTGCCGTGGCGGTCGGTTCCCGGCTTGGGCCGAGCGCGGCGCGTTCGTCTCCCTGCAGCTCGCCTGCTAGGTTGGCGGCCAACTCGGCCTGCAACGCGCTGGCATCGGCGTCGGTCAACCCCTGCCGGTGCGCTTCGGCGGCGAGTTCCCGCTCGCGGTCCAGATAGATGGCCGCACTCACATCGCCGCCGTCCAAGGCAGCGCCGGGTGCGCGGCGCGCCCAATGGAGCACCCACGCGATGGCGATGAGCGTGAGGCCGCCGGCGGCGGCATACACGGCGATCATCCGCGGCGCTCGACGAACCGCTCCACGGCGGCGCGTTCCGCTTCGCTGAGCGGCGGGGCGCGGCGGCGGGCCCCGGCGCGGCGCAGCAACGCCGCGGCGAGGAGCGCAAGCGCCAAGGGCGCGAACCACAGCGCCCAGGTGCTGGGCCGCAGCGGCGGATCGTAGAGGATGAAATCTCCATATCGCTGTTGCAGATGCACACGGATCGCCGCGTCGTCGGCGCCGTCCGCGATGAGGCGCCGCACCGTGCGCCGCAGGTCCGCGGCGATGGGCGCTCCGGAACTCGCCAGTGATTCGTTCAGGCACTTGGGACAGCGGAACTCCCCGATGAGCGCCTGATAGCGTTCTGCCATGGCGGCATCCTCTAGCTCGAAGCCATCTACCGGCGAAGCGGGGCTGGCGGCTTGGGCCAAGGCGAGCAGGGCAGCGGCGGCGCCGCGCTTGGCGCGGTTCATGGCGTTGCCGCCAAGTTGCGCCACGCCGGGGCGATTTCGTTCTCCCACACCGCGGGGTTCACCTCGCCCACGCGCTTGTGGCGAATGATGCCGGCGGCATCGACGAGGAACGTCTCCGGGGCGCCGTAAACGCCGAGCTCCACGCCGAGATCGCCATCGGCATCGACGACGTTGAATTGGTACGGGTCGCCATGGCGGGCCAGCCAAGCGATGGCCTCTGCGGCGTCGTCCTTGTAGTTGATGCCGATGATGGAGAGGCCCGTTTCGGCTCCGATGCGCGTGAGTTCTGCATGTTCGGCGAGGCAGGTGGGGCACCAAGTGGCCCAGACGTTGACGAGGCGCGGGGCGCCCTGCAAGTCCGCCTCGGTGGCCCGCTGCCCGCTGCCGCCGAGGATGGGCAGGTCGAAACGCGGAAACGGCTGCGCGATGAGCGCCGACGGCAGCAGGGTCGGGTCGCGCAGGGTGAAGCCTAGGTAGAGGAGCGCCACGAGGGCCGCGAACCCCGCGAGCGGCAGCAGGCGCCCGATCATCCGATGCGCCGCGGCGCTTGCCGCCGCGGTCGGCGCCATGGTCGGCGCATCAGCCGCTGCTCTGCGCCGGGTGGGGCATGGCTGCGGCGTCGGCACTGCGCCGCCGCACCCGCACCCGCCGATAACGCGGATCCATCACGGCCAAGATGCCGCCGCCGGCCATCAACAATGCACCCAGCCAGACCCAGCGCACCAAGGGCTTATCGTTCAAGCGCACGGCCCAAGAGCCGTCCGGCAGGCGCTCGCCGAGGGTGACGTAAAGGTCGCGCAGGAAGCCGGCCGCGATGCCGGCCTCCGTCATCACTTGGCCGCTCGCCGCGTAATAGCGTTTCTCGGCGTGGAGGGTGACGCCGGCATCGGTGGTGAACGTGCCGCGCTCTGCGGTGTAGTTCGGGCCGTCAACTTGGGAGAGCGAAGCGAAGCGATAGGTGACGCCGTTCAACTCAACGGCTTCGCCCACCGCGAGCCGCGCATCGAGCGCCGATGAGAACTGGCTGGTGGCGCCGATGCCCACCAAGCTCACCGCGAAGCCCAAGTGCGCCATCGCCATGCCGAGGTAGCTGCGTGTCAGCGCGCCGCGCCGCCGCCAGCAATCCGCCGCCAGCACCACCGCGACCCAGGTGCCAAGCGCCGCGGCTGCCGCGGCCCCGGCTTTCAACGCGCCGGCGAAGACGAGCGGCGCGGCCAAGCCGATGGCGGCGGCCGCCAGCAGCATCCACCCCGCCTTCTGAAACAGCTTGAGCGGCGTGCGCTTCCAGCGCGAAATGGGCGCGATGGCGAGGCAGGCCGCCAACAGCAGCATGAGCGGCACGAAGACGCGATTGAAGTAGGGTGGGCCGACCGAAATTTTGTCGCCGCCAGTGGCCGCTTCGTAGGCCAGCGGATACAGGGTGCCGAGCAACACCACCGCCAACGCCAGCGTCAAGATGGCGTTGTTGGCAAGCAGCAACAGTTCCCGCGAGACGCCGTCGTAGGTGGCGCGGCTGCCGATGCTGGGCGCCCGCAACGCATACAGAGCGAAGGCGCCGCCAACGGCCAGCGCGAGGATGATGAGCAGGAACACGCCGCGCTCCGGGTCTGTCGCGAACGCATGCACCGAGGTGAGCACGCCGGAGCGCACGATGAACGCGCCGAGCAGCGCCAAGGAGAAGGCGGTGAGGGCCAGGAACGCCGTCCATGCCTTGAAGGCGCCGCGCTTCTCGGTGACGGCCAGCGAATGAATGAGCGCGGTGGCGGCGAGCCAAGGCATGAACGAGGCGTTCTCCACCGGATCCCAAAACCACCAGCCGCCCCAGCCGAGTTCGTAGTACGCCCACCAACTGCCGAGCGCGATGCCGCAGGTGAGGAACGCCCACGCCGCGTTCGTCCACGGCCGCGTCCAGCGCGCCCACGCGGCGTCCAGCCGTCCGGCAAGCAGCGCCGCGGCTGCAAACGCGAACGCCACGGCGAGGCCCACATAGCCAGTGTAGAGGAGCGGCGGATGCACGATGAGGCCGAAATCCTGCAGCAGGGGATTGAGGTCCGCGCCATCCGCCGGCGGTGCCGGCAGCAGCCGCTCGAACGGGTTGCTCGCGCTCAACAGGAACAGCAGAAAAGCCGCGTTGAGCGCCCCCAACACGCCGAGCGCCCGGCCATGCACCTCGCTCGGCAGTTGCCGCCCGGCGACGCTCACCGCCGCGGTCCACCCAGCCGCGATGAGCGTCCACAGCAGGAACGAACCCTCGTGGGCGCCCCAAGTGGCGCTTACCCGATAGTGCCAAGGCAAGGCGGAGTTTGAGTTTTGCGCAACGTAGGCGACGGAAAAGTCATTGCCGACGAAGGCCGCCACCAGCACGGCGAAGCTCAATGCCACAAACGCGAGCTGCCCCAAGGCGAGCGCCTGCGTCAGTCCCCGCCACGCGGGGTTGGCGGCGGCGAGGAAACCGGCGCCGGCGAGGCCGGCGGCCATGAGCAACGCCAAGATCGCGGCGAAGTGGCCGATCTCGACGATCACCGCGGCGCGGCCCCCTGATGTGCCGCCATGTCCGCGAGCTCCGGCGGCATGTAGTTTTCATCGTGCCGCGCCAGCACCTCTCGCGCTTCAAAGACGCCGGCGGCGGTCAGTTCGCCTGTCACCAGCACGCCTTGGCCCTCGCGGAAGAGGTCCGGCAGTATGCCGTGATAGCGCACCGGATAGTCCGCCCCTTGGTGGTCTGTCACCACGAAGGAGACGGCGAGGCCCGTTGCGTCCCGCCGCACGCTGCCTTCGGCCACCATGCCGCCGGCGCGGATGGAGGTGTTCACCGGCGCCTCGCCGCCGACGATGCTGGCCGGGGGATGGAAGGCGTTGACGTTCTCGTTCAACGCCGCGAGCGTGAGCGCGACGGTGGCGGCGGCGCCGACGAGCAACAAGACGGTGGCGGCCAGCCGAGCGCGGCGCTGCCTATTCATCGCTTTCATCGTTCGTCCGAACCGCGCCGGGTGAGCCGCCGTCGCGCGGCGATGGGGCGCGCGGCGAGGATGGCGAGGGCGGCGAACGAGATGCCGTAGGCGAGCCAAACGTAGAGGCCGTGGCCACCCATGTGGAAGAACTCGCTCATGGCCTCACGGCCCCCGCCGCCAAGCGCTCGCGCACCCACTGCGCGTCGCGCTCGCGGTGCAGGATTTCGTTGCGCAGCCCCGCGACGATCAACGCGCCGGCGAAGCTGTACAGGCCGATCACGTTCACCACCAGCGGCACCCACATCGAAGGCGGCATCGCCGGGGCGGAGCTCAAGCTGAAACTCGCCGGTTGGTGCAGCGTGAGCCACCACTCCACCGAGTACTTGATGATCGGCACGTTGACGGTGCCGACGATGGCCAGCACCGCCGCGGCGCGCCCCGCTTGGCGCTCGGAGGGGATGGCTTGGCGCAGCGCGACCAAGCCCACGAACAGGAAGAACAGCACCAGCATGGAGGTGGTGCGGGCGTCCCACACCCACCACGCGCCCCATGTCGGGCGGCCCCAAATGGCACCGGTGGCGAGGGCCATGCCGGCCATCGCCAAGCCCACGGGGGCCACAACGGCGATGAACATGTCCGCCAGCTTGACGCGCCACACCAGCGCCGTCACGCCGGCAACGCCCATCGCCACATACAGCGCTTGCGCCAGATGCGCGGACGGCACATGCACATAGATAATGCGGAAGCTGTTGCCCTGCTGGTAATCCTCCGGCGCGAAGCCGAGGCCCCACACCCAGCCGACCACCAGCAGGCTCACGCCGACGACGGCGAAGCCGATGCCCCATGGCCGCGCCAAATCGAAGAACCAGCGCGGCGAACCGAGCTTGTGGAAGTAAGTTCTGAGCGGGCCCACGATCAATACTCTTGGCTGACGCGCAGCCCCGCGCCCACCGCGAACGGGGCGGCTGTGGCCGCGGCGGCGAGAAGCGCTGCGAGCCACAGCAGTTGTGGCGTCGGGTCCGCCCCGGCCGCGGCGGCGAAGGCAGCGCCGGCGCCGAAGATGAGCGTTGGCACGCACAGGGGCAGCGCGATCAGCGCCACCAACAGGCTGCCGCGCCCGATGCCGGCGGTGAGCGCGGCGGCGATGGCGCCGATCAAAGTGAGCGTGGGAGTGCCTAGCAACAAGCCTAGGGCGAGCGCCGGCAAGACGTCTGTGGAGGCTTGCAGCGCGAGCGCCGCGACCGGGCCCAACACCACCAGCGGCAGCCCTGTCACGCACCAGTGCGCGAACAACTTGCCGAGCACTGCCGGCCATAGCGGGCGGGCATGGAGCAACAACTGCTCCAGCGCTCCTTCCTCCACATCGCGGCGAAACAGCCCCTCCATGGAGAGCGTCGTGGCCAGCGCGGCCAAGGCCCAGACGGCGCCCGGCGCGATGGCGGCGCGGGTTTCAGGGCTGGGCCCGGCAAGCCCGAAGAGGAGCGTTGCCAAGGCGAAAAACGCCAGCGGATTGAGGGCTTCGCCCCGCGAGCGCACGACGATGGCGAGGTCTCGCCGCGTCTGCGCGATGGCAATGCTCACAACGGCAGCCGCAGCACTTGCGCGTCCGGCAGGTTCAGCCCTTCGTGGGTGGCGCAGAGCACGCCGCCGCCGGCGGCGCGATGCGCGGCGATCAACGCCAGTACCAGCGCGCGCCCAGCCGCATCCAAGGCGCTGAACGGCTCGTCGAGCAACCACAGGCGGGCATTGCTCACGGCTAGGCGCGCCAAACCTACGCGGCGCTGCTGGCCGGCAGAAAGGTTGCCGCATGGATCGTGGCGCTCGGTGCCCAAGCCGACCTGTTCGAGGGCCGCGCCGCACGCGGCGGGCGAGGCTGCGCCGCCGGCGAGGGCGAGATGCCAGCGCATGTTCTCGATGGGGCTTAACAGCGAACTCATGCCTGATTTGTGCCCTAGGTAGAGCGGCGCTTGGCCTCCTGCTCGCCGCACATCCCCCGCGTGGGGCGTCAGCAACCCGGCTGCGCAGCGCAACAGCGTGGTTTTGCCGCTGCCATTGGCGCCCCGCACTTCGATGGCGTCGCCGGGGCGCAAGGTCGCGTCGATGCCGCAGAAAAGCCGGCGACGCCCACCCGAACAGGCGAGGCCGCGAATCGACAGGAGAGGCTCGGTTTGGGGGCTCGCCACAGAGGCCGCATTATAGCCACCCGGTGCGATTCAAGTGACGCGCCGCCGTCCGCCTGCGCGGCCCGCAGAGGCGGTGCCCAAAGGTGCGTTGCGCGGGTGATGGGCGGCGATGTAACTTGGCGGCATGGCTGGTGGGAGGACACCGATGAAGACACTCTGCACCTTGGCTCTCGTGGCCGTCGCCGGCGCTGCCGCGGCGGCGCCCCCCACGCCGGAAGATTTCGCCAAGTCTCCGGAAGTGCTGCGGGTGCGCATCTCGCCCACTGCCGAGTACTTGGCGGTGCTGCGCATCGTGGACGACAAGCGGGTGGTGGCGGTGCTGAGCTATCCCGAGCTTGCCTTGAAGGGCGTGATGAGCTTCCCCGGCCGCAACCAAGTGCTGGACTTCCAGTGGGTGAACAGCGACCGGCTCATCGGTTCCGTGACGCGGGATTTCGGCCGCTACGAATTCTTGGCGCCCTCTGGGGAGCTGTTCGGCATGGACGCGGATGGCGGGCGCAGCAAACATCTCTTCGGCTACCGCGCCGGCGAAGATGTCCCCAGCGCGACGCGGGGCGCGGTGCAGCGATACGCCAGCGCCAGCATCATCGACCCGCTGGGGGACGACAAGAACAACGTGTTGGTGCAGATTCGAGATTGGAACTGGTCTGCGGCGTCGCCGGTGGAGGCGGCGAAGCTGAACGTCTACACGGGCCGCCTCACCGGGCGTGTGCGGGCGCCTGCGGCGGATGCCTTTTTGGTGGCGGGGCGGGATGGCGATGTCCGCTTCTCGTTCTCCACAGATGACGACTTCAACTCCCTCGTCCACGTGCGCGACCCGGAAACGGGTGATTGGAGCTTGCTCAGCAAAACGCAGCTCGGCGATGTGCCCCTCCGCCCCCTTGCCGTGGCGGAGGATGGACGCATTTTTGTGTCGACGGCGCCGGACGATGGCCCGTTGGGCATCTATCTGATGGATCCGGCAACGCAGGAGCGCACCGAGGTGTATCGCCACGATGTGGTGGATGCCGAGCTGGTGGTGGACTCCGAGGGCAACGCTTGGGGGGCGAGGATCGAGCCAGACTATCCGAGCATCGTCGCCATCGACCCAGACAACGCCGAGGCGGCGTTGGTCCAACAGCTGCAGGGCTTGTTCCCCGGCCGCTTTGTGTCCATCGCCAATGCCACCACCGATGGCCAACTGGTGTTGGTGAGCGTGCAGGACGACAACCAAACGCCGGAGGTGTATGTCTTCGAGCGGGAGACGCGCCAGATGCAGCGCCTGTTCGACCTATTGCCGTGGATCGACGACGCAACCTTGGCGGAGATGCGCCCAGTGGAGTTCGAGGCGCGGGACGGCCTGAAGCTGCGCGGCTACCTCGCCCTGCCGCCGGGCCAAGTTGGGCCGGCGCCCATGGTGCTGATGCCGCACGGCGGGCCGCATGGCCCGCGCGACCATTGGCGGTACGACCAGTATGTGCAAGTGCTCGCCGTGAACGGCTACGCCGTGCTGCAGGTGAACTATCGCGGTTCCGGCGGCTACGGCACCCGCTTCGAGCGGATCGGCTACGGCGAATGGGCCGGCGCCATGCAAGACGACCTCACCGATGCCACCCGATGGGCCATTGAGACCGGCATCACCGAGGCAGGGCGGGTATGCATACACGGCTGGAGCTACGGCGGCTATGCGGCCTTGATGAGCGTGGTGCGCGAGCCAGACCTCTACGCCTGTTCAGTGCCGGCGGCCGGCGTGTACGACCACGACATCCAGTACAAGAAGGCAGACTTCACCCGCCTCACCCGCTGGGGCGAGAAGTACATCGACCGGGTGATTGGCCCCACCGCGGAGGACCGGCGCCGCGCTTCCCCGGTCACTTACTTGGACCGCTTGAAGACGCCGCTCTTCATCGTGCATGGGGAAGAGGATGCGCGGGTGCCGGTGGATCACGCCCGCGAACTGATGAAGAAACTTGAGGCGGCCGGCATCGAGGCGCAGTACATGGAGAAGGCCAACGAGGGCCACGGGTTCTACAAGGAGGAAAACCGCGCGGACTTCTTCAATGCGCTGCTGGCCTTTCTGGACAGGCACATTGGCGCCGGCGCCCCGCAACGCGAGCGCTTGGCCGGGGGGGCTGCGGAGTAGGCGCGCCATGGCGATTTATCGCACGACCGACAAACGGGCACGGGGCCTCGCCGCGGCTCTGCTGACGTCGGACATTCCCCCGTAGGAGTTCGACATCCGCGCCGTAGAGCCGGGGACGGATCCCGTCGAGGTGAGTAACTGGCGCCGCCGCATGGCGATCAAGGCAGCCGATGGATCGGCCGCGAGCGTCATCGATCCGGTTCGCCGTCCCGCTGCCAAGTCGCATGGCAAGTGATGGCCCGCTCGGTCCTGCGTTCGACACGAACGCGCTGATTCGGCCGGTGTCTGAGGAGCACTGAGGCCACGCCGTGAGGCGGTGGCCCTTCCCTCGCCGGCCGGCTGGAACTCACGCCACTCGAGCTTTGAGCATCAGGTTCTGGGACAGCTTCCGCGTCGCCTGCTCGCACAGGATCAGGTCGACGCCCCCTCCCTCAGCAAGCCACGCGCACGCCGCAGCAATTCTTCCGCGCTCGAGCAGTCGATCACCAGATCGCCGGCAAGCGCCAGCCGATCGGCATCCTGCTCGTCCGCCAGAAGCCGGCCGAACTCAGCGCCCGCCTCAAGGCCAAAGCGCCGGGCGGCCAGCCGCCGCAGCACCTCGGTTCTGCCTTCGGTTCTACCCTCGGTTCTGCCTGCGGCTCTGCCCTCCGCGATTGCGTTTTGCCGCCATTCGGTGATTGCCTCGGCGAGCATGGTGGGTTCCTCCATGTAACGCAGCGCCTGCTGCATGTGGTGTCGATGCCGGTCGCTCTCTTCGTCTCCGGCGAAGCGGGCGATCAGCATTCGCATCAGCGCCCGAGCCAGTCTATTCGCAAACGCCTGACGCTCCGCGCCCGAACCGACCGGCCGCAGCCCGTCGAACAGCGCCTTCGCCAGCGCCGGCACAGATTCCGCCTGCCGGCTCGCCAGCAGCCGCAGCAGCGCGGCGACCGGGTTCGAGCGTCCATCCTCCGCCGTCAAGTTCGCAGCGTTAAGGCAAAGGAACTCGAAACGCGCCTGCCAGCCGCCCCAGCCCGCTGGCGTCGGCGCGGTCAGTTGGTCGAGAGTCTCTGGCCGCCAGCGCCGACCTCCCGTGTAGACCACCACCGGCAACACCCGGGGCAGCAGGTCGCCGGCGCGCAGTCCGCCCTCGGCGGCCACCTCTTGGCGCAGCAGCGCCACGTAGATCTCCATCCGCAGCGCCATGGCGCGGTCCGGCGAGGACTGGAACTCCAACGCCAGCAACGCCTCCGCTCCGGAGTCCGCTTCCGCGCCGGCCCTCTCTGGCGAGCTACCCCCTAGCCCTGCCCGCACAAGCGTGCCAACCGCCCAGGCCATGTCGGCGCGGCGGCGCTGCCCGCCCGCGGCGACGTGCTCGGTCGGCAGCCGGCGCAGCCGGCTCGGGTCCAGCTCGGCAGTGGCGTCCTCCGGCAGCAGTTCCAACAGGTCGCGCGTCATGCTGGCATCCGCGAACGCCGTTCGGCAGATGTCGTCTTCGTGCATGGCGGCCAGTGTGGCCGGCGCGAGTGCGCAACAGTAGCGACATCCGCCCGATTTGACGGGCGACGTGGCTGCAATCGTTGTGCGCTCGTAACACCAAGCCGCACCGTAGGGCGGGGGACCGATCCCAACTAGCGCATTTCGCCGTCGCCACCCCTCAGCACGCGACGCGCCCGGCTCAGCAATTCTTCCGCGCTGGAGCAGTCGATCACCAGATCGCCGGCACGCGCCAGCCGATCGGCATCCTGCTCGTCCGCCAGGAGCCGGCCGAACTCAGCGCCCGCCTCAAGGCCAAAGCGCCGGGTGGCCAGCCGTCGCAGCACCTCGTTTCTGCCCTCGGCGATTGCGTTTTGTCGCCATTCGGTGATTGCCTCGGCGAGCATGGTGGGCTCCTCCATGTAGCGCAGCGCTTGCTGCATGTGGTGTCGGTGCTGGTCGCTCTCTTCGTCGTCGGCGAAGCGGGCGATCAGCAGTTGCATCAGCGCTCGAGCCAGTCTATTCGCAAAAGCCTGCCGCTCCGCGCCCGAACCGGCCGCCCGCAGCCCGTCGAACAGCGCCTTCGACATCGCCGGCACAGATTCCGCCTGCCGGCTCGCCAGCAGCCGCAGCAGCGCGGCGACCGGGTTCGAGCGTCCATCCTCCGCCGTCAAGTTCGCAGCGTCAAGGCAAAGGAACTCGAAACGCGCCTGCCAATTGCCCCAGCCCGCCGGCGTCGGCGCGGTCAGTTCGTCGAGGGTCTCTGGCCGCCAGCGCCGGCCGCCGGTGTAGACCACCACCGGCAACACCCGCGGCAGCAGGTCGCCGGCGCGCAGTCCGCCTTCGGCGGCCACCTCTTGGCGCAGCAGCGCCACGTAGATCTCCATGCGCAGCGCCATGGCGCGGTCCGGCGAGGACTGGAACTCCAGCGCCAGCAATGCCTCCCCTTTCAACCCGGCCGCGGCGCCAGCCTCTTCTTGCGAGGGGAGGCGCGTCCCGCCCCTTGGCTGAAGGCTCCCCTGCAATTCGTCCCCTCGCCCTGCCCGGCCACCGACGGTTCCAACCGCCCAAGCCATGTCGGCGCGGCGGCGCTGCCCGCCCGCGGCGACGTGCTCGGTCGGCAGACGACGCAGCCGGCGCGGATCCAGCTCGGCAGTGGCGTCCTCCGGCAGCAGTTCCAACAGGTCGCGCGTTATGCTGGCATCCGCGAACGCCGTTCGGCAGATGTCGTCTTCGTGCATGGCGGCCAGTGTGGCTGGCGCGAGTGCGCAGCAGTAGCGACATCCGCCCGACTTGACAGGCGACGCGGCTGCAATCGTTGTGCGCTCGTGACACCAAGCCGCCGCCCCGCGTAGCGCGAGGCTTTTTGGGCCGCGTGACCGATACGCCCGCTTTTCAGGAAGGGCTATGGAAGGCCAAAGTCCGCGGCGCCCGAAATTGCTTCGGGCGCCGCGGGGATGACGAAGGCGGTTGGCCTTATCTGGTGAAGTCCATCCGCATGAAGGCGTAGCGGCCGACGGCGCCGTACAGGAACAGGTCTGTGTTGTTGCCGCTGCTGAAGACGTAGGGCGGGTCGTTGTCGAACACGTCGTTCACGCCCAGCAGGAACCGATAGTCGCCAACGAGCCAGCCGACGCGGATGTCGTGCTCGGTGTGCGATGGCACGGTGTCGTAGCCGAACACGTTGTTGCCGTCGTAGCGTGGGTCGTCCATCCGGTGGACGTAGCGCATCCGCCACGTGTAGTCCCACTGCCCTTTGTTCACTCTGACGAAGCCCGTGCCACGCAGGCGTGGCATGGAGCCGCGGTCGTCCGCGTTGCCGGCGTTGGGCGCAAAGGTGTTCAACTTCACGTAGGTGCCCTGCAGGTCAACAACCACTTCCGTGTCCCACGGGCCGCTGAACTCGTAGCGTGCGCCAAAGTCGAAGCCCTTGGTGGTGACCTGGCTGGAGTTCAGGAGCCGGTTCGTCATGCCGCGGACGAAGATGCCGCCGGCCCCCACGCCAGACTCAAAGCGATCGCACGAATCCGCCGTCTTGCCGACGGGGCCTTCGTAGCAGGAATCCACCACGCTGTCTGACGTGAAGCGGGTGATGAGGTTCAGCACCTTGATGTTCCACACGTCCACGGAGGCGGAGAAGCCGTCTAGGAAGCGCGGCGTCAACACCATGCCGATGGTGGAGGTGTCCGCTGTCTCGGGCTCCAAATCCGGGCTGCCGCCGGCGAGCACCGCGTACTGCGAGGCGATCTGCGTGGCGGTGGCGGGAATGCCGTCCAGCAGGCAGTTCTGATCGACGTCGTTGCCCGGCATCCGCACGGGGCTGCCCGCCGCGCAAGGATGCGAGAAGAAGTCGAAACTGACGGTGCCGCCGCCGAACAGGTCTGTCACCAACGGTGCCCGATACGCTGTGCTGCGGTTGGCGCGCAAGCGCAGGTCGCTAATGACTTGCCAGTTCACGCCGGCGCGCCAGACGGTCTCGCGGCCGAAGTTCGAGTAGTCCGAAGAACGCGTCTGCAAGTTCAAGTCCAAGGATTCCACGGCGAAGACGTCGGCGACGATAGGTATCTCCACTTCGCCGAAATACTCGGAGACGGAGAAGCTGCCCTGTGTCGTGAACACTTGGTTGGCCACCGATTCGCCGGCTTCCGTCACCGAGTCTGGCTTGTTGAAGCCGCGGTCTGTGCGCGTCTCGAAGCCGAAGGCCACGCTCATGGGCCCTGCCGGCAGCTCGACCACCGGCCCGGTCACCATGCCGAAGAAACCGCTCGTCTGGAACTCGGAAGTGGCCAAGGTGTTCTGGCGAATGTAGGCGATTTCATCTTGCGTCCAGTTGCCGGGGCGCAGGGCGTCCAGCGCGCCGCTCGGGTTCACGATTCTGGAGCAAATGGTATCCGCCGCGCACCGCACCGGGTCTGAGATGATGTTGGCGCGGTTCAGGTTCCACGTGGAGTTCGTGCGCAAGTCTGAGTCCACCCGCGTGTAGAGGTAGGAGAGTTCCCAGCTCCACTCGTTCAGGAAGCCTTCGGAGAGGATGTCGCCCCGGAACCCGGCCACCATCCGCAACGTGTCGGACTCGTGATTGCTGATCCTCGCGCCGACCGTGCTGGTCGGGCGGATGTAGAGGCTGCCTGTGCCCACCGGGTTGTTCGGGTTCGACCCAGGCACTATCCATCCTTGGGGTACCCCCACGGTGCCGAAGCTGCCTGGGTTGCCGTCCAGCCGGAACTCGCTGAGGCGCTTGGAGAACTGCGCCTCGAGGAAGCCCTCGATGCCGTCCGCCACGTCGTAGGTGCCGTAGCCGGAGAAGACATACACCTCGGAAGCGCCGTAAATGTCCTGCCCCAAGGAATAGTCGTAGCGGTTCATCTGCACTTGGTCTGGGCTGGACACATTTTGCGACGGCTGAAAGGACGGGCAATTCGGGAAGACGTTGGTTATCTCGTCGCCGCCGAACGCCTTGGGTTGGGTGCAAAACGCTGCGCCAGTCGGTCCGTAGAAAACCCCGCCAGGCGAAAAGAAGCTGCCGTTTTGCGCCCCGCTCGCGCTGAGGCCTGAGATGGCGGGCGTTGCCCAATCCCGGGCGATCTGCGGCACGTTGTTGGAGTAGCGGTATTCGGCGCCGAGCACCACGGAACCGCGGTCTCCCGTGGCGCCGATGGCCAGCTCCGCCGTATAGCGCTGCGCGTCGCCTTCGCCGCTCAAGCCAGTGGACACGCCGCCCTCGATGCCCTCGAAGTTGTCCTTCAGGATCACGTTCACCACGCCGGAGATGGCGTCCGCGCCGTACACCGCGGAAGCGCCGTCGCGCAAGATTTCAACGCGCTCGATCATGGCGCTCGGCACGAACGTGAGGTCTACCGCTTGGTTCGCCAATGCGTCCGCGAAGCTCGCCACGCGCTTGCCGTTGATCAGGATGAGCACCCGGTCTGGCCCGAGGTTGCGCAAATCCACCGAGGTGGAGCCGCCGCCGGACAGCACGCTGGACTGGTTGAAGCCCGCCGTGCCGGTTACCGAGGAGGCGCGCAGCGCCTCGCCCAAGTTGGCGAAACCAGACTCGAGGACGGACGTGCCGGTGATGACGGTGATCGGGCTTGCCGAGCTGAAGTCGTCCCGGCGGATGCGGGAGCCGGTGACGACGATTTCTTCCATCGCCGCTTGTTCCTCATCGTCATCCGCTTCTTGCGCCAGCGCCGGAACGGGCGCTGCGAGCAGGAGAGCAATCAACGCGGCCCAAGGCAGCGCCCGCTCCCGCCCCTCCGCCCGACGTCGCGGGCAGTTCAGTTTCAACATGTTGAAGAATCCCCTAACGTAACCGCGGGATGATGCGTTACTTCCGTGAAATAGTCCAGCAACATCTGTGGCGGTGGCGGCGGGATCTGGGGCGGGTGGAGGAGGGGCGTTCGTGGTCGCGGAGCTACAGGACTACTTCATTGGTGCCTTGATACCTTCAGGGGCGACCGGTCGCGCACCCAGCGCACTGATAAGGCAGCATGTCCGGCTCACGACGCGCCCTCGATGGCAGAGTCGCACGGCCTCGGCCACATCGTCGGAAAGGCCAGCCTCCCCTAGTGCCTCGGTGCGCTCAGCGTATGATGGGCGTTCCAAACCTCTAGATTCGACATGCCATTGCGACGAACCGACCGCGACGCTCCGTACCATTTCGCGGGCCGCGGTGAGGAATTGGGCGAGTTGGGCGATCGGCTCGCTGTGGTCGCGAAGACCGGTGACGCGAGTGGCGGGCTGGCTCTGATTACCGGAGTTCCGGGATCAGGGAAAACATCGTTGGCCCGGGCTTTTGCGGAATCGATCGACGTGCCGAACCTCTTCGGCGGGGTCTCGGATTTGGACGACCCGCTCGATCTGTTCCTGAGCATCGGAACGGCGATCGGCCGGGAGTCGGACTTCGAGAAGATCGCGGCTGTCGCCCCACGCCTCACGAACGGCGTCGCGGGGATGGCTTCGGCGAAGGCGAGCATGACACGGGAACATGTGCGTCCCGATCGCGGCTTGGCGTCGATGCTGCGCACCTCCAAGGCCAAGTGGCCGCGCCCGCTGGTGATTGTCGTCGACGAATTGCAGAACCTGAACGCTCGGCAGGCGGAAACGCTGCGTGTGCTGCACGAGGGTGTCCACGGCTGCCCCATCCTCGTGGTGGGGGCCGGGCTGGAGAACACGCAGGCCGTGCTTTCGAGGCACGGCATATCGCGTGTCACCAAAGGGCTCCGTCTCGGCCCCTTGCACAGGGACGCCACGTGCGAGGTGATCTCAAAATCGCTGGCCGATTTCGAGCGCGAAGCTCCGCCGCATGTGGTCGACTCCCTCGCCGCGGCGAGCCACGACTTTCCGCAGCACATCCACTGCTACCTTTCGGCAGCCTTGGACGCGGTGGACCACAGTGTTGGATGGCATGCGCCCGACATAGTGGACAGAGTGCTGGAGAAAGGCGACAAACTGCGTGCCGAGTACTACGACGATCGCTTGACCGCAATGGGCAGGGGGCGTTCCCGGATGGTTCCAGTGATCGCTCGCATGGCGAAAGAGAGCGTCCGCTCCTTGGATGTTCAGGACGCCATCGACGCTGCGGGCGCGGATGGCGAACGAGCCGTTGCCGACGCCATCCAGCACGGCGTTCTAACGCTCGAACGGGACGAGAGCGTCAGTTTTGGCATTCCATCTTTCCACGACCACATGTTGGAGGTGCTCCGGCAGCGCACGCTGCCCGGAACCACTGGATCGGGAGCGCCACGGGCCAAGAGACCCTAAGCACCTCCTACAGCGTCCACTCCACCCCAGCATAGAGCTGCCGCGGCAGCGCCGGGAAGTAGCGATGGCTGCCGAAGGCGTAATCTGCCCGGTCTGCGTAGCGTTCGTCCGTTAGGTTCAGGAGGCGGGCGAAGAGTGTCACGCGGTCGCGCAGCGCATAGCGGCCACGCCAGTGGAAGACGAGATGCCCCCGGTAACGGGCCGTGTTGGCAGCGTCGATGAAATGCGAGCCGACGTAGGCGGCTTCCAGTTCCGAGACGAGGTCGCGGTAGCGGGCCGTCCAGCGGGCGCTCGCCAGCCAACGTGGTGCCGAATCCATGTCCGCGCCGTCTTGGATGCGCTCGCCGCGGGCGGCGGCGCGGTCGAAAGCGTAGCGGTGGCGCGCCCAAGTGCCGGTCAGCTCCAGGCGCTGCGCATCGGCCACGGCGTAGCCCAAGGCGAACTCCAAACCCTCGGAGCGGGTTTCGCCGTCGCTCACGTTGAAACCGTTTGCGTCGCGGAAGATGAGGTTTTCGGTGCGCCCGGCGTAGAGGGCCGCCTCGCCATCGAAGCGCCCGACTGTGCCGCGCCACCCTAGCTCTAAGGAGGCTTGGGATTCGCTGTCGATGTCCGCGGCCAGTTGGCCGCTTTGCAGCCGATACAGTTCCGTCGCCTGTGGCGGGCGAAAGCCCACGCCGGTGGTGGCGTAGAGTTCCGCGCTGCCCAGTTGCCAGTGCAGCCCCAACCGGCCCGCCACGTTGGTGAAACTGTCCTCGCGGCTGGCCGGGCGGGTGTAGAGGCAGCCGCCGAACGCGCAAGCGGTGCCATCATCGCGAGAGTTGCCCACCAGCCAGCGGTTGTCATAGCCGTAGCTCAAGCGCTCCACGCGCAAGCTATGCACCAGCGTGCCGCGCGGCGAGAACGTCCACCGCAGGTCGTGAAACGCGGCGGCCAGCACACTGTCCACGGCGTAGTCATAGTGTTTGCCCGGCGGCCGGGTGGCAACGAGAAACCTGGAGCCCACAGTGGCGCCATCCTGCACTTGGCGCAGCCAACCCTGCATGTACTCGGCTTGCGCTCCCACTTCCCAGACGAGCGCGCCGTTCACGCCGCCGAGCCGCGCCAGCGCGCCGCCGCTGGTCTGGGCGTTGGTCTCCAACGGCTTGCCGGGCAGGAAGTGCTGCAGGAAGGCCATGTTGGAACGTCGCAGATACGGCGTGAGCACCAGCCGCCGCCCATCGCGTTGCAGGGACCATTCGCTTACGAGGCGCGCGGACCAGGCGTCTCGATAAGCCTCTGGGTTGGGGTTGGAGTCCCGCAGGTTGCTGTCTTCGTAGGCGCGGTAGCCGCGCACGTAGCCGCCTGTCTCCTGATTGAGCAGCGTTGCGGAGAAGAAGGTGGCGCCCTGCCACTCGCCGCGCGCGCTGTCGAGGGCTAGGTTGAGCTTTTGCTGCCCGTAGCCCGTGTCGTCGCGCCAACCATCGGTGGTGGTGGAATGGACGTCTAGGCGCAGCGGCCCTGCGCCGCCGCCGACGCGCGCCTGCGCGTAGCCGTGTGGCCCGGCCTCGGCGCTGATGCGCCAAGGCTGTGGCCCGCTGCGCGGCACCACGTTCACCACGCCGTTCAAGGCATTGCCGCCGAACAAGGCGCTGGCCGGCCCGCGCACCACCTCCACTGCCGCGGCGCCTTCGATGTTCAACTCGAACAGGTTGTTGATGTTGCAGAAACCCGCCGGGCGGATGGGCACGCCGTGCTCCAAGTAGAGGAACTCGCCGCAGGCGCCTGGCCCCGCGAACACGCCGGAGCGGATGGCCATCAGGTGTTCTTGCCCAGAGCCGCGCGCCACCCACACGCCGGGCACGCGGGCGAGCGCTTCGCTCGGATGGTTGGGGCGCAGCAGGGTGAGCGCCTCGCCGTCCACCACGCCGACGCTGCCAAAGCCGCCTTGGCGCGGGCGCACGGAACCGTCCGCGACCACCACGATCTCTTCCAACGTCTGCTCTTCCAGCGTCGGGCTCGCGTCACCGCTGGCCGGCGCGTCCCCCGCTGGCTCGGCGTATGCGAGGCCGGCAACGCAGGCCAGCAAACCCAACACCCATGCCCTCATCGCAACTCCCGCAACACCAGCGCCGGCGGCGAGCGCACCAACCGGCGCGCGCCGATGCCGCCGACAAGCGTGATGAGCGCCGCGCCCACTGCCGGGCCCACCAGCCACAGCCAAGGTTGCGGCGCGTAACCCAAGCGAAAGACCTGCGTTTGCAGGATGTATGTGGTCACTTCCGCGCCCACTGCGGCGACCACTCCGGCGAAGGCGCCGAGGGCCGCGAACTCGCTCGTCAAGGCGCCCGCGATGAGCCGCATGGTGCCGCCTAAGGTGCGCACCAAGGCGTGTTCGCGCATGCGCGCTTCGTGGCTGGCCTGAATGGAGGCGATCAGCACCAAGGCGCCGGCGCCCAAGACGAGGGCCAGCACCAACTCGATGGCTTGGGTGACGCGCTCGACGATGCTGCGCACCTGCCGGACGATGGCGTCGATCTCGATCACTGTGATGGTGGGATGCTCAGACAACAGCTGGTTCAGAAAACGCTTCGCGCCCGGCTCCAGATGGAAACTCGTCATGTGGGTGGCGCCGAAATCTGGCAATGCGGCAGCAGAGAAGATGATGAAGAAGTTCGGTTGCAGGCTGTCCCACTCCACTTCGCGCAGGTTGGCGACCCGCGCTTGGACGGCGAGGCCGCCGATGTCGAAGGAGAGTTCGTCCCCCACGTCCAAGCCATGCTCGAGCGCGTACTCGTCTTCCAGCGAGATCAACGCCTCCTGGGTGTCCACCGGCCACCAATCGCCGGCCGTCAACGTGTTGTTCGGCGGCAGCGCGTCAGACCAGGTGAGGTTGCGTTCCGAACGCAGGTGGCCACCGTCCATGCTCGGCACCGCGTGTTGGCGCTCCCACTCGTCCGCGGCAATGTCGTTCACCGCGGTCACCCGGCCGCGAATCATCGGGAACAGGCGGCCGTTGTAGTTCGTGTGCTCGGCGAGCAACGCCTGCACCGCGGCCACTTCGTCTTCCGCCACGTTCATCACGAAGTGGTTGGGCGCATCCGCTGGGAGCTGGGCCCGCCATTCGTCCAGCAGCGCGGTGCGCACCAGCAAGAGCACCAAGAGCAGCATGATGGCCAGCCCGAAGATGGTGATTTGCGCCACGCTCTCCCGATGGCGCCGCTGCAGGGCGCTCAACGCCAACCGCCATGCGCTGCCAGCCTGCATGCCGGCGACGCGGCCGCCGCGCAACAGGCCCAAGCCCATGATGGCGAACGCCGCGGAGACGCCCAAGCTGCCGACTAAGGCCCACAGCGTGAGCCAAATGCCGTCGCTGTACCAGAAGAGCAGGCCCAAGGCGCCGGCCGCAGCGCTGCCATAGGTGGCCGCCTGCGACGCCGCGCTGGCTTGGAAATCGCGCCGCAGCACGCGCATGGGCGAGATGTTGCGCAACGCCGCCAACGGAGGCAGGGCGAACGCAAGCAGGCAGATGAAGCCGGTGCTGGTGCCGAGGGCCAAGGGCCGCCAGCCCGGCGCCGGCAGCGCCACCGGCAGGTAGGCGCCGAGAATGGCGACGATGCCGAAGTGGACGATGGCGCCGAGGGCCAGCCCAGCGGCGACGCCCACGGCGCCGACGGCGCCCAGCGCACCGAGAAAGCCCCAGAACACGTCCGCCGGCGTTGCGCCCAACGTTTTCAGCACGCCCACATGGTCGTAGTGGCGGCGGGCGTAGCGGTGGGCGCTCAAGGCGATGGCGACGCCAGCGAGGAGCACCGCCAACAGCCCGCCCAGCAACAGAAAGCTCTCGGCGCGTTCCAACGCATCGCCGATGGAGCGGTTGGAATCCTTCACGCCGCGCCAGCGGTAGCTGGGCGCCAGCGCCGGCTCCAGCTCGGCGTGTAGGCCGTCCAGCGCCGCGGTGTCGCCGGCCAACAACAGCCGGTACGAGACGCGGCTGCCTGGCTGCACGATGCCGCTGGCGGGCACGTCTTCCACGCGCATCAACACGCGGGGGCCGAGGTCGAACACGCTGCCGCCGCGGTCTGGCTCGCTCACCAGCACGGCGCTGATGCGCAACTGCAAGCGGCCGATGGCCACCGTATCGCCCAAGCTCAGGCCGAGGGCGGGAAACAGGCGCGAATCCAGCCACGCCTCGCCCTGCTCAGGCACAGTGTCCACGACGCGGCCAAGGGCGAACGGCTCTTCGGCCACCCGCACCACGCCGCGCAGCGGGTAGCCTTCGCCCACCGCCTTCACCGACACGAGTTGGTTACGGGCGTCCGCCGCGTCGCTCGTGAACAGCATGGAGGGGAAGGCGACGGTGTCTGTTTGCGTGAGGCCGCGGGCGGTGGCGGCGTCGCGGAACGCATCCGGCACCGGCCGGCTAGAGCCGATGATGCGGTCTGCGCCGAGGAATGTGGTGGATTCCGCCAACAAGGCTTGCTGCAGCCGGTCTGCAAACAGCGCGACTGCGGTGACGGACGCCACCGCGACGACGATGGAGGCGAGCAGCAAGCGCAGCTCGCCGGAGCGGCCATCCCGCGCGGCGAGGCGGAGCGCGAACGTTGGGCTCATGCCACCCGCCGGCCGCCGTCGAGGGCGATGGTGCGGTCGCAGCGCTCCGCCAGCGTGGCGTCGTGGGTGACTAGCACCAGCGTGGCGTTGGAATCTCGGTTCAAGTCGAACAAGAGCTCGACCACGCGCTTGCCCGTGCCGGTGTCCAAATTGCCGGTGGGCTCGTCCGCGAACAGCACCTTGGGGCGGGACGCGAAGGCGCGGGCGATGGCGACGCGCTGCTGCTCGCCGCCGGAGAGTTGGCGCGGGTAGTGCGTGAGGCGCTGCCCGAGGCCCACGCGCTCTAGGAAGGCGCGGGCGTCTTCCTTGGCGCCGCGGTCGCCACGCAGCTCTGAGGGCAGCATGACGTTCTCCAGCGCCGAGAGGCTTTCGATTAGCTGGAACGTCTGGAAGACGAAGCCGACGCAGCGCCCGCGCACGCGCGCCCGCGCCTCCTCGGAGAGGGCGCTGATTTCGTCACCATCGAGCCAGACGCTGCCGTCCGTGGGCAAATCCAGCCCGGCGAGGATGCCGAGCAGCGTGGTCTTGCCAGAGCCGGAAGCGCCCATCACCGCCACGGATTCGCCGGCCGCGGCGTCGAAATCCACGCCGTCCAGGATGACGAGCTCGCCTTCCGCGGTGGGGACGGACTTACGCAGCCGCTGCGCTTGCAGGATGCAAGAGTTGGTTGAAACGTCTTTCACGTCGGGGGCCGCGGCGCCGAGGGGTGGCGCAAAGCGCGTTAGATTACCATTGCGCCGCCCCGCGGTTGCCGCGTCGCCGGCGTCTTGCCTTGCAGCCACTGCCGTTCCTGCTCGCGTTCTTGCTTGCGCTGGCCCCACCCGCCGGCGCCGAGGGCACGGGCACCATCCTCGTTTTCGGCGACAGCTTGAGCGCCGCCTACGGCATTGCCGAAGAGGACGGCTGGGCGAGCCTGCTGCAGCGCCGCATCGTCGCGACGGGCTGCGGCCAGCGCGTGGTGAACGCCAGCATCAGCGGCGAGACCACGGGCGGCGGGCTTGGGCGGCTGCCTGTCACCTTGGAGGCGCATGCGCCGAGCATCGTCATCGTGGAGCTCGGTGGCAACGATGGCTTGCAAGGCCATCCCATCGCTGCCATGCGGGAAGACTTGGCGGAGATGGTGCGCTTGGCGCAACGCGGCGGCGCGGCGGTCATCCTAGTCGGCATGAAACTGCCGCCGAACTATGGGCAGCGCTACACGGCGGCCTTCGAGGCGGCGTTCACGGCGGTGGCCGGAGAGACCGGCGCCGTGCTGGTGCCGTTTCTGCTGGAAGGTATAGACCTTGAGACGATGCTGCAGGACGACGGCATCCACCCCACCGCGGGGGCGCAACCGATATTGCTCGAGAACGTGTGGAGGGAGCTCGCGCCGCTGTTGGAGGCGGCGGGGGATGGATGCTGAACGGGCTGGGCGGCTGGCGGGGAGGGCTCTTCCATGCGGGGCTGGTCGCCACTAGGCCGCGGTAATCGTTGCTGCTTAGCCGGGCGTTGGCGGGCGCTCGGCCGTGCGTTGCTAGGTCGCCGTTAGGCCGGCTCTTGCCGAGCGCCGCTGTTGGGGCCGGAGCCGGCTGCTGAACGCTGGGCTGGGCGGTGCCGAGCGCTCTTCCGTGCTGCGTTGCGAGGTCGCTGTTAGGCGGGCTCTTGGCGCGCACCGCCGCGGCAGGGCGGCGACATGGGATGAGCGCCGAAACGGGCTGCCCAGTCCGCTTGGGTGTAGGTGTGCAGCGCAAGCGCGTGAACGGGCCCGGCCAACTCGTCCGCCAGCGCCGCGTTGACGAGGCGATGGCGCTCGATGAGCCGCTTGCCCTCGAACCCGGCCGCCACGATCACCACCTTGAAGTGCGATTCCGAACCCGGCGGCACGTTGTGGTTGCCAGACTCGTTCACCACCTCGAGATGCGCTGGATCGAACGTGTCCGCCAGCTTGGTTTCGATGGTCTCGGTGACTGTCATGGTGGCCTCGTTTGCCTGCCTTAGTTTTGCCCCTGAACAGCGCTAGTCGAGAAAGAAGGCCTCGATGCGAGCGCCGATCGACGGCTGATTGTACGGCCCTTCGATGGCTGCGTTCCTATTGTCCATCGCGGTTTTGATGCTTCGCAAGTCGATTCTGCGTTATGGTCAGATATTCTGGCGGGATGTCACAGAGAATCCCTTTGCGATTTAGCCGCAGACAAGCCTCGCCAGTCGTTCCCGATCCGCACATGGGTCCAACACGGCATCTCCTTCTTGAGTTGTCATCAGCAATAGCGGCTCAATGACTGACACTGGCTTCTGCGCCCCGTGTCCGTGCTGCGCCCAACAAGCCGATGTTCAATGGAGCTTCTAGACGTCAACCACGAGACTAGGCTGTACTCCGCGGGTATGTTGACAAGCTGACGGGCAAGGATCTCTGGGAAGCCCAGGCGAGACATGGCTAGATTTCTGGCAAGCAGACTGTATGACCGTTGCCAGCCAATCATCGTAGTCGTCGCGGTACCCGCCAAGCCCCTTGTTCTATCAAGGATCGACTGTGGATGTGGTGACCGTTGGCGCGGACGACAAAGATGCTCGGCGCGTTTGACGCACCGAGTCGTGCTCGGGAGGGTGTGTAGGACGGGGCGGATGATCGGCGCTGTCGGCGGCGGTTCGAGCCGAGCGCCGGGGACGACGAAACTGCTCTAGCGCCTGCGGTTGGGCGCGGCGCGGGCTTAGGAAGGCGCTGAGCCCGAACAGGCGGTTGGCGTGGCGCCCGCAACGCCTTAACATCGCCCATGTCTTCCGCACAGGGGTTGCCATGCTGCTGGTTCTCTCTCCGGCCAAATCGCTGGACTTCGAATCTCCCTTGGCGACGCGCAAGCACTCGCAGCCGGCGTTCCTTGATGACGCGGCCGCGCTCATCGAGCAGTTGCGGCGCTTGTCGCCGGGCGAAGTGTCAGACCTCATGGGCATCAGCACCAAGCTCGGCGAGCTGAATTGCGACCGCTACAACGAATGGTCGCCGCCGTTCACGGCGGCCAACGCGAGGCCCGCAGCGTTGGCGTTCAAGGGCGATGTGTACATGGGCATGCAGGCGTGGGGGTTCTCCGCGCGAGACTTCACCTGGGCGCAAAAGCGCGTGCGCATCCTCTCGGGCCTCTACGGCTTGCTGAAGCCGCTCGATCTCATCCAGCCGTATCGCTTGGAAATGGGTACTCGGTTCGGCAACGCCCGCGGCGCCAACCTCTACGAGTTCTGGGGCGACAAGCTGACGGACGCCTTGGCCGACGAGCTTGCGGGGCACCGCTCGCGGACGTTGGTGAACCTCGCCTCCAACGAATACTGGAACGCGGTGCGGCCGGAGCGGCTCGGCGCCAAGGTGGTGACGCCGGTGTTTAAGGACTTGCAGAGGGGGCGCTACCGCGTCGTCAGCTTCTATGCGAAGAAGGCGCGCGGCATGATGGCCCGCTTCATCGTGCGCCAACGCATCGATGGGCCGAAGGGCCTCGCGGCGTTTGAGGAAGGCGGCTATCGCTACGCGGAGGACTTGTCGTCCGCAGAGACGGTCACGTTCCTGCGCGACAGGCCAAGCTGACGGTTCAGCGGCCGGCGTCGCCCGGTGATGGAGCACCGCCCTCGCCCGCCTCGCTCGATTGCGGCAGCAGGTCTCCGAGTTGCGCCTTCCGCAACTGTACGGGCGGCTGCCGGCGGGCGTTGATGTTGAGCACCTCGACGATCAGGGAAAACGCCATCGCAAAGTAGATGTAGCCCTTCGGCACATACACGTGGAAGCCTTCCGCGGCCAGCGCGAAGCCGATGAGCAGCAGGAAGGAGAGCGCGAGCATCTTCAGGGTGGGATGGCCCTCGATGAACTCGCTCACCGGGCGCGCGGCCACCATCATCACGCCGACCGCCACGACGATGGCGGCGATCATCACCGGCAGGTCATCCACCAAGCCGACCGCGGTGATCACCGAATCCAGCGAGAAGACCACATCGATCACGGCAATCTGCGCCAGCACGGTGCCGAAAGCCAGTGTCGAGGCGGTGCCGGTGCCGCCGTGGTCGCTTTCGAGGGAGTTGTGCATCTCGCGGGTGGATTTGGCGATGAGGAAGGCGCCGCCGCCGATCAAGATGAGGTCTCGCCCAGAGACGCCGCGGCCGAACGCATGGAAGAGATCTGCCGACAGGCCCATGATCCAAGCCAGCGATGCCAGCAGCCCGATGCGCAGGAACATGGCGAGGCTCAAGCCGATGTAGCGGGCGCGGGCGCGCTGATGCTCCGGCAGGCGTCCCGTCAAGATGGAGATGAAGATGATGTTGTCGATGCCGAGCACGATCTCGAGCAGCGCCAACGAGAGAAAGGCGAACCACACCTCTGGGCTGGCGAGCAGGTCGAGCATGGGTTTATGATTCCTGCCAAGGCTACGGCGGCGAAACTACCATATGGCGGACAACACTCAGCACAGCGACGAGGCCGTGGAGGCCGCGGTGTTCCGGCGGCTCGTCGCGCATCTCGACGAGCATGTGGACGTGCAGAACATCGACCTGATGAACCTCGCCGGCTTCTGCCGCAACTGCCTCTCCAAGTGGTATGTGGCGGCAGCGGCGGAGCACGGCATGGAGGTGGACTACGAGGGCGCCCGGGAACGGGTGTACGGCATGCCCTACGCGGATTGGAAGCGCCTGCATCAACGCGAGGCGAGCGACGAGCAGCGAGCGGAGTTCGAGCGGAAACGGTCGGGGTAGCGCCGGGCCTAGGCGGAATCGGCTCAGGCTGAGTGCCAGAGCCGGAGCGTAGGGCGCGGCTGGCCCTTTGGTGTGGGCCCGGCAAAGCGTCTTGCAGGGCGCTTCCCGCATCCGGTACATTGCTTTCCTCATGACCCTCGACTTGCCGCTTCCCCGCACATCCGAAGAGCAGCGCGTGCCCGTCTATCGCTCTAGCGACCCGACCCAGTCTGCTAGCGTGAGGCCAACGACGCCCCTGGATGACCTAAATCTCAATTGGACCGAGAAGCAGCTCCCTGAGCGTGAGCGAACGAAACATGTTCATCGCCTTCACCCCTATCTTGGCAAGTACATCCCACAGCTCGTTGAAGTATTCATCCGCCGGTTCTTCGCGGCTGGTGAGACAGTGCTTGACCCGTTCTCCGGATCTGGCACGACGCTCGTGCAAGCGAATGAGCTTGGCGTAAACGCGATCGGCTATGATATTTCCGCCTTCAACGTGCTGATGACCAACGTGAAAGCAGGGCGCTATGATGTTTCCACATTGCGGAAGGAAGTTTCAGACATCATTGACAAAACCGAACGATGCACAGACCAGCCGCGACAGTCGCTTTGGGGCAAACCGACACGTAGCTCCTCGCGAGCCACCGACAACGAATATCTCAACGCATGGTTTGCGCCCAGAGCGTTGGACGAACTCCTTGCCTTTCAGAGCTTGATTTCTTCGTATGAATATGCGGACTTCTTGAAGATCGTTCTGTGCAGGGCGGCCCGATCAGCGCGTTTAACCACCCATTTTGACCTCGACTTTCCAAAACGTCCTGTCACCCAGCCATATTCGTGTTACAAGCACGGTCGCACTTGCGAGCCTACGCAGACGGCCTTCAAGTTTTTGTCGCGTTACGCGGCCGACGGCTTGCGGCGTGTTGAACAGTTCGGCCAATTGCGAACGGCGGCCGATGTGCAGTGCTTCAATGCCGACAGCCGAGACGGCTCCATTGCCGCCGTTGACGGCATCATCACCAGCCCGCCCTATGTCGGGCTAATCGACTACCATGAACAACATCGCTACGCATATGAACTGCTGGGGCTAACCGATCGCGGCGATCTAGAAATCGGCTCCGCATCAGACGGGCAGAGCAAAAGGGCGCAGGCCGCCTATGTGGAAAATATGCGTGAAGTGCTGGAAAACGTCGTGCCATCCGTTGCGGAGGGCGGCCCAATCATCATCGTCGCCGGGGACAAGTTCGATCTCTACCCGACGATACTGCAAGGACTGCCGTTGTCGTGCGACACGATCTTGAAGCGACACGTCAATAGGCGAACAGGGCGAAGAAGCGGCGAGTTCCATGAATCCATCTTTGTTTGCAGTAGACGAAGTGGCTCGGAATGTCGGTTGGGATAGGTCTGTTCACCGTGAGGCTCGTCGAGCAGGGAGGCTGAGTGTAGCCGCCTCCATCATCTTGGGGAACTCGGCTCGGGGAACTCGGCGGTTTCATGCGGGGGCAGGGGGGGCTGCGCGGGTCCGGATCTGGCGCCGCGCTCGCGGCACCCTTGGGTCCGGCGGTGTACCAGATCGACATGGCGGACGACGGCGACGCGCTCGCGGGTGCCCTTGGGGCCCGGCGCCGCCAGAGGGTGCTGCGCCTGCACCTTTGGTTGACGCCCTGCCGGGTGCGATGTGTAATCGCCTCGCTTTGGGCGAATGACACGGCCGATGCGAGACAAACTCCGCAAAATCTGGCGCGACTGGCGCGGCTTCCTGATGTTCGTGGCGGTGATGCTGGTGTTCCGCTCGGCCATTGCGGATTGGAACCAAGTGCCGTCCGGCTCCATGCAGCCCACCATCTTGGCTGGCGACCGCATCGTGGTGGACAAGCTCGCTTACGACTTGCGGGTGCCGTTCACCCTCACCCGCGTCTCGAATTGGTCGGCGCCGGCGCGGGGCGACGTGGTGACGTTTCCGTCGCCCGTGGATGACCGGCTGTTCGTCAAGCGCGTCATCGGGGTGCCTCGGGACGTCGTGGAACTGCGCCGGAATCGGCTCACGGTGAATGGCGTCGCCGCCACCTACGAGGCGCTCACGAAAGGGGAAGTCGCCACGCTTCCCATCGACGTCCCGCCGAGTTACGACGTGTTTCGCGAAACCCTGCTCGGCAGTTCGCGGGTGATCATGGTGCGCCGCTCCCCGCCCACGCCGGCTTATTCATCGTTTGGCCCGGTGACGGTGCCGGAAGGCGGCTACCTTGTGCTCGGCGACAACCGGGACAACAGCGGAGACTTTCGGCGCATTGGCATCGTGTCTCGGGAGCGCGTGTTGGGGCGAGCGCACGCCATCGCTTTTTCGCTGAACTACGACAACTACTACCTGCCGCGCTTGCGGCGCTTCTTCACAGACTTGCCGTAGCGATTGCTGCCGGTGCGCGGCTGGCTGACAGGCCGGCCGCACATGGCGCGGCTCAGCGCTGCCGCCTTCTTCGAACGGCTCGCAAAGCCCCACCGGCGAGAGCCGCCGCGGCCGCGATGCCAACCACGAACAGGGCGCTGTCGGTGAGGAAGCCGACCAGTTCTGGCACATCGAGGTCTAACCCCCGCGCCAGCCAAGCGATGGCGAGCAGTGCGGCCAGCGCCGCCGGCAACACCCATCGGACAGACCCGGCCGCCTTGGCACGGCCATGCCGCGGCTGGCTGCCTTCATTGCGTTGCGAAATGCTGGCCATGTGCTTGCACGCCGTGCCTGCCCTAATGCGGTGCCTACGATGAACGCCGGCGCACTCCGGCGCAAGGGTTCTGGCACCGCCAACCACGCTTCTTGCGCCATCGTCGATTGCCCGCCAGGCCATGCTATGTTGGCTCGCATGCAGCCATCGCCCGTCGCCAAGCGGATGCGGCATCTCGCCGCGGCCTTGGTGGTGTCATTGGCCGCCCAGAGTGGCGCTGTCGGGCCGCCGCCCACCCCAGCGCAAGAGCCCGCAGAAGGTGCGCTGCAAAATCGCCTGCCGGGGCATCCAACGGATGTCAAGTCCCCGCCGCCGCCGCGACGCATCCCGCCGCTGCGTGATCCGGCGCGTGTGCGGGTACCGCCCACCTACCACACGCTAGGCTGCGACTTCGACGGGCTGGTGGAGAAGGTTGGTGCGGCCTTTGTCGCCCATGTCCGTGCGGTGCCCTTTGATTGTTTCTCCGCATTGTTCAGCACCGCGCCCATCGCGACCCGCGTCGCGGTGTTCCGAGAGCCCAACGTTCTCGCTGTGGCGCGGGCTGCGCACCAACTCATCGCCGCCTACAACAGAGTCGCCGCGGTGCCCCTAAACAATCTCCTCTATTACTTCCAAGCCGGTGTGTTTGCGGAGTTCCATACGGACGAGTTGCAGTGGTCGCGGGCAGTGCGGCGCGAGATCTATGCCGTGGTGGGCTCGTTGCTTGCTAATCCGTCCTTCTTCGCCGACGCCAGTCACGAGGCTGGCAATCTGGTCGTCACCGTCTTCGCTGTGGCGAACGCGCCCGGTGCCCGGCTGCGCTACCTGTCGGCAGCGGTGGATTGGCTGTCGCGCTGGAGTGCTGCTCGGGCCCAAATCGATGGTCAGCGCCGAGGCGCGGCGGAAGTTTTCGTGTTGGTTTTCGCTTGTCACTCCGACTTGGGCTTTAGGGCCGTCGTGGATGATTTGCCGATCATTGCGGATGTGTTCCGCGACATAGCGCTCAGCGAATCGATGCTTGGCACGGATGCGGAGACGATCGCGTCCGATGCAGGAGGCGAACTGGCCCGATTCCTCGCCTATGCGGATTTGCCGTGGCGCCCACGCGTGCTGGCCGGCGTTCGGCAAATCTTGAACCGCTACGAACCGCTCGGCCTAGGCGCGAGCGTGTGGGCTGCGACCGCCGGCGCGGCCGTCTTCTACGAACCATGCTCAACGTTCCACATCTGCGAAGAACTCGATGGCTTGGAGCCGGCCGTGCTGAGCGTTGAGCATTCTTGTGGCGACGGCATCTTCATCCGCGGGCAAGAGTTTGACGCGGATCAACTTGCCGCTGCGTGCGCGGCTCTGCGCCGCACGGAAAGGGTGTTCCATTGGCGTTTGAAAACGGGCAGGCAGCCAGTGGCAGACGACCTGACCGCCCGCCACGAGATAGTGGCCTTCGCCAACTACGCCAACTACAGGACATACTCCAGCTTGTTCTTTGGCAACCCCACCGACAACGGTGGCATCTACTATGAAGGCGACCCATCGCAGCCGGGCAATGTCTCGCGCCATCTTGGCTATGTAGCGGACTACCTGCCCGACAAGCCGATCTGGAATCTGGAGCATGAGTATGTGCATCACTTGGATGGGCGCTTCAATTTCCACGGTCCGTTTTGGGACTACCGGGTCGACACCCACAAGACCGTGTGGTGGATCGAGGGCCTTGCGGAGTATCTCTCGTATCGCGATGACAACGAGGCGGCCATCGCGCTGGCGGAGGGCGGCACGCTACCGCTGGACGTTGTTGCTGAAGCGACTTACTCCAGTGGCTTGGATCGCGTCTATCGGTGGTCCTATCTAGCAGTGAGGTTCCTGTTCGAGCGGCATCCGGAGATGGTTGCCCAATTGCTCGGCTACATTCGGGTGGGGGACTACGATGGATACTTGAGCTATGTGAATGTCGCGCTGGCCGCCACGCCCGCGGCCCAGTGGCCGGCTTGGGCGAGCGCAGTGAAGGCATTGCCGGACTATGACGTCGCCGCCGTTGAGCTGCCGCTGCCTCGAGGTCTGTCCGTCTTCGACGACGAGACGGCCGTGGCGTTGGTGGACGTTGCCGGGGCACATCCCACGGGACAGGGCATCACCGTAAGCGCGGCTTCCTCCGACCCCGATGTCGCCATCGTTGAGGTGGCGGGCAGCAGACTCATCATCAATGCTGTGGGCTTGGGCGAGGCGACCATCTCGGTCTCCGTCGGCGACGCTTGGGGCAGCACGCGGCAGCGCGTCAACCTAGAGGTGACGACTGATTGCCCACGTTGGCTATGCCCCACCATCCTGTCAGGCTGGCGCGCGGTTGTGTTGGCGCCGTCGGAGGAGTAGGCGGCAGCCTTGACGCTCGCAGCAGGGGCAGCGTTCCCGCAACCGTAGCGGACGAAAACATGACCGAGGCCGACCGCATCGTCCACTACCGGAACGTGTTCCATGGGTTCGCACGTGTGGAAGCCCCCGGCTTGGATTCGCCGATGTATGCGGAACTGGCCTACGGCGTCTCTCTGGACGATGAACTCCTCGCGCTCGCCGCGCTGAAGCGGCGTGGCCAACCCGCCCCCAACATGCTCTTCGCCGCCGCGCAATATCTGCTGCTCGGCGGCGTCGCGCATCCCTTGGCGGCGCACTATCCCATCATCGCCGGCACGCCGCGCCCACCGGTGCCCGCCTTCCCCCTTTTCCGGGACTTCTGCCTATCCCAGCGCGGGCGCATCGCGGAGTTGCTGCGTGTGCGCAGGACGCAGACCAACGAGGTGCGGCGGTGCGCTTGCCTGTTGCCGGCGCTCGCGCTGGTGGCGAGGGAAGCCAGTGCGCCGCTGGCGCTCTTCGATGTTGGCGCCAGCGCCGGCCTGAACCTGAACTTCGACCGTTACGCCTACCGCTACCGGTGCCAAGGCGGCGAGACGCTGCGTTGGGGCGAAGAGGACGCGCCCGTGCGCATCGATGCAGAGCTGCGCGGCGACGGCGCCATGCCACCGCTCCCGCCGGCCATCGAAGTGGCTTCCCGGGACGGCATCGACCTCCATCCCGTGGATGTGCAGGACGCGGATCAGCTGCTCTGGCTGCGCGCCCTCATCTGGCCAGAGCATGAAGACCGGCATCAGCGCCTCTTGGACGCGGCCACAGTGCAGCAGCGCAGCCCCGTGCGCTTGCACGCGGGGGACGCGGCGGACGTGCTGCCGGGATTGCTCGAGGTGGTGCCGCCGGAGCACGCCGTGGTCGTTTACTCCACCATCACGCTTTACCAGTTCTCGCCGGAACAACGGCGCCGCCTACAGGATGTGCTCAAAGCTGCGAGCCTTGTGCGGACGGTGTGGCAGATCGCGTTGGAGGGCGACGGCACGCCAACGCTTTCGATCACCCGCCACCGCCACGGCGAGGCAAGCACCACGGCGCTCGCGAAAGCGTCACCGCATGGCTGGTGGATGGCCTGGTGAAATGCCGGCGCGGGCACCAACCCCGCTAACCACGCTAGAGCAGCTGCGAAAGCAGCGTCTGCGCCGGCACAGTTAGCGGCGGGCCCGGCCGGGCGAAGCAATCGGCGTCCACATAGGGTGCCTGCAGCGTGGCCTGAAAGGCAAACGGCGCGTTCAGTTGCCGCTGGAAATGGGCCAGCGCCGGGCTTGGCGATGCGTCCGTGTGCTTCGCCTCCACTAGGAACCACGGTTCGCCGTCGCGCGCCACCACGAAGTCCACCTCGCGCTGGGCCTTGTCGCGCAGGTAGCCGAGCTCGAAGGCGCCGAGGCCCATGTCGTTCCAGCCCTCCACCGCCTTCAGCAGGTGGCAGGCGATGAAGGTCTCCGTGCGCTGGCCGACAGCCGCGACGCCGGCCCAGTCTCGCAGGTACCACTTGGGTTCCTTGCGCAGCGACCGGGCGACGTTCCTGTGCCAAGGCCGCAGCAGGAAACCATAGTGCAGATCGCACAGCGTTCCCACCCAGCGCCGCACGGTGTCCGCGGCCACGCGGGCCTGCTTGGCCAAGCTGCCGTAAACCAGCTGTTGGCCGGAGCGTTCAGCCAACGCCGCCGCCATCACCTCTAGCTGTCCAAGCTGCTGAATGTTGGTGAGGTCGCGCACATCCTCGCGCAGCAACTGCTCTTGGCGCAGGGAACGCCAGCGACGGCTGAAGCGGGCATCGCGGCGCAGGAAGGGCTCGGGAAAGCCGCCGTGCTGCCAGAGTGCCGCCATGCTTTCGCCATCCAACTGCCGCGGGGCGCGGACCACTTGGGTGGCATCCGGTAAGCTCGTCTGCGCGGCTTCGGCGATGGAGAAGGGATGCATTCGATAGCGGAAGTAGCGCCCCATCAGGCTGTCGCCCCCGCGCCGGTACACGTCCAGCCGGCTGCTGCCGGTGACGGCGATGCGTAGCCGTTCGCCGTGCGTGTCGAAAAGCCCTTTGAGAAACTGCTTCCAGCGCGGAAACTTGTGCAGTTCGTCGAACAGCACCAGCGGCGGTTTCTCAGCCAGCCGGTTCAGCCCCAGCGCATCGATCATCCCGATGGGGCCGGCCAGCACCAGCTCGCGGCCATCCATGTCGTCCCAGTTCACATAGGCATCCGCCAAGCCTCGGCATGTGGTGGTCTTGCCGACCTGCCGCGGGCCGCTGACAAACGCCATCTGGCGGTTGTCGACGTAGTGCTCTGCGAGCAGCGCAGCGTAGAGTCGGGGCGCGGACATGGCGACCATTATTCGCATGGTCGTAGAATGGTCAAGTCCATCTGACGGTGCGTCGTCGTTTGGTCATCACCTGCTGCATCTCTCCGCTAACTTGGTCTGTTGCAGCCGCACCGGTTCAGGCTGTCGAGGCCCACCGTGCCCCTGTTTATTCGCGTAGCCGCCCGCGGTACATTGCGCGTCTCCGGCTTGGGGCGGTGCATGCGTGTGGGAGATTCGAGTTCGGTGATTGGCACTCGCGCCATGATGGCCACTAGGCTGCTGCGCCGCTGGCGGGTGGCGTTGGCGGCGGCGTTCGCGTTGATGGCGGGCGCCACAGACCGGCCGCAACTGGCGCTCAACACCGCCGCGGAGCCCAACCGGGTGGCGCCCCGCTCCGAGCACTCGCTCACGTCGCGCACCATCGTGGATCAGTTGCGCCAGCACCACTTCTTGAAGCGCAAGTTGGACGATGGCCTCTCTGCCGAGCTCTTCGACAAGTACCTTGAAGCCATGGATCCTGGCCGCGCTTACTTCTATCGCGCGGATGTCGGGGCGCTTGCCGCGCGCCATCGCCACGGGCTGGACGAAGCGCTGCGCGAAGGGGATTTGGAACCCGCCTTCGAGATGTTCAATTTGTTCCAAGAGCGGGTGACGGAGCGGTTGGAGCACGTTTTGAGCCTCGTCGGCGCCGGCCTCGACCGGCTCGATTTCGCACTTGATGAACAATTGGAGATTGAGCGGGACAACGCCGAATGGCCGGCCGGCGCGGAGGCGATGAATGATCTCTGGCGGCGGCGCTTGAAGGCGTCTGTGCTCAGCATGTCCATGAACGGGCGAGACTTGGACGACATCGAGGAAGCGCTTGAGAAGCGGTATCGCAACCGCCTCAAACAGGCAACGCGGGTGCGCAGCGAGGATGCGTTCGCGCTCTATGTCAATGCCTTCGCCAGCACTTACGACCCGCACACGCAGTACTTCTCGCCGCGCACGTCCGAGAACTTCAACATCAACATGTCCCTCTCCCTTGAAGGCATCGGCGCTGTGTTGGAGATGCAGGATGAGTACACCGCCGTGCGGCGCTTGGTGCCGGCGGGCCCGGCGGACAAGAATGGCGGCTTGAAGGCTGCCGACCGCATCGTCGGCGTCGGGCAGGGGGAAACTGGCGCCATCGTGGATGTGGTTGGCTGGCGGCTGGACGAAGTGGTGTCCCTCATCCGCGGGCCGAAGGGCTCCATCGTGCGGCTGGAAGTGATCGGCGCGGATGGCGCCGTCGCGGACGCCCGCTTGGTGAACATCACGCGCAACACCGTGCAGCTTGAGGAACAGTCCGCCAAGAAGCGCGTCCTCTCGCTTGATGCCGGCGGCGTGGAACGCAAGGTTGGCGTCATCGAAGTGCCCACGTTCTATGCGGATTTCCGCAGCATGCGCACAGACCCGAATGCGAGAAGCAGCACCCGCGACGTGAGCCGTCTGATCGCGGAGCTGAAGGCGGAAGGCGTTGAGGCCATTGTTGTGGACCTACGCAACAATGGCGGCGGCTCGCTGCAGGAGGCGCAGGGGCTGACCGGGTTGTTCATCGAGTCTGGCCCGGTGGTGCA
Source organism: uncultured Pseudomonadales bacterium (assembly GCA_958295875.1). Lineage (GTDB taxonomy): Bacteria > Pseudomonadota > Gammaproteobacteria > Pseudomonadales > Azotimanducaceae > VXNE01. The sequence continues at coordinate 604,559 of OY282379.1, read as the reverse complement.
AGTGCGGGTGCAACGGCGCGACCCGCACATTCAGGCAGATACAGACAACGACGTGGATTGGGATGGCCCGCTCGCCGTTGTCGTCAACCGCCTGTCCGCGTCTGCGTCGGAGATTTTTGCCGGCGCCATTCAGGACTATGGCCGCGGCATCGTCACCGGCAGCCGCACCTTCGGCAAGGGCACCGTGCAGACCCTGTTCCCGTTGAATCGCGGCCAACTCAAGGTGACGCAGGCGAAGTACTACCTGCCCTCTGGCGAGAGCACGCAGCATCAGGGCGTGGTGCCGGACATCGCGTTCCCGCAGACCTACGATCCGCATCGGGTGGGCGAGAGCGCCCTCGAGGACGCGATGCCGTGGGACAAGACGCGCCCCGCCGAGTTCCGCATGGAGAGCGACGTGACGCCGTTTCTCGATGCCTTGGCCCAGCGCCATCAGACAAGGGTGGCGGCAGACCCAGATTTTGAGTACTTGCGCGCACTCGCCATGCGCAACTTGGAAGAGCGGGCGCGCACGCACATTTCCTTGAACCGCGACACGCGGGAGCAGGAGCGTGACGCCTACGAGGATTGGCGTTTGGCGGTGGAAAACGAGCTCTTGGTCGCCAAGGGCGAAGCCCCGGCGTTGACCTTGGACGAGCTCGACGACGCCGCCAGAGACCCAGCGGACCTCGGTGAAGACCCGATGTTGCGCGAAACCGGCTTGATTCTGTTGGATTACATCGGCATGGCCCAGCCGGTGGCGATAGTCGATGCCGGCACCGCTTCCGCTGGCGCTGCCACGACGAACTAGGCTCGGGTTGCGGCGGGGGGCCGCTGCGGCTTTTGCCGGCAGCGTAGACGCTAGCGCGGCGGCCCCTGCGGCCGGCCTTCCCGGAGCGCCACTATCCGCCGCCCGAACCCTTGGCTCACAGCGCGTGAGTCACCCCGCCGTCCACCACCAAAGTAATCCCCATTAGGTAGTCCCCCGCCCGCGAGGCCATGTACACCGCGGCGCCGGCGATGTCTTCGGGGCGGCCCACGCGGCTTGCTGGCACATATTCCTCAATGCGCTCAGGTTCATTGCGGGCCACCAAGTTCATGTCCGTGGCGAACGCGCCTGGGGCGATGGCGTTCACATGGATGTGATCTGCGGCCAAGCGCTTCGCCATGAGGCGGGTGAGGTGATTGAGGCCCGCCTTGCTCGCCGTGTAGGAGTAGGATTCGTCGTGGGTGACATAGATGCCGTCCACGGATGAGATGTTGATCACCTTGGCTGGCTGCTCCGCGCTCGCGGCTTTGCGCAGCAGCGGCGCCAACTGTTGGGTGAGGAAGAAGCTCGCCTTCAGGTTCAGATTGAGCGCCTTGTCCCAGCCCTTTTCTGGGAAGTCCTCGAACGCCGCCACCCAGCCGGTGCCGGCGTTGTTGATGAGGATGTCGAGACGCGCCTCGCGCTCGGCCAGCGCTTGCGCCAAACCCCGCACGCCATCCAAAGTGGACAAATCCGCTGGGACGTCAATGCAGGTGCCGAAGGCGGAGAGCTCCGCCGCAGTTTGGCGACAAACAGCCGCGTTTCTGGACGCGATGTAGGTGCGCACGCCGCGCCGCACATACTCTTCGGCGATCATCCTGCCGATGCCCTTGGAGCCGCCGGTGATGAGGGCGATGCGGCCGCTTAGGTCGAAAAGGTCTGACATTCGGCGCTCCTCTTATGGCTTGTCGGCGTCGGCAGGGCGCTCGGCCCTTCCCGCAGCGACAAGGGCGTAGCGTAGCCAGCATTCACGCCATAGCCTAGCTCAGGCGCCACGGGGCAGCGCTGGAGGGACTGATTGCATGGCGGATAGCATCGTCGACACGACGGCCGGCCCAGTGCGCGGCGAGCGCGTGGCCGGGCTGCACGTCTTCCGCGGCATCCCGTTCGCGGCGCCGCCGGTGGGCGAGCTCCGGTGGCGGCCGCCGCGCCGCCCAGAGCCTTGGCGGGAAGTGAGGGCGGCGACAGCGTTCGGTCCAGCCTGTCCGCAAAACCCCATTGTCATCGGCAGCGGCTTGCCGGTGTTGGATGACGTGCCGGGCGAGCGAAGCGAAGACTGCCTGTACCTCAACGTCTGGACGCCGGGTTTGGACGCGAAGCGCCGCCCGGTGATGGTGTGGATTCATGGCGGCGCGTTCGTGCTCGGTTCCGGCGCCATGCCCCTGTATGACGGCCGCCACCTCGCGGCGCGGGGCGATGTCGTGGTCGTCACCATCAACTACCGCTTGGCCGCCTTCGGCTTCATGCGCCTGTGCGACGTGACCGGCGGGCGCATTTCCACCACCGGCAACGAGGGCCTCTTAGACCAAATCGCCGCGCTCGAGTGGGTGCGGGACAACATCGAACGGTTTGGCGGCGATGCGGCGAACGTGACGGTGTTTGGGCAGTCGGCGGGCGGCATGAGCATCGGTGCGCTCATGGCGATGCCAGCCGCGGCGGGCCTGTTTCGCCGTGCCATCTTGCAGAGCGGCGCGTGCCACACCGCGCAGCCGAAAGCGCTGGCCAACCGCATCGCTGCCGCGGCACTGCGTTCCCTGCGGCTCGACCCGGACGATGCCGCAGCCATCGCCGCGGTGGAAGCGCCGCGGTTGTGCGCGGTGGAGGCGCAGCAGTCGAACCCAGAGACCGCCGATCCGGAGCTCGGCCTCATGCCCTTCCAGCCGTGCATCGATGGCGCGCTCGTGCCCCGCGAGCCGTGGAAAGCCGTGGAGCAGGGCTTGGCCGCGCATGTGGACGTGCTGGTGGGATCAACGTTGGAGGAATACAAGCCCTACGCCAGCGCGTTCGCCGGCTTGAGCGAGATGGATGCCGGCGGGGTCGTGGATGCGTTGGCCTTTGAAGTGGGACGGTTGGCCGGGCGCGACGTGAGCGCGGAAATGAAGCGTCTTGTGGCTGCATACGGACAAGCGCAGCGAGCACGGGGCGTGGCCGCGACGCCGGGGGACTTGTTCCTCACCGTAGAGGGAGACCGGAACTTTTGGATGCCCGGCGTGCTGCTTGCGGAATCGCGGCGCATGGCACCGGCGAACACCTATCACTATGTGTTCACTTGGCCATCGCCTTGGCAGGATGGTGCCTTTGGCGCATGCCACGGGCTCGACTTGGGCTTCATCTTCGGCACCATCGGCGCGACCGATTCGGGTGCCTATCACGGTGCCGGCGGCGGGGCCCAAGCGCTCGTTGCCTGCTGCCAAGACGCATGGACGAACTTCGCCCGCGGTGGAGACCCGTCCGGCGGCGAAGTGGGCGATTGGCCGCAATATGGGGAAGACCGCACCACCATGTTGCTCGGCGCCACCCGGCGCTTGGAGTGGGATTTCCACGGTGCCGAGCGCCGTGCTTGGGCCGCGATCGGCAATCCGGCGGTGGGCCGGCTGTAGCCCCGTGGTGGGCCGGCTGTAGCGAGACGGGCCAGTGCTCGCCAAAGGGGCGCGGCATCTGGTCTGTGCCCTGACGTGCCTTGGCGCCGCCCCCGTGACGATGGCCTAGGCGGGGTCGCCCGTCGGATCCAGCGCCCGCGTCTCAATCTGCTCAAACAGCCACGCCTCGAACTCGTCGAGCTTCAAGGTGTTCTGTCGCTTCACGCCGTGGCGCCGCAAGGTCACGGTGCCTTCAGCCTGCTCCCGCTCGCCGACGATTAACAGGTTCGGAATCTTGCGCGTCGCCCCTTCGCGCACCTTCTTTGACACCGTATCGCTGGCGGACGCGAGTTCCGCGCGGGCAAAGCGCCGCCGCAGCCGCTCCACGATGGAGCGTCCATACGGCTGGAACTGCTCCGACACCGCGATCACCAACACCTGCACCGGCGCCAGCCAAGTCGGGAAGGCGCCGCCGAAGTGTTCCAGCAAGAATGCCGTCATGCGTTCGTGGGTGGCGAGGGGCGCGCGGTGGATGCAGAAGGGCGTGTGTTCGGCGCCATCCGGCCCCACATACTTCAAGCCCAAGCGCTCCGGCTGCGCGAAATCCAACTGCACCGTGCCAAGCTGCTCTTGGCGGCCAGTGACTGTGCGGCACAGGATGTCGATCTTCGGGCCATAGAAGGCGGCCTCGCCGGGGCCATCCACATAGGGGACGCCCATCCCGTCCAGCACCTTGGCGATCACGCCCTCGGAATGCGCCCATGCCGCTTCGTTGTGGACGTACTTTTCCTTGCGCTTCGGATCGTTCGGGTCCCAGCGCGAGAGACGCACTTGGTAGTCGCCCAAGCCGAATGTTTCGTAAGCCTGCGCGTACATCCGCATCACGCCCTCGAACTCAGCTTGAATCTGCGCTTCCGTGCAGTAGATGTGGGCATCGTTCATGCACATGCCGCGCACGCGCAGCAAGCCGCTCACCGCGCCGGATTCCTCAAACCGATAGACGTGCCCGTATTCAGCGAGGCGCAACGGCAGGTCTCGATAGCTGCGCGGGCGCGCGGCGAAAATGCTGTGATGGTGCGGGCAGTTCATGGGGCGCAGCGCGTAGGCGTCCTTCACGGCGGCGCCAGCGTCGGAGGATTCCTTCAGTTCCATCAGCGGGAACATGTCCTCGGCGTAGTACGGCAGGTGGCCAGACTTGCGGTATAGCTCCGCCCGCGCCAAGTGCGGCGTCGCCACGCGCTGATAGCCAGCCATGAACTCCATCTCCTTGGCGAGCTTTTCCAGTTCCTCGCGGATGACGGCGCCGTTCGGCAACCACAGCGGCAGCCCGCGCCCGACGGATTCATCGAGGTGGAAGATGTCTAGCTCGCGGCCGAGTTTCTTGTGATCTCGCGCTTGGGCGAGCTCCCAGGCTGCTATGTGGGCATCCAGCGTGGCCTTGTCTGCAAAAGCCCACGCGTAGATGCGCGTCATCATCACGTTGTCTGAATCACCGCGCCAATAGGCGCCGGCTAGGCTGCGCAGCTTGAATGCGTCGCGCGGGATCTCTTTGGTGGTATCGACATGGGGCCCCTCGCACATGTCGAGGAAGGGGCCGTTGCGGTAGAAGGAAAGACCCGCCAAGCCCTGTTTCTCGATGAGCTCTTCGGCGTACTCGCGCTTGTAGGGCTCGCCCATCGCGTCAATGCGGGCTAGGGCATCGGCGACGTCAAGGTCTTCTCGGTAGAAGCGCTGGCCGCTCTTGAGGATTTGCCTCATGCGCCGTTCGATGGCGGGGAAGTCCTCTTCGGAGAGCGGCTCGGAGAGCGCGAAATCGTAGTAGAAGCCATCGTCGATGGGCGGGCCGAAGCCGAGCGTTGAGCCGGGGCGCAACTCCAACACGGCCTGCGCCAAGACGTGCGCCAAGCTGTGACGCATCCGATAGAGCGGGTCTTCGCCCGAGTGCTCCGCGTTCATTTTTCCAACCCTCAACAAAGAAAAACCCCGGTAGGCGCCGCCTGTCGGGGTTTCCACGCCGGCGGCCCGTTCAAGCCGCCATTCCTCAAGACACTATCAGGCGGCCCACCCCACTATGGTGGCGTTCGTGGTAGCCGTGTGCGAGAGGATTCGCATAACGGGCGCAATGATAGCGTGTGGCGTTGGGAAGGCAACGCCATTTGCGGGCGCTCGCAAGGCCATCCAGAGTCCGCGCTTTGGCGGCGTTCGGTACGGGTGGTCGCTTGGAAGTGTGACGGGCCGCGTTTCGCGGCGGCTACTTCATGTCCAGCAAAGGATAGTCTGGCATTCGCGGTTCGAGGGTGCGGCGGCGGCAATCGGCGATGAGGTCCAGAAACTCGAGCACGATCTGGCCGACGAGGACATCTGCAAAGGGTGGCACCAGAATGGCGTCAGTATTCATCTCGCGGCCTGCCACGCGCACAGTCACCGGCCCGGCCACCGGGCGTTCGTCCTTGCGGTCGTCCGCGTAGGTGACCACGGCGGTGCCGCGGACGGTGAGGCCGAGCCGTTCTGACACGTTCTGAGGCAGCGCGAGGGCAACCGCGCCTGTGTCCACAATGCCCTTCACCTGCGTTTGGCGGATGCTGGCCTCTTCGCGCAGGCCTTCCTCGAACGCCACACGGTCGGCAGCGTTCTCCAAGCCAACGTCGACGACGATCGTGCCCACAATACGCGTTCCTCGAATCTCCTTCGATCGTGAGTGTACCGCCTTCGAGCCGCCTTCATTTGCGTGGAGGAACGGCCCACCGAGTCATGCCGCTCCGCTATCGCTGGCGTGAGCACCCGCATGGGCGTGGCAATAGTGGGACAGTGGCGGGGTGCCCTCCTCGTCCACCGGCGAGGAGTTGCCGCATCGTATCGCGTGTCGGCTAGACGACTGAAGGCTTGCGCCGAGCCGCACCATCTGGCTGGATGCACTGGTTTTGGCCGCTTTTGGAAACTCCGACGATGGAAGCGCGAGTAGTCGGGGCGGTCGAGGCCAAAACGCGCTTCTCCGCGCTGCTGGATGAGGTCGCGCAGGGGGGCGAAGTGCTGATTTGCAGGCGTGGCGCTCCGGTTGCGCGGCTCGTTCCCGCAGGTCGTGCAGAAGGTGCGCAGGTAATCGAGGCCATTGCTGCGTTGAGGAAGCAACGCGAGGGCTTGAGGCTGGGCGGGAACTGGCGGGAACTGCGGGACGCAGGCCGCTGGTAGGCGCTTGCGCTGGGTTGCTCGATAACGGGTCTCGTCGTCATCTGCGGGTTAGGGCGTCGCGCCACCCGCCGCGCCAACCCCCTTCACCCACGCCTCACTTTCGGGCATCCTAGTTCGCACGGCAAATCGCGGGGGAGCGAAGCATGATCGGATACGCCACGTTGGGCACCAACGAAATCGAAACCGCGGCGGCGTTCTACGACGCGCTGCTCGGCGAAATGGGCGTGGGGCGCATGATGGAGCTCGACAACATGGTCGGCTGGGGAACTGGTTTCGAGAGGCCGATGGTCGCTGTCATCAAGCCTTACGACGGCCAAGCTGCCACGGTGGGCAACGGCACCATGATCGCGTTGCAGCTAGAGAAGCCGGAACAGGTGGACGCACTGCACGCCAAGGCCCTCGAACTTGGCGCCGCGGATGAAGGCGCTCCCGGGCCGCGTGGCCCTGGCTTCTACTGCGGCTATTTCCGAGACTTGGACGGCAACAAGCTGAACTTCTTCTGCATGGGCGGCGGTTGACGCGCCGCCAGCGCGTTCGGCCCGCGGTGTGCCTTAAGCGAGGCCAACTCAACCGGGGCTGCCTCGCTCAAGCTCCATGCTGCCAAGGTTCATCACCGCGGACCGCGTGTTCAAGTGGATACTGATCACGCTCGCGATGCTGTTTGCCATTGGCCTGTCGTATGGCCTTGGCAGCCAGTCCGTGCGCGAAACATGCGTCACGCAAGGCCAGTTCCACCACAACGATCAAATCTATCGGTGTGAGCGATTGCGCTGAGCCGCCTGCGCTCGGTGCCGACATGGTTCGAGGTTGTGCGCCGAGCCCGCCCTGCGAGACTGGCGCCCGCCGGCCGCAACCAGCGCTAGGCCGCCTCCAACAGCTTGTTCAGCACGAATTGCAGGATGCCGCCGGCCTTGAAGTAGGCGATCTCGTCTGCCGTGTCCAAGCGGCTTTGCACAGCCACGCGCTCGGTCTCGCCATCTGGACGATGGATGGTGAGCGTCAAGTCCTGACGTGGGGTGATGTCGGTGACGCCGGGCGGCAGCGTGATGTCGATGGTTTCCGCGCCGGTCAACCGCAAAGACTGTCTTGATGCGCCGTCTTTGAACACCACGGGCAGCACGCCCATCTGCGCGAGATTGGAGCGGTGGATGCGCTCGAAGCTCTCGGCGATGACGCCGCGCACGCCGAGCAGGCGCGTGCCCTTGGCGGCCCAATCCCGGCTTGAACCCGTGCCGTATTCCTTGCCGGCGAACACCACCAGCGGCGTCTCTTCGCCTTGGTAGCGCACCGCCGCGTCGTAAATCGAGATGGTCTCGCCGGTCGGCACATGCTTGGTGTAGCCGCCTTCCACGTCCGGCACCATCTCATTCTTGATGCGGATGTTGGCGAACGTGCCACGCGCCATCACCTCGTGGTTGCCGCGCCTGGAGCCGTAGGAGTTGAAGTTCTCCACCACCACGCCGGCCTGTTGCAGATGCTCCCCGGCGGGGCTTGTCGGTTGGATGGCGCCGGCGGGGGAAATGTGGTCTGTGGTGACAGAGTCTCCCAGCAGCGCCAAGATGCGCGCGCCATGAACCTCCAAGGGTTGATCGGCCGCATGGCCCACGCGCAGAAACGGCGGCTTCCTGATGTAGGTGGAGTTCTCCCATGCATAGGTGCTGGCGTCGTCCACCTGCACGGCGCGCCAAGCCTCCGGGCCGGAGAACACATCGTCATATTGGCGGTTGAACATCTCGGCGGACACCTGCCCCACCGCGGCGCGCACCTCGGCATCGCTTGGCCAGATGTCGGCCAAGAACACCGGCGCGCCGTCTGGCGTATGGCCCAAAGGCTCGGACGCGAGATCGATGCGCACCGTGCCGGCGATGGCGTAGGCCACCACCAGCGGTGGCGATGCGAGCCAGTTGGCGCGCACTTCCTGATGCACGCGGCCCTCGAAGTTGCGGTTGCCGGAGAGCACCGAGGAAACGGCTAGGTTGCCGGCCGCGATGGCCGCGGACACCGGTGCCGGCAACGGCCCGGAGTTGCCGATGCAGGTGGTGCAGCCGTAGCCGACCAGATTGAAGCCAAGGCGGTTCAGTTCCTCGCCGAGGCCGGTCTTCTCCAGATACTCGGTCACCACCTTGGAACCGGGCGCCAGCGAGGTCTTCACCCACGGCTTCACGGCCAGGCCGCGAGCCAGCGCCTTCTGCGCCACCAGCCCGGCGCCGAGCATCACCGCCGGGTTGGAGGTGTTGGTGCAAGAGGTGATGGCCGCGATCACCACGTCGCCATCGCCCAAGTCATAGTCCGCATCCGGTGCCGGCACGCGGGCGCCGTTGCGTCGCCCTTGCAGCGCCAGCGTGTCGTCGAAGGCTTGGCGCAAGTCCTTGAGCGCCACGCGGTCTTGCGGTCGGCGCGGGCCGGCGAGGGCTGGCGCGACGCTTGCCAAATCCAGCGTCAGCGTGTCTTGGAACAGCGGCTCCGCGGTGCCATCGCGCCACATGCCTTGCGCCTTCGCATATGCCTCCACTAAATCGGTGGTTGCCGCCGGGCGGCCGGATAACTTCAGGTAGGCGATGGTTTCCGCGTCGATGGGGAACAGGCCGCAGGTGGCGCCATATTCGGGTGCCATGTTGGCGATGGTGGCGCGGTCTGCCAGCGCGAGGCCATTGAGGCCATCGCCGAAGAACTCCACGAACTTGCCGACCACGCCCTTCTCGCGGAGCATCTCGACCACGCGGAGCACCAAGTCTGTCGCGGTCACGCCGTCTGCCAAGGCGCCGGTGAGGCGAAAGCCCACCACTTCCGGCACCAGCATCGAAATCGGCTGCCCCAGCATGGCGGCTTCGGCTTCGATGCCGCCCACGCCCCAGCCGAGCACGCCCAAGCCGTTAATCATGGTGGTGTGGCTGTCTGTGCCGACCAGCGTGTCGGGATAGGCAAGCGCGCGCCCGTTGGCGTCCTGCGTCCACACTACGCGCGCCAAGTACTCCAAGTTCACTTGATGGCAGATGCCGGTGCCGGGGGGGACGACGCGGAGGTTGTCGAAAGCCTGCTGGCCCCAGCGCAGGAACCGATAGCGTTCGCGGTTGCGGCGCATCTCTAGGGCGACGTTCTCCTCGAAGGCGGCGGCGTCGCCGAAGCGGTCCACCATCACGGAGTGGTCCACCACCAAGTCCACCGGCGACAGGGGGTTGACGATGGCAGGGTCTCGCCCGGCTTCGGCCACCGCGCTGCGCATGGCGGCTAGGTCCGCCACTGCCGGCACGCCGGTGAAATCCTGCATCAACACCCGCGCCGGGCGGTACGCGATCTCACGGCCGGCGGCGCCTTGGCCAGCGAGGGCCGCGATGTCGTCTGCGGTGACGCTGGCGCCGTCTTCGCAGCGCAACAGGTTCTCCAACAACACTTTGATGGACATCGGCAGCCGTTCCACGTCGCCGGCGCCGTTGGCGGCGGCGTTGGGCAGGCTGAAGTAGGCGTAACTCCTGTCGCCGACGTCGAGCGTGGCGCGGGCGGCGAAGGCGTCGAGGCTCATTGTGGGGCGGCTCCGTTGAGCGGCGGGAAACCTGCTATTTTGCCCGAAACGGGGGTGGCTTTGCCCGAGAGCCGGGGTGAAGTCGAAACGCCGACGGCGGAATTGGCGCAAAATGCCGCCGGCTGGCCCGCGCATCGACGGCCGCAACCGGGTGGTCGAACTGCCGCGGGCGCAGGACGGGCACGGCCCACGCACCCATCGGGGCAACGCCGCCATGCCGCAATGCAGGCAGGTTTTCGCCAAACTTTGGCGGGTTGCGCCACGACACTCGGCTTAGGGCAGCCGACGTTCCGCCATCAAGCCAGTTAACTCAAGCACTTAGCGAGTTGGCACGATTGATGCCAGAGGGATTGATGCCAGAGGGAAAGAGAGCGCGATAGAGAGAACGTGCTCCGGGCGCAGTGAAGAGCGAGTGGAGAATTGGGTGGAAAACGTGGATGAAGCGGCCGGCGCAAAGGCGGCCAGCGGAGCGAGCTAGCCCGCCATGAAACTGATCCACGTCTTCGTGGAGCATCGGCTGGCCGCCAACTTGGCCATGTTGCTGATGATCCTCGCCGGCGTCTGGGCGGCGTCGCAGATCGCCGTGCGCCTCAATCCCGAAAACGACCGGCACATGGTGAACGCAAGCATCGCCTGGCGCGGCGCCAGCGCCGAGGATGTCGAGAAGCTCGTCACCACCCCGGTGGAGCAGCACATCAAGACCATCCCAGAGGTCAAGGCGCTGTGGAGCGTCACGCGGGATGGCTTCTCCTTCGTGCGGATTGAGCTGGAACCAGACGCGCATGTGCAAACCGCGGTGGACGCCGTGCAGCAGCGCGTCGCGCAGTTGCGCAGCCTGCCGCCGGACATCGAGCCGCCATCCGTCTATGCCGTGCGCAAGCAAGATTTGGTGGCGGCGGTGCTCGTCACCGGCGCGGAACATCTGGGCGAGCTCATCCCGCTGGCGCGGCAGATGCAGAACGAACTGCTGAATCGCGGCGTGGATGCGGTGGAGTTCCGCGGCCTGCCGGAGCAGGAGATCGCCATCCAGGTGGAGGGGCGCACGCTGCTTGAGTTGGGCCTCACCTTCGATGAGCTGGCGCGCAAGCTCGCGGCGCTCTCCAATGACGCCCCCGGCGGCGCCATCGGCAGCGGACAGCTCTCGCGCCAGCTCCGGAGCCTAGACCAGCGCCGCGACCCGGAAGAGTTCGCTGCGTTGCCGCTGCACACCGGGCGTGGCCTTGTGCGCTTGGGGGACATCGCCCGCATCGAACGGCGGCCGTTGGTGGAGCAGCCCTACATGATGGTGGACGGGCAGCCGGCCATCGCGCTCTTCGTGCGCCGGGAAGCATCGAGCGATTCGCTGCAGGCGGCGCAAAACCTCACCAGTTATCTGGAAGCGAAGCGTCCCACCCTGCCGGCCGGTGTGTCCCTCAGCCTGTTCCTCGAAGCGTGGCGCTTCATCCGCGATGAACTTTCCCTCATCTTGGAAAACGGCTTCACCGGGCTGTGCCTCGTCATCGTCACGCTGACGCTCTTTCTGCGGGCGGCGCCGGCGTTTTGGGTGACGATGGGCATTCCGGCGACGTTCCTCGCCGCCTTGCTCGGCTTCTATTGGCTGGGCGGCAGCTTGAACGTCATCAGCCTCATCGGCCTGGTCATGGCGCTTGGCATCGTCGTCGATGACGCCATCGTGGTGGGCGAGGAGTCCGTCACGCAGTTTCACGCCGGCAAGTCCCCGGCGGCGGCCGCGGTGGCCGGCGCCGAGCGCATGTTGGGGCCGGTGATCGCCTCTTCGCTCACCACCTTGGCCGCCTTCCTGCCGCTCGCCACCCTGGAAGATTCCGCGGTGCGCGAGATCGCGGTGATCGTGGCGGTCGTCATCGGCGCCTCGCTGGTGGAATGCTTTCTCATCCTGCCCGGCCACCTGCGCCATGCGTTCGAGCGCGGGCGCCGGCCTGCGAGCCGTTGGCGAGAACGCTTCGAGGCCGGCTTCGAGCGCTTTCGAGACCAACGATTTCGCCGCTTGATCCGCTATGCCATGGCGAACCGGAGCGTGGTGCTCACTGGCGCGGCCGGCATGTTCCTCGTCACGCTGCTGCTGTGGACGAGTGGCTGGGTGAAGACGGAGCTCAACCTAAGCATCGATTTTGAGCAGGTGCGCGCGGATGTGCGCTTCGTCCCCGGTGCGGACGAAGCGGCGAAGCAGGCGTTCGTTGCCGAACTGGAAGCGTCGCTGGCGGCGGCGGATGAAGCCGCCGGCGGCGACAATCTGGTCAACCACCTCGTCTCCCGCAACGCGGCGCGCATCGACGACGAGTACAAGGCCGGGGCGCAATTCGCCTCGGTGCAGGTGGAACTGGTGTCGCCGGAGCGGCGAGACCTCTCGGCAGACCGCTTCGCTGCCGAGTGGCTCGCCAAGACGCAGCGTTCGCCAGCGGTGGATGCGCTCTCCATTGCCCGCGAGCGCAGTTGGCTGTCGCACTTCTCCATCCTGCTGAAAGCGGAAGATGCGGCGCTGCTGAAACGCGCCGGGGACGAGGCCGCGCGCGAGCTCATCGCCCTCGAGGGCGTCTCGAACGTGCGCGACAACTCGCCGTGGGGGAACGATCAATGGCTGCTGCGGCTCACGACCGCGGGGCGCGCGCTGGGGCTCTCCACCGGCGATCTTGGGCGGCAACTGCGCGCCGCCTACGATGGCCGCCGCATTCAGATCTTCCAAGAGGGCGACAGCGAACTCGAAGTGCGGCTGCTGCTGCCCGAAGCGCAGCGCATCGACCTTGCCGGCATCGGCGAGTTCCCCATCAAGGCGCCGACGGGCGAGATGTTGCCGCTGGCGACGGTGGCAGACGTGGAAGCGCGGCGCGGCATCGATGCCATCCGCCACCACAATGGCGAACGCACCCTCACCATTCGCGGCGACGTGGACGTCGGCACCATCACCGGCAGCGAGGTGGTGCAGTATTTCGAGGAGAACGTGCGCGCCGGCTTGGTGGAGAAGTACGGCGTCAGCACCGGGCTGGACGAACTGAGCCTTGTCGAACAGGAGGCGGCCACCGAGTTCCTGTTGAAGTTCGGCATCGCGCTCGCCCTCATCTATGTGGTGCTGGCGTGGTCATTCGCGTCTTGGAGTTGGCCGTTGGCGGTGATGGCCGCCATTCCCCTGGGGCTCACAGGCGCCCTGCTTGGGCACTTCGCGCTCGGCATGCACATCAATCCGATGTCGTTGCTGGGACTGTTCACGCTCACCGGCATCATCGTCAACGATTCCATCATCTTGGTGACCGCGTACAAGCGGCGCGTGACGGAGGGTGCCCCGCCGTCGGAAGCGATTGAAGATGCGGTGTGCCGGCGCTTGCGCCCGGTGTTGCTCACCTCCGCGACCACCATCGCGGGGCTGGCGCCGCTGATGCTGGAGCAGGCGCCCATCGCAGCCATATTCGCGCCCTTGGCCGCGGCGATTTGCTTCGGCTTGATGTATGGCACGGTGCTGGTGCTGGTGGTGATACCGGTGCTCTTGTCCGTGTTGATCGATTGGTCTGCGGCGGTCAAGCGCGGCGCTGGCCGCGCCCGGGAGCGCTTGGCGCGACGGGCGGCTGGGTTGGCGCTGAAGGCTCAAGGCGCCCCACGATGAGACAAGCGATGCAATGGACCCGGCACCGGCTGCTCGGCCTCGCGCCCAAGACGCGCACGTTGGTGGCAATTGGCTTCGTCACGGTGATGGCGAGCGCGGGGCTCATCGCCTTTGCCCCGGAGCCGGACCGCCGACCGGCCGCGGAGTTGGCGACGCCGGTGACCAGCGCCGCGGTGGCACTGGGTGGCTGGTCGCCGGAGATACGCCTCTATGGGCGCGTGGAAACGCCGCGCGCGGCCGGGCTGACGGCGCTGGTATCTGCCGCGGTGGAAGCCGTGGCGGCGCAGGAAGGCGAGCATGTGGTCGCCGGGCAAGTGCTGGTGCAGTTGGACGAAACGGACGCTGCGCTGCTGGTGCGCCGCCGCCAATCGGAACTCGTGGAAGCCCGCTCGTCCCTCGCCACGCTCAAGCTCGCCGGCGAGGACGAGCGCTCCGTGTTGGCGCACCAAGAGACGCTGCAAGGCTTGACGGTGGCCAAGGTGGAGCGGCGTCGGGAGCTGCGCGAACAGGGCGTCATCTCGGAAGAAGCGTTGAACGCCGTGCTGCACGAAAGCCACGCCCAAGCCATTGCGGTGTCGAAGCAACGCAGCCTCGTGCAGAACTTCCCGCACCGGCTGGCCAGCGCCGAAGCGCGGCTGGAACGCGCCGCGGCGGCCTTGGAGGAAGCGCAGGTGAGCTTGGCGCGGGCGCGCATCCGGGCGCCGTTCGCCGGCCGGGTGACGGCGGTGACAGTGGCGCCGGGCGAGTTGGTGGCGCCGGGCAAGGTGGTGGTGCGGATGTACGACGATGCGGCGTTGGAGGTGCGCGTGCAGGTGCCCAATGTCCACCTGCCGGCGTTGGAGCGGGCGCTTGCGGCCGGCGAACGCCCCGTGGCGCGCATCGAGTTCGGCGCTTGGGAGGCGGAAGGGGAGTTGGACCGCCTCGTCGGGGCAGTGGAGGCGGGCCAGTCCGGCGTGGATGGATTTGTGCGTTTCACCGCCCCGATTGCGCCGCCGGACTTGGGGCGCGCCGTCAGTTTGACGATCGGCCTGCCGCTAGTACACGACGTGGTGCCGCTGCCGGTGCAGTCCGTCTACGGCCAGAACCGGGTGTTCCTCGTGCGCGATGGCTTGCTCGCCGGCATTGATGTCGAGCGGGTGGGCGAACTGCGCGCGGCGGACGGTGAGTTGAAGCTGTTGGTGCGTTCCCCGGTGCTGCAAGACGGCGACCGGATACTGAGTTCGCAACTCTCCAACGCCGTCACCGGGTTGCGGGTGACGGATGCCCACGCACCGCCACCAGCGCCCTTGGACGCGCCGGCGGCGGATGGGTTGCCGGCAGCAGCGGGCTAACTCGCGTCTCGGCGGCATCCCCGCTGCCCGTCCGCGGGGCCACTAGACGGAGTGCCCCGGACTGATGCGGTCGGCTGCCGTCAGGCTTGCTCGACGGGCTCCCCGGCTGCGCGGGCGCGCTCCAGGCGGTTCGCCTCCTCTGGAATCAGCCGCCGCCGCAGCAGCAGCAGGAAGAACGTGGGGATGACGAGCAGCGAGACGGACATCATCAAACTCGTGCGCAGCGCGTCGCCGCTCTCCATGCCAGTGGCCGTCAGCACGTCGCTGACCTGTCCCACGGCATAGGGGCCGACCGCCAAGCCCACCGTGGCCATGAGGATGTAGAACGCCGATGCCGTGGCGCGCATGCGCGGCAACACCAAGTCGTTCACCGTGGTTGGTGCCGCGCCAACCCAAGAGGACGTGGTGACGTTGAGCGCGAAGTTCAGCACATAGGCGACGATGAGGTTATCCGTCATCAACAGGCCGAGGGCCACGGGCACGGTGGTCACGATGGACGTGAGCGCGACATAGATGCGCGCGTTGCCCGTGCGTGGCTTCAGCTTGTCTGAAACGATGCCGCCAAGGGTGATGCCGATCCAGCCGGCCACCGCGGCGGAGAGGCCGAGCACGAGGCCGGCCTCGGCGGCGCTCACGCCATGCAGGCGCAGGAACAGCGGCGGCGTCCACGCGGCGAAGGCGTAGGTGACGATGGAAATGGTCGGAAAGCCGATGATGGTGTAGATGAACGCGCGGCTCTGGAACATCATGGCGAACACGGCGGGGTCGCGCAGGCCCAGCGCCTGCACCCACGAGAACGCGGCGTAGGTGCCGATGCCAAGGGCGAGCCACTGCGCCAAGTCCTCGGTGAGCAGGACGAGCCCCCATGACGCCGCCGCGATGACCGCCGCGGCGATGAGGTTGTTGCGCACCACGCGGCTGCCGCCGGCGCGCGCCAGCGTCAACACCGTGAACGGGGGCAGCACCGCCATCAGTTCCTGCCAGGTGGCGCGGAACGGGTGCGGATGTTCGCGGCTCACCAAGCCTTCGCTCATGCCGCGCCGCGGTTCGCGCAACGTGAACACCCACAGCGCCATCAGGATGCCGGGAATGCCGACGGCGAAATACGCCGCCTGCCAGCCCTTGAGGCCGAAGGGCGCCAGCGCTGGGTCTGGATAGGCGTTGTTCCAGCCGTCCACCACCCAGCCGCCGATGAAGATGCCGATGCCGGCGCCGATGAAGATGCCGCTCGAATAGATCGAGAGCACCGTGGCGCGCAGGCGCGGCGGAAAGTAGTCCGACAGCATGGAGAACGCCGCCGGAGACGCGCTCGCCTCGCCGATGCCGACGCCGATGCGGTAGGCGGCCAGCGAGGTGAAGCTGCGCGCGGTGCCGGACAGCGCCGTCATCAGGCTCCAGAAGCTCACCCCGATGGAGATGAGGTTCTTGCGCGTCCAAGTGTCTGCGAGCTTGCCGAGGGGAATGCCGAAGATGGCGTAGAAGACGGCGAACGCCGTGCCGTAGAGAAACCCGATCTGCGCGTCTGAGATGCCGAGGTCTGCCTTGATCTCCTCGGCGAGGATGGTGACGATCTGGCGGTCGATGAAGTTGAAGACGTAGACGATCACCAACACGATGGTGACGTAGGCCGCGTAGCCTCCGCCGACCTTGGTGCCGGGCGCCCCGCTGTCCGGTTCCGCCGGGCGCTCGGTGGCGCCGCCACCAGCGGTCTGCTCCGACATGCGCTATCCCCCCCGAAGAGTGCGCCGCATTGTAGCGGAACCGTGCGCCTGGGCTGTCGCCTTCGCCGGCGCCCGTGCGCGTGCGTCAGTCCTTGAACTGCGCCACCACCCCAGAGATGGACGCCTTCGCGTCGCCGAACAGCATGCGCGTGTTCTGGCCGAAGAACAGCGGGTTGTCCACCCCCGCGAAGCCGGACGCCATGGAGCGCTTCAACACGAACACGGTGCGGGCATGGTCCACATTGATGATGGGCATGCCGTGGATGGGGCTGGTGGCGTCGTCGCGGGCAGCCGGGTTGACCACATCGTTGGCGCCGATGACGACGGCCACGTCCACGTTCGGCATGCGCGGGTTGATGTCCTCCATCTCCACCAACTTGTCGTAGGAGACGTTGGCTTCGGCGAGCAGCACGTTCATGTGCCCAGGCATGCGCCCCGCCACCGGATGAATGGCGTAGGTGACCTCCGTGCCGTGTGCTTCGAGCAGGTCTCCCAGCTCGCGCACGACATGCTGCGCTTGGGCGACGGCCATGCCGTAGCCAGGCACGAAGGTGACCGATGACGCCGCTTCGAGGATGATCGAAGCGTCCTCGACGTTGATCGGCTTCACCTCGCCTTCCACCTTGGTGGCCGCCTGCACGGCGCCGAAGCCGCTGAACAACACGTTGGCCAGCGAGCGGTTCATCGCCTTGCACATGATGTTGGTGAGGATGATGCCGGCGGCGCCCACCAACGAACCGGCGACGATGAGGATGTTGTTGTCGATGGCGAAGCCGGCCGCGCAGGCGGCAAGTCCGGAGTAGCTGTTGAGCAGCGAGATGACCACCGGCATGTCTGCCCCGCCGATGGGGATGACGGCCATCACGCCGAGCAGCAGGGCAAGCCCCAGCAGCGCGTAGAAGAGCGGCGCGTCCGTTGCGGGTTGGGTGGCGAACAGGGTGCCGCCGACGACGATGGCGGCCAAGATCAGGCCATTGACCACCCGCTGCCCCGGAAACACGACGGCGCGGCTCGGCACGACCTCCGCCAGCTTCGCCCACGCGACGATGGAACCGGATGCGGTGACGCCGCCGATGAGGATGGAGAGGAATGCCACCGCCGCGGTGAAGGCCGTTGGGTTTGTCGCGGCGCTCAAGGCCGCCCAGCCGACCAGCAGGCTCGCGGCGCCGCCGGAACCGTTGAACAGCGCCACCATCTCGGGCATGGACGTCATCGCCACCAGCCGCGCCGCCAAAGCGCCGATGACGCCGCCCGCCAGTGCGCCGACGGCGATCCATTGATAGCTGACGATGCCCTGCGCCGTGAGCGTGGCGACGATGGCGATGAGCATGCCGATGGAAGACAGCAGGTTGCCGCGCCGCGCCGTGGCCGGCGACGAGAGCATCTTCAAGCCGAAGACGAACAGCGCCGCCGACGCGATGTAGGCGAGATTGATGTAGATGTCGCTCATCGCTTGCGGAACATGCCGAGCATGCGGTCTGTGACGAGGTAGCCGCCCACCACGTTGACGGTGGCGAACGCCACCGCGGCCACGCCGAGGGCCGTCGCCAGCCCCTCCTGCGCTTCCCCAGCGCCGGCGGCGGCCAAGGCGCCCACCAGCGTAATGCCGGAGATGGCGTTGGTGCCGGACATGAGCGGCGTGTGCAGCGTGGCCGGCACCTTCGAGATGAGCTCGAAGCCTAAGAAGATGGACAAGACGAGAATGAACGCCAAGTAAACGGCGATGAGTTCCATGGCAGCTCCTATGCCTGTGCCGCGCGGCCCACCACGGCGCCGTCGCGGGTGAGCGTCGCGGCGGCGGCGATTTCGTCCTCCGGGTCCAGCGTGAACGCGCCTTCTTCGGTGAACTCCTCGATGAAGTGGGCGAGGTTGGCCGCGTACATTTCGCTGGCGTTGGCGGCCACGGAGGATGGCAGGTTGCCGCGCCCGAGCAGCTTCACGCCGCCGATGTCCACGATGGCGTCCGCCTCGGCGCTTTCCACGTTGCCGCCGGTGTCCACGGCCATGTCCACCACCACGCTGCCGGGCTGCATGGCCTCGACCATGGCGCGGGTGACGATGCGCGGCGCCGGGCGCCCGAACACCTGCGCCGTGGTGATGACGACATCGGATTGGGCGATCACGCGCCCCATGCCTTCCTGCTGCAGGGCGATTTGCTCGGCGCTGAGAGCGCGTGCGTAGCCCTGCCCGGTCTGCCCCGTTTCGCCCACGTCGATGTCCACGAAGCGGGCGCCCAAGGAGCGCACTTCCTCCGCCACCGCGGGGCGCGTGTCGAATGCCTCCACCCGGGCGCCGAGCCGTCGCGCGGTGGCGATGGCCTGCAGCCCAGCGACGCCGGCGCCGATGACGAACACCCGCGCCGGGCGAATCGTGCCGGCCGGCGTCATCATCATGGGCAGGATGCGGGGGAGGTGGAACGATGCTTCCAGCACCGCCACATAGCCGGCGAGGCTCGCTTGGGAAGAGAGGGCGTCCATCTTTTGGGCGCGGGTGGAGCGGGGCATCAGTTCCATGGAGATGGCGGTGACGCCGCGCTGGGCGAGCGCTGCCACGAGTTCCGGCGCCCGGAACGGGTCTAGGAAGCCGACGTAGGTGGCGCCCGCTGCAAGGGCTTCGGCGCCGTCTTCGGCGAGCCGCACTTGCAGCACCATGTCTGCGCTCTGCGCGGCATCTGCGTTTAGCTGGGCGCCGGCCGCCTCGTACTCCGCGTCTGCGAAGCCGGCGCGGGCGCCGGCGCCGCCAGCGACGGCCACTTGGTAGCCGAGGCCGACGAGCTTCTTCACGCTGGCCGGCGTTGCGGCCACCCGCCGCTCCGCCTCGGCAGCCTCCTTGGGGATGCCGATCAGCATCGGTGCGAGTCGATGTCGTTGCCGGGCAGGCCTCGCCGCCGGCGCCACGCGGAGCAGTGCATCCAGAAACCTCGCGCGCCGCGCCGGAAAAGCACTAGGTTACAATCCCACGCGCCCTTTTTCGAGGACGCCGTCGATGCCCTTGGCGAGTGTACGAGGCGCCGGCGGCGCCGCTTCCGGGTGCGTGTGCCGCGGCGAGAACGGTAGCGTCTGGCGCGCTGCCAAGACACTGGCCGTGCGCCGCGTTCGGGCCAACGCTCCTTGACGCGCCTCACCAACCGCTCCGCCGCGGTGGCCGTCGTCATCGCGTTCGGCGTTGGCATGTTGGGCACGATGGCGCTGAGCGACCCCAGCCGTGCCACACCCGTGGCCGCTTCTGGCGCGGATGAGGTGGCGGCGGCGGTGTCTTGGCGGGTGCCGGCGTCGTTTTCGACCAACCTGCCGGTGCTCGGCGACAACGTCATCTACGTCACGGACGCCATCCGCGCCGCCTCTGGCGGCCGCATCGCGCTCACACCCTTCGAGCCCGGCGAGATCGTGCCGGCGTTCAGCATTACGGACGCGGTGCGCGAGGGCAAGGTGCCGGCCGGCTACACTTGGCTCGGCTACGACCAAGGCAAAATCCCCGCCGCGCCGCTCGTCGCCGCGGTGCCGTTCGGCATGGAGCCTTGGGAGTACTCCGCTTGGTGGTTCGAGGCCGGTGGACGTGGCTTGGCCGAGGCGCTGTATGCGAAACAGGGCGTCATGCCGGTGCTGTGCGGCATCATCGGGCCGGAAGCCGCCGGCTGGTTCCGCGAACCCATCGAGCGTCTTGAAGACCTGCGCGGCCTGAAGATTCGCTTCGCCGGCTTGGGCGGCAGGGTGATCGAGCGCCTCGGCGCCTCGGTGACCATGATTCCCGGCGGCGAGATATTCCAAGCGCTGGAGAAGGGCGTCATCGACGCCACCGAGTACTCGCTCCCCAGCGTGGATGCCGCGCTCGGCTTCGACCGGGTGGCGGGCTTCAACTACTTCCCAGGTTGGCATCAGCCGTTCACGACCTCGCATCTGGTGGTGAACCTAGGCGTTTGGCAGGCGTTGACGCCGCAGCAACGCGCCACCGTGGAAATGGGCTGCACCGCCGGCGTCACGCGGAACCTGGCGCGGGGCGAGGCGCTGCAGGGACCGGTGTTGGCCGCGTTTGCGGCGCGGGGCGTCGAGACGCGCCGCCTGCCGGAGCCGCTGCTGCGGGAGCTGGAGCGCGTCACCGCGCAGGTGCTGGCAGACGAGGCCAGCCGCGATGAGGACTTCCGGGTGATTATGGCGTCGCAACGCGCATTCCGCGCGGAGTACGCGCACTGGAAGCAACTCGCCTACCTGCCGCGCGACTTCTGATCGATGCCCAGATGTCGGCCCTGAACCTGCCACAGACGCGCTTCTCGCGCTGGGTGGACGCCTTGGTGGAGCGCGTCGGGCGCGCCATTTCGTGGCTCTGGATCACGCTGCTCGGCACCATCGCGCTCAACGTCTTCATGCGCTACGCCTTGGGCGAAGGGCGCATCGAGTTCGAGGAGCTGCAGTGGCACCTTTACGCCACCGGCTTCATGTTGGGCTTGGGTTATGCGCTGAAGGAGGATGCGCATGTGCGCGTGGACGTGCTGCACGAGCGCTTCTCGCCCACGCTCAAGGCCTGGACCGAGCTGTACGGCCTCTTGCTGCTGCTGGCGCCGTTCATCGCGCTCATGCTCATCTATGCCGTGCCCTTCATCGCCGACAGCTTCGCCGCCGGGGAAGTGTCGCCATCGCCGGGCGGGCTGACGCATCGGTGGATCATCAAGTCCGTGCTGTTTGTGGGCATGGCGCTGTTGGGGCTGGCCGCGGCGGCGCGGCTGACGCGGGTGTGGAAGTTCCTGTTCTTCGGGAAAGACGGTGCCGGCTAACGAAGTGCTGGCCCTGGCGATGTTCGGGGCATTCATCGCGCTGGTGTTCACCGGCTTCCCCATCGCGTGGATTCTGGCTGGCCTCGCCATCTTCTTCACCGCCCTCGCCATCGTCTTGGAGACGCGCTTCGGCATCCCCATCGGCATGGACTGGGCTTACACGAGCATCAGCGTGGAGCGCATTTGGGGCGTGATGGAGAACTGGGTGATGGTGGCGTTGCCCATGTTCATCTTCATGGGGCTGCTGCTCGACCGTTCCGGCATCGCGGCGCGGCTGATGACCAGCTTGGGGCGGCTGTTGGGGCGTGTCGGCGGCGGCTTGGCCATCGCCGTCACGCTCATCGGCGTGCTGCTCGCCGCGACCACCGGCATCATCGGTGCCTCCGTGGTGCTGCTCGCGCTGCTCGGTGCGCCGGTGATGCTGCGCGAGGGGTACGACAAGAGCCTCGCCGCCGGCACGGTGTGCGCCGTAGGCACGTTGGGCATCCTGATTCCGCCGAGCATCATGCTGGTGCTGATGGCGGACCGCATGGCGATGTCTGTGGGCGACCTGTTCTTGGGGGCGGTGTTCCCGGGTCTGCTGTTCGGCGGCTTGTACGTTTGCTACATCGTGGCGTATGGCTTGGTGCGCCCCGACGGCGCCCCGAAATCGAGCCATGTGGAACGCATCGACTTGGCCGCGGTGTTGGACCTGACGAAGGCCATCGTGCCGCCGGCGCTGCTCATCGCCGCGGTGCTCGGCAGCATCTTCTTCGGCCTCGCCACGCCGACGGAGGCGGCCGGCGTGGGCGCCTTGGGCGCACTCTTGCTGGCCGTCGCCAATCGCGCCCTGAACCGCCCGGTGATGACGGCGGTGATGCGCGAGACCACCCGCACCACGGCGTTCATCTTCGGCGTGTTGATCGGCGCGACGGCGTTCTCCTTGGTGCTGCGCGGGTTGGGTGGCGACGAACTCATCGAACGGGCGCTGCTCTCGCTGCCCTTTGCCCCGGCCGGCATCATCGTTTGCATCTTGCTGGCCACCTTCGCGCTCGGCTTCTTCCTGGATTGGATCGAACTCACGCTCATCGTGCTGCCGTTGGTGGCGCCGGTGGTTGTGTCGCTCGGCTTCGACCCGGTGTGGTTCACGGTGCTCTTCGCCGTGTGCCTGCAAACCAGCTTCCTCACGCCGCCGGTGGGCTTCGCCATCTTCTATTTCAAGGGCGTGGCGCCGCCGGGCGTGGCCATCCGGGACGTCTATCGCGGCGTGGCGCCGTTCATCGTGCTGCAGCTCATCGGCCTCGCCATGATCTTCCACTGGGAGGCGTTGGTGACTTGGCTGCCGGCGCAGGCGTATGGGGCGGGCTAGGGCGGGCCGTTTGGTGAACGTGCATGAGCCGTGCGGGGGCTTGCAGTTCGACGCGGGCTGCCGCATGTTAGGGCCATTACCACGCAGCCAAGGGGAGAGCTGATGGCAGAGCAAATCACCGGGGGCGGCCAGTTCCCGCAAATGACCTTCAACGCCGTGGGTGGGGACACCGTCACCCTGCCGGATGACATCGACACGCCGTTCGCGCTGGCGCTCTTCTATCGCGGCCACTGGTGACCTTACTGCCGCCGACTGTTAGCCGGCTACGAAGCGCTTGCGGACGAGTTCCGCGCCGAGGGCGTGAGCATCTACGCGGGCACCGTCGATGATGCCGAGAAGACGGGCGAGGTCGCCCAAGGCTTGAGCTTCCCGGTGTTCCACGGCATCACCCGCGAGCAGGGAGACGCCGTCGGCGCGTGGTGGGAAGAGCGGCGCGACCACATCCAACCATCCGAGTTCATCATGAACGGGAAGGGGCGGGTGCTCGGTTCCGCGTACAGCAACGTGCCCGTGGGGCGCATGGACCCGAAGGAGACGTTGTCGCTCATCAAAGTCATCAAAAGGATGATGGCGCAGCGCGGGGCGGGATGAACGCTTGAGGAGCATCTTGACGTGGACATAGGCATCGCAATTCCGTTCAGCCATCGCACGCCGGTGGACTACATCGCCGACGCGGCGCGGCTCTTGGAGGACATGGGCTTCGCCGCCATGTGGGCGCCGGAGCATGTGCTGTTCTTCCCGGACTACGAGTCCACCTATCCCTATTCGGACGACGGCCGCATCCCCGGCGAGCCGGACGGCCTGCTGGACCCATTCAGCGCGCTCACGTTCGCCGCCGCGCACACCTCGCGCATCCGCCTCGGCACGGGCATCTGCTTGGTGCCCCAGCGCCAGCCGGTGTACACGGCGAAGCTGGTGGCGGATCTGGATTACCTCTCCGGCGGCCGCGTCAATTTCGGCGTTGGCATCGGCTGGCTGAAGGAGGAGTTCGAGAACCTGCAGATGGATTACGCCGCCCGCGCCCGGCGCTGCGCCGAGTACATCGACGCGATGAAGGCGCTGTGGACGCAGCCGGTGGCCACGTTCGACGGGCCGACGGTGAAGTTGGCGCCGTGCTACTTCAACCCCAAGCCGGCGCAGCGCCCGCATCCACCGATCTTCTTCGGCGGCGAGAGCGAGGCGGCGCTGAACCGGGTGGCGACCCAAGGCGACGGCTGGTACGGCTTCAACTTGGATCCAAACGGCGCTAGGGCAGCGTTCGGGCGGCTCGACGAACGGCTGCGACGCGCCGGGAGAGACCCGGCGTCCGTGCGCCGCTACGTTGGCGCCGGGCGCCTGCAAATGACGCCGGACATGGCCGCGGCCTATGCGGATGCTGGGGTGGAACAGTTGGTGCTGGGCCTCTTCGCAACCAACATGGATGACCTGCGCCGCCGCGCAGACCGGCTGGCCGCCAGCGTTGGCATGACGCCGGCTTGAGGAGTTGAGCATGAGCGTCCACACCGCCACCGCCCGCAATTTTTCCGCGGAGACCGAGAACCGCATGCACAGCGACGGCGTCGCGCAGCAGTTCGGTTTCAACGGCGCCTTGGTGCCCGGCGTTGCGGTGTTCGGCCACATGACGCGGCCACTGGTCGAGGCATTGGGGGCGGACTGGTTCGCCGGCCACACGCTGAAGACGCGCCTGTTCAAGCCGGCCTACGACGGCGACGAACTGGCCATCGAATGCGAGGCTGACGGCGCCGGCCACATCGTGCGCTGTCGGGCGCGGGGCGAGTTGCTGGCGGAGCTCCGTTCTTCGCCGGGCGTGGCGCCCCTCGACGCGATGGCGGCGACGCCCGGTGGCGATCCGGTGGCGGAGCGGCCGGAGGTGGCGTGGCCGCTCATCCACGTAGGCGAGCCGTTCCCGGCGTTCCAGTGGCAGCCAGACTGGGACGAGCACCTGCAGTACGCAGAGCAGGTGGCGGACGACCTGCCGCTCTATCGAGAGGCCGATCTGCTGCATCCCCACGCGCTGTTGAGCACCGCCAACAGAGCCTTCTCGAATCGCTTTCTGCTGCCAGCTTGGCTGCATGTGGGGTCCGAAATGGCGATGCACGCGCCGGTGCGCATCGGCGACGAGTTGGAGGTGCGGGCGACGCCGGTGGAGAAGTGGCGCAAAAAGGGGCACGAGTTCGTGACGCTCTACATCGCTTACGTCGCCGGGGACGTCGTGAAGACGGAGGTTCGCCACACCGCCATCTTCAGCATCGCCCGCAAGGCTGCCTGAACGCTCGGCCGCGGTGGTGTGTGCGGCGCTGAGTTGGTGCCGAGTGCTTGCAAACGACGCCGGAAATGGCCGCGGCGCATGCTGGGGTTCAGCATCCGGTGCCGGGCCTCTTTTGCCGGCGAACATGGATGACCTGCGCTGGCGCACAGACTGGCTCGCCACTGCTGTTCGCATGACGCGGGCGTTAAGGAGTTGAACATGACGCTGCACACTGCAATCGCCCGCAACTTCTCCGCGGAGTCTGAGAACCTCATCCACAACGACGGTGCCGCGCAGTCTTTGGGCTTCACCGGCGCCTTGGTGCCCGGCGTTGCGGTGTTCGGCCACATGACGCGGCCGTTGGTGGAGGCGCTGGGGGCGGATTGGTTCGCCGGCCACACGCTGAAGACGCGCTTTTTCAGGCCCGCCTACCACGGCGACGAACTGGCCATCGAGTGCGTGGCGGAAGGCGCCGGCCACGCGGTGCGCTGTCGGGCACGGGGCGAGTTGCTGGCCGAGCTGCACTCCGCGCCGGGCGTGCCCCCCCTCGACGCAATGGCGGCGGTGCCCGCTGGTGATCCGGTGGGGGAGCGGCCAGAAGTGGCGTGGCCGCTCATCCATGTGGGTGAGCCGTTCCCAGCGTTTCGGTGGCAGCCGAGCTTGGCCGAGCATCGGCTGCACGCCGAGCAGGTGGCGGACGACTTGCCGCTCTATCAGGAGACGGATCTGCTGCATCCCCACGCGCTGTTGAGTGCGGCCAACCAAGCCTTCTCAAAACGCTTTCTGCAGTCGGCTGGGCTGCATGTGGGATCGGAAGTGGTCATGCGGGCGCCGGTGCGCATTGGCGACGAGTTGGAGGTGCGGGCGACGCCGGTGGAGAAGTGGCGCAGGAAGGGGCACGAATTCGTGACGCTCTACATCGCCTACACCGCCGGAGATGTGGTGAAGACGGAGATTCGCCACACCGGCATCATCAACGTCGCCCGGAAGGCCGCCTAGGCGCGCCGGCCGCGACGCCGTGCCCCCCGCCATCGGCGCAGACTTCCCGGGCGCCAAGTGCCCGCCGGGCAGCCGCGTGTGCTTTCGCCACGGAGGCGCTTGGACCGAAGGCACGGTCACAACGCTCAAGCGCCACGCCGCCACCGTCGTCGATACCAGCGGCAGGCACTGGAGCGTGCCCTACGGCGTGGCGCAGGTGCTGGAACGCGCGCCCTCCCATTGCGACCTCGCCGAGGTGCTTGCCTTGGCGCGGCGGCTCATGGGCCGCAGCGTGGCGGCCGGCGAGCTAGGCGCCGACTGGACGTTCGGGTTCGACCTTGCGGCGTCCCGGGCCGGGGTGTGCCGGTACCAAGACAAGCGCATCGACCTCTCGGCGAGCTTCTGCCTGAAGGCGACGCGCGCGGAGATCACGGACACGCTGCTCCACGAAATCGCCCACGCCATCGTCGGCCAACCGCACGGCCACGACGCCATCTGGCAGGCCAAGGCGGTTGAGCTGGGCTGCTCTGGGGCGACGCGCCACGGCGTTTCCCACGCCATCGCCGCCTGGG
Organism: uncultured Pseudomonadales bacterium; assembly: GCA_958295875.1. Classification (GTDB taxonomy): domain Bacteria; phylum Pseudomonadota; class Gammaproteobacteria; order Pseudomonadales; family Azotimanducaceae; genus VXNE01. The sequence goes on along the minus strand of OY282379.1, from coordinate 577,905 downwards.
TTGGCGAGTGCGGGTGCCCGAGCCCTTGGCTGCGTCAGCGTTTGCAGCGCAGCGTGGCGCAGGGGCGGGTGTGCGCCAAATGCCGCCGCCCGATCAGTTGGCGGCGCAACGTGGAACTCGCGACGCCGGAGGCGGACGCGCAGGGCTGAACCGCTGCTGGCGGGTTGGTTCGAGTTCCAAACCGGTGCTGAAACCGCGTGCTAGGCGGCGTGGCGCTGAGTCGCTGCCGGGCCAACGTGTTGAAGCTGTGCCCCGTGGCGTTTTGACGCGACTATGCAGCGTGCGCACGCAGGAACGCCAAGCACTTTCGCCACGCGTCGGCGGCCGCTTCCTCCCGGAATGAGGGCCGCATGAAGTTCAGGAAGGCGTGCCCGGCGCCATCGTAGCGGTGGAACTCGCAGGTCTTGCCAAGCCGGTCGAACTCGGCAGCGAACTTGTCCACGTCTTGGGGGCTCGGGTTCTCGTCGTCGTTGCCGAACAGGCCCAACAGCGGGCAGGTGATCTCGGCGAAGCGCTGAAACGGGGAGCGGGTTCCGCCCCAAGGCACCATCGCGTTGCCGCCGTAGAAGATGGCCGCCGCCTGCACGTCGGCGTCGTGCGCGGCCCACAACCATGCCAACCTGCCGCCCATGCAGAAGCCGATGACCACTTGCCGCTTGGGGTCGGCGAGGGTGGCGAGACGCTCCTTGGCCAAGTCGTAGTCGCGCAGAATCTCGGCGTCCTTCAGCGCGGCCATGCGTTCGAGGGGCGATGCCTCGCCGGGCGGTTGGCGATGGTAGAGGTCTGGACACAGAGCCGTGAAGCCGGCCACGTCCAGCCGATGGCAGATGTCCTGCATGAAGTCGTCCACGCCGGGCGCATGCATGCAAACGAGAGCGCCGGGGCGGGTTGGCTGGTCGCCCGCGACATACGCCGGCATCGGTGAGCCATCCACATCGATGGTTTCAAATCGGGCGGGCATCGTTTCACTCCATCCACTTCACCGTGGGCAATTTAAGCACCGTCGGCGTCTTGGGGATGGCCGCGCCCGTGAGCCGTGCCGGTGCTATGCTGCCGCGCCCTCAGTGCGCTAAGTCGAGGCCATGCACGGGCGAGCCACCGCCATCGCGCACCCGAACGTTGCCTTGGTGAAGTATTGGGGCAAGGCGCCGGGGCCGCACAACGTGCCGGCGGCGCCCTCCCTCTCGGTGACGTTGGACGCCTTCTCCACAGTCACCACCGTGGCCTCAGCGAGCGAGGACAGCTTTGCACTCAACGGCCAAGCCGTGGCGGATGCGAAGGTGGCGGGGCTTTTGCTAGAACTGCGCGAACACTTCGCCCTGCCGCCGCTGCGCGTTGCCACCGAGAACGACTTCCCCACCGGCTGCGGCCTCGCTTCGTCTGCGTCGGGGTTCGCCGCCCTGGTCACTGCCATCGATGGCTGCTTCGGCCTGGGCCTCACGATGGCGGAGCGTTCCGCGTGGGCGCGGCGCGGCTCTGGCTCGGCGGCGCGCTCGATCGTCGGCGGCTTCGGCGTGCTGCGCGACGATGGCACGGATTGGACAGCGGAGGAGCTGTTGCCCGCCGACGCTTGGTCGCTCAGCATTGTGATTGGCGTGACCTCAACGCGCCCGAAGGCGGTGGGTTCCACGGCCGGCATGGAGCGCTCCCGCCTCACGTCGCCGTTTTATGCCCCTTGGGTGGCGGCCACCGTCGCAGACTACGCGGTGGCGCGGCGGGCGGTGACGGAGCAGGACTTCGCGGCGCTTGCCAAAGTGTCCGAATCCAGTTGCTTGAAGATGCACGCGGTGGCCCTCGCTGCCGAGCCGGGCCTCCTTTATTGGCATGGCGCCACCGTGGACGCCCTGCATCGCGTGCGGGCACTGCGGAAAGCGGGCTTGCAGGTGTTCTTCACGGTGGATGCGGGGCCGCAGGTCAAGGCTGTCTGCGCAGCGGGCGATGCTGAGGCGGTGCGCGCCGGCTTGGCGGAGTTGCCCGGCATCGAATTCGTGGTGGTGTCCGGGCTCGGCGCGGGAGCGGCGTGTACGGCGTAACGGCGAGCGCGCCGGGCAAGCTGGTGCTGGCCGGCGAGTACGCGGTGCTGGCCGGTGCCCCGGCCATCGTGGCCGCCATCGACCGGCGCGTCACTTGCCGCGTGACCATGGCCGAACGCGGCGACTGGCAGTTCCTGAGCCGCGGCTTCGAGGCTCGGATGGCTTGCCGGCGGGAAGCTGTTGCCGATGCGACCGAGGGCGCCGCGGCATTGGTCGCCCAAGCGCTCTCCGCCCTGGGCTTGGGTGCCCGCGACCTGCCGCCACACCTGCGCATCGAGATTGACTCACAGGCCTGCTACCGAAACGGGGCAAAGCTCGGCCTGGGCTCAAGCGCTGCCGCGTTGGTGGCCGTCGCCGCGGCGTTCGGCGCCCTTGGCGGCCGGAGCCTGGAACTGGCGCCACTCATCGCCGCGCATCGCACGCTGCAAGGTGGCGCCGGCAGCGGCTTGGACGTGGCGGCGGCGTGGCATGGCGGCGTGATCTGTTTTCGGAACGGGCGCGCGCAACCCATGCGGCTGCCAGCCAACCTCCACTTCGCGTTTGCCCACGCCGGATGGAGCACGCCCACAACCAGCCTCGTCGCCCGCTTCGAGACATGGCGGCGCCGTGGCGAACCGGCGGCGCTGCGGCGGTTGGCGGAGTGTGCGGAGCGCGTCGCCGTGGCACGCGATGACGCGCTGGCACATTTCGCCGTGTACATCGATGCGCTGCAAAACCTCGATGACGTGGCGAACGTCGGCATCTTTTCCCAACCGCACCGGGCAGGACGCGCTTTGGCGGCGCGCCACGGCGTGCTCTACAAACCCTGCGGCGCCGGCGGCGGGGACATGGGCGTCGCGATTGCGAACGATGCGCGTGCCTTGGCAGCGTGGTGCGCGGCCGCGAGCACCGCGCAGCTTTCGATCATCGACGCCGCATTCGCGGCCCACGGTGCCCGCGCCGAGCCCATCGCCGCCTGATTGCCGCGCCGCCTTGCCGCGGTGCGGCGCGCCGCGGGATACTTGCCCGTTCTTGTCACATGAAAGCGGAGATGCGCATGGCGATCAGTCCGTCCGGAACCGACGAGCTCTTAGTGGAGCAGCAGGATCGGATCCTCATCCTCACCTTGAACCGCCCAGAGCGGCTGAACGCCATCAGCCGCGAAATGCTGGAGGAGCTTTCCGCCAAGATGGTGGAAGCTAACAAGGATCCGAACATTCGCTGCATCGTCCTGACGGGCGCCGGGCGCGGCTTCTGCTCCGGTTTGGATCTCCTCGCGGTGAACCAAGGTGGCATTGGCAGCCGCAAATCGGAACGCGGCGGCAACCGTCCGCGGCAGCTATTCGATCTGCGCGACGCGCCGATCAACGTGATGTGGAACATCGACACGCCGGTGGTGTGCGCGGTGAATGGCGCCGCCGCCGGCTATGGCATGGACATGACGCTGCTGGCAGACATCCGCATCGCCGGCGAGTCGGCCAAGTTCGCCGCCGTCACGGCGAAGCGCAACGTCGTGCCGGAGAGCGGCGGCACTTGGCTGCTGCCGCGCCTGGTCGGCTGGGCGAAGGCAGCGGAGCTCTACTACCGCGCCCGCACGGTGGGTTCCGCCGAAGCCTTGGACATAGGCTTGGTGAACACCGTGGTGCCGGATGCGGAGCTCATGCCCACGGCGCTGCAATGGGCGAGCGAGATCGCGGACAACGCGCCGATGGCGGTGCAGACGACCAAGCGCATGATGCGCATGGGCCTAGAAGAGTCTTACGACACGGCGGTGGACCACTTGATGGTGCATCTCAATGGCCTGTTCGCGAGCGAGGATTTCGAGGAAGGCGTGCGCGCCTTCATCGAGCGCCGCAAGCCGGAGTTCACGGGCCAGTAGCGCTCGGGCCTCGGCTTCGCCACCAACGCCGCCGGCAACTGCTCATGGCAGTCTGCCGGCCGGCGGCTGGGCGCGAAACGCCGATGCGCTATTCCATGACGGCTTGATAGACCAGCGGCTTGAACTTCGAGCGCAGGTCTGTTCGGTGCGGGATGCTCTGCGTCATGAAGATGGCGATGAGGCGCTCTTGGGGGTCGATCCAAAAGCGCGTTCCGGCGGCGCCGCCCCAAGCGTACTCGCCAACGGAGGACAGTTCGCCGGTTGCGCCCGGGTCTTGGACGACGGAGAAGCCCAGCCCCATTCCCACGCCGTTGCGGAAGCCGCTGATGCCGGCCAAGTGGTCCGTGGCCATGAGCGCCACGCTCTTTGGCGCGAGGATGCGCGCGCCGTCCAGCACTCCGCCGTTCAAGAGCATCTGGCAGAAGCGCAAGTAATCCATCGATGTGGAGAGCAAGCCGCCGCCGCCGCTCTCGAACAAAGCGCCCTCGCGGTAGCCGGCGCTCAAACGATCGTCCGCGATCACCAAGGAGACGCCAAGGCCCGGTGTGAGGAAGGCGTTGGCATCACCCGGCGTGCCTTCGGGGCTGTAGAGCTGGGCGATGCGCGGCCACACCGCTTCCGGTGCCGTGAACGATGTATCCACCATGCCGAGCGGCGCAAACAGGCGTTGGGATAGGAACTCACCAAACGGCATCCCGGACACGGCCTCCACCAAGCCGCCCAGCACATCCACGGAGACGCTGTAATGCCAGCGGCTGCCGGGGTCAAACTGCAGCGGCAGCTGGCCGAGCTTGGCGATGAAATCAGAAAGTGGCATGTCCTCGGTGAGGAGCCCTGCCTCGCGGTAGAGCTCGTCTACGGGCGTGTTCCCAAACACGCCGTAGGTGAGGCCGGCGGTGTGCCGCAACAGGTCTCGGATGGTGGGTTGACGTGTTGGCGGGCGCGTGTCGAGGCCTTGGGGTGATGCGGCGTCCCCGCCCTCGGGCGTGGTGGTCACCGTGCCATCGGAGATGGAGGCCGGCGTGTCGCCGTCCGCCGTGGCGGTGGCCACGCGCAGGTTCGCCAACGCCGGCAGATAGCGGGCCACCGGCTCGTTCAGCATGAACTGGCCTTCCTCGTGGAGCATCATCACCGCGACGCTGGTGATGGGCTTCGACATCGAGTAGATGCGGAAGATGGAGTCGCGAGCCATCGGCACGCGGGCTTCCCGGTCTGCCAAGCCGTAGGCCTCGTGGTAGGCGATCTTGCCGTCCCGCGCGATGAGGGCTGAACCGCCCACCATCGTGCCGTCCGCCACCGCTTGGTTCATGTAGGCCGTCAAGCGCTCCAGCCGCTCGGCCGAGATGCCGACCTCGCCGGGCGCGATCATCGGCAACGCTTCGGCGGCGGCCCATTGCGTTGCGAGCGGGAGTGCGAGGGCAATGGCCAAGACGGCCTTGAACCGCGCGAGGGCGGGGGTTGAACGGGTGCCGTGATGGCGCATGGGCGATTCCTCGCGGGCAGTGTGCGTATGGTTCGTTGCGCGAGGACGATTCGCGTCGGCGCGCGCCGCGCAGTCTCTCGCGCCGAGCCGCGCCCGGTCAAGCTGTGCGGGCTTGGCATCTCTCTGGATGGTGTCGCGCCCTTGGACGGCCACGTTCGTGCGCCGGATGCCGCATGCGGGCCCCGTTGACCAAGATTGACAGTTTTCGCCAGTGGCTGGCAAAGTCCCTTTGCGACAGCCTTTGACGAGGGACGCACGATGAGCCGGTTCAAGTCTGCTCCGGACGCACGGTGCGCCGGTGGCGACAGCGGTAACGAGAGCGCAGAGCCCGCGTTGGCCATGCCTGTGATGGGCGTCGACCCGGATTGGCGCGGGCGAATAGCGCTCGCCAAGCGGGAGTACGAAGAAGGCAAGAAGTGGCGCGAGGGCAAGCCGATCACGTTCCGAATGTCCCGTCCCCTGAATCTGGGTGACGGCCCGAATGCCTGATGTCGAACACGGCGGCGTGCGAGGCTCGCTTTACGACGCCCACCATGCGTCGCGCTACAAGTCGCGCACCTTGATCGCTACCGGGTTGGCAGTCCGGCGGCTCAGCGTCCTTTCCGTGCTCACGCAGCGTTGGATTCAGCCCTCCCGCTCATGCTCGCCTAGCGTCGGATAGTTCCCGCGGTTGACGCCGCACGGCGCAAAGTGTTCACTCGACAGAGCTACGACGTTGGGGGGGAATGATGCCCGCACTGGACGGTGTGAGAGTGCTGGACATGACGCAGTACGAGGCCGGCACGTCTTGCACGCAGGCCCTCGCATGGCTCGGCGCGGACGTGGTGAAGGTGGAGCCGCCGGAGTATGGCGACCCAGGGCGTGGCGTCGGGCGCACGGAAAACAAGGACTACTCGGCCTATTTCTGCGCTTGGAACGCCAACAAGCGCAGCGTCGCGCTGAATCTACGCAGCGAGGCGGGGCGCGCATTGCTGCTGCAGTTGGCGCCGAAGTTCGACGTGTTCGTCGAGAACTATGGCCCCGGCGTCGTCGAACGGCTGGACATCGGCTACGACGCCTTGAGCGCGGTGAACCCAGGCCTCATCTATGCCCGCATCAAGGGCTTCGGCTTGAGCGGCCCCTACGCTGGCTATCGCTGCATGGACATGGTGGCGCAGGCTGCGGCCGGCGCCTTCTCCATCACTGGCGAGGCGGATGGCCCGCCGATGATGCCAGGCCCCACCACCGGAGACTCAGGCACTGGCGTGCAAGCGGCCATGGCCATCCTCGCCGCCTACATTCAGCGGCTGCGCACCGGCGAAGGGCAGGAGATCGAGCTCTCGATGCAGGAGGCGATGACGTACTACGTACGCACGCGCGCCTTCATCGGCTCGGCTTGGGGCACGCGGGCGACGCCGCGCAACGGCAACTCCGGCGGGCTGCCGCCGGTGGACATCTACCGTTGCAAGCCCTTCGGCCCGAACGACTACATCTACCTGATGCCCGTGAACCAAGACCATTGGGATGCGTTGTGCGCGGCCATCGAACGGCCAGATCTGCTGGTTGACCCGCGCTACGAGAGCACCGCGGCGCGCATCGAAAACGGCGTGGCGCTGTACGGCGAGATCGCGGCATGGACGAGCGCTCGCGACAAGTACGAGGCGATGGAGACCATCGCCGGCGCCGGGGTGCCGTGCTCGGCCTGCCTCGATACGGGTGAACTCCACCACGACAACCACCTGACCGAGCGCGGCTTCGTGCATGAACTCGATCTGCCGGTGCATGGCCGGGTGCCGATGTTGGGCTTCGGGCCGCGCTTGTCCCGCTCCCAGGTGGAGATGGTGCCTCCGCCGCGCCTAGGCGAGCATACGGATGACGTGCTCGAGACGGAACTCGGCATGGGCGCGGACGAATTGACCGCGTTGCGGCGCGACGGCGTGATTGGCGACCCACGCCGATTCGCCTGATGTCTTGCCGCTTCGCCCCCCGCTGCTCGTGGCTGGGGATCGGGCGGCGTGGCCTTCCTGAAAGCTGATCGGCTCATCGCGTGGGGCAGGCCGGCGGCATCCAAGTGAGCTCCGGCACCGAAGCCATCTTGGTGCCCGTTCTCAACGAGGCCGGCGTGATCGGCTCGTTTCTGGACGAACTCGCCCCCCATGCGCGAACGCGACGGGTGTACCTGCTCGACAGCGGGTCTGCGGACGCCACTGTGGCGGAGGCCCGGGACGCCGCCCGCCGTCATGCCATCGCCTTGACGGTGTTGCCTTGCCCACCGGGGCTGGCGTCGTCCATCCGTTGCGGCGTCGAGCGCTCCAGCGAAGACCGCGTGGCCGTCATCGACGGCGACGGCCAGCACGACCCTTGCGTCTTGGACGCCCTGTTCGCGGCGTTGGCGAAGGGCTGCGATGTGGCCGTGGCATCCCGGCATGTGCCGGGTGCCAGCACTGCCGCGGATTGGCCGCGAGGTCGGCGTCTGGTCAGCGTGGCGCTCCTTTGGGTGATGCGCTGTGCCGTGCGCCGCCACGGGGTGCGCGACGCCGCTTCTGGCTGCTTCGCGTTGCGCCGTGCGGCTTGGGAGCGCTCGCATCGTTTCCAGACGGGCGGCTACAAGTTCCTGTTGGACTTTCTCACGGCGTCGCCGCGGCTGCGCGTCGCCGAAGTGCCGGTGACGTTTCGCGCCCGCCAAGCGGGGCGGAGCAAGATGGCGCTGCCGGTGTTGTGGGAGTTCTTGGTCTCCATCGTCCGCGCGGTGCTGCGGGGCAGGGTGCCGCGGCGTTGGATCAGCTTTGGCGGCGTGGGCGCCTTAGGCATGCTGCTGGACGCCAGCCTCATGTGGCTCTTGCATGGCGCACTCGGCATCGGCTTTGCGTGGGCGCGGCCTGTGCCAATCTTGTTCGGCATGACGCAGAACTACTTCTTGAACAATGCGCTCACCTTCCGGGACCGACGCCGCCGCGGCGGTGGCGGCCTGACGCGGGGTTGGGCGCTGTCCGCGCTCGGCAACGCATGCGGCGCTTTGGTGAACTGGGGTGTTTCGGTGGGCGTCTACAGCCTCGGCGCGCCGTGGCTCGTGGCATTGGGCGGCGGCGTGGCGGCGGGGGCAGTGGTGAACTACATGGTCGCGCGAGACATCGTGTGGCGCGTTCGCGCTTCGCGTTGAGGTTGCCGTTCGAGCCCGCCCCTCGTGAGGGCGCGTGCTGGCCGATGCGCTAGCATGGGCAGCGCGACGGATGGGACGGCACAGAGAGGAAGGGTTAATGGCGGAGCCATGGCGATTCGTCCACGCAAAAGCGTCGGCCGCGGCGTGGGCTGGTGGGTTGCGAGAGATTTTCGACTACCGGGATCTCGGCATCAAGGACGCCACGGACGGAGACTATGTGGCGCACATCATCAAGGCCAACGGCAAACAGTCCCCAGATGCCGTGCAGTCTTGGCATGTGCATGACTGCGACTTCCAGTTGGTGCTAGTGCTGAACGGCTGGGCCGAGTTCGAGTACGAAGGCGAGGGCGTCCACCGCCTCGAAAAGGGCGACTGCGTGTTGCAGCCCCCGCGCATCCCCCACCGAGAGATCGCCTGCTCACCGGATTTCGAGGTGCTCGAGGTGGTGGCCCCGGCGAACTTCGGAACGCGGACGGTCGCGGCGCCCGAGGGGGGTGGCGTGGGCTAGTCGTTGCCGGACGGCGTGGGACAAGGCCTGCGGCCTAGGCGGACTCACCTTGTAGGGGCTCACCGACCTTTTTGACAGTCACTGGTCAAGCAGCCATGTTGACGACCATAGCAGCTTTGGGCGGGCGTTTCGCCTCCGGCGACCAGTGCGCACCACTGTTGTTGTATCCGCCCAGATGCTTTGTACCGCATGGGTTCTAGCGGCGTTTCACAAGCGCTTCATAATTTCAGATGCCCCAAGATGGGACAAGCTCCACAGTCTCTCTAACGCGGCCCACGATGTGTCCACGATGGCGAACTGGGCGACAGTTTGACCCTGCCCCGCCAATGGCCTATGGTCGCGGCTGCTGCCCTAGGCCCACTATGCATCAAATGACTCCAATGACATCCGAAGAAAGGGCGAAGATGACGCCCGAAGAAAGGGCGAAGGAGACAGCGATGCGTCAAGCGAGATTGGCAGCGGAGCAAAAGAGTAAAACAAAAACGCTCAAGGAGCATCTATCGGAAATAGGGTTTGCGCTTTTCTTGGTCGGGGTTATCGCCCTAGGGGTTGCATATTGTAACTACGAAAGCCCTGAAGAAAATGGCGGTAAAGAATCATCGACCGAATACGGGCCGTCGCTATCGACCAAAAGTAATGCCGATTTGCTTGTTACGGCCATTAACAAGATTTACGCGGAAAGGGCCACGGGCATGTCCGTTTCGCGGCAAGGTACTACACTTTTGATCTTTTCTCCCGATATGGCTACTGAAGGTAGAAAGCTGATAGCTGCCGGCTTATCGGGTACGGTTTGTGGGCAGCTAGTATCAATGCTCGACGACTCTACACCGATGCTTGTGTCTGCGGGTTTTTCGCACGTCAAACTCTCCAGTGTTGATCATCGTTGCTCCTTGTAGATGAGAGCCCCCGACTTCCTCTCCGCAGAGCTCGGCGAAGACGCCATCATTCACTACAACAGTAGCGGGGCCCCATGCCAGTGGTTGGGCGCATGAAACGCCGGCGCGGGCCGCCAAAGTCGCCAACATGGCCGCCTAACCGGCAATTGTCTAGAAGGTCGGTGCGCCTCGATGCCCTTCGTTGTTGAGCAGCAAACTGTTGATCGCCCACGGCGAGACGTTGAAGTGGCTTGCAGCGTCTTCGCAGCGTTCTTCAGAGCGGTCTTGGCCGAGGAACTCGCACAGCGCTTCGTATGGACAGAGGAGCTCCGCCGCGAACGCGCGTTGCGCCTTCTGCCGATAGGTGTAGGCACCGGTTGCCGGCAATAGCGGCTCGTCCTGGCCCAGCAAGCGATCGCCAAGCAACCGCGCCAGGTCGAAACGCTTCCCCGTCTCCCAGTTGCTGCGCAACGCCACCCGGCTGCGCCCACCGGCCGCGAGCATGAACGACAGATGGCTCGCCTGCGCGTGTCTCGCAGTGAGGGCAGCCGCCCGGGTGCCTGCGAGGCTACTCAGACGCTTGTTGTCGATCGGTTGCCCATCCAACGCTTGCTGTCGCCGCAGCGCGCGTGCTGTCGAGACGCCAAGACGCCATGCGCGAACCTCACCGAACACCGGCAAGCTGTCGTGGTTGGCATGAAGTTCCACCGCGTCTTGAGGATTTGCGTCCGACCCGACCTCTTCGGCAGTGTCGCTCAGTGCTTTGGTCGAAATCACTGTGGTGTCGCCGTGCGCTCCGGCGTGGGCGGCCAATTCATCCACCGCGTCCGGGCCCAGATCGCGCACTGCTTCAATGGCAGAACGTAATCGCTCAGGGGCGATTTCGTCCGGGTCCTTACCCAACCGTGCCTCAAGACGGCGCAGTCGGGTGGCATCTGCATCCCGTTGCTCTCGCTCTAGATCGCGCCATATGTGGTGCAGGTTAGTGTCGGCCTTTGCATCGTCGAGCAGATCGAGCATGGAGCGTGCGAAACTGTCAATCGCCGCTTCCAAATCGGTCGCCGCCATCACCACGAAGGCCGATGCGCCGACATAGCGGTACAGGCCCGCTGCCGGGTCGATCGTGGGTGTGGAGGTGACGATCACGTTTACGCCGTCGGACGAAATCTCGATGTTTGGCCAAACATAGCCCTCGCCGATGGAAGATAGACAGTGCGAAAAGCCCCACTCGCGGCCCACCGTTTCGCTCGGCCGGGCCTCCCACCGCAGGCGCCACCAGTTCCACGCCAGCCACTCTGCCAAGTGGTAGCCGGAGACGCGGGGGCCGGGTAAGAGCTCCTTCGTGTCTGGGGCAACCCCTTCGGTGAAGCAGCGACCGTCGGCGAACACTTGGAGGGTGCCGAAGGTGGCCCGCTCCTCAATTGGCCCGCTGTCTAGGTGCTGGGGCGCTAGTTTCAGTTTCAACATTTCGTCACTGTCACCTTCCGGCTACGCCGTGCCGGCTGCCGTTTCGCTTTGACCATTCATCGAGCACCCAGCGGCGCATCGCTTCGTCGTCTTCTGCCAACCGATAGCCGTGATAACGCCTTTGGTCGTCGCCGAGCTTGGCCTGGTAGACGTCGCCGCCGTCGTCTACAGCCCAGACGTACTTCGACCACTCCCTAGGCAGTCGCGCCCGGCGGACGCGATGGTTCGGTAGCTTGGGGTTGAAGCAACATAGGTGCCGTGCCCCCGCTGTGGGGGATCAGTGACCCTCTGGAGGTTGGGTCAGGCAGCCGCCTCTATCATCGTAGCGAACTCGGCAGGGGATTTCATGCTGTTGTGCGGGCTCTGAGGCCAGCCTGAATGATACGCTCGGCGTCATCGCACGCGATTCCGCGACGCTGAGGAGTAACGAGATGAGCGCATCTCCCGCGTACGACTTCGATCCGAAGCCATTCTACGCTGACATTTTCGATACCGATCTCGGCCGGAAGTTGTGGGATTTCATCAACGAAGGATCGACCATCGATTTGATGAAGGATGCCTCCGATCGTGGAAGGCCAGCCGTGGAGCCCCTACAAGAGGATCTGCTTAAGCGGCATGAACAGGAGGGGGTACGGGAGAAGAGGATCAAGCGGATGATCGGCCTTATGGCACGGCAGGTGCTTGAAAGGTCCGGCTACAACAAATTGGAGTCTAGGATCCAGGTCAAGCCCCAGAGACTCTTTGAATCGGGGAGCACATACGAACGCCGCGGTTAGTGGCGGTGGCGTGATGCGCTCGTGGATTGCGACAACCACTTGGGGGTGCGCTTCGCGCATTCCCACAAGGCCGCGTGTAGTGCCGTAGTCGTATTCGCTGGTCGGCATCGGTAGTCGCCCGCTCGCCTGTCGCCGGAGCCCCCGGGATGCATTACGATAGTGATGCCGCGCCCTTGGAGAGCCTGTGTCCAGCATCGACAACCTTGCCGCCCGCCATGAGGCGGAGGCAGACCCCATCGCCGCCATCGAGCTCTGTTACGAGAAGGGTTGGACGGACGGCTTGCCCGTGGTGCCGCCGGAGGAGCGCCGCGTCGAGGCGATGCTGGCGATGGAAGGGCGCCCGGCTGAGACGGTCATCGCGACGCATCCCGCCACTGGCCACGAGTGCTCCATATTGGCGGCGGCGGTGAACTCGGTGATGGCCGGCTGCCTGCCGGAATACTTCCCGGTGGTGGTGGCTGCCCTCGAAGCGGCCAACGAGCCCGGATACAACTTTCATGCCTCAACTGCTAGCACGGGCGGTTCGGCGCCGCTGCTCATCGTCAGCGGGCCGCTGGTGGCGGAGCTCGGCATGAACGCCGCGGCAAACGTGTTCGGCCCCGGCAATCGCGCCAACGCCACCATCGGGCGCGCCATGCGGCTGGTCATCCTGAACGTGTTTCGGATGACGCCGGGCATCGCGGATCAATCCACCCAGGGGCATCCCGGCAAGTATTCGTTCTGCATGGCGGAACGCGCCGAGCGCTGCCCGTGGCCGCCACTCCATGTCGCGCAGGGCTACGGCGAGGACATCTCCAGCGTCACGGTGTTCGCCGGCGCCGGTTTCCACAACGTGGAGAACCATGGCGGCAACACGCCGGAATCCATCTTGGATTGCGTGGCGGATTCCATGGCGAATCTCGGTGCCATCACTGTCGGGCAGAGTGTCGTTGTGCTGGCGCCGGAACATGCGGACATCGTGGCCGGCACCGGCTGGGGGCGCGCCGAGGTTGCCGAGTACCTGTTCCATCGGGCGCGCCGCTCGGTGGCCGAAATGCAGGGGGTGGGCAAGTTCGAGGAGCGCGAGCACCGTGCCCAGGGCCGTGCGGACATGCATCGGGGCCTCAACGCGGAGGACATTCTCATCACCGTGGCCGGCGGCGATGCCGGCGGGCACTCCGCGTTCATCCCATCGTGGAGCCGCACCCGCGGTTCCCTGATGCAGCACAAGCCCATCGGCGTGTGCATCGACTGTTAGGGACAGAGAGTCAAGAGAGACTAGGGAGGAAACATGACGATTCGTTTGTTGGACCCGGGCGGGCAGAGCCAGGCTGTGGAGCGCCGGATGGCGCCGCGGCTGGTGCGTCTGGACGGGCTGAAGATGGGGCTGTTGACGAACGGCAAGCACAATGCGGACGTGTTGCTGCGCGAGACAGCCGCGCTCTTCGAGGCGCGCCACGGTTGCAGCGAAGCGTTGTTTCACGACAAGCGCAACGCCGGCAATCCATGCAAGCCGGAGCATTTGCAGGCGCTCTGCGAAGCGTCGGATTTCCTCATCACCGCGGTGGGCGATTGAGGGAGTTGCTCAACGTGCAGTGTGCATGACGGCATCTCCTTCGAGCAGCTCGGCAAACCAGCTTTGGTGATCTGCACGCATCCATTCGAGCAGACCGGCCGCAACATCGCTCGCGCTCTCGGCTTGGCCGAGTATCCGTTCGCTATGGTGGACCATCCCATTGGCAGCCGCACGCTGCCGGAGTTGCGCGCCCGCGCCGAGGAGGCGTATCGCCAAGGCATCGCCATCCTAGTCGGCGAGCGGGCTGCCGTGGCCGCGCGGTGACTTTGGGAGGGGTGGCGCTCCAGCATGAGTGACGACCGGGACCTGTATGCCGCGCTCATTGGCCCGGCCAACGCCAGCTACTACATGGCGTACCGGGAACGGGCGATGGAGCGTGGCTACGCGCCGCTTTCTTGGCATTGGCCGGCGTTCTTCCTCGGCTTCTTCTGGCTGCTCTACCGCAAGCAGTATCAGTGGGCGTTCATCGCCTTCTTCTATCCGTATTTGGCAGGCCTGTTGAGCACGGTGCCGGGGCTCCTCGGCGTGGACGGCTTGGCTTGGCCGACATTCACCGTTTTGATGCTCGCGTTCCGCGTCGGCTATCTGCCCGTGCATGCCAACGGCATCTACTACCGCTGGGCGCGACGCCGGGTGGAAGTGGTGCGCCAAGGCATGCGCAACCGCCCGGGAGACCAGGCGGAGCGGATGCGGGCTTGGGGTGGCACGCACAGCGTGGCGCCGTGGGCGGTGGGCGTGGCCCTGATGGCGCTGTCCATGGCGACCATGCTGTCGCCGGCCTAGCTGATGCGGTGCGCAGGTGGGTCTGCCTTCGGCCCCGCGAGCCCAATTGGAGACAGTAGCGTGGCAAGCCCAGTTGGGTCAGTAGCGGCGCAGCAAGCGCCGATTGAGCACTAGCGCAGTGAGTGTTCATTGAGCACGAACATGCAATGGCTTGCCGGCGCGAGTGGCTACAGCTACCCGGCGTGGCGCGGGCCGTTCTATCCGGAAGGTCTCGCGGCCGGCGCCATGCTCACCTACTACGCCGAGCGGCTGCCCGCCGTGGAAATCAACAACACCTTCTACCGCACGCCCAGCGTCAAGGCGGTGACGGGCTGGCGGGAAGCTACTCCGCCGGGTTTCCGGTTCGTCATCAAGGCGCCGCGGCGCATCACGCATCAAGCGAAACTGGTCGATGCCAGCGATGCGTGCAGCTACTTGGCGTCCGCCATTGCCAACCTTGAAGATAAGCTCGGCTGCGTGCTGTTCCAGTTGCCGCCTTATCTGAGGAAGGGCGCGGAACGGTTGGACGCCTTTCTGGCGGCTTGGCCCCGGGAGTTGCCAGCGGCGGTGGAGTTCCGCCACGCATCGTGGCTGGATGCGGAGGTCGCCGCCATCTTGGAGCGGCACGGCGTCGCGCTCGCCGTGGCCGACGGCGCCAAACTGCCGATGCCGGAGGAGCTCGCCACCACGGATTGGCTCTACTTGCGCCTGCGGCAGCCCAGCTACGACAGCGATGGCCTCAAGGCTTGGCTGGAACGCGCCGCCGCCACCGGGGCCAAGCGGGGCTTCGCCTTCTTCAAGCACGAGGATGCGGGTGCCGGGCCGCGCTTGGCCGCCGAGTTCCTGCGCCTCGCCGCGACGGGCTAGCCGAGCGGCGCCATGCCCAACTTCGGCTGCGCTTGCCTACAATACCAGCCTTGAATGTCGGCTAAGGAAACGCATGGCCTCTCTTGCCCGTTGTCTCGCCGCTGTTGTCGCGCTGCTGCTGCCGGGTGCGGCCGGCCACGCCCACCATGCCTTCTCCGCCGAGTTCGATGCAGACCTGCCGGTGCGGGTGAGCGGGGTGGTCACGCGGGTGGAGTGGATCAATCCCCATGCGTGGGTGCATGTGCGCGTGGAGGGGGAGGATGGTGCGAGCCAAGATTGGATGCTTGAAGCCGGCACGCCCAACACCCTGCTGCGACGCGGGCTGACGCGCAACATCCTTCAGCCCGGCACGGAGGTCGTCGTGCGCGGCTATCAAAGCAAAGATCGCGTGTGTGACCCCATCTGCGCCGCCAGCGGGCGGGACATCACGTTTGCGGATGGCAGCCGGCTCTTCATGGGCTCGTCTGGCACGGGTGCGCCGCGCGATGGCGCAGACCCGACGGAGCCGCGGCGAGACGCCGAATCCAACCTGCCGGAGGAGTGACGCCGCGGCGGTGCGAACGTCGCGCTTGGCACCTGCCAGCGGTGTGCCGCCACTTGCGGCGATAGTTCATGTCGCGTCGTGATTTTGCCGCGCTGTTCATGGCGACGGCGCTCGCTTTTGCGGGCGCCGCGGGGTGGTTCCTGCGCACCCTTCAGCCAATCTTCGCCCCGCCCGTGGACGATGAGCGCATCGCCGCGGCCGCACATGGCGAGCCTGGCGCTTGGCTCGTGTATGGCCACACGCCGGCGGAACAGCGGTTCTCGGCGCTAGCGCAGATCAACCAAGACAGCGTGGCCGACCTTGGCCTCGCGTGGGCCGTGGAACTCGAAGGGGACAGAGCGCTGGCGAGCACACCGCTGGTTGCCAACGGCGGCATCTACTTCGCTGATGCGATGGGCGCCATTCATGCCTTGGATTCCCGCGATGGTCAAAGGTGGTGGCGGTACATCCCGGACGCGGGTGTGGATGACACGCCAGCGGGCTGCTGCGCCGCTCCCCACGGCATCGCCATCTACGGGGAGCGCATTCTTGTCGGCGCTCGCGATGGGCGCTTGATCGCCGTGCGGGCCGCCGATGGCGAGTTGGCTTGGCGGGTGCCGGCCGTGCGTGATGAAGCTGGCCGCCCGCAGCCCTTCGCGGCGGCGCCGCGGGTGGGCGGTGGCAAGGTGTTCGCCGTGTACGGCAGGCCGGGAGCGGCGGGATGGCTGATCGCCCGTGATGTGAATGACGGCGGCTTGGCATGGCGTTTCCGGCTTGAGCCGAGCAGCGCCTCTGGCGAAGGCCTAGCAGGGCCGAACGCGGGGCAGGCGGCGGCGCTTAGCGTTGGCAATGCCATCGCCTATGACGCGGCCTTGCAGCAGGTGTATCTCAGCGGCGCTGCGTTTGCGCCGACCCAGACGGCAAGCGGCGGGGCACAGGATGCCAGCGCCGGCGCATGGTCTGTGGTCGCGTTGGATGCGTCCACCGGCGCGGTTGCGTGGCGCCGGGATAGGGCGGGCGGGCGTATCAGCGGGGCGGGCGTGCGTGTAGGTAGCGCGGGCGGGCGTGTCAGCGGGGCGGGCGGGCGTGTCGGCGCCGCGTGGGCGCTGATCTTGGCGGAGGTGAAGCTCGACGGCGTGGAGCGTTTGGCGCTCTTGCATGTCGCACCGAGCGGCGGTTCCCAAGTGATAGACCGGCAGAGTGGTGCGTTGCTGGCAGCGCATCCGTACACCGCCGCGGGCGAGGCCCGGCCGCCGTTGGCGACCCGCTTAGCGCGTTCGGCGGCGCTGGACGTTGGTGGTCCGCTCGGTAAGGTCGCCGCTCGCGCCCACCTCGATTCCGCCGCCATTTGGCCCGCCGCAGCCCTCGACCCTGCGGCGAACGTGATGTACCTGCCGCTGGCCATGTCAGCGGCAACCCAGCTCAAAGCATTCAACCCGCTGTCGGGAACGGCGCGCTGGTCGGTCGTGAACGCAAACGGCAACGGTGCCGGTGTGCTCGGCACGGCTGGCGGCCTCGTCTTCCAAGGGGATGCCGCCGGCGCCCTGTCTGCCTACGACGCTTGGGATGGTGCCCTGCGCTGGCGTTTCGATGCCGGGGCACCGATCCATGCGCCGCCGATCACCTACGAGGTGGAGGGCGCACAGCACATCGCCGTGTTGGTGTCGCCGGGGCAGGGCGACGGCAAGCAGACAGCAGCTCGAATGTTGGCCTTTCGCTTAGGTGGCGCCGCGTCGATGTCCGGAACTTGAGCGCGGCGGCCGCTAAGCGAGCTTGGGCGATGCCGGACTAGGCTAGGTCGTTCACCATTGCGGCTGCGGTGCGCCTAGCCCGCAGCCGTCTCGCCGACCCTCACTCGGCGCCCAGATCCTCCTTCTTCGGCATCCACTTGTACCAACTGGGCAGCCAAGTGTCGTCGTCCACGCCGTTGGCATCTTGGCGGCGGGCGCCGGAGAGCATCAGCCGCATGGCGTAGTTGCCCTCGTGGCAGGCGTATTCGTAGATGTCGTCATCCGTGGCGCGCATCTCGGTTTCAACGGAGAAGGACGCCGTGAACATGTCCGGGTCGTCCACGGTGTATTCGTAGCGCAGCGTGTCGTCGTCGATGCGGGTGAAGCGCTCCGTCAGAATCATGTTCGGGCCGGAGCCGCGGAAGGTGGTGTGGGGCGTGAAGTTGCGTGTTTCCACGACGAGGGCGTCGCCTTCCCAGCGGCCCCGCGAGTCCCCCTTCCAAAGGCGCACGGAGCTCGGCACATGCTCCCTGCCATCCAAGGGAATGATGCGATGGTCGTTCACCATCTCGTTCAAGATGGCGACGTAGCCGGGCGCTTGGAAGACACGCATGATGTTGTTGTAGGCGCTCGACATCATCGGCGGGCCGGCATTGAAGCCGACCAAGCAGCGCGTTGCGGGAGGACGGTCTGCCGGGGTGCGCGGCGCGCGGCTCCATGCCTCCCGCCACTCGGCGTACCGGCGCAGCATCGCATCGGTGGGCGCGGGCAGCCGCCCGTCTGGCGGATCGACCACTTGGGATGTGCGCAGGTTGCCGCCGAGTTCGCTGCCCAAATCGAGAAAGCCGGCGTTGTAGCCCACATCCACATCCGCTTGGCCGTCGACCTCTGCCTGCGTGGCGCGGCGCTCGGCGACCGTGCGCTCGAACTCGGCCGCCTCTTCCGCGGTGAGGTACTCCTTGTCCTGCAGCGCCGCTGGCCTTTCCAGCGGCGTGAGGGTGCGAAAATCCCAAGTGCCTTGCAGGTCTGGCACGCCCCAAGCCGTCTTCGGCATCTCTTGTTCGGTGGCGCCGGCGGTGATGGCGGCCACCACGGTCAAGGCGCTAAGCCAATTGCGCGTTGCGTTCATTTTGCCTCCGTTGCGTTGGATGGGGCGTAGAGGTGCCCGTAAGTCGCCTCCTCGGCGAACTCCACGCACTTGAACTCCAAGAGTTGCGCGTTGTCCTCCAAGCGGCGGTAGAGCGGCATGGAGATGCGCCAAGGACGGGTGAACACCTCTGGGTCTTCAAGCGTCGCCTCGTAGCGCATCACGTCCGCGCCGACGCGGGTGTAGCGTTCGGTCACCTTGAGCGCTTCGCTGTGGAAGTTGCCGGCGGCGTCGAGCCAAGTGTCCGGCACTTGGTCCGTCACCTCCACCACCAGCGAATCCCCGTCCCAGTGGCCGAGGGAGTGCCCCATCCAAGCTGGCAGCGGCGCTTCGGCGCCGGGGCGGTTCAAGTGGATGATGCGGCTGGTGCTGGCGAACTCGTAGGCGGCGAGGATGGCGTCTGGCGTTTGCACGAACTGGAACGGGAACGGCATGTAAACGGCGCGTGGGATGCCGGGCATGTAGCA
Organism: uncultured Pseudomonadales bacterium; assembly: GCA_958295875.1. GTDB lineage: Bacteria > Pseudomonadota > Gammaproteobacteria > Pseudomonadales > Azotimanducaceae > VXNE01. Next base: position 558,715 of record OY282379.1, on the reverse strand, counting down.
CTTCACCGCCGGGTCTCGCTGCAGCCAGTTGGCGCGGTTCTCGTCGCGCTGGCGCAACGCCCAGTCTTGGTAGGGAATCGTGCCGCCTTCCACTACCGAGAGGCCGGCGGGAATTGCTCCCAAGGCACCGAACATGGGAAAAGGCCCTTGCCGCGCCGAGTGTGCCTCCAGCTCCCAATGCGCGGTGCCGAGGGCTTGCCAAATGCCGTTCAGGTCTGGGTCGCCATGGGCGGTGCGGGGAACCTGCCAAGCGCTGGTGGGGTCATCAGCCGGTTCGGCGACCGTCTCCGGCGTTCCGTCGCTGCACCCAGCTGTCACGGCCGTGGCCAAGGCTGCGAGGATGAAGCCTAGGAACCGCCAGCCTAGCGCGACGCCGCGGCGCTTGGTGCCGAGTGCGCCGCTGGCCGGGCCCAAGCGGTGATGCAGAGCCGACGGGTGGCTTCGCCGCATGGCTCGCCCAAGTGTCGCCAACAGAGGCTTCGTAGCCTACTACAAGCTGCGGGTGGCGGTTGCCTCGGCTTTGAGGGTGCGCCGCAACGGGTGCGCGCTCATGGGCTTACAATGCGGCGGTGCGCACTGGTTAGGCGGCGGTGTGCAGGCAGGGGGAGACGCATGGTGATACGCACGGGCGAATGTAGCCTAGGCTCGCACAGCGGCCTTGGTGCGCATGGCGCCGATGGCGTCGCGTCGGCCTTGGCGCGGCTTCAATGGCACGCGGCGTCACGCGCGGCGAACCCATGCGCAACAGGCTCGTCCACAGTTCGTCGCGGAGATCGTTCAGGGTGATGATGCGGTTCATGGCGCTCGCGCCTCCTCGTCGTCACCGCAACTGTCGTGGGGGCGAAAGAAATAGTTCGCCCAAGCATTGCGGCACTCTGGATATTGGGGCGCGACGACTGAATTCAAGCGGCCGCCACCGCAGTGGAACGCTGCGCTTGGCAGCCATGTTCGCCGTCCTCTGCGGCGCGGTCGGAACTGCCGCTGGGGCGCCGGGGGATTGGCCCGCCTACGGCGGCGATTGGGCATCGCGTCACTACGCGCCGCTCGCGCAGATCAATGCCGCCAACGTTGCGAAGCTGGAAGTTGCTTGGGTGTGGGAGTCTCCCGACAACGCCAAGGTTGGGGAAAATCCGGCGCTCACGCCGTGGATGTTCAAGTCTTCGCCGCTCGCCATCGACGGCACGCTCTACATCAACACGTCGCTGGGGTACGTCGCCGCCATCGACGGCGCGACCGGCGCGGAAATCTGGCGCTTCGACACGGGCACTTGGATTGCTGGGCGGCCCACCAACCTCGGCTTCAACCACCGCGGCGTGTCGCATTGGACGGACGGCGAGACGGCGCGCCTGCTGGTCACCACCAACGACGCCAAGCTCTGGTCCCTCGATGTGCGCACCGGCAAGCCGGACATGGCCTTTGGCGAGGCCGGCCGAGTAGACCTCACGCGGGGCTTGGGGCGGGAGATCGACCCCAAGCAGTACTCGGTGATCGGGCCGCCGGCCATCGTTGGCGACGTGGCGGTGGTGGGCTCCTCCATCTTCGATGGCCCTAGGACGCGGGAAATGCCGCCCGGCCATGTGCGCGGCTATGACGTGCGCAGCGGCGAGCAGCGGTGGATCTTCCACACCATCCCGCAAGCCGGCGAGGCCGGCGTCGAGACGTGGGAGGAGGATGCTTGGCGGCACAGCGGCAACACCAACGTGTGGACGACGATGAGCGTGGACAGCGAAGCTGGCTACGTCTATCTCCCCGTGGGCACGCCCACCAACGACTGGTACGGCGGCCACCGCTTGGGCGACAACGTGTTTGCCGAGAGCTTGGTGTGCGTGGACGGCGCCACCGGCAAGCGCGTCTGGCACTTTCAGATGGTTCACCACGGCTTGTGGGATTACGACCTGCCGGCGGCGCCGAACTTGGTGGACATCGTGGTGGACGGCGAACCCATCAAGGCGGTGGCGCAGGTGTCGAAACAAGGGTTTGTGTACGTCTTCAACCGGCTGACCGGGGAACCGGTGTGGCCCATCATGGAGCGCGCGGTGCCGCAGAGCACGGTGCCGGGGGAACGCGCGTCGCCCACGCAGCCGTTCCCCACCAAGCCGGCGCCGTTCGAAGAGCAGGGCTTTTCTGACGCGACGCTCATCAACTTCACGCCGGAACTGAAGGCCGCGGCGCAAGCCATCGCGGCGAAGTACGACTACGGGCCGCTCTACACGCCGCCATCGCTGAAGGGGACGATCCAGTTGCCGGGCTGGGGCGGCGGCGCCAACTGGGGCGGCGCCGGGTTCGACCCAGATACCGGCTTTCTTTATGTGCCCTCCATCACCAGCCCCATGGTCGTGCAATTGCAGGCGACGCAGGAGGGCGCGGAGTTCCGCTATCAGCGCTCGCGCGGCGTCAACAACATCGCCGGGCCGGAGCGGCTGCCGCTCACCAAGCCACCCTACGCCCGCATCACCGCCATCGACCTCAACACCGGCGAGCACGTGTGGATGGCGCCGCACGGCGAGGGCATCCGCGACACGCTGATTGGGCGCGGCATCGAAGACCCGGGCCCGGTCGGTGGTTGGGGCGGCACCGGCCCGCTGGTCACCAAGACCTTGCTGTTCTTTGGCCACGGCGGCGACCAACCGCCCTTGTTGCGCGCCTTCGACAAGGCCACCGGCGCCGTCACGCAGGCGCTGGCGCTGCCGGCCCGGCCAACGGCCACACCCATTTCCTACCTCGCCGACGGCAAGCAGTTCATCGCGGTGGCAGCCGGCGGCGGGGACGATGCGAAGTTGCTGGCGCTTGCCCTGCCGTGACGGCGCGGCGCGGGCTGCCAATGTAAGGAGAGTATCCATGACCATGACCAAAGCCATTCCCGCACCGGATGAGAACAATGCGTGGCGGTTAGAGACGCCCGGCGCCGAGGGCTGGCCGCGCACGGCGAGGCCGAGTGATCCCAACAAGTTCTTCATGGTCTCGACGGATGGCCATGTGCAGGAACCGGGAGACCTGTGGGCGACGCGCATCGACGAGCGGTTTCGCCACCGCCTGCCCGGCGTGGTGCAGGTGGAGGGCAAGCCGTTTCGCACCACCGAGGGGATGCGCCCGATGCGGTTGCGCAACGTGCGCTTCGACGGCGAGGATGGCTTGCGCCAAAGCGCCGGCAAGACGCCGGCGGCGCGCCTTGAAGACTTGGCGTTGGACGGCGTGGATGCCGAGATCCTGTTTCCGAACCGGGGCCTCGCCAACTGGGCCACGCAGGATGCGGAGTTCGCCCACGCGATGTGCAGCGTCTACAACGACTGGGCGTGGGAGACCTTCGCGGACTACAACGATCGGCTCTCGCCCATGGCTTGCATCGCCACGGCAGACCTTGGCTTGGCGTTGGGCGAGGTGGAACTGCGCGCGAAGCAGGGCTTCCGCGGCCTCTCCCTGCCGTGCAAGCCGGTGTGGGGGCCGCCAGACCACGAGGACCCGAACTACAACCTGCCGGAGTTCGACCCGTTGTGGGCGCTGATTCAGGAAGCCGGGCTGCCCATCACCTTCCACGTTTCGACCGGGCGCGACCCGCGCACGTCACGCGGCAACGGCGGCGCCGTCATCAACTATGCGGTGCATTCCCTCGCCCCGACCATGGAGCCGCTCGTCAACCTCTGCGCCTCGGGCGTGGCGGAGCGGTTCCCGGGCCTGCGGTTCGGCAGCGTGGAGGCGGGCATCGGCTGGGTGGCGTGGGCCCTCGGCGCGATGGACGAGGCGTATCGCAAGCACCACATGTTCGTGCGCCCGAAGCTGGACTTGCTGCCGAGCGAGTACTTCAAGCGCCAAGGCTTCGCCACCTTCCAAGATGACAAGGCGGGGCTTGACCTCGCCACCGAGCATGGCTTGGTGGACAACTTCATGTGGGCCAACGACTACCCGCATCACGAGGGTTCGTGGCCGCACTCGGCGCAAGCCATCGAGCGCACGATGGGTGGGTTGAGCGATGCCGAGCGGGCCAAGATTCTCGGCTTGAACGCGGCGCGGGCGTTCAACTTCGATGTACCGCAGCGGTACTTGAGCCAGCCAGACGCAGCGGCGGTGGCAGCGAGCGCGCGGTAGGCGCCGCGGCTTGGCCAAGCGCGGGGGGCGAAGCTAAAGCGCGCGGCTGCGGGTTTGGCGTTGCGGCGTCGGCTCGCGGCCGACGCTAGCTCCGCACGACAGCCTCGAACGAATGGGCGGCTGCGTTCGCGCTACAATGCGCGGTTTCGCCCGCCCGCTTCCACGAATGTCCACGGTGCCAACATCCGGCGCGAGTCGCCCCCATGCGCGTGTGGCGCCGGGTGGCGTGGCGCCACGCTCGACGATGTTCGCGTCCCTCGCCATACGCGATTTCCGCTTTCTCTGGCTCTCCAATCTCGCGGCTTCCTTCGCCATGCAGATGCAGATGGTGGCGCGTGGCTGGCTGATCTACGACATGACGAGTTCGCCGCTCGCGCTCACATGGGTGATGCTGTCGTTCATGCTGCCCTCGTTCGTCTTTTCGTTGGCGGGCGGGGTGATTGCGGACCGCGTGCGCAAGAAGTCCATCATGCTCACGGCGCAGTCGCTCAACACCGCGGCCACGTTCCTGCTCGCCACCATCGTCTACTTGGGCGACGTGACGTTCTGGCACTTCATCTACTTCGGCCTGTTCAACGGCACGGTGCTCTCTTTCAGCATGCCGGCCCGCTCGGCGGTGACGCCGGAAATCGTTGGCGATCGGCAAGTGGTGAACGCGATGGCGCTGCAAGGCGCCACGTTCAATCTGGCGCGCATCTTGGGGCCGGCGCTGGCCGGCGCCCTCATCGCTGCGCTCGCCTCAGGGGATGCCGCTGGCACCGCCAGCGTCGGCGTCGTCTTCTACATCATCGGCGGGCTGTACTTGGCGTCCGTCGGCTGCACGGCGATGTTGCGCTATCGGGGGGATTCCACGCGCAGCCCGGGCGCCACGGTGCGCGCCGACATCGGCGAGGGCTTCCGCTACATGAAGAGCGAGCGGGTGGTGTTGGGGCTGCTCGTGATGGGCTTTGCGCCGATGACCTTCGGCTTCACGGCGATGTTCCTGCTGCCGGCCTTCAACTCAGACATCTTGGGTGGCGGCCCGGAAGCCTTGGGCCTCTTGACCACCGGCATGGGCGTTGGCGCCTTGCTCGGCTCGCTCACGCTGGCGCGGCTCGGCGACATCGGCGGCAAGGGGCGCGTGCTGTTTGCCACGGCCTATCTGTGGGCGGCCTTTCTTGCCGTCTTCGCATTTGCCAACGCGCTGTGGGTGGCGATGCTCGTGGGCGCGGTTGTCGGCTTGTGCGGGTCGCTCATGGGTGCGCTCAACATGAGCGTGGTGCAGCTAGCCGTGCGCCCGGAGATTCGCGGGCGCGTCATGGCCATCATGATGATGACGCATGGCCTGATGCCCATCGGCGTCATTCCCATCAGCGCCTTGGCGGAGTTCGTCGGCATCGACGTGGCGCTGGTGGTGAGCGCGTTGCTGCTGGCCGGCAGCATGATGCTGCTCGGTGCGCTGTTCCCTGAGCTGCGGGCGCTGGACCGGGGCCACGGGCCGGCCGCGGGAACGGCGGACGCGCAAAGGCCGGCGCCGGGGGGTGCCGAGGGGGCGCCGGGGCATGGCTTGGCGCTGGCGCCATCCCGAGGCGGCGGCGCCGGATAGCGGGTTTCGAGCGTTGCGCTGCGCGCCCGTTGGCGCGAGGTGCCGCGTTCAGCCCTTGACGGCGCGGCTCGTCAGCTGCGGAATCTCGACGCCCACGTTCTCGATGTCCTCTTGGAACTTCAGAATCACGTTCAGGGTGTCTCGCACCAGCTGAGGGTCCAGCGATTCGGTGTGTAGCAGGAGCAAGGTGCGCGCCCAATCGATGGTTTCGCTGATGGCCGGCACCTTCTTCAAGTCCAAGTCGCGCAGTTCTTGGATAAACGTCACGAGTTGGCGCCGCAGCTCTGCGGGGATGTCCGGCACGCGGGCGTGGATGATGCGCTGCTCCAAGTCGGCATCCGGAAACGGGATGTAAAGGTGCAGGCAGCGACGCTTCAAGGCGTCTGAAATCTCTCGGGTGTTGTTGCTGGTGAGGAACACGATCGGCGGCTCGCGGCTCGCCTTCACGGTGCCGATTTCTGGAATGGACACTTGGTAGTCTGACAAGATTTCCAGCAGCAGAGACTCGAACTCGTGGTCGGACTTGTCCACCTCGTCAATGAGCAGCACGCAGCCGTCTTCCTCGCGCAGCGCCTTCAGCAGCGGGCGCGGCTCCAAGAACTCCTCGGAGAAGAAGATGTCGCCGAACTCATGCAGCCGGGTCACGGACTCAGCAAAGCCCTTGGCGCCCTGCAGCACTTCGTCCAGCGTTTCCTTCAGCACTTGGGTGTAGAGCAACTGCTTGCCGTACTTCCACTCATAGATGGCCTTCGCTTCGTCCAGCCCTTCGTAGCACTGCAGGCGGATGAGCGGCAGGTCGAACATTTCGGCGGTGGTTTTCGCCAGTTCCGTCTTGCCGACGCCGGGCGGCCCCTCGATGAGCACTGGCTTGCGCAGGTGGTAGGCGAGATACACGGCGGTGGAGATCTGGTCGCTGCAGATGTAGCGGTGCGTCTCGAAGCTGTCCCGTAAGTTCCCGACCGACGCGGTGAGGTCGTCAATGTTCACGGCTGGTTCCGCCACGCACTCTCCCCTGCCTTTCGCTAGGCGCAAAGCACGCTATTATCCGCAGCCATCCGGGGATGTACACCGGCAATCCTTGTTTCTTAGCATTTTCAAGCACATGGGCTGCGTCGTGCCGTTGGAAAACCGCCCGTGATGGCGCCGCTCGCGCGCGCGGCGCAACGTGTGGGCGCCGCGGCGGGGGATTTGGCGCCCATCGTCGCGGTCATCGCGTTCTTTCAGATCGTGGTGCTGCAACAGCCGTTTCCGAACTTGGTGGAGGTGCTGGGCGGCCTCCTCTGCGTGGTTGTGGGATTGGCGCTCTTCGTGGAGGGGTTGGAGAGCGGCTTGTTTCCGTTAGGCGAGGCCTTGGCGCACGCCTTCGCCCGCAAGGGCAGCGTGGTGGCGCTCCTCTGCTTCGCGTTTTGCTTGGGCTTCGGCACCACAGTGGCGGAGCCCGCCCTCATTGCCGTAGCCGGGGAAGCGGGCGCCATCGCCGCCGAGGCCGGCGTCATTGCGGACACAGACGCGGCGCGGGCTGGCTATGCCTTCAACCTGCGCATGGTGGTGGCGTTATCGGTCGGCGTGGCCATCGTGCTCGGCGTGTTTCGCATCCTGAAGGGCTGGCCGGTGCATTGGCTCATCATCAGCGGCTATGTGCTGGTGACGGTGATGACGGTCTTCGCCCCGGCGGAAATCGTCGGCGTCGCCTACGATTCCGGCGGCGTCACCACCAGCACCATCACAGTGCCGTTGGTCACGGCCTTGGGCGTGGGCCTCGCGGCATCGATTCGCGGCCGCAATCCGTTGGTGGATGGCTTCGGCCTCATCGCCTTCGCGAGCCTGACGCCGATGGTGTTCGTGCTCCTGTACGGCATCGTGGCCTAGGCCGTGGAGTTCGCTTGGACATTCGCGCGCGGCGCCCTCGCCACCGCTTTGGACGTGGCGCCCATCGTGGCGGTGCTGGTGGTGTTCCAAGCCGTGGTGCTGCGGCAGCGCCTGCCGAATCCGCGCCGCCTCGCAGCCGGTGCGCTGTGTGTGCTGGTGGGGCTCACGCTGTTTCTCATCGGCTTGGAGGAAGCGCTGTTTCCTATCGGCGAGACCATGGCGCGGCAGCTCACGGCCCCGGAGACCATCGGCGTGAGCGCGGCGCGCGCCGTGTGGAGCGATTACGCCCTCGTCTATGCCTTCGCCGCGGCCATCGGCTTCTCGACCACGATGGCGGAGCCGTCGCTCATCGCCGTGGCGCTGAAGGCGGAAGACGTCTCCGGCGGCTCGGTGGGCGCGTTTGGCCTGCGTGTGGCGGTGGCCGTCGGGGTGGCGCTCGGCGTCGCGCTTGGCTGCTTCCGCATCGTCACGGGCACGCCGCTGCCGTGGTACATCATCGCCGCCTATGCCGTGGTGATCTCGCAAACCTACTTTGCGCGGCGCGACATCGTGCCGCTGGCCTACGACACCGGCGGCGTGACCACCTCCACCGTCACCGTGCCGGTGGTGGCCGCGCTGGGCCTCGGCCTCGCCGCCAACGTGCCGGGACGCAGCGCGCTCATCGACGGCTTCGGCCTGATTGCATTTGCAAGCGTCTTTCCCATCATGTCTGTGTTCGGTTACGCCACTGGGGCCGCTTGGTGGAACCGGCGACGGCTTGTGCATACGCCCAAGGAGACCTAATCGATGAAACTCAAGCTGATCGTCGCCCTCGTGAGTGACGACCGGACGGATGCCGTCATCGACGCTGCCCGCGCCGCCGGCGCCACTGGCGCGACGGTAATCACCGGCGTGCGTGGCGAGGGTTTGAAGCCATCCAAAACCTTCTTGGGGTTGGACCTCACCACGCGGCGCAACGTGCTGCTCTTCTTGGTGGCCGCGGGGCGGGCGCAGGACATCTTGGCGCACATCGCGGCGGCCGGCCGTTTCGACGACGAGCCGGGCGCCGGCATCGCCTTCGACCTCGCCATTGAGGACGCGGTGGGGCTTTCCACGCAGTTGCCTTCCATCTTAGAGGAAGGCGCGGAGCAAGGCGCGTGACCGACGCGGTCGCCCAAGCGCGCCGACAGGCGCTTGCCGGCCCCGCGTTCAATGCGCGGCGCGAAGGTGCAGCCATCGCCCGTGCCCGCCGACGGGCGCTTGCCGGCGGCGGCGAGCCCCGCCCGGTAAACGCGGCGCCCATCGCCGCCCCTCAGCACCGCCCCTAGCAGCCGCCATGCCAGCCCTGCGCAATCGCTTTGGCTACGCCATCGGCGACTTCGGCGTGAATCTCTATTTCATGTCCGCCATGACCTATCTGCTGTTCTTCTACACAGATGTCTTTGGCTTGTCGGCGGAAGTGGCGGCGTGGGTATTTCTGGTCGCCCGAGTGGTGGATGCGGTCACAGACCCGCTTATGGGCTACGTGGCGGACCGCACGGTGAGCCGCTGGGGGAAACTGCGGCCGTACTTGTTGTTTGGCCCGCTGCCGCTAGGGCTTATCGCCATCGCCACCTTCACGGTGCCGGACTTCGACGATGTGGGCAAGGCGCTCTGGGCCTATGCCACCTACACGCTGTTCGGCATCCTCTACACCGTCGTCACCATTCCTTACGCCGCGCTCACCGCGCTGTTGACAGATCATCATCACGAGCGCACGCGCCTTTCCACCCTGCGCATGGCGTGCGCCTTCGCCGGCGGCTTCCTGGTGTCCGTGGGGATGCTGCCGCTGGTGGGTGCGCTGGGCGGCGGCGCCGCTGGCTGGCAGTGGGCGATGGTGCTGTTCGCCGTGGTGGCGACGGGCTTGATGCTGGTCACCTTCCGCACCACGCAAGAACGCGTCGTCGGCGTGGCCCACACGCGCGTCTCTTGGCGCGAAGGGGCGCGGGCAGCGCTGGCCAACCCGCCGCTGGCGGTGGTGATGTGCCTGTTTGTGCTGGGCATGTTGGCGTTCACCTTCCGCCAAACCGCGGCCGCCTACTACTTCAAATACAACATGGGCCGGGAAGACCTGTTGGCGCTCTACTTCAGCGTCACGTTGGGGGTGATGTTCGCTGGTTTGGTCGTCATTCCAAGGCTCTCGGCGCGGTTCGGCAAGGCGGGTGCCATCCGCGTTGGCGCGGTGGTGGCCATGATCGGCGCCACAGGGTTCTACCTGACGCCGCCAGACGCGGTTGTGTGGGTGTTTGTGTGGGGCGCCTTGGTGGCGTTGGGCGGCGCCCCCATCGCCGTGCTCGGCTGGGCGATGATCCCAGACACGGTGGAATACGCGCAGTGGAAGACCGGCGCTAGGGCGGACGGCGTGATCTTCGCCACTGCGAGCTTCTTCCAGAAACTGGCCAAGGCGGTGGGCGGCTGGGCGGTGGCTGCGCTGTTGGCTTGGTTCGGCTATGTGGCCAACCAGCCGCAAACGGCGGCGGCGCAGCATGGCATCCTAGCGCTCATGTCCATCTGTCCGCTGGTGGTGAATGTGGCGCTGCTCGGCGTTTCGTTCCTGTATCGGCTGGATGGCGATGCCCATGCCAAGATCGTGGCGCAACTCAAGGAGCGCGCAACGTGAAGCTGGATTGGCGCATTTGGCTGGGCGTCTGCGTCACTGCGGTGTACCTGTCGCTGGCGCTGCTCTACATTCTGCAGCGTGGCATGGGTGCCATCCTCGCCATGCCGGCGGAGAACCTCGGCAGCTTCCTTGAAGGCGCCTTCGCGCCGCTCGCGTTCCTGTGGCTGGTGATCGGCTACTTCCTGCAGCGCAAGGAACTGCAGGAAACCACCAGCGCCCTGCGCGCCCAGCACGAGGAGATCAAGCGCTCCACCGAGCAGGCCGTCATCCAATCCGCGAGCATGAAGGCGAGCGAAGTACACGCCCGCCAAGAGGCTTATTTGCAGCTGCAGGCGCAGATTCGCGCCCAGCTGGGCACCATCTCTGGCTTCCTCTACATCTCCAGCCAGGGGGCGCAAGCGGGAGGCAAGGTGAGCCGCGAGCGCCAAGTGCAGCTGTTCGCGGAGCTCACCATGAACGACACGGAGATTTTCTCGCGCCAAGTGATCGAGTTCTACCTTGCCGCAGACAGCGAAGCGGAGCGCTACGAGTTCTTCTACGGCACGCCGGTGCGGGCGCGCCACTCCAACCATTTCGCGCAGACCTTTGAGGATCTGCTGCGCCGCGCCGAGGGCGCGGACACGGAAGGCGTGTTTCGCAATGCGCTCCTCTACAGCGCCCACGGCATCATGTATCAGCGCCTGCTGAAGTACCGTGGGCAGGCGCCCCTGAAGTTGGCCTCGGCCGACGCCACCGGCACATGGCTCGACATTGGCGCAGGCCTGGACGGTGGCTTAAGGCCGGGCGACGCCGAGCCGTCCTCGCCGCCAAGGCCCGCGGGGCCCGGCGAGACAAGCGCGCAGGCCGACTGATGCCGGGGCCGTTGGAAGGCATCTTGGTGGTTGCGTTGGAGCAAGCCGTGGCGGCGCCCATGGCATCCTGCCGCTTGGCGGACGCCGGCGCCCGCGTCATCAAGCTGGAACGCCCGGAAGGTGATTTCGCCCGCGCCTACGACGCCGCAGCCAATGGCCAATCTGCCTACTTCGCTTGGCTGAATCGCGGCAAGGAGTCCTTGGCGGTGAACATCAAGGATGCCGCTGACCAAGCGCTGTTGCATCGCATCCTCGCCCAAGCAGACGTGTTCATTCAGAACCTCGCCGTGGGTGCCGCGGCCCGTTCTGGGCTCGGCTCGGAAGCGCTGCGCGAGCGCCATCCGCGCCTCGTCACCTGCGACATCTCCGGTTATGGCGAAGACAACGCCTATGCGCGCATGAAGGCGTATGACCTGTTGGTGCAGGCGGAATCCGGCCTCGTTTCAGTGTCTGGCGCTCCCGGCGAATATGGCCGGGTGGGTGTGTCCTTGTGCGACATCGCCACCGGAGTGAGCGCGGCGCTGGCCATCACCGAGGCGTTGTTCGAGCGCGAGCGCACCGGCGTGGGCCGCGGCGTGAAGCTCTCGCTCTTCAGCGTGATGTCGGAGTGGATGGCGGTGCCGCTGTTGCACTATGGCAGCGCCGGCGTCGGCCCGGCGCGGGTGGGCTTGGCGCACCCATCCATCGCCCCCTACGGTGGCTTCGTGACCGCGGACGGGGCGACGGTGGTGATCTCCGCGCAGAGCGACCGGGAGTGGCGGGACTTGGCTGGCCGAGCGATGCAGCGCCCAGACTTGGCGGCAGACGACCGATACGCCACCAATTCCCGCCGCGTGGAGCGGCGCGACGAAGTGGATGGCGTGGTGCAAGCGTTCTTTGCGCGGCATACGCGGGTGGAGGTGGAAGCCAAGCTGCGAGCCGCCCGCATCGCCTTCGGCGCCGTGAATGACTTGGCCGGGCTCGCTGCGCATCCGGCGCTGCGGCAGTGGACGGCGGGCAGCCCCACCGGCGACGTGGCCTTGCCGGCGCATCCCGACGCCTCGCGGGAGCAGCCGGAGCCGTTGGACATCCCCGCGCTGGACGCCCACGGCGCAGACATTCGCGCCGAGTTCGCGGCCTAGACCGGGCGTACAATCCGCCCGACCGCTTGGGAGGGACGACAAGGGAGACCCATGCCTTCACGCCGCGAACTGATTCAGATGACCGATGCCGAAAGGCAGGACTATCTCGCCACCGCGCAGACGCTCATCATCGTCTCCAACGGGCGCAACGGCTATCCGCACCCGATGCCGATGTGGTTTGGGGTGGATGCGCAGGAGCGCCTGCTTTGCTCAACGTTCTCCAAGAGCCAGAAGGTGAAGAACTGGCAGCGCGACCCCAAGGCGGCACTCTTGGTGGAGAGCGGCAAGACCTACGGAGAGTTGCGCGGCGTGATGATCTACGCACACACCGAAATCGTGGCAGACGTGGAGGCGGTGAAGGACATCCTCGTCACCATCAACGCCAAGGGGCGCTCGCTGAGCGAGGCCGAGCGGGCAACGATGCGCGAAGCCGTGGCCGCGAACGCAGCGAAGCGCGTGGCGCTGCGGTTCACGCCGGAACGCTACGTCACTTGGGATCATCGCAAGCTGGGTGGGCGCTACTGAGGATTGCGCGGGCGTGGTGGCGTTGGGGCGCCGTGCGGTTATGGCGGTGCGCCCCGGCTCAAGCGCGGCCAGCTGCGCTATCGTTCGTGGGCGAAGGCTGCTATCGTGCGCAGCCTAGGTGGATGAGTTCGGAAAGCGGAGGCTGCTTTGGACGTTTCGATTACCTACTGCGCTGTTTGAAACTACAAACCCAAGGCGGTCAGTTTGGCCGCAAAGCTCAAGCAAGCGTTCGATGTGGACGCAGAGTTGACGGCGGGCGGCGGTGGCGTGTTCGACGTTGAGGTGGATGGGCGCATCGTCTACTCCAAGCACGAGACCGGCGAGTTTCCGGACGAAGGCCAGTTGATTGAGAGCCTGAAGGCCGGCGCCGCCGTGTAGGCGGCGTTACCGCCGAAGCGTGGCCCAGTCGGCCACGCTGGGATGTTGGGCGCGAGCGGCTGGCGCCGAGATGCTTTGCCCGGTGCCCTTCAATACTTGTAGCTATCCGGCTTGAACGGCCCTTCCCGCGCCACGTTGATGTAACTCGCCTGCTCGCCGGTGAGCTTCGTCAACACGCCGCCAAAGCCCTCCACCATCAGCTCGGCGACCTCTTCGTCCAGCTTCTTCGGCAGCACTTCGACGCTCACCGGCGCACGTTGATCTGCGGGCTGCTCCGCCCACCGCTCCTCGAAGAGGTGCATTTGCGCGAGCACCTGATTGGCGAAAGAGCCGTCCATCACCCGCGAGGGGTGCCCCATCGCGTTGCCGAGATTCACTAAGCGTCCTTCGGAAAGCAGGATCAGGTAGTCCGAGAGGTCTTCGCTGCGGAACACTTGGTGAACCTGATCCTTGACGGTTTCCCAGCGCCACTCGCGGCGCATGAAGGCGGTGTCGATTTCGTTGTCGAAGTGGCCGATGTTGCACACCACGGCGCCGCGCTTCAGCCCGCGCAGCATGGCTTCGTCGCACACGCCGGTGTTGCCGGTGCAGGTGACGAGCAGGTCTGTGTCTTCGAGCAGGCGGCGGTTGAGGTCTTCCACGCGGCCGGTGTTCGCGCCGCCGGCGTAGGCGGAAACCAACTCGTAGCCATCCAAGCAGGCCTGCATCGCGCAGATCGGGTCTACCTCGGCGACGCGCACGATCATGCCTTCCTGGCGCAGGCTCTGGGCAGAGCCCTTGCCGACGTCCCCATAACCCACCACGAGTGCCCGCTTGCCCGCCATCAACATGTCCGTGGCGCGCTTGATGGCGTCGTTGAGGCCGTGGCGGCAGCCGTAGCGGTTGTCGTTCTTCGATTTGGTTACCGAATCGTTAACGTTGATCGCCGGCGTCTTGAGCTCGCCGTTCGCCATCATCTCCAACAGGCGATGCACGCCGGTGGTGGTTTCTTCGCTGACGCCGTGGATGGCGTCGAGCATCTGCGGGTACTTGTCATGCACCATCTGCGTCAGGTCGCCGCCGTCGTCGAGCAGCAGGTTGGCGTTCCAAGGCACGCCGTCCTTCAAGATGGTCTGCTCGAGGCACCACTCGTATTCCGCTTCCGTCTCGCCCTTCCACGCATAGACAGGCACGCCGGTCGCCGCCATCGCCGCGGCGGCGTGGTCTTGCGTGGAGAAGATGTTGCAGGAAGACCAGCGCACCTCGGCGCCGAGGGCCACCAAGGTTTCGATGAGCACAGCCGTCTGCACCGTCATGTGGATGCAGCCGATGATGCGCGCGCCCGCCAAGGGCTGCGTCGCCTCGTATCTGCGACGGAGCGCCATCAGTGCCGGCATCTCGCCTTGCGCCAACGTGATCTCGCGGCGGCCGAACGCGGCGAGTTCAATGTTGGCGACCTTATGGTCGTCCGGCATGTCCGGCATGGAGGCTCCTCAAGCGAAAACGCGCCATTCTATACAATGCGCGCCCGGCGACAGGCGGGCGAAGGGAGAGGACGTGGCGGCATTGGCTTTGCGGCGGTGGGCGGCCTTGGGCGTGGTGATGCTGGTTTGCGCCTGCGAACAGGGAGGGCCGCCGGCCGGTGTGGCGGCGGCTGGTGGCGTCAGCGCTGCGGCCGTTGACGAGCCCGCTCCCCCGCACCCCGGCAAGATCACCTATGAGCGCTACTGCTTCTCCTGCCACGCCGCCGGCACCGCCGGCGCCCCGTTGTTGGGCGCGAAGGAAGATTGGGCGCCGCGCATCGAACGGGGCGTGGATGAATTGGTGCGAACCACCATCGAAGGCATCCCACCGGCCATGCCCCCGCGTGGACTTTGCATGCGGTGCGATGACGCAACGCTGCGCGAAGCCGTGGAGTACATGGTGGAGGCGTCGAAGTAGCTGCGCGGGCTTCAGCTTGGCACCGCCGCCGGAGATGCGTCGAGGCGAGCGAATGAGGCGGGGCCGGCGCCCCCGTTAGGACAGCCCTTCCACCGGCAGCGCGGCGCCATGCATCGCCCGCGCGCCGTCGGAGGCGAGGAACAGCACCACCGCGGCGATGTCCGCCGGCACCACCCACTTCGAGAAATCCGCCTTGGGCATGTCGGCGCGGTTGCGCGGCGTGTCGATGATGCTCGGCAGCACGCAGTTCACGTTGATGCCGAATGCCTTGAGTTCGTCCGCCAACGCTTCCGTCAACCGCACGACGACGCTTTTTGCGGCGCAGTAGGCACCCATCGCGCCAGCCCCACGCAAGGCGGCACGGGCGCCGATGTTGACGATCTTGCCCGTCCCACGCTCCTTCATGCCGGGCACTGCCGCCCGCGCCATGTTGAACAGGGTGCGCACGTTCAAGTCGAACATCTCATTCCACGCTTCATCCGAGGTGTCTGCCACGGACGGCCCCATGGCAAAGCCGCCGGCGATGTTGGCAAGCACATCGATGGCGCCGAGCTGCCGCGCCGCGTCGCGGGCCGCCTCTGGTTGCGTCAGGTCCGCGACGACGGTTCGCCACGGTGCCGCCGCTGCCACCACATCGATGCCGGCCACGTTGGCGCCGGCATCGTGGAACGCCTGCGCGACCACGCTGCCAAGGGCGCCGGCCGCGCCGGTCACCACCACACGCTTGCCGTCGAAGGCGCTCACGCCAGCGCCTCCAAGGTCTCCCAATGCAGCGCGCGCGAGCCATCGGGATTGACGGGCTGGATGCACACATGTGAGGCGCCGGCTTCTTGGTGCGCTTGGATGCGCGCCTTGATCGCGTCCGCGTCGCCCCACGCGAAGGTGGCGTCGATGAAGGCGTCGGAACCGCCATCGGCAAGGTCTTCCTCCGTGAGGCCCATGCGCAGCCAATTGTTGCGGTAGTTCGGCAGCCCCAAGTACATGCGCGCCGTCTCGCGGGCCACCTTGCGCGCCTTGTCCGCATCTTCTTCAAGGACGACCTTCTGCTCCACGCAGAGCCACGGCTGCGGCCCCAACGTCTTGCGCGCCATGGCGGTGTGTTCCGGCGATGTGAAGTACGGGTGGGCGCCCTGGCAGGCGTCGCGGGCGAGTTCCAGCATCTTCGGCCCCAGCGCGGCGATGACGCGGGGCGGGGCGTCGGCGGCCTTTGGCCCCATGTAGGGCGCGCTGTCCATCTGCTCCAAGTAGGCGCGCATGGTGGCGACGGGCTTGCCGTACGCGAGGCCGCGCACGCCCTCCACCATCGGCTTGTGCGACACGCCGAGGCCAAGCAGAAAGCGGTTGCCGGATTGCTCAGCGAGGGTCTGCTGCGCAGCGAGCGTGATGCCCGGCTCGCGGTGGTAGATGGAGGCGATGCCGGTGGCCACGACGAGCTTCGCCGTGTTCGCCAACAGCCAAGCGGCGTGGGCGAAGGGGTGGCGCCCGACGGTCTCCGGAATCCACAAGGCGCTGTAGCCGAGCGCTTCGATGCGCTGCGCCGCCTCCGCCGCCTCCATCGCGGCCATGCCATCGGTGAAATACCAAACGCCGGTTCTCGCAAGATCCATCGCCACACTCCCGAAGCCTTCGGACAACGCGAAAATTGTACTGTAGGGTGCTTGGGCAGAGGCCGTGGCGGTCGGTTGACACGGCCTTGGGAACCGCTACCGGCGCGGTGCGCCATCGGTGTGCGCCTCGCCCTAGGTGGCCAGTGTGGCTTGTGGGGCCTCGCCGACCTTCTGGACTATGGCTGGTCAGGCAGCCATGTGTGGGAGCCTGGCGGTCTGTGCATCGGCCGGCTGCTCTCAAATCAAGGGCATTTGCGACCGCCCCCCACTCGGTGCCCTGCTACTCTCATCGCGCAGTCGTCGGCACGCTGACTTGTGGAACGCATCCACGGCTTCAAAGCCAACAAATCGTCGATTGAGGCGTTTCGCCGCAACCGCGGTCGTGCCGCTGCCGATGAACGGATCGAGTACCGTTTGTCCTTCCCGGGTCGTCAATTCAATCAAGAAGGACACTAGGTTGACTGGCTTTTGCGCCTCGTGGATTCGCTGCTCGTCACCTTTGAACGCGAACTCAAGAACGTTCGTTGCACCAACGCCATACTGCGAGCAGACGTCCGTGTTCATCGCACCCACGCCGTGCTCGAGGACGTTATCCGCAATGGTGCCGCCAATGCAATATGGCTTCGTCAGCCATGCGATCGGCTCGAACATCGGTGCCAAATTGCCTAGGCGCCAGCCGCTCCACTCTTCGGCGGCCTTATCTAAGCCGCGTCTCTCTAGGACGACGCTCACGCGCTGTGCTCGCTGGAAGGCCGACTGCTTCTTCCAAGCGAGCATGTCCTTTAGCAGGAAGCCGCTGTCCTCAAAGGCGTTGACTACACGGTGGATTGTTCGACGAGCACCGAACAGCAGCACCGAGCTGCCGTTCTTCAGTTTGGGAAACACCAGCCGCGCCCAAGACCGGCACCAGTCCTCGTATTCGCTGCCGATGTTGCGGTCTAACCTAGACCATCCGTTAATCGGCTTTCCGCGTCGCTTGAACGCGGCCTTGCCCTGCTGCGCGGGCGACTTCCCGAGCAGCGCGGAGTTTTTGTTGCTATGCAGCATGTCCCAATCGTCCATGGAGATGCCATATGGAATGTCCGAAAGCAGCAACTCGATGCTGTCGTCGTCGAGACGGGGAAGATGTTCTCGGCAGTCTGCGAGCGTGATGCTGTCGAGATAGCGACCGTTCATTCCACCTCACCGACTTCCAGCAGGCCGTTCGCCGCGGCCGACTCCACGGCCCGCACGCGAGCGTCTAACTTTCGGCTGGCAAGCACTTCGCGGATCGCCTCTTGTCGTGTGAGAGACATGATCCTGCGCCGCTCTTCGGCGAGGAACCGCAGTGCCTCTGCCCGGACGACTTCAATGGATTCCAGCAAAGCCATCTTTTCTTCGCGCCATAGTTCCGACGTGCTGGCCCGAGCCAACAACACACCGTTGAGCGCCCGCCAGTAGTCGTTGGCGTTCTTCGTCGGCAGCATCGCTTCAGTGGCCAGGAACACCTCATGGAGCAGGCTTGAACTGGCGTTGGTGCCAAGACTCTCAGCGTATCGAACAAGGCAAGCTAAATGCGTGTAGGTGTACACACACACCGAGCGCGCGATGGCCTGCTGATAAATCTGGCTTGTTCTAGATGGCAACTGATAGACAGGGCATACCACCATCGCATAGCGCTTGCCGTGCTTCCAGTTGTCCAACGCCTGAACCTTGAAGTCCTTTTGGTTCTTTGCGGTGCGGCTCAGCCGGAAAGCCTTGGCGTCCGCCACGAAGCTGTAGCTGTCGCAAACGCACTCCACGTCAGCAGAGTCGGTGCGCTCTGTCAGCACGGTACTCACAAGGCCGATAGCCTTGAATGCTTCGTGAATCACTATGTCCGTGTACTTGGCGTAGAGCTTCTCTGCGCTGCTGTCGTAGACGTAGGACTCGGGGATCACGCCGCACAGCCGCAGGTGGCCGATGAGTGCGCTGCTGCCTTGGCTGGTGATCTCGTCGGCGAGTTCCCTTTCCAGTTCACCAGTCGCTGCCGCGAAACCGTCGCTCACACCCTCGATCTTAGCGATCCATCGCGACCGGGTCGCCACGTCCGTATCCGTGATGAGCGATCTTTCCATGTCGTGTGCTCGTTAAGCGACTCCGGATGTGTGGAGCCTCGCCGGGAGTTGCGTCCCACCCGCGCGTTTGCACGAAACGATGGCCGTTGCGTCGGATTGTACATCCGACCAATCCTGCGCCGTGGCGCGAGCATCGCGGCCGCAGCGAGGCCTCCCGCATCGCTTCGATCCCTCCTATGCCCGTGTGAAGCCCGTACCCGCTATCCTTGCCCCTTCGCCCAACCTCGCGGCAGCCCACCGGCTGCGGCCGCCCCAAGGCCATGAAACTGAACTTGGCGTCGAACCCGCCTGGGGAACGCCCCAGCGTCATGCAACTCGCGTTGCCGTCCATCCTCGGCAACATGCTGTATGCGGTGGTGGCGATGGTGCAAACCAAGTTCGTCGGCGAACTGGGGGCGGAGGCCGTGGCGGCGGTGGGGGCAGGGCAGCGCGTCTTCTTCGCGCTGCAGGCCGTGATGATCGCCATCAGCGCCGGCACCACGGCGTTGGTCGCACAGGCGTGGGGCGCCGAGGATTACGAGGAGGCGAGCCGCGTGACGATGGCGAGCCTGGTGCTGGCGATGGCATTTGGCCTCGCGTTGACGGCGCCGGGCGTGCTGTTCGCGGGCGCGGTGGCGTCCATCTTCGGGCTGGACGAGAAGACGGTGGAACTCGCTGCGGACAACATCCGCTGGCTGTCCGTCTTCAACGTGGCCTTTGCCATGAACTTCATCCTAGGCGCGGCGCTGCGCGCGGCCGGGGATGCATGGACGCCGCTGTGGGTGGGCGTGGCCGTGAACATCGTGAACATCCCGCTGCTGTACGGCTTCGTCTTCGGCGCTTGGGGCTTGCCGGCCATGGGCGTCGCCGGCGCCGCGCTCGCCGCCGGCATCTCGTTCACCCTCGGTGGCATCGCGCTCGTCGTCCTGTGGCTCAAGCAAGCGCTCATCGTGAAGCACATCGCCAGCGGTTGGTTCCGCGCTGAGCGCCTGCGCCGGCTCTTGGACGTCGGCTACCCCGCCGGCGTCGAGATGGTCGTGTTCCAGCTCGGCTTCTTCGCCTTCATGATGCTCATCGGCAACTACTACGGCACCGAGGCGTTCGCGGCCTACAGCGTCGGCACGAATCTCTTGATGATCTGCATGGTCGCGGGGTTCGGCTTCTCCATCGCCGGCGCGACATTGGTCGGCCAGCACGTCGGCGCGAACGATTTCGATGCAGCCATTGCGAGCGGCTGGCGCTCGATGCGCTACGCCATGTTGTCGATGTCTGCCTTTGGCGCCGTGATCGCCCTGTTCGCGGAACCGATGGCGGTGTTCTTCCTCGGCGACGAACCGGTCACCGTGCGTTACACGGTATGGATGACATGGTTGATGGCGGCAATGATGCCGCTGTTGGCCATCGAGTTCGCCATCGGCGGCAGCCTGCGTGGCGCCGGAGACACGCGCTCGCCGCTCATCGCCACGTTCGTGGGCCTCATCGGCGCGCGTTGCGGGCTGGCTGCGGCGTTCACGCTGCTTGAACTGCCAGTGATCTGGATTTACGCCACCATCATCGGAGACTATCTTGTGAAGAGCGTGATGCTGCTGCGGCGCTTTCGCTCGCGACGTTGGCGGGCGCTGGCGCGGCTGCGGCGGCGCTTTGGTTGAGCGCTGGCGTGGCGAGGGTGCGGGTTTTTGACTGCATCGCATCCGGGTGCTCGCGCAGTGGGAGCGGACCATGCCGGAATTGCCAGACCTGAGCGTCTATCTCGAGCGTCTTGAAGACCGCATCGTCGGCGCCCGCCTTGCAGACATCCGCATCAGCAGCCCCTTCGTGCTGCGCTCGGTATCGCCACCGGTGGCCGCGTTGCGGGGGCGGGCGGTTCAAGGGGTGCGGCGGCTTGCCAAGCAGCTCGTCATCGAACTCGAAGGCGAATTGTTCATCGTCATCCACTTGATGATCGCTGGGCGCTTGCAGTGGCGGGACACCGGCGCCGCCGTGCCGAAGCGCGTTGGCCTCGCCGCCTTCGACTTTTCCACCGGCACGCTCGTTCTCACGGAGGCGAGCAAGAAGAAACGCGCTTCATTGCGCCTAGCCGAGGGGGATGCCGCGCTTGCCGCTCTCGACCCCGGCGGCTTGGAGGTGTTGCGCATCGAGTTGCCGGCGTTTGCGGAGCGGCTGCGTGGCGTCCGCCACACGTTGAAGCGGGCGCTCACCGATCAGCGCGTGTTCGCCGGCATCGGCAACGCCTACTCCGATGAAATCCTCCTGCACGCCGGCTTGTCGCCCTTCAAGCGACCAGCGGACATGAGCGACGCGGAGATCGAACGGCTGTTCCATGCCTGCCGCAAGACATTGACGGAGTGGACGCGGCTCTTGAGCCAGAAGGCCGGCGCCGGATTCCCCACCAAGGTGACGGCCTTCCACGACGAGATGGCCGCCCACGGCAAGTTCCGCCAGCCGTGCCCGGTGTGTGGTTCGCCTATTCAACGCATCGTCCGCGCGGAGAACGAGAGTAACTACTGCGCCCGCTGCCAAACCGGCGGCCGCATCCTCGCCGACCGTTCGCTCTCAAGGCTCTTGAAGGAAACATGGCCGAAGCGGATCGAGGAGTTGGAGAACTTGTGAGTGAGTGTGGGATGAAGAAAATGTTAGAAGCGCCAGAAAGGCCATCGTTGCATGCAGTCCTATCTTTCTTTGAATGTCAGGTATCGGAAAGCACGAAGTCAGAGCTGGAGGAGACCTGCACCAGCAAGAAACTAACTCGGGAGACATTCTTTGATGCTGCCTCTTGGGCGATATTGGTGGCCAATAGAAATGTAGACATTGCCAAAAGCTGGGTTGGCAAGGCAGAAGCCTGCGGCTTCTCGTTCAGTTGGCGCAAACTAGGTGATTGGGATGACGGAGAGTTCGATGGGTGGTGCAGGTGTATGGCGAGGAAGCTGGAGAACCCGAAGGAAAACCTGCACGGCGGTTTCAGAAAACGATGGTACGGAATATGGGATATCGGATGGCGTTTGGCCCAGTTCAAGAGCGAGGCTGCATTTCGAGAGCACTACTTTGCTGGCAAGAATCATGGGAGCGAGCTGGCAGATGCTGACGTTTGCAGTTTGAAAGAAATCAAGCGCAAAGAGGGTTCTCTCTATCAGATCGGCCCAGTGAGCATATATTTCATTCTGAGAAATTTGGGCGGCGACTTCCTGAAGCCGGATACATGGATCAGGGCATTTGCCGCGTGGTATGGCTGTGACAGCGTGGGACAGCTTGCGTCGGCGCTAAAGTCCAACGGTGTTCACTGTGGCAAGTTTGACGCCTATTGTTGGGAATATTGCAACCGTCACGTCGTCCTAGCTAGCGACTTGCCAAGGCACTTCGACGAGCAGTTCGGCTAATCGGCTAGCAAGATTGGGGGTCGATTCCGGTTGCCGCTTGTGAGTGTCGGGCTACAAGTGCTATGCCCCTTGCTCTTGAGCCGACAAGCTACAGAGCGAGTGAGTCACCCCGAGCACGCAGCGCGGTCGAGGATAGGTCGCAGCGGTAGTCGGCTTCGCTCACGCCGTCGCACAGGGCCTTGAGGGGGGCGGGGAGGGCGAGATCGTCCAAGGTGACGAAGCGCCCGGCCTGCATGCGTCCGAACACGAGGAAGCGGCAGCCCAATTCGGCGAGTTCGGCGATGGCGCTGTCCAAGCCGCCAGCTGGGTAGTACTTCGCTTGGGCGATGCGCGCCAAGGTGTCCGCGCCAACCACGAACACCACCGGCCCGAACAGCCGCGCCTTTTCGACGAAGGTGGCGGCATTGGTGAACCAGGGCGCGGGTTGGCCGAACTGTTTGCGGCGCGCCAGCATGTCGTGGAAGTTGAGGGGTGGCTTGTCCACGTTGCGGATGCAGATCTCGAAGGTCACCGGCGTGTCGAGGCGGGCGCTGGCGAGGGCGGCGATGCGTCGATGGCCTTCGTGCAGTGGGCTGAAGGCGCCGGGGAAGATGGCCCGCGGGCGGCCGGCGCCAACGGCATCGCGCTCGCCGGCCAAGAGGGCCTGCAGCGCCGCGTCCGCGTGAGCCGCCTCATGTGTCCACGTCGTGTCCGAACCGGCCGCCGGACCAACTGGCTGAACGCCCAGCGCCTCTGCCAAGGCATCGAGCGCTGCGTCTGCCACGAAACGCTCTTCCTCGTTTCTCGTGCGTGCGCCCTTGGCAAGGGGCAGCGTCCATGTGTGCGTGGCGTCAGCGGTTTGCAGCGCGAAGTGGGCGCGGTGTTCGCCCCGCTTCGGGCGCAGCGTCGCGAGGCTCGCCGTCATCCCGAAGCCGAAGCCTTGCTCGCCGGCGTTCAGCGCCCGCGCGCGCATGTAGGCGCACATCGCCAGATCGCGCGCCGTCGGCGCACAGCACGCGCGCTCGGGAGTACCGCCCAAGAGTGCGCCGAGTGCCGCTGGCGAATACGGCACCGCGGCATCAAGCACGGTGGCGGACGCGCCGGGAGCGGCCAGCAAGTCCGCAAGCAGGAAGGCGCCGCCGCCGGTGATGTAGAAGACGCCCCGATGCGGGCTGTCGTGCAGGGCACGAACCGCGGCGGCGTGCGTCACCGAGCGAGGAAATCCCGCACGATCGTCAGGAACACGTCCAGCTGGTCGTGGTGTGCCCAATGGCCGGCGTTCTCGATGCCCGCCACCTGCACATCCTTGAACGGCTTGACGCGGCCATCTTCCTCGGGGTTGGAGGCCCAAGATTCGGTGCCGTGGATCAACAGCGTCGGGCAGTCGATGCGCCCGTATAGGGCCACGGTCTGTTTCGGGCTCAGGCCGATTGGCGGGAAGGTTCGCACGTAGTTGTCGAACTTCCAGCTATAGGTGCCGTCCTCGTTTTGGTTGCTGCCGTGGATGGTGAGGTGGCGCGCCTGATCCTCAGAGAGGTGCGGATTCTCCGTTTGCATCCGCTGAAAGGCTTCCTCCAACGTCGCATAGCGGCGCGGCAGCCGCCCAGAGAGCTGGCGCAGATTCTTCACCCAATCCTCAAGGCGCGAGTCCACCGTCCATGTGTCGCGCCCTTGCGTGATGCTCGGCGGCGGCCCCATGCCCTCGATGGAGACGAGCTTGCCCACGGTCTCTGGATAAAGCCCGGCGTACGCGAGGGAGACAGAGCCGCCCAGCGAGTGGCCGATGATCGTCGCCGGCGTCATCTTCGTCTGATGCAGTAGCTGGGCGATGTCGTACACGTAGTCGATGTGGTGGTAGCCGCCGCCCACCATCCACTGCGAATCGCCGTGGCCGCGTAAGTCTGGCGCGATGATGTGGTAGTCCGCGCTTAAGTCCTGCGCCACCCAGTCCCAATTGCGGCAGTGGTCGCGCCCGCCATGCACGAGCAGCAGCGGCGGCGCGTCCTCATTGCCCCAATCGACGTAGTGGAGGCGCAGGCGCTGCGAGAAGTAAACGTGGGAAGTGGGGCCGCCTTTCAGCATGGGGGGATTGTAGCCGCTGCGCCCCGCTTGGCGAAACGGCGACGGTGCCTCGGACGTCTGTCACCCATCCGGAGCTCGTGAGGACGGGGAGAGCCAGTTTCGTGATTCGTGATCCTGCGCCTCACACAGCCACAGGCTAGGAATCGAAATCCGACTCACTCGAGGATGGAGAACCCCGTGGCTAGGGCACCGTAGCGACCGGCGTTAGACGGTACACGTTCTCGGCCAACCTTGACGCAAGTTCGATGTCGCCATCGCGCAGCGCCTCGCGGACGTCGTCCAGTTTGTAGGCGTCTTCAAGGGACAGATAGGGTGCCCAACCTTGCTGCTTGTCCACATCCTCGATGAGGCGCACCTGCACCTCGGCGGCCCACTCGCCCTCGCGCACTAGCCGCTTGGTCAATCGGGCGATCATCCCGCCTCTGCCGCCACGTTTCGTCCCACTGCTGAGGGTCTGGTCGGTACGCCGTCACAACCACCGCGCACGAGTCATGTCCCCAACAGAGCCCCCACACTACATGAATCGGCCGTTCAATCCATCGCTGCAACACCAAGGAGCGCATGGTCGCCGAACCATGCGAACTAACGATTGGCGGCCTCTAGCTCCGTCACCAAGCCCGCATAGCTTGCGCCGAACACATCCTGCAGGCGCTCGGCGTAGGTGAGTGCTGCCGCCAGCTCGCCGCGCTCGCGGTGGAATGTGGCGAGGGCCACGAGCAACGCCCGGTGGCCACCGAAGCGGCGCAGGGTGCTTTCGAGCGTGGCGATAGCCTTGTCTGAATCGCCGGCGGCGTTGAGGGCGAGGGCCAGCACATAGCCGTTGCGGAGGTGTTGCGGGTCTAGGTCTTGCGCGCGCTGCAACTGCTCCAAGCCGCGGGCGGCTTGACCTTGGCGGATGAACCAGAGCCCATAGGCGTAGGCCGCGTCTCCGCTCGGCGGTTGCAGGGCGGCTGCCCGCGCCAGCAACGGGCCCGCCTCGGCATCCCGGCCGGCGGCGCGGTGCAAGTCCGCGAGATTGATCAGCGCGGGAATCCAGTTGGGCGCCAGTGCAAGGGCTTGGTCGAGGGCCGCGGCGGCAGCCACTGGGTCGTTCAGCGCCGTTTCCAGGCTCGCTAGGTTCGTGTGCGCCTCGGCGCGCTCGGCATTGATGGCAAGGGTGGCGCGATACTCATCCAGCGCCGTGGTGATGAGCGCGCGCTCGGCCGGTGCGATAGCTTGCGTCAAGTAGGTGGCCGCGGCCGGTGCCGCCGCGACGCGCACGGCCTTCAGCGGGTCTTGCAAGAGGCGCTTCACGGCGCCGAAGCGGGGCCCTTCCGGCAAGCGTTCGAGATGTTCGATGGCGCCGAGGCGCACCAATGGGTCCGCGTCCCGCACGCCGGCCGCGATGGCATCCTCCGAGCGTCCGAACTCATGGATGCCTAGGGCGAGCAAGGCGCTGCGGCGCACGATGCCGGGTAGGCCCGCCTCGCCGGCCGCGACCGCGAGCACCGCTTCGGCGGCGAAGTGGCCGCTCGTCGCGAGCGCCAGCACATCGGCGGCGCCGCGTTTGGGGTGGTGTTCGGCCTGCTCGCGAATCGCAGCGTCGGCCCATGCCGCGTCGCGGTCTTGGTGGCAGCCATTGCAGGCATTGGGCACGGCGTAGGCGGTCGAAAGGTCTGGCCGCGGCACGCGGAAGCTGTGGTCGCGGCGCTCGTCCACGCCCATGTAGGTGCGGCTTGGCATGTGGCAATCCACGCACTCGGCAGCGGCGTGGAAGTGATGGGCGGCATCGTCATATTGCTTCGCGCGCTCGGCCAGAGTCGGAAAGCGCGGTGGCGGGGCTTCGGAATGGCACTGCGTGCAGAGCGCGTTGCCCACGAATCGCAGGCGCGCGGAGTGGGCATCGTGACAGTCCGCGCAGGTGACGCCCTCTTGATGCATGCGGCTTTGCAGGAACGAGCCGTACACGTACACCTCTTCCAGAATCTGGCCATCGGCGTGGTAGAGCGGCGGTGTCACCGCGGCTGGCAGGTAGAAATCCAACAGCGGCTTGCCGGGCTGAAAACCCTCGGCAAGCTGCGCGCGGCGGCTGTGGCAGGGGGCGCAGGTGTCGATTTCGGCGGCGGCGCCGCCGTAGGGTGTGGCCGGCGCCTCGACATGGAGCGAGCCCGGCCCGTGGCAGGCCTCGCAAGCCACGTTCAGCTCGGCGTAAGTGGTGGCGAAGGCGCCGGTGGCCGCATCGTATTGCTTGCGCACGCCGGTGGAATGGCAGTCCGCACACATGGAGTTCCAGTTGTGGCTCGGCTGCGTCCAGTGCAGCACGTCGGCCAAGTGCCCCGCTGCGTCTGGATAGAGGTGGAACCAGCGCTGCCCGCTTGGCCGGGCGTCCCACGCGATGCTCAAGGCTTGCAGGCGTCCCGGCGCCGTTTCGACGAGGTATTGCTGCAGCGGGCTCGCGCCGAACGTGAAGGCGATGGGGAAGGTGCGCAAGGCACCGTCCGCGCCATCGGTCTCCACGGTGAACGCTTCGCCGTCGCGGGCAAAGCGGGTGCTGACGCCGCCGGCCTCGAAACTGGCGTCGTCGAAGTCTCCCAGCACGTTCGCGTCCGTGGGCACCTGCATCGCCAAGGCGTGGTGGGAACTCGCCCACGCTTGGAAGGCATCAGCGTGACAAGCGCCGCACGTCGCGGCCCCCACATAGGCGGCTTCGGCGGCCGGAGGCGGCTCCTCGCTAGGTTCCGGCGGCGCTTCGCAGCCAACCAACAACCCAAGCGCCAGCGCGGCGATGCCGGCGAGCGCTGCGCGGCGAGCGGAGGTCGAGCGGATGGCCACGCGGCGCCGGATCACGCGAGAATCCGATTCATGGCCGGAATCCTATTGACAGTCGGATTGACTGCGTCGTGGTTCGGCACATGCACAAGCCAGCATCAATCCCTCGGCTCGGCGAGCCGGGCGGCATCCTCAAGACCGTCATGTCCGCGGAAGGATACGCGCTGGATACCTACTCGCTGCATCCCGAATCCAGCCCCTGCTAGGAGACGCGGCAATGCGCTGCGCCAGTCACTCGTTCGCCAACCGCCGCCGCGCCGCCGCCAATGCGTTGGGATCTGCCGCGAAGGGGTTGGGATACTCCAAGCTCAGCTTGCCGATTTCGCTCACGAGGATGGACGCCGTGACCAGCCGCGCGAACCACTTGTTGTCCGCCGGCACGATGTGCCAAGGCGCGTCGGGCAGCGCCGTGGCATTGAAAACCGCCTCGTAGGCTTTGGTGTAGTCATCCCAGCGAGCACGGTCGCGGATGTCCTCGGATGCGAACTTCCAGTGCTTCTCCGGCTCTTCCAGACGCTTCAGAAAGCGGCGCTTCTGCTCATCCCGAGAAATGTTCAGGAACAGCTTCACCACCAGCACGCCATTGCGCCCGAGATACTCCTCGAAGGCGCGGATGTCCGCCAAGCGGCGATCCCATAAGCCATCGCGGGTCAGCGCATCGGGCAGCCGCTGGGAATCCAGGTGGGCGCGGTGGACGCGCACGACCAACGCCTCCTCGTAGTAGGAGCGGTTGAACACGCCCACATCCCCGCGCGCCGGCAAATGGCGGTGGTAGCGCCACAGGAAGTCGTGCTTCAGTTCCTCGCTGGTGGGCACGCCGAATGCGGTGACGTTGCAGCCTTGCGGATTCATGCGCGCCATCACATGGCGAATCGTGCTGTCCTTGCCGGCGGCGTCGCGCCCCTGCAGCACCACCAGCACCGCCCAGCGGCCTTGCGCCGCGAGGGTGTGTTGCCGGTTGGCGAGCCAAGTGGTGCGTTCGTCGAGCCACTGCCGTGCTTCCCGGCGGTCTGCGCGGCGCAAGTCACGCAGGTCCGCCGGGTCATGGTCGTCGAGGCGAATGGGCGCGCGGCCATCAACGCGATACGGCGCGGTGAAGTCCGCAAGGCGTTGCATGGCGTCAGCGCTCAACTCGTTGGCGCCAAACGCGGGCGCGGTGGTGTCTGGCATGGTTTCCTCCCGTATGCCCCTATGCTAGCCGCCAAGCGTGGCCATCGCTGCCGGCGGCGCACTTTGCGGTAGCATCGCGCCGCAGCGCTCGTCGCGCCCACCTTGCCGCGGATGAAAAAGTATCCTCCCACGCCCGCAGAGCTCCGCGACTGGATGGACAAGAAGGGGCTCTCCAACAAGGACGTCGCCAAGGCGCTGCGCCTATCCGATGGCCGCGTGGTGCGCTTTTGGACGTCTAAGAAGGAGCCGCGCCAGATTCCCTATGCGAGCTGGTACACCCTGCGCCACAAGTTCGGCAAATAGGTGTTTTGGTGGGGTGCGCGGCGGCACCCTTGAAGATACGCGGCGCTCCGCGGCCAAGGGCGAAATCCGCCGGTTGTCCACATAGGAAAAAATCTCCTAAAAGGGATTGACATTCCTTTAGGACTAATTATCCTATGCCTCATCAAGCCTGCAAAGAACGTCTTGGAACGGGTCTCGGTGGCTTGCTGAGGATTTGACATGAACCGAACTCTCATTGCAGCCAGCGCGGTAGGCGCCCTAGCGTTGCTGGCGATGTCCGGCGGCTGCGCCATGCAAGCGGGGCAGGGCGCCACCCACTACTGGGAATCGTTTGAGCCTGTGCCCCAAGCGCAATACAACCGCGATAACACCGTCTGCCGCACCGAAGCGGGCCTCCCCGGCCCCGCTGAAACGCTGCAGCCGGAGTTCTCCAGTTTCGACGCCTATGCGGATTGCATGGTGGGGCGCGGCTACACCTTGCAGACGTATTAGGTCGGCGCCTTTGGCGCGTGGGCACATTACGCCCTCGCGCCGGCCCGCGGTGCGCCACCGTGTCACGGTGTCATCAAAACGTCATGTCTAGGCACTATCGTGCAGCGCCATGGCGATCAAGGTTGGTTTGTGCGCGGCCGTCGCGCTCATTGCAGGAAGCGCGGTGGCCGAAGCGCCGCGCCTGCTCACGGGCGCGCATCCTTCCGCGCTGCCACAAGCGCGGCCGGCCAACACCTGCTTCGGCGGCTTGGAGGACGGCAAGCACTTGCTTGAAGAGAGAGACCTCTTCGACCTCCGCCAGCACACCACCACCGCAGGCTGCGCGGAAACCGGCGGCCAACCCGGCTGGTTGCCGCGCTTCAACCCGCCGGTGAGGCGTCTCGTCATCGCCTGACCGCGGCGCCGCGGCGCTGGCACACAAACCCTAACCTTGCTTGCTGCCGTTTGCGGCGGCGTGGCCAGCCGCCCGCATTGTCACAGACTCTTCACACCTCCTGTCACAGACTCTTCACATCCCCTAGCTATCTTGCGTGGCGCTTGAGGGGGACGGGAGCGCTGGCCACAGCGGTCAGCCGTGTACATCTGCCCCCGGCGGCGTTGACGGAACATTGGCATTGGTGGAGACCCTGCAGATGATGAACTTCCGACACTGCGTGTTGGCCGCAGCGGCCACGGCGCTCGCAGCGCTTGTGGGGTGTAGCGGCGGCGATGTGAAAATCTCCGCGGACAACAACTCCTCGGTGACGGACAACTCCACCACCACGGCGCCCCCCGCCAGCAACAACCCGTGCGCGAACTACACGGATGCCGCCTCCGACACGCGGTTGGAAGGCAGGTTCGATGGCGCCAACTGCATCTACAGTTCGGCTTTCGTGGGCATCAACAACCCGCTTGGCGTAGACCTCACCATCCCGTTCATCTCCGGCGTCCATGTGTTCGAGGACACCCTCGTGGTTGGCGAGAACGTGGATGGCAGCGACCCAAGCGAGACCGCGCCGGCCGGCGGCGAGGGCCCGACGCTCACCATCGCCGCCGGCAACACGCTCGCGTGGACGAACGCCGCGGACTATCTGCTCATCAATCGCGGCTCGCAAATCATCGCCGATGGCTCGCGGACTGCGCCCATCACGTTCACCGGCTTTACGGATGCCGTCACCGGCACCGCCGGCGCCGAGGATGTGCAGCTGTGGGGCGGCATGGTCATCAACGGCAACGGCATCACGAACAAATGCAGCGCAGCGCAGCGCGAGAACAACGAGTGCCATGTGACGGCGGAGGGCAAGCCCTCGCACTACGGCGGCAACGACAACGAAGACAACTCTGGCACGCTGCGCCATGTGGTCGTCAAGCACACCGGCTTCGAGGCCACGCCCGGCGACGAGTTGAACGGCATCTCCTTCAACGCCGTGGGCGCCGGCACGACGGTGAGCCACATTCAGGCATACAGCACCTTCGACGACGGCATCGAGTTCTTCGGTGGCGCGGTGCGGGTGGACCACTATGTGGCGCTCTATGTGAAGGACGACTCCATCGATTACGACCAAGGCTGGACCGGCGGCATCGATCACGCCTTGGTGATTCACTCCCGCGACGACGGCAACCGCTGCATCGAAGGCGACAGCGTGCTTGGCGACCCGCTGCCGGAACCCATCACCGACGTCACGGTGAACAACCTCACCTGCATCGTTTCCGGTTCCGACGAAGTGCCGGGCGGCACCGGCACCCACGGCGATTCGGAAGGCATTCTGAACCGGGAGGGCGCCCGCACCCAATTCAAGAACAGCATCATCTATGACGGCTATGCCCGCCGGCTGCTGTCGCGCAGCGGCAACGAGTGCTTCGAGTTGGACGACGCGGAGACGCTGGAAGCGGCGCAAGCCGGGCAAGCGTCCGTGCAGAGCACCATCATCGCTTGCCAAGAGGCCGCCAAGGACAGCCTGCCGAACGGCGATTCCATCGGCGAGTGGATCACCAACGGCGGCAAGTACGCGGCCAACACGGCCAACGTCATCATCACCGAGAGCGACGGCGCGAACGTGTCCGTCTTGGGCGGCGCCAAGCCCTACTTCACTGCCGCCGCCCTCACGGACGCGGCCGGCGAGGCGATCGGCGTCACGCCGGTGGACACGAACGGCGATGGCGAGACGGCCGATGAGCAGCTTGGCGCGGTCACCGCTGGTGACGATTGGACGGCCAACTGGACCTATGGCCTAGACGATCTGTGGTTTGACTGAAGCCGCCGCGGCGACTGGAAGCCTTGCCACCATGAACACCGCCATGCGCCTGTTCCTTCCCTATGCTGCCTTGCTCGCTTGTGCCCTTGGCGCCGCCGCGCAAGACGCAGAAGCGGACGCGCCCACGGCGATGGCAGACCCGAACGCCATTGAGGAAGTGGTGGTGCTGGGGCGCTTCAAGTCTGCGGCGACGGACATCGTGTCCGAACGCTTGGACAGCGATGTTCCGCTCGACATGTTGGATGCCGAGGCGATTGGCCGCGTCGGCGACGGCGACGTGGCGCAAGCCCTGCGGCGGTTGCCCGGGCTCACCTTGGCGCAAGGCAAGTTCGTCTATGTGCGGGGCTTGGGCGAGCGTTACTCCAGCGCCCAGCTCAACGGCGCCGCGGTGCCCTCGCCAGACTTGACGCGCAATGTGTTGCCGCTGGACATCTTCCCTGCGGACATCATCGATTCGCTGGCGGTGCAGAAGGGTTACTCGCCGGAGATGCCGGCAGCGTTCGGCGGTGGCAACGTGGACATCCGCACCAAGCGCGTGCCGGAAGACCGCACGTTCAGTGTGAAGGTGAACACCGGCTGGAATACGGAGAGCGGCGACGCCGGCCTTTCCTACAACGGTGGCGATGACGACCGCTTCGGCCAGGACGATGGCACCCGCGCCATGCCGAGCGCCTTGCGCAGCGCTATCGACACCTATCAGGGCAATGTCTCGGAGCTCAACATCCTGAACGCCTTGCGTCGCGATGGCGGCCAGCACACCCTCGCCGAGGCGCAGGCCGTCAACCGCGCCCTCGCCACGGCTTTGAACCGCGACATCGACGTTAAGCCAAAGGATTTGTCCGCAGACGTCGATGCCCAAATCACCGGCGGCTACCGCTGGTTCCCGGCGCCGGCCTTGGAAGCGGGCTTCCTCGCCTTGGCTTCATACTCCAACAACTGGCGCAATCGAGACCGGGTGAACCGCCTGGTGTCGAACCCAGAGACGGACTTCTCGCGCACCCAACGCACGGTGGAGACGGTGAGCGTCACGGGCTCGCTCAACTTGGGCCTGCGCTTCACGGATGAACATGAAGTGGGCGCCCTGACGCTGTTGCTGCGCAACACCGAAGACGACGCCTCGTTCTCGCTCACCTGCCAGCAGGGCCAATTCAACGACTGCGCGGACGACAACCCGACCCAAGGGCGCGTGGCGGAGGTGCGCTTTGAGGAGCGCGAACTCATCGTCCATCAAGTCTCCGGCGAACACACGTTGGGCGAGGCGACGTTGGACATGCTGCCGAGCGCTCTGCGCTTCCTCACTTTCGCCCAGGACGCGCGCTTCACTTGGTACTACTCGCAGGCGACGGCGCGCACGGGCATCCCCAACGAGGTGCGCGTCGGTTCCGTGGATGCGCTCGATGGCCCCTACGGCAACGTGGTGAGCACGCGGGTGCGGCTGTCCGGCACCGCGGCGGACTTTCGTTTTTCGGATCTGGATGACGACGTGGAAACCTGGGGATCAGACTTCACGCTGCCGCTGCGCGCCGGCGGCTGGGACATCGAGCTCGCCACTGGCTACGACTATGTTCGCAAAGCGCGGGCCTACGAGCAGATTTCGGTAGGCATTGGCAGCACCAAGCCGGCCTTCAATAGCGTCAGCGAGGGCACCCCGAGCGAGGTGTTCTCGGACGCGAACCTCATGAACCCAGCCAACGGCTTCGGGACGTTGCTCGGCGTCGGTGGCTTCGGGCTGGAGAGCTACTTGGCGGGGCAAACGACCGAGGGCGTTTACGGCAAGTTCGACTTGTTCTGGAACAACGCTTGGCGTTTCGCCGGCGGCGTGCGCTGGGAGCACTTCAATCAAGCCTCGGTGCCGGTGGACTTGTTGGATTTCGGCCCGGGGCGGGTGCCGTTCACGGCGCAGGAGATTGCAGACTCCACCATCAACGTGGACGACGCGCATCCCTCGTTCGCCATCACCTGGATTCGCCCCGGCTTCTGGGCGGATGACTTCCAACTGCGCGTGGGCTGGGGTGAAACGGTGGCGCGGCCAGACTTGCGGGAAGTGTCGCAGTCCACTTACATCGACCCGCTCACCGAAGCGCGCGTGCGCGGCAATCCGTTCCTTCAGCCTTCGCAGCTCTCGAACTTTGATCTGCGCGCCGAGTGGTTCTGGAACGATGGCGACAATTTCAGCGTGTCTGCCTTCCACAAGGACGTGACGGCGCCCATCGAAACGGTGCAGGGCGCCGCTACCGAGGACAACATCCTGTTCGGCTTCGTCAACGGCGAATCCGCCCAAGTGCATGGCGTCGAGGTGGAGGGGCTGAAGGGGCTCAGTTTCCTCACCCGCCACGTTGGTGACTGGATCGACCAGTTCTACGTTGCCGGCAACCTGACCCTCTCGGATTCCGAAATGAACGCGCGCGCCGGTGGCGTGGCTGGCAACCTCACCAACACGTCCCGCCGCATGACGCAGCAGTCTCAGTGGGTGGTGAACGTGCAGCTCGGCTTCGACTCGTGGAGTGGCCGGCACAGCGCCACGCTGGTGTACAACGGCTTTGGCGAGCGCGTGTTCTTCGCCGGCATTGACGGCTTCGACGATGCCTACGAGCAGCCCTTCCACTCGCTGGACTTCGTGTACAGCTGGTTCGTGAGCGAGCCGCTGACGCTCAAAGTGCGCCTCAAGAACCTGTTAAACGAAGACGTCGAGATCGAGCAGGACGGCGTCTCCATCTTGGAACAGAAGGTCGGCGCGACGCTGTTGTTCGACGTGAAGTGGGCGCTCTAAAGGGGAACCGTAAACCGCGCTGACCGAATTCGTGCCCTAGGGAAGGTCTGAACAAGCGCTGGCGGTGCTGCGACAATGGGCGTGTTGACCGTTGGGAGAGGCGTTCGATGACCGAAGCGACCCAAGCGACGTTCGCGGAGTTGGAGTACAGGGCGAAGAAGCGGAAGACGCGGCGGGAGAAGTTCCTGGAGCGGATGGAGGGGCTGGTTCCGTGGAAGGAGCTGGAGGAGGTGATTCGTCCGCACTATCCGAGGGCGGGCCGCGGCCGCCGGCCATATCCGCTGTCGGCGATGCTGCGGGTGCATTGCGCGCAGCTGTTTTACAACCTGAGCGATCCGGCGATGGAGGACATGCTGTACGAGGTGGAGTCGGCGCGTCGGTTCGCGGGCCTGAAGCTGTCGGCGCTGCCGGACGAGACGACGATCCTGAACTTCCGCCATCTGCTGGAGAGGCACGGCTTGGGGGAGAGGCTGCTGTCGGCGATCAACGCGAGCTTGGCGTCGCGGGGCCTGAGGCTGCGGGAGGGGACGGTGGTGGACGCGAGCATCGTGGAGGCGCCGTCGTCGACGAAGAACCGTTCGGGCAAGCGGGATCCGGAGATGCGGCAGGCGAGGAAGGGGAACCAGTGGCACTTCGGGATGAAGATGCACGTCGGCGCCGACGCGGAGACGGGGGTGGCGCACAGCTTCGCGGCGACGTCGGCGAGCGAGTCGGACGTGGCGCACGCGCACCGCCTCCTGCACGGCGGCGAGAGGCGCGTCTGGGCGGACGCTGGCTACCGGGGCGTGGAGAAGCGCCCGGAGAACCGGGGCCGGGGCGTGGACTGGCGGGTGGCGATGCGGCCGGGCCTGCGGCGGCAGTTGGAGCCCGGCGGCGAGGCGGCGCTGCGGGAGAAGGAGAAGGCGTCGGTCCGCGCCAAGGCGGAGCATCCGTTCTTCTATGTGAAGCGGATGTTTGGGTACGGCAAGGTGCGCTACCGGGGGCTGCGCAAGAACGCGCAGCGGATCGCGCTGCTGCTGGGCTTCGCCAACCTGCTGATCGCCGAGCGGAGGCTGGCCGCCTGAGCGCGGCGCCCGTGCGCCCGGAAGGCGGGGAAAACGCTGGAAACGGCGTCGAAACGGCGGAATCGCGCCACATTCGCGGCGGTTCCGCGCCCACGGCGCTGTCGAACCTGCCTTCGCCGACCGCCAGCCGTCGATCGGCGCACTGTTCAGACCTTCCCTAGCCCCGATGCTTTACAATGCCTGCCAAGGTGATGGTGGCGGACGGCCTGAGCGACCTTGCGCGGGACATGCTCATCCAAGCGGAAAGGCGGCGGTGGGCACGAATCTCGACATGCCGGCGTCATGCCTAGACCAATCTGTCTGGGCGTGGGGACGCAAGCGACTCATGGCAACGCGTGAGGGCATGACGGAGGACGAGTCGGTTGGGGGGTGCAGGTGCCGAACGTGCGAGATTGATCCCAAGGGCCGCATTCAAGTTCGTCTTCGCCACATTGCTCGCAGCGGTCGCATTCGCCGCCACGTATACGTCGTCGTCGGCGGCTTTTTCCGACTCGGATTTAGGAGACATTATCCTACTTGGGGGGACGGTCAACACAGGCCTTTTGCTTCCCACACTGTTCTTGCTACGTTCCAAGGTCATGGCGAACGTTGCGCTGTCGCTGATTGTGATGGCCAGCATGGCGACGGCGTACATCATCCATACCGACCTCTACCAGACGGGAAACGAGGCCGTCATCATTGCGCTGTGCGCCGGGTCCGGTGCCGGGCTGTTCGTCGCCTTCGAGCTCATGGACAAGCAGCGCTGGTGCGGGCCGGTGTTCTCGGCGTCAGCACTGTTGGGCTTGGGATTGACGTGCGGGGGGTGGTGGGGTGGTGGTGGGGGCATTAGGGCAGCCCCAACGTTAGACGCGACGTACATTCAGGACATCTCCCTTCGGGAGACGCCGAACCTGTATTTTGTTTCCTTTGACGCCCTCACCCCGCGCTCATTGCTCAAGAAGTACCTTGACTTGGAGACTACTAGGTTCCACGACTTATTCGACGCCAGTTTCCGCCGATTTCCGAATTTTTTCGCCAACGCCATACCCACTAGGGAGTCTCTCAACACTGTCCTAGCACTAGACGTGGATGCATACTCCTCACAACGAGAGAAGTTGAAAGCAGCGGGCGACGATCCAGACCCGCACCTCTTCTCTGGCCGAAACCCATCTAACCTTCTTGGAATCCTCCACAGAAACGGCTACGAGTCCACGTCAATCTATGTAGATAGCTATCTTGGAGAAGTCAAGGGGCAATACATCGACAACTACATCACGATCCATGGTAAGACGGTCTGCAACCTATTGGACGAAGGCATACGAGACTTCTCTTTCTGGGGATACTGCCGGTTCGAGTCGGTTAGCTGGCATGCCGCGCTTGACCTCAGCGCCGAGCAGATCACTAAGGCGAGAACAGATGCCAAGTCTCAATTCGTGATGGCCCACCTGTATTCGCCGGGACACACTGATCAAATGTTTCGGTATGACAGTGCGGAACAGTTGGATGAGTTTAGAGCCATGTATATCGACTCGATAGAACGAGCGGCTAGCTACCTAGAATTGATCATTCGGCACTTGGACGAAAATGACCGCGGTGCCATCTTGCTCGTGTACGGCGACCACGGCCTCTACTTGTCTCGGGGCCAGCAATTCGAGGAGTCTCCAGAGTTTGTCTTCCAAGACAACTATGGCATTCTAGGGGGCATCTATCCCCGCGACACATGCGCTAGTTGGTTCGACAAAGCACAGTCCCAAGGCTACATGACGACTCTGGATGCCGTCCACGCTCTTCTTCGCTGCCTTTCCGGCGGCGAGAGCCCACTCGTCGAGCCGAAAAAATACAAGCAGCCTTGGAACGAGCAGATGCCCTTGCACGAGAGACCTCACTACAAGGACTTCCTCTATGAATAGACCGGCGCGATTGATGCACGGTGCCCGACGCGGGCGGTTAATCACCGCCACTGCGTTTGCCTTGGTGCCGACCGCGGCGCACGCCTATGTCGATCCCGGCTCTGCCGGCTTCATCATCACCAGCGTGTTGGGTGCTCTGGCGGCCGTCGGCTATTTCGTTCGGGCGTACTGGTATCGGTTGAAACACCGACTTGTTCCATCCAGGCAGGGAGACGGAGCGGGCGGCGACGGGTCCAATGCAACGGCGCGTCCGGATGAAAGAAGCGAAGATGCTCAGGGTTGAGGGTGGGTCGTTCAAAGACCCGGCTGGACAGGTGTACCAGCTAATGCGAGACAGCCGAGAGGTGAGCATCGTTCGCGGCTTGAATTCAGCCGCTGCTGCAATCATGCGGCGTCTGCTCACCGAGCCTTTTTTCGAAGGCTTGGTCGATGCCGGTTCTGTCGTGGGGAGCCGAATGCTTGAGGCGGAGCATCCCAGCGCTCGCTTGGTGATGGAGGAGGGCTGGAGTGCTGCCGTGGAGCATGAGGTGGTGCGTTTCGTCACCTGGCCTTACGAGTGGCCGTTCTCGATGCTCAAGGATGCGGCGCTTCTGCAATTGCAGATACTGGAAGCCGGCGGCAGGAATGGATACCTGCTCAAGGACGCGACGGCGTTCAATGTGCAGTGGATGGGCACGCGCCCAGTGTTTATCGACATACCATCGTTCGTTCCTTGGGCAGAGGAAGCATACTGGCGGGGGTATCGGCAATTCTGCGCGACGTTCCTGACGCCGCTGCTGGTGACGGCGCATTTGGGCATCCCATACCAGCCGCTGCTCCGCTCGCGCCTCGAAGGCATCCCGCCAGAGGAAGCAGGGCGGTACTTCCGCGGCCTCTCGCGTTTCAAGCGCGGCGTGCTGTCGCATGTCTGGTTCCCTGCCAAGGCCGAGCGCGCCGTTTCTGCGACCGACAGGCGCACGGCGCATCGACGGCAGCCGAAAACCATGCTGTTCGCGCTGTGGGACAGCCTGCGGCGGCTCATCGGCGGCTTGTCCAGTGTGCCAGCCCGTTCCACTTGGGCGCAGTACGCCACGAATCACTCCTACAACACGGTAGACCTGCAACGGAAGCGGAACTTCGTCCTGCGGCACACAGCAGCGCTCCGGCCCGCGGTCACTTGGGATTTGGGCGCCAATACCGGCGAGTTCGCGCGCATCGCTGCGGAGCATTCGGGGCTGGTCGTTGCCCTGGATTCAGATCATGATGCTGTCGATGGGCTCTATCGCGATCTGCGGCAGAGCGGGCCACAGAACGTCATTCCGCTGGTGATGGATGTGGCGAACCCCTCGCCGGGGCAGGGTTGGGCCGGTCGCGAACGCCCGGCGTTCGATGCGCGGCGAAGCCCAGACTTGGTGCTTTGCTTGGCGTTGGTTCATCATGTGAGGGTCGCGGGGAACATCCCACTGCGGCTTTTCGTCGATTGGTTGCGAAGCCTCGACGCGACCTGCATCCTGGAGTTTGTCGGCCGGGACGACGAGATGTTCCAATCCCTCCTCGCGAACAAGCAGAACGACTACGCGGATTACTCCGCCGAGAACTTCGAATCGGAGGTTCGCAGATGCTTCTTCGTTCGCGACCGGTTGAAGTTGAAAGGCGGCTTGCGGGAACTGTTTCTGCTGGAGCCGGCGCCTTAGGGCCGGCACCGTGCCGGTTGCTGCCGCCCTTGGCGCCGAGGGGCTGCCAACCCCGCTCGCCCCCGGTCGGCAAACCTGATACGCTCGCGCTTGTTCCGCCCGGCACACTGCCGGGCCTCAAGTTCGCAAACCTTGGGAAAGATTGGGGGGAGAGAATCATGCGTGACGTCGTAGTGGTGGACAGCCTGCGGACGGGGCTTGCGAAGTCCTTCCGCGGCAGCTTCAACCTGACGCGATCTGATGACATGTTGGCGCATCTCATCGACTCGCTGCTAGACCGGCATCCAAATGTCTCGCCAGACGAGGTGGAGGATGTCGTCGTCGGCGCCGCCAGCCACAGCGGCGAGCAGGATGGCAACTTGGCGCGGCTGGCGGTGGTGCTGTCGCGCCTGCCGATCACCGCAGCCGGCCTGACGATCAACCGTTTCTGCTCATCCGGCCTGCAATCCATCGCCATCGCGGCGAATCAGATCGCTTCCGGCAACACGCAGGTGGCGATGGCCGGCGGCGTGGATTCCATTTCCATGCGCAACCGCCAAACGGCCGGCAAGTCGGATCCGAACAAGCGCCTCATCGAAGAGAAGCCAGACATCTTCATGGCGATGGGCAACACCGCCGAAGTGGTGGCGCGCCGCTACCAAGTCACCCGCGAAATGCAGGATGTGTACGCCCTGCAAAGCCAGCAACGCTACGCGCGGGCGCAGGAAAACGGCTGGATGGGTGAAGAGATCGCGCCGATGCCGGCGACGATGCTCAAGGTCGATCGCGAGACTGGCGCGGAAAGCCGCGTGGATGTCATGGTGGACCGCGATGAGTGCAACCGCCCGACCACCACGCTGGAAGGCTTGGCGGGGTTGGCGCCGGCGTTCGAGGAAGATGGCTCCGTGACGGCCGGCAATGCCTCGCAGCTCTCCGATGGCGCGTCGATGACGTTGCTGATGAGCGCAGACCGCGCTGCCCAACTCGGCATCGAACCGATGGGCATCTACCGCGGCTTCACCGTGGCGGCTTGCGAGCCGGACGAAATGGGCATCGGCCCCGTGTTCGCCATTCCGCGGCTCTTGGACAACGTCGGCATCAAGCAGGACGACGTGGACCTATGGGAGCTGAACGAGGCGTTCGCCTCGCAGTGCGTGTACTGTCGTGACGAGCTCGGCATCGACAACGAGCGGTACAACGTGAACGGCGGCAGCATCGCCATCGGCCATCCATTCGGGATGACCGGGTCGCGCTTGACGGGTTCCATCCTGCGCGAACTGAAGCGTCGGGACAAGAAGTACGGCGTGGTGACGATGTGCATTGGCGGCGGCCAAGGCGCTGCCGGCCTCTTTGAAGCAGCCTGACCTCTAGCGAGGCACTAGCCGGCGGCGTCGCCGAGCGCGGCGCCATCGGCTGTCCTCGCGGCCATCCCACTTGCACTCCACAGAGCGCGGTTATGGCGTGATGCACCAGCTCCCACCAGCACGGCTTGCGCGGTGACGCGGGTCGATGGCATGAAACCGCCACGCCGGGCGCGCAAAGCGCCGGTGCGGGGCGTTGCTTTGGCCCTCGCTGCGGCCGCTTGGGCGCACGCGGACGACATCGACAACCGCTACGCGGCCCACTCGGACGCGGAACTCACTCAGGTTGCCGGGCAGTGGCCAGCGCTCGACAAGGAAGCGCGGCGAGACTTCTTCATTGAAGTGCGCCGGCGCATGGGCGAGAACGGCGCCGTCCAAGCCATCCCGGTGCGCGGCGAGCGGCGCTTCGGGCGGGTGATTCGGCGGCCAGACGGCTCCGTCGTGCGCATCGAGCGCATCATCCGCTTCAACGCCCGCGCCCCCAATGCGGCGCCAGTGGAGTACGGCACCGGGTTCGAGCAGCGCGTGGCCGAAGGGCTTGCCGACAAGCAACGGGCGACGGATGCGCCGGACGCTGCGCCGCGCAGCATCAAGTTGCGCCTCAGCCCCGCCAAGGCCAGCGGAAAGCCATCTGACCGTTGACGCCCATGGACAACGAGCGCGCCACGCTGCTCGTCGTCGATGACGACGTCGAACTACGGGAGCTGCTGCAGGAATACCTAGAGCAAATGGGCTACGCCGTGGTCTGCGTGGAGGATGCGCCGGCCATGGACGCGGCGCTGGCCGCCCAAGCATTCGACCTCGTCGTGCTCGATTTGATGTTGCCCGGCGAGGATGGTCTGTCCATCGCGCGCCGCCTGAAAGAGCGGGGCGGCCTGCCAATCATCATTCTGTCCGCCCAAGGCGAGGACGTGGACCGAATCGTCGGCTTGGAGGTGGGCGCCGACGATTACATGTCCAAGCCCTTCAACCCACGCGAACTGCTCGCCCGCGTGCGTGCGGTGCTGCGTCGCCGCACCGCGCGGGACACCGCCGGAGATGAGCACCTCATCGCGTTCGGCGAGTTCGTATTGGACTTGAACGCGCATCGGCTCGTTCACAACGGCCAGCTGGTTGCCCTCACCGCCGGCGAGTTCGACTTGTTGAGCACCTTGGCGCGCCACCCGAACAAAGTGCTCCACCGAGACCGCATCTTGGACATCCTCACCGGCGCCGAACGCTCGCCGTTTGACCGCAGCATTGATGTGCGCGTGGCGCGTCTGCGCGGCAAGATCGAGCCGGATCCTTCATCGCCGATCTACATCCGCACGATTTGGGGCAAGGGGTACATGTTCTGTCCCGCCGGCGTGTAGCCGCCGCGGCGTCCCATGGGCCTGCCCACTTCTTTGCTCTGGAGGACCAACGCGGTGCTCGCTTTGAGCGCGGTGGTCATCATCGCCACCGCGTTCCTGGCAGTGCAACGGCTGGTCGTCGCGCCTTTCACCGAACAGCTTGCCCATGATGAAGCGGGCCTTGTGGTGTTGTCTGCGCAAACTTGGGTGGAACTGCCGGACTATACGGACGCGCGCCCGGCGTTCGAGCTTGAGATGGCGCGCATGCATGACCTCATCATCAGCCCAGATCTGCGCGACCTGCCGCCAGCGGACACGGAAGATAGCTACTTCGCGCTGCTGCGAACGAGCATCTCGGAGCGGTTGGGGGCGCCGGTGCGGCTGTTGGAAGGGGACGGCCTGCTGTGGGCCGATCTGCCGGTGCCCGGTGCCCGCCTGCAAGTTGGCTTCGTCCCCGGCCGCCAAGATGTGCAGCCCATCTATGTAGGCTTGGCCATCGGTGCCATCGGCGCCGGCATCGTGTTTGGCGCGACATTCTTCATGGTGCGGCGCATCGCCGGGCCGCTGGTGGAAACGGCCAATTCGGTGGAGGCGTTTCGCGGCGCGGAGGGCTTCTCGCCGCTGCCGGAGCGCGGCCCGCGGGAGTTGGTGGCGCTGGCGACGAACTTCAATCGGATGGCGCGGGAGATCAGCGAACTGCTCTCCAACCGCACCACGCTATTGGCCGGCATCTCGCACGACCTGCGCACCCCGCTCGCGCGCATGCGCCTTGCCGTCGAACTGCTGCCAGATACGGTTGACCGCAAGCTCGCCCGGCGCATGGAGCGCAACCTGGAGGCGATGGATGAACTCATCGGCGACGCGCTGCGTTTCGCGCGGGGCGCCAGGGAGTCGCCGCGGGAACTCCTGGCGAAACCCTTCATCGAGAGCATCGTGGCGCAGGCGGATGGGGCGGTGCCGGTGCAGTGGCGAGGCGCGGCGGATGGGCGTGCGCAGATCGCGCCGGGCGCGTTTCGGCGGGTGTTGTTGAACCTGTTGGACAACGCCCGCCAGCACGCTGAGGGCACTGCCGTGGTGGTGGACGCCGGTGAGACGATCGCGGTGCATGTCGTCGATAGCGGCCCAGGCATTCCGGAGGCGGACCGCGAGCGCGTGTTTGAGCCGTTCTACCGGCTGGACCGTTCGCGTGGCCGAGCGGCCGGAGGCAGCGGCTTGGGCCTCGCCATCGTGCGTCAGCTCTGCCAAGCGCATGGTTGGCAAGTGGGCATTGGGGCGAGCGCTTGTGGCGGCGTCGATGTGTGTGTATCCGTCACGGCGTTGACACAAAGTGACACAAAAAAGGCCGCTTCAAGAAATCCCTGAGTTACACACGTTCGGCAGAATAGCCATTGGGTGAGTGGCCAGCGGCGTCGTCAGGAGCCGAAGCGCATTGGTCCCGCCGACATGCGGCAGGCACCTCGTCCGAGTCAATCCTTTAGCGGCCCGCCTACAGGTCGCTTGGGCCCGCCGGTTCCCTCTCCAGGCCGGCGGGCCCATTCTTTTCCTGCCTGTAGATCGCAGCCGCGAGCCGCCGCTACGCAAGCCCGTACAGCGCCTCCACGTTGCGTCGCGTGATGCGCTCGCGATCCGTGGCCGGCACGCCGTCGAAAATCTCGTCCAGCACTTGTTGCGAACAGGGCCACGTCGAATCGACGTGCGGATAGTCCGACCCCCACATCAGGTTGTCCACGCCGATGAGTTCCCGCGTGGCAATGGCAGGACGGTCATCCTCGATGGTGGCGTAGAACTGGCGCCGCCACACGTCTTGCGGGCGTTCGCCGGTGAACGCTTCGGAGCGGAAGCGGTGCTCCCGTTGCAGGCCTTGATCCACCCGGTCTAGCCAGTGGGCGATCCAACCGGCGTTGAATTCGCTCACCACGAACCTCAACTTGGGGTGCCGCTCGGCGACGCCCCGGCATATCAGTTCCACCAAGGTGCGCTGCACGGCGCTCGGCGCATTCGCATAGTCGAACACCGAGTCTCGCCGTTGGTTGGGCGCGCGTTGGTCGCGGGGGAGATAGGCGTTGGTGCCCACATGCATGGAGAGCGGAAAGCCGGCCTCCTCTGCCAGTGACCAAATCGGCTCGTAGTCCGCGTCGAAATAGGGCTTGTCTGCTGGGGACGTGCAGGGGATGCAACCACCCTTGTAGCCGAGGCCGATGACGCGCTCCAACTCGGCGGCGCCGGCCGCTGGGTCCTGCACCGGAATGACCGCGAGCCCGTAAAGGCGCCCCGCGCCGGCGGTGGCGTAGTCATGCAGCCAATCGTTGTAGTTGCGCTGGCAGGCCACCAGCAACTCCACGTTCGGCAAGCTGAACATGCCGAAGAAGCCAGGATAGAGGAACTCGGCCGCCACGCCATCGATGTCTTGGTCCGCGCCGCGTCGGGCGCCGTCGCGGATGCCGGCGCGCAGGCCGTCGTAGCCCTTTGCGAGCAGCCCTTTCGCCTCGGCATCCGTCAGGTCGTCCACTTCGGGCTTGTGGCCTTCACGGCGCTCGATGGCCACGCCATTGCGCACGCGCATGCCCGCCCAACCCATCCGTTTGCGCACCCCACGCCGGCCCAGCGCCGGGATGACGATGGCGTCGTCTTCGGTGCCGGCGCCCACGACGCGGGGCGCTGCGTCACCAAAGCGCTCTGGCAGCCCGATGAAGACGTCCTCGGCTTCCATGACGTGGGAGTCGGCGGAAATGGGTTGCATGGCTGCTCCTCTTGGCGGGCGATGGTAGGGACATTCTCGCGTTTTTGGGCGCCGGTGCAACGGGCGGCACCGGGTGTCGATAGCAAATTGATCTGTCCGCTTTTGGCAGCACGTCATCTGTCCGGTTCTCCCACTGCCGGACGAGCCCTGCGGGCAGCCGTCCGAGCAGCGTTTTCCACGGTCTTTCCACGGGCGCGATCCCCAAGCCCATCGAAGCGCCGGTGGGAAGACGGTGGGAAACGCGGCGCCGAGCCGGCGCGGGCTCTTCATGCGCCGGCCGCCGGCG
The DNA here is from genome assembly GCA_958295875.1 of uncultured Pseudomonadales bacterium. Classification (GTDB taxonomy): domain Bacteria; phylum Pseudomonadota; class Gammaproteobacteria; order Pseudomonadales; family Azotimanducaceae; genus VXNE01. The sequence continues at coordinate 514,549 of OY282379.1, read as the reverse complement.
CGCCGTCCGCGCCGTAGCGGCCCAGCCGCCGCGGGCCCGTGGAACACCGACAGGCGCCCGTCCGAGTGCTCGTGGACGCGCACCGTCCGCCTCACATAGTGCCTGCCGTGCGGCCCCGGCGGGATCTGCAGGCGCAGGTTCTTGTAGCGCACGCAGTTGTCGTTGGCCACCTTGCGCTCCTCCTTCAGGCACAGGATGTCGTCCAGGTCCGCGTCCAGCGCCGGAACGAAGCCGTCTCCCGGCTCCGCCGCAGGCACCGCGAAGCGCTGGTTCCACGACGGCCAGAACACCTGCTCCAGATACCGGTTGGCCGTCGCCATGTCGCGGACGCCCTCGGCCGCCAGCTCCTTCGGCAGCCGCCCCTGCATGGTTCCGAACTGGCGCTCCGAACGCCCCCGCGCCTGCGGCGAGTATGACGGGATCATCTCGATGCCCAGTTCCCGCATCGCCCTCCCGAACTGCGTCGGGTTCGACTTGTCCACTCCGCCGCCTGCCTTCGGCGTGTGCCAGTAGTGGCTGCCCCGATCCGTCCATAGGCTGCCGAACAGCCCCCGGCGCTCCACCGTCTCGCGAACCCCCCGCAGGCTCGACCAAGTGTCCTCCTCGTCCACGAAGAAACCCGAGTACACCTCCGTCGTCGCGTCGTCCAGCGTCACGATCAAGTCCCAGACCGCGCCCTCCACCCAGCGGTGCGTCGATCCGTCCTGATGCACCAGCAGCCCCGCCATCGGCGTCCGCTCGCGCTGCTTCCGGCGCTTCCCCTTCCCGCGCCCCTTCGCCACCAGCCGGGCCGCCTGCAGCCGGTTCTTCGTCCATGTGTAGGACCGCTCTCCGCCGTGCCTCTCCCGGTAGCGCTCGTGGAAGTGCGCCACCGACCAGCCGGCGTAGCGCTCCTTGTACAGCGCCTCCATCCGAACCACCTCGTCCACCGGCGCGCTCCGGCCCGACGCCTGCGACATCCGCTTGTCCGCCAGACCCTCCAAGCCACCCTCGTGGTACCGGTCCACGTACCTCCGGAACGACCGCGGGCACACCCCAAGCAACTCCGCCGCCTCCTCCTGCGTCAGCCGCCTCTCCGTCCACGCCGACAGCGCCTCCTCGAATCTCCTCATCCTCGTCTCCTGCAGCCATGCCGCCTTCTTCACAGGCCCTCCAAGGCCCTCTGAAAGCGGACAATCTATGTGCTGCAAAAGCGGACAGATGATGTGCTAACAACACGGGCCGCGCCGGCGGCCGGCTCGCCACGGCTTGATGGCGCTAGGCGACGGCGCGGTCGGCGGCAGCCTCGGGCGGTGGCGACTCGTGCCAAGCGGCGATCGTGCGCGCCCACGCCGCGTCGTCGTTCAAGCACGGCGCGAGCCGGAACGCCTCGCCGCCGGCGTCGAGAAAGGTGGCGCGGCCGCGAATGTCCACTTCCTCCAGCGTTTCCAAGTTGTCTGCCACGAACGCGGGGCATGCGACAGTGAGCCGCCGCACGCCTTGGTCGGGCAATTGCGCCAACACTTGGTCCGTGTACGGCGTGAGCCAAGGCAATCGGCCCAAGCGGGATTGAAAGCTCGTGGAGTGGCTGGTGAGGCCGAGCCGCTCGGCGAGGGCGCGGGTGGTCGCTAGGCACTGCTGGCGGTAGCAGGTGGTGCTCGCTGCGCTGGGCTGGGCGCAGCAATCCTCGCGCGCCAGGCAGTGCGCCCCGGTCGGGTCGGCACGCCGGATATGGCGCTCCGGCAGGCCGTGGTAGCTGAACAACACATGGTCTCCCGGCGCCATCGTGGCGCGGATGCGCGCGGCGCTCGCGTCGAGAAACCCCGCATCGTCGAAGAAAGGCGGCATCACGCGCACTGGCTGCGGTGCGAGCGCCCGCACCCGCGCCACTGTGGTGACCCGCGTGGACGCGGCGTGTTGCGGGTAGAGCGGCACCAAGAAAATCTCGTCCGCCGCCGCAAGTTCCGCGATCGCGTCAGCAAGCGTTGGGGTGCCATAGCGCATCCCCACCGCCACCGGAGCGTCGGTGCGTCGCCGCACCTGCGCCGCCAGCGCCATCGTGTGGTGCAGCAGCGGTGAACCGGGGGGCGCATCGCGCCAGATCGCCCGATAGGCTGCGGCGCTGCGTTTCGGCCGCGTCGGCAAAATGAAGGCGGAAACGACGAACCGCCGCAGTGGCCACGGCAGGTCCAAGACGTGCGGGTCCATCAGGAACTCGTTCAAGTAGCGGCGCACGGCGCCGGCGTCGCAGGTGTCTGGGGAGCCTAGGTTTGCGAGCAAGATGCCCCGGGACAACGCGGGCTCCTTTGGTTGGCGTGGGGTGGTTGGGATAGTATCGCCTGCTTTCCGCGCCCCGTGGCTCAAGCTTGGCACCATGATCGTCATCGTGGACTACGACGCCGGCAATGTGCGCAGCGTCCAGCGCGCCTGCGTTGAGGTGGGCGGCGACGCCGTCATCTCCAGCGACCCGGCCGATGTGGCGCGTGCCGAGCGCGTCATCTTCCCCGGCGTGGGCGCCGCCGGCGCCGCGATGCGCAACCTCCGGGCGCGGGGGCTGGACGTTGCCTTGGTGGCCGCGGTGCAAGCCGGCAAGCCCGTGCTCGGCATCTGCATGGGCATGCAGATTGCGCTCGACCGCTCTGAGGAGAACGATCAGGAGACCTTGGGCCTCGTGGCAGGAAGGGTGCGGCGCTTCGCCTTTGCGAACCCAGCCTTGAAGGTGCCGCACATGGGCTGGAACGCCGTCTCGGTGCGGCGCCCGCACCCGCTCCTCAACGGCTTGGAGCAGGGCGATGAGTATTACTTCGTGCATGCCTACTATCCGGTGCCGGAAGACCCAGACGTGGTGTGCGCCGTCGCAGACTACGAAGGGGAGTTTTGCTGCGCCTTGGCGCGCGGCAGCTTCTTCGCCACGCAGTTCCACCCAGAGAAGAGCGGGCGCGTCGGCCTAGGGCTATTGGAGCGGTTTGCGGCATGGGACGGCCGTGCTTAGCAAACGCGTCATCTCCTGCTTGGACGTGCGCGACGGCAAGCTCGCCAAGAGCGTCAAGTTCGTGAACACCCGCGACATTGGCGACCCGGTGGAGAAGGCCCGCGAGTATTACCTCGATGGGCTGGACGAACTCGTCTTCTACGACATCACCGCGTCCAGCGACCGGCGCCGAATCATCCTCGACGTGGTGGAGGCGGTGGCCGAGCAGGTGTTCATCCCGTTGTCTGTGGGCGGCGGCGTGCGCAGCGTGGCGGATGCCACGGACCTGCGCTTGGCCGGCGCGGACAAGATCAACGTGAACTCCGCCGCAGTGCGCCGCCCGGCGCTGATTGCGGAGTGCGCGGACGCCGTCGGCGGGCAAAACATCGTGCTGTCCATGGACATCCGCCACGTTGGCGCGAGCCGCGCATTTCCCTCCGGCCACGAGGTCGTCATCGACGGTGGCCGCCAACCGATGGGCATCGATGCCTTGGCGTGGGTGCGCGAAGGCGAACGCTTGGGCGCCGGGGAACTGGTGGTGAACTCCATCGATGCGGACGGCACCCGCGATGGCTATGCGTTGCAATTGACGCGCATGATCAGCGACGCCACGCGGCTTCCCGTCATCGCCTCTGGCGGCGCCGGCACGCCGGCGCACCTCTACGACGTGCTGACCGAAGGCGGCGCCGACGCCGCCCTCGTCGCCTCAATGGTTCACTACGGCGACTACACGGTGAGCGGCTTGAAGCGCTATCTCAATGAACGCGGCGTGAAGATCAGGATGTCATGGTGAAGGCGGCGCCCGTCGCGGCCCGTCGCGGCCGCTTGCGGCCTAGGAGTGGAAGGAGCCAATGAAAGCAATCCAAGTTGATGGCCCCCGGCTTGTTTGGGGGGAAGCAGAGACGCCGGCGCCGGGGGCCGGCGAAGTGGGCATCGCCGTTCGGGCGAGCGCGGTCAACCGGGCAGATCTGTTGCAGCGGCGCGGGGGGTATGCGCCGCCGCCCGGCGCCAGCGACATCTTGGGGCTGGAGTGCGCCGGCATCGTTGCGGCCATCGGCGCTGGCGTCAGCCGCGTGGAGGTTGGCGACCAAGTGTGCGCCCTGCTCGCCGGTGGCGGCTATGCCGAACAGGTGGTGGCGCCGGCCGGGCAGGTGCTGAAGATGCCGGCGGGGCTGTCCTTTGAGGAGGCCGCCGCGCTGCCGGAGGTGTTCGCCACGGCGTACCTCAACCTGTACATGGAAGCGGCCTTGGGCTTCGGCGAAACGGCGCTTGTGCATGCCGGCGCGAGTGGCGTGGGCACGGCGGCGATTCAGCTATGCCGGGCGTTCGGCAATCCATGCTTTGTGACCGCCGGCCAAGCGAGCAAGATTGCGCGCTGCGTGGAACTCGGTGCTCAAGCGGGGTGCGTGCGGCATGATGAGCGGTTCGCGGACCGGGTGAAGGAGTGGACGGATGGCCGCGGCGTGGACGTCATTCTCGATCCGGTGGGCGGCGCCTACCTTGCGGATAACTTGGCGAGCCTCGCGGTGGATGGCCGCCTGGTGGTCATCGGCCTGATGGGTGGCGCGGAACTCAATGCCGAGGCGGGTCTCGCGCAGATGATGATGAAGCGGCTTCGGGTCATCGGCTCCACCCTGCGCGCGCGTCCCGTCGCACGCAAGGCGCTGGTGATGGATGCCCTGAAGGAGCGCGTGTGGCCGGAGATCGCCGCCGGCGCCATCCGCCCCATCATCGAGGCGGTGATTCCCATGCCGGACGCAGACGAGGCGCATCGCTTGATCGCCGGCAACGAGACCTTCGGCAAGGTCGTGCTCGCCGTTCCTTAGCTGGTCTGAACAGGGCACCGATCGGCGCTGCGAGTCGGCGGGGGCGGTTTCGGCAGCGCCCTGGGCGCGGAACCGCCGCGAAAATGGTGCGATTCCGCCGCTTCGACGCCGTTTCCGGCGTTTTCGCCGCCTTCCGGGCACACGGGCGCCGCGGTCATGCCACCAACCGCCGCTCGGCGGTCAGCAGGTTGGCGAAACCCAGCAGCAGCGCGACCCCGCTGCGCGTTCTTGCGCAGCCCACGGCAGCGAACCTTGCCGTGCCCGAACATCTGCTTCTGTGAAAGAACGGGATGTGGCCGCACAAAGACATGGTAATCAATCACTTATGCGAAAAACCCCGGTCCCGTTTATATGGTTGCATGTGCGTCGTGGCGGACCCGCGCCATCAGCCTGATCGTGTCGATGTCCAGCGCCGGCGCCCCGTCCGGCCTTCGCGTCCGAACCTCCGGAGCGCCATGTCGGTGATGCGTCCCGCCGGCGATGCCGTCTCGGACATCTTGTCCCGCGAGCGCACGCCGAGTTCGGTATTGAGCGCCTCTTCGGCATCGACGTCCGGGACGTTGGATGGGGCGGTGAAGCCTTTGTGGATGCCGGCCACCAAAGTGGTCGCGTCGTTGATTCGATATAGAGCGCCAAGGCCCGGCAGCAATACCTGCGTGCGGTTGGAACGCACGCTGCGCAGATTGTCTAGGGCGCCGGAGGCCGGGTTGCTGGTGCGGCCGACGCGCGTCTCGTAGCGTACGCGGCTCTGGTCGATGTCCTCGAAGCGCAGGCCCGGCGTCAGCGTCCCTACGCCTTTTCCAACTCAATCTGTTCGGGCGCCGACCTTTCGACGATCTTCTCGGCAACAAGGCGCACGACCCGCCGGCCTGCCAGCACCGGACCGAGATGAAGTTCGCGTGGAGTTAATGGGGACAGCAATGACTTCTCCTACACGGTCTCCGCGGACGACGTGGACACCGATGGCATCGGCATCCCCGCCAATGCCATCATCACCAATTGCTATTCCAAGTCGGGCCTCATCTCTTGTACCGCCTTCAGCAACGTCGTCGGCTCTCTCTTCACCTCACGTTCAAGCGCCTGCCACTGAGCAAACTGGTCGAGCAAGACGTAGCCCCAGCCCGAATTGCACTCCAGCGCGCGGTGTAGCAGGCTAGGTTCGTCGAGGTTGCACCTGACCAGTTCACAGCAACGTGCTACCAACACGTCGTCGCCACCTAGCATATTCAGGTCGCTGGCCAGCTGCACGCTGTAGTCGTGATTCGAATTGGCAAAGACTGTCGGATGCCGAGCGAACAGGCGGCCTAAGTCTCGGCTGATTCGTTTCGTCAAGTGAACAACGGATATGGTCAACAAGCACTCCCGGGCCGCGTCGAACAGAGTGCGCCAAAGCTCCTCGGCCTTGTCCTGACGGCGCGATTCCGAACACAGCCAATCCAGCGCAGCCAAGCCGGTTGACAATAGGAACAGTGATGGTGCCATGGCATCAGCATCCTTGGTATGGAGCCAGTGTTGTACAGCGCGTCGTTGTCCAGAGAGAAGGCACCATGACCGTTGCCATCGCTGGGTCGGGTCGTCGCCCTTCGCCAAGACGTAACCAACACAGGAGGCCGGCAAGCCCGCGACGCCGACATCCAGCGAGACCTCTGCCTCGAAGCCTGGATCGCGGGCGGCCAGTAGGACATCCAAACACTCAAGAACCCTGTCTCCATCCTGTACGTTGCCGTCGTCATCATCGTCCATACAGTCCAACATCGCCATCATTGAAACGGCAGCAAGACACTGTGGAAAACGGTCCCGGTCGTCCATATCCTGTCGCTGCTCGCAGCGTTCCTGGTCCGGCGTCGTAGTTGGGAAGTTCACAAAGTCGGCGATTTTCGTACCGTCCATGCCGGCCTTGGAAAGGCCGTTGCCGATCCATCGGATCATGTCCGCTTGAGCAATCACATCTTGCCGTCCACTGTGTGCTCTTTCCAACCGTTCGTCCGCCACCTTCACCAACAACCAGTGAGCGGCGAGGAATTGACCGTCCTTCCGTTCCATGACTAAGCTGGCAAGCTCGTCGAGCCATAAGGAAAGCACTCGACTCGCCGTGTCGAGATCCCCACCCCGTCGGCTGACGGCTTCCCATAGACGGCGGCAGTGATCGTCGGCCATCCTCAAGACCAGAAGTGCTAACAAGCTGCCATTCCACACGCTCTTGGCATCAACGCTGGAGGGGGCACATCGAAGGAGTTCGGCAATCAATCCGTGGTCGTTGCGGATCTCATCGATCTCTAATATCTCTTCCAGCGGCTCGGGAAATCGCAATCTGTCAAGATGCTGCAAGGTCTCCGTTGGACGGCATTTCAAAATCGTCGGCGCAAACGCCAACTCGTTGAATTCCGCAGGGACGAAGCCAACGGTACCTCGCCAGAGGTCGATCATTGAAGGACGCTCGCGCCAATCTTGAACGCGACGTTCGAATACCTCCCTCTCGTCCTTGGGCACATGCTTACCGGGACTCTGATTGATCCTGTCAACACACAAGCGGAGATACTCAAGGAACGCCCTCTGCATGGCATCGTCCTTGTGAAGCACTGGGTCTAGGGATGAATTCAACTCTAGCCAAGTTAGGTCGTCGACTGTCGCCAGGTCCCCAAGGCGGGAAATGAGCATGTCCGACGGATCGGGTTTGAGCTCGTCGTCGTTAGTAGTCGATCTGGGAGTTAGCCGTTTGCGCATTGATAGACGTCAGAGTCCGAGCTAATCAGCCTTGTCGATTACGTTGGGTTGTTGAGCCGGACCCGGAAGCGGGCTCGCGCTACTCCACAGATCCTCAAGGTGTCCAACTACCGCCTCCGACACCGGCAAGCGGACGATCATTCCCGCACGTTCTCCGAGCGTGTTGAGAGAGTTGCCGGAGAACCAAACGTCCTCGTCTACGACGAGAAATCGGTCGTGCAACGCTGGCGTCTTGCCGGAAAGTACTCGAATCTCTGGCCGTGTCCGGTAGCTCCGAAAGGTCGCTATCGCTGCGATTGCCGCGTTCTCGGGATCGAACTTCAGGCCCTGCTTGGATGTCAACACACGAAGGCGTACTCCCGGCCGTTGGATGGCGTGCCCGAACTCGATCATTTCGTGGCCAGCGAAGTAGGGATCGGCAATGAGGACGCTCTTCTGAGCTTGGCCGATCCTCTCCCGGACAAATAGAGCGGCCTCTTCTCGTGCGTTGTGGAACCAAAGTTGGTCTGGCCGCCGTTGACTGCGCGCCCGGCGTTGCTCTGCGGCGATGTTCCGCGCCTCAACATCTGTGTTATCCAGCGTGGTACCAACCACTGAGACACCCGCGTCCTGCCATTCCGAAACACTGTAGCTGTAGGAGGGTCGCTTCCTCCCCATCGGCGGAACCACTACATTCTTGCGGCGGCTCTCGACACTCAAGCCAAATTGCACCGTTCGGATGAGCGGCCTGGGGTCATTCCACTGAAGCAGCCCGTAGCGTGGGTGAGTGACGGTCCGCCCTTCTTTGTTGACCAGATCAGGAAAGTTAAGCTCTTGGATTGCGGTGCCGTCAAACTCCGCCGTCACTGGCGCCATCCTCCCGCGAAGGCCCTCGTTGACGATCTCCAAACGCGTGCCGTCCAAGCACTGGCCGGCACGGGCGACGAGCTTGTAGGCGATGGTCTCGGCGACACCATCGTTCGGCTGGTCGAGATGTGATTTCTCAATCGATCGAAACAGAGGATTCGGTGCAACAAGACAGATCGCACCCAAGTAATCGTTGTAGAGATCAACAAGGTCGAAATGGAGCCACTGTCCCAAACGGTTGCGGTCCCTGCGTACCACATCCAATACGCTGTCGGGCAGGCACTCCTTTGCGTAGAGGAAGTGCGCACGCGACCGCCTGGCCCAATCCGGAGCAAAATCGAGCTTGTTCGACGCCTCCAAGTATGGCCAAGTAGGTTCACACGCGAACGGCCCGCCCAACAACGGCACGTCATCGCCGGGCGTCGAGTCGCCGCTGGCTTCTGGCATCCGTAGGTCACCGAGCACGGCGCTCTCATACCAGCCAACGGCACTTGCCACGTCCAAGGCGAATCGGCGATAGCGCAGACATGACTTCCCCTCATCTCGGGACGCCTGCTCCATGGAACTTGCCACGCGTGGCATCTCGTGAGGTCTCAGTTCGACCATGCCAAACAACAGGCGGCGAACTTTATCGTCGCAGAACCAAGTGAGGTGAATGATCGCCTGACCGTAGCCGGCCCACTGGTCTACCACGCCAGAAGCGCGGTGCCGAACAGTCTCATGGAGATCAGATTCTGACATCTCGGTTCCTTTGGGCTAGCGGGCCCGCCCGTGCAAACCGCCGAGCCCTGTGGCGCTTGGGCCTGGGAGCGTATGGTTGACGGCTACTAATACCTGAGTTGATGGTTCCGGTTGGCAGCATGTCACTTCCAACCAAGAGACGGGCAGGCATCCGGTGCGCGGACTCAATAACCCAGCGTGGCCAAACGGACCGGCCGGCGTTAGGTCTTGGGGTGAACTGGTGGGGTCATGGACTAGCAAGCGGAGGCGCAATTCGATCAGATGTACCGTATCACAACAGGTACCGTCCGGCGCAGGGCAACTGGCGCAACTGGCCAGGTGCTCCCGCTACCCGGCGACGTCCTGTTGTCGCGGACCGTCATCTTGGCGGCCACGGCCTCGTGCCGGCGCGTTGACCGAAACGGCGCATGCGCCCGCCCTGTCCGCGCTTCGAACGGTGCCACGCGCCGGGTGCGCGTCGTCGTCGTCCTGCTGCGCCGTCGCCGTCTGCGCTGTCGACCACGTGCTCGTCGTGAACGTCAGCGCCATCGTCGTCGGCGTCACGTCCGTGTCGAGGGTCACCACGTCGTCGGCGCTCGTGGCCGTCACCGTCACGTTGCCCTGCGGCTCGCCTGTCAACACCACGGAGTACCGGCCGACATTGGTGTTCGTGGCGATGACGCAAGCAAAGTCGCCACCCTCGACCAGTACGCATACTTCGCCAGCGGCCGAGTCCGCACCTCGATGCCTTTGCGGCGTCGGCTCAAGCCGCTGGCTCAACAACTATCGCAACGATTGCGTGGCGCAGGGCCTCAACACCGTGACAGGAGAGTGGCAGGGCCATCCCGAAGCTAGCCAGCCGGCTGTCCGTCCCGGTCGCGCGGGTAGCAGGTTCGGAGGATGGAAGGGCAGCGCCCAACGATGCGCCGGCTGCGGTCAACCCTCGCCCAACAGCGCGGCGCGCGCCGTCAGCGTCGCCACTTGGTTGGCGAGTTCCTGCGCTTTGGCGCGTTCGTGCGCCACCACCTCGGCCGGCGCCTTGGCCACGAAGTTCGCGTTGGCGAGTTTCGCTTCGGCGCGGCGCAGCCCCGAAGCGAGCTTGTCCAGTTCCTTGGCCAAGCGCTCACGCTCACGGCCGGTGTCGATGAGGCCGCCCAACGGCACCAACACTTCTAGGCCGCCGGCCAATTGCAGCGCGGCTGGTGGGGGTTGTTGCCCGTCCTCCAGCCAAGCGATGCTGTCGATGCCGGCAAGTTGGCGGAGCGGCGCGGCCACTGCCTCCAAACGCTGGCGCTCTTCGCTTGAGCCGCCACGCAACAGCACATTGACGGCGGCGCGCGGCGCCAAGCCCAACTCGCTGCGGACGTTGCGCACCGCCACGACGATGGCCTTCAGCCACTCGATGGCGGCGTGCGCCGCGGGGTCGTCTGGAAAGTCGTCCGCGACGGGGAAGGGCGCCAGCATGATGGTGTCGGGCGCTTCGGGTGGCCGCGTGCCCAGCTCCCGCCACAGCGTCTCGGTGATGTATGGAGCGAGGGGGTGCGCGGCGCGCAGCAGGGCATCCAACACCTCCACCAAGGTGTGCCGCGCCGCGGCCGCGGCGGCAGGGTCTGCCTCTGCGTCGCGCAGCACGGGCTTGGCGAGTTCCAAGTACCAGTCGCAGTATTCGTGCCAAGCGAAGTCGTAGAGTGCGTTGGCGTACAGGTCGAAGCGGAAGGTCTCCGCCGCGCGGTCGATGGCGACGAGGGCTTCGCGCATGCGTACGCGAATCCAACGGTCCGCGAGGCTCAACGAAGCGTCTGGCGGGGCATCATCGCCGCGCCCCGCTGCCGCTTGGTTCATGGAGACAAAGCGCGCGGCGTTCCACAGCTTGTTGCAGAAGTTGCGGTATCCCTCCACCCGCGCCAGATCGAAGTTCACGTCGCGGCCGCCGGGCGAGGCCAGTGCGCAGAACGTGAAGCGCAGCGCGTCCGCGCCGTAGGATGGGATGCCTTGCGGGAAATCGCGGCGCGTCGCCTGCTCGATGCGCTCCGCCATCTGTGGCTGCGTGAGGTCTGCGGTGCGCTTGGTGACGAGCGCGTCCAAGCCGATGCCCTCCACGATGTCCAGCGGGTCCAGCCCATTGCCGCGCGTCTTGGACATCTTGGCCCCCTCCGCGTCGCGCACCAGGCCGTGGATGTAGACGGTGTTGAAGGGCACGTCGCCGGTGAAGCGCAGCGTCATCATGATCATCCGCGCCACCCAGAAGAAGATGATGTCGTGGCCGGTCACCAAGACACTGGTGGGATGAAAGCGCTTCAGATCGTCCGTTTGCGCCGGCCAGCCCAAGGTGGCAAACGTCCAAAGCGCGGAACTGAACCAAGTGTCGAGCACGTCTGGGTCTTGCGTCAGGGGCGCGTCGTCCGCCAAGCCGGCGCGGGCGCGCGCCTCGGCTTCGTCGCGCCCGACATGGAAGTTGCCGGCGGCGTCATACCAAGCGGGGATGCGATGGCCAGACCATTGCTGGCGGCTGATGCACCAGTCTTTCACTTCGCGCATCCAAGCGAAGTAGGTGTTCTCGAACTGCTTCGGCACGAAGCGCACGCGGCCATCCTGCACCGCGGCGATGGCAGGGTTCGCCAGCGGCTCGATCGCCACCCACCATTGATCGGTGAGCCACGGCTCCAACACGGCCCCGGAACGGTCGCCGCGCGGCACCGCCATCTTGTGCTGCTTGACGGATTCGACCAAGCCCAAGCCCTCGAGGTGCTCCACCACGGCTTTGCGGGCGGCGAAACGATCCATGCCGCGGTAGGCGGCCGGCGCGTTGTCGTTGACGCTGGCGTCTGCATTGAAGATGTTCAGGAGCGGCAGGTCGTGCCGCTGGCCCACCTCGTAATCGTTGAAGTCGTGCGCCGGGGTGATCTTCACGCAGCCGGTGCCGAACTCCGGGTCCACATGCTCGTCCGCGACGATGGGTAGTTCGCGGTCTACCAGCGGCAACCGCGCCTTCGCGCCGACCAAGCTGCGATACCGCTCATCCGCCGGATGCACGGCCACGCCGGTGTCGCCGAGCAAGGTCTCTGGGCGCGTCGTCGCCACCACCAAGTAGTCCGCGCCGTCTGCGGCACGGGCGCCGCCGGCGAGTGGATAGCGGATGTGCCAGAGGCTGCCGGCCTCTTCCGTGCTCTCCACTTCGAGGTCTGAAACAGCGGTACGCAGCGCCGGATCCCAGTTCACCAAACGCTGCTTCTTGTAGATGAGGCCGGCGTCGTAGAGGCGCACGAACACTTCCCGCACCGCGGCGACAAAGCCCTCGTCCATGGTGAAGCGGTAGCGGGACCAGTCCACCGAAGCGCCCATGCGCCGCATCTGGTTGGTGATCTCGCCGCCGGATTGGTCGTACCAGCGCCACATCCGCTCGACGAACGCTTTCCGGCCGATTTCTTGAAGCGTCGTGCCCTCGGCTTCGAGCTGGCGCTCCACCAGCATCTGCGTGGCGATGGCGGCGTGGTCCGTGCCCATTTGCCAGAGCGCCGCCCGGCCTTGCATGCGCCGGTGGCGAATCAGCACATCCATCAGCGTTTGCTGGAATGCGTGGCCGAGGTGCAGCCGCCCGGTGACGTTGGGTGGTGGAATGGCGATGCAGTAGGGCGCCCCGTGCTGATTCGGCGCGAACCAGCCCTGCGCCTCCCACTCTTCGTAGAGGCGCCGTTCCATGGCAAGTGGCTCGTAGTGGTGTTCCATGCGCTGTGCAGGGAGCGGTCAGCGACGCTCCCAATCAAAGCTGTCTTGATGATGGAACAGAGGATAGCCGCGTTCGCGGTAGTGCCGATAGCGTTGCCGGCCGAGTTCCCGCTGCGGCTGCGTCACCACCTCGGCGACGCGCTCGAAGCGGGCGAAGAAGGCGGGCACGTCATCGCAGAGATTGATGAGCAACTGGTCTGCGCCGGGTTCGGGTTCGGCGACGCCGATGCGCACAGGCGCTTGAGCGGCGTCGGCCGCTTCCGCCAGCGCGTGGGGCAGGAACCGGTCTTCCGGGTGGTGCCACATCAACTCGTCGAGCAGGGCGCTCGCCTCATCCGATGCGGTGCGGACGTGCGTGGTTTGCCCAGCGCTCCACGCCATGTGCGCTAGACGGCAGGCGAAGCGCTGCCGGGCGTCGGCGGTCAGGTCTCCCAGCACATAGAAATCCACCCGGGTCATTGCGGTTAGGGTGCTTTTCGCTTGGGCACAGCGGCCGGCGAGGCAATGCGGTCCAAAAGGTATTGGAACAAGAGTGGCGTCGGGCGGCCTGTCGCTCCCTTGGCCTTGCCGCCGCGATAGGCGGTGCCGGCGACGTCCATATGCGCCCACTTGAAGCCCTTGGCGAAGCGCGACAGGAAGCAGGCCGCGGTGATTGCCCCGGCGGGCCGGCCGCCGATGTTGGCCACATCCGCGAAGTTGCTGTCGAGCTGCGCTTGGTAGTCTTCCCACAGGGGCATGGGCCAAGCCCGATCGCCACTGGTTGCGCCGGCGGCGATGAGCGCTGCCGAGAGCGCGTCGTCATTGGCGAACACGGCGCTCGCATGGGCGCCCAAGGCGATGACGCAGGCGCCCGTCAGCGTGGCCACGTCCACCACCACCGCCGGCTTGTAACGCTTGGCGAAAGTGAGCGCGTCGCAGAGCAGCAGGCGCCCCTCGGCGTCGGTGTTCAGGATTTCCACCGTTTGCCCGGATAGGGTGGTCACGATGTCTCCAGGACGCGATGCGTTGCCGCTCGGCATGTTCTCCGCGGCGGCGAGGATGGCGATGAGATTGATGGGCAGCTCAGCCACCGCAGCGGCTTTCAGCGCTCCGGCCGCGGTGGCGGCGCCGCACATGTCGAACTTCATCTCATCCATCGCGGCGCCCGGCTTCAAGCTGATGCCGCCGGTGTCGAAGGTGACGCCCTTGCCCACGAAGACCACCGGCGCGTCGCTCTCGCCGGCGCCTTGATAGCGAGCGACGATCAACTTGGCGGGTGCATCGCTGCCCCGCGTCACGGACAGGAAGGCGCCCATGCCCAGGGCTTCCATCTCTGCCTCGTCCAACGTCTCCACCGTGACGCCAGCGTGGGCGGCCAAGGTGTTCGCTTGGGCCGCCAGCCACGCGGGATTGCAGACGTTTGGCGGTGCGTTGGCGAGGTCCCGCGCGAAGCGCAGGCCAGCGTCCAAGGCGTTGCCGTGGCGCACGGCGAGGGCCACTTGGTTGCGTTCCCCGGGGCCAGCGTGGATGGCCACTCGGGACAGCGGGCGCCGTTTCGGCGCCTTACTTTTTTGCTCGTGGTAGCGATATGCGGCAGTGGAGAGGGCCGCGAGGCCGGTGCGGGTTTTCCAATAGGCGTCGCGCTGGCCGTTGGCGCCGGCCACCTTGATGTCGTTCAGGCACCACACCGCGCTCGTCACGCGCAGGGCTGCAAGGGCGGTGGCGGCTTGGGCGGCGCACTTCCTGAACTGCGCTTCGCTGAGGGGCTGGCGCCCGACCGGCGGCACCAGCAGCGTCTTGATGCGGCCGGGCAAGGCGGCCACGGTGGGCGCGTTCTCCGGGGCTTGCGCCAAGCACTGTTCGACCAGCGCCCGGGCATCAAACGACTCCGCCACCTCCAGCGCCCGCTCGCGGCCGGCGACCAAGCAATCCGTCGTGAACTCGGCTGGGCTTCCGGTTTTCGTGGAACATCTCATAATGCTTGCCATGAAGCGGCGGATAGCGGGATGCGAGCGATGCGGCAAAGCCGATGATTGTACCTGATCGTCGGCCTCTAGGCGGTTTTGAGCCGTCGCGCGGCGGCGCCGGGTATCCGCTGCGGGGGTGTGCCGTGGCGCCCCCGTGCGCCGGGCTGGGGCCGCGCCGCACGCTGGCGAAGCAGCCATGACGGTGGCGTTTCGCTACTTCGCGCGGGAACTGCTGGCAACCGTCGCAGTGGCGTTCTTCACGCTGTTGGCCATCGCCTTGGGCGGGCGCATGATCGGCTACCTGCAGGATGCCGCGCTCGGCCGCTATTCGGCAGACACATTGTGGACGCTGGCGGCGTTGCGGGCGCCGGAGTTCGCGCAGATGACATTGCCGTTCGCGCTGTTCCTTGGCGTGTTGATGACGGTGGGGCGCCTGCATGCGGAGCGCGAGTTCGCCGTGCTGCAGGGCGGCGGCGCGGACCCGCGCAAGATGCTTGGCTGGCTGTTCGCGGTCGCGGCGCCGGTGGCGGCGCTGGTTGGTGCGCTGTCGCTCGCCGTGACGCCGGCGGCCGCCGCGCAGGTGGCGCGCTTGGCCGTTGAGGCGCGCGCGAACAGCGAGTTCGAGGGCATTTCGGCCGGTGCCTTCCACACGTTCGGGTTCGGCCAGCGCGTCACCTATGCCCGCCATGTGGATGCTGGGCAGCGGCGGCTCGAAGGCGTCTTCTCTGGCGAGCGGCTGCCGGGGGGCGGCAATGTCACGGTGTGGGCGCGAGCGGGTGGCCAGCACGTCGCGCCAGACACCGGCAGCCGTTTCCTCACCTTGGAGGATGGCGTGCGCTATGCCGGCGTGCCGGGCTCGCGGGATTTCCGCGTGGTTTCCTTCCGGCGCTTGAGCCAGCGCGTGGCGGCGCGGCCAACGGCGTGGAGCCGGGTAGACCCGCTGACGCTTGCCACCGCCACGCTGGACATGGCGGCGCCGGAACAAGCTGCCGAGTGGCATTGGCGGCTTGGCCTGCCGATCGTCACCCTCATCGCCGCGGTCGCCGCCTTCGGCTTGGGCCGGGCACCACCGCGCAAGGGGCGCTTTGCCCGCATCGTGCCCGGCATCGCTGTCTTCTCGCTCTACTTTCTGTTTGCGATGTTGGCGCAGGCCGCCATCGCGGACGGCGCGTTGGCGGTTTGGTTGGGGCTGTGGCCAGTGCATGCCGGGGCGGCGCTTGGGGCAGTGCTGGTGGCGCGGCAGGCTTGGCGGCCAGCATGATCGCCACCGCAGACCGCTACGTCGCCCGGGTGGCGCTCACGGCCATCGCCGTGGTGCTGGCTTGCTTCGTCACGCTGACCGGGCTCTTTGCCTTCATGGAGGAACTGCGCGAGGAAGAAGCGACCTATGGCGCCAGCGAAGCAGGCATGTATGTGCTGCTCACGTTGCCGCGCCGGATGTATGAACTCGCGCCGTATGTGACATTCCTCGGTGCGCTGATCGGCTTGGGCATGTTGTCCAGCAGCTCAGAGGTGACGGCGCTGCGGGCCGCGGGCGCTTCGCTGCAGCGCCTCTTCGGTGCGCTCGCGCTCACCGTCTTGGGGTTCTCGGCCGCCGCCTTCGCCATCGGCGAATGGGTGGCGCCGAGGTTCGATGTCGCCGCGGAAGCCCTGCGTTCGCGCGCCCTGCAAGGCTCCGAGACGATCTTCGTGGATGGCTATTGGCATCGGGAAGGGCCCGTGTTCACCCATGTGGAGGGCTTTGGCGCCCAAGGGCGTCTCATCGGCGTCACCCAGTTCGAGCTGGATGACGCTGGGCGCTTGCGGCGCGTGCAGCGCGCCCAATTCGCGGAGCGCGACCAGGCGGGCGGGCGCTGGCGGCTGCGGGACGTGCGTGCGACGGCGTTGGGCGCAGATGCGGCGACAGCGGCCCGCATGGACGACGTGGCGTGGCAGAGCGAGGCGGATGTGGGCATGTTGTCCGCGCGCGCCTTGGTGGCGCCGCAGCGGCTTTCGCTGGCGGACCTCGGCGCCCAGATCGGCTACATGGATGGCGAAGGCTTGGATGCGCGTCGGCATCGCTTGGCGCTCTGGAGCAAGCTGCTGCAGCCATTGGCCACCTTGGGCCTCGCGTTGGTGGCGGTTGGGTTCGTCGTGGGCCCGCTGCGCGAGACCGGCATGGGCGCCCGCATCGCCGCCGGCATCGTCGTCGGCTTGTTGTTCAAGTATCTGCAGGACCTGCTTGCGCCGGCGAGCTTGGTGTTCGGCATCCCGGCAGCGCTGGCAGTGCTGTTGCCGATTGCGCTGTGTTGGGGCGTGGGCGCCGCGTTGCTGCGCCGGGCACAGTGAATGGGGCTACGATAGCGGGCGTGAGCGCCGGCGCCTGACACGACATGCCCGAAACCCCCGAACTGCGCAGCTTCATCATGCGCCAGATCCGCAGCAAGGACACGCGCCCGGAGATGGCAGTGCGGCGGCTCGTCTTCGGCCTCGGCTATCGCTATCGGCTGCACCGCAAGGCGTTGCCTGGCCGCCCAGACCTCGCCTTCATCGCTCGCAAGAAGGCCATCTTCGTGAACGGCTGCTTCTGGCATGGGCACGCTTGCCGCAACGGGGAGCGCGTGCCGCGCACCAACACGAGCTACTGGGTGGAGAAGATCTCGCGCAACCGGCAGCGTGACGCCGAGAACCTGCGCGGGTTGGCGGAACTCGGTTGGCAAGCGCTCACCCTGTGGGAGTGTGAGTTGAAGGATGCGGACGCGCTTCAGCGCCGCATCGTGGAGTTTTTGGGTGACCGCCGCGTCGCGACGACGCCGGTCGGGAGGGACAGCGATGGCTGAACGTGGTGGGTCGGATCGATTTGTGCGCTTCTGGACGTGGCGCGACAACCTGCATCAGCGGCTCGCCGCGACGCACGAGGAAGACGCGGCGCATCGCGCGGCGTTCGTCGCCCGCGCCGCCGAACTCGCGGAGGAGGTGGATTTCCTCGTGCGCAACGGCTTGAACGAGGGCGCCGTGGAGGCATTGGGCACCCTCGCCGAACAAGACATGGCGGACTTCTGCATCATGGTGGACTTGGCGGCGGAAATCGCCATCGAGGGCGTGGCGCCGCTCAAGGCAGAAACGGCCAAGCGTTTGGCGGAGTTTTTGGATAACGAGCCTTGGCATTCACTGATGGTGGACAACGACCTCACGGTCGCCTTGGGGATGGTGGAGGCGGTCGCCGCGGCAGATGCCGGGGTGCCTTGGTACGAGACATCCCCAAACCTCGTGCGCGTCACCGCCGGCGTTCTGGACCAGGCCAACGCCGAACAGGTGCAGCGCTTCGTGGGTGAACTGAACGCGTTGAGCGAGGCCACCGGCACCCGCATCCCGGCGGACGCCGCGCAAATCCTGAACTACATCGTGAGCAACGCCGCGTTGCGGCTCGGCATCCAGCCACCGGAGCTGTCTTCCGGCTAGCGTCCGGGTACCCTCCGGCAGACAGCCGTTGGCCAAGGCCCACCGGCGCTGGCAGCGGCGTCGGGGCGACCGGTCGCGGGAGCACCGCCAAACTTGGTCGCCCTTCGCCTCTGCCGAAGCTCGGCGTTCGCCACGCGCCGTCCTGCACCTGCATTACACTCGCTGCATGAACTGTAGCCACGCCCAACGCTAGGCCAGCATGGCACCGGTTGTCAGCCGAGCCATCGCCCGCCGCGCCATCGCCTTGCTCGCAAGCGTCGGCGCCGTGTGGGCGATTTCGCTCTACGCCTTGGCAGACCCGGCAACGCTCTTCAGCCTCGCCATCGTCCCGCGTGACGTGAACCACCTGCTGGGCATCGTCGGCATGCCGTTCGTGCATCAGTCCCTCGCGCATCTCATGGCGAACACCGGGCCGCTGTTGGCCTTGGGCGCCGTGATGCTGTTCCGCGGCGTTGGCTACTACGCCGCCGCCACGGCGTTCATCATCCTCTTGAGCGGCCTCGCGGTGTGGGCGCTGGGCCGCGCCGCGGCGCACATCGGCGCCAGCGGCGTGGTGTTTGGGCTGGCGGCGTTCTTGGTGGTGCGCGGCCTCTACGAGCGGCGCCCCGGCTCGGCGGCGGTGGCGCTGTTCGTGTTCCTCATCTATGGCGGCATGATCTGGGGCGTCATCCCGCAAGACGACGGCGTTTCTTGGGAAGCGCACCTCTTTGGTTTGGTTGGCGGCGTCATCACCGCCCGCGCCTTTGCCGCCAAGCGCCGCGCCGAAGCCGCATGATCGAACTCATCTACCGGGGCGAGGTGTTGCTCTTCTCGCTCCTGTTGATTGCGCTGGTGGCGTCGCTCAGCTGCCACGAGTTCGGCCATGCGCTGGTGGCGAAGTGGCATGGCGACCGCACCGCGCAGCTTGCCGGGCGGCTCACGCTCAATCCCCTTGCCCACATCGACGCGATCGGGCTGTTGATGGTGGTGCTGGTGGGCTTCGGCTACGCGAAGCCCGTGCCCACAGACCCGCGCAACTTCCGCTCCGAGCGCTCGGACTTATGGGTGGCGGCGGCGGGGCCGGGGATGAACCTGTTGCTCGCGGCGCTCGCTTGGAACGTGTTCCTGCTGTTGCGCGGCGTGGGGGTGGAGTACTTCTTCACACCCGGAGTGGAGACGTTCTTCGTCATTCTGGTGCAGGTGAATCTGCTGCTCATGGTGTTCAACCTCATCCCGCTCGGGCCGTTGGATGGGCACTACATCCTGCCGCATCTGCTGCCGGCCGGCCTCGCCCGCGCCTATCGCCACTACAACGCCCGCTATGGCGTTTGGGCGCTCCTCGCGCTCGTCGCCTTGGCGCTGCTCGGTGCCCCCGTGTTCGCCTATGTGATGGCGTTTGCGGCGGGGTTGTTGCCGTTCATCACCTTTCTTGGATAAGAGTCGGATAGGAGTCAGATAGGAGAAACCATGCCAACCACAAACACTGCACCCATTTGCCTGCTCACCGGCGCCGGCCCAGGCACCGGCGCCGCCATCGCCCGCCGCTTTGCCGCTGGCGGCTATCGCGTGGCGCTGCTGGCGCGCAACGCTGCGCGGCTCAATGCATTGGCGGCGGGCATCGATGGTGCCTCAGCCTATGTGTGCGATGTGGCGGAACCGGAGCAGGTGGCGGCGACGGTGGCGGCGGTGCGGGCAGACTTGGGCGACCCGGACGTGTTGATCCACAACGCCACCCTAGGCGCGTTTGGTGATTTCCTCACCGTGGATCCAGACATCTTCGAGCGCAACTTCCGGGTGAACACCACGGCGCTGTTGCGGCTTGCCCAGGCGGTGGCGCCGGCGATGATCGAGCGGGGCGAGGGCGCCATCCTTTGCACCGGCAACACCGCGGCTTACCGGGGCGTGCCGTATTTCGCCGGCTTTGCCCCCACCAAGGCGGCGCAGCGCATCCTCGCCGAATCCTTGGCGCGCTCGCTCGGCTCGAAGGGCATCCATGTGGCGTATGTGGCCATCGACGCGGTCATCGACCTGCCTTGGACGCGCAGGCGCAACCCAGACGCGCCGGACGAGTTCTACTGCAAGCCAGACGACATCGCCGGCGAGGTGTGGCACATCGCCCACCAGCCGCGCTCGGCGTGGACGTTCGATGCCATGATCCGCCCGTTCGGGGAGAAGTGGTAGCGGGGGGTTCGCGCTTGGCGGTGGGCGACGCCGCCACGGCCGCCGCGCAGCATCGGGGCGTCCGCGGGCGTCAAGCTTCGGCGCGGACGAGCGCGTCCTCGCGCAGCGCTGTCGCCAAGGCGGCGATGTACTCCGTTCCCACATGGCAGCAACCGCCGTACAGCGAGGCGCCGAGGGCCATGGCGCGGCGCGCCTCGTCCACGAAGTGGGCGCACGACATGTCGCGCGGCTCTGCCGGCACGTCGTTGTCCAGCGTCCACCCTGAGGGGATGTTGAAGCGGTTCGGGTAGCCGCCGAAGGGCTTGTCCGTCAGCTTGGCCAGCGCTTCCATGCCGGCGTGAATCGCATCCGGCGAGGTGCAGTTGAAGAGGTACGCCTGAATGTCCAAGTCCTCTAGCGCCGCCAGCGCTTGGGCGATGGATTCACCGCTCCGCAAGCCGCGGCCGGGGCGGTCGTCCAGTGACCAGGCGACGTACACCGGCAAGCCGCGCGGCGCCCCGGCGGCCATTGCGGCCGACGCGGCGTTGCGCGCTTCCCGGGCCGACGCCATGGTCTCGCACAGGAAGAGATCCACATTTGGCGCCAACGCCGCGGCGAGATTGGCGTAGATGGGCCGCGCTTCGTCATCTGGCGGCACCAAGTCTGCCCGATAGCTCTCTGAGAGCGGCGGCAAGCCGCCGGCCACGCGCACGTCTGCGCCAGACTCGTCCGCGGCGCGCCGCGCCAGCTCCCCCGCCAGCCGCGTCAGCTCCACATAGCGGGATTCCAAGTTCGCCTTGGCGAGGTAGCTTGGAACGGTGGAGTAGCTATTGGTGGTGATGATGTGGGCACCGGCTGCGATGTAGTCCAAGTGCGCTTGCCGCACCGCCGCTGGACTTTCGATGAGCGGTTGCGCGGACCACAGCCCGGTGTCTTGCGCGACGCCACGCCGAATGAGCTCGACGCCCATGCCACCATCAAGAATTGTCAACATGAATGCCTCCGTTCGCGTGGCCGCGTCAAAAGTCCCACCCCAAGCGCGGCGTTGGCAAGAAGGCGAACTTGTCATCAAGGGCTTCGAGCAACGCGGCGTCTCCCTTGATGTCGTCCGTCACCGCGAGCACCGAGGCCGGCGCCGCGCCGAGCCACATGCGAGTGAACGCGCCGACAAAAGCCTTCAGTGTTGGCAAGCTGGGGTGGTGGCCGCGCTCGGCGCCCGAAGCGCTGCCTAGGGTGACGGTGAAAGCACCCCCGGCGCCGGGCCAATCTGCCCCTGCGTTCCCGTAAGCGCCATCCAAACGTGCCGGCGCTGGGTCTTGCAATTCTAGGTTGAACACCAAATCTTGGCCGGCGAGGTGCGTCTTCGCCAAGCACTTCGGCAAGTCCAACACCCGCGCTTGCCAGAAGGCGATGGCATCGCAGCGGTTTGCGTACTTCCCGCCTTCGGTGCTGCGACGATGGCGAAACGGCTGTTTCAACATGTCCTGCAAGCGAATGTCGGCAGGTTCCAACATCGACACCGCGTTCACCTGATCGCCCAATGAGCGAATGAGGCTCAACAGCTCCATCAACTGCGGGATGTCTTCGTAGCCGATCCAAGTGATCTCGTAGGGGCCATGTGCGTCGCGTGCCTCGCCCCAGATGAAGTGGCTGAGCGAACCGTCCGCGGCATCGTAGTAGCCGAGGCCAAAGAAGTCTTCCGTCCAACCTAGTTCGCATTCCGTCACTTGCGGCGGCGTCAGGATGCAGCCGCCGTGGCCGCGCTTGCGCCGCAGCATGCAGCCGCGCACGGCCTGCCAATCCGCCGTGGTCAGCCGGCGCGGCGGTCTGAACGGCGAGCCCACGTTCAAGCTGGCGGGGTCGAAGGTGAACTCGTGCTCGTAGGGGCCGCAGCCGAAACCAAGCCGGTCATAGAAGCCCTGCTCGAAGGCGCCGAGGGCCGATATCTCCGCGCCGTCTCGCGCCGCGTTGGCGAGGGCCAAGGCTGTGAGACGGCCGGCGGCGCCGAGCTTGCGCCCCACCCGGCTGGTGGTGACGGCGGTGACCACGGACAACTCCAAGTCTTGCTCGAGGTAGCGCATGGCGCCGGGCGCCGTGTGTACTGCGCACTCGGCGCTGCCGTCGATGCGGAACACCACCCCTCGCCCGCTCTCGTAGAGCCGCCCGACCAAACCTTGGCGCTCGGCGTCAATCCATCCGACTTCGCGCCAAATGCGCGCCACGGCCGCGGCGTCCTGAGCGGCATCGTAGTCCGCGATCTCAAGGCTCGGCGAGTTCAATGGCTGTGCGCTCCGACGCGGCTTGGGCGCGGTGCGGCGGCCGGCGACGCCGGCGCCCATCGGCCCTTGGAAGTGTCTTGGCGCATCATTGCGTTGCCGGCCGGTGCGCCTTCAACTCGCGGCGACGGGCATGGAGGATGGGTTCCGTGTAGCCGTTGGGCTGCTCGCGGCCCTTGAACACCAGGTCGCATGCGGCTTGGAAGGCGATGCTCTCGTCGAA
Source organism: uncultured Pseudomonadales bacterium (assembly GCA_958295875.1). Taxonomy (GTDB): domain Bacteria; phylum Pseudomonadota; class Gammaproteobacteria; order Pseudomonadales; family Azotimanducaceae; genus VXNE01. The sequence goes on along the minus strand of OY282379.1, from coordinate 491,732 downwards.
TTGCGGCGCCATCGGCATATAGGTGTCGTCGTCCGCGTTTTGCCCATCCACCACCGCGGCCATGCGCTGCATGGTCTCGCGCACCTGCGCTTGTGACGCGATGCCGTGGTGCAGCCAATTGGCGATGTGCTGGCTGGAAATGCGGCAAGTGGCGCGGTCTTCCATGAGGCCCACATCGTGGATGTCTGGCACCTTGGAGCACCCCACGCCGTGGTCCACCCAGCGCACCACATAGCCCAAGATGCCTTGCGCGTTGTTGTCCAGTTCGGCTTGCACATCCTCCGGCGCCAAGTTCTCGCCGCCGAGCAGGGGGATGGTGAGGATGTCGTCGATGCTGGCGCGCTGGCGGGCGCTGAGTTCGCGCTGCCGCGCCGCCACGTCCACTTCATGGTAGTGCAGCGCATGCAGCGTTGCCGCGGTGGGCGAAGGCACCCATGCGCAGTCCGCCCCGGCGCGCGGATGGTTGGACTTTGCCTCGAGCATCTCGGCCATCTCGTCCGGCTTGGGCCACATGCCCTTGCCGATTTGCGCACGCCCTGGAAAGCCGGCGGCCAGCCCCGCATCCACGTTGGCGTCCTCGTAGGCGCCGATCCACGTCTCCTGCTTCATGGGCTCCTTGCGCACCATGGCGCCGGCCAACATGCTGGTGTGGATTTCGTCGCCAGTGCGGTCTAGGAAGCCAGTGTTGATGAACACCACGCGCTCGCGCGCGACGCGGATGCATTCGGTGAGGTTCAGGCTGGTGCGGCGTTCCTCATCCATGATGCCCACCTTCAACGTGTTGCGGGCCAGCCCAAGCAGGTCTTCCACGCTGGCGAACAGGTCGCAGCAGAACGCCACCTCGTCTGGGCCGTGCATCTTCGGCTTGACGATGTAGACGCTGCCGGCGCGGCTGTTCGTGACTGGGCCGTTGCCCTGCAAGTCATGCAGTGCCGCGAGGCTGGTCATGGCGGCATCCAAGATGCCCTCGAACACTTCGTCCCCGCGCTGATCCAGCACGGCGTCGTTGGTCATCAGATGCCCCACGTTGCGCACCAGCATCAGGCTGCGGCCGGGCAGCGTGAGCGGTTCGCCACCCGCCCCGGTATAGGAACGGTCCGCCGCCAAGCGGCGCTCGACGGTGCCGCCGCCCTTGGCGAACGTCTCCGTGAGGTCGCCACGCATGAGGCCCAACCAGTTGCCGTACACCAGCGCCTTGTCTTCGGCATCCACCGCGGCTACTGAATCCTCGCAGTCTTGGATGACCGTCACCGCGGATTCGAGCAGCACGTCCTTCACGCCGGCGGCATGCGCCGCGCCGACCGGATGCTCGCGGTCCACTTGGATTTCGATGTGCAGGCCGTTGTGCTTCAGCAACACCGCGCTGGCGTCGCCCTCGCCGTTGAAGCCGACGAACTGCGCGGGTTCCGCGAGGCGGGCGCGGCTGCCGTCCGCAAGCGTCGCCACCAAGTCGAACCCGTCGGCGACGGATTCCACCCGATACGCCGTCACATCTCTGTGCGAAGCGCTCGCCAAGGGGGTGACCTCGTCCAGCACGGCGGCGGTACGTTCGACGACCAGTTCTCCACGCGCGGGGTTGTAGCTTGAGCCCTTCTCGCGCCCCGGCGTTTCAGGAATGATGTCCGTGCCGTAGAAGGCGTCGTAGAGGCTGCCCCAGCGGGCATTGGCCGCGTTCAACGCGTAGCGGGCGTTCATCACCGGCACCACGAGTTGCGGCCCGGCGATGCTCGCGATCTCTGCATCCACGTTGGCGGTGGCGATCTCGAAATCACCCCCCTCCGGCACGAGATAACCAATCTCTGTCAGAAACGCTTTGTAGGCCGCCGCGTCATGCCGCTGCCCGCGCCGTTCTCGATGCCAGCCGTCGATGCGCTCTTGCAAAGAGTCGCGGATGGCCAAGAGTTCGCGGTTGCGCGGCGTCAATGCCTTCACCAGCGCCTCAAACCCGGCCCAGAAGGCATCGGCCTCAAGCCCAGTTCCGGGCAGCATCCGCTGCGCGACAAGATCATCCAGCGCTTTGGCGACCCGCAGTCCGCCCCGTTGCACTCTATCGGTCATTGGGATCCTCAAGTTTCTTGGAGCGCACGAGCAGCGCCCATGCACAACATACCGCCGCGTCGTAGGCCATCGCAAGGATGAGCCCCAAAGCAATCGCATTTGGAAACGTGGGGTGTGGAGGAAAAGGATACGCCAGCATGACGGTTCGATCCAAGGAACTGAACCGCATCCACGTTTTACGCACCAATCCGCGCAGCGGTTCGATCTCCGGCGCCGCCAACGCCCAGGGCGGGCGCCGGAACAGCGTCAGCGCCGGCCCCGGCGCCGTCTCGAAGCCACGCAAGCAGGGTCGGCCGCCGCACCGCCGCGTCGGCATCGGCGCCGCCCCGGTGCGCAGTTGCCGTCTGGCTGATCGCCTACAAGGCCACGCCCAGCGTCAGCGCGTAGCCGAAGTCCGTCTTGCCGCGTGCCGCGGCCGGGTGGCTCTCGTGCTGTAGATCGAAGCGCACGCCGGCCTGCCAGCGATTGGCTAGCTGCAAACGCAGGCCGGTGTCCGAATCCCACACGCTGCCACGGCCGGACGCGAGGATGTACAGCCACTGGCTGTTGTGGAACATCTCCAAGCGGTCCTCCAGCAGCCAGCGCTTGAAGTTCACGCTCCAGCGCAAGGCCGGGTCTTGCGACTCGTCGACAACGCCACCGACGTCGAGTTGCTCGAATACTCGGCTAACGCCAACGTCGGTATCCAAAGCGCCGCGCGTCGACGCCCAGAAGCGGTTGCCAAGGCCGACGCCGGCCGTGACGCGCCGATTGATGTCTTTGATGGGATCGCGAAAGAACTCGAAGTTGGCCACCGCGTACCAAGTGTCGCGGTACTTCCAGCGCAAGTCGTAGTTGATGTCGAACTGATCCTTGGTGTCGGCGATCGGTGCCTGCGCACCGGCGCGAGCCCTCGCTTTGTGAACGGAAATCCCGAAGACGTTGTCGAAGCGCTGGCCAGTGCGCTCGGCGTTGACGACGAAATCGACATCCTGCGTGCGCGTATTGCCGCTGACGACCGCGAGGCCGAACTGCGACCGCAAATCCCATTCGCTGAAGCGCTTGGCAGTGGCTGCAATGGGCGGATCGGATGGCACGTCCGATGGTTCCGGTGTCGGCGGTGGTGTTTGTGGCGTAGCTGGCGAGGCCGCTGCCTCGGCCTTGCTAGGAGCCAGCGCTTCGTGCGCCGACGGCTGGCCAGCGACCCCGGCCGCGTGCGCCACGCGAGCCACTTGGCTCTCGGGCGCGACGATCACGCCGATGTGTGGAACGTCGATGGCGACGGTGTTCGGTTCGGCGTCGACCAGCGTGCCGCTGAGGCGGTCGCCATTGATGAAATGCACGACGTCGGCGGCAGCGCTCAACGCGGCGAACGCGGCCAATGCGGTGCAAACTTGGATCGTCGAACGCATCGAAGAATTCCTGCGTTACGGCTTTCGAGGGCGGCCGTATTATCGCCCGCGCAGCGTCACAGTGGCCTGCCGGAACACCGAGTTGAAGTAGAAGGCGAGGGCACAACGAACTTCCGCGATGTGGTAGTTAGCCATGCCCGCTTAATGGCCATCTCCCGTTTCATCCAGAAATCGAATGCACGTCTTCCGCGTCGGTTCGCATTGGTCCGAGAAAGTCCGCCACCTTCCGTTGTTCCGTTGATTTGATTCGGTATTTTCAACCTCGCACCTGTCCGCGGCGGTGCGCGCGGTGAGGTGCATGTTGCCGGACATGGCCTGCGCGACGCCGTCGAAACCGACGCGGTTGCCGTAGGGGCCGCCCGATCCGTACGCGGTGGTGGCGGTTAGGATGATGTCCGGCTGAATGGCCGTGAGGCTGGCGTAGTCGAGGCCCATCGACGCCGGCGTGTCCGGCGGCAGATTAGCGATGACGACATCCGCCGTGGCCACCAGTTTGCGCAACACCTGCTGGGCCGTCCCACGGCCGACAGAGTATGATCCCCGAGTATCACGGCCGACTAAACAGCCGATGAACAGGGGGGAACACAATGAACATGAACAAGAAAGCACGGCTTCTCAAACGCTTGGGCGCGGCCGTCGCCGCCACTGTACTCGCCACCTGTGTGCTATTGGGCTAGTCAACTAGAGTATTGATGCGTTGCAGCCGCTCGCTGGACATGCCCCCGCTCCACCGCCCAGCGCAGGATGCGCCCCACCGTCGCCTCGCTCAGCGCCCGGTCCGGCCAGCGCGCCGCTAAGTCCAGCGCGATCCTCGCCTTCCCCGCCCACGGCGTCTCGCGGCGGATGCGCGCCACCCGCCTGGCGTCCGCCATCGTCCAGCGCCTCCCCGGATGGCTGCGCGGCCGGCTGCTGCGCGGAACCAGCCCCGCCACGCCGCCGTCCTCCAAGCGCCGCCGCCAAGCGTAGTACGTCGCCCGCGAGACGCCGAACGCCCTGCACGCCGCAGCCGCGGAGAGGTCACTCCCGCACCATCTCGATCCCTTCCAGGATCCGCAGCCGGCGCAGCGCCTCCGGTTCGTCCGTCCCGTCCACCCGCGGCTTCCGGTAAAACGCCCTGTCCTGTGCCAACATCCGCATCGTTCGGTCTCCCATGTTGCTTCACAACTCATAGGCTACCGAACCGCCGCGCCCAAGGGCTTCCTTGGGCGCGGCACTGTCCAGAAGGTGATGATCCCGTCAGGGCCATCCTAAAGTCGGGGCTTCGTTTTCCGCGCCGCGCTGCGATGGGGGAGTTGGCGCGCGCGTTCGGGTTTCCGGAGGTTTCTTCGAGGCTGGCGCGATGGGTTTTGGGGCGTTTTTCCTCGGATTGGCGCATCTGGGCGGCCCCCGGGCGCGGGAGGGCGCCGGGGGAGGGGCTTCAGCGCCGGGGAGGGGTTCCGACCACCTCGCGCAGGGCCTCGCCCTGCCGGGCGGCGCAGTGGCGGTTGGCTTGGGGCAGGTGGCTGAAGCGCCCGTTGAGCCGGACGATGGAGATGGCGGCGTTGGTCAGGCAGGCCAGGTTGCGGGGCAGGCGCCTGCGCTTGGCGCGGCATCGGTCCTCGTCATAGGTGAAGTCGCGGACGTGGTGGAGGCGGTTCTCGATTTCCCAGTGGCCGCGGTTGAGGGCGAGGAGCTCCGCCGGGCCTGCCCGCTCCGGCCCCAGGGACGTGACGCCGAAGACGGCGTGCGCCGTCGTCCGCCCGGTGCGGACGACGTGCCGTTCGCGGACGATGCGGAAGGCTTGGCGCCGGCCGGGCAGCGCGGCCAGTTCGTCGGGGGCGCCGTCCAGCGGGATGGCGCGGCAGCGGCGGGACTCGATCCGGCCGTGGCCCTTCTCCGAGGTCGCGAACTCCGCCGCCGAGTCCCAGTCCAGCAGCGCGAGGTCCTCCAGCAGCGCCGGCCGGTTCTCCTTGACCGGCATGGCGTAGTCGGCGCCCAGCCCCACGATCAGGCGCGCCGTCCCGGGGCAGCTGTGCAGCGCGTCCAGCGTCAGGACGCGGCCGGCGACGCGGATCTCCCGCAGCAGCCGGCGCGCCCCGAGTATCTCCCCGCCGGCGCCGTCCGAGGCCGCCTGCCCGACCGTCAGCCCGCTGCCGTGCTCCACCGCTGCGATCAGCGTCCGCTCCGGGTTCGGCCCTTCGATCCACTCCGGGGCCGTCTTGCCGTCCAGGGCCAGCGCCCCGCCCGGCCCTTGGCGCGACGCCGCCCAGCGCCGCAGCGCGCGGTCCAGCGCCTCCGGGTCCAGCGCCGACAGGATGCGGTGGAACGAGGCCGCGGAAGGCGCCGTCCGGCGGCCGCCGCGGGGGCTGCGGAACGCCCGGACCGCCGCCAGCTGCGCCTGCGTCAGGCGGCCCGCGAACTCCGCGAGAGCCGTCACGCCCCGAACCCCCGCCAGCTTCCCCGCCAGGGCGATGGCCAGCACCGTCGCCAGCTGGTGGCGCACCCCCCGCGGCTTGCGGAAGTCGGGCACCTCCCGCAGGAACCCGTATAGGCCGCGGAGCCGCTCCGCCTTCGGCGGCTCGGCCTCCCCGCAGCCCCACGCCCGCGGCTCCCCCAGGCCGCCCAGCGCCTCCGCCGCGCCACGCCGCAGCGGGCGCACCCAAACCGCCTTCGGCCGGCCGTGCTCCCGCCAGCCCCCCGAGTCCCGGGCGAAGCCCCGCGTCTCCCCGACCGCCGTCCAGCCCGCCGCCCGGTAGCAGGTCCCCTCGAACTTCGCCGGGTCCACGAAGGTCTCCGCCAGCAGCACCGGATGCCCGCGGAGCGCCTCCATGTCCGACGACAGGCGGCGCAGCGAAAGGCCCAGGGCCCGCGACGCCAGGTTCGGAACGCGGAAGCCCGGCAAGACCAGGAACCGCGTGTTGCAGGCGATCAGGTGCAGGCGGCGGAACTGCTGCTCCCGCGCCCAGCCCAGCCAGCGGTCGCGCGCCCCCACCTTGAACGCCCCCGCCGACCAGCCCAGCAGCGCCGCCCACTCCCCGCCCGGCAGCTCCGCCACCTGCCGCAGCGCCGCCCCGAACGGGCTGCGGAAGCCCAGGTAGTGGTGCGCCTCCATGAGGCCGTCCCAGCGCGACCGCTCGCCGGCGTCCCGAACCGGGCGAACCCGGACGTCCCGCAAAGCGACGCCCCGCGCAGCCTCCGCCATGACAGGAGCCCCGACAGCCAACCCGGCCGACAGTGCAGCACACTCGGGGGCGAATGTCCAGAAACAAAACCTTCCGCAATCAAATCAACATCTTGCGCGCAACCTTAAAATGGCCCTGGATGATCCCGTTCATCCGGTTGACGGGATTGGGGATGATGTTATAGTTGGAGGTGTTTGGCGACAGGATAGGAACTCTCTAGAGTGCGAACCGAATATCTTCGCTTCATGGCTGTGCTTGCAGTCATCTGTCTTTCTAAGGCCAGACACACGGACAAGGGCGACCAAGCGGGTACCCTGCTCTTGAAGTCCGTGTTTGACCCGGTGATGTCGAACAGGGCCCTGGACGACATCACAGAGGCGGCGCAAGCGAAAGACGATTTGGACGATTTGGCTGTCCAAGCCTTGACGGCCGAACTGGCGTATTTCGTAGCCAGCTATACCCCTCCTCAGATTCCGGGCGAGCAACTTTGGAATGTCGAAGAACTTTTGGAAGATGGGATGCCGGAGCCTCGGTTCAGGCACGTCTACGACCGCTTTCAGAATCACCGCGATGAACTTGCCGAACACTACCAAGAGTCCGGGAGAGCCTTGGGCGTAGCGAAAACCATCAAGGACTCGCTCGAAGAGCTCATGAACCTTCCCGATTGGCTAAAGCGGATGCTCAAGGTGTTGAACGAATTGCTGAAGATCGTGTAGGCGTCCAACGTAAAGTCGGAGACCTTGAAGAGACTCGGGATCGCTCCCAAGAGCGAGACCTACATCATCAACGCTCTCACGTTCCTAGGCATCATCGACAAAGATGGCTACGGGACTGGCAAGGCGAAGGAGGCCTTCCTGCTGCACGGTGACGGTTCATTTCAAGAGCAGCTCGGTTAGTTAGTACAGGTGGCCTATGTGGGAGTTGTTCAATCTCCACGGAGATCGCGCGTGGGAGTTGGAACGTGACAGCCTGATCGACCGCATCTACAAGAGCGTTCGTGAGAACTTCCTAGATGGCTGATGAGATCGGTCGATTCGAGGGGACAGTAAGGCGAGCTCAGCAATACGAGGAAAGCCACTCCACTCCGACACCTAAACACGCCCTTGACATCACGGGCATCCATCCGAAGCTCTCCGAGAAGACGAAAGGCCTCTTTGATGATGGTCACTATGCCGATGCGTCCCTATGCGAACCGTTCAATAGCTGGCGGCTCTGGGCGATGTTCAAGGTATGGCGAGTAGCCATCTGATACGTCAGCGCCATCGCCACCGCGACGATGAGTAGCACGCTGACCAAGGAAGAGAGATGTGGAGGTGCTTTCCGTTCAAGACGTTGGAGACCGGCGGCAAGACAGCGCCATGCGCGGCGACGTGGGGGACACCGACGCCGCTGCCGACGGGCCGGCCGTTGCGTCGACACAGAGGACGCGGCTATAAGAGCACTAAACCCTCAATTTTGAAATTGCGGTAGCCGTCACCTTCTCTATCGCAACGACGTACCAAGCGTCGCTCCCTTGGCAATTCCAAGTGCAGCCAATGCAGTTCCCCATCATGGAGCATCCATTTGGGCAGAGGCTCAAGATCTAACCCTTTAGACTCTTTGTGGCCGATGGCGCAGAAATGGGGCTGTACATCACGCCACTCCCTGCCGTACTCGCCGAAGATCCTCCGTAGCCGGGTAGCTTTGGATGACAGTTGTTTGTTGGTCCAACCGGAATATGCCTTGGCTTCCACCAAAATCAGGTGGAACTGATCCCCGGCCTTGAATGCGACCAGCAGATCGATGTCCTCCTGCGTTCCTTCGATGACCCTGCCCTCCTTACCCTCGTTAGGGAATGGGGAGTTCCCGTCTTGCTTGGCGTGAGCGAAAATCAGAGCGGCCTGCAACCAATCCAAGTGATAGTCCATCGCCACGAAGACCTTTTCGGGGTCTGTGGGAATCGTAACGTCGATCTTCTCGTTGAGTTGTTCTCGGAAACAGTCCGACAGCGAGAACGCCGGTTCACGGGCCTTGGAGTGCAGGCCCAAAGCGTGGGCAATGAGGAAGAACCGCTCCTTCCGATTGAAGGACTCTAGAATCGCGATTAAGTCGGCCATCTAGTCCTTCCGCTGCGTGGCTCTGTGCGCGGCTCTCTGCGGTCAACAGACACCGCACAAAGAAAACCGCCGGCGCACGCAGAGCGCACGCCGGCGGTGGAAACGAACCGGCTTGCTTTACAGCAGGCTTGCCCGGTAGCGCACCATGAACATGCGGCCGCGGGCATCGTGCAAGATGCCGTCGAAGCCGGCTGCGTTGTTCACGGGTTCAACTTCTTGGTCGAGGACGTTGCGAATGCCCAGCGACACCACGGCGCCTTCGGGCAGGAAGCCGAGCTTCGGCAACGAGTAGTTGTAGTAGATGTCTGTCCACCACGTTGAATCGAGTTCCTCTTTGTAGGTATCGTCTTCGCCGAGGCACACGGTGCGGGTTTCGATGTAGCAGTTGGCGAGTTGTCGCGTGGCGGCCACGAACACGCTGTAGTTGCGGTCGTTACGCACGCCGTCGATGAAACGCGCCATCGCGAACACCGAGTGGCGACCCCGTGCCCAGTTCAGCGTGAGGTTGGTTTTGAACTCAGGCAAGGCGCGCGCCAAGATGGTCGTGGCGTTCAAACTGCCCACGCCGTCCACCGTGCCGCCGCTGGTGTTCGCCTCGTACTGCCGCGTCCACGCCGTGGCCAAGCCGAAATCGAAGAGGCCCATGTTCGTGCTCAGGCTGTAACGCACGTCGAGGTCCGCGCCGTTCACCGTCACGCCGTTGGCGTTGATGAAGTTCGGCAGAATGCGAACCGGGTTCAGCGTCGAGTTGCGGATGACTTGGGCCGGGTTGCCGGGGCCGTCGTCCGCGGTGCCACGAATGCCATCTGGGCCGAGGCGGTCCAAGCCGTCGGCGATCAAGAGGGCCGGAGCGCTCTCCTTGGTGAGGAGGTTCTGGTAGTCGTAGTTCCAGTAGTCGAAGTGAACCGTGATGCCTTCCATCCAGCCATCCTGTCCCGTCCACGATACGCCCACGTTCCACGCGTCGGATTCCTCCGGCTCCAAGTTCTCGTTGCCGGTGGAAGTCCACGGCAGGAAGAACTCGGCGTTGTCGTAGTACGGGTCGCGGGTGTTGGAGACGATGCTCTGCGTGCCGAAGAGCTGCATCAGCCCGCCAACCCGGAAGGATGTCCCCCAGGAAGCGCGGACAGACCACTCGTCGGTCGGGCGCCAAATCGCGGAGACCTTCGGGTCCACCGTGTTGGTGTCGATTTCCTTGAAGTCCTCGTAGCGCACGGCTACTTGCAAGTCCACGTCGGCCAGCACCGGTGCGTTGAGCTCAACGAACACCGCGTTGCTGCTCATCTGCGCGATCACCGGGTCTGCGCCCCAGCGGAAAGCGGTGTTCTTGCGGCGGAAGTTGACGTCGAAATCCTTGTCGATGTCGTCATGACGGTTCTGGAAACCCACCGCCATGGCCACGGTGCCGTTCGGGATTTCGAACAGGTCGCCAGCCAACACCACGTCGATCACGCGTTGCTCCACTTCGTCCGCCTCCAGTGATCCGCCTTCCAGCCAGTGGATGAGTTCCGGCGGGTTGGCAAGGGCGCTCGGGCTGGTGGTCCCGTCCACGAAGTTGCCGTTCTCGTCGAAGTGGGCGTTGCCGAACGGGTTGTAGAAGTAACAGCTGCCGTCGTCGAAGTTGCCGGTGCGCGCGTAGGCCATGTTGCCTTCGCCGGCCACGGCGCTGGAGTCAAACGGGTTGCAGTTCGGGCCGCCGTAGCCGGCCAAGGCTTGCACCAGCTCGTCGCCGCGGGTGTCCGACAGGCGCTTGTGCAGCATGGATTGCTCGCTCCAAGTGAACGATGCGTTCAGCGTCCACTCGCGCTCGCCGAACTCGAGGTCTGAATTGATGCCAACCACGCCGCGAATGGTGTCCCCATCGCGGGATTGGAACGAATCCACCGGGCGATAGCTGGTGCCCGTGAGTTGCCGGGTGCCGCCTTGCAGGCGAACGCCCATCACCAGCGGCTCGGGCGTGATGCCGCGCCGCCGCGCATCTTCGATCAACCCCAAGTGGTTCACAGGGATCTGCGGTGCCCGCGCCTGCGGCGCCAGCGAGTTGGGGCGGAAGTATTCCTGTTCGGCGTAGCCGCCCTCGAAGTAGAACTCGGTGGAATCCGTGATGTCGTAGTAGCCGGTGGCGTAGAACTTCTGCAGCTTTTCCCCCTCCTGAATGGAGAAGAAGTTGCCGTAGTCGATGGCGCACCAGTCGTTGTTGAAGATGGGCCCCGAAAGGAGCCCCAACGTGCCGCCAAGGCCATCCCAAGCCGCGGCGTCGTTGCAGTTGAAGTCGCCATTGCCCCAATGGTCTGGGTTCTCTGGGTCTGGATTGTGAACGCGGGGCAGCCTCTTCCTTCCGTTATGGAAGGGAAGCGGTGTGCCGTCCGCGGCCAGAACGGGGGAGTCATTATTGACGAACGGGAAACGCCCTGGGTTGCCGGTGCCGGACACGCCGAAGCCGCCTTGGAACTCGTAAACCTCCGGGTTGTCCGTGGAGATCTCGTTGCGGTCCAGGAACTCGGCGCTGGCGACGAAGCCGCCGCGGTCGCCTTGGGCGCCCACCAAGAACGCCACGCTGATCTCATCGCCGGTGCCGGTCGCTTCGTCCGTGAGGAAACGGGTGTCGATGTCCACACCTTCGAAGTCCCGCTTGGTGATGAAGTTCACCACCCCGGCCACCGCGTCTGAACCGTACAGGGCGGATGAGCCGTCCTTCACGATTTCGATGCGGTCGATCATCATCTGCGGAATCATCGAGTTGATGTCCACGGTGGAGTCGCCGAGGGGCGCGACGAACGCCGGCAGGTGCCGCCGACCATTCACCAACGGCAGGGTGGCGGCGTCGCCGAGGTTGCGCAGGTTGATGGGCAGGCGCCCTTGGAACCCGCCGCCGGTGAAGGTGGCCGCCTGAATGTAGCCGCCGGACTGATACGGAATCCGCAGCAGCAGCTCGTTCATGTCCACCGTGTGGTTGTTCTCGATGTCCGCCGCGCTGATGATCGACAGCGGCGAAGGCGAGTCTGCCGGCGAGCTCTTGATGTAGCTGCCGGTGACGATGATCTCTTCGATGTCTGCATCGTCGTCATCCTCGGCAAACGCCGTGCCGTGCCAGCAAAGCGCGGCGATGGCGGCGATTGTGAAGCCGCTGCCAAACGCGCGTTGACCTATACTCTTCATGTTTCCTCCGTTGCCAGATGAGCGAGCGCGGCGCGCGAGATGCCACACCCAAGAATGCGAGTGTAAGCAAAAGCATGGGGTTTATGTCAAGGCGTGACGAGATGTATCTTCGATGTGGCGCGCGGCCGGCTGCGTTGGCGTTCGCCTTCGTGCTGGTGTTATCCGCCACGAGCGGCGCTGGCGCGGAGCACGCCTGTGCCGCCATCGCGGACGATATGGAGCGTTTGGCCTGCTACGACCGCGAGCATGGGGTTGAGCGAACGCCGCCGGCAGTGGACGCGGTGCCGAACGTTGAACACGAACGCGCGCCCGCGCCGCGTGTCACTGCGGAAGCTGTCGCGCCGGCTTCGGAGACCGCGGCAAGCGTTGCAAAGCAGGAAGCGCCATCGGCCCCTGCCGCCGACTCTGCTGGCGTTGCAAGGCAGGAAACGGTGCCAGCTGTGGATTCTGGCGTTTCGCGCCGCAGCGGGGCCGAGGCTCCGAAGCCAAGCGCTGCCGACGCGTCGGCTGACACTGCGGGAATCATTGCCAACGTTCGCGAACGCTGGCCGGACGGGCGTCGCGTCTTCACCTTGGAAGGCGGCGAGCAGTGGGTGCAAACCCAGGCGCGGCGGGTGTTCATCAACGCGGGGGACCGCGTCACCCTGAAGCAGCGTCGTTTCGGGCAGTTCCTGTTGGTTGCGGAAGGCGGCGCCACCACGCGGGTGCGGCGCTTGGACGGCGAGTAGCCGCCAGCCGCCAAGCCGCACGCGGGACCGGGCGCCGGCGCGGCGAGCGGCTTGGGTATCATGCGCGGCTTTGTCTGTTCCTGTTCACGAGAGGTTTGAAGACGATGCGTGCGGACCGCACCCCCATCTTGGTCGGCGTTGCGCAGGTGGCGCAGCGCGTGGCAGACCCGCAGTTGGCCAAAGAGCCGCTCACGCTCATGATCGAGGCCGCGCGCGCCGCGGCCGAAGACGCCGGCGCCCCCGCGCTCCTCACCGAAGCCAACGCCATCCGCGTCATTCGCGGCATGTGGCCGTATGAGAACCCGGCGCAGGCCGTCGCGGACGCCATCGGCAATCCCGGCGCGGAAACCGGCATCTCGTGTTGGGGCGGCAACTCGGTGCAGTCTGTGCTCACCGAGTCTGCCTTGGAGATCGCCGGCGGCGAGCGGGACATCGTCATCCTCGCCGGTGCGGAGTGCGGCGCAACGCAGGCGCGGGCGCGGCGCAGCGGCACCCAACTGGCATGGAGCAAGGCGCCGGGGCAACCGCACCGCGTGTTTGGCGTGGAACTCAGGATGCGCCACAGAGCGGAAGCGAGCCGGGGCGTGCTGGAGCCCATCCACATCTACCCCATTTTCGAGAACGCCATCCGCCATGCGCGGGGCGAGACGTTGGACGCGCACATGCGGCGCGTCTCCGAGCTGTGGGCCGGCTTCAGCGAAGTGGCTGCCGGCAATCCCCACGCTTGGATCCGCGAGCCAAAGACCGCCGCGGAAATCCGCGAGCCGAGCGCGGCGAACCGGCAGGTGTCCTTCCCCTATCCGAAGCTGATGAACTCCAACAGCAACGTCGATCAAGGCGCGGCGTTGATTCTCACTTGCGTGGAAACGGCGCGGCGTTTGGGGCTGAGCGAAGACAAGTGGGTGTACCCGTGGGCGGCCACGGAAGGCCATGACACCTACGTCGTTTCCCACCGCGACACGCTGCATACGGCGCCGGGGCTGCGCATTGCCGGGCGGCGCTGCTTGGAGTTGGCCGGCGTCGAAGTGGATGACTTGGGCGCGGTGGACGTCTACAGCTGCTTCCCCTCGGCGGTGCAGGTGTCGGCGGCGGAACTGGGCCTCAACGTGGACGCGCCCCTCACCGTGACGGGCGGGCTGACGTTTGGCGGCGGCCCGCTCAACAACTATGTGATGCATGCCATCGCGCGCATGGTGGAGGTGCTGCGCGAGCGGCCGGACAAGCCGGGCTTCGTCACCAGCAACGGCGGCTTCCTCACCAAACATGCGTTCGGCGTGTATGGCATGGCGCCGCCGCGGACGGGCTTCTGCGCGGACACGCCGCAAGCGGCGATCGACGCGACGCCGCACCGCGAACTGGCGGAGACGTTCGAGGGGGCGGTGCAGGTGGAGTCTTACACCGCGGTCTTCCAGGACGGCGAGCCGACGCAAGGGCTGTTCGCCTGTCTCGCCCCGGACGGGCGGCGGACGTGGGGCAACACCAGCGATCGCGACACGCTGCAGGCCATGGTCTCGGAAGAGTTCTGCGGCAAGGATGGCTGGCTGGACGCGCGCGGGGCGGTGTCGTTCTGAGCCGCCTTTATCTGGCCTTGCCGCTGCGTTGGCCCGGCTTGGCATGGGGGTGTATGGACACAGCGGTGCCGTGTCCTGCCGCGGGGTCGGGCGGTCAGCTTAAGGGCCCTTCGTCGGCTCACTTCCCGCCACCGCATTGACGCCCTCACCCGGCGCTCCGCTGCGCTACCGGCTGCTCGCGATGCTGTACGACGGCTTGGCGTTGCTCGGCATCTGGGCAAGCACCATCGTGGCGTTGGTGACGGTGCGCGGCGACGTGGTGGCGGGCTTGGGCGTGCAGGCGCTGTTGGGGTTGGAGGCATATGCCTTCTTCGTCTTCTTCTGGGTGCGCCGCGGGCAAACGCTCGGCATGGTGGCTTGGCGGCTGCGGTTCGCCTCCGCGGATGCCCGGGTGAGCATCCGCCAAGCGCACCTGCGCCTGCTCGGCGGTGCCCTGAGCCTCGCCTGCCTCGGTGCCGGCCACCTGTGGATCCTGTTTAACAAGCAGCGCCGTAGCTGGCCGGACTTGTTATCCGGCAGCTACGTTGTGCGGGTGGCGGTGTAGCGCGCCTTGGTGCGCCCTAGCGTCGTCGCTTTCAGCGTGCGCTCCGGCCAACGCCCCGCCAAGTCCGGCGCGACCCTCGCCTTCCCCGCCCACGGCATCCCGCGGCGGATGCGCCGCACCCTCTGGCGTGAGCGCGAACGAATGTATTGGCGGTGGTGGCGCCGGCGGAGTATGTTCTGGTGCAGGGGTCGGCTACTCCCTGCCACGCTGCGGCACGCAGCGTGGCGCACTGACGCAAGTGGTGGACGGCTAGGCGTAGCCGCATCGGACCCGCAGCGGGAGATTGGCTTGAGCAAGAGTGCCGCCATGCATGAGCCCAGATTGGGGTCTATCCCCATGCGTATTCGCGTGGCCGGGGTCGCTTTAGCGTCGTCTGCCATGTTCAGCTATTCATCCGACGCGGCGCCGCCTCCGCCCCCGAGCCAGATCGTCTTCGACTCCGTCGAAGCGCTCCCACTCAAACCATTGCCGTACATTGTATTGGCATTCGCCTTCGTCTTCATCTGGGTCCGCCATTTGTATCGGCTGTATCGGCTATATCGGCGCCGGGCTGCCGCAAGGGAGGCTGCTCCAAAAGGAGGCCCATTGCGCGATGATGACTGGGGTGTCGTTGACGCTCTGCGCGCACGTGGATCGGCTCTTCGGGCGCGTGCCGACAGTTTACTGTTGGGCACGGTCGTGTTGTTGTTCGCTGGCATATACTTCGTGATCTGGGTGATTCCTCAAATAGAAGAACCTAGAGACTACCTCATCAAGTTCAAAGACGGGCTCCAGGCGTGGGGAGCAGGCGAATACTGGGCTCGGACTCATAACTTTGAGGAACCCTACCCTACCGGCATGTCTGCTCTCAAGGAAGGCGATCAGGAGATCTTCGTCTTTGAGAATGGCCCGACGCTAGAGGCGCTCAATGGCGGTCGCCATTGGGAGGAAAGCGAGGTCGTGACCAACGCAAGCAAGGGCGATCCGCCTAACAGCGCAGCCTGCGATGGGTTCGCGACCTTCGCAGACGACGGCAACCACGGTGTCTGCTCCGTCTGGGGGCTGCGCGCCTGCGTGGTGGGACTCGCCAACGACGGCGAACTTATCGAACTCCTGGCAGAAGAGGGCGAGCCATTCCGATCGTTTGGATATGACACTACTGAAGAAGTGACTGCGTTCGAGTTCCACCCGGGCTTGGAGCATGGCTTGATCGGCACCGGAGACGGCGCCATTCATCTGACGGCGGACGGCGGCAAGACTTGGGAAGGGTGGACACGGCAGGAAGTGGGCCTGAACGACGCGGAGTGGGTGGTGGGAGCGGTCGTGGGAGACGAGGGCCCGCTTCTTGTCGTGGGTAGCGAAGGCAGTGCAAGGGCCCCGGACGATGGAGAGTGGAAGGAACCGAGCGGCCTTGGTGGGTTGGGACGAGTGATTGCGGTCGCGTTCCACCCGGGCTTGAAGCATGGCTTGATCGGCACCGGAGACGGCGCCATTCATCTGACGGCGGACGGCGGCAAGACTTGGGAAGGGCGGACACGGCAAGAAGTGGGCCTGAGCGACGCAGAGCGGGTGGCGGGAGCGGTCGTGGGAGACGAGGGCCCGCTTCTTGTCGTGGGTAACGAAGGCAGTGTGAGAGCCCCGGACGGTGGAGAGTGGAAGGAACCGAGGGGCGTTGGTGGGTTGGGACGTTTGACTGCGTTGGAGTTCAGCCCGAACTTGGAGCATGGCTTGATCGGCACCGCAGACGGCGTCATTCATCTGACGGCGGACGGCGGCAAGACTTGGAAACGCCAGACGTGGCGGGAAGTGGGCCTAAACGACGGGGAGTGGGTGGTGGAAGCGGTCGTCGGAGACGAGGGCTCGCGTCTTGTCGTGGGCGACGAAGGCAGCGTAAGAGTCTCGGACGGTAGAGAGTGGGAGGAAATGAGCGGCTTTGGTGAGTTCTTAGTGACTGCGTTCAAGTTCCACGCGGACTTGAAGCATGGCTTGATCGGCACCTCAGACGGCGCCATTCATCTAACGGCGGACGGCGGCAAGACTTGGAAAAGCCGGACGCGTCAGGAAGTGGGCCTGAACGAAAGGGAGTGGGCGGTGGGAGCGGTCGTCGGAGACAAGGGCGCGCTTCTTGTCGTGGGTGACGAAGGCACGATACGTACCACCAGTGATGGCGAAAGCCGGGTTTGGGGAACGCCGTGCGGTGATGCCGACGGCAGAAAGTGGGAATATGTGCCAAGTTCGACTAGCGTGTTCGCTGGTCTGTGGAGCAAGACTCGCGTTGTCGCCACCACAGCGGACGGTGGGGAGACTTGGAAGAACTCCGAGACACTGACGTCCGAGATACTGACGGGGCCCGCGGACACGCTGCTTAAGGTCGATGAGTTTCTCGCAAGCGACAAGCAAGCGTGGTTTCGAACGAGCGATGGACGTGTCTGGACGAACAAGGACGGCAACTGGCAAGAGGAGCGGTTTCCGTGGGGCGAGAAGGCTGCTGCTGCGATCGCACTGGACCACGAGGGCGAAATCGTTGGAGTGAATAGCGACGGATCCTTAGCGATAGGTGAAGAGCCGACGGTAGTGGGCGGGGAGTTCGGTGCCGAGCAGAGCCGCATCATCGCCGCGGCGATGCTCCAGAGCGGCGGCGTTGTCGTCTTGGACGACAGTGGAACGCTCTACCTTCGCCCAAAGCCTCCGATAGATGGTGCCTTATCGGATCTCGCTCGCGACTTGCCGCAAGGGAGCCTTCTCGCAAGAGAGATTGCAGTTGAAAGAGAGTATTTGTCGATGCAACTTCCCGTGGGCGAGAGGACGTTGATCGAAAAACTGGGCATTGAGTGGCAATTTTGGGTGCGGCGGATAGCGGTCTCGTTCGCAATAGTCTACTTGGTGCAGTTGCTGGTCCGCCTTCACCAATATGCGCTGCGCTTGGCGGCGTTCTCGGACGCTCGTGCGGACGCGGTGATGCTTGGTAGCACTTTCAGCTACGCTAAGCCGTCGTTCGACGGCTTAGTTGCGGCGTTGGCCCCAGACGCCTTGGACGTCAAACCGCCCAAGTGGCCGATTTTCGCTTCTCGGACCGCCCCCGGTGGTGCAACGACAGATCGGTAAGGTCGATGACTTGGTGTGCGGCCAGGGCGTTGCCCCTCGCGCCGCAGCCGGCGCAGCGCCTCCGGGTTTTCCATCTCATCCACCCGCAACACCGTCCAGAAGGTGCTGATCCGGAACGCGGGGTTGACAACTTGGGGAGGGGGGCAGCATATTGCGCAGGCGGTTGGGAGGGCTGCCTTTGCTGCAGTTCGTTGAGACATGGTTCTCACCCGGCCGCCTTTCCTGTCCGCTCTCATGCACCTGCCCTATTTGGACGATGCCGGCCCGTCCGAGTTCCACGACAGCGCCATGTTCCACCGCAATTTGCGTCAGCGCCGGCGATTCGTCAGAATGCGCGCGGCTTTGTTTCAAGGGGGCAACACCATGTTGGCGACGCTCAAGCAGTTCGAGCGAGCGCCACGCATCCTGCGGCTCAATGTCGCCGGCCATCCGGTGGAGTGGGCGAGTTGGCAGGAAGCGGTGTGCCTCTATGCCCGCCAAATCGTGGTGTGGACCCTCGGCGATCCCATCTTGCGCATCCGCGGTGGCCACTCCCGCGTCGATGGCGAGCAATCGCACTTGGATGTCCACAGCATCATCGCCTGCCAAGGGCGGGTGGTGGCAGAGTCCGGCAGCGTTCCGCCGCTCACGAACAGCGCGTTGTTCGGGCGAGACCGCAACACTTGCCTCTATTGCGGGGGCGAGTTCGATGACGGTGCGTTGACGCGGGATCACGTCGTGCCCAGCTCGCGTGGTGGCGCAGACCGCTGGGATAACTGCGTCGCCGCCTGCAAGCGCTGCAATCACCACAAGGGAGACCGGCTGCCCCACGAATGTGGCATGGAGCTGCTGGCGCTGCCGTACACGCCGAACTTCGCCGAGTATCTGGCGCTCATCAACAGCGGGCGGATACTGGGGGACCAGATCGGCTTCCTGCAGAGGCGCTTCGGCAAGCACAGCCGATTGCTGCAGTAGCGCGGGCGGCAAGCTCGCCCGAGCCGGAGCACCGCAACAACCAACTCGTTTGGCCGGCGCGGTCGATGCGTCCCTTATGCCCTCGGCCGCGCCGCGTGGTCGGCCAACACTGCCGCCATGCAGCCGGTAATCCGCTTGCCGGTTGGAATGTGCAGGAACTCGTTCGGGCCGTGGGCGTTGGAGTGTGGCCCCAACACGCCCGTCACCACGAACTGAGCGTGCGGAAACCGATCGCCGAGCATCTTCATGAACGGAATGGTTCCGCCGCAGCCCATGGACAGACGCTCTTTGCCAAAGAACGTGCGCGATGCCTCATCCAAGGAATCTGCCAGCCACGGCGCGAGGGGCGGAGCGTGCCAACCCGTTTGCGCCTCGCCGAGCTCGAAAGAGACCCGTGTGCCGGGCGGCGGGTCTGCTTCCAACAGCGCCTTCACGCCCTTGCCGGCGGCCTTCGCCGCCAAGGTGGGCGGCAGCCGGAACACCAAGCCGGCCGCGGTGCTTGGACGCAACGTGTTGCCGGCCTTTGCCGTTGGCGGCGCCCCGTCCAAGCCAACCACCGCGAGGCTCGGTGCCCAGCTATTGGCGAGCGCGAGTTTGCCGTGTCGCGCGGGGGGCGGGCGTGACGCGGCGGCCCACGGGAAGCGTTCGAGGAAGGCATCGCCAAGGGTGGCCGCCAAGGTCTCCGCTTGGGCCTTGGCAGTGTCTGGGATGGCCACCTCAAGCGCTGGGATGGCACCGGTGTCCGCGTTCTCCACCCGCTCGATCAGCTGCCGCAGGATGCGGAAGCTCGATGGCACGATGCCCCCGGCGACGCCCGAATGCACGCCTTCTGTGAGCACGTCCACGGTCAGCCGGCCCGGCAACATGCCGCGCAGCGAGGTCGTCAACCACAGCTGGTCGTAGTTGCCGCACTCCGCGTCCAGGCAGATGACGAGGTCTGGCTCGCGGATGCGCTCCGCCAAGGCTTCAATGTAGTAAGGCAGGTCGTAGCTGCCGCTCTCCTCGCAGCCTTCGATGAGCACCAAGCAGCGGGCATGCGGCAAGCCCTCGCGTTGCACTGCGGCGATGGCGGTGAGGCTTGCGAACAGCGCATAGCCGTCGTCTGCGGCGCCGCGCCCGTACAGCCGGTCTTCACGCAGCACCGGCGTCCAAGGACCTAAGCCTTCGCGCCAGCCGGTGAAGGGCGGTTGCTTGTCGTAGTGGCCATAGAGCAGCACATTGCCGGGCGCGGTGCCGGGAATGTCCACCAACAGCGTCGGCGCGCGCCCCGGCAGCGTCTCGACCCACGCTTCGGCGCCCTGCACGTCGAAACGCTGCGCCCAGTCGAGGAGCAGTTCCGCGGCCCGCTGCATGTGGCCGTGGCGCTCCCAGTCTGGATCAAAGGCGGCGGATTCGTTGGGGATGCGAACGTAATCCTGCAGCGCCGGCATGATGCCCTCATCCCAAGTCGCATTGATGAAGCGGGTGGCGCGGTGCTCGTTCATGGCAACGTTCCTCAAAGGTCGAAACTCACGCCCGCGAGGGCTTGTACCCCGGGGCTGCGATAGCCGAGCACATCCTCATAGTCTGCGTCGAAGGCGTTTTCAAGCCCCAGCCACGCGCTGGCTCGCGGCGCCAAGGCAAGTTCTAAGCGCAGCCGAGCCAAAACGTAGCTGTCGAGCGTGTGCCGGATGGCGGGGAAGGAGGAGAAGTCGTCATCTTCGCGTTCGCCGATGGCCGCGACGGATGCGCTCAAGCGCAGTGATTTCGTGAGGTCGGCCGTTGCGTCCACGCGTCCTTGGTGGCGCGGGCGGCGCACCTCGTCCTTGCCGGCCTCTTTGGCTCGCAAGAACGTGTAGTGGGCAGCCAAGGCCAAGCCGCGCCATTCACCGCGCCAACTGGCCTCGACGCCTCGGCGACGGCTCGTGTCTCGGCGATTGCGGGCGGTGAAGCCACCCGCTTCCGGCGCGAAGACGAAGCCGGCGATCTCGTCATCGAGTTCGCTGGCAAAGAACGAGATTGAGAACTGCTCGGCGGCGAAGCCGAGTTCGACCTCGCGGGATGTCTCCGGGCGCAGCGCAGGGTTGCCGATGAAGGCGTCCGCGAAGTAGCCGAAGCGCTCGATGAAGGAGGGGTTCTTCACGCCGGTGCCGACGTTGGCGAAGAGCCGTCCACGTTCTCGCTGCCACGCGATGCCGGCGCGCCAAGCTCGGGCGTTGCCGAAGGCATCGTTGGCGTCGAACCGAGCCGCGAGAGACGCCATCGCGTTGCCGGCGCGGAATTGGTACTCCAGCGCGACGCTGTCTGCGACCACGCGGCTGCGTTGGTTCGGGTTCCCGAACGGCGTCGCCGCGGCGCGCTGGCGAAAGCGCTGCCGTTCTCGTTCCACCGTCACCGCCAGGCGATGCGCGTCGCTCGGCGCGAACTCGTTGGCAAAGGTGAGCGTTTGGCGCTCCCCGGTGACGTTGGCTAGGCGCTCGCCGTCCGCAAACGCGAGGTCTTGGCACCAAGCGCTGGTGATGGCGAGGCTTGGCTGCCAAACACCGGTGTCCTCGCGCGACACTTGCAGCTTGAGATAGCGCCGCTCGGTGCGCCCGAGGCGGTCTCCATCGGTGGGCAGGTAGGTGGGGAATGGCGTGGGGTCGTACTCCGAGCGGGCGTTCACAGCGCGGGCGATGGCGCTCAATGTGAATGCGCCGATGCGGTGCGCCGTGTTCAGGTGCAACAGGCTGTTGCGGTAGCCGTCCTCCTCGTCTCCGTGCCGCGCGATGTTGGAACCGCCCGTGGCGAACTGGCTGGCCACGGCGGCGACGTGTCCGCGTTGGCCGACCTTGGCGAAGTTCAGGGCGGCATTGCGGGTGGCATGGCCGCCGCCGCTCAAGTCCAGGCGCGTGACGTCGCGTGTGGGCGTGGTGTCGATGTACAGCAGGCCGGCTAGCGCATCGCTCCCCCACACCGCGCTCTGCGGGCCACCGACGAGTTCCACGCGGGTGGTTCCCGCGAGGCTCAGGTGCGCGAAATCCACCGCGCCGCCGGTGGCGGGGTTGTTCAACTCGATGCCATCGAGCATCACCAAGAGATGATTCGCCTCGGCGCCCCGCACCCGGGCTTGGGTGAGGCCGCCGACGTTGCCAGAGCGCGCCAAGGCCAAGCCGGGAAGGCCACGCAGCGCATCGTCGGCGCGGCGTGTGGGCTGCGCCTCTAGGTCTCGCTCGTCGAGGGTGACGGCGTGTTGGTCTGCACTGCCGAGGCGGCTCGCATGGACGACGACGGTTTCTAATTCGGTTCCGACCGCGGGCAGGCAGGCCGCGGCCACGCACAAGGCGGGTAGGCAACGCATGGGATGCATCCTCAATGAACCGTCAGTCCCCGGACGGCGTGTTGAATGGGGCAGCGGGTCGGTCTCCGGGCTTAGCAGGCAGTTCGCGCAGCTTGCGCCTTCCCATCGCCGCGGCGACAGTGGCTTCTGGCAAGTGCGCGCTCGCGCCCTAAGCGTTAGGGCAGGCGAGGCCTGACATCACCGTTGCGGGCTCAGCGCCGGATTCCCACCGGCTTCCCATGGCGACCGCGACACGGCCGCCACCCGATGCAATGTTGCGGGGCAAGGATAACTGAACGCTTGCCTTGGGGTTGTGGGTTGAGTGGGAGGCAAGGGGCGAAGGCGGGCAGGGGGCTAGAGCGTCGCCGGGAGTCAGCGCAAACGCGCGCTGCCGGACCATGCCGGTTCGCCGCTTGGGTCGCCTTGCCCCGTCTCGATGGCGGCGATCGGGAAATCCGGCAGGCGACGCGCCGCAAAGCAGGTGGTCATGGCCTGCACGCCGCGAACGTCGAAGGGGAAATCCAGCTTCATGTCGCCTTGCTCGCGGCGCTCTGGCGGCAAATCGGCGGCGTCCACCGGCGTTGCGCGCAGGAAGAATGGCTCGCGGGTGTCTTCGGGCTGGCACTGTTCCTTGACGTAGGCAAGCTCGCGGCCGTGGCGATGCACGTTGAAGTCCCCCTTGATGATGGGCTCTGGCGCCGCCTCGATCACCTGTCGGGCGACGCCGGCGACGCCGGCCTCGAAGGATTGCGCCCAGAGAATCTGGCCGCCGGCGTTGTACTGGCCAACGTCGATGCGGGAGATGGGGTAATCCGGCAGGTCTGCGACGGCCATGCAATGGCCTTGGAAGCGCTGCCCTTGGTCGTCGAACTCGAAGTCTAGGTTGTCCGCCCCGTATTGGCGGCGCTCCGGCGCGAGGGAGTCGCGGTCGGCCGGCACCACGCGCAGCATGAAGGTGCCCCATGTCTGGATGCGCCGGCACGGATGCTTGCCATACATCATGCGGTGTCGCTCGCTGTCCCAGAAGGCGTTGAACTTCTCGCCCAAGGCCAAGCCAGCGGCTTCGAGGTCATCGTGGGCGGCGAGAATGCTCAGCCGGTCCGCCAGCACCACCTCCAAATCATCAATGCGGAAGCCGTGCAGCGTGCCGGTGCCCACAGCGTAGGTGGCTTGGTCGCCGCGCCACCAACCGGCGATGACGCCCTCCACATAGTCGCGCACGAAGGAAAACGCCCACACCCGGCGCTTGCCCTCCTCGTGGAGCGGCAGCAGCCCGGCCATCACCGCGTCCGTGCAACCATCGCGGTCGCGGGGCGGGCAGCTCTCGCCGTAGCGGTAATCCGCAGGGTGGTGGCGTTCGTAGAACCTGAGAATGGGCGCGGAATTGAACGGCACATAGATCGGATCGTCTGCCGCGCCTTGCAACGCGGCGAGGAACACCTCGGCGCGCCCGCGTTCGCCATAGGCGTAGCCAGAGAGCGTGACCGCGCCGATGGCTGCGATGGCGGCCGCCGCGCCGGTGCCGCCGAGGCGCCGCCAAAGCGGAGGCAAGATGGCGAGGATGGTGTGCGTGCCCCAGCCGAAGGCGATGAACGCGATGACGCTGAGATACATGGTGTGGCGCGCGCCACCGAACGGATAAAGGCGCAACGCGGCGGCGCCGAGGGCCACGGCCAAGCCGAGGCCGAACAGGGTGGGGATGACGCGGCCGCGCGCTTTGCCGAATGCGGCGAGGGCCGCCGCGGCGACCAGTGCCACCAGCCCGGCGGCGGCGATATAGTCCGGAATGTGGTAGGTGAGGAAACCCCATGTTTGCTCGGCGGCGAACTTCGCCAACGCCACGATGTCGCCGGCGCCGCCTTCGTATAGGTGGTCCAACGGGATGAAGCCGTAGGCTTCCTCGCCGACAGACGCAATGCCTTGGTGCCGCAAGGTGAGGGCGTAGGTGAGGGCGCAGCCGGCGGCGAACGCGACCGTTGGCGCGACGAGCCAGGCGCCGCTGCGCAGCCAGTCTGTGAAGGCGACGGGGCGACGCAAGCCGAGCGCATGGGCAAGCCGCAAGGCGACAAGGGTGGCGACGCCGAACAGCGCCAAACCGTACTGCAGCAGCGGGCCCAGAAACAGCACGCAGCAGAGGAGCGTGGTGCGGCGCTGGCGCAGGGCCGCGAGGCAGCCGACGATGGTGAGCACCGCGAACAGCGCATCGATGGAGTACTCGCGGGCATCTTGGGCTTGGCGCACCGCTTCCACCGATGTGAGCGCCATCAGCGCGGCGAGGAATGCCGCCACCCGCGTCATGCCAACCCGCGGCAGCAACAGCAGCATCGCAGCGATGGCGAGGACGCTGCCCAGGGCGGACGCGGCGCGCAGCGCCCACGCCGAGCCGTCGATGCCCTGGACGGCGTGCAAGAGCAGGGGGTGCAGGATCGGCGACGGGCTGTTCGTCGCGGTGTTCGTGAGCACGTCCGCGACGCCGCCGCTCGCGTTCTCCGCGGCGATGGCCTCGTCTAGCCAAAGAAGCGGCACATCAAGGTCGTAGAAGCGCACCCACGCCGCGATGACGAGCAGGATGGCGCAAGCGGCGTTGTAGAGGGCCGTTTGGGCGCTCGGGCGTTCCAGCCCCTGAACGCAGCGCGTCGCGAGGCGCGCCACGGCATCGAACAATCGTCTCATGGTTATGACTGGCTGCGCGGCGCGGTTCGTCGCGGCTCCACTGGCCGCGCGCATTGTAGCCGCGGGGTGCCTTGGTGTCGCCAAGGCGCGCCCGATTGTGGGCTGTCGCTGGCCGGCTGCCGGCGCGTGCGCAAACTCACTCTGCTGCGCCTCGCGCTGCCCGCCAACGGGTGCCGTCGGGGCGGTCCTCAAGCTCGATGCCCTGCGCCGCCAGCTCGTCGCGGATGGCGTCCGCCGCGGCGAAGTCCCGCGCTGCGCGGGCGGCTGCGCGCGCCGCAATCCGCTCCTCCACCCACGAGCGGTTGGCCGTCACGCCACGCTGAAAGCGCTTTTGCGCCGGCTCGGTGAGCAGGCCCAAGAGCCAGCCGCCGGCCAACAGCGCCTGTCGCGCTGCATCGCGTTCCTTGGCGGCGGCAGCGTTGCGCAACTGGCCAGCCAAGCCGTGCAGGGCGGCTAGGGCGCGAGGGGTGTTCAAGTCGTCCCGAAGCGGCGCGAGCACGGCTTCTGGAAACGCATCGAGCGGTGCGGCGCGATAGTCGCTTGCGGTGGCGGCATCGTCGCCGGCATCCGCGAGGGCTTGATAGAGCGCGTCGAGGCTGGCGCGGGCTTGGCTGAGCAAACCGGGGCTCCAATCCAGCCCTTGGCGGTAGTGCCCGGAGAGCAGGGCATAGCGCAGCGTCTCGCCGGGATGGGAGCGCAACAGCTCGCGGATGGTGACGATGTTGCCAACGCTCTTGGACATCTTCTCGGCGCCGAAGCGGAGCATGCCGTTGTGTACCCAGTAGCGCGCATAGCAACCGCCGCCGGCCGCGCATACGCCCTGCGCCAACTCGTTCTCGTGGTGCGGGAAGGTGAGGTCGCTGCCGCCGCCGTGAATGTCGATGTCGGCGCCGAGGTGCTTGCGGATCATCGCTGTGCATTCGATGTGCCAGCCGGGTCGGCCACGCCCCCAAGGGCTGTCCCAGCCCGGCAAATCCGGCGTGGATGGCTTCCACATCACGAAATCCTTCGGGTCGCGCTTGTAGGGCGCCACCTCGACGCGCGCGCCGTCCAGAATGTGTTCCAGCGATTGCTTGGAGAGGGCGCCGTAGCGCGGCTCCGACGGCACGTGGAAGAGCACATGGCCGGCGGCCTCGTAGGCATGGCCACTGGCAATGAGCGCATCAATGGTGGCGATGATCTCGGCGATGTGTTCCGTCGCGCGCGGTTCGATGTCTGGCGCGAGGGCGCCGAGGGCCGCGGCATCCTTCATGTATTCGGCGGCGAAGCGCTCCGTCAGCGCCTCGATCGGCTCGCCGTTGGCCTTCGCCGCGGCGTTGATCTTGTCCTCGATGTCCGTGATGTTGCGGACGTAGGTGACCTTGTCGTAATGCAGCCGCAATAGCCGCACCAGCACGTCGAAGGCCACCGTCGGCAAGCCGTTGCCGATGTGTACATAGTCATACACCGTGGGGCCGCAGACATAGAGCCGCACATGGTTGGCGATGAGCGGCTCGAAGCGGCGCTTCGCCCCGGCCATGGTGTCGTAGAGGTGGATGTCCATGTTGTCTAGCTGGCGTGAGCGCCGTGCGGCGGCTGCGGCCAGCGGGCAATTGTATGGCAGCCCTCGCGCCGCTGGCGCTTTTGGGCGTGGGCGGTTTTCGCGGGCTAGTTGGTGGGGTGGCTAGCTGGTGCCCGCGCCATTCGTAGATCGCTTTCGTGGGCTAGTTTGGTCGGGGTCGGCTAGCCGGTGCCCGCGCCATAGCGCTCCGCAAGGGCGGCATGGACGGCGCGCAGCCCCATCGCTTCGCCACCCTTGGGCCGCGCCGGCTGCGCCCGCTCGTTCCACGCCATCACGTCGAAATGCACCCAAGGCGCGTCCCCCACGAAACGTTGCAGGAACAGCCCGGCGGTGATGGCGCCCCCCAAGCCGCTTGACGGGGCGTTGGCGATGTCCGCGATGTCGCTGTCCAAGAGGCTGCGGTACGGGGCGTGCAGCGGCATACGCCAAACGGGGTCTTCCCATTGTTCGCCGGCCGCGGCGATGGCGTTTGCGATGTCCGTGTGCGTGGCGAACATGGCCGGCAAGGCGGTGCCTAGCGCGACACGCGCAGCGCCCGTGAGGGTGGCGAAGTCGATGATGATGTCCGGCGATTCCTCTTGCGCCAGCGCGAGGGCGTCGCAGAGGATCAGACGGCCTTCCGCATCGGTGTTGTCTACCTCGATGGTGGTGCCGTCGTAGGCGGTGAGCACGTCTCCAGGGCGGAAGGCGTTAGCGGCAACGGCGTTCTCGACCGCCGGCACCAGCACGCGCAGCGCCACCGGCAACCGCCGCGCCATGATGAGCTTGGCGAGGCCCAGCACATGCGCGGCGCCGCCCATGTCTTTCTTCATCAGACGCATGCCGGCGGCGGTCTTCAAGTCCAGGCCGCCGCTGTCGAAGCACACGCCCTTGCCGACCAAGGTGACCCGCGGCGCTTCGGGGCTGCCCCAGCGCAGGTCAATGAGGCGGGGGGCGGAAGCGCTTGCGCGGCCCACTGCGTGGATGGCGCGGAAGCCGCGTTCGAGCAGCGTATCGCCCACGGTGACCTCAATCGCGGCGTCATGGGCGGTCGCGAGTTCCCGCGCCGCGGCCTCCAAGTGGTGCGGCAGCATGTCGTTGGCGGGGGTGTTGATGAGGTTCCGGCAGAGGGCAACGGCTTCACACTCGTCCCGGGCGGGGGCGTCTGCGGGGCCGGTGAGCAAGTGGGCCGGCTCGCGGCCCGCGTCGCCTTTGTAACGGTCGAAGCGGTAGGCACCCAAGCCCCAGCCCAAGAGCACTTGATGGCGTTCGGCGGGGCTTAGGTTCGCGTCGAGCCGATAGGTGCCGGCGGCGAGGCGGAACGGCAGGGTTGCGAGGGTTGCGATGCCGGGTGCTTCGCCGCAGCCGGCGGCAACCCAGTCTGGTTCGCCTTCGGTGTTGGGCAGCCACACGCTCTGGCCCTTTTTGCCTTGGAAATCGCTGCGGGCGAGCCATGCTTGGGCTAGGTTGCTTTGCGCCTCGCGCCATGTCGGAAAGCCCTTTGCGCTGACGAGGGTGATGTTCGTTGGCGGGGCGGTGGTGTCTTGGTCGGTGACTAGCATGGGGTTATGCGACGAACTGGCGGCGGGTGAGGGGGCGTGGCGACCGCGGGTGGCAACGCTTGGCTGTGGCGGCTTGGCCGGGTTGATGGACCGGTGCCGAGGCGTTGCCGCTGTGCCGCGAATGACGGCGCTAGATGCCTCAACCAGCCACCTCACGGGTTGGAATGAGGCCTAGGTTGTTGCGGTCTAGCGCGCGCTCCGCACGGTAGCTGGAGCGCACGAGGGGCCCGGACGCCACTTCGACAAAGCCCCGCGCCAAGCCCCATTCCCGGTACAGCGCGAACGCATCCGGGTGTACCCAGCGGCGCACTGGTTCGTGATGGCGCGTGGGCGCGAGGTACTGGCCGAGTGTGAGGACATCGACGCCGACAGCGCGCAGATCGTCCATGGCCTTTTGGAGCTCGTCATCGCGTTCGCCAAGGCCGAGCATCAAGCTGGACTTGGTGAGGACATCGGGGCGGTGCTGCTTGGCGTGTTTCAACACGGCGAGGGTTTGGGCGTAGCCGGCGCGCGGGTCTCGCACCGGGTGCGTTAGGCGCTCGACGGTTTCGAGGTTCTGCGCGAACACGGCGACGCCGGCGTCCACCACTGTTTCCACGGCGCTGCGCTGGCCGCTGAAGTCTGGCGTCAGCGCCTCGACAGCGGTTGCCGGGTTGGCCGCTCGGATGGCGCGGATGCAAGCGGCATAGTGGGCGGCGCCGCCATCCGGCAGATCATCCCGGTCCACCGAGGTGAGCACGACGTAGCGCAGCCCCATGAGGCGCACGGATGTCGCCGCACGTTGCGGCTCACCCGCATCCAGAAGCCCGCGTGGGTTGCCCGTGTCCACTGAGCAGAAGCGGCAAGCGCGCGTGCAGACGGCGCCCATCAGCATGATGGTGGCGGTGCCGTGGCCCCAGCACTCGCCGATGTTGGGGCAGTGGGATTCCTCGCAGACGGTGCTCAAGCCCTGTTCCCGCACCACCCGCCGCACCGCCTCGTAGCCGGCGCCGCCGCCCAGCCGCACCCGCAGCCAAGGCGGCTTTGGACCGCTGGGCGGCGGCTCGCTGCGCCCCGCCTTGATGCCATCCCGAATGGCATGAATGCCCTGCGCGTTGCGGAACTTCAGCCCGCTCTGAACCATCGATGTGCCGTCTGGTGGGTGTGGGGGCAATGGTAATGCCACTTGCGGCGTCCTGCTTGCCATAGCCTCGGTATGCCGGCGGCAACGAGGAACGAGAGCGAACGTGGGACGCGCGTTGCCAGCACGGCTAGCCAATCGTCAGAAGCGTCTCCTGCGACAGCTTGCTCTCTAGTTGTGCAACTATTCTTCCTAGCTCCATCTTCGGCTCTGCCTTGAGCCCCAAGCAGCGGCCGACGCCGGCCGCATCGGTGCTGTACCTCGAAGCTAGCTTGATCGAGTGCATGGCGTCTCGCGGTTCTAAGGCATAGGTGTGGAACTGCATCGAGTGGCTGGACCTGGCTTGGGCCACATGGTTGAACTCGAAGTTGCGCCGCAGATAGTCGAAAAGCTCGGTTTGCGTCACCAGAACTAAACGTTTGCCCAATGCCTCGAACGTCTGAATCTTGTGGTGCAGCTGTACCAGAGTCGTCTTGGCCGTCATCTTCCAATTCATTCCGAAACGCGAGCCATAGGGCTCCCGTTCTTCTGCGACGGAACCGGGTTGGCGAGCCGTGTCCAAGAACCGTTGCCGAGCGGGCCAAACGGAACCGGTCGTGTCCATCGTCTGGAGTTCGATTCCGAGAAAGTCAACGACGTTGCTGCCGTCTACGGCGGTCAAGAAGTAGTCGATGCTTCCACCCGGCACGGAGACCTCTGGCACGACGTGCAGTTCGTTACCCGGTGTGTGAGAAAGCAAATGCAAACAATCGACGAACACCTGCTTGCGTTCGAGCAGGCGATATGGGCAGATCATCATGGGTTGGCGACTGCGCCCGTGGGAGACCGAACATGTGCCGATTGACAACTTCGGTTCGCTCTTCCTAACTTTGATGCACTTGCGCTGTAGGAACGGGCACTGCTGTCGATCTAGGAGCGCTTGCCAGTCGGCGGTCGTCGAGGTCGATGTGCCGAACAGTTCGAGAATTTCAGTCATAGGATGGTGGCCGTGCGTTGGTCGGCCATCTTGATGTATTCGGGCGAGAGGTCAATGCCTACCGACTTTCGGCCTAGCTGGCTGGCCACCAGCATGGTCGTCCCGGTGCCGCAGAACGGATCGAGGACGATCCCGTCGGGTGGTGACGTGGCCAAGATTGGGATTCGGCACAAGTCTTCCGGAAAGGGCGCAAAGTGTCCGCGGCGACGCTGCGTGTCTTCTGGCAGGATGTCCCACACATCGGAGGGCTTGCTGCCGTTGGGATGGTACTTCAAGAAGTAGAAGCCCTTGTCGCGCAGTTCTTTTGCCCGCCCCGATAGCCTCTCGGAGTCGGAATGCGTCGCCCGTTGTTGGCCTCGGATGATCATGCGGAAATCAGCTAGTTCACCTCGGTTGACTGCACCGAGCATGCGTTCCAGCATCGTGTTCGCATTGCGCTTTTCGGCTGCATCGAGTTGGGTGGAGAGTTCAATCTGGCGCTTGTAGCGCACGCCGCTGACACCAGATGCGGTGACCACCGAACCGTTGACCACCTTGGTGGTCTTGGGTGCGCTTCGAATGGCGTCCACGTTGTAGTAGTAGCCGCGCTGACGTTTCACGAAATGGAATACGCTTTCGTGGACGTTGCGGAGGCGATCCCGCGTATTGTCAGGACTGCCCTTGACTTTGTTCCACACGACGTCGTTGCGCAGTGTCCAGCCTTGCTTGTCTACAAGGTGGAGAGCCACTCGCCACGGCACGCCAACCAAGCCCTTCTGCTTGTATGTGTCGCCGATATTGAGCCAGAACGAGCCGGTAGGCTTGAGGACTCGCTTCACTTCAGCGAAAACGGCGGCTATGGCTTCGATGAATTCGCGGTAGTCCTTCTCTAGGCCGATGCCACCGTTGCCATATTCTCGCTTGCCCCAATAGGGCGGGCTGGTCATGCAACAGTCGAATGTGGCAGCTGGCAGCCGCTCCAGCACGTCCAAGGCGTCGCCCGCTATGAACAACGGCGACCGGCGCGGTTCGCGCAGATAACTCTGCAACCGGAGCGGCGTCCCTTGGGGCGTGGCGATCATGGCTGCGGCCTGTCAGTTCTGAACCATCTCTGCGGCGTTCGATGCCTGCAGGTCAATTGTAGTCCTCGCGACGACTCTCCGCCCTACAAATCCACCCGCAGCGTCATGCTCGCCATCCGTGCCGGCCCTAGGAAGAAGGTGCCGCCTTGGTCGCCGTCCGGCGCCGAGAGGTAGCGTTCGTTGGCGAGGTTGCTGGCGTTGAACTGCACGCTGGCGTTCTCCATCGCCCGCATCGCCCCCCAACGCGGCAGCGTGTACTCCGCGTTCAGGCCGATCAGCGTGTAGGCGGGCACGGTCTCGGCGTTGGCCAGGTCCGCCGGGCGCTTGCCCACATGTTTTGCGTTCAACGCCAAACGCCATGCCGTTGTCGGGCGCCACGTCAATTCGCCGAACCACTGGCTCCTGGCCGCATTCACGAGGCGATTGCCGGCGACGATGCCTTCGGCGGGGACCGCGTCTGTGTATTCCGTGTCCAAGTAGGAGTAGGCGCTGTAGGCGGTGAGCGTCTCGCCCAAGTCGAACGATGCCGCCAGTTCGAAGCCGCTGCTGTCCACGCCGCCCACGTTGAGGATTTCGATGGCACCCTGCAAGTAGAGGTCTCCCCCGACGGCGGCCAAGTTGACGGCGCCGAGCCGCCCGTCGAAGCGCTGTGCGAAGGCTTGCATGGCAATGCCGCCGCGATTGCCGTTCCACCGCACGCCCGCATCAAAGTTGTCCGACAATTCTGGGCGCAGATGCTGGGTGGTGCCGGCCGCCAGCAGGTCGTCGGCGAGCATGAGCACGTTGCGCGAATAGCTCGCGAACAGCTCGACGTTGCGCTGCCAAGCGTAGATGGCGCCGAGCTTCGGCAGCCACTCGGTGCGGGACTGCCGGCGTTCCACTGAATCCAAACGCGATGCGTACTCCGTTTCCACAGCGTGGTAGACCAGCGCCGCGGTGAGCTCAAGCGGGCCGAAGCCGATGCGATCTTGGAGGTAGTAACGCTGGCTGGTGGTCTCGAAGCGGCGGTCGAAGTGGGTCCAGTGCAGGGCCGAAGCGGCTGGCCTGATGGTGCCGGGGTCGCGCCGGTCAAGATCGAACCAATGGCGGTCGTTGTCTCGGTTCTGTTGTTCGAGCCAGATGCCTGCCGTGAGCGTGTGGCGTCCGAAGGCGCGCCGCGCTTCGCTGGTCACGCCTGAACGATGATTCCGATAGCCAGAGCGCCGGCGCGACGCCACTCGCTCGGCGGCAGCGCAGTCGAAGTTCGGCGCCAGCGCGTAGCTCACCGTGTCTGCCGGGTAGCGCCCGCGCAGGCATGGATGATCCGCCACCGACGTGCCTGGGGCCGGCACTAGGCCGCCGCCGGCGTTGCGCTGAAAGGTGTCCCGGTAATACTCGGCGGCGCCCTGCGGCCCTTCGATGCGCCCGTCCAAGATGGCGACGCGAAACGGCGGCACCCACCAGCCCCAGCCTTTCTTTTGGTGGATGTACGGCGTCACGGTGATTGTGGTGGCGGTAGCTAGGCCGTCGTGGTGAATCTCGAGCGCCGCGGACTTGTCCCAGCGCGTTCCGCCCCAGCCGGGCCGCCAAAGCGCCACGGTGTCGATGTCGAAGTCGTCCAGTAGATGGTCGCTCTTCGGGTTGGCTCGGAAATCGGCCAACGTAACGGAGTTGTAGTCCGTCTCGTTGCGATGGTTCCACCCCGCCTTCAGCTTCACGACGGTGCCCTGAGTGAACTGCTTAGCCACGTTGAGGTCTATGTGCTGACGGTCGAAGCGGCCGGAACCCGTGCCAATCCACGAGTTCAAGGAGGAATCGGAAACGCTGAGGTAGGACGTGAGGCCGGCCATCGGTTCGCCGCTGTCCAGCCGCGCGAACCAACGTCTCAGGCCATGCTCGCCGCCGGTGTAGGCGAGTTGAACGCCACGTCGATCGAGCGGCTCGGCGGTTGTGTAGCGGATGGTGCCGCCGAGGGCGGAATTGGATGCGCTGCCGATGTCCGCGGTGTTCTGGCCGACCTGCACGGCCGTCACGTTCTCGTTGTCCACGAAAACGCTCGGCTTCTGGCCGCCTCCGTACACCGAATCGCCGTTCGGCATGCCGTCCACCATGTAGCCGATCTGGGCGGTGTCTGTGCCATCGCTCATGCCGCGGATGTAGATGCGCGTGGACCAGTCGTTGCCGCCCACCGCGTCGCCTTGGGTGACGTTCACGCCCGGCAGCCGATTGATGCGGCTGAGCACGTCCACAGCGGGATTCTCTGCTTGCAGCGCGTCGCGCCCGACGGTGTTGTTGGCGTGGGCCTCGCGGAAACCGAGCAGCTCCGCGCGGGCCGTGACGACGATCTCTTCGATGGCCGGGGCCTCCTCTTGCTGTTCTTCCTGCGCAGCCAGCGCGGTTAGCGGGAGCAGGAGAGGGACAAGCACCCAACTCGATTTGCGTTTCAAGAGTGGAGGCATCTCAAGCGTGGGGGCGGGCCTCGTTCGGTCTGGCGGCACATGAGATGCGTCGCCGTAGCGAGGGCTCGAGCAGCGGTGATCGTGGCAACGTCGCAATGAGGAACCGGCGAGCCTTGCGCCAAATGCCGGCCTTGGCTTGGTCGGCGCTAGACCGCGGCGAAGACGAGAAACGCGCCAAGCGCCGCCGCTGCTGCGCCGCTGCCCCGCAGTGCGCTGGCCGGCCAAAGCGAGGCGCGCTCGAACCATTGCTTGAGCGTTTCCATGGACACTAACAGCGGCACCAAGCCGGCGATGGCGGTCAGCACGGCCAACACTTGGATGGCGACGCCAAAGCGCATCTGATAGGCGGCGAAGAACAGGATGATGGCGATGAGAAAGCGGGCGTAGGCGGCCAAGTACCGCAACCCTTCCGTGAAGCGCACTTGCGCCACCAAGGCGCCCAAGCGCGGCGGCGCGGCCAAGCCAAACAGGCCAACCGCCAAAATCAAGAGGCCAAGAACGGCCGTGAAGGCAACCATGGGTTGCATGTTACGCCACGACGCGGCGTTGGCAAGCGCGGTTGTGGCATCTAGAAGGCCCGCTCCAACACCTCGACGAAGCGGTCGTCACAGCCGGCGGCACCGGGGAGCAGGGGTCGGCGTTCCGTTCCCAAGCGCATTTGGCAGAACGCCTCTGCGGTGAGTGGCGCGCCGAAGCGCAGCAGGACGCTTGCCTGCAAGGCGATGGCGATGCGCTCCACCCAGCCGCGCGCCTCGCGTTCCAGCGCAGCGTCTGGGTTGGTGATGCGCTTTTCGATGGCGCGCGCCTCCCGGTCTAGGCGCTTGTCCAAGGTGGCTGCGGCGCGGAGTTCGTCAAGCACGCAGTCCACCGTTTCTGGCCACCGGGCGAAGGCGCGCAATGTGTCTAGGCACTGCACATTGCCGCTGCCTTCCCAAATGGCGTTGACGGGCGCCTCGCGGTACAGCCGAGCCAGCATCCGATCCTCCATGAAGCCGCTGCCGCCGACGCACTCCATCGCCTCGAACACCATGCCCGGCGTGCGTTTACAGATGTGGTACTTGCCCACTGGCGTCAGGATGCGCGTGGCCGTGTCTTCGCCGGCATCGAGGGCCCGCGCCACGCGCATGCCCAGCGCGAGGGCTGCCTCGCTTTCCACGACGAGGTCCAACAGCACGCCGCGCATCACCGGTTGTTCGGCGAGCGAGCGCCCAAAGGCCATCCGGTGTCGGCAGTGATGCAGCGCCTGCGTCGTCGCTTGGCGGAGCAGCGCCGCGGAGCCGATCATGCAATCGAAGCGCGTCAGCGCCACCATGTGGATGATGTTGGCGATGCCCCGGCCCTCGTCGCCGATGCGTTGGGCAAAGGCGTCGTAGAGTTCCACTTCGGCGGAAGCGTTCGACACGTTGCCGAGCTTGTGCTTCAAGCGCTGCATCTCGAAGCCGTTGCGGCCGCCATCCGGTCGCCAGCGCGGCATGAGGAAGCAGGTGATGCCGCCCGGTGCTTGCGCCAGGGTGACGAAGCCATCGGACATCGGCGCGGAGACGAAGTATTTGTGGCCCGTTAGCCGGTACTCATCGGGTGCGCCGGCTGGCTCGGCGCGGGTGGAGTTGGCGCGCACATCCGAGCCGCCCTGCTTTTCTGTCATCGCCATGCCGAGCGTCAGCCCGGCCTTCTGTTCGATGGGTGCATCCGCCGGGTCGTAGTGTTCCGCCGTCACCTTCGGCAGCCACGTTTCGGCCAGCGCCGGGGCCAAACGCAGGGTGGGGATGGCGGCGAAAGTCATGGTGGTGGGGCAACCGTGGCCGGACTCCAGCTGATGCTGCATGTACTCCAAGGCGGCGCGGGCGACGTGGGCGCCGGGGGAGCGCTCCGTCCACGGCAGGGCGTGGATGCCGCGCCCGATGGCTTGTTCCATCAGGCGATGGTAGGCGGGGTGGTACTCCACGAAGTCGATGCGGTGGCCGTAGGCGTCGTGGGTCTTGAGGGTTGGACGGTTCTCGTTGGCTTGGAAGCCGAGCTGAATCGCCGCGCTGGAACCGGCCACGGCGCCATATTCGACAAGCAGGTCCTCCGCCCAAGTCGCGCCGCCGTGGGCGACGGCTGTACGCAGCGCCGCATCTTGACGATAGACGTTGTAGTCGACGAGCGGGGGCGGTTGATTCGTCACCTCGTGGGAGCGGGGCATCGCGTTCTCCGGGCCAGCGGTGATCTTGATGGGCCGACGATGGATGCGCGGCGAGGGAACGTCAAGCGGGGGCGGTGATGGTGCCTGTCCCGT
This sequence comes from uncultured Pseudomonadales bacterium, assembly GCA_958295875.1. Taxonomy (GTDB): domain Bacteria; phylum Pseudomonadota; class Gammaproteobacteria; order Pseudomonadales; family Azotimanducaceae; genus VXNE01. Next base: position 456,040 of record OY282379.1, on the reverse strand, counting down.
GTGGGGTCTCCATATCCCGTCCGGTGGCTCGATGGTGCCTGTCCCTCGACTGGGGACTAGTGGCTCGATCGTGCGGGTCTCGATGGCGAAGGCGGTGCCTGTCCCTTGGGCGAAGGCGTCCCTTGGACGAAGGCGAGCGGGCAGGGGGGTCTCGATAGTGCTGTCCCCAGCCGTGCCTGTCTCGTGGCGACGACCTCGGTGCCTGTCCTTTGCGGGCTCTTTTGCGGGGCTCGTTGGTGCCTGTCCCGTGCCGTGGCGCGACGATGCCGGTCCCGTGCCGCGTCGAATGAGTGGAGCGGCGGTGGTGCCTGTCCCGTGGCGAACGGTCCTGGTGCCTGTCCTGTGCAACGTCGATGGCGGTGTGTGCGAAACACGACGGTGACTGTCCCGTGCCGAACAAGGGGAGCCACGTACTGGTGCCTGTCCTACGCAAACACGGTCCTACGCAAACACTGCGCGAAAACAGATGCGGGTGGTGCTGCAGCGAAAGTTTGCGGGCGCTGTCTTGCGGGGCCGGCGGTGGCGCCGGCCCGGCGTGAGGGGACTGCCGCGAGGCGTGTTCGCGGGCGCTGCTGCTCCGTGGCGGCGCCGCCGACGCCTAGCCTCTAGAGTTCCCGCGCAACGCGAAAGCCCCGCGAATCCGATGGGCTATTGCCGACGTTGCGGAAGGTGATGCGCAAGTCTGTCGGTGGCGAATCGAAGGCGGTGCCGCGCGCGACCCGCCCGGAGAAGTCGCAACCATCGCTCCACACCCCCGCGTGCGGCGGGGCGCCGGCAAAGGATGAATGCCAGCAGTCCGCCACCCATTCCTCCGCGTTGCCTAGCACGTCGTGCAGGCCAAAGGCATTAGCGGCGAACCGCCCCACCGGCGCCAGCCCGGCGAAGCCATCGGCGCAGGGGGTGACATCGTAGTCGCGATAGCGTTCCTGCATGGTGAGGTCGCGGACATTCCCGTAGCCGCAAGCCTCATCCGCGGCGCCGAGCATGAACGGTTCTTGGCCGCCGGCGCGGGCGGCGTACTCCCACTCGGCTTCGCTGGGCAGGCGATAGCCATACCCGGTTTCGCGGGAAAGAAAGGCGAGATAACCCGTCAAGTCTCGCAGGGTGAGGCCAACAGCCGGCTCATCTGGTTCGCCGGGCCATGTCTGGTGGCGGGAGAAGTCCGCTTGCGTCACCTCAAAGACGCCGATGGCGAAAGGCTGCGTCACCCGCACTTCGCGCTCCGGGCGTTCATTGGACGCGCCTTGGGACGATCCCATGCGGAAGGTGCCGGGCCCGACCACGACGAGGAGGGGGCCTTCACCGCCGGATTTCAGCGCGTCGCGGAATTGGCGGCCGGGCGCGATGTCATAGCGCTGCATGGCCAGCCGCAGACGCACGCCGGCGCTGGTCATGGTGAGGTTGCGGCGCAGGTTCCGATGGCCCATCGCCGTGGCGCGCACGGAAAATCCGCCGCTCGGCAACTGCATGCCGGCCTCGTAGGGCACGGTGCGGCTTCCGTCCGCGGCTTGGAAAGTCACTCGCACATCGGCGCTCGGCGGTTCGACGTTTAGCCGCAGCGCCCCATAGATGCGTGGCAACGTCACTTGGGCAAGATTGCGCCCCTGCGCCACGCGCACCGTGGCCTCCCGCGTCTCGAACCCGGCTGCGCTGACGCGCAGGCGATAGGTGCCGGCGGGCAAGTCCTCCCCTAGACGCCAGCTCACGTCCGTGTCCACGAGCTCCACCGATGCATGGGGCGGCGTTAGCTGTAACGACAACTGGCCCATCGGGGCGCGCTCCAGCTCAAACGTCTTGCTGGTCTTGCGGTTCGGGAACACTTCCACCCAATCCGACACGGCGTGGCGACCGTGCATCGACACTTCCACTTGATGGCGGCCCGTCTGCACCGCCTCAAGCGAGACGGGGCTCTGCTGCGGCAGCCGCTCGCCGTTGATGGAGACCGCGGCGCCGCGCGGATTCGTGGCGATCTCGATCTGCCCAGAGGCCGGTTCAAGGGCGAACGAGACAGTGCGGCGCTCGCCCCGTGTGATGGTGAGGCGCTGCGTGGCGGGCGGATGATATGGGTGGTGCGCCTCGACCACCGCCGCTCCTGGGCGAACGGCCGCGTCGAGTGGCGCTGGGCCGAGGGCCACGCCGTTCACCTTGATGGCGCCGCCGGCCGGGGTCGTCTGCACAACGAGGGTGCCGGTGCCGAAGACGAGCCTTGGGCCGAGGCCGTCGAGCACCCAATCCACGATCAAGAGCGTGACCATCGCCAGCGCCAAGAGCGGCCATTTCAGGTTCATGCGGCGGTCTATCCCCAAGGCGGCCGTTGTGCAACCGGCCACGCGGTCTGTCATACTCGCGGCACGGTCACTTCGGTGGCGCTACTGTAGCCGGATGGGGAGGAGATCGCATGAGCAGCGCAGACGGAACGTGGAAGACCACCATGAACACGCCGATGGGCGCCCAAGAGGGCACGCTGACCCTTGCCACGGATGGTTCCACCTTGACAGGCAAGCTGGATGGGGCACAAGGCTCGGTGGAGATCAAGGATGGCGTGGCCGATGGCGATTCGCTGTCTTGGAAGGCGGACATCACCAACCCGATGCCCCTTACGTTGGAGTTCACGGCCACCGTCGCCGGTGACGAGATCTCTGGCAACGTGAAGCTCGGCGGCTTCGGCAACGCATCGTTCTCGGGGACGCGCGCCTAAGCGCCACCACGCGCCCGACACCCTAAGCCCTGCGTGTGTGGGCCGCGGGGCCTTGCTCGACGGGTGTGGCCCGCGTCGTGAATCCTTAGCCGTGGCTCGCGTCCGCGTGGCCTTTAGCGTGCCGTGTAGCCGCCATCCACCGGCAGCACCACGCCGGTGACGAAGCTCGCGTCATCGCTCATCAAGAACGCGACCACCGCGGCGACCTCCTCCGGCTGGCCTAAGCGCCCCAATGGATGCAGGGACTGCATGTATTCCTTGAGCGCCGGCGCACCGCTCACTCCAGCGATCATCGGCGTTTCGATGTAGCCGGGCGCCACGGCGTTCACCCGCACACCCCGCTTGGCGAAGGCCAGCGCGTACTGCCGAGTGAGGCCCGATACGCCGTGCTTTGAGGCGACGTACGCGCCGACGCCGGCCGTCACGTCGATCTCGCCGGCATCTGGCCCGACCAAGCCCACCAGCCCGGCGACGGACGCCGTGTTGACGATGACGCCGCCGTCGCGCTCTGCCAAGAACGGCGCACCCTCCACGAGGCCGTTGTAGACGCCGGTGAGGTTGACGGCGATGGTCTTGTCCCAGCCGTGTTCAAAACCTGCGATGCCGGCATTGTTGAAGATGGCGTCGAGACTGCCCAACTCTTTCACCGTGCGCCCGAGTGCTCCTTGCACCGCATCGCGGTCTGCGACGTCTAGATGCAATGCGGCGGCCGCGTTGACACCGCCGGCCGTGATGAGCGCCGCGGTTTCGCGAGCGCCATCAAGGTTGGCGTCTGCGCACATCACTCCGGCGCCTTGGCTGGCGAGGCGGAGCGCACTGGCGCGCCCGATGCCGCTCGCAGCACCCGTCACCAACGCCACCTTGCTGTCAAGTTTCCCCATCGCCGCCTCCTTTGCTTGCCGAGAGGGTAGCTGGATTCGGTTTGCTGTCAACGCCGTCGGTGTTCGGCGTCGGTAGCCCGCGGTGTTTGGCTAAGGGCACGGTGGGCGGCTTGTGGTGAGGCTGGCCGTGATGGGCGTGCCTGTCCCCGCAAGCCGGGTGGTGCCAACCGGGTGGTGCCTGTCCCCTTGCGACGTGCGGGGGTGCCAGCCTGTTGGGCGTGCCTGTCCCCTTGCGACGTGCCTGTCCCCGTGGGCGGGCGGCGAGGTGCCTGTCCCGCAGAGCCAGGCGCGCTCGTCCGTTTTGCGGCGGTGCCTGTCCCCGCAAGCCCCGTCCCCGCAAGCCCGCAAGCCGCCCACCGAGGACAGCCAGCCGAAGCGGGACAGGCACCTCCTCGTCCCAGAGAGCGCAGAAGCGCGCAGAAGCGGGACAGGCACCCCTGCTTCCGACAGCGCGAACGGGGACAGGCACCGCCTCGTGCCACCGAGCGGAGAACACCAAGCGGGACAGGCACTTGCTCGAAAAGCGCCCCGGGGGCCCCAAGCGGGACACGGGGCCCAAGCGGGACAGGCACCTGCGCCTCGGGCACCGTTGCCTCGCCGCGCCGGCGTCGGGATAACATGCCGGTGGTCCCCGGCACACAAGGAGCGCGGCAAGTGGCGGAATCGTTCTACGAGCACCTATTCGGGGTGCGCGGCAAGGTCGCCGTTGTCACGGGCGGCACCCGCGGCATCGGCCTGATGATCGCGGAAGGGCTCGTGCGCTGCGGTGCCCGCGTCTATGTGGCGTCCCGCAAGCCGGACGCTTGCGCGGCCGCGGAAGCAGCGCTCAAGGAGTATGGCGATTGCGAGGCGATCGTCGCAGACTTGGGCTCAATGGATGGCTGCAACGCATTGGCCGACGCCATCACTGCCCGCGAGGCGCGTTTGGACTTGCTCGTGAACAACGCTGGGCTCACTTGGAATCAGCCCTTGGATGAGTTCCCAGAGAAGGGCTGGGACCGCGTGATGGATTTGGACGTGAAGGGGCCATTCTTCCTCATCCAACGCCTGCTGCCCATGCTGCGCGCTGCGGCGAGCCCAGAACAGCGCGCTGTCATCGTGAACGTCTCGTCGGTCAATGGGCTCCGGCCCAGCGGCCTTGCCAACTACTCATACGTTGCGGCCAAGGCCGGCCTCAATCAGCTCAGTGCCCAGCTCGCCCGAGACTTGATGGACGATTGCATCAACGTGAACGTCATAGCACCGGGGCCGTTCAAGTCCAAGATGACGGCGCCAATGTATGCCACGGAGGAGACGGAAAGGCAGGTGCGTGAGCAGTTCCCGATGCGGCGGTGGGGGGAGATGCACGACGTGGCAGGCCTCACGGTGTTCTTTGCTTCGCGGGCAGGTTCTTACCTCACCGGCGTCGTCGTGCCATGCGATGGCGGCGCCACCACAACCACTTAGGCGAAAGGGAGCTAGCGGAACATGACAGCGAGATTCGAGGGTAAGGTGGCCGTCGTCACCGGCGGCAACAGCGGCATCGGCGCGGCGACCGCCGAGATGTTCGCTCGAGATGGCGCGCGGGTGGTGGCGATGGCGCGTCGGGAAGCGGAAGGGGAGGCGGTGGTGGCGGCCATCCGCCAAGCGGGCGGCGAAGCGACCTTCATTCCCTGCGATGTGGCCGATGCGGACGCGGTGACGCGCGCCGTGTCGCAGGCCGTCGATGCCTATGGCCGCATCGACATCCTGTTCAACAACGCAGGGGGCGGCAGCGGTGCGCAGTTCCCGAACGAACCCACTGAGGAGTGGCAGCGTGTGGTGTCCGTCAACCTCACCGGCACCTTCCTCGTGAGCCGCGCCATTTGGCCGCATCTCGTGGCGGCTGGGGGTGGCGCAGTGGTGAACATGTCATCGCTCGCCGCGCAGCGGGGCTTCAGCCCGCGAATGCAGGACGAATTCGGCACCACGTCTGCCTCGTACTACGCGGCCAAGGCTGGCGTCGATGCCCTGACGCGCTACATGGCGGGCGTCGGCGGGCGGCACAACATCCGCGTCAATTGCGTGCGGCCAGGCCAGATTCTCACCCCCGGCGCGACGGTTGGCGGCGTTGGCGACCGGGAAGGTGGCCACCATGTGTTCGAGAAGATGTTCGAGTTCGCGCAGATCCTGAAAGGGCCGGGCCGCCCAGACGACGTGGCGAACTTGGTGCTGTTTCTGGCCTCGGAGGCTGCGCGCTTCCTGACTGGCGAGATCATCAACGTGGATGGGGGCGTGGCGGCCAAGCTCTGACGCCAGATGGAGGGTCGCTCTGCGCTATCCTACCCGCGCTTGTGTGGCCAACACGGGTCAGGACACTTCGACTCCGTGCCAGAATGCGACGCGGCCGGAGATCTGTTGCGCCGCATCTTTGGGGGTCGGGTAGGTCCACGCCGCATCTTTGTTCACTTCGCCGTTGACGCTGACGTCGTAGTAGCTCGCCGTGCCCTTCCAAGGGCAAAACGACGTTCTTTCGCTTGGGGCGAAGTGGGCCATGTTCAGCGACGCGATAGGGAAGTAGTGATTGCCCTCCACCACCACCGTGTCGTCGCTTGCGGCGAGCACCACGCCGTTCCAAACAGCTTCCATGCAGTCGTCCTCGTAGTCAGTGATGTCTGGTCATCTTGGCGCGATGCAGCCCGTTGCAGCCCCCGCGGGGCTCAGTGCAGACAAGTGCTTGGTCGGGCATCGCTGGCGCCTCCATCGGCATTGGCTGGTCTAGGCTCGCGCAGCTTCATCTCTGTGGCAGCGGCTTGGACGAACGCTCGTCAGCCGCCTTGTGCCGCAGCCGCGGCCGGCCGGCTCAAACAGCGCTCCAGCCATGCCTCGACGTTCGGGTAATCCGAGAGGTCGGCGCCGGCGAGCCGCGTCCAGCTCAACACCGAGGCGACATTGAGGTCTGCCACCGTGAACTCGCCGCCGAGCAGGTAGTCGCGTTGGTCAAGCGCCGTGTTCAGCACATTGAAGGGGCGGGCCATCTCGGCCAACGCGGCTTTTGCCGCATCCATGTCCTTCGTCACGCCTAGGATGCCGAGGGCGCTCTTGAGGGCCACCAGCAGGCCGGGTTCGACAGCCGTCATCGCCCAAAAGCTCCAGCGCAACGTTTGGGCTTCATCTTCCAGCGTCGTCGGGGCGAGCAAACCGTGCTTGCGCGCCAAGTAAAGGTTGATGGCCATGGACTCCGACAGCCGGAAACCGTCGTCGTCAATGGCCGGGACCTGGGCCATGGGGTTCGCCTCAAGCAAACCGTCCGACGGCGTTCCCTGAGTGTCCATGCCCGGCTCTTGGGTGAAGTCCAGCCCCAGTTCGTGCGCCATCCAGAGCGCACGGAATGTGCGGGTTTGTGGGGGGCCGTAAATCTTCAGTGTCATCGATCTCTCCTTGAGGTGGTCAACGGTCTCCCATCATCATTGCGGTGGCAGCTCGCCAGCGGGCGACGATGCGGTCTTCTTCGGCGTAGTCGAACTTGCCTGTGCCGGCGGGATAGAGGTCTGCCGAGTGCGGCGGATTATCCCTCAAATGAAGGGCCGTTAGGCGGGTGGCTTCATGAACCTCCACCACATCTTGATGGCCGAGCAGCGTGCGCGCCTTGGTGCCGTCGAGGATGACGCTGGATTTCTCCGCCAGCGGGAAGACGCCAGGGCAAAACGGGGCGGGAATGCCGACCAGTTCAATGTCCGCGTCGAGTGCGGCGATGATGGTTTCAGCGACGGCGCGACAGCTCAGCACCTGTTCGTCGCCTGCGTTGAATGCTTCGCCGGCGGCTTGCGCGTGCGTGGCGGCGAGAAACACCAAGTGGGCGAGGTTCTCCGCGTAGCCGCGCTGGAAATAGGTGACGCCGTCGTGGGGCAAGATCATGAATGGGCGTTGATCCAGAATTCGCTTCACAACGGCCCACTCGTGGTTCATCGGCGCGCCCGGCCCGAAAACACCGGGATAGCGCACCACGACCACCTCGAAGTCCCCCTGCGCATGCTGCTCGAAGAGCTGGTCTTCGCCTTGCGCGACCTTGCCGGTATAGCCTGCGGCGTCGTATTGGCGCGGTGCGGACTCTGGCACCGGCAGGGGCACTTGGCTTTCCGGGGTGGGCAGAGCGACGCCGCGGTAAACGGGCTGCCCGGTGATGCCGACGAAGCGTGCGGTTCTTCCAGCGAGCGTGCGGGCTTGCGCCCGCAACCGGCCATACATGCAAACCGCGATGTCCCACTCGCGTGAGCCTAGCTTCTCGCCTATGTCTGCGGCATCCCGGGCATCGCCGAGGATGCGTTCCACCGGTGCCGCGAACTCTGCCGGATGCCGGCCTGAGTGGAAGATCGTGACCGCATCGCCGGCGCCAAGGAAGCGGTTGACCAAGGGGACGCCTGTGGGGCCAGTGCCGCCGATGACGAGGACGGTGCGGGGCATGGTGCGGATTCCTGAGTAAGTGCCGCCAATGGTGGCGGGTGGTGCTGGGCGGAGTCAATGCGGGTGGTAGGAGGACTGCGGTGCTTGGTCAGGGCTGCGGTGCCTGTCCCGTTGACGGCGCTCGGTCTTCGGGGTGCCTGTCCCTTGGTGGGTTTCGGGTGCCTGTCCCCTAGGGAAGGTCTGAACAGGACGCCGATCGGTCGCTAACGGTCGGCAAAGGCGGCTTCGGCAGCGCCTTGGGCGCGGAACCGCCGCGAGGATGGCGCGATTCCGCCGCTTCGACGCCGTTTCCAGCGTTTTCTCCGCCTTCCGGGCGCACGGGCGCCGCGGTCACGCCGCCAACCGCCGCTCGGCGATCAGCAGGTTGGCGAAGCCCAGCAGCAGCGCGATCCGCTGCGCGTTCTTGTGAAGCCCCCGGTAGCGCGCCTTGCCGTAGCCGAACATCCGCTTCACGTAGAAGAATGGATGCTCCGCCTTGGCGCGGACCGACGCCTTCTCCTTCTCCCGCCGAGCCGCCTCGCCGCCCGCCTCCAACTGCCGCCGCAGGCCCGGTCGCATCGCCACGCGCCAGTCCACGTCCCGACCCTTGTTCTCCTCGCGCTTCCCCACGCCCCGGTAGCCCGCGTCCGCCCAGACGCGCTGCTCGCCACCGTGCAGGAGGCGGTGCGCATGCGCCACGTCCGACTCGCTCGCCGCCGTCGCCGCGAAGCTGTGCGCCACACCCGTCTCCGCGTCAGCGCCGACGTGCATCTTCATCCCGAAGTGCCACTGGTTCCCCTTCCTCGCCTGCCGCATCTCCGGATCCCGCTTCCCCGAACGGTTCTTCGTCGACGACGGCGCCTCCACGATGCTCGCGTCCACCACCGTCCCCTCCCGCAGCCTCAGGCCCCGCGACGCCAAGCTCGCGTTGATCGCCGACAGCAGCTTCTCCCCCAAGCCGTGCCTCTCCAGCAGATGGCGGAAGTTCAGGATCGTCGTCTCGTCCGGCAGCGCCGACAGCTTCAGGCCCGCGAACCGACGCGCCGACTCCACCTCGTAGAGCATGTCCTCCATCGCCGGATCGCTCAGGTTGTAAAACAGCTGCGCGCAATGCACCCGCAGCATCGACGACAGCGGATACGGCCGGCGGCCGCGGCCCGCCTTCGGGTAGTGCGGACGGACCGCCTCTTCCAGCTCCTTCCACGGAACCAGCCCGTCCATCCGCTCCAGGAACTTCTCCCGCCGCGTCTTCCGCTTCTTCGCCCTGTACTCCAACTCCGCGAACGTCGCTTGGGTCGCTTCGGTCATCGCTTGCCTCGCTCCAAGTGGTCGAACACGCCCATTGTCCCAGCATCGCCGGCGCTTGTTCAGACCTTCCCTAGCGGGCAGTAACGGCGGTGCTTTGACCTGCCTGTCCTCTGGGCGAGCGCGTTGGCGTGCCTGTCCCGCTGGACGGACGGTGCCTGTCCCTTGGCCAGTGCCTGGTCGACGGTGCCTGTCCCATGGCGGGTCTTGTCCTGTGGCGGGTCTGCAGGGGCGATAGCGGGCTTAGGGAAGGTCTGAACAGGACGCCGATCGGTCGCTGACGGTCGGCAAAGGCGGCTTCGGCAGCGCCTTGGGCGCGGAACCGCCGCGAATGTGGCGCGATTCCGTCGTTTCGACGCCGTTTCCGGCGCCTTGGCCGCCTTCCGGGCGCACGGGCGCCGCGGTCACGCCGCCAACCGCCGCTCGGCGATCAGCAGGTTGGCGAAGCCCAGCAGCAGCGCGATCCGCTGCGCGTTCTTGTGAAGCCCCCGGTAGCGCGCCTTGCCGTAGCCGAACATCCGCTTCACGTAGAAGAATGGATGCTCCGCCTTGGCGCGGACCGACGCCTTCTCCTTCTCCCGCAGCGCCGCCTCGCCGCCCGCCTCCAACTGCCGCCGCAGGCCCGGACGCATCGCCACCCGCCAGTCCACGCCCCGGCCCTGGTTCTCCGGGCGCTTCTCCACGCCCCGGTAGCCAGCGTCCGCCCAGACGCGCCTCTCGCCGCCGTGCAGGAGGCGGTGCGCGTGCGCCACGTCCGACTCGCTCGCCGCCGTCGCCGCGAAGCTGTGCGCCACCCCCGTCTCCGCGTCAGCCCCCACATGCATCTTCATCCCGAAGTGCCACTGCCTTCCCTTCCGCGTCTGCCGCATCTCCGGATCCCGCTTCCCCGAACGGTTCTTCGTCGACGACGGCGCCTCAACGATGCTCGCGTCAACCACCGTCCCCTCCCGCAGCCTCAGGCCCCGCGAAGCCAAGCTCGCGTTGATCGCCGACAGCAGCTTCTCCCCCAAGCCGTGCCTCTCCAGCAGATGGCGGAAGTTCAGGATCGTCGTCTCGTCCGGCAGCGCCGACAGCTTCAGGCCCGCGAAACGCCGCGCCGACTCCACCTCGTAGAGCATGTCCTCCATCGCCGGATCGCTCAGGTTGTAAAACAGCTGCGCGCAATGCACCCGCAGCATCGACGACAGCGGATACGGCCGGCGGCCGCGGCCCGCCTTCGGGTAGTGCGGACGGACCGCCTCTTCCAGCTCCTTCCACGGAACCAGCCCGTCCATCCGCTCCAGGAACTTCTCCCGCCGCGTCTTCCGCTTCTTCGCCCTGTACTCCAACTCCGCGAACGTCGCTTGGGTCGCTTCGGTCATCGAACGCCTCTCCCATCGGTCAACGCGCCCATTGTCGCAGCACCGCCGGCGCCTGTTCAGACCTTCCTTAGCGGGCGGTACGCGGTGCCTGTCCCACAAGCGGCCTCCCACCAGCGGCCCGAGTTGACGGCCCTGTCCCGTTGACGGCGCTCGGTCTTCGGGGTGCCTCGCAGGCGCCCGTATAGGCGCCCCCGTCGCCCCGTATAATGCGGGGATGCCGCAGCCTCTGCGCTTCTTGAAGTACGAGACGCCCGTGCCGGTCGTCGTCGGGCTGTTGCATCAGGCATCGAACCTGCGCTGTTTGCTTCTTGAAGCGCATGCCACGGGCAGATTGGCCGTTCTTCCGTCGCTAGGGCTGATGCCGGAGTACAACTTCGGCATTCGTCTCGATTGGCGCTGGGAGCATTACTTCGATCTTGCCGCGAGCAGCTTGACCGATGCTGATGGGCATCGGTGGCCGTTGCCCATTGGTGATGCCCCTCCACTGGACGCCGTGGAGACGGTGCGTGTTCGGGGAAGGGAGGCCATCCCCGAAAAGGCGAGGGACTGTCCACTCGTGGTGCGACGCCTTTTTGATCCCCGGTTCAACAGGGTGCTGCCGATGGATGCTTGGCCAGCGGCCAAGGTCGATCTGCGGGCGTCGGTGCGGGCGGCCGCGCTCGCTCGCACGGTGGTGAGGCACCTTCAATCCGTGGGTGACGGGCAGTTCGTCGGCGTGCATGTGCGCCGGGGGGATCGGGTAACGGCCGGAGAGTACCCTGAGTGGATAACGGAGCCGGCGCACATTGAACGTTGCCTTCGGGAGCGGGGCGTGGCCGACGGCACCACCTTGTTCCTCGCTTCCGACGAACCGGATCCGGACTTTTGGCGCCCTCTGCAAAAGACGTACCGGTTGTTCCGTTATGTGGACTTTCCGCACCTCTTGGCTTTGGTCTCCCGCGCCGGCCCGACGCCACCCGACAATTATCTGCTCTTCCGAGTCGAACTGGAGGTGCTGCGTCACGGCTGCATCCGTTTGAGCACCTTTCCGACCCCAGCATGGGAGCACGAAGGCTCGCTCACGCCGCGACGGCCGCGTAAGTGGAAGTGGCTGGAAACGCTGAAAGTGTGGCGGTGGAGGTGGTCAAGCACGGCGACGACGCCATAGCCGCATCGGCCCGAGTCCGACATGGTAAAGTGCCTTTTTCGCCCCGTCGATGGTGGCGGGGCGGCGACGGAGAACCACTTTGCACTTCAACTTAGCCACGGTTAGCGAAGCGATCGCCGCGGCGTTGCCGGAGCGTGAAGCTGTTGTCTTCCGGCATCGGCGTTTCACCTACGCTGATCTCACTGAGCGGTCGCGCCGCTTCGCCAACTTCCTAGTCGGCGTCGGCTTCGGCTGCCACCGCGAACGGAAGCACCTTCAAGATTGGGAGAGCGGCCAAGACCACGTTGGGCTTTACCTCTATAACGGCAATGAGTACTTGGAGGCGATGCTCGGCGCCTACAAGGCGCGGGTCGCACCGTTCAATGTGAACTATCGCTACGTTGACGAAGAGCTCATCTACCTGCTGAACAACGCTCGCTCGCGTGGCTTGGTCTATCACAGTTCCCTTGCCGACCACGTCGAGCGGGTCCGCAGCCGTGTCCCAACGTTGGAAGTGCTGCTGCAGGTGCCGGACGACGAGACGCCATTGCTCGCCGGAGCAGTCGACTTTGAGGAAGCGTTGGCAAACGCTTCCCCAGAGCGGCCGGAGCTGGAGTGGCATCCTGAAGATTTGTACATGCTCTACACCGGTGGCACGACGGGCATGCCGAAGGGCGTGCTTTGGCGCCATGCCGACATCTTGGTCGCGTCGTTGGGTGCGCGACGCACCGACGGCACGGTGCTAACGGGCTTGCCTGAGTACGTCGCTCGCGCCCAGGCTGCGCATCGGCGCCACTTGCCGGCGCCGCCGTTCATGCATGGCGCCGGTCACTGGGTGGCGTTTCAAGCGCTGAACACTGGCGGCACTGTTGTGATTCAGGACGAGGTGCGCCGCTTTGATGCGGCGGATGTCTTGGATGTCGTGGAGCGGGAGCGCGTCAACAACTTGTTGTTGGTTGGCGACGCGTTCGCTCGCCCCTTGGTGGACGAGTTGGCACATGGTGGAAGGGACGTCTCCTCGCTCAAGAACATCATTACTGGGGGCGCCATCATGACGGCCAATGTCAAGGGGGAGCTTCTCGAGGCGTTGCCAGAAGTATCCATCATCGATTCGGCAGGCTCGTCGGAGACTGGCGGCCAGGGCACGCAAGTGAGCGATGCGCGGCGTGGCGCCTCCACTGGGCGTTTCAAGCTGTCGGCGCACAATTCCGTGTTGTCTGAGGACTTCAGCCGAGAGCTCGCGCCGGGGCATGAAGGCTTGGGCTGGTGGGCGCGCACGGGGAACATTCCACTGGGCTATCTCGACGACGAAGCGAAAACCAAAGCCACGTTCCCGGTGATCAATGGGGTGCGCTACTCAGTTCCGGGCGACAAGGTGCGGCTGCTTGGTGACAACACGCTGGAACTGCACGGACGCGAGTCTGTCACCATCAACTCGGGCGGCGAAAAGATATTCGCGGAGGAGGTGGAGCAGGCGCTGAAACATCACCCCGCCGTGTTCGACGCGGTGGTGGCGGGGCGCCCTTCGGAACGCTGGGGCAATGAGGTCGTGGCGATCGTCAAGTTGCGCGATGGTGTGGCTGTGGATGTGTCCAGCCTCTTGGACGAATGTGGCAAACACATTGCGCGCTACAAGCTGCCCAAGGCGTTCCTGTTCACCGACGAGATCGCCCGCAGCCCGTCTGGCAAGGCGGACTATCGCTGGGCGAAGGCGCGCGCCACGCAGGCGAAGTAGCCTTTAGGCGGGCCTCTCGCCGCCGTGCAGGAGGCGGTGCGTGTGCGCCATGTGCGACTCGTGCGCCGTCGCGAAGCTGTGCGCCACCCCCGCCTCCCCGTCAGCACCCGCATGCATTTCATCCCGAAGTGCCACTGCCTCTCCTTCCTCGTCTGCCGCATCTCCGGATCCCGCTTCCCAGAACGGTTCTTCGTCGACGACGGCGCCTCATCCAAGCTCGCGTTCACCTCCGTGCCTTCCCGCAGCGCCAAGCCCCCTGACGCCAGGCTGCTGTTGATCGCCGACCGCAGCGCCTCGCCGAGGCCGGTGCCTGTCCAGCAGATGCCGGTGCCTGTCCAGCAGATGCCGGAAGTTCAGGATCGTCGTCTCGTCCGGCAGCGCCGACGACTTCAGGCCCGAGAAACGCCGCACCGACTCCACCTCGTGGAGCATGTCCTCCATCCCCGGATCGCTCAGGCTGTAGAACTTCTCCCGCCACGTCTACCGCCCCTTCGCCCCACCTGCCAACTCCGAGAACGGTGTCTGTCCCCTTTGGTCATCTTGCCTGTCCCGCTTCGGTCATCTGCCTGTCCCGCTTCGGTCATCGACGCCTCCTCATAACTCCGAGAACGGTGCCTGTCCCGCTTCGGTCACGAGCATCGCCGGCACTTGTTCAGCCCTTCCTTTGGCTGCCTCTTGGCGACAGAGGGCCTGCGCACACGGCTCCGTCCGGCGTCACGGCTCTTGGCGCAACTCGAAACCGTTGCCCTCGCAATCCATGAAGGACGCGACGCGAACGGGCACTCCGCCGCCCGGCTCCCGCAGTTCCGTGAGCGCTCCGCCCAGCCGCTCGATGTCCTGCTGCATGGCTTCGATGTCGTCCACCAACAGGTTCAGCCCCGCATGGGGGAGGGGCCGCTCATCGGCTGTGGATTGCGGGTGCAGAATGTGCAGCGCGAGTTCGATGGCGTCGAAGGCCAACGTTGTCCAGCCCGGCGACTCGAACGATGGTTGCACGTCAAACACTTCCATGTAGAACCGTTTGGCGCGGCGCATGTCATGCACATAGTGGATGACGATTGGGTTGCTGCCACGCATGGTCAACGTCGCTCCTTGGCGACTCTTGCCATCAGCGAGAACAGCTCGCCTGGCCCGGGCGCCGGCGTGGTCGGGTCGAACTCGCGGTACAGCGTCGCCACGTTGACGACGATGCGCTCGCCATCGCCCCAAGAGTCGTAGTCCGCCATCGAGATGTCCATCACGGCATCGAATGGCGATAGCCCTGCGTCAAAGCGTTTGCGCGCTTCGTCACGCACATAGACGAGGTAGTCCCGCATGGCTCGCACGCCGCGTTGGTCGGTGATGGGGCCGTGGCCTGGCACGATGGCATCCAGCTCGAGGTTTAGCATCAGGTTGCAGGCGTCGATCCAGTTGCCAACGGGCCCTACCCACAGGATGGGGTGGCCCTCAATGAAGAGGATGTCGCCGGTGAACATCAACTTGTCGGCGGGAACGTGAACCAAGATGTCGCCCCGCGTGTGGCAAGGGCCCACCTGCGTGAGGGTGACGTCCTTGGCGCCACACCGGATGCCCAACTCTCCCTCAAAGGTACGTGTCGGCAGTGTCTGCTGGATGTTCTCGAAGTCGAAGACGCCGAAGCAGCGTTGCAGGAACTCGCCGGCGGCGCCCATCTCGGGGGCGCGTCGCATCATCTCGGCCAAGCGCTCTGGAGACTCCGCGGCCAGCTCTTCGGCCGTTGCCGTCGAGGAGATGATCTCCGCGTCCGCCACCAGCTCGTTGCCATTGCAGTGGTCGCCGTTGGCGTGCGTGTTGACGAGCGTCTCGATGTTGGCGGCGGCGTGCGGTTCGGCGCGGCGCATCGCCTTCAGCATCTCGCCAGTCAGCCTCACGTCGAAGAGGGTGTCGACCAAGAGCGCCTCGCCACCATCGACGATCAAGCCGGCGTTGCTCCACCCCCACCCGCCGTCAGGCTGCAACCAAGCATAGCCTCCGGCGCCAAGGTCGTGCAGGCCGTGCGTAAAGGGTTTGATTCCAAGAGACAAGGTCGCCTCCTTCCGGTGCCTGTCCTTACATGCGCGACACGTGCGAACAACGAGCGCCCAAGTGCCTGTCCTCCGTGTCGAGTGCTGCCTCTGCGTTCCCGCGCCCGCGCACATGCCTGTCCCGCGTTGCGGTGCCTGTCCTTCGTTCGCGAATAATGCGTTAAGTTAGGTGGTTGTGGAAGGCTTTGAAGACATCCGTCCGTATCGCGACGAGGAAGTGGGGCTCGTCTTGCGCCGCGTGGCGGCGAGTCCTGCGGTGGCGCAGAGGGCCGCGGCGTTGCTGGCGCCACGGTGGCGGCGGTTGGTGCCGAGATTGACCGAGGTGGCGGTGGGGGCTGCCCTGCGCTGGCGCGCGAGGCAGATCGACGATGTGGATGCCTTCCAGTTCGCGCTGTCCTCTTGGGTGGCGCGGCTCGTTCGACGCACCACGTCGGGCTTCAGTTGGACGGGGCTCGACCGGCTGGACGCATCGCAGCCGCATCTTTTCGTTTCCAACCATCGAGACATCGCGCTGGACTCGGGCTTGATGAACTATGCGCTGTGGTCGGCAGGGCACCGCACTTCGCAGATCGCCGTGGGGGACAATCTGTTCGCGCCCGGTGCCGCGCAAGACCTCATGCGCCTCAACAAGAGCTTCGTGGTGCAGCGTGGCGCGACGGGTGCGAAGGCGCAGTATGCGGCGCTGGCGAAAACATCCCGATACATCCGCGCCGCCTTGGCAGGAGGCGACTCGGTGTGGATTGCCCAGCGGGACGGGCGTGCCAAGGACGGCTTTGACCGCACGGAGCCGGCGTTGCTCAAGATGTTCCTGCTCGCTTGGCGCAACGAGTGTGCCTCCTTTGGCGACTGGCTGCGCCGGGTATCGCTGGTGCCTGTCTCTGTCTCCTACGAACTCGACCCTTGTGCCGGCGCCAAGGCGAAGGAGCTCTACCACACAGTGCGGGACGGCTCGTACGAGAAGCCGCCAGGCGAGGACCTCGCCAGCATGGCGCAGGGCATTTTCGGTTTCAAAGGTCGAACCCATGTTGCGTTTGGCGCGCCGGTGACCGGGGAGTTTGACAGTGCGGAGAGTCTGGCCGCGCACCTTGACGCGGCCATCGTCGGCAACCTCATTACGTATCCGACGCAGGTGCTGGCGCTCGACGGTGAGGCGAGGCTTGAACCGCGGGTTGAGCGGGCGTTCGAGGACGCCTTGGCCGCGTGTCCCGCGGAACGCCGGGAGTTCATCCTGTTGCAGTACGCCAACCAGCTGCGCAACAAGCGCGGGCTTGAGCAAAGGGTGCGCGAGTGCGACCAACCGAAGGAGCACGGCCGAAAGAGAGCGTAAACGCCGAAACGCATTGCCCAAGCTGAAGTGAGACCGGCACCTCTTGGGAGTCGCGCCTCCTCGGAGCAGGACAGGCACGCTACGAGGACGGAGCAGGACAGGCACACTACGCAGGGGACAGGGGAGGACATGGGGACAGGCACGCTGCGCAGAGGCATAGGACACATCGCTGGACGAGAGAGGCACCGAGGATTGACACTTCGCCGTGCCCGCAGATGAGGGGCACCGAGGACGGAAAGGAGGGGGAGACGGGCGCGAAGGTCAGGAGACGCCGCTCAGCGAACAACAACGCGGAAGAGCCAGTGGAGCGGCGCTGTGCTCTCGGTCAACAGTTCTGCGGTCGGGAAGTGAACGAGCGATTGGCGTTGCGTCAATGGACGCCAGTGGACGAACATCTCCCTGATCCCCGTCCTTTTTTTGCGGTCGGCGCTCTCGCTGCAGAAAATCCATTCAGGGGTACCCTCCGTCCGTTACCCGATCCCCCGCCGCACACAGGCAAGTTCGACTACGCCGAAGAAGACCGCATCGGTCGATCTGTCAGTTTGGAGCAGAGAGTCTTGGTAGCGCCACCGCTCTGAAGCGAGCTTGGCCGAGGTGCGCAAACCACGCCATGAGTTCCTCCCTGAGCCATGAGCGCGCTGAGGTCGACCCATCGAGAGCACCCTCTCGCGCCATGAGCACTCGGCGTGTGGCGGAGCGATGGGCGTCAAACCGGTACTGGTGAGTAACTGTCGGTACTCGCCGAAACTGATTGCGAGCCGTGGCACGGCCTTCGCGTCGGTGTGCGCCCTAGCTGAAACGGGAACCAAAGGGTCGCTGTCTTCAGTGCCAACTTCGATCCGCCGCTTCATGGACGTGTGGGTTGAGTCCTTGAAATGGCTCGCGATCTTGGCGCGGACGGGATTCAAATCGACATAGGCCATGCAGGCGAGAACGGCCTCCTCGTCCACGAGCGCCGCGGACTTGAATCGCGATTCCCAAAAGTGGCCAATGCAATCGTCCTCCCGATTTGCGCGAAGAGCGATTGGGTGATTGAGCATTCGCATGAACCAAGACAAGCTGCCAAGCCGTTTTCGGAAAACTGACACCTTGTCAGGGTCTGCAGCGAGGGCGAGGACTTGGCGGCCGGAGACTAGATCGTCTGGCGAGTGGGCCGCCTTACTGGTCAAGGCGATCCAGCGCTCGGCAACTTCGAGGTCGGTCCAACCACGGGGTTCGACAGGATCCACATGCACTACTATGTGATAGTGGTTGCTCATCACTGCGTAGGCAAAGATTTCGATGGAGAAATACTTAGCGAGAAACAGGATTCGCTGTTCGATCCACGCTCGGCGGTGTTCATAGGAGCGCCCGGTTTCCGGATCCATGCCACAGAGCCACGCTCGCCGTACGCAGCGAGTGTAGACGTGGTAGAACGCCGGCATTTCGGCGTCGACGAGGTGGGAGCGCGGCAGAGTCATGTCGGGCAGTGTGCAGCGGCGCATCGCTACTGCCTATCCGCCATCAGCCCCAAACTTTGGCGGAGTTTCCCTATGCCGTCAGTAGGAACATGCTCGCACTTGGGAGCTTGGCTGGTGGAGCCGGGGGGAGTCGAACCCCCGGCCTCGACATTGCGAACGTCGCGCTCTCCCGACTGAGCTACGGCCCCACGCTTCGATTATCGACGTTCAGATGGACGAATTCAACGCGGTTTGCGGGCTGTGGGCGAGGGCACTTGGTGCTCACGGTGGTCCCGCGGCGTGCCTCGCATCTCTCGCGCACGCCGCATACCGGTCCTGCGCACCGGTCACCGCACCTCCCTGTCGCCCTGTCGCGCGCTCGCCTGCTTCGCACCGGTCAGACTGAGCGTGCCTGTCCCGCGCCGCGGTCCGCGCCGTGTGATGCCTGTCCCGCGGTCCGAGTGTGCCTGTCCCGCGCCGCGTGATGCTCGCCGCCGCCGACCCGCGCTAGCCGCCTCAGCGCGAGCAACCGTCGTGCGCGCCGCGCCGTGGTAGGCTGCGGGTCGAGTGGCGAGAGCGCCTTCTGTGGTGAACGATTATCGGCAGCGATGCTTCGGCAAAGACGGGCGAAACTTCGCCCAAGGCAGGGGGCAGGGACACAGGTGCAGCAGCGCAGACCGACCCCCTTGGCAATGGCGCCAGCTAGCCTAGATGGCCGAGACGTATAGCGGAGCGACTGTGGCAAACGAAAACCCGCACTTGGCAGTGCTCATTGACGCGGACAACGTTGCCGAGCGTTGGGCCCCTGCCATCTTTGGAGAGCTGGCGACGCTAGGCGAGGCCACCGTGCGCCGCATCTATGGAGATTTCTCCACCCCTTCGCTGAATGGCTGGCGGCAAGTGCTGCAAGAACACGCGATCATTCCGCACCATCAGCCTGCCTACACCAGCCGCAAGAACTCTTCGGACATTGCGCTCGTCATTGACGCAATGGACATTCTGCACTCGGGGCGTGTGCAGGGCTTCGTGCTCGTGTCTTCAGACAGCGACTTCACGCGCCTCGCGAGCCGCATCCGAGAACAGGGACTGAACGTCATCGGCATTGGCGAGGAACGCACGCCCAAGTCACTGCGCAAGGCGTGCAATCGGTTCATTCTTCTGGAAAACCTGCACACTGAGCCGCAGGGGTCGGAGGTGCCGGAGACCCGTGGCGCCAGTCGAAACCCCAGCCAGAGCGGGCCGACGCCGACGCGCCACACGCAGCCGCCTTCGAAGGTAGTGCCGTTGGTATTGGACATCATGAACAAAGAGGAAGAGGACTGGATCCAACTCAGTGCCCTGGGAAGCCACCTTCGCGCTGCGAATCCGGATTTCGACTCGCGCACCTACGGGCATGCCAAGCTCTCAGACCTGCTGGAGAAAGCCGGGGCCTTTGAAGTGGATCGCGATCCACCCATCCGCGTGCGCCGCAAGCAGCAGCGGTAACGGGTTCGCGGCACAGTCCCCCTACCCACGGGCCCCCAACGGTCTGTTCCTCAGCGCGGTGGGTGGCGCTCTAGCGCTGCCTCGTCTGGTTCAGTGCCCCATCCGGGCGTGTTGGGGAGGTGCAGATAGCCGTCTCGGATGTCGGGTTCGACGGTGAAAAGGTCGGCGTCCCAAGGCAGGCGATCGATGTCAGTCTCCATGATGCGCAGGTTGGGAATTGCTGCGCTCATGTGGGCGCTCATCATGGTGGCGAGGTGTCCATAGTAGTTGTGTGGGGCGACGTTGATCTGATGCGCATCGGCTGCGGCAGCGATCTTGAGGGATTGCCAGACGCCATTCCACACCGCGTCGATGATGGCCACGTCCATTGCTCGCAACTGGAAGTACGGCAAAAAACTCGTCAGCGTGATGAGGGATTCGCACGAGCTGATGGCGTGTGGGCTGGCGCGGCGCACATCCGCGAGCGCTTCCGGATGCGGGGTGTCGATTTCCGCCCAGAAAAGGTCGAAGTCTGCCAGTGCCCGGAGGATGCGGAGATAGCCTTCCGGCTTGGCGTTGTAGTTGAGGTCCAGGAGGATGTCCATGTCTGGGCCGGCACCGTCTCGGAATGCGTCGAGATGTGCCCGCAGCTGCCGGATGATGTGGCGGTCCACGTTCACCTCTGGCGCGTAGGGGCGGCCGAACCCAGGCGCCCAGCCTCTCGCACGTTGGCCGCTGTGGTCGAAGATGTTTGTTTTGAGCGCGGTGAAACCCTTCTCTCGCGCTTCCTCGCCCATCGCCCTCACACCGCCCAAGTCAGTCACTGGCGGGCCGTGGAAGTCTGGCCGAGCGATGCGCCAAGTGCCGCAGTGGGACCAGTACACGCGTATGGCGTCGCGCACCCTGCCGCCGAACAGGTCGCAGCATGGCACGCCGAGGCGTTTCGCCTTGGCATCGAGCACGGCGTTCTCGATGGCGCCTAAGCCCATCGCCATCACGCCAGACATCGATTGTCGAGCCAAGGCTTGGAGACGGGCGAAGATGCGCTCGTTGTCCAAGACGCGTTCGCCGATCACCGTTGGCGAGAGGTTTTCAATCACTTGGGTGACGCCCGTGGCGCCTTGATGCTCGTCGTACTCGCTCCAGCCCACCAAGCCATCTTCCGTGGTGAGCTTGACGAAGTGGTAATTGCGCCAGCCGGCATCACAGTGGCGGGTCTCCAAGGAGCGAATCTTCATGGCGACACCTATTGGATGAACCCGTAGAGCCGACCCGCGTTCTCGCAGATGACTTTGCTGCGAACGGTTTCCGGCACGCCGCGGAGCTCGCGTTCGATGAACTCACGAGAATCTGGCCACACGCCATCGGGATGCGGGAAGTCGCTGCCCCACATCACGTTGTCTTCGCCCAATATGTCCAACAAACGAATGCCGATGGGGTCTGACTGATAGGTGGCGTAGCACTGGCGCCGCCAATATGCGGAGGGCTTGATGGTCAAGGTGAGATCTCTGAATTGATCCTCCCATTCCAAGTCCATGTGTTCCAAAACGTAAGGAATCCAGCCGATCCCGCTCTCGCCGATCACCAATTTCAAATTGGGATGGGATTCTAGTGCTCCTCCGTAGATCATTTCCATGATGATCTTGGACATCGCAAGTTGAAACCCGGTGAGGAACACGGCGAACGCTTGGCGTCGCTGCAGCGGCGGGAGGGACTCAAAGTCGTACTGTGGACGGGGCCCGATTGTGTGGAAGTGAAGCGGCAGGCGAGCCTCTTCTGCGATGGCCCAGAGTGGATGCCAAGACGGATCGAACAGGGGCGCCATCTCGTGCGTGTTCGACACCTCAATGCCGCGCAACACACCGACTCGCGCCACTCGCTGTACCTCAGCGCAAGCGGCTGCCACATCGTGGCTCGGAATGCTGGCGATGCCGGCGAACCGATCAGGTTTGGAGGCGCAGAAGCCCGCCAGCCACTCGTTGTAGATGCGCATCATCTCCATGGCGGCCTCGTCGTCCTTGAGGCGCATCGCCGCGCCTAGGATGCCGTACAAGACTTCGCCCTGAACGCCGTCGAGATCTTGGTCCTTGGCGCGCAGCTCTGGATCTGTCAGACGCGGAATGCCGGCGGCGCCGTCGCTGTAAAGCCCTTGCGCCGCCATGCGGTCTGAGCGGTGGATTTCGCCGGGAACGTAGACGCGCCCAGCCGATCCCATGCCGTTCTGCAGGCCGAACTGGGCCCCGCTCGCCGTGACCCAGTGGCGGCCCCGCTCGGTCTGCGCCACATGGGGCATGCGATCCTTCAGGCTCCCGCGAGCGTTCTCCGTGAACAGGTTTTCGGGTAGCCAAGGCAGATCTATGTGACAGTCTGCCGAAATGATTTCGTAACGCATTGCCTCACCAAGGTTCATCAGTTGCGCTGCCACCCTTGGGCGGCCGGTTGCCTGCTAGGGCTCGAGGAGGAGCGGGCGCGGTGAAGGTTGCCGCGTCTGCTCAACCCGCTGCTGGCCGCTCGTAGATCGACGCCTCGTGCTCCGACACCTCGCTCACTTGCCGTCCCAAGGACTTGAAGATGGGGATCTCGTCGTCTCGCAGCTCCCGCATGGGCACCTTGCGAGCCAACGCAGCTTCAATGTACGGGGCCAGTTCCTCAGCCTTTTCGCGCTCGCGTTGGGCTTCCCGTTCCTTGAACTCCGGCATCACCTCGGCCGCAAACACCTCAAGGGATTCGCAGATGTGCTCGTGCTTGTTGCGCCCGGCCTGTTGAATGAACGTCACTTGGTCCACATTGCAGGCTTCGAACTTGAGCAAGTGCTCGCGCAGATCGTCCGGAGTGCCGATGCCGCCGCGGCTGCCCGATAGCCGTTGCGTGATTTCGAGTTCCTCTAAGCGTGCGTCCTTGGTTGCGCGGAACTGCTCCCACAGATTGGTGCGGCCCGGCTTGTGTTCGCCGAAGGCATACAGGCTGCCTAGGGCGAAGCCAAAGAACTCGAAGCCATCGAGGCCACGTTGGACGGCCGTCTCTCTGTCCCGGTGGCAGGAGAAGCTCGACACCATGCAGATATTGGCGTTCACGGCGTGGCCGATGGGCACGCATTGATCACTCTTGATGATGCTGTAGTACTCCTCCACCCACTCGGTGGCCTCACTTGGGTCCACGAACGCGAAGGTGAGGGCGCCGATGCCGAGCCGCGCCGCCATGCGTATGGTTTCGCGTTGCGAACATGCCACCCACAGGGGCGGGTGGGGGCGCTGCACTGGCTTTGGCACGAGGTTGCGGCATGGCATCTCGAAGTACTGCCCCTTGTAGCCGGGGTACGGGTCCATCGCGAGCATGTTGCAGATTTGCTCGGTGGATTCGAGATAGATGCGCCGCTTGCGGTCAACAGGCACTTGGAAGCCGCCTAACTCAAGCTCTGCAGACGATTCGCCAGTGCCGAACTCGACGCGTCCGTTTGAGACGAGATCCAACGTGGCGATCACTTCCGCCGTGCGCGCTGGATGGTTGTAGCCGGGGATCACTTGTCGGATTCCGTGGCCCAGACGGATGTTCTTGGTACGTTGGGAGCACGCCGCCAAGAACACCTCGGGCGCCGAAGAGTGCGAATACTCTTCTAGAAAGTGATGTTCGACTTCCCAAGCGAAGTCGATGCCGAGCCTATCCGCCACCTCGACTTGCTCCAACGCCTCATTGAAGAGCCGCTGCTCAGCACCATCCGTCCATGGCCGGGGCAGTTGATGTTCGTAGAAGATGCCGAATTTCATGCTGGCCTTCCTTTTCGCAAGGTGTTGATGGGTGCGGGCCTTCCGGTTGCGGCGCGGGGTGCTGCCACCCGACGGCTCCGCTGCCCGGTTGACCCGAAGTCAAAAGAATTTCGGCGCGGAATGCAAGCCGGCGGGCCCATCGGGTGCGCGGAAGGGACCCGGACGGGCCGCCTTGCCGGGTGGATTGGCCGTTTCCGGCGGTGAGCCCGTGGTGGTGCGGCAGAGGGTTGCCTGTCCCTAGGGGTGAGCTAGTGCCGGCGTGAGCTAGTGCCTGTCCCCTGGCCGTGTCCCCTGGTCGTCGCGCCGGGTGCCTGTCCGTTGGCCGTCGCCCCTGGCCGTCGCGTCCGCGTCGGTGCCTGTCCCCTTGGCCCTGGCCGGCACATAGGCGCGTTCGGTGCCTCTCCTCGACGTGCGTTGAAAAGCGGCGGGGGCGAGGCTGCCTGTCCCTCGCCGTGCGGTGCCTGTCCTTCGCCGTGCCCTGTGTGGTTCGGTGCCTGTCCTTCGCCGTGCCTTATGTGTTTCTGTGCCTGTCCCTCGCCGTGCGCGACGTGCGTCGAAAAGCGGCGGGGGCGAGGCCGCCTGTCCCTGGGCGTGAGCCTGCGCGGCTCGGTCGAACAGGGTGTGGGGCAGCCAAGCGCCCGCTTGCGCCGTCGGGCGCCTCGCTCTAGAACGGCTTGACGCGAACCTGCAATGTGTCGTCCCAGCGGCGCTCGGCGAGGAAGCGGATTGCCGCGGCGTGCGCTGTCGGTGTGCCGATGCGCGTCAGAACTTCCGTGGCAATGGCCGACACGTAGCCGTTCTTATCGCCAAGCGATGCGGTTGCGATGCGTTCGATGGCGCCCAGATGTTCGCCGGCGCCAACGGCATTCAACAGCACCGAAGCGGCGTTCATCCGAACTTGATCTTCGGCCACCCAGCCGCGCGTCACCTGCGCCTCCTGCCACTCCGGCGTGGGCTGGGTGAGCAGCCGTTCGATCTCTGGCAGTGCCGGAGCCAAGCCCTCGCCAATGGCGCCCAAAGCATCCAGCGTTTGGCGCACCACTTGGCTGTGCGGGTCGCGCAGCAACGCGGCCAGTTGCGGCACGCATTCCTCGGCCGCAGGGCCCAGCTCGCCCAATGCGAAGGCGGCGTTGATTCGGATCCACGGGTCTCGGTGTGCGAGCAACCCCTGCAAGGTGGGCATCGCCGCCAAGCCACAGGCCGCGAGCGCGTAGGCTGCGTCCTCCATCACCACGGCCCGCTCGTTCCAACGGCGTGGAAAACCGCGAGTGTCGTCGCGTGGCAACGGCCGCCCGTCGTCGTCGCTTGCCAGCGCGCGTTCATGCTTGTTCTGGCCAGCGCTGGTCAGAAGCGTTCGCTCCAAACTGGCAACTTGGTCAGGGCCGGCAGCGGCGTAGATGCATTGCAGCCGCAGTGCTTGGTCTTCGCAATCGCGGCGTACGAGGCCATCGTCAATGGGCCTGCCGTTGGCGGGCGGCGTCGTCGAGCCGCGCATCCAGTTCCAGATGTGGCTCCAAGCCGTGGGCACATCGAAATCGGGGATGCAGTTCGTCGGCCGTTGCCAGGTGGCCTCGCTGTTGTGCCAGCTCGGTTTGGTCGGATGGCGCGTGCGAGCGAACACGAACTTCACCATGTAGCGCGTCTTGTCGGTGTGGTTCGGAAAGCCGGCGTGAACCGTGTCGAAATGAAGGAGAAAGAAGGTGCCGGCCTGGATGTCGTCCAGCACCACGCCCCGCGGTGCCACCGGATGCGAGTAGAGGTAGCTGCCCGCCTGTAATCGCGTGGGCCCCATCCGCACCGGCGTGTCGTGGGGGAAGTAGAAGCCGATCACATAGCGTGGCAGGTGGTGGCGGGCGCGCGAGAGCGGGCTTTGCGCATCTTGGTGCCAGCCCGAGCCCGCCCGCGAGCCGTGGCCCATGCGCGGCCCGTCGGCGTCCGGCGTGAGTGTCTCGGCACCACTTTCAACTGGTGTGCTGGTGTGAACGGCACGATGCGGGTGCAGATAGTAATCTGGGCCGGCGATGCTGGTGAGTGCGCCGCGCACGGCGGAGCAGTTCAGCACTTGGTGCATCTTTGGAATACGCGCCAAGATGTTGTTGCCGTACCAGCTCTCCTGCTCCACCGCATAGCGCAGCAGCGCGTCGATGTCCTTGTGCAGGCCGCCTTCCACGTCTGGAGTGATGCACAGGAAACCGTTGGCGATGAACTCGCGGACTTGATCGTCGGTGAGGAGCTTGAGCTGGGTCATGGCGAGTGCTTGAGCGCTTGATCGAATGGTAGATCCACGGCCGCCAGTGCCAATGCCTTGGTCTCCGCATAGGCCGCGGCGTCCAGCATGGCCAAATCGTCTAGGAAACCCTTCGCGACGAGGCGCAAATCCGCTCCCGCCGGATAGACGCGATGCACAAGCCCGCGTGCGTAGGCCAACTGGCCGTTCATCGTCTCGCCGAGGTAGGCGATGGGCGTGACCGCGGCTTGTGGGACGAGGCGCGGCAGTTTGTAAGACCAACCCTCGGCCGCCCACAGCGCCCGGTGAATGCGCGGGTCGCCATAGTTCACGTCTTCGGTTGCAAGGCGGAAGTCGCAAGAGAGGCTGTAGTCGTAGCCGGAACCCAGCGCATGGCCGTGCAGCAGTGCCACCGTTGGCTTTGGGCAATGACGCAACACGGCGGCGGACTCGAGCAGGAACGCCGGGCCGGGGCCGAGCTCCAAGTCTACCCGCCGCCCGTGCAGTGGATCGTCGCCAGTTGGTGCATCCGCGCGAAGGTCATCGCCGGCGCAGAACGCTCTGCCGTTGCCGGAGAGGGCAACTACACGCACCGCGGGGTGCTTGGCGGCCTTCTCTACTGCTTCCTTGATGCGGACATGCTGATCGAGGTCCAGCGCATTCAGCTTGTCCGGGCGATTGAGTATCAGGTGCCGAACGGCGCCGTCATCTAGAACGACGAGAGCAGTGGCGTCGCTCATCGTCCGGTGAATGCGGGTTTGCGCCGCTCCCGCCAAGCATTCATGCCTTCCACGCGGTCCTCGATCACATGCGTTTGCCGCACGCCTAGTGAATGCACCATGGCGGCCTCGAATGGGAGATCGAGCTGTGGCAACACTTGTAGCTTGTGTACTTCCCAAGCGCGGGTTGGCAGGCTGGTGAGTTCGGTGGCGAGCGCTTTGGCTCGCTCTTCAAAGTGATCATCCGCAACCACTTCGTGTATCAATTGGATGCGATGCGCCTCGGCGGCGTCGAGTGCTTCCCCGAGTAGCAGGAGCCGCACCGCCTGCGACAAGCCTATGAGCTTGGGAAGCAAGTAGGCGATCCCGCTGGCGGCGGCGCGGCCTTGGCGAATGCGGCTGTCGCCGATGGTGGCGCTGGCTGCGGCGATCCGCAGGTCGCAGACGCAGGCGAGGTCCAAAGCCACGCCCCGCACATCGCCACGCAGCAGAGCAAGCGACGGTTTCATGAAGGCCCGCAACGCCTTCACGGCCTCCTGCTCCGGCAGCGGCCCCGGCCCGTGGCTCCCTTGTGGGCGCCGCGGCGTCAGGTGCGCTGGCCACTCGCCCATCGCCGGCCACGCATCGGTAGCGTGTGTGCAATCGAGCACCAAGAGCCGCACGCGATCGTCTGCAGCCGCCGCGGGGACGGCTTCGCGCAGTGCATCGAGCGTTGGATAGTCGATCGCGTCGTCACCGAAGGTGATCGTTGCGATGGCGTTGGCCGTGTGGACATGGAGCATCGCTCGTCCTGATCCATTTTTTCGCTGTCCAAATCATACCGAAACCCATCGATGGCACGGCCGGCCTCGACGTTCGGAGGGGCGCTGCGCGAGTGGAAGAGGCTTGAGGCGGCGACCCTTTGTGGCAAGTGCCCGAGATTCGCGGTGCCTGTCCAAGATTCGCGGTGCCTGTCCCGCTTCGATGCGCTGGGGAAGGTGCCTGTCCCACTCGCGCTTGTTTTGCTTCCTTCTTCTGCTTCCCGATGTCTCTGGATGTGGGTGCGCTCAACGTGCCTGTCCCGCTTCGGAACGAGGTTCGAGGAAGGTGCCTGTCCCGTTCGCGAAGGGACGCACTGCTCGCGAAGCTGAGGACGGTGCCTGTCCCCTTCTGGAAGATGTCCCCTTCTGGAAGGGTGGCGGCAAAGCGATAGGTCGCTCTGGCCCTTTCTGGCACCAAGCGTGAGTAGGTGGAAGGCAGAAGTGGCTCGCCTAAGGCGACGTTCAGATCGAACGAGCCGCGCCAGTTGTCGTCTAGACGGCGGCGGGCCGGCGCGCCTCGTTCTAGACGTGGTGGTGCGACAGAGCGCCGAGGCTACGGGCCTGCCCCGAGCGCGACCTAGCGAGATGGTGCGGTCAGCTTCGGCAGACCGCGGTGCCCAATGCCCCTCAGCGCAGCATCCCGAACGCCCGCTCCGCCAGCTTGAGCAGGCCGGTCGGCGCGTGGGCGCGGCGCCAGGCGCCGGCGGCGAGCTTGTTCGCTTCCATCGCCGTCGGATAGATGTGGATCGTGCCCATGATGCGCTTGAGGCCGATGCCGTGGGTCATCGCGGTCACGAACTCGGCGATGAGCTCGCCGGCGTTTGGCGCGGCGATGGTGGCGCCGAGCACGCGGTCGCCATCAGACACCACCTTCACGAAGCCCTGTGTGCGGCCATCGGCGATGGCGCGGTCCACTTCCGCGATGGGGAACGTCGTCACGTCCGCGCCGGGGGCTTCGGCCTCCGTGACGCCTACGCGGGCGATCTCTGGGTCTGTGTAGGTCGCCCAAGGCACCACGGCGTAGTTCGCCTTGAACCGCCAGAACGGCGCCGCGAGCGCGTTCACCGCGGCGTACCACGCCTGATGGGAGGCGATGTGCGTGAACTGATAAGGCCCGATGGCGTCGCCGCAGGCGTACACCGTTGGGATGCTGGCCTGCAGGTAGGCGTTCACCTTGATGGTTCCATTCGGCGCGGTCTCCACGCCGGCCACGGGACGCGCGCGTCGCCCAACGGCCACCAGCACTCGGTCAAAGGGCACCTCCACCTCTTGTTCGCCCGCGGCGGCGTGCAACACCCCCTGCTCGGCGCGCAGCGCACGATGGCCGGTGAGCACCTCGATGCCTTCTGCCTCGAACACGCCGGTGATGAGGGCGGATGCCGCGGCGTCTTCGCGGGGCAGCAGTCGGTCTTCCATGTCCATCACGGTCACGCGGCTGCCGAGGCGGGCGAATGCCTGCGCCAACTCGCAGCCGATGGGGCCGCCGCCGAGCACCAACAGGCGCTGCGGCAGCTCGCGCAATTCCCAGAGATTGTCGGAGGTCAGCGGCGACACGTCCGCAAGCCCTGGGATGGGCGGCACCACAGGCGTGGCGCCGGTGGCCAACACGATGCGCCGTCCGGTGATGCGCTCGCCGTCCACGACAACGGTGTGGCCATCCGCCAACTCGCCGTTGGCGGCGCGGCAATCCACGCCCAGCGAGTTGTAGCGCTCCATCGAGTCCTTCGGCGCGATGGTCGCCACGGCGTCATGCACGCGCTGCATCACCGCCTCGAAGTCCACGGTGCCGGAAACATCCTTCAAGCCGTAGCGGCCGGCATCGTGCAGCGCGTGGGCGACCTTGGCGGAAGCGATGAGCGTCTTGGACGGCACGCAGCCGGTGTTCAGACAGTCCCCGCCCATCTCCCCGCCCTCGATGAGGGTGACGCGGGCGCGCACGGTGGCTGCGATGTAGGAGGCGATGAGGCCGGCGGAGCCAGCGCCCACCACGATGAGGTTGTTGTCGTAGCGAGCCATGTCAGCGTGCCTCCTTGTCGGTTGCGGTGTCCGTGCCGGTTGCAGTGCCGCTCGCGGTCGCCGCGGCGTCACTGCCACGGTCGCGCCGCGCGTTCAGCAGTTCCATCAGCTTCTTTGTCAAGAACGGGAAGATGCCGAGCAGCGTCAGCGCCGCGATGAGGCCGGGGCTCAAAATGTCGCCCACCCGGCTCACCTCGGCGATCTGCGTGCCGGCGAACACGAACACGAATGTGCCGGGGAGCATCCCCGCTTGGCTCACCAAGTAGAAGGGCAGCGCCCGCATCCGCGTCAGCCCCATCACGAGGTTCACCACGAAGAACGGGAACAGCGGCGTCATGCGCAAGCTGAAGAGGTAGAAGGCGCCGTTGCGGTCGAAGCCCTCGTTCACGCGGGCGAGCTCGGCGCCGAAACGGCGCTGCACCCAGTCGCCCAGCACGACGCGGGCGGCGAGAAACGCAAGCGTGGCGCCGATGGTGCTTGCGAAGGACACCAGCACCATCCCCCAAGCCAGCCCGAACACGGCGCCGCCGGCCAAGGTGAGCACCGCGGCGCCAGGCAACGACGCCGCGGTGATGGCGATGTAGAGCGCGAAGTAGCCGAGGCGCGAAGCCACCGGCCAAACGTCCACGAAGCTCCTCGCGGTGTCCTTGGCGCCTTGCAGGTAGGCCAGCGACAGAAATCGCTCCCCGTCGAACAGGAACCACGCGGCGATGAGCGCCGCGATGGCGCCAAGCACCAGCAACTTCGGTAAACTCATCGCCTGCCTCCTTGGCAAAGAACCGCCGTGCCCCGTAGCTTCCCAACCACGCGCCTGCGCCGCAACCGTCGCGACGCCTTCTCCCGCCGGCTGACGCGGGAAACGGAACTGAGCGTGAATGACCTCATCTATCCCCTGTTCGTCATCGACGGCGAGCGCACCCGCGAGCCGGTGGCGTCGATGCCCGGCATCGAGCGCGTCACGGTGGATGAGTTGGAGCGGGAGGCGCGCGAGTTGGTGGAGCTAGACGTGCCGGCGATCGCCTTGTTCCCGAAGATTCCTGCGGCGCAGAAGACGGACGATGGCGCCGAGGCGCTCAACGCAGACGGCCTCATCCCCCGTGCCGTGGCGGCGGTGAAGGCAGTCGCTCCAACTTTGGGCGTGGTCACGGACGCCGCCTTGGATCCGTACACCAGCCACGGGCAGGATGGCGTGATCGATGCCGACGGCTATGTGCTGAACGACGCATCGGTGCAGCTGCTCTGCGAGCAAGCGCGCGTCTGCGCCGGTGCCGGGGCGGACGTCATCGCGCCGTCGGACATGATGGATGGCCGCATCGGCGCCATCCGCCAAGCGCTCGAAGCCGGCGGCTTCATCAACACGCGCATCATGGCCTACTCCGCGAAGTACGCCTCAGGATACTACGGGCCGTTTCGGGATGCGGTGGGTTCCGCCACCAGCTTGGGCAAGGGCGACAAGGCGACCTATCAGATGGATCCGGCGAACAGCGACGAGGCGCTGCACGAAATCGCGCTGGACTTGGACGAGGGCGCCGACATGGTGATGGTGAAGCCGGGGCTGCCGTATCTCGACATCATCCGTCGCGTCAAGGAGCGCTTCGGCGCGCCCACGTTCGCCTATCAGGTGAGCGGCGAATACGCGATGCACATGGCCGCCATCGCCGCCGGCTGGCTCGACGAGCGGGTCATCCTCGAATCTCTCGTGTGCTTGAAACGCGCTGGGGCAGACGGCATCCTCACTTACTTCGGCAAGCGCGTCGCTGCCGAGTTCAAACGGCGGTGATAGCATCGCCGCACCCCCTAAGGAGCAACTGATGAGCGACAAGATTGAACACGTCACCGACGCATCCTTCGACGCCGCGGTGCTAGGCGCCGATCGTCCCGTGCTGGTGGATTACTGGGCCGAATGGTGTGGCCCCTGCAAGATGATCGCGCCCATCTTGGAGGAGATTGCCGACGAGTACGCGGAGCGCGTGAAGGTGTGCAAGCTGGACATCGACGCGAACGCGCAGACGCCGCCGAAGTACGGCATCCGCGGCATCCCCACATTGATGCTGTTCCGCAATGGCGAAGTCGAGGCCACCAAGGTGGGTGCCCTGTCGAAGTCGCAACTCGCCGCGTTTCTCGACAGCAACATATGACGCGCCGCCCAGTTGCCCGCGCCAACCGGGCAACATGGCGCAAATCCGCGGTGGCGCATTGAGCCGCACATCTGCTATGGTGGGCCGGCGTCGGGCAAGGGTCGGCAAGCAACC
This sequence comes from uncultured Pseudomonadales bacterium, assembly GCA_958295875.1. Classification (GTDB taxonomy): domain Bacteria; phylum Pseudomonadota; class Gammaproteobacteria; order Pseudomonadales; family Azotimanducaceae; genus VXNE01. Next base: position 424,483 of record OY282379.1, on the reverse strand, counting down.
TCGGCAAAGCGTCTGGACGCGTCGCGCTTGCGGTGTTAATTTTCAACCCCACGCACGGAGCAAACGGCGTCGCCGGTTAGGCGGTCGATTGAGTTGCCTCCCGCGTGGTCCGCTGTGGCGGTGCTCGCCCCGCCCTCTCAAGGGCGTTTCCGACGCAAACTTCCAAGCGCGGCCGAGCAGTTTGCCGCGCTAAACCCCTCACCCATCAACGCGCCCGTTCGTCGGCGCCCTCGAAAGTAAATGAACCTGACTGATCTGAAATCCAAACCCGTACCGGAACTCGTGGACATGGCCCGCGAGATGGGCCTCGAAAACATCGCCCGCTCACGCAAGCAGGAAGTCATCGCCGCCATACTGCGCAAGCACGCCAGAAGCGGTGAGGACATCTACGGCGAAGGCGTGCTGGAAATCCTCCAGGATGGCTTCGGCTTCTTGCGCTCGCCGACGAGTTCGTATCTGGCCGGGCCCGATGACATTTATGTGTCGCCGAGCCAGATTCGCCGCTTCAACCTGCGCACCGGCGACGGCATCGCTGGGAAGATTCGCCCGCCGAAGGACGGCGAGCGCTACTTCGCGCTGCTCAAGGTGGACGAAATCAACCTGAGCGAGCCGAACAACAAGAAGCACAAAATCCTGTTCGAGAACTTGACGCCGCTGTTCCCGAACGAGCGCTTCACCTTGGAGCGCGGCAACGGCAGCACGGCAGACCTCACCGCCCGCATCATCGATCTCATCTCGCCGGTGGGGAAGGGGCAACGCGGCCTCATCGTATCGCCGCCGAAGGCCGGCAAGACGATGATCCTGCAGAACGTGGCGCAGTCCATTTGCGCGAACAATCCCGAGGCCATCGTCATCGTGCTGCTGATTGACGAGCGCCCGGAGGAAGTGACGGACATGGAGCGCACGGTGGTGGACGCCGAGGTCGTGGCCAGCACGTTCGACGAGCCGCCCTCGCGCCATGTGCAGGTGGCGGACATGGTCATCGAGAAGGCCAAGCGGCTGGTGGAACACAAGAAAGACGTTGTGGTGCTGTTGGATTCCATCACCCGGCTGGCGCGCGCGTACAACACCATCGTGCCATCGTCCGGCAAGGTGCTCACGGGCGGGGTGGACGCGCACGCGCTGGAGCGCCCGAAGCGCTTCTTCGGCGCGGCGCGCAACATCGAAGAGGGTGGCAGCTTGTCGATCATCGCCACCGCGCTCATCGACACTGGCTCGAGGATGGACGAAGTGATCTACGAGGAGTTCAAGGGCACCGGCAACATGGAGTTGCACCTTGAACGCAAGATCGCCGAGAAGCGCATCTATCCGGCCATCAACATTCGCCGCTCGGCGACCAGGCGGGAAGAGCTGCTGATGGGCGAGGCCGAGCTGCAGCGCGTGTGGATCATGCGCAAGCTGCTGCACGACATGGACGACATCGCCGCCATCGAGTTCTTGGCGGACAAACTGAAGGACACCAAGACGAACCAGGAGTTCTTCGCGCAGATGCGGGGGCGCTAGGCCGAAGCGCCTCCAATGCGGTGCGCGGGATATGCCGCGCCATCTTGGGCCGTGGCGAACCCTGCCAAGGCTTGCTCCAGCAACGCCCGGCCACGCTCCAATTGACCCGCCGAGAGGTGCAGCCGGCCGAGCTCGGCGCAACAGTCCGGCGTCGGCGCCGCGTCGAAGCTCGCCTCAAGGTGCGCAAACGCCTTGTCCCGCTCACCGGCTGCGAGGCTCAAGCGCCCCAGGGCGAGCGTGAGCACAGGGTCGTTTCGATGCTCTGCCAGCCAGCGTTCGGCGGTGGCCAACTGCTCGGCGGGTTGGGTGCCGCGCACGCGCCCATAACACTCCACAAGGTTTGCGTCGTAGCGTGACTTGAGCGCTGCCTTCAGCGTCGCCTCCGCGCCGTCGCCGTCCCCCGCCGCGTTCAACGCCTCGGCGTAGCCGAGGGTGAGCGCCGGCAGTCGGCGCAGCTTCCTCGGCATGGCGTTCCACGCCGCGCGAGCCGCTGCCGCGTCGTGGTGCGCCGCGGCAAAGCGCTGGCGCCAAGCCTCGACGATGGCGGTATCCACCGCCGCTGCGTCCGCAGATTTGAGCTTCCCCAACTGCGTCGCGGCGTCCAGCGCACCTTGCCAATCGCCCAAGCGCTGGCTGCACTCGAGCTTGAGCATCAGTGCGCTGGGGTGGCGCGGCGCATCCGCGAGCAAAGCGTCTAGCGCCGCTCGGCACTCCTGCCACTGGCCCGTGTCGCGGAGCATCCCCGCGCGGGCAAGGGCCACCGCCGCGCCAGCCTTCGGGTCGTTCGAGAGCGCTTGCTCGCACAGCGCGTCGCGGCCCGCTGCGTCACCCAATTCATGGGCTGCCCGCGCCGCCGCCAAGTAGTTCAGCAGCGGCAGCCCGGCGGACGCTGCCGCGCCCTCCAAGGCCTGCCGCGCGTTCTGCCAACGGCCCTCCAGCAACTCGATGAAGCCCGCGGCCGTCGCCCGCTCGGCATGGAGCGCTCGGCGCCCGCGGCGCCATGTGGCGATGCGCGAGCGGCTCGTGAGTGCCCAGCGCGCGCCGGCCACCAGCAATGCTGCCGCCGCCCACAGCGCGAGCAGGCTGAAGAGCCCGAACCATACGCTGGTCTCCAATGTGCGGTTGGCCAAGGAGATGAACACATAGCCCGGGTCTTGCTGCATCAGCCAGCCGAGCAGGGCGCCGGCAGCCAGCGCCGTCAGCGTGAATGCGACGAGGCGCAGTTTCATTGACTTGGCCGGGCGTCGGTCGGCTGCGGCGCGGCCGGCGCCTCGGTGGCGGCGGCTTGGGGCGTCGGCGCGCGGGTGATCTTGCGCAACAGCGCCAGCGAGCCGGAGATGTCCGGCAACGCCGCATCCACGTTGATGCGCGCTGCGTCCTTGAGCGCCGCGGCGATGCCTTGGCTGCGCGGGTCTTCTATGTCGACGTATTCGGTGAGCCAACCCAGCGCAGAATCCAAGCTCTTCGCGTAGAGCGTCGCGTCGCTGCGCAGCGCGCCGAGCTGGGCACGTTCCAGCGCGAGCCGCAGGTTCAATTCCAAGTAGAGGGCTTCGTCTGGACGCAGCAGCGGCCGCGGCGCCATGCGCTCCCGCGTTCGATACTCAAAGAGCCCGGCAAAGCGGTTTCGCAACATGGCCCAAGCCGTCGGTGGCGGTGCCACGTCGCCATCTTCAGGGGCCGGTGGGTTTGCTGCCGTGGCGGGCGCGCTGGCGCTGTAGCTCGCTGGGGTGGCGGTGGGCAGGCCGCCAAGCCCATCCTTCACCGCCTCAAGCCGCAGGAACAGTGTTTGGGCGTTGGCAGCCGGCGTTTGCGCCAAGGCCAGCAACTCCGCGGCCAGGGCCGCGCGCACCTCATGCAGGGCAAAATCATCCAACTCTGCAAGCAGCGCGTCCGCGGCGGCGAGCAATTGCCGCGCCGCGGCCACGTCTCGCTCCATCAACAGGCGCCCGTTGGCGATGCGCAGCAGATACTCCGCTTCCGCGAGCTTCCAATCCCGCGCGTCCGGCGGCTCGTCATGGCGTCGCGCCGCCAGCGCGTCCGCCACTTCGGCGCGAACTTCGTCGAGGGCACGCTGCTGCGAAGCCAAGCGTTCGGAGAGCGCGGCGTCGTGCTCGGACAGCGCGTCGCTGGCGGCGGACCGGGCGGCGTCGATGGCGCGTTGCAGGCGCGTGGCTTCGCGCGTCAGTCGCGCCTCGCTTGGGTTGGCGAACTCGATGCGCCACACGCTGTAGCCGGCCGCGACGGCCGCGGCCAGCGCGAGCAACAAGGCCAACGCCGCAAGGCCGCGTCCGGGCCGCCGCGGTGGCGGCGGCGTTGGGATTTCTGCCGCGGGAGTGGGAGTCGCTTCGGCGTCCGTCAAATTCGTTCCTCGCTCGGCGTTTGGCAGAGGGCTGCGAGCGTTGCCGCGGCATCCGCTCCCGCGGCGGTGAGGACGCGGCTGAAGCCGAGTTGCCGCGCCGCGTCAGCCACACGCTGCGATGGTGTCACAACCGCCGTCGCGGGGCTGCGCCGAGAAGCAAACCACAGGTTCGCCGCAGCCTGCAATCCGGCCACGCTGCCCACAATGATGGCATCGACGGCAGCGTCGGCGGGCACCGTGCCTAGGCGCGCCACGCGGCGATACAACGGCCACTTCACCGCGCGTGTGCCGCGTTCGGTAAGCCACGCCAAGAGCACATCGCGCCCGCCCTCGCCGGCGGCGATGAGCACGCTCGCCGGCAGGCGCTGCAGCGGCGCCGGGGTCGCGCTGTCCTCGTTGCCCTGAGCCATCTCCGCCAGCCGCGCGATGACGCCTTCGGAAGTCGCCGCGGCGGGGAGCAGCGGGCAGACGCCGTGCGTACGCAATGCGGCGGCGGTGGCCGTGCCGATGGCCATTGCGGGGCCGGGCGCCCAGCCGTTCGCGAACGCGCCGGCGACGGCGTGCTCGGAGAGGAAAACCGTGAGCGCGAACTTACCCGGCGGGGGTGGCGCGGCCAGACACTCGATGTCCAGCGTTGGGCGCACCCACACGATGTGCCCGGCCGCCCGCAACGCCGCCGCCAGCCGGCTGGCGCCTGGCTCGGTGCGCGTCACCCAAATCCGCACGGTTCAGCCCTCCTGGGCCAACAAGTCCGCAGCGCCCAGCGCAAACAGGGCCATTGCGGCGCGCTCGCCGAGGGCCTCGGGGTCCGCGCCGGTCAACGTCACATGCAAGGCGCGTTCGGCGTCCGGCGCCGCGAGCGTCGCGGCCAGCGTGATGGACTGCCCCGAAACCGTGGCGTAGGCGCCCAAGGGCGTTGTGCAGTCGCCGCCCAAGGCGCGGGTCAAGGCGCGTTCCGCGGCCACGGCGCGCTCGGTGGCGGGATGGGTGATGTCGGCCACGAGCGCCTTGAGGTCGGTGCGCTCGGCGGGGTATTCCACCGCCAATGCCCCTTGCCCTGCGGCCGGCAGGCTCAGCGTCGGGCTCAACCGCTCCGCCACGCGGCGCGCCAAGTGCAGCCGATCCAGCCCAGCGCAGGCGAGCACCAAGGCATCGAACTGGCCGGCGTCGAGTTTCCGCAAGCGGGTGCCGACGTTGCCGCGCGCCGGGGCGAACTTGAGGTCAGGCCGGGCGAGACGCAGGAACGCCGTGCGGCGCAGGCTCGATGTGCCGATGCAGGCGCCGCCGGGCAGTGCGTCGAACGTGGCGCCGCCCGGCGCCACCAAGGCGTCGCGGGCATCCGCCCGGGGCCCTGCGGTGGTCGCCACCAAGCCGTCCGGCTGTTCCGCCGGCATGTCCTTCATGCTGTGCGCAGCCAACTGCGCCCGGCCATCCAGGAGCGCCGCTTCCAGCGCTTTCACGAACAGCCCCTTGCCGCCGATTGCCGGCAGCGGCGCGTCGAGCCGCTCGTCGCCCTCGGTGGAGAGGCGCAGCAGGGTCGTGCGCGTGCCCCGATCTGCCAACATGGCGCGGACGCGCTCGGCTTGCGCCAGCGCCAAGGGGCTCTCGCGAGTTGCGATGACGAGGTTCGGCATAGAGCATCGGCGCGGAAAGTGCCAGTATATGCGGGTGCTTCCCGACCTTCCCGACCGTTCCCGATGACCGAGCCGAACGACCTGTTGCGTGGCCGCTTCGAAGCGCCGACGGATGCGTTCGTGGAACGATTCACGGCGTCGGTGGGCTTCGACCAGCGGCTCTATCGCCACGACATCGCCGGCTCCATCGCCCATGCGCGGGCGCTCGCCGAGGCCCGGGCGATCACCGCAGATGAGCGCGACGCCATCATCGGCGGCTTGGAGACGGTGCGCGCAGAGATCGAGAGCGGCCGCTTTGCGTGGTCCGTCGCCTTGGAAGACGTCCACATGAACGTTGAGGCGCGGTTGACGGAACTCGTCGGCGACACTGGCAAGAAGCTGCACACGGGCCGCTCCCGCAACGATCAGGTGGCGACGGATTTGCGCCTCTATCTGCGCGACGAGATCGACGCCGTCATCGCCTTGCTCGACGAAGTGATGGCGCAGCTAGTGGACCTCGCCGAGCGCCATGCGGCGGACCCGATGCCGGGGTTCACCCACTTGCAGACCGCGCAGCCGGTCACGTTCGGGCACCACCTGTTGGCGTGGTTCGAGATGGCGCACCGCGACCGGGCGCGGTTTCGGGATTGCCGCAAGCGGGTGAACGTGTCGCCGCTCGGCGCCGCGGCCCTTGCCGGCACGACTTTTCCGATTGACCGCGAAGCCACCGCGGCGGCGCTCGGCTTCGTTGGCGTGGCGGCGAATTCGCTGGATGCCGTGAGCGACCGGGATTTCGCCATCGAGTTCTGCGCGAGCGCAGCCACCACGGCCATGCACCTGTCGCGCTGGTGCGAGGAACTGGTGCTGTGGGCTTCGGAACGGTTCCGCTTCATCGACTTGCCGGACGCCTTCTGCACCGGCTCCAGCATCATGCCGCAGAAGAAAAACCCAGACGTGCCGGAACTGGTGCGGGGCAAGGCCGGCCGCGTGTTCGGCCACCTGCTTGCGTTGCTGACGCTGATGAAGGGCCAGCCGCTCGCCTACAACAAGGACAATCAGGAAGACAAGGAGCCGGTCTTCGACACCGCGGACACGCTGCGCGGCTGCCTGCGCGCCATGCGCGACATCATCGGCGCGATGCGGCCCAACGTCGCCGCCATGGGCGCCGCCGCCGAAGCGGGGTTCGCCACGGCTACGGACCTAGCGGACTATCTGGTGCGCAAGGGGCGCCCGTTCCGGGATGCCCATCGGGTGGTGGGAGAGGTGGTGCGCCACGCGCAAGCGGGCGGCATTGCCCTTGCCGACGTGCCGCTCGACGCGCTCAGGCGCTTCGACCCGGCCATTGCAGAAGACGTTTACGCCACGCTATCGTTGGCCGGCTCCCTCGCCGCGCGCGACCATTTGGGCGCCACGGCCCCGGCCCGTGTGCGCGAGGCGGTGGCGCAGGCGCGGCGGCGCATCGCGGATGACGGCCCCTGACCGCGCCGCGCTCCCTCGGTTGTGGCGGCTACGCGCCGTGCAGTGGGGCGCCGGCAGGTCCGGTCCCCAACATTTCGACTCAGCGCGGCGCGACGCGGAACAGCCACACGTCCTGCGGGCCGCTCTCTCCTTGGTTGCCGCCCATTTGCGGATACTTGGCCTGCGCCGCGGCCACGAAACTCTCCATGTCGATGTCCTCGGCGCGCTGCGCGAGCGCGGGATACACTGCGTCGCCGATCTTCACGCGGATGCGCGGGTCGGCGAGGACATTGGCCGTCCATTGCTTGGTGCTGCCGTCGCGGGCCGGAATGATGAGGTCGCCGTTCAGCACCACGCAAATGGTGGTGACGGAGTGGGGAGCGTCGGGCTGCGTCTCGACGGCGATGGTGGGATGTTGATCGCAACTCGCCCAGTTCGCCGGATAGGGTTGCTCGGCGCCGCTCAAGCGCTTGCCGGCGAGCATCTGCACCGGGTCGGTGCGGAACATGTAGAGGAGGCCGAGCACGATGACCAACGCGCCGAGCGCTCCGCCAATCCACTTCAGAATCCTCATCGCTGCCTCCCCGCCGCTGGCGCTGCCCAGTTGATCGCCACAACCCTAGCGCATCATAGCGCCGTTGGCGCAGCCCCGATGGGATGTGGCGAACATCGACGCTGGCGGGGTGTTGGCATCAGTTTGGCGAATCGTGGACGGCCCGCCCGCTCGCGGCGCGTCGGGAGGGCTGGCGCATGGCGACGGCTGGCCGCCGTTTGCTGCTTTGGCCTCGCCGCCGGCGCAGCGCCGCGTGCATCCGCCGCCGACGCCCCAGCGCATCCGAGCACCGTGTACTGGGGCGACACCCACGTCCACACCGCCCTCTCCGGTGACGGCTTCGCCGGCGGCACGCGCTTGGGCCTCGACGCCGCCTACCGGTTCGCTCGCGGCGAGGCCGTCATCAGCAACACTGGGCAGCGCGCGCAGCTCAGCCGGGCGCTGGACTTCATGGTCGTGGCAGACCACGGCAACAACATGGGGGCGGCCTATGCCCGCCACGCTTACGCGGAGGATGCTGGTTTCCGGGATACCCTGCTTGGCCGGCTATGGCAGCAAGCGTTCGCGGAACTGGCGCAGTCTGAGGATGTGGATCAAGACGCGCTGCGCGACGACCCGCTGCTGCCCACGCATCGGCTCAACCAAGTCGCCGTGCGGCACGCCGGCTTTCGCCAATCCGTCTGGCAGATGACCACCGCCGCCGCCGACCGCCACAATGATCCCGGCCGCTTCACCGCCTTCATCGGCTATGAGTGGACGCCGAAGCTCGGCGCCACGCATCGGGTGGTGGTGTTCCGGGATGGCGCGGACAAGGCCGATCAGATCGTGCCGTTCACGTCTTGGGACAGCACGCACACAGATTACTTTTGGGATTTCCTGGACCGCTACGAAAAGCGCGTCGGCGGCGCTGTGCTGGCCATTCCGCACAACAGCAACCTCTCGTTCGGGCAGATGTTCGCGCTCACGGACTCCTACGGCCGTCCGCATGACCTGGCCTATGCCGCAACCCGGGCGAAGTGGGAGCCGGTGGTGGAAGTGACGCAGATCAAGGGCGACAGCGAAACCCATCCATTTCTCTCGCCGGACGATGCCTTTGCGGACTTTGAGACGTGGAATGGCTGGGACGGCGCCGCGGCGTCACCCGACAAGCCGGCGCAGCAGCTGCGCCACGAATATGCGCGCTCGGCCCTGAAGCTCGGCCTCGACCGCGAGGCGGCGCTGGGCGTCAACCCCTTCAGGTTCGGCATGATCGGCAGTTCCGACGCGCACACCGGATTGGCGGCAGTGGAGGAGGACAACTTCTTCGGCAAGTCCGCCAAGGCCGAGCCAAACCCGCAGCGCATGTTGAACGATGACGCCATCCTTGGCTGGCAGGCATCCGCTGCTGGGCTGGCCGCGGTGTGGGCCACCGCGAACACCCGCGAGGCCATCTTTGCCGCGCTGCGCCGGCGCGAGGTGTACGCGACCACCGGGCCGCGCATCACGCTGCGCTTCTTTGGCGGCTGGGGCTTCACCGCGGCCGATGCCGAAGCACCGAACTTGGCGGCGCGCGGCTACGCCGGCGGCGTGCCGATGGGGCAGGAGCTGGGTGCTTGCGGCGCCACCGCGCCCACCTTCCTCGTGCAAGCGCTGAAGGATGCCGACAACGCCAACTTGGAGCGCATCCAGATCATCAAGGGCTGGCGCTCTGGCGATGGCGCGCTGCATGAGCAAGTGCATGACGTGGCACATCCGGCTGGGCGCCCGCTCGCCGCAACTGGCGCGTCGCCCCAAGCATCCGCGGCCGCTGCTGCCGACACGGCCCCGGGCGAAACGGCAGGCGCGGCGCAACTCGCCGCCGTTTGGCGCGACCCGGGCTTTCGGTGCCGTGAGCCAGCGTTCTACTATGCGCGTGTGCTGCAGGTGCCGACGCCGCGTTGGACGGCCTATGACGCGCAGCGCTACGGCATTGAGGACGTTCCGGAGCACATCCCGATGACCCTCCAGGAACGCGCCTACTCATCGCCGATTTGGTACACGCCATGAGTGTTTGGCGCTCCGTTCCCACCGCAGAGCTGGTGAGCAAGCTCGACGCAGTGCGCGCCGAGTTGGGCGTAGCGACGGCGAATGCCGCGCGCATCGCCGGCGATGGGGACGTGTGGGCCTTGGCGGAACGCGCCGCTGCCGGGGAACTGCGCCGCACGGCCAACGCCATCAAGACGGAACTCAAGCGGCGCGGCCACTAACTCGCTCGGCGCGGACGGACGCAGCGCGCTCGCGGATGAACGGCGGCTTAGCGCTTTCGATCAGGCACTGCGCTTCAGCAGCCGCGCTTGGGTGCGCTTCCAGTCCCGATCTTTCGTGGTGTCGCGCTTGTCGTGGCGCTGCTTGCCGCGCCCCAAGGCCACTTCGCACTTCACCCGATTGCCCTTCCAGTACAGTTTGGTGGCCACGCAGGTGTATCCCTTGCGCTCCACGGCCGTGGCGATGCGGGAGATTTCGCGCTGATGCAGCAGCAGTTTGCGCGAGCGGTCCGGCACCGGATCCACATGGGTGGATGCGCTGGCGAGCGGCGTGATGTGGGCGCCGAGCAGCCATGCCTCGCCACCGCGCACCACGACATAGCTGTCGCTGAGCTGCCCGGTGCCGGCGCGGAGGCTCTTCACTTCCCAGCCTAGGAGCGCAAGGCCGGCCTCGAAGGTTTCCTCCAACTGATAATCGAACTTGGCGCGCCGGTTCCGGGCGATGAGGCCAGAGTGCGCGGGCTGCCTGGGGGCTGACATGGCGCAAGTATAATTGTCACTGGCCCGTTGGCGGAGAGGGCAGGCGATGAGCGAGGCGAGCACACCCGACGTTTCCCGGCACGGCATGTGGTCGAGCCGCTGGCTGTTCGTGCTGGCCGCGGCCGGCTCGGCGGTGGGCCTCGGCAACATCTGGCGGTTCCCATACATCACTGGCGAGAACGGCGGCGGCGCCTTCGTGGTGGTGTATCTCCTGTGCATTGCGGCCATCGGCGCGCCGGTGATGATCGCGGAGGTGATGCTTGGCCGCCAAGGGCGGCAGAGCCCGATCAACACCATGCGGGCCCTTGCCAAGCGCAGCGGGGCGCCGCGCGCGTGGGGGCTGGTGGGTTGGCTTGGCGCGCTGACGGGCTTTTTCATCCTGTCGTACTACACGGTCATCGCGGGGTGGGCGCTCTTCTACATCTTCCGCATGGGCAGCGGCATGTTCACGGGCGCCGACGGGGCGCTGGCGAGCAGCGCCTTTGATGCGTTTCTCGCGGACCCGTGGATGTTGGCGGCGTTTCACACAGCGTTCGTGGCGGGAACCGTTTTCATCGTGGCGCGCGGCGTCACTGCCGGCATCGAACGCGCCGTGCGCTGGTTCATGCCCGGCCTCTTCGTGTTGCTCTTCGTGTTGCTTGGCTACGCCATGACATCCGGTGGCTTCGGCGCTGGCCTTGAGTTCATGTTCGGCATGAACTGGAGCGCCCTGTCTGTGGACGGCGTGTTGGAGGCCCTCGGCCACGCATTCTTCACGTTGAGCGTGGGCATGGGGGCGATCATGGCCTATGGCGCCTATGTGCCGCGCAGCGCCTCCATCTCCTCCACGGTGTTGACCATCGCCGCCCTCGACACGCTGGTGGCGCTGGTCGCGGGCCTCGCGATCTTTCCGGTCGTGTTTGCCAACGGCTTGGAGCCGGGGCAGGGGCCGGGGCTCATGTTCGTGACGGTGCCGCTGGCATTTGGCCAAATGCCGTTGGGCGCACTGTTTGGCGTGGTCTTCTTCGTGCTCGTCACCATCGCCGCCATCACTTCGTCCATATCGCTCCTAGAGCCGGCCTTGGCGTATGCCGTGGAGACGCATGGCATTAGGCGGCCGCGCGCGGCGCTCGCCTTGGGCCTCGTCTGCTGGGTGCTGGGCCTCGGCACGGTGCTCTCGTTCAACGTGTGGTCGGATATCCACTTGGTGGGGCAGATGACGTTCTTCGACTTCATGGACTATGCGACGCAGAAGGTCATGCTGCCCTTGGGCGGTTTGCTCATCGCCCTGTTTGCCGGATGGGTGTTGCCGAAGACCATCGTTGGCGAGCAGCTCGGCTTGCGCGAGGGGGTGCCGGCGTTGGCGTGGGCGGTGCTCATCAAGGTGGTGGCGCCACTCGGCGTGCTGGCGGTGTTCGCATACGCCCTGCTGGGTTGACCGCGCCGCGCCCCATCGGCTTGGGCTTGGCGGGAACGTCCGCCACGCCAAGCGCCTGACCCGTGCCGCGTCTTGAGCGCAGCGCGCTGGTGCCGTTTGCGGCGGATGCGGTGTGTGCGCTGGTCAACGACGTGGAACGTTACCCGGAGTTCTTGAAGTGGTGTACGGCAGCCAAGACCGTCGTCGTGGAAGGCGGCGAGATGCTGGCCACCTTGACGCTGAAGGGGCTTGGGCGCACGGAATCGCTGGTCACGCGGAACCGGGTGGAGCAAGGCCCGCGCATTGTCCTCAAGCTGGTCGACGGCCCGTTTCGCCGCTTGGACGGCATTTGGACCTTCACGCCGGTCGGGCACGGATGCCGCATTCACCTCGCGCTGGATTTCGAGCTGCAGGGCGGGCTCATCAGGCTGCTTGGGGCGCCGTTGACACGCCGCGCCGCGGACGCCTTGGTGGATGCGTTCAGTGAGCGCGCCCACGCCGTGTTGGGAGGCTGACCGTGCGCGTGGAAGTGGTGTACGCGCTGCCGAATGCGTGCCACGCGGCGCACTTCGAGTTGGCGCCGGCGGCCACCGTGGCGGACGCCGTGGCCGCGGCGCGGCGCGCCCCCGCGTTTGCCGGCTTGGAATTGGCGTCGGCGGCGGTGGGCGTCTTCGGCATCGTGGCGTCGCCGGCCACGCCCCTCGCCGATGGCGACCGGGTGGAGTTCTACCGCCCCCTCGCCCGAGACCCGAAAGCGCGTCGGCGCGCGTTGGCGGCGGATTCTCGTCGGGCGGGCGGGCCGGCGGGCTAGGCAGCCAAAAGCCCCCTTAGCGTCGCTGGCTCAAGCGCCTTCGTCGGCTGCGTCGGCTTCCGAGGGCTTGAGGTCGCCAATGATGCGCACCAGCTGGTCGTCCTCAAAGAAGATGGACACGATCACCCGCGACTGGAACGTCTTGGGCACCTCGAGGGTGTAGACGTAGTCCCACCGGGAATTGTCAAAGGCGTTGCGAACCACCGGGCCGCCCATCACGAACGCCACTTGCTCCGGCGTCATGCCGGGCTTCAGGCGATCCACCATCTCTTGGGTGATGACGTTGCCCTGCTGCACCGTGACGCGGTGGATCTTGGGCAGTTGGAAGGAACACCCGCTCGCCGCCAGGCAGGCGATGAGCAGGAGCGCCGGGACGATGTGTTTGGCTGCGGCGTCCGGCACGATGCCTCGCTCCGTTGCGAAGCGCGGAATGGTAGCGGGAACTGGCGCGGTCAGGAAGGGCAATGGCGGAACGGCGCAGCGCAGCCGTCAGGCCGCAGCGTCGCCGGCGCGCTTGGCGCCGTCGAGCAGGCTCTGGGCAAAGCTGCGGGTCTCTCCGGTCACGCGGTGCCCGGCCAGCATGCGCGCCAGCTCCTCCGTGCGCTCGGCGTCATCCAAGCGATCGATCACCGTGTCGCTGGCGGCGGTCTTCACCACGCGCAGATGCGTGTCGCCCAGCGCCGCGACCTGCGGAGCGTGGGTGACGCACACCACTTGGGCGCGTTCGGCGAGGCGGCGCAACATGCGCCCCAGCACATCCGCGGTGGTGCCGCCGAGGCCGATGTCCGCCTCGTCGAGCACCAAGCATGGCAGCGCCGAGCGTTGCGCGGCCACCACCTCGATGGCGAGCCCGATGCGCGCCAATTCGCCGCCGGAGGCGATCTCCTGCAATGGCCCGGCCGGATATTGCGGATTCGTGCGCACCAAGTAGCGAGCCGCCTCCAAGCCGCGTTCATTGCGCGTCGCGGTGAACTCCACCTCCAAGGCGGCGTCGGTGAGCCGCAGCTCCGCCATCGCCGCCGCCACGTCCCGCGCGAACGCGGGCGCCGCCCGGTGCCGCGCCGTGGACAGCTTCTCCGCCGCTTCGCAGTACGCCGCTTCGGCAGCTTGGGCCGCGGTTCGCAGTTCATCGAGACGGTGCGCATTGGCGTCCAGGCTGGCGAGGGCCGCCTCCACTTCGGCGGCGTGGGCTGGCAAGCCAGATGGCGCCACGCGATGCTTGCGCGCGATGTCGTGAATGAGGTCCAGCCGCTCGTCCACCTCGGCCAGCGCCGCGGCGTCTTCCGGCACGGCGTTGAAGTAATCGCGCAACTCGACCAAGGCTTCTTCCGCGTCCACCCGCGCCGCTTGCAGGTGTCGAACCGCCGCCGCCAGCGCGGGGTGCGGGTCGTCGATGGCTTCAAGCTCTCCGCCGGCGCGCGCCAAGCGCGGGATCAGGTCTTCCTCCAACGCTGTTTCGTGGCCGGCGACCACCGCGCGAATGTCGCTCGCCGCGGCCAGCCGCTTGCGGCGGGCGGCGAGCGCCTCGAACTCACCCTCTTCCACCGATAGCGCTCGCAGTTCGTCTGCTTGATAGCGCAGCAGGTCGACGCGCTCGCGCTCGCCTTGGGCGCGGCTCTGCGCGGCTTCGAGTTCGCGCTCACGCGCTTGCCAGCGCCGATGGGCGTCGCGCACGGCCAGCGCTTCGACGCCGGCGCCGGCATAGTCGTCCAACAGCGAGAGTTGCACCGAGCGTTCCAGCAACGAACGGTGTTCGTGCTGCCCGTAGATGTCCACCAGCGGTTCGCAGAGCGCCTGCAGTGCGCCGAGGTTAACGGGGGCACTGTTGACGAACGCCCGCGAGCGGCCGCCGCCCACCACGCGCCGCACCAGACAGCGGTTGGGTTCGAACGGGTCCAGCAGTTCCCGCTCCTCAAGGTAGCGCCACGCCGCGCCGTTCGGGTTCAAGTGGAAGTCTGCCGCCACTTCGCAGCTTGTGGCGCCGGGGCGAATGTGCGTTGCCGCGGCGCGCTCGCCGAGCACCAGCGCCAAGGCGCTCAGCAGGATGGACTTGCCGGCGCCGGATTCCCCGGTGATGACTGTGAGGCCGCCGGCGAACTCGATGTCCAGCGCTTCCACGAGCGCGAAGTTCCTGACGGTGAGCTGCTTCAGCATGGAGCGGCGCGGATGATTTGTCGGTTTGCGCGGCAGCCTGCTAGAGTAGCCGAGTCACGAGACTCTGTGCATGACCATGACAACCTCCGGCAAGCGCGAGGCGGGCCGCCGCGGCGGCGATGACCGCAGCGAGGAACGCGCCCACACGCTCTTCAAGATGCTGGTGGAGCAGTACCTTGAGGACGGCGCGCCAGTGCCGTCGAAGACGCTCGCTTCGCATGTGGAGGTGAGTTCGGCGACGGTGCGCAACGTGATGGCGGAGCTTGAGGCGCGCGGCTTCGTGCGTTCGCCGCACACTTCCGCCGGCAAGGTGCCCACCAACCGCGGGCTGCGCTTCTTCGTGGACAGCCTCATCTCCGTGCGGCCGCTGGATGTGCAGAACATGCGGCGGCTGCAGGCGGAGCTGCATCCCGACCGCGCGCCGGAGGACCTCGTGGCCACGGCGTCGCGCTTGCTCTCGCACATCACCATGATGGCCGGC
Source organism: uncultured Pseudomonadales bacterium (assembly GCA_958295875.1). Classification (GTDB taxonomy): domain Bacteria; phylum Pseudomonadota; class Gammaproteobacteria; order Pseudomonadales; family Azotimanducaceae; genus VXNE01. The sequence goes on along the minus strand of OY282379.1, from coordinate 409,393 downwards.
GTGGTCACTTTGCCGAAGCCGGAGCGGGTGGCGCTGCGCCAAGTGGAGTTCCTGCAGCTGTCGGGAGGCCGCGTCCTAGCCATCCTCGTGGTGAATGAACGCGAGGTGCAGAACCGCGTCATCCATACCGACCGGGAGTACTCCGAGGCCGAACTGCAGCAGGCGGCGAACTTCCTGAATGAGCGCTATTCCGGCAGGGCGTTGGGGGAGATTCGCGCCAAGCTGGTGGAAGACATGGAGGCGGACAAGAAGCGGTTGGACCGGCTCATGCAAACCGCCCTCGACATTGCCCGCAAGGCGTTCGCGGACGACGACGGCGAGCCGGAGCGCTATGTGGTGAGCGGTGCGCCGAACCTGGCGGATGTGCTGCCAGACGCGGCGGCGATGCGCGAACTGTTCGATGAGTTCGCCCACAAAGGCGCCATCGTCCACTTGCTCGACCGCTGCTTGGAATCGGACGGCATCCAGCTGTTCATCGGCGAGGAATCCGGCTACCGGCTGTTCGACGCCTGCACCGTGGTGACGGCGCCGTACGCGGTGAACAAGGAGGTCGCCGGCGCCTTGGGCGTCGTCGGCCCCACGCGCATGGCCTATCAGCGCGTCATTCCCATCGTCGATGTCACCGCGCGCCTGTTGGGCGCGGCCATGAGCATGGGCCGGGCTTGAATTGAGCTTGCAGGGCGCCCATATAGGTCGCCAACTCCCAAGGCGATGGATGCGGGGCAGCGGTGATGGTTGAAGAGGCTTCGGCGGAAGCAGGGGGTGCGCCAGCGGCGGAACAGGGCGACGTCAAGGTGCAGGGTGCCGGCGTGGAGACGCAAGCGGCGCCGTCTCCCGACCACGACCCCGAGCCTGAGGCAGATACAGCGCCCGAACCGGCGTCAGCGGACGATCCTGCGGCGCTGCAGGAAGCGCTTGCCGAAGCGCAGGCAGCGCTGGAAGCCGCGCGCGATCAAGCCCTGCGGGCCCAAGCCGAAGCGGACAACACCCGCCGCCGCGCCGCGCGCGAGATGGAGAACGCCCGCAAGTTCGCCGTCGAGCGCCTGGCGGCGGACTTGTTGCCCGCCATCGACAGCTTCGAGCGTGCCGTGGACGCTGCCCGCGCGGCTTCAGAAAACACCGCAGCCGAAGGCGTCGAGCTATCGCTCAAACTCCTATCAGGCGCCTTGGAAAAGGCCGGCGTGCGCGTCGTTGATCCACACGGGGCGCCGTTCGACCCCAACTTCCACGAAGCCATCAGCATGGTCGAAAATCCGGATGCCGAACCCGGTGCCGTCACCCAAGTGGTGCAGAAGGGCTATGTGTTGAACGAGCGCGTCGTGCGCGCGGCGATGGTGATTGTGGCCAAGGCGCCCCCCGCCCCGGCGCCGGGCGAACCGCAGGACGCAGCCCCGCCTGAGGGTTGAAACCCGCCGTTTGGGGCGCATATATGCCCTAGCGATCAATCGGGCGCGCGGCGCCCGTTCAGCAGGAGACGCTTCGACATGGCAAAGATCATCGGCATCGACCTTGGCACGACCAACTCGTGCGTGGCGGCCTTGGAAGGCAAGGACCCCAAGGTTATCGAGAACTCCGAGGGCGATCGCACGACGCCCTCCATCGTCGCCTACACCGATGAGGGCGAGACGTTGGTGGGGCAGAGCGCCAAGCGCCAAGCCGTCACCAACCCAGACAACACGCTGTTCGCGGTGAAGCGCCTCATCGGGCGCAACTTCACCGACAACGTGGTGCAGCGCGACATGGGCATGGTGCCCTACAAGATCGTCAAGGCCGCCAATGGCGACGCGTGGATTCGTGCCAAGGGGGACGACTTGGCGCCGCCGCAGATTTCCGCGGAAGTGCTGAAGAAGATGAAGCGCACCGCCGAGGACTATCTCGGCGAGACGGTGACGGACGCCGTGATCACCGTGCCGGCCTACTTCAACGATTCGCAGCGCCAAGCCACCAAGGACGCTGGGCGCATCGCCGGCCTCACCGTCAAGCGCATCATCAACGAACCCACCGCGGCGGCTCTCGCCTACGGCATGGACAAGCGCCGGGGCGACGCCAAGATCGCCGTTTACGACTTGGGCGGCGGCACCTTCGACATCTCCATCATCGAGATTGCCGAAGTGGATGGCGAGCACCAGTTCGAGGTGCTGTCCACCAACGGCGACACCTTCCTCGGCGGGGAAGACTTTGACTTGCGCGTCATCGACCACTTGGCCGATGAGTTCAAGCGCGAGCAAGGCATCGACCTGCACAACGATCCCCTCGCCTTGCAGCGTTTGAAGGAGGCGGCGGAGAAAGCGAAGATCGAGCTGTCTTCCAGCCAGCAAACGGAAGTGAACCTGCCGTACATCACGGCAGACCAAACCGGGCCGAAACACCTCGTCGTCAAACTGACGCGCGCCAAGCTCGAGGGCTTGGTGGAAGAACTCGTCGAACGCACCATCGGCCCGTGCCGCACGGCCATCCAGGATGCGCGGCTGAACGTCTCCGACATCGACGACGTCATCTTGGTGGGCGGGCAGACGCGCATGCCGCTCGTGCAGGAGAAGGCGCAGGCGTTCTTCGGCCGCGAGGCGCGGCGGGACGTGAACCCGGACGAAGCGGTGGCGATGGGCGCGGCCATTCAGGCGGCGGTGCTGTCGGGAGACGTGACGGACGTGCTGCTCCTGGATGTCACGCCGCTGTCGCTCGGCATCGAGACGTTGGGCGGCGTGATGAGCGCGCTCATCGAGAAGAACACGACGATTCCGACGAAAAAGCAGCAGGTGTTCTCCACCGCCGAGGACAATCAAACCGCGGTGACCATCCATGTGCTGCAGGGCGAGCGCAAGCAGGCCGGGCAGAACAAATCCTTGGGCCGGTTCGACCTCACGGACATTCCGGCGGCGCCGCGCGGCATGCCGCAGGTGGAGGTGAGCTTCGACATCGACGCCAATGGCATCTTGAACGTTTCGGCCAAGGACAAGGCCACGGGCAAGGAGCAATCCATCGTCATCAAGGCTTCAAGCGGCTTGTCTGAGGACGAAGTGCAGACCATGATCCGCGACGCCGAAGCGCACTCGGAAGAAGACGAAAAGTTCGCCGAGTTGGTGGGCCTGCGCAATCAGGCGGATGGCTTGGTTCACTCGGCGCGCAAGACGGTGGCCGAGGCCGGCGACAAGGCGACGGACGCGGAGAAGGAGCAGATCGAATCTGCCGCGAAGGCCCTTGAGGAAGCCATCAAGGGCGACGACAAAGCGGCCATCGAGGCTGGCATCGCGGCGCTCACGGAGGCCACCGCGGCCGTGGCGCAGAAGATGTACGCGGATGCTGCGGCCGCCGAAAGCGCCGGCGAAGCCGCAACCCAAGGCAACGCAGCCCAAGACGACGCCGTGGACGCCGAGTTCGAGGAAGTGAAGGACGACGCTGCGAACAAAGGCGGCAAGGGCGCATAATCGCCGGCACTGACGCATGGTGGAGGCCATGGCCAAACGAGACTACTACGAGGTGCTCGGCCTAGACCGCGGGGCCGCCGCGGACGACGTGAAAAAGGCGTATCGGCGCTTGGCCATGAAGCACCATCCGGACCGCAACGCCGGCGACAGCGATTCGGAGGAGAAGTTCAAGGAAGCGTCTGAGGCATACGAGGTGCTGAGCGACGCGGAGAAGCGCGAAGCCTATGACCGGTTCGGCCACGCCGGGGTAGACCCCAGTGCCGGCGCTGGCGCCGGCGGCTTCAATGGCGCCGCCTTCAGCGACATTTTTGGCGATGTGTTCGGCGACATCTTCGGCGGTGCCGCTGGCGGGCGTGGGCGGCGTTCCGTGCAGCGCGGCGCAGACCTGCGCTACAACCTGCAGTTGGATTTGGAGCAGGCCGTGGCCGGCGACACGGTGGAAGTCCGCATCCCGTCGCTTGCCGCCTGCGACGAGTGCGATGGCAGCGGCGCGAAGCCCGGCACCAGCCCGACGACCTGCCCGGAGTGCCGCGGCGCTGGCCAGCTTCGCGTCTCCCAAGGCTTCTTCTCCTTGCAGCAGACCTGCGGGCGCTGCCGCGGCGCCGGCAAGATCATCAAAGACCCGTGTCGGCACTGTGGCGGTGCCGGCCGGGTGGAACGACGCAAGACGCTTTCCGTGCGGGTGCCGGCCGGTGTGGACGATGGCGACCGCATCCGCCTCTCCGGCGAAGGCGAAGCCGCCTTCAATGGCGGCCCGCCGGGCGACCTGTATGTGCAAATCGCGGTGCGCGAGCACCCGATCTTCGAGCGCGACGGCATGAATCTCTTCTGCGAGGTGCCGATTTCCTTCGTTGCGGCGGCGTTGGGCGGCGAACTCGAAGTGCCGACCTTGAATGGCCGCGTCAAGCTCGCCATCCCGCCGGAGACGCAGACGAACAAGCTGTTCCGCCTGCGCAACAAGGGTGCGCCGTCGGCGCGGCGCGGCGGCGTGGGAGACTTGTTGTGCCGCGTGGTGGTGGAGACGCCGGTGCGCCTCACGGATGATCAGCGGGCGAAGTTGCGGGATTTCGGCGACGCGCTGGAGGGCAGCGACCACAAACACAGCCCGAAGGGGGCGTCGTGGTTCAAGTCTGTGAAGGAGTTTTTCGAGGGGTTGGCCGGCTAGACGCGCCGCGCTTCCCCATTTTGGCGGGCGGCTAGGGCGCGCCGTCTGCGTTGCCGGCCTTGGTTGGCTGGCGCGTCATGCTTGGCGTGGCGGTGCCCGGAGGCAGGGGATGACTCGAATCGCCATCACCGGCGCGGCCGGACGCATGGGCAAGGCCATCGCAGAGTTGGTCGCGGAGGCGGCGGACTTGGAGTTGGGCGCTGCCTTCGAGCATCCCGATTCGCCAGCCATCGGCGCGTCCTTGGGCGCCGTGCGCGTGCAGGCAGACATGGCTGCTGCCATTGCAGCCTTTGACGTGCTCATCGACTTCAGCGTCCCCGCCGCCACCTTGGCAGCGCTCGCCCACTGCGCGGCGCACGGCAAGGGCATGGTGATCGGCACCACGGGCATGGATGCGGACGGCGTGGCGCAAGTGGAGGCGGCGGCGCAGGAGGTGCCCATCCTCATGGCGCCGAATATGAGCGTCGGCGTGCATGTGGCGCTGCAGCTCATTGAGTTGGCGGCGAAAGCGTTGGGCGACGACGCGGACGTGGAAGTGTTCGAGGCGCATCACCGCCACAAGATCGACGCGCCGTCCGGCACCGCGGTGCGCATTGGCGAGGTGCTTGCCGCGGCGCTGGGGCGGAACTTGGCCACGGACGCGGTGTACGGGCGCTCCGGCATTACCGGCGAGCGTGACGCTCGCCAGATTGGCTTTCACGCGCTGCGCGGCGGCGACATCGTGGGCGAGCACACGGTGATGTTCGCAAGCACCGGGGAACGCATCGAGATCACGCACCGAGCGCTCAGCCGCAAGAACTTCGCCATGGGCGCATTGCGGGCGGCGCGCTTCGTGGCGGGGCAGCGGAGCGGGCTGTTCGGCATCGCGGACGTTTTGGGGGCGCCCTAGTCTCAGCGCTGCGTGGGCGAGCGCCGGCGCCACGCGCTTCAGGGCGCGGCGTTGACCACATCTCTCAAGCGATGCTCTGTTGGCGATGCCGTCGCCAAGTGACCCTTCCAGCGCCGACGGCCTTGCCTTGGACAGTTAAGCGCCGCCTTGAAACCGCTCTCTCGCCCGCCATAGCGCGATGGCCGGCACGGCCACGATCGCGCCGGCGATGAACCCTCCCCACAGGCCCATGCTGCTGTTCTCAGGGTAGAGCACAGTCCAGATGACGGTGCCGATGGCCACCTGTCCGGCGTAGAGGGCTGCCCACGGCCACATCCACGAACTCATCTTCCAGAAGCCGTAGGCGCCGGCCGCGTAGATGGCCCAGTGCAAGGGTTCGGTGGCTTTGGCGGCCCAATCATGCAGCATCACGCCGAACCACACCTCTACAGCGCCGGCCACCGGCTTGAAGAAGAGGTCGTACGGCGTGTAGATGAACGTTGAGTAGATGCAGAAGCCCCACAGCAGGTTCATCCACCAAGGCCGGCGCCGCCATTCCGCGGCGAGCCGCGCCCCGAGCGGCACGGGTTGCTCGACTTCGCTCATGGCTTCTTTCCTTCGTTGCGTTTGCGGGAATCGCTCGGTTAGCCGTGGAAGTTACGCGAGGCGCCAGCCAGTCTGCAATGGCGCCGTGAGGATGCGACCCGATGTTGCGAGGGGTGCGCCCGCTCGCTGCGGTTGCGTGGCTTGGGTTCGCAGCCTACTTTAGCGGCATGAAACGAAGGCTTGCCGACCGGCAAGAATCACTCACGGCAGGTTGCCGGCGTGCCTCGGTCGAGCGGCCGACGCCGCAACGGGGCGAACGTCCCGCGGTGTTCGCGGACCGTCTTGGCGAGTGGCATGTGAGTGGCGAGCCGGCGCGACGCCGCAAGGAACAGGGCCTCTACCTCACGCCCGTCGCCGTGGCGGACTTCATGGCGCAGCGCTTGGATGCGCAAGGCAAGCATGTGCGCATCCTCGACCCAGCGGTTGGCGCAGGTGTGCTCTGCTGCGCCGCCGTTGAGGCGCTTGTGCGGTGCCGGCCGCGGCCGGCCAGCATCGAACTCGTGGCCTATGATGTGGAACCCGCCTTGGCTGCGCTGGCGCGGCTCGTTCTTCGGCACCTCGTCGATTGGGCTCGCGCACGAGGCGTCAAAGTGACCTTCAGCGTGGAGGCCAGCGACTTCGTTGCCGAGTTCGGCCACGCCCTGCAATCGAATGGAGAACTCTCGTTGGGCGGCGATGGCGTCGCTCGCGCATACGATGCGGTGATTGCCAACCCGCCGTACTTCAAGCTGAGCCGGAGCGACCCCCGCGCCGTGGCGGTTTCGGCGGTGGTGCATGGGCAGCCCAACATCTACACGCTCTTCATGGCCGTGAGCGGCGCCCTGCTGCGCCAAGGAGGCAGCCTCGTCTTCATTACCCCGCGCAGCTTCACGTCCGGCTTCTACTTTCGCAAGTTCCGCGCGGCCTTCTTCCAGATGATGCGCCCCAAGCAGGTGCATGTGTTCGGCTCGCGCAGAGAGGCATTTCGCCGCGATGACGTGCTGCAGGAGAGTGTGATCTTCGTCGGGGAACGCAGCGATGGCTGGCTCTCGGCCAACCCGGCCGGTGCGCTGGTCGTCTCGCACAGCCGCGGCGCAGCCGACATCCAACACGCTCGCGCCCACGCAGTGCCGGTGCAGACCGCGCTCGACACGCAGTCCAGCGACGGCGTGCTGAAACTGCCAATCTGCGAGGAAGACGATGCCGCGCTCAAGACCGTGGAGTCTTGGCCGAGCAGCTTGGCGGCGCTTGGCTTGAAGATCTCCACAGGCCCGGTTGTGCCGTTCCGTGCCACTGAACGCATCGGCGCGTGCGGCGACGTGCCTGCGACCCACGCGCCGCTCTTGTGGATGAACCATGTGCGCCCGATGCGGGCAACGTGGCCGCTGTTGGCCGCCAAGCCGGAGTTCATCCGCGCAGAGAATGCCGGCCCGCTCCTTGTGCCGAACAAGAACTATGTGCTGCTGCGCCGTTTCAGCGCCAAGGAAGAAACTCGCCGCCTCACAGCCGCACCGTACCTCGCCAGCGGCTTTCCGGGGCCGGCGGTGGGCTTCGAGAACCACCTGAACTACATCCACCGGCCCGGCGGCAACCTGACAGAAGACGAGGCGTGGGGCTTGGCGGCGCTCTACAGCACGCGGTTGCTGGACACCTACTTCCGCGTCATCAGCGGCAACACCCAGGTGAGCGCCACCGAGCTGCGCGCCATGCCTTTGCCGGCGCACGCCGCGATCGTTGTCCTCGGCCGCCACGTCAAGGCTGCGCCCGATCCACTGCGCACGGTGGATGAACAAGCCATGGCCTTGATCGCTGCAGAACCGCTCCTGCGCGGCTGCAGCGTCGACGCCGTCCCGCACGGTGGTCACACCACACCAATAGCTGTATTTTAATACAGTCACGGCTGCGGATCCGCCAGTCCGGCACTTACGGAAGGTACAAGGAGGCGCTAATGGCCGACAACTCGTTGATCGAGTGGACCGATGCCACATGGAACCCCGTCACTGGCTGCACCAAGATCACCCGAGGTTGCGACAACTGCTATGCGCAACGCATCGCCGAGCGGTTCCGCGGGGTAGCCGGACATCCGTTCGAGCGAGGCTTCGATCTCACGCTTCGGCCGAACCGACTGGCCCAGCCCCTGTCGTGGAAGCGACCGCGGATGATCTTCGTGAACTCGATGAGCGATCTGTTCCATAAGCAGGTGCCTACCGAGTTCATCGACCAAGTGTTCGACACCATGGAGCAAGCCGATCGGCACATCTTCCAAGTGCTCACGAAGCGCAGCTCGCTGATGCGAAGCTACTTGCGGGGCAGATACGGCGACGGAACAGCACCCCAACACATTTGGTGCGGCGTTTCGGTAGAGGACGACTTGGCGACCGCTAGGATTCGGCATCTGCGCAAGGCACGGGCCGCCATTCGCTTCCTCTCTATCGAGCCGCTGTTGGGGCCGATCGCTAGCTTGCGCCTCGAAGGGATATCCTGGGTCATCGTAGGGGGCGAGAGCGGGCCACGGGCGCGTCCAATGGACCGGCAGTGGGTCGTCGCCATACGGGATCAGTGCCAACGCGAGCGCGTGCCTTTCTTCTTCAAGCAGTGGGGCGGACGAACGCCGAAAGCCGGCGGCCGGCTGCTCGAAGGCGAGGAACACAACGCCTTGCCGGCGTACATGGAAAAGGAGATGAACGATGCCGTTCAACTGGCATCCTAACGAACCACCGCCACCGATAGAACCGCACAGCAAGGCGAAGCTACGAGTTCTGCGCAACTACCTTCGTGCATACTTCGACCGGCTTGGCACCGTCTACGCCCGCGACGAGTTCAAACTCGATCTCGTTGATGGCTTCGCTGGCGGCGGGACATTCCTAGATGGTTCGGAGACTATCTCCGGTACGCCACTCATCATGCTGGAGGAGGCGCGGGAGGCCAAGACACGGCTGGCTCACGGACGCAGGAAGCGGATTCACTTCGATTTCAAGTTCTACTTCGTGGATGTCAAAGCCGCGCACACCGACCACCTTCGTCAAGCGATGGCAGAACGTGGCTACAACGCCAACGACGAGGCCGTCGTCATCCGTACTGGCAAGTTCGAGGACAATGTGCGGACCATCTTACAGGAGATCAAGAAACGCCAGCCGAGAGCTGGACGGTCTTTGTTTCTGCTCGACCAATTCGGCTACTCGCAAGTCGCTCTTCGACACGTCGCCGACATCCTCAGCGAACTACCGAGAGCGGAGGTGATACTTACGTTTGCCGCCGATGCGCTCATCAACTTTCTGCGCGACAGGCCGGAGTTCGTCAAGGCGGTCGCGCCGTTAGAGATGTCGGACACGGATGTGAGGGAGTTACTCGATCTGAAGAAATCCCATGGCGGCAAGGCGTTGGTTCAGCGAGCCTTGCGAACACGGCTCCGACAGGTGACGGCCGCTAAGTTCGACACCCCCTTCTTCATTCGGCCGACCTCGTCGGCGCGAGCACTGTGGTTCGTCCACCTGTCGCGACATCCAACGGCGCGCGACGTGATGGTGCAACGCCATTGGGACTTGGCAAACACGTTCGAACATTTTGGGCCGGGTGGCTTGAACATGCTCGGTTGGGACGAGCGAGGCGACTATCCGTTGTTTCAGTTTGGGGACGTGGAGCACAAACTGGTTCATGAACAACTACTGGCATCGGTGCCTGCGGAGATTCATGCTTTGGCCGCGGAGTCGCCCGTCACGGTGGACGCCATCCGACACATGCTCGCCAATAGGACTGCTGCGCGCTTCTCCGACCTAGATCGGGTTCTCTTGGATTTGTACAAGGGGCGGGAGGTGGAGATTCATCTCGCCAACGGGAATCTCCGAGGGTCTTCAACGATGCACCTCAACTCGACCGATCTAATCGCTCAGCCTCGGCAACGATCGATCTTCGTGCGCGGCGGCGGCGTTCATGAGCAATAGAATCGCGGCGATTCTTCCGGTGGTATCGGCGAAGTGCTGCACTTCCTCGGGTTTGAGGGGGTGTCGCAGAATGTTTCGCTCTCGGTAGGAGAGCCATTTCTTGAGCACTTGGTAGCCGCCGAGCTTGTAGTTCCACACCTTCGCGGGCGCGTTGCGCCAGTAGGCGCGGGCATTGAGGTGGATGTCGAAGGTGGTGTCTCGCAGAGTCGCCTCGGGACGTGTACTGGCGGTGTAGCCACGTTCGATTTGGCGGCCGGTGCCTGCATCACCGCTTCACTGGCATCCTTTCGCCCGCAGCCTGCGGTCAGCGCGAAGTCGTCGTCGGCCATGTTGCCGCCTTCCACCGTGGCGGGCATGGTGATGTTCGCCCAAAGAGGCGCCGCACTCTGGCCGTTCCCCTCCCGCCGATCCTGCCCTCGCTGTCCGTCGTGTCGCATACTAGGCCATCAACTGTTGGCCTTGGCGAGCGGCGCCGGCACCGTGAAGATGCCCCACGGCCATCACGGCGCGAACCATCCAGTGCGCGATTTGGCGACCGGGCAAGTCATCATCACCAGCCAGAACCACGGCTTCGCGGTGGATGCACAGAGCTTGCCGAGCAACCTGGCCGCAACGCATGTGTCGCTGTTCGACGGCTCGCTGCAAGGCGCCCGCCGGACGGACCGACCCGCCTTCGGCTTCCAAGGCCATCCGGAAGCGAGCCCGGGGCCGCAGGACTGCGCCTACCTCTTTGATCGGTTCGTGGCGTCCATGGCGCAGCGGCGTGAGCCGCTCGATGCGCTTGGCGCGCCAGCGCGGGAGCTGGCCGATCAAGCGCCCAGCTAAGCAGCCCCGAGGAACGCCTGAGAACGCCGATGCCTAGGCGCGACGACCTCGAGTCCATCCTCATCTTGGGCGCCGGGCCCATCGTCATTGGCCAAGCGTGCGAGTTCGACTACTCCGGCGCCCAAGCCTGCAAGGCGCTTGCGGACGAGGGCTATCGCGTCGTGCTGGTGAACTCGAACCCGGCGACGATCATGACAGACCCGGCGTTGGCGCACTCCACCTACATTGAGCCGGTGGAGTGGCGCACGGTGGCGCGCATCATCGAGGCGGAGCGGCCCGATGCGCTGTTGCCCACCATGGGCGGGCAGACCGCGCTCAACTGCGCGCTGGACTTGGTGCGCGAAGGCGTGCTCAAGACGCACGGCGTCGAACTCATCGGCGCCAGCCATGACGCCATCGACAAGGCCGAGGATCGCGAGCGCTTCATCGAGGCGATGGCGCGCATCGGCTTGGAGACGCCGCGCTCCGCCATAGCCCACAGCTTGGAAGAAGCGCTGCAGGTGCAGGTGCGGCTCGGTTTTCCCTGCATCATCCGGCCATCGTTCACCTTGGGCGGCAGCGGCGGCGGCGTGGCGTACAGCCGCGAGGAGTTCGTGGCCATCTGCCAGCGCGGGCTCGATCTCTCGCCCACCAACGAACTGCTCATCGACGAATCCTTGCTCGGTTGGAAGGGCAACTTATGCTCTCGCCAGGCTCTCACAACTTGTTACAGCGAGCCGTTGTCGAGGAGTTCGCGCCGCGTTTCGCCCCCGGCGCCCGGTTGCTCTAATCTCGGAGAATGACTTCCTGGTTCAGTGCAGCGTAGAGGGAAACATGGTTGAGAAACCAAGGCCGACGGCACTCCATCGCGGACCTTGGCGCATGAAGAAGCTGAGCCTTGCGGTGTCGGCTGCGGTGACCGCAGCAGCAGCCGGCGCCCAAACCGAAGATGCGCAGCGCAGTGTCGAAACCATCATCGTCACCGCCACCAAGCGCGTCGAGAGTGCGCAAGACGTGAGCATTCCCGTGCAGGCGATGACCGGCGAGGCGATGCGGGAACTCGGCATCGAGACCTTCGACGAATACGTGGAGTTCCTGCCCAACTTGCTCAGCGCCGGCAACGGCCCGGGCAAGAAGGAGCTGTACATCCGCGGCAGCGCCACGGAGCAGTCCGGGGTGACCGTCTCCACCCAGCAAGGCTCCGCTCCGGGCGTCGCGCTCTACGTGGACGAACAGCCGGTGTCCTTCGGCGGGCGCAATCTGGACGTGTACGCCGCGGACCTTGAACGCATTGAAGTCCTGGCGGGGCCGCAAGGCACGTTGTTCGGGGCCAGCTCGCAGTCCGGCAACTTGCGCCTCATCACCCGCAAGCCGGATCCCGCCGGTTTTGCCGCCGGCTTCAACAGCCGTTACGGGTTCACCGACGGCGGGGCCGACAGCGCCGCAGTCGATGCCTTCCTGAACTGGCCCGTCACGGATGCGCTCGCCGTGCGCCTAACCGCCTATAGCGACAAGCAGGGCGGCTGGGTTGACAACGTTCCCGCCACTTTCACTCCGTCCGCGGAGGTGGTGGACCGCAACAACGCCGGCTACGGCCCCCGGCTGGCGGAGGCCGACGCCATAGCCAGCGCCCGCAACGACGGGCTGGCGCAAAAGGACTGGAACGACGCCTCCTATCGGGGCGGACGCATCGGCTTGCTGTACGGCGTCAACGACGACTGGGAGGCGCTGGTGCAGCACACCACCCAAACCTTGGAGGCGGAGGGCAGCTTCCTCATCGACCCCAGCCTGGGCAGGGCGCATGCGTCCACCACCTTCACCCCGGACTTCAACCGCGACGAGTTCGGCTTAACCACTTGGACGTTGAACGGGCGCTTGGCCAACTTGGACCTGGTGTACACAGGCGGGCACCTCTCCCGCGAAGTGGACAGCATCGTGGACTACACCCACTACAACAGCGGCGGCGGCTACATCACCTACTACCTTTGCAGCGGCAACATCCAAGAACCGACCGATCCCAACGACTGCTACGACCCCACCAAGCAGTACGTGGATGACACGACGAACACCCGCACCACACACGAATTCAGAGTCGCAACGGACCCCAGCCGACGCTGGCGACTGCTCGGCGGCCTGTACATAAACGACACGAAGACCACCCATGTGGGTGACTATCACGATGGCGCGGTCAATGCGGCGCACGCCGAGCACATCAACAACTTCAACAACGACAACTCCGGCGACGGCTTTCTGCTCGGCAACACCGCCCTGCCCACGCTTGGCGTCAATTCGTCCGGCCCGCGCGCCTCGTCGGTCACGTTCTTCAACGACTACACCCGCACCGAGGAGGAATTGGCATTCTTCGGGGAGGTGGCGTTCGACCTGACCGATCAATGGACCCTGTCGCTCAGCGCCCGCCGCTACGACTTGACTTCCGGCCTGCAGGGCGCCTCCAACTTCTCCTTCGGCTGCCGCTACGGCATCGGGCCGAATGCGCAAAGAACCGCCGACGGCCGCTGCAACGGCACCGACTTCAGCAACGACGTGACGCTGCGGCTACGGCTGCTCGGCCAGTATGCGGACAGCGGCGACGACAGCCTGATCCTCAACGCCCGCAGCCCCAACGGTGAGGACGGTTCGCCACGCGACCTGTTTCGCGGCGGCGGCAGCAACCAAGCCACCCTCGACGCCATCAAAAGCGGCAGTCTAAGCCTTGCCGGAATGCAGCCGGACGGCACGATCAACGAGGTGGACACCATCATCCACGCCACCCTGACTTGGCTGCCGACTGATGATTTGCTGGTGTTCGCCACCTTTTCGGAAGGCTATCGCCCGGCCACACTGAACCGCAACGGCGGCCAGTTCGCCAACGCCCAAACCGGCGTGTTCGAGAACTACGCGGTGCCGCCAGTGGCGCTAACCGACCGTTTGTACAACTACGAACTGGGCATGAAGGGGGATTTTCTGGATGGCCTGCTGCGGGTGAACGCCACCGCCTATCGGTTCGAGATCGAAGATATGCAGGTTTCCCGCTACGACCCGCTGAACGTGGCGTTCAACTACTTCATCGAAAACATGGGCGACGCCCGGGTGCAGGGGTTGGAAGTGGACTTCCAATGGCTGCCCACCCAAGCCTTGACGCTCACCGGCGCCTTCAGCGTTTTGGACACGCGGCTGCAGCGGGTAAATCCGCAGTTGGTCGGCGTTTCCGTGCCGGTGGGAGCGGACCTGCCGTTGTCGCCCAAGTTTTCCGGCAACTTGCGGGTCCGCTACGACTTTCCGCTCAACCGCTGGGGCGCCGACGCCTTCCTCACGGCCAGCGTCATCCACCGCGGCCGCAGCCTCTCCGGCATGGTCGGCAAAGCGGAGTACATGGACGACACGCTGTTCCACCAAACCGGGCGCCACTCCGGTCTGCAGATCCACAACGAGGGCGGCGCCTTCGGCAACATCGCCATTCCGGACGCCAGCGCCGAAGGCGGGCGGCGCCTGCCCTTGAACTCCCGCTTCGTCAATCCGGCGGCGACCGCCTTCAACGTCTCCGTCGGTCTGACGAAGGACGATTGGCGGGCGGAACTGTTCGTTGACAACCTAGGCAACGAAAAGGCCCCCATCGTGCAGGTCGGCGGTCGCTACACGCCCGTGGTCACCATGCAGCGGCCACGCAGCCTAGGGGTTAGGCTGTCCTATGATTTGGAGTGAAGGCAGAGCATTGCCGGTCGGGCAACCAAGACATCTGAACGAACGTTTCGCCGTTGCGGTGCCCCACGCAGTTCGGGCGGGGCCATGCCGCAGCTCGGCGTCGAGACGATCCCGGCCTGCTCGCCGGAAGCCCGGGGCGCTCGGAGCGCATGTTCAGCACCTTACGGGGCCGGCTGCCGAAAGCCTGAAGCCTAGAGTCTTGCGTTGCGCACTGACGCCGGCGCTGCTGACTGGCCTTGCCGGTCAAGCCAGACACCGGTGCCAGATGTCATGAACCGGTTCACCCCTTGCCGCCTAGCCGCTCGCTTCCATAGAATCACCATCTAGCCGTCGTGCCTTGGGGGCCGACGGCTTTTCTTTGCGTGTTGCGGGGTGGACGGCTTGGCCGCGATTCTGGCGCTTGAGGACGGCAGCGTGTTCCGCGGCGAGTCCATTGGCGCGGAGGGCGTGGCCGTTGGCGAGGTCGTGTTCAACACCGCCATGACAGGCTACCAAGAAATCCTCACAGACCCTTCTTATGCCCGCCAAATCGTCACCCTCACCTATCCGCACATCGGTAACACCGGCGCCAACCCGGAGGATGTGGAGTCCAACGCGGTGTGGGCGGAGGCGTTGGTGATTCGCGACCTGCCGCTGCGCGTCAGCAGTTGGCGCGCGACGGCTTCTCTGCCGGAGTTTCTGCGCGAACGCGAAGTGGTGGCCATCGCGGATGTGGACACGCGCGCGCTCACCCGCCGCATCCGCGAAAAGGGCGCCCTCGGCGGCTGCGTCGCGGCGGGCGCGGCGGCTGCGAATGCAGAGGAAGCGGTGCGGCGCGCGCGGGAGTTCCCGGGGCTTGCCGGCATGGATCTAGCGCGGGTGGTCAGCTGCAAGGAGCGCCAGGCGTGGGGTGAAGGATCTTGGCGGGAAGGCGGTGGCTACCGGGCGCCGCCCCCGGCGCGGCATCACGTCGTTGCTTACGACTATGGGGTGAAGCGCAACATCCTGCGCTTGCTGGCAGACCGCGGCTGCGCCGTCACCGTGCTGCCGGCGGAAACCCCAGCCGCGCAGGCGCTGGCGCTCAAGCCGGATGGCGTTTTCCTCTCCAACGGCCCCGGCGATCCTGAACCTTGCGATTACGCCATCGCCGCCATACGCGAAATCGTCGCCGCCGGCGTGCCCACGTTTGGCATCTGCCTAGGCCATCAACTGTTGGCCTTGGCGAGCGGCGCCGGCACCGTGAAGATGCCCCACGGCCATCACGGCGCGAACCACCCAGTGCGCGATTTGGCCACGGGCCAAGTCATCATCACCAGCCAGAACCACGGCTTCGCGGTGGATGCGGAGAGTTTGCCGAGCAACCTGGTCGCAACGCATGTGTCGTTGTTCGACGGCTCGCTGCAAGGCGCCCGCCGGACGGACCGACCCGCCTTCGGCTTCCAAGGCCATCCGGAAGCGAGCCCGGGGCCGCAGGACTGCGCGTACCTCTTTGATCGGTTCGTGGCGTCCATGGCGCAGCGGCGTGAGCCGCTCGATGCGCTTGGCGCGCCAGCGCGGGAGCTGGCCGATCAAGCGCCCAGCTAAGCAGCCCCGAAGAACGCCTGAGAACGCCGATGCCTAGGCGCGACGACCTCGAGTCCATCCTCATCTTGGGCGCCGGGCCCATCGTCATTGGCCAAGCGTGCGAGTTCGACTACTCCGGCGCCCAGGCATGCAAGGCGCTTGCGGACGAGGGCTATCGCGTCGTGCTAGTGAACTCGAACCCGGCGACGATCATGACAGACCCGGCGTTGGCGCACTCCACCTACATTGAGCCGGTGGAGTGGCGCACGGTGGCGCGCATCATCGAGGCGGAGCGGCCCGATGCGCTGTTGCCCACCATGGGCGGGCAGACCGCGCTCAACTGCGCGCTGGACTTGGTGCGCGAAGGCGTGCTCAAGACGCACGGCGTCGAACTCATCGGCGCCAGCCACGACGCCATCGACAAGGCCGAGGATCGCGAGCGCTTCATCGAGGCGATGGCGCGCATCGGCTTGGAGACGCCGCGCTCCGCCATAGCCCACAGCTTGGAAGAGGCGCTGCAGGTGCAGGTGCGGCTCGGTTTTCCCTGCATCATCCGGCCATCGTTCACCTTGGGCGGCAGCGGCGGCGGCGTCGCCTACAACCGCGAAGAGTTCGTGGCCATCTGCCAGCGCGGGCTCGATCTCTCGCCCACCAACGAGCTGCTCATCGACGAATCCTTGCTCGGTTGGAAGGAGTTCGAGATGGAGGTGGTGCGAGACCGGCGCGATAACTGCATCATCGTCTGCTCCATCGAGAACGTGGATCCGATGGGCGTCCACACGGGCGATTCCATCACCGTGGCGCCGGCGCAAACGCTCACGGACAAGGAGTATCAACGCCTGCGCAACGCCTCCATCGCCGTGTTGCGGGAGATCGGCGTGGAGACGGGCGGCTCCAATGTGCAGTTCGCCATCGACCCGGACACTGGGCGCATGGCCGTCATTGAGATGAACCCGCGCGTGTCGCGCTCCTCGGCGTTGGCGTCCAAGGCCACCGGCTTCCCCATCGCCAAGGTGGCGGCGAAGCTCGCGGTGGGCTACACCCTGGACGAACTGGCGAACGACATCACCGGCGTCACCCCGGCATCGTTCGAGCCCGCCATCGACTATGTGGTCACCAAGGTGCCGCGCTTCACCTTCGAGAAGTTCGCTAACGTCTCCAGCCGCCTCACCACGCAGATGAAGTCCGTGGGCGAGGTGATGGCCATTGGGCGCACCTTCAAGGAGTCCCTGCAAAAGGCGCTGCGCGGGCTGGAGACTGGCAAGAGCGGCTTGAATCCGCTGCTGGACGAAGACGACCCGGAAACCCGCGAGCGGCGCCTCGCCCACGAGTTGTCGCAGCCGGGCGCAGACCGCATCTTTTTCGTCGCCGACGCCTTTCGCGCCGGCATGACGGTGGCGGAGGTGTACGCGGCGTCGCACATCGACCCTTGGTTTCTCGCGCAAATCGAGCACTTGGTGGCCACCGAAGCCACGGTGACGAGCCTCGCTGGGCTGGATGCCGCCACGCTGTGGCGCTTGAAGCGGGATGGCTTCTCGGACGAGCGCTTGGCGGAACTCGCCGGCTGCGGCGAGGCGCAACTGCGCGAGCGGCGCTTGGCGCTAGGCGTCAAGCCGGCGTTCAAGCGGGTGGACACCTGCGCGGCGGAGTTCCCGGCCAGCACGGCGTACCTCTACTCCACCTACGAGCAGGAGTGCGAGGCCGCGCCTTCGGATGCCGCGAAGATCATGGTGCTCGGCGGCGGCCCGAACCGCATTGGCCAAGGCATCGAGTTCGACTATTGCTGCGTGCATGCGGCCCTCGCCATGCGCGAGGACGGCTTCGAGACCATCATGGTCAACTGCAATCCGGAGACGGTGTCCACGGATTACGACACCTCAGACCGGCTCTATTTCGAGCCAGTGACGCTTGAAGATGTGTTGGCCATCGTCGCCTTGGAGCGCCCCCAGGGGGTGATCGTGCAGTTTGGCGGGCAGACGCCCTTGAAGTTGGTAGACCAACTGCAGGCCGCCGGCGTGCCGATCATCGGCACCAGCGCAGACGCCATCGACCGCGCGGAAGACCGCGAGCGGTTCCAGGCGGTGGTGGAGGCGGCGGGGCTGCGCCAACCCTCCAACCGCACCGTGACGAGCTTGGAGGAAGGCTTGGTCGCCGCCCGCCAGATCGGCTTTCCGCTGGTGGTGCGCCCGTCCTATGTGCTCGGCGGCCGCGCCATGGAGATCGTTTACTCGGAATCTGAATTGCGCAGCTATTTGGGCAGCGCCTTCGCCGTCTCCCACTCCGCGCCGGTGTTGTTGGATCGCTTCCTCGAGCAGGCGGTGGAAGTGGATGTGGACGCCGTGAGCGACGGCAAGCGCGTGGTCATCGGCGCCATCATGCAGCACATAGAGCAGGCCGGCGTGCATTCAGGGGATTCAGCGTGTTCGCTGCCGCCGTACCGGCTCGAAGCGCGCGTGCAGGATGAGATTCGCCGTCAGGTGCGCGCCATTGCGCTGGAGCTCGGCGTCATCGGGCTGATGAACGCGCAGCTCGCGGTGCAGGACGATGAGGTGTATGTGCTTGAAGTGAATCCGCGCGCGTCGCGCACGGTGCCGTTCGTCTCCAAGTGCATCGGGGTGTCGCTGGCGAAGATCGCGGCGCGCTGCATGGCCGGCACGTCGCTTGCGGAGCAGGGCTTCACCGAGGAGGTGGCGCCGCGCTGTGTCAGCGTGAAGGAATCGGTGTTCCCGTTCGTCAAGTTCCCAGGGGTAGACCCCATCTTGGGGCCGGAGATGAAATCCACCGGCGAAGTGATGGGCGTGGGCGAGACGTTCGCTGAAGCGTTCGCAAAGGCGTCGCTCGCGGCCGGCGAGAAGCTGCCAAACGGCGGCAAGGCGTTTGTCAGCGTGAAGGCGGCGGACCGGCCGCTGGTGGGCGCCGTGGGGCAGCGCTTGCAGGCATTGGGCTTCGAGATCATCGCCACCCGCGGCACCGCCCAGGCGCTGGCGGCTGCCGGCGTCCCAGCCCGCGAAGTGAAGAAGGTGACCGAGGGGCGGCCAGACGTCACGGACGTGCTCAAGAACGAGAAAATCGATCTCATCGTCAACACCACCGAGGGGCGGCGCGCCATTGCGGATTCCGCGGTCATCCGCACGCTCGCGTTGCAACGCAAGGTGTGTTACACCACGACGATGGCCGGCGGCGAAGCGTTTTGCATGGCCATGAGCCATGGCCCGGTGGAGCGGGTGCGGAGGCTGCAAGACTTGCACGGGGCGATCGCGGACAGCGCAGCGGACGGGAAGACGGCATGAGCGCACCGATGACCGTGGCTGGCGAACAGGCTTTGCGGGCCGAGCTCACGGAGCTCAAGAGCGTGGCGCGGCCGGCCATCGTGAAGGAAATTGCCGAGGCGCGGGCGCATGGAGACCTGCGCGAGAACGCCGAGTACCACGCCGCCAAGGAGCGCCAAGGCTTCATCGAGGCGCGCATCCGCCACATTGAGGGGCAACTCGCCGATGCCCAGGTGATCGACGTGACGCGGCTCAAGCCCACCGGCAAGGTGATTTTTGGCGCCACCGTCACCTTGTCAGACTGTGATTCCGAAGACACCCTGCGCTATCAGATCGTCGGCGAGGACGAATCCGACATTGCGAGCAAGAAACTCTCCATCATGTCGCCCTTCGCCCGCGCCCTGATCAGCAAGGCGGAGGGGGACGAAGTGTCCGTGGCGACGCCCAATGGCGAGCGGAGCTACATCATCGACCGGGTGGAACACCTGTAGCGGCCGCGGCGCGGCGATGACGCCGCATCACCGAGGCGGTGCCACACGGGGCAAAGGGCGGGGGGCGCAATGGCCAAACGCTCCAAATCGAGCGCCGCTTGGCTGGCCCGCCAACGCCGGGATCCTTTCGTCGGGCGCACCGCCTCCCGCGCCCACTTCAAGCTCGAACAGCTCGATGCGCGCTTTCGCCTCACCGCGCCGTCGCGTTGCGCTGTGGAACTCGGCGCCGCTCCCGGCGGGTGGACGGCGTACTTGGCGCAGCGCTGTCGGCGCGTGGTGGCATGCGACCTAGTGGCGTTGCCGGCGCTGCCACGCGGCGCCTGCTTCGTGCAGGGCGACGTGCAGGAAGCCGCCGTGCAACTTCGCATCGAGGCGGCCATTGATGGCGGGGCAGACCTTGTATTGTCGGACATGGCCCCCAACATGAGCGGTAACCGGACGCTCGATCAGGCGCGCAGCGAAGCGCTCGCGGAATGCGCCGCGGAGTTGGCGCTGCGCTGGTTGCGGCCCGGCGGGCAGTTGGTGGTGAAGCTGTTCCACGGCGCTGGCTTCGACGCGGTGCTCGCCCGCCTGCGGAGCGACTTCGCGCGGGTCGCCATCGCCAAGCCGCCGGCCTCGCGCGCAGCGTCTCGGGAGGTCTACGCCGTTGCCGCGCTTGGAGTAAAATGAAGGCGACGCAATGCCGGCGGCTGGGCGGGGTGCGAGGCGTGCCGCCAAGTGAAATGGTGATCTCTTGAACGACATGGGAAAGAACCTGCTGCTCTGGCTGATCGTCGCGGCCGTGCTGCTCACCGTCTTCCAAAACTTCAACGTCAAGAGAGACCCGCAGGAGATCAGCTACTCCGAGTTTCTGGAGGATGTGCGGGCAGACCGCGTGGACGCGGTGGTCATGGAGAACACCCGCATCTTCGGCTCGCGCAAGAACGGCGACGAGTTCATGGTGGTGCGCCCGCCGATGGCGGATCCGAAACTCGCGGACGATCTGTACAACCATCGCGTCCAAATCACCGGCAAGGAGGAAGAGGAGCCGAGCATCTGGTGGCAACTGCTCGTCGCCAGCTTCCCCATCCTCATCATCATCGCCGTCTTCATGCTGTTCATGCGGCAGATGCAGGGCGGTGCCGGGCGTGGCGGCCCGATGGCGTTCGCCAAGAGCAAGGCGCGGCTGCTCTCTGAAGACCAGATCAAAACCACCTTCGCGGACGTGGCTGGCGTGGACGAGGCGAAGGAGGACATGTGGGAGCTGGTGGAGTTCCTGCGCGACCCGGCTAAGTTCCAGCGCTTGGGCGGGCGCATTCCGCGTGGCGTGTTGATGGTCGGCTCGCCGGGCACAGGCAAGACGCTGCTGGCCCGCGCCATTGCCGGCGAAGCGAAGACGCCGTTCTTCTCCATCTCTGGCTCAGACTTCGTGGAGATGTTCGTCGGCGTCGGCGCGTCTCGCGTGCGCGACATGTTCGAGCAGGCGAAGAAGCAAGCGCCCTGCATCATCTTCATCGACGAGATCGACGCGGTGGGCCGGCATCGGGGCGCCGGCTTGGGCGGCGGCCACGACGAGCGCGAGCAGACGCTGAATCAGCTCTTGGTCGAGATGGACGGCTTCGAGGCGAACGACGGCATCATCGTCATCGCGTCCACCAACCGCCCAGACGTGTTGGACAAGGCGCTGCTGCGCCCCGGCCGGTTCGACCGGCAAGTGGTGGTGCCGCTGCCAGACATTCGCGGGCGCGAACAGATTCTCAAGGTACACATGCGTCGCGTGCCGTTGTCGGACGACGTGCAGCCGGACATCATCGCGCGCGGCACCCCCGGCTTTTCCGGGGCAGATTTGGAGAACATCGTCAACGAAGCCGCGCTGTTCGCGGCGCGTGGCGGCAAGGGCAAGGTCACCATGGCCGAGTTCGAGCAGGCCAAAGACAAGGTGATGATGGGCGCCGAGCGCAAGACCATGGTCATGTCCGACAAGGAGAGGCGCAACACCGCCTACCACGAGGCTGGCCACGCCATCGTCGGCCGCTCCCTGCCGGAGCATGACACGCTATACAAGGTCACCATCGTGCCGCGTGGTCGCGCCTTGGGCGTGACCATGTTCCTGCCGGAGGAAGATCGTTACAGCGTCAGCCGTCGCGGCGTGCTCAGCCAGATCACCAGCCTGTTCGGCGGGCGCGTCGCCGAGGAGATGATCAACGGCGTGGATGGCGTCACCACCGGCGCCGCCAACGACATCGAACGCGCCACGCAGCTAGCCCGCAACATGGTGACGAAATGGGGCTTTTCCGGGGAGCTGGGGCCCATCATGTACGACGAGGACGACGGCGAAGTGTTTCTCGGCATGTCTGCCGGCATGAAGCCAAAACCCATTTCCAGCGCCACCGCCAAGGCCATCGACGCGGAAGTGCGCCGCATCATCGATGAATGTTTCGGCACGGCGCGGGGCATCCTCGTTGAGCATCAGGACAAGCTACACACCATGGCCGATGCGCTGATGGAGTACGAGACACTGACGCCGGATCAAATCGACGACATCATGGCCGGCGCGAAGCCGCGCGCCCCCAAGGTGGATGCCGGCGTGGCGCGCCCGCCGGCCCGCGACGCTGCAGCCCCCGCCGGCGGCGAGGATGAAGCGTCGCCGGGGCCGCTTGGGGACCCGGCGCAAGAGACATAGAAGGTTTGCGCGTCAACTCGCCTGCCCCGGTGCTGCGCTGCGGCGCTCATGCGCTGGACTTGTCGCGCCCGGCGGTCATGGGCATTGTCAACGTCACGCCGGATTCCTTCTCGGATGGCGGCCGCTTCGCGAGCCCCGCGGCGGCGGTGGATGCAGCGGCGGAGATGCTGTCTGCCGGCGCCGCCATCGTGGACATTGGCGGCGAAAGCACGCGCCCCGGCGCCGAGCCAGTGTGCGCCGCGCAGGAAATTGACCGGGTGGTCCCGGTCTTGGAGGGCCTGCGTGGCCTCGGTGCCCCTTTGAGCATCGACACCAGCAAGCCCCAAGTGGCGCGCGCCGCCATCGCCGCCGGCGCCTCGTTGGTGAATGATGTCCGCGCCGCCCAGGTGCCGGGCATGCTGGCGGCATTGGCGGACACGAACGTGGGCGTGTGCCTGATGCACATGCGCGGCGAGCCGCGCACCATGCAACGGGCGCCGCGCTACCAGAACGTGGTGTGCGAAGTGCGCGCCTTTCTCGGTGCCCGCGCGGCCGCGTGTCGCGCCGCTGGCATCGCCGCCGAGCGGCTGTTGCTGGACCCTGGCATCGGCTTCGGCAAAACGGCGGCGCACAATGTCGCGTTGCTGAAGGCGCTTGGGGAGCTCTCGCCGGCTGGCTTGCCGATTCTGGTGGGCGTGTCTCGAAAGCGCTTCATCGGCCAACTGACGGGCCGGACAGTGGCCGGGCGCTTGGCCGGCAGCGTCGCCGCCGCGGTGCTGGCGGCGTTGTCTGGCGCCGCGGTGCTGCGCGTGCATGACGTGCCGGAGACGGTGGACGCGCTGCAGCTAGTGGCGGCGATGGGCGAGACCTGTGCGAACTTGGAGGAACCGAATGGGCAATGATGCGCGCAAGCACTTCGGCACCGACGGCATTCGCGGCCGGGTGGGCGAAGAGCCGATCACCGCGGAGTTTTGCCTGCGCCTAGGTTGGGCCGTCGGCAAAACCTTGGCCAACGGGCGCTCGCGCTTGGCCCTCATCGGCAAGGACACGCGGCTCTCCGGCTACATGTTGGAATCCGTCTTGGAAGCCGGCTTGGTGTCCGCCGGCGTCAATGTGGGCTTGCTGACGCCCATCCCGACGCCGGCGGTGGCGTACCTCACGCGCACATTCCGGGCGGATGTCGGCATCGTCATCAGCGCCTCGCACAACGCCTACGAATACAACGGCGTCAAGTTCTTCAGCGCCGAGGGCGTGAAGCTCAGGGATGAGCAGGAACGCGCCATCGAGCGGCAACTCGAACAGGACATGAAGACGGTGCCCTCGAACAAGCTCGGCAAGGTGCAGCGCTTGGACGATGCGCGCGGGCGCTACATCGAGTTCTGCAAGGGCACCGTCAATCGCCGCTTTCGTTTACGTGGCTTGAAAATTGTCGTGGACTGCGCCCACGGGGCGGCGTATCGCGTGGCGCCGGGGGTGTTTTCCGAACTCGGCGCCGACGTGAGCGTCATCGGCGCGTCGCCCAACGGCGTGAACATCAACGCCGGCTGCGGCTCGACCTGTCCAGACCAGCTGGTCGCCGAAGTGGTGGCACAAGGGGCGGACCTCGGCATCGCCTTGGATGGCGATGGCGACCGCGTCATCATGGCAGACCAAAACGGCCAAATCGTCGATGGCGACGACTTGCTGTACGTCATCGCCAACCACGGCGCCAAAACTGGCCGCTTGGACGGCGGCGTGGTCGGCACCAGCATGAGCAACCTCGGCCTAGAGCGGGCCCTTAAGGCCATCGACGTGCCCTTCGCGCGCGCCGACATGGGCGACCGCCATGTCTTGGAGGCCATGCGTTCGCGCAATTGGTCGTTGGGCGGCGAGCCGTCTGGCCACATCGTGTGCGCGCGACTCACTACCACCGGCGACGGCATCGTGGCTGCGCTGCAGGCGTTGGTGGCGATGGTCGAGACCGGCAAGACCTTGGCCGACCTGCGCGTTGGCATGGAGCGCTCGCCGCAGTCCGTCGTCAACGTGGCGGCCACCAATCCGCAGCAGGCGATTGCGTGCGGCGAGGTCTCGAAGGCCAAGCGCGACGTCGAAGCGAAGCTGAATGGACGCGGGCGGGTGCTGTTGCGGCCGTCCGGCACGGAGCCCGTGGTGCGCGTGATGGTGGAAGGGGAAGACGCAGAGCGAATCGCTGGCCACGCCAAGGCGCTGGCCGACGTGGTGCGGACATCGGCGCAGGGATGACCGGCGGCCGTCGGCCCATGGTCGCGGGCAATTGGAAGCTGCACGGCAGCTTGCAGCTCATCGACCGCTTCGCCGCTGCGCTGCTCGGCAATGCGGCGGTGGAGACGCTGCTGCTGCCGCCGGCGCTCTACTTGGCCGCCATGCGTGAACGCGGGTTGGATGCGAAGCTCGGCGTGCAGAATGTCCACGCCGCGCAAACCGGCGCGCACACGGGGGAAATCGCGGCCGAAATGGCCGTTGAGTTGGGCGCGAGCCACGCATTGGTCGGCCACTCCGAGCGCCGCCGGGATTGCCTTGAGACGAACGCCGCGGTGGCGGCTAAGTTCCACGCAGCGCGGCGCGCCGCTTTGGCGCCCATCCTGTGTGTCGGCGAGACATTGGACGAACGGCGCGCTGGCGAGGAAAATGACGTGGTGCGGGCACAGCTGGAGGCGGTGTTCGAGGCTGGCGCGCCAACGGCGGACGATGTGATCGCCTACGAGCCGGTGTGGGCCATCGGCACCGGCGAGACGGCGACGCCGGCGCAGGCGCAGGCCATGCACGGCTTCATTCGGGACGTGCTGCGCGGAACGCCGGCGCGCATCATCTATGGTGGCAGCGTCCACCCCGGCAACGCCGCGGCGCTGTTCGCCGAGCAGGACGTCGATGGTGGCTTGGTGGGTGGCGCCTCACTGGATCCAGCGCAGTTCAATTCGATCATTGAGGCGGCCGCCGAGGCCAATCAGCAAAAACATGCAGACGCTTGAGACGATTCTCTTGATCCTGTTGGTGGCGGACGCCATCGCGCTGGCCACGCTCATCCTGCTGCAGCAGGGCAAGGGCGCGGACATCGGCGCGGCATTCGGCTCGGGCGGGTCGAACACCGTGTTCGGCGCCACGGGCGGGTCGTTCCTGATGAAGCTGACGACATGGCTTGCCATTGGCTTCTTCATCATCACGTTCGGCTTGGCTTACGCGGCGAACGAGCGCGCCGCCGACATGCGCGGCGCTGGTCTGCCCTTCGTGCCGCCGCCCATCGAGGCGCCAGCGCCGGCGCCGGAGTTGACAGCGGACGAGGAACCAGTAGATTCCGATGTTCCGGCGACGCCCGGCGGCTGAAGCCGCCATGTGCCGCCGCACCGACCACGCCGAAGTGGTGAAATTGGTAGACACGCTACCTTGAGGGGGTAGTGGGCGTAAGCCCGTGGAGGTTCGAGTCCTCTCTTCGGCACCAAACCCCATGTTTCCGCGCTGGCCCGTACGGTGGCCTAGGTGCGAACGGCCAAGCACAGCGACAGGAACAAGGCGCACGAACGCCTCCCAGATACGCGAAAGCCCACGCCGGAGCGTGGGCCTCGGAAGGAGGGCAAACCGCCGAAAAACGGCTTGCGTCTCAAAATCGAGCTTAGATGCCTTCCCCACATGATGTCAAACTGTGCGGCCTCAGTCCCTCAACTGGCCCAGGGCCAGAGCGCTTCAACCCGCGCAAGCATTGCGTAACGGAATTGGCGGGCTATAATCGCCCACTTGACCGGTGCGGGGTGGAGCAGTCTGGTAGCTCGTTGGGCTCATAACCCAAAGGTCGTGGGTTCGAATCCCACCCCCGCTACCAACGGAAGCCCCTTGTGTGGCGCATGACGCGCTCCACGCGGGGAAACGGGTTGTTCCGCGGCGCGAAGCGCTAAGCGCATCCCGCGGAGCCTGTTCGGTCACGGTGGACGCGCCGGTGGCGAAGTCCGGCGGACATTTGCGCGACGGCCCGCGCTGTCCTAGGGGCAGCGATGAGCGAGCCGGCGCGCGCCGATGGGAATGGGCGGTTCGCCCATTTTTTGTATGCGCCGGATGTGGCCGGCAGCGGCGGTTGGCGGAACGGCCGATGACAAGGAGAGAGCAAGACCTGGAACAGTTGCTCGCCCCCACGGTGCGGGGCCTCGGTTGCGAAATCTGGGGAGTGGAGTACTTCCCGGCTGGCCAGCGCTCGACGTTGCGCGTCTACATCGACGCGCCGGAGGGCGTGACCATCGATGACTGCGAGCGGGTGAGCCAGCAGCTGAGCGGCGTGCTGGAAGTGGAAGAGCCGATTCGCTCGGATTACACCTTGGAGGTGTCTTCGCCGGGCTTGGACCGTGTGCTCTTCAAGGCGGAGCAATACGCCTCCTTCATCGGCGCCGAATTGGACGTGCGGCTGAAGTTCCCGCTGGAGGGCCGTCGCCGGTTCGTTGGCCGCCTCGCCGAGGCGAGCGAAAGCGAGGTCATCCTCGATGTCGAGGGCGATCGGTCGGTGGTGCCGATGGAGCAGATCCATCGCGCCCGCGTCGTGCCCCAATACGAGTAGCTGCCATGAGCAAAGAAATCCTCATGTTCGTCGAATCGCTCTCCCACGAGAAGGGCGTGGCCAAGGACGTGATCTTTGACGCGCTCGAGTCGGCGTTGGCGATGGCGACGAAGAAGAAATACCGCGAGGACGCCGAGTTCCGCGTGGTCATCGACCAAGACAGCGGGGATTACAAGACGTTCCGCCGCTGGCAAGTGCTGGATCCGCAGCGCGAGCTCGAAGAGGAAGAGACCTACAACCCAGACGCCGAATTGAGCCCAGAGGAAGCCGCCGAGAAGGCCCCGGAGCTCGGCCTCGGCGACTTTCACGAAGAACCGGTGGAATCCGTCGAGTTCGGCCGCATCGGCGCCCAGGCGGCGCGGCAAGTGCTGAATCAGCGGGTGCGGGAGGCGGAGCGGGCGCAGGTGCTGGAGAAGTATCTGCCGCGGGTCAATGAACTCGTCGGCGGCACCGTGAAGCGCGTCACCCGCGAAGATGTAATCGTGGATCTCGGCAACAACGCCGAGGCACGGCTGCCGCGCGGCAACCTCATCGGCCGCGAGACCTTCCGCGTTGGCGACCGGCTGCGCGCGTTGCTCATGGAGGTGACGCCAGAGGTGCGCGGGCCGCAGCTCATCCTTACCCGCAAGAGCTCGCAGATGCTGGTGGAACTGTTCAAGGTGGAGGTGCCGGAGATCGCCGAGCAGGTGATCGAGATTCGCGCCGCCGCCCGCGAGCCGGGCTCCAGGGCCAAGATCGCTGTGTACACCAACGATGGCCGCATCGATCCGGTGGGTGCCTGCGTCGGCATGCGCGGCTCTCGGGTGCAGGCCGTGTCCGGCGAACTCGCCGGCGAGCGGGTGGACATCGTGCCGTGGCACGAGAACCCCGCCCAACTCGCCATCAACGCCATGCAACCCGCCGAGGTGCAGTCCATCGTCCTCGACGAGGACACCCACAGCATGGAACTCGGCGTGGCCGAGGAGAGCTTGGCGCAGGCCATCGGGCAGAAGGGCGAGAACGTGCGCTTGGCGTCGAACCTCACTGGCTGGACGCTGCAAGTGATGAGCTCGGAAGAGGCCGAACAGCGCCAGGAAGAGGAAGCGCAATCCTATGTGCGCGAGTTCATGGAGTCGCTCTCCGTGGACGGCAACGTCGCCGCCGTGTTGGCCGAGGAAGGCTTCACCAGCGTGGAGGAAGTGGCCTACATCCCCATCGAGGAACTGCGCGCCATCGACGGCTTCGACGACGAGATCGTGGACGAGCTGCGCAAGCGGGCGCGCGATGTGCTGCTGAACCAAGCGATCGCGTCTGAGGAATTGTTGAGTGACGGGGAGCCGGCGGCGGATTTGCTGAACATGGAAGGCATGGATCGGCAACTCGCATACCGGCTCGCCGCAAACTCCGTCGTCACCATGGAAGATTTGGCGGAGCTTGCCATCGCGGACTTGGTGGAGATCGACGGCACGCTCGGCGAAGAACGTGCCGGGGAACTCATCATGACGGCGCGGGCGCCGTGGTTCGCCGAAGAATCGGCGGCGTCCGGCGAAGCCGTGGAGGACTTGGAGTCCAATGCCTGAAGTGACCGTCAAACAGTTCGCGGAGGAAGTCGGCGCGACGACCGACCGCGTGCTGAAGCAAATCAGGGAAGCTGGTCTGCCGCAGCGCGGCGAGGACGAAGCCGTCAGCGACGAGCAGCGCGAAGCCATCCTCGTCTTTCTGCGGCAACGCCACGGCACTGGCTCGGCCGCGAGCCGTATCACGTTGAAGCGCACGTCCCACTCCACGCTGAAGATGGGGCAGGGGCGCATGGGGCGCACGGTGACGGTGCAGCGCAAGCGCCGCCGCACCTATGTGCGGCCCGCCGAGGGCCAACCGGCGCCGCCGGCGGAACCCACGCCCGTGGCGCCCACGGAAGCCGAGCTGGAAGTGCGCCGCCGCGAGCAAGGCGCGGCGCGGGAAGCGGCGGAGGCGGAGCTCAAGCGGCGCGCGGAGCAAGAGGCGGAAGCGGAAGCCGCGGCGGAACGCGAGGCGGAGCGCGAGAAAGCAGAGCGCGAGCAGGAGGAAGCGGCGCGGCTCGCCGCCGAACAGGCGGTGCAGCGTGAAGTGACGGATGCCGCCGCCAAGGCCCAAGCCGAGGCGCAGGCCGTCCAAACTACGCAAACGCGCCCCGGCAAGCGCGGCAAGGAACGCTCCAAGGAGCGCGAACGCGGCAAGGGAAACTTGGCCCCCCGCAGCCGACGCCGCGACGAACTCTCCCTCAAGCGGGGCCCGCATCGCCCGCGCCGGCGGGCGCCGGTGCGCATTTCCGTGGAGACGCGCGGCGGCGGCTTCGAGCGCCCGCAGGAATCCATTCAGCGCGAAGTGGAGCTCAGCGACGCCATCACCGTGGGCGATCTCGCGGGGCGCATGAGCGTCAAGGCTGGGGAAGTCATCAAGACGCTCATGGGCTTGGGCGTGATGGCCACCATCAACCAAATGCTCGATCAAGACACCGCAACCCTAGTCGTCGAGGAGATGGGCCACAAGGTGCGGCTCGTCGTGGCAGACGAGTTGGAGCACGAGCACAAGGAGTCGCTCAAGATCGAAGGCGACGGCGAAACCCGTTCGCCTGTGGTGACGGTGATGGGCCATGTCGATCACGGCAAAACCTCACTGCTGGACTTCATCCGCAACACCCGCGTGGTCGCTGGCGAGGCTGGCGGCATCACCCAGCACATCGGCGCCTACCGCGTGGAGACGGAGCACGGCGACATCAGCTTCCTCGACACACCGGGGCACGCGGCGTTCACGGCCATGCGCGCCCGGGGCGCCGCATCGACGGACATCGTGGTGCTGGTGGTGGCCGCGGACGACGGCGTGATGCCGCAGACGATCGAGGCGGTGCAACATGCCAAGGCGGCGTCCGTGCCCATCATCGTCGCCATCAACAAGATGGATTTGGAAGGCGCCGACCCAGAGCGCATCAAGCAGGAACTCGTCGCCATCGAGGTGATCCCAGAGGAACTCGGCGGCGACACGCAATTCGTGCAGGTGTCCGCAGAGACGGGAGACGGCATCAGCGACCTGCTCGAAGCCGTGAAGCTGCAAGCCGAGATTCTGGAATTGAAGGCGGTGCGCGACGCAGCCGGCCGCGGCATCGTGGTGGAATCGCGCTTGGAGCGCGGCCGCGGGCCGGTGGCGACGATGCTCGTCCAGAATGGCACGTTGCGCCGCGGCGACGTGGTGATTGCCGGCGAGCGCTTTGGGCGCGTGCGGCTGCTGGTGAACGAGCGGGGCGATCCGGTGCATGAAGCCGGGCCGTCCGTGCCGGTGGAAATGCTCGGCCTCAATGCCACGCCCGAGGCCGGCGACGACTTCTCCGTGGTGGCGGACGAAAAACGCGCCCGCGAGCTGGCCGAGTTCCGCGCCGGCCGCAGCCAGCAGCAGCGCCATGCGAGACAGCAAGCGGCGCGCCTCGAGAACGTGTTCGCCGGCTTCAAGGAAGGCGAGCGGCGGGTGCTGAAGGTGGTGGCGAAGGCGGATGTGCGTGGGTCGCTGGAGGCCATCATGCAAGCCTGCGCGGAACTGGGCAACGACGAAGTGGCCGTGAACATCCTCGGCTCCGGCGTCGGCGGCATCACCGAATCGGATGCCACCTTGGCGATGACGTACGGTGCCGCGATCTTCGGCTTCAACGTGCGCGCGGACGGCAACGCCAAGGCGATCATCGAGCGCGAGCAGATCGACCTGCGGTACTACAGCGTCATCTACGAATTGCTGGACGACATCAAGCGGGTGCTGCAGGACATGCTCGCACCGGAAATCCGCGAAGAGATCTTGGGCGCCGCGGAAGTGCGGGACGTGTTCCGTTCGCCGCGCTACGGCCAAGTTGCCGGCTGCATGGTGTTGGACGGCACGGTGTTCCGCAATCGGAAGATCCGCGTGCTGCGCGACAACGTCGTCATCTTCGAGGGAGAGCTTGAATCCCTGCGCCGCTTCAAGGAGGACGTCAACGAAGTGCGCAATGGCCTTGAGTGCGGCATCGGCGTGCGCAACTACAACGACGTGAAGGTGGGCGACAAGATCGAAGTGTTCGAGGCGCGGGAAGTGGCGCGGGTGCTGTAGCCATGGCCGTGAGGACACGCAACAGCGAGCGCGACCTGAAGCTCGGAGACCTCATCCGCGACGAGATTGCGCGGGTGCTCTTGGCCGACACGCGCGACCCGCGCATCGGCATGACGAACGTCACCGAGGTGCGCGTCAGCCGGGACATGAGCGTCGCCGACGTCTATGTCCGGTCGTTGCCGGTGGCGCATGGCGCGCGCCGGCGCGAGTTGCTGGAGGCCCTCGGTCACGCCGCCGGCTTCATGCGCTCCGCCATCGCCCGCCGCAACACGTTGCGCGCCACGCCGCGGCTGCGGTTTCGCTACGACGACATGGTGGAGGCTGGCCCGCGCATGGAAGCGCTCATCGATCGCGCAGTGGCTGCGGATCAAGGCGCAGAGGCTTGAACGATGGCGCGGCGCTCGCGTGGCCGAGACGTGTCTGGCGTGCTGGCGCTGGACAAGCCGGCCGGCATGACATCCAACCAGGCCGTGCAGGCGGCCAAGCGGCTGTTCCGTGCCCGCAAGGTGGGCCACACGGGCAGCTTGGACCCGCTCGCAACCGGCGTGCTGCCGCTTTGCTTCGGCGCCGCCACGAAACTGTCGCAGTTCCTCCTCAATTCGGACAAGCGCTACCTCACCGAGGCGCGGCTCGGCGTCAGCACGGACAGCGGCGATGCGGAAGGGAAAATCCTTGCCGAGCGCCCGGTGGGCGACCTGTCGCGATGCCAAGTGGAGGCGGCGCTCGATGCGTTCCGGGGCGACGTGGATCAGGTGCCGTCGATGTTCTCGGCCATCAAGCATCAGGGCCAGCCGCTCTACAAGCTGGCGCGGCGCGGCGTGGAGGTGGAGCGCGAAGCGCGCCGGGTGACCATCCATGCCAACGAACTCGTGGCTTTCGGCGCCGATGCGCTGACGCTGGACATTCATTGCAGCAAGGGCACCTACGTGCGCTCCATCGTCGCCGAACTCGGCGAAGCGTTGGGCTGCGGGGCGCATGTGACGGCGTTGCGGCGCACCATGGCCGGGCCCTTTGCCGAATCCGATCTCGTCACTTTCGAGGCATTGGAGGCGGCGAACGCCGAACGGCGCTTGGATGCGCTCCTGCAGCCAGCGTGGAGCGCCGTGCGGCAGTGGCCGATGGTCACATTGACGGCGGACACCGCGTACTATCTGCGTCAGGGGCAGCCCGTGCTGGTGCCCCACGCGCCCCCCGCCGGCTGGGTGCGGCTCTTCGAGCGCACCAGTGGGCAGGATGCTGGCGCCTGCGGCCAATTCCTCGGCGTGGGCGAGATTCTAGAGTGTGGCCGCGTGGCGCCGAGGCGCCTGCTTGCGGAGCGATGAGCGCCAGCCGACCGGCGCCAGCGCGCGGCCACGAACGAGACATGGCAGGAGATTGACAGATGGCGCTCACCGCCGACGCGAAGAAACTGATCGTCCAGGAGCACCAACTCAGCGACAACGACACCGGCTCGCCGGAGGTTCAAGTGGCGCTGTTGACGCACAACATCAATTCCTTGCAGCAGCACTTCCGTGCACACGGCAAGGATCATCACTCGCGCCGCGGGCTCATCCGCATGGTCAGCCAGCGGCGCAAACTGCTCGACTACCTGAAGGGCAAGGACAGCGGCCGCTACGCGGCGTTGATTGAACGGCTTGGCCTGCGGCGCTAGGCGCCATCCAAGCGAAGGCGCCACGCCGCATGGGCGGGTGGCGCGATGCCTCTGAACAACTACCTCTGAACAACTAAAGGAGAGAGGTTTGAATCCAGTTAGAACAGAGTTTCGCTACGGCGAACACACGGTGACGTTGGAGACCAATCGCGTCGCAAAACAGGCGACGGCGAGCGTCTTCGCCCGCATGGGCGACTCGGTGGTGCTGTGTACCGCGGTGGTCGTTCCGGAGCCGCGGCCAAACCAAGGCTTTTTCCCGCTCACCGTGAACTACGAGGAAAAGATGTATGCGGTCGGGAAGATCCCCGGCGGCTTCCCGCGCCGGGAGGGGCGCCCCACCGAGAAGGAGACGCTCACCTGCCGGTTGATTGACCGTCCCATCCGGCCCTTGTTCCCGAAGGGCTTCATGAACGAGGTGCAGGTCATCTGCACGGTGATGTCCGTGGAGCGCGACATGGACCCGGACATCTTGGCGATGTTGGGCGCGTCGGCGGCGCTCTCGCTGTCTGGCGCCCCGTTCGGCGGCCCCATCGGCGCCGCCCGCGTTGGCTTGGTAGATGGCGCCTATGTGCTGAATCCCAGCGTGGAGACGCTGAAGGAATCCGCGCTCAACATGGTGGTGGCCGGCACCCGCTCCGCGGTGCTGATGGTGGAATCCGAGGCCAGCGAACTCTCCGAGGACCGGATGCTCGGCGGCGTGCTCTACGCGCATCAAGAGATGCAGACCGCCCTCGACGCCATTGACGACTTGGTGGCCGCGGCCGGCAAGCCGAAGTGGGATTGGCAGCCGGCAGCGGTGGACGCAGACCTTGCCGAGCGCATGGAGGCTTCCGTGGGCGCGGCGTTGGGCGATGCCTACCGCATCACCGACAAGGTGGAACGGGTCGGCCAAGTACACGCGTTGCGTGACCAGGCCATCGCCGAACTGGCCACCGAGGACACCCCCGCAGATGCCGTGGCGGGCGCCTTCGCCGCGATGGAAAAGCGCATCGTGCGCGAGCGGGTGCTGAACGGCGAGCCGCGCATCGACGGCCGCCCGCAAGACGCGGTGCGTCCCATCGCGGTCGAAGTGGGCCTGTTGCCGAGGGCGCATGGCTCAGCCCTCTTCACGCGCGGCGAGACGCAAGCCATCGTCACCGCCACCATGGGCACGGTGCGCGATGCGGCGTTGGTCGAGACGCTGCACGGCACCTACAAAGACCCATTCCTCCTGCACTACAACTTCCCGCCCTACAGCGTCGGCGAAGCCGCGTTCCTAGGCGGCCCGAAGCGTCGCGAGATTGGCCACGGGCGCTTGGCGCGGCGCGGCATCTCGGCGGTGCTGCCAGATCCGGAAGACTTCCCCTTCACGGTGCGCGTGGTGTCCGAGATCACCGAGAGCAACGGCTCGAGCTCGATGGCGAGCGTCTGCGGCGCCTCGCTTGCGCTGATGGATGCCGGGGTGCCGGTGCGGGCGCCGGTGGCCGGCGTCGCCATGGGCTTGGTGAAGGATGGCGACCGCCACACGGTGCTGACGGACATCCTGGGTGACGAGGATCATCTCGGCGACATGGACTTCAAGGTGGCCGGCACCGCGCAGGGCGTCACCGCCTTGCAGATGGACATCAAGATCGACGGCATCACCGAGGAAATCATGGAGGCGGCGCTGGCTCAGGCGCACGGCGCGCGGCTGCACATCTTGGGCGAGATGAACAAGGTGATCGCCGAGGCGCGGCCAAACCTCTCAGAGAACGCGCCGTCCATCGCGCTCCTCAAGGTGAACCCAGACAAAATCCGCGACATCATCGGCAAAGGCGGCGTCACCATTCGTTCCATCGTGGAAGAGACGGGGGCAGAGGTGGATGTGGAAGACGACGGCACCGTGCGCATCTACGGCGAGGATCAAGCCTCGAAGGATGCGGCCGTGGCGCGGGTGGAGGAAATCACCGCGGAAGCGGAGGTGGGCAAGATCTACAGCGGCAAGGTGGTGCGCATCGAGGACTATGGCGCGTTCGTGAACATCCTGCCCGGCAAGGATGGCCTGCTGCACATCTCGCAGATCGCCAAGCACCGCGTGGAGAAGGTGACGGATCATCTTCAGGAAGGCCAGGAAGTGGAAGTGGTCGTTCTAGACCTCGACCAGCGCGGCCGCATCAAGCTCTCCATCAAGGAACTGCCGAACTACGCCGAAACGGCTTGAGCCGGCGTTGACCGCGGGGTGGCTCGCTCGGGCCGCCCCCGCGGTGCCTTCGCTAGCTGGCTGGGTTCAAGCTCCGGGGCGCCCCGCGTGCGGGGCGTCGCATCCGGCAAGAGGCGTGTCCGAGAGAACTCCTTTTGGCTTCTCGCCGACGCCATGAACACCGACGCAACGCCCTCAACTCGTGCATTTGTGCCGTGGCCGGATGCGTCGGCGGGCTGGTCGAAGGTGGACGCAACGTCGGCGCTGTGGAGGGCGGACAAAGGCCGCTGACAATCCACGGTGAGGTGCAAGCAAATGCGTGTTAGAAGCGATTTTTGCGCGACTTTCGCTCTTTTGTCTATTAGAGTGCATGTCGAACGCATAGAAGGGGACAGAGACCATGCTGTTGCGTTTTGTCGTCGCCAACCACCTCTCCATCCGAGACCGGCAGGAGCTGTCGCTGGTCGCATCGGCGCTCTCCGATACCGAAGACGGCCTGATCCACTGCGCCGCGTCGCCAAGCGGGTTCGTTCTCCCGGCAATAGTGATCTACGGTGCCAATGCTTCCGGCAAGAGCAACATTGTGGACGCCATGGGCGCCATGCGGCTAATGGTTCTAGAATCCCAAGCTGACAAGCCTGCTGCGGGCGTCGCTCAACGGCAGCACTTCCGTCTCGATTCCGCAAGCGCCGCGTCGCCGTCTCACTTCGAGATGGACTTCGTGCTCCGAGGCATACGCCACCACTACGGATTTGAGGCCACTGACAAGGAGTTTGTCAGCGAGTGGCTGCTCGACTATCCATCTGGGCGTCGGCGGATGCTGTTTGAACGCGACGGCGGCGAGTTTCGTTTCGGGCGGGCGCTCAAGGGCCGCAACCGCATCCTTGCCGACCTCACCCGCGAGAACAGCTTGTTCCTATCGGCAGCGGCCCAGCACGGCCACGAAAAGCTGACATCGGTGTTCTCCTACTTCCTGAAGATGAACGGTGTGTTGGGGCGTACGATTTCCGGGTCACTCGCGTCGGCCGCGCTTGCCGACGACGAACTGGATCAGCGCGTGTTGGACTTTCTGGGCGAGGCGGACACGGGCGTTGTGGACTATCGCCGAGTGGTGGAAGAACTGACGGAGAGTGACCGGGAACTGATGCACAAGTTGTCGGCCCTTGGCGTCCGCACTCCCCCTGAGCGTCAGTCGCGCATCCAACTGGCGCACCGTGGGTCAGAGAAAGACGTGTACTTCGAGCTGGAACGCGAAAGCGCGGGGACGCGCCGCCTGCTGTTGATTCTCACCCGGCTGTTCAAGTCGTTGGACTCAGGTTCTCCGCTGGTGGTTGACGAGCTTGACCTTAGCCTGCATACGGCAGGGTCCCGGGCGCTGTTGAGTCTCTTCTGTTCACCAAGCACCAACCCCTCCGGCGCCCAACTCATTGCCACGGTCCACGACACCAATCTGCTTGACGCCCCGATGCTGCGTCGAGACCAAGTGTGGTTTGCCGAGAAGGAAGACGGTGCAACACGAACCTATCCCCTTACGGACATCCGTACCCGCAAGGGCGACAATCTGGAACGGGGCTACCTTCAGCACCGCTACGGCGCAACCCCTCGACGATTGCGCACGACATCGTCCGCCTCGCCTCAACCTGCCTGAACTTGGCCAAGAAAAGAACACCCGCTCCGCTCAAACGTCGGAAGCATGTCGCCGAGCCCGAGCGGCGCTTCTACGTTTACTGTGAAGGAGCTAAAACCGAGCCTGAGTACCTGAGGGCGGTGCGACGCCGGTTCAAGCGTGCGTGGATCAAGATTGTAGGGGTCGGTGGCGTTGCACTCACAGTTGCGGACCGGGCGACCCAGCGTGCCAAGGAGCTCCGGTCGAACAGAAGGCGGCGCAGACAGGACACATCGTCGTATGAAGAACAGGACCAAGTGTGGGCGGTGTTCGACCGTGATAATCACCCACAGTTCAACAATGCCGTCGCTAAGTGTCGCTCAAATCAGGTGGAGGTCGCCCAGTCCAATCCATGCTTCGAGGTTTGGCTGGTTCTCCATCTGGAGGACTATGACAAGCCAGCCAGTAGCGGCGACATCCAAGCCCGACTGCATAAGTTGTTTCCTGAGTACCACCACGAGCAGTCGTCGAGTCCGAACTTCGAGACGCTTCTTGTAGAAGTGCAGGCGGCAGAGCTCCGTGCAGCAAGGCAGTTGCGGGCGCGAGAAGCCGAAAATCGGCCCTTCGGCAATCCTTCCACCACGGTCGGCTGCTTGATCCGCATCATCCGTGAGGCTCACGAGCTAACGCAACAGCGGTACACACAAAGCGAGAGTCGGACACTCGGGCAGGCATCTTAACTCGACCAAGACGATTGCATGAATTGGTTCGTGAAACGCAAGACCGAAGTTTGCGCTCTCGGCGGGCAACGCTGCCGCAACACGCCAGCTTCGGCGACCGTCGCGCACTTCGGGACGCGCACTTGGCCCCCGACGGCTTCGAGTTGAAGACGCGCCTCGTCAATGCCGCCGACCACGATGTCCGCGAAACGACGCCCATTCGGAAAGAACGCCCTCGTCGAACACGCCGATGGATTCGTTGTGCGCCTTCACCGGGGATTCGAGCGCCTTGCCGAGGCGTCGGTTCGTGAGGACGAAGCGCAGCAGGCTTTCTTGCAGTTCCCTGCCGACCGCCTGGATTTCTTGGCGTTCCGCGCCACGTCCACCTGCAGCGAGCCATGGGCCGTCGCCCACAACGGGCGATCAGCGCAGCCGGGGTCGGCTTTGACCGCTTCGCTCAAGCGGTCCTTGGCGTCCTCGATTGCTCGTCGGGCGTCGCCGCCCAACAGACTTCTGGCGGTCCAGCCGGCTGCCACGCCGACCGCCAACCCTGCGACAGCTCCCGTGATTGGTTCCGTTTCGCGTCCCTCGCTTGCTGCGGAAACATGCGGGGACGGGCGACCGATACACCCCCGGAGGGGCGGTTTTGCGTCATAGCTTCAAACTGATGCGCTACCCCTTTGTAGGAGCGTCGTCTGCCGGTGAGGGCTAGGCTTTCGCCTCAAATCTCCAGCAAGTCCGCTTCCTTGCGCTCCAAGGCCGCGTCCACCTCCTGCACGCGCCGCGCGATGATTTTCTGCATGTCTTCTTCCGCCTTGTGCGCGTCGTCTTGGGTGATCTCCTTCTCCTTCAGGAAGTCGCGCACGTCGTGGATGGCGTCGCGGCGGATGTTGCGCATGGCGACGCGGGAGTGCTCGGCCTCTTGGCGGGCTTGGCGCGTGAGGTCGCGCCGATTCTCTTCGGTGAGCGGTGGCAGGGGCAGCCGCACCACCTCGCCGGTGGACGCTGGGGTGAGGCCCAAGTCGCTCGCGAGGATGGCCTTTTCGATGGCCGGCAGCATCTTCTTTTCCCAGGGCGAGACCAAGAGCGTGCGCCCCTCCTCCACGGTGACCGTGGCCACTTGGTTCACCGGCGTTTGGGTGCCGTAGTAGTCCACCATCACGGTGTTCAACAACGATGGATGCGCGCGTCCCGTGCGGATGCGCGCGAAGGCGTCGTGCAGCGCGGCCAGGGTCTTGCCCATTCGCTCGTCCGCGTCGCTCTTGATCTCGTCGATGAGTTCCATGAATCGATCCCCCACGCCAACCTTGGCACCGTGGACGGGCTGCGTCAAATGCGGCTCGACCAGCGACTGTGCCACTCGGCAGTCTGTCCGGGGTGGGCGGTTAGGGAAAGGGGGTAGGCCGTTGCGTCGCCGCGTTCAACCTATGCGCCGCGGAGGTCGCGCCCCGCCGACAAGCACCGCCGCCGCCAACTGGACGGCGGCTGTTTGACGGTGCTTGGCGTTTAGCGCTTAGCGCGAGCGTCGCTAGACGGCGCTCGCAGTAGCCGCAACTTCCGCGGCGAAGTCCTCTGCTGGCTTGTCGATGCCTTCGCCCACCTCGTAGCGGGCGATGCGCCGGCAAACGGCGCCGGCGTCGCTCAGGAGCGCACCGACTTTCGTCTTCGGCTCCTTCACGAACGGCTGCTCGGTGAGGCTGAGCTCGGCCAGCGTCTTGCGCAGGCGGCCGGCCACCATCTTCTCGGCGATTTCGGGCGGCTTGCCGCTCTCGATGGCTTGCGCCGTGAGGATGTCGCGTTCCTTGGCCACGAACGCTTGGTCGAGATCTTCGGGATTCACTACGCGTGGCGCAGAGGCGGTCACGTGCATGGCGATGTCGCGGCCGAGGCCCGCGAGGTCTCCGCCGCCGGTGAGTTCCACCAATGCGCCCTTGCGCCGGTCCGTGTGCAGGTAGCTGGCGATCGCGCCATCGGTGGTTTCAAACGTCGTCACCCGGCGCACGGCGATGTTCTCGCCGATCTCCTGCACCAGGGCTTGGCGGCGCGCGCCCAAGCCTCCGGCGAGCAGGGCGTCTGCGTCGTTCGCGGCCGCGTCCAGGGCCGCCGTCGCCACCGCGTCCACGAAGGCGATGAACTTTTCGTTGCGGGCGGCGAAATCCGTTTCGATGTTCACTTCTGCGATGGTCGCCCGCTTGCCGTCTGGCGTCGCGACGATGGCGAGGAGCCCTTCCGCAGCGGTGCGGCCCGCCTTGGCGGCGGCCTTGAGCGCGCTCTTCTTGCGCAACTCGTCGATGGCGCGCTCCAAGTCTCCTTCTGCCGCGGTCAGCGCCTTCTTGCAATCCATCATGCCGAGACCGGTGCGGTCTCGCAGTTCCTTGACGAGTGCTGCCGTCACCTTGGCCACGATCAACCCTCCTCTGGCGCCGCTGCGGTAGGCGGCGGTGTTGCTGCTGGGGCCGCTGCCGGTGGCGCTGTGGCTGCCGGTGGCGCTGGGGCCGCCGGCGTCGCCGGCACTGCGACGCTCGCAGCCGGCGCCGGCTCAACTTCCAGTTCCACCGCGCCGTCGGTGAACTCGTCCAGCGCGACGTCGCCGGAAGCTTGGTTTGCGCCCTCCGCAATGGCGTCCGCCACCGCGGTGACGTACAGCCGGATGGCGCGAATGGCGTCATCGTTGCCTGGAATCACATAGTCGATGCCCGCTGGGTCGCTGTTGGTGTCCACCACCGCAATTACCGGGATGCCGAGCTTGTTGGCTTCGGTGACGGCGATGCGCTCATGCTGCACGTCGATGACGAACAACGCGTCGGGCAGCCCGGCCATGTCCTTGATGCCGCCCAAGCTCCGCTGCAGCTTCTCCATCACCCGCCGTTTGCTCAACGCCTCCTTCTTGGTGAGCGCCTCGAACGTGCCGTCGACGGCTTGGGTCTCCAAATCCTGCAGGCGGCGGATGGATTGGCGGATCGTCTTGTAGTTCGTGAGCATCCCGCCGAGCCAGCGTTGGTCGACATAGGGCATGCCGACGCGCTCGGCCTGCTCCCGCACCACCTTCGCCGCGGCGCGCTTGGTGCCAACGAACAGGATTTTGTTCTTGCGGGCGGCCAGCGAACGGATGTGCATGAGCGCCGCATTCAGCGACGGCAGCGACCATTCCAGGTTGATGATGTGAATCTTGTTGCGGGCGCCGAAGATGTACGGGGCCATCTTCGGGTTCCAAAATCGCGTCTGGTGGCCGAAGTGTGCGCCGGCCGCCAGCATCTCGCGCATGCCGATGGGTGTCATGATTGTCTCCGGGTTGTTGCTTACGCGCGGCGCGTTGCCGGATCCGGCGCGCCGCCTTAAAACGTTGCGCCCACCCGCGGCAACCTCAAGGCACCACGCGCGATGTTGTGCCGGACGTTCAGCCAGTGGAGCGAGCCAACGCCATCCGGCGGGGCAAGAGCTCGCATCCCACGCCGACGCCATGTGCCGTCGGCGGCAAGTTCCATAGGAAGCGCCGCTCTTATACCATAACCGCCCCGCGTTCGAGAAGGTGGCAGCAGCCCTTTCCATGCCCCGCACCCATCAGGCCGCCAGCACCCGCATCGTGGCCCCGGCCCGCAAGAGCGCGGCGGAAATCGAGAAGATGCGCGTTGCCGGCCAACTCGCCGCCAGCGTCTTGGAGATGATCGGCGAGTTCGTGGTGTCTGGCGTCTCCACTGCCGAGTTGGACCAGCGCTGCCATGACTTCATCGTCAACGACTTGGCGTGTCGCCCGGCGCCGCTCAACTACCGCGCCTCCGCGCATCAGCCGCCCTTTCCCAAGTCCATCTGCACATCCGTGAACCATGTGGTGTGCCACGGCATCCCTTCCGAGAGCAAGGTTCTGCGCCGCGGCGACATCGTGAACATCGACGTGACGGTGGTGAAGGATGGCTGGCACGGCGACACGAGCAAGATGTTCTTCGTCGGCGAGCCGAGCGTGTTGGCGAAGCGGTTGGTGCGCGTCTGCCAGGAGTGCCTATACATCGGCATCGAGCAGGTGCGGCCGGGCGCCGCGCTCGGCGACATTGGCGCGGCGATACAGCACCATGCCGAGCGGAATCGCTTCTCCGTGGTGCGCGAGTATGGCGGCCACGGCATCGGGCGCGTTTTCCA
Organism: uncultured Pseudomonadales bacterium; assembly: GCA_958295875.1. Lineage (GTDB taxonomy): Bacteria > Pseudomonadota > Gammaproteobacteria > Pseudomonadales > Azotimanducaceae > VXNE01. Next base: position 368,051 of record OY282379.1, on the reverse strand, counting down.
CGAGGAACCGCAAGTGCTGCACTACGGCCGGCGCGGCGCCGGGGCGCGGCTCGAACCTGGCATGACGTTCACCATCGAGCCGATGATCAATGCCGGCGCCCACCCGGTGAAAACGCTCAAGGATCGCTGGACCGTCGTCACCAAGGATCATCGGCTGTCAGCGCAGTGGGAGCACACCCTGGTCGTGACGGACACTGGCGCCGAGGTGCTGACGCGCCGCCGCGAGGAAACGGCCTTCGACGCAAGCGGTTCCCTTTGAGCCGTTCGCCGGACCCGGCCGCGTTGCGCCGCCGCATCGACCTGGCGGATGCGAGGCTCGCGGAGCGCCTCTGGCAGGGCGAAGACGCGCAAGCGCTGGTGGCGGAGCGGGCGCGTTTCTTCGATGCGTTCTTGGCGGAAATCTGGCAACACGCGTTCGAGGGCAGGGAAGACTTGGCGCTCCTCGCCGTGGGCGGCTACGGCCGCGGCGAACTGCATCCGCAGTCAGACATCGACCTTCTGATTCTCGTGCGCCGCCGCGGCCAAGGCGCGGAGGACATCGCCTCGTTCGTGCGCTTGTTGTGGGATTTGCGGCTCGACATCGGCCACAGCGTGCGCACCGTGGCCGAGTGCAAGGGCGAGGCGGCGCGGGACATCACCGTCGCCACCGCGCTGTTGGAACGGCGGCGCCTGAGCGGTTCCGAAGCGCTGTGCGCCAAGCTGGACCGGGCGCTGGCTTCGCGCCGGGTGTGGCCGAGCCGCGCCTTCTTTGCCGCCAAGCGCGAAGAGCAGGAGCGCCGCCACGCTCAGTTCGACGACGTGGATTACGACTTGGAGCCGAACATCAAGGGTGCCCCCGGCGGCTTGCGGGACATTCAGACCATCGGCTGGATCACGCAGCGCCACATCGGCGCTTCAGACTTGGCGGAGCTGACGCGGCGCGGCTTCCTGACGCCCCAGGAACGGGACTGGCTCGCCGCCGGGCGCAGCTTCCTCTGCAAGGTGCGCTTCGGCCTGCACATCGTGGCTGGGCGGCGGGAAGATCGCCTGCTGTTCGATCATCAGCGCGATTTGGCGGAGCGCTTCGGCTATTGCGACACGCCGGCGCAGCTCGCCGTCGAACAGTTCATGCACGATTACTACCGCCATGTGCTGGCGCTGCGCGAAGTCAACGACATCCTCTTGCAGCACTTCGACGAGGCGCTGCCGCGCGCCAGGTGGCGGCGGGCCAAGATCGAGCCGGTGAACGCCCGCTTCCAAGTGCATAACAACTACATGGAAACGACGTCGCCGGACGTGTTCAAGAACGAACCGGCGGCGCTCATTGAACTGTTCGTCATCATGGCGAACCGCCAAGACATCGCCGGCGTGCGCGCCGCCACGATCCGCCTCATCCGCGACAACTTGGAACTCATCGACGACGAGTTCCGCGGCAACGCCAAAGTCACCGGCTACTTCATCGACTTGCTGCGCGCGCCGTACACCTTGGTCAGCCAACTCACGCGGATGCGGCGCTACGGCATCTTGGGGCGCTACATCCCGGAGTTCGGGCGCATCGTCGGGCAGATGCAGCACGATCTGTTCCACATCTACACGGTGGATGCGCACACCATGATGGTGATCCGCAACATGCGGCGCTTCCGCTACGCCGAGAGCCAAGAACAGTATCCGTTGGCATGGCAGTGCGTGCGCGACATCCCGAAGATCGAGCTGCTCTACATCGCCGGGTTCTTCCATGATTTAGGCAAGGGGCGCGGCGGCAACCACTCTGAGCTTGGCGCGCGGGACGTAGTGGCGTTCTGCGAACGCCACGGCCTAGGTGGCGAGGACACGCATGTGGTGGAGTGGCTGGTGCGTTCGCACCTCATCATGTCCACCACGGCGCAGCGCAAGGACATCAACGATCCAGACGTGATTCATCAGTTCGCCGAGGAGGTGCAAACACAAACCCGCCTCAACTACCTGTATGCGCTCACCATCGCGGACATCATGGCCACCAATCCCAACCTGTGGAACAGTTGGCGGGCAACGCTGTTGGGCCAGCTCTACACCCAGACGGCGAAGGCCCTCGACCGCGGGCTTGAGGAGCGGCGCGACCGGGCGCACGAAGTGGCTGGGCGCAGGGAGGCGGCGCTTGCGGCGCTTGCCCTGCGCGGGATGCTGCGCGAGCGAGCGTTGGCGCTGTGGGACGACCCAGACGATGAACTGTTCCTGCGCCATTCGGGGGAACAGTTGGCGGCCATCACCACTGCGATCGACGAGCACGATCTGGACAAGGGGCCGCTGGCGCTCATCTTCGATGTAGCCGGCCAAGGCAGCGGGGAAGGCGTGACGGAGATCTTCATCTACGCGCACGACCGTCCGCATCTCTTCGCGGCCAGCGCGATCACGCTCGATGCGCTCAACCTGCAGATTCACGACGCGAGCATCAGCACCACGGCCAGCGGCCTCTGCTTCAACTCTTATGTCACGCTCGATGAGGCGGGACGCCCCATTGGCCGCGACGCCGCGCGCTGCAATCGCGTTCGCGCTGCCTTGGTGAAGCGGCTCGCGGCGCCCAACCCCCGGCGCGGTGCGCCGCGGCGGCGCGTTGCGCGGCGCCTGCGGCAGTTTGTCATCCCCACGGAGGCGACGTTGACCACCGCGCCCGGCGCGGCGTCCAGCACGCTGCGCGTGGTCTGTTCAGACCGGCCGGGGCTGCTCGCCCGTCTCGGGCTGTTGTTCGTGAAACTCGGCATCGTCGTGTTGCGCGCCCGCATCACCACGCTGGGCGAGCGCGTGGAGGATGTGTTCGAGATTGGCGCAATCGCAGACGCCGCGGAGCGGGAGCGCATCGCGGAGACGATACGGACGCGGCTAGACGCCGCCATTGCCGAGTACGGAAGCGCGGACGAGGGGCATGAATCCGCAGCTTGAGCGCCTCGCGCCGTATCCGTTCGAGCGGCTGGCGGCGTTGCTCGCAGAGGTGTGCCCACCGCCCGGTTTGGCGCACATCCCGCTGCAGATCGGCGAGCCGCGCCATGCGCCGCCGCCGTTTGTCGTCGCGGCGCTTCAGGATCAAGCGGCCTTGGTGGCGGGCTTGCGGGGTTATCCGCCGACGCGGGGCGGCGTGGCGCTGCGCGAGGCCATCGCGGGATGGCTCGCAAGGCGGTTCGGTGCGCGGGTGGATGCCGAGACGCAGGTGCTGCCGGTGAACGGCACCCGCGAGGCGCTGTTTTCGTTTGGCCAAGCGGTGCTGTCCGGCGCGCCGGGCAGCCGCGCGATGATGCCGAACCCGTTCTATCAGATCTACGAGGGGGCGGCGCTGCTGCGCGGCGCCACGCCGTGCCATGTGGCGTGCCGCGCCGAGTCTGCGTGGCTGCCAGACTTCGACGCCATCGATGCGGCAACGTGGCGCGCCACGGAGCTTTGTTACCTGTGCTCGCCCGGCAACCCGACCGGCGCCGTGCTGCCGCAAGCCGAGCTCGGGCGGCTCATCGAGCGCGCGCACCGCTACGACTTCGTCATCGCCGCGGACGAGTGTTATTCCGAGATCCACCACGGCGAGGCACCACCAGCGGGGCTCCTGCAGGCAGCGGCGGCCCTCGGAGCGCCGGACTTCAAGCGCTGCGTGGTCTTCCACAGCTTGTCGAAGCGCTCCAATCTGCCGGGCTTGCGCTCCGGCTTCGTGGCCGGTGACGCCGAACTCTTGGAGCGCTACTTCCTCTATCGCACCTACCACGGCTGCGCGATGCCGGCGCATGTGCAGGCGGCGAGCGCGCTGGCGTGGGGCGACGAAGCCCATGTGGTGGCGAACCGGGCACGGTATCGGGCGAAGTTCGATGCCGTCATGCCGATCTTGGGCGATGCGTTGCAGGTGACGCGGCCGAGCGCCGCCTTCTACCTGTGGCCGCGGGTGTGGGATGACGACGAGGCGTTCGCGCAGGCGCTGTACGCGCAGCAGCACGTCACCGTGATGCCGGGGCGCTACTTGGGCCGTGGGCAGGGCAACGCCAACCCAGGGGCAGGGCGGGTACGCATCGCCTTGGTGGGCGAGGTGGATGAATGTGTGGCCGCGGCGCGGCGCCTGCGCGAGTTCGTCGCCGCCAACGGCGCCGGCAAGGGCTAGGCGCCCTAGGCGGCGCTGGCCACGCAGTGCGCCGCCGGAGGCCGCGATTGGTGTAGGTTACGCGCACGTTGGCGAGGAGATGAGGATGAGCGAGCTGTTTGCATTCGGCATGGGCGTGGCCACGGTGAACGCCGCCGGCGAACCGCTCGATATCTGGTTTCCGGCGCCGCTGAAGCCTGTTGACGCAGCCGCGGAGGCGGCCATTGCCGGCGCGGTGGGGGAGTTCGGCGCCGGGCGCCGCGTGGGGTCTGTGCGCGGCGATGCCGCCGCAGCCTTGGCCGCGGAAATTGAAGCCGCCGGCGGCGCTCCGGCGGCGCACCAGATGCTGGCCGAGTTGGACTGCCCGTTGGTCGCGGTCGCCCTTGAAGCGGATGCCCCAATCCGCTCCACCGCGGAGGCGTATCTCAAGCTGCATCTCCTTTCGCATCGGCTGGCGCGGCCCAACACGCTGAACTTGGATGGCCTCTTCGAGCACATGCCGACGGTGGCGTGGACGAGCGCTGGGCCCATCGATCCGCAGGAGTTGCCGCGCCGCATCGCCGCGGCTAGGGCGAGCGGGGCGCCGCTCACCGTGCATGGCGTGGACAAGTTCCCGCGCATGACGGATTACGTTGTGCCAAGCGGCGTGCGCATCGCGGATGCGAGCCGCGTGCGCTTGGGCGCCTACCTTGGCGACGGCACCACCGTGATGCACGAGGGCTTCCTCAACTTCAACGCCGGCGCGCTGGGTCCGAACATGGTGGAAGGGCGCGTGTCGCAGGGCGTCGTGCTGGGTGCGAACACCGATCTCGGTGGCAGCGCGAGCACCATGGGCACGCTCTCTGGCGGCGGGCAGATCGTCATCTCCATCGGCGAGCGCTGTTTGATCGGCGCCAACGCCGGCTGCGGCATTCCGTTGGGCGACCGTTGCACGATTGAAGCCGGCCTGTACATCACCGCCGGCGCCGTCGTCCAAGTGTTGGACGAAGCCGGCGCCGTGGTGCGCACCGTCAAGGCGCGCGAACTGGCTGGGCAGAGCGACATGCTGTTCATTCGCCACAGCGGAAGCGGCGCCGTGCAATGCCGCACCAACCGCGCCGCCATTGCTCTGAATCCCAAGCTGCATGTCCACAACTGACGCGCGGCTCACCGGGGAGGTATTGCGCCTCACCGAAGAGTTGGTGCGCCGCCCGTCGGTGACGCCCGAAGACGCCGGCTGCCAAGCACTCCTCATGGACGCCTTGGCGCCCCTCGGCTTCGTCGTTGAATCGATGCCGTTCGGGGATGTGTCCAACTTTTGGGCACGGCGGGGCACGGCGGCGCCGCTGTTGGCATTCGCTGGGCACACGGATGTCGTGCCCACCGGCCCCGCATCGGCATGGACGTCGCCGCCCTTCGAGCCGACGTTGCGCGGCGGCGCCCTGTGGGGGCGGGGCGCCGCGGACATGAAGGCGAGCCTTGCCGCGATGCTCGTCGCCACGCGGCGGTTCGTGGCGAGCCATCCGCGCCACGCTGGATCGCTGGCCTTCTTGGTGACGAGCGACGAGGAAGGCGTGGCGGTGGACGGCACCGCGCAGGTGGTGAAGGAGCTCGGGCGCCGCGGCGAGCGCATCGACTGGTGCGTGGTGGGGGAGCCGTCTTCCAGCGAGCGCTTGGGCGACGTGATGCGCGTGGGGCGGCGCGGCTCGTTGAATGGCGCGCTGCGCGTGCAGGGCACGCAGGGCCATGTCGCCTACCCGGACAAGGCGCTGAACCCCATCCACGCCGCAATGGGCGCCCTCGACGCCTTGGCGCGGCGGCAGTGGGATGCCGGCAATGCGTTCTTTCCGCCCACCGGCTTTCAGATTTCCAACATCGCCGCGGGCACGGGCGCGGCCAACGTCATCCCGCACGCGCTCGACGCGCAATTCAACTTTCGCTTCAACACCGAACAGACCGTGGCCGGCCTGCAGGCACAGGTGGAAGGCGTCTTGGCGGAGCGGTTGGCTGCGCCCCATGAACTGGAGTGGAGCGTGTCCGGGTTGCCGTTCCTCACCGAGCCGGGTGCGCTCACTGACGCCGTGACCGCGGCGGTGGAGGAGGTCGCCGGCATCACGCCGGAGCAATCCACTGGCGGCGGCACCTCCGATGGCCGCTTCATCGCGCCGACTGGTGCGCAGGTGGTGGAGCTGGGCCCGATCAACGCCTCGATTCACAAGATCGACGAGTGCGTCGCCGTGGCGGACTTGGCGCCGCTGGCGCGCATCTACGAGAACATCCTGCGCCGCTTGCTGCCGCCGGCGGCGTGAGCCCGTGCGCACAGCCTTGGTGGCGTTGGCGGGCGTGGCGGCGTTTGCCGTCGCCGCACTCTACTTCGCCCCGGCGGCGCTCTTGGTGGACGCCGTGCCGGCGCCGGCGCGGCTCACCCAGGTGGAGGGCCGCGTTTGGCATGGCGCCGGACGGCTCGCGTACAACGAGCAGGATCTGGGGCGGCTGACATGGCGCTTCGACCCGGCCGCGCTGCAGGACGGCGCCTTGGGGCTCTCGTGGCGCCTCGCCGATGCCTCCGTCACGCTTGCCGGCACCGTGTGCGCAACGGTGGCGGATGTGGCTGTGCGCGCGGCAGGGGCGGTGCAGGAAGCGGCCATCGACCGCATGCTGCTGCCGTACCACATCGACTTGGGCGGTGCCATCGCCATCGCGGATGTGGACTTGCGCTTGCGCCACGACCTGCGGCCCCTGCGCGGCGCCGGCACCCTGCGCTGGGAGGGAGGAGAGGTGCGCTATCGGCTTGCGGGCGAGGGCCACTTCGCCACGCTGCCGCCCATGGTCGGGGAGGTGACCGTCGCGGCCGGCGAGGGGCGCTTGGTTGTGAAGTCCGAAAACGCCCCGACGCCGCTCATCGTCGCGCGCCTCGACGCCGCTGGCTGGGCGCACATCGGCATCACCCAGCGGTTCACGGAGTTGGCAGGGCTGCCGTGGCGGGGCAGGGCGGCGCCGGCCGACGTGGTGTTGGAAGTGAGCGAATTGCTGCTGTAGGCATCACGCCGCATCGCCGGGCCGTGCGCGGCCTGAGCGGGAGCGCTGCAACCACTGCAACAAACCGGCGCCCCGTTGTCGGCTAGAATCGGCTCCAAGCGCACTCTGGCCAACGGCTTTGCTCGCACTCTCGCCGAGACTCGTCGCAATGTTGCGCCTGCTTGCGATGGTGGGCATCGTGGCAGGCATTGGCGCGACGCTGGCACGTTCCGCGTGGTTCTTCATCGTGGGCCCAGAGGCCGTTGCCATCGCCGCGCTGCCGCGCGCGGCTGCGCCGCCGCAAGCCGCCTTCAACGTCGATGCGGTGGCCACCGCCAATCTCTTTGGCGACCCGGCCGCCGCCAACCAGCGCGCGTCCGAGAACGAACTGCGTGACACGCCGGACACGCGCTTGAACTTGGAACTTGCCGCCGTGTACCAAGCCGACAATCCAGAGGATTCGCTCGCGATCATCGGTGCGCAAGGACGCGCGCACGAGCCATACCGGATTGGCGACACCATTCCGGGCAATGCCCGGCTGGTGCAGATACATCGCGGCCAAGTGGTCATCAGCCGCGATGGCGTCCGCGAACGGCTGCGCTTTGATGAAGACCCGCCAACCTTCGTTGCGTGGTTGGAGGAAGATGACCAAGCATCGGCAGCCGCGCCGCGCCTGCCGGCCGCGGCGCCGTTGCCGTCGCGCTCGGACGCCGCGCCCCTGCCGCCTGAAGCGCGCCAAGTGGCCCGCGCAGACTTGGGTCGGCTGCTCGAAGCGCCCCAAGATGCCTTGGACGCCGCCGGCTTGATGGCCGTTTCCGACACCGACGCGCGCGGCTACCGCGTGGGGCCGCTGGCGAGCTCGCCGCACCTCGCCCACGCTGGCTTGCAGTCTGGCGATGTCATCCTGTCGGTGAACGGACGCCCGGTGGGCAACCTCGGCCAAGATCGGGCACGGCTTGACGAAGCGATCGCCGGCGGCTCCGTGCGGCTCGAGATTCAACGCGGCGAACGGCGTTTCTTCGTCACCGCGGCCGTGCCTTGATGGCGTCTGGCCGGCTGGATTCCATGCCATGAGCGGGCGCTCCGCCGCCACCCTGTGCTTGGCCGCCGTCTGCGCGTTGGCCTGCAGCTTGCCGGCTGCTGCCCAGCAAGATGGCTTGACGCCCGTGAATGGCCAGACGTGGGAGGTGAACACCCGCGATCAGGACATCCGCCAGTTCATCGCCCAAGTCTCTGAGATCACCGGCAAGACGTTCATCGTGGATCCGCGCGTCAAGGGCCCGGTCACCATCGTCTCCAGCGCGCGGCTGGATGCGGAAGGCGTCTACCAGCTGCTGCTCTCCGTGCTGCGCGTACACGGCTTTGGCGTGTTCCACGCCGGCGACGTCATCCATGTGGTGCAGAACCCAACCGTGGTCAAGCAGACTGGCGGCGCCGATGAATCCGCGCCCACCGGGGCGCCGCTGGAAGTCGTCACGCAAGTGATCACGGCGCAGAATGTGGACGCCGCGGAGCTGGTGAAGATTCTGCGGCCGATGATCCCGCAGTATGGCCACATCGCCGCGGTGGCGAACCCGAACGTCGTCATCTTGAGCGACCACGCGGACAACATCGCGCGCCTCATGCGCATCATCGCGCAAATCGACGTCGCCAACGACGCCGAGTTCGTGATGCGCCCGCTGCGCCACGCTTGGGTGGGCAACGTGGTGGAAATCCTCACCAAGGTGGCACCGGATCAGATCGGCCAGGGCGCCGCGGCCGGCCCGCAGGCGATCCAACTCATCGCCAACGAACGCAACAACAGCCTCATCATGCGGGGCCAGCCGCGCCCGGTCGCCGTGATCTTGAACTTGGTGGACAAGCTCGACGTCGAGGCCACCGCTGCGGAAGCCGCGCAGGTGATCCGCTTGGCCCACGCGCAGGCTGCCGAAGTGGTGGACATCCTCACCGGCCTCTTCGTCGATGAGCAACTGCAGGCCGATGTCGGCAGCCCCGGCGTCACCATTCGCGCGGACGAGTCGTTGAATGCCATCGTCGCGCGCGCCGACCCCGGCACCATGAGCGAGATATTGGAAGTTGTGGCGATGCTGGACGTGCGGCGCACCCAAGTGCTCATTGAGGCCGCCATCGCCGAAGTCTCCGTTAGCGACCTCTTCTCCGTTGGCGTCGAGGCGGCTGGCGTGGATGCCCGCGGCACGACGCTGCCCGCCTTCAACACCACGCTGAACGGCATCATCACAGAGTTGCTGTCCGGCCGTGCGCTGGAAGGCGGCACGGTGGATTCCGTCGGGCTGGCAAACGCAGCGGAGGTGCCCACCGTCGCCGTGGCCAAGCTGGACACGGACGGCATCTCCTTCGGCGCCGTGCTGAATGCGCTGTCCACCAACGTCGCGGCAGACTTGCTCTCTGCGCCAAGCGTGCTCACCCTCGACAACCATGAAGCGAAGAACCTCGTTGGCCAAAACGTGCCGTTCCGGTCCGGCTCCTTCACCACCACCACCGATGGCGCCAGCAATCCGTTCAACACGGTGGAGCGCCAAGACATCGGCATCACGTTCACCGTCACGCCGCACATCTATGAGGGTTCGGCGGTGCGGTTGGAGGTGCATCTCGTCGTGGAGAACTTGGCGGAATCTGGCATTGGCGGCGGCGCCACCGTCAACGCGGCAGACCTCATCACGCAGAAGCGGGAAATCCAGACTACGGTGCTTGCGGACGACCAACAGACCATCGCGCTTGGCGGCTTGATCCAGGATGACATCCGCGCCACCAACAAGAAGGTGCCGCTGCTCGGCGACGTCCCCGTCCTTGGACGCCTGTTCCGCAGCCAGCGCGACACGCGGGACAAGCGCAACCTCATCATCTTCCTGCGCCCGACGGTGCTGAACTCCAAGGATGATGTGCGCGTGACCACCGACCGCCTCTACAACCGCATCTACGAGGTGCAGATTGAGGCGCGTCCTGAGAGCGAACCGCCGCCAGCGCCGGATGGCCTGTACGGCGGCCGCCAGAACGACTGAGCCCAGCCGAGGGGTGTGAAGGCCCGCGTCAAGCGCTTCAACTTCGCCGTGGCCAGCGCGGTGACGCGGTGGCTCACGCGGCCAACCGCGGTTGGCGCCGAGGAAGTTCACGGCGAGAACTTGGTCTATGTGTTGGGCCACCGCTCGCTGACGGACGTCATCGCGTTGGACCTCATGGCGGCGCGCCACGGCTTGGCGCGGCCCACGGCGCCGCTCGCCGCGGACGGGCTCGACGAGGCGCGGCGCTTCTTCTTTCTCAACCGCGGCGCCGGGGCATTGCGCCGCCATGTGATGCGCGAGTACTCGGCGCGCTGGCTGCGTCTTGAGGATTGGCTGCTGGCGCAGCCGGAGCGGGCGGCGACGCTGGTTCCGGTGTCCGTGTTCTGGGGCCGCGCCGCGAACAAGGAGCGCTCGTTCATGCGGGCGCTGTTGTCGGAGAACTGGGCGGCAACATCGCGTTTCCGCCGCTTCTTGAGCCTGTTTCTCAACCGCACGGACATCTTGGTGCAGTTCGGCGCGCCGCTGCCCTGGCGCAGCGTCATCGACCCGAACATGGACAAGGGCCGCATGACGCGGCGCACGGCGCGGCTGCTGCGCGTGAAGTTCCGCAATCAGCGCACCGCCGCCTTGGGGCCAGACCTCTCGCATCGGCGCACCTTGGTGGAGGACATCTTGGCCAGCCGCGCCGTGCGCGACGCCATCGACCGCGAACCGGAGGCGGAACGCCCAGAGGCGCTCAAGCTGGCGCGGCGCTATGCCAACGGCATCGCATCGGACATGTCCTACCCCACCATCCGCCTGCTCAACCGCGTGCTCACTTGGTTCTGGAACCGCATCTACGATGGCGTGGAGGTGGCGGGGTTCGAGCGTGTGGCGGCGGTGGCGGACACGCACACTGTGGTTTACGCGCCGAGCCACCGCTCGCACATCGACTATCTGCTGCTCTCCTACATCCTGTTCCATCGCGGCTTGATGATTCCGCACGTCGCGTCTGGCGAGAACATGAACATGGCGTTGGTCGGGCCGCTGCTGCGCCGCGGCGGCGGCTTCTTCATGCGCCGGCGATTCCTCGACGACCGCCTCTACACGGCGGTGTTCAGCGAGTATTTCTACCGCGTGCTGCGCCGCGGCCACTCGATGGAGTATTTCATCGAGGGCGGCCGTTCGCGCACCGGGCGGCTGCTGCGCCCGCGCACCGGGCTGCTCAACATGACCGTGGGCTGTGTGCGGCGCGGCGTGCCGCGACCGTTGGCGTTGGTGCCGGTGTACATCGGCTACGAGAAGCTCATCGAGGCGGGTGCCTACCTGGAGGAACTGCGCGGCGCGGCGAAGACGCCGGAGTCTGCCGGCGGAGTGCTGCGCAACTGGCGGTTGCTGCGCCAGTCCTTTGGCAAGGTGGCGCTCAACTTCAGCGAACCGATTGAGCTCGATGCGTTCATTGCGGCGCATGGGGAAGATCGCCCAGCCGTCGCGTTGGGCATGGAGACGCTGGTGCGGATCAACGCCGCGGCTTCCGTCAACGCCGTCAACCTGGTGGCGCTCTGCACGCTCTCCATGCCGCGCCAAGCCATCGACGAACGCCTGCTGCAAGAGCAAATCGACTGTCTGCGCGCGCTGCTGGCACACGAGGCGAACCCGCATCGGCACCGCGTGACGCCGCTGCCAGCGCCGGAAGTGGTGGCGGCGGTGGAGCAACTCGGGCTGCTGCACCGCGACGCCCAAGCGTTTGGCGACGTGTTGAGCCACGGCCCAGCGGCGGCGGTGCAGATGACGTGGTATCGGAACAATGTCTTGCATGTGCTCGCGGCGCCGGCGTTGGTGGCGTGTCTGCTCGTCAATCGGCGCCGACGCGCCACGCAAGCGGACGTCACGCGCCTGTTCGAGGCGATCTTTCCCTATGTGCGGCGCGAACTGTTCCTGCCGAGCGCCACCGGGCAAACGGCGCCGCGCTGGTTGGGCGCCTTGGCGGAGCTCGGCTTGGTGCAGCGCGATGCGGACGGCCTGTATGGGGCGCCGCCGCCTGAAGCGCCCGAGCGTCTGCGCCTGAAGCTCTTGGCCAACACGCTGCGCGAGACCATCGAGCGCTTCTACATCGTCGCCAGCGTGTTGACTTCGGGGCCACCGCTTTCGCAGCCGCACTTGGAAGCCCGGTGCGGGGCGGTGGCGCAGCGCATGTCGCGCATCTACGGCATCGATGCGCCGGAGTTCTTCGACGCGGAGCTGTTCCGTCGCTTCATCGACGCGTTGGTTGAGCGGGGCGCCGCCAAGCGCGGCGTCGACGGCGTGTTGCAGGCCGAGCCGGTGGTGCGCGTGGTGACGCGGGCGGCGCGGCAAGTGCTCGACGATGAGTTTCGCCAAGCCGCGGCGTTGTTCGTGGCGGCGGCCCAAGGCGCTGCCGATGATGTGGCGGCGAATGCCGAGTGACTCGGCGGCGGCGCTCGACACGCCAGTAGCTCAAGTGGGCAAGTAGACATCGAACCGCACGGTGCGACCTTTGATCTGCCAGTTTGGCGCGACGAGGGGGCGGGAACGTGCGCGCCGCTTCAACACCACCCGCGAGCGGGCGTGGCGGCGCGCGAGCGCCAAGAGGTCAATGGGTGCCGCCGGCGCCTCGCCGGCGATGTCGCGCAACACCTGCAGGGCCTTGCCGGGCAGGGCGCGTTTTGGGTGTGGCTCGAACATCGGGTCTAGGTAGATGACATCGAAGCCATCGGCCATGTGCGTTCGGGCATCGCCGATGTGGATTCGCGCTGGCAAGCCGCTGCGCTGCGCCAGGTCTTCAAGGAGGGGGAAGGCGCGGGGAGAGCACTCCACCAACGTCGCCGCACAACCCAAGCGCGCCAAGGTTAGGCCGTCGGCGCCCCAGCCGGCCGTCGCATCGAGCAGCTTCACTCCGGGCTGCGCCCCGCAAGCGCGGGCGATGCCGAGTTCCCGCGCCGGCCGTTTGAGCGGCGCGGCCTCAAGACGAAACGGCTTCGCCTCGCCGGCTTTGCGCAAGGCGATGCCGCGTGCGTCCAAGTGGAGATGCCAACCAGTTTCTGGCAGCGGCGCGGATGAGCTTTGGTACGGTGCGCCGGCCGTGGAGAGCCGTGTCGCCAGCGCCGCGGCCGCCGCTTCCTGCCCCGGCGCAAAGCGGATGGGCGTGTTTGGTGCCGTCAAGGAAGGCGTTGTTGGGTGACCGCGGCTGCTGCCATTGTGCTCGGCGGGCCGCGGCGATGGAATCGCGCGCGGGAGACAGGCACCGCCGGCCTCACTCGCCCACCTTGCGCCACGGTGAATCGCCGTCCACGTACAACGGCGTCGCTGCGGCGGCGTCGAGCAGGGGCTGGGTGAGCGCAAGTTCCGCCAACACGCTGGCGCGCAGCCGTTCTTCACGGTGCGCCAAGAGCCATCCATCGGGCACGTCGAGGGACACTTCGTCGGCGACAAGCGCGTCACCAGCTTCACACTCCGCGCTGCCGCCGGTGAAGCGATAACGCGCCACATAGTGCCAGCCGCGTCGCGAGAGCCGTTTGGTGACCACGCCGAGGACGCTGGCGCGGCGCCGGATTTGCTCCGCCATCACATGCGAGGTGGACACCCCCACCACGCCGACATCCACGCCCAACGCGATGCCTTGCGCCACCGCCGCGCCGATGCGCACGCCGGTGAACGAGCCGGGCCCGGCCGAAAACGCCACCGCGTCCAACTGCTTTGGGGCCAAGCCGGCGGCGGCGAGCAAGCCATCCACCATGCCGAGCACCAAGGCGTTGTGGCGGCGCTCCGCGACTTGGGTATGCTCGATGATCTCGCCGGGGCTGGCCAACGCGACGGAGCAGGCGACGCCCGTGGTCTCGATGGCGAGGAGGCGTCGCGAGGTCAACATTCTTCCTGCCGATGGGCGGCGCAGCGCGGGAATGCTAACACCGCGCTCGCGGACGACGCTTGCGTGATGAGCGCCTTGCGCGGCGACTCTGCTCGTGAAGGGCGGGTTCGCATACACTGCGGGCAGTAGAGCAGGAGGCCAAGCCATGACGCCGGAAGTGATTCTCGCCCGCCCGCCACGCATCTTGGGCCAGGCCCAGCGCGAGCACTACTTTGAGCATGGTTACCTAGGTGCGCCGGGGATCGTCGGGCACGACTGGCTGGAGCGCTTGAACGAGCGCACCACCGCCTATGTGGAAGAGAGCCGCTACGCCAATGGCGATCGGCGCTTCGATTTGGAGCCAGACCACTCTGCCACCGCCCCGCGCATCCGGCGCTTGAACTCGCCCACGGATGTAGACCCGTTGTACTGGGAGTTCGCCTCGACCGGCCCGTTCGTCGACGTGGCTGAAGACTTGCTTGGCCCGAACATCAAGTTTCACCACTCCAAGCTCAACTTCAAATGGAGCGGCGGCGGCGAGGAAGTGAAGTGGCATCAAGACATACAGTTCTGGCCGCACACGAACTATGACGTGCTCACCATCGGCGTGTATTTGGAAGACGTCGATGCGCGCATGGCGCCGATGGGCGTCATCCCCGGCAGCCACGACGGCCCGCTGCACGAGCTGTATGACGACGCCGGCAACTGGACCGGGCACATCCGCGCCGAGGACGTGCCGGGCATCGGCGTGGAGCGGGCTGGCTACATCGACGGCCCAGCAGGCACCGTCACAGTCCACAACTGCCGCTCCATCCACGGCTCGGCGCCGAATTGGAGCGCTCGCCCGCGCCCGCTCCTGCTGTGCGCCTACGCCGCGGCGGACGCCATCCCCATTACCAACTTGGTGGCCGCTGCTCGCCACGGCAACGAATTGGTGCGTGGTGCGGCGGCGCGCTGGGCGCGGTTTGACCCGCGGCCCTGCCTGCTGCCGCCGGATTGGTCGAAGAGCCGGCACAAGTCGATCTTCGAGCATCAACAGGGCAGGTCTGTCGAACAGCGTTCCGCCGGCTGACGCAGCGTCCGCCGAGCCAAGCGGCGCGGTCGGGCACTCCTCTCCGCTGCGAGCACGACCAAGGTTTGGCACGGCTTGGCCGGCTCGCTGTGCCATCATTCGCGATTAACTCCCCACGAAACGCTTGCGAGGTGCCGCCGTGCCGATGCTCGACCATGAGGTTCCCCTCTACTACACCGAAGCCGGGTCCGGCGACCCCATCGTTTTCTGCCACGGCGCCGGCGGCAACGCCGCGAGCTGGTTCAATCAGTTCGGCGAGTTCGCGCGGGATCATCGCTGCATCGCTTACGACTGCCGCGGCTTCGGGCGCTCCACCTGCGCGGCGAGCGAGTTCGATGGTTCCAAGTTCGCCGCGGATGCGGTGGCGCTGATGGACGCCCTTGGCGTGGAGGCGGCGCACTTCGTGTGCCAGTCCATGGGCGGCTGGACCGGCGTGCAAATGGCGCTCAACCACCCGCACCGCGTCAAGAAACTGGTGCTGTCGGACACCATCGGCGGCATCGCGCTGCAATCGGGCATCGACAGCATTCGCACCGTCGCCGAGCGCGTGGACGACACGCGCCTGGCCAGCGCAGCCATTGCCGCAGACTATCCGGCAAAGAACCCTGCCGGCGCATTCCTCTACGCGCAGATTTCAGACTTCAACCGGCTGCCCCAAGACGCGGTGGGCGGTTCCCTGTTTGCCGATGCCGTGCTGGTGCCGGTCGAGCGCGCCCGTGAGTTGCGCCTGCCCATCCTCATCTTCTCTGGCACGGACGATGTGTTGTGGCCGCCGCCGGTGCTCGCCGAGTTGGCGCAAGCGTTGCCCACCGCCGAGTTGTTCGAGATCGAGGCTGGCCACTCGCCGTACTTTGAGAATCCGCAGGTTTTCAATCAGGCCCTCCGCGAGTTCATCGAGCGCGAATGAGGCGGGGTAGTGTCATCAAAAGTTCATCTGCCCGGCGTTGTCCGACGCAGCGCCGGCGGCTACAATGGCCGCCATTGCCACGCTTGAGACGCAGGCCACAGTCAATGTCCCGACGGCCACAGTGCAGCTTCGCCGCCACGAACGCGCTTCATGCGTGCGCGGCCGGCATGGCCCATTCCCAATCGGATGTGTGCCGCCACGGGGGTGCTGGGTAGCTTTTCGAGACCACAACGTCTTTTCGAGAAGACCCCGAAGCGCCCCCAAGCCTTCGGGGTTTTTTCTTTTCTGAGCAAGACAAAATGTTTACGCCAACTGTCAGCCAACTGCGACGCAACGTGCGCGTCACGCTCGTGCTGTCGTTCTTTCAGATGTTCATGGTGGTCATGCCCATCATCGTGCTCTTCTTTGAGAGCCGCGGCCTCACCATGTCTCAAGTGCTGCTGTTGCAGGCTTGGTTTGCGGCGTTGGTGCTGATCTTGGAGGTGCCTTCGGGCTATGTGGCGGACCTGCTGGGGCGCAAGCGCACACTCATCGCCGGCACGTTGTTCGGCGCCATCGGCCACAGCCTGCTGGTGTTCATGGAGGGCTTCTGGCAGTTGGCGGTGTTCGAGGCGTGTTTGGCCGTCGGCTTCAGCCTCATTTCCGGCGCAGACCTCGCGTTCTTGTACGACACGGAGGTGGCGCTGCGCCGCCCGACGGACACGCGCCGCAAGGCGGTCGGTCGGCTGTTCGCCACCCGCAACCTCTCGGAAGGGCTGGCCGCCTGCATGTGCAGCGTGTTGCTGCTGTGGTCGATGGACGCTGCCGTGGTCGCGCAAGCTGGGTTTGCGTGGGTTGCGTTCGGCCTCACGTTCGCGCTTGTGGAACCGCCTGTGGAGCGCCTGCCACAGAGCGGACACATCGCCAACTTGGCGTTGGTGGCGCGTCGCTTGGTGGCGAACGGGCCCATCTTGCGGCTCACGGTGCTGGCGCTGTCGGTGTGGCCGCTGACAACCATGTTCGCGGTGTGGCTGCTGCAGAAGCACTGGCAGGGCCAAGGCATCGACATTGGCCTGTTTGGCTACCTGTGGGGCGCCTTGACGCTCATCGCGGCCGCGGCCGGGAAGTGGGCGCTGGCACTGGAAGATCGCTTTGGCAGCACCACCATGCTGCTGATCGTCGGCCTCGCGCCGGCGGTGGGCTACTTGGGCTTGGCGGCGTTCGGGGTGGTGGGCGGCCTCGTCGTCGCCACGGTGTTCTTCGCTTGCCGGGGCTTCGGCATCGTCATCTTGCGCCAAGCGCTGAACAAGCGGGTGTCGAGCGAGTTCCGAGCCACCGCCAACTCGTTCGCCAGCCTGGGCTTTCGGGGTGCTTTCGCGCTCACCGCGCCGCTCGTTGGCGCGGTGTTGGGCTGGTGGGGGATGCAACTCACCTTCTTGGTGCTCGCCGGCGTGTCGCTGGTCATCTGCGTCGCCCTGATCACGCCGCTGATCTTGGCGGCGCGTTCACCCCTGCGCGTGGCGGTGCCCCAAGCCCCGCAAGCGCCGCAGAGCGCTTCGCCGGCCTAACGTGTCGGGGCGGGTGGGCGGGTGAACGAAGGTTTGCTCGCCCGCTCTGCCGGGTCCCTGGTGCCGGCTTGGCCTGCTGGCGCAATGCCTCTGGTTGGGCTGCCTAGAAGATCGCCAACGGGTTCACCGGCGAGCCCGTGCCGCGCTTCACCCGCAGCGGCGCGAGCGTGAAGAAGAACTCCCAGCGGTTGCGCTCGGCGCAGGCGGCGGCCAGCGCATCGAGGCGGAGGTTGTCCAGCAGGTGCAGGCCGATGGCGACGATGCCGCATTGGTGAATCGGCATGGGCCAACCTTCGGTGTCTGGGTTGGGAATGGCGTCGGAGACGCCGTCGCTGCCGAGCGCGGCGACGCGCCGTTCGTGCAGCCAAGGCACGGCTCTGGCGTCCAGCCCGGCGAGGCCATCCATCGGCGGCCAAGCGCCCCGCGCCGCGCGGCGGGCATCGCGGCCGGTGCTGATGAGCAGGATGTCGCCTTCGCCGGCGCGCACGTTCTGCGCGGCCTCGGCGGCTTCCAAGTCATCCGGCGAGATGCGCGCGCCGATGTCCAGCCAATCCACGCCCTTCAAGCGCGGGATGTCCAGCAACACGCCGCGCCCCACCACGCCGTTCTTGGCAGCCATGATGCTGTTCTTGTTGGCGCCGGTGCTCTTCACGTCCGCGGCGGGGAAGCCGTTGTACATCGTCTCCTTCACGAAGACATGGCAGAGCGCGTCGATGTGGGAAACGGCCATGCCGTGAAACGCCACGCCGATGAAGTCCATGGCGGATTCCATGCCCGGTATCCCAGAGGCGGTGCAGGCGTCTCCGGCCACCATCATCATGTGCTGCGCGGGGCGCGGGTTGTCCGGCGCTGGCCGCGTCGGGAACTCCAAGGCGCAGCTCACCGGCACGCCTTCGCGAATGAGCTTGGCCGCGGCTGCCGTCTTGTCTGGGGTGATGAAGTTGAGTGCGCCGCGTTCGTCCGCAGCGCCCCATCTGCCCCAGTTCTTAACTGCCTCGAAGAGGCGTTCCATGTCCGCCGGAGCGGGTGTCTGCCGCCCGCCTTGAACCACCGCGCCTGCGCTCACTGTTTCGTCCCCCTCGTCGCTGCGGCCGTTGTTCAAGCAAGCGCCTGTTCGGCTTGCTGTCGCGCCCAGTTATAGTCTGCCTTGCCGTTGGGTGCCCGGCGCACCGTGTCCACGAACAACACCTGCTTGGGCAACTTGTAGCCGGCCAAGTGCTCGCGGGTGAAGTCGACGAGATCTTGTTCCGCCAACAGCTCGCGGCCATGGCGCGAAGCCACGGCGACCACGCGCTGGCCAAAGCGGTTGTCCGGCACGCCCACCACCAAACAGTCGTAGATGGAGGGATGCCGCTTCACCGCCTCCTCCACTTCTTCTGGGTACACCTTTTCGCCGGCGGTGTTGATGCAGTTGCTGCCGCGGCCCAACAGCGTGATGGTGCCGTCTGTCTCCACGGTGGCGTAGTCCCCAGGGAAGCTGTAGCGCACGCCGTCGATTTCCTTGAAGGTTGCGGCGGATTTCTCCGGGTCCTTGTAGTAGCCGATGGGCACGAGGCCGCCGCCGGTGGCGAGCTTGCCCATTGCGCCGGAGCCAGGAACCACTTCGCTGCCATCGTCCGCGAACACCTTCACGCCGGGGTTGATCTGGAACCGCGCCGTCTCCGCCCCCTGCTCGCGGGTGGCCACCGAAGAACCCATGCCGCCCTCGGTGGAACCCATCGCATCCACCAAGCGCATGTCGCCGTGGTCCAGCAGGCCCTGCTTCACTTCGGCGCTCCACATCACACCGCTGGAGACGATGCCCTGCACGGAGGAGATGTCATAGGGATTGCCGCGCTCGCGCGCATCGTTCAAGGCATCCAGCATGGGCCGGGCGAAGGCGTCGCCGACGATGGTGACGCCGGTGCAGCGATGGCGCTCGACCTCGCTCCAGATGAGGTGCGGGTCCAGCCCCAGCTTGGAGCTGGTGACCACCGTGCCGCCGGTGAGCAGCGGCACCATCGAGCCGAGCCACATGCCCGTGCCATGCATGAGCGGGCAGGCCGCGAAGTTCACGCTGAAAGCGTTCTGGGCGGCGTTGGCACGAATGATCGCGGGGATGTCCGCCGCGCTCTCCGGCACGTTGAAGCCCAGCGCGGCGACGCTGCCCATCATCACGGAAATGAAGTCGTGGTGGGAGTACATCACCCCCTTCGGCATGCCGGTCGTGCCGCCGGTGTAGAGCATGTAGACGTCTTCGCCGCTGCGCTCGATGCGCGGCATGGGCGTGGCGGCGCGGATGCCGCGTTCGAAATCCAAGGCGTCATCGAGCAGCGCCTCGGTTCCATCGTCCACCTGCACAAAGAGCTTCACCTTGGGCAGTTGGCGGCGGATTTCCCAGATGCGCGCGGCGTAGCAGCCTTGGAAGAAAACCGCCTCAGCATCTGCGTTGTCGAGCAGATAGACAAGCTCGTCGGCCTTGTAGCGGTAGTTCACGTTGATTGGGCAGCCGCGAATCTTGAAGATGCCGTGCTGCGCCTCAAGGTACTCGTTGGAGTTGTGCAGGTAGATGCCCACTTTGGAGTCTGTGCCGAGGCCATGCTGGTGGAGCAGGCCGGCGATGCGGGCGGCGCGCTCGTCGTACTCGCGCCAACTGCGCTCCTGGGCGCCGCAGATGAGCGCTTTGCGGTCTCCGATGACGTCCGCGATGGTCTCCCAGACGGTCGCAAAGTGTAGTCCCATGGATCCTCCCCGACATGGCCAAGCGGGGAAGGTAAGTGAAATGGCGGCTTCATGTCCAACGGCCGTGTGCGTGCCAAATCTTCGTGGTTTTCGCCAAGGCGACGGCTGGCGCGCCGATGGTCGCTGCAAAAACATTCGCTCAATCAATGCATTGTGAAGAAATGGCGAGGTTGGCACGGGTCTTGAAAGTGGAAAGGCTGAGAGAGCAAAGCATCGGAGCTTAGATGTTCAGACTGTCCAGGGTCGCCTCGCCAAGAGGGACTTTCCTCGCCTTCGCGCTCGTCGCCGCCGCATGCGTTGCGTTCGGCGCCATCGCGCAGGCGAACTTGTCCGGCACCCCCGCGCTCGCCGCGTCGGAACGGGCTACCATCGCTGCGTCGGCCACCGACGCGCCATTGCAGGACTGTTGAGAACTGCCCAAAGGAGGATGTTGCTAATGCGCAGGGTAGATGTGGGCGAGATGGGCCGCGGCAGGCGGCTTCGGCTCAACAAAGACGAAAACTGGATCGGCGGCCTGTGCGCCGGCCTCGGGGACTACTTCGGCATCGATGCCGCGTTTGTGCGCGTCGCCGCGGTGGTGACGGCGCTGTTCCTGCCGAAGTTCATGATCGCCGCCTACCTCATCGCGTGGGTGGTGTTGAGCCGTCGGCAATGAAGTTCACGATCCAGCGCGCCACCACGGCCTCGTCCGTGTCTTCGGAAAGCGAGGCGATGCCCGGGGCGAAGGCATCGCCGATGAGCGCTTCCCGCGCCCGCATCAACGCCTCCGCGTAGGGCTTGTTGAACTCCGGGTGGCCTTGGAAGGTGAGGATGTGGTCGTCGAGGGCGAACGACGCTTGCGGGCAGAAGTCCGTGGCGCCCAAGAGGCGCGCGCCCGGCGGCAGCGCTGCCACTTGATCCTTGTGGCTTGAGAGCAAGCTCACCGCGTTGAGCGGCGGCGACATGGCGCCGTGGCGGGCGACGACGCGCATGCGGTGGACGCCCACCGCCCAGCCGGCCTCTGCAGGAAGCGCCTCGCCGCCGAGCGCGTGGGCGATGAGCTGGTGCCCAAAGCAGATGCCCACCAGCTTCTTGCGCGCGTCATGCAGCGTCTGCACATAGTCGCGTAGCGTGTGAATCCACCTGAAGTCGTCATAGACGCTGTGGCGGCTGCCGGTGACGATGTAGGCGTCGCAGTCATCCACGTTCGGCGGATACTCCTCGAAGCGCACGTCGTACGCTTGGAACGTGGCCTCGCGTCCGCTTTCGCGCGCCGCGGGGCCCAACACGGATTCAAACATCCGCGGGTAGTGGCCGAAGGCAGGCTGCAGCTCCTCGCGCAGCACGTCCGCCTGCAGGATGCCGACTTTCATATCGCCTCGAAGTAGCGCGCCAATTGCCAATCCGTCACATGGCGCTCGCTCTCGCGGCTCTCCCAATCTCGGCTCAACGCGAAGTGCTCGACAAAGGCATCGCCGAACAGGCGCCGCGCGGCGTCGGAGCCTAGGAAGCGCGCGGTGGCGTCGCGCAGGGTGGGGCTGAAACGGCGCTCGGCGGGCAGGGCGTCCTCCACGTCGTAGGCGTTGCCGACCACGGGCTCCGGCGGCTCCAACCGTTCTTGGATGCCAAGCGCCGCCGCGCCCACCGCCGCGGCGGCGGCGAGGTACGGATTGCCGTCGGCGCCGCCCACGCGGCACTCGATGCGCTCGCTGGCGCCGCCGCGAATGACGCGAAACGCGGCCGTGCGGTTGTCGATGCCCCAAGTGGCCGCGGTGGGCGCCCAGGCGCCCTTCACCAACCGCGTGTAGCTGTTCACGGTGGGCGCCAGCATCGGCAACAGCGCCGGCACATAGCGCACCAAGCCGCCCACGGCATGGCGCAGGCGCGCCCCGAGCTCGGGCGCGTCGGAGGCAAACTGGTTGTCGCCATCGGCATTCACGAACGAGAAATGGAAGTGGCCGCTCTGGCCGGGATAGTCCATGGACCACTTCGCCATGAATGTGGCCAACGCCTCGCGCTTGGCGAAGAACACCTTGGCGAACGTCTTGAAGAGGGCCGCGCGGTCGGCGCTCTCCATGCCGTCCGCGGGGGCGAGGGCCGCTTCCCAGACGCCGGGGCCGGTCTCGCAGTGCAGCCCCTCGACGGGCGTGCCAAGGTCATCACAGTAGTTCATCAACGCTTGGAACCACTCCGAGTTGGCGCTGGCGCGCAGCACCGAGTAGCCGAAGTTGCCCGGCGTCAACGGGCGCAGGTTGCGGTAGCCCTTCTCGCGTATCGAGTGGGGCGTTTCGTCGAACACGAACAGTTCGTACTCGAACCCCGCGCGCAAGGTGAGGCCCAAATCGCTGGCGAGGGCGAGGCTGCGGCGCAGGGCCGAGCGCGGGCAGATGGGGTGATGGGACGCGCCCTCGGGTGCTTGGAACTCGCCGATGAAGTAGGGGATGCCCTCGTCCGGCAGCCACCGCTCGGTGTCTACCAACAAACGGTACTCGGCGTCCGGGAAGCCGGTGTGCCAGCCGGTGAAGTCGCCGCCATCGTAGAGCTGGTCGTCGATGTCCCACGCAAACACGCAGTCGCAGAAGCCGCCGCCCTTGCGCAACACGCCGGCGAACTTGTCCAAGCTCACGTACTTGCCGCGCATGACGCCGTCGATGTCCGTGAGGCCCAGCTTCACATGGCGCGCCCCACGCTCCCGGTAACGCGCCACCCGCGCTTCGATTTCAGCAGTCATGGCCGGCTCCCGCCTGCTTCAACACCAAGATGCACCAAATCGGCGCACTGTGGATAACTCTTGGGATAACTGACGCAAAGGCAGCCGACAAACGCGCCGCGCTGCTTGGCCGCCAGCCATGTCGAGAATCGCCGCGTTCGATGAACTTTCTTTTAATTTCAATGAGTTAATGCGCCTACGCCAACTGATGCCTGCATACACTCGCACAACCTCGCGTTGGTGGCGGATGGTGCCCGCGGCGGTGTGTGCAGTTGTGGGTGAAAAATCGCACGGTAGCTCTGAAACCCTTGCAGGACGCGGCTTTTCGCCGATCTGCCATCAGTGCAGGAACGCGAACATGCGGCGCCGATAACGCTTCGCGAGTTCCGAGCCTTTGCCCATCGTCGCCATGATCTTGATCATCGTCGTGCGGCCGGCATCGTCGCGGAAGTTCCGATCTTGGCGCAGGATTTCCATGCAGTGATCGAGGGCCTCGGCGTCGTCTCCCGCCACTGCCAAGGTGACGGCGGCTTGGTAGCGGGCGTCAAGGTCCGCGGGGTCCTTCGTCAGCCGCGCCCGCGCCTTGCGCTGATTCATGTCGGCGGCCTCTGTGGCGAGCTCGAGCCGTGCCACCGGGCGCTCCCGCTCCGGCGTGTCTTCCGGAACTGTTGCGAGCACGGTGGCCGCGCCCTTCAAGTCTCCCTTGCGGGCGAGGATGTCCGCCCACTCCAGCTTGAACGCGGCGTTGTTCGGCTCGGCCTTGAGCGCTTGTTCCAAGATGGCGAGCGCGCCGTTCCAATCCCGCGCCGCCAAGTGTTCCTCCAGCTGCGCCTGCAGCCGGTCGCCGTCGGATAACGTGAGGCCGTCGATGAGCTGGCGCAGCACGGCCTCGCCCTGGGGGCCATCGAGCTGATCGGCGATCTGCCCGTCCACGATGACGCGGATGCTCGGCACGCCCTGCACGCGCAGTTGCTGGGCGAGCTGCGGCATGCGCGCCACATCGCACAGCGCCAAGGCGAACTTGCCCTGATACTGCCGTGCGAGGGCCTCCAAGGTGCGCTTCGCTTCGGCGGCGGGTGGAATCTGGTCTGCCCAGAATAGCAAGACCACCGGCGTCTCCTGCGACCGGGCGACCACATCGCCTTGGAACGTGGCGAGATCAACCTCAAAGACCGTGGGTTGCGCGTCCATGCGGCTCACTCGGGCTGGGGAACGATGCGCAGATACGGCTTCGGCGCCCGCCAGCCATCCGGGAAACGTTTACGGGCGTCATCGTCGGACACGGCCGGCACGATGATGACATCCTCGCCTTGGCGCCAGTTCACCGGCGTTGCCACTTGATGCCGGGCCGTGAGCTGGCATGAATCCAACAGACGCAGCACCTCGTCGAAGTTGCGCCCGGTGCTCATGGGGTAGGTGAGCATCGCCTTCACCTTCTTGTCTGGGCCGATGACGAACACGGAGCGCACGGTGGCGTTGTCCGCTGCGGTGCGGCCGTCGGCGGCGTCGCCGGCCTCCTCTGGCAGCATGTCGTAGAGTTTGGCGACGGCAAGGCTTGGATCTCCAATCAAGGGGTAGTTGACGGCGTTGCCTTGGGTTTCCTCAATGTCCTTGGCCCATTGCGAGTGGCTCTGCACCGGGTCCACGGACAGCCCGATGATTTTGCAGTTGCGTTCGGTGAACTGTGGCGCCAAACCAGCCATGTAGCCGAGCTCTGTGGTGCAGACGGGTGTGAAATCCTTCGGATGGGAGAAGAGGATCGCCCAGCCATCGCCAATCCAGTCGTGAAAGCGAATCTCGCCCTCGGTGGTGTTGGCGGTGAAGTCCGGCGCTTCGGAGTTGATTCTGAGTGCCATCGGTGCCTCCTGATGCATTAGGACAAGGCTAACACTGCACGCGGGATTTTGACGCCACGCATCGCTGCGGCAGCCGCCCCAGCGAAGGTCGGGGGCGCTGCGAATGCAGGGCGCGTGCGCTCGTTGCGCCGTGGCTGCCCGCGCATGTTGGCGCCGTCAGCCGACGGCCACCAAGTTCAACCGCATGCCGCAGAGCGTCACTTGCGCGGCGCCGCTGCGAGCACCGCGGCGCTCCGCCGCCGCCAGCGCCGTGGCCGCGTCCGCCATCGCGACATCGAGTTCCGCAAGCCCTTCCGGGCGGCCGTCTTCGCAAGGGACGAAGCGCAGCGCTGCATTCTGCAATGGCAAGCTGTTGCCGCGCAGCGGCAGCTCCAAGATGGCCGACCAGCGCGCTGCCACCGCGGCCGGGTCTTCGCATTGGATGACGGCGGCGGTGATGCCGGTGGCGCGCTCGGTGCGCCCTGCCTGCCAGTTCGGCCCGGCGGGATGCCAAGGCCCGTCTGCGTCCCGCCCGCCGGCGCCGAGCATCGCGTCGATCTCCAAGAAGGAGCCGCCGGTGTCCTTGGGGTGCAGTTGCATGTTGACGAACGATTTTCCCTGATGATCCGTCACCAGCCGCACGCCGAGTTCGTCGAGCCGCTTCCGGCGCGGTGCCGCGTCATCGCACTGGGTGATGACCATGTAGCCGCCATCGCCGCCGCGCCGGTGCAGATAGCGGCGCCCCGCCGTGTCCTCGCTCGGGTCGATCGGCGCCACCACCTCGATGAACTGGTTGCCGACCGGAAACAGGGCGTTGTGCAATCCGAAGACGCCAACGCCGGGGTCGTTGAAGCACACCTTCACGCCCAGCACGTCGATGAGCGCGTCTTGCACCGGCGCGAGCTGCTCCGCCACGAACGCGATTTGCCTGAGTCTCAACCACATTTGCTCACTCTCCTTGCCCGTGGCGCCGAGCCGCGTTGGGCCGGCGGCGCCGATGCCGATGCTTCACTGTGACGCTCGGTTGGCGGCCTCGCGCATGGCCAGCCACTCGGCGGCCTCCCGTTGGCAGCGCAACGCCTCGATGGCCGGCGCCACGTTCGCGTCCGCCGGGTAGCGCTGGCGGTTCGCCGCCCGCACGGTTTCGTTGCAGCGTTCAACCAAGCGCGGCCAAGGCTGGCGGGCTGGGTAGTCCACTTCATACTCCAAGGAACGGCAGAGGCAGCTCTCCACGTTCCAAGCGTAGGCGCGCTGGCGCTCCGCCTCGCTCTCCTCGGCCATGCAGCCGCCCATCACCAGCGCGGCCAGCACCGCGGCGGCGCGATTGATGCGTTTCACTTAAGCCGGCGTGTGCGCTTGCAGGAACTCCACCACCCGCGCCACGGTGCCGTCTTGGGTGGGGGACTTCCAGCGCTCGACCAAGGTGGCGTTCGGCGCCAAGGCAGCGATCTCGCGCGAGGTGGCCTGCGGGTGGTACGGGTCATCCCCCATCAGCACGAGCATCGGCGTTTGACAGCCTTCGACGAAGCCGCGCCCCACGTTGAAGTCGAAGTCTGCATCGTACATGTTGCTGCGGAAGCTCTGCCACGCCGCCGCGTCCGCCTCCGGGTGCTCGGCCGCGGTGGCGGTGGCCCAAGTGTCGAACATCTCGTAGAAGAGCGGGCGGTTGTCGTCGTGGCCGATGGATTGCTGCAGCACCCCGGCCGCCACCCGTTCCGGCGCGGCCTGCATGAGGCCCAAGCAGTACGGCCCGCCGATGCAGCCCCCGAGGACATGGGTGCGCTCGACGCCCAGGTGGTCGAGCAGCGCGATGTGGTCGCTGGTGTAGGTGTGCCAGCCATCTTGCGCCGAAACCGGCGCGCGGGAACGGCCGGCGTTGCGCTGATCCATGGCGATGACGCGGAAGTGCGGCGCGAGTTCGACGATGGGGTTGAACGGAGAAGACTCCCAAAACGTCGCCGCCGAGCGCATGCCGCCGGGCGCGAACAGCAGCACGGGGAAGCCCGAGCCGTGTTCCTCGTAGTAGAGCTTCACATCGTCGCGTTCAAACATCGCCATGTTGTGGCCTCCTTGGTCTGGGGTCGATGGTGCTTTGGGTCGATGGTGCTTTGGGCGCGCCGCAGTGCGGGTCGGCGCGTCATGTGGATGGCGCAACGTAGCCGGCGGGCCGCTCGTGCGCCTCGTTGGCGAGGAACTTGTGCATCTGCTCGGTGAGGAACTTGCGCGCCGCGGCGTCGCGCAGGCTCAGGTGCCCCTCGTTGATGAGCATGGTCTGCAGCGTCTGCCACTCGCCCCAAGCACGCGCCGACACATGATCGAAGATGTCCTGCCCCAACGCGCCCGGCAGCGGCGGGGCGTCCAAGCCGGGCAGCGCGACGCCATACTTACGGCAAACCACTTGGCGGCTCATTCGAGCGCGAAACCTCCATCTAAGCCCGCCAGCAGGTTGGCCGCCAACGCGGACAGTGCGAGCTTACGGCCATCTTCCGGGCGATGCCACACATAGCCCTCGCCGCTGGGCGCACCGGCCGGCCGCTCGCGCACCCACAGGCAGTGCGGCGTGACCAGCAAGCGATAGTGCGTGAACACGTGGCGCGTGGTTGGGGGCGACAGCGCCCGTTCCACTTCGATGTTCCACTCTTCGGCGAACGCCGCCACGTCCGTGTCGAGGGAACGCTCTGGGGGCGACCACAGCCCGCCCCAAATGCTGTCGTCCGGGCGGCGCTCAAGGAAGCAGGCGCCGTCTGGGCCGATTAGCAGGAAGGCGCGCGTCCTGCGCTCCCGCAGCGGTTTGGCGCGCTTTGGCGTCGGCAACTCCGCTTGGCGTCCTGCCGCGCGCGCCACGCAACGCGCGGCCACCGGGCAAATCGAGCAAGCGGGGTTCGCCCTGCGGCAGAGCGTGGCGCCGAAATCCATGATCGCTTGCGCGTAGTCGCCGGGCCGCTCCGACGGCGTGTGGGCCTCGGCATGTGCCCACAGCGTCTGCTCCACAACCCGTTCGCCGGGATGGCCGGACACGCCGTGGAATCGCGCCAACGCGCGCTTGACGTTGCCGTCCAGTATCGCGGCGCGGCGCCCATGGGCCATGGCGAGGATGGCGCCGGCGGTGGAACGGCCCACGCCAGGCAAGGCGACGAGGCCGGCAAGCGTGTCCGGCAAGCCATGCCGCGCTTGGCGGGCGGCTAGGTGCAGGTTGCGGGCGCGGGCGTAGTAACCCAGCCCCGCCCACAGACGCAGCACATCCTCGCGGTCCGCGGCGGCGAGGGCGGCGAGGTTTGGAAAGCGCTCCATGAAGCGCTCGAAGTAGGGACGCACCACTTCCACCTGGGTTTGTTGGAGCATGATCTCCGACACCCAGACGCGGTAAGGCGTTTGCTCCTTCTGCCACGGGAGGTCGCGGCGGCCGTGGGTGTCGTGCCACGCCAGCACGCGCTCGGCGAACCAAGTCAAGGCGCTTGCGCTGCGGCGGTGGGCACGCGCCTATACTAGGCCAATGGCGAATGTTGGGACTTGGGACCCGAAGGCCGCGCCCGGCCAAGGGACGCCGCCCTTGGGCTTGGTGCGCAAGGCCGCCAGCGAGCTCGACGCCGATGGCTTCGGCCTGAACGCTGCCGAGTGCGCCCAGCTTGCGCCTTGGATGACGGCCGGCCACGGCGTTTGGGAAAGCGCGGCGAAAACCGCGGACGCCGGCGAGGTCGTACGGTGGATTCGCTTCTTCACCCTCGCCGAAGCCAAGCTCGCCGGCTTTGAGGCCGGCGCCCAGTCGCCGGTGGTGGCGCTGGCGCGGACATTGCGGCGCCGGGGCGAGTATCCGCCGGACCTCACACGCTGGATCAAGGCCAACACCGCAAATCGGTTCCTGCCCCACGGCAGCTTGGCCGACCGGCTGAACGCTTGAGCACTTGTGGGCGAGCGCCGCGGCCGCTGCCGTGCCCGTGTCTGTGGCGGTGGTTGGCGGTCTCCTCGAGCACGGCCCGTTGCTTGGCGGCCGCTAGCGGCCACCCTCGCGGATTGCGGCGGCGCACCCACCACCGCACCGTATAATCCACTTCGTGAACCGTTCGGCGTCGGTGTCCCGCGACACCTTGGAGACGCGCATCCGCGTCGCAGTGAATCTCGATGGCAGCGGCGCGTCGTCGTTCGCCACTGGCCTGCCGTTCCTGGAACACATGCTCGACCAAGTGGCGCGGCATGGCCTCATCGATCTCGACATCCAGGCCGAGGGAGACCTTGCGGTGGACGCCCACCACACGGTGGAGGACATCGGCATCACATTGGGCCAAGCCGTTGCCGAGGCGGTGGGGGACAAAGCCGGCATCGTGCGCTACGGCCACGCCTACGTGCCCTTGGATGAAGCGCTTTCGCGCGTGGTGGTGGATTTCTCCGGGCGGCCTGGCTTGAGCTACGCCATCGATTTCGCCCGCGCCCGCATCGCAGACTTCGACGTGGATTTGTTTCGCGAGTTCTTCCAAGGGTTCGTCAACCATGCCCGCGTGACGCTGCATGTGGACTGTCTGAGGGGCGCGAACGCGCACCATCAGGCGGAGACGGCGTTCAAGGCGTTCGGTCGCGCGTTGCGCGCCGCGCTGGCGCAAGACCCGCGCCGCGCCGACGCCGTACCCTCCACGAAGGGCGCCCTGTGATCGTCATCCCCGCCATCGACATCCAGGGCGGGCGCTGCGTGCAGTTGCGCCAAGGCGTGGAGGACTCAGCGTCTGTGTATGGCGATGACCCAGCGGCGATGGCGCGGCGCTGGGTGGATGCCGGGGCGCGGCGTCTGCATGTGGTGGATTTGGATGGCGCGTTCGCCGGCGAGCCGGTGAACGTGGAGTTGGTGGCCGCCGTTGCGCAGGCGGCTGGGAGTGTGCCCGTGCAGGTGGGCGGTGGCATCCGCTCCTTGGAGGCGGCGCAGACGCTGCTCGCGAAAGGCGTGGCGCAGGTGATTCTTGGCACGCGCGCCATCACCGACCCGCCGTTTCTCCGCGAAGCGGCGCGACGTTTTCCTAGCCGCGTGATCTTGGGCTTGGACGCCCGCGGCGGCCGGGCGGCCACGGCCGGCTGGAACGAGACAACCGCTATGGACGCGGTGGAGTTTGCCGCCGGCGTCGCAGACATCGGTTTGTTCGCCATCGTGTTCACCGACATCGAGCGGGATGGCATGTTGTCTGGCGTGAACGCGGCGGCCACGGCGGCGGTTGCCAACGCGGCCGGCGTGCCCGTCATCGCCTCTGGCGGCGTGCGCGACTTGGATGACATCCGGCGCTTGGGCGAACTTGGGCTCAGCGAGGAACAACTCCTTGGCGTGATCGCCGGCTCCGCGCTCTACGAGGGCACCTTGGAACTCGCGCCGGCGCAGCGGCTCGCCGGCAGCGCCGAGGTTGCCTAGCGGGGAGGGGGCGCAAGGCGGGCAAGCGTGGCAGCTTGGCGCGGCGTCATGGCAGTGAGTGGAGTGCGCCTCGTGCGCCACACCGAGATGGGAATCCGTGAAGATGGCTGGTGAGACCGCGCGGGTCGTCTGGCGCGACGGCGAGTTCGTCGCGTGGCAAGACGCCACTGTCCACATCCTCGCGCAGAGTTTGCAGCGCGGCTCGCTGGCCTTCGACTACATGAGCGCCCGCGCCGCCAAGCGGGGCGTGGCGGTGTTCCGGCTTCAAGACCACATCGCGCGCCTGTTCAAGACCTGCGAGCTGATGGGGCTGCCCATCGCCTACACGCCGGCGGAACTCGTCGAGGCGAGCGCTGCCACGGTGCGGGCGAACCCAGGCGCCACCTCCGTCAAGATCAGCGCCCTCATCCCCTCCATCGAGGCGGAACTGGTGCCGCGCGACCCGCGGGTGAGCGTCTTCATCTGCGCTTACGACCTGGATGCGGACATCCTCGGCGGCGGCGTGGAAGGCGGGCTGCGCCACGAACGGCTGGCGTTGAAGGTGGAGCGCGACATCACCAACCGCCGCCCGGACATCATTCCCCCGCAAGCGAAGATGGCGGGCAACTACACCTCGGCGATGTTCGCCAAATGGAGGGCGCGCCACGAGGGCTTTGACGAAATCGTGTTGCTGGACAGCGCCGGCTACGTTGCCGAGGCGCCCACCTCAAACATCTTTGTGGTGACGGGTGGCGGCCTCGCCACGCCGCCGGAACACAAGGTGCTGCACGGCATCACGCGCGCGACCATCGTTGAGCTGGCGACCGCGCTCGACATTCCATGCGCCGTGCGAGACCTGCGCGTGGAAGATTTGGAGAGCGCCGACGAGGTGTTCCTGAGCGCCACCTCCGTGGGGGTTTGGCCGGTGGTCAGCATCGACGGGCAGCCGGTGGGCAATGGCGAGCCGGGCGCGGTGAGCCTGCGGGTGCGGGACGCCTTGGCCGCGGTGGCGAGCGGTGAGGACGCGCGCTTTGAACGCTGGCTGCATTACGTCTGAGGTTGGGTGCTAGGCGGCGCCACTCGACGGACGGCGGCGAGTCCATTGGGCGCTGAAGCCGCGGCGCCGCGGCGTTAGGTGGCCGCGCCGGGCGCCCACCCGTAGATGCGCGTCAAGCTCCCGCCCATCAACGCATGGCGCTCCGAGTCTGCCAAGCGGTCCGTGATGCTGAACGCATGCACGGCCTCTTGGTAGGTGACCAGCTCCACTGCCCGCGTCCAATCCGTTCCCCACATGCAACGTTCAAAGCCGTAGGCATCGAAGATGCGAGCGAGCGGCTCCCAAAGATCGTCGAACGGGAAGGGTTGGCGCGACAGCGTGCAGGCGCCGGAGACCTTGATGGCCACGTTGTCTAGGGCGGCAAGCGCCAGCACGTCATCGAGGTCGGCGAACGGCTGCCTTGGCGGCGGCGGATGGAATGGCTGGGGCAGGCCCAGATGGTCGATGACAATGCGGGTGTTCGGGTGCTTGGCCGCCAGTGCGCCGAGCTCGGCGAGCTTGTGCCAGCAGAGCACGTTCACCGGCAACCCATGTTCGGCGGCGCTGGCGAGCAGCCGATGTGCGCCGGAGTGCGCGGTGCTTGCCGCTTCGCCGAAACCGTCCGTGAGCAAGAGCCGTGCGCCGACCGTGCCGGGCAGCGCTGCCCATGCTTCTAGCTGCGCCTCGATGTCTGGGGCGATGGGGTTGAACGGCTTGATGAGGCCGAACCGCGTCGGGTGCTGGGCCTGCACCTCCAGCGCGTAGCTGGCATCGTAGCGGTACATGCGAAATGGCGAGACGAGCAGCGCGCCGTCCACCCCCACGGCGTCCATCGCCGCCACCATCTGATCGCCGGTCGCCTCTGGCGGGCCGACGAGCGATGCCGCCCAAGGCCGTTCGGGCCGGTCTCGCTCGTAGGCGTGAACTTGGCAATCGATCACCGGCGGCGGGCCATTGGGCTGCGGGCGGGGTTGCGCTGCGCTCATGGGTATCTAGTGTCGTCAAGCCTTGCATCGAGCGCAACAAGGGCGACGTCGCAGGGCGAATAGCCACCTTGGACGAGCGCTAATCCCCACACCCGCCAGACGCCTAGACTTGATCCTGTCGCGCCTTCGGCGGCGCCGGCGTGGGCAGACTCTCCACGATTGCGACCGTCGCGTCGGCCTTGTTCAACGTGTAGAAATGCAAGCCCGGCGCCCCGCCGCGCAACAACCGTTCGCACAGGGCGATGACCACCTGTGCGCCGAAACTTCGCAATGCCGCTTCGTCGCCCTGCGAATCCTGCAAGCGGATCTTGATCCAACGCGGGATCTCGGCACCCGCTTTGGCGGAGAACTTCGCCAAGTTCGCGTAGTTGGTGATCGGCATGATGCCTGGCACGATAGGCGCTTCAATGCCGGCTGCCACGCAGCGGTCGCGGAGGTAGAAGTAGCTGTCGGCGTTGTAGAAGTACTGGGTAATGCAGCCGTTGGCGCCGGCGTCTACCTTGCGTTTCAGGTAGTGGATGTCCAGTTCCGCCGAGGGCGCGTCCGGGTGAACTTCCGGATAGGCGGCCACTTCCAGCGTCAGCGCCGCGTCGATGCGGCGCACTAGTCGTACCAACTGTTCGGCGTGGCGGAAATGGCTGGCACCGACGCCGGAGGGCAGATCGCCGCGCAGCAGGACGAGGCGATTCACGCCCAAGCGCCGGTAGGCAGCGATCAGATCGAGGATGCGCGCTTCGTCCTCAGTGCCCCAAGAGAGGTGCGGCGCGACGTTCAGGCCGGCGTCGAGCAGGCTCGCAACCGTGGCGAACGTGCGGTCGCGAGTGGAACCGCCGGCACCGTAGGTGACCGAATAGAAGCACGGGCCGAAGGCAGCCAGGCGGTGTGCCGTGCGAACTAGATTGGCTCTGCCACGAGCCGTTTGCGGCGGAAAGAACTCGAAGCTAAGCCGCATTGCGCTTGGAACGCCCCTCCGCCTCGAAACAAACCCATTCGCCAAGCAACGCGCCGCATTGTAGAGGACGCTTGTGCCGGCCGTGTTGCCAACACCGCCGCGCCCAATGGGACAGGCACCGATCCAAGCGCACGCCTAACGGGACAGGCACCGTTCTTGCGATTCCACGTGCCTAATGGGACAGGCACCGATCCAAGGGACAGACCGCCCGGAACCGACGCGCCGAACGGGACAGGCACCACACAGGCATCGAGAAGCGAGCCTGCGCCCCCCCAAAGATCGTCGAATGGGAAGGGTTGGCGCGGCGACCGGTAGACGATCCGGGCGCTGTTCGAGGACCTGCCCCAAAGGGCGGTAAGCTCTGCGCAACCAAGATGTGGAGCGTCGCCATGCAGAACCGTCAGGTGGTCATCGAATCTCTGCCGCAGGACAAGTTGGAGCTAAGCAACTTCGCCATGCGCACTGAGCCAGTGCCGGCGCCCGGTGCCGGTGAAGTGTTATGTCGAACGCTGGCGCTCACCGTGGGCGCTGGCCAACGCGCCGGGTTGCAGGGCAGCGCGACCTATGCAGGGGCACCCAAGAGCGGCGTCGTCATGGGCGGTTCGGCCGTGGCGCGGGTGGAGGCCTCAGAGTCCAACAGCATCGCCGTTGGCACGTTGGTGACTTGTCCGGCCGGCTGGCAGGAGTATTCGGTACACGAGGCTCGCGCCGTCAACGTCGTGGACGAAGTGGACGATCCGGCGCACCACCTCGGCGTCTACGGCACGAACGGCCTCACCGCATACTTCGGCTTGTTTGCCTTAGGCGAGCCGCAGGCGGGGCAGACCCTCGTTGTCTCGGCCGCCGCCGGCTCCGTCGGCCATTTGGTGGGGCAGATGGCGAAGATCGTTGGTTGCCGCGTCGTTGGCGTGACGGGCAGCGAAGAGAAGTGCCAGCTGCTCACCGACACGCTTGGCTTCGATACCGCGGTGAACCATCGCAGCCCAGATTTCCGCGGCGAGTTTCGGGAAGCGTGTGGCGACGGCATCGACATCTACTTTGACAACACCGGCGGCGACATCCTCGGCGGTGCCCTGCGGCGCATGAAAACGCATGGGCGCATCGTGTGCTGTGGCGTCGTCTCGCAGTACGACACCGGCGCGCCGCAACCCGGGCCGCGCGGCGTACCCGGCCTGTTGGTGAACAACCGAGTGCGCATGGAGGGGTTCTTGGTGTTCGACTACGCGGATCGCTATGCGGAAGGCCGTGCGCAAATGCGAGCATGGGTGGAGGCTGGCCAACTCAAGCCGCTGCAGGACGAGTTCCAAGGCTTGGAAGAGATGCCCCGCGCCTTCATCGACATGTTGGCCGGCGGCAACGTCGGCACACGCATCGTGCGCGTGGCGGAGTAGCTGCGCGGGACCTACTCTCGCTTGGTAGGGGCTTTGGCCGCTAGGCGCTGGCCGCGGCAGGGCTGCGGCCAGCGCCGGTGGGCGAAGAGCCAAGCCTAGTCGAACTGGCCCCGCGGCATGTCCGCGAACTTGCTCCAATCCGGGCCCGCGGCGTCGTAGTTGTAGGGTTGACGCTGGCCCAGCAGCCGGAGAAAGCGCTGGTCATTGGCGTGTCGGTCCAGCATCTCCTGGGGCACGGCGCGGTCGTACTTCTCTTGCGTCACGATGTATTGACGCGCGAAGTAAACGGCCAAGTTCATGCGGATGCCCGGAATCTGCCGCTTGAATGAGCCGTGCCACGTGTTGCCATGCCAAACGACGCAATCACCGGGTTCCAATCCCATCGCCACGGCGTTCGGGTTGCAGTTGTCGTCATCGAGCGTTGACTCGTCGGCGCGCGGATGGCGGCACAGGCGGTGGCTGGCCGGCACCATTGCCAACGCCCCCGCCTCGCGGCTGTAGGGCGTGAGCGCGTAATTGCAGTTCGCCACTTGGGACGTCATCGAGAACGGCGCCGGCATGCCGTTGCCATTGTCTGAGTGCAGCATCAGCGGCGTGCCGCCCTTGCCCTTGAAGTGGCAGGTCATGCTGCTCAACACGCAGCTGCGCCCGAGCAGGTAGCTGATGAGTGCGAGCGGCTTCGGCGCCGCGACGATGGACTCGAACACTTCGTCCTCGAACAAGAGGTAATGCGCGAGGGACACGCCGTCCCACGCCGCTTGCTGTTCAGTATCCGGGTTCACGGACAGGCCGGACTTGCGCTCCATCACGCGGATGATGGCCGCCTTCGCACGGGCGACCTGATCTGCGTCGATGGCGCCCTTCACCGTTGTGTAGCCGATGGTCTCCAACTCGGCGATGTTGCTCTCGAGGCCGAGCCTGCCGATTTCCGTGAGCGTCTCTTCCCGGGCGGCCTTGTCTGGATCTGGGTTGTTCCAACGCTCTCGCACAGGTCCTTCGCGGGCCGCTCGCGCGGTATCCCAATCTGTGGTCGCTGCTTCTGCCATCCTGATTCCTCCTCTTCGCTTGGGTTCAAGGGCGAACACTGCGTGGCGCGCCACTCTGCCCCCACGCCATACCATGCACCTTTTCGCGCCGCTATGCCAGTTCGTGCCGGCTTGCCAGTTGGTGCCGGCTTGCTGGTTGACGCCGCGATGCCCGTGCGCTGTGCGTGGAGGGGGCGCTGCCACGGGTGGTACAGTGTCGCCCGCTCCAAGCCATACCCTAAGGGAGTTTCCACATGGATGTCGGCCTGCAACTCATTTTCTCGTCCTACGGCTGGGAGAACGTCAGCGACGCAGAGGTCTACGCCGAAGAACTCGCCTTGGCCGAGCGTGCGGAGGAACTCGGTTTTGATGCGGTGTGGCCGACCGAGCACCACTTCTTCGACTATTCGTTTTGCCCGGACAACCTTGAGCTCCTCGCATACGTCGCTGGCCGGACGCGGCGCATTGGCTTGGGCACTGCTGCCGTCATCCTGCCTTGGAATGATCCGCTGCGGGTGGCCGAGAAGGTGGCCATGCTGGACACCGTTTCCAACGGCCGCGTGCGTTTCGGCATGGGCCGCGGCCTCTCCGCCCGCGAGTTCGCGCCGTTCCGGGGCATTCGCATGGATGAATCCCGCGAGCGCTTTGACGAAGCAGCGCGAATGATCGTCGATGCCTTGCGCACCGGTTTCATCGAGGGGCAGGGGCCGCATTATCCCCAGCCGCGCACAGCCATCCGCCCGCGTCCACAGCGTTCGTTCGCGGGCCGCACCTATGCCGTTGCCAACTCGCCAGATTCGGTGGAAGCGTGCGCCAGTGTCGGCGGACGCATGATTATGTTCTCCGAAGCGCATTGGGAGCGTCGCCTGCCGAGCATCGAGCACTACCGAGAGCGCTATCGGCATCATCATGGGGAAGACGCCCCGCCAGTGATGACGGCGGACTTCACGTTCTGCCATGAGGACGCCACCTACGCCAAAGAAGTGGCTGAGCGCTGCATGGCCAAGTACTTGGAAAGCCTGCTTGAACACTACAACCTGATGGGCACGCACCTTGACGAGATGAAGGGTTACACGGGCTACGGGAAACAAGCGGCAAAGCTGCGCGAGATCGGTTTCGACAAGTATGTGAGCGGCTTCTTGGCCGCCAACGCTTACGGCACCCCGGACGAGATGCTGGAGAAGTACCGCGACCGACATGCCGTCATCGGCCCGTTCGAGGAAGCGGCCTGCTTCCGATACGGCGGCATGGCGACCGACGACGCCCGAGCGAGCATGCAGCTATTCGCCGAGAAAGTGCTGCCAGAACTGAAGTCTTGGTGAAGCCGGGCGGCAAGGTGCCGCTGACGCACTTGCGCTGCCCTTAGGGGATGGGCAGGCCGCACTCCTCCGAGGCGCGTCAAGGCAGCACTAGCTGCAGGCGTTGGCCGTAGCGTCGAAAGTCCTTGACGTTGAAGGTGGCGAGGCGGCGCTCCCCGTAGGTGAGCATTGTCGCCACGATGTTGGCGTCGTGAACTTGCTTGCCGGCGAGGGGCACGTTTCGACACAGGTTGGCCAGCATGTCCGTCACTGCTTGGCTGTCCTCCAGCACCTCGAAGACGGCAGCAAAACGGCTCGCATCGAGCAACGCTTCAGGCATCGGCAGAGGCGAGGCCCAGGTTTGCGGCCGAGTGACCACGACAAGGTACTCGCGGATGACTTGACGGCTGATGCGCAACGGCTCAGTTCGGCGGGCATTGGCCAACACATCGAGCGCAGCTTGGCGGCCCGGCAGGTTTGCAGAACGGGCTGCCACCAACACATTGGTGTCCACGAACATGGCTAGCGCCCGTCTTCCCCGTAGATCTGCTCGCGGCTGGCCGAAAAGCCCTCTGGCCATGCACCGAAATCGTGTGGGGGGAAGATCTCCTCAATCGAAAGCGGTTGCTGGCCGTCCTTCGAAGCGGCCGCATCGTCGACTCGCTCGAACACCAACGCCTCGGCCATTAGGTCCACGGCGCTGGTTCGCCAGCCGGCGGCGCACCAGGCGAGCGCGTGGCTATGGCCGCCGTTGGCTTGATTCGACCACCACGGGCGATGGACGCGGGCGGAGTTCGGCAGGGAGAAGCCTAGGACGGCCTCGACCTCCCGGAACGTGACGCGCCACTGCCGAGCGTCAGTTGCAATGAGATGCCGGAACAGCGGCGCGTACTTGCCGCGCGCCGCCACTTGTCGCATGAGTTGGTCGTTCATCGCTGATCGTTCCAAGGTGGCGCCAACGCATCGATTAGCCGCTCTTCTAGTGGGCGAGGGTGACCCGTTCGATGTATCCAAAGGTCTATGGCCAGCCGGTCCTGCGCTGCCGCCAAGATGGCGTGGTTCACCTTGCAGTTCGTGGACTGGCCGCCTTTGAAGCAGTTCCTCGGCTGGATTTGTGCATAGCCGGATGGTCCCCATCTTCGCCGGAGATTCGTTGCGATACCAACATAGACCAACCTCCGAGCGACGGTGATTGCGTACACGCCCGCGGCCTCTGTCAGCCCGGGCACGGCGAAGCGGCAGAATGGGCCAGCACCATGGCGGTTGAGCGGCGTGGATTGCGCCTCGGCATACCGGCTCTGCGGCATGTCCTCCATCGGTCCTCCGTCCGGCCCGGCCTCTGGTGTGATCCGTGCGCAGTGCTGGAACACTTGGCCTTCCAACGTCATCGTTCGTGCAGCGTCGGGGATGGGCGTGGCCTCTGCGTTGCGTTGAGCGTGTTCTGCTGCTTGGCCATGGCGCCGGCGGCCGTTCTCTAGTGGCCGCGGACGGGAACTGCCAGACGTCACCACGTTGCCCTCGACACGCTCGAAAACGAGGGTCTCCGCTTTCATGTCCACCATGCTGGTTCGCCAGCCCGCCGCTTGCCAAGCACGAGCTTGGACGTGGCTCCGGTTTGATTGATTCGCCCACCACGGGCGGCGCGTGCGAGCCGACTTCGGTAGGCGAAAGCCCAGCATGTGCTCGATGTCCGCGAAAGTGACGCGCCACCGGCGGGCATCGAGTGCGCTGAGGTGTTCGAAAAGCGGCTCGTACTTGCCAAACCGAGGTTGGTCGTTCATTTGCATCTCACTTAAGTACTAACTCAAGTGCTTAAGCGTATCGCGCGTTAGCGGCAGAGGACAGACACTCGCTTGTGGCGCAGCAAAGGCGGCCATCGTCCCTGCGCCAAGGGGACAGGCACCGTTTCCCGGGACCGTTTCCCGAGCCGTTGGTAACGGCGCTAAGCGGGACAGGCACCGTTTGCCCGTACGGGAACCACAAGACCGGGCCCACCGAAGCCTTTGCTATGCTCCCGGCGCATGCCCCTGATTCCCGTGGATTGGCGCCCGCAGGCGGCCACGTTGGTGTTCATCGAGCGCGATGGAGCTTCCTCGGTGGCGCGTGGAGGGGGCGCGGTGTTGCTCATTCGCAAGAAGCGTGGCCACGGCGCCGGCAAGGTGAACGCGCCCGGCGGGCGCATCGAACCGGACGAGACGCCCTACGAATGCGCTGCGCGGGAAGTGTGGGAAGAGGTCGGGTTGCGCTGCGGCCCGCTCGCGCCGGCCGCGCTGCTGCGCTTCCATGACCGTAAGAACGGCTATGACATGCGGGGCTTTGCGTTCCACGCCCAAGCGTACGAAGGCGAACCCATCGAAACCGATGAGGCGGCGCCATTCTGGTGCGCTTGGGATGCCGTGCCGGTGGACGAAATGTGGGAGCCAGACCGCTACTGGTTGCCATCCATCCGCGCACGCCGCCCGGTGCGGGCGGATTTGCTGTCTGAGGATGACCGCTTGGTGTCGCGTCGGGTGCGCCCCGTGCGGCCAAGCGAGTTAGATGCCTATCTCGGTGCCTTTCGCGTGGTGGGTGGCGGCCAAGCGCCGCCACGGGGCGTGTCCTTTGGCAGTTGACCCAACACGCGGCGCTGCAAAATGATTGGCGTTGTGGTTGACGAGAGCCACATGGCGTCGGCTGCCTCGCTCTGCGCACCACATCGCCAGTGTTCTTGGCCAGCTCCCAGCAGCTTTTGGCCATATGGCGCGGGCTGGCCCATTCCGTCCACCCCTGTTTGGCACTCATCCGGACATTGCCCTGCACCCATCCTAGCGCTACATTGCCCACGTCGGAGTCAACGTTCACATCCAATGAGCCATCAAACCCTTATCGGGTGGATAGCATCCTTGCTCACCCTCTCCGCCGCCGCTGCCGAGATCCCGCTCACTGATCCATCCACGTTGAAGTTCCGCAACGTGGTGGCCGAAGTTGCCACTTACCGGGGCTACGAGGCGCTGCAGGTGAAGGAACCGGGCGCCCCGACGCGCCATGAGGACAAGCTGGTCGTCATCGACCATGAGTTTGGCGATGGCGTCATCGAGGTCACTCTGGCGGGGATGCCCGGACCCAACGCAATTCCGCAGGCGCGGGGCTTTGTCGGCGTGGCGTTCCACGTTCAGAACCGCGGCGAGAAGTTCGAGGCGTTCTATCTGCGTCCAACAAATGGCCGGTCTGAGGATCAAGAGCGCCGCAACCACGCCACGCAATACATCTCGTTTCCCGATCATCCGTGGCACAAACTGCGTCAGGAGACGCCGAGCCGTTACGAAGCGTACACAGATTTGGTGCTAGGCGAGTGGACGCAAGTGAAGATCACCGTTCAGGGCGACAAGGCGCAGCTCTACCTGCATGGCAACGAGCAACCCACATTGCTCGTGAACGACCTCAAGTTGCCGGAAAACTCCGGTGCCGTCGGTTTGTGGATCGGGCCAGGCACCGTGGCGCACTTCCGCAACCTGCGGATCACACCGGCGGGCTAAGGGCTGCCGCGCCGGCGAGCTGGAAGTTCGCCCCAGGCATGGTTCAACTCAGCTATGCGCAACGCGAAGGCAGGGCAGATACAAGTGGCCTAGGCCAAGCTAGGTGAAGCCCTCGCGGTACGCTATGTCTCCACCGGGTTTGTTGGATCCGTGATCCACTCGCTCCAAGAGCCGGGATAGAGCGCTGGTTCAGCCAATCCGGCATGCATCATGGCGAGCACAACGGGCGTTGCGCTTACGCCGGAGCCGCAATAGCACACCACGTTGCCCTTGCTCCTCTCGCCCAACAACCGCTCGAAGCGGGCACGCAACGAGGCGCGGTCTAGAAATCTGCCGTCCGCGGCCAAGTTGTCTTGATAGGGTGCGTTGAGGGCGCCCGGAATGTGGCCGGCAACGGGGTCCAACGTCTCATTCTCGCCCCGAAAACGATCCGCAGCGCGCGTATCGAGCAGATGCCAGTTGCCAGACGCAGCGTTCTCGCGCACTGCTTGCATGGTCACCGGCGCTGGCGGTGCGGCCGGCGCCAACGCGCCAACCTGCTCCGTGCCGAGCGTCGCTGCCCCCTCGGCCCCCGCCGGCTCGGCCACATCCGCCGCCCCGCTGCGCCCTTGCCTCTCGCCTCCGCCACCCGTCGCGCCGGCATCACGCCAAGCAAGCCACGCCTGATACCCCCCATCCAACACCGCTGCTGCGCTGTGGCCTGCCCACCGCGCCATCCACCAGAGCCGCGCGGCGAACGGGCCGCCGCTGTCGTCATACGCCACGAGTTGCGTCGCGTCGTCCAGGCCGTGGGAGCGCAGCAACCGGCGAAAGGCGTCGCGCTCCGGCAGCGGATGCCGCCCCGTCTTCCCCGGCGTCACGCGGCCGGCCAGGTCTCGGTCTAAGTGCAGATGGACGGCACCGGGAATGTGGCCAGCCTGGAACGACACTGCGCCGGCGTCAGCGTCCTTGAGGTCGAACCGGCAATCGAAGAGCCGAACTCGGCTGGCGTCGAGGCCCGCCAACGCCTCGGCGGAAATCAGCGTGTGGAAGTAGTCTGGCATTGCAACGTCTCCCCAAGGTCGCCCCGCATGGTAAACCGCCCGAGCCCTGTGCCCGGCCATCTCATAACACGGCGTCCAACGCGGCCTGCAGCGTGGTGACGATCCGGTCCACGTCGCCGTCGTCAATCGTGAACGCCGGACCGATCACAATGATGTCCCGTGCCTCTCCAGTGCCGCCGCCATAGACAAACACGCCGCGCTGCAGCGCCTCCATTACCACTCGGGTGGTGATGTTGTCCGCTTCGGGAAAGAGCGCCAACGAACTGCGATCCTGCACAATTTCGATGCCGAGCAGCAGCCCCAGCCCCCGCGTTTCGGCAACATGGGGGTGGTTCTTGAAGGCGGCATCGAGTTCGGCACGCAGCTTGGTGCCCATCTGCGCCGAACGCTCCACGAGACGCTCCCGCGTCATGATCTCAAGCACCTTGTCTGCCGCCGCGCAGGCGGCGGGATGGGCGGCGAAGGTGTGGAACATCACGTTGAAACCGGCGTCGATGATGGGCGCGGCCACAGCATCGGTGCCGAATATGGCGGTCAGTGGAGCGTAGCCGCCCGCAAGCCCCTTCCCTGCCACGATCAAGTCTGGCTGGAACGGCCAATGCTGGTAGCCGAACTTGAGTCCCGTCCGCCCGAACCCCGTCATCACCTCGTCGACGATGAGCAGAATGTCATGGCGGTTGCACAGTTCGCGCACTCCGGGCCAGTAGGCGTCCGGCGGCACCAACGCGCCGCCGCTTGCCCCCACCACCGGCTCGCCGATGAACGCGGCAATGGTGTCTGGTCCTTCCCGTTCGATGGCCGCCTCCACTGCCTCAACGTAATAGCGCCCGGCGTCGTTGCCTGGGCAGCGCAGGGGATATGGAGTGGGCGACACCGGATATTGCTGCAATGTGTGCGCCAGCCCCTTGCGCCGCGCCGCATGGCCGCCCACAGCCGTGGTGGCCAGCGTGGTGCCGTGGTAGGAGAGAGACCTGCCCATCACCTTGTGCTTCTCTGGCCGCCCTTGCGCCGCGAAGTGTTGGATGGCGATCTTCATGGCGGATTCCACACCCTCGGAACCGCCGCAGGTGAGGTGCATGTGCGTGAATGCAGGCGGCAGCCAGTCTGCCTGCAGCCGTTCCGTGAGCCGCGTCCGCGAGGGCGTGAGCCAAGGCGGCACCACATAGCCCTCACGCAAGGTCGCATCTGCCACCGCTTCGGCCACCTCGGCCCGGCCAAACCCGATGTTGGTGACGATGGCGCCGCCGGCCGCGTCCAACACGCGGCGGCCATCCGCCGTCCACAGGTAGGCGCCCTCGGCGCGGTCTATGGTGATGTTGCGTTCGAACGGAACGAAGGGATAGGCGTTGCTCATGGGCGCATCGTCCGTCGGCAGGGGTGCGAGGTCAAGCATTGGCGGGCGTGGGCATTGACGCCACGGCGTTGAAGCGGGTAACAAGACGCTAGAACGAGGCGGCGGAGGGCGCTGTGCAGGGCATTCATCTGAATCGGGTGACGGAGTGGGCGCAAACGCGCATCCCGGAACTCAAGCCGCCGCTTGAGTTCTCGCTCATCGCCGGTGGCCACTCCAACCTCACCTACAAGTTCATCGATGCGCGCGGCGCCGCCTTTGTGCTGCGCCGGCCACCGCTGGGCCATGTGTTGGAGAGCGCCCACGACATGGGGCGCGAACATCGCATCATCGCGGCGCTGTGGGGCACGGATGTGCCCGTGGCGCCAGCCCTCGGCTTGTGCGAGGACACGTCGGTGAATGATGCGCCGTTCTATCTGATGCGGTTTGTGGAGGGCGTGGTGCCGCACGACGCTGCGGCCCTGCAGGACACCTCCGAGGCGCAGCGGGGAACCCTTGGCGAGCATGTCATCGCGGCGCTTGCGCAACTGCACAGCATCAACCCGGACGATGTGGGCCTCGGCGACCTTGGCCGCAAGGAAGCGTACTTGGCGCGGCAACTGCGGCGCTGGTCGAAGCAGTGGGCCGCCACCAAGACCCACGAGATCCCCGAGATGGAGGAGAGCGAGCGCCTGCTGCGCGAAGACATGCCGGAGCAGGTTGGCGCTGCCATCGTGCATGGAGACTACCGCCTCGGCAACATGATCGTCGGTGCTGGCCGCATCAGGGCCATTTTGGATTGGGAGCTCTGCACCTTGGGCGACCCGTTGGCAGACTTGGGTTACCTACTGAACAATTGGACGTTGCCCGGCGAGCCCGGTGACACGCTGGCCGCCACCGGCGCCGGTGGTTTCCTAGACCGGGACGAAGTGTGCGCAGGGTATGCCGAAGCCACGGGGCGAGACCTCACGCAGATTCGCTACTACCGCGCCTTCTCGCACTGGCGCTTGGCTGCGATTGGCCAAGGTGTGTACAAGCGCTACTTGGTTGGCGCGATGGGTGAGAGCCGCGGTGTGGACTTGGAGCGCCAGAAGGCTGGCGTCGCAGCGCGGGCGAAGGCGGCGCTTGATTTGTTGGGTTGAGGCGGGGGTGCGTTGGCGGAAGGGTAAGGAAACGAGGCGTTCTTAACGGCTAGCGCCATCGACGCCAACGATCTTGCGCAGCGCACACACAGCCCCTGACGGATTTCCAACATCAACGGTGGCGATTTCCAGATGCCGGTTCGTGCGTTCCACCCGCCAGCGTCGGTTGAATCCCTCCTCCAATCCACTGTGCCACGGATACAACAACACCAGCCGCTTGGCCTTGTAGGCTTGTCCGTATGTGAGCATCTGGTAAACATCATCCTGTGTGACACCGAGTTTCCTGCCGTCTTCGTGGTTTA
Organism: uncultured Pseudomonadales bacterium; assembly: GCA_958295875.1. Lineage (GTDB taxonomy): Bacteria > Pseudomonadota > Gammaproteobacteria > Pseudomonadales > Azotimanducaceae > VXNE01. The sequence goes on along the minus strand of OY282379.1, from coordinate 323,968 downwards.
ACTCCTTCCACTTGGTATCGAGGACAATTGGCCCGGCCTGCGTTTCGATCACGACGTCGGGCCGCAAATGGAACAGCCGCCCCTGCAATGCGCTGTGCGATGTGTCCTGTAGGTTCACGCGGCACTGTGGCACCGCCTGGACTAGGCAACGGCTGACGAACTTCTCGAACAGCTCGTACATTGGGAACAGGAGCGAAAAGCCAACCGACTTGCCGCTTGCCATGCTCTGCCAGTCTCCGCTCAGTAGCAGGCAGGCTAAGCGGTGAAGATCGTGAAAGGCCGTATTGGTGCGATCCAAGCGAACCGGCTCCTTGAGAGGGGCAGCGGAATCGCCAGCGAACTCCAAGCGAGCGGCGAGTTCGGCCAACAGCCGGGCGTTGGCGGCGGAGCGCGTGATGCCGGCGAGGCGGCGGACGGCGGCTTTGAATACGCGGTTTAGCGGCGTGTCCTCAGACAGTTCGTCGAACCGGCAGGCCAGCACGTCCGGGCGAGCCGCGAACCGGGTCACTTGGCGAACGACGTTCAACCTTCCACGCAGCAGCTGCAAGTCTTCCTCTTGGCCAATGTACCGGCGCGGCAAGCCCCGCCGCACGGCGGTGAGCAGCCGGTTCGCGAACAAGCCGATGAGCACTTCCAGCAGGTCGCTTCGTTGCGTGCCAAGACCGGTAAGTTCGCCATCCGCCACGCGCAAGCCCTGTGCCACGGCAAGCATCCGCACGAGCGCCTTGCGAACGGCCCCGTTTGGGCCGTCGATTTTGGGAAGTATCTCAAGCGTCGCGCCCGGGGCCGAGATGATGCCAACTACCTGCGATGTCCTTACGCCATTTCGCGTAAGTTCAAGCACGCTCTGAACCTTGAGCTGCCTCTTGGCCCGTTCGGCAACGGCGTACAGTCGGTCGGCTAGGCGGTCTTCAAGCTTGACCGAGCAGTTTTCCTTGCAGGATTTGGCCCACGCCTTATTCATCCGCATCGGTGGCGGCGTTGTTTGTTGATCGCCCCTTTACCAAGAGATCGTATGCGCCTTTAGGGAACTCAGGGCATACCTTCCAGCGGTAGCGCTTATCCGTTTCGGCGTCGTCAAGGCCGGGCGGCCGCGCGAGGCGTTCGCGATCCACGAAGCCGGCTTTGTCCCCAAGCACGGCGCGAACCTTGCTCCAGTCCTCGTAGAAGTACTCTGCAATCAGCGGAATGATCTTGCGCCGCATGATCCGGTCCACTTCTTCCTTGGTTCTGGCATTCATCAGCCACGCATGGCCGATCAGATGGTCTCGGTCGACGAGGTACTCAAGTCGCTCGTTGATGACCGTTAGCACCTTACTCAGATCGATTCCATCGACCACCTTCAGCAACTTCGGATCGGGTGCCATCTCATCGAACTCGAACCGGCGCCGCAGCGCAGTGTCGATCAGGGCGATGGAACGGTCGGCCGTGTTCATCGTGCCAAGGATGTGCAGGTTCGCCGGAAGCGTGAAGGGCTCGCAGGAGTGTGGCAACGTGACGGCGATCTCATGCTCGGCGTCCTTGCGCTTGTCCTCTTCGAGAAGAGTGATCAGTTCCCCCATCACCTTGGAGACGTTGGCACGGTTGATCTCGTCGATGACGAGGACGTATGGCGACTCTCGGTCATTCCGCGCTCGATCAGCGATTCGTTTGAGAACGCCCGGAGTCGGCTCTAGCCGAAGGCCGCCCTGACCGTCTTCGGATGGAGCTGGCCGCAATCCTTCGACGAACTCCTCATAGCCGTAGGACTGATGGAAGGTGATGAACTCAATCCGTTCGCTCTTGATCAACTCCCGGTAACGATGACGAATCTGGTCGTCCGGCAGCCCGGTCGTTCCCTCGCAGGTCTCCACGCAGTACCGTGCCGTTCGATAGGTCTTGCCGGTGCCGGGAGGGCCGTAGAAGATCCAATTGAGCACCGGCGCTTGACTTTGTTCTGGTCTAGCTGGCACGACATCTATCGTCTTCACCAAAGCGACCTTGGCCATGAACGAGGCAACTTCCTCAAGTACGTCAGCATCGCTGACGCCGCCGTCGATTTCGGTAACGAGAAAACGCTCAACACCATCCACATCGATCCATCTGTTCCCCGGCGTGTGTTCCCGGAACTTGTCAAGCCTTACACCGTCGAAATTTCCGTTGTGAGTAATGTACGTCTTCCCGTCCTCTCCCTTGACAAATAGACCAGCGACACCTCCCCCCGCTCGCACGGTGATTCTTGCGCCTTCGCAGCTCTTGGTGTCGCGGAGCTCCACGACCTTTCCGCCGTGATCCCGAATCCCCATGTACTCTGCCGAGAACCCATATTCCTTGTGTTCGTGAGAGACGTCAGCCTCGATTTTGAGCACTTGTCGAAAACGTTGAAGCGCGGCGTTGACGTCGGGCTCGTCGACAATCGGTGTGTATGCCATGGCCCCTCCCATCCGGTCGGCCGTAGATCTCAACAGAGATTAGCACGCCGAGCGTGGACGCGATTCGCCGAGCGGGGCCGGCGGCGCGCTCCCGGTGCCCGTCCGCTCCGAGCGGGCCAAAAGGTCGGAAGCCGCGTTGAAACGGCGGAATCGCGCCATTTCTCGCAGGTTCCGCACCCAAGGCGCTGCCGAGCCCGCCTTTGGCGACCTGCAGCCGCCGGACGGCGACCCGTCAGACCTTACCTAGTGAACCGCTGCACATTGTGGAACGGGTTCTGCTGCTGGGTTAGAGTGCGCGAATTGGTGCGCACCAACGAAAGGAGCAGCCCATGAGCAAACGCTCGCCTGGGGACATCGTTTCTCGTCGTAAGGGCCCCGTGATGCACCGGGGCATCGTGCTGAACGAAGATCGGGTGTTGCACAACACGCCGCTCAAGGGCGAGCACGTGTCGACGTTCGAGGGCTTCTGTCGCGGCAAGCGGGCGCGGGTTCAGCACATGGACGCCCACGAGCGGAATCGCGCCTTGCGTTACGCCGAGGGGCGCGAGGAGCGGGCATACAACCCGTTCACCAACAACTGCGAGCACACGGTAACGCGTGCCACCGCAGGTCGGGCGCGAAGCCCGCAACTTGCTTTGATCGCCGGGGTGGGGGCGGCAGCCGCTGCATTGGCGCTCACTCGGCATCCAGCAGTCGCCGTGGCTGCGTTCGCGCTGGGGCGACGTTTGGTGAAGCGGGGCAGCAGCGGCTCGGAAGGCGGTTAGGGCGCTGAAGCCATAGTAGGGCAGCGCTTGGTACTGGCCAGCGCCAGCGGTACAGTGTGGTGTGGTCGTTGCCCGAAAGGCCGCCGCAAGTTCCGAAACGGACTGCGCTAGCGCTTGTGGGAGGGGGCGGAAGGCCGAGGGTTGGCCCATCCCATGGGGCCTAAGCCTCGACCAACCCCCGGCAGGGCTACCTGAGAAGAAAGGGGCGCGTCAGCCGCTCCGGTGAGGGAGCGGCTGAAGGAGAGCGTCGGCTTGGGGGAGGATTACTCTGGGAGGAGTGAGAACCGAAGCCATCCGTTCGCGCCATCAAAACCAGACTCATGGACATGTTGTACTGGAACTAGAATACCATCGTCAAGGGTCTTGTATAGGTTTATGTTGTTTTTTTTTCGATCAATTGCACGAATCTCTGCCGTTAATCCGGCGGTTTTCGGTGGATTAGCCCAAATTGCTCCACGAACATCGCGAGCGAAGCCTCCAAACCGGATCGAGCCTTGTCCACATCTCTGGCTGTTTGGGGCAATTCGGCGTCGCCCGCCTCGCACCGGGCCGCGTGCGCCACATAGGCATTGAGCGTGTGCAGCACCCCCACGAGCCCGCGAATGCAGCCTTGGTCCTCCGCTGGCGCTGCGCCTGCGATGTGCAGCAACTCCTCGTCCGAGAAGCGGCGCGACGCCAGCGGCAGCGCCCCGGCCGGCTGCGCTAGGCAGGCATCTTCGAGCTCCGTCCAAGACGCCGGCCAAGCGAGCAATGTCACGCCGAACTCCGCTGCGGTGCGCAAGTCCGCCTCGGTCGCAAGCCGATAGAGGACCACCAGCGCGGCCTCGGGCAGAAAGTCCAAGTGTTGCTCGATGCGCTGCGGATCTAAGCTGGGCAGCAAGAGCGCGACCACGTCCAGTTCGGGCAGTACGTCGGCCTGTGCCACAAAGGCCTCGGGGCTGGCCCAGCGGCCATGCGCATCAAGGCGCGTCTCGCCTTGCTCGCGTTCGGCGAGCAGAAGCTCGGCGCCCACCAAGCCCACGCGCGGGGCACCGAGTTGCCGACGCTCGCCAAGCCGCCGGTCGATCTCCGCTGGTGGCAGCGCCACCAGCTTGCGAATCGGCTCGCCTCGGTCTACCAGCTGTTTCAGTTTCTTCAACCGCGCTAGCTGAGGCTCGTCGTAGAGCCGCATTTTGCCCACGCGCGTCGCCGGTTCGAGGCCGTAACGACGTTCCCATTGCCGCAAGCACTCCACCGAGATGCCCGTGGCCCTCGAAGCGGCACCGATCTTGTAGAGGTTCGTGTCCACAATCGTCCAATACGAGACTGACCATGATTGTACAGCTTCAGGGATCACGTGCAAGGCGATTCGCGATGCGAGGCCCACCGATGGCAGGGCAAGCGACTGGAAGCGGGACCGACTGGAAGCGGGACAGGCACCTAGAGACGCGAGCAACGCGACCGGCACCTAGTGGCGTGCGGAGCAAGCGGATCGCAAGCGGAATCGGAAGGGGACAGGCACCGAGAACGACTAGGATAGGAAGGGACAGGCACCAGGTGCGCCGTAACGGGCGGAATGGGATCGCAAGAGGGATCGCAAGAGGACAGGCACCTGGAACGGCGGGGATCGGAAGGGGACAGGCAGAGCGACACGGGACAGGCATTTAGGAGCGGGATGGGACGGACGTGCTAGATGGGACAGAGGCACCGGCCAGACGGACCGCTAAGGCACAGGCATCTGGAACGGCAAGGCCCGCGCAGCCCCGCGGCGTATCATCCGCCTGTCGTGTGGGAGCCCCACAACGGTGAGATGCCAATGCCCTCTAGATGCCGTTGCCCTCGAATCAGTCCGTTGGCCGCGGCGGCGCTAGCCCTCGCGGTAATCGGCCCCGCAGCGTCCGGTCAGCCCGTCGGCGACACGCCCACCGTCGCGCAAACGCCCCAAGGCGCCTTCATCAGTTGGCGCGAACACCTGATCGACGACGCCCGGCTAAGCGGGGTGGACTTCAGCGGCAGCGATGGCCTGACGATGGGAGACCTTGATGGTGACGGCTTTGAGGACATCGTTTCCGTGCATGAGTCCGATGTGCTCTACGACGGGCGGCCGGATGGCCATGTGCGCATCGCCTTCGGTTCGGACAGCCCGCATGTTTGGACGAACATCACCCTCGCCGAAGGCGCTGCAGCCGCGGCGCCGGAAGACGCCGCCTTGGGGGATGTGAATGGCGACGGCCATCTGGACGTCATGGTCGCTGCGGAACTGTCGCACCTCATCTACTTCCAGAATCCCGGCGCGAACGCGCGCACTGCCACATGGCCACGGCTCATCCTGCCGATGACGCGCAATCGAGGCTCCTACATTCGCGTCTTCTTGGCGGATTTCGATGGCGATGGCCGCCCGGAGGCGGTGGCGCCAAATAAGGGCGCGCAGAACCCGACACCGGAGGACTACCAACGCCTCACGCCCATCTCGGTGTTTGCGGCGGTCGGCAACCCGCTGTCTCCCGATGGTTGGCGCGAGACCGTGCTCGGCAACTATTCCGTGCCGCATAACTCCGAACCCGTTGATCTCGATGGCGATGGAGACCTCGACATACTCGGCGGCATCCGCGGTGGCCCGCGGCTGGTGTTCTTCGAGAACGTCGGCGAGCGCGCGTTGGCTTTCCGGGAGCGCCCCATCGTCATCAATGGCGCTATGGCGGCGGCATTCCATGCAGCGTACGCAGACTTCAACGCGGACGGCCGGCTGGACATCGTTACCGTGGCCGGCAGCGGCCCGCCGGTGCAGCGAGCGTCGTTGCAGCTTGTTTGGCTTGCTCAGCCGTCGGAAAGCGATGGTGCTTGGCAGCCGCACCCCATTGGCCGCTTTGCGCCGGATTCCATCACCGGCATCGCCTTGGGAGACATCGACGGCGATGGAGACTTGGACGTGATGGCCGGCAGCTACAGCCGCGGCGACCGCGCCGCGGACGATGAGGCGGTGACCGCCGCCCAGGCCTTGGGCCGCATCGGTTGGTTCGAGAATCCTGGCACGGTGGAAGCCGCATGGCGCCGGCACGACATCTCGCGGCGCAAACGCGGCATGTTTGACCACTTCGTGGCGCGGGATTTAGATGGCGATGGGGACTTGGACTTTGTGGGAACGCGCGGCAACAGCGCACCCTACGATGGCGTGTTCTGGCTTGAACAAGTGCGCTCAGCCGCGCCGCGCCCCGCGTTCACCCGCGCCCGCAACGAAGACAGCATCGAGATGCCGCTGCCGGAGGAGAGACTCTCGACGAACTGACCGCGCCAACGCCAGCGGGTTGTAGGTGTCCGCCCGCCCCCTCACGCGGCGCGGCTCCCCTACGCCTTGCCCTTCCGGCCCCACGGCGCTTGAGACCGCCCACTCCCGCTGCTGCCCCCGGCGCCAAAAGCCGCCGAGTTTTGCGACAATGGTGCCACTTGCCGGCGGGGGTGCCCTATGAAGCGGAACATTGGCCAGTGGCTCACCAAGCGCGCACTGATGAATCCAGCGCGCGAAGCGTATGTGGACGGCAACCTAGACGTCCGGCTCACGTTCGCCGAGCTCAACGCCAGCAGCAACCGCATCGCCAACGCCTTTGTCGCCGCCGGCATGGAGAAAGGAGACCGGGTTGCGCTCCTCATGATGAACAGTTCCGAGTTCGTCGAGGCATTCTTTGCCTTGGCAAAGGTTGGCGCTGTGGTGGTGCCGCTCAACTGGCGCCTCGTGCCGGACGAGCTTGAGTTCATCCTGAAGGATAGCGGCGCCACCCGGCTCATCTTTGGCGAGGAGTTCTTGGAAGCGGTGACGGAATTGTATGGTCGGGGCGATGCCACAGACATTCAGCATTGGCTGCAAGTGGTGGATGACGAACCGTTGGCGCCGTTCGCCGAAAGCTACCGCGAGTTTCGGAACGTAGCGTCGGACACCGAGCCCGCCTTGCGCGCCGCGGACGACGACATGCTGTACATCATGTACACATCGGGCACCACGGGGTTGCCAAAGGGCGTGGTACACACCCACGACACTTCCATTTGGGGGTGCATCACCATCGCCGCCACCACCTACTATCGGGAGGAGGATCGCTTTCTCTCGCCACTGCCGCTGTTCCATGTCGGCGCGCTCACGCCCATCACGCTGAATGTGTATCAGGGCGTCACCAGCATCGTGATGCGCAGTTTCGATCCAGTGTTGGCTTGGCAGTTGGTGGAGCGCGAAAAGATCACCATCGGGCTTGCGGTGCCGGCGATGCTGAACTTCATGCTGCAGGTGCCGAACTTGGAACGGTTCAACTTTTCGCAGTGGCGCTGGTGCTTGTCTGGCGCCGCGCCGGTGCCGGAATCACTCATCGAGGCTTGTGCCAACATCGGCATCGAAGTCCACCAGATCTACGGTTTGACGGAAACCTGCGGCCCCGCCTGCCTCATCGATGCGGAGAACGCCTTGGCGCGCATCGGTTCCACCGGCAAGGCGTTTTTTCACACAGACGTGAAAATTGTCGATGGCAACGGCGATGAGTGCCCGCCCAACACGCCCGGCGAAGTGATTGTGCGTGGCGACCATGTGATGCGGGAGTACTGGAATCGTCCCGAAGCCACTGCCGAGACCATTGTGGATGGCTGGCTGCACACTGGCGACGTGGCGCGGATGGACGCAGAGGGCTTTGTTTACATTGAAGACCGCATCAAGGACATGATCATCTCCGGCGGCGAGAACGTCTACCCGGCGGAGATAGAGAAGATCCTGCAAACCCACGATGGCATATCCGAAGCCGCCGTGATTGGCCAACCGAGTGACACTTGGGGCGAATCGCCATTTGCCATCGTCGTGCGCGCGGACGATTCGCTTTCGGAGGCAGATGTGCTCGGCTTCTGCAATGGCCGCATGGCGCGCTTCAAGCAACCCAAGGGCGTGGCGTTCGTCGCCGAAGTGCCACGCAATCCGAGTGGCAAGATATTGAAGCGCATCCTCCGCAAGCAGTTCCCGGGGCCGGCGCCGGTTTAGGGGAGCCGCCGATGGAACTTGCCGAACTCGAACGGCGCCTCACGCCGTTCTGCGCTGCGAAGTACGGCACGGATGCCGTGCGTGTGTTCAACGTGGTCAAGATGCCTGGCCACGCCGGCTTCTCTTATGGCTTCAGCGTCGAGTGCCGCGGCGTCGCCGAGAGTTGGTTCATTCGATTGCCGCCGCCGAACGTGAACTGGCGCGGCACCGCGGATGTGTTGCGGCAGGTGGCAGTGCTCAATGCCTTGGACGGCACGGACGTGCCGCATTGTTCAGTGCAGTGGTCTGGCGACGACTTGGAGTGGTTTGGCTGCCCGTACTTCGTGGTGCCACAACTTGAGGGAGACGTGTTGCGGCTTGGCGAGCAAGAGTGGGGCAGCGGGCTCTCCGAGGCAAACGTGTTGGATCTCGGCCGCCAAGCCATGACGGCGCTTGCCAACATCCACAAGGTGGATGCAGCGAAGGCACCTTATCTCGGCGAGCCAGTGCCGTTTGCCGAGGATGTGGAGCGGTGGGACCGCTTCTACGAACGCGCCGCCAGCCCAGAGCATCTATCCAGTGCGCCAGACTGCCGCAAGCGCTTGCTGGATACGTTGCCGGAGGATGCACCGGTCGGCATCTTCCATGGGGATTTCCAAACCGCGAACCTCTTCTGTTCATTCGAGGGGAACTTGCTGGCAGTCATCGATTGGGAGTTGACGGGCATCGGCGCCACGCTGAACGACGTTGGCTGGATTTGCACGTTCAGCGATCCGCAAGCGTGGCATGGCGGGGCCGCCTTGGGCCGCCCCATGTTTCTAGACCCAGACACGCTGGTGCAGTTCTATGCCGATGCGCACGGTGGCCAATTGCCAAGCCTTAACTGGTTCCGGGCGCTGGCGGCGTACAAGTTCGCGATCATCACGGGCTTCAACTTGGGGCTGCACCGGCGCGGCAAACGGCCAGACCCATCTTGGGAGCACACCGCGCTGTCGATGACGCCGCTGATCGACCGAGCGCTGGATTTGCTGGGTTAAATCCCACAGTCGCAGCCAAGCCCCGCAAGGCGCCAGCCGCCCGAAGCCATCTACGCGTTCGCGGCGCAGACCCTCGCGGCGCGTGCGGCGCTGTTCAAGGACATAGAGCTGCCGTTGCGCTAGCCGCAACGGCGTCAGATCAGATCCAGGTCCGGGTTGGCGCGGAGCAGTTCCTGGGCTTCGTCCACTGCCTTGGTGCGGTGCCCGAAGGTCTCTTTGGCGAACCGGAAGTAGACGGTGTGAACGGTGGTTTCGCCGCCATCCTCGACGATGAAGAACGGCGCTACCGCGACGCCATGTAGCGCCGCCATACGCATGCCGTCGGAATCCCCGTCGCGCTCATCTGCCACCACCACGCGATCGATGCGTCGCATTTGGCCGGATTCCACCAAGCGCCGCTCTACATCCGCGCACTTGGCGCACGGCTCGCCGTTGGCGAGGATCTTCTTCACGAACGTGATATGCACGCCGCAAGAGCCCTAGCGCGGCAGAATGCGCACTGGCTTGGCGAGGTTCTGCCCGTGCAGGCCGCATTCCTTGTCGGCGACGTTCTCCCACCACCAGCGACCTTCGCGCTCGTGCTGGTGCGGGCCGATCGGTCGCGTGCAGGGCTCGCAGCCGATGGAGACGAAGCCCTGGTCGTGCAATGGGCTGTACGGCACTTGACGATCGCGGATGTAGGCCCACACGTCGCCGCCGGTCCAGTTCCGCAAGGGATTGAACTTGGTGATTGGATGGCTGGCCGTTGAAAACGCCGCGTCGTTTTGCTCGATGGGCAATTCGGTGCGGGTGACGCTCTGGTCGGCGCGCTGGCCGGTAATCCACGCATCCAAGTGCGCGAGCTTACGGCGCAACGGCTGGATCTTGCGCACCGCGCAGCATTCGCGGTGGCCATCCTCGTAGAAGCTGAACAAGCCTTTGGCGCGCACCAGCTGAGCCACTTCTGCCGCATCGGGAGCCAAGAGTTCTAGTGTAGTGTCGCAAGCAAACCATTGATTACGCTCGGCGGTCGTGTCAAGATGCGGTCGGCAAGGTTTTGGGGAGCGAGGGCATGCGGGCAGCGCCAAGGATCGAAGTGCCGGAAGGGGACCGGGAGAAGCTGGAACGGTGGTCGTCGTCGCGCAGCGTGCCGGTGCGGCTGCGGGAACGGGCGCTGATCGTGCTGAAGGCGTCGGAGGGGATGACGAACAAGGAGATCGCGGCGGAGCTGGGAGCGGAAGCGAACAAGGTGGGGCGCTGGCGCCGGCGGTACGCGGACGAGGGTCTGTCGGGCATCGAGAAGGAGCGGGCGCGCGGCGGCAACCAGGGCGGCCGGAGCGACGCGGAGCGGGCGGCGCTGCGCAGCCGGATCGTGGAGGCGACGACGACGCGGCTGCCGAAGGACGCGACGCAGTGGTCGTGCCGGTCGATGGCGCGGGAGACGGGGGCGTCGCGGGACTTCGTGAGCCGGACGTGGCGGGCGCGCGGCCTGAAGCCGCACCTGTCGCGGACCTTCAAGCTGAGCAGCGACCCGCGCTTCGAGGAGAAGCTGCGCGACGTGGTCGGCCTGTACTTGGATCCGCCGGAGAACGCGGCGGTGTTCAGCTTCGACGAGAAGAGCTCGATCCAAGCGCTGGACCGGACGCAGCCGGGGCTGCCGATGAAGAAGGGGCGCTGCGGGACCGCGACGCACGACTACAAGCGGCACGGCACGACGTCGCTGTTCGCGGCGTTGAACCTGGCGTCGGGCGAGGTGGTCGGCCGGTCCTTCCGCCGCCACCGCCACCAAGAGGTGCTGCGCTTCCTGCGCGAGGTGGAGAGGGCGGCGCCGCCGGAGCAGGACATCCACATCGTCCTCGACAACCACGCCACCCACAAGCACGAGAAGGTGAGGAAGTGGGTGGAGCGGAAGAAGCGCGTCCACCTCCACTTCACGCCCACCAGCGCGTCGTGGCTGAACCTCGTGGAGCGCTTCTTCGCGCGGCTGACCGAGCAGCGGCTGCGGCGCGGCGCGTTCACCTCCGTGTGCCATCTGGAGAAGAGCCTCCGGCAGTACCTGGACGCCTGCAACGAGAACCCGCTGCCGCTGGTCTGGACGAAGTCGGCCGAAGACATCCTCGAAAAGGTTGGCCGCGCGCGGGCGAGCCTGGCGGCAGAGACTTAATCAACGCTATGTTGGCGACACTACACTAGATCCACCGCATAGTGGCGGCGCACCGTCTCCAGAAAGCGATGGGTCTCCGCGTGCAGGCGGCCCGTATCCAAGCTGAAAACCGGCACGTTCCTATCGCCAAGCACGTGCGCCGCCAAATCGATCAACACCACATCCTCCGCGCCGCTGAAAGAAATCGCGATACGCTCGAAGCGGGCGAAGGCAGCCTCTAGCACTTCCAAGGTCTGTTCTTCCGGCGACCGCTTAAGGGCGGCGGCGGGCAAGCTGTGACGAGGCGCGACAGCGCTCGCTTGGGATGTGGACGGGGCCATGGACAGATGTACCGGCTGCCTTTCGGGGTGCGAACCCTAGCAACGGCACCTCGGCGTTGAAAAATAATCTCTGGTCATAACCTAATGCGACGGCCCATGCTCATACGCCCAATGCCGCCGCGTTGCGGGCACCTTGGCGCGGCCGTGGCACGATCTCGGTGCTCGGCAAGCCGACACTCGCAGTGCCATGCTGCACGGCGCGAACCGCTCGGACGAACCGGGCGAACAGGCGTCAAGCCGTTACAGCATCTGCATCTTGGGGCCCCACCGGCGCGGCAAACGGCCAGACCCATCTTGGGAGCACGCCGCGCTGTCGATGACGCCGCTGATCGGCCGAGCGCTGGGCTTGCTGGGTTAAGTCCCGCAGCCGCAGCCAAGCCCCGCAAGGCGCCAGCCGCCCGAAGCCATCCGTGCGCTGAGGACAGCCCTCGCCACCATCAACTTTGGTCTAGCTCGCAACCTTGGTCCAGCTCGCCGAGCACCTCCGCGTTGTGTTCGCCGAGCTTGGGCGCGCGCCGCGAGATGGCCCACGGGCTGCCCTGCAACGCATACGGGGCGCCTGGGTAGGTGATCGTGCGCCCCAAGTCTTCATGATGCACTGGCGTGTGGAATCCGCGCGCTCGAATGTGCGCGTCCTCGAAGGCCTCCTCCGGCGCGTTGACCACCCCCACCGCAAGCCCGGCACCCTGGCAGCCGAGGAAGAAATCCTGTGCAGAGACGGTGGAAGCGATGAGCTTCAACGCTTCTCGCCCCGCGCCGAAGATGGCCGTGATCTCGTCATCCGTGCCAATCTTCGCGAGGTCGAAAGGGCCTTGCCACGTCGCCCCTAACTCGAGAAACACTGCTTCCGGCAACTGCGTGTTCAAACCGAGTTCCTTGAGCCAAGCGAGCAGTGCCGCGAACTCCGCCGGATTGCGCGGCGGCACGCCAGTGTTGGCGTAGCGCCCATCTGCGCACCGTTGCTGTGTTTCGCTGGACGGCGACGTGGAGGCATGGCGGCCAGTTTGCCGCTGCACGGTGCGGCCGGCCACCAGCCAAGTGTAGGACGCCGCCTCGGTGGTGACGTTCGAGGCCGCCGTCATGCTCACGTCGATGAACTGCCCAACGCCGCTGACGCCACGGTGCAGCAATGCAGTGAGCGTGGACATCACCGCGAAGTGCGAAGCTGTGTGGTAGCCCTGCAAGGCGCCACGCACCGGTGGCAGCGAGTGATCGTCGTAACCGCAACTCCACGGCGGGCCAGAAGCCGCCATCACAGTGAGGTCTGTATATGGCAAGTCACTCTGGGCGTCCTCGCGGCCATAGGGCGTGACGGCCACATGAATCAAGTTTGGCTTGATGGGCGCGAGATCGTCGTAGTCTAGGCTGAGCGTGGCGAGGCGGTGACGTGGCTCGGCCTCGATCAGCACATCCGCAGTGGCAATGAGGGATCGAAACTGTTCCCGGCCAGCCTCATCTTCCAAGTCCATCACCACGCTGCGCTTGCTGGTGTGATAGTGCCACCAGTAGAGGCTCCGATCGTCCCCCGGCTCGTCGTCCACAAACGGCGGATAGCCCCGGGACGGATCGCCGCCCGGCGGTTCAACAAGAATCACATCCGCCCCCATGTCGGCCAGCAGCTTGCCGGCCCAAGCGATGGGCACTTGGCTGAGTTCCACTACTCGCACGCCGGTGAGCGCAGTCATATCACGCCCTCATGGGCAAGCGCCGCCACTTCCGCGGCGCTGAAGCCCAGCAAGCGTGTCAGCACTGTTTCGTTGTGCTCGCCCAAGCATGGCCCGCCACGCGGCAACTGCCAGTCTGTCTCGGAGAAGTGAACCGGCTGCCCGTCCACCCGCACAGCGCCCATCTTGGCGTGCCGCACCGTTGGCCAGAGGCCAAAGTTCCCAGTGCTGGCATCGAGGTCGATGCGTTCTTGTGGCTTCATCACCGCGGCGGCCGGCACGCCGGCTGCGCGCAGCGCCTCTTCCGTCTCGAACTTGCGGCGGGGTGCCGTCCACGCGCTTAGGTGGGCATCGAGCGCGTCTTGCGCGGCATAGCGGCTGTCGAACTCTGCGAATTGCTCATCACTGCACCAGTCCTCGTCCACGACGCCGGCAAGCGCCTCCCAATCGGCTTGGTTGCGGCAGGCAATGGCGACCCAGTCGTCATCGCCAGCGCAGGGATAGATGCCATGTGGCGCCATGGGCGGCCACGCGGAACGGTTCGCGTGGGGCTGGCCGGCGCGGCGCGTGGGGCGGCCGTTCACCGTCCAATCTAGGAGCGCCGGCCCGTGTAGGGTAAGCGCGGCTTCAGTGCAGGCGAGGTCTACCCATTGCCCCTCGCCGGTGCGCTGGCGGTGCAGGAGCGCCAGCATGATGGCCATCGCCATGTAATAGGCGCCGGTGTGATCCATGTAGGAATACCCCCACCCGGCTGGCTCATGGTTTGGCAGGCCGTTGGTGAAGGTGAGGCCAGAGACAGCCTGCACGATGGGCCCCCACGTCTTGAAATCGCTGTATGGGCCAACGTGGCCGAAGCCGCAGTTGGAGACATACACGATGTCTGGCTTGATCTCCTTGAGCCGCTCGTAACCAAAGCCCCAGCGTTCCAGCACGCCCTTGGCGAAGTTCTCGCTCACCACGTCCGACACTTCGATGAGCCTAGTGAGAATCTCTTTTGCCTTGTCCTTGCGCAGGTTCAGGGTGATGCCAAACTTGCCGGCATTGTGGTTGTTGAACGCGCCGCCCATGTCCACGCCGCGGCGGTCATCCACGAACGGTGGCGTGCCGCGCAGGATGTCCCAGCGGCCTTCGCGCACCGGGTCTTCAATGCGGATGACCTCGGCGCCGAACGACGCCAGCCACTTAGTGGCGCCGGCGCCGGCAAGCTGCCCGGTGAAATCGCAGATGCGGAAGGAATCGAGGGCGCCGGCCATCTCAGCAGCTATGTGGCGTTGGGCGGGTTGGCGCGGCGTGGTCGCCGGAACGCCAGATGCAGTTTGCGCCGCGCGAAGCGCCAGCCGTCTGCGGTGCGGGTGTAGCGATCCTCGTAGTGGCCCACCGCGGCCGGGCCGTCGAATGGGGCGGGCCCCGCCGCCAAGCTCTCCGCGCCGACATGCCGATACAAGGAGAGGTAGGAGATGCCGCGTGCGCTGTTAGCGTCCACCGGGTCGATGAAGATGTTGGTGAGCACATGGCGCGAACGCAGTTCGTCGGGGCGCTTCTGCAGGGATTCGCGGATGGCGGCCTTGCCTTCGAGCAGCGCGCCGGCGTCCAGCACGGCGTCTTCGGCGAAGAGTTCCACGAACGCATCGTAATCCCGAAAGTCGATGGCGCGGGCGTAGGCGATGGAAAGGCGCTGACAATCGCGCTCGATCTCATCGCGGTCGAAGGGCGCAGTGGCGCGTGCGTTGCCGGCGCTTGCGGCCATGTCTCAAGCCTCCAAGTTGGTGCGGCCCATGATATTCCCGAATCAAGGCAGGGGTGCGCGACGGCGCGGCTCACCATGCCGCCAAAGGCCGATGTGCTAGAGTTTGCCGCTCATCTGTGGGGGAGAGACCGTGGAGCTCAGCAAAGTTTCACTCGATTTCGATGGTTCGGTGGCGCTCTTGAAGTTCAACCATCCAGAGGCGCTGAACGCGATTGGCGGCGAGATGTTGCAAGGGCTTGCGGATGCCGTTGCGGAAATCAGCGGGCGCGGCAATGCGGTGCGCTGTTTGCTGCTTACGGGGGAAGGCCGCGGCTTCTGTGCCGGCGCCAACCTCGCGGACCGCGGCGGCAACGAAAGGCGCGCCGCCGGTGGCGGGTTGCGCAATGCCTATCATCCCTTGTTGCTCACGTTGCGTGACCTGCCCATGCCGATGGTGACCGCGGTGAACGGCCCGGCGGCCGGCGTTGGCATGAGTTTCGCGGTGATGGGCGACATGGTGTGCGCGTCGAAGCAGGCGTTCTTCCTGCAGGCGTTCGCGCGCATCGGCTTGGTGCCGGATGGCGGCTCAACGTTTCTGCTGCCGCGGCTCGTCGGCTGGGGGCGGGCGGTGGAACTCTCCATGCTCGCCGAGCGCTTGCCGGCTGAACAGGCATTCGAGTGGGGGCTGGTGAACCGGCTCTATGACGACAATGACGCCTTGATGGACGGCGCAATGGACATTGCCCAGCGCCTTGCCAACGGGCCGCGCTCGCTGGGCCTCATTCGCAGGGCCTACTGGGCCACTTGGCATAACTCCTACGAACAGCAGTTGGAACTTGAAGCGCAGTTGCAGGGCCAGGCCAGTGCCACCGACGACGCGGTGGAGGGCCGGCGAGCGTTCTTGGAAAAGCGCGACCCGAACTTCAGCGGGGCGTAACGCAGGCTCGTGCCGGCAGCCGGCATGGGTGTCTAAAGCAGTGTTGGAAGGGGAGCGCAAAGCATGTCTTTAGCAGGACGGGTGGCCTTGGTGACGGGCGGTGGGCGCGGCGTTGGCCGAGCCATTTCACTGGCCTTGGCGGAAGACGGTGCCGCGGTGGCGGTGAACTATCGGCGCGATGCCGACGCCGCCGAGGAGACGGCGCAGGCCATTGCCGCGGCCGGCGGCACCGCTAGGGCGTATCAGGCCGCCGTGGATGACTTCGAGCAGGATGCGGAGATGGTGGCCGCCGTCGAGGCGGAGCTTGGGCCAGTGAGCATCCTCGTCAACAATGCCGGCATCGCCAGCCGGGGCCAGTCCGTGGTGGACACGGACATCGCCGAGCTTGAGCGCGTCATCCGCGTTCACGCCTTGGCGCCGCACTATCTCAGCAAGTTGGTGATTCCTGCCATGCGTCAGCAGGCGCGCGGCGACATCGTGGTGATCTCCAGCGCGGCAACGCGCAGCCTCGGCGCCAACGGCGCGCCCTACAACATGGGCAAGACGGCTGGCGAAGCCTTGGCCTACACCTTGGCGAAGGAGGAGAAGGCCAACGGCATCCGCGCCCACATCGTGGCCCCAGGCCTCGTGGACACGGAGATGGGCCGCCGCCTGATGCGCGCCGTCGCCGGCGTTCAAGACTTGCGCACGCTAGACGCAGACAGCCCATTCGGCCATGTCTGCCAGCCGGAAGACGTGGCAAACGTGGTGCGCTTCTTGGTGTCGGACGCCAACTCCTATGTGACGGGCGAGCGCCTATATGTGGATGGCTCGGGGCGATTTGGCTGAGGACGGCGCTGGGTGGAACTGGTCACTCTGCACGCGGAGAACTATCGGAGTTTGCGCCGCGAATCCGTTGACATTGGCCGTTTCACCCTGTTCATCGGTGCCAATGCGTCCGGCAAGAGCACCATCCTAGACGCGCTTCGCTTCCTCGGCGAAGCCATGCGGGAACGCGACTTCGGTGGGCCGACCTACTCGCGTGGCGGCATGATCAATTTGGCTTGGAAAGGGGTTGTCGCTAGCGACGTGCAACTCAACGCACGGGTGGCGAGCGGCGACAGCTCGTTCGAGTGGCGTGTTTGGCTGAGGCGCAGAGGACATGAGTTCGACGTTGAGGAGGAGGTGAGCGACGATCGTGGAACGCAGCTACTGAGCTCTTACAGGGGCGAGGGCTGGTGGCGGTCGGGCGATGGAGGAAACGTCTCGCTCAACCTAGGGCCGACTGCTTGCGCCTTCGCGGCCGCCGCCGCCGACGTCTCTTTCCCGGCACGCGATGTCGCGCAATTCATCGCCCGCTGGGGCTTTTTCGACCCGAATCCCTTCCTGCTGCGCAGAGACTCGCACAGCATCGAATCGCCGCGGCTCGACCACTTCGGGCGCAACTTGGCGGAGACGCTGTATCGCCTAGATGACGAGAAGCGGGAACGCATTGTGGAGGCAACACGGGCGATCATCGGGTTGCCGGCGGACATCGAGCCGCGTTTGTCGGAAGATCAAGACCGCTTCTACTTCCGGCAAAAGGAGCCGGGGCTGGACTACCGGGTGCATCAGATGGGGGTGTCCAGCGGCACGTTGCGCATGTTGGGGTTGATGACCGCGTTGCACACGGGTGCCGAAGCGAAGGTTGTCGGCATTGAAGAGCCGGAGAACTACATTCATCCTGGGGCGCTGTCCTCTCTGGTCGACTATCTGCTCAGTGCGAGCGAGCGGATGCAACTCGTCGTCACGACGCACTCGCCATTGCTGCTCGATGCATTGGGTGACCCCAGCGTGGTGCGCGTTGTGCGCCGGGACGAAGAGCGTGGCACCGTTGTCGAAACGGCGGATGCCGAGGGGGTGCGCCGCGCCTTGGAGGAATCCGGTTTTGGCCTAGGGGAGTACTACCAAACGCGGGGCTTCGGGGATTGATGTGCCGAAGCGCGTCGTAGTCGTTGCGTCCGGCCAGACGGAACGCAGGGCCTTGCCGCTGTTGGTCAGGGGTTTTGCTGATGACGGGGTCGTGATCGAGGACGTTCGCATCCCGCCCGGGAACAGGCAGATTGACCTCGGCATGGCCGCAAAGCTCATTCGGTCCGCTTGGTTTGAACGGGCGGAGCAGGAACGCCCAGACAAGTTCGTCGTCC
The DNA here is from genome assembly GCA_958295875.1 of uncultured Pseudomonadales bacterium. Taxonomy (GTDB): domain Bacteria; phylum Pseudomonadota; class Gammaproteobacteria; order Pseudomonadales; family Azotimanducaceae; genus VXNE01. The sequence goes on along the minus strand of OY282379.1, from coordinate 305,835 downwards.
TTGTGGACACGGATCGGGCGTCCCCCGAAAACGTACTGGCGCCACTCTCCGAGTTGCCTGCCCGTCTCGACGACATCGGCGCACACATCTGCTTCGCTTACGCCCAGCCGCACCTTGAAGCCTGGTTCTTTGCCGACGCCAAGGGAATGCGAGAGTATCTTGGCCGGGATCTGGGCTCGGTGGACGCTTCACAGCCGGATGCGATGCAGAACCCTAAAGGCCATCTCCGGAATCTGCTCGGTTCTAGGCTCTACACGTCGCGTTTGGCCGGGGAAGTCGCCTCGAAGTTGGACGGCACGGCGATTGCAGGAGCCAGCCCCAGCTTTTCCGGCTTCGTCGCCGCGTTGAGGAACGGCGGCACGGGCGGCTAAGCAGCTACAGCCGCATATCTCGCCTCGTCGCCGGGCTCCCGCGCAACCCGACGGGCGCGGCGAGGGCGCGGCACCCGTTCCTAGCCCAGCCCTTAACCGACGCTCTGCGCCGCTGGCCGCCCCGTCACGCCGGAGATCATGTTGCGCGCTTCCTTGCTGGATTGCTGCGTGGGCTTGCCGCGGGCGGCGAAGTTGAACGGATCGGTGTCGATGTCGTCGAGCTGCGCTTCGCCGGCCAGCACCGCTGCCTTCCAAGCTTCTTGGTCCGCGTGCCGGGCATGGAACTCCGGCATCACTTCCTTGGCGAAGAGATCAAGGCTCGAACAGATGTCCTCGTGCGTGTTCTTGCCAGCTTGGTTCAGCAGAATCACTTGGTCCACATTGGCGCGTTCAAGTTCCAGCAGCCGTTCGCGGATGGTGTCTGGCGAACCGATCAGTTCGCTGCCGGAACGCTTCTGGCCCTCCGGGGTTTGCTTCCACTCCTGATAGCGTTCCCAGAAGTTCACCGTGCCCGGCTCGAACGGCCCTTCCTTGTTGTAGAGCTGCAAGGCGAACTGGAAGAACGTCCATCCATCCGCCTTTGCCCAGGCTGCTTCGTCCGTTTCCGCGCACATGAAGCCGGAGACCACCGCGATGTTGGGGTTGGTCTTGTAGTCCTCCAGTTTCTCCAAGTTACGCGTGAAGGTGTTGTAGTAGGCGTTCACCCACGCCCGCGCCGCGTCTAGGCTCACGAACTTGAAGCACAGCGAACCCATGCCGCGATGGGCCGCGTACTTGATGGTGTCGAGTTGCGAGCAGGCCACCCACAGCGGCGGGTGCGGCTTCTGCAGCGGCTTCGGCACCACGGCGCGCAGTGGGAACTCAAAGAACTCGCCACGGTATTGCCAGCCGTGGTTCCAGAACATTGGCAGCGTGCAGCGCACGGCGTCTTCCCACACGTCGCGCTTGTCGCGGAAGCGCAGATTGAACGGATGCAGCTCCGTCACCGAAGCGCCCTCGCCCAAGCCCAGTTCCACGCGCCCATCGGAGATCAGGTCCAAGGTGGCGATCTTCTCCGCTACCCGCGCTGGATGGTTGGTGGTGAGCTGCACGATGCCGTGGCCCAAGCGGATTTGCTTGGTGCGCTGGCTGGCAGCCGCGAGGAAGACCTCTGGCGCCGACGAGTGCGAGTACTCTTCCAGGAAGTGGTGCTCAACCTCCCACGCATAGTCGAAGCCGAGTTGATCGGCGAGTTCGATCTGCGCGAGCGAGTTCTTGAAGAGCTTGTGCTCGCTGTCCGGCTGCCAATCGCGTGGCAACTGGTGTTCGTAGAAGATTCCGAACTTCATGTTTTCCTCCCCAGCTTGGGGGCGATGGTGGCAGAGGGCGGCGCAAACCGCAACGGAGCAGGGCTGCCGCGTGGGGTCGCCGGGCGCGGGGATGCGCTCGGCGCCGGCGCTCGCTCACTCCAGCAGCCCGGCCACATGCAGCGCCGCGCATCGGCCTAGCGCCGCCAAGTCGTAGCCACCCTCCAAGGTGGACACCACGCGCCCCGCGCTGTGCCGCCGCGCGGCATCCACGATGGCTGCGGTGATCCAGCGGTAGTCGTCGTCTTCCAATTCCATCTGCGCCAGCGGGTCGTCCTTGTGCGCGTCGAAGCCGGCGGACACCAAGATGAGCGCTGGCTGGTGACGCTCCAAGGCGGGCAGCCAGTCCCGCTCGATGGCGGCGCGGAACGCGGCGCTGCCGGCGCCGGCGGGGAGCGGCGTGTTGACGATGTTGGGGCGCTGCACGTCCTGCAGGCGGCCGGGGTAGAAAGGGTATTGGAAGCTGGAGCACACCAAGGCTTCTGGGTGCTCCATGAGCATCTCGACGGTGCCGTTGCCGTGATGCACGTCGAAGTCCAGCACGGCCACCCGCGGCACGCGCTGCAACGCCGCTAGCGCCGCGACCGCCACGCTGTTGAAGAGGCAGAAGCCCATCGGTGCCGCCGTCTCGGCGTGGTGCCCAGGCGGCCGCACGGCGCAGAAGGCGCGTTGACTCGCGCCGTCCAGCACCCGTTCCACCGCTTCGAGCGCGGCGCCGGTGGCAAGCCGGGCCGCCGCCCAAGAACCGGCGCTCATCGTGGTGTCCTGCTCCACGCGGACGATGCCGCGTTGTGGCGATGCACGCTCCACCGCCTTGATGTAGCGCGGGTCGTGAGCGCCGGCCAGCGCCTGTTTGCTTGCCGGCGCCGGCGTCCGGGTGCAGAGCTCATCCAAGAGGCCATCGCTCTCCAACCGCTTCAACACCGCCGTGAGCCGCGCCGGCCGCTCCGGATGGCCGGGGGGCGTGTCGTGGGCAAGACACTCCTCGTGGGTGAAGAGGTCCACGCTCGGCGTCTTCATCGGGCTCGCAGCCGTCGGTCCCGTGCGCCGTGCCCATGAACCGCTGGCACCGGGTTGCGCCTACGCAAAACTGAACGCCAGCACGTGGATGCACCAAGGCGGCACATGGCCCACATGGGGCAAGCCGCCCGCGGGCTGCTCGCCGTGCCCGCTTACGCCCTTGTTGCCCGCGCCTTGGCCCTCCAACTCCCCGCCCAGCACCCAAGATAGCTCGCCATCGTGGGCGACATATGCACGGCGGGCGAACGCCGCCACATAGATTTCGCTGCGGTGGCTGCCGGGGCTCTGTTGCGGAAACGGCGTGAAGCGCTCGAAGAGCCGCGCCGCGGATGCATCGCGGCCATCTGGCGCGCGCAGCCAATCGAAGTCGCTGGCGATGAATTGCCAAACGCCGTCGCTGGTCAACTCGACATGCTTTGCGCCCAACACAGCGGCGCCGAACGCGATGTTGGCGGCCAGTGCGTTTGGGCCAACCGGCTTGTCCCCAAACACCTGCGTCGCGCGCCGCCGCACGAACGCCATGTCGGTGCCGCTAGGGGAGGCGGCTTGGCGGGCAGCGTTCGCACCGCCGGCGGTTGCCTTGGGTGGAGTTGCGCTCATTGCTTGGCCAGCGGCGCTTCGTCGTGGGCGATGTCAGCCGCTTCCGTCGCCCCGGCGGCGTCCGCCGCGTCCAAGCGCTCAATGTCGCGGGCATGGCGCGCCGGGTTGAAGAGCGCAAGGCAAGCCAGCCCCACCCCGGCCAACAGCCCGACGAGGCCGAAGTTCAACGCATCGCTCAAACCCCCTGAGACGCCTGCCGCCAAGAAGGCCCCGGCGGAGCGGCTCAAGTTGGCCAGCGACATGTAAATGGCGAACTGGGTGGCCGCGATGCGTTGGCGGCAGATGTTCATGAAGAGGGCGATCATCGCCACGAACACCACTTGGGAGGCGATCAAATGCGCCAGCAGCATCGCGGCGACGAAGGTGCCGTTGCCCCACAGCGTTTGCGTCGCCGCGAACGCTGCCGCAGTCGCCGCGGTGCCGATGAGGCCGGCGGCGAGCAGGCGTTTGCCGCCGAAGCGGTCGATGGCCGGGCCGAACAGGATGCCGATGAAGGCAGCGACGCCGCTCAGGGGGCCATACCACGCCGAATAAACGTGGTCTTCGTAGCCAAGCGTCTGCACCGCGAACACCGGCGCCACGGTGATGAAGACGCCGCCGGCGGCGCGCATGAAGAACTCCGCCGTCACCAGCGCGAGGCTCATCGGCAGGATGAGCGTCCGCGCCAAGTCCTTGAACATCCCTAGCACATTCGTCGTCGGTGCCGGCGCGGAACCGGCAGCGCCGGCGCTCCACGGCAGCAGCCGTTCCCCAGCGCGTTCGCGGCAAACCGCGATGAAGGCGAAGATCAGCGCGACGGTGGCGGCGCAGGCGAGGGCCGCGGCAGCCAAGCCGAATTGCGCCAGCAACAGCCCGCAGAGCGCGGAGAACGCCGAGTAACCGGCCACCTGCCCAAACGCCATCAGCGCGTTGGCGCGACCGCGTTCCTCCTCCGCCAACAGGTCGATGGCCATGCCATCCACCGCCACGTCCTGCACCGCGGCGAACGCCATCACGACGAAGCCCAACGCCGTGAGGGTGGCGAGGTCGACGGGCTCTGGCACCAGCGCGAGGGCGAGCAAAGACACTGTGAGGCCACCTTGCGCTGCCATCACCCAAGGCCGCCGCCTCCCCATCGCCGGAAACGAGAAGCGATCCATGAATGGCCCGGAGATCAGCTTCAGCGCCCACGGCAGCGTGATGATGCCGATGAACGTGCCTATCTCCGCGGCGCCGGCGCCTTGCGCGGCGAGCCAGGCGGCCATCGAAATCTGCAACAGCCCGATGGGCACGCCCTGCGCAAAGTAGAAGGCGGTGAACGCGCCGAAGCGCAGCGTGCGGGATTCTGCCAATGCCAAGGTCATGCGGGCGCCTCGCCAGACCCGCGCGGCGGCGCGGCTGGCTCGAAGTGGAAGTAAGTGTTGCTGATGGCTTCGTGCAGGGCGTTGAGCTGAATCTGGCAATCATCGATGAAGTCGTGCAGGGCGGTGCCGTCCAAACGCTGCGGGTGCGCCGCTTTGAGGTGGCGCACGATGCGTTCGCACACCCGCGCCGGCGCCACGTTCCTCGGCAGATGCCGCAGCCCAAAGCGGAGCGACCGCAAGCAACCAGCGTAAGAGCGCGGAAACGCCTCGTTGGCGAACAGGAATTGCAGCACCGGCTCGCGTTCCACTTGGCCTTGCGTCGAGAACAGATAGCTCTGCATCGCATAGAGCGATTGCAGCACGCTGCGCCAGATCAATTGCTCGAACGACGGGAGCCCGCCGTCGGCGTTTGGATGCCGCGCCAGTGAATCGACGATGCGCGTCATCATGTCGGCGCGTTCCAGATGGTTGCCCAAGCGCAGGAACTGCCACTTTTCGTCGTGCAGCATGGCGCTCGAGAGAAACCCCTCGATCTGCTGCACCCGGCGCGCCACGCCGTCCAAGGCCGCGCCGCGGCGGCTGCGCGAGGGCTGCCCGGCAAGCTCTTCGCGCACAAAGAGGTAAAGCTCATTGATGTATTGGAATGCGACCCGGGGCATGGCGCCACGCACGATGCGCGCGTTGTCGCGGGCGCGGGCGGTGGAACTGGCGATGGATGATGGATTCGCCGTGTCGCCGGTGAGAAAGCGCGCCACGTTGCGTTCGTCCGTGTGCGCGTAGCGGGCATCGAAGGCGTCGCCGGCGCCGGCGATGTCGAGCAACGGCCGCCAGCCTAAGGAAGCGCCGGCCGGCAAGTCCATCAGCAGGTTCGCGTTCACTGCCACGACGCGCGCCGTGCCTTCGGCCCGCTCCAAGTAGCGACCCATCCAGTAGATGGATTCGGCCACCCTAGAGAGCGTGCGTGGCGTCGGCATGGTCCGTCAACGCCGGGCGCGGGGTGCCGTGGCGGTGGAGTCCACCACCCAAGTGTCTTTGCTGCCCCCGCCTTGGGACGAGTTCACCACCGTGGAACCCTTGCGCAACGCCACGCGGGTCAGCCCGCCCATGGTCACATAGCGTTCGTGCCCGGAGAGCACGAATGGTCGCAAGTCCAGATGCCGGGGTTCCAGCCGCCCGTCCGCCCAAGTCGGCGCCGTGGAGAGCGTGAGCATGGGCTGCGCCATGTAGTTGCGTGGATTGGCGAGGATGCGGCGACGAAACCGCGCCCGCTCGCGCTTGGTGGCCTGCGGGCCGATCAACAAGCCGTAGCCGCCGGATTCGTTGGCCGGCTTCACCACCAACGTGTCCAGATTGTCGAGCACATAGTCGCGCTCGCTCTTCTCCACGCAGCGATAGGAAGGCACGTTGGGCAACAGCGGCGCTTCGCCCAGATAGTAGCGGATGATGTCCGGCACATAGGTGTAGATGACCTTATCGTCCGCCACGCCGCAGCCCGGCGCATTGGCGAGCGCCACGTTGCCGGCGCGCCACGCCCGCATCAGGCCCGGGGCGCCGAGCAGCGAGTGTTCGTTGAAGGTCTCTGGGTCCAGAAACAAGTCATCCACGCGACGGTAGAGCACATGCAGCCGCACCAGCCCCTCGATGGTGCGCAGGTACACGCAGTCGTCGTCGCCCACCACGAGGTCGCGCCCCTCCACTAGGTCCACAGCCATCGTCTGTGCCAAGTACGAATGTTCGAAGTAGGCAGAGTTGTGGATGCCCGGCGTCAGCACGGCGATGCGGGGCGTTTCGACGCCGTCTGGCGCGGCCGCAGCCAAACAGCGCGAGAGTTGCCGCGGGTAGTCATCCACCGGATGGATGGCTAGGTGCTCGAACAGTTCCGGAAACACCCGCTTCATCACCTCGCGGTTCTCCAGCATGTAGGAGACGCCCGATGGCACGCGCAGGTTGTCTTCCAACACATACACGGTGCCGTCGTGGTCACGCACCAAGTCCGAGCCGCACACATGGCTCCAAATGCCATTCGGCGTGTCCACGCCGACGCATTGCGGGCGAAACTCGCGGGATTTCTCGATGTAGGCGCGTGGCACCACGCCATCGCGCAGCACGCGCTGCTCATGGTAGATGTCGTCGATGAACAGGTTGAGCGCGGCGACGCGCTGCTTGAGGCCGCGCTCGATCGCCTCCCACTCGCGCCGTTGCACCAAGCGGGGAATGATGTCGAATGGCCACTCGCGGTCGATGGCGTTCGGCGATTCGTCGTTGTACACGGAGAACGTGATGCCCATGGCGCGGATCGCGAGGTTGGCCGCGGCTTGGCGCTCGCCGAGCTCGACGTCCGAGAGGCGCGCCAACATCTTGCGCAACGGGCCGGCGCCGGGGCGGGCGCGGCCGGTTGGCGCAATGAGTTCGTCCCAAACGCCCGCGGCGTTGTATTCTTTCCAGTCGATAGGCATCGACCGTCAAGGATACGCCGATGAGTTATTGCCTGGCGATTCGCACGGCTTCCGGCTTGGTGTTCGCCAGCGACTCGCGCACTCACGGCGGCGTGGACGATGTGAACGCCTACAGCAAGATGCACCGATTCGATGCATTTGGAGACCGGGTGTTCGTGCTGTTGAGCGCCGGCAACCTTTCAACGACGCAGGCGGTGTTGCGGCGGCTGCGCGAAGGGGTGGCGGATGCCGCTCACGCCAGCCAAGTGCGCGGCGCCAGTGCGCCCGGCCGGGGCGGCGGCAAGCCGAGCGCCGTCGCCAAGCTCAAGCAGCTCGCATCCTTCATGGGAGCGGGCAGCGCGTCGCGTGTGACGGAACGTGTCTCGCGGCGCCAAGCGGACGCGCACGGCGCCCCGGCGGAGGGCTTGCCCGCCCCTGCCGCGAATGCGCCACGGCCGCCGCCGGAGGCTTCCCCCTTAACCCATGCCGAGACGGTGTTCGACGCGGCGGAAGGCGTGGGGCGACTGAGCCGCGCAGTGCGGGAGGAACACCGCGCCGACGAGGAGGACGCGCGCTTTGGGGCGAGCTTCATCTTGGGCGGCCAAATCGCTGGCCAAACGCCAGAACTGTGCCTCATCTATCCGGAAGGAAACTGCATCGTGCCGTCGCCGGAAAAGCCGTTCCTGCAAATCGGCGAAACGCAATATGGCAAGCCCATTCTGGATCGGTTCGTCACCTCCGACACACCCTTGGCGGACGCCGCGCGCTGCGCCCTCGTGTCGCTGGATTCCACCATGCGCAGCAACTTGGCCGTCGGCCCGCCCCTCGAACTGGCCGTGTTGGAGCGGGACGGCTTGGCCATCACTCGCCACGAACGCTTCGAGGCGGATGCGCCGTTCCTGCTGGATGTGCAGGCGAGCTGGTCTGCCACGGTGGCGCGCGGCATGCGTGAATTGCCGCGTTTCCCTTGGGAGGCGGCGCCCGGGGACGAGGCTGGCGGGCCATGAGCTACGCGGCGTTGCACAAGGCATTCGAGGAGATCGGCCGCCTAGCCCATGCCCAAGCCATCCTCGCCTGGGACGAAGCGGTGATGATGCCGGTGGGCGGCGGCGCGGCGCGCGCCGAAGCGCTGGCCACGCTGGCCGGCATCGCACATCGCCGCGTTGCGGACGAGCGCATCGGCGAATGGGCCGAAGCGGCCTTGGCGAAAGGCGATTTGGACGAGTGGCGCCAAGCCAACGTGCGCGAAATGCTGCGCGCATGGCGGCGCGCTCGGGCGCTGCCGGAGAGTTTGGTGGTGGAGTCCAGCCGCGCCAATGCCTTGAGCGAGCAGGCATGGCGAGTGGCGCGGCCCGCAAACGACTGGAACGCCGTCGCCAAGCCGCTGGCCAAGGTGCTGGAACTCACCCGCTCGAAGGCGCAGGCGTTGGCCGAAGCGTTGCAGCTCGACGCATACGACGCCTTGCTGGACGGCTACGAGGCAGGATTGCGGTGCGCGTTCGTGACGCCGCTCTTCGAGCGGTTGAAAGCGGCGCTGCCGAACATCATCGACCGCGCCATCGGCGCACAGCGCCCTGCGCTGCCGCTGCCGGGGCCCGTTGCCATCCCGCGTCAGGAAGCCTTGGCGCGGCGGCTGATGGAGCGCGTGGGGTTCGATTTTGAGCGTGGCCGCCTCGATGTCACGCATCATCCGTTCTGCGGAGGCGATCCGGACGATGTGCGCGTCACCACCCGCTACAACGCGGACAACTTCCTCGAGGCCATGTTCGCCGTGCTGCATGAGACGGGCCATGGCATGTACGAGCAGGGCTTGCCGGCGGCGTGGCGCGGCCAACCGGTGGGCCGCTCGGGCGGCATGGCGCTGCACGAGAGCCAATCGCTGTTCATGGAACAGCAGGTGTGTCGCAGCCCCGCGTTCTTCGACTTCGCTGCGCCGCTGGTGCGCGAAGCGTTCGGCGCCGACGCCGCGGATGCGCGCTGGGCCGCGGCGAACCTGCACCGCGCCGCAACGCGGGTGGAGCGCAGCCGCATTCGCGTGGAGGCAGACGAGGCCACCTATCCGCTGCACGTCATCCTGCGCTACGAGTTGGAACAGGCGCTCATTGACGGCCGGCTTGCGGTGGCAGACATCCCTGATGCTTGGAACGCCGCGACGCAGGCGCTCCTTGGTTTCGATTTGGAGGGCGAGCACCGCGATGGCTGCATGCAGGATGTGCATTGGTTCGGTGGCCTCTGCGGCTACTTCCCAACTTACACGCTGGGCGCGCTGGCTGCCGCGCAGCTCCACCGCGCCGCGGCGGCTGCCTTGCCGGGCTTGGCGGACGCTGTGCGGGGTGGCGAGTTCGAGGCGCTTGTCGGGTGGCTGCGCCACAATGTCCACAGCGTCGGGCGGCTGCGCGATACCAGCGTCATCATTGAGGCGGCCACCGGGGAACAGTTGGGGGCTGATGCATTGCTTACGCATCTGGATGCCCGCTACGCAGGGGCGGCGCATGTTTAGCGGCCTGCTGGAACGGCGTGGCCGGGTGCTCGCATGGGCGGCCCTCCGTTTCGCCGCCGCTGCGCTCTCAGCTGGCGCCGGCGCGTCCGCGCCGGACAGTGAGGAGGCGGAGGCGGAATTGGATGTCGAGACGATCCTCGCCAACCCCTTGGGGGCGGATGACTATCGCGACGGCCAGCGCTGCATTTCGAACCGCGGCTACCGCAACATCGAGGTGCTGGACGAAGGCAACCTGTTGTTCGTGGGCCGCCAGCGCACTTGGCTGAATCGCTTGCGCGGGCGCTGCGCCGGGCTGCGCGACGACATGATCATCTATCTGGATGTGCATGGTTCTCGCGTTTGCGAGCTGGACCACTTTCGCGCGCAGCATCGGGGCGGCATCAGCATCCCAACCCCCATGTGCATGCTCGGCGGGTTCGAGGAGATCGACCCGGCGCAGGTGCAGGGGCTGATCGACGCGGTGTCGGCGCGAGGCGGCACCCGCGCGACGGACGACGAGGGTGCCGGTGCCCCGGACGACGATGGCGGTTAAACGTCGCCACGCAGGAAGGGGACTGATGCCCAAGGTACTGCTCGCATCCCTGTTGGCGGCACTCTCCACTGGCTCGGCCGGCGCTGAGGAACCAGCGCTCGACGCAGCGCAGAAGCGTGATGGCGCCTCCGAAGCGGCGGTTGCCGCCCCCGCGCCCGAAGCGCCCGGGCCGGCAACGCCTGCCGAGGCTGCCGATGTACTTGGCGGCGAAACACCGGGAGAGGTGGCCGCGAATGAGGAGCCGCCTAGCGCCGAGGACGATCTGGATGCCGTCATCGCAGAGATATTGGCTGGCCCGGCCGCGGTGGACGAAGCCTCCGCAGCGAAGTGCGTCGTGCGCTCGCGCATCCGCCGCACGGAAGTGTTGAGCGAGCGCCACGTCGCCTTTCACATGCGTGGCGGCAAGAAGTACCTCATTCAATTCGAGCGCCGTTGCATGGGGCTCCACCGGCATGGCCCGATTCGCTTGGAATCGCGTTCCATGCAGCTATGCGCGATGGACACCATCCAAGGCCGCTTTGCCGTGGGCTTCAGCGGCTCGTGGGGGCCGCGCTGCCTCATCCCCGGCTTCGAGCCGGTGACCGCAGAGCAGCTGGAGTTCATCGAGGAGGCGTTGCGAGCGGGGAACGTGCGCTGACCTTGGCGCATCGTGTAGGGACGGTCTGAATAAGTGGCGACGGTGCTGCGACAACGGACTGGTTTAGACACTGGAGCGAGGCAGGCGATGAGTGGAGCGGGGCTGCTACGGGTCCTCGTCGGAGGCTCGTGTGGGTAGAAACTTCGGCCACCGAATGTTGGCGACAGGGATGGAACCGTAGATGTCATAAAAGCTCTGCACCAACGTAGCTTCAATGTTCTGGGGGTCTTGGTCACCAGCGAAATACCACACGCAATGCGCCCCATAGGCGGCACCGTACTGGTACCGTGGCCACCAGTTGAATTCATGGTCATTTCTGCAGCCAATCGTGTGTTCACGGTGCTGCGAGACACGCTCTTGCAGGCGAGCCGCCTTGCCGATGTAGTACACGGGCGAGATGCCCCAAGGGTAGGTCAGAACCGTGCCGTCGGCTGTGCCGAGTACATAGGCACCGGGTTCATTGGGTATTTGATCCGGATCGTCCTCGAATAAGTCAAAGGGTGTCCAGCTCTCGTTGTCATACCAGCCATGATCGCGAAGCTCGGCGAGAGCTTTGACGGCGAAACGCAAATGAAAGTCGCGCATCGGCCTCCACCACCACATCCTTTAGCAAGAAGCACCAACATACTATGCATGAATGCCGAGCGTGTGGCTGGTGCCAAGATGCGATGTTAGACCTTGGAAGCGGACAGCCACCGAGCGCCAAAACGCTCGCGGGACCCGGCCGCCCTATCGCGGAAGCGGGCCGGTCGGGCTACCGATCCAGTCCGGCTTCGCCGCTCGTGCTCGCAGTCTTCGTCGTGAATCTGCGCCTCGACCTCGGGGTGCAGTTCCTCGAAGTGCTTCGGCGATTGCGGTCGCGCTGCTGGGCTTCGCCAACCTGCTAATCGCGGAGCGGAGCCTGCCGGCGTGACCGCGGCGCCCGCGTGCCCGGAGGGCGGGGAACACGCTGGAAACCGTGTCGAAGGGGCCGAAACCACGCCGTTTTTCGGCAGACCGGCACGGGAAAGCGGCCGAAACCGCTCAGCCAGACGCCAACCTAGCCAGCCGCGCCACCGCTGCTTCAAGGTCTGGCTCGTCCGTCAGCACGTCGTGCATGGGGTCGCCCATGCGTTTGAGCCGTGCCACCGCGTTGCCGATGTGGAAGTTCTCGTTGCGCAATCGGCGGTTGAGTTCAGACCACTTGACTGGCATGGAGACGGACGCCGCCGGCTCCGCGCGGGCAGAAAACGGCGCCACGATGAGTTGGCCGTGGCGGTTCTGCAGATAGTCGATGTACACCTTGCCGCCGCGTTGCCGCACCGCTCGGGTGATGGTGCAGGTGTCTGGGCGCCGTGCCACCACCACGCGGGCGAGCAACTCCGCCAGCGTGCGGGACTGTTCGTGGGTGAGCCGCCGCGCCAGCGGGATGAGGACGTGCAGCCCGCTCGCGCCGCTCGTCTTCAAGTAGCCGGGTAGCCCCAACTCTTCGATAAGGTCGCGGATTTCCTTGGCGGCGCCCAATACATGCTCGAACGGCGCGTCCTTGGGGTCTAAGTCCAGCACGCACCAGTCTGGGTGCGCCAAGTCGTCGATGCGGCTGTGCCAAGCGTGTACGGGAATGGCGCCGAGGTTGGCGAAGTACTTGAGCGATGCCGCGCCCTCGGCCATGAAGTAGTTGATGTCGCGTTGCTCCGTGTCCGTCCACAGCGAGGCGCGCTTCACCCACTCCGGCGTGAAGTCCGGCGCGTCCCGCTGATAGAAGGACTTGCCGTGGATGCCGTCTGGGAACCGCGTCAGCACCAGCGGGCGGTTGCGCAGGTAGGGCAGCATCCACGGCGCGATGCGCTCGTAGTAATCCACCAAGTCGCCCTTGGTGAGTGCCTTCTCTGGAAAGAATGTCTTGTCGCGGTTGGTCACCACCACATCGGGCGGCGCGTCCGCAGCCGGTTCGATGGGCTGCAAGTCGTCAAAGGCGCTCACGCACTCCGCGGGCGGCTTGTCGTCGCGCAGGCGCAGGAACGCCGGTTGGCGCAGCATTCCGTCCAGCGAATACTCTTGGAAGGACACCTCGCAGACGAGTTCGCCAGCCACCCAGCGGATCTCTTTGTCCGCCGCCAAGGCGGTGCCCTTGCCCAGCGCCGGCAGCCGCTCGAGGAACTCGCGCCGCTCCGCGCTGCCGAGGCCCGAACCCACCCGCCCGCAGTAGCTCAGGCCGGCGGCGCGGAACTCGGCGAGGGCGAGCGCGCCCACGTCCGCGTCGTTGGACTTCACTGGCACCCAGCCGACGATCACGAAGTCTCCGTTGCGTTGCGCCCGCACCTTCACCCAATCATCCGAACGGCCGCTGCGGTAGGGGCTGTCCGCGCGTTTGCCCACCACGCCTTCCAAGCCGAGCTTGCGCATGCCGGCGTAAGCCTGCGCGCCGTGTTCCGCCACATGGTCGGAGAAGCGCAGCGGGCCGGCGGAAGGCAGCATCTCCTTCAGCAATGCCTTGCGCTCGATGAGCGGGGTGGCGCGCAGGTCATAACCGAGCGCCTGCGGCAGGTCAAAGGCGTAGTACGTCACCGGCAGTTCCCGCGCCAGCCGCGTCAAGCGCCGCGCGTCATGCACCTTGGCACGTTGCTGCAGCAGCGCAAAGCTCGGCCGGCCAGACGGATCCTGAACCACGGCTTCGCCATCCATGACGAACTGCGGGTAGGGCAGGCGGCGCGCCAGCCGCTCAAGGTCTGGGAAGTTGGGCGTGAGGTCCAAGCCGTTGCGCGAGCGCAGGGTCACGCCGTCGCCGTCCCGTTCGATGAGCAGCCGATAGCCGTCGTATTTCACCTCGAAGAGCCAGCCGGCGCGATCGAACGCTTCCCCGGCGCGGGCGAGCATGGGCTTGATGGACAAGGGCGGGCCTTGCGGCGGGCAGGGCGCCAAACGCTCAATGCGGTGCGCGAGACGCTTGCCGGCCTGGGCTGGATTGGCCATGCCGTCCAAGGTGAGGCCAGAGAGCACCGAATCGTCGAGCGGCGGCTGCTCGCTCTCGTGGCCATCGCGCTCCTTGATTAGGAGCCACTCCTTGCCGTCTTTCGAGGCGTTGCGGCCCTTGAGGCGGATCAGCGTCCAGCGTCCGCGCAGCTTGTGGCCGTTGAGCTGGAACAGCAGTTTGCCCCGTTCGAAGCCCTCGTCGAACGGCTCAAGCTCGATGTAGTGGCCGCAATCCCACACGATGACGTGGCCGGCGCCGTAGTTGCCGTCCGGGATGCGTCCCTCGAACTCCGCGTATTCCAGCGGATGGTCTTCCACCTGCACGGCGAACCGCTTGTCGTCCGGGTTCGGCGACGGTCCCTTGGGCACGGCCCAAGAGCGCAGCACCCCGGCCACTTCCAAGCGCACGTCCCAATGCAGATGGCTGGCGCGGTGTTGCTGCACCACGAAAATGCGCGCGCCACGCGCACGACCGTCATCCGGCGCGGCGAACGGCTCCGGGGTGGCGCCGGCGGCGCGTTTGCGCCGGTAGGCGGCGAGGTTGGTTGTGGTTGTGGCCATGCGCTAGTGGGGTTATATTCAGCCCAACACCGCCCACACCCGCCGCAAGGTGAGGAGTGAGGCGAGGAATGAGGCGCAAGAGATGCCTGCTCGCTCCATTGCCACGGCCACCATCTCGTTCGGCCTAGTTTCCATTCCCGTCAAGCTGTATTCGACGGTGGACACCACGGCGGCCATCCGCTTCAACTACCTCAGCAAGGATGGCTCGCGCCTGAAGCAGCAGTATATCCGCGCCTCGGACGGCGCCGTTGTGGAGCGCCAAGAGCGCATTCAGGGCTACGAGTTCGCCAAGGGCCAGTACATCACCTTCTCCGAAGAGGAACTGAAGGCGCTGCATGTGACGGCCACCAACGCCATCGACATCGCCGAGTTCATTCCCCTCGCGCAGGTGGAGCGCCTGTACATCGAGAAGGTGTACTACTTGGGGCCAGACAAGGGCGCGGCGCGTTCCTACCACCTGTTGAAGCAGGCGTTGACGAAGACCGGCCGCGCCGCGTTGGCGAGCTACGCCGCGCGCGGGCGGAGCTACCTGGTGCTGGTGCGGCCAATGGGCGAGGGCTTGGTGATGGAGCAGCTCAAGTATCAAGAAGAACTGCGCCCGTTCGACGAAGTGCCCTTGGATGGCGTTGAAGTGGCCGCAGCGGAGCTGGAACTGGCCGTGCAAATCGTGGACCAGCGCACCAACGAGCAGTTCGAGCCAGACAAGTACACCAACGAGGTGCGCGCCCACATGCTGAAGCTCATCGAGCAGAAGGCGCAGGGCGAGGACGTGTTCGTGGCGCCGGAGGAACGCACCGAGGCGAAGATCATCGATTTGATGGAGGCGCTGCGGGCATCCGTGTCGAAGGGCGACGGCGAGGAAGACGCCGCGCCGCGCAAACCTGCCAAACGCGCCACGGCGAAGCGACGCCGCTCCCGCGCCAAGGCTGCCACCGCGGAATCCGAGGGCGACGCAGACGCGCCGCCGGCGGCGGCCGAGGCGTAGCGCCATGCAGGCAGTAGCCGAGGCTGACGTCCGGCCAGCCGGCCACACCACGCGGGAAGTGGCAGACTTGCTCGGTTTTTCCGTTGGCCAGGTGCGCCAGTTCGTGAAGCGCGGCTTGGTGGAGCCGGCGCGGGGCGAGCGCGGCGAGCACCGTTTTTCGTTCCCCGACGTTGTGTTGCTGCGCATGGCCAAGCGCTTGATGGACGACAACGTGCCGCCGCGCCGCGCCTTCGCAACCCTCGCCAAGCTGAAGCACGAGCGTGGCGGGAGGCCGCTGGCTTCCGTGCGCATACTGAGCCAAGGGAACCAAGTGGTCGTGCGCGACGCCGCCACCCTGTGGAATGTGGACACTGGCCAAGGCCACTTGGATTTCGAGGCTGCCGGCGTCGCTTCCCGCCCCGTTGCGGAGGAACGCCCGGCATCGAACGTCGCGCAGGTGGCGCACTTGGCCGATCGCCGCCACCTCCCACCCGGCCAAACCCCGGCAGATTTTGGCGCCGACGAATGGTACGACCTAGGCGTGCAGCTTGAGGAGATGGATCCGCCAAGCGCCCCCGGCGCCTACGCGCGCGCCATCGCGCTGGATGCGCAGCACGCGGACGCGCACGTCAACCTGGGGCGCCTCTATCAGCTGCAGGGAGACTTGCGCCGCGCCAAGCGCCACTATCAACTGGCACTGGCTGCGGCGCCAGAACATCCGCTCGCCAACTACAACATGGGCACGGTGTTCGACGAGCTGGAAGAAACAGACAGCGCCGCCACCTATTACCGCCATGCGGCCAACGTGCCAGACGCCCACTACAACTTGGCGCGCATCTTCGAACTGCGGGGCGACGAAGTGTCGTCGCTGCGCCACCTGCGCAAGTACCGCCAGTTGCTGGACGGCGCAGAGCGCTAGTCGCCGCGCCGCGCATTTGAGGTCAGGCGCACAACCGTTCGTTGGCAGGTCTCAAGGGCTTTCCTCGATCACCTGCGGGGGCAGCGTTTATTGGCTATGCCAAAAATATGCGATGCCATGTCGGAAAAAAGCGGCCAAGGGCTTCGCCCTTGGAACCCATTGGGGGCTAACGCCCCCAAACCCCCGAGGTAAGGAGGTTAGGATTCAAGGGGTGAGCGTCCGGGCCACCCGGAACCCGATGCCGAAGATGCGGAGGCCGGAGGAGTTCCAGAGCCGGTTCGCGGCGCGGAGGTTCGCAGGTAAGTAGTCCCAGGAGCCGCCGCGCAAAACGCGCACCGCGCAAATCCCACTCAGCCACGCGCCTCCATCGCTCGGCGCTCCGCGATAGCTGCCGTTCCAGCAGTCCTCCGTCCACTCCTGCACGTTGCCATGCATGTCGTGCAGGCCCCATGCGTTCGCTCCGAAACTGCCAACGGGCGCAGTCTTGCTGTTGTCCCACCGGCTGCCGCAGCGATTGCAGTTGGCCAAGTTGACGCCGATCGCGTCTCCCCAGCTATAGGCCGTCTCCGTGCCCGCGCGCGCCGCGTACTCCCACTCCGCCTCGCTCAGCAGCCGATACCCCTGCTTCGTCTTCCGCGACAGCCACTGCACATAGCCCTTGGCGTCTTCCCAGCTCACGTTAATCGCCGGGCGATCACCCCTGCCCCAGCCACGATCGTCGGGCCTGTGGCCGCAGCCGCCGGCGGCCGAGCAGGCATCCCACTCCGCGAACGTCACCTCGTAAACGCCAACGGCGAACGGCGCGCCGATCCTCACTTCATGCACTGGGCCCTCGTCGTCGTACCGTCCCTGCTCGCGCGAAGGCGAACCCATCATGAACGACCCCGCCGGCACCACCACCATATCGGGGCACTCCGGACAGTCGCGTCCCACCTGGACGCCGTCCTGCTCGACGAGCGTATCGAACTGTGTCTGCAAGGGCGCCGTTTGGCGTTCCGCGGCCTTGTCCGCTTGCTCGATGCGTCGCAGCGCGGCGCGGGCCAAGGGCGCGAACGCGCCTTCGGGGTACTGCTGCAGATACGCCTCGAAGCCGGCCGCGTCGCCGTCGCGCACAGACTCCCAGAAGACGATTTCCACCGCGACATCGCTGCTGGCGTCGGCGTCGGCGTCGGCGACCGCTGCGCTCGCCAAAAGGACGAGCGCCAAGCCAAGAGCCAACGGCAAAGGGCAGGTCATCGCGTCTCCTCGTCGCGGCTGGATGCGAGCTCAATCGTAGCGCCTCATCTTAGCGCAAGGTCGCAACGTCCCCTCTCTGCATGTCAACGCAAAGCAGAAATGTCCCCCTTTTTTACCGGCGGGCGTGGCCGCGCGTTTGAGGTCAGGCGCGCAGCCGTTCGTTAGCCGGGTCCCAAGGGCTTTCCTCGATCACCTGCGCGGGGCAGCGTTCGCCCAGCACCTCGATGTCGAGCCGCGTGCCCACCGTCGCCAACTCGGGCCTCACCATCGCCAAGGCCAAGGATTGCTGCAGCCGAAAGCCGTAGTTGCCGCTGGTGGAGCGCCCGACCAGTTCGTTGCCCAGGTAGATCGGGTTGTTGCCGAGCGGGTCTGTGTTGGGTGGGCTGTCCACCGCCAAGGTGACGAAGGCGTTGGCGAAGCCCCGCTGCTGCCATGCCAACAGCCCGTTGCGGCCGGCGAAGTCCCCCTTGTCGAGCCGCACGAAGCGCTCGAGGCCGGATTCCAGCGCGGCGTACTCGATGGAGAGCTCCGTCCCGACCATGCGGTAGGACTTCTCGATGCGCAGCGAATCCATGGCGCGGATGCCGAACGGGGCGAGGCCAAGGTCGCGCCCGGCATCTGACAAGGCATCGAAGATGGCGTTCTGGCATTCGATGGGATGGTGAATCTCCCAGCCCAACTCGCCGACGAAGTTGAGCCGCAACAGCTTCGCCGCCGCCATGCCGATGTTCGCGTCGCGCCCGGTGAGCCAAGGGAAGGCGGCGTTGGACACATCCGCATCCGAAACGCGGCTGAGCAGGGTGCGCGCCTTCGGGCCGGCGATCACCAACACCCCCATCGCGTTGGTTAGGTCGTCGAAGCGCACGCTGCCGTCGGTGGGCAGTTGGCGCGCCACGAAGTCGTGATCCAAGCGGTGCAGGGCACCGGCGGAGACGAGGTAGAAGCGATCCGGCGCCTCGCGGTGGATGGTGAACTCGGAGTGGGCGCCGCCGCGGGCGGCCAAGGCGTGGCACAAGCCGATGCGTCCGACGCGGGGCAGCCGGTTGGCAACCAAACGATCCAAGAAGGCTGCGGCGCCCGGCCCGCTCAAGCGCGCCTTGGCGAATGCCGTCATGTCGAGCAGGCCCACGTTGTCGCGCACGTTGCGACATTCCGCGCCGACAGGCTCGAACCACTTGGAGCGCCGGAAAGACCAGTGATCCTCTTGGGCGACGCCGGCCGGCGCGAACCAATTCGGCCGCTCCCAGCCGAACTTCTGGCCAAACACCGCGCCCTGCGCGCGCATGCGTTCGTGGCAGGGCGCGGTGCGCAGCGGCCGCCCTGCGGGGCGCTCCTCATCCGGGTAATGCACGGTGAAGACGTTGGCGTATGCCTCCTCGTTCTTCGCCTTGAGGTAGGCACCGGTCGCGTAGGGGCCGAAGCGCCGCGGGTCCACACCCAACATGTCGATGGTGGGTTCGCCCTCCACAATCCACTCGGCGAGTTGCCAGCCGGCGCCGCCGGCGGCCGTGATGCCGAAGCTGTGGCCCTCGTTCAGCCAAACGTTCGGCAAGCCCCACGCGGGGCCGACGATGGGGCTGCCGTCCGGCGTGTAGGCAATGGCGCCGTTGAACGCCTGCTTGACGCCGAGCTCGGCGAATGTCGGCACGCGGTGGATGGCGGATTCGATGTGGGGCGCCAAGCGGTCGATGTCGGTGTCGAACAGCTCGTACTCGCTGTCTGGGTCTGGGCCGTCCAGGTAGCAGGCCGGCGCACCGTGTTCATAGGGGCCGAGCAATAGGCCGCCGGCCTCTTCGCGCATGTACCAAGAGCCGTCAGATTCGCGCAGCACGCCGAGCTCCGGCAAGCCACGCTCGCGCCGCGCCACGAGGTCTGGATGTGGTTCCGTGATGAGGTACTGGTGCTGCACCGGCAGCACCGGAACGTCCAGCCCCAGCATCGCTCCGGTGCGGCGGGCGAAGTTGCCGGTCGCGCACACCAGATGCTCGCAGAGGATGTCGCCCTGCGTCGTGCGCACGCGCCACTCGCCGCCCGGCGCGCGTTCGATGCCGGTGACGCAGGTTTGCCGTTGGATGGACGCGCCCCGAGCCCGGGCGCCGCGCGCCAAGGCTTGGGTGAGGTCCGCTGGCTGCACGTAGCCGTCCTCGGGGTGGCGAATGGCGCCGAGGAGGCCGTCGGTCACGGCCAGCGGCCAGATGTCCCGCACCTGTTCCGGTGTCAGGAACTCCACGTCAACGCCGATGGTGCGGGCGACGCCGGCATACTGCCGGTACTCGTCCATGCGGTCTTGCGTCATGGCGAGGCGAATGTTGCCGACGCGCCTGAGCCCCACGTCCTGCCCCGTTTCGGCTTCGAGTTCGCCATAGAGGCGCACCGAGTGCTTGTGAAGCTGCCCGACGGAATAGCTCATGTTGAAGAGCGGCAACAGGCCCGCGGCATGCCACGTCGAGCCGGAGGTGAGCTCTTTGCGCTCCAACAGCGTCACGTCCGTCCAGCCCTTCTTGGCCAGGTGGTAGAGCGTGGCAACGCCGACCACGCCGCCGCCGATCACCACCACGCGCGCCGTCTGGCTCATCGCGCTTCCTTGGGCAGCAGCGCCCCCCACTCCCTCAGCCCGGGATGTGTTAGGCGGTGCTGCCTCAACGCCGGCGGTGCCATGCCCGCCACGCGCTGGTGGCGCCGGTCACAAGCCGACAACGCGCCCATCGGCGGCGACGCCGATGTCATGCGCGGCGGGGCGGCGTGGCAGGCCCGGCATGGTCATGATGTTGCCGCAGATGGCGACGACGAAGCCGGCGCCGGCGCACAGCCGCGCTTCCCGCACTGGCAGCACATGGCCGGAGGGCGCGCCGCGGGCCTTGGCATCCGCAGAGAAGCTGTACTGCGTTTTCGCTACGCACACCGGCAGGTGGCCGTAGCCCAATGCCTCGAACTCGGCGAGTTGGCGCTGCGCCGCGGGCGTTAGGTCGATGCCGGCGGCGCCATAGAGCGCCGTGGCGACGGTGTTCAACTTGTCGGCGAGGGCCATGTCGTTCGGATACAGCAAGTTCATGCGCGGGGCGTCTGCCGCCAATTCGTCCAGCACGCCGTGCGCCAAGTCTTCCGCGCCGGCGCCGCCGTCTCGCCAATGGGCGGCGGCGATGGCCTTGGCGCCGTGTGCTTGGGCGATGGCCTCGATGGCGGCGAGCTCGTCTGCGGCATCGGACGGGAAACGGTTGATGGCCACCAGCGGCGTCAACCCGAAACGCTTGAGATTGGCGATGTGGCGGGCGAGGTTCGGCGCCCCGGCCTGCACTGCGGCGACGTTCGGAGTGGCTAGGTCCTCCAAGGCCACGCCGCCGTGCAGCTTGAGGGCGCGCACCGTGCAAACGAGCACCGCGGCATCTGGCCACAGGCCGCTCTGCCGGCATTTGATGTTCAGGAACTTCTCGGCCCCAAGGTCTGCCCCGAAGCCGGCCTCGGTGACCACGATGTCTGAGAGCGCCAGCGCCGCCCGCGTGGCCGCCACGGTGTTGCAGCCGTGGGCAATGTTGGCGAATGGGCCGCCATGCACGAAGGCTGGGTTGCCGGCCAAGGTTTGCACGAGGTTCGGCTGCAGGGCGTCGCGCAGGAGCGCCGTCAAGGCGCCGGCAGCGTCCAAGTCTTGCGCGGTGACCGCGCTGCCATCGGTGCGCCGGGCGACGACGATCTGGCCCAAGCGTCGCTCCAAGTCTTGCAGGTCTTGCGCCAGGCACAACACGGCCATCACCTCGGAAGCCGCGGTGATGTCGAAGCCGGTGCGCCGCGTTTGCCCGCGCCCGACGGGCAACTCCAAGTCGCGCAGGGCGCGGTCATTGAGGTCGAGGACGCGCCGCCAAGTCGCCGCGGCGAGGTCAATCCCTTGGGCGTTGCCCCAATATAGATGGTTGTCCAGCAGCGTCGCCAGCAGGTTGTGGGCGGCCGTCACGGCGTGCAGGTCGCCATTGAAGTGCAGGTTGATGTCCGCCATCGGGGCAATTTGCGACCAACCGCCGCCGGTGGCGCCCCCCTTCATGCCGAAGCAGGGGCCGAGGGAGGGTTCCCGCAGGCAGGCCGCCGCATTGGCGCCCAAGCGATTCAACGCATCGACCAAACCGATGCTGGTGGTGGTCTTGCCCTCGCCAGCAGGCGTGGGCGAAATCGCCGTCACCAGCACGAGCTTGCCGGTTGAACGTTCCTTGGCGGCGCCGAGCGCTTCGAGCGGCAGCTTCGCCTTGTGGTGCCCGTAAGGAATGAGCGCATCGGCCACGGCGCCGAAGCGCTCTCGGGCCAAGCTCTCGATGGGGCGCAGCGGCACGCTGGCAGCGATGTCGCCGTCGCTGGCCGTGGACGGGTCGAGCAGCCGCTCAGGCGCCAACGCCGGCGCGTCGCGGGTGGCGGCAATGCTGGAGGAAGCATGTGCGCTGGCCATTCGCTCGTCGCCGCCTTCGCCGTCAAGCGCGGCTTGGCGTCGCAGCCATTCGCTGGCGCTCGCCAAGCCGCCAAAGGGAAACAGGTGGATGCCGGCGAGTGTGCTGGCGGGCGTTTGCGCCAAATGTTCCACCAACGCATCCATCAAACGGTCCGGAGACCACGCGCCGAGCAGCCGCACCACGCCGGGGCGCTGGGTCAGCGCCTTGGTGGAGGCGCCGATGCCGCAACGGGCGGCGAACTTGATTAGGGTGCGCAAGCGCGCCGGCGCCGGCAGCCCCACCCGCACGGACACGGCAGCGTCCGACACTTCGAGATGGCTCAGCCAATCGAGGATGGGTGCCGGCGCGAAGGCGAACTGCGTGACCAGCGTGAGCTCGGTGTTGGTCTGCCGCGCATACTCCACCTTGCGTTCGAGCGCCGCGCGCAGGGTGTCCGCATCCGCGTGGACATGGCGCTCTGGGTGTGCGGCGCAGCATAGGCGGGCAAAGCCGTGGCCGGCTAAGCGGCCGGAATCCAAGACGGCGAGGCTGTCTTGGAACGGCCCGGCCGGCCGGGCGCGGTCTCCGGCGATCAGCAACAGCGCGTCCACGCCGGCTGCCGCGAGTTGCGCCAAGCGCTCGTCCAAGTCTCGCTCGCTCTCAATGTTCCGCGCCGCGAGATGCGGCACGGGCCGCAAGCCCGCCTGTCGCAAACGGCGACACGCGGCGACGCTGTCGCGCCAATCCGCTTTGGGCGGGAACGGGACGTAGACGTCCGTGCCGGGGCGCAGGTGCTCCGCCAGCGCGGCGGCGTCGGCGAGCTGTCGTGGCGCGAGCTCGATGGAGGCGCCCTCGGCGAGGCGCCGCCGGATGCCGCAGCGCGGCGCTTTGGCAGCGGTCGCCCGGTGCGACACGGCCACGGGCGCGGCGGGCGCATGGGGTGCCGGCGCGGCCAGCGGCTTAGTCCACATGATCGCGGCCGCGTGCTCGCGCCGTCTCGCGGCTGTTTGGGTTCACGGAGGGCCGGAAGGGCACGTCCACCACTTCCGCAGCCACGGCCTCGCCGTCTTCGGGGCCGCGGTAGCAGGCTGGCAGTGCCACAGTGAGCCGTGTGCCGATGGCGCGCAGGGCCCAAGGCACATAGGCGAGCGCGATGTTGGTTTCCAGCTCCGGCGAGAACCAAGGCGAGGTGACGTAACCCACCGCGTCGCCGCCGTCCGCGCCGCTCACGAGCCAGAAGTCATTGGCGTAGTCCGTCACTGGCTGGCCGCCGAAGACGAGGCCAACCAAGACGTTCCGAAACGGCGGGTTGTCGGCCTCGATTTGCTCGCGCGCGGCTTCCAGCGCTGCTTTGCCGATGTAGTCCGCTTGTTTGCGCCGCGGCACTTGGTAGCCCAAGTTGCATTGGAACGGCAGCGTCTCTTGGTCTAAATCCTGCCCCCAAGAGAGGATGCCGGCGGCGATGCGGCGATGGTGCGCTGGCGCAATCACCCGGAGGTTGTGCGGCTTGCCCGCCTCCAACAGCGCGTACCACATGTCTTCCGCGTGGCGGGTGGCGTCCTTCAAGTAAATCTCGTAGCCCTTCTCGCCGGTGAAGCCTGTTTGCGAGACGATCACGTCGCGCCCGGCCACTTGGCCGGCGAGCAAGCCGTAGTAGGGCAGTTCCCGCACCTGCTCACCGAACAAGTCCACCAGCAGCGCTTCAGACTTGGGGCCCTGCACCTGCACGGGGGACACGTCGATCTCGGCGATGCTCACGTCATGGCGCAAGCCGACGTTGACGCCGCGCATCCACAACTCCAAGTCGCTGTCGGCCAGCGAGAACCAAAACTCGTCTTCGGCGACGCGCAGCAGCACCGGATCGTTCAGCACCCCGCCGGCTTCGTTGCAGAGGATGACGTACTTGGCGCGCATCGGGTGGATGGCGGTGGCGTCGCGGGTGATGACGTGGTTGACGAAGCGCTCGGCGTCCGGCCCCTTCACTTGGATTTGTCGCTCCACTGCAACGTTCCACAGCGTCACGTCATTCACTAGCGCATCGTACTCCACCATCGCGCCGCCGTCTTCGGGACGCACATAGCCGCGTGGGTGATACATGCGGTTGTACACGGTGGCGCGCCAACAGCCGGCCTCAACGGAGAGGTGCCAATACGGCGACTTGCGCACGCGGGTGGAGATCAGCATCTCCACCGGCGTGGGGCCGGATTGGCGCAGGTTGATGGGGACGCGCCGGTCTGATTGATCGACGCTGGCGCATTGGCGCAGGTCACTGAGCTCGATGGCGTTAGACATGGACGAACCCTCTGTTGGGATGACGCGGCAACGCCGCGCGCCCTTGACGAACAAATGGTGAACAAGGCCCCACGGCGTGGGGCGAGGCATGAAGGCTGCCAGCCGCTCGTGGCGTCGCCCTGCGCGCCGTAAGCGCCAATCGTGCCGCGCCCTGAGCGTCGCGTCGCGCCGGGCGGGAGCGTGGCTGGCGACGGGGACGCGACGATCCTGACATGGCGCTGTAATCGTGGCTGAGCGCGGCGAGATTAGCCGAACGCGAACGCCGCGGGCAGGCATGGAACGGGACTCAAACGCTCCCAAAAGGGACACGCGCGGAGGCGCTGTCGCGCACCGTCGGCGCAGTCGTCCAAACGGCTGTTCGCCCGCATGGCGCGGCGCCGGGGGACGCGCCCGTTCAGGCCTCGTCCCGGCGCTCTTGGCGGGGATGCCGGCCATATCTTTGCAGGTAGCGTTTGCTGAAGAGCCGCACGCTCGAAAAGCCGCAGCGCGCCGCCACCTCGGCGAGCGGAAAGCCAGTCTGCAAGAGCAGGAGCCGTCCGCGTTCCAAGCGCAAGTCCAGATAGTGGCGCGTCGGGGCGCAGTGCAGATAGCGGTGGAACAGGCGCTGCAGCTGGCGCCGGGAGACGCCGGCCAAGGCCGCCACCTCGGTCATCGCCAGCGGCTCGTCGATGTTGGCTTCCATCAGGGTGACGGCTTCCATGAGCTTCGGCTGGTTGCGCGCCTCCATGAGCTGGTGCAAGGGCGCTCGCTGCGGATCTTGCCCGGTGCGCATGCGATCCACGATGAACTGCTCGGAGATGTCCCGCGCCAGCGTCCGCCCGTGGGTGCCGGCCACGAGATTCAACATCAGGTCGATGGAGCTGACGCCGCCGGAGCAGGTGTAGCGATCCCGATCCATGACGAACAGGGACGAAGACACCTGCACGGTAGGGAACTGCGCGCGCAGGCTGTCTGCGTTTTCCCAGTGGATGGCGCAGCGATAGCCGTCGAGGAGGCCGGCCGCCGCCAAGTAGTGCGAGCCGGTACACAGCGCGCCGAGGTTGGCGCGGCGTTTGGCGAAACGGCGCAGGGCTGCCAAGAACGGCGGCACGCAGTGGCGTTCGGGGCGATAGCCGCCGCAGACGAAGAGGAAATCCACGGCGCCCAAGGCGTCCGCCGCGCAATCCGGGACGAGCCGGAGGCCATCGCTCGACGGCGTCGGATGGCCGTCCAGGGTGACGCACTGCCAGCGGTACAGTTCCTGGCCGCTCTGCCGATTGGCCATGCGCAGCACCGCGATGGCCGCCGCCAGCGTGATCATCGTGTAGTTCGGCGCCATCAGGAACCCGACGCGGGTTGGCGCATCAGCTTGTGGCCGCGCTTGCCCCTCGGAGCGGGCGCTGTGCCGCGTCGCAAGCGACTGTGGCGGCGACCCCTTGCCGGTGGTCGTCATCGATGCGGGCGTAACGCCTCGGCAAGGCGTTCGGTGAGTTGCGGGCAGGGTGGTTGCGGCCTGGCGCCGGCTGGCGTTCGGCGGCTGGCGCCAAGGCACAGGCCATCGGTCACGCCGACAGGTCGCGGAGCGCCGCGGCGGCGCCGCATCAGATGCGCAGAGCGGGGTTCCCTTCGTCCCATCTCTGCGAGCGTTGCGCCAACACGCATGGCTCCTCCAACGCTTATCAGGCGCGTAGATTCTGATACCACAACTCAAACGCCGCGCCAAGCAGTGTCCGCAAACCGCCCTCGCCGACTTGCAGCCGCCGATCGGCGACCTTGATTCGAAGCCCATGGAAGCGCAAACTGCAAATAGCAGGAAGTTCTTGCAAATTGGCGAGCGCAAGAGTAGGTGGGCGAGCAGGGAGGATGCGGTGGCGAACATGATCGGGGCGCGGGTTAAGGCTTTGAGGCAGCGGCGCGGCCTCTCGCAGGATGCGCTTGCGGGCATCTTCGGATTCAAAGACCGGCAGACCGTCTCCGCATTGGAAACAGGTGTGCGCCGCTTGGCGGCCGCGGAGCTCGTCGTTGCCGTGGAGAAGCTGGGCGTTGAGTTGGATTACTTCACCGATCCGTTCCGTCTGGATGGAGAAGGCCGATTCTCATGGCGGCAGAACGGCGTGGCGCCGGAACAGCTCCAGGCATACGAGCAGGATGCGGGACAGTGGATTGGCGCGTATCGGGCGTTGGCGGCGGACACCGGGTTGCGAGCTCCGCTGATGCGCAAGGCGCTGGGTTTGACCAAGGCGTCGAGTTTCGAGGACGCGATGGACGCCGGCGAACGGTTCGTTGCCGAGCTAGACCTCGGACCGGTGCCCGCATTGCGGCTTGCGTCCGCGATGGAAGCGGAACTCGGCATCCTTGTGCTGATGGTGGATGCGCAGGAGGGCATCTCGGGCGCCGCGTGCCGCTTGCCGGAGCTGGACGCCGTTCTCATCGCGCGAAGCGAGGTGCCTGGGCGCCGGCACTTCGACCTTGCGCATGAGTTGTTCCACATCCTCACATGGGAGGCGATGCCGCCCGCACATGTCGAGGACGCCAGCGACTTCGGCGGCAGCCGCGTCGAGCAGCTTGCGAACAGCTTCGCCGCGGCGGTGCTGATGCCTGCCTCCGCTTTGGGGGAGTTCGACAACTGTGCAGCGCTAGCCACCGAAGTGCTGGTGGCGCGCCTGAACGCGGTCGCGGACGAGTTGCACGTTACGTCGTCTGCGCTGAGGTGGCGCTTGGCGGCGCTGCGGCGATTGACCAAGGCGCGGGCGCGAGCGATTCCGGAGAGCGCCCTTCGCAACAACGGTCACGGAGCAGCGCCTCGCGAGTTGCCGGCGCTGTTCTCGAAGCCCTTTGCGGAGTTGCTGGCCGCGGGGCTGGAAGAGGGATGCATCTCGCACCGCCGTGCAGCGGCATTGTGCGGGCTCGCCATTGACGATTTGGAGGATTTGTTCGCAGCCCACGGCGTCCAGCATGTGATCGGGCTATGAGTGGTGTGCATGACCGTGGGCCACCGGTGCTTGTGGACACGAACGCCATCATCGAGGCGCATAGGACACGTTCGTGGCGAGCGCTCTCGCAGAGCCGGCGGGTCGAAACTGTGGACGCATGTGTGGCGGAGACGCAGACGGGGTTTCAGTTGCGGCGGAAGGAAGAAGCCATTGATGCTTCGGAACTGCGCGAGTCTCTCGCGGCGGTGCATTCCGTCGGCGCTCGGGAGCGGGCGGAGTTGACGTTGCGGAAAGGGAACATCGCCCTAGACGAAGGCGAGGAAGCGCTTTGGGCACACGCGCTTGCACGCAACGGAATCTGGGTGCTGTGCGGCCCGGACAAGGCGAGCCTTCGGTGCGGCGTCCGCCTTGGGTACCGGGAACGGCTCGCATCGCTGGAGGAACTGCTCGATGGCGTGGGGCACCGGCCAGCTATGGAGCTGAGGCGTGCGTACACGAAGAAATGGCACGACTTGGTGGTGGGGGAGATGTACATTGAGGAGTGGTCAGGCCGGGGTGCTCCGAACGGTTGAGGGGACGGCGGCTCGCGCCCGCCTACCCATCGCTACAATGCGCGGAACCCAAGCGTTCGTCCCTTCATCCATGCCCTTGGCGCGCCGAGATTTCCGCTACCACCTGCCGCGGCGCTTGATCGCGCAGGCGCCGCTGGCGGAGCGCAGTGCGAGCCGGTTGCTCGAAGTCGGCGTGGATGCGCTCACCCACCGCACGTTCAAGGAACTGCCGGCGCTGCTGCGCCCAGGCGACGTGTTGGTGCTTAACGACACTGCGGTGGTGAAGGCGCGCATGGCGGCGCGGAAGGACTCTGGTGGCCGCGCCGAAGTGTTCTTCGAGCGCTTGGAAGCCGAGTGCGAGGCGCTTTGCCAGGTCCGCGCCAGCAAGCCGCTGAAGCCAGGCCGCCACTTGGTCATCGGTGGCGAGGAGGTGGCAGTGCTCGGTCGCGCAGGGGAGTTTTATCGGCTGCGCTTCCCGCGGCCCGTGCTGGATTTCATGGCGGCGCATGGCGAAACGCCGCTGCCGCCGTACATCCGCCGCGCCGCCAACGGCGCCGATGCGGTGCGCTATCAAACCGTCTATGCCGAGCATCCAGGCGCCGTGGCGGCACCCACCGCGGGGTTGCACTTCGACATGCCGCTCCTCGATGCGATTGCCGCAGCCGGCGTGGTGGTGGTGCGCATCACCTTGCATGTCGGCGCCGGCACGTTCCAACCGCTGCGTGGCGAGAACCTGTCTGACGTCAAGCTGCACGCGGAGCGCTATGCCGTGCCGGACGCCGCGGCCCAAGCCGTGAACGGGCGTTCGGGCCGCGTGGTGGCCGTCGGCACCACCGTGGCGCGGGCCTTGGAGTCTGCCGCGGCGGACGATGGCCAAGTGGCCGCGGGGGGCGGGGAAACCACGCTCTTCATCGCACCCGGTTATCGCTTCAAAGTAGTGGACGCCTTGGTGACGAACTTCCATCTGCCAGAGTCCACGCTGCTTGCGCTGGTGGCGGCGTTCGCCGGCCCTGAGCGCACGCTCGGCGCGTATGCCGCGGCGGTGGCGGAGGAATACCGCTTCCACAGCTATGGAGACGCCATGTTCTGCGAGAGTGCGCCGGCGGCAGGCGCAGCGCCCTGATGGAGCGCAGCGCCCACGCCGAGCCGAGTGCTGACGCCGCGGCGTTCGCTGCCAATGATGCCCACGCCACGCCGCCGTTCTCGTTCAAGGTGCTTGCCACGGACGGCGCGGCGCGCCGCGGCCGGCTCGTCACGCGCCACGGCGCGGTGGAAACGCCGGTGTTCATGCCCTGCGGCACCTACGGCACCGTGAAGGCGATGACGCCGGAGGCATTGCATGCGGCCGGCACGCGCATCCTGCTCGGCAACGCCTTCCACCTCATGGCGCGCCCGGGGGATGCCGCCGTGCGTCGCCTCGCGGGCTGCATCGATTCATGCAGTGGCCGGGCGCCATCCTCACGGATTCCGGCGGTTTTCAGGTATTCAGCTTGGCCGCGCTGCGCAAGGTGACGGAGGAAGGCGTGGCGTTCCGCTCGCCGGTGGACGGCAGCCCAATGTTCCTCTCGCCGGAACGCTCCATCGAAGTGCAGCGCAACTTGGGCGCGGACCTCGTGATGGCGTTTGACGAATGTGCTCCGTATCCGGCGGCGCGGCCTGACGCCGAGGCCGCCATGCGCCGCTCCATGCGTTGGGCGCAGCGCAGCCACGCCGCCCACGGCGATGGCCCGGGCACGCTCTTTGGCATCGTGCAGGGCGGCATGTTCGATGACCTGCGCGCCGAGAGCGTGGCCGCGCTGACCGACATCGGCTTTCAGGGCTACGCAGTGGGCGGGCTCTCAGTGGGTGAGCCAAAGGCGGAAATGAACGCTGTGTTGGCTGGCGTCACCCCGCTCATGCCGGTCGCGGCGCCACGCTACCTGATGGGCGTGGGCGCGCCGGTGGACATCGTGCGCGGGGTGGCCCTCGGCATCGACATGTTCGACTGCGTGTTGCCGACGCGCAACGCCCGCAACGGCTACGCCTTCACCTCGCAGGGCATCGTGAAGTTGCGCAACGCGCGGCACAAAGAGGCGGACGAACCCATTGACGCGAATTGCGCGTGTCCGACGTGCCAGCGCTTCTCGTGCGCCTACCTGCACCATCTGGACAAATGTGGTGAGATGCTGGGCGCCATCCTCACCACCACGCACAACCTGCACTACTACCATGCCTTGCTGGCGCAATTGCGCGAGGCCATCGAACGGGGTACATTGGCCACCCTCGTCGAATCCCTCGCCAACGGCTGGAACGAAACGCTGTGAACTTTCTTGATACGGCGGCGCATGCCGCGGGAACCGGTGGCGGTGGGGGCATGTTTCCGATGGATTTCCTCCTTATCGGCGCCTTCATCGCCATTTTCTATTTCCTGCTCTGGCGCCCGCAGAGCAAGCGCCGCAAAGAACATCAGGCGCTCATGGGGGGGTTGGCGAAAGGCGACGAAGTGGTCACTTCCGGCGGCGTGGTCGGCACGCTCACCAAGGTTGAGGACGACTTCGTGAAGGTGAAGGTGGGGCGGGACGTCGAGCTGCGCGTGCAGAAGCAGGCCATCAGCGCGACCCTGCCGAAGGGCACCTTGCGCGCTCTCGAAGACAAGAGCGACAAGGGCGGCCGGCGCGGCAAAGCCGGCCAAGACGCCAAAGAGGACGAGGCCCAGACGCAGCCTTCGGGCGATGGCTGACCGCGGCGTCGTGGGCGCCAACCTGTTTGGCGCCCAGCAAGCCGCTCGCGGGCCGCTCAACCGCTACCCCCTGTGGCGCTATGCCCTCATTGCGGGCATCGTGGCGTTGGGGTTGCTCTATGCGGCGCCGAACCTGTACCCGCCAGATTACGCCCTGCAAGTTTCGGCAGACAACGCCACGCGCCCCGTGGACGATGCGTTCCTCGCTGAAGCGGCAGCCACGCTGGACGCCGCCGGCGTTGCCGTGGTGGGCGCCGAGCTCACCGGCCGCGGCGCATTGCTGCGCGTGGCATCGAATGACGATCAGTTGCGTGGCCGCGCCGCCCTCGACGCGGCGCTGAACCCAGCCGGAGACGTGCGCGGCTTCGTCATCGCCCTGAACCTCGCTTCCACGACCCCGGCGTGGCTGGACGGCATCGGCGGCAAGCCGATGGCGAAGGGGCTGGACCTCTCCGGCGGCATTCACTTCGTGTTGGAGGTGGATGTTGACAGCGCCGTTGGCAAACGCCTTGAGGACGAGGCGGACAACATCCGAGCGCGGTTGCGCGAGGCGCGGCTGCGTTACGTCCGCGCTGGCGGGATGGTGCGCGAAGGCGCCATCCGCATTGGCTTCAACGACGCCACAGACCGGGACGCGGCCCTTGCGCTCCTGAAGGAGGATTACGCGGCGCCGAACTATGTCACCGCTGCCGCCGAGGTGGATGGCCGCCCAGGCGCCGTCGTTGAAGTGGATGCGGCGCAAGTGGAGGAGATTGAGGACTACGCCATCGCGCAGAACATGGTGAGCCTGCGCAACCGCGTGGATGAGATTGGCGTGTCCGAGCCGCTCGTGCAGCGCTTGGGGCGTGACCGCATCGTGGTGGACTTGCCCGGCGTGCAGGACGCTTCGGAGGCGAAGCGCATTCTGGATAAGTTCGCCAACTTGGAGTTCCACTTGGCGGCGAAGGCAGACGACCGCCCGTCCGAATTGGAGGAGATGCCCTACGAGGGGCGCACCCGGCGCATTCAGCGCAGCATCATCGTCACGGGAGACCGGGTGACCAACGCCGTGCAGGGGTACGACCCGCAAACGTCCCTGCCGCAAGTGAACATCACCTTGGACAGCATCGGCGGCGAGCGCATGCACGACGCCACGGCGCCGAACATCGGCCACTCCATGGCCATCGTCTTCGTGGAGCAGCAGCCCGTGAAGCAGGCGGACGGCAGCGTGGTGTTGCGCAACGACCGGCGGCTCATCAGCGTGGCGACGATTCAGGCCGCGCTCGGCTATTCCTTCCGCATCACCGGCCTGTCGGCGCGGGAAGCGCAGGAACTGGCGCTGTTGCTGCGCGCCGGCGCGCTGGCCGCGCCCATGCGCATCGTCGAGGAGCGCACTGTGGGGGCGTCGCTTGGCGAAGAGAACATCGAACGCGGCATGTATTCGGTGGCGGCCGGCTTTGCGCTGGTGCTGCTGTTCATGCCGCTGTACTACAAGGTGTTCGGCCTCGTCGCAGACTTGGCGCTCACCCTCAACTTGGTCATCTTGGTGGCGGTGATGTCGCTGCTCGGCGCCACGCTGACGTTGCCGGGCATCGCCGGCATCGTGCTCACCGTCGGCATGGCGGTGGACGCCAACGTACTGATCTTTTCGCGCATCCGCGAGGAACTGAAGCGCCTGCCGCCGCAACGCGCCATCCAAGCGGGATATGACCGCGCCTTCTTGACGATTCTGGACGCCAACGTCACCACGCTGTTCGTGGCGCTCATCCTGCTCTCCATCGGCACCGGCCCGGTCGCGGGCTTCGCCGTCACCTTGGCCATCGGCATCGTCACGTCCATGTTCACTGCCATCATGGGCTCCCGCGCCGTGGTGAACCTCATCTACGGGCGCCGCCGCGTGGCGGCCCTCGCCATCTAGGAAGCCCGGTGCCCGCAACCAACTTCAATTTCATGGGCGCGCGCCGCATGGCGGCCGCCGTATCGGGCGTGCTGCTGGTGGCGTCCGTGCTTGCCGTGGCCTTTGCGGGCCTGAACCGGGGGTTGGATTTCACCGGCGGCGCCTTGGTCGAGGTGGGCTTTGCCGAGGCAGCCGATCTGCCGTCGGTGCGCGAGGCGCTCGCCGGCGCTGGCTTCGACAACGCCGTGGCGCAGAACTTTGGCGCCCAGACCGAAGTGCTCATCCGCGTGCCGCCGCAGGCGGGCAGGGATCAATCCACCGTTGGCGACCGGATCATGGCGGCCTTGGCAGCGACGCAACCCGGCGTGGCGTTGCGGCGCTCCGAGGTGGTGGGGCCGTCCGTGGGCGAGGAGCTGACGGAGCAGGGCGGCATCGCCATGCTCGTGGCGCTTGTCGCGGTGATGGTCTACATCATGTTTCGCTTCACCGGCAAGTTCGCGGTCGGCGCGGTGGCGGCGCTTGCCCACGACGTGGTGGTGACGCTGGGCGCTTTTGCCGTGTTCCGCTGGACGTTCAACTTGGCGGAGCTGGCCGCGGTGCTGGCCGTGATCGGCTATTCCTTGAACGACACCATCGTCGTGTCAGACCGCATCCGCGAGAACTTCCGCATCGTGCGGCGCGGCAAGCCGGTGGACATCGTGAACCGATCTTTGAACGAAACCTTGGGGCGCACCTTGGTCACCTCGCTCACGACATTGCTCGTGCTGGTCGCCTTGCTGTTGGCCGGGGGCGAGCAGATCCGCGGTTTCGCCACGGCGCTCACCATCGGCGTGGTCGTGGGGACGTACTCGTCGATCTACGTTTCCGCCAGCATGTTGCTCGCCATGCGGGTGACGAAGGAAGACCTTGTGCTGCCAGAGAAGGAGGCAGCCGAAGAGGTGCCCTAGCGGTGGCGGGGCGTCGCCGGCGGTGGCGGCGGAAGCACCACTGCTGCGATGTTGAAGCGAAGCCGTGGCGGGAGCGCCCGGTGTTGCCCGCTCAACCGCGCATCAGCGTCGCGTTGCCGTTGTCGCGCGCCGCGGCGCGAACAACCTTCATGAGCGCGCGGAAGTTCCTCGGGTTCGCGGCCACCAAGTTGCCCGTCTCCATGAAGCGGTCGCCCCCGGCCATGTCGCCGACGAAGCCGCCCGCCTCGCGCACGATCACGGTGCCGGCGGCCATGTCCCAAGGTTGCAGCCCGGTTTGCATGAAGGCGTCGGTGCGCCCGGCCGCGACATACGCCAAGTCCAGCGCCGCCGCGCCCATGCGCCGCAACGCTTGGCACGAGTGGTGCAGGGCGCGTTGAATGTCGAGATAGGTGTCCAAGTGCTCATCGATACAGCCGTAGGGCATGCCGGTGGCCACCACAGCGTGCGCCAAATCGGTGGCGCCAGAGACGCGGATGCGCTCATCGTTCAGGCGGGCGCCCGCCCCCCGCGTGGCGGAGAAAAGCTCGTTGCGCACCGGGTCGAAGACGACGCCGTGCAACAGCGTCGAACCGGTGCGCACGGCGATGGAGACGCAGAAATGGGGAATGCCGGCGAGGAAGTTGGTGGTGCCGTCCAACGGGTCGATCACCCAGACGTGTTCCGCGTCCGCATTGGCGCTGCCGCGTTCCTCCCCTTGCACGCCGTGGTCTGGATACGCGCGCATGATGGTGTCGATGATGGCGTCTTCGGCGGCGCGGTCCACTTTGGAGACGAAGTCCCGCGGCGTCTTCTCTTCCCGCTCCAAGGTGCCGACGCGATCCATGGCTTGCGTGATGATGCGCCCTCCGCGCCGTGCCGCGCGCACGGCAATGTTGACCATGGGATGCATGGATTGGCGGTTCGGGAGTTCCGGGGGCTTGCTGGCGGAGGGCAAGGCTATGCTACATCACCCAAGCACCTGTCTCGCTAGGCCGCCAACCATGCACGCCGTTCGCATCGTCCTCGTCGAACCGAGCCACCCGGGCAACATCGGCGCCGCGGCGCGCGCCATGAAGACGATGGGCTTCACGTCGCTGCATCTTGTGCGCCCCGCGCGGTTCCCAGACCCGCAGGCAGACTGGCGGGCGGCGCAAGCCGTGGACGTGGTGGCGAACGCGACCGTGGTGGACTCCTTGGAAGACGCCATCGGCGACTGTGCCGCGGTGCTGGGCACCAGCGCCCGCGCCCGGCGCATTCCTTGGCCACGCACAGACTTGGCGGCGGCGGCGCAGCAGCTTGCCGAGGCCGGCGCCGGCACGCCAGTCGCGATTTTGTTCGGGCGCGAGGCTAGCGGCCTCACCAACGCGGAGCTGCAGCGCTGCAATCAACACATCGTGATTCCATCCCATCCCGGCTATCCCTCGCTGAATCTCGCGATGGCGGTGCAGGTGGTGTGCTACGAACTGTTCAAAGCCACCGGCGGCGCCGCGCCCGAGTTCACGCCAGACCGCCGTTTGGCCACCGTAGCGGCGGTGGAGGGCTTCCACGCCCACTTGGAAGCCACCCTGCAGCGCATCGACTTCCTCAAGGACAGCGCCCCGCGCCAAGCCATGACTCGCCTACGCCGCCTATTCGCCCGCGCCGCCTTGGACGAGACCGAACTCGGCATGCTGCGCGGCATCCTCACCCACGTGGACGAACTGGCGGAGCGGGCGGAGGGAGCGTCTGGGGGCGGCGAGTCGGGATAGCTAGGCCGTGGCGGAAGCGTCTGCGTTGGCACGCGTGGGAAGGATGAGTCGCGACGGATGGACGGATTGGTCGGCTAGACTGCTGGTAAAGAGGGACCAGGTGACTGCGGAATTGTTGGCGGAAACAGGCATCGAGGGAAATCTTGTCAGCGACCTAACTCTTTTGCGCCGAACGACGGCGAAGGAGGTCACTCTTGAGCACCAAAACCTACGAAGGCGTTGTCCGGGACGGGAAGGTTCGCCTGCCAGAGTCAGTGCGTCTTCCGGAGAGCGCGACGGTGTATGTGGTGGTTCCTAACTTCGATGTGCAACGAACCGTGCATGTCGGCAGTCCTAGGTTGGCAAGTTCCGAAGATGTCCGCGACTTTCGGAAACGCGTGACGCAGGGCGAGAGACGATGGGCCGGACCAAGCCTGGCATGAGGCTGCGGAATAGCGACTTGCAGGCCTGCTGCCGCGTGTGCGGCGGCGGCCGCGGCTAGCAGCAACCCCGCGCCGAACCCAACACCCATGTCTGAGTTCCCGCAACCGTTCCAGCGCAGGACGTAGCGTGGCCTGCATCCACCGCGCACCAGCGGCCATTGCGCTCTCGGTCGTCATCGCCACCTGTGCGCAAGGGGGCACCGCCAGCACGGCGCCAGCAGCAACGCCGATCGAAGAGATCGTCGTGACCGGTTCGCGCATTCGCCGGGACGCGGCCCTGGCGCACGGCCTGCGTCTGAGCCTTGACCCCAAGGACACGGAGCGCAGCGGGCTCACGTCGCTCGGCGACATCATGGCGCGCCTGCCAGCATCTGGCTCGCCGCTCAACACGCGCTTCAACAGCAGTGGCAACTTCGGCTTCCCCGCGGACGGCGGCGGCGTGGCGGCGGGCACAGCCCAGGTCGATCTCCGACATTTGGGCGCCAAGCGCGTCCTCGTGCTGGTGGACGGACTGCGCTGGGTCAATGGCGCATCGGGCAGCGGCGTTTCGGGGGCCGCGGACTTGAACACCATTCCCGCCAGCATCGTCGAACGGGTGGAGGTGTCGCTCGAAGGCGCTTCGGCGATCTACGGCTCGGACGCCATCGCCGGCGTCGTCAACATCGTCACCGCGCAAGTCGAAGGGTTCAGCGCAAGCGTCTACAGCGGCGGCTATCAGCACGGCGGCGCGACCCGCCACGCCGAACTGGCCCTGGGCCGCGGCGGCGCCACCTTCGCGTCGCTGCACGCGAACTTCACGGAGCAACGCGGCATGGGCGCCAGCGCGCAGGAACGCACACGCTGGCCCTTTCCGGGCACGGGCGTTCGGCACGGCAGCACGTTCACGCCACAAGGTCGGGTGATCTTCACAGACCCTCATACCGGTCAGTTTGTGAACTGCGCGCTGGACGCCGGCGTGGTCGGCACGCCGCGCTACGACGCCGCGGACCCCTGCGGAGCGAACGACGACTACCACCCTTGGAGCAACGCCGACCGCTTCAACTACGCGCCCTACAATCTAGTGGTGACGCCTTCCCGCCGCGCGAGCCTGTTCGCTCGCGTGGAGCATGACCTGTCGTCGCGCTTGCGGCTTTACGGCAGAGCCCTGCTGAACAATCGCCAATCAGTCAACCAAGCGGCGCCGGAACCCCTTTGGGCCGGTTCCATCGCTGAGAGCGGCAGCGTGCTCGACGACATCGTGATCGCCGCGGACAATCCCCACAATCCGTTCGGTTTCGCTCTTGGCAAGGACGCTTGGGCCACCCGGCGGCCCTTGGAGAGCGGCCCGCGCATCTTCAAACAAGACGTCGACACACGCTACGTTGCCCTTGGCGCCCAGGGCACACGCCGCGTCTTGGAGCGCACGTTCCACTGGGATGCCAACTTCGTTTGGTCGCGCAACGTCGCCAACCAAACCAAGCGCGGCGCGCATAACGCCCGCAAGATGCTGCAGGCCGCTGGCCCGCCAGCAGCTTGTGCTGCGATTCTAGGCTGCACACCCCTGAACTTGCTCGGCGGCCAAGGCAGCGGCGACGGCACCATCACGCCGGAGATGTTGGCATGGATCGGCTTTGTGCAACGCGACTACAGCGACCAGACGTTGCGCGACTTCACTTTCAACGTCGCCGGCGATTTGGCCCACTTGCCAGCAGGGCCGCTTGCCTTTGCCGCCGGCTTCGAGCACCGGGAACAGAATGGCCGATTCACTCCGGACCCAGTGGTGGCGGCAGGCGACACAGCCGGCAACGCGGCCGAGCCGACCGCTGGTGGCCACCGTTCAAACGAATGGTATGGCGAACTGGAAGTGCCACTATTCGCTGGTTCTGCCAGCCCATCCAGGTCGGCTGCCCGCATCAACGCCGTCGATCTGGCCATCGCCTTGCGGCACTTTGGCTACGACACGTTCGGCGCCGATGACACCGCCAGAGTGGGTTTGAGTTGGCGGCCAACGGCCAGCCTGTTGTTCCAAGCCAGCTGGGCGCAGGGCTTTCGGGCACCCAACATCGGCGAGCTGTTCGGCGGCAGGACGCGCCTTGATGCGGTGATTGCCGACCCATGTTCTGATTTCGGCGCTAGCGGCGCCAACCTTGCCCTGATCGATGCTTGCGTGGCTGCCGGCGTGCCGTCGGACGGCAGCTATGCGCAGCTCGGCAGCCAGATACCGGTGCGCACCGGCGGCAACGATCAACTGCAACCCGAGACGTCCAACAGCCGCACTGTCGCGCTCGCGTGGCAGCCGCAGGGGCTGTTTGACTGGGCCGCGCTGCAGGACTTCCGCGTCGAGCTCAATTTCTACTCCCACGCAATCGAAGACGCGATCACCGCGTTCGATGCCCAAGCGGTGCTGGACGGCTGCTATCGCAACGGCGAGGCCGCCTTCTGCGCCTTCATCGATCGCAATCCGCAGGGCCACATCCGCACCTTCCGCAACACCTTGCTGAACGTCGGCGCGGTTCGCACCAGCGGCTGGGATCTCGGCGTTCGGTTGGCGACGGCACACACGGCCGCCGGCGAGTGGCAAGTGCTTTGGCGCGCGACGTACCTGCGCAGTTACGACGAGTTGCTGAAGGACTCCGACGGCGCCGTGGTGGAAACTCGCAACCTCGCCGGCAAGACGGAATCCAACCGCGGCAAGCCGCGTTGGAAGTCCACGCTCGCCGTGGACTGGTCCATGAACGCCTGGCAGCTATCGTGGATCGTGCGCTACATACACAGCATGACCGAACGCTGCTCCAACTTCCTAGACGGTTCTCCGGACAGCTTCACCAACCTAGGCCTGTGCTCCATGCCAAACCATGCCAACAATGCCGCCTCGCGCAACGGCCTCGCCCGCACCGTCTACCACGATGCCAGCGTTGGCTACTCGTTTCCTGCCGCCGGGGGCGCGTGGGCGGTGAAGGTCGGCGTCAACAACCTGTTGGACCGGGATCCGCCCGTGAGCATGAGCGCCACGTTGAACGGCTACGATGCTTCCACCTACGACATTCCGGGCGGCCGATTCCTGTACGCGCAACTCGCCTTCGAGCGCTGAGCCGCGCCCAAGGGCTTCCTTGGGCGCGGCACTGTCCAGAAGGTGATGATCCCGTTCAAGCCCTGTTCTGGTTCAGATAGATATGGCACTGCGCCAGCCGATGGCGGGGTGAGGTGGCGCTGGCGACGGGAACCCGCCGCCAGCGCCGGATCGGGTAGCCTCAGTGAATGCGAAGTCACTGGTGGAGACCCGAGCCATGCGAATCGAATCGATGCGGATCAGATCGTACCGCAGTTTCAGGGTGGACGACGCCGAACTGCCGGCCGAGGCCCGCGGGCGCCTGTCGGCGATCCGCCGGTTCGATGGGCTGCGCGCCGCCGGCTGCGCCGAGCGCGCCGCCTTGAGGGAGGTCGGCGTCAGCCGCCGCACCCTGTATCGGTGGAAGGCCGCGCTGGCCGCCGGCGGCCAGCGCGGCCTCGCGCCGAAGTCCACCCGACCGCGCCGCGTCCGCCGCCCGGCGCGCAAGCCGGGCGACGTGAAGGCGGTCATGGCCATGCGCCGCAAGCACCCGTTCATGGGCAAGGCGCCCATCCAGCGCATGCTCGAACGCCAAGGCCTGCGGCTGAGCGCGTCAACCGTCGGGCGCATCCTCTCGCGCGCCATCGCGGACGGGACCGTGCCCCCCGCCAGCCTCTGCGAAGGACGGGCCAAGCCCAAGCGCCCCCGCAAGTTCAACGGCTGGGCGCGGCGCTGGAAATACGGCGACAAGGCCGAGCGCCCGGGCCAGCTCGTCCAGATCGACCACATGACCGTCTCCCGCGACGGCAGCTCCATCAAGGAGTTCCGCGCCATCTGCCCCGTCAGCCGGTTCATGGTCGCCCGCGCCTTCTCCCGCGCCACCGCCGCCACCGCAGCGCGCTTCCTCGCCGTCGTCGCCGAAGCCCTCCCCGTGCCGCTGGAGTCCGTCCAGGTCGACGGCGGCAGCGAGTTCATGGCCGGCTTCGAGGACGCCTGCAGGAACCTCGGCGTCGCGCTGCGCGTCCTGCCGCCGCGACGGCCGCAGTGGAACGGCTGCGTCGAGCGCGCCAACCGCACCGCCCGCATCGAGTTCTGGAACCTCCTCGACTGCGACCTCACCGTCGAGGCCGTCTCCGAGAGGCTCCTCAAGCGCGAGTTCTTCTACAACTACATCCGACCGCACTCCGCAATCGACTACCGATCCCCCAACGAGTACCTTGTCGCCCACGAGGCTGCCCAGCCTCAGTGCCAGATGTCATGAACCGGTTCACGCCCTTCCGCCGCACCGTGTTGTCCTGCATACTCCACTTCGGCTTGCGCGGCTGAACTCTCAGAGATGCGGCTCACAACCAAGGGCCGGTATGCGGTCACGGCGGTGTTGGACATGGCCTTGCATGGCGATGCAGGCCCGGTGCCGCTGGCGGACATCGCCAAGCGTCAGGGCATCTCGCAACCCTATCTGGAGCAACTCTTCGCCAAGCTCAAGCGGCGCGGGCTGGTAGTGGCCGCGCGCGGGCCGGGCGGCGGCTATCAGCTCGGCGCCACCTTGGAGGAGTTGAGCGTCTCCGACATCATCAGCGCCGTGGGCGAGGGCATCGACGCGACGCGCTGCGGCGGCGCCGGGGATTGCCACGACGGCGAAGTATGCCTCACCCACGATCTGTGGGCAGACTTGTCGCGGCAGATCGACCTGTTCCTGAAACGCATCACCTTTGCATCGCTGGTGGCGCGCGCCGCTCGCTCCCAAAACCATGACGTCATCGACGCGCGCCTGATCTGAAATGCGCGCCGCGACGCCCCGCGCCAAGGCCCTGTACTTGGATTACTCCGCCACCACGCCGGTGGATGCGCGGGTGGCGGAGCGCATGAGCGCCTGCCTGCTCGCCGAGGGCACGTTCGGCAATCCGGCGTCCCGCAGCCATGTCTATGGCTGGGAGGCGGAGGAACTGGTGGAACAGGCGCGCTCGCAGGTTGCGGCGCTCATCCATGCAGACCCGCGCGAGATCGTCTTCACGTCCGGCGCCACGGAATCGGACAACTTGGCCATCAAGGGCATCGTCGAGGCGGCGGGCGGCCGGCATGTGGTGACGAGCTGTTACGAGCACAAGGCGGTGCTGGACACCTGCGCTTGGCTTGAAGGCCTTGGGCTGGAAGTCACCTATCTGACGCCAGACGCGGAGGGCTTGGTGTCCCCGCAAGCTGTGGCGGACGCCATCCGCGACGACACGGCCATCGTCTCCGTCATGCATGCCAACAACGAGATTGGCGTGTTGAACGATATCCGCGCCATCGGCGCGGTGTGCCGGGCGCGCGGCGTGCCCTTCCACACCGACGCAACGCAAAGCGTTGGCAAGGTGGACGTTGACGTGCGCCGCGACAATATCGACCTGTTGAGCCTGTCTGCGCACAAGCTCTATGGCCCCAAGGGCATCGGCGCCCTGTTCGCGCGCCGCGAGCCGCCGCTCAGGGTGGCGGCGCAGATGCATGGGGGCGGCCATGAGCGGGGCATGCGGTCCGGCACCTTGGCCACGCATCAGATCGTCGGCTTGGGCGAGGCGTGCCGCATTTGCGCGGCGGAGATGCAGGTTGAAAGCTGCCGCATCCGCGCCCTGCGGGAGCGCCTTTGGGCGCACTTGAAGCAATTGCCGGGCACCTGCCTGAATGGTTCCGAGGCGCAGCGGCTGCCGGGCAACCTGAACGTCTCCTTCGCCGATGTGGATGGCGAGACGCTGCTGCTCGCGTTGGACGACATCGCCGTCTCCAGCGGCTCCGCCTGCACGTCCGCCACAGTCGAGCCGTCGTATGTGCTGCGCGCGCTCGGCGTGCCGGATGCCCTCGCGCACGCCTCCATTCGCTTCAGCATCGGGCGCTCCACAACGTCCGAGGATGTGGACTTCGCCGCCCAACGGGTTGTCGCGACAGTGGAAAAGCTGCGCGAGGCGCGAGCATCGCGCCTATAATCCGCACCCGCCCGCGCCCAGTTGGAACCATCCGCGCGGCGCCTTGACGGCGGCGGCCGCCGTGTCGCTAGGAGACCCCAATGGCATCGGAACGCACCCTGTCCATCGCCAAGCCAGATGCCGTTGCGCGGAACATCATCGGCGAGATCTATTCGCGCTTTGAGAAGGCTGGCCTCACCATCGTTGCGGCGAAGATGACGCGCTTGTCGCGGGAGGTCGCCGCCGGCTTCTATGCCGAGCACGCCGGCAAACCGTTCTATGACAGCCTGCTGGCCTACATGAGCTCGGGCCCGGTGATGATCCAAGTGCTCGAAGGCAAGAACGCCGTGGAAGTGAATCGCCGCCTGATGGGGGCAACGAACCCGGCCGAGGCGGCCCCCGGCACCCTGCGGGCAGACTTTGCGGAGTCTGTGGAAGCGAACGCCGTGCATGGGTCAGATTCACCGGAGAGCGCCGCCCGCGAAATTGCGTACTTCTTCAATGCGGCGGAAATCCCTCGGCGGGGATGAGCGTGCTCCCTGACAACCTGTTGGGGTTAGACCGCGCCGCCTTGGAGCGCTTCTTCGCGGGGCTGGGCGAGAAGCCGTTTCGCGCCCGCATCCTGCTGCGGTGGCTGCATCGCCAGGGCGAGGGGGATTTCGCCCGCATGACGGACCTGTCCCGTGCCTTGCGCGAACGGCTTGGCGCGGTGGCCGAGGCGCGCCCGCCCGAAGTGCTCAGCCGTCATTGCTCGGCGGACGGCACCGTGAAGTGGGCCATGCAAACGGCGGGCGGCAACGCCGTGGAAACCGTGCTCATCCCAGATGGCGGGCGCAACACCCTGTGCGTTTCGTCGCAGGCTGGCTGCGCGCTGGACTGCGCCTTTTGCGCCACCGGCAAGCAGGGCTTCGCCGGCAACCTGTCTGCCGCCGAAATCGTCGGCCAAGTGTGGCACGCCACGCGGGAACTGGCGGCGCGGGGCGAAGGGCAGGCCATCACCAACGTCGTCTTCATGGGCATGGGCGAGCCGCTGCTCAACTTCGACGCGGCCACCATGGCGGCGAACGTGCTGATCGACGATCTCGCGTACGGCCTCTCGAAGCGGCGCGTCACCATCAGCACCGCGGGCGTCGCGCCGCGCATCCGCGAGTTGGCCGAGCGGGTGGATTGCTCGCTGGCCGTCAGCTTGCACGCGCCAGACGACGATTTGCGCGATGAGTTGGTGCCGTTGAACCGCCGCTACCCCATCGCGGAACTGCTGGACGCCTGCAGCGAGTGGCTCGCGCAGGTTGGCCAGCGGCGTGCGGTGACCATGGAGTACGCGCTGTTGCGCGGCGTCAACGACAGCCTCGCCCACGCCCGCGCGCTGGCCAAGCTGTTGCGCCCCATTCGCTGCAAGATCAACCTCATTCCCTTCAATCCATTTCCGGGCGCCGCCTTCGAGCGGCCGGCCGCCGCAACGGTGCAGGCATTCCACGCGGCCCTGTCGAACACTGGCTACACCGCCACGGTGCGCACCACGCGAGGCGACGACATCGCCGCGGCGTGCGGCCAACTCGTCGGCGCTGTGGCGGACCGCACGCGGCGCAGCGCTCGCCATGCTGAACGCGCGGCAGCCGCCGCCGTGCCAGTCCGCATTGCTGCGGCGCCGGCCATCGACAGCGGGGTCCGGCCGGCCGTGGAGGCCGTCGGATGAACGCCGCCGCGGCGCAACGGCCCGGCGCGGAGTTGCGCGCGGCGCGGGAAGCGGCCGGCATGTCGGAGGAACAAGCGGCGGACGCGCTGCGCCTCGCCGTCACCGTGGTGCGCGCCGTGGAGTCGAACGCCTTTCAGGCGCTGCCGGCGCCGGC
Organism: uncultured Pseudomonadales bacterium; assembly: GCA_958295875.1. Taxonomy (GTDB): domain Bacteria; phylum Pseudomonadota; class Gammaproteobacteria; order Pseudomonadales; family Azotimanducaceae; genus VXNE01. The sequence goes on along the minus strand of OY282379.1, from coordinate 262,726 downwards.
CTATGCGCGCGGCTATGTGAGGGCCTACGCGCGGCTCTTGGGCTTGGATGCAGACGCGCTGCTCTGCGGGCAAGACTTGGGCTTGGGCGGTGCGCCGGCGCCGCGGCTCCTTGCTTCCGACGCCAAGCGAACGTTCAGGGATTTGCTCCACGAGCGCTTGGGCTGGGTGTTTGGCGGGGCAGCGCTGGTGGTTGGCGTGGTGGCCTCGCTGGTGCTGTGGTGGGCGTGGCTGGCAGACGCCCCCGCGGACGTTGCGGAACCCTCGCCGCCGGCCGCCGCGGCCGCAAGCGAGCCCGCGCCGGCGGCCACGGCCCAAGCACCCCCCATCGCCCCAGCGCCGGCCGCCACTGACGCCAACGATGCAGCGACGCCCGTGACGGGCGAGGCCGATGCGCCAAGTGGTGCCGACGCGGATGCGGCTTCCCCGTCCGCAGTCATGCCCCTGTCGGCGGTAGGCAGCCGGCTTGCGTTCACCTTCACGGAAGATTGCTGGGTGGAAGTCTTTGACCGCATGGACCGCCCCATGCATCGGGACCTGAACCGCGCCGGCGGCACGCTCGTGCTGCGCGGCCAAGCGCCGCTTCGCATCAAGCTCGGCAACGCGCCGGGCGTCACGCTGGAATACGATGGCCATGCGGTGGCGCTCGCCCCCCACACGCGCAATCGCGTTGCCAACCTCGTGCTGGAGTGACGGCGGTGGCGTATCGATCCGTGCGCGGAATGCGCGACTTGGTGGGTGCCGACGCGGCGCTTGCCAGCCATGTCGGGAACACCCTCATCGCCGTCGCGCAGTCCTTCGGCTACGAGGAGATCCGGCTGCCGCTGATCGAATCTGCCGAGCTGTTCAGCCGCGGCGTCGGCGAAGCGACGGACATCGTGGAAAAGGAGATGTACACGCTGAGCGACCGGCGCGGCCGGCAGCTCGCGTTGCGTCCAGAGGGCACGGCGAGTTGCGCCCGGGCGATGATCGAGCACGGCCTGCTGCGCGGCCAGCCGCAGCGGCTCTGGTATGCCGGCCCCATGTTTCGCTACGAGCGCCAGCAGCGTGGACGCTATCGCCAGTTCGAGCAGGTTGGGGTGGAGGCGTTTGGCATCGGCGGCGCCGCGGTGGAAGCCGAACTGGTGCAGTTGGCCAATGCGGCGTGGCGGGCGCTCGGCATCCACCGCCACGTGTCCTTGGAGATCAACACGCTGGGCTCGGGCGATGCCCGCGCCGCCTATCGCGCCGCGTTGGTGGACTACCTCACCCCGCATGTGGAGAGCCTCGATGCCGACAGCCGCCGGCGGTTGACGACGAATCCGCTGCGCATCCTCGACAGTAAGGTGGCGGCCACGCAGCGGGTGCTGGAAGGCGCGCCCCAGCTTGCAGACTTTGTGGACGCCCCGGCGCGCGCCCACTTCGACGCCCTGCGCGCCTTGCTCGACGATCTGCAGGTGCCGTATCGCGTGAATGCGCGGCTGGTGCGCGGCTTGGATTACTACACGGACACCGTTTTCGAGTGGTCGGCGGGGGCCATCGGCGCCCAAGACGCGGTGTGCGCCGGGGGGCGCTACGATGGCTTGGTGAAGCGATTGGGCGGCGCCGCGACGCCGGCGGCCGGCTTCGCCATCGGCGTTGATCGGGTGGCGCTGTTGTGCCAAGAGGCCGAGGCCGAACCGGCGCGCCGTCCTGTCGATGCATACTGCGCCGTGCTTGAAGAGCGTTGCATGGCTTGGGCATTGGCGGCCACCCAGCAGTTGCGGGAACTTGTGCCGGGGCTGCGTCTGCGCCTGCACACCGGCGGCGGCAAGCCGGCGGCGCAATTGCGTCGGGCGGACGAGAGCGGCGCTTGCTGGGCGCTCATTGTGGGGGCGCAGGAAGTGGCCGAGAATCGCATTGCGGTGAAGTGGCTGCGCGAGAGCCGTCCACAGGCGCTCATGCGGGTTGAGGAACTGGCCGTGTTGCTGCGCACAGGCGCACCGGTGCCGGAACGCGCCGACGCTGGTGGGGCCACAGGGCAAGCCGAGCAGTCCGCGAGTGCCGCGAACGCGCTCGCAGGGAATTGAGGAGCCGCCATGTCAGACTTTGCGTCGGATGAAGAACTGGTCGAACGGCTGCGCCGCTGGTGGTCTGAAAACGGCCTCGCCCTCGTCGCCGCGGTGGTGCTGGCGGTGGCTGGCGTGGTGGGTTGGCGTTGGTATCAGGATTGGCGCGCGGAAAGCGCCGCCGCCGCGGCCGACGCGTATGCGGCCTACTTGGATGCCCGCGCCGTGGGCGAGGACGCTTCGGGCTTGTTCGACGCCATCGCCGCGGAGCACGAAGGCTCGGCCTACCACGTCTTCGCGTTGCTCTTTGAAGCCAAGGATGCCCTCGCCGCGGCAGACCACGAAGGTGCCGTCGAACGGCTGACGCAGAGCGTTGCCGTGGCGGACGAAGCCGTGCTGCGCGATGCGGCGCGGGTGCGCCTGGCGCGGGTGTTCTACCAGCTAGACCGGCCGGAAGATGCGCTCAGAGAGCTAGGCGCCGTGCAAGGCGCGGGCTATGCGGACGACGTGGCGGAGCTAACTGGCGACATCCACCTGCGCCAAGGTGCGCTTGGGGCGGCGCGAGCCGCCTATCAGTCCGCGTTCGATGCCGCCGAGGCCGCGCCGCGGCGCGGGTTGTTGGAGCTAAAGCTGCGCAGCGTGCCGCCGGCCGTGGCGGACGCACCGAGCGCGGACATTCCCGCCGCTGCGGAGGCGCAAGCGCCGCCGGTTGACGATGCGCCAGCGGCGGTGCCCGATGCCGAGTCATCGCCGGTTGACGATCCGCCGGCAGCTTCGCCTGATGCCCAGGCGCCTAGCGAACCGACATCGCCACCCGGTGGCGAGCCCACCGACAGCGCCGCGGCAGAAGAACCAGACAACTCGGCCGCCGCGCCACCGGAAAACGGAGCCTGACCATGGCCGCGCCTGCCGCTCTTGCCGCCCCTGTGGTGAATGACGCACCCCACGCCAAGATTGGGCGCTGGGCGGCTTTGGCTGCGCGGGCTGCGACGTTGCCGGCGCTGTTGCTCGTCGCCGGCTGCAGCTGGTTCGACTGGCTGCCTTGGGTGGATGGCGAAGAGGACGACGAAGAGGAGGATGCGCCGGCGCCGCTGGTGGATTTCGCTGCCGAAACAGACATCGAGCGGTTGTGGGATGAGCGCGTCGGCGACGGGCTCGGGCGCAAGTACATGCGCTTGGCGCCGGCAGTGTTGGCCGATCGCGTCTACGCGGCGGATGCCTACGGCGTGGTGGAAGCGCGCGAACGCTTCAACGGCCGGCGCATCTGGAGCGCCAAGGTGGGCGAGCCGGACGGCCCGTCCGCATTCAAGTTCTGGGATCGGCGCGACCCGGCTTTTCTCACCGGCGGTGTGGGCGCCGGCGAGGGCTTGGTGCTGGTGGGCACGACGTCGGGCGAAGTGGTCGCGCTCGACGCTGGCGATGGCGATGAGCGTTGGCGGGCCGAAGTGAGCAGCGAAGTGCTGGCGCGACCTGCCGCCGCGGGAGGCATTGTCGCCGTCCACACCGGAGATGGGCGCATCACGGCTTTGGAGGCGGATGACGGTGCCATGCGCTGGACCTTCGATACGCAAGTGCCGGTGCTCACGCTGCGCGGCACCGCGGCGCCCGTGGTGCGGGATGGCCTCGTCTATGCCGGGTTCGCCACCGGCAAGATCGCCGCGGTGCGGGTGGAGGACGGGCAGCCCGTATGGGAGCAGCGCGTGATGTTGCCGGAGGGCCGCTCGGAATTGAGCCGCATGGTGGATGTGGACAGCACGCCGCTCGTGCTTGGCAACGTCATCTTCGCGGTGAGTTTCCAAGGCCGTCTGAAGGCGTTTCGGCGCAGCGACGGCGCCCCCATCTGGCAGCAGGAGGCGTCCTCCTTCCTCGACATGGCGGAAGGCTATGGCCAAGTTTACGTCGTGGCGGACGACGATGCGGTGCGCGCCGTCGATCAATTGGACGCCGCCATCGTCTGGGAACAGCTCGGCTTGCGCAATCGCAACCTGTCGCCGCCGTTGGCCTTTGGCAACTATGTGTTGGTGGGCGATGAGGAGGGCTACCTGCATGTGCTCGCGCAGAGCGACGGGCGGTTCTTGGGGCGGCGCAAGATCGATGGCGATGGCCTGCGTTCGCGCATGATCGTCGTCGATGAAACGGTGTATTTGCTCTCCAACGGCGGCCAGCTCAACGCGCTTGCCATCAGACGCCGCGCGAGCTGACGCGGCCCGCCGACGATGCCGATCGTGGCCTTGGTCGGCCGCCCGAACGTCGGCAAGTCCACGCTCTTCAACCGCCTCGCAAGCACTCGCGACGCGTTGGTGGCGAATCGCCCCGGCCTGACGCGAGACCGGCAGTACGCCCGCGCGGAAGTGCATGGGCGCGGCGTCACCTTGGTGGACACCGGCGGCCTCATGGGCGACGAGGGCGCCTTGTCGGAACTGGTTTCCGAGCAAGCCAACGCTGCCATCGCCGAGGCGGACGTCGTGGCGCTCATGGTGGACGCCCGCACTGGCCTCACTGGCGGTGACGAAGACATCGCCCAAGCGCTGCGCCGCCGCGGCGCCGATGTGTTGCTGGTGGTGAACAAGGTTGATGGCGTAGCGCCGGAAGCGGCGCTTGGAGATTTCGCCGGCCTGGGCTTCGGCGAACCGCTGCTCATCGCCGCTGCCCACGGCCGCGGCGTCGGCGGGCTCAAGGACGCGCTGGCGCAGCGCCTCAAGCTCGCCGGCGAAGGGGAGGACGAGGCGGCTGCCGACCGCGCTGCGGGCGTGCCGCGGGTGGCCATCGTCGGGCGCCCGAACGTCGGCAAGTCCACGTTGGTGAACCGGCTCTTGGGCGCGACGCGGCAGATTGTTTCCGACCAGCCGGGCACCACGCGGGACGCCATTGAGGCCACGTTCGAGCGCCGCGGCCGCCGTTACGCGCTCATCGACACGGCTGGCGTGCGGCGGCGCGGCAAAGTGTCAGACTTCGTGGAGAAGTTCTCCATCGCCAAGACGTTGGCCGCGCTCGACCGCGCGGACGTCGCGTGCATCTTGGTGGACGCGCAAGAGGGCTTGGTGGAGCAAGACCTGCACATCTTCAGCTACGCGGCAGCGGCGGGGGCGAGCCTCATCCTCGCCGCCAACAAGTGGGATGGCTTGGCTGCCGATGAGCGGGCGAGCGCCAAGGCTGGCATCGAGCGGCGCATGCGCTTCGCGCCGTGGGCGCCCGTTGTCTATCTCTCGGCCTTGCGTGGCGCTGGCATGAACCGCCTGTTGGAGTGCGTGGACGCGGCGCGGGCGGCGACGGAGTTCGAGGCCAACCCGGCGATGCTCACGCGCCTGCTCACCCGAGCCACCGAAGCACACCCGCCGCCGCAGGTGGGCCGCCGTCCCATCAAGCTGCGCTACGCGCGCAAGGGTGGCATCCGCCCGCCCACAATCATGGTGCATGGCAACCGCACGGACGCCGTGCCGGATTCCTATGTTCGATATCTGGAGAACTTCTACCGGGACGCGCTGTCGCTGGTTGGCGCGCCGGTGAAGATCGAGTTCCGCGTTAACGCGAACCCCTACGCGGGCAAGCGCAACGTGCTGACGCGCCGCCAGCGCCTGCACCGCCGCCGCGTCATTGAGCGCGGGCGCTAGCGCCTCCGGCGTCGTCCGCCGGCGCGTTGAGCCGCGCCAGCGTTTCCGTCAAGCCAACCGGGTCGATCATCACGCCACGCAGCGCCACGGTCCAATGCAGGTGCGGGCCAGTGGCGCGGCCGGTGGCGCCAACCGTTCCCAGCGCCGCGCCGCGGGCCATGTGGTCTCCCTCCTGCACTTGGATTTCGTGCAGGTGGCAATAAAGCGAGACCAATCCATCGCCATGATCCAAGAGCACGGTGTTGCCGTTGAAGAAGAAGTTGCCGGTGACGGCGACGCGGCCCGGCGCCGGGGCGACGACGGGGGTGCCGGTGGCGGCGGCGATGTCGAGCCCGCGGTGTGGGCTGCGGGCTTCGCCGTTCAGGATGCGGCGGCGGCCGAAAGTGCCGGTGACAGCCCCTGCCACGGGGCGCGCGAACGGGTGGAAGTTCCCGGCGCTAGGCGTCATCAGCGCATAGGCATCGCGCATTCGCGCACTCTCCCGCTCGATGCGCCTGAGGTCTTCCGGGGCGGGATTCACATGGCGTGGGTTGGCGATGGTGAGGCGCTGCTCGGGATAGTCCTTGTGCGCGATGTCGAAGGGCACCTGCGCCGTGCTGCCGTGGCCGTCGCGCGCGGTGATGTGGTAGCGCCCCGGCGTGGTGTCCAGCGGCAGGCCCACCAGTGCGTGGTGCCGGTAGAGCAGGGCGGCATCGTCGTTGAAATGCACGGCCACGACATCCGCCGGCACCGGCACGGCGACGACGCCGCCGGGCACGCCGGCGGGGATGCTGACGATGGCGGCCAGCGTGAGGACGAGTGGCGTCATGCTTGCTCCTCTGGCGCCTCGGTGGGCGCGGGGCGTGTGGCGAGAACCGTGGCTTCAATGGTGCCGCCGGCGAGATGCGCGTCGATGCGGGCGCCCGCAGCGATGGCTGTTGCATCGCTCACCACGCGCCCCCAGCGCGAGCCATCGGGCTGCGACACCACGGCGTAGCCACGCGACAGCGTGTTGAGCGGGCTCACCGCGTCCAGCGCGCGGATAGTGCCACGCAGCGTGGCCGAGGCGGACGCCAGTTGCCGCTCCATGCCGCGCACAAGTTGTCGCCACGCCTGTTGCGCCCGCTGTTGCCCGCCCTCGATGGCGTGGGCGGGGCTTGCGCGGCCTAGGCTGCCGCGTGCGTGTTGAAGGCGCGTGGCCGCGCCGCCGAGGCGATGGCCCACGGCGCGTGCCAGGCGCTCGCGCAACTCGTCCGCGCGCTGCATGCGTTGCTCAATGGCGCGCGCCGGGTCTACCAAGCGGCGGCTCACGGCGACGACATGGCGACGCTCGGCGCTCACGCGCTCCGTCATGCGTCGCGCCAGCGCACCTTCCGCGCCGAGTAGCCGCACCGTCAGTTCGGCGCGGTCTGGCACGATGAGCTCCGCCGCCGCGGAGGGCGTGGGGGCGCGGCGATCTGCCACCAAGTCCGCAATGGTCACATCCGTTTCGTGGCCCACGGCGGACACCACGGGAATCGCACAGCGGCTGATGTGCCGCGCCAATAGCTCGCTGTTGAAGGCGGCCAAGTCTTCCAGCGACCCGCCGCCCCGCGTGAGCACGATCAGGTCCAGCGGCGGGTTCAGGGCCTGCGCTTGCTCTAGCGCGTCCGCAATTTGCGGCGGCGCCTCGATGCCTTGCGTGGCCACAGGCAGGCACAGCACTTCGACCAAGGGATAGCGGTTCCGCAACACGGCCAGCACATCGCGCAGCGCGGCGCCGGACAGGGAACTGACGACGCCGATGCGGCGCGGGAACGCCGGCAGCGGGCGCTTGCGTTCCGGAGCAAAGAGCCCCTCGGCCTCCAAGGTTGCCCGCAGGCGCTCGAACGCGGCGCGCAGCGCCCCCTCGCCGGCCGGCTCCACATGCTCCACGATGGCTTGGAACTCGCCCCGCGTCTCATAGAGCGAAAGGCGGCAGCGCGCCAGCACCGCCATGCCGTCGCGGATTGGCGCCCGGATATAGCGGTTGCGGCTTGCGAACATCGCACAGCGAATCTGCGCCCGGTCGTCCTTCAAGCTGAAGTACCAGTGCCCGGAACCGGGGCGGCTCAAGTTCGACACCTCGCCCTCCACCCACAACATGGGGAAGCGCCCCTCGATGACGAACCGCGCCTCAGCAGCCAACTCGCTGACGGCATAGACCCGACGGACATTGGAATAGTCGCTCATCGGAAGGGGATTATCGCGCAGGGGGGCGGCGGCGTCAGGGTTATAGGGATGGGGCGGCGAGGCGGGTGACACATCGATGGATGCGGATGCGACGGCACCTAGGTGCGACTAGTCCGAATAGGGTGCAAGTCGCGTGTCCCCAGCGACGACCATAGCATCCACGACTTCTTGCCACGTCGCCAGTAGCCGTGCCTCAACGGCCACCGAGCGCGTTTTGATAAGCCACGTTGCCAGAAAGTAAGTGCCGCGGGCGACTCTATTGGGATCGGCCAATGCGATCTTCGCGACCCACGGCAGACCGAGGCGAACTTGGTTGTCTAGATTGAGCGGACGCACGAAGCCAATTAGCCGGTCTACGCACGTCGGGTTGCCCATGGCAAGCGCCAACCACGCTTCTACTTCTTGCCGCAACTCAAGTGGGTCCCACCATACGATTGGACCGCCACTGACCTCTCGATAGAGGTACCACTGCTCGCCCGCGGGATTCGGGATGAGAGCGGCAAGAGCCCAGTCGCCTCCGTGCGAATCCCTAAACGGTGTGCGACCGGACCCATGGAGGTTAAGCACGTGGCGAACTAGATCGGGCCAGATGCGTTCCGCTGTCGCCGCCCTATCCGATGCTTCCTCCGCGGCCCCGGAAAGAGATCGGAGTATCTTTCTCAGTAATCTGGAGTTGTCGGCGTAAGCATTGATGTGCTCGTAGATGGCCGTGTCATCGCCATCTTTCGCGAGCGTCAGCAGAGCGCGTGCGCTCACGAGAGAGTGCGACTCCCGATCGTCTGGATCCCCTCGCTCGTAGTGGAGCAGGGACCGGCGCTGCGTCGCGAGAAGGGCCAGTAGTAGTCTACGGGCCCGTACGGAGATGCAGCAGTTGGCCATGGTCGCTGGTGCGAGTGCTCGTATGGCTCCATCGAGACGTGGCACGAGAATCGAGTCTGCGGCAGCCCCTGCCAGTGACTCCGCTAGTGGTTCCTTGAGAGCGATGACGCTGCGTTGCATGGTGTCGCCGTCCCATGGTCCGAGCGCACAGTAGCGCATCATCTCGGTAGCTATCCGCAAGCCCACCTCATGATGACAGCGCCCCTGTTCCACGCAAGATGCCTTCCAGACATGATCCAAGCCACGTGCGAGATGAAGCCGAACCTCATTCGACACCGCTCGCGCGAGTTTGACGCACGCACGGAAGACACGCTCGAACGTCGGTGATCCGCGCTCTGTATCGACCAAAGCCCGAGTCGGTGCCGCCAAAGGCAGGAGCAGCAGTGGAAGGGTACGCGCCACGCTGCGATCGGCACCAAGTTCGAAGAAGGTCTCTTCGAACTCCAACTCCCGAGGTCCCGCAGCGCCCTCTCCGACCCCAACTATTGTCTCGACCGCAAAGGAGAGCGCGGCGTCCGGCAGGTTGGCACGCTCGACGAGGTGTGCTTCTAGTGCGTGCGCTGAAACCGCCGCAGCGGCGTCCCAAGGAATACTAGGACTAGCGTAATGCGAACTCTCAAATAGGCTCTCGGCGGTGCGAAGATCGGCCGCCAACTCGCCGGGGCCGACGGCGGACATGGGCTGCTTCTTTATCCCGTAGCGAACAGTCAACCGCATTGCTTCGTTGGATAGCTCAATATCATTTTGGTCACTAGCTAGTGCTTTCACGACGTCGTCGGGTGGCGTAGCGTGGATGTAGACACTACCTACACTATCCGGATCTCTGTATGCGGTGTACCTGCCTCGGTCTAGACTACTAGCCCAAGCCCGGACTTGCGCAAGTTCGTGGTTGATCGAGTCAGGGTCAAGCCCGCCGGTGATTTCTAGCTGGCGGCGTGCGTTGGTTACCAACTGGTCACCGATGGTGCGCAGCACCTCGATGCGTGCGCCCTTGGCCTTGACGCCCAAGAACATCGCTGCTTCGCGGAGCGACCAGTTCCGCCGCTCGGGTGCCACAATTTCCTTGGAGTCTGCCGAGAATGGACTGGCCGCGGATGCGACTCGAGCAAATTCCAAATGCCAGATCGCAGGTTCGGTGAAGTAGGGATCTAGTAGGTTACCCGCATCCTCAAGGTGCCGCACCAACAGCCCGACGACAAGGCCAGCCATTGCCAAATTTTCACAGCCATTCAACATTATCGAGACTAGTGTGCGAATCGGAACCTCGATCCCTATCAGTTGGTCGCACTCTCGCTCAAGTGCCTGCAATGCGCTCATGCAAGGATACGGGCCGACTCCATTGCCGCGATACCAACGCCAAACATGGTCATCGCCGACATAGAGTTGAGGAACGCCAGATATTCTGAGTTCGCTCTCGTATGGTCTAATAGTGTCTTCCACAGATCGGCTCCCCCGATCCAGATCGATGAGTTTTTGTGCCCGAATGCGCGCGGCATGATTGAGCAGGCGGTTGAGCATTGCAACGCTATTACGGAAGTCTGTCCGAAAGAGGTCCATAAACGGACCGCGGTACCACGCAGCGAAAGGCACACCTATGCCCGCCCAATGATGATCTCGAAGCCCATACTTCTTGTAACCCGATTCATTGCCTTCATCGTTTAGGTAGTACGCCTCGGTCAGGTCCGCTAGGAGCCCCGGAGGACCGTTGGAGAGCGCACGGCCTGTAAGAGGTTTGTCAACAGCAGGACAGAGGTACTGAGGTGTGCTTTTGGCAACGCGGCGCAGGATCGCCTCACCATCGTCACCAATGTCGGGGCCGAGTAGGGCGAGTAGCTCCAAGACGATCTCGTCTGTGATCTCGCGTGGCATACTGGCCAGCCGGCGACCATAGCCGATTGACGAGAGCAAAGTGCTCTGTCTTGCAAGCCGTTTTCTGAGCTTACGATGCTCCTCTGTGTTTGGCTTCCGTGCGGCTTGTGCCGCCGCGGCCTGACGTTCTGCGGCGAAGATCTCATCTGCTGCCGCACACTCTTCCACGAGACGCCGACGAAGTTGAACGCGCAACGGATCCCCGGCAGCAGTGCCTGCTATGACGTGTCCGCGTAGCCAATCACGAAAGAGGTCCTCGGCATAATTGCCTATACGCCATGGTGCCGGGGTCTTGAGCAAGAGGCCGATGATCGGTGCCGCGGCGTCTATGTCGACGACCCCGTTCTTATCGCAGTGCCGCTGATCGACAACACGGGCAAGCCGACGCAAGCCAGCGGCATCATGAGCAAGTAGCTGCGGCCATGCGTCCCGGAGGAGCGGCTCGGAGTCGGCGAGCGTGAGCAGGGCCTCGCTGGGCACGTCACCCCAGCGGCTTCCATGGCCTGCGTCGACTAGCGCATCGAACGACGCCTGCTGCGCAGCGAACCTGCCCGCTAATGGGACCGTCGCGGTCTGGCGTTGCGCCAACCATGCCTGACACGCGAGTCGTGCTGCCGCAAGCGACCAACGGGGTGCTCCACTGCCACGGAGCCGGGACGCTGGGTTACCGGTGGCCAAGAGAAGGCGGGCAACGGCGTAGCGGCGTACCTCGTCGTGGGCGAAATCGGGGGCGATTCTGAATGGATCCCCGCTCGGGGCGTGCAACAGTCCGTCCCGACGCAGGCCGTCAAGCGCGGCGGCATCCATCTGGTTGATGACCTGGAGGCGGTCTCCGTCGTCGAGCTCCAGCTCCGCGAGCTGCAGAAGCACCGTCTCGCGAGCGTCTGGGAGCCCTCTGTCTGCCCTCTCTCCTCGCCGCACAAGGCCGCGCCAAACCTCGTTCATTGCGTCTGCGTCCGTCACGGGAGTGTCGGATATCTGCCCACGAACGAGTAGATCCATCACAACCAAGCGACGTAGCAGTTCGCGGGATCGCGGATTCGCGTCGAGAGGTCGCAACTCCGGAAAGGTCTCGACGACCTTCTTTAACTCCAATTCGTTGAGAGGGGCTACGAGATGATCCGTGGCGGCAACATTGCGGTGTTCGGCGATGGTGCGGCGTACAACTTCGCTGCTGTCGATGGAAGTGACCGCGACCACCTTGACATCACTGTTTTGGGCCGCGCTAACCAGATAGCCGAATGCGTCCTGCTTACCTTCTGTCGTCGCGTCCGCGCCGTCAATCACGAACACCCGTTGCGGGGCGCTCAGTTCAGAAAGAAGTGTCGATAGATCTGTGCCCAGCACATCTTCGAGTTCTATGGGGCGATCGGGGACGTGGCGCAGGTTGACGCACACTGCTTGCATGCGATCTCCTTCCACATCGGCTATCGCCGTGAGGCCTGCCACCGCAAGTGCGCTCTTGCCGACGCCGGATTCTCCGCTGACAACCACAGCCTCCGCGCCAGATACCGCTTCCAACAATTCCTTCGCTGCGCCGTCTCGATCCAAGCGAATAGAGCGGCGGCCATCGCCCGCGGTGATCTCGGTCCGCACGGATTCGCGTGCTTGCCGATCAAGACTACGGAGTCTCTCCCATCCTTGGCGATGCCGCCGTGTCGTGGCGTCGAGATGCACATGTGAATCGCGCCGCACCATCGCGAGGTCTACATGTGCAGCTCGTGGTGAGTAGTCGCTCGCCAGAGCAACGAGATGATCTCGAAGCTGTGACGCGACGCTCAGATCAGCGTCTTGCACCGCCGCCCTAAGGCTGTTCACCACTCCTGCCCAGTCAGTTTCATCGGGTGTCTCAAGTCGTGGCATGAGCACATTGAGCTTCGAAAGCAATCGCCATGTGCGCTCTTGGACAACTTTCGTGTCAGCGTCCACCACGCCAAGATCGTGGAGTGCGTACTCCACGATTTGCTCTAGATGGCGTAGCCGGTTTCGCACGGAGCGACTGAACTTGCCCCGCGTTTGGACGAGCTTGAAGAATCTAGTCGGATCACTCTGCGTCCTGGCAACATCGGCGAGTCGCGCTAGTTGCTGGGCGTGGAGTTGTTGACCCGATACAACAAGCCCAAACCGTTGTTCCTGCCCATCGGACGGTTCTTCGACAACGGCGCGAACGAACTGGCCGATCAGTTTTCGCGTGGACTCGTCGCTCTTGACGATCTTCGGTGAGCGTCGAATCCCGAGGGCGAGCAGCAGCGAGGGCTGCGTCTCGCCAAGGTGAGAAGCGCTCACGACGAGATCGTCAACTGCGTGTGTGGGTGCCTGTTGGAAGGCAACGGCCGTTACGCGTCGCCCGTCTCCGAGTTCGGAACCACCATCCCCCGTGAGCAAGCGAGCGAGGTATTGAACGGCAACCCTCCGCTCAAAGGTGACGCCGCCGCCACCGGTTGCGTAGGGGCTCGTGCCCTTGGGGTTGGCCTTGCTCATTTGGTGCCAGTCAGCTCACGCGGTGAACTGTATCGACTCCGCCGGACGCAAACCACCGCCTTGGCCCGAAGGCCAACACGCTGACAGTGCCGAATCTCAAGAGGCGTCATGGACCGTTGCCGCCGTCCGGTGCAGGGATCACGAAGTACGTCTCGGCACTGGCTGTGAGAGCTGCGCGTCTGACTATCTTTTTGTCGAACGTGACAAGACGCCCCTCGTTCTTGGCAGCCAAAGCGAGCAAGTACAGGTCCGTGATCTGCTTGGGCCCGCCAACCTGCTGCCAGTCGATGACGCCGGGCATCAGCAGGCTCGCGTCTGGCCAGAACTCATGGTGCGTCGTGTCAGTGGCTTCCTGAAGAGCATCGGCAACCACCGCCACTGGCAGAGGAGCTCGGTACTTCGGATCACACATGATTCGCAGGCATCCGTTCTGGGTGATCGCGCAGCTGGCCCAGCCCTCCTGGATGTGATCTTCCAGCCAGCGGCTGGCGATCTCGTGGTGCTCATGGTTGCTGTCCACCAGCGCAATCAAGACATTGACATCCAACAACGCCCGCATCAGTCGCCTGTTTCCTCTCGCAGGCGGTCGATCAACGCATTGGTGACGACGCCACCGCCGCGTTTCGGGAGTGGCCGGAAGCCGAGCGCTGGTGGCGGCTCCTCCGCCCAAGCCGCGGACAACACTTCCGCTTGCTCCAATACAGTTTCCGCTGCCTGCTCGCGCTTGTCCGGCGGATAGCCGTGCTTGTTCAGGATGCGCTTCACGGCGGCGCGGAGCTTGGCCCTCACGCTCTCGCGCCGAGTCCAGTCGATGGTGACGTTACGGCGCACCGTTCGCACCAATTCCCAAGCGATCAAGCGCAGCGTCTCGTCGCCGAGCACTTGCACGGCGCTGTCGCTAGTCTCCAAGGCGTCGTAGAAGGCGAGCTCGTCTTTGCCGAGGCCCAATGCTTCGCCGCGCTCGGTGGCCGTGCGCATGGAGCGGGCAAGGTCGATGAGTTCCTCAATGACCTGCGCGGCCTCCACGGCGCGGTTCTGGTACCGCCCCAGCGCCTTCTCAAGCAACTCGGCGAAGGAGCGCGCCTGCACCACGTTCTCGCGCCGTCGCGCGACGACCTCACCGTTCAACAGCTTGCGCAGCAGTTCCACGGCAACGTTGCGGTGTTCCATCCCTTGAACTTCCGCCAAGAACTCGTCCGAGAGGATGGAGATGTCTGGTTTCCGCAAACCAGCCACGGCGAAGATGTCCGTCACGCCCTCCGGGGCGACGGCGCGGTCGATGATCTGCCGCACGGCGTGATCCAGTTCCTCGTCCGTCTTCGCTTCGCCGACTGCGCGTTTGTCGAGCGCGGCCTGCACGGCCTGGAAGAACGCCACGTCGTCGCGTATGCGGACGGCCTCGTCGCGTGGGACAGCCAGCGCGAAGGCTTGCGAGAGCGCGCGCACGGCCTTCACGCAACGATCCTTGCCATCTTCTTGAGCAAGGATGTGCTCTTGGGCCGCTGGCAACAGAGCCAAGCGCTCTGCCGGTTTGCCGTGGGTCCACCCGCGCCGATCGAAGCCATGAAATAGGGCACAGCAGATTTCATGCTTCTCCTGCATCAAGGCCACGGCCTTGTCTTGATCGAGTGCTGTCTCCCCTGCGCCGCCGCTTTCCGTGTAGGTGGCGAGTGCCTGTTTCAGTTCATTCGCCAAGCCCAGATAGTCCACCACCAAGCCGCCGGGCTTGTCCTTGAACACCCGGTTGACGCGAGCGATGGCCTGCATCAACCCGTGGCTGCGCATGGGTTTGTCCACATACATGGTGTGCAAGCTCGGGGCGTCGAAGCCGGTCAGCCACATGTCGCGCACGATGGCGACTTGGAAGGGATCGTCAGGATTGCGGAAACGGCTGGCCAACGCTTCTCGGCGCGGCTTGTTGCGGATGTGGGGCTGCCAGTCCGGCGGGTCTGAAGCTGCGCCGGTCATCACTACCTTCATGCAGCCCTTGTCGTCATTCTCGTTGTCCCAGTCTGGGCGCAGCTTCGCCAACTGGCGATAGAGGTCTATGCAGATGCGACGGCTCATGCAGACGATCATGGCCTTGCCGGCCAGCGCTTCGGTGCGGCTCTCGAAATGCGCCACAATGTCCTTGGCGATCAAGGCGATTCGAGGTTCGGCGCCGACCACCGCTTCAAGTTGCGCCCACTTGGTCTTCAGCCGCTCTTTACGAACCACCTCCTCGCCCTCGGTGGCTTCCTCGAAGGCTGGGTCGATGTTGGGCCGTTCGCCCTCGTCCAGTGAGAGCTTGGCGAGGCGGTTCTCGTAGTAGATGGGCACGGTCGCTTTGTCTGCCACGGCGCGTGCGATGTCGTAGATGCTGATGTAGTCCCCGAACACGGCACGGGTGTTCTTGTCGCCAGACTCCACGGGCGTGCCGGTGAAACCGACAAAGGATGCACGGGGCAGGGCGTCGCGCATGTGCGCGGCAAAGCCGTCGATGAAGTCGTACTGGCTGCGATGCGCTTCGTCCGCGATGACGACGATGTTGGCGCGTTCCGACAGGACGGGATGCCGGTCGCCGCGTTCTTCCGGGAAGAACTTCTGAATCGTGGTGAACACCACGCCGCCGGACTGCACTGCCAGCTTCTTGCGGAGATCCGCCCGATTCGCCGCTTGCACGGGCGGTTGCCGCAGGATGTCTTGGCAGCGGGCGAAGGTGCCGAAGAGCTGGTCGTCCAGATCGTTGCGATCGGTGAGCACCACGATGGTGGGGTTCGCCATCGCTAGTTCGCGCACGATGCTGCCCGCATAGAACGCCATCGTGAGGCTCTTGCCAGCGCCTTGCGTGTGCCAGACGACGCCGATGCGCCGGTCGCCAAGGTCTCCACCGGGACGCTGCCCGGTTTCGTAACGCCCCCGGGCCTCCCCCACCTGTTTCACGTCGTGAGGGCTGGCTTTGGCGCGCAGCGTCTCGGCGACACCCGCCCGAACGGCATGGAATTGATGGTAGCCGGCCATTTTCTTCGCCAATCGACCACTGCCGTCGTCCTCGAACACGATGAAGCCCCGCAGCAGCGCCAGAAAGCGCCTAGGCTCGCAAGCGCCGTGCAACAGGACCTGCAGCTCCGGCAGGTTGGGGGCTGCGAGTTCTTGGCCGCCTATCGTCCGCCAAGGCTTGAACCACTCGCGTCCAGCGGTGAGCGTGCCGATGCGGGCTGCCAAGCCGTCCGAGACGATCAGCGCCGCGTTCATGGCAAACAAGTCGGGTAGCTCGGCCTTGTAGGTTTGCAACTGTTGCCACGCGGTCCAGATCGTCGCGTCTTCATCGGCGGCGCTTTTGAGTTCGATCACGACGAGCGGCAAGCCGTTCACGAATAGCACCACATCCGCCCGTCGTTCGCGCTTGTTTTCCACCACCGTGAATTGATTGACGGCCAGCCAGTGGTTGTTGGCGGGATTGTCGAAGTCCACAACCTGCGCTTGTGCGCCGCGGACGCCGCCATTGGGCCGTTGGTACTCCACGGCGACGCCTTCGACAAGCAGCCGATGGAAGGCGCGGTTGCGAAACTCGAGCGTTGCGCCTTCGGGGCGCGTGAGCGCTCGGTAGGCATCTTCCAACGCCGCGGCGGGAAGATCGGGATTGAGCTGGTCGAGGGCATCCCGCAAGCGGCTGGGAAGGAATGCCTCGCTGTAGTCGTCCCGCTCGGCAGCGTTCCCGCCCGGCGCGATATCCGGGCCGTAGGCCGTGGGCCAGCCGATCTCGTCTAGCCACTCCAGTGCAGCGTTTTCGACCGTGGCCTCGGTGACGCCGTTCATGTGGCAGTCTCGGCGATCTTCTCCGCGTCTCGGATACGGACTTCGCCGGACAGGAGTTTGGGGAGGAGGGTGTCGCGCAGGTCTGTTAGGGTACGGGTTTCGTCGCCACTGGCGAGGTAGTTGGCAACAAGTGGTGCCGTTGCATCGGAGAACTTTCGCCTAGTCGCTGTATCTGCAAGAACGACTGGGGTGGACGCTATGGCGTCTGCTGCAACTGCTGGATATGCGCCGCCGTCGGCCAAGTGTGCCAAGCGTTCGATGTTCTCCTTCGATGTCGCCGCACACCAAACGAACTGGGCGTCGAAGTCCTCCTTTGGACGCAGCGCCGCGAAGCCTGTACTTGCGGTGAGGCCCTCTTTCCCGATCAACGCGAAAGAACCGTTGGCGGGCCGCACAGTACCGACAATCGTGTCGCCAGGTCGCACTATCCGCCGCGCTCTGCTCGGCGCGTCGCGCCACAGGTACTTCTCGACTTTCTCTATGCGGCCCCACTTGGTGTTGGACAAGTCGACGTATGCCACTTCAGCCGGCCGGTTAGTCTTCGACCAAGACTCCGGATTGAGCGATGCATAGTCGTCTAGGCTTCCAGACGGTGGGTGCAAGTCCTGATCCTCTCGGTGCCTGCGCGAATCAACGAACCATGACTTGAACAGGGTTCTAACGGCCTCGTCTAGTGTTCTACTAATGCGACGGTTCAGTTCGATCTTATCGTCGAATGCACCGAGGACTCGCGCGATAGCGCGTCGTTCCCGGGATTGGGGCACGGTCACTGGAAGGGCGTAAAACTCCTCGCGGCTTGTGGAAGGAATGGCAGATCCGCTATCGAGTTCATTAACGTCTTGATTGAGGAGCACATAGTAAGCCCAGCGCGTATCAATATCTTTCTTCGGCTGTAGGTAGAAGGCCGTATCGATGACCCAGCACGGCCGAGGCGAATAGTGAACGCCGCGATAAGCGCCCTTCCGTCCTACGATAACGGTTGGTCCAAAGGAAAGAGCGTCTGAGTGGTAGCCGATTTGCCCGTTGGTTCCGAATACAGGATGGGATCCGTTTGAATTCCTATAGCCACGGAGTGCTTTCCCATACTCAAGAGTCGCCAAATCGCCCCAACGACTGTCCGTCCAACCGCCCTTGGTATTGTGTGGCTGTCCTTCACTCATCTTGGCATCTCGGTGTTCGGCACGCTTCTCTTACGCCTTGTCGGTTGCCGGGCCGAAACCTAGCGCCGCGAGGTTCTTGGCGATGGCCTCGTCCAGCCGTCGCGCTTCGGCCCGTTGCTCGCGCCACTCAGCAGCGAGTCGCGTCATTTTCTCGTGGAAGGGCTCGTCGTCCTTTGGCTGCGCGGCCACGCCGACGTAGGGGGCCGGCGTCAGAGCATGGTGACGGGCGCGGATGTCGTCGAAGGTTGCGCTCTTGCAGAACCCGGGTACGTCTTGATACGGCGTCTTCGGGTCCCTTGCCCGCCACGCATGGTAGATGCCGGCGATGCGGGCGATGTCCTCGTCGGATAGCTCCCGGTGGGTGCGATCCACCATGTGGCCTTCTTGGCGGGCGTCGACGAAAAGCACCTCACCGCGCCGGTCGCGGAACTTGCCGTTGGCCCGGTCTCGGGCAAGGAACCACAGGCACACCGGAATCGTCGTGGAGTAGAAGAGCCGGGTGGGCAGGGCGATCATGCAGTCCACCAAATTCGCTTCCACGAGGTTCTTGCGAATTTCGCCTTCGCCGGAGGATCGGGAGGACATCGAGCCGTTGGCCAGCACGAAGCCGGCGACACCAGAGGGTGCGAGATGATGCACCATGTGCTGCACCCACGCGAAGTTGGCGTTGCCCTTGGGCGGCACGCCATACCTCCAGCGCTTGTCGTCGGCTAGCTGGTCTCCGCCCCAATTGGAGACGTTGAACGGCGGGTTGGCGAGGATGAAATCGGCCTTGAGGTCTGGGTGTCGATCATTGTGAAAGGTGTCGCCCTCGGCGATTTGGCCGTCGATGCCGCGAATGGCGAGGTTCATCTTCGCTAGCCGCCAAGTGGTGTGGTTGGACTCTTGCCCGTAGATGGAGACTTGGGTGGTCGCCGGCCTGCGGTTATTGCTCGTCGCATGGGCGTCGATGAACTCCATGGATTGCACGAACATGCCGGATGACCCGCAACAAGGGTCATACACCCGTCCTTGGTAGGGTTCCAGCATCTCCACCAGCAGTTTCACCACACACCGGGCGGTGTAGAACTCGCCACCGCGCTTGCCTTCCGCACTGGCGAACTGCGCCAAGAAGTATTCGTAAACCCGGCCCAACACGTCTCTGGAGCGGGCGTCCGCATTGCCCACTTGAATGTTGCCGACTAGATCGATCAATTCGCCTAGGCGGCGCTTGTCTAGCGCCGGGCGCGCGTAGTCCTTCGGCAACACGTCCCGCAGGCTCTTGTTGTCGTGCTCGATGGCTTCCATCGCAGCGTCCACGGCTTGGCCGATGGTCGGTTCCTTTGCAAAGGCTTGCAGATGCTGCCAACGCGCTTTCGGCGGTACCCAGAACACGTTGGCACCTCTGTACTCATCCGGATCTTCCGGGTCTGCCCCTTTGCTGCGCTCTGCCTCCAATTGCGCGTGGCGCTCCTCGAAGGCGTCCGAGATGTACTTCAAGAAGATGACGCCGAGGACGACATGTTTGTACTCCGCCGCGTCCATGTTGCCGCGCAGTGCGTTGGCGGCGGCCCACAGTTCCCTCTCGATGCCGCTGGTGGCGCCGTTCTCGCCGGCAGCCGAGGGGCGCGGCTGTCGTTTCGGTTTGGTGCCGCGCCGAAGTTGGCCGCTCGAAGCCGCCTTGGTTGCTTGGCTGGTGGTGGCTGCCGGCCGTTTAGCCGGCCGTTTAGGTGGCGCCTCTCGGGCTTCAAGCAACCGTTGCACCAACGCCTGCTTGCGTCCCGTACCCGGCAAGCCCATCAACTCGTAAACACGGCGGATTTCGGCGACGCGAAGCCCCGCCAAGAGGGCGTCGGGGGTTGCTTGTCGGGCCCGGGAGAGGCGCGCTCGCATAGCCGCTGCGCTGCGCCGGTCCGCCCCAACCAAGCCGAGCCGATCGAGGGCGTCCTTCAACGCATCGCGGTCCATGGCTTCCAAGATTGCGGGTTTGAGTTTCACGCGCTCCTGACCAGCGGCTCTACGGCGGCTACCTGCTCATGCGGCGTCATAATACGACCTCATCCGTTGATGTTGTTCGGCGGCCTTCTACCAGACACGATCGCTCAAGCAATTCGTAGAGCAGCGTTCGGGAGGGATCCGTCACCGGCCTCTGTGCGGGACGAAGCAGCACGCTTCCGCGGAGTCCGTTGCAGCGGTCATGGTGAGCGCGCTGCGGTGCTCGGGCGAGGCGGCCGGGCTCGGGCGAGGCGGCCGGTGTAGGCATGGCAGATGTCTTTGATTTGCGTGAGACATCCGCCCGGCGTGGCGTTTAGGCGGGAATCGGCTCGCCGGATGGCGCACAGTTGGCGCCCCGCGCCCGGACTTCGGCGGAACCCGATGCAGGCCAGCGACGCGCCGTACAAGGTGCTGTTCCAAGACCGGCGCCTCTTCGAGGAGACCGTGCGCCTGGTCGCCCCGCGGCTGGCCGACGGGCTGGACTTCGGCGCCGCCGCGTCGCTGGACAAGGAGCACCTGACGGCGCTGTCGCGCACCCGCGTGCAGGACAAGCTGCGGCGCGTCGAGCGCAAGTCGGGGAAGCTGGCGAACGGCCGCCGCCGCTACGTCCTGGCGCTGCTCGAGTTCCAGTCCGGCCACGACGCGGACATGGCTTGGCGGATGCGGGACTACCTGCACCTGGTGGAGTCCGGCCTGCGCCAGTCGGGCACGGCGCAGGCGGAGGGGGAGGTGCCGGGGATGCTGTCGGTCGTGGTCCACAACGGCGAGCGGCCGTGGCGGGCGGCCGCGGAGTGCGCGGGGCCGCTGACCGGCGACGCTGAGCCGGCGCAGGTGCGGATGTATGCTACGGTGGACTTGCAGGTGCTGGCGCGGGGGCCGGACGGCGCGGGCCGGCGGCTGGTTCCGGGCGGCTGCCTGGCGACGCTGGCGGAGTTGGAGTCGTCGCCGGCGGAGGCCTTGCCGAGGCTGCTGCTGGAGGCGTTCCGGCGGCACGCTGGGGCGGGTTCGTCGGAGTTCCGCCGCGGGCTGCACCTGCGGGTGGAGTCCGCGCTGGAGCGGCTTGACCTAGCGGCGGACCTGCCGCCGCTGGCGGAATGCGAGCGGGCGCTCGCGGAGAGTGGAGGAGAGCGGATGACGGCGATGTTGGACGCGACGCTGGCGCGGTGGGAAGAATCGAAGGTCGCGCAGGGCGTGGAGCGGGGCCTAGCCCAAGGGCGCGTGGCTCTGCTTGGCCGGATGGCGGAGCGGCGCTTCGGCGCGGGCGTGGCGGGCCGTGTGACGGCGCTGTTGGCGGACGAGACGGACCTGCCGCACTTGGACGAGGCCGGCGAATGGCTGCTCGAGTGCGACACCGGCGAGGCGCTGCTCGCGCGGCTCGCAGGGCGTCCGCCGCACGGCTGACGGCAAGCGCGATGGCCTGCGCCTGCGCATGGAGTCCGCGCTGAAGCGTTGGGCTTGGCAGCGGGACTACCGCGGCGCTCGTGGAGAGAGGAGGAGAGCGGATGACGGCGATGTTGGACGCGACGCTGGCGCGGTGGAAAGAAGCGGAGGTCGCGCAGGGCGTGGAGCGTGGCTTGGAGAAGGGCCGGGCGCAAGGCGTGGAACAGGGCCTTGCCCAAGGGCGCGTGGCCCTGCTTGGGCGGATGGCGGAGCGGCGGTTCGGCGCGGGCGTGGCGGGTCGTGTGACGGCGCTGTTGGCGGACGAGACGGACCTGTCGCGCTTGGACGAGGCCGGCGAATGGCTGCTCGAATGCGACACCGGCGAGGCGCTGCTCGCGCGGCTCGCAGCGCGTCCGCCTCAAGGCTGACGGCGAGCGTCGAAGCGTCTGGCAGCCGCCTGCGCCATCTCGGCGAGCGCGGGAGACCACCCAGCCCACCTCCATCGAGCCGGTGCCGCCGGCAACCCTCCACGCCCCAGCGATTGACCGGCCTGCCGCGGCAACGCCATACTCACGCCGTTGCCCGCTGCCAATTTCGCATGCCATGAACCTCACAGCCGCCCATCGCCAAACCCGCTATGTCGCAGCGCCGACGCTGCCTGACGCCGAGCCGTTGCCGATGCCGGCGCCCACGGCCGATGTGGCGCAAGCGCAGGCAGACCTGACTGAGCATGGCCTGTGCATCCTCACGGATGTGCTCACCAACGCCGAGGTGACGGCCTTGCGGGAGCGGCTGGATCGGCAGGCGGAGGCGGAACGCGCTTTGGGGGCGCTGGCACCGGTGGATGTTGGCGACGCTCGGCAACAACTCTCCAACTTGGTGAACAAGGGGCGGGTGTTTCTTGAGTTGGTGGAGCGCGGCGAGGCGGATGCGCTGGCTGGTTACATGCTGGGCAAGCACTTCCTGTTGTCGAGCCTCACCGCCAGCATCCACCACGCCCCCACCCGTGAGCCGCAACCGCTGCATCGAGACCAAGGCCAAGTGCCGGCCACGGCAGACTTTCCGGCCTCCTGCAACCTGTTTTGGCTGCTGGATGACTTCACCCCCGCGCGCGGCAGCACCTACTTCGTGCCGGGCAGCCACCGCTGGGCGCCGGAGCACCTGATCAAACCGCCGCCACGCGCCAAGGCGACGCAAATCGAAGCGCCGGCCGGCAGCGTGTACGCTTGGGATGGCCGCGTTTGGCACAGCGCCGGCGTCAACGTGGAAGGCCATCCGCGACGCCATGTCACCTCATTCTTCTGCTTGCCGTGGACGCGCCAGCAGGAGAACTGGGGCGTCACTTGCTTGCA
Organism: uncultured Pseudomonadales bacterium; assembly: GCA_958295875.1. GTDB lineage: Bacteria > Pseudomonadota > Gammaproteobacteria > Pseudomonadales > Azotimanducaceae > VXNE01. The sequence goes on along the minus strand of OY282379.1, from coordinate 240,007 downwards.
GGAAGTGCTGGACGAGGCGAGCCCGAAGCTGAAGGCGCGGCTGGGCCTGCGCACCTACGGCACGCTCGGCATGGCCACCGGCACGCGCACGGCGGGCGAGCGCGTGAGCCTCGGCAACTACGACGTGCAGTTCCCGGACTACGTCATCGGTGAGGATGGGGCGCTGCATCCGCTCAAGCGCGTCAGTCGAGAGGATGTGGCGAGCGGCGCGGGGTAGTCCAGAAGCGTTGGTGGCAGTGTCGCCTGCGAGACTCGCCTAGAGCCCTGAGCTAGGCAGCCCAGCGGCACTCCCACAGCCATCAAGCCGGCCGCCGACAAGGGCTGCGCTTGCCCGGCCAGTCTCTCCAGCCCAATGCGCCCCGCCACAGCGATGGCGGGCACTCCGACCGTGCGCCCCGCCTAGCCCGCCCCTGCGGCCATGCCCCGTCGCTCGTTCAGGGGCAGCAGGAGCGCCGCGCCAACCACGAAGAAGATCAACACTGTGGCGACGCCGGCGCGCTGGCTGTCGAACAGTTCCGTGACGGCGCCGAGGAGCAGTGGCCCGGCGAAGGCGGTGATCTTGCCGGAGAAGGCGAAGAAGCCGAAGAACTCAGTGGTTCGGGCCTCGGGCACGAAGCGCGCCAACAGGGAGCGGCTCGCCGCTTGGTTCGGGCCGACGAAGATGCCGATGCCGATGGCGGAAACCCAAAGCCAAGTCACGCTCGGTGCCAGCGCGGCCAAGGCCGTGGCGGGGATGAGCGCCGCCAACGTGATGAGAATGGTGGTCTTGCCGCCGAGCCGGTCGTCCACCAAGCCGAAAAGCGCCGCGCCGAGGCCTGCCGCCACGTTGATGGCGATGCCGAACACGATCACCTCGGATAGCGTCAAGCCGAAAGTGCCGGCCGCATAGATGCCGCCGAAGGCGAAAATCGTGACCAAGCCGTCGTTGTAGACCAGCCGAGCGACGAGCAGCTTGACGATCTCACGGTACTTGCGCATCTCCTTCAAGGTGCGGGCGAGAGCGCGGTAGGCCGTGGCGATGCCGCCCGGGGCGCCGGCTCCGTGTGGGCGCAGTTGGCGCGGCGCCAACAGCAAAAGCGGCAGGCTGAATGCCAAGAACCAGCCGGCCACCAGCAGGTTGGTGGCTCGATAGTTGAACCCCGCATCCGTGGACACGCCGAACAGCGGGTCGTCCCGCACTAGCACCAGCAATGCGATGGCGAGGCAGGTGAGGCCCCCGGCGTAGCCCAGCCCCCACGCCCAGCCAGATACGCGGCCAACGCGCTCGGCGGGCGCCACTTCCGGCAGGAAAGCGTTGTAGAAGACGCCACCCAACTCGAAGGCGACGTTGGCGACGACGAACAGCGTGAGGGCTAGCAGCACCGCGTTCTCCATGCCGGGCGCCACGAACGTCAATGCGAAGGTGGCGACGCAGCAGACGAGCGTCGCAACGGCCAGATAGCCGCGCCGGTTGCCGCCTTGGTCTGCCAACGCGCCCAGCATTGGCGACGCCACCGCGACGAGGATGCCGCACAGCGCCACCGCCCGAGACCACTGGCCGGTGCCGCTGATTTCGTCCGGCGCGATGGCGGAGGTGAAGTAGGTGGCGTAAACGAATGTCACCACCAGCGTTGTGAAGGCGGAATTGGCCCAGTCGTAGAAGGCCCACGCAACAGCAATCCGACGCGGTTGGCCGTTTGTTTCCGGCGCCATGCTCACCCGACCTCGCGCACGCTCACGTCCACCACGAGCTCCGCGTTCGCTGTGCCGCGCCGCACGCCCTTGGCGGGGGCCACATCCCGATAGTCCCGCCCCACGGCGATGCGGATGTGGCGCGCGCTCGCCACCTCGCGGTTGGTCGGGTCGAAGCCAACCCAGCCGAGGCCGGGCAGGCGGCACTCCACCCAAGCGTGGGTGGCGTTGCCCGGCGCCGGGCCGCCGCCCTCGCCGGCCACATGCAAGTAGCCGGAGACGTAGCGCGCGGGAATGCCCCAAGAGCGGGCGATTGCAATCATCACGTGGGCATAGTCCTGACAGACGCCGGAGCGCGTGGCGAGGATGTCTTCAATGGAAGATTCGGTCGAGGTGCTGCCGGGCCGGTACGCAAAGGCGTCGTGCAGCGCGTCGCAGAGCCTCTGCGTGGCGTGGAGCGGGTCTCCATCTGGGCGCAGCTTCAGCTCGGCCACCAGCTTGTCCAAGGTCGCCGACGGCTGCGTCAAGGCGCTTGGCTGCATGAAATCCCAATCTGCGAAGGGGTCGACGCTGCCGCGCAGGGCTTGCCAGGCATCATCACCCAAACGCTCCGGCAATGACGCCGGCGGCGCCACTTCCACTTCGGAGCGGGCGAAGATGTCGATGGAGAGGTGCTCGCGATGCACGTTCAGCACATGGCGCTCGTTGCCGAAGCAATCCACTTCGCTGTTCACCGGGCTGGGCGGCGCCGTTTCAATCTCGAAACGGAGCACCCGTTGGCGGCCAGTCTCGCGCGGCTGCAGGCACAGCGCCATCACGCAATCCCGCGCTGCGGCGGCGTAGCGATAACGCGACGTGTGCTCGATGCGGTAGCGGGTGGTGGTGGCCATCGCTCAATGCAGGGGGGCGTCTTCAATACCGTACTCGAAATAGGTGAGCGTGGTGAGTTCGTGCAGCCGCCGAGAGTGGCCTTCCAGTTCGCGCAACAGCGTTGCCTCGCGTGCCTGAGCAGCCGCAACCCGTTCCCGTTGGTGCCATTCGTACTCCGCCAATGCACAGAGCTTCTCGGCGAGGCGCGTGGCTTCGGCGCTGGCGCGGATGCCGGGGCCCGGGCCGATGGCGGCGAGTTCCGCGGCCGCCGCCTTGAGCGAGCGGCGGAGCGAACGCGGCAACAGCGCGTCCGTCACGAGTAGATCCAAGACGGCGCCGGACGCGATGGCGAGGCCGTGCTGCCGGTGGTACGCCTCCAAGGCGTGGTAGGCGCGCAGCAGGCTCGTCCACTCGGCTTCGTCTTCCTCCTCGGCCGCGGCATCGAGTTGCGCGCGCAGCAACGCCACGGTCAATAGGGCGCGTTCGATGCAGCGGCCGAGACGCATGAAGCGCCAGCCCTCATCGCGGTACATGGTGGCCTCGGCGACGCCGCAGAAGGCGTCGATTTCACGCGCCGTCTCCGCGTAGAAGGTCTCCGGCGACGCGCCCCATATCTGTTTGATGTCCAAGGCGCCGATGCGCAGCCAGGCTAGATTGAGGCTGGTCCACATTTCGCCGCTGATGCAATGGCGCGTCTGGCGGGCGTTCTCGCGCCCGGATGCGAAGCAACTCCACAGCGAATCTGGGTTGGTGGGCTCGAACGTCAAGTCGTCGGCCAAGGTGTAGGAATCTGCCAGCGTGTAGTCGTCGCCGCCGCCGAACTCCTCGCGGCCGCCGGGTGGCGCGCGGCGCAGGCTCCGATAGATGCGCCGCCAACCGAAGTGGATTTCCTCCACGGGGCGGTCCACGAGCGCTTCCACTTGCAGCCAAAGCAGCCGGCAAAGATGCTCGGCCCGCTCCAAATGCCGGCCAACCCAATAGAGCCCCTCCGCGCTGCGCGCCAACATGGTCAGTGGCGCCAGAGGCCGGCGCGGTGCTGCCGGGCGCCCGCGCGAAAGCGCTTCACGGCTCCTCTCCCGGCGCGTCCGCGAGCACCCAAACGTCCTTGCCGCCGCCGCCCTGGCTTGAGTTCACCACCAAGCTGCCTTCCCGCAAGGCGACGCGGCAGAACGCGCCGGGCACCATGCGCGTCTGCCCGCCTTGCAGCACGAACGGCCGCAAGTCCACATGCCGCGGCGCCGGCTTGCCATCGATGAAGCAAGGCGAGCGCGACAGCGCCAACACGGGCTGCGAGACGAAGTCCGCCGGGTTGGCGCGCACCGCATTGGCGTACTCGGCGCGTTCTGCCGGCGTGGCGCCCGGGCCGATGAGCATGCCGTAGCCGCCAGACTCGCCGACGCGCTTCACCACTAGGTTGGCAAGGTTGTCCAACGTGTACTCCAAGTCTCGCGGGCGGCGGCACAGGTATGTCTCAACGTTGGCGAGCAACGGCTCCTCGCCAAGATAGTAGCGAATCATGTCCGGCACATAGGCATACACGCTCTTGTCGTCCGCCACGCCCGATCCCGGCGCATTGGCGATGGCGACGTTGCCGAGCTTGTAGGCGTGCATGAGCCCCGGCACGCCGAGCAGCGAATCCGGGCGGAACTCCAACGGGTCCAGAAAGTCGTCATCCACGCGGCGGTAGATCACGTCCACGCGGCGCAGGCCGGCCGTCGAGCGCATGTAGACGGCGCCGTCGTTCACCAACAGGTCGCGCCCTTCCACCAGCGCCGCGCCGATTTCGTTGGCGAGGAACATGTGCTCGTAGAAGGCGGCGTTGTACACCCCCGGCGTCAGCACGACGATGGTGGGGTCTGGCCGGCCGTGCGGCGCAAGCTCCGTCAGCGTCTCTAGCAGCAGGCGGCCGTAATGTTCCACTTCGCGCACCCGGCAGCGGCGGTAGAGGCGGCGTAGCCCCGCCTTCACCGCCTTGCGGTTGGCGACCATGTAGGCCACCCCGGATGGCGTGCGCAGGTTGTCCTCCAGCACTTGGTAGCCGTGTTTGGTGCGCACGATGTCGCTGCCGCAAATGGCCGCATAAACGCCCCTCGGCACCTCCACGCCACGCATTGCCAGGCGATAGTGCGGGCAGCCACGCACCATGTCTGCGGGAATCACGCCGTCGGCGACGATGCGCCCCCCGCTGTAGATGTCGCTCAAGAAGCGGTTCAGCGCCGCGAGCCGTTGGCTCAGGCCGGCCTCCAGCTCGCGCCACTCGGTGGCGGCGAGGATGCGCGGCACGCAGTCGACGGGGATGATGCGCTCTTGGGCCTCGTCGCCCTCCTGCAGGGTGAAGGAGATGCTCTCGTGCGCGAAGGAACGGTTGATGCGCTCCTTGATGGCGGCGAAGCGCTCCGGCGTCGCTTCGCGCATGGCGGCGTGCAGGGCGCGGTAGTGGCCTCTGGGTGCCCCATCGGGCAAGAACGCTTCGTCGTAGATCGCGGGGTCGAGGTCGTAGGCGTCGAAATCCAAGCGCAGCCACTCGCGTCTGTACGCGCCGGATTATAGGCGCCGAGGGGTTCCGTGCATCGCACTGGCGTCCGCGAGCGCCGGCGGAAGAGCGCGTCGCGGCACCGCCCCGACTAGGCCGAGGGGCGGCGCCATCGCTTGACAGCGCCAACGGTGGGCGGCCATGCTCGCATTGACGGTGAAGGGCACAACGGAGCGGGGCAGCCGGCGATGGGCGCAGGATGAGAGAAGCCGAGTTCAAGATTTTGGTGGTGGATGACGAGCCAGACCTCGAGCATCTCGTGCGGCAACGCATGCGGCGCGATGTGCGCGCGAAGCGCTACGAGTTCGTGTTCGCCCACAACGGCGTCGAGGCGCTGGATCTCCTCAAATCCGACGCGCAAATCGACATGGTGCTGTCGGACATCAACATGCCGCGCATGGATGGGCTGACGCTGTTGGACCAAATCGGCCAGGTGCATCCGGATTTGCGCGCCGTCATCGTCTCGGCCTATGGCGACATGAAGAACATTCGCACGGCCATGAACCGCGGCGCGTTCGACTTTGTCACCAAGCCCGTTGATTTCAACGACCTCCGCGTCACCATCGAGAAGACATTGCAGCATCTTGTGCTGATGCGCGAGGCATTGGCTTCGCGCGACCAGTTGGTGGCGTTGCGCAACGAGCTGGACGTGGCGAGCCGCATGCAGCGCTCCATCCTGCCGACGGTGTTCCCGACGATGGAACGCGCCAACGTGTTTGGCGCCATGGAACCAGCGCGCGAGGTGGGCGGCGATTTCTTCGATTTGGTGAAGCTTGAGCACGGCGCCCTCGGCATCGCCATCGCGGATGTCTCCGGCAAGGGCGTGCCGGCCGCGCTCTTCATGATGTCGAGCCGCACCCTGCTGAAAGGCGCCGCCATCGCCACGCCGCAACCGGCGAAGGTGCTGCAAGAGGTCAACGATCTGTTGGAGGAGGACAACGACGCCTCCATGTTCGTGACGGTCTTCTACGCCGTGTTTCACCCCAAGGATGGCCGCCTCATCTACTCCAACGGCGGCCATAATCCGCCGCTCTTGGTGCATGCAGACGGCAGCTCGGAACTGTTGCCCACCACTGGCGGGGTGGCGCTCGGCGTCATGCCGGACATCGAATACGAGGAACAGTCATTTCAGCTGGCGCCGGGCGACCTCATCGTTTTTTACACAGACGGGGTGACCGAGGCCATCGACGAAGCCGAAGAGGAATTCGGCGTGGAACGGTTGCAGGCAGTGTTCCGAGACAGCGGGCCGCTGGACGTCCAAGCGGCCAATCACGCGGTGTTCGAGGCCGTGCGCGCCTTCGCCGGGGAGGCCCCGCAATTCGACGACATCACCTGCGTGACACTCTCGCGGGAGGCGTGATGTGGCTAGGTTGACGCTGCGGGTGGAGGCCAACGCAGCGGGGCTGCGCGAAGCGCAAAGCGCGGTCGAGGAGTTCTGCGAAGAGCAGGAATGGCCCCCGGCGCTGGCCTTTCAGGTGAATCTCGTCGTTGAGGAAGTGGGCGTCAACGTCGTGAACTACGCCTATCCGGATGATGGCGAGGAGCATGTTTTCAACATCTCCGTCGCCGCGGAAGCAGACGCCGTGACCATTGAGGTGGTGGACGGTGGCCGCCCCTTTGACCCACTCAATGATGCGCCAGCGCCGGACCTTGAGTCTGATGTGGACGAGCGCCCCATCGGCGGCCTAGGCGTTCACTTCGTGCGCGAGATGATGGACGACGTGCGCTATCGGCGGGAGGACGGGAAGAATTGCCTGACGATGGTGAAGCGGCGCGACGCTTGAGCAGCGCCGGCGGAACGCTTGCCCGGTGTCGGCGGCGGCTCGCCGCGCTTGCCGCCGTGGCGTTGGGCGCTCTGGCGCCGATGACGAGCGCCGCCGCGGATGCCGTGCCCGGCGTCTCCGAGGAGCGCATCCTGTTTGGGCAATCGGCGGCCTTCAGCGGCCCCGCGCAGGCGCTCGGCGCGCAGATGCGGCTGGGCATCGAGGCGGCCTTTGCGGAGGTGAACGCCGCCGGCGGCGTGCATGGCCGGCAGTTGGCCCTCGTCTCCCTGGACGACGCATACGAACCGGAAGCCGCCATCGCCAACACCCGTCGCCTCATTGCCGAAGAGCAGGTGTTCGGGTTGATCGGCGCCGTGGGCACGCCCACTTCCCGCGCCGCGGCGCCGGTGGCGCGCGAGGCCGCCGTGCCCTATGTCGCGCCGTTCACCGGGGCGGCGTTCTTGCGTGAAGCGGCGTGGCCCAACGTCATCAATTTGCGTGCGTCCTACGATCAGGAAACCGAGGCGATGGTGGCGCGGCTCATCGGCGACCTTGGCGTGCAGCGCATCGCCGTGATGTACCAAGACGATTCCTTTGGCCGCGCCGGCTACACGGGTGCCGTGGCAGCGCTGCAGCGGCGCGGCATGGCGCCGGTGGCCGTGGGGGTGTATCCGCGCAACACCACTGCCGTGAAGACGGCGCTGCTCGACGTGCGCCGCGGCAACCCCGGCGCCGTCATCCTCATCGGCGCCTACGAACCGGTGGCGGCGCTCATCGCGTGGGCACGGCATGTCGGCTTCAACCCCGTCTTCATCACCATTTCGTTCGTCGGCAGCAACGCCTTGGCGCAGGAACTCGGCGCCACCGGCGCCGGCGTCTTCGTCACCCAGGTGGTGCCGTTTCCGAATGGCATGGAGCATGCGGTGGTGGCCGAGTACGCCGCAGCGCTCGCCGCCTCGGCGCCCGACGCAGAGCCGGGCTTCGTCTCCCTTGAGGGCTACCTGGCCGGGCGGATGGCGGCGATGGCGCTGCAGCGCTGCGGGCCAGAGTTGAGCCGCGACGGTTTCCTTGCCGTGCTGCGTGACGCCCAGGTCATCGACCTTGGCGGCTTCCCGCTGCAGTTCGGCGACGACAACCAAGGCTCCGACGCGGTGTTCATGACCATGATCGGCGCCGATGGCCGCTACGTTCCGGTGGATGTGCTACCGCGCTCCGTGCGTGCGGGGATGCGATGACGGCGATGACGCAACTGCTGCAGCGGTTGGCGAAGAGCCGGTTCCGCATTTCGGCACAGCTGTACGCGGGCCTCGCCGGCGCCGTGAGCGTCACCTTGGTGGCGAGCCTCGTCGCGTGGTTCTCGTTCGACCGGGTGGGGGATGCGCAAGAGCGCGTGAACCGCCACAGTGTGCCGGAACTCGCGGCGTCCTTCGGCATTGCGCAGCGCAGCGGTGCGCTCGTCGCCGCGGCGCCGCGGCTCATCGGTGCCGTGACGGCCGCCGATCTGCAGCGCGTGCGCGAGAGCGTCACTGCCGAGCGGGCGGCCTTCCAAGCCCACCTGAGCGCGTTGCTGGCGCGCGGCAGCGACCGCAACGAGGGCGTCAGCCAGCGTGGCAGCGAGCTCATCGCCAACATCGACGCCATCGATGCCTCCATGGCCGAGCGCTTCGCGTTGGCGGCGCGGAGCGAGGCGTTGCGCTCGGAACTGAGCGTGGTGCGCGACGAGTTGGCGGGCGCGCTGGTGCCGGCCATCGACGATCAGTGGTTCTTCACCATGACGGGCTATCGCTCCTTGGATGCCAGCGCGGCGCCCCGCGCCGAGCATTTGTCTGAGGGCGAGTTCGACCGTTATCGGCTGCTCGCCGGCCTGCAGGCAGACGCCAGCTTGGGCATTCAGATTCTGGCCAGCGCCTTCAATCTGTCGGACGCGCCATTGCTGGAACCGCTGCGGGACCGCTTCGAGGCCACTGCGCAGAGCATCGGCCGCCGCTTGGCGGGGCTTGCCGACACGCCGGCGCGCGCCGCGGTGGATGATGCCTTCGAGCGCTTGGGCGGGCTGGGTTTGGGCGCGGACGGCGGCTTCGCGCTGCGCGCCAGGGAGCTCGCGCTCGCCGGCCGCCAACAGGCGCTGTTGGCGGAGAACCGGTCTTTGGCCATGGCGCTCCTGATCGAGGTGGAGGGGCTGGTAAGCGATGCCGAGGGCAGCGCCGGGCGCGCCACGCAAGCCTCGGCGGACGCCATCGCCACCGGGCGCAGCCTGCTGCTGGCGGTGAACACGTTCAGCATCGTGGGCGCCGCGCTGGTCGCGTGGCTGTTCGTGGGGCGCGTGCTGCTGCGGCGCATCGATCGGCTGTCGCGGCGCATGCGCGCCATGGCGGATGGCGACCTTGAGGCCGAAGTGGACATCAGCGGCCGCGACGAGGTGGCGGACATGGCTGCGGCGCTGGAGGTGTTCCGCCGCCACGCCTTGGAAGTGCAGCGCCTCAACTTGGTGGAGAAGCTGGCGGACGAATTGAAGAGCAAGAACGGCCAGCTCGAAGACGCCATGGAAGAACTGCGCCAAGCGCAAGATCAGATCGTCGCCCGCGAGAAGCTGGCGGGGCTCGGCGAACTCACCGCAGGCGTGGCGCACGAGATCAAGAATCCGCTCAATTTCGTGAAGAACTTCGCCGAGGCGTCGCAGGAGTTGTTGGAGGAATTGAACGAGGTGGTGGCGGAGGTTGGCGACGCCTTCGATGAGGAACAGCGCGGCATCGTCGACGAGGTTTGCCAAGACCTCACCGATAACTTGGGCCGCATCCGCGGCCACGGGGAGCGTGCGGACCGCATCGTGCAAGACATGCTGAAGATGGGCCGCGACGCCGCCGATCGCCAGCTCACAGACATCAATGGCTTGCTCGACCAGAACGTGCGCCTCGCCTTCCACGCCGTGCGCGCCTCGGATTCAGACTTCATGCTCGACATCAAGCAAGAGCTGGACGAAGGCATGGGTGAGGTCGAGGTAGTGCCGCAAGATGTGGGACGGGTGTTCCTGAACATGGTGACGAATGCTTGCCATGCGGTGGATGAGCGGCGCAAGGCGGAGGTGGCGGCCGGCAACAATGACTTTGTGCCGACGCTGACCGTGGCGACGAAACGCTTGGATGACCATGTTGAAGTGCGCATCCGCGACAACGGCAGCGGCATCCCCGAAGATGTCATCGGCAAGATATTCAATCCGTTCTTCACCACCAAGCCGACGGATCAGGGCACTGGCTTGGGCCTTGCGCTGTCGAGCGACATCGTGCGCGAGCATGGCGGCGAGATTCGCGTGGAGTCTGAAGTGGGCAGCTTCACGGAAATGATCATCGACTTGCCGGTGACGGCCGCCTCGCCGCCGGCGGACGTGGCTGGGGCGGCGACTGATGAGGCCGCGGCGTCGTAGACCGCGGCATTGCGACCGCGCCGCAGATGGCGGGGCGCAGGTATAGGGGGGAAGCGGGATGATGATGAGCATGAGGCAGGCGCTCTCGAGCGCGACGTGGCTGGTTGCCGCCACGCTATTGGCTGGGCTGGCAGGCTGCGGCCAAGGGGCGTCGGATGCTGGCGCCACGCCAGCCGCTGACACCACGCCGGATGTCTCGGCGGCGCCGGCCAGTGCCCAAGAGAGCGCCGCAGCGCGGCCAAACGTCATCCTCATCGTCGCGGACGACTTGGGCTATGGAGACCTCAGCGCCTACGGCGGCCCCATCACCACGCCCCATATTGACGAACTCGCGCAGACCGGCGCGCGGATGACCGCCGGCTATGTCTCGGCGGCGGTGTGCAGCCCGAGCCGCGCGGGGCTGCTCACCGGGCGCTACCAGAGCCGATTCGGTTATGAGTACAACTTCTTCGGCAACTATGAATCCGGCCAAGACGCCCAACTTGGCCTGCCGCTGGATCAATCCACGCTGGCGGACATGCTCAAAGGGGCTGGCTACGTCACCGCATTGGTGGGCAAGTGGCATCTCGGCGTACGCGACGTCTACCATCCCATGGAGCGGGGCTTTGATGAGTTCTTCGGCCACTTGGGCGGTGGCACCACTTACTTGGAATCCCCGGTTGCCGGCGCGCAGTGGTGGCCGGAGGACGCGGCGCCGTCCCCGCGCGAGGGCGTGGCCTGGGCGATCCGTGACGGCAAGGAGGTCGTCCCGGTGCCCGGCTATCTCACTGATGTGTTCGCGGCCAAGGCCGTCGACTTCATTGAGCGCCAAGCCGCTGTGGACGTGCCGTTCTTCCTGATGTTGGCGCCCAACGCCCCCCACACGCCCATCCAAGCCACCGCGGAGTATGTGGAACGGCATCTGGGCATTGAGCAGGAAGGCGCTCGCCTCTATGCGGCGATGGTGTCTGCGGTGGACGACATGGTGGGGGACGTGATGGCGGCGCTCGCCGAGCACGCCTTGGACAACACCTTGGTGTTCTTCATGTCAGACAACGGCTGCATCAACTACATGCCGGATGTGATCTGCACGAATGCGCCGCTGAGCGGCGCCAAGCGCTACCACCTTGAAGGCGGCGTGCGCGTGCCGTTCATCGTCAACTGGCAGGCGGCGCTGCCGGGCGGCCAGGTGTACGACGAGCCGGTGATTTCGCTCGACGTCTTTGCCACGGCCGCGGCCGCCGCCGGGGTGGACGCTGCCACGGAAGACAGCGTCAACCTGATGCCGCACCTGCTCGGAAGTGCTGCGGACGCGCCCCACGAGTTCCTGTTCTGGCGCGCCGCGCCGAATGCGGCCGTGCGTTGGGGCAAGTGGAAGCTCTGGAAGGTTGACAAGGGCAACCTGCCGGAATCCGCCTTGGGCGCCGCCCGGCTGCTGCCGTTCGACCCTCGCGGGCGGAACTCCCCCTTGGGGCAGATGACGGTGTTGTACGACCTTTCCCAGGACATCGGCGAGCGCGAGAACGTGGCCGCGCAGCATCCCGAAGTGGTGGCGCACCTTGAAGCCGCGCTGCAATCTTGGCGCGCCGAACTCAGCGAGCCCATCTGGGACAGCCACCGCTCCACCCTGGACACCCTGCACGGAGAGCGCATCCAGCTCTACTTCTGACTGGGCTTTGGTGTCGGAGCTAACCGGGCTGATCGCCGCCGACGCTGGGGGCGTGCCTTGCTGGAGGTGTGTGCCGGACGGCCAACCAAGCCCCCGCCACGCTCCGCGTTAACTCTTCGCGTTGTTCACCGTGCGCACAAAGACGTCGTAGCCCTTCGCGTAGTCGAAGTGCTTCTTGTACAGGAAGTCTTCGCGGCCGAGCAGCTGGGACATGGGCTGGCCGTAAGTGTCGATGAGGCCCTCGGCAACGTCCGAGTAATCCTCTCCTGGCCGCATGAGCAGGCGGTAGTAGGTGGCGTGCAGCACCACGCGCTGGCCATCGATGGTGCGCGGAAAGTTGCCGTGCCAAACGCGCCCGTCCCAGAGTGCGAGGGAGCCGGCGCTGCTCGCCATCGGCACGCCGCCGGCATTGGCGCTCTCCTCGGCGCTGGGGTGGCGGCGGAACTGGTTGGACCCTGGCAGCACCCGCGTGGCGCCGCCAGCCTCGGTGAACTCGTCCAACACCCAGCACGCCGTGAGCATCATGTTGTGGTCTGGAAAGGGCGCGGGAAACATGTCTTGGTCTGCGTGCAGCGGCAGCGCCGGCTCGCCGTTGGCGCGCACGGTGGCGGCCAAGCTGCCGAGCAGGAAGCCGCGTCCCAACGAGAACTCGGCCATGGCCCGGACCGCCGGATGCAACGCCGCTTCCGCATACACAGGGTCTTTGCCGAGCAGCATGAACTCAGAGCCATCGCCGCCGTTGGCGTCCAACGTGAGCGATGTCAAGATCTTTTCGCGGAGCCGGGCGACGAACGCTAGGTCGACGGCGTCTTTGATGACGGTCCACCCCTCCTCGGCAAGCTGACGGCAGTTCTCGACAAGCCCGAGCGCCTCGACGGTGGGCAAGAGCTCCGGCGTAATCTCTTCCGGCGGCACAGTGTCCGTGCGTCTCACCTCCATGATTGCGCTCTCCTCACTGGCCCGTCGCCGTCGGTGGCGGCCAATAGTGGCCGCCAACGACCATGCCGGCAAGGGCTAGGCGCTTGCCGGCGATGCGGCGTTCGCCAGTGGCATCCTCGAACTCAAAGGCGCCGTCTTCAAGGCGCAGCAAGGTGGCGTCGCCGGGCGCGCCGACGGCAAGCGTGCCGAGCGAGGGGCGGCGGATGGCGCGCGCGGGGCCGCTCGTCGCGGCGGCGACCACCGCTTTCAGGCTCATGCCAAGGTGCAGGAGCTTGGACATGGTGGTCAAGAGATCTCGCGCCGGGCCCTCTTGGCTCAGGGCATGGACGTCGCTTGAGATTGAGTCTGGCTCGAAACCCGCTGCCAGCATCGCCTCCGCGGTGGCGAAGCCGAACGAGCTCTTGCCGTGCCCCACGTCGAATAGCAGGCCGCGTTCGCGGGCCGCGAGAATCTCTTCCCGCACGGCCCCGTCCGCGTGCGCCGGGGCGCCCGGGAACGGGCGGAAGCAATGCGTCAGCACGTCGCCTGGGCGCAGCCGCTCCACCACCTCGCGGCGCGTCGGCGGCGGCTGGTCGAGGTGGCACATCACCGGCAGCCCGGTCGCGTCCGCCGCTTCCAAGGCCAGGTCCAGCGGCGCCACGCCGCGGCCGTCGCTTGCCGCCATGCCAACGCGCACCTTCACGCCGACGATGAGGTCGCTGTGCTCGCGCGCCACGCGGACGCACTCGCCGGCGTGCAGCAAGCGGAAGTCTCCACATTCGCCCACCATCACCTTCTCGGCGAAGGCGTAGATGCCGGGGAACGAGATGTTGAGGTAGGCGAGGATGCGCGGCGCCGACGCCTCGATGATGTGGCGGCGAAAGCCGTGGAAGTTGCCGGCGCCGGCGCTGCCGGCGTCCACCAAGGTGGTCACCCCGGCGCTGCGGGCGTAGTCCTCGGCGTCAATGCCGAGGGAAACGCCGCCCCAGTAGACGTGCGTGTGCAGGTCGATGAGGCCGGGGGTGATGATGAGGCCGGTGGCATCGACGGTTTCGCGCGCCGCCTCGCTGGCGACGGCATCAGCAATCGCCGCCGTTTCGCCATCGCGAAACGCCACGTCGAACCGCCCGTCGCGCCCGCCGCCGGGGTCGAGCAAGCGAGCGCCCTGAACCAGCAGGTCGTGCATTCAGGACGCCACGCGTGGCCTCGCGAACTTGCGGCGGTAGTAGTGCGTCCAGAGCACGATGGCCGGCACGCCGAGGACGGTGGGCGCGAGCCACGGCGCCAACTCGAAGGTGCCATCCAGCTCGTAGCTGAAAATCTGTTGCACGCCAAACACGGCGAAGGCGGTGTGGAATGCGATGCCGCCGCCAAGCATCGACCCCAAGTGGCTGTAGAGCCATCCGCCGGGCACTTGGCCCTGCTTGCGCACGGCATGCAGCGTCCCGGCGCCGGTGAAGAGGCCGATGGGGCTCACGCCGAGCAGAATGGGAGACATTTCAGACCACGCGGCGAGCGCGAACGCGATGGCCGCGGCGCTGCCGGCGATGGGCATGCAGGCGAGCGCCCAATCCAACGGTTGGCGCAATGTGTCCGGTGCGCCGCGGGTGGCGATGACGCGGCGGCCATGCCGCACGATGACGAACGTCACCACGCCAAGGTAGGCCAGCAGCACCGCGAAGGCGTATAGCTCGGGTTGCTCAGAGAGCGCGATGCCGTCGCTCCTGTAGAGCAGGACGCGCCCCAGCGCCACCACTAGCGCCGTCAACGTGACGACGTAGGCGCACCAATAGAACACGGTGCCAAACCGCACATGCACTGCACCCCCCTTGCGGGTGAGCACGGGGAACCAAAAGGCCACGAGGCCGACGAACCCGGCGGCGACGTGCGCCCAAAGCAGGGCTTGCAGGAAAGAGGACATGGCACCGCCTCGCTCCAAGGGAACAGGGATTGTAACTGCTCGCCGCGGGCCGGCATCAGCCGCGGCGTTTCCCGTATCATCCGAAGCGGTTACAGGAGGGGACTATGGGAAAGGCTAGTCAAGGCGGCCCACGCCGCACGACTTCATTCGTCATGGCGGCCATCGCTTTGGCCATTGGCGTGTTCGCGGCCCGCGCCAACGCCGCCGTCGCGGCGGAAACGGGCTTCGTGCTCAACACGTTTTCGTTTCTCATCTGGGGCGCCTTGGTGATGTGGATGTGCGCCGGCTTCACGATGCTGGAAGCCGGCTCCGTTCGCACCAAGAACGCCTCGGTCATCTGCTTGAAGAACATCGGCTTGTACTCCATCGCCGGGCTCGCCTATTACGTCATCGGCTACAACCTGATGTACACGGATGTGGGCAGCCTGATTGGCACGATCACGCCGTTCTATGGTTCGACGCCGGATGAAATCGCGCTCTTGAATGGGGACGAAGCGGCTGCGGCCAAGGTCGTCGAGGCCGGCAGCTACTCCACCATGTCGGATTGGTTCTTCCAGATGGTCTTTGTCGCCACCGCGGCGTCCATCGTCTCCGGCACCTTGGCGGAGCGGGTGCGGCTGTGGTCGTTCTTCGCCTTTGTCTTGGTGCTCACGGCGGTCATCTACCCGGTCGTCGGCGCTTGGACTTGGGGCGGCGGCTGGCTCAGCCAAATGGGCTTCAAGGATTTCGCCGGTTCCACCATCGTGCACTCCACCGGCGGTTGGGCGGCCCTCGCCGGTGTCGTGGTGGTGGGGGCGCGGCTCGGCAAGTTCCGCCGCGACGGCACGGTGAAAACCACGCCGCCCTCCAACGTGCCGGCGGTCACCCTCGGTGTGTTCATCCTTTGGCTTGGCTGGTTCGGCTTCAACGGCGGCTCGCAGCTTGCGCTGGCCGGCGCGTTGGACGCTGTGGCCATGAGCAACGTGCTCGTCAACACCAATTTGGCCGCCGGCGCCGGCGTCATGGCCGCCATGAGCGTCTCGCGGCCCCTGCTGGGCCGCGTTGATCTCTTGGCAGTGCTGAACGGCGCCATTGCCGGGCTGGTGTCCATCACCGCCGGCCCAGACGTCATCGACCACTACTGGGCCATCGTCATTGGCGCCGTGGGCGGCGTCGTCTGCACCGCCGGCATCAGGATGATGGAATCCCTCAAGTTGGACGATGTGGTGGGCGCCATCCCGGCGCACCTCTTCGCTGGGGTGTGGGGCACGCTGGCGGTTTGCATTGCTTCCGGCGGAGACATCCTCACCCAACTCGTCGGGGTGTTGGCGGTCGGGGCGTTCGTCTTCTCGTCGTCCTGGCTCGTTTGGAAGGCCATCGACATGATGTTCGGCGTGCGCATCTCGCACACGGCGGAAGAAATGGGCCAAGACATCTCGGAACTCGGCATCGAGGCGTATCCGGAGTTCGTGGTGGTGCCGGATCAAGACGACATCGACGAACTGCGCGCCTTGGACGAAGAGCGCTGAGCTAGGGCCGCGGCACGGCGCTCCGCTTTGGGACGCCGGCCGCGGCTGCGAACATCCGCATGCATGCCGGCGAAAGCCGCCGGCCATGCGGCGCCGGCGCTCAGCCTGCCTCGGGGCGTTGCTCCTGAAACTGCCTCTCGTGCAGCGTGTGGTAGAGGCCGCGCGCGGCCAGCAGTTCCTCGTGCGAGCCCACCTCCGCCACCCGGCCGCCGTCCAGCACCACCACGCGGTCCGCTTCCTGAATGGTTTGCAGCCGATGCGCGATGATGATCGAAGTGCGCCCGGCGGAGAGCTTGCGCAACGCGTCCTGAATCAATAGCTCCGTTTCGGTGTCGATGCTGGCGGTCGCCTCGTCCAACACGAGGATCTCCGGGTCCGCGGCCAGCACGCGGGCGAAGGCGAGCAACTGCCGTTGGCCCTGGGAGAGGTTCTGCCCGCGCTCGGAGAGCTTGGTCTCGTAGCCGCGCGGCAGGTTGCTCACAAAGTCGTGCGCGTTCACGGCGCGGGCCGCGGCGGTGGCGCGGCCGCGGTCGATGCTCGGGTCGCCGAGCGCGATGTTGTCATGCACGGTGCCGGAAAAGATGTGGAAGTCTTGCAGCACCACACCGATGCGACGGCGCAGCTCGCGGCTCTCGATGCGGTTCAAGTCCATGCCGTCGAGGAAGATGCGCTCGTCCTCGAAATCGTAGAAGCGCCCCAAGAGCTTCACCAGAGTGCTCTTGCCGGAACCGGTGGGGCCGACGATGGCGAGCTTCTCGCCGGGGGTGATGGCCAAGGACACGTTGTGCAGCACCGGCAACGCCGGGTCGTAGCCGAACGTCAAGCCGCGGAACTCCACTGCGCCGCGCAGCCTCGCTGGCAAGCGCGCCGGGTGCTCGGGCTCGTGGATGCGCTCGTCCCAGTCCAAGGCTTGGAAGATGCGCTCACCACTCGCCATGGCGCGGAACAGCACGTTGAACTGCTCGCCGAGCACGACGATGGGGTGAAACAACATGCTGATGAACTGCGTGAACAGCACCATGCCGCCGAGTGTGATCTGCTCCTGGATCACTGCGCCGCCGCCGAACCACAACACGGCGCCGATGGCCATGGACGCCATGCTGTCTGTGAACGCGCCGTAGGCGGTCTCGAGCCGCATGGAGCGCGTCTCGGCGCCGAGGTTGCGCTCGTTGATGGCGGTGTAGCGCTTGTGGTTGTAGTCCTCGCGCCGCGACAGATGCACCACCTGCAGGCCCGCCAAGTTCTCCTGCATGTTCTGGTTGAGGGCGGAGAGCGTCAGCCGCACTTGGCGGAACAGCGTGCGGGTGGCGCGACGGAAATAGAAGGTGGCCATCGCCAACAGCGGCAGCGCGGCCAGCAGGATGAGGGTGAGCTCGACGCTCACCGAGAACATGATGGCGAGCGCCACCAGGAACGGCGCGAACTCGCCCACCAACGCGCCAAGCCCCCGCAGCAGTTCGTAGAGCGCCTCCACATCGTTGGTGACGCGGGTCATCACGCGGCCCACGGCCACGCCGTCGTAGAACGAGTACGGGCGCGTCTCCAGATGCGCAAACAGGTCGCGGCGCAAGTCTCTGAGCCCCTTGATGACGGAAGCCACCAAGGTCATGCGGTGGGCGTGTACCGTCACCGCCCAGCCGAGTTGCAGCGCCGCGTACAAGCAGCAGGCGGCGGCGAGCAGGGGGATGTCGAGGGTTGCCGCGAGCCAATCCGTGAGCGCGATCATGCCGAGGTCCGGCGCAGGGGTGTCGCGTTCGCCGCCGATGACATAGTCGATGCCGACCATCGAGATGACGATGGGCAGCAGGATCTGCAGGATGGAGGCGACCAAGATGAGGCCAGCGCTCAAGAAGAAGGTGGCGCGGTACGGCCGCATCCAACGCAACAGCCGCTTGAGCAGCGCGAAGTTCATCACCGCGCCGGAGAGCTCGGCCTCGAAGAGCGAGTAGTCCCGCTTGGCGGGCACGGGGCGCGGGCTGGCCATCGTCACGCCGTCGCCTGCGCCGCGGCGTAGTCTGCGGCGTCTGCGCCTTCGCGTTGAATGCGCTCCAACTCCGCGTAGGCGCCGCCGGCGGCAAGCAACGCTTCGTGGGTGCCGCGCTCGACGATGGCGCCATCCTCCATCACCAAGATGCGGTCCGCATGGCGCGCCGTGGCCACTCGATGCGACACCAGCACGGTGGTTTGCCCGCGGCGCACGCGCTTGAGCTCGGCCAGGATGCGCGCCTCGGTCTCGGTGTCCACAGACGAGAAGCAGTCGTCGAGGATCAGCACCGGAGCATGGCGAATCAGCCCCCGTGCCAGCGTGGCGCGCTGCTTTTGGCCGCCGGAGAGCGTCACGCCCCGTTCGCCGACGATGGTGTCCATGCGCTGCGGCATCGCTGCCACGGTTTCCTTGAAGTCTGCGGCTTCGGCAGCTTGCCAAATCGGCTCGATGCCGCGCGAAGGATCGTCATAGCTGAGGTTGTCGCGCAACGGCTCGCCGAACAGGAACGGGTCTTGCGGCACCATCGCCACCTGCGAGCGCAACTGCGCCAAGGGGAAATCGCGCACGTCCACGCCGTCGATGAACGCCGTGCCCGGCGGGGTGTCGAGGATGCGCACGAGTTGCTTCAGGAGCGTCGTCTTGCCGGCGCCAACGCGCCCCATGATGGCGATGGACTCGCCACGCGCGATGGACAGCTCGATGTCCTGCAGCGCCGGCTTCTCCGCGCCCTCATAGGTGAACGCGAGGCCGCGGATGGCGATGTCGCCGCGAATCTGGGCCGGCGCCGCGCCGTGCGGAGCATCCTCGATCTCCGCATCGCGCTCGAACACCTCAAACAGCCGGTCGCTCGCCACCGCGGCGCGCTGGAAGAGGTTGACGATGAAGCCGGCGACGCGGAACGGCTGCGCGACCATGTTCACATACAGGAAGAACGCCGTGAACTCGCCCACGGTCATTTCCCCTTCGAGCACCAAGTTGCCGCCGTAGCCAAGGATGGCGATGGAGCAGACCGCCGCCAACGTGGGCATGATGGCGCTCATCTCCGAGTGGATGCGGCTTTGGCGGTAGAAGGCGTCCGCATAGGCTTGATTGACGCCGGAGAAGCGCTCGATCTCGTTGTGCTCCTGCGTCATCGCTTGGATGGTGCGGATGCCCGAGAGGTTCTCCTGGGTGAGCGCCCCCAAGCCGGAGAGGCGCTCCTGCACGGCGCGGGACGCCATCCCCGCCCGGCGCGACGCCTTCCAGGCGTAGAAGAAGACGAGCGGCAGCGGCGGAAAGACCAACAGCGTCAGCACCGGGCTCAGCGACACCATGAAGGCGAAGCCGACGATGCTGGCGAACGCCAGCACCACCGCCAAGATGGTGCCGTGGGAGATGAGCCGTTGAATGAGGCCGATGTCCACCACCGCGCGCGTCATCATGTCGCCGATGGTGTAGCGCCCGAAGAACTTGGGGCCCATGCTCTGCAGGTGGGCATAGAGCTTCTGGCGCAGGTCGAACGCCACCAACAGGCCGGCGCGCCGCACGGCCATGCGGGCGAAGGAGACCACCGCGAAGCGCACCAGCACGACGGCGATCAGCCCCAACGCCGGCGCGGCGAGGCCGCTTTGGCCGGCATGCAGCCGGTCTATGCCGACCATCAGCAACAGCGGCACCAGCGCCTCCAAGACGCGCGCCAGCGCGAATGCGCTGATGCCGCCGATCAACCGGCCGCGATACTTGCGGACGAAGACGCTCAGGCGCGCCAGCGACGCGATCATCAGAAACTGGCGTTGCGCGGCGTTCTGGGGAACGGGATGGCGTCGCGGATGTTCTCCATGCCGGTGGCGTAGAGCACCAGCCGCTCCAAGCCCAAGCCGAATCCGGCGTGGGGCACGGTGCCGTAACGCCGCAGGTCTCGATACCACCACAGGCTCTCGGCAGCGTCCGCCGGCAGCCGCGCATCCAGCACATCCAACCGCTCTTCGCGCTGGCTGCCGCCGATGATCTCGCCCACCCCCGGCACCAGCACATCCATTGCGGCGACGGTGCGGTCGTCGTCGTTCACGCGCATGTAGAAGGCCTTGATGTCCTTCGGGTAGTCCACCACCACCACCGGGCCGCCAACATGCTTTTCGGTAAGATACCGTTCATGTTCGGACTGCAAGTCCAGCCCCCAGCGAACGGGAAACTCGAAGCCCTCGCCGGAGCGTTCCAAGATGGCCACGGCGTCCGTGTAGGAGAGGCGCTCGAATGGCGTGGCGATGATGCGCTCGAGCCGCTCGATGACGCCGCGGTCGATGCGCTGGGCGAAAAACGCCATGTCGTCCGGGCAGCGCTCCAAGAGCGCTTGCAGCACCGCCTTCAGAAAGTCCTCCGCGAGGATGGCGTTGTCGTTCAAGTCCGCGAAGGCGACCTCCGGCTCCACCATCCAGAACTCGGCCAGATGGCGGCTGGTGTTGGAGTTCTCGGCGCGGAACGTGGGGCCGAAGGTGTACACCTTGCCGAGCGCCAAGGCATACGCTTCGACGTTCAGTTGGCCGGAAACGGTGAGCCACGTCTCTTGGCCGAAGAAATCCTGCTCATAGCAGCCGGCCCGGCGCGCTTGGTCGAGGACGCTCACCCGAAACAGGTCGCCGGCGCCCTCGCAGTCATTGGCGGTGATGATGGGCGTGTTCACCCACAGGAAGCCGCGCTCGGCGAAGTAGCTGTGCATCGCCGCGGCCAGCGCCGCGCGCGTTCGGGCGATGGCGCCGAACGTGTTGGTGCGTGGCCGCAGATGGGCGACGCCGCGCAAGTACTCGAACGTGTGGCGCTTCTTGGCGATGGGGTAAGACTCGGGGTCTGTCACCCAGCCGATGACGACCACTTCCTGAGCTTGGATTTCCCGATCTTGGCGGCGCCCAGCGGCATCGACCAACAGGCCGGTCACTTGCGCAGCGCAGCCGGCGCAGAGCTGGGTGATTTCTTCGTAGTTCGGCAGTGCGGCGTCCGCGACGGCTTGGATGCCGTCGAAGCAGGAGCCATCGTGCAGGTCGATGAAGGAGAAGCCGCCTTGGGATGTGCGCCTTGAGCGTACCCAACCGTTTACGCGCAAGACGGCGCCGACCTCCGCCTCATGCTTCAGGACGGCTTTGATCGGCGTGGTTTGCAACCGTAATCCAAGTGGATAAGGAACAGGCGATGATAGCGGATTCGCCGCCGCCCCGTTACGGCCGGCGAACTCCGCGCGGCGGGGCGATGCAGCGCAACGCGATCATCGCTGGCGGCCTGATCGTGTTGGCTGGGCTGTGCGGCATGGTGTGGTGGACTAGCCGGGATGTAGCGCCCGAACCTGCTGCGTTGGTGGAAGATGCGCAGGAAGAGGCACTGCCATTGCGTCGAACCGTCGCGCCGCGCACAACGTCGGTGACGGAGGATGCGCCGCCGGTCGCACCCGCCAACGTTGCGGAAGCGGAGCAGTCTGGCGACCCTGTGTGCCCAAGGCCGCCGCCGCAACCGCCACCACCCCTCGACGAGAGCGATGGCTTTGTGCGCGAGCGTCTCACCTGCGTGGGTGCGCTGGCGCCGATGTGGCTGGAAGCCTCGGATCTGGCGCGTCGCGCCTCAGTGCTGCTGGAGAACGCCAAGACGGGCGGCGTGCCACGCCGGCATGTGGCGTTCATGGCCCTGCAGTCGCCGTTCAGAGTGATGCAACGCGAGGGCGGCGTCTATGTCGATCCGGCCTCCTATCACCGTTACAACCGCGCGACGGATGTGCTCACTTGCTTGGCGCCGGAACGCGCCGCGGCGCTGGTGCGCAGGTTCGAGCCACTGTTGGTGGCCGCGCTGACGGAGTTGGGCGTTGCGGCGCAGGGCGCCGACGGCCACATCGAGGCCGCGCTCGCCCAAGTGGAGGCCACGCCGATGCCGCCGGGCCGCGTCGCGCTGGCGCGGCCCAAGGCCCTGTACGAGTACGCAGACCCGGCCTTGGAAGCGCTGCCGCCGCTCCAGAAACAGCTCCTGCGCATGGGCCCCGCCAACTTGGCGCGCCTGCAGGACTATGCGCGGCAAGTGCGGGCGGCCCTTGCTGCGCCGGCGCCGTGCCCCGCGGCATGAGCCGTCGCTTGGCGGCGGGCTAGGGGGCTTGCCCGCGAGCTAGAAACAGGTCAGCCGGCCTCTTGCGGGCTTGGCGGCGCGGCGGCGGCGTCGGCCTTGCGAAATGGCGCGTGGTCGGCAATCCACTCCATGTCCTGCGACACATGGCTGCGCTCTTGCGCGAGGTACCGGCGCACCGCATCGCGGAAGCCTTCGTCGCGCACCCAGTGCGCCGAGTACGTGGTCTGCGGCAGGTAGCCTCTGGCGATCTTGTGCGGCCCTTGGGCGCCGGCCTCCACCCGCTGCAAGCCATGCGCGATGGCGAAGTCCATGGCTTGGTAGTAGCACAACTCGAAGTGCAGGAAGCGATGGTCTTCAATGCATCCCCAATTGCGCCCAAACAGCGTGCCCGAGCCGATGAAGTTCAGCGCGCCGGCGATGTGGCGCCCGCCCCGGCTCGCCAGAATGAGCAGCACGCGCTCCGGCATGGTTTCGCTGAGCAGGCTGAAGAAGCGCCGGGTGAGGTACGGCGCGCCCCACTTGCGGGCGCTGGTGTCCCGATAGAACGCATAGAAGCTGTCCCAGTGGCGTTCAGCCAAGTCTGAACCCGTCAGCCACTCCACTTGGATGTCGTGCGTGGTGGCTTCGCGCCGTTCGCGGCGGACGTTCTTGCGTTTCTTGGCGGAGAGCGCTGCCAGAAAGTCTTCGAATGTTGCGTAGCCGGGGTTCTCCCAATGGAACTGGGTGTCGATGCGCTGCAGCAGCCCCGCCTGGCCGGCGCGCCGCCACTGCCCCTCTGGCATGAACGTGAAGTGCAGGGAACTGACGCCGGTTTGGCTCGCCACTTCCACCGCGGCGCCGAGCAGTTGCGCCTCCGCCTCCTCGTCGGCGCGCTGCGCGGCGAGCAGGCGCGGCCCCGTGGCCGGCGTGAAAGGCACGCTCGCCTGCAGTTTCGGGTAGTAGCGGCCGCCGGCGCGTTCCAACGCAGCCGCCCAACCAGCATCGAACACATACTCGCCGCGCGAGTGGGATTTCAGATACATCGGCACGGCGCCGATGGGTTCCTCGCCTTCGGAAAGGAACAGGTGAAAGGGGTGCCAGCCGGTTTCCGGGCAGGCGCTGCCGCTCGCTTCCAGCGCGGCGAGGAAGCGGTGGTCCAGGAACGGGTTGTAGTCCGCTTCCGGCCCGCTGGGGTGCGCGCACCGGTTCCACGCATCGGCGGGAATGTCGGCGATGCTTTGGAAGACTCGGGCGGTGCGCTCAGACACGCTGTTGCGTCAAGCCGCAAGGATGCGCGGGATTCTGGCACGGAAACGCGGCGGTCGGGAAGCGGTGCGCTGGCGCCGGTGAGATGCTGACCCCCGCGCAACCTGATGGGCCACCGGCTGCGCCGAGCAATCTTGGCCCTGCCATGAGCCTACTGCCTGGCTATTCATCGAAGCGCGCCTCGCCTTCCCAGAGGCGGCCGGCGTCGTTGAACTGGCCCGTGCGGATGCCGGCGATGTCGTAGCTAGGAAGCTCGCGCAGGGCGGCGCACCGCTCGGCGGACCGCAGCCAACGCCCGCCGCGGTCGTTGAAGTGGAAGTAGAGGTCGTGGTGGCCGCGCCGCCTGTGGCCTTCGGGCAGGTCGCTCGGATCCACCGGGTCAATCTGCAAGAAGAACGTGTCCCGCACGTCCTCGGCGCCGCACGGCTCCTTGAAGTAGATCAATGTGCGCTCGTTGAGATGCACGTCGAAGGTGGAGCGGATGAGCGGCTTGCCAGTCAAGATCGCCTCAACGTCCTGCGCCATGCCGCTGGCGTGGCGGTCCATCAAGGCTTCCGCGTCTGCAAACAGATAGAGGCTGGGCCTGCCGCGAGCGATGATCTCCTCCGCCGGAACCCCAAACGGGTTGCTTTTCCACTTTCTCGTTCCGTGCCGAACGACAAACCAGATTCTGCCGTTCGCGAGGCCGGACCACTGGGCCCAGTCGGCCATCTCGCGAAGGCAAGCGTTCGGAGATGGCCGGCACCAGCCGGTGGTTCCATAGTGGTAGTTGGCCGGCCTTTCCTCTTCAGGCAGATGGAACGGGATGTTCAGGGCTGCCGGCCAGCCGGCATAGACCATGTCCTCTTTGCGCACCCGTTCCTTCAACACGGCGAGCACGGGTTGCGTGGCTTCAAGCATCAGGTACGCAGAGTTCTCCCGCGTATCGCTAACCCCGACAAGCGCCGTCCCGCCGGTGAGGGCGAGCATCGTCCATCGCCGACCCGCGGGCGCGGACAGGCAATCGGCCGCCCAATGGAACGCGACGCCCACCGCCAGAAAGACGATCGGCCCCAGATAAGTGGCTTGGCGAGTGCCTCCAAGCGGATACAGCCCCAGCACGGCGGCGGCGACGGAAATGGCGATGCAGAAGGAAAACAGAACCAAGATGGCGCGGGCCTGCGGTGCGCCTTGGCTTGTTCGCAAGGATGCTGCGGCCAGGACGATCGCAAATGAGGCCAGCCCCGCCGTCGCGACGACCGCCGGCAGGTGATACGTCAGCAAGCTCCAAACGCCGTCAATCGAGAACTCGAAGATCGAGCGCGCGTCGAACTCTCCTTGGAAGTAGAACCTCGACAGATACCTCAACCCCCCTCCCTCCCCGGAGCCAAATCCCCCTTCCTGCCATTGATGGCGCAAAGTCACCAAGTAGCTGACGATGCTCCCGCCGAGGAAGAACCCGCAGGGCGCGGCCAGGTCCAAGCGTCGTTTCAGCCAAGCCCCAATCCGGCGCGGGAGGCGCTCCTTTGCCGGCGTCGCGGACGCGCGCGGCGCGACGGTGGCGGTGGCGATGACCGCGACGCCGAACAGCACCAAGCCATACTGCAGCAACGGCGCTACGAGCAGGCACGCGCCGAGCAGGACCTTCTTGCCATCCCGTAGATATCGCAGCAGCCCGACCACCATGAGCAGCGCCAACAGCGCGTCGGCTGAGTACTCCCGCGAATCCCTCGCGTGCCAGATTGCTTCGACGGAAAGCGTGGCGAGCAGTGCCGCTAGGAACGCGGCGCCCCGGGCGACCCCGACGCGGGGCAGCAGGAAGAGCATCGCGACGACGGTCAGGACGCTGGCGACTGCCGACACAGCTCGGATGCTGAAGGCCGAGCTCTCCACTCTCTGCACCGCGTGCAGCACCAAGTAGTACAGGACCGGAGCGGATTGGTCTCGGGAACGGGGGATGATTTCCGAGAGCGGGCCTAACGAGACGCGGGCGAACATCACTTCGTCAGACCGTATGGACCTCTCATCAAGGTCCGGGAAGCGCAGCCCAGCCGCGACGATGAGCAAGCCGACGCAAGCGGCGTAGTAAAGCAGCGTCTTGCCGTCTCGGTGGGATTCGGCGAAACGCCGGGTCGCGGCGCGCACACTCATCGCGTACCAGGCGGTGCCTCGGCTCACATCAGCGCTCTTGGCGACCGGCTCTGGCGTTGTGTCGGCGATTCCGCGAGTCCTTGTGCTGCTTGGGTGCTCCACGACCGCGCTTCTTGGTCTGTGCCATGTTGGTCGTCCATGAATTGCATCGGTTGCACCCCAGATACGACGCAAGGGCGCAAGAATAGGCGCTCAAAGCGTCGCGTGCATGGGTGTGAAAGGGATCAGCACCTTCTGGACAGTCGCCCCCAACGGAAGGCCGTTGGGGGCGACGGTTCGGTAGCCTATGAGTTGTGAAGCAACATGGGAGACCGAACGATGCGGATGTTGGCACAAGACAGGGCGTTCTACCTGAGGCTGCGGGTGGACGGGACGGACGACCCGGAAGCGCTGCGGCGGCTGCGGATCCTGGAAGGGATCGAGCTGGTGCGAAGCGACCTCTCCGCGGCTGCGGCGTGCAGGGCGTTCGGCGTCTCGCGTGCGACCTACTACGCGTGGCGGCGGCGCCTGGAAGACGGCGGCGTGGCGGGGCTGGCTCCGCGCAGCAGCCGGCCGCGCAGCCATCCGGGGCGGCGGTGGACGATGGCGGACGCCAGGCGGGTGGTGCGCATCCGCCGCGAGACGCCGTGGGCGGGGAAGGCGAGGATCGCGCTGGACTTGGCGGAGCGCTGGCCGGATCGCGCGCTGAGCGAGGCGACGGTGGGGCGCATCCTGCGCTGGGCGGTGGAGCGGGGGCGGGTGCGGCCGTGCTCGTTCTGCGAGGGGCGCGCCGCCGCGAAGCGGCGGCGCGACTTCACCGGCGCGCATGCGCGCCGGTGGAAGCCGCGCGACAGGCACTTCGGCGTGCAGTTCGACCACATGACCGTGCGCATCGACGGCGTGGCACACAAGGAGTTCCGCGCCGTGTGCCCGCGCACGCGGCTGCAGTGGGCCAAGGTCTACTCCCGCGCCACGGCGGGCGTCGCAAGGGCGTTCCTGCGCGAGGCCGTCCGCGAGCTCGACGTCCGCGCCGTGCAGGTGGACGGCGGCTCGGAGTTCATGGCCGCCTTCGAGGAGGAGTGCAGGGCGCTGGGCCTGCCGCTGCTGGTGCTGCCGCCGCGCTCGCCGCAGCTCAACGGCATCGTCGAGCGCGCCAACCGCACAGCGCGCGCCGAGTGCTGGAGCCAGTACCGGGGAGAGCTCACTTGCGCCGCCATGAACGAAGCGCTCGCCGCCTACCTCGACTACTACAACAACCGGCGCAGGCACCGCTCCCTCGGCATGAAAACCCCCGCCGAGTTCGCTAGGATGATCGAGGCGGCTGCCTGACCACAAATGTCCAGAAGGTCGCTGATCCCCCACAGGGTGCGCCGGCATCCGGCGCCAGTGCAATGCCGATGTGTGCGCCGCTGCAACGCCGTGCCGCGGTGTAAGCATGGGGCATCCGCCCTTGCTAAACTCGCCGCGTGGACAAAAAGGCGCTCCTTTCGGAGCTCACGCTGAACCGGGAGGCGCGCGAAGCCACTGCTTCCAGCCGCCCCATCAAGTGGTTTGCCGCCATCGCGGTGGCGGCCGGCATCGCATTCACGTTGCTGTACATCGGTTTTCCCACCGCCGCGGCGCCGCCGGCCGTGCGCACCATCGTGGCACAGGCGGTGCTGCCGCCAACCGGAGACAGCGTGCTCGACGCCACTGGCTATGTGGTTGCGCGTCGCCAAGCCACGGTGAGCGCCAAGGTCACCGGCAAGGTGCAGGACGTGATGGTCGAAGAGGGCATGACGGTGGTGCCGGGCCAACTGCTCGCGCAGTTGGACGACGCCATCCACCAAGTGCAATTGGAGCTCGCCCAAGCCCAGCACCGCGCCGCGGTGGCGGGCTTGGATGAGGCGCGGGTGCAACTCAAGCAGGCGGAGCTGGATTTCAACCGCACCCGCGAACTGGCCGAGCGGCGCCTCGCCAGCCAAGCGGACAAAGACCGTGACGCCCTCTCGGTGGAGGCGTTGCAGGCGCGCATTGCCCGCGTTGAGCAGGAACTCGGCGTGGCCGAGCGCAACATGGATGTGCAGCGCCAGCTTTTGGAAGACATGCAGATTCGGGCGCCGTTTGGCGGCGTCGTGATCGCCAAGGCCGCGCAGCCGGGCGAGATGATTTCGCCGATATCGGCCGGCGGCGGCTTCACGCGCACCGGCGTCTGCACCATCGTGGACATGGAGTCGCTGGAAGTGGAGGTGGACGTGAACGAGGCATACATCAATCGCGTTTACCCAGACCAACCCGCCACCATCGCCTTGAACGCCTACCCCGATGTGCAGATGCCGGCCAGCGTCATCGCCATCATCCCCACTGCGGATCGCAACAAGGCGACGGTACGCGTGCGCATTCGCTTCATCGAGCGCGATGAGCGGGTGTTGCCGGACATGGGCGTGAAGGTGGCGTTCTTGGAGAGCCGCGCGGAGCGGCCGGCAGCCGCGCCCAGCGGTGTGCTGGTGCCCGGTGCGGCAGTCGCCGGGGAAGGTGATGGCGCCCATGTCTGGGTGGTGCGGGATGATCGCGTCGCGCGCCGGGTGGTGTCGCTGGGCCAGCCGCAAGGTTCCCGCAGGGTGGTCCTCGCTGGGCTGGACGGCGGCGAGCGCATCGTCGCCTCCGCGGCGGATTTCGTCGCCGCCGATCTTGGCGAGGGCGACCGTGTGAGTCTCGTGAACTAAGGAGTGCTGCATACATGGCGATGGTGGAATTGCGCGGCATCGAGAAGAGCTACAAGAAGGGCCGCGAGACGGTGGATGTGCTGCAAGGCATCACCCTCGACATCGACGGTGGCGACTACCTCGCGCTCATGGGCCCTTCCGGTTCCGGCAAGACAACCCTGCTGAACCTCGTGGCCGGCATCGACAAGCCCACCGCCGGCTCGGTGGTGGTGGGTGGGCACGCTTTGGAGGGCATGTCTGGCAAGGAATTGGCGCAGTGGCGCTCGCGCAACGTCGGCTTCGTGTTTCAGTTCTACAACCTGTTGCCGGTGTTGACGGCGCGGCGCAACGTGGAACTGCCGCTGCTGCTGACGCGCCTGTCGGGCAAACAGCGCAGCAAGAGCGCGGCCACGGCGCTGGAGATTGTCGGATTGGGAGACCGCGCTGGGCATCGTCCGGGCGAGCTCTCCGGCGGGCAGCAGCAACGCGTCGCCATCGCCCGCGCCATCGTCGCAGACCCGACGCTCTTGGTGTGCGACGAACCCACGGGAGACTTGGACCGTGACACCGCAGAGGAGATCTTGGAACTGCTCGGCATCCTGAACGCGGAGCACGGCAAAACCATCGTCATGGTGACGCATGATCCGAAAGCGGCAGACCACGCGAAGCATGTGCTGCACTTGGACAAGGGCAAGTTAGTGGAGGCGGCGGCATGACGACGGCAGGGCTTGTGTGGTCGAACTTAAGGCGGCGGCCCACGCGCACGTTCCTCACCTTGGTGTCCGTGTTGGTGGCGTTCCTGTTGTTCACGATGTTGCGCTCCGTGGCGGTGGCGTTTGAGGGCGGCGGCTTTGGCGAAGCCGGCGCCAGCCGTTTGGTGGTGGCGCCGAAGTTCTCCATCATCGACCCGCTGCTCTATAGCCAACTGCGCGAGATCGAGGGCGTCGAGGGCGTGGCCGCTGTCACCCATGCGGATTGGTTCGGCGGCATCTATCAGGACCGGCGGAACTTCTTCCCGAAGTTCCCCGTGCGCCCGAAGGGCTACTTCGAACTCTACCCAGAGTTCAGCATCGATGCCGAGCAGCTAGAGGCATTTGAGAACACGCGCACGGGCGCCGTGGTGCCGACCGGCATGGCCGAACGTTTCGGTTGGAAGGTGGGCGACAAGATTCCCATCGAAGGCGACATCTATCCGCTGCGCGACGGCAGCCGCCTCTGGGAGTTCGATTTAGTCGGCACCTATTCCACCGGCAACGCGCGGCGCGATGAATCCGGCAGCGGCGTGTTCCTGTTCAACTTCGATTACTTTGACGAGGCGCGCATGTTCGGCGAGGGCACCGTCGGCTGGTTCATCGTCCGCGTGACCGACCCCGCCCTAGCGCCGGAAGTGGCGAGCCGCATCGATGCGATGTTCGAGAACTCCGTCAATCCCTCGCGCACCTCCACGGAGGATGAGTACAACCGGCAATTCGCCAAGCAGCAGGGCGACATTGGCTTGATGACCACCGGCATCTTGGGCGCCGTCTTCTTCACCATCTTGCTGCTCACCGGCAACACGATGGCGCAGGCGCTGCGCGAACGCATCCCGGAGCTTGCCGTGTTGAAGACGTTCGGCTTCACGGATGGCTCGGTGGCGCTGTTGGTGTTGGCCGAGGCGGTGGCGCTGTGCTTGCTGGGCGGCGTCGTCGGCGTGGCCTTGGGCTATGTCGCAATGTCGGCACTGCAGCCGCTGTTGCAGGATTTCTTCGGCTTGATCGAGGTGACTTGGCCCACCATCGCCAGCGCGATTGGCGTGGCGGTGGCGCTCGGCTTGGTGGTGGGCGCTGCGCCGGCCTTGGCAGCGCGGCGGCTCACCATCGTGGATGCGCTGCGGGAGCGTTGACATGCTGCGTCAGATCGTTGAAGTCGCCCTGATGAACATGCGCAACCTGCCGGCGCGCCTCGGCAGTTCCTCGGTGATCGTCGTCGGCATCGGCGGCGTGGTGGGCGTGCTGATCGCCATCTTGGCGATGGGCAAGGGCTTCCAATCCGCCCTGAGCCGCGCCGGCGAGCCGGACCGCGCCATCGTCCTGCGCGGCGGCTCGAGCGGCGAACTCTCCAGCGGGTTCGGCCAACAGGAGCAGAACATCATCGCTTCGATGCCGGAGGTGACCATCGCCAGCGGCGAGCTGTTCCTCATCGCGGACATTCCGAAGCGCTCGAACCAATCCCCCGCCAACCTCGCCATTCGCGGCGTGGAGCAAGCGGCGTTCGACATCCGCCCGAATGTGCGCATCGTCGAAGGGCGCGCGTTCCAGCCAGGCCGCGCCGAAATGATCGCCGGGCGCCAAGCCGCCATCGAGTTCGAAGGCATCGACTTGGGGGCCACGGTGAAGCTGCGCAATGGCGAATGGACCATCGTTGGCTTCTTTGAAGACGATGGTTCCGCCTACGAATCCGAAGCGTGGGTAGACCTGCCCACCGCGCAATCGGTGTTCCGCCGCCTTGGCGTGAGTTCCATGCGTGTGCGCTTAGCCAATCCCGACGTGGTCGCCGCGGTGGCGCAGCGCGTGGAGGAAGACCCGCGGCTCGATCTGGAGCTCACCGCCGAGACCGACTATTACAGCGAACAATCCGAGCAATTGACGGCGCTCATCACCTACTTCGGCTACACCGTGGCGGCCATCATGGCGGTGGGGGCGGTGTTTTCGGCGCTGAACACCATGTACACCGCGGTCTCTACCCGCACCGTCGAAATCGCCACTTTGAGGGCGCTCGGCTTCAGTGGCCTGCCGGTGGTGGCCTCAGTGGTGCTGGAAGCCGTCATCTTGGCCGCCCTCGGCGGTGCGCTCGGCGCGGCGGTGGCTTACCTGGGCTTCAACGGCTGGACGGTGTCCACGCTGGCCGGCGGCTCGTTCTCGCAGGTGGCCTTCGATTTCGCCGTCACGCAAGACTTGGTGGTGCTCGGCCTGACATGGGCCTTGGCGCTTGGCTTGGTTGGCGGCTTGTTTCCCGCGGTGCGCGCGGCGCGGCTGCCCATCACCGCGGCATTGCGCGGGGAGTGACGGGCGCTTAGAGCTTGCCCGCAGTGGACGCTCCGCGCGGGTGCGCCAAGCTCACGAACGTGGGCCTGAGACAGCGCGGGCGGGCGACACCGTAGACAGAGGACGGGGCCGCTGCACTACGGCGGAGCCGGGCGGCTGAAAGAGGACGCTTGGCCGCATCACGTTGCGGCAAGCGCCCTCCAAGCCAGCCTCACCGCGTCAGCGCATCGATCACCTCGCTCACCACTTCGTCCGCCAGCGCGCGCATTTCGGCGTCTGTGCGGTCTTGAATGGGGTGGCGCACGAAGCAGCGCTTCGCGTCGTCCATGCCGAGGGCCGTGGCTTGTTCGGCGGCGGCGTCCTCAAACTCGGTGGAGGCGATGGACACTGCCGGCACGCCCTGAATCTCGAACCATACCGTGTCATGCAAACTGCACGTGGTACAGGAGCCTCAGTCTGCCAGCGCTTCGATCACGAAGTGGTTGTCCGCCTTGATCTCGGAGCGCAGCTCCGCCGGCGCCGGCTTCGTGAACGTGGGTTTGGCGTAGCGGTTCAGCGTCACGTCCGGCAGGCGTTCGGCAAGCAACGCCTCCAACCGGTCCAACAACACGTTGCCGCGCGGCTTCGAGATGTCGAGCAAGGCCACGTTGCCTTCGATCCGCTCCGGGCGGGGCGTGATCGAACGGCGCACTGGCACCCGCTCGTCCGTGGGGTCAAGAATGGTGGTCATTGTTTCCTCCGTCCACTCTCTGAGGCTAGCTTTCGATCTTCCGCGACACGGGAATCGAGCCCATCGGCCCGCTCGCCCAGCCGTGGAAGAACGCTGAGAAGCTGCCGGCTTCGGAACCGGCAACCACGATGTGGATGTTGTCGTTCGAGGCGAACTTGCGCACCGTGCGGTCCAGCGCTTCCTTGGGCATCGCCGCGGCGCGTTCCGGCGTGAGCGGGCCGCCGGCGCTTTCATCCGCCACCAGCTCGCGCAGCGTCTTCGCCGACACGCTTTGGATGCGCTCGCGCAGATCGTCCTTGCTGTAGCCGCCCTCGATGAAGGCGTCGAGATGCTCCGGTGACACCACCAACAGGCAGTCGCCGTTGTTGTATGCGCGCGGGTGGTGCATGGACGCCATCGTCAGCCCCAGCGAGCCGCCGAGTTGCGCCGCTTGGCGCGCCACCTGTTCGACGATGAGCTGCGGCCCGCTGGTGAGCGCGAAGGCCGTCACCACGGAATCTTCGGGCTGGAAGCCGCGCTCCACATGCATCGGCGGCCAGCCGCTGCGCTCCTCCCACTCGGGGAAGCACATGGTGAACTTCATCGGGTTGCCGAACGTCGAGCGCTCGGTGCCGCCGGGTCGCGCGCCGCCGATGTTGCGCAGCGCTAGTCGCACGCCGCGGCCGATGGCGGCGTTGGCGCGGTTGCCTTGGCCCAAGACGCCGAGGCGCATGTTCATGCCAAGGCGTTCGCGGATCGGGCCGTTCACCACGAGCACGGGCGAGGCTGCCATGGTGGTGGCCATCACGCCGTGGACGTTGAACTCGTCTGTACACAGCGCCTCGATGGCGGCGATGATCACGGGCAGATGGTCTGGCTTGCAGCCGGCCATCACCGCATTCACGGCCAGTTTTTCCACCGTGGCCGGCGCCATGTGCGGCGGCAGCGTGGCGACAACGGACTGCGGGTCTCGCTGGGTGCCGGCCAGCATCCGCAGCACGCGCTCAGGCGTGGGCGGCACCACCGGCAAGCCGTCCGTGAAGCCCTGATCGAACATGAACTCATGCACGTCGTCCGCTTGGGCGATGTCGATGCGGCGCGCCCGCAACGGGCTGTTCTCCGCTTCCGCCTGCAGCCGCTCGGCAACGATCGGGTCTTGCGTCAAGGAGCCGCAGCCGGGGCGCCAATCCGGGTAGGCGTCCCAATCCACCTGCGCTCCGGGCGCGAAGCGGGCGAAGAATGCTTGCCATTCGCCCTTGTCGAAGCCGACGAGCCGGCCCTCTTCGGCGCCATCGGCATCCGCCGCGATGACCAGCGGCACCGTCTCCACGTTGAACGCGAAGGATGCCTTCAAGGCGGAATCGTCCAGAATCGGCAGCGTCAGCGCGTGGCGGCGCATGAGGATTGCGTTGCCCTTGGTGGTTTGTCCTGGCGCCACCACGGCGACATCCGGCTCGCCATGCAGCGCTTCAATGAGCGGCATCACCAAGTTGCAGGTGGGGCAATCCTCTTTGACGAAGGCGAGGATCGATCGGCCGGCCGCCGGGAATGAGTGGTCAGCGCCGCTGGCGTCTTGGAGCGAGAAGGCGGGCAGAACGTTTGACATCAATGCACCTCGGCGGCGTCGCCCCAAGCCTTGCGCAGCCGCTCCATGTTGAACCCTGGCTCTTGGGCGGCGCCGATGATGACGCGCTCGCGCCGCGCGATGTTGGCGGCGGCTTCTGGCACCGCAGCGGCCGCTTCTTCCGGCACAACGACGGCGCCGTGCTGGTCCGCATGAATGAGGTCTCCATCCTTCACCCGCATGCCAGCCACCGTCACCGGGGTGCCGAAGCCGACCGGATGCACGAAAGCGTGGGATGGCCCCACCCGGTCTGCCAGCAGCTGAAATCCCGGCGCAATGTCCGGCAAGTCTCGCACGCTGCCGTCCGTCACCAGCCCGATGCAGCCCAGCCCCTTATGGATGTTGCTGTTCACCTCGCCCCAGAACGAGCCGTAGCCGCGCGCGTCGCCGTCCAAATCTTGAATGACCATCACGGCCGGCTTCGGCCCGCCATCAACGTAAGAGTAGTAAGCGTCCTGCATGGCGCGGGCCTCTGCGCCGGCGAGGTCTGAAGGGTGCATGGCGCGGATGGTGGCGGTGCGCGCGAAGCCCACCATCGAACCCAGCTCCGGGCGGGCGCACAACAGGGGATCAACGGTGTAGCCGTAGCCCCGGCGCTTCGGTGCCACGAGCTCCAAGGCGTTGCACACGGTCGGCGTGTCCAGCGCCCGCAACGCTTCGAAGGTCTCCGCGTCGATGTTCGACATGTGGTGTTCCTGTCCGCAACCTTGGCTATGTTAGTCTCACCGGCAATCCGATGGAACAACGCGGCCGGTGCTTTCCTCTTTGAGTTTTGGCCTCGACGAAACCCTTGTGGCCCTGCGGGACATGGTGCGCCGCTTCGCCGCCGAGGAGATTGCGCCGCGCGCCCGCGGCATCGATGCGGACAACGCCTTCCCGCGGGACCTGTGGCCGCGGCTGGGCGAACTCGGCCTGCTGGGCGTCACCGCCGCCGAGGAGTGGGGCGGCGCCGGCTTGGGCTATCTAGCTCACTGCGTGGCGATGGAGGAGATTTCGCGGGCATCCGCCGCGGTGGGGCTCTCCTACGGGGCGCACTCCAACCTGTGCGTGAATCAGATCGAACGCCACGGCACGGCGGCGCAGAAGCGCCGCTACCTGCCGCCGCTCGTGCGCGGCGAGCATGTGGGAGCGCTGGCGATGAGCGAGGCCGAGGCCGGCTCGGACGTGACCTCCATGCGCTTGACGGCGCGGCGCGAGGGCGACGCCTATGTGCTCGACGGCGCGAAAATGTGGATCACCAACGGCCCCGATGCAGACACCTACGTCATCTACGCGAAGACGGCGCCGGAGGCTGGCGCGCATGGCATCACCGCCTTCATCGTGGAGCGGGACACACCCGGCTTCAGCCGCTCGCCGAAGCTCGACAAACTCGGCATGCGCGGCTCGAACACCTGCGAGTTGGTGTTTGAGGGCGCTGCGGTGCCGGCGGATGCCGTGCTCGGCGGCGAAGGGCGGGGCGTCGGCGTGTTGATGAGCGGGTTGGACTACGAGCGCGTGGTGCTTGCCGCCGGCCCGCTCGGCATCATGCAGGCGTGCTTGGACGTGGCGTTGCCGTACGCCTGCGAGCGCGAGCAGTTCGGCCAACCCATCGGCCGCTTTCAACTTGTGCAGGGCAAGCTCGCGGACATGTACACCCGCGCCAACGCCGCGCGCGCCTACCTCTACGCCGTGGCCGCCGCGTGCGACCGGGGCGAGACGACGCGCAAGGACGCCGCCGGCGCGATTCTGCACTGCGCCGAGGCGGCCACGGCCACCGCGCTTGACGCCATCCAGATTCTTGGCGGCAACGGCTACATCGACGATTACCCCACTGGCCGCCTGCTGCGCGATGCCAAGCTCTACGAGATTGGCGCCGGCACCTCGGAAGTGCGCCGCTGGCTCATCGGGCGCGAACTGGTCGAGGAAGCGGCTTGATGTCGCCTCGCCGCGGTGCGCCCGCGGTGGCGGATGCGCCGGCTCAGCAAAGTGCCGGCTCAGCAAAGTAAGGAAAACTCCATGACAGGCTATCGTGCCCCCACGCGGGACATCTGGTTCGTCCTTGAAGACTTGGTGGATTGGAGCGAGGTGGCGGCATTACCCGGCTTTGAGGAAGCCACGCCCGAGCTGGTGCGCGCCGCCCTCACCGAGGCCGCGACCTTGGCGGAGGAAGTGATCGCGCCAACCAACATGGCGGGCGATCAGGAAGGCGCCCGCATCGAGGCCGGCGAGGTGCGCGTGTCGGCGCCGTTCAAGGCGGCCTTCGAACGCTTTCGAGAGGGCGGGTGGACATCCTTGCCGGGCAACCCCGAGTACGGCGGGCAGGGGCTGCCGACGTTGTTGGCCATTGCGCTTTCCGAGTTGTGGTCTGCGGCGAACCTTGCTTGGTCGAATTGCGCGCTGTTGGCGGAAGGGGCGATCCATGCCATCGAGAGCCATGCCGACGCGGCGCTCAAGGCGCGCTATCTGCCCAAACTCATCGCCGGGGAATGGACCGGCACCATGAACCTAACGGAACCCCAGGCTGGCTCCGACCTTGGCTTGATTCGCAGCGTCGCCACGCCCGACGGCGATCGGTTTCGCATCAAGGGCCAGAAAATCTTCATCACCTACGGCGACCACGACATGGCGGACAACATCGTCCACCTTGTGCTGGCGCGGTTGCCCGATGCGCCGCCGGGGGTGCGCGGCATCTCGCTCTTCTTGGTGCCTAAGCGGTTGCTGCGCGAGGACGGCAGCTTGGGCGAACGCAACGGCGTGCAGGCGGTTTCGTTGGAGAAAAAGCTCGGCATCCACGGCAGCCCCACTTGCGTGATGGAGTTCGACGGCGCCGAGGGTTACTTGGTGGGCGAGGCGAATCAGGGCCTCGCTTGCATGTTCACGATGATGAACCACGCGCGCATCCGTGTGGGCGTGCAGGGGCTCGCCATCGCCGAGCGCGCCTACCAGCAGGCGCTTGGCTACGCCCGGGAGCGCGTGCAGGGCAACCTGCCCGGCGAACGCGCGCCGGTGGCCATCATCCGGCATCCAGATGTGCGGCGCATGTTGATGGAGATGAAGGCGCAGATCGAGGCGATGCGCGCGGTGGCGTATGTGGGCGCCTCGCATCTAGACCACGCGGCGCGTGTGGAAGGCGCCGCGCAGGCGACGCATCAAGCGCGGGTGGACTTGATGACGCCCGTCATCAAGGCATGGCTCACGGAGACGGGCCAGCAACTCGCCTCGTTGGCGGTGCAGGTGTTCGGCGGCATGGGCTTCGTTGAGGAAACGGGCGCGGCGCAGCACTATCGGGACGCGCGCATCACCACCATCTACGAAGGCACCACCGGCATTCAAGCTGCGGACCTCATGGGCCGCAAGGTGCTGCGCGACCGAGGCGCGGCGCTGCGGGCGCTCATCGCGGAAATGCGGGCAGTGGAGGGGGAGTTGGCGGCTGCCATGGCGGATGCGCTGCCGGCCTTTCGCGCCGGCGTGGATCAGCTGGAGGCGGGCCTCGAGTGGGTGCTCGCCCACGCCGGCAACGATTTCGCCATCGCCGGCGCGGTCGCCTTCGACTTCCTCATGCTCGTCGGCGACGTGGCCGGCGCCCACGAAATGGCCAAGAGCGCGCTGGTCGCCCAACGCCGCCTCGCCGCCGGCGATGGCGCGCGGGGCTTCCTTGAGGCGAAGACGGTGACGGTGCGCTTCTACTTGGAGCATGTGCTGCCGCGCGCCGCTGGGCGCCTTGCGGCGGTGCAAGCCGGGGCGGACACGGTGATGGCGCTCACCGAGGAGCAGTTCGAGCCGGCTCCGCTGGCGTGAATGGGGCAAGGCCGGGCGGGCGGCGACGCTGTGCTCGGCTGCCGCGGGTACGTCTGAGCGTCGCCGTTGGCGTGAATGGGGCAAAGCCATCGCCGGCATCCGGCGCGCCGTCGGCGACGCGAGATTGACAGCCGCCGCCGCCGCGGTAGGATGCGTCGTTGATTGACTCGGGTGTTTAGCTCAGTTGGGAGAGCGACGGCCCTACAAGCCGTAGGTCGCAGGTTCGAGCCCTGCAACACCCACCAGGCAGTCTCGGAGCGGTAGTTCAGTTGGTTAGAATGCCGGCCTGTCACGCCGGAGGTCGCGGGTTCGAGTCCCGTCCGCTCCGCCACTACCAGACTATATCTTATTGATTTCATTTTGCTTTATGGATTTTCCAAGCATCCATTGCCCCAATTTTTGTACCTTTTTGTCCGCGGCGCGGGCAGTGTGGCCGTGCGTGAAGCTGCGATAAGCTATGCCCTTGAGTGGCGTGGCAGCGGCAACCGGACAGCGGGGTGGTGGATGGTTAGATGCCCTACCGGCTTGGCCTGCGCGTCCGGAAGTTCTGGCGGGATGCTCGGCGACTACGCGGTCGGTTTCCGGCCAGTTGGCGGACGATTGACGGCCAGCGGGCGGTGAGCCTCCGCCAAGCGCTCCGCATCATCCCGCCGTCGCCCTGAACCGGACATCACAGGTGCCATTCAACACGCCATGGGGCACTCGAAGCAACGGCCCGCGATGGTTGGCCTGCATCGTGATGGTGGCGATTGCGACGACGGCTGCCGGCAAGAATTCGGGTGAGAGCGGCGGCGTTCCCGAAGGCGAATCAGTAGGGCCGCTGATGTCCAAAGCGGAGTCAGCGTACCGCAAGGCGGCCGAGCAGGGAGACGCGGACGCGCAGTTCAACCTAGGGATCATGTACGTCACCGGAGACGGCGTCCCCAAGGACGACCGCGAAGCCATGCGGTGGTTCCGCAAGGTGGCCGAGCAGGGTCACGCGGAGGCGCAGTTCTACCTGGGGCTCGCGTACGCCTTCGGCATGGGCGTCCCCGAGGACGACCGCGAAGCCGTGCGGTGGTACCGCAAGGCGGCCGAGCAGGGACACGCGGACGCGCAGGTCAACCTAGGGATCATGTACCGCCGCGGCGAGGGCGTTCCCCAAGACTACGGCGAAGCCGCGCGGTGGTTCCGCAAGGCGGCCGAGCAGGGACACGCGGACGCGCAGGTCAACCTAGGGGTCATGTACCGCCGCGGCGAGGGCGTTCCCCAAGACTACGGCGAAGCCCTGTTGTGGTTCCGCAAGGCGGCGGAGCAGGGACACGCGGGCGCGCAGGTCAACCTAGGGTTCAAGTACGCCCACGGAGAGGGCGTCCCCGAGGACGACCGCGAAGCCGTGCGGTGGTACCGCAAGGCGGCCGAGCAGGGAGACGCGGTTGGGCAGTTCAACCTAGGGATCAAGTACGACAACGGCGAGGGTGTCCCCGAGGACGACCGCGAAGCCGTGCGGTGGTTCCGCAAGGCGGCCGAGCAGGGACACGCGGACGCGCAGTTCAACCTAGGGATGATGTACGGCGCCGGCGAGGGTGTCCCCGAGGACGACCGCGAAGCCGTGCGGTGGTTCCGCAAGGCGGCCGAGCAGGGACACGCGGGCGCGCAGGTCAACCTAGGGGTCGCATACGGCACTGGCGAGGGCGTCCCCGAGGACTACGTCCAAGCCTATGCTTGGCTCAATCTCGCTGCCGCGCAAGGGAATGGAGATGCGAGAGACGTCCGGGCAGCGCTGCGCGAGTTTATGACCCGGGCCCAGATCGCAGCGGCGCAGAAGCTCAGTCGTGAACTCGCCGACTGACCGCAAGGGCACCGCCACTTCTCGCCAATCCTTGTGCCCTTTTGTCCGCGGTGCGCCGTCGCAAGCATCCCGTCATGCGCACGGAGAAACTGCGATAGACCGTGCTCTTGAGTCATGGGCACGGCGCTCGCCGCAGTGGGCCCAGCGCCAGCGACGCCTGCCCAGTGGTGTGGCAGCCGGGAGAGACCGGCAACCGGTCAGCGAAGGGCGAAGTGCAGTACCTGAACATCTCGGACAATCCGTTGACCGAGCCGTTGCCGGCCGCCGTCTGCACGTTCATCCGCGGCGTGAAGACGGTGGTGGCCCAGGGCATCGACATGAACGTTGTGTGCCCTGAGTGATGGTGCCGCTACCATTTGCGCCAATTGAGGAAATGAACAAGGTAATGCGATGAATCGGCGCGTGAACGCCATCGCCGTAATCCAATGCGCGGCGGCCAAGAGCCCCTCGGCCGGCCATTTCGTCTCCCCGAACGAAGGCCGGGTTCTGTTCGTCGCCGCGCCCGAACGTGCGCCGCGCGATAGTGCCATCGTCTATCGGCGACCGGACGAATGCGCTCCTAGCGGGATCACATATCGTCAGATGCTGGTGGATTACAACCGCCACGACCGAAAGGATAATCCCTTCGGCCTGCTGACCGCGTGGCGACTCTACAAGAACGCCACATACCAGCGGTTGGTGGAGCATCTTGGCATCAGCAACGTCTTCATCCTTTCGGCGGGTTGGGGGATGGTCGCCGCAGACTATCTCCTACCGAACTACGACATCACGTTTTCCAACAGCGCAAGGGGCACATACAAGCGCCGCCGCCAATGCGACAAGTACAAGGACTTCGCGATGTTGCCGAGGACGGGCGCCCAGAGCGTCTTCTTTTTCGGCGGCAAGGATTACGTCCCGCTCTTCTGCCGCTTGACCGAAGGCATTGCACGGCGGACGGTGTTCTACAACTCCGGGAACCCGCCAGCCGCGCCGGGATGTACGCTGGAACGCCACCACACGAACACGCGCACGAACTGGCACTACGAGTGCGCTAGGCAGTTCGTCGGCCGTTGCTGCGATGGACGGGCATCGTGGTGAGTTGGGACATTTGACCGTCTTTCGCTGGCCATCCCGGTACATATCGCCGTGGCGCCGGCCCGACCGCTTCTCCCTGCTCCTCGCCGCGGCAACCGTACTGGGCGCGGGTCTCGTGCTCCTGCGGTTGGCCCGCTACGGACCGGGGATGTGGTCGGATGCGGTCAACTACATCACCGTGGCCCGCAATCTCTTGGCGGGCGACGGCTTTGTCGATTTGTTTGGCCCTTTCGTGTCCTGGCCGCCGCTGTGGCCGGCGATGCTTGCTTTTGGGGGGCTGTTCGGGCCGGATCCCTACGCCTTCGCCGGACCGCTTAACTCCGTCATCTTCGGGCTGACCGTTCTGGTCGCGGGTTCATGGCTGCGGCGCCATCTGCACTCGCGGTTCCTGTGGCTCTGGGGCTGCTTCTCGATCGCGCTAGCCCTTCCGCTCACCGAAATGGCGTCCCACGCCATGAGCGAGTCTGCTTTCATTCTGTTCGTGACGCTCGCGCTGACGCAGACCGCCGGGCACCTGCACAGCGGTGGACGCGCTTCCCTGATCTTGGCGGCGGCGTTCGGCGCGCTGGCTTGCCTGACCCGTTACATGGGCGCCTCGCTGGTCTTGGCGGCGGTCCCCATGCTGCTTGCGGCGCGGGTTGCGCCGCGGGAGAAGATGAAGCGCATCGCCCTCTATGCGCTGATTGCCGGGGCGCCGGTGGGTCTGTGGATGCTGCGGAACTATCTGGTTGCCGGATCCGTGTCGGGTGAAAGGGGCTGGGCCCTCTACTCAATGCGCTTCGTCGTGGACGAGGCTGTGCGGCTCGCGGTTAAGGACTGGTGGCTCGCCGGGTTGACGGCCCCGGTCCTGCTGGCGCTCGCGATGGCGGCCGGCCATGCGCTCGCGACGTTAGCCGGCCAAGCGTTCTGCCGTCGCTCGGACCGGAGCGGCGCTCCGACTGTTTCGGATGTCGCTTGGCTTCCGCTGTGCGTGTTCGGCGGCTTCGCGCTCGCGTACCTGACGCTGCTCGTCGCCGCAATGATGTCGGGAGGAACTTGGCATGGATTGGAGTGGAGATTCCTCACTCCGGTGTACGTTCCACTCCTGCTCGCGGCATTGCTGCTGATGGACGGCGCCTTGCGCCGCGCGCGGAGGGCGGGTGCCGCGGTGAATCGTTCCGCGCCTGCGTGGCGTCATGAAATGGTAGGGAAGGGGGCGAAGGCCCTTGCGCCCGTCCTGATGTTTGCCGCTGTCCTGCAGGTAGCTTGGCTGGTTGTGCTGCAGGAACGCGGGATACAGCGTTGGAATGCCGGTGCGCCGCATGGGTACGCCGCTCCGCGGTGGAGGACGTCGGAGAGCATGCAACGCTTTCGGGAGGCGGCTCCGACGGGCACAGTCCTGAGCAATGCTTGGCTCGCCGCGAGCTTGCGCGCCGACGGTCCGCGCAACATTGGCAACCTGCCATGTGAACCGCATCATCTTGAGTCTGCGCTGATGAACGCGCTTGGCCGCGGAGAAGTGCATGTCCTCCATTTCCGTGACGGGGAAGAGAGAGGATGCTCTCAGCAGCAGGAGGACGATCTGCGGAGCGCCCTGTCTCGCGAGCCGTTGCTGGAGCTGGTGGCGGACTGGGCGGACGGCAAGCTGTATCGCCTGCAGCAAAAGTCCGGGCCGCTCGTCATGGTCAGGGGTTCCAACCCTCCGGTGGTGGACGAGCCGTTACGCGCTGGTCTGGACAGACGCCGCGGCCGGCGGCTGCCCGGGGAAGGGTGGCGGTGGGAGAGAACCGGCGACTCCGATGGCTGGACGAGCATCCCGGCCAAGAAACGGCGCAGCTCCGAGTACATCCCCACGGTTTACGACATCGGGCGTCGTCTGCGCGCTTCGGTGTACTACGAAGACCAGTTCGGCAACCGCGTGAAGGCAGTGACCGAGCCATCCGAACCCGTGAAACCGGCGGCTTGGGGGCGCATCCTTCGCTCCAGATACGATGTTTACCTTCGCGGAAGCAGGCTGACCTATGTGAACCGGAGCTGCAGATGGGAAGACGAATACGGCACGCGGTTCCCGTTGCGCGTCTATTCGCGGGATTCCGAAAGTGGAACGCACGAACGCGCTGCGCTGGATTTCAAGTGGCCAAGGAGTGCCTGGCGGAACAACGGCGTCTGCGTCGTCGAGCGTCAGCTTCCCGACAAAGACATCGTCGGCATCCAAACCGGACAGGTGGACAGCCATGGGAACCGCCTTTGGGAAGCGGAGCACTGGTTCGAGGAGAGCCGGCGATGGTTGGACGGCCATTTGTTGTCGGCAACTTCCGGCGAGCCGGCGGCCCGCGGCGTCTTCGACGTCTATCTGGGCCTCGGCGCCGAAAGCCTGATCTTCGTCAGGGTCCCATGCGCCCACGCCGACACGGAGGCGATGTTCTCCCTGCACCTGATGCCTGCTGATCAGGATGATCTGCCGGAAGAGCGCAAGCGACACGGCTTCGACAACCTGGACTTCGCCTTCGACGCGCGCGGCGGTAGATTCGACGGCAAATGCTTGGCAACAGTCCCTCTCCCGGAATACGGCATCTCCGAAG
Organism: uncultured Pseudomonadales bacterium; assembly: GCA_958295875.1. Lineage (GTDB taxonomy): Bacteria > Pseudomonadota > Gammaproteobacteria > Pseudomonadales > Azotimanducaceae > VXNE01. The sequence continues at coordinate 197,053 of OY282379.1, read as the reverse complement.
TCAGGACCGGCCAGTACATGCCTGTGGATGGCGGTTTCCATAAGATCTGGGAAGTGGAGTTTCGCCGATGAGCGGACACCCGCGCGTCGTTGGCCCGGAGCGCCCTTGAGTTCAGTCGAAATCGAACCTCAAACCCAGCGACAGGGCCCAGAAGCCTAGCCTCGTCGCCGCTATGCCGTAGTGAACCGGCGCGCCGCCAGGGCCGACGGTGGATTCATGCCCGCGCAACGGCCTCCAAGGATTGTCCGAATCGTCGAAGTCTTCAAAGGCGTTGCTGTAGCGCACCTTCAGGTTCAGCGAACGCTTTTCGCCCAGCGCGTAGCGCACGCCGCCGATGAACTGGTAGCCCAATAGGGTGTCCGACAGCGATTCATCGGCCCGCGACACGGTGCCAGCGGCATTGGGGTTGCGGTTCAGTTGCAGCAACGCGTCACGGTCGCTGTTTCGTCTCGAAGTGGCGGAGTAGTCGACGCCTAGCCGCATGGCGCCGATGCCGACGCCGACGTAGGGCGTGATCTTGTTCGACCTTCGCGCCGCGAAGTCGTAGAAGACGTTGGCGAACAAGCTGTCGCCTTGCACATCGTGGATCTCTTCGCTGCGCTCGACGAACTCCGCTTGCTTGTCGTCCCCCGGGACGATCAACGGTTGCTTTTCGCCTTCCTGCGAGCGGCGGAAGTACTCCATCTCGAAGCGCATGTTGGCGCGTTGATAGCCGACGGCGAAGCCCACGAACGAGCCGGCATCCAAGTTGAAATCCACCGCCCTCGCAGGCAACGCCCGCGGCCCGCCGCCACAATAGGGGTCGCTGAGCGGCAACGGCACGGTGCGGCCGTCAGGCAGTGTGGTGCTGGGCGTAAGCCATTGGTCGCAGTTGGTGGGCACGCCGACATTCGTTCGCTTGGACGACAGATCACTCGCCAGCGAGCTGCCCAAGTCCACGCTCCAATACAGACCATCCTCGCCGGCGGCAGGCAGCGCCATGACACCCGAGACAGCGCCGAGCGCGAGTGCGAAAACGGTTTGACGCATGGGCATTCCTTGGGAGTGTCAGCAATTTCGCGGGGACGCACGGGACAGCACCACGGCTCTCCAACACCACGAGAGCGTACATCCTCTGGGGAGGATTTCAACCGGACAACTGGACAGTTGGAGAGTTTCTTGGCTGGCGCACGTCGCTCGCTCGCGGTGCGGATGCCTGTGGGCAACGTGACGAGCGGCTAGGTGTTCGACATCCTCAAGCTGTTGGAGGCCGAGTCCGATCTGGCTAGGTAGCGGCCATCGACGCGCATAGGCTAGGACGCGGAAGGGAGAGTTAAGCCGCAACTCTTGAAAAAGCTTACGGAACATTGATGTCAAACTCGAACCATAGGATGGCCTGCATCGTCCTGCCCGTGCTCGACGAACGGGGTTGAAACGAAGGATTTTGGGGCGACTTCCGTCCGATGCATCCGCCTCAACGGATAGCCGTCCGTGAGCGGCTCCAACGGCGTGCCTTCTGCGTCTATGCCGCCGCGAACTTGGCAAGAGCATCGAGAAGTTCTCGCACCTCCTTTGGTATCTCATTGTTTTTGATTGCACTGACTATTCCCGTGATCGTAACACTAATTTGGTGGTGCTCTTGAAGATGCCGGTTGACCGCCGCTAGCGCTTCCTTGCCTGGAATTAGCTCCAACCGTCGTTCAGGACTCTTCGCCCAGTCGGCAAAAAACTCGTCTATCGCAGCGCGACCCGTCGTAGCTTCGTCTTCGCCCGACGCAGCCAGTCTAGCGAAACGCCGGCGTGACGCGAGGTGCTGCGACATGACATGACTTCTCCGATCTTCGGCAAAATCTTCGAGAACGTTTGCACACCAACCAACGTACTCGACAGCCTCACTCCCGACGTTCAAAGCGCTATCGGCCACCGCCGATCCATGTCGAGCTCTATCCTGAAGGCGTGCGTGTGCTGCGCGTTCAATGGCTGCAGGCACCAACAGGAAGTTCTCTACTTCCTTGCATGTGTGGACGATCGAGAGCTCGCAGAACTCCCTACAGCGAGATTTGGCCCTATCGCATTCAGCGTCCGACCGGAAATCACGGTCGAGTATGACAGCAGCTTTGATTTCTTCGCCGAGCGCAATTTCAATGCCCCTCTTTAGGCTTCGAATTCGATCTAGGCTAGAGCCACCGACCGGGATAACTGCGAACGACCGTCTATTTGCTAGATCATCATATCCTATCCTTCTCGCATACTTCGCGAAGACTTGGAAGTCTTCCCCTTCCACGAAGACAGCGCGGCGCGTCTTCGCCAATTGGGTCAGAATGGGATTTAGATTAGAACCAAGATTTGTGAACACTTCGTTCAGTTGCGTCGGATCCTTGATCCGTCTCGCCGAACTCCTATTCTTGTCAATCAGTACGATGTCGTCTGGCGCTGCCTCCGAGACAATCTCGGTCGAGTGCGTCGCGATGAGTATGTCGGGGCCAAGTTCTTGGAGCAACGATAACAGCTGTCTTTGGAGGTCTGAGTGTAGGTATATGTCGGGCTCATCGATTAGGAAGATTGCGGCGTTCCTCGATTGGACGATGTGGGTGAGCATCTGGCACCAGACTTGAAATCCGAACCCTGCCCAGCAAATTTCTCGAGGTATTCGTTGCTCTGGACAGAACATGTGGAGAACAGGCTTTTGATGGGAGGTGTCGACTTCTGGTCGGCCGATATCCATTCCCGGCCACGTTTGGCGGACGAGGTTGCGGAAGGAGTCAAAGTGGTCGGGATAGTGATACCAGATATTCCGGAAATTCCTCGCTGCACGATAGTTTGATAAGGCCAACCGGGCCGCTTCTCTCTCGTATAGTCTTTCATGGTGCTCGACGGGGCCGAGGACAGGGACGAACCCGATAGGGGCGTTGAACGACAATCGGAATTGCGCTGGGGTCGAGATCGATCGGTACGGGTCGTGTGGGACTAGGACGCATGATCCCTGTACGGGGAAGTGGAGAACGAGTTTCTTGTTGTCGGTCAGCGTGAATGTGACCGATGCCGGTTGGGAATCGTCGTAGTCGTAGAAGATGTTCTCTTCGCCGACCGACAAGGGCGCTAGATCGAGCAAATGGCCCAACGTGCGACCCTCCGGGCCATTGACCAGTACTGGTTTACGGGTGCGGGCTCGTCTCAGGCCGGCATCGAGAATCCTAAAGGCAGCAAGGACTGTTGATTTGCCTGCATTGTTCGGTCCGACCATGATGTTGAAGTGGTGCAAGGTCAGCTTAAATGACTTGAAAGCCTTGAATCGCTTGAACACTACCTGCTTGTATTGAAGGGTGTCGGTCATGATCTATACGTCCCCTTTCGGCCCCTGGACGGGAGCTACTGTGAGAAGCTCGTTTGGCTTGCGCGCACGAGAGCTTGGCTGGAATAGTATCATCTGTATTGGGAGGGGTCGACTCGATGGGGCTGAGCATTGGGCCTCGTGCCGCGACGGGATGGCACCGTGAGACTGCCACCGGGTGCTGACGGTTCGTGGCCACTTCGCCTTCACTTCGGTTAGCGTCGGATCGGCCTGTTGGCGTTTGCCATGAATGTCAATGAGTTGATCAGATGGCCGGCTATTGGGGATTGGCAACAGACGTTCCATCATCTCTGCCACCCGTGACCATATCGGTGGCCTTGGCCCTCAGGCCAAACTGCAGACACGTCGAACTCGAACAACGCCTTGTTGGAGTTGCGTTTGCGAATCGGCCGCACCGTCACACCCACAAATCCGTACTCGCGCAGCATCGCTGCGTAGAGTTGCTCCGTCGGCACCAAGACGCCGTAGAACGTGGAGTTGCCGACGATGTAGTGTAGGCGCGCGCCACGCTTCAACACCGTTCGCAGGCGGTCGAAGTGCTGGGACATGTCCTCGAAGTACTTGGCGACGTAGGCGGCCAGCAGACTGCCGTTCGCATTGGCGTCAGCGGCGATGTCCGCCAAGATGCCTTCCAGTTGGTCGGGCAGCCAACAGCCGTGCTGTCTCGTCCAGACGCTCAATCGACTGGTGGCGATGCCCCAAGTGCCGCCGATGGCCTGCCAGTCCAGTTCGCCGGCAGCGCGGGCGTTGTCGAAGTAGCCCAGCCAATACATGTACGGCCGCAGCTCGCGGATGTAAGACATGCGGTTCGCATACGGCGGCGACGTCACCACCAAGTCGAAGTCTGCTGCCGTGAGTCTCGACAGGTCTCTGGCGTCGTCCTGCACGACGGCAGCGGCCCCGGGCGGGTTATCGGCCGCGCCCTGCAGGACGAATCGAAGGTCGTTCAGGAACAATGCGCCGGGCCCCAAGTCCGTCTGCAGTTGTCCTTGTGAATCGTCGTTCTTGAACGACATGGACTGGTGGTTGAAGGCCGCGTTGGAGAGCTTGATCAGCGTGCGGCAGAACGCGACGCGCAGCAGATCGCGTACCTGCGCGTCAGTCGTCGATGCAACGATGGCGGATTTCAAGTGGGCGAGAAAATGGGAGGCTGATTCGGGCCACCAGCGCTCAATTCTGTGGATGTTGGGTACGGGTGCCGGCTCCAACGCTTCACGGTGCGTCAAGTCCAGCGCCGCAACGCCGGCGCGCTCAGTCTCGGCAAGCGACCTCTTGGAATAGATGCTGGTCTTTGCGCTCGCCAGCCACGTCAAGAACGGATTGATGTCGACGGTTGTCGCCCGATGCCCTTCGGCAACCGCGCAAAGGGCCGTGGTTCCCGTGCCGCAGAACGGGTCCAGTACCTTTAGGCCCGTCTCGTAGCGCGAGATCGTTTCCGTAACCACTTTCACGGAATAGGCTGGCGTGAGCCGCAGCCAACCATGCCGCCCCGTCTTCAAGTTGAACTTGTGCGTGTAGTCCGCGCGTTGGCGCAAACTCGATCCCACCTGCGGCATCAGGTGCCCCCCGGATCCAGCAACCTCTGGAGCACATCGGCGATTTCCGCTTGAAGTGCCCCTGCGTTGCGTTCAAAGAACCCGGCCAGATCGTAGCCGATGACTTCGCGCATGAAGTCGTAGGTGGACGTCAGCGGATCGTCGCTGCCGCGTGTCCCCGTTACGACGACCCATCGGGCCGCTCGGTAGCGTCGCAGGACATCTTCATCTATCTGGTTGGACAGAACGACCACGCAAGGTAAGTACGACTTCACATAGGCGGATGCTGCGTTGGCGATATCCGCGTTCTGGCGCTTGCTGTCCTTGCTCTTATAGCCCTGTCTGACCTCGAACACGGTGCCCGTCAGCGACTGGAATACGCCCGGCTCCACGCCGACCGTTCGCGAAGATTGCTTCATCCAATCTCGGACTCTCGCCCTAGCGGGTCTTTCGTCGATTTGCGCCAGCGGTACGCGCCCGTCGAGCGAGAGCTTGCGTGTCTCTCCGTTGTTCGTCGGCACGTCGTATGACCACATCGTGTCGGCCTCGGAGAGGCCAAGCGTGTCCTGCAGTATCTTGCGGAACACTCTTTCACAACCGATGCCGATCTGGCGGTAGATGCTTGTCATGCCACCTGCCGCTTTGTGGGCGGCGTACAGCATGGCGTTGTCGAGACCGAACCAAGCGTAGAAGGGGTCGGCGCTATAGAGGTCTTGGAACTGGCGCAGCGTCAAGCCGGCACGGCCACCGCGGCCGAACTTCGGCTTGTATGACGCGGATACCCGGACGCGCTCCAAGATGAGGTCAAGATACTCCACGTCTCTGGATTCCACATCGTCGGTCATAGGGCGGCAGGCATCGCGCACAACAGCGAGCGTGATCGATCATTCCGTAAGGGAGGATAGCCTAGCTGCATCTAAGCCGCTCCAACCTCGGTACGGTAGCACGCGGTGGCCGTTCGCGGCGCCGGAACGCGCAGCTCTATGGCGATACTCGCGGTGCCCGCCGTCGACATGCCGCGGCGGATGCACAGCGCTAGCACCGCATCGCCTCGCCCCGACGGGGAGCCACAACCGACGCCGCGCTCGGCGTCATCCGTCCCTCCACACACAGTGTCCGGTGGAACGCCCGGTCCTGTGCGAACATGCCCTTCGAACAAGGTGGCAGCCAACATGACAACGTTGACCATCAAACTTGACGAGAAACTCGAGGCCAATCTCCGCGAGGTCATCGCTTGCACCGGATGGGGAAGGACCGAATTCGCGCGAGAAGCGCTGCGGCGGCAGCTTGCACTCGTGCGACTCGATCTGTTGCGCAAAGAGTTGGCGCCCTACGCACGGGCATGTGGCTGGTTGACGGACGACGACGTCTTCCGTGAGGTCTCTTAGCCACATGGTGAGCTCGTTGGCCCGGCAGCGCCGAGTATCATTCCGGCTCGCTCGGCCCCGTAGTTCAATGGATAGAACGACCGCCTCCTAAGCGGTAGGTGCAGGTTCGATTCCTGCCGGGGCTGCCAGGAGACGACGATGGCGCCACAAGCGAGGCCGACCGATGCGTTGGTGAGCGCCGTCGTTCCGGTGTTGAATGACGCCGCGCCGCTCGCTGCCCTGCTCGAAGGGTTGGCTGGGTGCCATGGGCTTGAGGTCATCGTGGTGGATGGCGGCAGCCGCGACGATGCGGCTGGCGTGTGTCGGCGCTTCAGAGTGCGCTGCGTGGCGTCCCGGCGCGGGCGAGCGGCGCAGATGCGCGCCGGCATCGCCCACGCTCGGGGCGAGATGATTTGGCTCCTGCATGCCGACGCCCAGGCAACACCGGCCCATGTCGATGCCTTGCTTGGCGTGGCGGCGGGACGGGCAGGCAACGTTTGGGGGCGTTTCGATGTGCGGCTCTGCGGCAGCGCACCGGCGCTGGGCGTCGTCGGCTCGCTCATGAACGAACGCTCATGGCTCACCGGCATCTGCACGGGAGACCAGGGCATCTTCGTCGGGCGCGCCCTGCTGGCCGCCGTCGGCGGCGTGCCCGATCAGCCCTTGATGGAGGACATTGAACTCAGCAAGCGCTTGCGCCGCCTCGCGCGTCCACGCCGGTTGCGGGTGCCGCTCGGCGTGTCCGCGCGCCGTTGGGAGCGCAATGGCATTGCCCGCACAGTCGTTCTGATGTGGGCGCTGCGGCTGCGCTACTTCTTTGGTGCGCCGCCCGAACCATTGGCGCAGCGCTACTACCCGCGCCCGCACGTCGCCGTGCTCGCCCGCTCGCCGGAACGTGGGGCGGTCAAACGTCGCTTGGCGGCAGCCCTCGGCGAAGAGTGCGCCTTCACCGCCCATGTCGAACTGGTGGAGAGCACCTTGACGGCGCTCCGGGTGGGCGATTTTGACTGCGACCTTTGGTTTTCCGGTGGCACCAACGCGCAATTGCGCGATTGGGGGCGCCGTTATGGGGCACGGCTCTTGGAACAGCCGGAGACAGATCTAGGCGGCCGCATGCTCGCCGCGCTTCGTGGCGGCGCCAAGCTGGTGGTTGGCACAGACGTTCCCGATCTGTCGGCGAAACATGTGCAGGCGGCTTTGGACGCCTTGCAGAGCGCAGATGTGGTGATTGGCCCCGTCGAGGATGGCGGCTACTGCCTCATCGGCATGAACATCCCCCGCGCCGCCCTGTTCGAGGGCATTGCCTGGGGTGGCGACGACGTGTGCGAACGCACCTTGGCGAAGGCGGCAAGCCTTGGCCTGCGCGTCGTGACGTTGGAGACCCTCTGGGACGTCGATGACGCGCGCGACCACTGGCGGTGGCGGGCGGCGATGGCGGCCGGCTGCAGCGGTGACAGGCAAGGCGTTGCGCCGCCGGCAAGCGGCTGACCATCTTGTCCAGCACCCAAGACGCACCGCCGATGGGGGAGTTCTCTCACGTCACCTTCTTGAGCGCCGGCGCCGGCAGCGGCAAGACTTGGCGGCTCGTCGAGGAACTCGAACGGGCGCTCACGCAAGGGGACGCGCACCCGGCACGGATCATCGGCGCCACGTTCACGGTGAAGGCCGCCGGGGAGTTGCAGGGCAGGGTGCGGGAACGCCTCATCGCGGCTGGCCGCATGGCGTTGGCCGAGCAAACAGCGCAGGCGCTCATCGGCACGGTACACAGCGTTTGCGAGCGGCTGCTGCGCCGCTTCGCCTTCGAGCGCGGCCTGTCGCCGCGGCTCGAGACGCTCTCCGTCGAAGACGGGATGCGGTTTTTCAACCAGGCATTGGACGATGTGGTGGCGCCGCAGGAAGCGCGCAAGATGAATGCCGTCGCGGCGCGGCTCGAAATTGGGTCGTGGCCGGCGGTGGTGAAGCATGTCGCGGACAAGGCGCGGGAGAACCACATCGATGCCGCGGCCTTGGCCGCAATGGGGCAACGCAACGCTGATGACCTGCTCAGTTTCTTTCCCGAACCAGCGCCCGGCGACCACTTCGGCCATTTGCGCGGAGCGGTGCAGGCGGCCCTCGACGGCATCGACGTCGAACGCGACACAACGCAGACGACACGCCGCTACATGGCGGAAGTCCGCGAGCTCGCGGCGCTGCTCGAACGCCGAGACTGCCCGTGGGGAACGTGGATCAGCCTGTCTCGCCGCAAGGCCGCCAAGGCCAGCGAGCCGTTTGCAGCCGCCGTGCGCGCCGCCGCCGCAAGCTATGTGGCCAATCCCAACCTGCTGGATGACTTGCGCGCCGCCACCGATGGCGTCTTTGGCATCGCCGCGCGTTCCATGCGCCGCTTTCAGACGCTCAAGCAGGAAGCCGGCCTCATCGACTTTGGGGACATGGAAGCGCTGCTCTTGGAAGCCTTGGACGACCGCAGCGTCAGGGAGCGGCTTGGCGAGGAGTTGGATTTGCTGTTGGTGGACGAGTTCCAAGACACCAACCCGATGCAGCTCGCGCTCTTCGTGAAGCTCGCCCGCCTCGCCAAGCGCGCCATTTTCGTTGGCGACGTGAAGCAGGCGATCTACGAGTTTCGCGGCTGCGATCAGCAACTCGTGTTCGATGCGCTGAGCGGGCTCATGGCCGGCGGCGCCGCCACAGCCCGGCTGGACCGCAACTGGCGCTCGCGCCCCACCCTCACGCGCTATGTGAATGAGGTGTTCGCCGCAGCGTTCGCCAAGGACGGCATGGAACGGCCGGACGTGGTGCTTGAGGCCCAGCGGGACGAGCGTTCGAACACCGCGGCGGTGGCGCATTGGCAGTTCAAGGGGCGTCGCAGGGAAGGGGCTGCCCAAGCGGTCGCCGAAGGCGTCGCCGGGTTGTTGGCGAGTGCGACGAGCGTTGTGGATCCCAAGACGGACGCCTTGCGATCGCTGCGCCGCGGCGACATCGCCGTGTTGGCGCGCACTAACGACCACGTGGAGGCCGTTGCGAGTGCGCTGCGGCGTCGCGGCGTGGCGATGAAGATGACCCTTCCGGGGCTGCGCGAGGTGGCGGAAGTGGGCCTCGCGCGGGCGTGCTTGCGTTGCCTGAACGATGCGAGCGACACGCTGGCGGTCGCCGAAGTGATGGCGCTGGCGGATGGCGGCGCGCCAGAGGGCTGGTTGGCGGATCGGCTGCGGTGGCTGGCGGACGGCAAGCCTTCTTGGGAATGGGGCGAAAGCCACCCCATCGTCAAGCGGCTCCGCCTGCTGCGCGAGGAGGCGATGGCGCTGTCGCCGTTTGAAATCGTAGCGCGGGCGTTGAGCGACGCCGGCCTGCGCGAGATCGTGGCCGCGTGGGGGCCGGACGCCATGCGCGCCGCCGCTCGGCAGCGCAACTTGGACGCGCTGTTGGATTTGGCGGCGGCCTATGAATCGCACTGCGAGTCCCTCGGCTTCGCCGCCACGCTCACTGGCTTGCTCTTCTGGCTGGATGCGCCGCACTCCCCGGAGCTGGACTTGCAGCCCGTGATCACGGGCGGCGATGCGGTGTCTGTGCTCACCTACCACCGCGCCAAGGGGTTGGAGTGGCCCGTGGTCATCGCGGCGGATTTAGACTACGAAGAGCGCCTGCCGTTGTGGGACGCGCGCATCAAACTGGAAACGCCGTTTGACGTGCATGCCCCGCTGGCCGGGCGCATCGTGCGCTGGTGGCCGAATCTCTTTGGCTCTCGCAAGAGAGGCTTGCCGCTCCTCGATGCCATCAAGGCGTCGGCGGAGGGCATGGAATGTGCCCGCAGGAGCGCGTCGGAACAGCGGCGGTTGGCGTATGTCGGCGCCACGCGAGCGCGGGATTTGCTCGTCATCGCGTTGCGCGAGAAGGTGCCGGAGGAAGCGTGGCTGCATGCGTTCAAGACGCCGTTCCTGTTGCCCGATGGCGATGCCTTGCCGTTGCCAGATGGTAGCGAAGCCCCGGCGCAGAGGCTGTCCCTTGGCCAAAGCGAAGAGCCTGCGGTGATGGAGAGCTATGCCCCGCGTTGGTTTGAGCGCCGCGAACCATTGGCCGAGTGCGTGCCGGCGCGCCTGCCGGCATCGTCTGCCGGCGCCGTTGCAACAGCATGTGTCGAAGAAGTGGTCGCGTTTGGTGAACGCTTGCCGCTCAAGGGCGGCAACATGGCAGCGGTCGGGAACGCCCTGCATGCCATCATCGCCATGCACTTGGTGAATCCGGCGAGCAAGGAAGAGATGGCGCGCGCACAACGCATCATGGAGGCTTACGGCGCGGCCGGCGCGTTCGATGCCGCAGATGCGCTCGCCGCGGCCCGGCGCTTTCATAGCTGGGTGCAAGAGCGTTTCGCACCGACGCGCATCCACGTTGAGTATCCCGTGGCCGAGGTGTTGGGAGGCGGGCAAACGCGGGTCGGCTTGGTGGATGTGGCCGTTGAAGCCGATGGCGAGATGGTGATCTTCGACCATAAGTCCTCGCCGCGCCGCCGGGCGGAGTGGGAAGCCGAAGCGCTGTCGCACTCTGGCCAACTGGCGGCCTACGCGCACGCCTTTCGCGCCGTTGGCCGGCGCGCATCCACTTGGATTCATTTTGCCGTTGCCGGCGCCGCGTTGCGCGTGACGGTGTAGCGCCGCCGCTGGGGCGAGGAGGCCAGCGAACCCATGACACAGAACCTCTATGCCAGCTTTGAGGCGCAGTTCCGTGCCCATGCGCCGGCGACGGCCCTGCACATGGATGGCCGCGCGGATTGGAGCTACGCGGAACTTGAAGCGCAGGCGTCTCGCGCCGCCGGCGCTCTGTTGGCGTTCGGCGTGAAGCCGGGAGACCGGGTGGTGGCGCAAACGCCGAAATGCGCCGAGGCCGTGGCGCTCTATCTGGGCTGTTTGAAGGCGGGGGCGGTGTATGTGCCCCTGAACACCGCCTACACCAGAGCGGAGGTGGATTACTTCTTGGGCGACGCCGAGCCAGCGCTGTTCGTGGCCGACGTGGGCGCCGACACCAGCGGCGTGGCGGTGCAGGTGGCCACGATGGATGCGGCCGGCCGCGGCACGTTCTCGGAGGCCGCCAGCGGCGCGACGCCTTGCGACGCCACGGCGCCGCGCGCCGCGGACGACCTTGCGGCCATCGTTTACACCTCCGGCACCACGGGGCGTTCCAAGGGCGCCATGCTCACCCACGCCAACCTGGCCAGCAATGCCGAGGCGCTGTGTGCCGCGTGGGGCTTCACCAGCGCGGACACGCAGCTTCACGCCTTGCCGATCTTCCATGTCCACGGCCTCTTCGTGGCGCTGCACTGTGCATTCCTCACCGGCTCGTCGCTGGCGTTCTTGCTGCGCTTCGACGCGCGGAACTGCATGGCGTGGCTGCCGCGCTGTACGGTGATGATGGGCGTGCCCACGTTCTACACGCGCCTGTTGGCGAGCGTTGGCTTCAGCCGGGGCCTCTGCGAGGGGGTGCGCGTCTTCATCTCTGGCTCCGCGCCGCTCGCGGAACAGACTTTCGATGCCTTCGCCGAGCGCACCGGACATCGCATCTTGGAACGCTACGGCATGTCCGAGACATTGATGAACACCTCCAATCCGTTGCATGGCGAGCGCGTGGCCGGCACCGTGGGCTTTTCCCTGCCCGGCGTCGAGGCGCGCGTCGTGGACGAGGACGCGGCACCCCGGCCAGTGGGTGAGGTGGGCGACATCGAGGTGCGCGGGCCGAACGTCTTCACGGGCTATTGGCGGATGCCGGACAAAACCGCCGCCGAGATGCGCCCGGATGGCTTCTTCCGCACGGGAGACTTGGGCGTCATGGATGCCCACGGCCGGCTCTCCATCGTCGGGCGCGCCAAAGACCTCGTCATCTCGGGGGGATACAACGTCTATCCGAAGGAGATCGAGCGCCTCATTGACGCGATGCCGGAGGTGGCGGAGAGCGCCGTCATCGGCGTGCCGCATCCGGACTTCGGCGAGGGCGTGGTGGCGGTGGTGCAGCCGGTGGCCGATGCCGTGGCGCTGGCCGCGGTGAGCGCCGCCTTGGATGGCCAACTCGCTCGCTTCAAGCAGCCGAAGCAGGTGGTGTGTGTGGCGGAACTGCCGCGCAACGCGATGGGCAAGGTGCAGAAGAACGTCCTGCGCGACCGTTACGCGAACCTCTTCGCGGAGCGTCCTTGAGGTTAAGCGCTGAATCCGCGCCGGCGTCAGCGACCGCTTGCGCGCGCCGCCGGATCCGTTGCGGGAGCGCGGCGTTGCGCCCCGCAGCGCGGCGAGGGCGCAACCGAAGGCGCTGCGCCGATGCGCTAACATGGCGTCAAACGCCGCTTGCTGGCGGCTCCGAATCCATTCGAGAAAGGATGCAGGCATGAGGATCAACAACGCGGCCTTCGCCGGCCTCGCTCTCTTTGCGTTTGCGGCAACGGGGGCGGAACTGCCGACAGCGGCGCCGGAGAGCGTCGGCATGTCGTCCGAACGGCTGGACCGCATCACGGCGAAGACGCAGGAATACGTGGATGCCGGCAAGCTCGCCGGCGTCCTGACGATGGTGGCCCGCAACGGGAGCGTCGTCCACACGTCCGTGGTCGGCCAGCGCGGTGCGGAGGACGACCGGCCGCTCACCGAGGATGCCCTGTTCCGCATCTATTCGATGACCAAGCCCATCACCGCCGTGGCGGCGATGATCCTGTACGAGGAAGGCAAGTTTCACTTGGAAGATCCCGTCGCCAAATTCCTGCCGGAGCTGGAAAACCTGGATGTGTATGTGGATGGCGGCCGGGTGCCGGCGAAAACGCCGATGACGATGCAGCACCTGCTCACGCACACCGCCGGCTTCTCGTACGGCTTCAATCCGGAGGATCCCGTCGATCAGCTCTATCAGCAAAACTCGCCCACCGCCTCGACCGACATGGAAGACTTCATCGCCCGCACAGCGGCGCTGCCGTTGAAGTTCGAACCGGGCACGAAGTGGCACTACAGCATCGCGGTGGACGTGACGGGCGCGGTGATCGAGCGCATCAGTGGGCAATCCTTCGATGTGTTCCTGCAGGAGCGCCTGTTCGACCCGCTCGACATGCCCGACACGTTCTTCAACGTGCCGCCGGAGAAGGAGGAGCGCTTCCTGCCTAACCATAGCTGGGATGCGGAGAACGAAAAGCTGGTGCAGCTCGGCGATGGCCCGGGGCAGTTCGGCAATTGGAAGAACACGGGCTTTTTCTCCGGTGGCGGCGGGCTCGTCTCCACCGCGCGCGACTACATGCGTTTCGCGGAAATGTTGCGCAACGGCGGCATGTTGGACGGCGTGCGCATCTTGGGGCCCAAGACGGTTGAGTTCATGGCGATGGATCACCTGCCGGCATCGGTTCAGGCCGGTGGGGCGGGCGAACGCCCAACCATGAGCCTGTTCGAGGAGATGTCTGGCATGGGCTTCGGCCTCGGCTTCGGCGTGGTCACAGACCCCACCGCGGTCGGCGTGCTCGGCTCGGTTGGCGAGTACAACTGGGGCGGGGCCGCCGGCACGATCTTCTGGATCGATCCGGTGGAGGAGATCGTCGTGGTGTCGATGATCCAGCTATTGGGCTCGCCGTGGCCACTGCGCCAAGATCTCATGGTGTTGACAGGCCAAGCCATCACTGAGTTGGCGGAGTAGCGGCACGCGCCGCGCTGACGGCGCGACAACTCCATGCACGGCGGCCCGCCTAGCGGGCCGCCAGCGACGCCTCATCCCCAGTTCGGCATCACGCGGCGCGCGAAGAGGTCCAGCGAATCGTGGATTTGCGCCGGCGTGTGGATGCCGGCGGGGATGAGCAGAAATGCCTCGTCGATCGGCACCGCCTTGGCCACCTTCTCGATGCGGCGGTTGAGCGTGTCTGGCGAGCCAACCAACAGTTCCGGCATGCCTTGGCCAAAGGGCGTCGCCCAAGTTTTCCAGAACCAGCGCATGTCCTCGAAGAGCGCTTGCGCCAAAGCGTCTGTTTCGGCGCAGATCATGATGCCGCCCCAACAGGCTTCTCGGCCGCGTGGCACGTCGTGGCCCCACGCCTCGGCTTCCTTGCGCCATTCGCTCCACAGGAGCTTGAGGAAATCCGTGTCGCTGGCGAGCACGATGGGGCGGCCCTTGTGCCGCGCCCAGAACTTTGCCGTGCGCAGGCTCGCGGAAAAGCCGCCGTAGAGCGGGATCTCGTCCTGATACGGGCGTGGCGCAATGCCGATTTCGCGCACCCGCATGTCTGCGTCCACGCCTTGGCCGAAGCGCGCGTAAACCGGATGTTCGTGCGGGTTCACGAAGTTTTCCGGCGGGAAGTTCCAGAACTTGCCGCGGTGGGCGAACGTCTCTGAGCGCAGCGCCTGCGTCACCACGTCCACGAACTCGGCAAAGTACTCGCGATTCAGGTCGTCATCGGGCGTGTCTTTCGTCCAAGGCCCCACCGCCTTGAGCTCGGGCCGCACCTTGAAGTTCTCCACCCAACGGGCTTGGTAGCCGCGCACGAGGCCCACGCCGAAGCGTCCCGCCAGCATGTGATCCATGGTTGCGATCTTCTCGGCGGTGGCGAGGGGATTGTTGGCGGTTGAGACGAAGCCGCAGGTGACGATGCGCATCTTGGTGGTGTGCTGCCCCAGCCACATCGCCATTAGCGCGGGGTCATTGGATGCCTCGAAGCCCTCGATCTGCAGGTGATGCTCTGGATGGCCGAAGCCGAAGTAGCCGCGCTCTTCGCCAAAGCGGGCATAGTCCGCCAGCTCCTCGATCATGCGGTGGTAGAGCGCCCGGTTGCGCCCGGCCATGCCGGCTTCGAGCTCGGCGCGGCGCCCCACGGTGCAATAGACGAACAGGCCGAACTTCATGGCTAGAGATGCCCGTCCTCGCGCAGCCGTTGCCACTCGATCTGAAGCCAAGGCGTGAAGCGCTCCGGCGTCTCGATCAACTCCCGATCCAGTTGCGCTGGGGCGACCCAACGCCACGCGTCGATTTCCGCCGTGTTTACCACGGGCGCGGCATCCGCTTGCCCCACATACACCCAGCATAGTTCGTGCTCGACGCCGATGTCGCCGAACTCCGAGCGATACTCGAACTTGAAAGCAAACGACAGGTCTGCACCGAGCCCAAGCTCTTCACGCAAGCGCCGCGCCACGGCCACCTCCACGGCTTCTCCGGCGCGCGGATGCGAGCAGCAGCTGTTCGACCAGTACCCCGGCCACAGACGCTTGGATGCGTGGCGCTGCTGCAGCAGCAATTCGCCGCCGGCGTTGAGCACGAAGGCCGAAAACGCTCGATGCAGAAAGCCGGCGCCGTCGTGGCAGGCGCGCTTGTTCAGAAAGCCCAACGGCTCGTCAGCCGCGTTGACGCGAATGAGCCGTTCAGACTCGGAGGAGACGACTTCGTGCTTGGTTTCGGCGCTGGCGACCATGCTCGGATTATAGGGCTTAAGGCATCGCTGGGCGCCAAGCGTTCAGTCGGCCGGGCTGCTCGCCGCGTCCGCTTGCGGTGGCGAGTCCAGGCGTGTCAAGGGATGGGGACGACTGTCGCTGCCGCCCGCCGATGAACCGCGCCTGCTGCGTCGCTTCGGCTGACGCCGGGTAGCCGCCAAACGTGCATGGTAGAGTTCAGGCCCGACGCGCCAGCCGTGCCGAGCGGCTGTCATGGCGCGCACCAAGGAAGCCGATGACGGAACCTCGTGAGCGTCGCGCCGTTGTGCGCGGCAACGAGATGGTTTGGTTCGAGTGGGGCGCCACCGACGCGCCGCTGGTGGTGTTGGCCCACGCCACCGGCTTCCACGCCCGCTGTTGGGACGCCACCGTCGCAGCGCTCGGCGACGGCTACCGCGTGGTGGCGATGGATCAGCGCGGCCATGGCCGCACCGGCAAGAACGGCCCCTTCGAGTGGACGCAGTTCGGCGCAGACCTTGCCGAACTGTTGGATGTGTTGAACGCCGAGGGCGCGATTGGCGTCGGCCACTCGATGGGCGGCCACGCGCTGGCGCAGGCGGCGGCGCGGCGGGGTGAGCGTTTGGCACGGCTGGTGCTGGTGGACCCAGTCATCATGTCGCCGGAGGCTTATGCCGATTGGAGCGAGGAGCGGCCGTTCAGCGCGGCGGAACAACACCCAGTGGCCCGGCGCCGGGCAGACTTCGCGTCTTGGCAGGAGATGCACGAGCGGTTTCGAGATCGGCTGCCGTTCAGCCGTTGGCGGCCTGAAGTGCTGCGCGATTACTGCCGCTACGGGGTGCTGCCCAAGCCCGGCGGCACTGGCGTCACGCTCGCCTGCCCGCCGGTGGTGGAGTCTTCGATCTATCTTGGCAGCGGCGGCACAGACATCCATGCGCTGCTGCGCGAGCTGCAGCATCCAACGCTCGTCATCCGCGCCCATCGGCGGGAAGTGCGCCAAGGCGAGATGGATTTCTCCGGTTCGCCAACTTGGGAAGGTCTCGCAGCGACGCTGCCGAATGGGCGGGACGTGTATCGCCCAGACCTCACGCACTTCATCCCGATGCAAGTGCCGGAACTGGTGGCGCTTGCCGTCACGAACCCGGAGGCGGCGGCACAGGCGGAGTGAGCGGGGTGCCCGGCGGGTGCGGATGATGGCGGCCGCGGCGGTGATGCCGGCCACGCTTGTGGTGCGTCGCGTCGCCCTCCACGCTGTACACGAAAGCCCCTTCCTGCAACTCGGCGGGCGTCATGTCGTCGCTCGCGCACTCAAGCACGTCTTCGAACTTGAACACATGGAAGGTGTTTTCTCCGTGTGCCCGCACTTGCACGGACAGGCGCTCGTCCTTGGGCAGCGATTTCAGCGTCAGGCCGTAGTCGCACACCGCCTGCAGGAGCGCCGCGTCGAAGCCGCCGGCATCGTCATCGCTTGGTTCATCGCCGTCGTCCGGGCCGCGTTTGCGCAGCACATGCACTTGCGCGTACTGATCGCGCAGTTCCGAATGCAACGCCTCGCGCTCTTCCCGCAGCGCTTGGAGCTCGCTGCGCAACTGCTCGATCTCCGCTTCCGATTCGGCGTCGTCAGATCGGTTGCGCCGCGCCTCGCGAATCTTGGTTCGCAACTCGCGCATTTCGCTGCGCAGCGCGCGGTGCTCTTCGCGCAGCCCTTGGCGTTCCTCGGCGTCGCCCGGCTCCAACGGAATCTGCAGGTCCGTCAGGATGTCGCGCACGATGGTTGGCATGGCCAACGACACATCGCCCTCGGCGTCGATCTCCACCACTTGGTGGTACGAACCGAACCAGCTGCGCTTGAGGGAGACGGCGATCAACACGCCCTGTTCTGCCAAGTAGCTCACGTCCACGTTGCCCACCCGGCGCGCCGGCCCGCCGGCGTCGCGCAGCGCCGCCGTCATGACGTCGTCCAGAATGCGCATCTCGCGCTCGAGCGCGTCGAGCCGCTCCGGTGTTTTGGCCGCGGCGGCGCTGGTGGCGACGGCGGTCAGCAATGCAAGGATGATGGTTCTCATGGTTGTCCCTCCGGGTAATCCAATCCGCCAACGAATTGGACAAGATCGTTTAGGCGCCGCTCGCCATTCACTTGGTGGCTGACGATGAAGCGCAGGCTGTCTTCGGTCTCGAACGCGCGGCGGTCCATCTCGCGCTTAAGCGTGGCCGCGAGGGCCGCGAGCTCCTGCTCACGCTGCGCCCGGCCCGCGGCCATCATGGCCTCGATCAAGCGCGACCGGTCCGCGGCGCTTTGCGTCTCGAACTCTTGGCGCCACTGCGCCAGCTCGGCGTTCACCACTTCCCGCGACCGGTCCGCCACGGCTTCGTTCGCCACCATTTCGTTCGGCAGCGCGATGCCGGCTGGCGTTTGTGCGGTGAACATCGACGTGGCGGCGAGCGCCAACGCCGTGGCGCTGGCGGCGATGGGAAACCACTGCCGCCAATCTCGCCACAAGGCCGGCCGCTCAATGGCTGGACGCGGCCAGCGTGGCGGCGGCACGTCCACCCAAGCGTCCGCGCGCTCGCGCCACTCGCGGATGGTCGCGGCGTCCGCGGTGCAGTCTGCGCAGCCGCTGACATGATCGAGCACTTGCGTCCGCTCCGCAGGGGCTAGGAGCGATTGGCCGCCGTCCTCTTCTTCAACGAGGTCGAACAGCTTGCGGCGCACGTCGTCACAGTTCATCTCGCAGGCACTCCTTCGCTCTGAGTTTGCGCAAGGCGCTGTAGAGCCGCGTCTTGGCGGTGTTCGGGGAGATGCCAAGCTGCGCGGCGATGTCCTCGAACGTGAACGACTGGAAGAACTTCAGCTCCACCACATGGCGCTGTTCCGCCGGCAGTGTGGCCAGCGCGGCCTTGATGTGGCGGTTCGCGTGGCTCCTCTCGGTGGCTTGCACTGGGTCGCAATCCGGCGCGGTCGCCACTGCGGCGCCGTCGTCGTAGGGCGTCATGTCCCGGCGCCGACGCAGCAGGTCCGTGCAGCGATACGAAGCGATGCGGAACAGCCACGCGGGGAACACGCCATCGCCTCGGTAGGTTGCGAGATTCCTGTACACGCCGAGAAACACCTCCTGCATCAAGTCCAGCGCGTCGTCTGGATGCCTCACCATGCGCAGCGCGTAGTTGTACACGCGCCGTTCATAGCGCTTCACCAAGGCCGTCCAAGCGCTGTTGGAGCCTGCCAAGGCACGGCGAACCAGCTTTTCGTCCGAAGCGGCTACCAACATCTGCGCTGCCCGCCGAGTTATTCCGAATGTCGCCGCAGTGGGCGGAATAGTTTGCCTATGGTTCGCGCTGTCTGGACGCCAGCGACCGCGGGCCAACGGGGGCGGGGCTTGCCGTTGGCTCTGAGCGGCTTGGCGTGGTGGACGCCGAACGGCGTCGGGGCGAGCAGCGCAGGCTATCCCGCGGCGTGCTGCAGGCTGGCGATGATCTCGGGCGCTTGCTCGTCGATGAGTATCTGCGCGCGCTCCCGACAACTGCCGCAGTAGGCGCCGACGCCCAACTCGTCTGCCAAGGCGTCCAAGTTCGCGCAGCCCTCCCGCACGGCGGCGCGGACTTCGGAATCGCGAACGGCTTGACAGATGCAGACGTACATTGCGAACGCGAGCGTAAATGAAAGCAATTATCTTTTGCAACACCATTTTTCGCGGTGTCAACGCAAAGCAGAAATGTCCCCTTTTGTGCAAAATAGAAATGTCCCCTTTTGCCGGCTGGCGCAGCCGATGAAGCCGCCTGCGCGGGCCGAGCCGCCGAGCCCGTCCGAGCAGCGTTTTCCACGGTCTTTCCACGGGCGCGATCCCCGAGCCCATCGAAGCGGCGGTGGGAAGACGGTGGCAAACGCGGCAGCGCCTGCCCCAACCGCGCCGAGATGCTGCACCTTGATGCCGCACCAATGTCCACTGAGATACTCGGCCAATCGACGACGCGGCCCTGCGGCCCGATGCGCAGGCGCACAACGATTGCAGCGATGTCGCGGGCCGAATCGGGCAAATGTCGCTAGCGCCGCACACTCGCCGACGACCAAACTGGCCGGCATGCACGAAGACGACATCTGTCGAACTGCATTCGCGGATGCCGGCATGACGCGCGACCTGTTGGAACTGCTGCCGGAGGACGTCACGGCCGAGCTGGACTCTCGCCGGCTGCGTCGTCTGCCGACCGAGCATGTCGCGTCGGGCGGGCAGCGCCGCCGCGCCGACATGGCTTGGGCGGTTGGAACCGTCGGTGGCCGGGCAGGGCGAGGGGACGAATTGCAGGGGAGCCTTCAGCCAAGGGGCGGGACGCGCCTCCCCTCGCAAGAAGAGGCTGGCGCCGCGGCCGGGTCGAAAGCGGAGGCGTTGCTGGCGCTGGAGTTCCAGTCCTCGCCGGACCGCGCCATGGCGCTGCGCATGGAGATCTACGTGGCGCTGCTGCGCCAAGAGGTGGCCGCCGAAGGCGGACTGCGCGCCGGCGACCTGCTGCCGCGGGTGTTGCCGGTGGTGGTCTACACCGGAGGCCGCCGCTGGCGGCCAGAGACCCTCGACGAACTGACCGCACCGACGCCAGCGGGCTGGCGCGGCTGGCAGGCGCGGTTCGAGTTCCTGTGCCTTGACGCTGCGAACTTGACAGCGGAGGATGGACGCTCGAACCCGGTCGCCGCGCTGCTGCGGCTGCTGGCGAGCCGGCGGGCGGAGTCCGTGCCGGCGATGGCGAAGACGCTGTTCGACCGGCTGCGGGTAGCCGGGCCGGGTGCAGAGCGGCAGGTGTTTGCGAATAGACTGGCGCGAGCGCTGATGCAACTGCTGATCGCCCGCTTCGCCGGCGACGAGGGGAGCGACCAGCACCGACACCACATGCAGCAGGCGCTGCGATACATGGAGGAGCCCACCATGCTCGCCGAGGCAATCACCGAATGGCGACAAAACGCAATCGCCGAGGGCAGAGCCGCGGGTAGAACCGAGGGCAGAACCGAGGGCTTGAGGGAAGGCACATCCGAGGGCAGGAGGACGCTGCTGCGACGCCAAGCCACCAAACGCTTTGGCTTTGAGGCGGGGGACGAGTTCGGCCGGCTCCTAGCGGACGAGGAGGATGCCGATCGGCTGGCGCTTGCCGGTGACTTGGTAATCGACTGCTCCACCGCGGAAGAATTGTTGCGCCGGGCCCGTCGCGTGCTGAGGGGTGGCGACGGCGAAGTGCGCTAGTTCGCTGCGCCGGCATTGCGCTGCCGCCCAGCACTACGCTTGGCGGCCACGTCCCACGCAGGGCAACGGAGAAGCGGAATCCGTGCCGGCGATGGCGAAGGCGCTGAGGGGCTGCGGGCGGCCGGTTCGGGCGCGGAGCATCAGGCGTTTGCGAATAGACTGGCGCGAGCGCTGATGCAACTGCTGATCGCCCGCTTCGCCGGCGACGAGGCCGGTGACCGGCATCAACATATGCAGCAGGCGCTGCGTTACATGGAGGAACCCACCATGCTGGCGGAGGCAATCACCGAATGGCGGCAAAACGCCATTGCCGAAGGCAGAACCGAGGGCAGAACCGAGGGCTTGAGGGAAGGCACATCCGAGGGCAGGAGGACGCTGCTGCGGCGCCAAGCCACCCGCCGCTTCGGCCTTGAGGCGGGGAACGAGTTCAGCCGGCTCCTGGCGGACGAAGAGGATGCCGATCGGCTCGCGCTTGCCGGCGACTTGGTGATCGACTGCTCAAGCGCGGAAGAACTGCTGAGCCGAGCGCGCCGCCTGCTGAGCGGCGGCTCGCCGGTCCGTTGACGAGGGCGTCGTCGGGGCGTCTGCGGAGGATTGGCCGATCACTTTGCCCCACGCGGCCACGCCGCGGAGCTCGACATAGTCCCACAGGAAGTCCACCGAGTCCGTCAGCGCTCCCGGCAGCCGCCCGTGGTAGGCGTCGTGGGCGGTGTGCGTGTCGAAGCCGCCGGGCAACAGGTCTGCATTCGCCCCAGCGCCGGTCTTGAACGCCCGCATCGCCAGCTGCGCTTGGTGCCGGAGTTCGTTGTAGAAGAAGGTTCCCGTCTCTGGGCCCCGTACTCCTCCCGCTGCTGGAACTCCGCTAGGGACGACGGCGGCGGCTGCCTGACCGCAACGTCTCCCCCCACACCACTTTTGGCCGCGCCTAGAGCTCGCGTGAGACGGTGCGTGAACCACTCGGCAGCGGTGCGCCGCCGTTGCGAACAAAGGTGCGTTTAAGACTCATTTTTATTTGCATTATCAATAAGTTATGCTTGACATGCGGTAGCGCCGAGGCGCATCATCCGAGTGACTGATGCGAGGAACATGCCATGAAACCGCAAGATCCAAAGATCGTCGCGCACCTGAACGCGGTGCTGAAGAACGAGCTCACCGCCATCAACCAGTACTTCCTGCACGCCAAGATGTTTCACAACTGGGGCATGGAGGAGCTTGGCGAAAAGGAGAAGAAGGCGTCCATTGACGAGATGGGCCACGCGGACAGCCTCATCGAGCGCATCCTCTTCCTTGAAGGGCTGCCGAACTTGCAGGACTTGGGGGCGCTCAAGATCGGCGAGGACGTGGAGGAGATGCTCAGGTGCGACCTTGCCCTGGAGATGGCGGCGATGCCCCGCTTGCGGGAGGCCATCGCGGATTCCGAGGCGGTGAGCGACTATGTGAGCCGGGAACTGTTCGAATCCATCCTCGAATCAGAGGAAGAGCATGTCGATTGGCTGGAGACGCAGCTTGAGCTCATCGGCAGAACGGGCATTCAGAACTACGTTCAGTCGGCCATGTCGTAGCGTTTGGCCAGCGTGTGCGGCGGTCGCGTCAGGCGGTGTCGCGTGGCGTCGGCGCCACCGTCGCAGCGGTTCGGCGAGGTCAGAGCTGGGCGCTGTCACTCCGCCCAGTCACCGGCGCACGGCTGGCGTCTCCACCGTGAGGCCGCGGCCGCGGTGCCGCAGAAAGTATTCCAAGTTCACGTATTCCGGGCTGCCGAGCGGGTAGGGCTCGCTGCGCACCGCTTCGTTGCACCAGCGGAACATCCGGTGGGTGGAGGCGAGGCTGCCCCACAGCAGGCGGTAGGCCGGATAGCCGTTCGTCTGCCCTTGGCTCACCCGTTCGCCGCGCAGCCGCGCCCCGGCGTAGCGCTCGTGGCAATCCGCGCAGGATAGGTCGAGCTGGCCCCGGCGTTGGTGGAAGAAGGCGCGGCCGGCTGCCAAGAACGGCGTGGTACGCGCGTCTGGCGCCGGTTCGATGACGGCGCCGTGTGAGCGGTTGGCCAGCATGGCCGTCAAAGCCAAAAGTGGTTCGCTTTCCCAGGCCCACGCTTCCTCGCCGGTACGCATCCGGCAACGGTTGATCTGCCCCTCCAAGTTGATGAGCCGCTCGGTGGCCGCGTCGTAGCGGGGGTAGGCCGCGGCGTTGATGTTCGTGAGGTCGTGGCAGGCGGCGCAACCGGCTTCCTCCCAAAGCGCGGCGCCGCGTTCCACCCATAGATAGCCGGGGTTGGCGAACTCGTCATCCTGCAATGCCTGCGTTTCCGGGCCTAGGAAGGCGTAGCCGGAGACCGGCGCCGCCGCCAGCAGCAACAAAGCGATCACGTCACTTGCAGATGGCGCTCGATGACCAGCTCTGCGCCGCGGTCTGTGCGCCAAGTGAACGTCACGTTGCCCGATTCCACTGCCCGCAACTGAAACTCAAGAAACGGGTTCGCGGCGACGCCGGGGCCAAACTGGGCGCGGAACACTTCCCCGCCTCCGTAGCGGCAAATGAACTCGGAAACGATGTGGCGGGGCACCAAGGCGCCTTGCATGTCGCGCCCGTAGCCAGTGTGCATGGGATGCGAAGCCAGCGTGCGCACCGTCACCACTTCGCCTTGCCGCGCGCTGGCGGGCAACTTCACCCGCGCCCTCATCCGAACATCTCGTCGACGCAGGCGCCGAGGGTGACGACGACGCTGGCAGACGCCTCAACGCGCCGCCCATCGCTGAACTCGGCGCTTGCGGTGACGCGCTGCGAGCCGGCGAGCCGGATGCGCGACCGCACCTCGGCCGCGCCGGATGCCGGCGAGAAGTGGAAGCTGGCCACGCGGGGCTCGGGATTGCGGGGCGCAGTGATGTCGATGCGGGTGACATGGTCTGCCGCCGTCATGGGCGATGCCACCTGCACCGCAATCGGCACGGAGTTGCCAGTTTCCGCGAGCCGCGGCAGTTGCAGCGCGATGGTCGGCGGAGGCTGCGCGGCGGCTGTCACCCGCGCCGCGGCCGGCAGCGCCGGCAGGCCGATGGCGGCGGCGATGAATTGGCGTCGGTTGGCCATCACGCTGCGCCGTGTCTGGCCATTCAACCATCCCCTCGCAACGTCGCCAGGTACGCCGTCAAATCGTCCAGTTCCGAACGGCGCAGCACGCTGCGGCCGGCGCGCCCCGGTGCCGGCTGATGAAAGCCCGTCCGTTTCGCGTAGGCCGGCATGATGCTCGCTGGGTTGTCTCGGCGCGGATCTGCAACGCGCTGGCGTAGCGCGCGCGCATCGAGGCGGTCGCCAACTTGCGTGAGCGAGGGGCCGACATCGCCATGTGCCGATGCGTCGAGCCCCGGCAGTTCGTGGCAGATCGCGCAGTCGCCGCGTTCGCGGTCGGATGCGACCTCGCGCCCGCGGCGGGCGTCGCCGACGCCGAATGCATCCCGCGTGATGGCGTTCATCCAATCCATCGCGTAACGCGCCTCCGCTTGGCGGGTGGAGCGCGGCGCGCCGAGGGCGCTTTGGCCGTTGGCGCGTTCGGCGATGGCGTCGCCGCGCGCCTCGTAGACCCCGGAAACTGAGAAGCCGTAGTCGTCCGCGGCCAAGCTGTAGCAGGTGTTCATCATCAGCGGCGCCGGGGGTGCTCGGTCTGCGAGGAGCGCGACGATGGCGGCGGCGCAAGCCTTGGCTTGGTTGTTCGCGGCGAACGCGGATTTCGGCATGGGCGCTGCGTTGATGGCGTCGCCGATGATGTGGACACCGGGCGCGAGTTGCGATTCGAACGTGTGTGCATCCACCTCGCACCAGCCGCGGCCACCGTCGAAGGCGCGGGCGATGGCGGCAGCCCGTTGCGGGGGAATGAAGTTGCCCACATCCACCCGGTGCTCGTCGAAGTCTGTGATGAAGCGGGCTGGCGTCCCGCCGCGGGAAGGCTGCGCCGCGACGACGGCGCCGCTGTCGGAACGGGGAATCCACTCGATCATGCCGGGGTAGAGCGTTTGCCATGCCTCTTGGAACAGGGTGCGCTTGGTGAAGTCATCCTTGGCGTCCAAGATGAGGATCTTGGTGCGCGGATTGTGGCGGGCAAGGAACTGCGCCACCAGCGAAGCGCGCTCGTAGGGGCCGGGCGGGCACCGATACGGGTTATCCGGCACCGCAATGGCGAACACGCCGCCTTGGCGCATCCCCCGCAGGGCATCGCGCAGGGCAATGGTCTGCGCGCCCGCCTGCCACGCGTGGGGGAACCGATGCGGCTCGCCATCGATGCCGTCGTAGCGGAACTCGATGCCCGGCGCGAGCACCACCCGATCATAGGGTACTGGGCCGGCCGTCGTGCTCACCAAACGGCGTTCTGCGTCCACGGCGACGGCGGCGGCTCGGACATGGGCCGTACCGACGTGATCCAAGGGGATGGAGATGGCCGACATGTCCAGTTGCCCGGCGATGACGCGATTGCTCATGGGGCAGGAGACGAAGGTGGCGGTGGGGTCGATGAGCGTGACGTCCAAGCGCGGGTCATAGTGGCTGAGGTAACGTGCGCAGGTGGCGCCGCCGAATCCGCCGCCGACCACCACCACCTGCGGGCGCGCGGCGCCAATCACCGCCGGCGCGGCGAGGCCGGCGCCGGCGGTGGCGAGCAGACGCCGGCGGCTCAGCAAAGCTCAGCCTTCCGGCGCCAGCGCGAGGGCCGCGGCCACGGCCTCGATTTCCGCTTCCGTCAAGCCGCGCACCAGCCGATGCATCACCGTGCCGCTGGCCTCGGCTTGGGCACGAATGGCTGCCGCGGAAGGCTGCTCGGTCCACGGCAAGTGCGTGTTGCTGGGGTGGTGGCAGGTCATGCAGGTGGCGGCGATGCCGCTGCCATTGGGGTTGGCGGCGGATGGACTCGAGGTGCGCTGGGCGGCGTCGCTGTCTTGCTGGAATGTGTCCTCAGCGGCGGGGCGTTCGTTTAGCGCCGCGCCGACGGCGGGGGCGACCAACAGGCCGATGCCCACCAAGCATGGCCAGATGCGTCGAAGCAAGCCTGCCCGCCGCGCCGCCGCGGGTGCAGCCCTTGGGGCGGCGAGTGCGCTGGCGATGCGGCATGGCATCGGGCAAGCATACGGGCGCATGGGGCGGCAAGCTAGGCGGGGCGGGCGCTGCGGCGTGACATGGCTTGGCGCTCCCAAGGCGCTGCCGCCGCGTTTAGAATCCGCGCCTGCCCTGCCCCGAGTGCCGCCATGACCGAACATCAACCAGGCATCTTCGTTGAAGGCACGGATCACCACGTCTTTCTCGAGTTCGAGCTCGGTGCCGCCGTGCCGTCGCAGTTGCCGGCTGCGGCCGGTGCGCTGCTGCCGTGGGACGGCGGCGAACAGGTCGTTGCCTTCGGACCGCGCTTGGCGGAGGCGCTGTCGGCAGTCGCTGCGCCGGACGGGGACTTCGGTTTCCGCGCCATCGAAGGCAGCGATGGCCATGTCGCGCCAGCCACCCAACGCGACCTCTTCGTGTGGCTGCACGGCGCGAAACGGGATGAGCTCTTTGCCCAAGCGCTCAAGTGGCGTGAAGCGCTGGCGCCGGTGGCCGCCCTCGCCGCCGAGGATCACGGCTTCCTCTTTCGCGACAGCCGCGACCTGACGGGCTTTGTGGATGGCACCGCCAACCCGAAAGGGGACGTCCGCCAGCAAGCGGCGCTCGTCCCGCGTGGACCGGGTGCCGGCGGCAGCTTCGTGCTGGCACAGCGGTGGGTGCATGACCTGAGCGCTTTCGCGAGCCTCGCCACGGCGCAGCAAGAGCGCGTCATCGGCCGCACCAAGGCGGACAGCGTGGAGCTCACGGGCGCGGCGATGCCGCCGGACAGCCATGTCAGCCGCACCGATTTGAAGCGCGGTGGCGAGCCATTGCGCATCTACCGTCGCAGCAGCCCTGCCGGGGGCATCGCCGATGCGGGGCTCTTCTTTCTCGCCTTCAGCGCAGAGGTTGAACGCTTTCGCATCCTGTTGGGCTCGATGTTCGGCCCTGCGGACGATGGGCTGCGCGACCGTCTCCTGAGTTGGTCTCGCCCCATTTCTGGGAGCTTCTATTTCGCGCCGCCGGCGGACGCGCTGCGCGCTGCCTTCAGCGCCTGATGCGCCATCGCGGAGGAACTTCGCGATGGCGGACAGCAGCAAAGACGTACACGCGGAGAAGGCGGGGAGGGATGGTAGCTACGGGCGGACTTGAACCGCCGACCCCGCGATTATGAATCGCGTGCTCTAACCAACTGAGCTACGTAGCCACTGGCGCGAAGGGCGGGATTGTGCGCCGCCACGCGCCGTTGTCAACCCTAGGGGGCATTGGCCACCACCTGGCCATCGCGCTGCCCTTGAAAACGCCCGCCGGATTCCCTATACAGCCTCTTACGTTCACCGCGCTTTGAGGAGCGTCATGGCACAGCCGAGATCCTTCGCCGTCTCCGGGCGGCCCGCCGTCGAAGTCAACCAAGTTTTGCGCAACACCTACATGTTGCTGTCGCTCACGCTGGCGTTCGCGTGCCTCACGGGCGTCGCGGCCGTGGCCATGAACCTGCCGCCGTTCAACTTCATCGTGTACTTGGTCGGCTTCTTCAGCCTGTCGTACGCGGTGAACAAAACCGCGGACAGCGGCTGGGGGCTGTTTTGGACCTTCGCCTTCACCGGCTTCATCGGCGTCGCGGCTGGCCCCATCGTCGGCTACTTCGCTGCGGTGAACCCGGGCATCGTCGCGCAGGCGTTTGGCGTCACCGCGGCGGCGTTTGTGGGCCTGTCCATCTACACCATCGTCACACGGCGAGACTTCAGCTTTCTGCGCTCGTTCTTGGTGATGGGCTTCTGGATCATCCTCGGCATCATCGTCTGCTCGTTCTTCTTTGACCTGTCGCCGTTCGCCGCTGCCATCTCGGGCGCCATGGTGCTCATCGCCGGGGCGCTGATGCTCTATCAGACAAGCGCGCTCGTGCTCGGCGGGGAGACTAACTACATCATCGCCACGAACAACCTGTTCGTCTCCATCTACCTGATGTTCATGAATCTGTTGGCCCTGTTCGGCATCATGGGCGGGGACGATTGAGCGGCATCTCGCTGCGGCGTCCGCGCAAGGTGCGCGTGGCGCCGACCGGCTGCGGCCGAGGCGCCGCTAAACCTGCGTCAACTGCCGGTACGCCTTTTGCAGGGCTGCCGGCAGCTCCTCCGTTTCCTCGATGACCATGTAGCGCGTCTCGGCGCACATGCGGCGCAGGTAGTCGTGGCCGGAGCGGTCAACCGTCACGCAGAACACGTTGATGCCGTCGCGCTCGGCCTCCGCAATGGCCTTGGCGGTGTCGCGCAGGCCGTATTCGTGGTCGCCCCGCTTGGGGCCATAGTCGCAGTCTTGCGGAAAGCCGTCGCTCACGATCATCAGCACCTTCAGCGCGGCGCCGTGGCGGCGGAGTTTGGCGGTGGCGTGGCGGATGGCGGGCCCCATGCGCGTGCTGCGCTTCGGCTTCATCGCGGCGATGGCGTCGAGGGTGCGCCGGTTCAGCGGCTGCTCGAACTCCTTGGCAACGTAGAACTCCACGCAGTCATGCCCATATCCGGAAAAGCCATACACGGCGTAGGGGTCGCCTAGGCCCTCCAAGGCGGTCGCCATAAGCGCCACCGCCTCCTTCTCGATGTCGATGATGCGCCGCTTGTCGGGCGCGGGCGGCGGTGGATTGTCCAACGCAGCGTAGGGGTCGTCGTCATCGTCGAAGAACGGGTCGCGCAAGTTGGCGCCGGTGGCGTTTGCGCCGCTGCTTGGATCAGGCTTTGGCTCGTCGAGCACCGGGTCGTCCGTCGAGGCGGATAGATCCACCAGAAACGCCGCGCCCACGTCGCGTCGCAAACGATCTCGGCGGCTGTAGACGCGGTCATCCGCGGCCACGCCGGCGCGCAAACTGGAGCGGGCATCCACCAAGGTGGCAAGGTCTAGTTCGTCCCCATCCGCCACCTTGCCGATGCGCTGATAGCCGCTTGGCCGGATCTGCTCAAAGCGGCGGCGCACCGTTCTGGCATACGGGCGCACGGCGTCGAGCAGCTTTTGGCTGTCCTCGGCGTCGGTTGTCGTCAGCGCTTCCTCGAACAGCCGGCAAAAGCCGCGCTTGTAGGCGCGCCGGTGATAGTCCCACTCGTCGTAGTGGAAGCTGCGGGTGCCTTCGTGGGCATCGCCCAAGCGATGGCGCAACGCCGAGCGTTCCATGTCGAGGCGCCGCTGCAGCTGGTCGCGTTGGGCGATGAGGTCTTTGCCGACATCGCGCAGGTCGCCGTCGCCCTCGCCTTCGCCAACTTGGGTGTCCTCGTTCGCCTCCAACATCCCCAGCATGGCGAGCTGCGCTTGGGCGGCATCGAGTTCCTCGCGCCAGTCCTCAAGCCGTGCCTCGCGCTGCAGCCACTCCAATTGTCCGGGGAACTCAGGGCCCGTCCCGGTGGGTGCCGGCGCCAACGCTTGGTAGCAAGCGAGCGCCTCGCGCGCGGTGTCATAGACGGTGGCGCTGGGGGATTGCAGGCGCTGCATCGCTGGGCGCAGCGCGGCCGGCGGCGGCTCGATCAAGGGGCGCAGGGCGGCGTGATACTTCGCCGCGCCTGGGTACGCC
The DNA here is from genome assembly GCA_958295875.1 of uncultured Pseudomonadales bacterium. Taxonomy (GTDB): domain Bacteria; phylum Pseudomonadota; class Gammaproteobacteria; order Pseudomonadales; family Azotimanducaceae; genus VXNE01. Next base: position 167,607 of record OY282379.1, on the reverse strand, counting down.
GCTAGTGTTCGGGCTTCCACCCGCGCGCGCTCAAGGGCGTGGAAGAGCAGGCGCGCCACCGCCGGCGCTTCGAAGTGGCCGAAGAACAAGGTCAGGTCAGACTCTCGGCTCTGCGTCGGCAGCGGGCGTTCCGCCAACTCCGGCATGCGCTCCCGCGCGCGGTGGACGCTGAAGTCGAAGGTGCCAAACGCCTCGAAGCCGAGTTGAACGAGGGTGTGCAGCCGATAGGTCGCGGCGTTCCAAGCGTCGTCGGCAAACAGTTCGATGCTGGCCGGGAGATACAGGTGGCTTAGGTCCGCAGCGTCTTCCTCTCCGGCGCGCAGGTGCCGGTAGCGGCCGCCGATGCCCTGCGCGAAGAGCGCGAGCGTCGGCTCGACGTCGATGAGGTCTGCCAAGCGTGGGCCGCCTTAGGGCCAGACGACGTCCGCGATGTCGGCCACCGCCTGCTGCACGGTGGCGTCGTCGGACACGGCTTGGACGATGGCAAGGTCGCAGGCGCGGCGTGGCGCGATGCCGCGCTTCATCAGTTCACCCGCGTAGATGAGCAGGCGCGTGCTCACCCCTTCCTCAAAGCCGTGCTCGCGCAGGTTGCGTATCTTGACGCCCAACAGCGCCAAGCGTTGTGCGACCTCCGCGCCGACGCCGGATTCGTGGGCGACGATCTCGGCTTCCCGCTCCGCGTCTGGGTAATCGAAGGACAGGCTCACGAAGCGTTGCCGAGTGCTGGTCTTCAAGTCCTTCAGCACGCTTTGGTAGCCGGGGTTGTAGGAGATGACGAGCAGGAAGTCTGGGTGGGCGTCGAGCAGTTCGCCGGTTTTGTCGATGGGCAGGATGCGCCGGTGGTCGGTGAGGGAATGCACCAGCACGGTGGTGTCGTTGCGCGCCTCGACGATTTCGTCCAGATAGCAGATGGCGCCGGCCCGCACCGCCTGCGTGAGCGGCCCGTCCTGCCACACGGTGGCATCGCCGCGCAGCAAGTAGCGCCCCACCAAGTCTGTGGCGGTAAGGTCTTCGTGGCAGGAAACGGTGATGAGCGGATGCTTGAGGCGTGTCCGCGCCTCCACGGCCTCGAAGAGCCGCCACGCCATGTGCTCGATGAAGCGCGTCTTGCCGCACCCCGTCGGCCCCTTCAGCAACACCGGCAGGCGGCTCTGGTAGGCGGCCTCGAACACCGCCACCTCGTCGGCGAGCGGCAGGTAGTAGGGCGCGTTCACTGCGGATAGAACGCGTCGCGCCCCTCCCGGTACTTGAAGAATGTCTGCGCCGGATTGCGGTTCACCAGATGGCGCTTGAACATCGGATGGCGCAGGCTCCGCACCTCGTGCTCCAACTCCGCCAAGGGCGCGCCAGTGTCGACATCCACCACCTGTTGAAAGCGGTACTGATGTTGATCTGATTCCTCGGTGACCAGGCCGCGGCCGGCCAGAAACTGGTGCGCGGCGCCGAAATCCGCCACGTAGATGGCGATGTGGTGCCCATCATAGGCGGGGATGTCGTCGTCCGTTTCGCGGTAGAGCAGGCGTTGATCGAATCCCATCGAGACCTCTGCCCGCGTCGCGTCGCCATCCTCGGCCACGATTGCCGGCGTGGCGAACACCTGCTCGTAGAAGCGGGCGATGCCGGCTGCGGCGCCGGGGCGCACCAGCACCTCGGCATAGGCAATGCCCAGCTCGCGGCCGGGAAAGCGCTCCGGCCCGAAGGCGCGGATGGCGTTGCCCCAGGGGCAGGTGACGCGGATGTGGTCGTCATGCTCCTGCCATGCGAAGTCTGTGCCGGCGAGTAGTTTTGTCACGAACGTGAGGCGCCGCCCCAAGTCTTCCAGGCTCGGCACCACCACCGCGATGTGCCCGCGCCAGCGCTGTGCCGTGCTCTTCGGCAGGTGGAACTGCTGCTCGCCGGCATTCACCCACATGTTGAACGTGCCGAAATCCATGTATGGGTCTCGCGTGAAGCCGAGGCCCGTCACATAGAAGAGCGCCGCGATTTGCTGGTCTGGCACGGTGAGGTTGATGTGCTCCATGTTGAGCACATTGCCGACGTTCTCTGAGAAGCGATCGAATCGCGCTGCCTCGCTCATGCCTCGGTCGCCTCCTGTTGCCGCAACGCTTGCGCGTGGGCGGCGTAGAACTCCTCGATGGGGGCGAAGCCGGGCGCGTCTCGATGCTCGGCTTCGTTTTGGGCGCGGATGTCTTCGTTCGAGGAGTTCGGGTTCCAAGTGCCGCCGACGGGCTGGCTGACGTGGAACGGGGTGTCGCAGAACACCTCGATGTTGTTGCCTTCTGGGTCGTTGAAGTAGATGGACCACGCGTTGCCGTGCGCCACCGGCGACAGGCGCTGCACCCGCTCGTCGTTGGCAAGCGTCGCGTGCAATGCCTTCACGTCGTCCAAGTTCGCCACCCGGAATGCGAAGTGCGCCACGTTGTTCGAGCGCGCCATGTCCTTGCGCGTGGGCGCGAAGGCGATCTGGTGATGGTCTGTCTCCACTTGGCTCATGAAGACCAACTCGTTGCCGTTCACTTCGCCGCGGTCCGTGACGCGAAAGCCGAGCACCCGCGTGTAGAAATCCAGCATGGCCTCCAAGTTCTGCACATACACGAAGACATGGGACCACTTGAGTTGCATGGCGGCGGCCTCTCCCAACACTGCGCGGGCGATTATAGACAGAGGCGCGGGCGGCGAGGGGGTGGCGGGTAGGAAGGAAGCGGTGGGCGGGTAGGAAGGAAGGGGTGGGGCGAGTAGAAGGAGGGGTGGGTGGGTAGGAAGGAGGGGTGGGCGGGTAGGAAGAAAGGAGTGGGCGGGCGAACCGTGCCTTTGCGTCCGCGGCAGCGAGCCTAGAGAATGTCTTGCAGAAAAGGAGCGCCATGACCAATCCAAGCGAACCCGACAACGAACCCTTGGTGGACGCCATCGCTGGCTTGCTGCCGCCGCTCTTGAATGCCTTGGAGGCTTTCGCCCATGTGGGCAGGCACTTGCATCCGCCCAATCTGATGGCGTTGGCGCACTCCGTCGCCACGCTCGAAGCGCCGGTGCGCGATGGGCTGCGGCCGTTTCAGCAGGCGGACTGGCCGCCGCATCTGCAAGCCTTCGCCCAGCAGGTGACGCTCGCCGCCGGGCACGTCGGCTCGGCGTTCGAGGGGCTTGCCGCCGCGGCGGCGCACGCGAACGCCACCATGCAGGGGTTCCGGGCGCTCCGCCATGTGACGCGGGCCATCGAGGCGCTCTACCCGGTGGCGTTGATGCTGCCGCCGGTGAGCCGGTTTTTCGTGGAGCCGGCGCGCCGAGACGATCCGGCCTTGGCAGCGAAACTGGCCGCGGCGGACGCTTCCCGCGAGGATGTCGGTGTGATGCACGCCGCCAACGCGCGCGAGCAGCGGGGCGGGTTTTCCATGTATGTGCCCGAGTACTACGATGGCGGCGAGCCGTGGCCGTTGGTGATGGCGCTGCACGGCGGCAGCGGCCACGGCGCAGACTTCTTGTGGACATGGGTGCGCGAGGCGCGCAGCCGCGGCGTGATTCTTGTCGCCGCCACGTCCCGGGAGGGCACATGGTCGTTGATGGGGCCAGACGTGGACAGCGCGAACCTGGACGCCATCGTTGGGCGCGTCGCCGAGCGCTGGAACGTCGATCGCGAGCGGATGCTGCTCACCGGCATGAGCGATGGCGGCACGTTCAGCTATGTGAGCGGGCTGCGCGGGGAGTCGCCGTTCACGCACTTGGCGCCGATTTCAGCGAGCTTCCACCCGATGTTGCTCGAAGGCTTTCCGAGCGAGCGCCTGCGCGGGCTGCCGATTTACCTGATGCACGGCGCGCGGGATTGGATGTTCCCCGTGGAGATCGCCCGCACCGCCAACGCGGCGCTCACCGCGGCCGGCGCCAAGGTGTGTTACCGGGAAGTTGAAGACCTGTCGCATACCTATCCCCGCGACGAGAACCCCGCGCTCATGGATTGGTTTCTGGGCGGGTGAAGGCGGCTGCAGCGTTCGGCGCAATGCCAACACGCCGGGGCCGAGTGCTCGCAGGAGCGCGCCCGAACAGCCCGCGATCTTTCGACATCGCTAGCCTGCTAGCCAGCCCCTGATGCCAGAACCGCGCCGCGTGAGGTACTTCTACGGCTGGAACGTCGTGGCGCTCACCCTCGTCATCCAAGCCGTCACCGTCGGCATATCGATCTACAGCTTCGCGCTGTTTGTGGTGCCGTGGCTCACCGATTTCGAGGTTGAGCGCGCGGACGTGATGCTGGCGATTTTCCTGTTGCAGATTAGCTTCGGCGCCATCAGCCCGCTATGCGGGCGGTTGCTGGACCGCTTCCCGATGCGGTCGCTGGTGATGATCGGCGGCACCGCGACGGCCGCTGGGCTCCTCGCCATGTCCTTCGCCACCGCGCTGTGGCAGATCGTGCTCATCCATGTGACGCTGCTGCCGCTGGGCATGGTGCTTGCCGGCACGTTGGCGTCGCAAACTATGGTGACCAAATGGTTTGTCGCCAAGCGCGGCCTCGCCATCGGCATCTCGACGATGGGCACATCGCTTGGCGGATTCGCCTTTCCGCTGATTACGGCATTCCTGATCGGCGCGCGGGGCTGGCAGGACACGCTGCTTGTCCTCGCTGCCATCGCGCTGGCGCTCACGGTGCCGGCTGCGTTTTTCGTGTTGCGTCGCCAGCCGCCGACGATTGAGCGCACCGGCCCGGTGGTGCAGAACCTTGAGGCGAAGCAATTCCTCCGTTCACGGTCGTTCTGGATACCGATCGTCTGTTTCGTGCCCGTGAACGCAGCGTTCGGGGGCGTGCAGTTCAGCTTGGGCGCTTACGTTTTCGACCTCGGCTTCGAGCAGGGCATGGCGGCTAACCTCATCGCCATCACGTCCGTTGCAATGATCGCCGGCAAGTTCACGTTCGGCAGCTTGGGCGACCATGTGGACCATCGCAGGCTGTATTGGGTGGTGGCGACCAGCCTCACCGCCGCGCTGCTCTTCTACAGCTTCGCGCCGAGCCGGGCGGGCCTCATCGCGGCGGCGGCGCTGCAGGGGTTCGCCACGGGCGGCGTACTGCCGCTCTTGAGCGTGATGTATGCGGAACGCTTCGGCGTGGCCTCGTTCGGACGGGTGATGGGGTGGGTGAACCTCTTCGTGATGGTGGGCAGCGCGGGCTCCATCTACTCGGGTTGGGTTTTCGACTTGACGGGCAGCTATCAACCGGCGTTCCTGACGTTCTTGGCCGCGCTGGCGCCGACAGCGCTCTTGATGGCTTGGCTGCCGAAGAGGACATAGGGTGGGCATGTCGAGGTGGAACAGGCGCGCCGCCGCGTGCGCCGCTTGGGGGCTGTGTTTGGCGGTGGCTCACGGGGCGGCAGGCCAAATCTATGTCGCCGGCGAGTTGGGGCCGGCTTGGTCGCCGGGGCTGCATCTCAACTCTGGTGACACAGATCGTGCCAGCCGTTGCGACGAGTTCGTGAACCCCCGCTACGCGGAGCTTCCTGGCTGCACGAATCCGAACCGCGGCGTCGGCGCCGTGGACGATTGGCAAAGCGACTTCGACGCCGCTTGGGGGGCGTTGGGCGGCGCCGCCGTCGGCTTTCGGTTTCGCGAACGCTTCCGCATGGAGCTGGAGGCTTACCATCGGGCTGCGGACGTGGATGCGTCATCGTCCATCCTCGACCCTGCCGGCGTGCCATTCACGCGCATCCTCGGCGCCGAACTGCCGCGCGCGGATGAGCGCATCGGCCGCGTCGCCACGTCCGGCGTGTTCGCCAACGTCTATTGGGATTTCCCCAACCAGAGCCGTTTCACGCCCTTCGTCGGCGCGGGGCTGGGCCTCGCCGCGGCCAGCATGGAGTACGGCGCGTGGTGGGAACGCAGCCCGGATGCCGCGCTCGTGGAGAGCGCGAGCGGCTTGCCGAACGAGGCCGAAGTGCGCGGCAACCTCGCCGGCACGGTGAGCCAAACGCGAGATCGCCTGCGGGATCGGTTGAGCGCGCGTCAACTAGTGGTGGGTGCGCGTCACCAGCTGAGCGCTTCCTTGGCGCTTGAATTGCGCGTGCGTTGGGTGGAGCTAGGCACCTTCCACGACGGCGGGAACTACAAGGCGCTGCGCAGCCATGTGTCGAACCTGCGCCGCGATGGCAGCGAGCCGGTGCGGTACTTCGTCGCGACGGACGATACCGAGTTCGTGAGCGTCGGCCTGCGCTTGAGCCACACGCTACGCTGACCGACTGGCGGCGTGGCTGGCCACCGTTGGGCCGGCCAACGGCGTGGGACGACGGCCGGCGTCGTCGACGCCGGCCGTGGCCCCGAACCGCGGTTCAGTGCGTGTGCGTGTCGAAGCCGAGGACCAATGCCATCACCACTGTCAGCAAAACGCTTGAGTAGATGACGCCTTTCGCGCTGGCGATCGGCCCCAACTTGCCCCAAATCGCGTTGCCTTCAACGGCAGCGATGATGGCGACGCCGATCCACATGCTCAGGCTGCCAAGTTCGCCCGGCAGGTGGATGCCCTGGGCGTGGCTGTAGCTGATCATCAAGTAGAGCATCGGCAGCGACAGCAGCGTGTTGGTGCGTGATGCAAGCAGCGCGGTAGCCGCCGCCGACCCTTGGTTCGGGTCCGCAGTGCCGCCATCGCGCACGGCTTCGTTGGAGGCGATCACCACCTTTTGATTCGGCCAGATGATGAGCCAGACGTTCAGAAACATCACGATGGCCATCAATGAGCCAAGGACGATGCCCACGGAAAGGCCTCGGTGGATGAAGAGCAGCAGCACCAAGCCAGTCAGGAAGGTCATCATGGCCGCCCAGCGGAACCACCACAGCGCACGCGGCACGAGTTTGGTGAAGGCATCCACCCGGCCCTCGTCCGACGCCGCGGCCATGTAGGCGCCTTGGACGAAGTTGAAGTAGTACAGCAAGCCGATCCACGCGATGCCGAACACCACATGGCCCCAGCGGAAGAGGAACGGGGAGGTGTCGATCAGGACATGCATCAAGGAATCCATCAAGGTGCCTCACTCACGCAGTGAACTCGGCTGAATCATAGCAGAGCGTTGCAGCCGTTCGCCCGCAATTCGCTCGCCGGCTTGAAGGCGGCTTGTCGCGCTTGGCTGGCGGGTCGGCACGGGCTGAACATGGCCCAAGCCTGGCTGGCGTCATCGCTCGCGTTCGATCATGCCTCGGGCGAGCGCCGCCAATGCGTCCGCGCGGCTGCCGAAGATGGTGAGCGCGTCGAGGGCTTGGCGCAGTTGCCGATGCGCCGCCTCGCGTGCGCCGGCCACGCCGAGCACGCTCGCATAGGTGGGCAGGCCGCGTCGCTGATCCGATCCCGCGGGTTTGCCGAGGTTCGCCTTGCCGGTGGCGTTCAAGACGTCGTCCTGGATCTGAAAGCCGAGCCCCACCGCCGCGCCATAGGCGTCCAAGGCGGAGACCTCGGCTTCCGACAGGTTGCCGGCGGTGGCGCCAATGGCCACCGATGCCCGGATGAGCGCACCGGTCTTGCCGCGATGTCGCGCTTCGAGCTCCGTCTCGGTGGACGGCTTTGCCTCGCTTTCGATATCCAGGGTTTGGCCGCCGGCCATGCCGGCGGCGCCGGCAGCGTCGGCGAGCAACCGCACCCAATGGCGCACGACGGCTGCCTCGGCCGGCGCCGCAGCGAGGGTCGCGAAGGCCGCCGATTGCAGCGCATCCCCCGTCAAGATGGCGATGGCTTCACCAAAGCGCGCATGCACGGTCGGCTTGCCGCGTCGCAGGTGGTCGTCGTCCATGGCCGGCAAGTCATCATGGACGAGCGAAGACGCATGGATGAACTCCACCGCGGCGCCAGCATGATCCAACGTCGCCGGCCGAGCATCAGCGATGGCGCCGGCTGCATGCACCAAGCGGGGTCGAACGCGCTTGCCGCCACTCAACACCGCGTAGCGCATCGCTTCCGCCAGCGTCGCCGGCGCTGCTCGCGTCGGCAGCAGCCGGGTCAAGGCGGCGTCAATGCGTGAGAGGTCATCCATGCGAGTTGCGCGGCGGGGCATCCAAGCAGCGTAACCGAACTCGGCGGCAATGAACGCTGGAGCTTGGGCCGGTGCCGTCAGCCGCCAGCCTGTGCTTCGGGGTGGCGCGCGAGGCGCTCCAACGCTTCAACGCAGCACGCGGTGGTGAGCGTTGCCGATTCGAAGCTAAAGGGTTGGCCGGGCCCGCCGATCCAAGCGAGGCCCGCCGGCCAAGAGCCGTCCTCGCGTTGCGCCGCAAGCACGCAAGTCAGCGCCGGCTGCACCACGTCGTCGCGCCCCAGGGCACCCAAGCGATCCAACGCAGACAGCGCCTGCGCCGTGCGCAGCACATCGACGAAGGCGCCGGTGGCGTCTTGGCAGCTGAGTATTTGGCGCAAGACTGGCTCGTGCAGTTCGCCGAGCGTCGGCGCTTTGGCCTCGCTGGCCCTTGCGACGGCCACGTAGAGGTCGAGCGGGTGCGGGTAGTAGTGCAGCGCCTCGGCTTGCTCATCCGGCGACGCGGCCATCAGTTCCTTGAGCCAGCCTTGGGCGGCGCGGGTCTCTTCCACGTCTCCCAAACAGGCGATCACGTTGGCGTTCACCGCGGCGTCCGGCTCGTTGAAGAGCGTCACGGCGTCGTCGGGCCCCGGGATCCAAGTGAGAAAGTGGCCTTGGGCATTCCGCGGCGCCGCCGTGAGCGCATTGCTGGGGCCCGGCTGGTCGTCCTCGGCAAGCGCGAGGCCGCAAATGGAGGTGTCGTCCGCATCCGGCGGCACGAACTGGGCATAGCGCCAGCGGCCGGTCGGTTCCCGGGTCGCGCGCAGGAAGGCCAAGGTGCGCTCCCGCAGTGGTGCGGCCTCCGGATGGCGGCAGGGGGCGAGGGACATGGCCCCAAGCGCGGCGACAAAGGGCGGGTGGTGCGTGACGACTCCCCGTATCGGATCGTGGCTCCAGAACACGCTCGCCGGCCAAGCGCCGGTCGGCTCCACCGCCCGCGAGAGATAACCCATGCCGGCGCCGATGGCCGCCTGAAGCGTGGCACTCAATTCCTCATGCATGGAGCGGGTTCCCATTCCTGTTCCTCGATGTCGTCGCTTCATTGAGCCGACGCCTTGCGGGTGCGACGCTGATGCGAGGCCAAGCGGCAGCGATGCATGATGGCATCCCCCTTGCCACGAGCATCAGGTCGGCCGGGCGTAGAGCACGCCCCCGTATGCCTTGGCAGTTGGTTGCTCGTGTGGCGCCGCCGCGAGCAGCGTGAGCTTGATGTGGTTGATGCCCCGTTGCAGGACGGCCATCCCCTTGTCGTCGTAGAGCCGTTCCAAAGCGCACCAATCGAGCAGCGCGGCCGCCTTCGCGGGCCGGCACCAGCCGCGTTCGACCAACTCCGCCACCACCGGGCGCCAAGTGGCGCTCGTCGTGGTCAGCCAGCTATCGAATTGGTCTGCCGTCGGCTTGGCGAACAGCTCAAAGCCGATGCGCGGCAACACGCCTGTCGCCAGCACGTCCAAGGCGAAGCGGAACCGCGGCAACACGGGACGCAGTTCGTCCAAGAGGCGCGCTGCCGCCTCGGCGGCGCCGTCCCAGCCGAGCCGCTTGAGCGTCGCTGCCGCTTCGCCATGTTCAATGCGGTCGACGATGAGGCGCACCGCGTGCAAAGAGCGGCCCGGCAGGGCGCCGATGAAATCCACGGCGCTGGCAGGTGGCAGCGATGCCAGAGTGCGCTCGACGGCGCTTCCCAAGTCGTCGCCGCCGTCCCAGCCCACCGCGGCGGCGAGGCTTGCGAGGGCCCGCTCGCGCTGGGCGGCAGGAGAGTCCGGGCGCAGCGGCTGGTGCAGTTTGAAGAACACGCCGGGGGGTGGCCGCTCGTCGGCGGGAACCTCGGCGACGTCGTACTCGAGGCCAGTTAGGTCCACCACTTCACGCAGTGCGGAATCGGCGTCGGCGAGGGCTCGCAAATGACGTGCCAAGGCGCCCGGCGGCGACGTGGCGGGCGCAGATTCCCCTTGAGCGATGAAGTGCCGCCCGATCGGCAGGTCTGGCTCCGCCGCGACGAACAGGTCTGCCGCCGCCTCTTCCACGCCAAGGCGGAACTCGAACCCGCAATACTCCGGCACATACGCCGGCAGGTCTTGCACGCGAGCGAACAGCCGCTGCCATCCAGCGTCATCGAGCAGGGCGGGGGGCAGGAAGGGGCGCAGTTCCGAGATGACCTTCATCGGCCCATTCGGTGGCAGGTTTGTTGAGTGGTTGGGGAGCGGTGCCTTGCGCAGCGCGGAAACGCCTGCTCGTCAGGCCACGCCCCCAATCGGCTTCGGGCCATCACCACGCCGCCACTGAAGCATGGCGGGTCCGCCACACAGCACGACGTGCCACGCCGTGGCAAGCTCGACCGCCTAGGCTTCAGCCCGCGTCCGGGTGGCGCACCCGAGGCGCGGGCTGGTCGCCTCAGTGGTTGTGGCGGACCATCTGCGACGAGCTATACATGCCGGCGTCCCCCGTTACGAGGTGGCCTCCGGCGACAACTTCAAGGTCGTCTTCACTCAAGCTGGCCATCGGCGGCAGCACGAAGTGCGCCGACGTCTCCGTGTCCTCGTGGACATGGATGGCGACGGACTCCGGCAGCTCGATGCCGAGCGCCTCCTTGATCGCGGACTTCGGGTCGTCGACGAGATGGCTGCGGAAACTGTCGTCCCCGATGGCCCTGTCGATCAGGTCTGTCCGTAGTTCTGAATGGGATTTGGTGCCTTCCATGAATGCCTCCTCCGCGTTCGTGTTCGTTCACCGTGGGCGGGACGCCTCTGCCTGAGCCGTTCCACCCACTTGAATGCAGAATGCACCCGCTGCTTGATGCGTGTCAAGCCGACGCGGGCCGTTTGTCCCCAATGGCAACTTTTCAGCGCCCCGGCCACCGGGTGGTGGCGCCAAGGTGCTGGGCTGGCCAGCCTAGTGGCTGTGGGGGACGATCCGCGACCCTCCATACATGCCCGCCGTTTGGAGGTGGCCTCCGGCGACGGCTTCCAAGTCGCCTTCGTCCAAGCTGGCCATCGGCGGCAGCACGAGGTGCGCCGACATCTCGGTGTCCTCGTGGACATGGATGTTGACGGCTTCCGGCAACTCGATGCCAAGCGCGTCCTTGATCGCGGACTTCGGATCTTCGACGAGATGGCTGCGGAACTCATCGTCGATGACGGCCTTGTCGATCAGCTCCGCCCGCAGCTCTGAATGGGATTTGGTGCTTTCCATGAACCTTCTCCACGCCCTTTGCGCAAGCGCAGAATGCGCCGGCGACGGGCGCGTGTCAAACTGACGCCGGCTAATGTCCCAACGGCGACTAGCAGTGCCCCGACCGTCGCGCTGAGTGCCTTGGCCGGCGCCCGCTGCCTCGAGGGTGAACGGACTGCGGCCCGCGCGCGTCAGGCGAACCCTTGGACGCGGGCGGCTTCCTCGCGCACGCGCTCCGGGCCGCCGAGCGTCTGCCGGTTGAAGCCGATGCGCTTGAACCAGTAGTGGAGGCCAAGGAGGTCTGTGAAGCCCATGCCGCCGTGTACCACGGTGGCGGTGCGCGCCACGAACTCGCCGGTCTCGGCGAGGTGGGCCTTCACATGGCAAGCGGTGAGGCGTCCCTCTTCCGGCACTTCGTCCAAAGCGTGGGCGGCATACCACACCAGCGCCCGGCTTGGTTCGATGGCGGCGGCCATCTCGGCGCACAGGTGCTTCACGGCCTGAAACGAGGCGATGACGCGATTGAATTGCTCGCGCTGCTTCGCGTAATCCACGGCTTGGTCGAGCATGTTCTGCGCGGCGCCTAACGTGTCGGCGGCCTGCACGACCCGCCCGACGTCGATCACGGCGCGGCAGGCTTCGCCATCGGCGCTGCCGGGCAGCAACTCCGCCGGCGTCGAGTCGAAGGTGAGCTCAGCCATCCGCTGCGTGCGATCGACATGCGGCAAGGGGTTGACGCCAAGCCCGGCGGCGTCGCGCGCGACGATGTGAAGGCGTTGTTCGCCATCCGCCACCAAGAACATGTCGGCGTCCGCGTCGAGGGCGAAAAGCGCGGTGCCGGACAACTTGCCGTTCGCCGCCGTCACCCCGGCAGCCCCGCGGGCGCCGCACGCTTCGGCCAAGGCCGCGCCAACCCGCAGGCTGCCGTCCGCGATGCGCGGCAGCCATTGCGCTTGCTGCGCGGCGTCTCCGGCGGTGCGCAGCGCTGTCACGGCGAGCACCGCGGTCGTCAAGAACGGCGCCGGCGCCACGTGGGCGCCCAAGCACTCGGCGACCACCGCGGCATCCAGCGTCTTCAGGCCGATGCCGCCATGCGCTTCGGGCACGAGCAACGCGGCGACGCCCAGCTCGGCGAGGCCCGCCCAGATGTCGGCGCCGACATCTTCCGCATCGTCCGCGTACTTGCGCACCCGGTCGAGTTTCGCGTTGTCGTCGAGGAACCGGTTGATGGTCTCTTGCAGCAGGGTTTGCTCTTCGGAAAGCCCAAACTCCATGTCAGGCCTCCGCCTTCACGATGGCCTTGGGTTCCCGAGGCATCCCCAAGCCGCGTTCGCTGATGATGTTCTTCTGGATCTGCGAGGTGCCGCCGCCGATGATGAGGCCCAGGAAGTACATGTATTGGTTCTGCCAACTGCCCTGATCCCGAACGTAGGGATGCTTGCCATAGAGCAACCCGAACTCGCCCATCACGTCGATGGCAAAGCCTTCCAACTCGTGGCGCAGTTCGGTGGCCTGCAGCTTGGTGATCATGCGCGCGAGGCCGGCGTCGGCGCCGTTGAGGCGCGCCGAGAGAATGCGCAAGTCGTTGAAGCGCATCGCCATCACCCGCGCTTGGAACTTCATCAGGCGGTCTCGCAGAGCGGGGTTGTCCATCGGCCGGGCGCCATCCACGGTCTCGGTCTGCATGAGGTGGATGAGCCGGTTCAGCCGCGAGAGGCTCGCGTTCGGGTCTCCCAAGGACTCGCGCTCGTGGCCGAGCACGGCGTTGGCCACGCGCCAGCCTTCGCCCCGGTGGCCGACGATCTGCTCCTTCGGCACGCGCACGTCTGTGAAGAACACTTCGTTGAAGTTGGGCTGCATCGTCATGTCCACCAGCGGGCGGATTTCGATGCCCGGCGTGTCCATGCGCAGCAGCAGGAAGCTGATGCCTTGGTGCTTCGGCGCGTCCGGCTCGGTGCGCACGAGGCAGAACATCCAATCCGCGAGGTGGGCGGTGGATGTCCAAATCTTCGAGCCGTTGATTACCCAATCGTCGCCGTCGAGCACCGCGGAGGTGCGCAAGCTCGCCAGGTCTGACCCGGCATTCGGCTCTGAGTACCCTTGGCACCAAACGAACTCGCCGGTGAGCGTTGGCCGAATGAACTCCTGTTTTTGCGCTTCGCTGCCGAGCTCCAACAAGGTGGGCACCAACATGGAGATGCCTTGCCCGCTCAGGCCAGTGGACACCTGCCCAGCGGCGAACTCTTCGCCGATGATGCGCCCCTTCAAGATGTCCGGCTCGGCGCCGTAGCCACCGTACTCGGTCGGAATGGTGCGGGCGGCGTAGCCATGCTGAATCAAGAGCTGCTGCCACTCCTTCACGCGTGGCGAGCGCACCCCTTGCTGGGTCGGCGCCAAGTGCTTGTGCTTAGCGATGAAGCTGCGCACTTCTTGGCGAAAATCGTCGTACTCTGGGCCGTATGACAGGTCCATCCCTTCTCCCCGCCGGTCGATGGCGGCCAGTCTACTGCAACCTTGCGGCGTTCGCGCAATCACGGGCGGGCGCTGCCAGCCACGCCAGGCGAGCGGCGTGACCAGCTACGCGGCGCAGCTGCGCGAGATGGCTGCCATGCAGGCGCGCTACAACCGCGAGCTTCACCCACAGTGGCAAAAGCAGGGCTTCGCCTTCCATCGCGCGGTGTGGATCGAATGCGCGGAACTGTTGGACCACTACGGTTGGAAGTGGTGGCAGCACCAAGTGCCGGCGCTCGCCCAAGTGCGGCTGGAGCTCGTTGACATCTGGCACTTCGGCTTGTCGGACTTGCTGTGCGCCGGCGCCGTGGACGACGCGCTCGCCGCGCGCATGGTGGCGTTGAGCGATCCCTCTGGCGGGCAGGACTTCCGCGCCGCCGTGGAGGCGATGGCGCTCATCAGCCTGCGCGACCAGCGCTTCGATGTGGATGCCTTCGTGCTGGCCATGAACGCGCTGCCCATGTCCCTTGACGAACTGCACTTGGCCTACATCGGCAAGAACGTGCTCAACTCCTTCCGCCAAGCGCATGGCTACCGCGATGGCAGCTATGTGAAGGCTTGGGATGGCCGCGAGGACAACGAGCACTTGGTCGAGTTGGCCGCGCAGCTCAACCCGGCCAGCGGGACGTTCACGGCAGATTTGAGGGCGGCGCTCGAAGCGCGCTACGCGCAACTCGCCGCGTCGTGAGCGGCTTGGCGGTGCGCTTGGCGGCGCCCTATCTCGTCTTCATCGGCGACGCCAAGGATGCGCTGGCGGCGAAGACTGGCCAAGGCATTGTGGATTGGCGGCGCGATTGGTGCTTGGGGCAGCTGCGGCTGCCGGCGTGCGTGGCGAACCTCGGCTTGCCGGACATGACCATTGCTGAGGCGGCCGCGCGTGGCGCGAAGACGCTCGTCATCGGCGTGGTGAATCCGGGCGGCGTGTTGCCGGCGCATTGGGCGCCGGTGCTGGTGGAGGCGCTGCAGCGAGGGCTCGACGTGGCGAGCGGCCTGCACACGCGGCTTGGCGACGTTGAGGCGGTGCGCGCCGCGGCCGAGCGACACGGCCGGCGGCTCATCGACGTGCGCTTGAGCAACATGCGATTCGCCACCGGCAAGGGCGTGAAGCGCGCCGGCCGGCGCTTGCTCACCGTGGGCACGGATTGCGCCGTCGGCAAGAAATACGCGGCCCTCGCCATCGAGCGGGCGCTGCGTAAGCGCGGCGTCCATGCGGACTTTCGCGCCACGGGCCAAACCGGCATCCTGATTGCCGGCGCTGGCGTGGCGGTGGACGCCGTGCCGGCAGACTTCATTGCCGGCGTCGCGGAAGCCTTGACGCCCGCGGCTGCGCCCGACCACTGGGACATCGTGGAAGGGCAGGGCTCCTTGTTCCACCCGTCGTTCGCCGGTGTCTCGCTGGGTTTGCTGCATGGCGCCCAACCCGACGCCTTCGTGGTGTGTCACGAGCCAACCCGCGCCACGATGCGCAACGTGGCGACGCCGATGCCCTCGGTGAGCGCCGTGATCGACCTGACGCGCTCTTTGGGGCGCTTGACCAATCCAGACGTTCGCTGCGTCGGCGTGGCCGTCAACACGGCCGCGTTGGAGGAGGCGGACGCGCGGCGGCAACTGGAAGCCTGCGCTCAAGAGTTGAGCTTGCCGGCGACAGACCCCCTGCGCTTTGGCGTGGCGCCAATCATCGAGCGGCTTGGGCAAGCGTTTGGCCTGTGATGCGGCGCATGGACGCGGCGGCGGCCCGCTGCAGCGACAGGGCTAGCGCGCAACCGGCTAGTGCTTCATCGCCAGCGTCAGCCCATCGCCGACGGGTAGCATGGCGGCATCAACCCGCGTGTCGGCGCGCACCTTCTCGTTCAGCGCGCGGATGGCTTGGGTGGCAGGGTCTGATTGGGTGGGATCTGCCACGCGGCCGCCCCACAGCACGTTGTCGATGGCGACTACGCCACGGCGCTTCAGCAGGGTGAGGCAGCGCTCGTAATAGGCGTCGTAGTTTTCTTTGTCCGCGTCGATGAAGGCGAAGTCGAAACTGCCGGATTCGCCGGCTGCGATGAGGGCATCCAGCGTCTCGATGGCCGGCGCCAGCCTGAGGTCGATCTTGTCGGCGACGCCAGCCGCGGCCCAATGGCGCTGCCCCACGGCAGTCCATTGCGCGGACACGTCGCAGGCCACGAGGCGCCCGTCCGGTGGCAGAGCCTGCGCCACCATCAGTGCGCTGTAGCCGGTGAACGTGCCCACTTCAAGGGTGCGCCGCGCGCCGATGAGCTTGACCAACAGCGCCATGAAGGCGCCTTGCTCCGGCGACACCTGCATGCCGCTCACGCGGCCAAGCTCCTGCGTCTCTTCCCGGAGACGCCGCGCCGCCGGGGATTCTGCCGCGCCGAGCAATAGGTACTCGCTCAGCGCCGCTGTCATCTGAATCGTGTGGCTGGACATTCGCGTCTCCGTCAATCGGCGTCAGTTGGTGACTCTGGCGCCGCCTCACGCTCCCAATAGGGCTGGTTGTTCAATGGCCCCAACGTCTGGCCGAGTTGGATGAGCACGCCGTGGGCGCTGCGCGGCGAGATGAACGCGCCGATGTTGCCGGGGTCGTCGAACTCTTTGTCCACGACGCGAATCCCAGCCGCCTCAAGGGCCTCTGCCTTATGCGCCAGATCCGGCGTCTGCAGGGTGATGTGGTGGACGCCTTCGCCCCGCTGCGCCAAGTGTTTGGCGAGGAAGCCGTTCTCGTTGGTGGGCTCCAAGAGCTCGATGCAGAATTCGTGCAGGTCTAGGATGGCGAGGCGGAAGCCGCCGTCCGGCCGCTCGACCGTCTGGCGCAGTTTGGCGCCCAAGGCTTGGGTGAAGAACGGCAGCGCCTTGTCGATGCTGTGAACGGCGATGCCGATGTGGTCGAGTCGGCCAATGGGTGCTGGGTCTGTCATCGGGTTTGTTCCCTTCGGCAGTCAATGGGTGTTGCGTGTGGCGGCATCACGGCGCTTCGGCCAGCGCCTTGGACACCACCTCGCGCAAGTTCGGCGACAGGTCTCCGTCGGCGAGTGTCGCCAAGTTGCCCCGCATCAAACGGCCGCGGTCGGCATTATGCTGTCGCCAGCGGGTGAGGGGCGTGGCGAGGCGCGCCGCGATGTTCGGGTTCTTTGCGTCGAGCCGGGCGATGCGCTCGCGCAGGAAGTGATAGCCGGCGCCGTCCTCGGCATGAAAGTTCGGCACGTTGCCGCAGAAGGCGCCGATGAGCGCGCGCACCTTGTTGGGATTGTCTGCGTCGAAGACGGGATGCCGCTCCAACGCTCGCACCAGCGACAGCGCCCCGGGCGCCTCGCTGCCCGCCTGCAGGCGCAGCCAGATGTCCACCAGCAGCGGTTGGTCTCCCCAATCTGCGTAGAAGGCGTCGCAAATCGCTTGCCGACGCGCCGCGGTGACGCTGGGCAGGTTCAAGAGCGCCGCCAAGGCGGCAACGCGGTCGGTCAGATTGTCGGCGTTGGCGAGGTGCGCCTCCAAGCGGCTCGCCCCGTCCGCCGCCGCGAGCGCATGCATGGCGAGCGCGTGGTTCTTGAGTTGCCGCCGCGCGAAGGCGGGTGCCGTCGTCTCGTAGCCGCCTTGCTCCACGTTGCCTTCGTAGAGCGCGAGCCAGCGGTCTTCGAAGCGCTCGGCGAGCCGGAGGCGCAGGGTGTCGCGCCGGCGCTGCCAACGCAGGATGTCCGTGCCTGGGTTTTGCTCCAACAGGTATTGCGCCCGCGGCAGGCGCATGGCCACCACCAACAGCGCCTTCGCCTCGCCATCGTCCGGCGCCTCTGCCGCGGCGTCGAGCAGCGTGTCGAAGACAGCTTCGACGTCCGCGTTCAGGCCATCGCCCTCGTCGGCGTCGGCAATGGCTGCGGTCAATAGGGACAGGGCGGCATCGCAACGAGCGAAGCCATCTGGGTCTCGGGCGGCCAAGAAGGCCAAGTCTGCCGCGGGGCGTGGGTATCGCACCTTCACCGGCGCCGAGAAGCCGCGCAGGAAACTGACGTGAGCGTCTGCCGGGGCGTTCTCGAGGCGCAGCGCAGTGCGCCGTTCCACGAGGTGGGCGACGAGGGTGCCATCCGCGTTTGGGCGCTCCACGCGCGCATCGCCGGTCACCTCCACGGTGGCGCCGGCCAGCAGGTCTTCGCCGCCGGGGCCAACCAATCCCAACGCCAGCGGGATGTGGAAGGGCGCCTTCTCCGGCTGGCCAGGCGTGGGCGGGCACGCCTGCTCGACGGTGAGTGACAGGCCGCCTTCGTCGCGGCGCTCCGTCACCGTGAGCGTCGGGGTGCCGGCCTGCGCATACCAACGCCGGAACTGCGTGAGATCGACGCCGGAAGCGGATTCCATGGCCGCGGCAAAGTCTTCGATGGCGACGGCCTGCCCGTCGTGGCGCTCGAAGTAGAGGTCGCAACCGGCGCGGAAACGCTCGGCGCCGAGCAGCACGGACATCATGCGGATGACCTCCGCGCCCTTCTCGTAAACCGTCGTCGTGTAGAAGTTGTTGATTTCCTCGTATGAGTCCGGGCGCACGGCGTGGGCCAAGGGGCCCGCGTCTTCTGGGAACTGCACGTCGCGGAGGAACTCCACGGCCTCCAGGCGCCGCACCGTTGGGGAGTTCATGTCGGCGCTGAACTCGGCGTCCCGATACACGGTGAAGCCTTCCTTCAGGCTCAGTTGAAACCAATCCCGGCAGGTGACTCGGTTGCCGCTCCAATTGTGGAAGTACTCGTGGGCGACCACCGCCTCGACGCGCTGGTAGCCGGCATCCGTGGCGGTGTCTGACGAGGCCAGCACGCAGGTGGTGTTGAAGATGTTGAGGCCCTTGTTCTCCATCGCGCCGGCGTTGAAATCCTCCACGGCGACGATCATGAAGATGTCGAGATCGTATTCGCGCCCGAAGCGCTCTTCGTCCCACCGCATGGCGCGCTTCAGGGCACCCATGGCGTAGCCGCATTGGCCGATCAGGTGCGCCGGCGCGTAGATGCGCAGCGCCACCTCGCGCCCGGAGCGCGTGACGAAGGTGTCCTCCAACGCCGCGAGGTCGCCAGCGACCAGCGCAAACAGGTAGCTGGGCTTCGGGAATGGGTCTTCCCAGGTCACGGTGCGGCGGCCGTCGCGCACCGCTTCGCGCACCAAGTTGCCGTTGGAGAGCATCACTGGATGCGCTGCGGCATCGGCGGTGATGGTGGTGGTGAAGCGCGACAGGACGTCGGGCCGGTCTGGGTAGTACACCATACGGCGAAAGCCCTCGGGCTCGCACTGGGTGCAGTAGATGCCGCCAGACTTGTACAGCCCTTCAAGGGCCTTGTTTCGCTCCGGTTCGATGCGGGTGCGCACTGTCACCACGCAGCGGCGCGGCACGTCGAAGAGGGTGAGCGACTCGTCGTCCACCGCGAACTCGTTGTCGCCGAGCTCGCGTCCGTCCACGGCCACGCCTTCGAGCGTCAGCCCCTCGCCAGCAAGCCGCAGCGCCCCGCCGGGTCCGTCAAAGTGCAGGTCTGCCCGCACGGTGGCAAAGCCGTCGCGGAGGTCGAAGGCCAAATGCGTTGCGTCCAGCCGGAACGGATAGGGTTCGTAGTCCTGCCGAAGGGTCACGGGGTTCTGCACCAGTTTCTCCTTTGTGCCCAGAAAATGCTTGCCGTCGCCAAGCTGCGCGGCCCACGGGCATGGCTGCGATTCACTTGCGTGACGTTGGGCCGGGCGGTTGGCGCCACGCTCGGACGGCGCACATGGCCTAGCAGCCGACCTAGGCGGACATTCCACGGAGGCGAGCATTCTACAGAGTAGGCGGGCAGGCTGCGTGGTCGGGCGCATCACGGGGCCTTGTTCTCCGTTGCGCACCTTGGCGCGGTCGGCTTGTAGTCGAGGTAGAGGGCGAGGGCCTAGTTCGTGGCGGGGCAGGTGAGCTCGCCTTAGCACTGGCTCTAGCAATGCCGAACCGCCGCGCCCAAGGACTCCCTCGGGCGCGGCACCGTCCAGAAGGTGCTGAGCCCTTTCAACGCCTTGCGGAGCGGGCAAGTCTGTGATACGGTCAAGCTCAGTCGAGCAACCAACTTTGGAGGAAGTAACCCAACATGGCCGAGAGAGGGGAGCAGATTCTCAATGTTGCAGAATCACTGCTAGAGAAAAGACCACAAGGATTTCGATATACGGAGCTATGCGAAGCTATCCACAAAGCTACTTCGTTAAACAAAAACACTATTAGAGCTGTCATTATCGGCGCTCCGACAAGCTCAAAACTGATTAAGAAGCCGTCCCGTGGTCTGTACGTCCACGTCGAGCATGTTGGCAATGGACAGCAAAGACCAAAGAAGAAAATGCGCGAATCTGTCAAGGAAGAAAGCTTCTATGCTAGTTTCGCAGATTTTATTGTGGGAGACATGGAAGAAGTGACGAAGGCGATACCGCTTGGCCGAGCGAAATTTGGCAAGAAGTGGGGGACGCCCGATGTAATCGGTAGGAAGGATGCGGCACGAGGCGACATCGTGAAAATGCAAACCGAAATAGTATCCGCAGAAATAAAGACAAATACCAACGATCTCGTAACGGGCTTTGGCCAAGCCTGCGCCTATTGCCTGTTCAGCCACAAGTCCTATCTGGTTGTACCGGATTCATCAGGAGACGAGGAAATCCAGAGATTGGACTCCCTCTGTCAAGTGTTTGGTATCGGGCTGGTTCTCTTTGATTCTGAAGACAAGATTCACCCTGGCTTTAGTGTTCAGCTTCGAGCGCAAAGGCAGAGCCCAGACTATTCCTACATGAATAGATACCTAAAGTTGATAGAGAAGGAATTGTTTCTCGGCTGAGCGCTGTACGGCAAGGCGCGCTACCGGGGGCTGCGCAAGAACGCGCAGCGGATGGCGCTGCTGCGCTTCGCCGACCTGCCGATCGCCGAGCGGAGGCTTGGTGGGTGAACGCGGTGCCCGCGCGCCCGGAGGGCGGCGAAGAGGCCGGAAACGGCGTCGAAGCGGCGGAATCGCGCCATCTTCCCGGCGGTTCCGCGCCCAAAATGCCGCCGAAGCCGCTCTCGCGGACTCGCGGCCGCAGATCGGCGCACTGTTCAGACCTTCCCCAGCGATTCGCACCGAGAAAAGAGGTACAAAGGTGGCACATTCGACCTCTCCCGCTTCCAGCCCCCGGACTGACACTCCGAAGACCGGAGCCATGGTCAGCAGCCGGAGGCACATGCATGTACAGCGCTAAATCGACACTTGCAATACGGATACTCACATGACATTGGACAGTTCTTGAGTTGGACGATGTTTGGGCCTTGCTCTACACTGCCGGCAATGCAAGCGGTAGACCGACAAGTTCTCGGCCAAGTCCACAGATGGCTGGACGCCGGCGAGCCTTGCTGGCTGGCCACGGTGGTGGCCACTTGGGGGTCTTCGCCGCGGCCGGTGGGGTCGCTCCTCACCTGCAACCGCGCTGGGCAGATGGTGGGCTCGTTGTCCGGCGGCTGCGTCGAGGACGACCTGCTGGAGAAGCTCACCAGCGGCGCCCTCGCCAAAGACGCTGCGGCGTTCTTCCAGTACGGCATCACCCCAGAGGAGACGGAGCGCTTGGGGCTGCCGTGTGGCGGCCATCTGGACATTGTGGTGGAGCCATTAGCGGCGGATGCGCGCACCCGCGAGCACTTTGCCGCGCTGGATGCCCGCGTGGCCGGACGTGGCTGCGCGCGGCGCACAGTGTGGCTGAATGAGCGGCGGTTCGCCACCGTGGATGTGCCCACACGGGAGCCGCTGGAGTTCGATGCTGAAGCGCAGTGCCTCACACACACTTACGGCCCCGGCTTCCACCTGTTCATCATCGGTTCGGGCATGGTGTCCGCCTATGTGGCGGAAATCGCCCAAGCGCTCGATTTTCAGGTGACCGTGTGCGACCCGCGTGAGCATCTGCTTGAGGACTTCGCGGTGCCGGGCGTCACCAAGGTGGCCGCGATGCCAGACGATGCGATCCGCGAGCGGGCCAGCGACCCGCTGTCGGCGATCGTGGCGCTCACGCACGATCCGCGCATCGACGACATGGGCATGATGGAGGCGTTGAAGACGGAGGCGTTCTACGTCGGCGCGATGGGTTCCACGCGCACGTCTGCGAACCGGCGCGAGCGGCTGCGGGCGCTGGACTTGTCTGATGCCGAGATCGGCCGGCTGTGCGCCCCCATTGGCCTGCCCATCGGCAGCAAGACGCCGCCAGAGATCGCGGTGGCCATCCTTGCCGAGATCACCGCGGTGCGTCACCAAGCGGTTGCCGGCGCGCAGGCGCGCCTGACGGCCCTCGCCGCCGGAGCTTGACCACGGCGGACCGCGAGGCCATCGCGGCCATCGTGTTGGCGGCCGGCGTGTCGCGGCGCTTCGGCGCCGACAAGCGGCGCCATCTCATCGAAGGCGAACCCATGGTCGCGCGCACGGTGGCGCGCTACGCCGAGGTGTTCGCGGATGTGTTCGTGGTGGTGCGGCCGGGAGACGATGCCATCGCGGAACTGGTTGCGCCTTGGCAGCCGCGCATCGTCGTCGCCAGCCGCGCCGGCGAGGGGATGGGCTTGAGCTTGGCCGCCGGCGTGCAAGCCGCGGGGGCGCGGGAGCAAGTCGTCATCGGGTTGGCGGATATGCCAAACGTGTCCACGCGCACCTTGCTGCGGCTGTGCGAGATGATGGGCCCGGGGCGCATCGCACGGCCCATGCATCGGGGCGAGCCGGGGCATCCCGTCGGCTTTGCGCGGGTCTTCTTTGAGGAGCTAATGGCGCTGCGGGGCGATCAGGGCGCACGCGACGTCATTCGCGCCCATCGAGACACGCTCGTGCAATGGTGGGCGGATGATCCGGGCGTGGTGCAGGACATTGACGTGCCGCCACGCGGCTAGGCGTAGGGGAGGTCTGCCAAAATCCCGAAGGTGCCGGACGCGAGTTCTCCCCGATGCTGGCTCCAGCACTCGGCACGCACCGGTGCGGTCGGCACACTCCACGGTGCCGTTGAGCTGCGGCGAGGGCGGCGGCAGCAGCGATTGGCCCAGCGTCCCTCCAGATCTCGCAGCCGCCGCAGCGCCTCCCCGTCGTCGGTCTCCGTCCACCCGCAGCCTCAGGTGGATGCACGGATAGCGTATGCATCTCGACGACGCGGTCCCCTCGGCCCCGTGACACGTCGCGCCGGCCAAGACGTCTCGATTCGCGGATGTCAAAGCTGTTGGACGGCCTCGCCCAGGAACGCGCTTGGGC
Organism: uncultured Pseudomonadales bacterium; assembly: GCA_958295875.1. Lineage (GTDB taxonomy): Bacteria > Pseudomonadota > Gammaproteobacteria > Pseudomonadales > Azotimanducaceae > VXNE01. The sequence goes on along the minus strand of OY282379.1, from coordinate 144,689 downwards.
GCGACACCGCCCAAACGGGTGCTGATCCCGTCTAGAGCTTGCCTCTGCTGGCCAAAGGCAGATACGATCGTGGCCAAGGGGCATGGCTCTCTCGACAATCTCGACGCGATGCGTGGCAACAACTCCGCAACGGTAGGCCTACTTTTGACCCGCTTTACCTCGTACAAGTCCTACGAGCCTCCCATGGGCAGTGAAGCCGAGGGAGCGGCGGCATGGCTACCGCACTCACAGCGCATGAGACCCGACCACAACCACGGCGGCCCGTCGAGACGCAGCGACCGGCACGATTGCGACTGAAAGCAGTGTTGAAGCTCTTGGCAATCATAGTCGTCGCGCTCCTACTCGGGTACGCATGGCAACAGATACCAACACCGGCCAATTGCGCTGCGGAAGAAACGATTGACGCGCTCTACGTCATGCGAGCGCATCGCATCGTAGACCAGCCTACCAATCGCCGATTTTCGAAAGAACGAAAGCGAGAAACCATGGCAACATTAGAAGTACATGGGGCGAGGCAAACAGGATTCTCCCCCATTGACTTGAGCATCGATTCATGGGGAGCACTCCATTGCCGGGCGAATGATGGAGATGGCGAGCCCTTCGGCTATTCCACGTACCCGGGAGATGATGGCCATGACTTTGGAGTTTCGCTAGGTGGTGGACATACTTGGCAGTTCAACGAAGAGTCTATGTGGCCCGACTACTGCAACGATGAATTTGCGTCAAAGTTGGTGGACTTGGATCTTGCCTTCTTTGAGTTGCCTTTGCCGTTGCAGACTCACTGCTACCAACACTATTCCACTTTGGATGAAGTCGCGAAGACGCGTCCTTTCGGTTACAGGATGGGCCAACAAATCGAAGGCGATCCGGATGGCGTAAATGAAGCGGGAATGAGCTACAAGTTCATACGTGGAGAACTTCCGCATCCATTTGGGCAGGTATTTGCCGGATATACCGAGCGCACTGGCGTCTGTAGGTTGGGAGCTGCTACCAAGGTTCTTCATTCAGAGCAAGAACAGATTGCCGTGATCGAGTTCCTTGGCAAGCAGTTGGTCGAAACGTATGGGATGCCAACCAGAACGTCCAAAGACCCATACGGCTACTATTGGGAAGCAACCGGCTATCGGAACAATATAGGGGCAGTTGGCGTGCAAGTTCAACCTGAGGGATATGTATTTTTGTCGTATAACTCTGATGTCGATGGTTGCACTTCGACCAGTTCTTGAAGTGCCTGTAGCCAGAGGTGCTCTGGTGGCAGGCCAACGTGTAGGTTGGACAATCGCTGGCCTCTAACCGTGCGGCTGTCTGAAGCGAAGCTTGTTTCTTCACGGAATTCGTACATTTTGTCGTCGCTCATTTCATCCTTTTTGACATAACTGTTTGATTCAGACTAATGTTGCTCACGTTAATCGCGAAGCCTGTTGACTTGCGTGCCAGCCACCGGCCAGTCCACGTTCCGGCTCTGGTTCTCTCGCGCTTCTCCGCCCGGCAGTAGCCCGCGTCGGTCCAGACGCGTTTCTCGCCGTCGCGCAGAAGGCCGTGCTGGGTCGCCGTGTCAGCGCTCGCCCAAGCGGCTCGCCCAATCGAGCTTACTGCGGCAAGACTCGAAGAAGCTGTGGCCGCGCGGATAGGCGAGATGCAATGTGTGGGCGTGCTTGCGGATGGTCACGGCGTCGCCGGGGCGCACCTCGTAGTTCACTTGCGAATCGCAGCTCACTTGGGGCGCGGTGGCGCTACTGCCGACGACGATCTCGATTTCCGCGTCGCCCGGCACCACCAGCGGGCGCGACGTGAGGGTGTGCGGGAACATCGGCACCACGACGATGGCGTCCAACCTTGGATGCATGATCGGGCCGCCGGCAGACAGGGCGTAGGCGGTGGAGCCGGTCGGCGTTGCGACGATCACGCCGTCGGAGCGTTGGCGGTAAACGAAATCGCCATTGATGAAGAGCTCGAAGTCCATCATCCTGGACGCCGCGCCGGCATGCACGACCACATCGTTCAAAGCCGTGGATGCCCCCACGTGGGCCGCGCCCCGCTCAACGCGCGCATCGAGCAGGCAGCGCTCATCAATGGTGTACTGGCCTTCGAGCACTGCGCCGAGCTTGTCTTCGATCTGCTCCGGCGAGACATCCGCAAGGAAGCCGAGCCCGCCGCGGTTCACGCCCACCACCGGCGTGCCGCTGTGCGCCACGTCCCGCGCGACGCCGAGGATGCTGCCGTCGCCGCCCACCACCACGATGAGGTCGCAACGCGCGCTCAAGCCAGCGCGGTCCGTGACATCAAAGCCTGGCGAGGTCTCCCCCATGACGGTGAGCGCTGCGCCGGCCATCTTGGCCGTAGCGCCTTCCAGCACCAGTTCCACGCCGGCGGCGAGCAGACAGCGCGCCACTGCAATAACGGATTCGACGACCTGCGTGTTGCTGCCAGCGCGACCGACTAGGCCGACAGTGCGGAACTGGGCCGTTGGCTCCGACATCGAGGGAGGACTCCTGCGCGGGTGCCGCATTGCGCGGATGCCGCATTGTATGCCTTGCGCCGGCGGCTGCCGGGTTGCGGCTCGGCAGCCGGGCGCCGGCTGGCCTTAAGGTCGATACGGAATCGGCGGTTCCCCGAGCTGGGTGCGCAGCACCCGCTGGGCGTCCTCGGCAAACTCGCACAGGACGCTGCGGGTATCGCGCGGGTCGATGATGTCTTGGCCGGTTGCCTCCGCGGTGCGGAAGGGCGAGGCGACGGCGTTGAGGCGCGCCTCGATCTCTTGGCGCTTCGCCTCTGGGTCTTCAGCCGCGGCGATTTCGCTCCGATAAGCGGCCGCGGTGCCGCCGGCGATGGGCATGGAACCCCACGAAGCGGATGGCCAAGCGTAGCGGCGGAACATGCCGCTCGGTCGGTGGTGGCATTGCCCGGCCACGCCGAAGAGGCGCCCCACGACCATGGTGATCCACGGCATCCTCGATTGGCAGACGGCCGCGACCAGCTGCGCGCCGGCGCGTTCAATCCCTTGCTTTTCGGATTCCAAGCCCACCATGAAGCCCGGCTCGTCCGCCAAGCTGACCAGCGGCAGGTGGAACGTGTCGCAAAGCTGCATCAGGCGCATCACTTTGCTGCCGCCGGCCACGTCGGTGGAGCCGCCGTGGAAGCGGGGATCGTTCGCCATCACCGCCACTGGAAACCCATTCAGCCGCGCCAGCCCCGTCACCCGCGAGCGCCCGTAGCGCGGCGCGATCTCGAAGAACGAGCCTTGGTCGAACACCGCGTCGATGAGGGTGCGCGTCTTGTATATCTGGCGCCGGTCTCTGGGGATGATCGACAACAGCGATTCGTCGCGGCGCTCTGGAGGGTCGTCCGTGGTGCCGCGTGGCGCCAGTTCATGGACGCTTGACGGCAGATAGCTCAAGAACTGGCGAATCTGCTCGAACGCCTGCGCTTCGGAGTCGGCCAAGTTGTCCACGCAGCCGCTCACGCGAGTGTGGATGTGGGGGCCGCCGAGGTCCTCCTTGGCGATGTCATAGCCGAGCGCCGCCTTCACCACCGGCGGGCCGCCGGGAAAGAGCTGGCTCACATCCTTCACCATGACGTTGAAGTGCGCTAAGCAGGCGTTGATCGCCGGCAGCCCGGCGACGGAGCCTAGGAGCGCCGAGACGACGGGCACCTTGGACAACAAGTCCACGTCGATTTGCGCCCACCCATTGCCGTCGGGCAGATAGGTGCGGCCAATCTCCTCGAAGCCGCGCACGCTGCCGCCGGCGGCGTCGAGCAGGCGCACATAGGGCAGTTGCCACTGCCGCGCCCGCTCGTTGGAGGCCAGTTCGCTGCCGAGGCCGCCACTGCCGCTGGTAGCCGAGCCGCCGCGCACCGTGAAGTCTCCGCCGCTCAGGATGACCTTGCGGCCGTCGAGCGACGCCGTTCCCTCCACGACGCCACGCGGCGTGAATGCCTTCAGCTCGGGGCCGTCGTAGGTGGCCTCGCCGGTGAGCGACATGAACTCGCGGAAACTGCCAGCGTCCGCCAGCGCCGCGATGCGTTCGCGCACGGTGAGCTTGCCGCGCCGCCGTTGCCGCTCGACGCCATCCGGCCCGCCCATTTCGGCGCGCAGCGCGCGCCGCCGTTCGATCTCTCGAACCTCTTGACGCCAGCCCGTCTCGGTGTTCGCGCCCACTTGCCCCCCTTGGCTCAAGCCGTGGCGCAATGTTTGCCTTTTGCGGGGGTTGGCCGCAAGGCCCGGTAGGAGCGCAGGGCGCTCCACGCGAACGACCCTAGCCGCGTGCCGTCCATGCACAGCCACTTGTCGCTCGCGGTTGCTTTGCCGCCGACACTGGATACAATGCCATCTCCCTGTACGCACGGACAGCCCAGAAATGCGCAAGCTCACAGACCGGCAATCAGCGATCTTGGATTTCCTCAAGCACCACATCGACGAGGAGGGTTATCCGCCTACCCGCGCGGACATCGCGCGGAAGTTCGGGTTTCGCTCGCCGAACGCCGCGGAGGAGCACCTGAAGGCGTTGCGGCGCAAGGGCGTCATCGAAATGTCGCCGCATCGTTCCCGCGCCATCCGCATTCTGCGCTCGCAGCCCGCCGGCCTGCCGGTGGTCGGTCGGGTTGCGGCGGGCAGCCCGATCTTGGCCCAGGAACACATCGAAGACACCTGCGAACTGTCTGGTGAATTCTTCCGCCCCCAGGCGGACTACCTGTTGCGGGTGCGCGGCGACAGCATGACGGGCGCCGGCATCCTTGATGGAGATTTGCTGGCCGTACACAAGACGTCCGAGGCCCGCAACGGCCAGATCGTCGTCGCCCGCATTGAAGACGAGGTGACGGTGAAGCGCTTCCAGCGCGTCAACCGGGCGCGCGTCCTGCTCCTGCCAGAGAATGAGGATTACGACGCCATTGAAGTGGACCTGCGCCAGCAAGAAGCGGTGATCGAGGGTTTGAGCGTTGGCGTGATCCGGCGCGGCTAGCCGACAGGGGTGGGGGCGGGTGCCGCCCCGACGCACCTGCCGGCCGGGTGACGAGCCGGCGTTGCGGCTGGGCTCAAGCGCCCTTTGGCGTCCGGCGTGGGCTGCGCTTCGCCGCGCCGCGGCGCGGGCTCGGCTGCTTCCGTGCCCGTGAAGAACCCGTTTTGGCGGCGCTCTCTTGCCACGCGCCATCCTTGTGGACGGCGCGCCAAGCGGTGGGTTTGCCGTCGTGCTCGGATGTCACGAAGTGCTGGCCAGTCTTGCGCGAGAAACGGATCACCGCGGCGTTGCCGTCTGGGTCTGCCTCCGGGGCGGTGAGCAAGTGCTGGAACTTCGGGTCCAGCTCGTTTGCATGCGGTTTGATCTCGCGCACCAGCGGCGCCCGCGTCTCGCGGTGCTTTGGGAACTTGCTGGCGGCGAGGAAGATGCCGGCAGCGCCGTCGCGCAGCACGAAGTGGTCGTCCGCTTTGCTGCACGGGAGTTCAGGCATGGGAATCGGGTCCGCCTTGGGCGGTGCTGGCCGCCCGTCGCGGAGCAGTTTGCGGGTGTTCTTGCAGTCTGTGTTGGTGCAGCCGAAGTACTTTCCGAAGCGGCCAGACTTGAGCTGCATCTGCGCCCCGCAACGGTCGCACTCGATGGTCGGGCCATCGTAGCCCTTGATGCGGAACTGGCCCGTCTCGATGGCGAAGCCGGCGCAGTCTGGGTTGTTCCCGCAAACATGCAGCTTGCGCTCTGCGTCCACTAAGTAGGCGTTCATGGCGGTGTCGCAAAGCGGGCAGCGGCGCATTGAGCGCAGCCGGCGGCCCTCCGCCTCTTCATCTTCGGCGGCGGCCTCGTCGCCCGGAAGCAGGTTCTGCGTGTTGGTGCAGCGCTCCTTTGGGGGCAGCGCGTAGCCGGAGCATCCCAGGAACACGCCGGTGGCGGCGGTGCGCACCTGCATGGGGCGGCCGCACTGCGCGCAGGGGATGTCCGTGCTCGTGGGCGTGTTGGCGCGCATGCCTTCGCCGGGGGCGGCGGCTGCTTTGGCGAGCCGCTGGGTGAAGCCGCCGTAGAAGCCGTCGAGCACTGTCCGCCAAGGCCGTTCCCCGCCGGCGATCTGGTCCAGCTCGCCCTCCATCTCGGCGGTGAAGGAGTAGTCCATGAGGTTCTCGAAGCTCTCGACCAAGCGGTCGGTCACGAGTTCCCCGATCTTCTCGGCGCGGAAACGGCGGTTCTCCAGCGTCACATAACCGCGTTCCTGAATGGTGGAGATGATGGCGGCGTAAGTGGAGGGCCGCCCGATGCCGCGCTTCTCCAACTCGCGCACCAAGCTCGCCTCGCCGTAGCGCGGCGGCGGCTTGGTGAAGTGTTGCGTCACCCCGGCATCCATCAAGCGCAGCGGTTCGCCAACGGTGAAGCCCGGCACTGCTTGGTCTTCCTCGCGCCGCGGGGGAGGGGGTTGCACCCGGGTGAAGCCGTCGAACTTCACCACGCGCCCGCGCAGCCGCGCCTCAAAGTCGCCCCCGGTGGCGGCCACGGTGGTGACCAGATACTCGGCCCGCGCCATCTGGCAGGCAATGAATTGCCGCCAGATGAGATCGTAGAGCCGCTGTTCGTCCCGGGGCAGCGCGCCGAGCTGTTCCGGCGCGGCGTGTGCGTCCGTCGGGCGAATGGCTTCGTGCGCTTCCTGCGCGGCGGCTTTGCTGGCGTACCGCTGTGGCGAACTGGGCAGGTAACGCTCGCCGTGTGCGCTCAGGATGTAGTCCCGCGCCGCGGCGACGGCCGGGCGAGCGAGGTTCGTGGAGTCTGTGCGCGTGTAGGTGACACGGCCCGCTTCGTAGAGGCGTTGCGCCAGCGTCATGGTTTTGCGCACCGAAAAGCCTAGGCGGGTGGCCGCCGCCTGCTGCAGCGTGGAGGTGATGAATGGCGCGCCGGGCCGCACCGTCGTTGGCCGGTCTTCGCGTTTGGCAACGCTGAACGTGGCCTCGCGCAGGCGCTTGAGCGCGGCGTTCGCGTCGGCCTCGTTAGTGGGGCGGAACGCCTTGCCGCCATCGCGGGCCACCTTGAAGCGGTGCCCTGCCTCTGCTCCTTCCCGCGCCAAATCCACAAAGCCGTCCCAGAACTCTTCCGGCACAAAGGCGCGGACTTCGCGTTCGCGTTCGACGATGAGCCGCACGGCGACGGACTGCACGCGCCCGGCGGACAATCCCCGAGCCACCTTCGACCACAACAGCGGCGACAACTCGAAGCCGACTACCCGATCCAAGAACCGGCGCGCTTGCTGGGCGTTCACCCGATCTTCGTCGATGCCGCCGGGGTTCTCGAACGCTTCCTGAATCGCGCCGCGCGTGATCTCGTTGAACACCACGCGCCGAAACCGGCTTGGGTCGCCGCCGATCACCTGTTGCAGATGCCAAGCGATGGCCTCGCCTTCCCGGTCCAAGTCCGTGGCGAGATACACCCGCTCGGAGCGCTCGGCGAAGCGCTTGAGCTCGGCGACGACTTTCTCCTTGCCGGGCAGCACTTGATATTCCGCCGCCCAGCCGTTGTCCGGGTCCACGCCCATGCGGCGCACCAGCTGTTCGCGTGCCCGCTGGCGCTTGTAGTTGGCCTTTTCTTCCGGCGGGAGCTTGCGCGTCTTGGCCGCGGCTTGGGCGCGTTCCTTCGCGTCCGTGCGGGCGCCGCCGCCGACCGGCAGATCCCGCACATGCCCGACGCTCGACTTGACGACGTAGTCCTTGCCGAGATAGCGGTTGATGGTGCGCGCCTTGGCTGGCGATTCCACGATCACGAGTGAGGTCAACAGGCGTCTCCTGCACGAGGGGCACGGGTCCCGAGGCGGGGCCGCGGAGCGTGCGGTTTATATATCACGGCCATTGATGTGCGAAAGTGGATTGTTCGCGGATGCAGGCACAGCCGACAGATGTTGCGTTGCGCGTCTAACCCTCGCGTTCGCCCGCCGCTTGCTGCAGGGCGCCAATGGCGCGCAGGCGCTGCGCGATGTCGTCCACGGCAGCGTCACCCGATTTCGCGGCCACGTCTTCGGCCCAATGCCAACTCACTGCCGCCGGCGTCGCCTCAATGGCCAGCACCGGCGTCGCCGTGTCCACCAACGCCTGTGCCACTGCATGCCAATAGGCGTCCGCGTCGCTTGGCAGCCGCTCGTCGCGCTGATCCGGATGCGGCGCCCAGCCCTCGACGGGGCTCTGCGCGGCTTGGCCGCGGATCAGGAACCAACTCGGCGCCGCTTCGTTCCCTGGCGGCATCGGCAGGCGATACGCGGCGCACGGTTGCGCGGCGTCGCGACGGGCGCCGCCGGCGCTCACCCGGTCCTCGGGCTTCGGCGCAAGCAGCGGCACCCGCACCAGTTCCACCGCCATGCCATGTCGGCGCGCCGCTTCGCGGAGCCTTGCGAGCCGGCGATCGCGTCGCGACGGCAGTATCCACAAGATCGGGCCAAAGGCGACCAACAGCCCCAAAGCGACGATGAGCCAGACCAATTGATGCCCTCCTGCGCCCGGCGCTTGAGCGCTTCGCGCTCGCGGGTTGGATCGATCTTTGCGTCAAGGCAATCGCGTGCGCGCGGCTCTCACTTGTGGGCTGGGCGCTAGGCCGTGATCCGCTCTGCCATCATCGCGTACCGCAAGCATATTGAGACAGGCTCGCATTGTGTGTATGGTCGGCGCAAATCGGGCTGCAGGGCAATGCCTTTGGCCGCGTACCGACGCATCCTGCTCGCGGTCGATCTCACGGAGGAGTCCGGCGCGGTCGCCGAACGCGCCGCGGCATTGGCCAAGTCGTTTGACGCGCAGCTCCATGTCATTCACGTCATCGAGCCCTTGAGCCTCGCCTACGGCGCGGACTTCCCGATGGACCTTTCTGTGGTGCAGGAACAGATTCAGGCCCAAGCCGAGTCTCACTTGGCCGAGTTCTGCGCCGGCGTGGGCGTGCCGGCGCACCGGCGCCACCTGATCTTTGGGCGGCCGGAAACCGAGATTCACCGCATCGCGGAACAGGACGACATGGACGTCATCGTCGTGGGCAGCCACGGCCGTCACGGGCTAGCGCTGCTGATGGGCTCCACGGCAGGCGGGGTGCTGCACGGCGCGACCTGCGACGTCCTCGCAGTGCGCGTCGGCCCCGGCGCCCATCAAACGGGAGGTTGACCGGCATCCGACCTTTCCGGTGGGTCAGCGGTGGCGCGTTCTGCATCCTCTTCGCCCTCGTCGGCGCGGGGGCGCCGGCGGAGCTCGACCTGTATCAGGCGCGGGACGATTACCGGCGCGCCGTCGCGGCCCTAGAGGCCGGCCGCGTGCGCGAGTTCCGCCGCGCCTTGCAGACCCTTGATGGCTATGCCCTGCACCCGTACCTCGTCTACTACGACGGCCGGTCGCGGGTGAACCATATGGATGCCGACGAGGCCGCGGCGCTGCGCGCGGAACTGCTCGACACGCCGTTGGGCGAGCGCCTGTACACCGCTTGGCTGCTCGCGCAGGCGCGCCGGGGCCGCTGGCAGACCTACCGCGACCACTACGTTGCGCAGCGCCGCGCAGACGCGCAGTGCTACCACGCGCGCGCCCTGTACCGCACCGGCGAACGCGAGGAAGCGTTGACGCGCGCGGCGGAGCTGTGGCGGGTTGGCGAGTCGCAGCCGAAGGCGTGCGACCCGCTGTTCTCGGTGTGGATGGCGCAAGGGGCGCCGGGGGAGGGGCTGGCCTGGGAACGCTTGGGCCTCGCCATCGACAACAACGAACGGCAGCTCGCCCGCTATCTGCTGCGCTTCTTCAAGGGCGCTGCGGCCACCGCGGCGCGCGCCTACTACGATGGCCATGTGAACCCAAGCGTCGTGCGCCAGCCACGGCGTTTCCCAGACACGGAACGTGGCCACGAGGCGTTGGCGCATGCCCTCACGAAGTACGCCGGGCGGGAAGCGAAGCGGGCGGCGGAGTTGTGGGCGGACTATCGGGAGCGCTTGAGCCTCTCCGACGGCATGCGCGCGTACTTGGAGGAGCAGGTCACGCTGGCGCTGGCGCGCGAGGGTGAGTTTCCGGTCATCTCCGCGCCGCCGGAGACGCACTCCACGGCGTTCATCGACGGCATGGCGCAAGCGAGCGTCATCCACCGCGAGTGGGGCCGCGCGTTGCCTTGGATCCAGGCGATGTCCGCGGCGAACCTGCAGACGCATCGCTGGCGCTACTGGCTTGGCCGCACGCTCATTGAGACCGGCGATCAGGCGCAAGGCGAGGCGGTATTGGCGGCGCTGGCAACGGAGCGCGACTATTACAGCTTCCTTGCCGCCAATCTTTTGGGCCGTGAGCCGTCCTTGAACGAACGCGCCACTCGCGCCACCGCCGCGGTGCATCAGCGCGTGCGCGCCAATCCCGCTGTGGTGCGCATGATCGAGCTCTACGCCGTGCGGGACCTCGTCAACGCAAGGCGCGAGTGGAATCGCGTGTACGACCAACTGCCACCGGCCGAGCGCGGTGCGCTGGTGGAAATCGCTTCGGACATCGGTTGGATCGATCAGGCCATCCTCGGCGCGAGCCGCGCCGAACTCAAAGACCGGTTGGCGCTGCGCTTCCCCACGCCGTTCTTCGACCTCTACAAACGCAGCGCTGTGGAGACCAACCTGCCGGTGTGGTTCTTGTTGGGCATTTCGCGTCAAGAGAGCGCGCTGAATCCGAACGCCCGCTCGCCGGTCGGGGCGCGCGGTTTGATGCAACTCATGCCGGCCACCGCCCGTGCCACGGCGAAAGCGGCGCGGCTGCCGCGGCCGGAACTAGCGATGCTGTACGACCCGGCCACCAATGTGCGCTTGGGCAGCCACCACATGGCGCACTTGATGAAGCGCTACGACAATCACCGCGCCCTCTCCGCGGCGGCCTACAACGCTGGGGAGAGCCGCGTGAATCGCTGGCTCCGCGAGCGCAGCGACATGGCCACCGACGTGTGGATCGAGACGATTCCGTTCGCGGAAACACGCGGCTACGTCAAGGGTGTGTTGGCGTTCAGCTTGGTCTACGCGCAGCGCTTGGGCCACCCTGAGCCGTTGCTCGGCGAGCATGAGCGGCGCGTGCCGTGATCGACGTCGGCGCCAACCTCACCAACGCGGCGTTCGACGCCGACCGCGATGCCGTGATCGCGCGGGCGCGGGCCGCCGGCGTTGATGGCATCGTGGTGACTGGAACGAGCGTTGCGGAATCATGCGCTGCAGCGCGCCTGGTAGCGGGGCGCGACGGGTTATGGCATACGGCGGGCGTGCATCCGCATGATGCGAAATCCTGTGCGCCGGGCTGGTTGGACGAACTGGAGAGCCTGCTCGAAGGCGCAGCGGCGGTGGCCGTGGGCGAGGCGGGGCTGGACTTCCACCGCAACTATTCGCCGCCGGCAGAGCAGCGAGCAGTGTTCGCGGCCCAAGCCGAGCTTGCCGCGGCGCTCGGCTTGCCGCTCTTCGTCCACGACCGCGAGTCCAAGGGCGAGACGGCGCGCATCCTCAAGGCAAGCGGCATCGCGCCGGAACAAGTGTTGATCCACTGCTTCACCGGCACCCGGGAAGACTTGGCGGCGTGGCTGGAAGCGGGCTATCACGTCGGCGTCACCGGCTGGATCTGCGATGCGCGGCGCGGCGCGGCGGTGCGCGAGCTCACGCCGCTCATTCCCGACGATCGTTTGGTCATCGAAACCGATGCGCCATTCCTCTTGCCGCGCGCGGCAAAGGCGGCGTCAGGCGCGCCGCGTCCACAGGGGCGCCGCAACGAGCCTGGTTTCTTGCCGTGGGTGGCGGAAGAGGTAGCGCGGGTGCGCGGGACGACCGTGGCGCACATTGCTGCGCTCACCAGCTCCAATGCGCGGCGCTTCTTCCGGCTGCCGCCTGCGCCGGCTGACGCGGTGGCGGCTGGCGAGGGGGCGGGGGGTTGATTGGGCTGCGGTCATCCGCCGGCTGCGCGTGGCTGGACAGCGCCCATGCCTGTTTGCGTTGGCGCCGGGGCCGCTATGTGCCGGCGAACATCCGCATGACGTCGCCGGCGTCGAACGGCCACGCCAGTTCGTGGCTGCCAAACGCGAGCACTGGCACGCGGTGGCCATACCGGCGCAGGAGCTCATCGTCGAATGCCACTTCTTGGGCCACGAGCGTGAGCGGCGGCGCAAGGGGCAGGGCGGCGAGGAGGTCCAACGCTGCCTCGCAGGCGGAGCAGGCGGTGGTGGTGTAAAGGATCGGATGGGCAGGCACGGGCAAGAGGTTATCCATCGCGCCGCTTTCGCGCCAGCGCAGCGCGGCTGGCGCTATCCGTTGCCGGTGGACGCGGCCCTCGCATGGCGGCGCAGCGGCGCCGAGTGGGTGGCGCAAGTTGAGTTGCCGCCACTGCCGGCGGAGCATTTGGTGGTGCCGAGCTTCTCCGCCGTCGGCAGCCCCGGCTGGCGTTGTGCGTTGCTGCACGCAACGGGGTGTGCCGTCACTGCCGCGGTTGGCCGCCCGGCGGCGCAAGGGGCACCGCCGCCGCACACCGACGCGGTGGAGATGTTGGTGGATTGCTTCGCGACGCGCGCAGCCATCGCTGCGCCACGCCTTGAGTTCCGCGTCGATGCCGTCGCGCCGCCAACGGACTACTTGGCGGTGGCGAGCGCCCGCCCGCTGCGCGTTGCCATCCCGCCACCGCCGACTGCGCCGGCCGGCGAAGTCGCGGTGCCGGCGAGGACGCAAATGGCCGCGGCGAAGAACATTCGCGGGAGCATCTGTTCCCCGACTTGCGTGTCGATGGCGCTCTCGCAGCTTGGCATCCACCACGAGTTCGGCCAACTCCTTGCCCGCAGCTACCACCGCCCAACGCGCATGTTTGGCGTTTGGCCGCAGAATCTTTGGGCCGCGAGCCGCTGGGGTGCCTTGGCCGCCGTGGAGACCGCGGTGGATTGGTATGCGGCACGTTCCGCCTTGGCGGCCGGACATCCGCTGGTGGCGAGCATCGCGTTTGCGAAGGGCGGGCTCGATGGCAGCCCGTTGCCGGGCACTCGCGGGCATCTGGTCATCGTGCGCGGCATCGAGAATAATCGCGTTCTTGCGAACGACCCGGCCGCGGATGCCGCGGCGCGGGTGCCATGCAGTTACGACATCGATCAGTTCGCCGCCGCTTGGCTTGCCAACCGGGGTGTTTTCTACCTCTTTGCGCACTCTTTACAGGGTGGCGCGGCGTCTGGGCAAAGGTGAAGCGTAGAGACATCGGAACAGGCGCCATTGCCGCGCGGCCAAACGCCGGCGTCGCCGTCGCCGCAGTCGGGCCGACGGTTGGCGTGGCGGCTGGGAACGCAGCGGGCGATGCAGCGGCACCGCCCCGCAGTGGCTTGGCGGAACACTGGCGGAGTTTTTGGTGGGGGTGTCGGTATGGCTTGCGGCTCATGCTGGTGACCCTTGGCGTCGCCTGCGTGACCTTTGGCGTGGCGTACTGGCATCACAATGACTTCGCCTTCCGCGGCCTTTGGTTCGAAGACGGCCTTGCGCTGCATCCGTTGCACTTGGTGGCCATCGGCATCGTCGTCGTGCCTCCGGCCATCTGGGACGTGTTCGTGATGGAAGGGGCTTACGGGCAGCGGTCTTCAGCGGAGCGCCAAGCCGGTGGGTGACGCTCGCATCTACCTGCGCCATGTGCGCAAGGGCGATCAGGCGGAGTTGGTGGCCCTTGCCGTTGCGGCCCGCCCCCTGCACGAGCCTTGGATCGCGCCGCCGCGCACGGTGCGCACTTTCAACCACTACTACGCGCGCACGCTCCGAGACGACCATGAGGGCGTGCTGGTGTGCCTGCAGTCCGACGATCGCATCGCCGGCGTCATTAACGTCAACAACATTGCCCGCGGCGCGGCCTTGAGCGCCACGCTCGGCTATTACGCGGACATTGAGAGCGCCGGTCAGGGGTACATGGCCGAGGGGCTGCGGCTGGTGAAGGAGTACGCCTTTGGCGAGCTCGGGCTGCATCGCATCGAGGCAAACATCCAGCCGGACAACCACCGTTCCATCGCGCTGGTGAGGCGCTGCGGATTCACGCTGGAAGGCGTCGCCAAGGCGTTCCTCTTCATCGACGGCGCTTGGCGCGACCATGAGCGCTGGGCCGCGTTAGATCCACGCGCGACGCTGGCGCGGGAGGGTGGCTTGCGAAGCCGCTCGTTGGTGCGGTGAGCGCGGCGCCACCGACAGTCGCCCGGCATGGAGCGTGGGCTTCGCCGATCACGGCAGACTTCATCCTGTCCGCCTTCGTGGCGTTTGCCGAATTGCGCTACCGCGACGGCGCCTTCTTTTGGCTGGAGGCGCGCCCGAACGAAGGCGGCCGCTCGGCGCTCGTGTGCTTGCGGGATGGCGAGCGGCGCGACCTCACGCCGGCGCCGCTCAATGCGCGCAGCCGCGTGCATGAGTACGGCGGCGGCGCCTTCGCCGTTTCCGACACCACGGCGTGGTTCGTGAACTTCGAGGATCAGAACATTCACGCGGTGCCGCTGAACGGCTCGGTGGCCACCCGCGTCACCTTGAGCGATGCCGACGAACGCTTCGGCGCGCTGATCTGGGACGAGCGCCGCGCCAGCCTCATCGCAGTGCGGGAACGGCATGGCGTTGGCGATGAGGCCAGCAACGATTTGGTGCGGGTGGACGTCGTCGACGGCGCCATCGAGGTGCTGCACAGCGGCCATGACTTCTACGCCGGCGCGTCTCTCTCGCCAAGCGGCGACAAGCTCGCCTTTCTCGTTTGGGATCATCCCAACATGCCTTGGGACGGCACGCAGCTCATCGTCGCCACGCTCGATGCAGCCGGCGCCGTGGGCGAAGCCACGGTGGTGGCGGGCGGGGCGGCGGAATCCATCTGCCAACCGGAGTGGATGCACGACCACCGGCTGGCTTACGTCTCGGACGCGAGCGGTTTCTGGAATCTCCACTGCTATGACGAGTCTGGCGCCTATTGCGCCGTGCCGGACGAAGCCGAGTACGGCGTGCCGCTTTGGAGCTTGGACGCGCGCAGCTATGTGCCGGTGGGGCCGCGCCACGTGGTGGCGCAGCGCATTGAAGCCGGCGTCGCCGAGCTGGTCGTGGCGGACTTGGACCAGGGCCTCACGTCGCCGCTCGCCGCGGAGTGCTCAAGCTACCGCAGCCTCGCCCGTACCCCCGGCGGCGTCGCGTTCATCGGCGGCAGAAGCGACGATGTGGGCGCCGTGTTGGAACTGGACACCGCGGCCGGCGAACTCACGCGCTTGGCCGTGGAGGGGCGCGTCGCGTTGCCAGGCGGGGTGTTGTCCGCGCCGCAGTCCATTCGCTTTCCGAGCGCCGGCGGCGCCGTCGCGCACGGCAACTTCTATCCGCCGCGCAACGCCGGCTTCGCGGCGCCGGAAGGTGATCGGCCGCCGCTGTTGGTGATGAGCCACGGCGGCCCGACGGGCGCTGCATCGCGGGACTTGAGCCTGCGCATTCAGTACTACACGTCCCGCGGCTGGGCCGTGTTGGACGTGAACTACGGTGGCAGCACGGGCTTCGGGCGCGCCTACCGGGAGCGTCTGGCCGGCCAATGGGGCATCGTCGACGTCGAGGACTGCGCTGCCGGCGTGCGTTTCTTGGCGCTCGAAGGGCGGGTGGACGCAAACCGGGTGGCCATCCGCGGCGGCAGCGCCGGCGGCTACACCACCTTGGCGGCGTTGGTCTTTGCCGACGTCTTCAAGGCCGGGGCCAGCCATTACGGCGTGGGCGATCTCGACAAGCTGGCCCGCGACACGCACAAGTTCGAGTCGCGCTACATCTACAGCCTCGTCGCCAAGGAGGATTTTGCGGCGCGTTCGCCGGTGGCGCACATCGACCGGCTGCGTTGCCCGACGATCTTCTTTCAGGGCGCGGACGACCGCATCGTGCCCCGCAATCAAGCTGAAGCAATGTTCGACGCGCTCAAGGCGAAGGGCATTCCGGTGGCGTATCTCCTGTTTGAGGGCGAAGGCCACGGCTTCCGCCGCGCCGAGAACGCCAAGCGCGCCATGGAGTGCGAACTCGCCTTCTTCAGCAAGGTGTTTGGCCTTGAACCCGCCGATGACCTGCCGCCGCTCAGCGTGGAGAACGCCGCATGGAATTGAGGGTGGCCGTGCTCGCCGGCGGCGGCTCGCCAGAAGCCAGCGTCTCGCGTTCGTCGGCTGGGCAGGTGGCGGCGGCGTTGCGAGCGCGCCACAAGGATGTGTTGGTGCTGGAGCTCGACGCCAACCTCACGGCGGCGTTGTTGGAGTTCGCCCCAGATGTAGTGTTCCCGGTGCTGCACGGCCCGCCAGGTGAGGATGGCACGGTGCAGGGGCACTTGGAGATGCTCGGCTTGCCCTATGTCGGCAGCGATGTGCGCGGCAGCGCGCTGGGCATGGACAAGCACGCTTCCAAGGCGTTGTTCCGCGCCGCTGGCCTGCCGGTGCTGGACGAGGTCGCCCTCGCGCCGGACGCGGGTTTGGACGCCGCGGTGGCCGCGGTGCAGGAGCGCTTCGGCAGCCGCGTGGTGGTGAAGCCGAGCCGCCAAGGCTCTGCGTTGGGGGTGACACCGCTGCCGAACGGCGGCGACTTGCGGGCGCCCATCGCCGCCGCGCAGCGCTTCGGCGACACGGTGATCGTGGAGCCGTTCGTGCAAGGCCGCGAGATCACGGTGGGCGTGTTGGATTTACAGGGCGAGGCGCCGCAGGCTTGGCCTGCCATCGAGATCGTCACCGCCTGGGACGAGTGGTACGACTACGAGAACCGCTACACGCCGGGCAAGAGCGAACACATCATCCCAGCGCCGCTGACGGACGCTGTGACGGCAGCGGTGCGCCGCATCGCCATCGCCGGCCACCAAGCCATCGGCCTGCGCGACCTCTCCAGGGCAGACTTCTTGGTGACGGACTTGGACGACATCTGGCTGTTGGAGATCAACACCATGCCCGGCATGACGCCCACCAGCCTCTATCCGGATGGCGCCAAGGTCGCCGGGCACGGCTTCGAGGCATTGGTGGACGCGCTGGCCCGCAGCGCATGGCGACGGGGCGCGAGCTTGCCGCGGGCCGGTTCCGGCTGACCGCAGCCGTTCGGGCGCCCGCCGCCCGCTGGGCGCTGCCCGCCACCCACGGTCGCACGCCCGGCTACGCGAAGTCGACCCCCAACGGGCAGTGGTCCGAACCAAGGGTGTTTGGCCAGATGAAGGCGTTCGTCACCCGCTTGGCCGCGCTCGGCGAGGCGAGCACATAGTCGATCCGCCAGCCCACGTTGTTCTCCCGCGCGCCGCCCCACTGCCGCCACCAAGTGTAGTGTCCGGGCTCGCCGGGATGCTGGGCGCGGAACGCATCCACCCAACCTGCTTGCAGCCAACGCGACAGCTCCGCCCGTTCCTCGGGCAAGAAGCCGCTCGTCTTTTCGTTGCCCTTGGGGCGGGCGAGGTCGATGGCTTCGTGGGCGGTGTTGTAGTCACCGACCACGAACACCGGGCCGCGCCGCCGCAGCGCTTGCAAACGCTTGAAGGCGGCGGCGTAGAACTCGAGCTTGTAGGGCACCCGGCTGTTGTCACGGTCCTTGCCGCTGCCCTTGGGGAAGTAGACCGAGGCGACGGAGAGCCGCCCGAAGGAAGCGGCGATGAAGCGGCCTTCGACATCGAAGCGCTCCTCGCTCAAGGATGTTTGCACTCGGCTGGGTGCCTGCCGCGAGTAGATGGCGACGCCGCTGTAGCCGAGCCGCTGCGCCGGCGCGAAGGCGGCGTGCCAGCCCGTTGGCGCCTGCACCCCGGGGGTGAGCTGGCTGGGCAGCGCCCGCACTTCCTGCAGCGCCACGACATCCGCGCCGCAGGTGTCGAGGACCTCGAGGAAGCCCTTGCGAACGCAGGCGCGCAGCCCGTTGACGTTCCAACTCACGATGCGCATGGGGTTGTTGCGGCGGCTCGGCGATGTTCGGCGGCTATGTGGCTGCGATGCTGCGGCGTCCACGGCGCCATTGTAAGTCGTGGGCGCAGGGTTGGCCCGCCCACGGGATGCCAAAGGTGGCGCCGGCGCGCCGAACCGCCGGCTCAGGGGTGGCGGTAAACTACCGTCTCTCCCGCTGTTGGATAGGCCCTTGCGTCGCATTGCCAAGCACCACATCGAGCACTACCACGAACACGGCTACGCGATCGTGGAGGGGTTCCTGAACGCCGACGAGCTCTCCGGCGCGCGAGGCGAGCTGCGCGACATCCTGCCCGGCTGGGTGGAGTACTGCGACGATCCGACTCGCCCGAAGCCCCCGGATTGGGATCGGTCCGGCGGGCCGGGCAACGTCTTCGGCCACCGTTTCCCATTCCCCGGCACCTTCCTGAACGCCATCACCATGCATCCGGAACTCGTCGAGTTCGCGCACAGGGCGGCTGGCGGCAGCGAGCTCTTCTGCGAGCAATCGCACTTGCACTTCAAGTGCAAGGGGCATCCAGCGGACCAAGATCAAGTGATGCACTGCGACTACGGCAACCACACGCTCGCCTATCCGCCCAACCTGCCGGCGTACTGGCAGACGGCGTATCTGCTGTACTACACGGACGTCACCGAAGCGCATGCGCCCACCGCGGTGTGTTCGCGGCAGCATTATCCGGAGCGCATTCTCTGGCCCGCCCGCTACCAGCGCGAGCGCCGCCCGGAACTCTACGACAACGAGCACCGCATCGTCGTGCCGGCAGGTTCGCTCTTCATCTACAGCATGCGCACGTTCCATCGCGGCACGCCGTTTCACGCCGATGTCGGCCGCCTTGGCCAATTCATCACCTATGCGCCGGCGGCTTGGCGGTGGCTCGGCATCGTCGGTTGGTCTGCCTACGCCATCAAGCGCGAGTTCCGGGACTGGATTGAACAAGCGACGCCGGCGCAGCGCGAGATGCTCGGCTTTCCGCCGCCGGGCCATTCCTATTGGACGGCAGAGACCTTGGACGGCGTGAGCGCCCGGTACCGGAACATGGACATGACGCCATATCGGGACGCTTGTAGCCGCGACGGCTGACGGTCGCAGGTGCCGTGGCGAACCTAGCGCTTGAGCTGTGCCGAGACGGGGGCGGTGCCTCAACTGCGCCACGCGCTGGCGGTTGCAGTGCGGGCCGGCAGGCGAAGCGGGGGCTGGGCCCAAACTCGTTTGCGTGGTGGGCGCTCCTCCCCTTCATCCCCTTTACCTTGGTGGGCTGCTCGCCGGCCATGGACATTGAGTCCTTGCCGGAGACGCCGGTGCAAGCGGAGCGCATCGTCGGCATTTGGGAGGGTCGGCTGGAAGATGCGGACCTGCGGATCATTGTGCGGGTGACGCAAGCCGATGGCGCCTTGTCGGCGACATTGGACAGCCCAGACCAGGGCGCCCTCGGCATCGCGGTGGACGACGCGCGCTTTGATGGCGAGCGCTTCGCCTTGCACATCAAGGCGTTGGCGGCTTCATACTCCGGCGTCATGGCCGCGCCGGGGACGCTCGAAGGGGAGTGGCATCAGGGCGTGGGGATGGATCTCAACCTGGCCAAGGTGGACAAGCCCTCGGAGCGCCCGCGCCCGCAAACGCCCAAGCCGCCGTTTCCCTACGCTGTGCAGGACGTCACGCTGCCCGGCGGGGCGCCGGATGTCATGTTGGCCGGCACGTTGACGCTGCCGCCGAGCGGCCCGTTCCCGACCGTGGTTTTGGTGACTGGCTCCGGGCCGCAAGACCGGGACGAGACCTTGCTTGGCCACAAGCCGTTTTCGGTGCTAGCAGATCATCTGTCGCGCAATGGCGTCGGCGTGTTGCGTTACGACGACCGTGGCGTCGGCGACTCCACCGGCGACTTTGCGAAGGCCGTCACCAGAGACTTTGCTGCCGACGCCGCGGCGGCGGTGGCGTGGCTGCGACAGCGGGAAGAAATCGCCGCGCAGCGCATCGGCGTGATTGGCCACAGCGAGGGCGGGTTGGTGGCGGCGCAGCTCGCGGCCGGCGACGCCGGCCTCGCTTGCGCGGTGATGTTGGCGGGGCCCGCCGTGTCTGGCGAGGCGCTGCATCAACGCCAGATTCGTTTGGTGCTCGACGCCGGCTCGACGCCGCTGTTTGATTCCACCATCGAGCAGTTCGCCGATTTGCAGGCGACGCTGTACGCCGTGGCGCGCGCGCCGGGCACTTGGGAGGAGCGCCGCGCCGCAGGGCTTGAGCGCTACGCCGCCGCGGTGGCAGAGTTCAACTTCGTCGAACGCACCCTGCTGCAGCTCGATGCCGACAACGCCGCCCTCGTTGATTTCGTCGTCTCGCCCTGGTTCCTCGAGTTCCTGAACTATGACCCGCGGGAAGACTTGTTGGCGGCGCGGGTGCCGATGCTCGCGCTCTATGGCGAGCTGGACCTGCAAGTGCCGCCGACGCAGAGCATGCCGGTGGTGCAAGCGGTGAACGCCGTGACAGGTGCCATCGACCTGCGCGTGTTGCCGGGCTTGAACCACCTCTTCCAGACCGCGGAGACGGGTTCGCCGGAGGAGTACGCGCGCATCGATGAGACCATGGCGCCGGCGGCCCTGACGGCCATCGGCGCTTGGGTGTTGGAGAACTGTTGAGCGCCGCCGACCGTTGCCGTTGGGAGGCGCGCTACCGTGAAGGCGCCTACGCTGAGCGGAAGCAGCCGAGCGCATGGCTCACCGAGTGGGCGGCGGCCGCGCCGCCGGGACGCGCACTGGACGTTGCCTGCGGCCGTGGGCGCAACGCGCTCCATTTGGCGCAACTCGGCTTTGACGTCACCGGCGTGGATGTGTCGCCCACTGCGCTGGCGCAAGCCGCGGCCGCCGCCGCGGGGCGGGGGCTCGCCGCCACTTGGCTGGAGAGGGATTTGGACGATGGCCTTGGCGTTGCCGGCGAGTTCACGCTCATCGCCATGATCCGTTATGTGGACCAAGCGCTGTTGCGGCAACTTGGCGAGTGGCTCGCGCCGGGTGGCGTGCTGGTGGCGGAGGAACACTTGCAAACGACGCAGGATGTTGGCGGCCCGCGCAACCCGGCGTTCCGCGTGTCGCCGGGCGCGTTGCTGGAAGCTGCCGCGGGCCTCGACATCCTCGACCATTGGGAGGGCGTGACGGTGGATCCGGACGGTGCGGTCATGGCGCTGGCTCGGCTGGCGGCTAGGCGGCCCTGACGTTCCCGCGCTGCGGCTGACTCTCGAGCGGGCGGGCTGCCGTGCCCGGTGGCTGGTCTCTGTCCCCGCAGGCCCATGCCAAGCAACCCTTACGCGGACCGAAAGTACCGCTGGTCGGACTGCATGGGCACCACATCGCAGGTTTCCATGTACCAGCTCAGCATGCGTTCCTTGAGGCCCTGCACCGCGTCTTGGCATGTCGGGTCCAAGATGCGGTTGCGCGTCTCGCCAGGGTCTTCCACCAAGTCGTAGAACTCGTCCGGCTCAAAGGCGCGCCGGACGTACTTGAAGCGCTCTGTGCGGCACATGGCCGCCTTGGTGTGCGGCAGGCGCTCCGCCTCCTGCAACTGAACGGTGATGCGCGGCATGTAGAGGCCGATGGCGGTTTTGCGGAGAGCTTCCGGCGTGCCGGCCGCCAAGCTCTCCCGTTCGCTGGCCTGTCCCTCGCCGCGCAGCCGACCGCCCTCGCAGAACACCGCATCGCGGTGGGGGCGGGCCGCATCGGCGAACAGCGGCGTGAGGCTGCGCCCGAAATGCCAGTAGCCGCAATCGATGCCGGCCAGATCGTGCGCGGTGGCGGGAAAGTCAATGAGCTCGACGAGCTGCTCGCGCACGCCGGGTTGCACGTTGACGCTGGCCGGTGGCTTCACCAGGAAGGGCACGCGGGAGAGGCAATCCTGGAAGGTGTTTTGCGTCTTCTCCACCAAGCCGTAGTCGCCAGTGAAATCGCCGTGGTCCGAGAAGACGAAGATGGCGCTGTCGTCATAGTGGCCGGTTTCCTTGAGCGCGTCGCGCAACATGCCGAATTGGTGGTCCACGCGGCTGCACATGCCGTAGTAGGTGGCGCGCAGCTCGCGCCAGCGCTCCTCGCTCCAGCCGGCGAGGCCTTGGTTGTCACGCATCTCGCGGAGCAGCCGCGGCTTGTCGTCCCACGTGTCGTAGCGATGGCGTTCTGGCATCGCGCCGCGTTCGGTGAGCGAGTGCCACGGCTCTTCCACGCAATACGGCGGGTGGGGGTAGCCGAGGGGCAGGAAGACGCAGACGGGCTGCTCGCCCTGCCAGGCGCGCAGAAAATCGATGGCACCGTGGACCATCGCCCAGTCGCTGTCGAACCACACTTCGCCCGGCGGGGTGTCCAACCGTCCTTTCAGGAAGCTGTAGTAGTTGTCGCCTTCTGGCGCGCCACGCCACGCGAGGTCGCCGCCGTGGTTGCTGTGGCGGCGCCTCACGCCCCAACGCTCGTAGTCTGCCGGCGTGGGGCGAAACTGGATGTCGCAATGCTCGGCGTGGCCGAGTTGGCCGGGCACCAGGTCATTCTTGCCACCCCACCACACGAAGTAGCCGTTGTCGCGCAACGTCTGCAGCAGGTTCGGCTCGCCGAGGCCGGGGTTCAACATCCGGTGCATGGTGCGGTGGCCACGCACATGGGGATACCAACCGGTCATGAAGGCGCAGCGGCTTGGCGTGCAGACGGTGGCCTGCGCGAAGGCGTTGCGGAACGACACGGCATCTTGCGCTGCGAAGCTGTCCAACTGCGGCGTTTGCACGGCCGGATGGCCCAGATGCCCCAGCGCGTCGCCGCGCCACTGGTCTGGGTTGAAGATGATGATGTGAGGACGCTTGCTCATGGCTTTGGCTGGCTGCTCTCCAAGGGTTGTCACAGTTGCGCTCACCACCGCTCAGGTCGGGCGCGGCTGCGCGGATGCGGGGCTATCATGGGCGGGCGCGGCGATTTGGCAAGCCATCGCCGCCCTTCGCCCAATCGCTAGGAGGCCGGCATCGTGCTCTCATCCTATCGCGTGCTCGACCTGACGGATGAGCGTGGTTTCTTTTGCGGCTACATCTTGGCTCAGCTCGGCGCGGAAGTGATCGCCATTGAACCGCCCGGTGGTTCGCCGGCGCGGGCCCTGCCGCCGTTCGGGAAGGGGCTGGCCGACGCCGAGCGAAGCCTGTGGTGGCAGGCATATGCGCGGGGCAAGACGGGCTGCGCATTGGATCTTGAGGGGCGGGAAGGCCGCGCCAGGTTCCATGATCTGGTCGCTGGGGCAGATTTCGTCATCGAGTCCTTCCCGGCAGAGCGGGCACAAGCGCTTGGTGCCGGCTACGAGACGCTGGCCGCCATCAACCCAGCGCTGATCGTCGTTTCCATCAGCCCGTTCGGGCGCACCGGCCCGAAGGCGGATTGGCCCGCCACGGACTTAACGGTGTGGGCCGCTTCCGGCGCCCATGCCCTTGCCGGGGACGCAGACCGCGCGCCCGTGCGCACCAGCGTTCCGCAGTCTTTCCTGCACGCTGGGGCGGATGCGGCGGGCGCGGCACTCATCGCGCTGCAGGCGCGGCATGTGGATGGCCGCGGCCAGCATGTGGACGTCTCGGCGCAGCAATCTTCGGCGCAGGCGGCGCTGTCGGCCAACCTCGGCGCTCCCAACAATGCGGGGCTCATCGTGCAGCGTGTCGCCGGCGGCCTCGCAGCGACATTCCCTGTCAAGCTGACGTGGCCTTGCAAGGATGGCCACATCGCCCTCACGCTGCTCTTCGGCCACGCCTT
Organism: uncultured Pseudomonadales bacterium; assembly: GCA_958295875.1. Classification (GTDB taxonomy): domain Bacteria; phylum Pseudomonadota; class Gammaproteobacteria; order Pseudomonadales; family Azotimanducaceae; genus VXNE01. The sequence goes on along the minus strand of OY282379.1, from coordinate 121,101 downwards.
CACCGCAGCGAACCAACGGCTCTTGAACTGGCTGCTGGAGCACGGCGCCTGCACCGCGGAGGATGCGGCGAAGGATTGGGGGCTCGAAATCGCCGCGATGGTGCAGCAGGAGCAGTCGCCAACGCCGTACTTCGATCTGTGCCGGAAGATCGAGGCGTTCACGTTGCAACGCACGCAGCAGGAGCTGTTTCGGGAGGGCATCGAGCGCGGCATCTACATCGCGCCCACGTTCGATGTGCAGGGCTTGTTGGACGAACCCCACTTCAAGGCGCGAGATTTCTGGGCCGCGCTCGAAGTGGGTGATGGCGGCGCGGTGCCGGCGCCGGGGCCATTCGCCAAGTTCTCCGCCACGCCAGTTGGCGCGTCGGCGCCGGCGCCGCGGCTTGCCGCCAGCGAGGGGCCGCCAGCGCGGCGGGCAAGAGCGGCGCAGACGGGCAGCGCCGGCCCCGCTTGGGCCGCCGACACGGCAGATCCGCGCCCCTTGGCGGGCCTCAAGGTGCTGGACTTCATGTGGGTGATTGCCGGCCCGTTCTTCTCCCGCGTGCTGGCGGACTATGGCGCCACGGTCGTCAAGGTGGAGTCCAGCGGCGCGCACATGGAACCGGCGCGGGCGGCGCCCCCCTTCAAGGATGGCGAACCGGGCGTGGAGACCGGCGTGGCGTTCGGCAATTTCAACGCCGGCAAACTCGGCGTCACCATCGATCCGGGCAACCCCGCCGGCCGCGATGTGATCTTGGACCTCGTGCGCTGGGCAGACGTGGTGACGGAATCCTTCTCGCCGAAGGCGATGAAGGGCTGGGGGTTGGACTACGCCGCCTTGAGGGAGGTGAATCCGTCCATCATCATGCTGAGCAGTTGCCTGATGGGGCAAACCGGCCCCCGCGCCGGCGTGCCGGGGTACGGCAACATGGCGGCGGCGCTCACCGGCTTCTACGACCTGACGGGTTGGCCGGATCGTTCGCCGGCGGGCCCATATCTCGCCTACACGGACGGCGTGTCGCCGCGCATGATGCTGGTATCCCTGCTGGCCGCGCTTGAGCACCGCCGCAAGACCGGGGCAGGGCAGCACATCGACGTGTCGCAGGCCGAAGCGGCCATTCACTACTTGGCGCCGGCGATTCTGCGTTGCGGCGTGAACGGCGAAGTCTGGCGCCGCATGGGCAACCGCGACTTGGCGCTCTGCCCGCACGGCGTCTATCCGGCGCAAGGGGACGACCGTTGGGTGGCCATCGCGTGTCAGTCCGATGCGGCATGGCTCGCCTTGTGCGAGACCATGGGCTTCGGGGAAGCGGCGGGCGATGCGGCCTTGGCGAACGCTGCCGGTCGCCTAGGCCGCGCCGACGCCATCGACGCGATGATCGCGGCTTGGACTTGCGAACGCCCGGAGGACGAGATCGTGTCTGTGTTGATTGCCGCCGGGGTGGCAGCGCATGTGGTGCAGAACTCGGCAGAGTGCTGGGCCGATCCGCAGTTGGCGCATCGCGGCCATTTCGTGACGGTGCCGCACACTGGGCTGGGCGAAATGGTGGTTGAAGGCAGCCGCTTCAAGCTCTCGCGCACACCGGGCGGCCCGCGCCACGCAGGCCCAGAGTTAGGCGAGCACACCGCCCAAGTGTTGCAGGAGATCCTCGGCTACGACGACGAACGCATCGCCAATGCCTTCGCTTCGCTGGCGGTGGGGTGAGACGCCCGGTCTAGCGCTTCCCCGCCGCGGCCGGCCAATACGCATTGAGTTCCCGTCGCAACACCGGCGCCAACAGGTACAACCCCAAAAGATTAGGGATCGCCACAACGAACACCAAGGCATCCGAGAGATCCACCAACGCGCCCAAGTTAAGGCTGGAGCCGACGATGGCGAAAAGGCAATAGAAGAGCTTGAAACCCAAGTCCTTCGCGCGCCCGTCCCCAACCAAATAAGTGAACGCCTTTAGGCCGTAGTAGGCCCAAGCGATCATGGTGGAGAACGCGAAGAGCAGCGCGGCCACCAACAGCAGCACTGGCGCCCACGGCAGCGTTGAAGCGAAGGCGCGGGTGGTGAGCGCGATGCCGTCCACGGCGCCGCCGGCGTCAGCCGGGTCGTAAACCGTGAGGATGATGACCAATGCCGTCATCGTGCAGATCACCACGGTGTCGATGAAGGGCTCCAACAGGGCGACGAAACCCTCGCTCACGGGCTTGGGCGTCTGCGCGGCGGCGTGCGCGATGGCCGCGCTGCCGAGACCCGCCTCGTTGGAGAAGACGGCGCGGCGAAAGCCCATGATGATGACGCCGAGCATGCCCCCGGCGACGCCTTGCGGCGCGAAGGCGCCTTCCCAGATAGCGACGAAGGCGCTCGGCAGGCGCTCGAAGTTCAAGCCAATGACCAGCAGGGCGGACACCACATAGAGCACCGCCATCGTCGGCACCAACCGCACCGTGGTGCTGGCGATGGACTTGATGCCGCCGACGATGACGAGGCCGATCAACCCGGCGAGCAACAACCCAATGAGCCACGCGTTGTTCGCTAGGAACTCGCTGCCCGTCACATGCACGATGATGGCGGTGGCTTGGTTGGACTGGAACATGTTGCCGATGCCGAGGCAGCCGAACACCATCGCCGCCGCGTAGAAAAGCCCCAACCCGCGGCCGAGCCGCGCCCAGCCGCGTTCGGCGAGGCCACGCTCCAAGTAATGCATCGGGCCGCCAGACACCGAACCGTCCGGATGTTTGCGGCGATACAGCACGCCGAGCGAACATTCCGCGAACTTGGTGGACATGCCGAGCAAGCCAGAGACGATCAACCAGAAAGTGGCGCCGGGCCCGCCCACGGAAATGGCGATGGCCACGCCGCCGATGTTGCCGATGCCCACCGTGCCGGAAACCGCGGTGGTGAGCGCCCGGAACTGCGAGATCTCGCCCGGGTCGCCGGGCGCTTTGTAGCGCCCCGTCACCACGCGCACAGCGTGGGCAAAGCCGCGCAGGTTGATGAAGCGCAGGTAAACGGTGAAGAAGACGCCGCCGGCCACGAGCCAGACGACGATGAGCGGCACGTCGGCGCCGAACAGGGGAACGCTGTAGAAAACGATTGCGGAAACGAAATCCGCGAGGGGCCGCACCGCGGCGTCGATGATCTGGTCCATGCGGTCAAGCGCCGAGGAATGGGTTGCGCCCAGTGCTCGCCATCATAAACGCTCTGCGGGCGCGTGCCCTTGGCGCGCCGGTGCCAAGTCGGCCAAGCGCTGGCAGGGTGTGAGAGAACGCGGCGGCTCGGCACCGTGGCCAACTGCCGGCAGGCTCGTTCAAACAGCGAACCGGACGGATAGGCGTGTTAGAAGCGCGGCCGTGGGTAGACTTGCCCCATGAAGCCCGCCAAGCGCCGTTTGTTCACGCCGGGAGACGGCGCGACGCCGCCGTTGCTGAGTGGGCGCGAAGAACAGCAGGCCTTGCTTTCCCGGTGCTTAGCGGACTTGCTGGAAGGCGAGCCGCCGCCGCACAACGTGGTCTTGATCGGCCCGCGAGGCAACGGCAAAACCGTTCTGCTCAACTGGTTCAAGCGCGAGTGTCGGGCGAGCGGTGCCGTGGACGTGGCTGCGTGGACGCCGCAAGACATACCCGATCTGCATAGCTTGGTCGCCGAGTTGGCGCCCCGTTCCGCCTTGGCTCGGCTGCTGCCGCGCAAAGTGGGGGGCGCTGCCGTTGGCTCGCTCGAATGGAAGATGGGAACCGACGCGCCCGCCCGCCTGACCCAGCGTTTGATCGCCAGATGCGGCGCCAAGCCGCTTGCCGTCTTGCTGGACGAAGCGCACACGCTGGACATCGCCGTGGGGAGCGCACTGCTGAACGCGAGCCAGCGGGTGCGCGACGAAGCGCCCTTCCTGTTGGTGCTGGCAGGGACGCCGGGCCTGCCGGGCCATCTTGCCAAGATGGACGCCTCGTTTTGGAATCGTTTGGGCGCGGGCCGGTTGGGTGTGGGCAGACTTTCCAAGGACACCGCCCGAAACGCTCTGCAAGAACCGTTGGGGGCGCAGGGCGTAGGCCTGGACGCGGATGCGCTCGATCAGGTGGTGGACGAGAGCCAGTGTTATCCGTACTTCGTCCAGCTTTGGGGGGATGCACTGTGGCAGCAGCACGGGGCGGCCGGCACGACGTCCCTGACCACTGAACACGTCGACATCGTGCGTCCCGTAGTGACCGCGCAAGCAGCGGAGTACTACCAAGATCGCTATCGTGAATTGGAAGCTGCTGGGCTGCTCGCCGCCGCGGCGGCAGTGTGGCCGGTCTTCCAAGCCAGCGCAGACGCCGAAGCGAGCGACCGCGAGATCGACGCCGCGCTTGCAACCATCGGCGCGGACGCTGCCGCTCGGCTCGCCGCAAGGGAGGAGTTGAACCACCTTGGCTACATCTGGTGCCCGCCGGGCCAGCGACCGCCGGTGACTTGGCGCGCCGGCATTCCTTCCTTGATGGCCCATGTGCAGCGACAGTTCACCTTGGCCTAGGGCGTGGTGGTGGATGAAGACCGGCGCCGCGACTAAACAGGGACGACGAGCTTTTGGATGACCTCGGTGATCCCGCAAGGACTGGCCAGCGGCCCGCGGGCTGCTGAACCGTCGCCCCCGGCGGCTTTCCGTTGGGGGGCGGGTGTCTAGAAGGTGCTGAGCCCGTTCAGCGCTTGGCGTTGCCAACCGGGGCGTCTACCATGTTGCACCATGCCAGCGCATCCTTCTTGCGCCGAACGTTCCGCACGCATGGGCGAGCCGATGCTCGGCACGTCGCCGGCGGTGGACGTTTGGATCATCCTCACGCATCGCTCGACCTGGCGGGCGAAGGCGCTGGAGGACAACGACCTGCCGCCGCCAGTGCAGACATGGCTGCACGCTCAAGTGGCGGTATTCGCGGCGGCGGGGCTGCGGGCGCGCCCGCAATTTGCAAGGCAGAGCAGCCCATTGGACGGCGTCACGTTGTTCGTGGCACGTGGCGGCGAGCTGCATCGGCTGGACGTGCCGGACGAGGGTGAGCTTCTAGGCCTCGACCTCACTGTCGAAGCCACCCTCGCCGAGCGGTTTGAGCGGGTGCTGTCGCCTCAGTACTTTGTTTGCACGAACGGCCAACGAGACGTGTGCTGCTCACGCCTTGGCGTGCCGGTGTATGCGCGCCTGCGCGAGTTGGTGGGCCGTCGCGCTTGGCAGACGACCCACGTCGGCGGACATCGCTTCGCTGCCAATGTGCTGGCGCTCCCGCAGGGCGTGCTCTACGGCCGTCTTACACCGGAGGCGATCGGGGGCTTTCTCGCTGTGGTGGAGGCTGGCCGCGTCGCCACGCCGTACCTGCGCGGGCGTTCCGCGTTCGCGCCTCAGGCCCAAGCGGCGGAGGCGCTCCTAGACGAGCCGGCCCTCGAGGTGTTGGAGTGTGAAGATGCCCGCGTGATGTTGCGCACCGCAGGCGGCTGCCACACCGTGGCGGTGACGCCTGCGCCATCGGCGGGCGTGTTGGCCAGTTGCGGCGACGCGGACGGCAAGGAAGTCGTCGCCTACAGCGCAAGCCTGATCCCTGCTGCCGAGAGCCTGATCTGAAGACGGGCCTTGGGCGGCTTGGGCGGGCGACCGGGCGCAAAGGGCCCCGCTAGTCTCACGGCGGGCTTTGCACTTTGCCCGCCACTGTGCGGATGAAGCTGCTCACCGCATGATTGAAGCCGGCGGCGTCCTGCATGTTCACCGCATGCCCGGCATTCAGATCGACCACGCTGAGCCTTGGCATGTGCGCCGCGGCGAACTCTCTGTGCGGCTGAAAACGTTTCTCGAAGCGCCCGCAGGCGAGCAGGGCGGATACGCTGTTGCCGCTCACCACCTTGCGCACGGAGGCGTCCGGCGTGGTGACCTGGACCGTGTTGGCGATGCCGGTTGAATTTAGGGCCTCGGCATCCCGTGCCAAGGCGCTAGACACCTCCGGCGGCAGGCGCCGCGCATGTTTCGGATGCACGGACATGCGCTCGATGGCCGCCAAGCCCCCCTTTCGGATCGACGCCGCGGCGGCTTCCCCACCGGCCGCCCACTGCTCGCTCTGCGCTGCATCCGCGAAAGCGGACATGGAGTTCGTGAACACATGGCCGAAGAGCCGCTCCGGGTGCGTGAGCGCATAGCGAATGGTGAGAGCGCCGCCCAAGGAATAGCCACAGACGAGCCAGCGCTCGGCGCCGAGCGCTGTGCGCACCGCCTCGAAGGCGTCGACGTAGGCGCTGGGCGCATAGGCGTCCGGGGCCTCTGGTGCCGGCGAAGCGCCGTGCCCGAACAGATCAACAGTGATTGGTCGGCACACTGTGGAGAGGGCGCGCACATTCAGCAGCCACTGGGCAGAACTGGCGAGAAAGCCGTGTACCAACAGCAGGAACGGCCCGGTGCCCTGGTGGACGGCGTAGGTGAGTGGTGGATGAGAGCTTGCGCTCATGGGGCCTTGGGTGGCACCGGGGCGAACGCTGAGGCCTGCGCGGGTGGACGGACGGAGCGGGTGGCGGGCACCGTCGGCCGCGGTTCGGCAGGTCGTGCCTGCCGGAGGCCGGTCACAGCGCCGCGGCCACAGCGCCGCAGAGGTCCTCCGTGGTCGCGCGGCCACCTTGATCCGGCGTGAGGGCGTCACCTTGCGCGTACACGCGGCGCACGGCTTCACGCAAGCGCGCGCCGGCCTCGGGCAACTCCAAGTAGTCCAGCATCAGCGCGGCGCTTAGGAGCGTGGCGGTGGGGTTGATGATGTGCTGCCCAGCGATGTCTGGCGCCGTGCCGTGGGCGGGTTCGAAGTAGGCGTAGTCGTCGCCGTAACACGCGCTCGGCGCGAGCCCTAGGCTGCCCAACAAGCCGCCAGCGGCATCGGAGAGGATGTCGCCATACAAGTTCGGCATCACCACCACGTCGAAGCGCTGCGGCTCGCGGATCATGCGGCACGCAAAGTCATCGACGATGAAGGCGTCGAACGCGACATCCGGGTAGTCCGCCGCCACCTCCCGCGCCACCTCTAGGAAGAAGCCGTCGGTGTCGCGCAGCATGTTGTGCTTGGTCGCACAGGTGAGTTGGCCGCGGCGTTGGCGCGCGAGTTCGCAGGCGAAGCGGGTGACGCGCTCGACGCCGACGCGAGTGATCGCCTTGATGGCGTACTTGCCTGCGCCCAACTCATGCACTGGCCGGCGAATGGTGCGTCCCGTCAAACCGAGCGGCGCCAAGTCTTCCAACGGACCTTCGCAGCCAACGTAGAGATCTTCCAAGTTCTCCCGCACGATCACGAAGTCGATGCCTTCGGGACGCGCCAACGGGCTCGCGCAGCCGGGCAGGTGCTGGCAAGGGCGCACGTTTGCGTAAGTCTGTTTGCCCCATCGCAGGTACATGAGCGCCGCACCAGACAGCCCGCTCGTAGAGCCGAACAAGGTGGCGTCGGCGGCATCGATGGTGGCGCGGGCAGCGTCCGGAAAGGGGCTGCCCTCGGCTGCGAGCGCGGCCTCACCCACTTGCGGGTGCTGAAACTCAAGGCCCAAGTTCAGCGACTGCAGCAGCTCCACCGTCGGCCGCATCGCCTCCGGTGCCGCGTCGTCCCCTTCAATGACGGCGATGGTCTTCAGCATTTGGTCGTCCGTTGGCAAGCGTTGCGGGTTTCGCGCTGCGTACCGTAGGGCGGCAAGCGCGGCTCAAGGATGCAGTATAGCGGGTGGCACAGTGGCGGGCCGGGCGTGGGTGGTGGTGCCCGATCCGGCGCTTGCGGTCTACGTTGGGCGCGGTTGTGGCTCGACGTGCTGCTAGCCTCTCCCGCCAACGGCGAGAAGTTGGGAGTAGGTCTGATTTCCAAAAAAGCGATTGCCCTGTATAGTGTGTGCAGTCGAAGCAGGGCATTCGGAATCTCAGGATGAACGAACTATCGCAAACAACCGGCACTGATTCCATGCGTCCAGACTTCCTCCAAGCTGGGGAGGAAGCTAGGCTGTTTCCCGTTCTTTCCGACAATTCGCGGGAGGGCAGGGCGCTCTCCATCCTGCTTGCCACAATGCGCTTCGTTCCTCTGTTCGCATCGACATTGCTCGCTGAACTGGGCCACAAGATGCGTACCCGGTCGCGCTTACGTACCTACACCGAAGTTGTGCTCACGCAGGAGATCGAGAAGCACGGCGGCCTGCGGCCAGATGGGTTGTTGGTGGTTGGCATGTCGAAACGGCTACAGTGGTGCGCCCTAGTCGAAGCCAAAGTGCGCGGTGCCAAGCTCGACAACGACCAGATCAGTGCCTATTTGGACTTGGCCAAGGCCAATGGCGTCAACACAGTGGCCACAATCTCTAACGACTTCGCGCCACGACCAAACCACCATCCCACCTATGTTGGTCGTGTGCCTTCTGGCGTTTCTCTGGTGCATGTTTCGTGGACGAGCATCTTGACGCATGCCAGACTGATGCTGGCCAACGACATGTTCGAGGATGCCGATCACAAGCTGTTGATCGATGAACTCGTGCGCTTCCTAGATCATACGAGCACGGGTGTGCGTAGCTTCGACCACATGCCGGCGTCGTGGAAAGGCCTAACCGCGTCGGTAATGGCGGGTGCCACCCCCCACCGTACATCCGATGCGGTGAAAGACGCGGTCGCCAGTTGGCACCAAGAAACGCGAGACCTCGCGCTACAACTAACCCAACTAGTCAACGCGCATGTCGGCATCAAGATGTCCAGAAAGCACCGCGACGAACCGAAGAAGCGCATCAACGACGATGCTACCGAACTCTGCGAAAGTGCCTGTCTAACGGCTGAGTTCAGCATTCCTAGCGCCGCTGCTCCGATTGCCGTTGAAGCCGATTTGCGCAGGCGCACAATCACGGTCTCCATGAAGATGGATGCGCCACAAGACCGCGTCTCGACGAAGGCACGGGTGAACTGGTTGCTGCGCCAACTCCGGAAATCTGACCCTGACTCAGTTCACATCGTGGGACATTGGCCGCATCACCCACCCGTTCAAGCGACGCTCGTTGATGCTCGCGACAACCCATCTGTCATGGATCGACCTACGGGCAAAGGGAACGGCACCCCGGCTAGGGCGTTCACCGTGATGCTGGTGCGAGACGCAGGCGGGCGATTCGCAGGCAGTCGCACGTTCATTGCCGAACTCGAAGATGCCATGCCTCGGTTCTACGAGCATGTGGGTCAACGATTGAAGGCTTGGCAGCCGGCGGCACCGCAAGTACAACTACCTCCCCTTGGCGATGTCACCGACGTAAACGAATCATCTATGGACGGCAAAGAAGCCGATTCTGCGCTGGCAGAATGATGAAAGGGATGGCAGAGTGACGGACGTGCGAAGAGGATTGTAGCCACCGGCAGGCGCGATGGGCAAAGAAGGTCGTCTCATCCGAGAGATACGATAAGCTGTGCGAGATGGCCGGCTTGCCGAACCGTTCAGCAGCGCTGATGTCCTTAAAGCGGGCGTTCGCTGTGCCGCTCCTACGCTTGGCACGTTCCTTCCCAAGCACTGTGTGGGCAACCCCGGCGGCAACACCGAGCTCTTCGTTCGCGTCACGCTGGGCAGGTATCGACTCCGAGCCCACAGGTAGCCGGGCTGCGCCGGCGAGATTGGCTGCAACTCCGCGCCAGTCAAATCGCCATCCTCGCGACCAGCCCGACTGGAACGACCGCCTAGCGTTGACCTCGGGATAGCCCCGAAACATCAAAATGGGTGCGGTTTGGATTGACCCGAGACGTTGGCACGGTTGACCCTCGTCGACGACGAGCACGTACGGCGGCTTGTCGTCCTGCCGCACTCGATTGGCGATTCGCCCCGCTGTTGGTGGCCGACCGCCTTTCCCCCACAGGACTTGAACTGGTTCACGACATTTGGCACTGAGGCTGGGCAGCCTCGCAGGCGACAAGGCAGTCGTTGGGGGAGAGGTAGTCGAGAGCCGAGTGTGGGCGCTTGCAGTTGTGGAAGAACTCGTGTCCGAGGAGCCTCTTGAAGACGGCCTCGACGGTAAGGTCGCAGTCGAGGAGGTTCCAGAACTCGATGCGGGCGGTGCGGTTGGCGCGCTCGACGCAGCCGTTCCACTTCGGTCGTCTCGACCTGGACGAACTCCGGCGGCACGGGGAGGGCTTTGACGACGGCGGCGGGTCTCCGCCGTCGGCGTCGCCTCATCCCGCCATCGGCCGGCGCAGTGCCATATCTATCTGAACCAGAACACTAGTCGCGGGATCGCGCCGATGGCCTGGCGGGGCTGGCGAGCAAGCGAGGCGCGCCTGTGATCGGCGGTCTTGTCCCTTTCCAAGTGGCGCTCCGTGTCGTTGAGCACCTCCGGCACCGCTTCTTGGAAGGTCGGCATCGCGCCCTTTTGCGCATCTTCGTGACTGGCGCGATCTCGCACCGCGTGGGAGCGAGGAGACTTCCTCGGCGACCATTCGTCGGCCGGTACGGCAGGCGTAACAGGGCATGCGGTTTGGCGCACTAGCCCGCGGTGAACGGCAGCACGCTCTCCAGTAGCTGACGCTGTTCGAGCGGCAGGCTCAACAAGTGCCTCTGGTCGCCTGTCTTCGTGTACCGCACCGCCACTTCGAGCATAGCGACCGGGATGCGGCAGCCGGGCAGGTCGGTCAGGGAGATGGCGAGACTCTCCAACGCCTGCTCCCAATCCGCCAAGGAGCCGGCAAAACCGCCTCTAGCGTTCGCCTTGAGGAAGTCCGTCAGAATACTGCCGACGTCGTCCCCTTCTAGTCGAGCCGCCAACAGGTCCTGGATCTTCGCCAACCCTTGCGGGAGATACCGGGGACCGAAACTGCGCAACGAGACGGTGAGAATCCCTACGACGGCTTCGAGATGCCGTTCTTCGTAAATGTCGAAGTCTCTACGTTCAAGGACTTCCCCAAGCGTATCCAGCGCGATCGGCAGCGGCTTGGTTGCCGCGGCGACCTGCGTAGCAAGCAGGCGGCCGAGAAGTAAACCGTCTGGAAGCGCCTCGATCTTGGCGGCACTCTCGGCGGCCGCGTCGAAGACGCACTCATCGATGCACAGCCGCGTGTGTTCGATCCAGAGTTCCTGACTGTCCGGCTGCAACTCGGCCACCCGTTTGAGGTATCTGCGGGCCGATGCGTAGTCGCCCATCTGGCGAGCGGATGAGCCAGCGAGCAGCAATGAATGGCAATCGCTCGTGGACAGAAGCGCATCAAAGGCGGCGATCGCTTCGCCGGAGCGGCCCAATTCGATCAATGCCTGTCCACGCACACAGTGCGCATGGTTATGCGTCGGGTCGATTTCGACGAGGTGTTCTGCCACATCGACAGCTGCCGCCCAATCTCCTGAAAGGAGCAACGAATCGGCCAGAAGGCAGTGCGTGAATACGGAGTCTGGGCGATGAGATGCGGACTGTCGCAACTCCTCGCTCGCCCGGCCGTAGTCCCCCATCTCAAAGAGAACAAAGCTGCGCAAGTGTTGCGCCTCTTGATCGTCGGCGTCAATGTTGAGTGCTTCATCGACGAGTTCGAGAGCCTTGTCTAGCTGGTCTTGGGACAGGTAGAACCTTGATGCAAATAGCAACGCATCCGGCTCGGCAGGGGCAAGCCGGACCAGCTCCCTTGCGTGGACTTCGGCATCTTGAAGACAGCCCATGGCCACCGTCGCCTGGATCATCTGCTGGAAGCTGTGCCAGTGATCGGGCTCGATGTCGAGTACGGCTTGAGCGTCCTGGATCGCCTCCTCGAATCGCTCGATCTTTAGTAGAACGTCGGCCCGGAGGCAGTAGTAGGCGGGGTCTTCGCTTTCGGTGGCGATAGCCTCATCAATAGCGGAGAGAGCCTCGATGAAACGATCCTCCCTGAAGAGCGCATGGGTGAGCCAGTAGTAGAGGTCAGCTTCGTCAGGGTATTTCGCGGTGCCTTCGCGTCCGGCCGCAATCGCAGCCTGGGCGTCACCCACCTCGACGAGAGCCAATATCCATACGCGATAGTCCTCTGCCTCGCCGCCGTTCTTCACCAGAGTCTCTTGAATCGTCGCCAACCCGCTGTAGTCGCCGGCTTCCCAACATCGCTTCGCTTCGACCTCCAACGCATCGACGAGTGGCTCGTGAACATCAGCGAGGGAGCACCTGATGGCCTCCTCGACGTGAATGCGATCCAGACCTGCGTGGTCGCCGTGCTGGAACGCCACTTGCCGCCGTTCGAGTTCGCGGCTGGTGAACCAGTGGCGCAGGAACTCGACGAACAGACGGAAGTGTTGGGTCTTGTTGTCTTTGACCTCGATGCAGATCCGCATCAACGGCTCCGAGAGTTCGCAATAGGTGTTGCGTCCGACGCGCGTCCGGCTGACGAATCCGGCAATCTCAAGTTCGCCGACCTGTTTGGCAGCGGTCTGCTGCGACATCAGGCAGGGCGTCGCAATGTCCTTGACGGTCTTGGGCTTGCCTTCGAGGCACAGGAACTCGACGATCTTGCGCTGTGCTGGGGCGAGTTGACGCATCCGGTCTTGGTAGTAGGGCGTCAGGTCATCGACCATCTCCATAAATGGTCGGACGAGATCCTCGAGGGACTCCTTGTCGAGGAAATCGAAAAGGACGACGTAGGCCCGGTGGTTCCCGGCGGCGAGATGGTGGATGGCCCGAACGCGGGCGCGGCCTAGGGGCGTGCGGAGAAAGTCCGCCAGTTCCTTCTCACCCTCGTGGACGGCTTTCTTAACGAGCAGTTCGAGCCCTGTTTCGAAGTCGATCTTCGCCAACGCGCGGATCGTAAAGAAGCCGTAGAAGGGGTTGTCTTGCAGCGTGACGGCGGAGAATAGAGACGGCGTGGAGGCAACGATAGTCCAGTTGCCGTCTTCCTGGATCGTGGCTCGCCACCGCTTCTGTCCCTCCTCGCCCAAACCATCGAACAGGTCCACCAAGTTCTCGCAGAAAAGTAGAAGCGTCTTGCCCCGCGTGTGTCGTCGAAGCCGAGCCACGGCGAATGCCTCAGCGTCTGCGTGACCTTTCGAGAACCTCTCGTATATCCCGGCGACTTCGGCGTTGATCTGTGGCGCCTCATCGGCGAGGGCTCTCAAGATGCGCACGACGAGGTCGAGAAAAGATGCGACCCCCCACTCTTCCTCCTTGAGCAGAGCCACAGCGACGCTGTCGCAGGCGTTGGCCGCGCGCAACCGATCCATCAATCGATGATAGGCGAGGGCGAGGAAGTGGGTTTTGCCCGAACCCCTTGGCCCGACCAGAAGAACGTAGTGCTTCGCTTGGGTTTGTGTCGCGTTGGTGACGCGGGACAGCACATTTTCCATGACATCGTCGCGCCCGACGAAAAGAGCCTCTAGCGACTCGCGATTCATGTTCCCTGGACTGTAGCGTGAAGCGCGTAGGAAGCCTTGTCTCATGATCGTCTCGCCTTCCACCATCTCTTGACGAGCTGCCAACGGAAGTCGTACGCCGTTCCGGCGGCGCTCTTCCTTGGCTCGATGTAGTGATCTTCGGCTAGAACCGTGAGGACTTCGCGCAGTGCTTCGTCCTGCAGCGATGGGTCGCGGTGCCGGCACAGATTGAGGAGATCCGGGATAGGCACCGGAGACGACAGGCCGGCCATGGTGTCGAGCACGACCAAGGCGAGCGCTCCCTCGTCGGCGGCATAGGCGGCATAGTAGGAAGACAGGCGGTTCACGTAGTAGTTGAAGTTGGCTGGGTCTTGGGGGTCGTAGACGAGCTTGTCCACCGCGGCTGACACGTCCTCTAGGAGAGGCGGTCGCTGCAGTTGGTCTAGCTGATCGACAACATGGTGGACGTAATAGGGAAAGCCGCCGACTTCGCTGGCTATACGGGAGGCCAAGTCGGGAATATGCGGTCGGGCGGCACGGGTTTCTTCGAGCAACGCCGCAGCAAGGTCGGTGGTGTCTTGAGGGGCCATCGGCGGGACAGTGAGCGATAGCATGTCGTTGACGGGATCGTTGGTGTTTCCCGCCGCACACAGAGATCGAAGCACGAGATGGAGGCCGATTGAGCCTGTGAACAGGAAGCGCAGACGGTTGGCGTGGCGAAGACGCAAGGCGCGCAGGTGATCGAGGAGTTGTATGGCGGCGTCCGGCCCCTCCCGGCGTTGAAGGTTGTGCAGCATGAGCGGGAACTCGTCCCAAAGTAAGAGTATGATCCGGTTGTTGGCCATGCCCATCAGATCGTCGAATGCTTCGGCAAGGAGAACCTGCCAAGTGCTGTCGCCGGTCGGCAGATCGACACCGGATATCTTGCTTGGAAGCAGAGAAGACCACTTGGCGATGTAAGCCTTAAGCTTAACGCTGGGCAACGCACTTGAGGACTGTTGAACGGTGTCGTAGATCGAGCGGATGAGTTCCGGGATGGAATGAACAGCCTCGAGATCCTGATAGAAGGGCACGTATCCGCTTCGGCATTCGTCCCGCATCTTCAGAACAATGTGGGTCTTGCCGATGCGCCGCTCCGCCGAGATGACGAGCCCTTGGCGCTTGAGAACCTGCCAATATCGGGCGATTTCGTTGTCCCGGCCCACCATGTCGTTGGTGTTCAGGAGTCCGCCCGGGTTGATCTGCACAGCACACCTCCTCCATGTCCATCATACGCCGATAATGGCTTACGTCAATTGTGGCGTATTACGGGTGCGATAGCAAATCGATTTGTTCGTCTTCGACAGGATGTGTCTGTCCGGTTCTCCCGCTGGTCGGGAGGAGTGCGGGCGGGTAGCGGTCTGAGTCCGGCGTCCAAATGCGCCCGCTGGTGCGCCATCCGCCCTGTAGCGGCTGATTGGGAAACATGATCGTGGTGCCTGGGGAGAGACTCGAACTCTCACAGGGTTGCCCCTACCAGATTTTGAGTCTGGCGCGTCTACCAATTTCGCCACCCAGGCGGGGTGGCCCCGGCGTTGCGGGGAACGGGACTGTAGCGACGCCGGCCACGCCGGTCAAATCGCGGCGACGGGCACCGCGGCCGCCGCTTTGGTCAGCGGTGGCCCCGCGCCGCTCCGCCCCTCACAGCAGTTCTTCGGCCATGAATCTGAGCGTTTCGGTGTCTGCCGTGCCGACGTTCAGCATGGTCACGGGGCTCTCGCGCCAAGCGGCCAAGCGCTCGCGGATGCGAGCTTTCGGGCCCACCAGCGAGATCTCGTCGCAGAGTTCGTCGGGCACCGCGGCGATTGCTTGATCCCGGCGGCCGGCCATGAACAGCTCTTGGACGCGGTTCGCGGCGTCGCCGAAGCCCATGCGCGTCACATGGTCTTTGTGGACGTTGAAGCTCTTCGCGCCCATGCCGCCCACATAGAAGCCCACCTGCTGTTTGATTTGCGCGAGGGCCCGTTGCACGTCGTCATCGACAATCACGGACACCGTCGCGGCGATCTCGAAGCCGGGGGCGCGGATGGACATGGCGTCCTTGTACTGTTCCATCATGCGGTACGGCGACAGGAACATCGGAATCCAGCCGTCGCAGATTTCCGCGCTGAGCGCCACGTTCTTTGGCCCCTCTGCCCCGAGATAGACGGGGATGCGCTCCCGCACCGGGTGCAGGATGAGCTTCAAGGGCTTGCCGAGGCCGGTGCCGCCGGGCAGCGGCAGCTTGTAGTGGTCGCCGTCGAAGGACACGGCGCCGTCGCGGGAGACGATGGAGCGAAAGATCGACACCCACTCCCGCGTGCGCGCCAACGGCTTCGGATAGGGCTGGCCGTACCAGCCTTCCACCACTTGCGGCCCGGACACGCCGATGCCGAGGATGAGCCGCCCGTTCGACAAATAGTCCAAGGCGACCGCGTGCATGGCAGCGCTCGCCGGCGTGCGGGCGGAAATCTGCATGATGGAGGTGCCGAGGTTGATGCGCTCGGTTTGCGCCCCGATCCATGTGAGCGGCGTGAAACAGTCTGCGCCGTAGATTTCCGGTGCCCAGATGGTGTCGTAACCCAACGCTTCCGCTTCTTGGGCGAGTTGCACCAAGCGCGCGCCGCCTGGCGGGCCGAGTGGGCCGATGCCGAGTCCTAGCTTCATGGGAGTTCTGCCCCTGCCGTTCCAAAGTGCGATGGCGAAGCATAGCGCAGCTTTCTGGCGCCGGCAGGAACGCGCGCCAGAGGGGCATTCGGAGGAGCTGATGGAAACGGCCTTCTCGCGCACCCTGAGGCAGACGCGCCCGTTTGTTGGCACCGCCGCGCGGGGCTTGAGGAACCTGCCGCCGAGCCACCAAGGGCGCGCGGCCGCCAGTCTCCAAAGCGTGTCAGGGGTGCCTTGTCAGGGGGTGCCTGTGACGATGGGCCGCCCTTGTGTTACAGTGGCGCGGAAGTGGCGGCCGCGTGCGCTCGCTGGCCGCTTGTCGCCAGGGGAGGACTCCATGACACGCACGACTTGGGAACGGAACAAGCTCAGCATCGCCGTGACCGCCGCGTTGGCCAGCGCTTCGGGAGCGTACGCGGCTGGCGAGATCGAAGAGGTGATCGTCACCGCCACCAAGCGGGCCGTGAGCATGCAGGATGTCGCCGTTGCGGTGCAGGCGGTGACAGGCGACGGCATGCGGGAACAAGGCATCGAGACCTTCGACAAGTACGTGGATTACCTGCCCAACGTCGTCGGCGCCGGCAACGGCCCCGGCAAGAAGGAGCTTTACATCCGCGGCAGCGCGACGGAACAAACCAGCGTCACGATCAGCGCGGCGCAGGGGTCGGCGCCTGGCGTTGCCCTGTATCTGGACGAACAGCCGGTGTCGTTCGGCGGCCGCAACTTGGACGTCTACGGGGCAGACTTGGAGCGCATTGAGGTGTTGGCTGGGCCCCAAGGCACCCTGTTCGGTGCCAGCTCCCAGTCCGGCAACCTGCGGCTCATCACCAACAAGCCGCGCCAAGGCGAGTTCGGCGCCGGCTTCAAGGCCACCTACAGCATGACGCGCGACGGCGCCGATAACAGCGGGGTGGATGGCTACGTCAACGTCCCGCTCACAGATTCGCTCGCCGTCCGCGCAGTGGTGTACAGCGATACGCAGGGCGGCTGGATCGACAACGTGCCGGCCACCTTCACGCCGAGCGGCGTCGTGGTGGATCGCAACAACGCTGCTGGTTATGGCCCCAACCTCACCGGGGCAGACTCCATCGCCAGCGCCCGCAATGACGGCATCGTGCAGGATGATTGGAACGAAGCCTCCTACCGCGGCACGCGGCTTAGCGCTGCCTACGACATCAATTTGGATTGGGAGGTGCTCGTCCAGCACACGGCGCAGACGTTGGAAGCCGAGGGGGCGTTCATCATCGACCCGAGCCTGGATGGAGACCATTCCATCGGCAACTTCTCGCCAGACTACAACCGCGATGAGTTCGGCTTGACGACGTGGACGTTGAGCGGGCGGCTGTGGGGGCTGGACGTCATCTATACCGGGGGCCATTTGAGCCGCGAAGTGGATAGCGTCATCGACTACACCCACTACAACAACGGCGGCGGGTACATCACCTACTACCTTTGCAGCGGCAACCTCTACGATTCGACGGATCCGAATAACTGCTACGACCCGACCAAGCAGTACACGGAAGACACGGAGAACACCCGCACGACGCATGAGTTCCGCTTCACTACAGACCCGACGAACCGCTGGCACATTCTCGCCGGGGTGTACATGAACGACGGGGAAACGAACCATATTGGCGATTTCCAGTACGCTGCCTCCAATCCCGCCTTCGCCGAGCACATCAACAGCTACAACAACAACAACTCCGGCGATGGTTTCTTGCTCGGCAACGCCAGCTTGCCCACTCGCGGGGTCAACGCCTCAGGGCCGCGCTCGCCCTTCACGACGTTCTTCAACGACTTCACGCGTGAGGTGGAGGAACTGGCATTCTTTGGCGAGTTCTCCTTTGACTTGACGGATGAGTGGAACATCGCGTTGAGCGCGCGTCGATACGATTTGACGTCCACCCTTGCCGGCGCCGCGAACTTCTCGTTCGGCTGCCGCTATGGCATCGGCTCAAACGCCCAAGAGACGGCGGACGGGCGCTGCAACGGCACAGACTTCAGCAACGACGTCACCGAACGGCTGCGCACTTTGGGCCGGTACGGCGCAAGCGGCGATGACAGCATCATCCTGAACGCGCGCAGCCCGAACGGCGAGGACGGCACACCGCGCGATCTGTTCCGCGGCGGCGGCAGCAATCAAGCAACCTTGGACGCCATCAAGAATGGTTACCTCGACATCGGCAGCTTGGAAAGCGATGGCTCCATCAACGAGGAGGACACCATCGTTCGCGCCACCGTCAGTTGGCAGGCCACTAACGACCTGATGTTGTTTGCCGGCTTTGCCGAGGGATACCGCCCGGCGACCCAGAACCGGAACGCGGGGCAACTCTCCACCAACCAATCCGGCGTATTCGCGAACTACGTTGTGCCGGCTGCGGCATTGACGGATCACCTCAGCAGCTATGAAATCGGCCTCAAAGGCGATTTCTTGGGCTTGCGCGTGAATGCCACGCTGTACCGGTCCGACATTGAAGATCTGCAGGTATCGCGCTTCGACCCATCGAACGTCGCGTTCCTGTTTTTCATTGAGAATGTGGGCGACGCGGAAGTGAGCGGCTTGGATGCGGACTTCACATGGGCCCCCACCGAACGCTTGACCATCACCGGCGCCTTGACGATGCTCGACACCGAGCTCACGCGCATCAATGCCCAACTCAACGGCATCGCGGTGCCGACCGGCTCGGAAATGCCGCTTGCGCCGGGCTTCTCCGGCAACATCCGCGTGAACTATCAGTTCCCGCTGGATGCGCTGCAGGCGGATGCATTCCTCAACGCCGCGTTGAACTATCGGGGCGAGAGCGTGTCCGGCATCGTCGGCAGCGCCGAGTTCATGGACGACACGCTGTTCCGCCAAACCGGCCGCGTTTCCGGCTTGAAGCGCCAAAACGAGGGCGGCACCTATGGCACAGTGTCAATCCCGGTGGCTGGCCCCGGCGTGGGAGACCCCAACGACGTGAGCGGCGACCTCAGGCTGCCGAGGAACTCGCGCTTCATTAACCCGGCGGCCACCACGCTGACGCTGTCCTTCGGCATCATCAGGGATGGCTGGCGCGGCGAGTTCTTCGTCGACAACGCCAACAACGAAGAAGCGGCGATCATGCAAATCGCCGGCCACTACACGCCCTATGTGACGCACCAGCGGCCCCGCACCATTGGGCTGCGCCTCACCTACGATTTCCCGTAGGCGCTTGCGTTCGGGCAGCGGCTTGCTGAAGGCGCTGCCGGGGCGGGGCTAGTGCCAGAGCGGGGCTCGCAAGACGCGGTGCTTGCGGCGCAACGAGAGCTTGCGGCGGGGAAACCGGCGCGGGCGGAGCGTGCGCTGGCTGCCTTGCTCGAAGCCGAGCCAGACAACGACGAGGCGCGGTACGCCTTTGCGGTGGCGTTGCGGCACGGCCACAAATGGCAAGCGGCACTCAGCGCCCTCGCAGAGATTCTCAAACGGCGGCCGGGCTTCGGCAGGGCGCTGCAGGAGGTGGGGTACAACCACATCGCCCGGCGCGACTTCGTCGCGGCACGGGCAGCCTTTGAGGAGGCGGTGGCGGCGGATCCGTCCCTCATCAATAGCTGGAAATGCCTCGTCAAGCTGTACGAGGACGATGCGCCCGACGCCGCAGCGCGTGGCAAACTTGCGACAGCCCGCGAGCGTGCGGCTTGGCTCGATGGCTTGCCGGCGGAGCTGCTCACCGTCATCAGCTACCTTTCCGAGGATCGGCTGGCCGACGCCGAGCGCCTGTGCAAGCACTTTCTGCGCACCAACCAGACCCATGTTGAAGGCATGCGCCTGCTGGCCGAGGTGGCGACGCGCAACAAGGCCCTCGGCGAGGCGGAGTTCCTGCTTGAGAGCTGCGTCGAGTTCGAGCCGCAGCACCGGGAGGCGCGCATCCAATACGCGAGCGTGCTGTTGCAGGCGCAGAAGTTCGCCAAGGCGCGCGACCAAGCCGAGCAGCTGCTCCAGGAAACGCCCGAAGACGCCGGGATCGTTCGTTCCCTCTACGCTGCGGCCTTGGGCGGCGTTGGCAACACCGCGGCGGCCATCGAGCACTATGAGCGGTTGATGGCAGCGCATCCGGATAGCCATCTGCATCCGATCGCGCTCGCCCATGTGCATAAGGCCCAAGGCGACATCGACCGTGCGGTGGCGCTCTACCAGCAGGCGTACCGCGTCAAGCGAGATCACGGCGACGCCTATTGGAGCCTCGCCAACACGAAGTCCTACGCATTTTCGGACGCCGAGATCGATGCAATGGTCGCGCTGGAAGTGGCGCCGACCACAGCGGCGGAGGATCGCATCCACATCTGCTTCGCCCTAGGCGCGGCTTTTGAGGGGCGCAAGGATTACGAGCGCGCGTTTGGTTACTACCGCAAGGGCAATGCGTTGCGGCAGGCCGATACCGGGCACAGCCCCGAACACCTAAAGGTGCGCATCGACAGCCAGATTGAGGTGTGCGGGGAGGCGTTGTTCAGGGCCAAGGCCGGCTTGGGCTGCGATGCGCCAGACCCGATCTTCATCGTTGGCCTGCCACGGGCGGGATCGACCCTCATCGAGCAGATTCTCGCCTCGCACTCGCAGGTGGATGGCACGATGGAACTGCACAACATCCTCAATTTGGCGAAGCGGCTGCGTGGCCGTGACGCGCCGGGGCAGCCGCCACGCTATCCGAAGCTCCTCGCGGAACTGGAGGATGACTACTTCCGCCGCTTCGGGGAGCAATTCATCGAGGAGACCCGCGCCTACCGCGGCGACGCGCCGTTCTTCATCGATAAGATGCCGAATAACTTCTTCCACATTGGCCTCATCCGGTTGATTCTGCCGAACGCGAAGGTCATCGACGCGCGCCGCCATCCCATGGATTGCTGCGTCAGCGGCTTCAAGCAGCTCTTTGGCGAAGGGCAGGAGTTCTCTTATGGGCTGCACGAAGTCGGCAACTACTACCGCCAGTATGTGAAGTTGATGGACCACTGGGATCGCGTCCTGCCTGGCTTCGTGCTGCGGGTGCTGCACGAGGACGTGGTGGCAGACCTTGAAGGCCAAGTGCGGCGCATTCTGGATTTCTGTGGTTTGCCATTCGAGCCGGCCTGCGTGGAATACCACCGCACGGAACGCAGCATTCGCACGCCGAGCGCAGAGCAAGTGCGCCAGCCCATTTCTCGCGCCGCCATGGGCCAATGGCGGAACTTCGAGCCGTGGCTCGGCCCATTGCGGGAGGGCTTGGGCGTCGACACGGTGGAGCGGTACGAGCGCGAGCTGGGCGACGCCTTGGGGTGACGCGCCGAGCGTGGCGCTTGAGGCTTGAGATAGGCGTCGTGGCGATGGTGCCCAAACGCCTCAGGCTTGGCTTTGGCGCGGCCCGGTCGCGTCCTGTGCGACGGCGGCGTTCAATACGCGGGCGGCAAACACCGCGTTGACGCCGATGTCGTTGCTGCGCGTAGTCAGGGCGCGGCGATTGGGATGCAGGCGGCGGCGCGTCTCGCGGATCAGCGCACGGAAGTGAGGCAGCCCCGCGGCCGTCGGCCCGTGCAAGTGCCAGAGTTCGCGCCAGTCTGCGACGAAACCTCGCATGAGCCTCGCGTAGGCGCCGCTCAATGGCGCGTCGTTGGCTGGATTGGCAAGAAAATCCGCGATGAGGTCTTCCACCAAGGCCGCGCACTCCTCCGGCGCCATCACGGGCGAGCCGCTGCAGTGTTCCATGTTGAGAGCAGGGTCTGCGGCTGGGTTGAAGTGTACGAACTCGGCGGATGCTGCCACTTCGCCGTCGTCTCGCGCCGCCGCGGTGTGCGCTGCCTGCCAGAAGCCGGAAGAACCAGTGGTGTCGATGACTAGGTGGATGCGCTCCGTCTGGCTTTGGTTCATCACGTTGTGCCGCCGCCAGGAATCGAAGATCCAACACTCGCCGGCGGCCATGTGGACACGCTCGGCGCCACAGTGGAAGGTGACGTGGGGGTGCGTGACCACCGGGATGTGGATGCGCACGCGGCTGAACCAGTGATAGTTGAAGTCCACATGCAGGCCAACCTCGGCGCCGGCGTCGAGCTTCATCAAGCGCGAACGCGACAGCACCACGCCGAAGCTAGCCATCACTTGCCGCATGTAGGGGCAGGCCGCCAGATGCGGCGTGGCGCGCTTGGCGCCGTCGAACGAGTCATTGTCGCCGCCGCCGGAGGAGATGAGCGCGACGGCGAAGTTGCCTGGCGTGCCGTTTGGGTGGGCCATCCATGCCTCTCTGGGCAGCGCAAGCGCTTCCTCAGCCAGCCGAGCCGCGTCGAAGCGCCAAGGCAGGCGAATGAAGGGATGGCTCAAGCGCATGGCGAAAGCTCTCCAACCGGGTAGCCGAAGAGTTCGAAATCTATGCGGTAGAAGTCCGTCACGGCTTGCAGGAGCTCGTCGTCATAGCAGTGGGCGAAAGGGGGATGGGCGGCGGTGTTCGCGCGCCGCAGGGCGCGCTCCGGCAGGCCGATGCGCCGACATGCCTCGTTGAAAGAGCCTTGCAGCGTCTCGTAGCGACCGGTGAAGTCCATGCCAACGTTGCCGGCGGCGTCTGTCAGGATGTCCGCCTGCGGTCGCGCCAACACACGCTGGCGGAAGCGCGGCACGCGCAATGCGCGCTTCATGAAGTTCGCCTCGTTGCCGGCGTAGCGGGGATTGCGCTTGTTCAACATCGCGGCCACGGAAACGAAGCGGTCGTAAGGGTTTCTGACGAAGGCGAACTTGAGATAGCTCCGCCACATCGTGTCTGGGAGCGATGCTTGAGCTTGGCGCAGAGAGATGTGGCCATGCCCTAGGCTGGCTAGGGCCGGCACAGGCAGACGCATGGTGGCGGTGAGGGACTGCTGTTGCCAATCGTCGTCGCCAAGCATGGGTTCAAGCGCCGCGCGCACCGCGTGGGTGCCGGTTCTGGGCACGGCAAAGAAAATGAACCCGTGTCGG
The DNA here is from genome assembly GCA_958295875.1 of uncultured Pseudomonadales bacterium. GTDB lineage: Bacteria > Pseudomonadota > Gammaproteobacteria > Pseudomonadales > Azotimanducaceae > VXNE01. The sequence goes on along the minus strand of OY282379.1, from coordinate 98,228 downwards.
TGCGAAACGATCACTGTGCGGCCTGTGCCCGCCCATCGCCACGGCGGATGGTAAGGCTTGCCCGCCCGTCGAGCGAGGGGATCGCCGCGGTGCGGGGTGAGTCGCTTCTGGCCCCGTCCGAAATGTCCCACGCCACATAGGGACCTTGGCTGACAGACCAAGTGCGGCCGTCGGTCTATCTTACGGCGATGGCGTCTTCCGACGACACCTCGCGTCGGCCGCACGACCAAGCCTTCAAAGCGATCTTCTCGCATCGCCGCATGATCGAGGACGCGCTGCGTGGCTACGCGGTGCGCCCGGCCGGGCCGCTGCATCCGCGCACGCTCGCCGCGCTCGACTTCGAGACGCTGGAGAGGCTGCCGACCGAGTGGATCGGCGACGGTTTCCGGCGCCGGCAGGGGGACCAAGCGTGGCGCTTGCGCTTTCGTTGGGCGCGGGATTGGGCGGCATCGGGTGGCTGCCTGCTGATCTTGGCGGAGTTCCAGTCGCGGCCGGATCCGGACATGGCGTTGCGCATGGCGGGCTATGTGCTGGGTCTGCAGCGAGAGTTGAGTGCCGCCGGCGTAATGCGTCCGGGCGGCCCGCTGCCGCCGGTGTTCCCGCTGGTGGTGTACAACGGCCCGCGGCGTTGGACCGCGCCGACGGAACTGTCTTCGTTGGCGTGGCCAGAGCTTGGCGCCGGGGCGCCCGAGGACATAGCGGATGCCCGACAGGCGTCCGGCGACTTGGCAGCGTTCCAACTCCGCCATGCCTACTTCGTGCTTGATTTTGAGTCCTGCCGCGGGGACGATCCAAGGCCCGGCAACGCGATGTCGGCGCTGATCTGCATGGAGGGCGCGCGCAACGAAGCGGAGCTGGTGGGGTGGCTCAAAGCGTTGGCGAGCTTGGCCGACCGGGGCTTGGCGCGGACGATACTGGAATGGGCGCTGCGGCGGTTGGGAATCACGGGCGCCAAGGCGGAGGAGATGAGGGCGATGGCGAGCTTGGACGAGTTTCATTCGCAACTCGAGGAGCGGGTGAAGGGTTGGACGGAGAAGTGGCTGGAGCAGGGCCGCGCTGAGGGCGTGGAGCAGGGCCGTGCGCAAGGTGTAGAGCAGGGCCTCGCGCAAGGCATGGAACAGGGCCTCGCCGCGCAGCGCGCGGCCTTGCGGCGTCAGGCGGCGCTGCGGTTCGGGCCGCGCGCCGAAGTGCTGCATCCGCTGCTTGAGCGCGTGGACTCGCCGGCGCGGTTGGCCGATGTCGGCGAATGGCTCATGGTCGACACGCTGGAGCAGTTGGTCGCCAAGGTTGAGGCCATGCTGGCGGAGGCTCACCAGCGCTGACCATCCACAGTCGTCGCCGGCGGCCACGCCCTCGCCGCATCGGTGCCGATGGGCAGCGCCGCGCTTCTTCCGGTGCCGTTCGTGGTGCGCTACAGTGGGCTGGCGCGTCCGCAACGGAGCAGACATATGAATCGGGAAGTTGTCATTACATGCGCGGTCACGGGTGCCGGCGATACCGTCGGCCGGCATCCGGCCATTCCCGTCATGCCGGCCGAGATCGCCACCGCGGCCCTCGATGCCGCAAGGGCCGGGGCGGCGGTGGTGCATTGCCATGTGCGGGATCCCGTCACGGGGAAAGGCTCGCGCGACGTGGCGCTGTATCGGGAGGTGGTGGCGCGCATTCGCGATGCGGACACGGATGTGGTCATCAACTTAACGGCTGGCATGGGGGGCGATCTCTTCATCGGTGCGGACGAAGATCCCCGGCAGTTCGGCGCGGACACGGACTTGGTGGGCGCTCTGGAGCGGCTGCCGCACGTCGAAGAGCTATTGCCTGAGATCTGTTCGCTGGACTGTGGCTCATACAACTTCGGCGAGGGCAGCCTAGTCTATGTGTCGACGCCGGACATGCTGCGTCGGGGCGCTAAGCGCATCCAAGAGTTGGGCGTGAAGCCAGAGCTCGAGGTATTCGACACGGGGCATCTGTGGTTTGCCCGCCAGATGCACGATGAGGGCCTGCTCGACGAGCCGCCGCTGTTTCAGCTTTGCCACGGCATCCGTTGGGGCGCGCCGCCTGAACTGCCGGTGCTGCAGGCTTGGGTGCAGCTGCTGCCCCCGGGCGCCAATTGGACCGCGTTCGCCATCAGCCGCGACCAAATGCCGTTCGCGGCGGCGGCGGCGTTGTTGGGCGGCAACGTGCGGGTCGGGCTTGAAGACAACCTCTACCTGCAGCGCGGCGTCCATGCCAGCAACGCCCAACTGGTGGAGCGGGTGCGCACCATCGTTGAACTGATGGGGGCGGAGGTCGTGGGCCCGGCCGCGGCGCGCGAGAAGTTCGGCCTCGTCAAGCGCGGTTGAGCCAGCCCGCGTTGGCTGCGCAAACCCTCGGCATCGTCGGTGCCGGCGTCATCGGCGCCGGTTGGGCCGCCCGGGCGCTGGCGCGGGGGCTCGACGTCATCGCGTGGGACGTCGCGCCCGGCTGGGAAGCCAAGTTGCGCATGGCGGTGGCGAATGCGTGGCCGGCGCTTGAGTCCGTCGGCCTCTTCCCCGGCGCCAGCCAAGACCGGCTGCGGTGCGCCAAGTCGCTCGAAGAGATGTGCGCCGCCGCGGGCTTTGTGCAGGAGAGTGCGCCAGAACGTCTTGCCGTGAAGCGCCATGTGCTCGCGGAGCTCGACGCCGCGGCGCCGCCCGAAGTCATCCTCGCGTCGAGCACCTCTGGCCTCAAGCCTTCAGACCTCCAACGCGATTGCCGCCATCCTGAACGGGTGCTGGTCGGGCATCCGTTCAATCCCGTGTACCTGTTGCCGTTGGTGGAGGTGCTGGGCGGTGAGCGCACCGCGCCGTCGGTGGTTGACCGGGCGGTCGCGTTTTACGCAGACCTCGGCATGCATCCCCTGCGGGTGCGGGTGGAGATCGAGGGCTTCTTGTCCGATCGGCTGCAGGAAGCCCTGTGGCGGGAAGCCCTGCACCTCGTCGCCGAAGACGTGGCGACGCCGGAGGAACTCGACGCGGCCATCGCGTACGGGCCAGGCTTGCGCTGGGCATTCATGGGCACCTTTCTTGCTTTCCATCTGGCTGGCGGGGAACACGGCATGCGGGATTTCATGCGCCAGTTCGGCCCGACTCTGAAGGCGCCGTGGACGCGCTTGGCGGCGCCTGAGCTCACGGATGCCCTCGCGGAAAAGGTGGCGGCTGGGGCGGAGCGCTTGGCGGACGGGCGTGGTGTGCGCGAGTTGGAGCGGCTGCGCGACGAATGTCTCGTGGCGATCATGCGGGCGCTCAGCACCTACGAGATTGGTGCCGGCCAAGTGTTGGCCGCGCATGAAGATCGGCTGCGCAACGCCGTGCCCATGTAGCACGCAGAGCTTGCCCGCAAGCGTCGGCACCCTCGCTGAAGCGGGGAGTTTGGCGTGACGGCTGCCGCACGCGCCCGACGGCTTTGGCAACCGAACAGGCGTATGATGCCCAGTCCGCTTGGGCAAGCTAAGCCATGCAATTCGGTCTCTCTCAAGAGCAGCAGCTGGTGGTCGACACCGTGCGCGAATTCGTGGAGCAGGAGCTCTACCCCCTTGAGGAGGAAGTGGAGCGCGCTGGGCGTGTGCCGCCGGAGATCGGCCAAGACATCGCCCGCAAGGTGCAAGCGCTCGGCTTCTTCGCGCCGAACTTGCCGGAGGCGGTTGGCGGTGGCGGTTTGGACCACCTCACCTTCACCTTGCTCGAACGCGAACTGGGCCGCGCCGCCATGGCCCTCACGGTGTTCTGGGGGCGTCCGTCCGGCATCCTCATGGCCTGCGACGCAGAGCAGCGCGAGCGTTACCTCCATCCCGCCGTGCGTGGCGAACGCTTTGATGCGTTGGCCATGACGGAACCGGCCGCCGGCTCCGACCTGCGCGGCATGCAATGCGCGGCGCGCCCCGTTGGTGACGACTGGTTGCTCAACGGCGCCAAGCACTTCATTTCCCATGCGGACATCGCAGACTTCGTGATCGTGTTCGTGGCCACGGGCGAGGAGTCCACCGCCAACGGCCCGAAGAAGCGCATCACCTGCTTTCTGGTGGACCGCGGCACGCCGGGCTTCGACATCCGCTCCGGATATGAATCCGTGTCGCACCGCGGCTACCACAACTGCATCCTCACCTTCGATGATTGCCGGCTGTCCTCGGCGCAGGTGCTCGGCGAGCCCCACCGCGGTTTCGAGCTGGCGAACGAGTGGCTCTACGGCACCCGCCTCACGGTGGCGGCGATGTGCGTGGGGCGGGCGCGTCGCGCCTTCGATTTGGCGCTCGCCCACGCCGCCGAGCGGCAGCAGTTCGGCCAACCCATCGGTCGTTTTCAGGGCGTGGCCTTCAAACTCGCTGACATGGCGACCGAGATGGACGCGGCGGACTGGCTGACGCTGGCCGCCGCTTGGCGCTTGGATGCAGGGCTGCCGGCGAACCGCGAGATCGCGTCGGCGAAGCTCTATGCCTCTGAGATGCTGGCGCGAGTGACGGACGAGGCTGTGCAGATCCACGGCGGCATGGGCCTCATGAGCGATTTGCCGCTCGCTCGGTTCTGGCGCGATGCCCGGGTGGAGCGCATCTGGGATGGCACATCGGAGATTCAGCGCCACATCATCGGGCGCGAACTGCTGCGGCCGCGGGGCGCTTAGGGCGCCGCGAACGCCATGGCCGCGCCCATCGCCCCCCTCCACCGGCTGCTGCGGCCGCGCAGCGTTGCCGTGATCGGCGGCGTCGCGGCGGCGCGGGTGGCGGAGCAGTGCGAACGGATGGGCTTCCAGGGCGAGGTTTGGCCGGTACACCCCACTCGCTCCCAAGTCGCCGGCCGCACTGCTTATCGTTGCGTGGCGGCGCTGCCGGGCGTGCCCGACGCCGCGTTCGTGGGCGTTAACCGCCATGCCGCGGTGGAGGCGGTGGCCGCTTTGGCTGACACCGGCGCGGGTGGCGCCATCTGCTACGCGGCCGGCTTTCTCGAAGCCGGCGGGGCGGAGTTGCAGGAGGAGTTGGTGGCTGCAGCGGCGCAGATGCCGCTCGTGGGCCCGAACTGCTACGGCCTCATCAATTTTCTGGACGGCGTTCCGCTGTGGCCGGATCAACACGGCGGCAAGCGCCTCGGCGCCGATGGCCGCGGCGTCGCCATCGTCATGCAGTCCTCGAATGTCGCCATCAGCGTCACCATGCAGCGGCGCGGCCTGCCCATCGCCTACATGGTCACCGCTGGCAACCAAGCACAGCTCGGCCTCTCGCAACTGGCGCTGGCGCTGTTGGAAGACGACCGCGTGAGCGCAATCGGGTTGCACGTCGAGGCGTTCGATTCGATGGCCGGCATGGAGGCGTTGGCGAGCCAGGCGCGGGCGCGGCGTGTGCCGGTGGTGGCCTTGAAGGTGGGGCGCTCAACGGCCGGGTCGGCGGCGGCGTTGAGTCACACGGCGTCCATCGCCGGGGCGGACGCCGGCGCCGAGGCGCTGCTGTCGCGCCTGGGCGTGGCGCGGGCGCGTGGTCTCGCAGACTTCGTAGAAGCGTTGAAGTTCCTCCACGCGCATGGCCCGTTGCGTGGCCGCCGCATCGGTTCCCTGAGCTGCTCCGGTGGCGAGGCCGGCCTGATGGCGGACGCTGTGGCGAACACACGCCTCTCGCTGCCGGCGCTCACATCGGAGCAAGCCGCGACGGTGGCGGCCACCACCCATCCACTGGTGCATGTGGCCAACCCGCTCGACTACCACACCTTTAGCTGGGGCGACGAAGCGGCGCTCACGGCGACCTTCTCCGCGTTCGCGGCAGCCGGCTTCGACGCCAACGTGCTGGTGTTGGACGTCCCAAGGGCCGACCGCTGCGACGATGCGGAATGGCAGGTGACGGCGCGTGCGTTCGAGCAGGCCCTGCGCCACGCCAACGCGACCGGTGCGGTGCTCGCCACGTTGGCGGAGAACATGCCGGAATCTTGGGCGGAAGCGTTGCTGGCGCGTGGCATCGCGCCGCTCTGCGGCTTGGGCGAGGGGCTGGCCGCGTTGGAGGCCGCCGCGTTTGTGGGCACCGCGTGGCAACGGCCGGCAGCGCCGCCGGCGCTGGCGCCGGCGGTGGCCGCCGCGGCCCCGCAAGTGCTGGACGAAGCCGCGGCCAAGGCGCGTCTGCGGCGCTTCGGCGTCGCCGTGCCGGCAGGGGGCGTGGCACGGGATGCGGACGCGGCGGTGGCCCTTGCGGCAACGTTGGGCGGCGCGGTGGTGATGAAGGCGTTAGGTGTGGCGCACAAGACGGAACAGGGCGCGGTGCGGATTGGCCTGCGGGGCGAAGCCCAAGTGTGCGCCGCGGCGCAAGCGCTGTTGCCGTTGGGAGACGGTCTCCTGGTGGAGCGCCATGTCGGCGCTGCCGTTTGCGAGCTGATTGTCGGCCTTCAGCGCGACGCGCAGTTCGGCATCCTCCTCATGGTGGGGTCCGGCGGCGTCTTGGTGGAGCTCGCTGGCGACAGCGTGACGCTGCTGCTGCCAACCAGCGCGGAGGCGGTGCGCGATGCCTTGGCGGCGCTGCGCTGTGCGCCACTGTTGCACGGCTACCGCGGGCAGCCCGCCGGTGATGTGCAGGCCGCGGTGGCGGCGATCCTCGCGATCGCCAGCTTCGGCGCGGCGCACCCCGGCGCGGTGGAGGAGTTGGACGTCAATCCCTTGGCCGTGTTACCAGAAGGCCAGGGCGCCGTGGCGCTTGATGCACTGATTCGAATTCGGGAGGGCAGTAAGTGAGCGAGACCATTCGAACTCTGCGCGAGGGCGGCGTGCTGGAAGTGACGCTTGACCGTCCCAAGGCGAACGCCATCGATCTGGCCACCAGCCGCGAGATGGGCGAGACCTTCAAGGCGTTCCGGGACGACCCGACGCTGCGTGTCGCCATCATCACCGGGGCCGGGGAGCGGTTCTTCTGCGCCGGGTGGGACCTCAAGGCCGCCGCCGCGGGAGACCCGGTGGATGGCGATTACGGCGTGGGCGGCTTTGGTGGCGTTCAAGAGTTGCCAAGGCTGAACAAGCCCATGATCGCCGCGGTGAACGGCTTGGCCGTTGGCGGCGGCTGGGAGTTGGCGTTGTCGTGCGACCTTATCCTCGCCTCCAACGCCGCCGCCTTCGCGCTGCCGGAGATTCGTGCTGGCACGCTGGCCGACGCCGCCGCCGTGAAGCTGCCGAAGCGGGTGGCGTATCACATTGCCATGGAAATGCTGCTGACCGGGCGTTGGATGGACGCTGGCGAAGCGCACCGTTGGGGCCTCGTCAACGAGGTGCTGGAGCCGGAGCGCCTGCTGGACCGCGCTTGGGAACTCGCCCGCACGCTGGAGAGCGGCCCGCCGCTGGTGTATGCGGCCATCAAGGAGGTGGTGCGGGAAGCAGAGGCCATGTCTGCGCAAGATGCGCTGAGCCGCATCGGCAAGCGGCAATTCGCCACCGTCGATGGCCTCTACGACAGCGAGGACCAGCTTGAAGGCGCCGTGGCGTTCGCCGAGAAGCGCGCGCCCGTTTGGAAGGGGGAGTAGCCGCCGCGATCATCGCTCCAAGCGCATCGCAAACCGCGCGAACACCCTGCGGCCGCGCGGGTCGGCGGAGCGCACATCGTAGCTGCCGGCCACGTTGACGTAGGGCGGGTCTTGGTCGGCGAGGTTGATGACGCCGAGCGTGATCGAGGTGTCGGTCCCCGGCCACACGCGCTCGGCCAAATTGAAGGTGACATTGGCGTCAAAGGTGGTGAAGGCGTCGATGTCGCCGCCGCCGTCGTCCTCATAGCCGCCGACGTGGCGCACCTGCAGGTTGGCGGCTAGGCTGCCCCGTTCCAAGCCGACGCCGGCGACGGCCTTGAACTGCTGATTGGGGGCGCCGACATTGGCGCGGTTCAGGCGTCCCAAGCCATCCACGCGCCGCCCGGCGTTGGTCACGTCGTACGCCAGCACGACGGTGCCCTCGGCATAGGGCGCCAACACCCCGATGCGCGTGTCGAAACGGCCATGCACGTGCAGGTCTGCCCCGCGGGTGTCGATGGCATCGGCGTTGATGAAGGCGACGTTGACGATGGCCACAGTGCCGGCGGAGGTGCGCTCGACGCGCGCATCGAAGGGGTCGGCGTTGACGATGGCCTGCGCGTTCTCCTTGCGCAGCACATCCTCGAAAGAGTAGTCCCAGAAGTCGATGTCGAGTTCCATGTCATCGTGGAACGCCCAGGACGCGCCGACGCTCGCGGTGCGCGAGGTCTCTGGCTGCAGGGTGGGGTCGCCGAGGGTGCGCCGCCCGGCGAACGTGGTTGCGCCGTCATGGTCTGTGATGTTCACGAAGTTCGTCTGCGCGCCTTGGGTCTGGAACGGCGATGGCGCGCGGAACGAGGTGCCGAAAGAGGCGCGCAGGGTGAGCGCCTCCGTTGGCGAGGCGAAGACGGCCAGCTTTGGGTCCAGCGTGTTGCCGATGTCGCCGCCGTAGTCCTCGAAGCGCACCGCCCCGGTGACTTCGAGCCAAGGCGCGAGCGGCAGCCAAAGCTCGCCATACACGGCGTAGGAATCCAAGGCCCCGGAAAAGTTGGAGTTGCCGATGAGGAAAGCGAAGCCATCGCTTTGGGTGATGGAGTCGTAAGCCGTGCCTGAGGATTGGTCGCGCCACTGCGCGCCAGCGGCGAAGCCGACCGCGCCGTTGCGCAGTGTCCAGAGTTCCCCCGTCAGGTTCGCTTCGAACGCGCGCAGCCCAGATTCGGCGTCGCCCAGATAGTCGCCGATGATGAAGCCCTTGAGGGCAGGGTCGTTGTAGGTCGCGTCGCCGGGGCGCGCGGAAAACGCCGAACTGAAGGGGTTGAAGTAGCGGCACGCGCCGGCCCCGGGGCGGGCCGGTGGCATGGCCGTGGGGCCGGTGTCGCAGTCATCGCCGCCAAACCCCAACAACGCCGCTTGGAAGTTGGCGCCGATCACGTCGCGTGGATTCAGCACCGCGTCGTTCGCGCCCCACACATAGGTTGCATCCCATGCCAAGCTGCCGGCGTCGCCCTCCAAGCCCAACGCCAGCCGATGCGTGTCGTGCTGGTAGTAGTTGATCTCCGGCGCGTAGCCGAAGCCGTAAGGGCGCCCTTGGAAGTAAACCGCCTCGCCGAAGGGGTTGGCGGGGTGGTCGGCTGGCACCAAGGGGGTATTGAGCACCGGGAAGCTCGGCGACACGTCGCGACGCACATCGTTGCGGGCGTAGCCGATTTCGGCCCACAGGCGCGTCCCGCCACGCATTTGCCAATTCACCCGGGCGAAGGCTTGCACCCGCTCTTCCTCCGGCACTGCGGTGATTTGCGGGCCGAAGTCGAAGCGGCACAGGGTGCTGCCGTTGGCCAGCGTCTGCAGCAGGCCGTCGTAGCGTTCGCAATTGGCATCCGCCACGGTGCGGCCCAGGGAGGGCACGTTGAAGCTCGCCGGATTGCCGAAGCCACTCGTTGTCGGGCGCAGCCAATCCACCTCGCCGAGCAACAGGCTGCTGCGGTCCAGGTAGCTTGCGGCGAGCAGGAACGACCCGCCTTCGCTCAGGCGACCGCCCACCACGCCGTCCACATACACGTCGTCTTGGCTGCCGTCGCTGACGCGATTGCGGTATTCAAGCTGCAGCTCCGCGCCTTCGTAGTCGCGCCTGGTGATGAAGTTGGCGACGCCGGCCACGGCGTCTGAGCCGTAGATGGCGGAGGCGCCGTCCTTCAGCACCTCCACCCGCTCGATGGCCAGCAGCGGCAGCAACGCGGCGAGGTCGACGAAGCTCGCGCCGTCATCGGTTTGCACCGCAGAGAGCACCTGCCGCTTGCCGTTCAACAACACCAAGGTGGAGGCGACGCCGAGGCCCCGCAGGTTGATGTTGGCGGTGCCGGCGGTGAAGTTCTGCGTCAGGTTGTCTGCGTTGTTCTCGGCGCCGCTGTTGGTGGGCAGGCGGCCGACGAGGTCTCGCACGTCCTTGATGGCGTAGTCCGCCAGTTCGTCGGCGTCATACTCGGACAGTGGCGATGGCGACGTCGCATGGCGTTTGACGCGGCTTCCGGTGTACGCCACCACCACGATCTCCTCCACCGCGCCGAATTGAGCGTCTGCGTCGGGCTCGTTCGCGAACAACGCAGCGCCCGGCAACGCGCTACTGGCGAGGGCTAGGGTGGAAAGGCGCAGTGGCGATCTGAGCATAGGGTGCTCCTTAGGCAGCTCGGCGCATTTTCGCAGTTTTGCGGCTGGCGTTTGGTGGCGATGCGGCGGCGGGCGGCTAGCGCATCGACGGCGCTCAGGGTGATGCTGGGTGTTCGAGCGTGGCAACCTCAAGCCAGTGGCGCAGATAGTCTGCGTAGCTGGTGCGCGTGATCACGTCGAAATCGCCGTCGGCGTTGCAGGCGATGAGCGCCGTCGCCTTGGCGAACACGGTTTGGACGCATCGGCCCGGCGCAAAGGCGCGGGGGTGGAAATCACACGGGCTGGACTTGCGCAACACCTCGATGGCGCGAGGCCCTGCGAGGTTGAACGAACGCCAAGCGCCGCTCACGTCCGTCACAGCGAAGTGCCCGGTGAGCGCGGCGCGCAGGGCGGCTTGCAGGGCGTCCTCGGTGCCGGCGGGGGCCGTCGCCAGCCACTCGTCCGGCCCCAGCCAGTGGAGGGCCCGCTCCCCGGCACGGCGATGGGTGCATGGCGCTACCGGCAACTCAACGCCTAGCGCCGTTGCCACTGCGCCGCGCAAGGACGCGGTGGGTTGGGCACGCAAGCTGAGGCACGCTTGGCGGCGTGGCCCGCGCAGCGTCGTCGCGTCAGGCACGGGTGCGCCGGCCTTCGGCATCGAAGAAGATGGGGTTCACCACTTGCGCCGAGACCTCCCGGCCGTCCGCAAGCGGGCAACAAACGATCTCCCCCAACCGTTCCCGGCCGCGCTTCAGCATCGCCAGCGCGATGGACCGCTCCAGCGCCGGGCTGAAGTAGCTGGACGTGACGTGGCCCTGCATGGCGCGGGGCGTGGTTGGCTTCGCTGCGCGTCGAGTGGACGCTGCGACGATTTGCGCGCCTTCCGGCAGCACCGCGGCAGCGTCGGTCGTCGCGAGGCCAACGAAGTGCAGCCGGTCGGCGCGGCGATGGTCTGCGAGGGCCAGCGAACGGTCGCCGATGAATCCAAAGGGCTTGCCGTGGCGAACGGCCCAGCCCAAGCCCATGTCCTCTGGCGTCATGGAGCCATCCGTGTCCTGGCCGACGATGATGAAGCCCTTCTCCGCCCGCAGCACATGCATCGTCTCAGTGCCGTAGGGGGTGATGCCGAACGGCTCGCCGGCCGCCATCAAGGCGTTCCAGACATCCATGCCGTCGTGCGCGGCCACGTTGACCTCAAAGCAGAGCTCGCCGCTGAAGCTGATGCGGAAGACCCGCGCCGGGCGGCCGGCGACATGGCCGCTGCGCACCGACATGAAGGGGAAGGCTTCCCGCGACAGATCGATGTCGTCGCAGACGCGGCGCAGCACGTCCCGTGCCTTGGGCCCGGCCAAGGCCGCGGTCGCCCAATGGTCGGTCACAGACGTGAAGTAGACGTCGAGATCTGGCCACTCGGTTTGGCGCCAGAGCTCAAGCCATGCCAACGCCGCCTCGGCGTTGCCGGTGGTGGTGTGCAGCAGAAAGCGGGTGTCGGCGAGCCGCGCGGCCACCCCGTCATCGAAAATCGTGCCGTCCTCGCGCAGCATGAGACCGTAGCGGCAGCGGCCCACGCCAAGCCGCTGGAAGCTGCCGGCATAGATGCGGTCTAGAAACGCCGCCGCGTCGGCGCCTTGGACGTCGATCTTGCCGAGGGTGGAGGCGTCCAACATGGCGACGCTTTGGCGGGCGCTGCGGCATTCCCGAACCACCGCATCGTGCATGGTCTCGTCGGCTTGCGGGTAGTGCCACGGCCGTTTCCAGCGGCCAACGTTCTCCCACGCCGCCCCGTGTGCAGCGTGCCAGGCGTGCATCGGCGTGTGGCGTTCCGCATCGAACAACTCGCCCGTGTCGCGTCCCGCGATGGCGCCGAACGTCACTGGCGTGTACGCGGGGCGGAACACGGTGACGCCGGTTTCCGCGATGCCTTGGCCAAGCGCGCGCGCCAAAATGGCGACGCCGTTGACGTTGCCGAGCTTGCCTTGGTCCGTGCCGAAGCCAAGGGCCGTGTAGCGTTTGGCGTGCTCCACCGAACGGTAGCCCTCGCGGGCGGCGAGTTCGATGTCCGCCGCCGTCACGTCTAGCTGGAAATCCACGAACTGCTTGGGCGCCCGGCTGCTCGGCTGCACATGGGGCGCGATGAAGAGGGGGCGGGCGGCGCCTTCTTCGGCCTCTTCCACTGGCGGCGGGGCAAAGCGTGGACGCGCATCGCCGAAGCCGGCCGCGTGGGCGGCGCGCGCGCCGGCCGCGGCGCCATCTGCCAGACATGCGGCCAACGACATGGCGCCGTTGACGGCGCCGGCGCACAAGGTCGGTTGTCGGGGCGCGCCGGGAAGGAACATCATCCCTTCTTCGTTCCAACGGGGCCGGGCGCCGGCTTGTGAGCTCAGGTGAATCGCGGGGCTCCAGCCGTCGGAGCAGGCGATCAGGTCGCAATCCAAGCGCCGCGGCTTGGCGGCGAGGCGCCGCCCATCTTCACTCAAGGGAGCGATCAACGCCCCGGCGACGCGCTTGCGGCCGATGGCTTCGATGACGGCGTGCGCCCTGTGGATTTCGATGCCGGCCGCTACCGCTTGCGCTACCAGCGCCCCCTCGGGGCCCGGCCGCGTGTCCGACACCGCGACGACGCAACGCCCCGCGCGGCGCCAATCGAGGGCCGTGCGATAGGCGTTGTCGTTGCTCGTGAAGAGCAGCAGCCGTGTGCCGGGCGCCACGGCGTAGCGGTTGAGATAGGTGGCCACGGCGCTCGCGAGCATCACGCCGGGCAAGTCGTTGTTGGCGAATGTTGCCGGGCGCTCCACGGCGCCGGTGGCCAAGGCCACTTGCTTGGCGCGAATGCGATGCAGGCGCTGGCGCGGGGCGGATGGCGAGGTGGCGCCGAGATGGTCTGTGCGGCGCTCCAGCGCGGTGACGAAGTTGTGGTCGTAGTAGCCAAACGCCGTGGCGCGGGGCAGCAAGGCCACGTTCGGGCGGGCGCTCAGTTCCTCGATGGCGGCGTCGATCCACTGCGTCGCCGGCGTGTCGCCGATGGCCTGCGGGGCACCCAGCAGGCTGCCGCCGAACTCGTTCTGTTCATCGACCAAGACGACGCGGGCATCGACCCGCGCTGCCGCCAAGGCCGCTGCAATGCCCGCCGGGCCGCCGCCGACGACCAGCACGTCGCAGTGGTGATTGAGCTTGTCGTAGGTGTCCGGGTCCGCGCCCGCGGGCACGGCGCCCAAGCCTGCGGCGCGCCGCAGGAGCGCTTCCCATCGCCTCCAGAGCCACGGCGGCCCCATGAAGAACTTGTAGTAGAAGCCGGCCGGCATCACCCCCGCGAAAGCGCCGGCGAAGCGCTTCAGCGGCCGGCGGGCGCCGCTCGTCGCCACCAAGCCGGCATGCAATTCCACTTGGGTGGCGCGTTGGTTGGGGATGCGGTGGGCGCCATCGGCCAAGTCCACGATGGCGTTCGGTTCCTCGGCGCCGCTGCCGACGATGCCCCGGCGGCGGCCATGCTTGAAGCTTTGCGCCACGGTGTCCACGCCGTTGGCCAACAGCGCGGAAGCCAACGTATCGCCGCCGAAGCCGGACATGGAACGTCCATCGAAAGTGAACCGCAGCGGCTGCGAACGGTCGATGCGCCCGCCGGCGGGCAGGCGCCGCGCGGGTGAGTGGGCGGGGCGCGCGGGTGTGTGGGCGGGGTGCGAAGAAGTGGGGAGCGATGCGCCGCCAGCGCTCATTAGACATCCTCCGGGCTTTCGCCCACGCGATACGTCTGGGAGATCTGATAGCTGGCCGTGTCACGCAGCACGTTGAGGTAGCGCCGGCAGCCGGCGGCGTGGAACCACAACTCGCGGTGCGCCCCGCGTGGATTGCTCCGAAAGTGCAGGTAGTCGCCCCACGCGCGGTCATCCAGCCCGGCTGGGTCGCTCGGCCGCCGGATGTGCGCCTCGCCGGCATACGAGAACTCTTCCTCGCTGCGCGATTCGCCGCAATATGGGCAGTGGATTTCGAGCATCGTTCCAGTCGGCGGCCCCGGTCAGCGATACGAGTCTGTCACCGCGGCGTAGGTGAGGTTGCGCAGCGTGTCGTGAATCCATGTTGGCGTGCCGATGCGCTGGGGCATGAAGACGCCGATGAGTTGTTCCGTCGGGTCGATCCAGAAGAAGGTGCCGGCGGCGCCGCCCCAATAGTAGGCCCCCGGCGTCATCACGCCTTGGTTGGCGCCGGCCGGCGCCACTGCGAAGCCGAGGCCAAAGCCGTGGCCGGCGTCCGTGGTCTTGCCGGCGGGCAGCAGATTGCTCGTCATCAAGTTCACGGTGGTGGGGCTCAGCACGCGCTCTCCGTTCAAGTCGCCGCCATTCGCCATCATCAAGCAGAAGCGCAGGTAGTCCTCGACTGTCATCACCAAGCCGCCGCCGCCAGATAGGAAGGTGACGCCAATGAACTCCGGGTCTTCACCTGGGCGATCCTGCACGATCACCTCGCCGTCCTTGCCGATGATGTGGTTGGTGCCGAACCGCTGCACCACTTCCGGCGGCACGTCGAAGTAGGCGTCCTTCATGCCCAGCGGGCGGAACAGACGGTCTTGCATGAAGCGGTCCAACGGCGCGCCGCTCACGCGCTCCACCAGATGCCCCAAGACATCGCTGGAAAAGCCATAGTGCCAACGCTCGCCGGGCGGGAACAAGAGTGGGATGTCCGCCATCTTCGCCACCAATTCACGGGTGTCGCGGACGAGGTAATCCCAATCGTCGATCAGCCTTGCTTGGCGATACAGCCGGTCAACGATGGCGTCGCCGTAGTAGCCATAGCTAAGCCCAGAGGTGTGCATGAGCAGGTGCCGCGCCGTCACCGGCGAGGCCACGGGCACGGTTCGCCCGCCCTCGGCCAACGCGGTCATGCCGTCCCACTCCGGAAAGAACTGCGTCACCGGCGCATCGAGCAACAGTTTGCCGTCCTCGACGAGAATCAGCGCGGCGACGCTGGTGATGGGCTTGGTCATCGAATAGATGCGCAGCAGGGAATCTGCCGCCAGTTCGGTGCCGGCCTCCACGTCGAGCAGCCCAGTGACATGCTCGAACACCACCGCGCCGCGGCGCGCGATCAGGGCGGAGATGCCGGGGAACTCGCCAGCCTCCACCAGACGGTTCAGCTCCGCCCGCACATTTTCGAGCCGCTCAGCCGACATGCCGTGTGCCGCTGGCAGTGCGCGCGGCACTGGCGCCGCCTGCGCCGCGCCCACGGCCAAGCACAGCATCAGCCCGGCATGGGCCAACCGGCGGCCGCGGTGCGCTTGGATCGATTTCGTTGCCATGTCCATTTCCGTTCTGCGACACTCAAGGCCAAGCGTAGCGCAAGAGCGTCGCGCGCCGACAGGAGCCCGCTCGCCACGCCATGAGTCCGCCATCCCCGCCGGACGCCGCTTCGGGAGCGCTGCAGCACGCCGAGCGGCTGTTGCGCGAAGGCGAACTGCGTCGTGGCGAAACTGCGTTGCGGGCGCTCTTGGACGCGCACCCCAGCGAAGCGCAGGCGCGGCTGTTGCTCGGCCGCGTATGCGCGAGCGCCGGGCGCTTGAAGGAGGCGATCGGCCACCTTGCCCGCGCACTGCAGGACGCGCCAGACTTGGAGGCCGCGGCGGTGGAACTCGCCGGCGTCTGCCGGCAAGCCGAGCGCGGCGCCGAAGCCGAAACGGTGCTGGCTGGTTTCTGCGAGCGCCACCCGCGTGCGGCCAAGGCGTGGCAGGCCTACGCGGACACCCTCTTCGACAATGACAAGCCGGTGGCCGCGCGCGCCGCGCAACGCCAAGCGGTGGAGGTCGATCGCTTCTTTGCGGACATGCGCCGCGCGGTGCAGGCGGCCGCCGACGGCGACGCGCGGCAAGCGGAGGCCATCTACCGCGACATCCTGCGGGCAGACCCGAACCATGTCCACGCGCTAATCGGCTTGGCCAACGCCGCCCTCGACGGCAACGCGCCGGGCGATGCGGAGCGCCTGCTCAAGCATGCGCTGTCCGTGTCGCCGAACACTAGCCATGCGCATCGGGGCATGGCGCGGTGGCACATGAACCGGGGCCAGTTCGAACCCGCCGAGGCGGCGGCGCGGCGCGCAACAGTCCTCAACCCGGAGTTGGCGGAGAGTTGGACGACGCTCGGCACCGTCTGCGCTGGGGGTTTGAAGCAAGCGGAAGCGGCGCGCGCGTTCAAGCAGTCCCTCGCCATCGCGCCGCGGCAGCCGCGCGTGCAGCTCTCGCTCGGCCATGTGCAGAAGGCGCTCGGCGATCGCGCCGGCAGCGAGCGCGCCTACAAGGCGGCGTTGGGCTTGGCGCCGCAACTCGGCGAAGCGTGGTGGAGCCTCGCCGACCTCAAGACCTATGCGTTCTCCGATACGGAAGTGGCGGCTATGCGGCGCGTGCTCGATCAGGAGAGCTTGGGCGATCGCGACCGCGCCGCGGTTCGCTTCGCCCTCGGCAAGGCCGCGGAGGATGCCGGCGCGGTCGATGACGCCTTTGAGCACTATCGGCGCGGCAACGCCATTCGCCGTCGCCACGAATCTTTCGACGTGGAGCGCTTCGAGCGCCAATGCCGGCGGCTCCAAGAGACGTTCACCGCGGCGCGCATCGAGCGCAAACAGGCACCAGCGGCGCCGGGCGCCACGCCGATCTTTGTCGTCGGCCTGCCGCGTTCCGGCTCCACGCTCGTGGATCAGATCCTGTCCTCGCACAGCCAAGTGCGCGGTACCATGGAGTTGCCCCACATCTTGGGTTACGTGCGGGAAATGGATCCCGAACGCGGCGGCAAGCCGCCGGGCTATCCGGCCGCCGTCGAGGGGATGTCGCCGGCGGATTTCAACGCGCTGGGCCAACGCTACCTGGAAGAGACGCGCCCATATCGTGGCGATGCGCCGTTCTTCGTCGATAAGATGCCAAATAATTTCATGCACGTTGGCCTCATCGCCTGCATGTTGCCGGCGGCCGTGTTCGTCGATGCGCGCCGGCATCCGCTCGGTTGCTGCTTCAGCATCTTCAAGCAGAGCTTCGCCCGCGGCCAGGCGTTCGGCTACGATTTGGACGCGCTTGCCGCGTACTACCGCGGCTACTTGGGGGTGATGGCGCATTGGGACCGGGTGTTGCCCGGGCGTGTGCATCGCGTCATCTACGAGCGCATGGTGGATGCCACCGAGGCGGAAACGCGCTCGCTGCTTGATGGCTGCGGGCTGGCCTTCGAGCCTGCCTGTTTGCGGTTCCATGAAACGCGGCGCGTGGTGCGCACCGCCAGCGCGGAACAGGTGCGGCGGCCGATCTACCAACAGGCCAAGACGCAGTGGCAAGCGTTCGAGGCGCACTTGGGCTCGCTCAAGGCGGCGCTTGGGCCAGCGTTGGATGCTTGGCAGCGCTGAGGGCCCGGCGCGGCCCAGGAGGGTACTTGCCGGCCCGCACGCTCGGCGGCTTGGCATTGCCATCGCGGGCGATGGTGGCAGGGGCGAAATGGGGCAGATGCGCCGCGGTCAAGCCCTCCATGCCTTGTTTGACGCAACGGGCGCCCGCCCGCAAGCGGGTTTCAGCCGCGTGGCGCATGGAGTAGTCTTGCCCGATTGAGTTTCCTGGAGAGGCAGTCATGTTGAACCGAAAGTCCCCCGCGCGGCGTGGCGGCGCCGCACAGCGCTTTCAGCCCTCGCGGCTGGCTCTGGCCATCACGGCGGCTTCCGGCATGGCTGCGGCGCCGGCCTTGGCCCAAGAGGCGGCGGAAGAAGAGGGCGCGCAGCCGGCGATTGAAGAGGTCATCGTCACTGCCCGCAAGCGCGAGTCCAACATCCAAGACACGCCGGTGAGCATCCAAGCGTTCACCGCAGACGACATCGAGCAACTCGACATCTCGCGCTTCGAGGACTTTGCGGATCAAACCGCCTCGATTTCCTACATCAGCGTCGGCCCGGGCAGCCAGATCATGCACATCCGCGGCGTCGCGGATGGCGGCATCCCGCATATCGGCCGCACCAACGAGGCGACCACCGCCTACTATCTGGACGAGCAACCGGTGAGCGGGCGGCGCGGCGGCCCGCCAGACATCCACCTCTACGACATCGAGCGCATCGAAGTGCTGCGCGGCCCGGAAGGCACCTACTACGGCGCCTCGGCCGTGTCCGGCACCGTGCGCATCATCACCAACAAGCCGGATACGGAAGCGTTCGACTACGGCTCCGAGATTTCGGGCGGCAGCATCGCCCACGGCGACACCACCTATGAGGCGAAGGGGTTCGTCAACGTGCCCTTGTCTGACCGGATGGCGGCGCGTGGCGTGATTTGGCATTCGCAGTCCAACGGCTTTGTGGACAACGTGCGTGAGGAGCGCGTCTACCGCAACGGCGTGACCGTGAACAATGACCGCTGGGCCGAGAAGGACTACAACGACGAGACCACCACTGGCGGGCGGCTCGCCCTGTCCCTCGACCTGAACGACACATGGCAGGCCACGCTCTCCGCCTTGAGCCAGACTTTGGAGGCCGACGGCGCTTGGGACCACGACCCGACCCGCAGGTCAGACTTGGTGGTGGCTCGCTTTGGCCCGGAGCGGGTGGATGTGGACACCAAGCAATACGCCTTCACGCTGACTGGCGAGACGCCCATCGGCGACATCATCTACGCCGGCTCGTACTACGACCGCCAAGATCTGGCCGTCAATGACTACTCAGACTATGTGGAGTACGCATCGTTCGGCAGTTGGATCCAGCAGCACGCCTGTGAGGACTATTACTGGTACAGCTCCACGGGCTGCAGCGACCCGAGCATCTACTTCGACCATGAGGACAACGCCTCCCGCGTGGCGCATGAAGTGCGGCTCACCTCCAAGACGGACGATGGCAGCCGCATGAATTGGCTGGTCGGCGCCTATCACGAACGGACTTGGGGCAACGGCTACCTGTTTTGGCGCATGCCCAACATCAACTTCGACAACGGCCCGGCGGGAGACTACATCCGCCGCGAAGCCGTGGACCCGCTCCCGCAAGAGTGGTGGAGCTGCCCAGGCTGGAAATACGAGGACTACGTCAGCGCCGTGTTTGGAGACGTCTCGTGGGACTTCAGCGATCGCCTCACCGTGTCGGCGGGGATGCGCTTCTTCCAGTGGGAAGACGGCGACGACTGGGGCTATAGCTGCGGCTACGGGTGGGAATCCAAGGGCGGGTTCGACCGTAACGAGCAAGCGCCGGACATCCGCGAGGAGACGTACAAGTTCAACGTTCGTTACGACTTGACCGATGACTTGCTCGTCTACTTCGGCTACGGCGAGGGCGTGCGTCCTGGTTTCCGCAACCCGAACGTCACGCACGAAGAGGTGCCCGTGTTCGTGCAGGCGGACTACACGAAGTCTTACGAGATTGGCTGGAAGGCGACCCTCGGCGACGGCAGGGTGCATTTGAACGGCGCCGCCTATGTCATCGACTGGGAGAACTTCCAGACGACGCTGTATGACCTGCTCACCGTGCCCTTCGAGTTTCGCCGCAACGTGGAAGGCTCGCAGATCCGCGGCGTGGAGGTGGATCTAACGGCGCGGCTCAGCTACAACTTGGAACTGCGCGCCGGCGTCGCCTACAACACCGCCGAGTTGGAGGGCGATTTCGCCACCATCGCCCGGGAAGAGCGCTTCGTCTATGCCGAGGATGGACGGCGCCTCGCCCATGTGCCCGAGTGGTCGTACACGCTCGGTCTGCGCTATACGCGGCCGTTGAACAATGGCCGCGAGGTCTACGGGCACGCCGCTTGGTCATATACGGACGAGCGTTGGAACCTGTTGGCGCGGCAAAGCGAGCAAGCGCCGGTCATCATGGATGCGTACTCGCTGCTGCAATTGCGCGGCGGCATGTCGTTCGGCAGTTGGGCGGCGGAGGTGTTCGTCACCAACGCGACGGACGAGCGCGCCGAGATATTCCAGAACAGCGGCTACTACGATCCCCGCGTCACCACCAATCAGCCGCGCACCATCGGCTTGCGGCTGATCTTCGGCCAGTCGTAGCGACGGGCACCGCCGAGGATGGGTGCCCTAGTCGCGCGGTGAAACGCAGCGTGTGGCGTGGCTTGGCGGTGGCCGTGGTGGCCGCGTCGAGCCATGCCGCGGCGCAGAACATCGTCTTGATCTTGGCGGACGACCAAGGTTGGACCGGTTCGTCCGTGCAAATGGACGACCGCGTGCCGGGAGCGGTGAGCGACTTGTATCGGACGCCGAACCTGGAGCGCATCGCCGCGCGGGGCATGACGTTCTCAAATGCTTATTCGCCGGCGCCCAATTGTTCGCCGACGCGCATGAGCATCCAAACGGGCAAGACCGCGGCGCGTCTCGGCGCCACCGACATCATCGACGTCGTGCCAAACGCAGAAGGGGTGGCCGGCATCCAGTTCTTCCACGACGCCATGTACGTCAACAAGCCGATGGTGGTGCCGTTGCCGGTAGCGCATCTGGCGGACGCCGAAATCACCATCGCGGAGTTCTTGAAGGTGCACGACGCCGACTACGCGGCGGGGCACTTCGGCAAGTGGCACATGGGTGGCGAGTCTCCCGCGCTGCACGGTTACGATGCGCATAGCGGCCTCACCACGAACGCCGAAGGACGTGCCGGCGCGCCAGACCCGAAACGCTCCGGCGCCGTGACGGACGAGGCCATTGCCTTCATTCGCGAGCACGCCGAGTCGGGGCGACCGTTCTTCGCGCAAGTGTCCTACTACGCCGTCCACACGCCGGTGCTGGCCAAGGGCGAGACCATCGATGCGTTCAAAGACATGGCGAGCACGAACCACACCAACACGGCCTATGCCGCGATGACCGCCGAATTGGACGCGGGCGTTGGCCGCATCCTGGACGCCTTGGAAGCACTTGGCCTCGATGAGGACACCTACGTCATCTACACGTCGGACAACGGCGGCGAAGCGGATGGCTATGTCACCAACAACCGCCCCCTGCGCCTTGGCAAGACGCATGTGTTCGAAGGTGGCATCCGTGTGCCCCTCTTCATCAGCGGCCCGGGCATCCGGGCCGGTTCGCGCAGCCATGTGCCGGCCATCGGTTACGACTTGCTGCCGACCATCAAGGATTGGGTGGGCGCCACCAACGCCTTGGCGGATGACATCGATGGCGGCAGCTTGCGCGAGGTGCTGGCCAATGATGGCCAAGGCGACGTGGAGCGCGGCACCGAGGCGCTGATTTGGTACTACGGCGCCTATCGCAACATGAAGCACGTCGCCCCGCAGGCTGCCATTCGGCGCGGTGACCACAAGCTCGTCTGGGAGCTCGATGCAGAGCGCGCATATCTCTTCGACCTGTCGCTCGACTTGGGTGAAACCACGGACTTGTCGCGGTTCCGCCCGGCTGTGGCGAACGCGCTCTTTGCCGAGCTCAAAAGCTACTTGGCGAGCGTGGGCACGAAGCTTCCCACCCACAATCCCAACTACGATCCCGCCCAAGACTTGGGGCTGGGTTGGTGGCGCAACGCCAATCCGTTCGGACCGGCGCCGCCGCCAGCGACACCGCGCTGATGCGCACCGCTGTGATGCTCGCCGCTGAACCCCAGACCAGCCGGCCTCTTCACCCCTCCTGCTTTCCCCGCAGCCGTCTTTGACGCTAAGAGGCGTGTTGGAGCGAAGCGCTAGCTTGTTGCCTTGGCTGCGGCCGGCGCTGCGCCGCATGACGCCGCGGCGCGTGTACCTGCTCGCAGCCATCGCGCTGTTGGCCGTCGCAGCGACGCTGCGGCTCTATGCGCTGGGCGAGGAGATTGTTTGGCTCGACGAGTCCGTTGCCTCGCAACTGGCGGCCGCGGAACTGACGCTCGCGCAGGTGCTGGACAACACGCGGGAGCGCAACTCGAGCCCGATTGTGTATCCGTGGTTGCTCCATACGGTGCAACAGTTCGACGCTGGCCCCTTTGCCATCCGCATCATCCCAGCGATCGCCAGCGTCTTGGCCGTGGCAGCGCTTCTGTTCTGGCTGCCCCGCGCCGGCGTGAGCCGCGTCGCGGCATGGCTGGCGGCGGCGATGGCGACGTTCTCGGTGCCGGCCATTGGCCATGCGCAAGACGCGCGGGAGTACTCCATCGACGCGCTGCTGGCCGTGCTGCTAACGGTTGGTTTCCTGCAAGCCGCGCGCGGCAGGCACCCGGTGTTGCTGTGCATTGCGCTCTTGATCGCGCCATCCGTTCAATATGGGTTGGCGTTGCTCTGCGCCGCGGTCGTGCTGACCTTATCTCTTTGGCAACTGCACCGCTCCCTAGCCCCTCCTAGCGGGCAACCGCGGGCGCCGCGGCGAGAGTTATGGCACCGCGCCATCGGCGCCGTTGCGGCATGGGCCTGCCTTGGTGCCGGCAGCGCCCTGAGCTGGATGGTCACGCTTGGCGAACAGCGGGGCG
Organism: uncultured Pseudomonadales bacterium; assembly: GCA_958295875.1. GTDB lineage: Bacteria > Pseudomonadota > Gammaproteobacteria > Pseudomonadales > Azotimanducaceae > VXNE01. The sequence continues at coordinate 75,750 of OY282379.1, read as the reverse complement.
GCATCACCTCTGTTGGCGAGGGCTACTACGGGCCGGGGCACTTGCGCCACCTCTACGATGGCAGCCTCGGCGACATTGCCGCGCTCGGCGAGTTCGCCGCCGCGAAGGTTTGGGAGTTCCTCGCGCACCACGCTTCGATGCCCGTTGCCGCACTGGGCCTTGCCGCGTTGGCCGCGGTCGTTTGCATGCGCATCGTCGGCCGGCGTCGTTTGGGGCCGATTCCGCTGCTGTTTGGCGTCGCCCTTGGCGCCGCGATCGCTGCCGCGGCGCTGCGCCTGTATCCCTTGGGGGGCGTCCGCCAGACCATGTATCTGGCGCCAATCGCCTGGATCGCTTTGGGCCATGCCATGCACGCCGCCGTGGCCGGCATGGCGACACTGCCCCGCCGCGCTGTGAGTGTCGTCGCGGCTGGCGCCATCGTCATCGTGGGCGTCAGCGCGGTGGCGGGGCACCCATGGCGGGCGCGGGGCGACGCGAACGCCATGTTGGCCGCGATGGAGCGCCATGTGGGCAGTGCCGTCGTGTATGTGCCGTTTCGTTCGGCGAGCGTCGCGCAGTTTCACTTCAAGGAGCTCGACGCGCAGTTCCATTACGGCCCCTGGTGCTCATGGAGAGGGACGGAGGCCTGCGAGCAGGCGCTCGTCGCGGATTTGCTGCGCCTGCATCAGGCTGGCGTGGAGCGGCTGTGGCTGGCGTCGTTCAACGACGACGCACTGGGCGGCGTTTACAGGTGGGTGGCGGCTGGCACCACGCTCAAGGTGGCGCAAAGCGGTTCCTTCAAGCTATTCGACCTGCCGGACTTGTCGGCGGCGCTCGGCAACGTGGGCACTGCGTTGCGCGCCCTCGGTGCGTTGCACGCCCAAGGGGTTGCACTGCGGCCGCGATTCGACGCCTTTCTGGACTACGCGGGGCGGCGTGTGATCTACGCCATGGCGCCCTGTCACGACGTGCAGTCGATGGGGCCGTTCATGCTGCGGGTGAAGCCGGCGTCGGTGGCGGATTTGCCTGCCCATCGGCAACGCTTTGGTTTTGAGAACTTGGACTTCAGCTTTGATGAGCGGGGCGCGGAAGTGCCGCCGGCGTGCGTTGCCTTGGCGCCGCTGCCGGCGTACCCGATCGAGCGCGTCGACGCGGGGCAGCATGTGCCGGGTGGCGGCTATCTCGTGTGGGCGCGATCATTTCGAGTGTATGTGGCGCGGATTGCCGCGGCGGCACTGGCGCAAGCGCCGCCGCCGGCCATTCGTTCCACCTTCGACGTTCACTTGCGCGACGGGCAACTCATCTATGCCAAGGAGCGTTGCGCCGCGGCGGACCGGCGCCAACCGTTCTTTGTGCGCGTGTCGCCTGTCCGTGCCGAGGATTTGCCGGACCACCGCCGCGCCGTCGGCTTTGACGAGCTGGATTTCGCCTTCTCGGCGCATGGCGTCGTGGACGGCGCCCGTTGCTTGGCAGTGCATAAACTGCCGAGCTATCCCATCGCCACCATCGAGACCGGGCAGCGCGGTGCCGATGGGCGCGCTGGCTGGTCTGGCAAGTTCCCGGCGGGGTCGTGAGGGCGCTCTAGGCCTCATGGCGGTGAGCGTCGCGCCCGTCGCAGCCAAAAGGCGTAGACGACGCCATTGCCGAGCAGGAGCAGTGCCGCGAGCGCCCATTGCGCGGCTCGGGTGAGCCCGGGCGGATACAGCGCGACGACCAGATAGCGCTCGATGAAGCCGCCATCGTCGCCAGCCTCGCCCGCGGCGGCGCGCCAGCTCAGCTCCAACGGCGTGAGCGGGCAAGTCCAGCCGAACGCCTCGATGAGTACCCCCCATGCCGCGGCCGGCAGGTGCAAAGCGGCCAGCCAGCGCCAGCGCAGCGCCAACAGGCCGCCGAACACCACGAAGGCAATGAACGCTGCATGGAGGATGACGAGCGCATCCGCGGCCAGCCCGTGGCTCATAGCCGAGTCCAAGGCATCGTCACCGGCGCATTGTATCTGGCAGGCAGTTCGTGGAACACTTCACCCCTGCGCGATTTTGGCGGGAGAGGCATATGCGGCGAGCGGTCATGGCGGTTGTCGGGGCGGCGCTGGCGCTGTCGGGGGCGTTGCTCGAACATGGCGGCGTTGCCGCGGCCCATGAAGCCGCGGCCAGCGACGCGGGGTATGTCGCGCCGCGCGGGCCGGGCGGCGAGCATCCAGACCTGAACGGCATCTGGCAGGCGATGAACGCCGCGCACTACGACATCGAACTGCACATGGCGCGGGCTTCGATGGAGATGCGCGAAGGCCCGCACGGCCCGGTGCCATCCCTTGCCACCTACAAGCTCGGCGCCGTCGCCTCCGTGCCGCCGGGCATGGGCGTCGTCCATGACGGCAAGCTGCCATACAAGCCGGAGGCGCTTGCCGAGAAGCGCGAGAATCAGGCGGATTGGATCAATCGCGATCCAGAGGTGAAGTGCTACCTTCCCGGCGTTCCGCGCGCCACCTACATGCCGCACCCGTTCCAGATATTCCAAGGCGAGGACAAGCTGTTCATTGCCTATCAGTGGGACGGCGCCGTGCGCGACATCTACACGGAAGACCCAGGCCCCGCGCCCATTGACTCTTGGATGGGGCAATCGGTGGCCCGTTGGGAAGGCGACACCTTGGTCGTGGAAGTGACGGGCCTCAACGACCAGACGTGGTTCGACCGCGCCGGCAACCACCACAGCGCTGCCATGACCGTGACGGAGCGCTACACGCCCACCAGCCCAGACCACCTGCTTTACGAAGCGCTCATCGACGATCCCGAAACCTTCGAGCGTCCTTGGAAGATGAGCATGCCGCTCTACCGCCGCAAAGAGGCGAACATCCAGTTGATGGACTTCCGCTGCGTCGAGTTCGTGGAAGAGTTGCTGTACGGCGAGTGGCGCCGCGAGCCGCTGGAGCGATGACCATGCGTCGAGAGGCATGTGTTGCGCTGGCCGGCGCTGCGATTTGCGTGGCCGGCATGGCCGCCGCGGACATCCCGCGCACCGCGGATGGCCGCCCAGACCTCTCCGGCAACTATGACGTGGCCACGCTGACGCCGCTGCAGCGCCCCGAGATGTTCGGCGACAAGCTGTTCTTGACGCCGGAAAGGGCCCGCGAGATCACGGAGCGGGAGCGCGCCTCGATGGCGGCCGCCCAGCGCGACAGCGACCCAGACCGTACCGCCCCGCCGGAAGGTGGCGACGGTTCGCCGGGGGCGGCTGGCAATGTGGGCGGCTACAACGCGTTTTGGATTGACCGCGGCGAGGACACGTTCGCCATCGACGGCCAGTTCCGCACCTCCATCATCACCCAGCCGCAAAATGGCCGCCTGCCGGACATGACGCCGGCGGGGCGCGACCGCAGGGCAGCCCGGCGCGCCATGTTCCGTCCGAACACGGGCCACGCGTGGTGGTTGGACATCGACGGCGTTGGCCCCTATGACGACCCGGAGGTGCGGCCCTTGGCCGAGCGCTGCCTGCTCGGCTTCGGCTCCACGTCCGGGCCGCCGATGCTGCCGGTGCTTTACAACAACCTGAAGCGCATCGTGCAGACGCCAGACCATGTGATGATCTTGGTGGAGATGGTGCATGACGCGCGCATCATCCGCCTGAACAGCGAACATGCCCCGCCGTCCGTGCGCAAGTGGATGGGGGATTCCATCGGTTGGTGGGAAGGCGACACGTTGGTGGTGGACACGACGAACTTCCGCGCCACGCCGGGGCTCTCGTCGGCGTCGGAGAACCTGCATGTGGTGGAGCGCTTCGAGCGGCTCAACGATGAGACGCTGCTGTACAGCTTCACCGTGGAGGATCCGACAGTTTGGACGCAGCCGTGGAGCGGTGAGTATCCGTGGCCGGAGACCGACGCCAGCGTGTACGAGTACGCTTGCCACGAGGCGAACTACGCGCTCGGCAACATCATGCGCGGCGCTAGGCTTTTGGAAGCCGATGGGCTGGCCGCCGGCGGCGCCGAGTGATCTTTTGAGCAACCAACCGAGGCAATCGAGATGCGCTTGAAGTGTTTGACGTTGTTGGCGGGTGCTGTGTTGGCGTGCGCGCCGGCTGCCGCCCATCATGCGTTCGGGGCCGAGTTCGACCCGAACCGCCCTTTGGTGCTGAGAGGGCCGGTGGTCAAGGTGGAGTGGGTGAACCCACACGCTTGGATTCACCTCGAACACACCACTGATGCCGGCGGCAAAGAGGTGTGGATGGTGGAGGGGGGCACGCCGAACACCTTGTTGCGGCGCGGCCTGAGCCGCAATTCGCTGACGCCGGGCACGTTGATCGTGGTGGATGGCTACCAGAGCAAGGATCGCTCGCAACGCGCCAACGGTCGCGACATCACCTTCGAGGACGGCAGCAAGATCTTCATGGGCTCCTCCGGCACTGGCGCGCCGCGGGATGGGCGCGACCCGACGGAACCGAACCGACGTTGAACTGAGCGCGGCGACGAACACCGCAACGCCAGCGGGAGAGCGCCCCGCGGCGGTTGGCCGCGCTCGGGCGTGGTGGCCGCGGCCGAGCAGCCATCGCGCACGCACGGCGCGGGCTCTAGTTTTGCCATACTCCCGCGGGCGTGCGCCGGGGCGCCTTCCCATCGGTTGCCGGTGCATCTTGGACTCGCGACGCTGCCCGTGAGTGCGTTCTTGCAACTCATCGGCCATGCGGGGCAGGGCGCGGCGATTCGCGCTCCGGGCCGGCCGGCTTTGACCTACGCCGGGTTGGCGGCGCAGGCACATCAAGTCGGCGCTGCCCTGCGCGCAGCTGGCATCGAACCTCGCCATCGCGTCGCCGTCGTCTTGCCGAACGGCCCAAGCCTCGCCAGCGCCTTCGCATGCATCGCCCCGTGGTGCGCCGTGGCGCCGCTGAACCCGGCGCTCAAGGCCGCGGAGTTCAGCTTCTACCTCGAGAGCTTGGAGGCGGCGGCCGTCGTGCTGGCGCCGGATAGCCCAGCGGCGGTGCGCGAAGTCGCCGTGAGCCGCGGCGTGCCCATCGTCGAACTGACGGAGGGGGATGCCGCCGGCACGTTCGCGCTGCACGGCGCCGCAAGCGTGGCGCAAGCCTCGGCGACGCCGGCGGACGACGATGCGGTGGCGCTGGTGCTGCACACTTCCGGCACCACGTCGCGCCCGAAGATCGTGCCGTTGACGCAGGCGAACCTGTGCGCGTCGGCGCGCAACATCGCGGCGACGCTGCGGCTTGGCCGCGACGATGTGTGCCTCAACGTGATGCCGCTCTTCCACATCCACGGCCTGATGGCGCCGGTGTTGGCCAGCTTGGCGAGCGGCGGCGCGGTCTATTGCGCGCCGGGGTTCGATGCGCTGCGATTCTTCGGCTGGCTCGAAGCGGCGCAGCCAACGTGGTACAGCGCCGTGCCCACCATGCACCAAGCCATTCTCGCCCGCGCCGCGCGCAATCGAGAGCGCATCGCCGCCACGCGGCTGCGCTTCATCCGCTCGTCCTCCGCGTCCCTCCCGCCCCAAGTGATGTCAGAGCTGGAAACCACTTTCGGCGCGCCGGTGATCGAGGCATACGCCATGACAGAGGCTGCGCATCAGATGTGTTCCAACCCGCTGCCGCCGGCGCCGCGCAAGGCCGGCTTCGTCGGCCCGGGCGCCGGGCCGGAGGTGGCGGTGTTCAATGCCGAAGGCACGGCGCTTCCAGCCGGCGCCGAAGGCGAAATCGTGATCCGCGGCGCCAATGTCATGTTGGGCTACGTCGGCAGCCCCGAAGCCAATGCCGCGGCGTTCCATGGCGATTGGTTCCGCACCGGCGACCAAGGCTTCATGGATGCGGATGGCTATGTGAAGGTGACCGGGCGCCTGAAGGAGATCGTCAACCGCGGCGGCGAGAAGATCGCGCCGTTGGAAGTGGACGAGGCATTGCTGGATCATCCGGCGGTGGCGCAGGCGTGCGCCTTTGCGGTGCCGCATCCGCGCTTGGGCGAGGACATCGCCGCCGTGGTGGTGGTGCGAGATGGCGAGGCGGTGGATGCTGCAACGCTGCGCGCGTTCGCCGCCCGTGGCTTGGCGGACTTCAAGGTGCCGCGCCAGATCGTTTTCGCCGCCGAGATTCCAAAGGGGCCGACGGGCAAGGTGCAGCGCATCGGCATGGCCGCAGCGTTGGGGTTGGCTTCGTGATGTGGGCCGCGAGCGCCGTCTGCCAGCTCGCGGAGCGCTTGGGATGAAGGTGTGCGTGTATGGCGCCGGCGCCATCGGCTGCTATATCGCAGTGTTGCTGGCGCGCGCCGGGGTCGATGTCTCGGCGGTGGCCCGGGGTGCCCAACTCGCCGCGATTCGCGAGCGGGGAATCGCCTTGGAACTCGGTGGCGAACGCTTCGTCGCCCAAGTGCCAGCCACCGATAGCCCTCGCGATCTGCCGCCTCAGGACTATGTCGTCGCCACCGTCAAGGCGCACTCGATGCCAGCCGTGGCGGCCGCCATCCAGCCGTTGCTGGGGCCGCATACGGCTGTTGTGAGCGCCGTCAATGGCTTGCCGTGGTGGTACTTCCACTGCCTCGAGTCACCCTTTGCCGAGCGGCCGCTGCAGAGCGTGGACCCGGATGGCAAGGTTTGGCACGGCATCGGCCCGCAACGTGCCATTGGCTGCGTGGTGTATCCCGCCGCGGAAGTCGTGGTGCCCGGCGTGGTGCGCCATCTCTCCGGCGACAAGCTGGTGCTTGGCGAGCCGTGCGGTGAGCGCACAGAGCGGGTGCGCGCGCTCGCCGCCACGTTGGTTGCGGCCGGCATCAAGGCACCCGTGCGCAACCGCGTGCGCGACGAAGTGTGGGTGAAGCTATGGGGTAATGTGGCCTTCAATCCGCTCTCGGCCCTCACCGGCGCCACCTTGGACGCGCTGGCCACCGGCGCCGGCACGCGCGCCGTCGCGCGGGCCATGATGATGGAGGCGCAGGCGGTGGGGGAAGCGTTCGGCGCGCGCTTTGCTGTGGACGTGGAGCGGCGCATCGATGCCGCCGCCGCCGTGGGCGCCCATCGCACCTCCATGCTGCAGGACTTGGAGCGCGGCCGGCCTTTGGAGAATCAAGCGATGGTCGGGGCGGTGCAGGAGCTTGCGCGGCTCGCTGGCGTCGCAACGCCCACCATCGACTTGGCGCATCATCTCCTGCAGGCGCGCATCGCATTTCGCCCGCCGGTGACGGCCGCTGCTCAGAGCGCTTGAACGCGCCCCGCGGCTTGTTTCGCCGGCCTTGGATTCAAGCGATGCGACCGGCGATGCATCTGGAGACACCCGCTTGCCGCTCGGCTGCGGTGTGGGCGGTCGAGGCGCGGCGCTTGAACTTCGGCGTGGCGTCCTATATTGGGGAATCGGAGCGGGAGTTCGCGGCCTTGGGGCGCGCGGTTCGCCGCAGTGTGGTGGCAGGCAGGAGCGACGAACATGTCGTATCGACGGGTAATCGTGGCGCTGGACGTGGCCTCCGAGGCCTCGGAGACGGTGTTGGCGCGGGCGGCAATGGTGTGTGGCGACGCTGAGGTGACGGCCCTCCATGTGGTGGACGACTCCTTGTTTGGCCAAGGCGCGGGCCCGGAGGCGATGCGGTACGCATACCGCCCCATTGAGGCGATCGCCGAGCTAAGGGGGCAGATCGTCGATGAGTGCGACGCACGGTTGGCGCAGTTGGCCGGGAATGCCGGATTTGCCAACCACGTTGTCCGGCGTGGCCACGCCGCCAGGGAAGTCCACCGCTGCGCCGAGGAGCGCGACGCAGACCTCGTGGTGCTGGGCGCCCATGGGAGACATGGCTGGCGGCTGCTGTTGGGCTCCACCGCCAACGCCGTGCTGCACGGCGCCAAGTGCGATGTGCTGTGCGTCCACATCCCAGAGGAAGTGCGGCCATTCCGCCAGGTGCTCGCTGCGGTGGACGGCACAGAGGAGGCGGAGCGGGTCGTTGAGCAGGCGCAGGCGCTGGCGGCGCGCAGCGACGCAGCGGTGTCGCTGACATCAGTGGTGAAGCCTTTGGAGCAGGTCTACGCCGGCATGGACGTGGCCGCTTGGGAGGTCGCCGGGCCGCGATTCGCGGATGAAGCGGAGGCAGCGATGCAAGCGCGGCTGGAAGCGTTGGCGCAAACCAGCGGCGTCGCGGGCGCGTGCATCTTGCGCCGTGGCAATCCGGCTAGTGAGATTCATGCGCTGGCGTCTGAACTGGCGGCGGATTTGGTGGTGGTGGGCACGCACGGTCGCCACGGCTTTTCGCTGCTGCTGGGCTCCACCGCCAACGCGGTGCTGCACGGCGCGAAGACCGACGTGTTGGCGGTGCGGCTGGGGCGCTCCGACCACTAGCTCTCCTATGTCGGCCCGCCACCGCCCAACGCGCGCGAAGGGCGATATGATGCGGTTTCTTGGGGCGATTTGGCGGGGTTTCGACTCATGGCCTACCAACGGGTAGTCGTCGCGCTCGATGTGGCTGCCAGTTCCGCGGAAACTGTGGTGGCGAGGGCGCGGCAGGTGGCGGCGGACGCTCGCGTCAGCGCTGTGCATGTGGTGGACGAGAGCTATCTCCACTACGGCGAGGTGGCCGCGCCGGGAGTGGCGGACATGCACGAGCGGCTGGTGGAGGAGTCCACCCAACGCTTGGCGGCGCTCAGCGCGGCCGCCGGCATTGCCGAACACGCGGTGCTGAGAGGCCATCCCGCGCAAGAAATCCATCGCTACGCGGAGGAGCAGGGCGCCGACGCCATCGTCATGGGCGCCCACGGGCGCCACGGCTGGCGGCTCTTGCTCGGCTCCACCGCCAACGCTGTGCTGCACGGCGCCAAGTGCGATGTCTTCTGCGCGCACATACCGGAAGAAGCCGCGCCGTTTGAGCGTGTGCTGGTCGCCGTGGATTCCACGGACGAAGCGGCAGATGTGGTGCGCGCCGCCGTTGCGGTGGCGGCGCCCACCGGCGCCGAGGTCTCGCTGATGTCCGCCATCAGGCCGCTGGAGCAGGTGTACGCGGGTTTGGACGTGGTCGCATACGGCGACGCTGGGCTGCGCTTCAACTATGAGGCCGAAGCCCAGATGCAGGCACGCTTGGACGCACTGGCGCAGGAGTTCGGCGTGCAGGGGGAGCGCGTTCTGCGCCGCGGCCATCCAGCCCAGGAAGTGCATGCGCTGGCCGAAGAGATCGGCGCGGACCTCGTCGTGCTCGGCACCCACGGGCGCCACGGCTTCTCGCTGCTGCTCGGTTCCACGGCGAACGCGGTGCTGCACGGCGCCAAGACAGACGTGCTGGCGGTGCGCGTAGGCTTGTAGGTCCGCCAGAAAGCGCTGCTGCTTGGCGGGCGGCAAGCGCGTCGCCCGTTCGTTCGGCAACGCCCCATGCCGGCGTTGCCCGTCACCGCGCTACGCCGGCGGCCCTCCGGGCTCGGCATTGCCCCACTCCCGCCGCAACAGGTACAGCAGCGGGCCGAACGACGCGGTGAGCACGGTGATGACGATGTACGGCCAAGGATTCAGATTGCGTTTGGCCGCATCGAAGTACATCCAGATGCAAGCCAGCCCGCACACGATGATGAGGTCCACGAAAATCTGAACGGCGCCGGAGCTGGCAGCGCCGGCGCCAAAGATGCCCAAGATGCCCACGTCGTAGACGGCGTAGCCGGTCAAACCGCCGAAGGCGATCAAGACGGCGAGGATGAGGATGACCTTGGCGTTCATGGGCTGCCTCCTGCGGCGTTTTGGGGGCGCCCGCTATGGCAGGAGTTCGACGGGCTGCGTCGCCGGCGGCGTCGCCGGCATCAACGGGCGCATGGTCGGCGCGAGGGCCGCGAGCGTCTGGGCGCGGTTGCCGGGGCTCGGGTGGGTGCTCAGGAACTGGGGCAACCCATCGCCGCCCAAGCTTTCCATCTTGCGCCATAGCGAGGCGCCGGCGGCTGGGTCATAGCCGGCGCGCGCGGCGATCTCGATGCCGATGCGGTCTGCCTCGGATTCGGCGGCGCGGCTATTGGGCAGCGCCAGCGCCAACGTTGCGATCGAGCCTGCGGCGTGCGTGGTCCTGGCGTCGTTGGTGGTGGCGCCAATGGCCACCACACCGATGCCTCGGGCCATGGCCATGGACATGCGCTCGGCGGTGTGGTGGGCGACGGCGTGGGAGATCTCGTGCCCCATCACTTGGGCGAGTTCGTCATCCGTGGGGTCGAGCTGCTCGATGAAACCGCTGTAAATCGCCATTTTGCCGCCGGCCATGCACCATGCGTTCACCGTGTCTGGCTCGTCGATGAGCGCTACGCTCCACGCCCAATCCCTGGTGTGCGGGAACATTGCTTCGGCTTGGCCGACGAGCCGCCCCGTGATCGTGCCCAACCGGTCTGCCAGCACTGGGTCGTCGAGGAACTTGTCCTGTGCGCCGACATCGCGCATGGTCGCCGCGTAGGCGCGCTGAGATTCAACGATCGCCGCTTCCGGCGAGATGAGCATGAATTGGGTGCGCCCGGTTGGGCTGGTCGCGCAGGCGCCGAGCACCGTGGCGGCGAACAGCGCCGGCAGCAGCCTCTTCAGTCTATTCGTCATCCGGGTGCGTCGCCCCATGGCTGTGGTGACGCTGCCATTCTCGCCCGATGCGGCTGGGCGGCGCAATTCTTGGTGCCCGTGCCCACGGCATCGCGTCCGTCGGGTGCCACGTGCGCGGCGCTTGCCGTCACGTCGCGGCGCGTGGATTCACCCGGTCGAACAACGCCGTCACCGCGGCGGGGGGATGCGCGGACACGAGAGTTGCCAAGATGCCGGCCAACGTGGCCGCGATGCATCCCGGTGCGCCCGGCTGAATGTCCATGATGCCGTCCGGCCCGCCGGAGGAGAAACCCCAGACGGTGGCGGTGAGCGTGCCGGCGAGCATGGCGGCCAATGCCCCGGCGGCGTTGAAGCGCCGCCAATAGAGCGCCATCACCGTCACCGGCGCAAAGGCGGCGGCCATGCCGCCCCACGCCAGCGCCACCAGCGTGAACACGGATTCCGGGTGGAAGATGGAGAGCGCTGCGGCAAGCGCCCCGGTGATGATGAGCAGGGCCCGGCCGAGCCGCACCCGGCCGGCGGCGTCGAGCGAGCGCGCGTAGCGCCTCACGCCCGGCAGGTCGTTCGTGGCGACGGCGGACGCGAGCAGCAACTGCGAATCCGCGGTGCTCATCACTGCCGCGATCACCGCGGTCAGCAGGATGCCGCCGACGATGGGATGGAAGAATGCCTGCGTCGCCAGCAGGAAGACGCGCTCTGGATCGGCCAGCACGTCGTCCAAGCGCCCGATCTCGGCGAAGGCCGGCAACGCGACCATCCCCAGCAGCAGGGCGCAGAGGTAGATGAGCAGCATCCACATGGAGCCGATGTTGCGGCTGCGCGGGATCTTCGCCTCGCTCTCGACAGCCATGAAGCGCTGCACGACGCGCTGCGAGCCGAGATAGCCCAAGCTCCATCCCAGCACCGAGAGCACAAACACATAGGTGATGGGCTCCCCGTGCTGATCGGTCAGCGGGTTCCAGAAACCCGGCGTCTGGGCGCCGAGGCCCGCGAACGGGTTCTCCGTGACCACCATGAGCCATGCCGGCAAGATGAGGAACGCCGCCAACATCAGCGTCGCTTGGAAAACATCCGTGCGCGACACGGCCAAGAAGCCGCCGATGAAGGTGTAGCTGCCGATGGCGACGAGGGTGATGAGGGCGCCGCTCGTCGCGTTGATGCCGAATGAGGTCTCGAGCAGCTTAGCGCCGGCGATGAGGCCGGAACTCACATAGAAGATGATGAAGAACAGCGTGATGGCCGCGGCGACGGTGCGCACGGCGCCGGTGCCGTCGGCGAAGCGGCGCTCCAGGAACTCCGGCACGGTCAGCGAATCGTCTGCTTGGATGGTGTAACGCCGCAGCCGCTTGGCCAGCACCGTCCAACTGGCCCAGACGCCGATGACCAGCATGATCGCCGTCCACATCTCGACCAAGCCGTGCTGAAAGGCGAGGGCCGGGAACACCAATATCGCCCAGCCGCTGGTGCCGGAGGAACTGGCGCTCAGGGCGGAGGTGAAGCTGCTCATGCGCCGCCCGCCCAGCACATAATCCGACATCGCCTGCATGCGCCGGGCGCGCACCACGGCGATGGCGACCAAGATGGCGAAGTAGGCGACGAAGACGATGAGGATCCACGCGTCGAACATGCTGGCGGTTCCGATTCGCCGCGGTAAGTCGGCTCTAGATGCCGAGGTCCTTCAAGTTGTAATTGCGAATGACGCGCTCGTGGGTGTCGTCGTTGTGCCGATAGTCGTCTTCCAAACCGACGAAGGGTTGATAGACGTAGGGCGTCTCAGAGGGATGCCGCTGCCGCCGCGCATCGATGGCGACGGCGATGACGGCGGAACGCTCGAACACCCTTGCCTCGTCGTAGACGGCGTCGACGTTTTGGGTGAGCTTCCCCGCCACGCCCAAGACGGAGGCGCGGCGATGGAAGCCAAACGTGAGCGAGATGCGCAAGGCATCCGACGTGTTGGCGAACGAGCAGTGCAGCGCTTGGCGGTTCACGATGGTGACGTCGCCGGGTTCGCACAAGAGTGGCACGGCGCCGGGCAAACGCTCGGAGCCGCCATTGGCGGCAACCATTGCCTTGATGTCCAGCTTGCCGAGCTTGTGCGTGCCTGGCATCACCCAAAGGCAATTGCCCGGCGTCGTTGCATAGAGCTGCACTTGGAAGTTGAAGCCGTGGATGCCTTCGTCCCAATCCGGCGAGCCCCAGTGGGTGAGGCCGTCTTGATGCCAAGCGACGGAACCGCCCAAGCCCGGCTGCTTGACGAAGATAGCGTCGTTGAAAGGGGTGAAGTCTGCCCCGTTCACGTTCTCGGCGATGGCGAGCAGTTGCGGATGGCCGTAGAGGCGCAGCCCGCTGGGCATGGTCTGGCACATGCCGTGCGCCATGTACACGACGGCATCGGGCGCGTCTTGGGCGGGAGTCGGCTCCACCATCTTGGAAGGATGGCGCCCGCCAAGCTGGCTGGTGCCGCCCCACGGGTCGGCCAGTGGCTTGATGAAAGAAAACGTGGGGCGCTCGAACTCCTGCCCGATGGCAGGGCGCCCGGCTGCGTCCACTTCGGCGTCGGGCGCAGCCGGCGCCCGGGCGAGCAGCGTCGTCATGTCGGTGCGCAGTTCCGCCAACTCATCGGCGTCGATGACGTTCTCGAACACGTAGAAGCCATGCTGCCAGTACGCCTCCAAGATGGCGTCGTCCAGCGCGTTGCCTCGCTTGAAGCGGATGGGGCCGCGGTTGCCGAGCGAGCGGGCGCGCCGCTCGCCGTCTCGGAAGTAGGCCGCCATGCCGGCCGCGTGTTCAGCCGCCGTGGGAGCGCCGGCGATGGCCGTTGCCTCGCTCATTCTGCGTCACCCCCGTTGTCGTGGCCCAGAACCCTCATCTGCACACTCCAAAAAGGGGGGTGGGCGCTGTTGTCACGCAGCGTTGGCTGCCCCCTAAAAGAACACGAAGGAACGCACCACCAAGTTCTTGCGGCACGGCGCGTCCGCGGGCGCTGTCGGATCGACGCAGGCGGTGTGGAAAGACCAGCGCGAGACTGAACCGTCGGTCACCGAGTCGTAGCATTTCAGCATCGACACCTCGTGCGGCTGCTGCTGCGGCAACCAATACCACTCGTGTTCCGGCCGATGGGTGAAGCGGGTGGTCTCGCCCACGCGGTCGTCGTAGATGCGGTAGTTGGTGATGTACGCCTGGTTTGCGAAGGAGGGCCAAGCGCACAGCACGAACGGGTTCTGACGCACGGTTTCCATGGGCTTCGCGAGGTTGATGGACATGAACCGCCGCGCCATCTTGGCGTCGGCTTGCGCCTCGGTGTAGTGCTGCTCGCGGCCGAAATTGCGCAGGTTCTGCGTCAGCAATTCGCGGCAGCGCACGCGCCCGCTGTTGTCGTTCAAGTCGTTGTGGACCAAGTTGGCGTAGCCGGCGTTCACGCCGGGGTTCTTGTTGTCTTGGTCCTCGGTGCGGTCGCCTTGGTAGTCCTTGTTGAAGACGTCGTGGTTGTAGACGAGGGCGTCCGTGGCGCCGGGGAAGAACTTCAACAGCAGCGCTTCCATCTCCAAGTAGAAGACGCGCTCGACCTCAGCGGCATCGTAGAAGTTCCGGCACTTGGATTCGCAGTGCGCCAAGGCGACGCCGAGCCGGTCCATGCACTCCGACGTATAGGGCGAGAGGCCGGGGTGGTACTCCTCCATGCGCCGCGCGTCGCGCAGCACTTGCGGGAAGTAGAGGCAGCGCCGTCCGATGCCGCGCTCCTCGCGCCGCAGCGCCTCTTGGTCTGCCGCGCGCGCTGGGTCGCGCCAGAGCGCGTTGGATGACACCACGGAGTAGGAGGGCGCTTCGTGAACGGTGTAGCGCAGCGGCAGCGCCACGCCGCCTTCGGGGGCCGTGATGTTGTGCGCCCGAATGTGCTCCAAGCACTCGTCGTAGCTGCGAAAAGCCAAGCCCCATTGCGTCTTGATCGGGCCGGGCGGCGCACTTTCGATCATGTCGATCACGTCTTGGCCGACGCCATCGGCGATTTGGGCGAGGGCGTGATCTAGGGCCCTGGCAGTGCCGGCGTCTCCACCCCGGTCAAACGCCATGTAGGAAACGCCCTCGTTCGCGGCGACTGGAGGCGCTTGGCCGGCCGTGAGTTCGAATGGCGGCACATAGGCGGCCGCGCCGCCGACCGCGTCGTCCGTGGCCCTCGCGATGGCTGTGGCTTGCTGCACAGGCACTCCCCCCAGTTCGGAAAACGCAAAAATATAGCATACGCGCCGCGGAGTGTGCGGGAGGCGCGCCTCGCCGCCGGCGCCGGCAAGCCCGACCGCGGCGTCTCGTCTACCATGCCAGCAATCGCCGCCGCGTTTGTGAGAACCGCTGATGCAAGACCTGCTCGCCCGTCGGGACGCCCTGTTCGGCGCCGGTGCGCCGCTCTTCTACCAGGCGCCCCTGCACATCGTGCGGGGCGAGGGCGCATATCTCTTCGACGCTGCCGGCCGCCGCTACTTGGACCTCTACAACAACGTGCCCTGCGTTGGCCACGGCCATCCGCGGGTGGTGGCGGCAGTTGCCCAGCAGGCGGGAACGCTGAACGTCCACAGCCGCTATGTCCATGCCGGCGTGCTGGACTACGCCGAGCGCCTCACCGGGCTGATGCGCGATGGCTTGGCGAGCGTCGTCTTTGCATGTTCCGGCACCGAAGCGAACGAGGTGGCGATGCGCATGGCGCGGCTCGTCACTGGCGGCAGAGGCTTCGTCTGCACGGATGCCGCGTACCACGGCAGCAGCGCCGAACTCGGCAAGCTCACCCATGCCCGCGAGCCCCGCGACGCGGAGATTCGCAGCATTCCGTTCCCGCAGCGGTACAGACCCTTGGATGAGGGCGCGACCGAAGTTGAACTCAGGGAACGCCATCTCGATGCGCTGCAGGCGGCCATCGATGATTTCACCGCGGCCGGCATTCCGTTTGCCGGGATGCTGGTCTGCCCCATCCTCGCCAACGAGGGTCTGCCGGACATTCCGGCTGGCTTCATGGCCGCGGCGGCGCAGCGCGTGCGCACGGCCGGCGGGCTCTTCATCTGCGACGAAGTGCAGGCCGGCTTTTGCCGCACGGGGCGCTGGTGGGGGCATGAGGCCGCCGCGGTGGAACCAGACATCGTCACCCTCGGCAAGCCGATGGGGGCGGGCGTGCCGCTGGCTGGGGTCGTCGCTTCCCACGCGCATGTGAGCGCGTTCCGCCAGGCCACGCGCTACTTCAACACATTCGCCGCAAGCCCGTTGCAGGCCGCGGCCGGCATGGCTGTGCTCGATGTGATCGAGACCGAAGGCCTGCTGCGTCGCGTGGCCGATGTGGGTGGCTACCTGCTGGCCGAGCTGAAGCGCCGCCAAAGCCATTGCGAAGCCATCGGCGACGTGCGCGGTGCAGGACTATTCGCCGGCGTCGAGTGGGTGGCGGACCGCGCCAGCAAGACGCCGGACCGTCCAGGCGCGCAGCGCGTGGTGGAGAGGCTCAAGGACAAGGGCTTTCTCACCGGGGCGGCCGGCGCGTTGGGCAACGTGGTGAAGATTCGTCCGCCCTTGATTCTGCAACGCGAACATGTGGACGCCTTCTTGGCGGCATTCGACGAGACCCTGCGCGAAGTCCATGCCGTCCCTTGACGCGGACGCCATGCAAGCGCTTGCGCGGGATGCGCTGGCGGCGTGGGGCCTTGAGGACGCTGGCTTGGAACTCGCCTCGCGCTCAGAGAACACGGTGTTCAGGGTGCGCGCGACAGCGGGCGCCCAGCTGGCCTTGCGCGTACACCGCCTCGGCTACCACAGCCTCGCGGAACTCAACTCGGAGCTTGCTTTCAGCGCCGCTCTGCATGAGGCCGGCGTGCGCGTGCCGCGGGCGCGGCTGAGCTTGGCCGGCCCCGGCTTCGTGCTTGCCTCGGCGCCGGGCTCAGACGAGCGCCGTTACGTCAGCGTGGTGGAGTGGGTTCCCGGATGCATGTTGCACGACTTCCTCCGCACGCCGCAGGCGGATGTTGAGCGCCACTTCCGCGCCTTGGGCCGCATCGCGGCGCACATCCACAATCGAGGGAAGGCTTGGCGGCCGCCGACCGGTTTCCGCCGCCCGGCCCTCGATGCCGACGGCCTGCTTGGCGAGACGCCGTTTTGGGGGCCATTCTGGAAACACCCAGCGCTTAGTGCGGGGCAACGGCGGCTCATCCTGGCCGGCGCCCGACGGCTGCGCGCGGCCCTCGTGGCGTTCGGCAAGGGCGGCGACCGCTATGGCTTGATCCATGCAGACTTGCACCCGCGCAACGTGCTCATTGATGGCGATGCCCTCACCGTCATCGACTTCGACGATGCCAGTTATGGCTGGCACGCCTACGAACTGGCGGTGGCTGTGTTCGGATATCGCGCGGACCCGCGGCATGAGGCCATGCTGCGCGCGCTGGTGGCCGGTTATCGGGAGGCGCGGC
Organism: uncultured Pseudomonadales bacterium; assembly: GCA_958295875.1. GTDB lineage: Bacteria > Pseudomonadota > Gammaproteobacteria > Pseudomonadales > Azotimanducaceae > VXNE01. The sequence goes on along the minus strand of OY282379.1, from coordinate 58,813 downwards.
CATTGGACGAGCGCGCCGAGGCGGCGGTGCCGGTGTTCATGGCCATCCGCGCCATCGTGCTGCTTGGCTGGCTGCGGCAGCGGCCTGAAGTGCAACACATGCCGGATTACGCATCGATGCTCATCGAATACGCCTGCTCGGAGTGCGACCGGCTTCTGTCACTGCCCTCAAATGCGGTAATCTGATGGGCGACATAGCGTTACGCATCGTTTGGCAGGCAATCCATGTTCAACACCCGCGACGGCCAACGCGCCGCTGAAGGCATCCGCACCACCTACCGCACTTTCGAGGTGAACTCGCTCACGCCGCACATCGGCGCCGAAGTGTGCGACATCGACCTCTCCGAGCCACTCTCAAACGAGCAGGCGCAGGACATCCACGACGCGTGGATGGACTGGAAGCTGCTCGTGTTTCGAGAGCAGGAGCTCACCCGGGAGCACCACAAGGCGTTCGCTCGCCGCTTCGGCAAGCTGCATGTGCATCCCATGCAACATCAATACCGGGGCGACCCAGAGATATTGAAGGTCAAGACCAGCGCAGACTCAGCGTACACGGCGGGGGATGGCTGGCATACCGACGTCACCTGCGACGAAATCCCGCCCTTGGGTTCCATGCTCTACGTCACCGAGACGCCGGAATGCGGCGGTGGCGACACCTTGTTCGCGGACATGTGCCTCGCCTACGAGCTGCTCTCGGAACCGATGCAACGGTTCCTCGGCGGCCTGACGGCGGTGCATGACGGCGCCTTGCCGTATGTGGGCTCCTACAAGTCCAAGCCGCCGGAAGGCGGCTATCCGCGCAACGAGCACCCGGTGGTGACGCGCCATCCGGAGACGGGGCAGCCGGTGCTGTATGTGAACCGCGGCTTCACGTCGCACATCGTGGGCCTTTCGGGCGCCGAAAGCCGCGCGTTGTTGGACATGCTGTATCGTCACATCGATTCCACGCCGCGCCTTTGGTGCCGGGTGGAATGGCGGCCGAAGACCCTCACGTTTTGGGACAATCGCTGCACCCAGCACCATGCCGTGTGGGATTACTACCCGCACGGCCGCTATGGCGAGCGGGTGTCCATCGTTGGGGAGGCGCGCCCGGCCGCCTGAGGGCACCGGCGCGTCCGCGGGGCGCGTCGCTCACTAGGCTGGAGGGGCGCGCGTGCCTTGCGGCTGGCGTGGCTGGCGCGAAGAGTCGTTGCGAGCTTGGCCGTCTAGCGGCTAGAGCACCACTCCTTCCAGCTGCGCCAAACCATCGTCGATCTTTGCGATGTAGCGGGCGCCGGCCGGCAACCAGCGGGTGCGGTTAGCGTTCCTCGGGCCGATGTTGTAGTAGCGCAGCGCGCACTCGATGCCTCCACAGGCATCTTGGAACGTCGCCAGAATCTGTGCGCCGCAGTAGATGTTCTCCGCCGGATCGTGCAGGTCTCCGCCGCAGAAAGAGTGCCAATAGTCAACGCGCACTTGCGCCGGCCCGAACGCGCCGACCTTGGAGCGGACGTTCTTTCTGAACGAGCTTTCCGCGAGCACCACGCTGGCGAGGAGTTCGGGCGATAGCTGCTGACGGGTCGCCGCCTCCAAAATCCATCCAGCGAACTCGTGTGCCACGGCGTGGCGCAGGCCGAATGCCATGCTCTTCTTCTCTGCGAATGCTTTGCGTTCGTCAGCCCAAGAGATGGAGGGCGAGGGCGCGGCCGGCAGCTCCACGGCTTGCGCTTGGGGCTGCGTCGCATCGCTCAACGCGCGCACGGCGTCCGCGCCCATGACGGCGAAGGCGAGGGTGGCGACGCCAAACGTCAGCCCGCCGAAGACGACGGGTGGGTTGCGCACTATGCGCCAAGCGCCGGCGACAGTGCGCCAAGCGATGTGCAACGGCAGGGGAACAGGCTCGGAGATCGGTTGACGTTGCATGAAACGTCTCACGCGGTCGATATGCTCATGGTAGGCGGCGCAGGGCCCCTGTCAATAGGAAAATTGAGACAAAGTGGAGAAAAATCGGACATCGCTCCATCGCCCGCTTGGCGCTTGCGCCCCCGAGCCATCAGGGTGATGGCCCGGAAGCAGAGGGCGTCGGGGACGTAGCGCCGTGTTCAACGCTTCGGCCCCGTGCCCATCCCCTGGGCGCTTGGGGCCACGCTGGCGTCGCCGGCGCCCTAGACCCCGCCATCCGTCGATCCGCTACAGCAGCGGCGCGATCACCAAGCTCACAATGGCCATCACGTTGATGAGGATGTTCATGCTTGGGCCAGAGGTGTCCTTGAATGGGTCGCCAACCGTGTCGCCCACCACCGTGGCGGCGTGAACATCGGAACCCTTGCCGCCTAGGTTGCCCTTTTCGACATACTTTTTGGCGTTGTCCCAAGCGCCGCCGGCGTTGGCCATCATCAACGCCATCAGCACACAGCCGAGGAGGGCCCCGCCGAGTGCGCCGCCCAACGCCTCGGCGCTGATGCCGAAGCCGATCACCGGCGGCGCGGCGATGGCGATGGCGCCGGGCAACAGCATCCGCTTGAGGGCGGCGGAGGTGGCGATGTCGATGCACTTCGCGTTGTCCGGCTCGGCTTCGCCGGCCATCAAGCCTGGAATCTCGCGGAATTGGCGGCGGATTTCCTGAATCATCTCCATCGCCGCATCGCCCACGGAGGTCATGGTGATGGAGGCGATGAGGAACGGGATGATGCCGCCGAGGAAAAGCCCAATCAGCACTTGAGGCATGCCGAGGTGCAGGATGAATTCGCCGCCCCGGTTGTAACTGACGGTCTCCACGAACGCGGCGATGATCGCCAGCGCCGCCAGCGCCGCGGCGCCGATCGCAAACCCCTTGCCCATCGCTGCGGTGGTGTTGCCGAGTTCGTCCAGGGAATCCGTGATGGCGCGCGTGTCGTCGCCCAGCCCAGCCATCTCGGCGATGCCGCCGGCGTTGTCCGCGACCGGGCCATAAGCGTCCACCGCCATCGTCATGCCGACGGTGGCGAGCAAACCGACCGCGGCGATGCCGACGCCGTAGAGGCCGGCGAGGCTCGTCGAGACGAAGATGATGGCGCAGATGGCCAGCAGGGGCACGACGACGGACTGCATGCCCACGGCCAGCCCCGTGATCATCACCGTGGCGGGGCCGGTCTCGCCGGCCTTGGCGATGCGCTGCACAGGCTTTGAGGAGGTGTAGAACTCGGTGACGAGGCCGATGACCACGCCGCCCACCGCGCCGGCGAGCACTGCCCACCAAATCGCCGCGGAAACGCCGACGTTGCCGATGACGAACCAAGCCGCGCCGATGAACAGAATCGGCGACACGATCATGCCGATGCGCAGCGCCAAGGCAGGATTCGATGACGAACGGCTGCGCACCACGGCGATGCCGATGATCGAGCAGACCAAGCCGGTGGAGGCGAGCAACAGCGGCAGCCCCATGAGCGCGGCGCGGCCGCCGTCCACGGCGAGGCCGGGCGTCAGTTCGCCCAAAATGCCGGCGCCAAGGGTCGCGGCGATGGCGATAGACGCGATCATCGCCCCGCAGTAAGACTCGAAGATGTCCGAGCCCATGCCGGCGACGTCGCCCACGTTATCGCCCACGTTGTCCGCGATGACGCCTGGGTTGCGGGGGTCGTCCTCCGGGATGCCTTGTTCCAACTTGCCCACCAAGTCTGCGCCCACGTCGGCGCTCTTGGTGTAGATGCCGCCGCCGACGCGGGAAAACAGCGCCACCGTGGACGCGCCCATGCCGAAGCCGTGGATGTGGTGTGCAGTGTGCGGGTCGCCACCGAACAGGTAATAGACGATGCCGAGCCCCAACAGGCCCAAGGACGCCACCGCCAAGCCCATGATGGAGCCGCCGAAGAACGCCACCGACAGGGCTGCCGGGGCACCCTGTTCATGCGCCGCAGTCGTCGTGCGGACGTTGGCCTTGGTGGCGGTGTACATGCCAATCCACCCCGCGCCGGCGGAGGAGAGCGCACCGGCGATGAATGCCAGCACGGTGTCGCCACCGAGGCTCGGCGTGAAGTAGAGGATGACGATGAGCGCACCGGCGAAGAGCGCCAGCATGGTGTACTCCCGTCGCATGAACACCATCGCGCCGAGGTGAATCTGATCCCCAATGGCGCGGACACTGTCCGACCCTTCGGCATAGCGGCGCACCAGCGCGTAAACGATGAATGCGCAGATGAGCCCGACCGCGCCAAGCGTTGGCGGGATGATTGCTTGCTCCAACATTGATGACCTCGAACGTGTCGTCTGGATCCGGGGTGGCGGGTGCCCTGTGCTGGCCGAACATCATGCCGTAAGCGGGCGCCCTCACGCGGAGGCTGCCGGCGATGGCGGCACCGTCCGCCGTTGGGGGCGGCATGATAGCGAACGCCGCCCCGCGAAGAAACGCGATTGATGGGCAAGGCAGAAGGCCCTTCGAGCAGGGCGCAGCCAACGGCCGGCACCGAAGCGAGTTACTCGGCGTCCGGTTCCGCCACGACCCGGGGCGTGATGAAGATCAACAGTTCTTGCTTGTCGTCGCGCTCGAAAGTGCGGCGGAACAATCGGCCCAGCAGCGGGATGTCACCGAGCACCGGCGTCTTGGTGGTCGCCAAGTTCTTGTCGGTGCGGAACATGCCGCCGAGCACGACCGTCTCGCCATCGTCGACCAGCACCTGAGTGGAAATCGCCGTGGTGTCGATGCTGGGCACGCCGTTGTATATGCGGCCGACGGCGTCTTGGTTCACATGCAGATCCATGATGATGCGGTTGTTCGGGGTGATGCGCGGCGTCACTTCGAGAGACAGCACAGCTTCCTTGAAAGAGGTGGAGGTGGCGCCGGAACTGCTCGCTTCCTGGTATGGGATTTGGACGCCGGAGCGGATGGTCGCCGGCTGCTTGTCCGCAGTGATGACGGTCGGTCGCGCCACCACCTCCGCTTGGCCTTGGGAGGCGAGCGCGGAAAGTTCCAAGTCGATGAGGAGATTGGGCCCGGTCACGCCGACGCCCAGCGTGGCCGCCGCCTCCGGCACGGCGAGATTGACGCCGACATGGTTGGGCGAGGTGATCTCCGTCGGTTGGCTCGGGTCCGCAGCGCCATTCTGCAGTTCACTCAAGGTTTCCAAACCGCCGCCGACCTTCAGCGTCTTGTTGCCCAATGCCTTGAGCGCGGCGCCTCCCCAACGGATGCCGAGCCGCTCGGTGAAGTTGGCGTTCGCGTTCACGATGCGGGATTCGATGGCGACTTGGCGCACCGGCACGTCCAATTGGGCGATGACGGCGCGCAGCGCGGCGGCGTTGGCGGCGGTGTCCGTCAAGATGATGGCGTTGGTGCGCTCATCCACAAGGGCGACGCCGCGTTTGGAGAACAACGAGGCGTGTTCGCCGCCGCTCGACAACAGGGCGACGAGATGCGGGGCGTCCGCGTAGCGGATTTGGATGAACTCGGTTGTGAGCGGCGCGAGTTCCGCCAGTTGGCTGCGGCTCTCAAGCTCCAGCTTTTCTTGGGCGGCGAGTTCTGCGGCCGGCGCCACCAGCAGCACGTTGCCCACCTGTCGCTTGGCGAGGCCTTGGGTGCGCAAGATCAAGTCTAACGCTTGCTGCCAAGGCACCTGCTGCAGCCGCAAGGTGAGGCGGCCGGCCACGGCGTCGCTGGCGATGAGGTTGACGCCAGTGAAGTCCGCGAGCACTTGCAACGCGGTGCGGGTTTCGATGTCCTGGAAGTTGAGTGTGAGCTTCTCCGCAGCGTCTTCGGCGCCGTGGGCCGCGGCCAGCGTCCACGCGCCTAGCCAGCCGATGAGGATGCGCCGCCATGCAGGCGCTCTGGCCGACTGCCTCACGGCTCGTCTCCCGGGTCCTGCTGCGTCGTGCCAAGCGTCGCGAGGGGGATGCGCCGTTCCCGCCTGGCCCAACCGCCGGCGCCGTCGGAGATGGCTTCGGCGATGTCGATGCCGGCGGCGTCGATGGCATGCACTTCGCCGAAGTCTGTGCCCAAGAAGTCTCCGCGTTGCACGCGATGCACCCGTTCGCGGGCATCCTGAACGAGCGCGAACGTGAGCCCGCTGCGGGCCAGCGTGCCCACCATGCGCAGTTCGCCGATGGAAAATCGCTCCAGCGGCGCCTTGGGGCGGTTCAAGTCTGGCGCTGTTGGGGCGCTTGCGTCCGCCCCGTTGGTGGGCGTGGTGGCCGCTGGCTGGAACGGGTCGCGCAGGGATGCCGCGCCATAGCTGAATCGCGTCGGCGTGGGCGCGGCCGGGGTGGCGGCGGTGTCTTGGTTTGGCGGCGTGGCGCCTTGGACGAAGGCGCGCAGGTCTTCATGGTCGTCGTCTGCGCAGCCGGCCAGCGCGAGCGCTGCAGCCGCGGCAAGGGAAGCCGGCAGCAGTTTCATGGTGGCGCCTCCGCAGGACGGTACCGGTAGGTCTTGGCCAGCACGGTGAGGCGCAGCGTGGACGCCGCTTCCACCGCGGCGAGCTCGAAGTCGTGCAGGGTCACCAAACGGGGCAGGTTGGCGACGGCGCCGGCAAAGGCGCCGAGCTGATGGTAATCCCCGGTCAAAGTGAGGTTGATGGGCAGTTCGACATATTGTTCGCCAATGCGCTCTGCTTGGAGTTCGATGCGTTCGACGACCAAGCGATTAACGCGCGCCGCGCTGGCGATGTCCTCGACGAGGCCGGGCACTTCAGTGTGCGCTGGGAGGGTGGCGACGAATGTGTTGAAGGTGTCCGCCAGGGTGCCCTCGCGTTGGCGCAGCGCGGCCAAGCCCGCGGCTTGCCGCGCCTTGTTGAGATACGCGGCCTTGAGCGTTGCTTCCTCGCGTTCGCTCGCTGCCAAGACGTCGCGTTTGCCACTCACATGGAGCGCCCAAGCCGCCCAGAGCGCGCCGAGGCCCAGCGCCGCCAGCGCGAGCCACTGCGCCGGGCGCGGCCAATCCCCGGCGTCGCGCACGTCGAGCGCGCGCCAATCGAAGGCTTGAAGTTCAGCGACCCAAGGCATCATCGCCATTGCCCATCGCCACGGCCGGCAGGTCGTGGCCGGTGCCTAAATGTTCGTTGGTGGCGGCATCGCGCTCCACCAGCGACAACGCCAGCTCGAAGTCCACCGCGCCGGGCCGGTATGGCGCCGGCGGGAGACGCTCCTCGACCTGTTTGAGGCCGGGCGCTGTGAAGACGCTGGCGCGCTCCATGTTGCGCATCAGGGTCGAGATGCGCCCTACGGACACGGCAGCGCCGTGCAAGGTGACGGAGTTGTCCGTGCGCGTCATCGATGTGAAGTGCAGGCCGTCAGCCAACGTTTGCGGCAGGGCGTTGAGGATGCCCGCAACCGTCGGACGCCTCGCCAAGAGCTGCTCGAATTCGGTGAGGCGCGACACCAACTGCGCTTCGCGCTCGCGCAACGCCATCGCTTGCGCAATGCGCTCCTCCACCTCTGCCGTGCGCTCGGTGAGGTAGGCGTTGCGGCTACCCTGCTGCGCGGTGGCGCCGTCAATGAGCCAGCCGCTGACGGCGGCGACGGCGATGCCGGCCATCCCGGCGCCAACGAGCTCGAAGACAAAGCGCCGGCGCCGTCGCTCGCGCTCCCAGTCGCGCCACGGCAGCAAGTTGATGCCACTCATGCAGGCCCCTCCCAGAGCGCAAGCCCGCAGGCGATGGCCAAGGCCGGCGCCAACTCCGTGACTTGGGCGCCGTCCACATGTTCGGCGCGGTTCATGCCGAAGAACGGGTTGGCAATGGTGGTTGGCGTGGCGAGGGCTTCGCCCAACACCTCGCCCAGCACTCTGCCCAACGATGGCGCCAAGCTGGCGAATGTGGCCATGCCGCCGGCCAGGAATGCGTGCTCCACCTTGGCGTGTGGGCTGGACGCCAAACAGAATTGAAAGGCGCGTTCGACGCGCTCGGCGAGGCTATGGCCAAACGGCGCCAGCACCTCGGCGACGTAGCCCGCCGGCAGCGCGTTGCCCTGCGCGGCATCGCGCGCCTCGGCGAGCGACAGGCCGTGTCGCCGCTGCGTGTCGTCGGCGAGCTGGCGCGCGCCGAAGGCGAGTTCGCGGGTGCCCAGCGCTTTGTCGCCGGCGAAGATGGACACCTTGGTGGCGGCGAAGCCAAGGTCGATTAGGGCGGCAGGCGCATCGCCGTCTGCGCCAAGGGCGGCTTGCCGGACGCGCTCGAAGGCGCGTTGCGCGGCATGCGCCTCGATGTCCACGACTTTGGGACGGCAGCCGCTCTGCTCAAGCACCACTTGGCGGGCTTCGATCTCTTCGCCGCGACAGGCAGCCAGCAACACCTTCACCTGGTCTGGATTCACCTCGGAGAGGTGCTGCACCTCGAAATCCAACGCCACCTCGGCAAGCGGAAACGGAATGTGCTGCGCTGCCTCGTCCATGACGCGCAGCCCAAGTTCGGCGTCCGACAGCGAGGCATCCATCTCCACGACCTTGGTGAACACTGCAGCGCCCCCCACTGCGGTGGCGGCGTCTCGACAACGGGCGCCGGCACTGCCGAACAGCCGCTTGATGGCCGCGGCGACGGCTTCGATGTCGTTGATGCCGTGATCGACGACGGCGTTCGGCGGCAACGGCTCCACGCCGCAGGCCTCGATGCGGCAACGCCCGCCAGCTTCGTCGCGCGAGATCTCCACCAGCTTCACGCAAGCTGAGCCGATGTCGAGGCCGACGAGGGCGTCGGGTCGTCTGCCAAAGATGCGGCGCACAGGGCCTCCGTGCAGCAAACGAGTGAGGTGCCGACGTGCTAGTGACGCCAGCGATGCCATTGTCCGGCGTCGGGGGCCGAAGACCGTGCGATCGTCCCCATGCTTTGCATGGGCCGTTGCAGGTCCCTCATGTGCGACATTGGCGGGTTCGGCGATGGCGGCGCCCTTGGCGTTCGGTGGATTCGACTTGAAGCCGCGCCTCTCCGCCGTTGCCGACCACGGTTCTGTGCAGCAACGCCCGTTGTCGCCCTACCCTCAAACAAGTACGCAGATGTCACCGAAGGCTGCTTGGTGCTAGGATGTCGCTAACCCGACGAGTACCGATCCAACCGTTGGCACAGCGTCATGTCCTCTGCAACACACCGGAGCAACATGAACAATCCACCCCACCCGGGCGGCGGGATACGCTACGACATTGAGGCCGTGGGTTGGACGATAGCCGAGTGCGCCCAGCGCCTCGGTCTGTCGCGAACTACCTTATCCAAGGTTTTGAACGGCAAACAGGGAATCACGCCCGCCATCGCGCTGTCTCTGGAGCATCTTGGTTGGAGCGATGCCGACACTTGGATGAGGCTCCAAGCCATATACGATCTTGCGCAGGAACGCCGCCGCCGCCAAGCTGCCTGACGTAAACCAGAGCAGCACGCATGACCGCTCAATGGTAGTCGACCAAGTCGACGCCTACCGCTTCGCCGTCTACGAAGCGGAAGACAATCCGCCAGTTCTTGTTAACCCTGATGCTCCAAAGCCCATCCTGGTCACCCTTGAGCGAGTGGAGGTGAAATCCAGGACGTGAGCGGATGCTGGACGGCGATTGGGCCGCGTCCAGCAGCAATAGAATGTGCTCTATGCGCGGAACCTGGTCGGCCCTCAGGAGACGGGGGTTGCCCTTCTCGAACAGCTCTTGTAGCCCTTTGTGTTTGAACTTCATCCCGCCACACTGGTCGCTTGGCCGCCTCGGGTCGCCGCTTTGGACAATAGGGCATGTATGTCGCTTTTTTCTAGCTGCGCGCCCTAATGCGGCTCGGAGTGTGCCAGCGTGCCCGGCTTGGCTGCCTCGGATCATCCATTCAAGTTGGCATGTGGCGTCACTGGCGGACTTGGCGGCAGCGGCATCCGCACAGCTTGAGCCAGCGGGCACGGCTCACTAACATCGCATGCAAGATGGCGTTGGGCGCCATGTGCGGTCGCTGCCTGCGACTAGGGCGGGCGCTGCGAGGCCGATGGCCGCGCCCATGCGCTTCAGCCAGGAGTTCCGCATGGTTCGCTTTCGGTTCGCGCTCGCGGCCCAAGCGGCGCGGTTGCGCGCCCTGTGGTCGTGGCGCGCGCCGCAGTGGGTGAAGTCTGTCGGCTGGCTCGTCTGCGGCGGCCTCTGCATCGTGCCGCTCGGCGTGGCCGGCGGCTACCTGTACTTGGACCCGCAAGTGCCGGCCGCGGAAACCTATCTGCACTATCGCCCGCAAGCGCCGATGCGCGTGTTCAGCGCAGATGGCGCCTTCATGGCCGAGTTTGGCGAGCGCCGCTTCATTCCGGTGGCGCTTGAGGCGGTGCCGGACCACTTCAAGAATGCGCTCTTAGACACCGAAGACAAGCGCTTCTATGACCACGGCGGCATCGACTACATCTCGCTCGCGGACGACATCATCTCCATTCTGCTGAACCCGGATGTGCGCACCGGCGCGTCCACCATCACCATGCAATTGGCGCGCAACGTGTCGTTCTCGCTGGAACAGACGTTCATTCGCAAGTTCAAGGAGATGCTGCTCGCCATCAAGATCGAGCAGGAGCTCACCAAGGAGCAAGTGCTTGAGCTCTACATCAACGTGTTGTTCTTCGGCAAACGCGCCTATGGGGCGCAGGCGGCGGCGCACACCTACTACGACAAGCCGCTCGCCGAACTCAGCCTCGCCCAGTTGGCGATGCTCGCCGGCATCCTCAAGCGGCCCGACGCCGGCAATCCCATCAACGGCCCAGAGTGGGCCTTGGAGCGGCGCAACTTGGTGCTGCGCCGAATGCTTGCGCAGGGCTCCATCGACCGTGCCGCCTACGAGCTCGCCCGTGACGCCCCGATCACAGCGCAAGTCCACCGGCGCGAAATCGAGCTCGAGGCGCCGTATGTCGCCGAGTGGGTGCGCAACGAGCTCGTCAGGCGCTACGGCGCGGAGGTGTACGGGTCAGGCTATGCCGCCTACGCCACCGTGGAGGCGGCGCATCAGCGCGCGGCCACGCAGGCGCTGCGCGAAGGGCTGTTGGGGTATGACCGCCAGCACGGCTACCGCGGCGCGGAGGGGCATGTCGCCTTGGATGCTGCCCCGCCATCGGCCACAGGGGCCGCCGCCGGCGCAGTGGAGACGCCATCGGCCGCGCCGCCGTGGCAGGCGGCGTTGGCAGTGCGCTCGCTGGTTGGGGGGCTCGTCCCAACGGTGGTGACGGACGTGGCCGAGCGCGCGTTCACGGCGGTGGACGCGACCGGCGAGCGGGTGACGGTGGAGTGGGATGGCATGGCGTGGGCGCGGCGCTACATCGATCAAGACCGGACCGGCCCGCGTCCCCGCGTGGCGGCGGACATCGTGGCCCAAGGAGACATCGTGCGGGTGCGGCGCTTGCCCGACGGCGCTTGGGCGCTGGCGCAGGTGCCGGACATCCAAGGCGCGCTGATCGCGCTGCGGCCCCAAGACGGCGCCGTGCTGGCGCTGGCCGGGGGATTCGATTTCTGGGCCAGCCAGTTCAACCACGCGCTGCAGGCATCTCGGCAGCCGGGCTCTGGCTTCAAGCCCTTCGTTTACTCGGCTGCGCTGGATGCCGGCGTGACGCCGGCCACCATCATCGTGGACGCTCCATTGGTGTTTGAAGACCCATCGTTCGCCACGCCCTATAGACCGCGCAACGACAGCGGCCGCTACAACGGCCCCACGCGCTTGCGGGAAGCGCTGTATCGATCCATCAACCTCGTCTCCATCCAAGTGCTGCAGCGGGTTGGCATACGCCAAGTGCTTGAGCACGCGCAGCGGTTCGGCTTCGACACGTCCTCGTTTCCTGCCAACACGCAACTCGCCATCGGCGGCGGCACCATGTCCGTGACGCCACGGGACATGGCCGGTGCCTACGCCGTCATCGCCAACGGCGGCTACGCCGTTACGCCGCACATCCTGCTGCGCGTGGAGGGGCGTGATGGCGAGACGTTGCTTGAGCCTCGCTATCCGGTGGCGTGCGACGCGTGCGAACTGGCGGGCAGCGCCGCTGCGCCTGCTGTGTCGGATGTGGCGGATGCGAGCGCCATCGTGCCGGCGCCGCGCGCCATCGACCGCCGCAACGCCTTCATCTTGGATTCCATGCTGCGCGATGTGATCGCCCGCGGCACCGGCCGCCGGGCGCGCGCCTTGGGCCGGGGGGACTTAGGCGGCAAGACGGGCACCACCAACGAAGCCGCGGACACTTGGTTCAACGGCTACAACGCCCACTTGGCGGCGAGCGTTTGGGTTGGCTTTGACGATTACCGCCCGGTGGGGCGGCGGGAGTATGGCTCCACCACCCCGCTCACCGTGTGGATGGATTTCATGCGCGTGGCCTTGGATGGGCTGCCGGACGACACGCGCCCGCAACCGCAGGGCGTCGTCAGCGTCAAGATCCACCCGCAGCAGGGCTGCGCGGCAAACGTGGACGATCCAGACGCCATCTTCGAGTACTTCTTTGAGGAGCATCCGCCGGCAGAGCGCTGCGCCGCGGAGGACCTATCGCCGGAGCGCATCTTCTAAGGCTCGCCGCGGAGCGCGATGGGTGGCGCCTACTCCACGATCTTGACGTAGTTCCCGGCGCGCGGCTCGGCATTGGGCCAGCCGCCGTTCAAGAGGCGCAGGGTCTCCTCAGGGCGGCGGCTCAGCGCCGACTGCCTGGCGAGGTCTGCATAGGTTTGGTCTGGCTCGGCCACGATGACGCGGATGCGGCGCTCGTTGGCGACTTCGGCGTCTTCCGGCGTCATGTTGCGCAAGCCTTGCATGGTGCGCGCGAACGCATCCCGCAGCGCCTCTGGGTCGCCCTTGGCCCCGGCCGCGCCGGTGAATAGGAACACATCCTTGCCGCGGTACAGCACGCCGATGAGCTTTAGCTTTTCGGTGCCGCCTTCTACCGTGAGTTCGCCGAGGTAGCCCTTGAACCCGTTGATCTCGACTGGTTCACCGGACTTCAAGTCATCCCGCTGCAAGCGTTCCGTGAGGAACTCTTCCGGAGACTCGCGCCGCCGCCAAGCATGGCGGCCAACGCTGATGCTTGCCTCTTCGCGGCCGTTGGGGGCGATGCCCGTCACCTCGGCTTGCGAATTGGTGAGCGTCCATCCCGCCGGAAAATCGATCACCACGCGCAGGCCGCCGTGATAGAAGGTGTTGTCGCGGGCAAGGCCGGCCAACGATTCGTCGCCGTAGACCAAGCCGTCAAGCATCGTGGGGAAGTCTGCCACCGAGGGCGCCACCGTGTCGGGCAATAGCGGCAACGCATAGGCCACCGCGTCGTGCAGGCGTTTGTCGTTCTTCGGGTGGCTGGCGAACAGGCCGTGGTAGGTGGCCGGGCGGCGCTCAACCTGCTTGGCGAACAGCTCTTGGTCCTTCAGCACCTGCACCGTGTCGATGATGGCCAACGGGTTGTAGCCGGCCTTGGCGAGAAACTCGCCGCCCAGCCGATCTGCTTCGAGTTCCATCTCGCGCCCGTAGCCGGAAACGACGGTGCGCGTGGCGGCGTCGGAGACTTCCATGAGTTCGCCGCGGCGGGTGAAGATGGCGGCGATCAGGCCGACGGACTTGCCGAACAAGTTTGCGCTGCGCTGGCGCCGAGCGTGTCGCCCCACGACATGGCCGATTTCGTGCCCGATGACCGCGGCGAGCTGATCTTCGTTGGCGAGAAAGGCGATGAGGCCGCGGTTGATGAAGATGTAGGCGTCTGGGGTGGCGAAGGCGTTGACGGCGGAGTTGTCGAGCACGAAGAAGTGGTAGGGCTTGCCGGCGTCCTCAGACTGTTCCAACAAGCGTGCGCCGAGCCGTTGCACATAGCCCTGCCACTCCTCGTCGCCGTAGATTTGGCCCTTGTCCACGAACTCGTTGTAGAGGTCTTCGCCGGGGCCACCCCAGCAAGACATGGCGCCGGCGACGAGGCAAAGCGCCAGCGCCTTGCCCAACGCGGGACGGCGCGGGCGTGGCGTCATCGGCAATGTGCGGCGCTGGTTCATCGCCAAGGATTCTCCCGGCCGATGCTGAACAGGCGGTGAACGGACTCCTCGGCGGCGACGCGCCAAGGCACCGCGCCCGCGGTCAGCCGATGGCGCGGTTGCCGAATCGCCGCCGGAAGCGTTCCACGCGTCCGCCGGTATCGACGATCTTCTGCTTGCCGGTGTAGAAAGGGTGGCATTGGGAGCAGACGTCCAGATGGATGTCCCGACCCAAGGTGGAGCGGGTTTGGATGACGTTGCCGCAACTGCAAGTCGCGGTCATCTCCTCGTAGGCGGGATGGGTGTCGGCTTTCATGGACCTTCTGCTGCACATGGACGTTAAGCGAAGGAGCCTCAGTCACAAGGCTCACGGAAGAGTGTAGTTTGCGCGGTGCCCCGTGGCAACAAGTGTGCGGCCCCAGCACCCGATGGACGGTGCTGCGGCCGTCTTGGAACCAGCGCTTCGCGGTTCCGGCATCCTGTGCCTGAAGGAGGAGCGCAAGGCGGCCAACGACAACTGCGCGCGCCACAAGCCTCTGCGCTGCAGATCCTGCCGGGGACGCACGGCCGGCACTACGTGAGGCGGACGTTGCGCGTCCACGAGCACTCGGACGGGCACCTGTCGGTGTTCCACGGGCCGCGGCGGCTGGGCCGCTACGGGGCGCCCCGCGCGCCGGCGCCCGGCGCGCCCGGCGCGTGAAGAGGCCGCGTCGGCTCGACGACTGCCCGCCGGCTCGTCCGGCCAGTGGGAGAACCGGACCGATAACGTGTTGGAAAAGCGGAGAGACCAATTTGCTATCGACATTGTCCCCATGTCGCGTTGACGTAAGGGAGCGAGGAGACGTAGCATTCAACCGTCGTCCCGCGTAATGCAATGGGGCGGCTAGCTAGGGGGCTCCTTCGGGAGCCTCTTTATTCTCTGGCGGATGGCAGGCTTCGTCTTGCTGCCTTGGGCAGGGAGGAGGCCCGATTGTGGACCGAGTCGCGGTTTTCGTTGACGCCGGCTATCTTTTCGCACAGGGCTCCAAAGCGCTATGTGGCCAGAAACTGGAACGCCGTCACATCGCACTTGAGCACCAAGTTGCGATTGACCGACTGACGGAGTTTGCAGAGGCCACATCTAAACTCCCGCTGCTGCGCATTTATTGGTACGACGGCACATCCACGGGGCCAACGCTACAACACAACACGCTGGCGGACCGGCCGAACATCAAGGTGCGCTTAGGCGTCGTGAACTCCATGGGCGAACAGAAGGGCGTGGACTCCCTGATCGTCACTGACATGATCACACTGGCTCGTAACCGGGCTATGGCGTCTTGCGTACTCCTTTCGGGAGACGAGGATATCCGCGTCGGCGTCCAGCAGGCTCAGGAGTATGGGGTGCGGGTGCATCTTCTCGGCATTAGGCCTGCACGAGGTAGCCAGTCCCTGTTTCTGCTCCGCGAAGCCGACGGGTCGCATGAGTGGTCCGCGAACGATCTCAAACCGTTCCTGAAGTGTGAGCCATCAACGTCAACCCAATACCCAGCATTCCGCCCCGACGCCGGCACTTCGGCGGCACAACCGACGGGCCAAGGAAATGTGGACGACAGACTGCTTCACGTAGCCCGCAAGGTGGCGGACGACATGCCGCTTGCGGAGGTGCCCTCGACAGTTGACGAAATCCTCGCGACCAACCAACGACCACGTCACATAGACGCCGGGCTACTGGCGATGTCTCGAAACGCGATCGGCCGCGTCCTAGCCCCAGATGAAAAGCGCACTGTCAGAGACGAGTTCCTCGCTGCCTTGCAGGAGCGTTTGACCGATTCCGAGGCACGGCATGAATGACTGAGACATCCAAGCCCATACTACGCTCTCGCAGCCAAGCAGCGCGGCGCGGAGACGGCACAGCAGCTCTCGGGCTTGCTGGAGGGCTTTAGGAGCGGCGGACGGGTTGGCTGCAGTGGGTGACTGGATTGTGGAGTGCGAAACCGATGCGGACCCGCTGGCGCGGGTTCGCGCTTGATGGCGCATCAAGCTAGATGTGAGTTTGCCCTCCCAAGAACCTAGTTCGCGGCTGGCGGGCGAATCCTCCGGCGCCATCCCCGCTTCCGACCGCTTCGCCGCCGGTTGCCTTGCTTTGGACTTGGAGGTCGGCCGCGAAGACGGCCGCATCCATGCCTTTGCCGCGGTGTGCGACGATGCGCCGTCCTTGGTTTACCGCCGCGGTGGCTTGGCAGCGGCCTTGGCCAAGCTGGATGCCTTCGCGGAAGGTGCAACCTACCTTCTAGGCCACAACCTCATCGCTTTCGACTTGCCCCACCTGCGGGCCGCAAAGCCCGATCTCCGGCTCCTGCAAATGCCGCCCATCGACACCCTGTGGCTCAACCCTTTGGCCTTCCCGCGCAATCCCTACCACCACTTGGTCAAGCACTACCAAGACGGCCAACTTAAGCGCGGGCGGGTGAATGACCCGGAACTGGACGCCCGGCTCTCGCTGCAAGTTTTGGCCGACCAACGCAAGGCGTTGCGCAGGGCCGACCCGGCTCTGTTGACCGCATGGCACTGGCTGACGACGGCGGAGGGCGCAATTCCGCCCGACTTGGTGAAGACGCGCCTCCCGGCCGCCGGCTTTGACGCCTTTTTCGCCACCCTGCGCCAAGCGCCGCGGCCATCCGCCGCAGCAGCCCAAGAGGCCATTCGCCAAAGGCTTGGGCGAACGGCTTGCCGCAGTCGAAGCGGGGAAATCCTCGCCCAGCCGGCGCAGCATGGTTGGGCGCTGGCCTACGCCTTGGCGTGGCTTTCCGTAGCCGGAGGCAACTCCGTGATGCCGCCTTGGGTGCTGCATCAGTTTCCGGAGGCCGGGCGGTTGGTGGGCCGCTTGCGGGACTTGGCCTGCACCGATCCCGCCTGCGATTGGTGCCGGGAGCGGCAGGACGCCCGCAAGGAGCTCAAGCGCTGGTTCGGCTTTGACGACTTCCGCCCAGAGCCAAAGGATGGCCAAGGCAAGCCCATGCAGCAATCCATTGTGGAGGCTGCCATGGCCGGCACAGCGGTGCTGGGCATTCTGCCCACGGGAACCGGCAAGTCCCTGTGCTACCAGATTCCCGCCCTGTCCCGCTACGACAAAACCGGAGCGCTGACGGTGGTGATCTCCCCCTTGGTGGCGCTCATGGCGGATCAGGTGGCCGGCTTGGAGCGGCATGGCATCGGTTGCGCCGTCACCATCAACGGCCTGCTGTCCATGCCGGAGCGCAAGGAGGCGCTGGATCGGGTGCGCTTGGGCGACGCCGGCATTCTCATCATCGCCCCGGAGCAGCTTCGCAGCGTCTCCGTGCGCCAAGCCGTCGCCCAACGGGCGGTCGGCGCTTGGGTGCTCGACGAGGCGCACTGCCTGTCCCGCTGGGGGCATGACTTTCGGCCGGACTATCGCTATGTAACGCGCTTCATCCGCGAAAAGGCCGCCGCTGCGCCGGTGCTGTGCCTGACCGCCACCGCCAAGCCGGAGGTGCGGGAGGACATTCTTCGCCACTTCCGCGAACGGTCCGGCGTTGACTTGATGGTTTTCGATGGCGGCGCCAGCCGCGCCAACTTGGAGTTTGTGGTCGTGCAGACCACGCCCGGCGAGAAGCTGGCCCACATCCACCAAATCTTGGAGGCGGACTTGCCGCTGGAGGTTCCGGGCGGCGCCATCGTCTATTGCGCGACACGCCGCCGCAGCGAAGACGTTGCCGGTTTCCTGCGCGGCAAGGGCGTCGTCGCGGACCACTTCCACGCCGGCCTGTCGCCGGAGATCAAGAAATCCGTCCAGCAGCAGTTCATTGCAGGCGAAACGCGGGTGATTGTCGCCACCAACGCCTTCGGCATGGGCATCGACAAGCCGGACGTGCGCTTGGTGATTCACGCCGACATCCCCGGCTCCTTGGAAAACTACCTGCAGGAGGCCGGTCGCGCCGGCCGGGACCGGTCCCTGGCCCGCTGCGTGCTGCTCTACACCGCGGACGACGTGGAGCGGCAGTTTGGCCTGTCGGCCCGTTCCCGCCTCAGCCGCCGGGAGATTCAGGGCATTCTGAAGGCGCTGCGCAATTTGGACCGGAAGAAGCGCCTATCCGGCGAGGTGGTCGCCACTTCCGGCGAGATTCTGGGCGAGGACGAAGAGGCCGCGTTCGAGCGGGACTCCGCCACCGATGACACTCGGGTGCGCACCGCCATCTCTTGGCTGGAGGAGGCGCAGTTGCTCACCCGCGAGGAAAACCGAGTGCAGGTCTTCCCCTCCTCCCTGCGGGTGGATTCCGTGGACGAAGCTCGCCGCAAGTTGGTCGGGCGCAAACTTCGGGCGGACTACCGCGCCAGTTTGCTGGCCATCGCCAAAGCTCTAATCGAGGCGGACCCGGACGAAGGCATCTCCACCGACGAGCTGGTGGGAGTCTCCGGTTTGACTCCGGAGCGGGTGCGCCACGCGATGTTTGACTTGGAGGCGTTGGGAATCGCCAGCAACGACACGGCGCTGACCGCCTTTGTCCATGTGGGGGTGCAGCGGGCGTCGCGCAAGCGCCTGGCGGAAGCGACAGCCTTGGAGGGAGCGCTCATCGAGGCGCTGCAGGAAACGGCGCCGGACATGCAAAAGGGCGACGCATCCACCCTGCATCTGCGCCTTGTCACCCAGCGCCTCAAGGACGCCGGCCACGCCCAAGCCCTGCCGGAGGGCGTATGGCGCCTGCTGCGCAGCATCGCCGGGGATGGGCGCAACGAGGGCGCTGGCAAAGGCAGCCTCGGATTGCGCCGTCGCGACCCGGAAACGGTGCGGGTGACCCTGCAACGCCCTTGGAAGGCGTTGGCGGAAACCGCGTTGCGCCGCCGCACGGGTGCGCAGCGCCTGCTCGAGCATTTGCTTGGCTGCCTGCCGCCCGGCGTCCGCGGCACGGACCTGCTGGCCGAAACCACCCTCGGCCAGCTGATGGCAGCCCTGCAGTCCGACTTGGAACTGAAAGCCAAGGTTGCCGATGCGGAAAAGCTCTCGAAGCTGCTGGACCGCGCCTTGCTGTGGTTGCACGAGCAGGAGGTCGTGCGTCTCAACAAGGGGTTGGCGGTGTTCCGCCCCGCCATGTCCATCCACTTGGTGCAGGAGAGGCGTGGCTTCGCCGACGCGGACTTCACGCCGCTCCGGCTCCACTACCAAGATCAAGTGCTGCAAGTCCATGTGATGGCGGAGTTCGCGCAGCGCGGCCTGCGCGCCATGGCGGAAGCGCTGGGCTTGGCGATGGACTACTTCAGCCTAAGCCAAGCGGACTTCCTGCGCCGCTGGCTGCCGGACAAGGACCGGGACTTGGCGCGCCAAACCACCGCGGAGTCTTGGCGCAGCATCGTGGAGAGCCTGAAAAACCCCGTCCAGCAACGCATCGTCGCCGATGACCGGGAGCAGGCCAACGTGCTGGTGCTGGCCGGCCCCGGATCCGGCAAGACCCGGGTGCTGGTGCATCGCATCGCCTATCTGCTGCGGGAGCGGCGCGAAAACCCGAGGGGCATCCTCGCTTTGGCCTACAACCGGCATGCAGCGGCGGAAATCCGCCGTCGCCTCGCGGAACTGGTTGGCGACGACGCCCGGGGCGTTCTGGTGTACACCTGCCACGGCCTCGCCATGCGTTTGGTCGGGGCCAGCTTCAGCGACCGTGCTGAACCCTTGGGCGATGCTGCGTTCGAGGAAGTGATGCATCAGGCCGTTGCCCTCCTGCGCGGAGATGGCTTGCCACCAGAGGAAGCCGATGAGCACCGATCTCGGTTGCTGGCCGGCTTCCGCTGGATATTGGTGGACGAATACCAAGATGTCGGCGCCGAGCAATACGAATTGATCGCGGCGTTGGCCGGGCGAACGCTGGCCAATGAGGACGACAAGCTCGGCTTGTTCGCGGTGGGTGATGACGATCAGAACATCTATGCCTTTGCCGGGGCATCCGTGCGGTTCATCCGCCGCTTCGAGGCGGACTACCGAGCCAAGCCAACCTTCCTGACGGACAACTATCGCTCCACGGCGCACATCGTGGCCGCCGCCAACGCCGCCATCGAACCGGCTGCCGAAAGGATGAAGGCCGACCATCCCATCCGCATTGACCGGAACCGCACCCGAGCCCCACCCGGCGGGGACTGGGAGGCGTTGGACCCGGTCGCGCAGGGTCGGGTGCAGATGCTCCCGGTGCGCCGGGCGCCAATTGCCCAAGCCCAAGCAGCGATGGCGGAGTTGCAGCGCCTCGCCGCGTTGACGCCGGATTGGGACTGGTCCGCCAGCGCCGTCATCGCCCGAAAATGGGAATATCTGGAGCCGGTGCGGGCTTGGTGCGAAATGCAGCGGGTGCCCGTGCAGATGGGCAATGAGCAAATCCCCAACTTTTGGCGCCTGCGCGAAACTGCAGCGTTGCGCAATTGGCTGCGCCGGCTTGATCCCGCCATCGTCGATCTCGCAGCGCTGCGGCAATGGTTGGCTCAGCGGCCTCCCAGCCCTTGGGTCGAGTTGCTGCACGAAGCCGCCGATGAACTCTCCTTGGAAACCGGCGGCGCGGAACTGCCGACGGCCCACTGCATCGAATGGCTGGCGGAGTGGGGCCGGGAGGTGCGCCGCCGCCAACGCGGACTGCTGCTGTTGACCGCGCACCGCGCCAAGGGCTTGGAGTTCGACCATGTGGTCGTTCTGGACGGTGGCTGGCGCGACGCCAACCGAGGCGAGGACGCCGATGCGCCGCGTCGCTTGTTCTATGTGGCCATGACCCGCGCCCGGAAGACCTTGGCGCTGATGCGCTTTCAGGAGGGGCCCAACCTGCGTCCTGAGGTTGCGCCGTTGAGTCCGCCGGAAAAACGAGCATCGCGCGGCGTCGAGGAGCCGCTACCCCCGCCGTACCTAGCCGAACCGCATCCCCTTCAGGCCGCCATGCGCAGCAATGCCTCGGTGCTGCACCGTCAACCGGCGCCTTTGCCGCCGGTCGGCGCCGAACTTGAATCCCGCTACCGGCGGCTTGCCATGGGCGACGTCGATCTCGGCTTCGCCGGCCGGCGGGCCGCCGGCCACCCCATGCACAAAGCCATCGCCGCGCTCGCTCCCGGCGACCCGCTAACTCTGCGCCACACCGGCGGCGACGGCAATCGCTGGGAGTTGTTCGACAACGCCGGGCACCGGGTAGGACGCCTCGCCAGAGACTTCAAGCCCCCGCCCGGGATGTACTGTCGCTCAGCAACGGTGCTGGCCATTGTCACTTGGAGTCGAGAGCTTTCCGAGCCTCAGTTCCAGCCTGGCATCAAATGCGATGCTTGGGAGGTGGTCGTGCCGGAATTGATGTTTGCGCCGAAGCGCTGACGCCAAGGACGGGGCGTCTGCCGACCGCCAAAGAGGCCGTCTTGCGATGCCGCTGCCGAGCCTTCATGCTGGCACGCAATGAACGAGTCGATTGTGCGCGTCGCCGTGCCGCGGCCGCTGCGTCGCGGCTTCGACTATGCGGTGCCGGCCGGCATGGCGACGCCGCCGGTGGGAGCGCGGGTGCGGGTGCCGTTCGCGCGCGGCCAGGTGGTGGGGGTGGTTACTGACCATCGGAGCCGCTCCGAGCACGCCCTGAAGCCAGTTTCGGCGTTGTTGGACGATGCGCCGCTGTTGCCGCGAGACTTGATGGACCTCGCCCAATGGCTCGCGGACTACTACCACCATCCGCTGGGCGAGGTGTACGCCACGATGCTGCCGAACGCGGCGCGCCAAGGCGTTGCGTTCGCCCCCCGCTGGCCGCGCGCCTGGCGCGTAGCAACCGCGGGCGCGGATGCGGAGTTGGCGCGGGCGCCGCGCCAGCGCGCCGCGCTTGATGCGTTGCGCGAATCCGGGGCGCCGATGCCGGAGAGCGAGCTGCGGGCGCTCGGCTTCGAGCGCAGGGTGTTGGAGGCATTGCAGCGCAAAGGGCTCGCGCGCTGCGTGGACACCCCCCCGGTGTATCGCGTCGGCGCGTCGCCGCACAACCTGAGCGACGAGCAGCGCGTGGCCGCCGAAGCTGTCGTCGGCGCCCTCGGCGACCACGCCGTCGTCGCGCTGGAAGGCGTCACGGGCAGCGGCAAGACCGAGGTGTACATGCGCGCCATCGCCGCGGTGTTGGAACGTGGCGGCCAGGCGTTGGTGCTGGTGCCTGAGATCGCGCTCACGCCGCAGGCGCTGGCGCGTTTCCGCGCCCGCTTCGGCGCTGCTGCGGCGTTGCATTCCCAAGCGTCGGACCGCGAGCGCTTCGACACATGGATGAATTGCCGTCAGGGCATCCACAAAGTGCTGGTCGGCACCCGCTCCGCGGTGTTCACTCCGTTTGCGCGCTTGGGCCTCATCGTCGTGGACGAGGAGCACGACGATTCCTTCAAGCAGCGCGACGGGCTGCGCTATTCGGCGCGGGACGTCGCGGTGAAGCGGGCGCAGTTGCTCGGCGTGCCGGTGGTGCTCGGCAGCGCCACGCCTTCGCTCGCCACGCTGGCGAACGTGGCGCGGCGGCGCTATCGCCACCTTGCCTTGGCGCGCCGCGCCGGTGGGGCTGCCATGCCGGCGTTGCGGGTGCTCGACGTGCGCGGACAACGCCTGCGCGATGGCTTCAGCGACCGCTTGGCGGCTGCGCTGCGCCACCACTTGGATGCCGGCAATCAAGCGCTGGTGTTCATCAACCGGCGCGGCTTCGCCCCGGTGTGCCTCTGCACAGACTGTGGCTGGCAGGCCCGCTGCGCGGACTGCGATGCGAGGCTCACCATGCATGGCCCCCGCGCGGTTGCGCCGGCCGCCGGCTGGGAGGCTAGTGGTGAGCAGCAGCCACAGCCGGGGCAGGGCGGCGTGGCAGGAGGGCAATGTGCTGCGGCCATCGACCCGCTTCGCCATCCCGCCACCCGCCTCCGCTGTCATCACTGTGGCCGCAGCTATCGCCGCCCGGCAACTTGCTCAGACTGCGGCGGCGAGGCGCTGCTTGCGGTGGGCATCGGCACGCAGCGGGTGGAGAGCGGCCTCGCGGAGCGCTTCGCCGATGTGCCGCTCTATCGCATCGATCGGGACACCACGCGGAGCCCTGCGCAGATCGAGCGGCGGCTGCAAGCCTTGAGCGATGGCCGGCCGGCCATTCTGGTAGGCACGCAGATGCTCGCCAAGGGGCATCACCTGCCCGGCGTCACTTTGGTGGCGGTGCTCGATGCGGACAGCGGCTTTCTGTCGCCGGACTACCGCGGCGCCGAACGCACGGCGCAGACCATCATCCAAGTGGCCGGCCGCGCCGGGCGGGGCGCTCGCGCCGGCGAGGTATGGATTCAGACCCATCACCCGGACAATCCGAACCTCTTGGCCCTCATTCAATCGGGCTATGCCGGATTCGCGGCGGCCGAGCTTGCAGACCGTTCGGACGCGGGGTTGCCCCCTTTCGCTGCCATGGCCGTGGTGCGTGCCGAGAGCGCGGACAGCGCAGCAGCCGAGGCGTTGTTGCGCCGGGTGGTGACCACGCTGCGCGCTGTGCCGGAGTCTGCCGGCGCCATTGAGGTGACGGGGCCGGCGCCATCGCCGTTGGCCCGCCGCGGCGGCCGCCATCGCCACCAATGCCTCGCCATCGCGCCGCGCCGCCGGCCCTTGCGCGCCGCGCTCGCAGCCCTTGCGGCGGCGGACATCCGGGCGCCGAACGTGCGTTGGTCCATCGACGTGGATCCTTACGACGTGTTCTGAGCGTCCCGCAGGCGCCGGCGGCAGGGATGCCAAGGCTGGTTGGGTGTAAAATCCGTGCCCATGCCGAGGTCTCAGAATCGCCGCGCCGGGGGACGCAAGGCCCGTTCCCGTGAGCCGGCGTCCGCGGCAAGAAAGGGCGGCGGGTTTAGCTTGGCATCGTTCGTCGTGGGCATCGTCGTGGGGGCCATCGCGACCGTCGCCGCGCTCGTTGCGCTGCAATTGGAAGACGCTGCGACGCCGGCGCCCGAGACGCCGCCAGTGACGACGGTGACGCCACCGCCAGTGAGTTTTGAGTTCTGGGAACGCTTGCCGAGCGAGCGGGTCGGCCCGGTGCCGCCACCGCCGCCGGCGTCTGGTGCTGGTGACGTTGCGGCGAGCGCCGCGGCGACCGACGCCCCAGCGCAATCGCCAGCGCCGGCAGCTGTGGTGCCGGCGCGCACGGAGTACCTGCTGCAAGTCGGCGCGTTCCGCGAGGCAGGGGCGGCGGAGCAGCGGCGGGCAGAGCTGATTTTGTCTGGGATGCAGGCGCAAACGAAGTCCATTGGCGTGGAAGACGGCGTGCTGTACCGGGTGATTGTCGGGCCGTTTCCGACCATGGCGGAGACGCGGCGCGTCATGGGCGAATTGCAGGCGCGGCAAATCGCGCCAATCCTGCTTGAGCGCGCGGCGAGCCGCGGTTGAATGTGCGCCGCCGCCCGGCGCTATGCTAAGCGTGGGGCGCCCAGCCGGCGTTTGAGATGAGTGGGTGGTTCGAGCGTTCCCAGCGCGGCGAACCTCAGCTACAACGTGCTAGGGGGAGGCCACGCATTGCGGCAATTCAGCGGTACGACCATCCTGTGCGTGCGGCGCGGCGACGCCGTGGCGATGGGCGGCGATGGTCAAGTGTCCTTCGGCGCCACGGTGATCAAGGGCAATGCCAGAAAGGTGCGCCGCCTGCATCAAGAGCAGGTGCTCGCCGGCTTTGCCGGTGGCACCGCGGACGCCTTCACGCTGTTCGAGCGCTTCGAGGGCATGTTGGACAAGTATCAGGGCAACCTCACCCGCGCCGCCGTGGAACTCGCCAAAGAGTGGCGCTCAGACCGGGTGCTGCGCCGGCTTGAGGCGATGCTGGCGGTGGCCGACGCCACCGCGTCGCTGCTCATCAGCGGCAACGGGGACGTCATCGAACCTGAAGGCGGGTTAATCGCCATCGGCTCTGGGGGCGGCTACGCCCAAGCGGCCGGCCGGGCGCTGCTCGCCAACTCGGAACTCACCGCGGAAGAGATCGTTCGCAAGAGCCTCGCCATCGCCGCGGAAATCTGCATCTACACCAACCACAACGTCACGGTCGAGGCGCTGACCGCCCCATGAGCATCATGACCCCGAAGGAGATCGTCCGCGAACTGGACAAGCACATCGTCGGCCAAGACGCGGCGAAACGGGCCGTTGCCATCGCCTTGCGCAATCGCTGGCGCCGGATGCAGTTGCCCGACCCGTTGCGTGAAGAGGTGACGCCGAAGAACATCCTGATGATCGGCCCCACCGGCGTCGGCAAGACTGAGATTGCCCGCCGTCTCGCGCGCCTCGCCGGGGCGCCGTTCATCAAGGTGGAAGCCACCAAGTTCACCGAAGTGGGCTATGTCGGGCGGGATGTGGAATCCATCGTCCGAGACCTCACCGACGTGGCCGTGAAGATGCTGCGCGACGAGCAGTTGGAGGCGGTGCAGGAGCGCGCCGACACCGCCGCGGAAGACCGGCTGCTGGATGCCATGCTGCCGAAATCCCGCGGCGCCGCCGAGGGTGATGGCACCGAGGCGCGGCAGTTCTTGCGCGACAAGCTGCGCGCCGGGGAGTTGGATGACCGCGAGGTGGAGTTGGAGGTGGATGCCGCGCCCATCGGCGTCGAGATCATGACGCCGCCGGGCATGGAGGAGATGACGAGCCAGCTGCAGGACATGTTTTCCAACATCGCCGGCAGCCGCAAGAAGTCTATGCGCTTGCGAGTGCGCGACGCGCGCCGGCGCCTCCGGGAAGAGGAAGCGCTGAAGCTGGTGAACGAAGATGAAATCAAGGCGCACGCCATCGATGCCGTGGAGCAGACCGGCATCGTCTTCTTGGATGAACTGGACAAGGTGGCGCGGCGCGCCGAGGCGCATGGCGCCGATGTCTCCCGGGAGGGCGTGCAGCGAGACCTGCTGCCCCTCATCGAGGGCTGCACCGTCTCGACGCGCTACGGCATGGTGCGCACAGACCACATCCTGTTCATCGCATCGGGCGCCTTTCATCTGGCGAAGCCTTCAGACCTCATTCCCGAGCTGCAGGGGCGCCTGCCCATTCGCGTCGAGCTGGCGGCGCTCGGCCCGGCCGATTTCGAGCGCATCTTGGAAGAGCCGGACGCCTCGTTGACGGAGCAGTACCGGGCGCTGTTGAAGACGGAGGGGGTGGTGCTGCACTTCACCCCTGCGGCCGTCAAGCGCATCGCGGAAATCTCGTGGGAAGTGAACGAGCACACGGAGAACATCGGCGCTCGCCGCCTGCACACGGTGCTTGAGCGGCTGCTGGACGAAGCGTCCTTCGAGGCGGCCGGCTGCACGACCGAGCGCGAGTTCACGGTGGATGCAGACTATGTGAACACGCGGCTCGGCGACATCGCCCGCGACCAAGACCTGTCGCGCTACATCCTGTGAACGCCGCATCCGCCACGCCAGTCAACCTCGTCTATCGCAGCGAATCTCGCGCTTTGGCCATCGAATATGGCGACGGCGAGCAGGCGGTGCTGAGCGCGGAGCTGCTGCGCGTTTACTCGCCATCGGCGGAGGTGCGCGGCCACTCTGACGCCGAGCGCGTCCTGCAAACCGGCAAGAAGCATGTCGGCATCGACAAGGTGGAACCGGTGGGCAACTACGCCATCCGCATCACCTTTGACGACGGCCACGACACCGGCATCTACTCTTGGGGATTCCTGCGGGAGCTGCATGAGCAGCGCGAGGAACGTTGGCAGGCGTACCTCGCCGAGATGGAGGCGGCTAACGCCTCGCGCCTGCCGACCATCCCGGTGGGCCAGTGGACGCCGCCCAAACCGCGATGAGTGCGCCGGACGAGCGCAAGATGGCGGGCAAGACCGTCGATTTCGGCCATGAGGCGGTGACGCCGGAGGAAAAGACGGCGCGGGTGGCGGGAGTGTTCGATGCAGTGGCGCGGCGTTACGACGTGATGAACGATGTCATGTCGCTTGGCAGCCATCGCATCTTGAAGCGCATCGCGGTTGAAGCGACGGGTTTGCGCCTTGGCGGCAGGGCATTGGATCTGGCCGGCGGCACTGGCGACATGGCGCGGCGCTTGTCGCCGGTGGTCGGCGCGGACGGCCAAGTGGTGCTCTGCGACGTCAACGCCAGCATGTTAGGCATCGGGCGCGACCGTCTGCTCAACGCCGGCCTCGTCAACGTGGCGACGGTGCGTGGCGACGCCGAGCGCCTGCCCTTCGGCGACGATGCGTTCGACTGCGTGGTCATCGCCTTTGGCCTGCGCAACCTCACAGACAAGGAAGCCGGTTTGCGCGAGATGCGCCGCGTGCTGCGGCCGCAGGGCGCATTGGTGGTGCTGGAGTTCTCGACGCCTCCGAACCGCCCGCTGCGCGCCGCCTACAACTTGTGCCAGAGCGCTTGGCCGCTCGCTGGCCGCTTGGTGGCCGGGGACGCGGCGCCCTACCGCTATCTGGTTGAGTCCATCACCCGCCACCCGGGCGTTGCCGCCCTGACGCAAATGATCGAGGACGCCGGCTTCTCCGCCGTGCGGGGAGACCGGCTGCTCGGCGGCGTGGTCGCCCTGCACCGGGGCGTGAAGTGAAGCGCGTCCGCCGTTTCGCGAAGATCGTCTGGACCGTCGCCAAGTACCGTTTGGATGACATCGCTGTGGCGCTCGCGCCACGCCGCCGGTTGGTGCGGATGCTGCCTTGGCGCTTGCTGCCGGCGGCGTCGGCCTCGCCGGCGCGGCGCTTGCGCGAAGCGCTAGAGGAACTGGGCCCGGTGTTCGTGAAGTTCGGCCAAGTGCTCTCCACCCGGCGCGACCTTCTGCCCACAGACTACGCCGACGAACTCGCGTTGCTGCAGGATCAGGTGCCGCCGTTTGCCGCGGCCCTCGCGGTGGCGCGCATCGAAGGCCGCGCTGGGCGCCCCATCGGCCAGGTGTTCGCCACCTTTGAGGAAACGCCGCTCGCCTCCGCGTCCTTGGCGCAGGTTCACGCCGCGACGCTGCCAACCGGCGAAGAGGTGGTGGTGAAAGTGATCCGCCCCGGCGTGGAGCAGGTGATTGCCAACGACTTGGCGCTCCTCTACGCCATCGCGCGGCTGTTGGAGCGGTTGTCCAAGGAGGCGCGCCGGTTGCACCTTGAGCAATTGGTGGCGGACTACGAGCGCACCATCTTCGATGAGTTGAACCTGCTGCTCGAAGCGGCGAACACCGCCACGCTGCGGCGCAACTTCGCGGCGTCGCCGCTGCTCTACGCGCCGCGCGTGCATTGGGATTACTGTTTTGAAGACGTGTTGGTGATGGAGCGCGTGTACGGCGTGCCCATTGCGGACGTCGAAACGCTGCGCGCGCGCGGCGCTGACATGCGCAAACTCGCGGAGCGGGGCGTGGAAACCTTCTTCACGCAGGTGTTTGAAGACAACTTCTTCCATGCGGACATGCACCCCGGCAACATTTTCGTGGATGTCACCGATGCCGCGAACCCGAGCTACATCGCTGTCGATTGCGCCATCATTGGGCGGCTCACGGAGGCGGACCAAGCCTATCTGGCCAAGAACATCGCCGCGTTCTTCAATCAGGACTATGCCCGCGTGGCGCGCCTGCATGTTGAATCCGGTTGGATCCCTGCGGGCACGGACGTGGGCGCCTTCGAGGCGGTCATCCGCCAGCTCTGCGAGCCGATTTTTCAGCGCCCGCTGAAAGACATCTCCTTCGGCCACTTCCTAGTGGCGCTCTTCCGCACGGCGCGGCGCTTCGAGATGGAAGTGCAGCCGCAACTCGTGCTGCTGCAAAAGACGCTGCTCAATGTGGAGGGGTTGGGGCGCCAGCTCTATCCGGACTTGGACCTCTGGCATACGGCAAAGCCCTTCATGGATCGCTGGATGGCGCAGCGGTACGGGCCGTTGGCCATCGCGCGGGGGCTGCTCGAACAAGCGCCGGCGTTGATCGACCAGCTGCCGCGGTTGCCGGAATTGCTGGCCGCGGCGGGCACCCGCTTCGGCGATATGGATCGCGCGGCGGCCGAGCAGCGCGACGCAATGCGCGCCCTGACCCGCGCCTTGGACACTCGGCGCCGAGGGGCGCGCTGGCGGCAATTGGCTGGCGCCGCCTTGGCCCTTGCTGGGCTAGGGCTGTTGTGGCGCTCGGCGGCGGCCACGGCCGTGGAGCCGACGGTGCTGGCCGGGGCCGGCGCCGTCATCATTGGCGTCCTACTGGCCGGGCGTGGCTGAGGGCTGCCGCGCTGGCGGCGCGAACCGGCAACTTGGGCGGCGCGTATAATGGGCGGCCATCGACATGTGGAGGTGCCCCATGTTCGGATTGAGCGTTTGGGAACTTCTGATCGTCTTGGCCATCGTGCTGCTGCTCTTTGGCCCGCGGCGCCTGAAGACCTTGGGGGGAGACTTGGGGTCTGCCATCAAGGGCTTTCGCTCCGCGGTGAAGGAAGAGGAGAAGGCCGGCAGCGACGACGCCCGCACCATTGGCGACGACGGCGTCATTGAAGGGCAGGCGAGCGTGAAGGCGAAACCGGGCGCGAATGTTTGACATTGGCTTTCCGGAACTCGCGCTGGTCAGCGTGGTCGCGCTGCTGGTGCTCGGCCCGCAACGCCTGCCGGAAACCCTACGCACATTGGGGCTCTGGATCGGTCGCATGCGGCGCAGCTTCGCCCGGGTGAAGGTGGAGGTCGAGCGCGAGATCGGCATGGATGAAGTGCGCCGCCAACTGCACAACGAAGCGGTGATGGAGCAGATGAAGGACATCGAGCGCGACGTGCAGGGATTGCGCAACGATCTCCGCGAACCGCTCACTACCGCGTCCGAGGGCCCCGTCGGGGCGCAGGCGGTGGAACCGGATGCACCGCTGGCGCCGCCGCCCAGCCCAACCCCGAACGCGGCGGACGCCGCGGAGGCCACGCCCGCGCGCCAAGCGAGCGACGCGGCCCAGCAAGCCGCCACGGCTGCCCGAGCGACGGAGGCTTGGAACGCCGACCCGAGGGCATGAAGCGGGCCGGCAAAGCGGTTGCCCCGGTCGATGCCAAGGCGCACGACGCCGCGGTCGATCAGCATGAGATGCCCTTCCTCGATCACTTGTTGGAGCTGCGTTCGCGGCTCTTGCGGGCGCTCTTGGCGGTGGGCGTGCTGTTCTTCCCCATCTACTACTTCGCCAACGACATCTACGAGTTCGTTGCCGCGCCGCTGATGGCGCACCTGCCGGGCGGCAACATGATTGCGACGGAAGTGGCGTCGCCGTTCCTCACGCCGTTCAAGCTGGCGGCCTTCGCTTCGTTCTTCGCGGCCATCCCCTACCTGTTGCATCAGGCTTGGGGTTTCGTGGCGCCGGGGCTGTACCTGCGCGAAAAGCGCTTCGCGCTGCCGCTGCTCGCATCGAGCATCCTGCTCTTCTATCTGGGCATGGCGTTTGCGTACTACGCGGTGTTCCCGCTGGTGTTTCAGTTCTTCGCTGGCGTCACGCCCGAAGGGGTGACGATGATGACGGACATCAATCGTTACCTGGATTTCGTCCTGAAGATGTTCTTCGCCTTTGGCGTGGCGTTTGAGGTGCCCGTCGCCACCTTTTTGCTGGCGCTTTCTGGCCTAGCGACGCCGCAGGGCATGGCGCGCAAGCGCCCCTACGTCATCGTCGGATGCTTCATCATTGCAATGCTGCTGACGCCGCCGGACGTCATCTCGCAACTCCTGCTCGCGCTGCCGACCTGGGTGTTGTTCGAGGCTGGCGTGGCGTTGTCTCGGCTGGCGCGGCCGGGCGAGAAACGCGAGGAGTGATGGCGCCCCGCTCACGGATGGCACGCTGGCGCGTGGGCGGCTCGGGAAGGCGGTGGCGAGTGCTCGTCTTCGCGCCGAGCCTCGCGTTGGCGGCGGCGTGCGGGGGTGGAGAGGTGACTTCAGCGCCGGCGGAGCGGCCCGTGCCCACCGCGCCCTCGCGCTCCTTGCCACTGCCGCAGACGACCCTTGAAACGCTCGGCGTGTTGGATTCCGTGCCGGCGGCGGGCGCCACCGTGGCACCGGGCACCGTGAACATCAGCGTCGCGCACTTGGCGCCGGCGGGGCTGGCCTTCTCCCCCAGCGGAGACTGCCGCCCCACCGGCGTGACGTTGCGGCGCGCCGTCATGGGCTTGAGCGGCGCTGCGCCGCAGCAGCTCATGGAGCACCATCTGCGCTGCGCACTGGCGCCGCTTGCCGCCCATGAGTTGGCCATCGAGGATGGCGATGGGCGCTATCGCGCCGAGTTGCGGTTCGCAACCGGCGCAGACCCTGGGCCGGCGTCGCTCGTTGTGCAGGACGCGCGAACGCTGCCGCGCCAAGACGTGAACGAGCTGTTCGACGCCTATGTGTCGGGAGCCTTGGGGGAACAGCTTGCAGAGCTTGGCGCGGACGTCACCGCCGCCATTCGCGCCGCCATCGGGCAAGTTGCGGAACAAGCTTGGGGCGAACTCACCAACCCGAACGCTGCCTACGATGTGGTCGCGCAGCGCGTCGCGTACTCATCGCGCACCCCACGCGGCGAACCGGATGCCCAGCTCACGGGTCTCATCGCCATGCCCGATGCGGGATTGGGCAGCTTCACTCGCAAGAGCCGAGTGATCCTGTTGAGCCACGCCAGTGGCTCAACGCCGAGCAGTTTGGATGCCTCGGACTCCTGGTTCATGCTCGCTGCGATGTTGGCGGGGCGCGGGCACTTGGTGATCGCCCCGGACAACTGGGGGCGTGGCGGGCAACAGAGCGGGCCAGAAACCTACCTGATTGGCAATCGCGTCGCCAACAACAGCGTGGACCTGTTGCGGATTGCGCTCGCCAGTGAGGACTACAGCCAGTTTCTGCCGCCGGAAGGCCCGGCAGATCTCTCCATCATCGGTTACTCGCAGGGTGGCCACAGCGCTTTGGCCGTTTGGCTCGCCTTGCACACCGCGGAGGTTGGCGCCACCGTGCGCGAACTGTACAGCGGCGGGGCGCCGCACAACCTGTATCGGACGGTGATCGGCGCCCTTGAAGCCCTCGCCGACCGTTGCGACGGCAACCGCTGGTGCCGAAACGTCGGGGAAGACGCCATCCGCACCTATGTCATTGGCCGGGCGGTGCCCGCCTTCTTGGCCTACACCGACATCGGCTTGGCAGAGGAGGATGTGTTGGTGGACGGCGCCCTCGCGCCGGACTTCTTGCGCGGCATGCTCGAAACCGACAGCCGCTTCGACAACGCGAAGGCGCTGCTGCAGCTCAACTCCTTCACCAATTTCATCGACTTGGGCGCGGCGCTGCCGGCGAGCGCCACCCACATCCACCTTTATCACTCGGAGTTCGACCTGCTGGTGCCGGAGCGCAACACCAGCGAACTGGCGGAGCTGCTTGAGCCAGCGTTCGGCGTGACCTATCACGATGACGAGTGCTCATCGGATGAGTATCGCGTCCTTGCTGGCTTGGTGCGAAACGTCGTCGGCGCCATCCACACACTGTGCGGTTTGGAGATGCTCGACGAGGCGCTGCAAGGCTTGGACCGGCTGTCGCCCGCGGGTGGGTAGCGGCAATTGCTAGATGGGCGGGGCGGATATGACTGAATACAGCGGGGTTTACGGCGGCTTCCAGTGGGAGATCGTCGGCCGTTCGCTGAAGGTGTTCAGCGCCCGGCGCCGCATTGGCTTGCTGTCGCAGTTTGAGCCAGTGAACGCGGTGAACTCGGAACAGGCGCAGTGGTCGGCGCAGGCGAAGATAGATCTCAATCTGGATGCGTTGCGCGCCGCAGAGGCGAGCAAGGCCGCTGGAATGGAGTGAGAGCGCGGCTGGGCTACGCCAGCAGGCGATAGGGCGCTTCGAGATAGTCTCGCACGCAGGCGAGGAACGCTGCCGCGGGGGCGCCGTCCAACACGCGGTGGTCCCAAGTGAGCGAGAGCGTCATGCACTGGCGCTTGCGTGGTACTTCGCCGTTCCAGCCCACGCCGTCGTAGAGCCGGCCCACGCCGAGGATGCCGGTTTGCGGCGCGTTCAGGATGGGCGTGAAGCCATCGACGCCGAACATGCCAAGGGACGTGACCGTGAACGTGCCGCCCTGCACGTCTGCAAGCGCCAAGGTGCCGGCACGGGCCCGCTCCGCGAGGGCCGCCGAGGCGCGGGCGATGTCCTTCAGCGGCTTGTTCGCCGCATCTTGGATGACAGGCACCACCAAACCCTCGTCCAACGCCACCGCCATGCCGACGTTCACCGTTTCTGACGGCACGATGGCGTCGCTGACGAGGGCGGCATTCATGCGCGGGTGGCGCTCGAGCGAGCGGGCCGCGGCCAGCATGACGAGATCCGTGTAGCCCACCTTCACGCCATCGTCGCGCCACTCGGTGGCGAGTTGGGTGCGCAGCTTGACGGCTTCGTCCATCACCGCCTCCATGTGCATGGTGAGCTGCGCGGTTTGCGCCAGGCTCGCATGCATCCGCTCTGCGATGGTCTTGCGCATTCCTTTGAGCGGGGTTCCTGCTGGCGCGGCGGCGGTGGTTGTGGCGGGGGCTTTCGCCGTGGCGGCCGCCCGCTCCACGTCTTCTCGGGTGATGCGCCCGCGCGGGCCGGTGCCAGCCACGTTGCCTAGGTCTACCCCCAGCTCCTGCGCCAGTTTGCGCGCTGCCGGCGAGGCCGGGCGGCGCCCATCGGCAGCCTTGGGCACGGCCGCCACAGCGGCGGGCTGCGTGGCGGCGCTCGGCGCACTCGCGGCATCTTGGGCTTGGGGAGCATCGTCTTGGCGGCGCGGCGTCGGCAGCGTTGGCGGGATGGCCTCGCCGGGCGCGTAGATGAAGCCGATGACTTCGCCGGGCGCCAACGTGTCGCCGGCGGCGGCCAATTGCTTGACGGTGCCCTGCGTTTCCGCGTCCACGTCTAGGTTGACCTTTTCCGTTTCGAGGCGATAGAGCAGGTCTCCGGGCGCCACTTGGTCGCCGTCTTGGACGTACCACTCCTCGACGGTGCCTTCCGTCATGGTCATGCCCACCTTGACCAGGTAAATCTCAGACGGCATCGGGAATCTCCATCAACTCGTCCGGCACCTTGAGCGCGGCCAGTGCGCGTGCAATGTCGATGACGTGGGGGCCGTCGCGGCGTACCGTCATGTGTACTCGGCTGCCGCGTGTCAGCGTCCGCTCGCGCTCGCCATCGAAGGCGAGCGCCCCGGTGCCCGTCATGGTGATGCGCTCGTTCAGCGCCACGCGCCGCGCCGCGGCCACGTCGATGTCTTCCAGCCTGCCGGGAGCGGTGACGGCGCGGATGCGCCAGCGCGCGGGGTGGCCGGGTGCGGCGAACTGAATGGCGAGGCCGTCGTCGTCAGCGTCCGTGAATGCCCGCAACATGCCGCCAACGCTGGCGAGGCCAACGCCGGCTGGGCTGGCGCGCGTCAAGAGCGCCCAGCGCAAGCGGCCGGCGTCGAGCAAGGCGCGGGCGCCGGCGAAGCGGTCTGTCGTCATCGCAACGTCGATCAACGCCACATCCTGCTCGCCATCGACGTCAACATGGATCGCTTTCGCGCGTCTCGCCACGTCCGCGAGGGGCGTGGCGCCGGCCGCCACCAGCGCCGCGGCCATGCCGGCGACCGTCGCTTCCACCGTTTGCGGGAAGGCATTGTTGGTGCCCGTGGCGAGCGCGATGAGGGGCGCGTCGCGCCAGCCCTTGGCAAATGCGCGTTGGGTGCCGTCGCCGCCGAGCACGATGGCCGCGCCACAACCAGCGCTCTGCATCGCTGCCGCGGCGCGGGTGGTGTCGTCGGCGGCGCCAGTGGCCGCGACCGGCAATCGTGCCCCGGCGAGCCCCACGCTCTGCAGAGCGCTCTCCGCGATGCCGTGTGCGTCATTGAAGTAGTGGATGGGGCAGGGCGCCGTGCGCCGGATGCCGATGAGGCAGCGCGCCACGATGGCGCGCTTTTCTTGCGTGTCGAACACCGAGGCGCGCGCCGCGAGGCGGCGGATGTCTTTGCCGGAGGCAGGATTGGCGACAATGCCGATGGGACGCGGCGCAGCCCCGCTTTTGGGAAGGCGTTCCAAAACGCCTTGGTTTGCTGTGGTCCGCCCGGCGTCGGCGACGGTCATGCGCCGAGCAGGCGCCGCGCTTCCGCGACGATTTTCGCGGCGTTCGGCACGTAACTCTTTTCGAGTTGCGGGCTGAACGGAACGGGCGAAAACGGCGCCCCCACCCGTCCCACCGGCGCGTCCAAATCGTCGAAGGCGTGTTCTTGGATTTGCGCGGCGATTTCGCCGCCCAAGCCGCCAAACCGCACCGCTTCGTGTACCACCATGGCGCGATGGGTCTTCCGGACGGAGGCGAGCACCGTTTCTGAATCCAGCGGCTGCAGGGAGCGCAGGTCGATGACCTCGGCGTCCACACCCAGCTCGGCCAGTTCCTGCGCGGCCTGCAGCGCTTCATGCACCATGCGACTGTAGGTGACGATGGTGAAGTTCTCGCCGCGCCGGACGATGTTCGCCGCGCCGATGGGCACTTCATAGGCGGCCTCTGGCACCTCGCCCTTGAACCGCAGCGACATCTTGTTGAGCGCGACGATCACCGGGTTGTCGTCCCGCGCCGCGGCGATGATGAGGCCCTTGGCATCATAGGGCGTGGCCGGCATCACCACCTTCAGGCCCGGCAGATGGCACAGCCACGCCTCAAGGCTCTGCGAGTGCTGCGCGGCCATGTTCATGCCGGCGCCAGACATGGTGAGCAGGGTGATGGGCAGTGTGGCGGCGCCGCCAAACATGTAGCGCATCTTCGCCATCTGATTGGTGATCTCGTCCATGCACTCGCCCATGAAGTCCATGAACATGATGTCGATCACGGGGCGCAGGCCGGTGGCTGCGGCGCCCACGCCAAGCCCCACGATGCCCTCTTCGCTGATGGGCGTGTCGAACACGCGCTCAGGGCCGAACTCCTTGAGCAACCCTGCGTAGTAGCCGAACACGCTGCCAGCGCCGGCCACGTCCTCGCCGGCCACGAAGGCGGTGGATTGCTCGGCGAGCACTAGGCGCACCGCCTCGTTGATGGCGCGAACGTAGGTGAGTTCCCGCACCGCCGGCACCGCTTCAGCTTCGGCCATCCCTCAAACCTCCATCACGCGTACACGTCGTCGAGCAGAACCGCTGGGTCTGGCATCGGGCTCGCTTCGGCGAACTCGATGCCGGCCTGCACCTGCGCGGCCACCGCTTCGCGCACGGCGAGGGCGGCGCCGGGGTCTAGCACGCCGAGCTCCGCCAGGCGCTGCTCGAACAGCACGATCGGGTCGCGCTGCTGCCACTCGGCGAGTTCTTCATCCGTGCGATAGGAGAGGCCCATGCCGCGCACCCCCACATGGTCGAAGAAGCGGTAGGTCTTGCACTCCAAGAGCGTGGGGCCAGCGCCGTCCCGGGCCCGCTCCAAGGCCACTCCCGCGGCCTCGTACACCGCCACTGCGTCCATGCCATCCACGACGGCGCCGGGCATGCCATAGCCGGGCGCGCGGTCCGCCACGTCCACCACGGCTTGGTGGTTGGCCTGCGGTGTGTACTCGCCGTAGCCGTTGTTCTCGCAGACGAAGACGATGGGCAGCTTGTAGAGCGCCGCCATGTTCGCCGCCTCGTGGAAGGAGCCTTCGTTGCTCGCGCCGTCGCCGAAGAAGGTGACGGCGACGTTGCGCGTCTGCTTGAAGCGGCACGAGAACGCCGCGCCGACGGCGATGGGCGGGCCGGCGCCGACGATGCCGTTGGCGCCGAGCATGCCAAGCTCCATGTTGGAGATGTGCATACTGCCGCCCTTGCCCTTGCAGTAGCCGTCTGAGCGGCCGAACAACTCCGCGAACATGCGCCCGAACTCACCGCCCTTGGCGATGAGGTGGCCATGCCCGCGATGCGTGCTGGTGATCCAGTCTGCGTTGGAGAGGTGCGCCATCACGCCGGCCGCCACCGCTTCCTGGCCCACATAGAGGTGCAGGGCGCCGGGAATCTTGCCGTCTTCCATCAGCTTGCCCGCTTCCGTCTCGAAGATGCGGATGCGCGTCATGCGCTGATGGATGTCCAACAACGTGGCGTCGTCTGGCTGTGCCGTCATTCTCCTCCCCCTCTAGGCACCTAGGCCGAGCTCCCCAGCCCTAGCGCGACCGTGCGCTTAACCTACCGAAAAGCGCCGCAATTGCAAACGCTAGGCACTGTCGCTTTTGTGCGGCC
Source organism: uncultured Pseudomonadales bacterium (assembly GCA_958295875.1). Classification (GTDB taxonomy): domain Bacteria; phylum Pseudomonadota; class Gammaproteobacteria; order Pseudomonadales; family Azotimanducaceae; genus VXNE01. Next base: position 21,880 of record OY282379.1, on the reverse strand, counting down.
GCATCGAGCGCCGGCGATTTGATCGCTAGATTGGCCGCGAGCGTTTGGCCTCCGCTGCACGAACGGATCCGAAGTCATCGCCACTCTCCGCCCCCCAAAGATACGGCCGACTCCGATTCCATGCCACGACTTCGGCCCTTGCCTCTGCTTGGGGCAATTTTCGCGAGTTAGACCGTATCTGAACGGTCCATAGCCACCACTCTTCCACTTTCAGCCGTCAACTTCAATCTCTGCCACCAGTTCTTCACCGGTGCATCGACCAGTTGAACTTCGCTGTTTCGGTACTTGGTCTTCCCGTTGTGGTGTTGCACCTTTATGCATCCGCACCACTTGCAGATGGTCGTCGGCACTTTGAAGTCCGGCAGGTCGGCAACGAGGGGAAACTCGACTGGCGTATGCCAATCGTGCTCGAGGATGTCCACTGGGGCCGCTAAACAGAGCGCGTCATGGAGCGTTCTATAGTTTTCCTTAACCAAAGTTAGCTGGCCGTAGCTTGGATTCTGACCTGCCGGTCTGATCCCTTTGACTCTCGCATAGTGTTGCACTCGTTTCTTGATCGCACGTCTTAGCGCGTCGTCGTGGGTACATGCGTAAACGAATCGCCCCGCTTGCTCGAAACCCCGCTTATTGATCGAGTGGACATGGTCGCGGTCAACGTGAAAGAATTGAACAACGCTAGGCGGGCCGCCCTTCCAGCTCGCGAGAAGGGCACGCCTCTTGCTTAATGGCAAGTAGAACTCCGCGCTCTGATCCAGCAAGCCAGCGCCTGTGGCCGAGCGGGTCATGGTGGTGTCGGGAATCGTGAACTCGCCCTCTGTAGATTCCAGAATCACCCAAGTCATCTTGTGAAAAAGCAATCGTGTGATAGCGCTTGGCGCCCACAAGTCAGAGAAGACTGTGTTTGGTCTAGATACCCAACGGTCGATCACCGTATCTTCCAATTGGTCAATTAGGCGACCCACGGGCAATCCATCATAGTCGTTCTTCATCCTCGCCATGTGAGCAGAGATGACGGAGACGTCCATTGATTCGACTTGCTGGTCGCGGATGGCGGGGTTCCTGTGCCACACAAACATCGCCAAATAGTAAGATAGGACGAGTTTTGCGTGGTAACTCATGGCGATTGGCAGCGTTGCTTCACGAAAGGCGTGGATGGCCGGCATTGCGGCATGCTCGATACTGGCCATTACTCTTTCGACAGGCGGTTCGTACGCCTTGGAGCTTTGCGCCGCTCTGCTGATCGCGACGAGTTTGGGACACTCCACAGATCGCTTGTCGTACATCCACACGTTTTTGCCGTCGGGCGAAAAACCGTGCAGCAGGTGCCGCGGAGTCCAATGTTGGCCCATCAGGTGGTTTGGATCAGTCTGCCTAGCGCCGAGTGGTGGTCCGGCTATGCGCGCTGGCCTGTCACGAACGGTTCGGCATCCATAAGCGTTCGCCAACCGCTAATCGTGCGCTGCGGGACTCGGGCCGCGTTCGCCACCGCTCGATCCCAAATGCGCCGCACTTCGGCGTCGGGTTCTCGGTACTGCGGAACGACTGCGTTCTTCGTGGCTCGGTAAGCCTCCATCAGCGGGATTTCCGTGTCCGTTCCAGTGCCTAACTCCATTCCAGTACCAACAACCCAACGCCGTCACGCCGCCTCGACGGGCGCCACGGTCACCTCCTGGGTGGCCGCACGGCCTTCCTCGATGAGCAGCGCGATGCCGCCTTCGCTCAGGGCGGCGTCCTTGGCGCTCAGTTCAATCGTGTCGTTCAGGCGCGCGGAGATGGTGTCTCCGGCCACCGTCAGCTCGAAGCGGTGCGTCGCGTAGAGGTCCAGCTCGCAATCGGCTTCGGCCAGCGTGGTGGTGCCATCCAACTCGCGCACGAGCATGAGCTTGTTCTCGCTCGTCAGCGTCAGCGCGTAGTAGCGCCGCATCCCTTGGGCGCGGGCGACGAGGCCGACGCGCCGCGCCAAGTGGGGCGTGATGTCCGCGCTGACGCGATAATCCCTCCAGTCCCGGGTGCCGTAGAACAAGAGTCCCGTGCCGCCGTTGTGGATGAGGCGGAAGCTCTCGCGGGGCGTCGCCCACACTTGGTCCACGCCTCGCACCCAAGCGCGTCGCCACATCTTGCCGCTGGTGCTGCTGAGCGTCACTTGCGGGGCGCCGTGCCATGTCAAACGGTCCAGCAACAGCGCTCCGGCGTGTCCGGCGGCGGTGATCTCCAAGCCCACCGCCGCGATCGGGTGTCCGCCGGTGTCGGGAACGCGCCAACTGAAGTGCGTCCAAGCACTGCCTTCGACCCGCTCGGCGGGGCCGCGCAAGGTCGCCAGGGCGTCCTCGCCGTCAAAGACCCGCACGCACAGGGCTGCTTCCAAAGCGCTTTGCGTCCCCGGCGCCGGCATTGCCCGAGCGGTGACGATCTGCCCTGGGTTCAATGTGGGGCTTGCCGCCAGCGCGTAGCCGCGCCCGTCGAAGTACTGGGCTGTCGCCAGCGAATCGATGAACGTGGCCGTGGTGGCCCACACCGCATCGTCTTGCAGCGCTTCGAACTCGATGGCCAGCGCCCGCGCGCCGCCGGGGGCCTCGGCGTTGCGGACTACGCAGCCTTCTCCTTGAAACCCCTGCACGGCCCCTGGATGGCTGAAATGGAAGCGGGCGCCGTCCTTGGGCGCGGCGGCAGGGGCATCGGCCAAGCGCCGCCCCATGCGAGCGATGCGCTCGGCCTCGCCCACGGCGTCGCTGATGGCGCCGCCGCTGTCCGCGCTTGGCAGATAGCAAATGTCGGCGATGGGGCCACGCCAGTCCGCATCGGCGTCGATGCCTGCCAAACCGCCCCGAATCCCCATCAGGCACCCCAAGTTGCCGGAGTTGCAGTCTGTGTCCCAGCCGGCGGTGTTGACGATCTTCAAGGATTTGCCGAAGTCGCCGTCGCCGTGCAGCAGCGCCAAGGCGATGAGGCCGTGGTTCGGCACGATGTGGCAGTTGCCGCCGTACTTGTCGTAGCCGTAGCGATCTTGGATGTGGCGGAAGGTGGCGCGCCAGTCATCGCCGGCGCCGGCGTGCCAGCCGCGGATGTCGTCGATCATGCGTCGGATCACGCTGTCCGCCGGCACGAAGGCGATGCCGGTGTCCAACAGCTTGTCGATGTCGTCCTCAACGAATGCTTGGGCTTCCATCGCGGCGAGCAGCCGTGCGCCGTGGACGGCTTCGCCATCGTGGGAGACGCTACCGGCGCGGCGCGCGAAATCCGCGGCGCGCTCTGGGTCGCCGGGGCACACCATGGCCCAGCCGTCGATGAAGATCTGCGCGCCGATCTGCTCCGCCACCACTTTGCCGTTCAGCGCCGCGCTGCCGCTGCGTGGTGCCTCGATGCCGGCCTTCAACCGCAGATAGGCCGTGTGTTCAGTAGAGTTGCCGAGGCCGCCCCACCACAGGATGGTGCGATTCTCGATGAGGTAGTTGAGCCAAGTCTGACCGATCTGCGCAGGCGTGATGTCGGCATCGCAGCCGTAGTCCTCCAAGGCGCGGATGAACGTGAAGGTGCCGGCGATGTCGTCGTCCGTGACGATGAGGCGCACGCCGAGGCGGTCATGCACGTAGTAGTCGATCTCGCCCAGCTCGCGTTCGATGCGGGCGTTGGTCCACCCCTCGAAGGGCCGGCCAAGATAGACGCCGATGATCTTGCCGAGCACGCCGGCGTAAACGCGCTCATCGTAGTCTTGCGTTACCATGCCTCAAAGCGTAACGGAAACCCGATGGGGAGGGGAACGGGGCATGAACGAGAACCTTGCAGCTGCTCTTGAAACGATGACCGCGCGCATCGGCGAGTCTGGGCCGCCGACGGAATGGTTCGAGGTGGATCAAGAGCGCATCAACAACTTCGCCGATGTGACGATGGACCATCAATGGATCCACGTCGATGTGGACCGGGCGAAGGCCGGCCCCTTCGGCGCGCCCATCGCGCACGGCCACTTGACCCTCTCCATCATGGGGCACCTGCCGCGCGCCCAAGCCCCAGCCGCCCCTGCCCTTGAAGGGCAGAAGCTCGGCATCAACTACGGCTTCGACAAGGTGCGCTTTCCGGCGCCGGTGCCGGTCGGCGCGCGCATCCGCGCCCAGAGCACGTTGAAGCGCGTGGAAATCAAGGGCGGGATGCTGGAGGTGATGAACGAAGTGGTGGTGGAGGTGGAAGGCCAGCAGAAGCCCTGCTGCGTGGCGGAGAGTTTGGGCCGGCTCGTTTTCTAAAGCGGTCCGGTACGCCGTGCGCCATTGCAGATGCTGCCCCCGCGTCTTCGCCGCCGCGCCCGGTGACTTGGCTGCGGCCACTCCACTCGGCCGGCGCCGCCGTCTGGCGCCACGGGGGAGGTGCAAGCCATGAGTAGCGGAAAGTGGCGCGAGATGCGCCTTCAGCAGTTGCAGGCCACATCGGAAGTTGTCGCCACAGCGTGCGGCCCGATGGAGTTCGCCCGAACCGGCGAGGCGCCGTTCGTGCTGCAGTTCCACGGCACGCCGGGCGGCCATGATGCCGGTCCATCCATGGGCGCTGCGTTCACGGATGCGGGCTTCGGCGTCATTACTCTGTCCCGCCCTGGCTACCTGCGCACGCCGCTCGCCAGCGGTCGCACGGCGGCGGAGCAAGCCGACGCGGCGGCTGCCCTGCTCGATGCCTTGGAGATCGACCGTGTGGCTGCACACGGAGTGTCTGGTGGTGGCCCTTCCTCGGCGCAGTTCGCGGCGCGCCATCCAAGCCGCGCCGCGGCGCTCTTGCTCACCTGCGCCGTGTCCGCGGCGTTCCCCGCGGACATCCCCAAGTGGGCGGAGCTCATCTTCTCGCCGACTGGTGCGCGTCTCACAGCGTGGATGATGCGCGTCGCGCCGGGTCTGGTCTTGAAGCAGATGGTGGCTCAAGAGAGCACGCTGTCGCCCAAGGAGTGCGCCGCGGAAGCGCGACGCATCGCCAACGCTCCTGACCTCCTGGCGTGGGTGTTGGATCTCACCAACGGCGCCACCACGCCTTGGGAAGACCGGCGCGCCGGTTTCCACAACGACATGGAGCAGTTCCGGGGCATTGAGGCGGCGCCGCTGCCATTGGAGGAGATCGCGTGTCCGACGTTGATCACCCACGGCACCGCGGATGGCGATGTGCCGTTCAGCCATGCCGAGCAAGCCCATCGCCGCATTCCCAACGCGACGCTGCAGGCGTTTGAGGGCGCGTGGCACATCCTGTGGGTTTGCGAGTGCGCCACGGCCATGGCGCAAGCGCAAGTGGAGTTCGTGCGCCAGCACTTAAGCTGACGGCTCGGCACTCCCGCCCGTCAACCACGCCGTTTGATGGTGTGAACGTGGTACGGCTCTAGCTGATCGATGGCGGCCTCTGGCTCGCCGCGCCGCCATGCGAAGAGGCGTGCCGTCACCGCGTCCCGCTCGATGTCGAAGAGCGCAAAACCGTTCTTTTCCTGCACCGGGGCAATGGCCTCGACATCCAAGCCAGTGGCCGTCAATGGCGGCGTGCCCCGTGCGCGGGATGGCCAGCCGCGCCCGGTGCCCAATGGCCCGGTGAGGATGGCATGCACCGGGTTGGCGTCTAGGGACAACTCGCCGCTCGATCGGATGAGCGCATGGCCGGTGGCGTGCAGGTCCCCAGACAGCACGATGCCCGCCCGGTGCCTTTGCGCGGCAAGGCTCGCCAGCAGGCGCTGATGCTGCAGGAACCAGCCGCGCTGCCACATGAACTTGCGCTTGGCGGTGGTGAGGCGGAACGTCTCCCGGCCATCGGCGCGCATCTGCGCCACCGCGGTGTCCCCCTCTCCCACATCCGCGACATCCGGATACCACTCGCGCCACTTGCCAGCCGTCCAGCCGAATGGATGCGACGGCACATGGAAGAGATGGCGCACGCGCTCGTCCGCGGCGCGGGCGGTCAGCCACGCCTCCGCCTCCGGCGGCACCAGCCCGGCCACATCGCCTTTGAGGGAGAGAAAACGCGCACAGTCGTAGATCAGCGCCTCGGCGAGGTCTCCATAGCGAAACGTGCCAAAGCTCTCGGAGATGCCCGGCGCCCGGTCGCCGGCATTGGCGCCAGACAGCAGGGTGGGGCGATGCCGGTCTGGCAGGAACTCCGGCATGAACAAGTCCCGCGTGAACCGGGCGAACGCGAGTTGATAGGCATGGGGAGGCAGCGTCACGAAACGATCGGTGGCTTCGTCGTTCTCGTAGTAATCGTGATCGTCTGAAACGAAATAGCTTGGCGTGGAGCGCAGCATCACGCCGTAGAGGTGTGCGAATTGGGGTTCCACCGCCGCCTTGATGATCGCTTCGTTGGCGGTGCCGCGCGCCGGCAAACTGCGGTTCAGCATGCCGAAGCTGCCATACAGTTCGGCGCTCCGGCGGCGCGTGTCCTCCCGGTGCGCATCCAGTTGCGTGCGTTGGTCCCAATACAGGTGGTCGCCAATGGCGATGGCCGCAGCGGGTGCGAAGGAAAGGGCGCGGGCCAGCAATCGCCGGCGGGCGGCAAGCGCCAGGAAGGGTTGTTCGGCAGGGGCCACGCCCGGATAGTTGGGCAGCCCGCCGGCGCAGGTGTAGGCGAGCAGGCGCACAGACTTGGGGCGGTCTTCCGGCGCCGGGAAGGTGCGCACCGGCCAAGCATCCGCCAAGGGATGATGGTCGCGGTCCACCAATTGCAGGGAGTACTCGTGGTTGGGCTTCAGGCCCGGCACATCAAAGGCGAAATAGCGGCTCTCGGTGTCCGTCGCGCGGGCGCGGGCCAACTCGCCGCCGATGCGCAAGAGCGGTGGTTTGCGGGGCGCGTGGAACGAGCACTTGACGATGATGCGCTCATGGTTGGCGCCGGGAATCAGATGCGCGAGGTCGCCCCGGCGCCAGCCATCTGCGGCGAACGCTGCGTCCGCTGCGGCGCCGGCGCTGGGCGCCTTGCTCAAGGTTGCGAGCGCCGCGCCGGCGCCGGCTTGGGCAAACCGCCGCCGGCTGATGCCTGCCATCAGCCCGTCTCCTTGCCGCTGTCCTTTGCCTGTGCCCGCTGCTGCTTAATCTCTTCCTGCACTTCGAGCACCTTCTCCTCCGTGAGGGGGTACTTCCACAGAATCGGCATGCCGATGAACTTGAAGATGGCTGGAATGATGGAGTAGAAGCAGGCGAGCCACATCAGCGCGGCCCAAGAGTTGGTGCCGCTCATCGGGTCTGCATTGGCGTCGAAGCCCAACCAGACCACTGCCCCGGTGCCGATGAAGATGCCGAGGGCGTAGGCCGCCTTGCGCGTCATGGACCAAATGGCGAAGTAGGCGCCGGCGCGTTGTTCGCCGGTGCGCGCCGTGTCCACGTCCACCACGTCTGCGGCCATGGCGTTGGGCAGGGCGGCCAAGGCGCCGATGGAGGAGCCCTTGAGGCACATCACCAGAATGAAGAAGAAGAACTTGCCGGTGTCGATGCCCTCGAAGTAGTTCACCAGCCCGTCATAAAGGTTGGCCGGCAGGAAGGCGAAGATCACTGGAATCTCAAACGCATCGAACCATTCATCCGGCGCGATGGCGATGAGCGGAATGAAGCAAGACCACAGCGCATACCAGCCAATGGCCGCCATGGTCGCCCGGTGCTTGCCGACCTTGCGCGAGAGCCAGAGCCAGAACGGCACAGCGGCAATCTGGCTCAAGAAATAGGGCGCCAAGTACAGGCCGTACAACTCCCCCGCCAGCAACACATGCTTCACGAAGTAGAAGGACAGGCTGTTCGTCATGGCCGCCCCCAAAGTGGAGAACAGAAACACGACGATGAGCATCATGTAGGGCCTGTTTCCGCGCACGTAGCGCAGCCCTTCCCGGATGGATGCGCGGCGCCGCGTCGTCTCCTGCAGCGGATACTCCGGCACCGCGATCATGGCGTTCGTCACGAAGACGAACATCATGGCGGCCATGCCCCAAGACAGGAAGTAAACGGCGTCCGCCGGCTTCGTGTAGCCGAAGAACAGGATGACGGCTGGAACAAACGCCGAAATCAGCGAACCAGCCACGCCGAACCCTTCGCGCCAGCTAAAGATGAGGGTGCGCTCGTGGTAGGTGCGGCCGAGTTCAGCGCCCCAAGCGTAATACGGCAGGTCTTTGATGGTGGAGCCGAGGTAGACGAGCGCCACCATCGCCAGCAGGTAGGGATAGCCCCAATTGAAGGTGAAGCCCAGCCAAGTGATCTCGGAGAACTCCCACGGCGGCACGAACAGCAGGAAGATGCCCGCGATGTAGATGGGTGTGCCGGCCAGCACCCAAGGCTTGCGCCGCCCCCAGCGCGTCCTCATGCGGTCTGACAGGTAACCGATTACCGGGTCTGTCACCACGTCGGTGAGCCGGGACACCATGATGATGGCGCCGACTAGGGCGAGCGACAGCCCGAAGCCGTCTGAGTCTGCGTAGAGCGGCGGCAGAAAGACGGCGAGCGGCAGGCCCGCCAGCGCAAGCGGCGTGGAGGGCGCCGCGTACGAGGCTACGCGATAGAGCGAGAGGCCCTTGTCGGGCTCTTGCGCCGCCGCCCCGCCGCCGGCGGCGGGTGCCGTGGCCACGGCTCAGCTCGCGCCGAACACGCGGGTGAAGTTTTGCGCGTAGAACTTGTCGCGGGTGGCGGCGTCGAGCCCTCCAAGGCTCGACTCGAAACGGCCGATGGGATTGCGTCCGCCCTCGGTGTGCGGGTAATCGCTGGAGAAGAGGTAGAGGTTGGGGTTGGAAGCGCGGATGAACGTGCCCACGTCTTCATAGACGTATGGGGTGAACGCGAACTGCTCCGCAAGCTGTTCGCTTGGCTTGCGGCGAAAGGCGCGCAGCTCGGGTTCCGTGCGTTGCCAAATCTCGTGAATCCAATCGAGCCTGGTGAGCAGGGCGGGCACGAAGCCGGCGCCAAGTTCCACCGCGGCGCCAGTGAGCTGCGGGAAGCGCTCGAAGACGCCATCGAGCAGCATCACGCTGATGAACCGCTCGGGGCCGTGGTGTTGGGTGGTCATGTCCTTGCCGCGCACGTTCTCGCCGCCGCCGAGCCAGTCTGTCGGCGCTGGGCGCCCGGTGTTCATCCACACCGGGTCGATTTGCAGGGCGGCGCCGCCGACATGCAGCACGAACGGCACTTGGGCTTCCTGCAGGCGCGCCCAGAACGGGTTCAGGTCTTCGTGGCCGGGCGAGCGCCCGCCACAGTGTCGATGCGGAATCCACACCGCCTTCAAGCCGAGCTTCAGCAGGTGTTCCAACTCTTGCGTGGCCCGCGCTGGATCGTCCAAGGCCACGGCGCCGACGCCCAAGAGGCGTTCGTCCGCGCCGGTGAACGCGGCCATGGCGCGGTTGTGCGCCGCCGCCCCGCCGTAGCGCACGTCGATGTCCAGAGCGGGGTCGAACACCGGGCCGGTGCTGAAGGTGGCGAACACCAACTGCCGCTGAAAGCCGAGCAGGTCGAGCGCGGTGCTGCGCTCCCCGGCATCGAACGCGCCGAGGGCCTGATAGAGCTTGGGCCCCGTGAGCAGCGCATCGCCTTGGGCGACCAACTTAGCGCGATGCGTCGCGCTATGGCCGCCACGCTGCACCAACTCGCCCAAGGCGTCCTCCGCCACGGTGCCGTCGCCAAACGACAACGGCGGCAGTTGCGCCCGCGTGCGGGCGTCCGCATGGGCGTGCAGGAAGTCTGGCAACTCCATGATGTGGCTGTCCGCGTCGTGATAGACGCGCCCGCTCGCGTAAGCCATGAAACCCCTCCCGTGGTCTACGCCGCTTGTTTTAGCCGATGTTGCCGTTGAAACGGCGTGGCTGCAAGGCGTTGTGGGGGGTTCGGTGCGTTTGGGGCGGTGGCGTCGCCCAAAGGAGTTCCTAGGCGCGACGGTTGGGCAGCCCCTGAGTTGCAGGCAACTGGGAGACCGAATGATGCGGGTGTTCGCATTGGACCGGGCGTTCTGCCGGAAGCGCTACGTCGGTTGCGGGAGTTGGACCGTATCGACTGGATGTAGGAGCGGTTGTCGCTGGCGGAGGCTCCGGCGGAGGTTCAGGGTGGGCTGGAGGACCGGCCGGCATCCGTCTTGCGTCGCCACCGGCGGCACGAGACAACGGCCTCGCACGAGCGGGCGCTGTGTTCGCGCCTCTTCGGCACCCGCGTCCTTGCGGAGTTTGCGCAACGCCTTGCGTCAAGTGGTGCTTAAGCATAGGCTGCTGTCTTCGGAAGACTCGCAGACTAGGGAGTCGAAATGTCAGAAAAACCGTCGCTGCACAGAGTGCTATCTCGATTTGAACATCAGGCACCGAATGACACTAGATCATGGCTTGAGTCCACACACTCTAGCAAAGAGCTCACGCGGAAGACGTTCTTTGACGAGACCTATTGGGCGATCTTGGTAGCCAACATGAAAGCGAGCACTGCCCGAAGCTGGGACGAAAACGCACGAAAATCCAAGTTCCCATTCAATTGGCGGAAGCTCGGTGATTGGAGTGACGACGATTTTAATGGGTGGTGCAGGCGTATGGCGAAGACGCTCTCAGACCCAAAGGCAGACTTAGAAGGTGTGTTCAGAGAAAGATGGTACGGAATATGGGACATCGGATGGCGTTTGGCTCAGTTCGAGAGCGAAGCTGAGTTTCGAGAGCACTACTTTGCTGGTAAGGAACATGGGAGCGAGTTGACAGATGATGACGTTTGCAGACTGAAGGAAATCAAGCGCAAAGAGGGTGCCCTCTATCGGATCGGCCCAGTGAGCATCTATTTCATTCTGAGAAATTTGGGCGGCGACTTCCTGAAGCCGGATACATGGATCAAGGCATTTGCCGCATGGTATGGCTGTGACAGCGTGGAGGAGCTTGTGTCAGCGCTGAGGTCCGATGGCATTCACTGTGGCAAGTTCGACGCCTACTGTTGGGAGTATTGCACCGCTCACGTCGGTCGAGCTAGCGATTTGCCAAGGCACTTCAACGACTTGAACTGGCAGCAGATCCCGGGCGGAATCAATCAAGCAGTTGATGTGGTGGCTAAGAGCTCCCTCGCTTGGCCAGAATCTGAGTCCCGTCACATCGCCCTCTGCTCCCGCGCCCGTCGCTGAATGCCCGCTCGCCTTGCCGCGATCTCCTCTGGCGCTGGCCGGGGGTGGCGGCGGGCGATTTCTGTCTCCCAAGTCATGGCGTCGCCGAGGGCCAAGTCGAAGCCGCGGTCGATTTGGCGTTTGTACTCGAACATCGCTTCCGGCACGCAGGAGAGCATGTCCTGCGCTAGCGCCCGGCAGGTGGGCAGCAAGTCTTCCGGCGCAACCACGCGGTTCACTAAGCCCCATTCGCAAGCGCGTTCGGCGGAAAGGTAGTTGCCCGTGAGCGAGAGTTCTTTGGCGCGGTTTGGCCCGATCAATCTGGAGAGGCGTTGCGACAGCCCCCAGCCGGCCAGCAGCCCCACGCGGGCATGGGTGTCGGCGAAGCGGGCATTGGGCGTGGCGATGAGCAAATCGCAAGACAGTGCGATCTCGAAGCCGCCGGTGACGGCGAAGCCATTGATGGCGCCGATGACGGGTTGCCGCAGGCTGCGCAGCAGGGCCGGTGGATCCAGTGGCGCCGCCGAGCGCTCCGGCGCCGCGCCTCTTTCGCCGCCGAGTTCCTTGAGGTCGAGACCAGCGCAGAACGCCCGCCCTGCGCCGGTGAGAATCACCACGCCCACAGCGTCGTCTTGGCGGATGTCTTCTATCGCATCCACCAGCGCTTGCCGCAACTCCAAGGACAGCGCGTTCATCTGTTCCGGTCGATTCAAGGTGAGGGTGGCGATGCCGTCGAGTTTCTCCACCTGCAGCACGGATTGCATGGCGTTTCGCTCCTGTGGGTTGGTTTGACGAGTTATGGTAGCTAGCAGCGAGACGAACGGCGAGCGGCGCGACACCCGGCCCTCGGTCGCAGCAACGCGCCGGCAGCTGCAGACTCATGGGGATGCCCGGAGGCCGCCCTAGGGCTCAACCGCCCTGCATCCCTCTTCAAAGCCGCCAAACGAACTCTGAGCCGCCGTCACACTGTTCAGTGCGGCACCGTCACTCAGGGCACACAACGCCCATGTCGATGCCCTTGGCCACCACCGTCTTCACGCCGCGGATGAACGTGCAAACGGCGCGCGGCAGCGGCTCGGTCAGCGGATTGTCCGAGATGTTCAGGTACTGCAGCTCGCTCAAGCCCGCGAACGCCCGCGGTGGGACCGAAGCCACCTTGTTGCCCTCAAGCCACAAGTGCGTGAGCTTGCCGTTGTTCGACAAGTCCGGCATCTCCTCCAGCTGGTTGCGGGAGAGCTGCAGCGCCGTCAGCTCCGTCAAGTTCGAGAGGCCGTCGCCGACGGCGGCGATCGCGTTGCCGCCGAGCCACAGCCGCGTCAGCTTCCCGTTGTTCGACAGGTCCGGGAACTCCGCCAGCCGGTTGCTGGACAGCTGCAGCCCCGTCAGCTCCGCCTGCTCCGAGAGCCCGTCCCCCACGCTGGCGATCCTGTTCCAGCCGAGCCACAGGTGCGTCAGCTTCCCGTTCATCGACAGTTCCGGAAACTCCTCCAAGCGGTTGCGGGACAGGTTGAGCTGCCGCAAATCTTCAAGGGCGTTGACGGTCCCGTCGTGATAGACACGCCCAAACGTCTCATCCAGGAGACCGGAAATCCTGTTCGAGCTCAAATTCAAGTGCGTGAGCTTGGGCGTGTATGCGAAAACGGCGTCGCCAACAGCCTCGATGCTGTTGTGCGCCAAATTCAGTTGCTTCAATTCGTCAGCCCCGTAGAAGGACTCCCAATCCAAGGCTTCAAGCTGGTTGTCGTTCAACTGCAGAGACTCCAGATGCCGCAAGTCTCCAATCCAACGGGGATCCAGCTCCCTCAACTCGTTGTGGCTCAAGTCCAATGTCTTCAAGGGGTAATACGTTGCATCGCGGTTGTCGGCGTCGAACGGCTTGTCGAAGTATGAGTCCTTCATCCTGCGCAGCTTGTTCCCCCGCAGGTTCAAGTGCTCGAGCTTCGGCAGGTGCGCGAGCGCCGCGTCTTCAAGCTCCGCCAGCTCGTTGCCGCTCAGGTCGAGGCTCTCCAGCAGGTTCAAGCCGTCGAAGTGGGAGTTCTGGAAGTGGCCGAGCAGGTTGTCGCTCAAGTCCAAGTCCTCCAGGCGGGTGAACCCCGCGAACATGCCGCTCGAGAGCCTGAAGCCGGAATAGGGGTTCCGTCCCGAGAGGTCCAAGGAGACGGCTTCCTCGGAGGCGCCGGAGACGCCGCCGCAAAGGGCGTTGTCGAAGCCCTGCTCCACAGAGATGGTCGCGGGGGCAACGCCAGGCACTCCGGCCATCGTCCCGTCCAATGCCGTCTCGACCAGCGACACCGTGACCTCGGCGGTCCTCGGCCCCGAGCCGCAGGCGCCGTCGTGCGGGGCGGCGGCGATGGACAGCCGGTGCGACCCCAGGCGGAGCTTCTCGGCGGACGCGCTCACCGCCGCGAGGGAGGAGCTGGCTTGGAGCGAGACGCGGGAGCAGTTCTCCGGCGCCGGGAAGGACACGTCGAACCGCCGCGTTCCCCCTCGCGCGGGGAAGGCCGCCGCGTCCGGCAAGGAGGAAAGGGCATCGGCCGCGACGTCCCCCTCGTTGCAGACCGCCCGCTCCTCTTCGGGAAGGTCCGAAAGGCTGGCGACGATGTCCCAAACCTCGTCGATGGCTCTGGAGGCATCAACGGGGCCGTCCAGATCCGTGGTTCTCTCATCCCCCGGCACTCCCATGGGAGTGTTCGGCCGATAGGGATAAGGATAATCTGCATGTGGAGGGGGAAAAAACAGATCAGGATTGGAAAAGTAGGGCCTTGGAAATGTTTGATATGAGTTTCCACATGAAAGCACCACGGAACTCATAACAGTCGATTGAGCGTTTTTGCTACAATTCTCCCTTCCATTGGGATCTATGTAGCCGAAAGCATAATTTTTGAAAGGTCCGGATCTTTCAAATCCTCCCTCTCTGAATACATAATCCTCACGGTTATGCCGAAGCCCCAGGTTGTGGCCTATTTCATGAGCAAAAGTAGGGCCATTGGTACTGCATATGATCGAAGAAATGGAAAAGATGCCTCTTATCAAATCTCTCCAATACTTGCGCCGGGTGTGCTCCACGCACGACTCATTGTCGTCAGCGTTCTCGCAGTCCCTTTGAACCCGGTATTCATGATTATACCAATACGATGTCGCTTGCCCACATGCTCCGCGTCCCTCAAGCACAAAAAGATGAACCAAATCCGCCTGATGCTCTTCCATTAGCGAGCTTTGCACCTCATCCAAGGCGCTGTAGTCCCGCCCGTCATTCCTGTACTGATGGTCTTCCTCAGTAAGATCCAAATTGGAGAGATCTAAGCCTATGTTTTCTGTCTGCTCGTAATCGACTTTCTCCATAGCCAGGCGCACTTGCCTGTGGGAAAGCCCGCTGTTGTCCAAGATCTGATTCATCTTCGCCATTTCATTTTCGATGGTGGCCTTGACCTGCTCTGGCCCTCCCTCATGGTCCTCCACCCTTTGGGTGTAGAGCACCAGTATGTCAATGGCCTCCGAGGCTTCGTCGTCCGCCGGCGCCGGGGCCTGCCTCGCCTGCCGGCTCCAACCGCCCGCTCCCGCGCCGGCGGCAGGCCCCAAGGGCCGCCACGCCCCAGCGGGAACCTCGCCGCCCGCCGGCAGCGCCTCGTTGCCGCAGCCCGGAAGCTCCGACACGTCCTGCTGCCTGATCAGCACCTGATTGAAGTCCTCCCCCTCAGACCTCATGGCGTAGACGCCTTCGGACGAATGCACCTCGCCCCGGACGATGCCGCTGCCATGCACGAAGATGCTGAAATGCCCGCCGCCCTCCAAGGAACCCGACGTGAAGGAGGCGCCGCCGCCCAAGTCCTTGGTCGCTTTCACGCGCCCTCGAACCTCCACGTCATTGAACAGGTTGAGGACGAGGGGCGTGTCGGAGTCGGAGGCGCGGGCGACCTCGCTCCGGTCGAACCGGGCCACGCGCCAGCGGTCCGGAACCGCCAACGGGTCTGCCTGCAGCTCCTGATGCCTCTCAAGGCTCAGGCCGCCGCTGGCTGCTTGGAAGACTTGGGCCTGCGCGGAGAGGGAGAGGGCACCGATGGCCAATGAAAGTCCAAACCTCTTGAGAACCGTGTTCCCCGCTTCGCGGACGGCGGCCAACGCCGCGGTCCCCTCCGATCGCAGAGGGCCAACGCCCGCACCACTTCGAGGGGACGTCGGGCCAAGCGCCACCGCCGACGGCGCCGTGATTGCCGCCGGTGACCACGGCCACCTTCCCTCGAATCTCGCCGTCATGTTGCGCTGGCTCCTTCCGCCCAAGCCACATGAGTAGTCGTCGTGACGCTCGAACCATTCTAGCGAACTCGACAGGGGCATGCCCGCTGAAGCGCGTAGCTGGCCGTTCGTCGCCGTCCAGCGGGGATTCAGCAGCGCATTGCCCCCGCGATCTAGAGGGCTGCCGCCTGCACCCGCGCAAGACGGCCCAGCGGCGCACAATGTCAGCGAGGCTCGCTGCCGCGTCAGCCGCCGGGCCGTGGCACTGCTGGAATTGCATTGTTCTGGCTCAAAGAATTTCGCGCTGCCGACGCTCCATCCGCCGATCGGCCAATGCTGCATAGCAATCGTCCAGCCCCATTGTCGAAAGCGGCCGCTCGGTTGGCCGGGCGTCAGCAGCCAGATGTCCCGGAAGTGCCGTTGCGCCATGCCGTCCGTCGAGCGGGAAGAACAGCTCCGCCCCGTGTTCCGCAACCCCGGCCAGTGGGGCGGTGCGAAGGAGCTCACGTGGGGCCAAGGTTGCGGCCGACTTGGTGCTCCGCCGCTTCCCGGCGTCGACCATCGTGGTTGCATCCTTGCACCGGGACGAAACGAGACCCCCACAACCGCCAACCACGCCCCAAGTCTCGGCTAAACTCGGCGCACGCTGACAAGGAGCAACGCCGTGAAGAACCTTTGGTTCCACCTCATGCCGTACAAAGACCTGCCGGATAGCTTCCGTGAGGAACATCCGTCCGTGTGGGTGGATATCGATTCCTCGCTCCTAGACTCGAAGCGGGTGCATCAGCACTACAACGAGTTCTTGGACGAGCTGGAGTTCGCCGGCGAGGCGGGTTTCGACGGCATCTGCTGCAACGAGCACCATCAAAACGGCTATGGCCTCATGCCCTCGCCGAACCTCATCGCCTCCGCGCTCACCCGCCGCACCAGCGCCCCGGCCATCTGCGTGATGGGCAACTCTCTGGCGCTCTACAACCCGCCCACGCGGGTGGCGGAGGAGTTCGCCATGCTGGATTGCATGTCCGGCGGCCGCCTGATCGCCGGGTTCCCGGTGGGCACCCCGATGGACACCATCTTCGCCTACGGCCAGAACCCCTCCAAGCTGCGCGAACGCTACTACGAAGCGCATGACTTGGTGATGCGGGCATGGCAAGAGCCGGAGACGTTTTCCTTCGACGGGCGTTTCAACCAGTTGCGCTACGTGAATGTATGGCCGCGGCCAGTGCAACAGCCGCATCCGCCGGTGTGGATTCCCGGTGGCGGCTCCGTGGAGACATGGCGGTGGTGCGCCGAGAAAGACTATGTGTACAGCTACCTCTCGTACTTCGGCTACAAGGCCGGCGAAGCCACGATGAAGGGCTTTTGGAACGAGATGGATCGCTTGGGCAAGGATCGCAACCCCTACCGCGCCGGCTTTCTGCAGTTCGTGGCCGTGGGCGAGACGGAACAGGAAGCGCTTGAACTCTACCGAGAGCCAGCCGAGTACTTCTATGGCCGTTGCCTGCATGTGAACCCGAAGTGGGCGTCGCCGGCGGGCTATCAGTCTGAAGCCACGTTGCGCGCGCGAGTGCAGTCCCAGGTGGCGCTGGCCGCCCAACGCAGCGCTGCCGCGCCGCCCAATGCCGGCGGCCGGCGCGCGGCGCAAGACTGGCAGGACATCCTGGACCTTGGCTATGTCATCGCGGGAGACCCGGACCAGGTGGCCGAACGCATCCGCGAGGTGTGCGTCAACCTGAATGTCGGCCATCTCATGCTGCTGTGCCAATTCGGCAACATGAGCACCGAACTCGCGCAGTACAACACCCGCCTCTACGCCGAACGGGTGCTGCCCCAGATCAAAGACCTGTTCGACGATCAGTGGCAGGACGACTGGTGGCCGAAGCCCTTGGCCGAACGCGCAACCCCCCGCGCCGGCAACGCCGCCAGAGCCGCCTAAATGCTCCAGGAACACACGCTTGAGGTGGGCGGCCACCCGGTTTGCATATTGGAAGACGGCCACAACCCCGCGGCGCCGCCAGCGGTGTTTTTCGCCGGCATCGGCGGCTTGCCGCAGTGGCCGCCGTTTCTCAGTGAACTCGCGCAGACGCGCCGCGTGATTGCGCCTTCGCTGCCAGGGTTTCCGGGCGCCGAGCACTTCCGCCACTTAGACAGCCTGCTCGATTGGATCGTGCAGGCCGTGGAAACCTTGGAAGCGCTGGACGCGTTGCCGGGGGGTTCGGGCGGGCCCGTGGATTTGGTTGGCAGTTCGGTCGGCGGAGCGCTGGCGGCGGAAGTGGCGGCCCTCGCCGGCCCCTTGGTTCGCCGGTTGGCGCTCATCGCGCCGTTCGGTTGCTTCGACGCCAATGAACCTGCCGCCGACATCTGGGCGCAAGTGCCGGGGCCAGACACCATCCCAAACCTCGTGTGTGAGCATCCAGAGCGTTGGCAGGCTCTTTGGGAAGTTCCAGAAGGTGGCGATGCGTTGGAATGGCAAGTCATGCAAGCCCGCGCTCAGGAAGCGGCCGCCCGCCTGCTGTTTCCGTTTGGCGACACGGGTGTGCTGAGGCGCCTGCATCGCGTGGATTGCCCGACGCTGCTGTTGCGCGGCGCCAAAGATCGCGTGCTGCCCGCCTCCTACAACGTGCGCTTTGCCGATGCCTTGGCCGGTCCGGTGCGCAGCGCCACCATCGCAGATGCCGGCCACCTGGCGGAACTGGACGCCCCGGAGGCGATGGCGCGGGAAGTCCATGCGTTTCTGGCCGATCAGGGGCTCTAGGCTTGGTTGCCGCCTGCCGCGCCGCGGTGGTTGCATTTGACATGCTTGGGGCGCAGGTATAGCGTCAGAGCGTGGCACAAGGGCGGAGCCCAGCGGTGTTCACGGCACCACACATCTTTAAGGAGAAAATGCCATGACGAAGACCCACGAAGAAATGCGGGTGGAGCTCATCAAGCGGGCCGCTGCGGATGAAGGCTTTCGCGCGCGTCTGATCGATGACCCGAAGGCGGCGATCAAGGAAGCGCTTGGCATTGAGGTGCCCGATTCCTTGTCGATTACGGTTCACCAAGAGAACGCGGCCACGGGGCATCTCGTGCTGCCGCCGGATGCCAAGCTGACCAGCGCCGATTTGCAAGCCGCCGCCGGCGGCCATGAGTGGAAGACGCCGGCCTACGGGCGCGACGTTCCGCACTCGCACCCAAGGTATCCAGACTGACCGCCGCGGCCCCGCAACCGGCAGCCATTGACGATGCCGCAGCGGCGGCTGGCTGTCGTGTCGCCCGGCCAGATCACGTCGGCCATCTCCTCGAGGCGCTGCGCAGCAGCGATCACAGCACCCGTTGCGCGGCCTTGCGCGAGCTCTGCCCGTGTCGGCGCGGGCGTGTGCGCGATCTTGGCGCTTGGCGGGAGATCTTCCGCCGCGCCCTCGAGGGCGGCCACCGTGAGCGGGATCGCGCTGCCCATGCCATCGGCACGCTAACGGAGAAGGCGCAAGGCAACGCCGAGTGGCGCGAGGTGCTCAAGTCTCTGCGCCCGGAACTCGACGCGCTCATGCAAGACCCGCGCGCGGCGAGCGCGGTGCTGCGCCAGATGAAGCGCAACTGCAACCAAAGCGAACGCCGCGGTGAATCGCTGCGGCGGCTGCGACGACGCCGGCAAGCGCTGCATCTGGCGACGCCGGCGGAAGTGGCGGCGTGGGTGAACGACGCCTTCGGCCTCACAGGCGCACAGCGCGTCACGCCGGGTGAACGTGGCGTGCAACGTCTGTGGCGCTGGCTCGGCCATCGCGTGAAGTTCCAGCCGGCGCGGGCCACCAATGAGGCGGAACTCGCGGCTCGCGCGCGACGCTATCTGCCGCGCCTGTCGCGGGGTACCGCCGCGGGTTAGGGCGGCCAGCCCGCTCAGAACTCGGCGCCGGGCCGCGGCCGCCAAGAGTCAGCCCAGCCCGCACACCTGCCGCCCATGTAGCGAAGCGGCCTAGGTTGAGGCGGGTACAATGCAGCCCGTGGAGCGTGTCACTTATCGCAACGTTCGCGTCTGGGATGGCGTGGCGGCCGACTATGCCGAAGCCGACAGCGTGACGGTGGAGGGTGGCCGCATCGTGGCGGTGGATGATGCATCCTCCAGCGCCGGCAACGCCGCCAGCCGCGACATGGCCGGCCTCACCGCGTTGCCGGGCCTCATCGACGCCCATGTCCACATGACGCTTGACCCAGCGATCAGGATGCCTGACGACCAGCTTGCCGTGTCCGACGACGCCATCGTCTCAGGCATTGAAAAGCGCGCCTTGGCGATGGCGCAAGCGGGCATCACTACCGCGCGAGACCTGGGTGGCGGCAAATGGCTGGAGCTCGCCGTGCGCGATCGCATCTTGGCCGATGAGTTGCCCGGCCCGCGCTTGCTTTGCGCCGGCCAGCCGGTGACGAGCGTGCGCGGCCACTGCCACTTCTGGGGCGGCGAAGCCGAGGACGCGGAGAGCGCCGCGGCGGTGATCGAACGTCAAGCCGAACATGGCGTGGATCTCATCAAGGTGATGGCGACTGGCGGCTTTCTCACCAAAGGCTCCTCGCAGCGCGACGCGCAATACGATGCGGAGACGGTTGCCGCCATCGTGCGCTGCGCCCGCGGGCACGGTTACGACGTGGCGGCGCATTGCCATGCCACGGCCGGCATCGACCATGCGGCGCGGGCCGGCGTCACCACCATCGAACACTGCTCTTGGCTGGGGAAGGAACCGGCTCAAGACGGCTATGTGCAAGCCATCGCCGAGCGCATCGTGGCCAACGGAGCGTGGGTGTCTCCCACCATCAATTCTGGGTGGCGGCGTTTCATAGGCGGTGGCCAGTCCGAACATCGCGTCGTGGCCTCTTTCGCCAAGATGCGCGTCGCCGGTGTGCGCCTCATCGCCTCCACCGACGCCGGCATCCCCAACGTGCCGCACGACGATCTGCCCCGTGCCCTGCCGGTGTTTGCCCACTTGGCGGCGCTCTCGCCGGCGCAAACTCTGCGGACGGCGACCTCGGACTGCGCCGCGGCCATCGGCTTGGGCAGCGAGACGGGGCGCTTGGCGCCGGGGTTCGCAGCAGACGTGTTGTTCGTCGAGGGAGACCCGTTGGCAGATCTCAGTGCCCTTGCGTCGCCGGCGTTGGTGTTGACGCGGGGGCGTGAAATCAATCCTCAAGGAGAGAAAGGATGAGTTTCAGAGCCGAAGCGCGAGCATGGCTCGAGGAGAATTGCCCGCCGAGCATGCGGGCGCCCATGCAAGACGACGAGTACCCTGGCGGTGGCCGGCGCGCTCGATACCGCAACCCAGACACAAAACTCTGGTTGGACCGCATGGCCGAGCGTGGCTGGACGGCGCCGAGGTGGCCTGTGGCCTACGGTGGCGGCGGGCTGTCCAAGCCCGACCACGATGTGCTGCAGGAAGAGCTGCGTCGCATCAACGCGCGGCCGCCGTTGGTGGGCATGGGGCTTTCCATGATCGGGCCGGCGCTGCTTGAGTTCGGCTCAGATGAACAACGCGCCGAGCACCTGCCGAAGATCGCGCGGGGCGACATTTGGTGGTGCCAAGGCTACAGCGAACCCGGCTCCGGCTCCGATTTGGCGGGCCTGCGGACGCGCGCCGAGGAAGACGGTGACGACTACATCATCAACGGCTCGAAGATTTGGACCTCCGGCGCAGACCGGGCGGATTGGATTTTCTGCCTCGTGCGCACCGATCCGAACGCCCCCAAACACCAGGGCATCACCTTTCTGCTCTTCGACATGGCCTCGCCCGGTGTCTCGGTGAAGCCGATTCTGCTCATCAGCGGCGCCTCGCCGTTTTGCGAAGTGTTCTTTGACGATGTGCGCGTGCCGAAGAAAAACGTCGTCAGCGAACCGGGCCAAGGCTGGACTGTGGCGAAGCGCCTGTTGCAGTACGAGCGCACCTCCATCGGCGGCGGCATGGGGGGCGGGGGTGGCGGCATGACGCTCGCCGCGGCGGCAAAGCGCTGCGCCGGCGAAACGGATGGGCGCATCGCGGACGATTCGGTCAGGGCGCAGGTGCTCGAACACAGCATGAACGAGCGCGTCTTCGGGCTGACCGTGCGGCGCAATGGCGAGGAACTGCAGAGCGGCAAGGCGCCGACGTTCCTGTCGTCGTTCTTCAAGTACTACGGCACCGAGCAGAACAAGCGCCGCAACGAGCTGTTGATGTCCATCATGGGCACCCAAGCGCTCGGTTGGTCTGGCCATGGCTTCGAGCCGGCGGAACTGGACGCTCCGCGCCAATGGCTGCGCTCCAGGGCCAACTCCATTGAGGGCGGCACCTCGGAAGTGCAGCTCAACATCATCGCCAAACGCATTTTGGGCCTGCCGGACTAACGCGCCGCGCGGGCATGAGAAACAAGGGGGAAACCGTGACAACGCTACGCAAAACACTGATCGCCGCGGCCGCGGGGCTTGCGCTCACAAGCGCCGCCCAAGACGACGTGCTGAACCTCGACCAGCTGCTCACCCAGTTCGGGTGGGACTTGGAGGCTATGGAAGTGCGCGCCGAGCAGGTGGGCGAAAACCTGTATGTGCTGTTCGGCGCCGGCGGCAACATCGGCGCTTCGGTGGGGCCAGACGGCGTGCTGATCGTCGACGACCAGTTTC